>CAVORD010000006.1:0-97414 GCA_963698535.1 uncultured Bacteroidales bacterium | reverse complement strand
CGATCCAGAAAGGTTTCAAACCATTTCAGCATCCGGAAATAAAAAGAGGGGTCACCGAACAGGCACCCCTCTTTTTATTTCCATATGAGACTATTTTACATACTTCCCTGCGATCTTTTCATTGGGATGATCCTTTGAAAAATCGATCCAATACTGTGCAATGGAGGACTTGATGTCCTTTCTAAGAACGAGAATACCTATAAGGTTAGGCACTGTCATGAGGGCGATGGTAATGTATGAGAGCGACCATATTATAGTAGTGTCGGTAAATGAGGCGAAAAAGAATGCGACCACATAGACAAGTCTGTACCATACAACATACTGATTTCCTATCAGGAAAGTAATGGCCCTGTCGCCGTAGTATGACCAGGATATAGCCGTTGAAAAAGCGAACAACAACAGCCCTATCGCCACTATATATTTACCCCATTCCCCTACAATGCTTCGCGTAAAGGCAACTGTGGTAAGGGGAGCACTGTGCATAAGTGACTTGCCACTTACTGTTACAGGTGAGGTATTGTCATACTTCCCGTCCTGCAATATTCAACTCTCCCGTATATGGGTCCTTGCCCGAATTAAAGACAACCTCTTCAGCAACACTTCTCGCATGGAGCAGGGTAATATCGCTGTTATTCATCTTGCCATTTTCAATAAATAGTGTACCCGTATAAAGCGGCAATGTCTTCTCGCCTGAAATATGATCAGCCAGGAGGACCTTTGCATCCGCATCCACATCACTGTATGTGCCGGAGAGGAACTGCATATCAACATTCTGGAACTGGTTATCGAGCTTCTCATTCCAAACACCGGAGGAGAGAATAACCAGGCCTGTAAGAGTACATATACATATTGTATCAATAAAAGGCTCAAGTATCGCCACCATACCTTCAGAAACAGGTTCCGGTGCCTTTGCTGCGGAGTGAGCAATTGGTGCTGATCCCTGTCCTGCTTCGTTGGAGAAGAGTCCCCTGTTTACACCTCTGTTGATTGCAAAGGCAAAGGTAGCTCCAAGGAATCCACCTGCCGCGGCCGATCCTGTAAAGGCATCGGAGAATATGGCAACAACTGAAGGGATAATATTTGTGTAGTTGGTGAAGATAACAAGCAATGCTCCTATCAGGTATGTAATTGCCATAAATGGCACCAGAACAGAAGTCACCTTGGCAATCCTCTTAATACCCCCGATAATAACCAGACCCAGAATCACCGCAAGTACACCTCCTGTAATAATATGCTTGATCCCAAATGTTGCAAAGACACTATTCGAGATACTGTTTATCTGAGGCAAACTGCCCGTGCCGAAAGAAGAGAGAACGGTTGCAACGGCAAAGAATATTCCAAGCACAAGACCGGTTTTAATAACCTTACCTTTTTTGGTTTTAATGTTAAGTTTCTTCTTCATATAGTACATAGGTCCTCCGGAGACTGTTCCATCAGGAAGAATATCCCTGTACTTATGTGAAATGGCAACCTCAACAAACTTTGTACACATACCAATCAGAGCTGTTACCAGCATCCAGAAAAGGGCAGCCGGTCCTCCAAGGTGAATTGCCAGAGCTACGCCGGCAATATTTCCTGTCCCTACTGTACCCGACAAGGCGGTACTAAGTGCTTCAAAATGGCTTGTATCACCCACATCTTTTGAATGGTCGTACTTACCCATAACAATACGTATCGCATGCCTGAAATACCTTATCTGTGGAAAGCCGAGATAGAGTGTAAAGAAAATACCGGTACCCAGCAGGAGAACCAGAAACCATACGTGTCCACCGATATAAGAATCGAGATTCACCAGAAAGTCGTTGATTATGTGCATATTACAGAGTTTATCTAGTTTTCATGGATGAAGAGTAACAAATGTAGCAAATCTCACATAAGTTCAATAAAGTAACCTTATGTTAAATACCATCACTACCCCATTATAAGGAATCCCTTCCTTCTGATGTGTTGAAAATTAATGGCATATAAGATTTTAATTATTTAATTTTACTGTTACAACTCCTACAATTATGGAAAGAACTGCTTTTTTCCGGCTGGCTGATGCAATCTCTTCCGATCCCGCCACAAGAGTTGCACCAGGAATACAACAATATCTCTATGATGATAATATACTGATAGATTGCCACTGCCATCTGTTCAATGAGAAGATCGTTCCAAAGGCCTTAATGAATCTCAGGATGCCGTACACGATGGAAATTGCTTCGAAAATTGTAAGATTCCTGCACAGGCTTAACAAAAGATCAAGCGACGACTGGGGAAGTCTTAATGCTTACTTCATTGAGCTATTCAACAAGCCCGTTGAAGAGATAGCCACCCTGCTCCTCTCATACTATCCGGAGGGTACAATACTGGTACCACTTATGATGGATATGCATCTGAGGGCCTCGGCTGAAAAAAGAGAGTCAGCATCATACTACATAGAAGCCCAGGCAAAAGAGCTTAAGTTGCTTATTGACAATGGTTATAATATAATGCCCTTCTTCCCCATCGATCCCACATTCATTGACGAGAAGAGTGGAGATAATGTATATGATCTCTTCATAAAGGCTTTTAGCGGCCATTTTGGATTCATTCCCTCCGGAATAAAGATATACCCAACACTCGGATATCTCCCAGGTCACCCTAAACTGATGGATATCTATTCCGTATGTGAGGAGAAGAATATATCCGGTAACAGCCCACTGCAGCAGAGGTGTTGTCCATGGTTACAAAAACAGGGTAAGAAATATACCAGGGTATAAGATCGGTCCTGATGGCAAACCAACAGAAAAACCCGAATCAAGGTATTTCACCAGTGGAAATGCCTACGCCCGCTACTTCAATAACCCGGTCAACTGGGAGAAGGTACTGGAGACATATCCGAGGTTAAGGCTAAATCTTGGCCACTTTGGAGGAGAAGAACAATGGGAAAGGTACAGGACCGGCAAGAACAATACATGGGTGAGCCGGATCATTGATTTCATGGGGCGTTATGATAACGTCTACAGTGACATCTCTTTCACAAACTCATACCCTAGATTATATCCTATCATACGCGACAGGCTTGAAAGAAGTGAACTTGTAAGGAAAAGAATGCTTTACGGATACGATTACTACATGGTAGTCGTAAGAGGTCACTACCGGAGCATCAGAACCGATTTTGAGACGGCTATGGGGAAGGAGATAATTAAACAGATAGGGATGGTTAATCCAAGAAGATTTCTGCTTTAAAAAACGAAAACTTTATTAAAAAGCATCTCCAACATTCCTGTAAAAATGTGGGTTTGAGGATTTTTTACTATTAATATCACTTCTCCGATTATTGATAATTGAAAATTGTATTTTAATGGCAACTTTTTAACCGGGAAAAACAATCAATGTCAATAAGCTCTGATCAACCTTACGGTCATATTCTATATGTGGATCTTTCCGGGAGATCCATGATGGTGAGATCGATCCCCCGGGAGTACATTAGCCACTATATTGGAGGCAGAGGCCTCGGCGCAAGGTTATTATGGGAGCTTCTTCCCAATGGAGGAACCAATCCGCGGTCACCGGAAAACCCATTGATATTTATTCCGGGACCTCTCTCCGGCTTGCCTATACCATCATCAACAAGGACATCTGTAATTACAAAATCGCCACACCTGGTCAGTAACAACAACGGATTCTTTAAATCAACAATAAGTTACTCAAATATGGGTGGTTATATTGGTCCATCCATCCGTAAAGCCGGTTATGAAGGATTGGTGATAACTGGCAGAGCTGCGAATCTGGTCTACCTGGTCATTGATAACGGAGAGGTAACAATTGAAGATGGCTCATTCCTTGCCGGGAAAAGCACAAATGAAACCGTACAGCTATTAAGCAAAAAGCTTGAGGCTGATTTCAATGTTTGTTATATCGGTCCGGCCGGGGAGTCAGGTTCATCTCTTGCAACAATTATGACCACAGGCGCCAGCGCTGCAGGTCGTGGTGGTGCTGGTGGAGTGATGGGCTCAAAAAACCTTAAAGCCATTGCAATAAGAGGGACCGGAAACCCCTCTGTTGTAAACCTGAATAAGTACTATTCACTGGTGAAGGCATTACCGGTGAAAGATGTAGATCCGATGGAAGACCCCTCAGAAAGCCCCTGTCGGCTCTGTAATCTTGATTGCAGGAGGGGGGGGTATAGCAAAGGAGATCAGGGGAACAGTAACTCTTCCGGCGGACACTCAATATCAAAAATGCTGGGAAGGATACTTAATATGGATAACAATGAATTAATGCGTGAGATGGTTGACATGGCCGATAACTGGGGCGTTGACATAATCTCTTCGGCTGTTATCATTTCAAATTATTATGGTGGGAATCCGGGAGGAAGAGACCAGAATGAGATCCTCACCAGTTATCTTGATTTATGCAGAAAAGGAGCCTTTAGCTCCACAACAAACAACAACAAAATTAAGATTCCTGCTATTAAGGGGCATATTTTTGCCATATTCCGACCTGTTGATGAATTCAGAAGATGGGCTCTTTCTCATGCTACTTCCAACAGAGGGTCGTGTCATATTAACGGCAGTACCCCCGAAAGGCAGGATGAGAATGCACTTGTTGATTCAATCGGGTCCTGCAGTTATGCAAGAGGCCTTTTCGGTACTGAGATTAAATATTCCGAATACCTGGAGGCCATCACCGGGATAACCTTTTCCGAAGAGGACCTGATAACTGTTGGAAGAAGAGTTTTTACCCTTGAGAAGATGTTCAATATAAGGGAAGGTTTCACCAGGGATGACGATACAATTCCATCGGAGTTCTTTGCTAAAACAGAAAACGGGGAGACCAAACTGGTCACCCCGGATTATTCTGCTTTAGATAATATTCTGAAGGATTATTACATCAAAAGAGGCTGGGATATTGTTACATCCATTCCACCAGTGAATATATTAAATGATCTTCAGCTGGGTTTTACGATCCCTTGATCCAGGTCATCAGTTTTTCCGACTTGGCCGGTTTTGTCCTGGGGCTTATTGAGTCAATAACATTACCCTTTTCGTCGATCATGAATTTCTGGAAGTTCCATGTTACAGGAGCATCGATAACACCATTATTAGCTTTTTTAGTGAGCCACTGGTAAAGAGGGTGCATATCGGAACCTTTAACGGATATCTTTTCCATCATAGGGAAGGTAACACCATAATTACGGGTACAAAACTCCCTTATCTCCTCATTGGATCCGGGTTCCTGTCCGAGAAAATTATTGGCAGGGAAACCAATTATTACAAATCCCTTGCTTCCATATTCCTTGTAAAGTGCTTCCAACTCTTCATATTGAGGAGTATTACCACACTTTGAAGCAGTATTTACCACAAGTACCTTTTTCCCTTTAAGTGTTGAAAGATCAAATGGTTCTCCTTCGAGTGTGTTTACCTTAAAGTCGTAAAAACTTTTCCCGCTTTGTCCGCTTAATGCAGCGCCTGCAAATAATGCCATAACTATTGTTATTAATGTTTTCATCTTATTTCGTTTTATATTACTCAAACACTTCTCCATAAGGTTTTGTTCATTATATAAACGGTCTGTCCAATCATTGTTTTGCCCAAAATCTTCCTGAATTTTATTTTCATCTTTCGAACCCTCTAATTATTGAACAGAGGGATTAATTTTTGTAGATTTATACTGAATATAGATATACTACAAAATGGGACATTTACTTCTTTTTCGTTTTCTGGGCTCTCTTATCGGGATCCTTGTGACAATAGCCCTGTTTATACTCTGGATATGGGCCATTATTGATATCCTCAACAATAAGAGCATGGAACCTGTCATAAAGGTTCTCTGGATTATTGTAGTAATTTTTACAGGACCAATCGGGCTAATACTGTATGTTCTGATAGGCAGGGAGAAGAGATTACTCTAGAAATCCAGCCTGTTATTGTATCAAGAGCATAAACTTGCTCTCAACATGCACTACTTAATGTTCTATCTTTGGGTAAAACAGATTAAAATGAGACGTATTATTCTTTTTACTCTACTCCTGCTGGTATCGATGGGCTCAGGAATATCGGAAGCTTGTACCACCTTTATCATCAGCGGAAAGTATACACCCGATGGTAAACCCATCCTTTATAAGCATCGTGATACAGGTACACTCGATAATGCGCTTGCGTATTTCACTGATGGGAAGTACCCATATATAGGCGTTGTAAACGGCACAAAGAATTGGAGAGGTGAAGTATTTGGAGGGTACAACAGTACCGGATTTGCCATTATGAATTCTGTCGCTTATAACATGAATGTTGGTGACACAACGACTTTTATGGACCAGGAGGGAGATCTGATGAAACTGGCATTAATGACATGTGCCACCGTTGACGATTTTGAGAAGATGCTCAACGACATGCCGAAACCATTGGGTGCAGACACGAACTTTGGTGTGATTGATGCAAAAGGTGGTGCAGCATATTTTGAAACTGGAAACTATGGATTTCGCAAGATAGATGTAAACGACCCTGCAGTAGCTCCATTCGGATACCTTATCAGGACAAATCATGCCTTTACCGGATCGCCTGAAAAAGGTGCAGGGTATATCAGATATGCTACTGCTGAAAATGTCCTCTATGATGTAGCGGCAACCGGTCGTTACAGCCCTCAGTACCTTATTAATAATATCTCCCGGAATCTTACACACTCACTTACAGGTGACGACCTTTCCAAAGATTTACCTGAAAATTCAGATAAGCCGGCGTACCGGTTTTTTGAGGACTTTATTCCCCGAAATTCAACAGCATCGGTAATGATGGTGGTAGGAACGGCCAGAGACGAAAGCCCCCTTAATACTGTTATGTGGACAATTCTTGGATTTCCTTTAACCTCGGTAGCTGTACCAGTCTGGCTTACGTCAGATGGTTCCCTACCCGTGGTAGTTAAGGCCAGGAAGGACTACCATGCACCTATTTGCGATGCATCGCTGCAACTAAAAGAAAAGTGTTTCCCTATAAGCCGGGGTTCGGGCAAGAAGTACATTGATATTTCCCGGGTCATAAATGTCGAGCAGACCGGTATAATGCAGATGCTTGGTACTCTTGAGACGGAGATTTTCAATAGGGTACCCTCTTCAAAGGAATTGTCGGGATAGGGAAGAGACCAGGTAATCAAAGATTTTTATAGTTGGCTTGATACATCCCTTTTTCAAAAGTACCAAGAACTTTTCGGTATAGAACTGTCTCAAGTCATTTCTCAGAAGTAAGAAAACCAGGAACTTTTAGAGGAGAATACACCCCCTATTTAACATAATATTGTTAAATATTTCACACTAGTTGTACCTCTTTGTATCGCATGTTTTATAACATGTCTTGAAAGCGTATTGATTTTCTGATAGTTACAATCTGGTTGAAACAAAACCAAATATTTTTTGGAATTTATTGTTGCATCTCATAAATTGGTCTACCAATTAAAAGCGATTGGTCTACCAATTTATCAACAACTTTTCAAAACCAATTAACTATGAAAAACCCAAGAATCACCTCCTCTGCACTTAAGGGATTTGGAATCTCTTTTGTGCTGATGATGCTATTCTTTTCCGGTTGTACTGAGATCCCAGACTACGTTTTTGTCGACTCCAGTACGCCAAAAAGCGAATTCACCCATAGCATCAATTTTCTTGAAGTGACTGTGGCTAACAAAGCGACCCATGCGACTACTTATCTCTGGGACTTTGGCGACGGCAGCACTAGCGAACTTAAGGATCCGGGAATGCATGCATATGCCGTCGGAGGAACCTACACAATCTCACTTGAGGCAAAAGATAACAACGGAGCAACTGATGTTTCAACCGTTATTGTCACAGTTGAAAAGGAGCCAACAACTCCCCTCGCGAGATTCTCATACACTGCCAACTTCCTGGTTGTAACATTTGTAAATGAGAGTACCCGGGCAACAACCTATGAATGGGACTTTGGTGATGGACAAACATCTACTCTGGAGAATCCTGTTGTGACTTATGCAGCTCCCGGTACTTACACAGTAACCTTAACTGCACGCAATGCTCTTGCCGAATTCAACACTACGTCATCCGATGTAACTGTTGTCTCATTTATTGCAACAATCCTTAACCCAAGCTTTGAAGAGGGTGATGGACGCGACCATTGGGTAGGAACAATGTCAATAAGCGGTAGTCCAACTCCTCCCGACGGAGTGAGAGGTTGCAAACTTGATGGTGCAGGGAAATCGGCCGCACAGACATTTACTGTTGAGGCTAACACAAGCTATATCCTGAAATACTGGTATGTAACTAAAGCTACGGGAAGTGGATTCACCTTTTCAATTGCCGATGGTGTTAACCCGGGAACTGTTATATACACAGAAACAGTACCCTTCTCCGCCTCTACAAGTGCATATGAAGAAAAAACTGTCGTGTTCAATTCAGGAGCATCTACGAGTATAACAATCATGTCGGCTTATATTGACACTGAAACCCGTGTCGATCATTTCTCGATTCAAAAGAATTGAACCTGATCATAAGAACAATTTGTCTTTTACTCTAAATATAAGCCCTATGGATTTGTTAGAAAGTTTCAAAGTGATTGAGTTCGAAAATCCGGTTGATAAAATCATCAAGCAGATTTATAATTCTATTGAGGAAGGAACTTTAAGGCCTGGTGACAGACTACCTTCCGAGAGAAGACTTTCCGAAACATTCGGAATAGGAAGAACTTATGTTAGGGACGCAATCAAAAAACTCGAGTTTTACGGGATCCTCAAAACCCATCCTCAAAGTGGTACGGTGGTATCAGGAGTTGATATTGCTGCCATGGAAGGGTTGATGACCAACGTTATTAGATTAAGCGACAAAGACTTCTTTCATCTTGTAGAGACGCGAGTAACGATGGAAACGTTCGTGGCATATCAGGCGGCACTTAGGAGAACTCATCGCGATATTGACGAGATGGAGCAAGCTCTTGAAAAGTATAAATCAAAGGTTGACACAGGCCAAACCGGAGTTAAGGAAGACTTCCGATTTCACCTGAGTATTGCCAGCGCCAGCCAGAACCTTGTTATAAAATCGCTAATGCTCATAATTATCCCTGATATCATAAATATCTACAGGAAACTGAATGTTTGTGGCGAAGGGAGGGTTATGAAATCATATGATGAGCACAGGATAATACTTGACAATATTATCCGTCAGGATGCACCCTCTGCCAGAAAGGCTATGGAATTACACCTTCAGGATGTTTTCGAATTCAGTAAATCTAATAAAACACAAAAATAAATGTGGTATGAATGACAATACAAGCTAAAAAGGATTGACTTTAAAAAGTCAACCCTTAATCAAACGAGGTTACGTTGCCTGTGGTAATTTACATATTGAACATCCAGATCAACTAATTACTCAAGGTTTCGCAACAACAAATACAAATGTATCATAATCGAATCAGACATTAGTTTAAAATAAAAAGAACCTTAAATGAAAAAGATCTTAAGCCTGGTTATATTTCTTTTGGCTTTCGTTTACACTGTTTCAGCTCAGGTAGAGATTAAAGGGAAAATCACAACCAGTGAAAAGAACGAACCCTTGATCGGAGCTACTGTAATTGAGAAGGGAACATATAACGGAACCAACAGTGATATTGATGGGAACTTTAGTTTCCAAACCAAAAATGAGGCAGGGACAGTTATCGTTTCATTTCTTGGGTACATAACTCAGGAGTTTGAATTTAACGGCCCGGCTCAGTTGAACATAACCCTTGACCCGGATATTGCCGGAATTGAGGAGGTTGTTGTTATAGGTTATGGAACCCAGAAGAAATCACATCTTACAGGGTCCATATCAAAAGTAGTCACCGAGGGACTGGAGCAGATTCCTGTCGCAAGAGTTGACGAAGCGCTAATAGGCAAAGTATCCGGCGTAACAATTCAGATTACCGATGCCTCAGCCGGTGCCGATCCGACTATCAGAGTAAGAGGTATCGGTTCCATTACCGCCGATGCCTCTCCTCTAATTGTTATTGATGGTGTTGCGGCAGGAAGCTCCTTTTTGGGGAGTCTCGATATGAACGACATTGAATCCGTGGAGGTTCTGAAAGATGCTGCTTCTGCTGCTATCTACGGTTCGCGCGGAGGAAACGGCGTGCTTATGATTACCACTAAACAGGGTAAAGAGGGAAAAACCAAGTTCTCCTTTAACTCTTATAATGGTATCAAATTCGCACAGAAATATGACGTTCTTACAGGCATTCCTGAATGGAACAAGTTTGTTGAGGAGTATAGTGCCGGAGTACCTTATAACAGGGCTACCTACATCGGACTCCTCGGAACTGAGACCGATTGGCTGGATGTAATGTTTGACGGCGGTAATATTCAGAGTTACGCTCTGAGTGCCCGTGGAGGTACAAGCAAAACAAAATTCAGTGTATCTGGCAGTTACCTGAAGGATGAAGGAATTTTGCTCACCGACTATTTCGAAAAATTCAATGCCAGGTTAAAACTGGATACCAAAGTAAATGATGTGATTGAATTTGGCGGAAATCTTAATCCATCATACACAACAAAAAGAGATTTCCCGATAGGTGTTCACGATGCTATACGTCAGTCGCCATGGCTGCCTCTTTATCATGACGAGAATACCATTCAGTTTGTCAACAGGGCTACATATCCTAATGTTAAAGTTGGTGATTACGCAATGGAGCGTCATTTTGACAACTACCTTATACCAGGACTAACATCAGTCACTAACATTAGCACAACATCAAACGTAAGCCCTTATGCAAAGGTACTAGAGCGTGAATATTATGTCTATGATTTCAAATTATTGACCGATGCCTACCTCAAGCTTAACATAACCAAGGGACTTAGCTTTAAATCAACGGTAGCTGCAAGCTACAGGAATCGCCAGGATGTAGAATGGGTCGGCTCAAAGGCTCACAGGGATGGTCTTGCTGCAATGCAGTCTGACTATGATACTGATACCTATATCTTCTACTCAAGTGAAAACCTTTTCAGTTATAATAAGAGTTTTGGGAAGCATGATATAAGCGCTGTGGCAGGAATGGCATGGGAAATCTGGGATGTCACTTCCTCTGATCTTACAGGAACCGGATATGAATTCGACTTTATACACACCCTGAATGCTGCATCAGTTATATCAGCAGGTTCAACCAGCAAAGCTCAGGAAACTCTTCACTCTATTATTTCAAGGGTTAATTATGCTTATGATAACAAATATCTGGCATCGTTTTCCGCAAGATATGACGGGTCATCCCGATTCGGAAGTGATACCAAGTACGGATTTTTCCCGGCAGCTTCCTTTGGATGGAGAATTTCTGAAGAGCCTTTCCTCAAGGATAATCCAATCATTTCCAACTTAAAGGCAAGGGTTAGTTATGGTGTAACCGGTAATAATAACGGTATCGGTCGCTACGATGCTATTGCAAGGCTTTCTGCCACTACAGCAATTGTAAATGGAGTCGCCGTAACCGGTTTTAACCCGATCAATATCGCCAATACTGACCTGAGATGGGAGAAGTCGGAAGAGTTCACCCCCGGTTTGGAAATAGGTATTTTTGATAACCGCTGGACGATGACCGTTGACTACTATAACAGAATAAGTAATGACCTTCTTCTCGCTCAGGAGATACCTTCTGTTACCGGTTTCACTTCAGCTGTGGTTAACATAGGTGAGGTTAAAAACACTGGCGTTGAGGTAGAACTTGTTGGCCGTCTCCTATCGAGTGTCGATTTTAACTGGACCTCCTCTGCTAACATCTCTACTAATAAAAACACCCTGATTAACTTTGCGGGTGCTAGTGGCTTAATAACTTATGTTGATGACAAGAGACCATCTGAATACATTGCACTGGAAGGCTATCCCATCTCATCATTCTATGGATTTATCTATGAAAAGGAAATTCCAAATGAATACCTTAAGGATCCACGTTATCCTATTGGTGGGACCAGCCAGGATGTTTATGTGAAGGATCTTAACGGTGACGGCGAAATCGACAATGACGATCGCACTAACCTTGGATCGCCATACCCAAAACTGGTGTGGGGCTTTACAAACTCACTTTCATATAAGGGTGTAGATTTCAGTTTCACATTCCAGGGTTCCCACGGTGCCAAGGTTCGAAATATGGACCCCCAGTATATCAACAATCAGTTTGCCAGCAATATGGATTATATTACAGGATTTGTTGATGCCAACAGGGTAAGGGAGAGAATCTATACCGATCTGTTTGTACAGGATGCCTCTTTTATTGCACTTCGCTCAATTAACCTTGGATATACACTACCCTCACTGTTGACAAAGAGAATAGGTGTTAATTCAGCCAGGGTTTATGTTTCTGGTCAGAACCTGTTATACATCATGGCTAAGAATTATACATCATTCAACCCCGAAGGTGTCACATTTAATGACAATCCTATACAGGGAGGCTATCAGGTTGGTGCTGCACCGGTACCACATGCTGTTACGGTGGGTATAAATCTTGAATTTTAATTTGGAGGAAGAGAAATGAAAAAATTAGTTCTTTTATCAATTATGGCAGGCTTACTATTAGTAAGCTCGTGCGAAAAATTTCTTGACCTTTCACCCATTGATCAGATTGGAAGCAATGGATTCTATACCAATACTCAGGAAGTTGAAGCAGGCGTAATAGCCATCTACGATGGAATGCAAGCTATGGTAATGACTGAGTATGCATTAACTGAAATGCGGTCCGATAATTCCAAGACGAAAAACAGTGAGGGTGAATGGGCTCAGTTCGAAGACATGAATGTTCAGCCGACAAGTGCAACTGTGTCTGCTTACTGGAGTAATAATTACAATATTATCTTCAGAGCAAATACTGTCCTCGAAAATCTGGGTGTTGTAACCAACAGTGCCACCAAAAACCAGTTTGAGGGTGAAGCGAAGTTCGCAAGAGCATTGAGTCATTTTAATCTGGTAAGGGCATTCGGAGATGTTCCTGTTATTGACAAGGTAATTGGTCCAAATGACAAGGAGTATTTTAAAAGAAAAAGTACGGCTGAAGTTTACGCTTTTATCATTGATGATCTTGAAGACGCCATTGGATTCCTACCTGGCAGGAGTGGTATTGGCGAAGGAAGGGCAACCTCAGGAGCAGCTAATGCACTCCTCGGTAAGGTTTATCTTACTATGGGAAACTACACCGCAGCTAAAACAGCACTGGATGCAGTCGTAACCAGCGGTAATTACGGTATGGCTACCACATATAATGGGGTTTTCTATTCCGAACGTAATACTGAGATTATATTCGCGGTTCAGTTCATCCCCGATGATGCTAAGGATAGTGAGATTTTCTCGTATGATTTCACATGGAAAGGAAGAGCAAGCGGATTAAACTACCCTACCGATGACCTTATGGCTTCGCTGGAAGTAGGTGACACAAGGGCGAGCACACTTTTCTATTTTGAACCTCTTGCCGGTTCATCAGGACGGTTTGAATGTGGGAAATTCAGGGCTATTACTGCTGCTAACAGCCAATTAGGCGGAAATGACTGGATCGTACTCAGGTATGCCGACGTTCTACTAATGAGAGCTGAAGCAATTATGGCCGGGGCAGCTTCCACAACTGACGCGGTTGCGCTAGGCGCAGTCAACCTCTTAAGAGGCCGGGCTGGCCTCACTCCACTTGCTACACTTACAAAGGAAGATCTGCTTAAGGAGCGTCGCGTGGAACTGGCGTTTGAGAACCATAGGTTATACGATTTGATCAGGTTGGGTTATGCCGATGCAGTGATGGGAGCTTTTGCGGTAACAACAGAGGCGAATTTCACCTATTCATCGACTGACCTGTTACTACCTATCCCACAAAGGGAAAGGAACCTGTATCCGACTCTAACACAGAATCTAGGATATAATTAGGTTGGTGAACAACGGGTAGAGGAGAGACGACATTCCGTCTCTCTTTTACCTGTTTAATTTTTTATCATATGACCAGATACGCATACATTCTAATTATCACGATATTCATCAGTTGCTGCACAAAGGCAGGTACGACGGGACCCGGCGATCAACCAGAGATCATAAACTCCAAGAAATACCGAATTGAAACAGGCGTTGCACTGGAGAATCTCCTTGATAAGCTTCTCCCGGGCGACACTGTTCTGTTTGCCGAAAAAAACTGGAACAACGAGCAACTGATTATAGACATCTCGGGAAAGCCCGGAGCACCAGTAGTATTTATGGGAGAGGTTCCCGGAAAAACCATCTTTACAGGAAACAGTACCTTGAAGATTGCCGGTGATTATCTGGTAATATGCGATATAGCCTTCCATAATGGGGTCCCTACTGCAAGCGGGTCGATTATTGAATTCAGGTCAGGAACCAGAGAGGCTTCATACTGCAGGCTAACAAACGTTTCCATCTTAAACTACAATCCGGTAAATAAAGACCTCGATACAAAGTGGATTTCACTTTATGGGACCCACAACAGGGTCGACCATTGTAGCCTTACCGGGAAATTTAATGCAGGTGCCACCTTTGTTGTATGGCTCGATGCCATACCCGATTACCATATTATTGATCATAACTACTTCGGACCAAGACCCTCTCTGGGTGTCAATGGCGGAGAAACAATAAGAATAGGCACAAGCGACTGGGAACGCTACTCATCGAATTGCATAGTAGAGTACAACCTGTTTGAAGCATGTGACGGAGAGATTGAGATCATCTCCAGCAAGTCGGTTGGTAATATTTACCGGTACAATAACTTTACCAACTGCGAGGGGACGCTGACGCTACGTCACGGTTCAGATTGCCTGGTTTACGGAAATTTCTTCTTTGGCAACCTAAATAAGAACTGCGGAGGGATTAGACTTATAGGACCGGGTCACATAGTATATAATAACTATCTGGAAAACCTAACCGGTACCGAGTATAGGGCGGCTATTTGTCTTGCCAATGGAGTTCCAAATTCACCGGCAAACAGATACCGCCAGGTCGAAAACGCCACGGTAGGATATAATACAATCATCAATTGCAGGGAGCCTTTTGCTATCGGTGCGGGAAAAGACTCGGAAAAATCCCTCGCCCCTATCAATTCTCAAATTGAAAACAACATTATTATTTCGGCAGGCAACTATCCTGTTGTTAAAACCTATGATTCGGCTACCGGTGTTACATTTAAGGGGAATCTGACCGATGCCTCTACAATAGGGGTATCTCCTTCAACAGGATTCCTGATTGCCACTCTGCCAATGGCAAGATATGAATCCCTTATCAGGCCTATCTTTGGGAATCCTGCCAAGGATGCCTCTGTGTCGGGAAGATTTGATACCCTCTCTTCTGATATTGATGGACATGTGCGACCAGCTATTCCAAAAGATGTTGGAAGCGATCAGGTCTCCAACAATCCAGTTATCAGGAAACCAGTTACTCGCAATGAGGCAGGTACCTCATATTAAAACAATATCTATGAAATGTCTCGAAACTCGTCCATATTCAACTCCACTTATGAAGGGAGATATTCTGAGAAACTTCACTCTTACTGCATTCTTGTTAATCCTGCTTTCAGGTTGCGCCAATTTCAACGGAAATATCGTTAGCAACCCCGAGGAGTTTCACGCTGCAATTAGCAAAGCCAAACCGGGAGATAAGATAATTCTCAAGGATGGAGATTGGAATGACGCAGAACTACTTATGAATGCCAGGGGTACTCTGGAAAAACCGATTACCATTACAGCACAGACAAAAGGGAAAGTCTTGTTTACTGGACTATCAAACTTCAGAATATCAGGAGAATACCTTAATGTTTCAGGATTTGTATTCATTAAGGGGTATACCCCATCCAACGAAGTCATATCATTCAGGGAAAAAAAGGGAGTATATGGCAATAATTGCAACCTGACAGAGTGTGTAATTGACAATTACAATAATCATGAGAGGCAGACCAACGAAACATGGATTGCCCTTTATGGGAAGAATAATAGTGTGGGATACTGCTATTTGACAGGCAAAAGAACAAATGGTGTGACTTTTACCGTTCGTCTGATTGATGAAGCGTGCAGGGAAAATAACCACTATATTCATCACAACTACTTCGGGTACAGACAAAATCTCGGAGCCAATGGTGGTGAAACAATGAGACTTGGAACAAGCCATTACTCCATGGCCACATCCGGCACAAGAGTTGAGTATAACTATTTTGACCGTTGCGATGGAGAGCATGAAATTATCTCCGTAAAAAGTTGCGGCAATATTTTCAGGTATAACACATTCAACGAGTGCCGGGGAACCCTTACATATCGTCATGGTAATGATAACATTGCCGAGGGAAATTACTTCCTGGGCAATTTCAAGGAGCATACCGGCGGTATCAGGATAATAAATGAACGAAACAAAGCAGTTAACAACTACTTCTATGGGCTTAAAGGAACCAGGTTCCGTGGTGCCCTGGTAATAATGAACGGTGTCCCAAATTCACCGCTGAACCGATACCATCAGGTTAAGGGAGGAGTATTTTCAGGCAACACATTTATCGAGTGTGATAATATTCAACTTTGTGCCGGCAGCGATAGTGAGAGGTCTCTCCCTCCGGCTGACTGCCTTATTGAGAACAACGTATTCTATCACTCCTCGCTGAAGGATATCTTCACAGTTTACGACGACATCAGCGGCATCTCTTTCAGCAATAATTACCTGAATAACGGAGTAAACCCTTTAGATGGAGGAAATTTAAGTCTGGTTGAAATTAACAAAACGATCGACCAAAACGGATTGCCGGCACTTAATTCATCAGGAATAAAAAATGCCGGGTTCAAGGCTGATGCCGAAGTGGCCAGCAAGAACAATTGTGGACCGGAATGGTACCCAAAACAAGAGGAAGAACTAACTTTTGATACAGGTGAAGTAATCACTGTTTCACCCGGGATCAACACCATCCCTGATGCTCTCCAAAGTGCCAAGCCAGGTTCCATTATGCTGCTTGAAGACGGGGAGTTTATAAGTAACAAGGAGATCACAATAAAAGTCCCCGTGACTATTAAGGCAAATCATCAGGGAAAGGCCATGATCACATCAGAAAGGTCTGAAATGATTACGATTGAAAACGAAGGCGCGCTAAAGCTTGTTGACCTGGTGATAAGCGGATCTGCTTCACCTGATCAGGCTGGGAATTGCATTGTCAGTACCAGTAAATACTCTATGAACAGAAACTACAAGCTTATTGTAGAGGGCTGCACCATTGAAAAACTAGATGTTAACCACTCCTTTGATTTTTTACGTATATATAAAAACACTTTTGCCGATTCAATTGTAATAAGTAACAGCAGATTCGACAAGGTGACCGGAAATATTGCATCTCTTAACAAGGAGACGGATGATCTCGGAATCTACAATGCTGAATGTGTTGTTCTTAACAACTCCTCATTCAATAATATCGAAGGATCTATTCTTGATCTGTATCGTGGTGGAACGGACGAAAGTACTTTCGGTCCTATCCTTAACATATCAGATTGTGAATTTAACAATGTAGGAAATGGGAGTAGGAATAAAACAGTGGCTTCGCTCTATTTGCATGGTGTTCAGATATGTAACATCTCATCAAGCAGCTTTATCGATTCAAGATCCTTAAGGTTGCATCTCACAAACGGAGAACCTGTCACAGTAATTGATAATTGTACCTTTATCAATTCAGATGGCATAACTTCCAATTCGCAGGATTACAGGGCCTCCGGTTTAATGTTTATTAAGAAATAGATTTATAATGAGGGCTCTGGTTTTAAAGACAATTCTGCTTATCATTCTGATGCTTTCATCGGCAACCATGTCCTGCATTGATATGGTCGGCACCAAAAAAAACAAAAGTGCTCATCCGAATCTGATACTCACATCACAAGGAGCAAGAAATATTAATAAATCCCTTAATAAGCTTCCTCTCATCGAACAGATGGTAAATGATCTGAAGAAAAAACTGGATGAAGAGATCAGTAGTGGAATCAAGGTTCCTGTTCCTGTTGATCCGGCAGGAGCATATACTCACGAGAGGCACAAGGACAATTATATTGCGCTTAATGGTGCAGGGATACTCTATCAAATAACTGGAGACAAAAAGTATGCAATCTATGCCCGTGATATGCTGCTGGAGTATGCCAGGCTCTATCCTACTCTTGAACTTCATCCTGTAAATCGGTCCTATGCTACTGGGAAATTATTCTGGCAATCTCTCAACGATGCGGTTTGGATGGTCTACTCTATCCAGGGGTACGATTGTATATATAATTTTCTTTCCGGGTCGGAAAGAGAAATAATCGAAAGGGATTTGCTCCTCCCATATGCCAATTTCCTATCCGTTGAGACACCTCAGGTGTTCAACCGCATTCACAACCATGGTGTCTGGGCGACAGCCGCTGTAGGGATGACAGGCTACGCTATAAACAATCAAGAACTTATCGATAGAGCATTTCAGGGTGTTGGGGATGAGAAGAATGCAGGATTTCTAACCCAACTAAACGAACTCTTTTCTCCTGATGGGTATTACACGGAAGGCCCATATTATCAGCGTTATGCGCTTCTTCCCTTTGTGCTTTTTGCACAGGCTATTGAAAATCATCAGCCCGAATTAGATATATTTCAATACCGCGATCGAATCCTGGAGAAGGCTGTCCTTACAACGCTCCAGCTTACAAACAGCGATGGCAGATTTTTCCCAATAAACGATGCGATGAAGGAGATGTCGTTTCATTCACCTGAAATGATTAATGCCGTCGACGTTGTTTATTCCCTCTGTGGCAAAGATCCAACACTCCTGGGGTTAGCTAAGTTACAGGGGAAGGTGGTTTTAAATCAAGCAGGGTATGAAGTAGCAAATGCTCTGAAAAACATGGAAGAGATGCCATTTGCTTGGAAATCCATCGAGCTATCCGATGGAGCTGCAGGTGACAAGGGTGGATTAGGCATTCTCCGGTTTGGCCCCGGGGCAGGAAGCGGATGTGTTGTAATGAAGTATCCATCCCATGGACTTTCTCACGGCCATTTCGATCGTCTTGGTATCATGTTTTACGACAAAGGGAATGAGATTGTTCAGGATTATGGAGCAGCCAGATTTGTTAATGTGCTTCAGAAAGAGGGTGGCCGTTATCTTCCTGAGAACGATACCTGGGCCAACCAGACAATAGCACATAATACTGTAACTGTTGACGAGAAGTCACAATTCGACGGAAACATTTCGAGGGCTTCAAAAACCGACGCCGAAAAGTTCTTCTTTTCAATTTCCAAACCAGCCATTAAGGTGATGAGTGCGAAAGAGAAGTTTGCATACAAGGGTGTTGAATTCCACAGGACAGTAGCTGTAATATCTATCGAAGAACTGTTTGAGTTCCCTGTTGTTGCCGATATTTTTCGTGTTACTTCCTCATCACTCCACCAATACGACCTGCCACTTTACTATATGGGTCACATTATGGGCACCGATTTCCCATATACCCCTTATGATTCCGCAAGAAGAAGAGTTGGAGAAAGTAATGGATATCAGCACCTGTGGCTGGAAGCAGAAGCCAAATCAAACAAAAACAGCCAGCGACTTGTCTGGCTTAATGACAACAGATTTTATACTTACCATTTTGAGGCGGACAATGAGACAAGAATTCTCTTTGCTAAAATTGGTGCTACAGACCCCAGCTTTAACCTGAGAAACGAGCCTGCATTAATAAGAAGGGTAAAAGGGAGGGATAACCATCTCTTCTTCTCTGTAATTGAACCTCATGGATCAAGAAATCCGGAGACAGAAATTACCGGGAATCTTTATGGCGGAATAAAGGAACTGAAAACCTTATACAGCGATGAAAAGTATAGCGCGGTTGAAATTGTATCCTTATCAGGAAGTACTATTCAATTACTGTTTTCGAATAATAATAGCGATATTCATAAGGCGCACTCAATCAACATTGGTGGCTCACTTTATGAATGGGAAGGCCCCGTTGAAATATTTATAAAAAATAAGAAATAATGGAAAGTAAAAAATTCTTAAAGGCAAATGATATCGTTTGGGAACAGCTGGGAGGCGGTGTTTCCAGACAAATACTGGGATATAATACTCAGATAATGATGGTGAAGGTTAAGTTTGAAAAGGGCGCTGTTGGAGCGCTGCACCATCACTTCCATTCTCAAACAACATATGTGGTATCTGGTGTATTCGAAGTCACAATCGGCGATGAGAAAACCGTTCTAAAAGGAGGTGACTCGTTCTATATTCCTCCCACAATACCACATACTGCTATTTGTGTCGAAGAAGGAATGCTCATCGATGTATTTAGTCCTGTCAGGATGGATTTTCTCGACGGTAGTAAAGTAGCCTATTTTGGAAATAAATAATAAGTGATGAAAGTAAAAGGATTACGTTGGTGGATAATAGGCCTAATTGGGCTTGCAACTATCATTAACTATATTGACAGGAGTACCCTGGCCATGATGTGGCCATCTATTTCTGAAGAACTGGGTATGACCAAAAGTGATTATGCGATTATTCTTAACCTGTTTATGGTTGCCTATGCCGTGGGACAGCTACTTTCCGGGAAAGTGTTCGACAAAGTGGGAACAAGAATCGGATATGTAATTGCTATAGCTATATGGGGTTTCTCCTCCTTCTTTCACTCCATAGCCCGAGGAATTCTTTCATTTGGATTCTTCAGGATTACTCTTGGATTGGGAGAAGCAGGAAACTGGCCCGGAGCAGCCAAAAGCAATGCAGAGTGGTTTCCCATTAAAGAGAGGGCTGTGGCTCAGGGTCTCTTTAATGCCGGAGCCTCCATCGGATCAGTTATTGCTCCACCTCTTATTGCCATTCTCTGGGCGGCTTTTGGCTGGAAAGTAACATTTATGGTCGTCGGTTCCTTTGGTATCCTCTGGCTAATTCCATGGCTCATAATAAACAAGGCCGGACCAAAGAAACATCCATGGATTACTGAAGAAGAAAGGGAGTTTATACTTTCGGGCCAGCATAAAAAAGAGAACACCAATGAAGGTGCCAAAGGGCTGTCATTGAGAAAAATTCTTTCATACAGGGCTTCCTGGGCTGTTCTTATCTCCCGCCTCTTTCTGGAACCCCTCTGGTGGCTCTTCGTTGGTTGGATGCCACTTTATCTGGCCGATGTTTATGGTTTCGACGTGAAACAGATAGGGTTTTTTGCCTGGGTTCCATTTGTTGGTGCTGCAATCGGCAGCATATCAGGCGGTTTCTATTCAGGGCGTTTGATTTCTAAGGGTGCATCAATTAACAGGGCTAGGAAAACAGCAATTACAATAGGAGGGGTAATAATGTTTCTTGGCCTGATTGCAACAATATTCTATGCCAACACCCCACTGAAATTCGTGGTCATAGTAGCATTCGTGCTCTTCGGATTCCAGTTCGCCATTGGCAACATCCAAACCATACCCAGTGACCTGTTTTACGGGAAGTCTGTAGGTAGCCTTGCAGGCATTGGAGGTTCAGTTGGGGTATTTGCAGTAATAATCATGAACTTTTTGGTTCCGGCTATATCAAAAGTATCATATACTCCAATTTTTATAATGATTGCTGCCTTTGTCCCTTGTGGCGTTGCAGCCATCTACTTCTTTGCAAAAAGAATAGCCCCGGTGGAAGAAATTGATTAAATAATAACTCTAAAATTTACACTATGAAATTAAAAGGAAAAGTCGCGATAGTAACAGGAGGAGCACGCGATATTGGAAGACAGGTGTCTCTTAAACTTGCAGCAGAAGGTGCATATGTGGTTGTTAACTACTTCGACAATGAAGCAGATGCTCAGGTGACATTAAAGCTCATAACAGAGAAAGGAGGAAAAGCCGTTATCTATCAGGGCGACATGACAAAGGAGGCCGATGTTGAAGGTCTTGTCAATAAAGCGGTTGAAACATTTGGCGGGAAGGTAGACATCCTGGTGAATGTTGCTGGTGGACTGGTAGCAAGAAAAACACTTGCCGAAATGGACTCCAACTTCTGGGATCTTCTAATGACCCTCAATCTGAAGACTGTTTTCATGACAATGAAGGCAACTGCCCCACTTATGTCAAACGGAGGATCTGTGATAAACTTTGCCTCACAGGCAGGTCGTGATGGTGGCGGTGGTGGTGCCTCAGCCTATGCAACAGCCAAAGGTGCAGTGATGACCTTCACAAGAGCTATGGCGAAGGAACTGGGACCTAAGGGGATCAGAGTCAATGCGCTTTGCCCGGGTATGATTGCGACGACATTCCATGACACTTTCACCAAGGATGAGATAAGAAAGAATGTTGCTGCAGGTACACCCCTCAGAAGAGAGGGTGAGGCCAAGGAGATTGCTGATCTTGTTGCATACCTGGCCAGTGACGAATCATCCTTTGTTACCGGTACAAATATTGATATAAACGGTGGACTCTATTTTTCCTAGAATTGAATTTGTGAGAATTACCTTAACTTTAATACAGAAATAGGCCCAGGACCCCTGAATCTTTTCTGACTCATATAATTCTTGATGATGAAAGTAGTAACATTCGGAGAAATAATGCTCAGGCTTGCAACGCCTGATTATTTGAGATTTTCACAGAGCAATAGTTTCAATGCCTCCTTTGGGGGAGGAGAAGCAAACGTTGCTGTATCACTTGCTAATTTCGGCATACCTGTTGATTTCGTTACCAGGTTACCACAGAACGATATTGCTGAAGCCTGTATAATGGACCTTCGCAAATTTGGTGTTGGTGTATCTGAAATCATTCGTGGTGGTGAGAGGATTGGCATCTACTTCCTTGAGACTGGGGCCGTTGCACGTGGCAGCAAGGTAATATACGACCGAGCCGATTCATCAGTTTCTCAAATAAACAAGGACTCCCTGGATTGGGACAAGATTTTCACAGGTGCAACATGGTTTCACTGGACGGGAATAACCCCCGCAATATCACAGGGAGCGGCCGATTGTTGCCTGGAGGCCATTAAGGTTGCTAACAGGTTGGGAATAACGGTCTCGTGTGATCTTAACTACAGGAAGAATCTCTGGAAATACGGGAAGAAAGCAGGTGAGGTAATGCCTGAATTGATAGCAGGTACAGACATTATTCTCGGTAACGAAGAGGACGCTGAAAAGGTCCTGGGGATTAAACCGGAAGGTATCGATATTACCAAAGGAGAGGTAACCGCTGAAGCTTATATTGACGTTTCTAGGAAAATCATGAAGAGATTCCCTCGATGTAAGAAAGTAATAACCACTCTTCGTGGATCTGTAAGTGCAAGTCATAACACCTGGTCCGGAGTATTCTGGGACGGTAAGAAACTCTTCACCTCACACGAGTACCAGATAACCCATATCGTTGACCGTGTAGGAGGTGGAGATTCATTTATGGGTGGCCTTATTTACGGGTTACTCTCATTCAAGGGCAATGATCAGAAGGCACTCGACTTTGCTGTCGCCGCCTCCTGTCTGAAACATACCATTTACGGCGATTTTAACCAGATAAGTGTGGATGAGGTCGAAAAACTTATGACCGGTGATGGCTCTGGCAGAGTCTCAAGATGAACACAATTACAGATAAATTCATATATTATTCCAATGAATAGATTAGAAGTTGCGCTCAAAATGGAGGAGAACGGTCTTGTTCCGGTCTTTTATGATCCCCGCCCGGAGGTTTGCAAAGCGGTTATAAAGGCTTGTTATAATGGTGGTTCCAGGGTATTCGAATTCACCAACAGAGGTGATTTTGCGGCTGAATTATTCTCGGAACTAAACAAATGGGCAAAGGTGGAATGTCCGGAAATGGTTTTGGGGGTAGGTTCCGTTATTGATGAAGGGACTGCAGCTCTTTATCTTTCACTGGGAGCCGGATTTATTGTCGCCCCGTTAATTGACAAGGGAACGGCAAGGGTTTGCAACAAGAGGAAAGTTTTATGGATTCCCGGTTGTGGGACCGTAACCGAAATAAGCATAGCCCATGAACTTGGTGCTGAGATCGTTAAAATCTTTCCTGGCGAACAGGTGGGTGGACCAGATTTTGTGAAAGCCGTTCTTGGACCAATGCCATGGACCAGTATCATGCCTACCGGAGGTGTTATTCCGAATGAGGAGAATTTGTCTTCGTGGTTCAAAGCAGGTGTTAAATGCGTTGGTATAGGTTCGAAGCTTATTACTTCAGATATGCTTTCAGGAAATAATATGTCACCACTTACAATAAAAGTTGCAGAGACAATTGCAATTATTAAGAAAATACGCAGCTAATATCTATTTGAGGTAACTCCATACAACTTTCATCCCAAACAAAACGAAGTGCCTCATTGTTAATATGTTAACATTGCCTTTAATATGCTAATCCAGATGCTTTATAAAGGGATCATTTCCTATATTGAATTATTATTTTTTATTTTTCTATTATCTATTGATTTTTGAAATAGCTTTCCTATTTTTGCACCTCGATTAACCGCAGATATAATTGCGGGGTGTAGCGCAGCCCGGTTAGCGCATCTGGTTTGGGACCAGAGGGTCGCAGGTTCGAATCCTGCCACCCCGACAAAGAGAAAAAGGTCAGAATTTATTCTGGCCTTTTGTTTTTACAGCGTCAGGTGCTTGCACCTGAAAGCGGGTGAAAAAAACAAAGGGCCAGCAGCCGAAGGCTGTGACCTTTTTCTCTTTGAATCAACCTCCTACAGGATCACGAGGAGCATCCCGCCTCTGCCAAAGGCTATGGCGGGTGAAGAGCGACGAGTAATCCTGTCCGGGTATTGGAAACAAGCTTTTCTTCCGATTGAACCCTCCTACAGGATCACGAGGAGCATCCCGCCTCTGCCAAAGGCTATGGCGGGTGAAGAGCGACGAGTAATCCTGTCCGGGTATTGGAAACAAGCTTTTCTTCCGATTGAACCCAACCTCAGGATCACGAGGAGCATCCCGCCTCTGCCAAAGGCTATGGCGGGTGAAGAGCGACGAGTAATCCTGTCCAGGCATTGCAAACAGGCTTTTCTTCCGGTCAAACTTTCCCACCGGATCACGAGGAGCATCCCGCCTCTGCCAAAGGCTATGGCGGGTGAAGAGCGACGAGTAATCCTGTCCAGGCATTGCAAACAGGCTTTTCTTCCGGTCAAACCCTCCCACAGGATCACGAGGAGCATCCCGCCTCTGCCAAAGGCTATGGCGGGTGAAGAGCGACGAGTAATCCTGTCCAGACATTGCAAACAGGCTTTTCTTCCGGTCAAACCCTCCCACAGGATCACGAGGAGTTAGGAGGCAACAATACACATTGGAAAAAACTCTAATCCACAATTCAAAAAGAAAAATGATTTGTATATTTCATCTTCTATTGTCCTCTCTATTGAAAACTGTGAAAGACTACTTACCAATCTCATAATTGATGAAAAAAGCAACTGCATTTGCGACATTGATAATTCTTGTTTCCTTGCTCCAGCTATCGGGCCAAAACCCACAGATTGAACAGTCGTTAAGACGACATGTGGAGATTCTGGCATCCGACTCCCTGGGAGGCAGGGGGTTTCAGTCGCCTGACAAAGCCCTCTCTATTGATTACATAACCACTGAATTCAATAATGCGGGCTTTGCTAAAAAAGGATCATCCTATATTGTTGATTTCAAGCATCTGTCAGGTGTTAATGAGGTGGAAGGTCAAAACATTATCGGGGTAATCGAGGGGTCCGATCCGCTGCTGAAGGATGAATATATTATACTTGGAGCTCACTACGATCACCTTGGTAAGAAAATGATGGACAGTATTTTAGTGGTTTACAACGGAGCTGATGACAACGCTTCAGGTGTGGCTGCAATAATAGAGACAGGCAGGTATCTGATGTCCGTCAGGGGCGATCTGAAAAGAACTGTTCTCATTGTGGCTTTCGATGGCGAGGAGAGTGGACTGATAGGCTCCTCAGCATTTGTCACGGACAAAGTCATTGAACCTTCGCAAATAAAAGCGATGTTCAGTATTGACATGGTAGGCATGTATGAGAAAAGAGGAGGAGTAGAAATAAAGGGAATTAACTCTATTAAACAAGGTAAGGCTGTTTTGGAATCGAAAGCGAAAGAAACCGGAGTAATTATAGCCAAATCTCAAAATTCCATTGAGATGAGGACAGACACCTGGCCATTTGGTGAGGCAGGTGCTCCTGCAGTTAGCGTTACCACCGGGACGATCTCTCCCTATCACAAACCGGAGGACGACAGTGACCTCCTTGACTACAAAGGGATGTCAATGATCGTTGAACTGCTGTCGTCAATGGTTTTTGAATTAGCTACCATTGAACCGCTGGAGACCAACAGTGCCTTTATTAAACATGTTACCGATCCCGGGGTGCAATTTGGCCTGATCCTGAGCTCCGGATCCAATTTCCATCTTTACAAAGATGATTTCTTCAATGGTAAGTCTGTTTCATCCTTTGAAGCAGGGCTGACCTCCTGGGTTAAATTATCAAATCACTTTGCCCTGCAGACCGGATTGGTATATGAGCTAACGGGTGGCAAGACAGCCTCAGGATTAGTACGTTTTCACTCTCTGACACCACAGATAAGTATTGTTGCCGGAACCTCCACTGCCAGCTTAAACGAACCTTCAGGATTCATTTTTGCAGGCGGATATTACCGGTATAATTTCGAAGGCGTTAAAGATGGGTCTCACTTCAATTATACTGAGGAGTACTATAAAACTGAACCAGGCATAATGGCCGGGATCGGATTCAAGTATAACAACATTCAGTTTTCTTTTCAGAGGAAATACAGCCTGAACAGAATAAACACCGACCTTGCCGACGGTAATATTTATAACAGAAGCAAAACGTTCTCCTTAATAAAATATTTTTAGGCTGAACGATATAATTCTCCGCTAACAAACGGTTTACAGCCAATAGAAACAGCCTGTTCCGGTGCGTGAATGAAGAGATCATTCAGCCATGGCTGTTTCCACGAACCAATAATTACCAGCATTATATTTTGCCGGGGTATCCTGTTATATCCCTGATCTGTTTATAGAGCGGCTGAAGTTGCTTGTACATCTTAGAGTAGACCCTGTCAAAAAGCTTACTGTAAATTTCCACATTTCCTTTTTGGGGTTTAAAACTCTCTCCCGGACGTGTCATCGAATCAACAGCCTCGGTGTAGCTGCTAAAGAACTTCATACCCACCGCCGCGTTGATAGCCGCTCCCAGTGCTGAGGTCTCATAAGTATGTGGTCTGAAGGCCTCCAGGTCAAAAATATCGGCAGTAAGCTGCATCGCCTGCTTGCTCTGTGAGCCTCCCCCCGATACAATTATCTTTTTTACTTTCGTTTTGGTCCGCTTTTCGGTCCTTATCAATCCCTCCTTCAGGGAATATGCCAGACCCTCAAGGATGGCCCTGTAAATATGTTCTCTTGTATGGACATCTCCGAACCCGATAATACTCCCTTTGGCTTCTGTCCCGGGCACCTTCACTCCCGGCGACCAGTATGGCTGAAGGGTCAATCCCATCGAATCCGGCCGGAATTTTTTCGATCATCCTGTCAAACAACTCCTCTGGTGTTATGCCTGTCTCCTCTGCTATCTGTACCTCCTTATGGCCAAACTCATTCTTGAACCAGTTGATCATCCAGAATCCTCTGAAGATCATAACCTCTGTATTGTAAAAATCGGGTATGGCGCTTGGATATGGAGGAAAGAAAGGAATAACCTCAAAATACTTACTGTGTGTGGTCTGAACGGTAGATGTTGTTCCATAACTTAAACATGCAACATCCGGGGAAATAACTCCTGATCCGAGGACTTCACAAGCCTTATCAGCTGCGGCAGCTATTAATGGTAATCCAACAGGTATACCTGTCATTTCTGAGGCTTCTTTACTGATATATCCAAGTGTTTCCGACGGTCTTACCAGATTGGCAAGCTTTTCCCTTTCCACAGGGAACATCTTATAGTTCATATGGCTTTCCGGAGCCCACTTATGACTTCTGTAGTCGAATGGCACATATCCAACCGTGTTACCGATTGAATCGTTAAACTCGCCTGTAAGAGCCCATGAGAGATACCCGGATAGGAACAGGTACTTATCTGTCTTTTCCCATACCTCAGGGCTGTTTTGCATCAACCAGTTGCACTCCCCGTTTTTAACTGCATGGACTACCGCCTCGCGCATATTCACTGCCCTCAGGGCCAGTTGCATCAAAGGTCCGGGATATTTACCGATTTCAGCCTGTCGCTGATCAAGCCAGATAATTGCCGGCCTTAACGAATTGCCATTTTTGTCAAGATTTACAACCGATCCCTCTTTGAGTAGTTATTGTTACAGCTTTGATCCTTCCTGATTCGAACTTTGTCTCCTTGAATAATTTACGCAAGGTAAGGAACATCTTATCGCGATAGTATTCCGGCTGTTGCTCGGCCAGGCCGGGTCCCGTTGAAAAATACGGTTCTATTTCTGTCTTTACTATCTCCAGGATATTACCCGACAGGTCGATAAGTACTGCCCTTACCGACTGGGTTCCTGAATCAATTGCAAGGATTAGTTCATCTGTTGATCTCATCTCTTCTCTTTAAATGCCTAATATACTACCCGGGTTCATTATATTTCCCGGATCGAAGTGTTTCTTAACAGCCCTCATTACCTCCATCGACTCTTTACCAAGATGAGCTTCCATCCTGGGGCCAAGGACCCTTCCTACTCCGTGATGATGAGACAGGGATCCTCCGTTAGCAAGTATGGTTTCTACCAGCCCACTATGAAATCCGGTGAAGTCATCCTTCTCATTACCCTTTTCCATTGGACTGAGGAATGTAAAGTAAAGATTTGCACCACTCTCATACACGTGCGATATATGGATCATAAGTACAGTCTTGGGACGAGTGTGTGCATAGTCATGTGCTGCTTTCCATACCATAAGGAGATTCTCCCATGTTACTGCTGTCTCAAGGGTGTCTGTCATTATGCCAAGGTCCATCAGCGGGTCTCTTAAATATGCGCTTGAATATCTTGTTTCCAGCCATTTAACAACCGGCGACGACCCGGTATAGAACCCGCCCTTCTTCTTAGCACTTTTGATCAATCTGGCTCTGACGAACCTGGTATACTCCTTATCTCCATCAACAGATAACAACATAAGTGTTCTTTTTCCTGGCTGAAATCCAAGCATTTTAAGGAATCTGTCTGAAAGAGTATTGTCGAACCCTTTTGTTTTAAAGGCTATATCAGTCTCTTCCGGATCCGAGAGTCTGAAAAGAAACGGTTTCCCGTATTCGCTCTGGATCATTGTTCGCATCGCTTCCACCCCATCTTCAAAGGACTTAAAAACGAAAGAGGCAAACCGGCTGTTTTCAGGTTTGAAGTAATGGATATTGATAGTTGCTTCAGTAATTACTCCCAAAGTACCTTCGGCGCCGATAAAGAGCCGGAAGATATCCCATCCCTGAGCTGCGCGTGGGAAACTCTTAGTCTCTATAACCCCTGCCGGAGTAACCACCTTAAGGCTCACCACCATATCCTCAATCTTACCATAGCCTGTAGAGGCCTGCCCTGCTCCTTTTGCAGCTATCCATCCTCCCACCGAAGAATACTCAAAAGACTGCGGAAAATGGCCACAGGTAAAGCCATGACTGTTCAATTCATTCTCAAAATCAGGTCCCATCATTCCAGCCTGGACAGTAACAGTTTTGTTTAATCTGTTAATACTTATGATCTTTTTCAGATGCTTAGAGAGGTCCATTGCCAATCCGCCATAAGGAGCCTGCAAAGCACCTGTAACGGAGGACTGCCCCCCCACAGGAATCAGTGGAATCTTCTCTTTATTGCAGTAGTTCACTATTTCAGCAACCTCTTCGTGACTGCCAGGTGCTATGACAGCATCGGGTGGATCAGGAATCTGTCCCATCCGCAAATCAAGCAACTCCGAGTAGAATTTCCCACATGAGAATCTGGCTCTTGAAGAGTCATCGGTGTGAAAATTCTCCTCTCCTACAATACTTTTTAGCTTATCAATTTGTTCCTTTTTAAGTTTAGGAGAGGTTGCCAGTTTCACTGTTTCGCCACCGGGCATATGCTTGTCAACAATATCCGATCTGTCCAAGCCAAACTTCCCGAGAAGTACGCTCATCGTATTTGAATCAATGATCTCCTCCCTCTTATCACCCCATTTTAAAATATGCCTGTATGTTATTTCCATTTTGATATTGTTCTGTTTATCAATATAAATATATGAAGATGGGTTTTTGAAAACTGTTTCAGAATAGCACTAAATAATCTCATAAACCTTCATCAATGCCGCAACCTCCTCGTCGGATCTTTTCTTATCCCATCCCAGCATTTCCGCTGCCAGCACTGCGATCTTTTTAACCATCACCTCTCCCGGGTACCCAAGAGTACCGATACCGGTTCTTCTCATCATAATATCCTTAAGTGTTCTGGCACTTTCATATTGCACAGCATAAACCACTTCGGCAAGTATTTCACCATCGTGACTGACAACCTCAGCATATCGGTTATTGTCCCTGGCGATCTGAAATACAATTTTACTGTCGGTGCCGTAGTTCCTGCTAACATATTCAATCGTCTGCTTGCTGAAATCCTGTGTAGTTCAGGCGTTGTTTGATCATAAACTGCTTCATGTCTCTGATCTCGCAACCCGACAGGTAAAGATTGTCGGATACTGAATCAGCAAGAGTTCTGTCAAGCTTTTTTGAGATCATCTTAAGCACCTCATTAGCAAGACTTCTGCTGGTTGTGTATTTCCCCCCTTCCACAGTGATCATTCCCTCTATTCCATCCGAGGCATTATCATATACCTCATACCTTCTGGAAGTATTATATGATCCTTCTGTCTGGTCATCGACCAATGGCCTTAGTCCTCCATAAGCAAATTTAATGTCAGCCTCCGTGATTTTCTTCCCGTAATTTTCATTTACGCCATTAATGACTTCAGCAATGCTCTCCTTTGAGACTTTGTAATTGTCGGGATCACCGATATACTCCTTATCGGTAGTACCAATTAATGAATGGCCCCTCCATGGCATGATCATTAAATGTCCGCCTCCTTTTTTCTGGAGTGATACTACATGATTGTGAGTTATCTTATTGGTAATAATATGGATCCCTTCCGATCTTTTAACCTTGTGTGAGTCAGACTCCTTCTTTGAGGCAAGATTCAGAATTTTATCGGCCCATGTGCCTCCGCAATTGATTATCAGATCGCCATAAATATCCTTTTTTTTGCCGGTAAAGAGATCTTTTACCTCCACACCTATAACCTTATCATTGTCATCATACCTGAAACCTTCAACAGGGGAGTAGTTTGAAACTTTTGCACCATATTCAGCTGCAGACTTTACAAAAGCCAGTGTTAATCGCTCCGGGAAAATACTCTGATAGTCGAAGAAGTATACTGAGTTCCTCAGCTCTTCCTTCCTGAGATTTGGTTCAAGCTTAAGAGTCTTTCTGTGTGATACCAGTCTGTAATTAGGCAACTGCTTGCTCTTATCCCAGGTATTCCTCTTATCATACGATAGAATATCATATAAAAACATCCCTATCAGGATCTTCCAGATGCCTCCTTTCCACCTGATATAATTTGGAAAGAGAAACGGCAAGGGGTAAACAAAGTTAGGAGCTATATTTCCCAATATCCTTCTCTCGCGCAGGGATTCCCGTCACCAGCCTGATCTCCATATTTGCGAGATAACGCAATCCTCCGTGTATCAGCTTGGAGGTGGCTGCCGATGTTGCACCACCATAATCCTTTTTTTCAAAAAGAGCAACGGAAAGACCTCTTGCGGCTGATATGTATGCCACTGCCGCGCCGGTGATCCCTCCTCCAATAATAATAACATCGAATTTGGAGCCTGTTTCTTCCTCAATAAATCGCTTAAGGATCATATTTATTGGTATTATAATAAATTCAAATCATATTCATCTGACTGTCTGTGCTATACACTTAATGAAAGTATGATATTAAGTTAAGTATAAAACCTTAAATAATGAATGAAGACGATTTAAAGTTTTATAGAAAGGTACTATTGTTAAACTGTCGTCAGGAAGGAATAGGTCATAATCAGTGTTGAATCTATGTACTTCGCATTCATTATCTCATGAACTAATAAAAAACTATGGTGTTTTAGAAGTATAACATATCGCTGATTAATTGATAATTGCTATTTTTAATTTAATTTGAGAACAGTAATGACCGTTAGACTAAACCCGTTACCAGCCAAACTCTGTCTTATTCTTTTGCTTTTGGCCACACAGGCGCAGGGTCAGGGAGATGATCAAATCATTCCCCCTGTTTCTAATTCGGAAAAGACAGGCGCTGAATTCTTTGCCAGTGATGAGATATTTGAGATCACCCTTCGGTTTGACATTACAACATTCATAAGGAATAAAACTTCAAAGGAATATCTGGATGCAGTTTTCGAATTCGCTGACAGTACAAAACAAACGGTAAGCACACCGATCAGGCTGAGGCCAAGAGGCATCAGAAGAAATGAGATATGTCCCTTCCCACCTATAAGATTGAACTTCAATAAGGCAGCACCTGGTTTCGCGGAGCTCGACTCTGTAGGCAATGTCAAGCTTGTAACCCATTGCAGAGATGGTGGGGCTTATGAGAAATACCTGCTCAAGGAGTACCTGGCATACAAGATATTCAACGTGATATCCGACACAAGCTACCGCGTAAGGCTTGTCAGGGTGAACTATGTTGACACAGGGAGGAAGAAGATAAATACAACCAAATTCGGCTTCATTATCGAACCGGACGAGGTAATGGAAGAAAGATTTGATGTTAAGGAGCTGGAAGACATAGTCGTCAGACATCCCTTTGCAGATAAAGATGCAATGGACAGAATGACAATCTTCAACTTATTGATCGGTAATGTGGATTATCAATTGGAGAATCTGCACAATGTTAAAACCTTTAAACCAATGGATCTTTCCTACCCGTTATCAATTGTTCTCCCTTACGATTTTGATTATTCAGGACTGGTAAATGCACATTATGCTGTTCCATCAGAAGGATTAAGCATACAGCATGTTACCCAGAGGCTCTTTTTGGGTCCCTGCCGGAGCACTGAAAGATTTCAGACAATGATCAATGAGTTCCTGGGACATAAGGATGAGATCATTGGAGTGGTAAAAAACTTTCAATACCTTGAGGAATCCGAAAGAAATAAAATGATCCTTTTCCTGAATGAATTCTTCACCATGTGTGAAGACGGAACAGCACTGAGGAAGATGAAAGGTGAGTGCAAAGATTATAAATAAGATTGTTACAGACCCTAACCTGCTTTTAAATTATGAGCAATCCTGAATGGACCAAAGAATTTCCGTTTGCAATAACAGTGTGTGACCGCGACGGCAAGATACTGGATATGAATGACAAAGCCGCCGACACGTTTGACAAATGGGGTGGCTATAAGTTATTAGGCTCCAACCTGATGAGTTGTCACAACGCCAGTTCAGCTGAGATCATTCAAAAAATGATCAGTGATGCCTCTTCAAATATCTACACTGTGGAGAAGGAGGGCAAAAAGAAACTTATCTGCCAGGTACCATGGTACAGAGAAAAAGAGATTATGGGGCTGGTGGAAATTAGTATTCCATTACCCGATCTGATAGAGAACAGAAAAAGGGAGTAAAGCTAGAAGGAGACAACCAGTATCCCTATCTTCTCACTTAGTCCGTTTACCGGAACTACTATCCTATTCCCATCACGTGTGATCTCAGAAATCGCCAAAAATTAAATTATCGGCAATATATCTCCCCTTGCTCCTTTTTATCGGTAGACAGTAAAACCGTTCTGTCGAGTTCACTCACAAGGGTTAGTTTGATGATATCGGGCTCCTTGATAAAGGTATTGAACAGTATATCAACACCTTCGAGGTTATTCCTTATCAGTTCACTTCTCACCGCCCATGAGAATGTTTTACAGAGCTGCTCCATTTTCACCAGCCGAAGACTGTCGATAGTGCTCTTATACTCCGTTTCCATTGTTGCCAGCTGTTCTACTGACTTCTTCTCGATCCTGGCAATCCTGAAGTTGTAATATAATACAGCCATTACAACCAGAAGTATCACGATCAAAAAGTTCCAGTAACGCTTAATAAAACCCTTAATAGTTCCCTTTTGTTCTTCTTTCTTTTCCATTATTTCTTTATTAATGAGGATTGTTAGAACCTGATCATATCAACCTTATTTAGCTCATTGTTATTTGAGCTTATATTGTATTCCAGTCTTGTAACCTCATTCTTCAGATTAAGATTTATTGCAGCCAGTGATTCTCTTTTGGATTTGCTCTCTATAATCTTGTTATTGATCTTCAGACTCTCCTCAGGACCGGGACCTGCAGCAAGATCATCTTCACCGGAGGTGATGATTTTGGTTAATCCTGATATGGCTCTCTCATTTTTATTTATCTCTTTGTTTACCTGACTAATACGTTTAGTATCATCACCTATGTTTGTTTCAAGGTAATCCTTGTAGTGATACTTAAGAAATTCAGAAACATATAGCTTAAGGTTTCCCATTTCTGTGGGATATTCTCTCGTATTAAGTGGCTATGTCGTAACCCATCATAAATGCAACTCCTATCTTGGCAGTTCCATTATCGTCAAACAGTTTAACAACCAGATCACCTCTTTTAGAAGCAATACTTTCTGCGGACACCTCTTTTGCTCTTAGCACATCCTTACCTTCAGACTTAAGACTAATTCCAAGGTTTTTCTTAGTATACTTAACCAGATTTTTCTTAACCAGTTCCAGCCCGCTCATTGAGGGGGCTATCCATGCAGAAGCAGTCTTATCACCAAAATATATACTGCTCTCAGTCAGTACTCCCTGCCCCTCAGCAGCTACTGTTACCAGCAGCACTACAACCATCGATCCAATAATTCTTTTCATTTTCTCTCTTTTATCTGTTTCAATTCAAAGTTACGCACAGTTGCGATCTCAATTCATTACTATTTTAAAATAATTATCTCCACCCTTCTGCCATAACGGAGAAGGTCTCCCTGATAATTAAGGTCGGCACCAAAGTATTCAACTCTGATCCTGCTCTCCTCAATGCCCTTATCAAGAAAATATTTCTTTGCTGTTTCAGCTCTTTTCATGCTGAGTTCAAGATTTCTGTCTGCATCACCGGTAACATCTGAATAACCTTTGATAAGCAATTCACCTTCGGTGTCGGAGATGAGATAGTCCGATATCTTCTTAAGCAATATTGATGCTGTGGGGCTCAGCTCCGTTGAACCTGTTTCGAAGAATAGCTCAGTACCCGGAATCTCATATTTTGGCGCAACCTCCACGGTATCAACAATATTACCTGATCTTGATACCCAAACAGATATCTGATTCTCAAGTGTTTGTATTCTCTGTTTCAAAAGTCCCATTTCGGCCATATACTCCAGCTGTTGTCCGCCCGAACCACTCTTCTCAATAACTTCAGCCTTTTCTGTTGTTTCCGCTCTCTTTTGTGCAATAAAATAGTCGGAAACAGGATCTGACTTTATAACCAATGAATCACCAGCAGCGGGTAAACTTTTTACAACCGGAGCCTGGTCAGCAACTTTTAATGTATCAATTAAAGAGGCTGAAACACCAGGGTTAACCACAAGGGTATCTTTCATATTCAGGCTGAGCATCAGCTCACGCATAAATATAACCTGATCGTGGTAAAACTGTGATTTTTCAATTTCCATATTCAACCTCTCCTGAAGCAGTATCTTTTCAGCATCCTGCTCCGCCATCACTGCCGGTGGAGCTATTTCTGCCTGCTGCACAGAGAAGCTCTTTTGCGGTGCCATTATGTAATCGTTAAACTGGCTCTCTTCTCCTATCTTAAAGGATGTATCAGCAACACCTTCCATTGGGTTGAACGGTGTAAACATTCTAACCTGACGGGAACCGGAGGTGAACAGTTGATCTGAAGAGGCATTAAGAATTGAATCTGCCGGTTGTTCAGTCTGGACAGCATAGAGGTCAGGCTCTTTGGTTACAACATATAGTGCAACACTATCCCTTTTTACAACCAGAGGATCTCTGCTTTTCAATAAGAAAGGGTTACTTATCATGGAACTGTCACGGCTAATGACGATACTGTCGTTTAAGTTCTCCATACGTTCCATATCTTCCCTTATCAGGGTATCAACAGGATACACTTCAGTAAACAAGGAATCGGTCACGAACTGTAAAGTATCTGTAAATTTCTGTTCAGGTAATACCAATTTTCCCGTGATCTTATTGCTATCGGTAACAACAACATTATCTCCCTTTACAGCGGCTGCTACAGTAATTTCTTTTATAACATCAGCTTTCTTTTCTGATATCCATGGTTCATAACCACCCTTTGTCTCTTCAGCAATAGCGCCTTTTTTTGCCGATGAATAGATATAGGGTGGGCGGTATGTACTTTTTCTCTTTCCGAAGTTATACTGAAGGGTTAGTGATGAGAAAGACCACATATCTGAAAGTTTGCTGCTGTTTCCTCTCATCGTACCTGCTATACCTGCAGGGTTAGAAGCATATTCCTGCAGTGGTGAATCATAGATGGTCCGGAAGTCTCCGCTCACATCATCTATATGATCGGTGAGTGTATATCTGACAGAGTACTCCAGATTAAGGTTCAATCTGTTCCCAAGCCTGAATTTCAGTCCTGCGGAAAGGGGGAATGATATAGTATAAGGTAAATAGCTCGTCTCCGTTTCCAGTTCTGAGAGATTGGTCTCGAAAACCCCATCCTGATTTACTACTACTGCCGTAGCACTGAGTGGGTCGGTCTCAGCAAGTGTTCTTATTGTGTTATCGCCCCAATAGTAATATCGGGTCCCTCCTGCTCCGAACAGGTCGCCGTACACAACATAATGTGTTATACCGGCTCCAAGTGAAAAGAACGGTGAGACAAAAGCGCGTTTGCCAAAGATCCTGTCATTATCGGTATAGAAATAATAGCTTAACGAAAGGTCGTTGATGAGGGTCAGTGAATTAAGTGATCTGTTGAAGTTTGTATTGTCGGTTAGCAGGTTACCATTATTGTCAATAGCTCTGTCGTTAGCAATAAATCTTCCTTTTGTAAAAGATAATTTCAGAGATGTCCCTTTGGATAGAGACCTCTCTGCTGAGAGCTGATATGACAAATAATCAGGGTCGAGGTCCAGCAAAGGCTGTACCGGTGCAAAAACCCTCTGATTCAGATCACCATAGTACATCATAACACCTGCTCCTCCACCTATACGCCACTTAAAAAGATCTTGCTGAGCGCTGACCAATGGTATTGATACAAACCAGATGATAATAACATGTATTATGAAACCTTTTTTCATGTCCTTTCTAAATATTCTTTATTATCTCTTATTCAGCCCTATCCATAGATTAATGTCTGCCGAGATCCCAACAAAAGGTTTAACCTGAATATCTCCCAGGGTGAGGCCCTGTGTACCGCTCACTTCTGTAAGGACAACACCACCGGCTGTAACCCTCATAAACTGGAATATATTATATCCCAAACCCAGAAAGACGGGTTTGTTGATTACCGGACCTGTCAGTTTCTCACCGCCCGAGCCCGTAAAATCATTGAGGTAAATACCGGTAACAATTGCCGACCGGCTAAAAAACTCTTTAGCAAATGCCTGCTTGCCCAGGGGTATTGTAAGTCCCGCCATAACACCGTGCCCTATCGTTGTCTCAGCACTTGTATGGTCAAGAAGAACACCACCATAGCCAAAATTCAGCGTAATTATACTTTTCTGTTCAACAGTAGGATAGTTTTTTATGATCTTACTGTCGCCGGTAGCAAGAAGACCTGAGTTAAAAATATGCGCAGCCTCAAGATGAAGATGTGTTTTTAATCTTTCCAGGTACATGGCAGATTTTGATTCACGGTCATCTGCGTCGGCTTTTTTGCCGAACATACGATTATAACTAACCCCTTCAATTGCTTTGATCTGGTCCCTTACGAGATCTGAGAAACCCTCAAAGTTGTAGTTGGAAAGGCTCCTGTAATTCTTTAGCGACTCATTTACAATGGAATTAAGATCGGATATCATTGCCGAACTGTTCTTTACCAGGGAAAAACTTTTCTTACCCTGAATAAAATTGAGATCGACATAAGCATCAAGAGTATAGTTCAATTCCTGTCGCAGGTTCTCTATTTCAGCCTGCTGGGCCTCCCTGTAATAGTTTAATACTACTGTATAATCCCTGTCCGACCGAAGCTTATAATGGACAGGCATGCTAAACGATTGCCTGGTATTATTGAACTCCCGCTTCCATACGCTGGAATACAGTTCCTGCTTTTTAAGATCAGCATTGGCGTAGAGTACCATCTCCACCATCCTGACCTGAGTGCTCACAGCACCATTCAGAATAAAGTAGGTTTCCGATGGCAGAGGTTGTCCCTCATTGAAGCCGGATCTCTCATAATTAAACGTAACTACAGGATACTGAGCATAAAGTGATATGCTGCATAAGAAAACAAACAGGACAATTACCTTTTTCATTTCAGATTGTTAATTGATTCGTACAAAAGTGGATTTCAAGCTTATTAGTTAGGTAAGTTAATCATTTCCCAAAGGAACTAACGTAAACTTCTTAGCCTTTTTTGGGGGATACCATACTATTATAGTAACAAAGGAAACAACTAATTGTTTACCAAAAGATTAACATAATCAAAGTATTAACTGAATGTTTAATAAAAAGGAATATTTAGTACTGATTTATAGATACGATCGCTATTATATTACCTCCTGAATACCATTACCAGGGCCACAATATTGAAAATCTCAAGTCTGCCCATCAGCATATTAAGTGAGAGAAGATATTTTCCGGCATCGGGTATTGAACTGAAATTGCCGAGGGAGCTAACATTACCAAATCCCGGTCCGACATTTCCAATCGTGGCAATGGAGGCAGAGAAGGCTGTCATCCCGTCAACATTCATTGCAGTAAGAATAATGGTAACCAGGAAAAAGAAGAGAATATAGGCAAGTATAAAGATTACCGTTTGCCGCTCCAGCTGATCGGAAACAGGTCTCCCGTCAATTTTAAGTGCAAGGACAGCATTGGGGTGAGCTATCGACTTGATCTGCCTCTTAACAGATTTCATAAATAGGTATACCCTGTCAAATTTCAGTCCCCCGGAAGTGGACCCCACCATCGCACACTGAATAATAAAATATATCAGGATGATCTGAGTGAAAGGGGGCCAGTTTGCAGTATCCACCGTTGCAAAGCCTGTAGTCGTTCCTACTGAAGCTACCTGAAAAGAGGAATGCCGTAATGAAGTAAGAAGGTCATAGCGTCCGTCACTCCAAAGCTTTAATGCAACCAGAACGATGCCAGACAGAAGAACGATAATATATGCTTTAGCCACAGAGCTGTTAAAGACTCCATGCTTCTTGCCGGTAAGGGTTCCGAAAATCAGGCCGAAATGTATACCGGCGAGAATCATAAATAGGTAATGATTACTTCTATTGCTACATTGTTGTAGTAACCTATGCTAAGGTTTTTTACCGAAAAGCCTCCTGTTGCAATAGTGGCAAAGGAGTGGTTAAGTGAATCGAAAAGAGGCATCCCTGCTATCCAGAGCAATATTGTCTCCGCCAGTGTAAGTCCGAGATACACCACTCCAAGGATCTTTACAATCTGTCGGGAGTTATTCATAAAATTCTTCCGGGAATAATCACTTGTCTCCGTATGAAAAAGAATCACTCTGGAAGATGCCGATTGTGGCAATATCAGGAGGGCGAAGTAGATCACTCCAACACCACCGATAAAATGTGTGGATGATCGCCAGAAGAGCATCCCTTTTGGTAAAGCCTCAACATTTGTGAGAATACTTGAACCGGTAGTAGTATATCCCGAGACACTTTCGAATATTGCATTGGCAAGGGTGAACTCCCCTCCCCACAGAAGGTAAGGCAAGGCACCCATGATGCATGTCACTACCCATCCTGCCACTACAATTACCATCCCTTCGGTAAAAGAGAGCTCATCGGTTTTTGGCACAAAGATGATAGGGAAAATACCGAGTATGATACAGAAGAAGGCTGAGAAAAAGAGCTCCCCGGTGCTTGGCTCACCAAGAAAAAGCGAGATAAAAGCCGCTATAAGAAGAAAAACAGCATTAAGGAGGAGAACTGATCCCAGATACCTGACAATAATTTCTGCTCTCATATCACTGGGTCCTAATTATCTGAACGATCTATCAGTTTCGATATTTCGCTCTCCAGATTTACAATTTCATCCTTACTCCTTGGATTAGCCCTGAATGGGTTCGTGCCTGCTCTCATAGTTCTGATCTTTTCAAGCAGATTGATGATAGGTAATACAAGAAATGTCTTTATGAAAAAATTAAGCAGATACAGAAAGACCAACGCTCCTCCAATGGCGATAATACCGGGCATTATTGCTCTCTTTGCCTTCTCATGCATATCAGCAATAATGCGGTACATGCTCTCCTGGTTTATCTCAAGCAGTTTTTCCAGGTCACTCTTTACCTGAAGGAAATATGGATGGACATCGTTGGTATACCATAACAGGTTACCCTGCCTCTCCGTATCAACTATGGGTCTCTTCCAGTGCTGACTAAAAAGAGAATATCCGGTGGCTATCCGGTCTATTATCTCCTTCTCTCCGGGTTCCGTAATATTCCTTGATGCAACTGCCAGAGATTCAAGAAAGACGGAATCGGCCCTGGCAAGATTCTTTCTTCCCTCATCAAAATTACCAAGCATTAACAAAAGAATTCCGCTATCCTCCCTTTCAAGAGCATCTCTCATCTCTTCCGCAGCGACAATTGTCTTGTAGTTATTCTCTATGATCTCATTGACCGAATAACTCAGTCTCCTGAACTCGTATATAGCAAGTACACCTGCGGCGATAAGCATTGCTACCAAAAGAAGGAAACTGATTAGGATCTTAACCCTGACACTTAGATTCATCTCTTATTGTTTGAAACAGGAACTGCTTTAGCTGACCATTATGATGACGAGTAAAACAAATTGCGGCAAATTTAACTACAATTTGACCTTATTGTTCGTACAAGGGCTTCTTTTTTGAAAAATAGAGATCAGGATATTCTGAACCGTGCGGGAATATCTATTGATACAAGGGTACCTGACGGTTCCATATCCTCATTGGTCAAATCTTCAATGTGATAAGTCAGTTTTTCTGATTTGCCCTCATTAAGATAATCGAAAAGAGTGTCGGTTAGTCTTGTCCCGCTGCCTGTACCCGGTGTTTTCCGCTCTCTTGCCGCTGCTCTCCCGATCCCGTTATCAGCAATTTTAACCAGCAGACCGTCGCCTTCAGCAGAGACAGATATGACAACCTCCCCACCGTTAAGACTGGGCATTATACCATGCTTGATCGCATTCTCAACAAATGAGATGATCACCATTCGCGGGAACAAAAAAGAGACCTCTGCACCGTCAATTATCTCCATAGTGTAGCTAAATCTCTCCTCCCCCATTTTGTTAGCCTGAAGCATACAATAATCGTTAACCAAAGCCAGCTCCTCCCCAAGTGGTTTAAGTATTATGCCTGGATCATTGAGCATTCCCCTGAGAATTTCCGAAAACCTCAAAAGGGTATCATAAGCCTTCTCCTTTTCATCGATCATTATCATACTCCCCACCGATGAAATTATATTAAATGTAAAGTGAGGATCAAATTGTCGTGCTATATTCTGGATCTGAAGTGTTTTTATCCGTTCTGTCAAAGCTTCGCGCTCACTCTTCCTTCTGGCCCTCCGGCCCTTAAAATAGTAACCTGCCATACCACCAAGCAGAGGAACAACAATTGCCAGTATCACAAAGAATAAGGTAGTCTGCCAGAATGCCGGTACTATTTGAATACTAATCACTTCCGGACTTTCGCTCCATAACCCGTTTACACCAGCCGCCATCAGCTCAAGCTCATATTTACCAGGTTTCAGTCCTGCCAGCAATATCCTTCTGCCCGTTACAGGAACTGACCAGTCGCGGTCGCCCCTGAACCGGTATTTTATCATAACCTTTTCCGGATTGGTTGTTGAGATCACAGAGAGGAAGATCCGAAGCGAATTGTTTTTGTAACTGAGCCTTATATTCTCCGGGATATCATCATAGATATTAAATGGAACTACAACTTCATCTTCACTGTTCTTTGAGATAATGTCATACCCAGTAAAATAGACCATAGGTTTATTACCGGAAGTAAGAAGCAGATCAGGATCGATCTTTACAATCATGCCGGTAGTGGATATCCAGATCTTTCCGTCCCTGTCCTTCAGTACGGCATTCTGTTCACTCTCCAGTCCCGGGTATCCGTCAGTTTTGTCAAAGGTGCGCCAGAAAGATTTCTCGCCCCTTGCATACGCTTTAATATCGACCAGAAGAAGATCAGTCATTCTGCCTGCCAGCAGAATTGAATCGTTTACCATTTCAAGAAGGTTTACAGATCTGTTGATCTCCCCGTCGAGAACATCCAGGAAACGGCCAGCCTTATCGTCGAATACAAAGAGACCGGCCTGCCCGCCGATCCATATTTTACCGCCTGCATATTTCAGGGAATACCAGTGTGATCTTATCAGATTCGAATCAGGCAGGCTGAATTTCCCGTCACTTAATTTAGCAACTCTCTTGTTGGTAATTAACCACAGGTTACCAGAATCATCCCTGTCCATATCTGACACCCAGCCAAGACTATCGTGTCTGAATTCAGGGATATCTTTTGATAGTCCCATTCTTCTTTATCTGAACCAACTCCTCCACGGTACCTAAATAAATTGCAGTGTCGGCGGGATCCTGCCATACCATCTCTGTCTGGCTCCTGGCCGGAGAGTAAGGCCTTAGATTACCGCCAGCCCATATTGACACACCAGTTCCCGTTGTGAAAAGTATATTTCCGTCGAAAAGCCTTTTGGCTCCCATATAGAAAGCTTCTCCATACTTTTTCTGTGGAGAATAGATCGTTTTTATCTCTTCCCCGTTATAACTCTGTATTACACCATCCAAAGAGGCAAAATAGATCATACCATCACCACCCTCGGCTATTGACCATATACTTCGCGCCAGGCCATCGCTTTCTGTAAAGTTTTGCAAAGCAATGGTTTGCAATCGGTATAGTCCTTCATCTGTTCCGAACCAAACTGTGTTATCCCTGTCTTTCATCACCAGGTTTACCCTCCCTTGAGTCCAATTCAGTCCAGACTTAATACCGGCACCACGGAAAATCAGCTTATTATTCTCAACATATTCTACCGAATAAAATGGTCCCCCTGTGATAGTTGTATCTTTCAAAGGTACCTGCTCCAGTGTCACAAAATCAAATGTCCTGTACAATTCATAATGTGGTCCGAAAAAGTAACATGCCTTGTCTGAAAGAAATCCGAAATTTCCTGCAGAAACAAAATCATTGTATGATTGGGAAGAAAATAAACCTGAGTTAAGAAACAGCTGTAAAACCGATCTGTATTCTCCGTTGAAAAATACTGAATCAGTGACACCTATTGCTTCGCTTACTACTGTTTTATCCGCAAGCACATAACTTCCGTTCCGGAAATACGATACAAATCTATTCTCACTATCAAAGGAAGTTAAAATAAATCCCAAAGATGGATCGTACTCAGTATGCTTGATAATACTATGAAATTCCCCGAGGTGGTCCGGAGCCGGAAAGTACCTGAAACCGATTCCGTCAAAAAGAGAGAGACCCTCTTTTGTCAGTACATGAACCTTTCCTGAATTATCTTCACTAATATTTAAAATATAATTTGAGGGAAGACCACTTCTCGTTGAATAATTTACAAATTCGAGCCCGTCGAACCGTGACAGGCCATTTCTGGTACCTATCCAGATAAACCCGCGGCTATCCTGAAAAAGTGTCGTGATCTGAGTCTGAACCAGTCCATCCTGAACCGTATAATGACGAAACGGGTAGCTCTGGCCAATAGCATAAAGATTGGTCAAGAATAAGGTTAATACCAGAAAAATGCTTCTTCGCATTGCAGATCATTCATAACAGACATTAACAAGATACAAAAAAAAGATTCACCTGATAACTTCTGTCAAAAAACTTAACTGACTGCCTCTTTGTTTGTTACTGCCAGTATGATACAGTGAATGACCCTTCCCCACTTTTCTCTGCTTTCGATGGAAGGGTTGGAAAAAAATTCATTCCCGTTAGCGCTTCAATTGAGTCAACAGTTACGGAATATGAGAAAAGGGTTTGCTCAGGTGGCTTGTTGGGGAATATAAATCCTATTGATTCAATACTATTATAACCAGTTACAGCAATGACCTTAAAGAATGAGCCCGGAACAGGGAGTCTGCCATTTAGGACAATGGTATCGGAGGAGAAGAAGAGAGGTCCTGTAATAACGAAAACCCTGCCATTCTTTTCAGCAGCATTTCGTGCCATCTCCTCGGTCTTCTTCCATAGGCCCCTGTTCAACTTTGGATCCTGTGGCGAGATATTTGAATAATAGAAACTGTGTGTCATTGCCGAATCGCTCCATGTCATATCACCTGCAGGAGCAAGATGACCTCTGTCAAACCCCGACCGGGAATAAGATGTAGCCATATCTGTAAATCGCGACAGTAGTGGATCACTTCTGAACCTGTCGCTCCTCTCAACAGCCCCCGTCAGCTCTTCTCTTGTGATCTCCCATGCCACCCATTGGGCCTGACTTTTCAGAGTATCGAAACAGACAGTGAAGCCTTCTCTTTTAATAATAAGTTCATTCCCTTTAAGCTCGGGTATTTCAGTAATTGTGAAATTGTCACTTCTGGCAGGAATCAGGAGCCAAATTAAAAGTAAAACCAGAATAAGTATAAGAATGAATGTCTTAATAGCTGTGGAACGACTCATATCCAATTGTTAAGAATCCAATTATAACCTCACTGTTACCCTTGCGTTATGAGGCAGTGCCCGGTAGATTATCCTCCCATCGCGTGCATCAACCTTCACCCTGATGTCCATAAAATGGTCGGGTTTCTTACCCCTGATAAGTCTTCCCAGGTAATGTGTCATATCCATAACTCTTTCGTGGCTTCTGAAGAAAAACCCGGCCAGTCGGCTTCTGCGACCCGATGATGTTACTTCTGATATTGAGATCCTGATGCCATTATCAAGAGAGAGTGAGTAGTAAACAGGCTCAATGGATGCTGTATCGGGTGCAATATCAGGTTTATTCAAAGCCTCTATAGTATCTTTTGGAGCAACCTTTACCATAATAGGTTCCTTTGGAAGCGTACCGTCGTAGATATTAATAGTCCCGGGAGTTGATAAAAGGTTGCTGATGGCAAACTGATCCGTTGCCTCAAACATCCTGCTCTTTGTGAATTCAACGATAGGTGCCTTATGGATGATCACTCCTTTTAGCTCAAGTCGCAACACCGAATCGGCCAGGCTAACCACCAGAGTAATGCTATCTGTTTTTGCAAGCTCTATCCTTCCTGCAAGATATGCCTTCTTCCTCAGAAGCTCAATGGTATTTTCAGAATAGAGGCCTCTGTTCTCCTTGGCAGTAGCACCCTCAAGACCGTATTTCATTGTTATCTCCCTTTGATGCAATTTGATAGCAACAATTTCGACAGCAAGCAGGACCATTATGATAGCGGTCAGAAGAAACACGAGATTTCTAAACCTTAACAAACTGCCTTTTGAGGGTGTAATATTCTCTTCCATATTTTAATAGATGTAAACCCTTGATCCTATTTCGAGGGTACGGTATATATATTCCAGATCTTCATCGTTCAGGCGGACACAACCATGTGTTACAGGCATGCCAAGCTGCCTTTTGTAAATTGTACCGTGAATAAGGTATCCGTCGCCAAGGCTTAAGGCATAATCGCCCAGCACCCCATATTCAAATCTGGAGTTATGAAAAGGCGGAGGAATTGGCAGCCCTTCCTCTATGAATGCCCAGTCGGGTTTTCGCCAGACCGGTGATGTGGTTTTGCCATATATCCTTCTGACTCCCCGCGGGGTCTTGAATATCCAGTTCTGATCACCTTCTGCAATAAGGTGTATATAACTACCCGTTGAACAATGCCCCTCCTTCATCAACTTCTGACCTCTGAAAACAGAAAATCTGTTCTCTGTAGTATTAATGATCATGTAAGGATAAACCGGGGTGAATGAGTTCATTCTTCTTTCGAGTTGGGCAATCTCCCTCTCCAGAGCTTTTTCGAGTTTAACCTGCTCGGCTAAGAGATTTGTATCGGGATTGATCCTGGCATTACTGGGAAGTGATACCATTTCGGCAGCCGGATAGGTAAAGAACAGAAACAGAGCCACAAATAGAGCTACCGCAGCAACTACCCTGAACCCCAGGTAACTTTTGTAAAGGAATTCCTTCAGGAAACTATCCCATAATTTTACAAGGAAGATCTTAAATTTAGCCACAAGCGGGATTATCGCATCACGGGTTCTGGCATACAAGGGCCAATATTTTTTCTTTATACTCTTCCATTGCTTTTACCTGCTTAACTATCTCATTTAATGGCTTCAGCGACCCAACAATAGTTATCGGGGTCCCTGTCTGGATCACTCTAAAAAGGACATCCATATCCTTGTTGGTCATAGCTATGCAACCTTCCGTCCAGTCTCCTCCTTTGCCGCCTTCACCATGGATCTCAATAAGATTGCCTATCGATGCATTCCCGGGCAGACTCCCATTGCTTTTCTCTTTCTGGAAGGCATCCATATCCTGCTTGCTTGGGTAGTTGATAAGAAGAGCCTTATAATATTTTGTTTCGCCTCCGCTCTTCTTCTTAACAATAGTGTATTGACCTTCCGGAGTAGTCAGGTCACCTCTGATCTTTTTATGACCTATCCAGTTTCTTCCCAGCTCAGCATCAAAGGTATTCTTAAGAACACCTGAGTAATAGAGCATCACCTTTCTGCCGAACTTATCAACCACTATAGCATAACTCTTTTGTTTTCGGGAGTTCTCTATTGTCTTATCAACCCATCGCTTCCAATCGGGGTATGCTTTGAAATAATCGACCAGAAAGTCGCCGGAATAATCAAAAGAGTCGTTTATAAGATCCTTTGCCTCAATAAGAAGATTCCTTGACTTTATCAGATCCCCATTATTGTAGGCAATTTCTGCTTCACCTAAAAGGAGCCTTCCTCTGGCATTATTGTTTTTTACATTCTCGGGCAGAGGTAATCTGTTGAACAGTGGACCTGATATTTTGACTCTCTCCCGTAACATATCTATCTTCTCCTTCTCAGTAACCTTCATCGACCCTGAGGTCTTCAAAGAATAATCTGATGCAACTTTTGCCTTTTCGAACGACTCACTGGCTGTCTTCCTTACATCTCCGAAATCCCTGAGAGAGATAAATTTTTCATTTTCCAGCTTCCATTTCTCTATTGAAAGGTCATAGAGAGCCTGGGCCTCCCTCAATGTCTTTGGAGAGTACGATTCAGCTCCGTTCCTTTTTGCCTCAGATATGGCATTTCTTGCCATTATCACCTCTTCGAGGGGAGGATGCTCTGAAATGACCTGAAGCAAAGCCCGAAGACCTGTGATCAGAACCAGTGATATAATAACAAATATTGCTCCTTTAATAACGCTTCTCATAACCATTTTAACTCACCCGCTTCATTCCCTTCATTTACTACGGTAATTGAAGAGTTTCAATCCCTTTGGTGAAGTGAAAGTAAATACCCTGTTATTTTTTCTGTTAGAAAGTTAAAAAAATCCCCGGCAGTAATTCCGGGGATTCTTTAAAAGTAAGCTTGAAAAAATTACCTTACGGCAACTTTAGCAATAGCTTCTTTAAGCTCGGCATTAATTGCCATTGCACTTTCTTTAGCTGCTTTAAGCTTGTCGTTAGCTCCAATATATTCACCATTTGTGAACATAGCCTGTGCTTCTGCAACTGATGATTCAATAGCTGTCATTTCAGCTTTGATCTCAGCGATTACTGCAGCACCACCTTTACCTTTAGGTGCTTTTGTGATAAGAGTTGCATTTTCAGCAAGCAGAGCTGTCATGTCAGTGAACATAACCTCCAGGTCAGCGATCATCTTAGCTTTTGCAGCTTCGCCATTAGTTTTAACAACTGCAGCCTGAGCAACAAGTGCATTAAGTTTTACTTTCTCTTCTGAGAAAGTAACAAACATCTTACCTTTTCTTGCTTCAATACTTTCAACAACTGCATTCAGTGAATCCTGAACAGCTGCAAATTCAGCAGGTACATAAAGATCTGCCTGAGCAACTTTTGCTGAATCCAGAGCAGCAACAGCAGCATCAATTTCAGCCTGAGGGGCTTTACCACAACTTGAAAGAACAGCAACCATTACGATTGCAAAAAATCCCATGAAAACTTTGTTTCTCATTTTCTGTTTTGTTTAAATTTTATTTTACTACTTAACTTCTTCTCGTTCCTCAATTATCAGTTACTATAAATAAGGTGCTTTCGGCAGAGTTAAATTTGCTATTGAGACGAAGATGTTTAAAAAAGTAACACATTATATTAACATTTTTTCACAAATATTCAAACATCGTAGAACCAATTAGTTAAAAGAACCTGTAACCGCTTTAAAAGGGTAGCCGAAAATATTAAATTTGTCTCTTCATATATTAAGATGAACCCTCAGCATAAAATAACTTTCTCCACCCTGGGCGATGAGGATATTATTGCCAGAATGCGTGAGCATGGCGAAACCTTCCTCTTTGAAATAATATATTCCCGGTACCACTATAAGGTACAGGATAAATGCTACACTCTGGTAAAGAACAGAGAACTGGCAGAGGAACTCTCGGGTGATATTATGGCAAGGACCTATGAAAAACTCGACTCTTTTAAAGGAACAGCATCTTTTTCAACATGGTTATATTCAATTACATACAACTACTGCATCGACTACCTGAGAGAGAAGAAGAAACTGCACTATCCCGAATGGAACAGCAAGCATGAACTTCCCGAGATACCCGATGAAGAGATTGACAATGACGAGATCGTTAGTTACGACCAGCTGATGGTTCTGATGGACAAACTTCATCCGGAGGAGAAAGCTTTGCTACTTATGAAGTATCACGATGATTTAAGTCTGAAGCAGATAAGTGAATCTCTCAGAGTTACTGAGTCGGCTGTAAAAATGAGACTAAAGAGGGCGAAAAACAGATTGCTCTGGTTACACAGTCAAAATAAGAGCTAATGCAGAATTTTTATATTAAGCAGGTTACTTTTGGATAATTCTCCGTCTCCATTATACATTAAAACAGAAAAGTGGATTTTTCATTCAATATATTTTCAAGAAACTCATCAGCACCCGAGATAGCTAAAACCCGTTTTAGCGAATTCTTTCCAAGAGCCAAAGGAGCAGAATGGAGCAAGAACAAAAACAGGTATGAAGTGATATTCACTGAAGACGGTGCTGAGAAGATATGCCTGATCTCACCTGATGGGCAATTGATAGAGCTGAGGATCAATCTTTCCCTTTCTTCTGTTCCCGAAGAAATAAGAAGACCGGCTGCAGAAGAAGGTGAGATAATGAATTGTATCTCAATCACCAGCACTGAGGAGTTATCCTACGAACTGATTGTGAGAGACGCAGCTCTTACCCGGTTCAAAATCCTGTACGATCAGTCCGGCAAGGCCCTTAAGAAGAAAAAACTCTGATCTATTTGTAGGTACTCGTCATATTTGAAGGAATAACCACAACAAAATCTGCGATACTCCTGTTACCCTCTTCCAGCTCCCCTACATTGTCCTGAAGCACTGTTTCAATGGTTTTAATACGCAACGAAGGTCTTGCTTCCTTCAGGTACCAGATGATACCCTCAAAGTTTCTGGAATGGTACGACCCATTATAATGGATCATGGTCTTTCCGGCAGTGAGATTTTGCAGAATGAAATGAGCCATGGTGGCATCCTTTGCTGCCTGTGCCTTTGGGAAATTCTGACTCACATGTCCACCCATACCCTCCATCGACAACATATCCTTGTAACATTTCACCTCAGGGTCATACTTCATGGGAAGAGGAGCTATTAACGCCTTGGCTTCATCGGCCAGAGAGTCGAGAACCTCAAAGCCTCCCCTGCTGACCATCGAAGCATATCGCCTGGGAATATTGGTGGCAACAAACTTCAGGTTGTTCTTTCTTGCCAGATCAACCAGAGGCTTATAATCGGTCTTATAGTTCTTCCATAGTTTAACTTCTGCTTCAAACTTTGCAGCATCGTATATGGAACCGGTATATTCATCAACCAGCAACTGGTTGTCTGATTCGAACATCTCAGCCCCCAGTACCAGTCCGGATCCTTTCTTCTTATGCAGATCTGTTGTTACCTCAAGCTCCAGCCAGTGAGCAATAGGATTGTCATGCAACTCACCGAAGAAGACTATATCGGCTCCTTCAATTTCCTGCATCATCTTTTCATACTTTACCTGCTTGCCTTCACCGGTAAAAAGTGTATAAGCTGGCTTATCTGCTTTAAAAGAGAGTAAAAGCAATGCTACAGCTGAAAGTATAGTAATCTTCCTGATCATGATATATATTTTATGGATGCTAAGATATAAAAAAGAGGAATGGGTACGGGGAGGTAATGCTGAATATAATAACTACATAATTAACTACATATTTAATTACATATTTAAATACTGAGTTAACTATATAGTTATTGGCAGAGGATCGAAAGCAGTTATCCAGGAGTAGTGTATTTAAATCCCCTCATGGGAGAGCCTGTCCCGCAATGGGCGGGAGGTGGGGGTGGGTAATAAATGGTGCCAGGTGCTGGGTGCAAGTTGCAGGCCTGCCCGTCCGTAGCCTGAAAGGCGAAGGCGGGTTGCAGGTCACTGCATTTCTCTCGGATCGTGATCCCTTTGTGGGTGATCCACTGCAAAACAAACCTACCCTGGCAGGGTATTTTATTTCTACTTCGTCGGTGAGGCAGTATTTTTTGGTACAGATACAATTATCTCCCTCCTAAGAATTAGGGGGAGTCCAACCGGTGATGCAACCGGTCTGAGGCAGAGGGTTCGTGACCCAGGATTACGCCCTTCGCTCCTCTCTCGGATCGTGATCCCTTTGGGGTGATCCAAGCAAAACAAACCAACCCTGGCGGGGTATTTTATTTCTACTTCGTCGGTGAGGCAGTATTTTATTGGTACAGATACTATTATCTCCCCCTAAGAATTAGGGGGAGTCCAACCGGTGATAAACCGGTTGGGCAGGGGGTTCGATGACCAGGGATTACGCCCTTCGCTCCGCTCAGGATCGTGATCCCTTTGGGGTGATCCAAGCAAAACAAACCAACCCTGGCGGGGTATTTTATTTCTACTTCGTCGGTGAGGCAGTATTTTTTGGTACAGATACTATTATCTCCCCCTAAGAATTAGGGGGAGTCCAACCGGTGATAAACCGGTTGGGAGGGGGTTCGTGACCCGGGATTACGCCCTTCGCTCCGCTCAGGACGTGATCCCTGTGGGGTGATCCAAGCAAAACAAACCAACCCTGGCGGGGTATTTTATTTCTACTTCGTCGGTGAGGCAGTATTTTTTGGTACAGATACTATTATCTCCCCCTAAGAATTAGGGGGAGTCCAACCGGTGATAAACCGGTTGGGAGGGGGTTCGTGACCCGGGATTACGCCCTTCGCTTCGCTCAGGTCGTGATCCCTGTGGGGTGATCCAAGCAAAACAAACCAACCCTGGCGGGCCGCTTTTATTCCATACTCGCACGGGAGTAAGCAAGCTTCCTCCCTGCTCGCATGAAATAAAAAACCCCGCTGACGCGGGGTTGGTTTGTTTTGCGGAGAGAGGGGGATTCGAACCCCCGGTACAGTTACCCATACGGCAGTTTAGCAAACTGCTGGTTTAAGCCACTCACCCATCTCTCCAATATCTAAAGAACATTCAATCTAAAATTCCGGATATCCCGACCGGTCAACATCCATTTAACCTACGTTGAGGTGCATATTCTCTCTTCAAGAGCCGCCCGGAAAGCGAGGCAAAAATATAAAATAGAAACTATAAACAAAAATTTTACCCTATTATTTAAGAACCGTTATCGTCTCAGTAAAATGATTGAAATTCTCAACCGACTCCTCATCAAAATCCTTCAGTTTGAGTTTTCCCTCTTTTACCTTCTCAAGAAAGCGGCTGAGCATGAAATTTCTCGGCAACTCCTTGTCTTTCATATAGCTGGAGTTAGGCATGGTAATGCCCTCCCGTGTCTCGAGAACATGCCTCTTAAAATCGAGTGTTGAAAGAAGATCCTCTGCGTTGATGAAATTCTCTCCGGCCTGTATAACTATGTCATAGTCGGTAACAGCCGTTCTGAACATATTCTGTTTTAGTTTCTCCCCTATCTTCGCCTCCTCCGGATTGGAAAAGAGAAGTACTGAGAAGCCAAGTCCCCATCCCAGCAATATATTGCAAAGCAATGGTATCGAATCGACCTCGGTAGAAGGTATCAGGTTGATCTTCCCTTCATTGCCTGTAAGGGATAGTATTGAGGTTAACACATAGAAAGAGCCAATATCATTAATTACCAGGTTCAGTCTTCTCGACGAATAGCCTTCGGTAACAGCGGTGTTGCCCATTATGCTCTGCAGGGGAGTAAGCGTGTCGGGACTGGCCGAAGAGAGGTGCATCGGCTCAATAATCCTTGTTGTACTTCGGTGATTTTCAGTGTCGTCGCGCTGCACAGCCAGCACCCTGTGTAGTTTGTTAACATCCACGAGATGAGGTGAATGAGTGGTATAAATAACCTGTATCCTGTCTTTTATATCTTCAAATACCCTCAGTACATCTTCCTGTGCCCTGGCATGAAGGCTAACGCCCGGCTCATCAACAAGCAGCACCAGTGGTCTGCCTCCCGTTGAAGCCGATGCCCTGAGCTCGAGGTAGAAGGAGAGGAACCATCTCACACCCCTGCTTCTCTGCTTGGGATAGAGCCTCTCCCCTTCATCCTTGATCCAGAATTCGAGAAAAGGCTTACCTGCCTTATCCCCATATGTTGCATTGTAATGATCGAGTTCAAACTGGATCTTGATCTTATTGTTTCTGCCCACCGACTGCTGCCAGAAATCCTGAAAATTATTGGTTAGCAGCTGATTAACATTTTCGATCTTCTGCTTGAGTATGCGCGATGAAGGCTGCTGAAAAAAGGTATGGTTCAGATTTGCAATGGTCAGAAAGTTCTTTGCTGCCTTATATCCTTCAACATGCTGGTTTCCCGTAATTATATCTTCCAGGTCAACCCTGTTGGGAAGAAGACTGCCAAAATCCTCAAACAACTCAAAAGCAGGTGCATACTCAGAGTATTTTTCTCCCAGGCTTGCACTGTCGGGCTCGTTCATATAATCCTTCATCACTTTGTCGGCCTTGCTCTCTGCCCGCTCCGCACCATCTCCATCAATAATAAATCCAGCAATCAGCGTTTGCCTCTCAAGGCTGAGCGACACGTCGGTTCTTTTCTGGTTGAGTGTCTTGTACTCATTCAGAACACCCCTCCAATCCTCATCGCTGAACTCTTCTCTGCTGCTGAGGAGAAGTGTCATTTTCTGATGACGCTCTTCGAGCCTCAGGTTCACATTACTTAGTTTATCATCAACAGCCGATAATTCCTGCACCTGTGAATACCATTTATCAATAGCTCTCTTTATCTCGTTCCTTGATTCGAGGGTGCTTTTCAGGGAAGCGATCTCAGCTTTTAATTCCTTGATGCTTACCTCTTCTCCATCTTCTGAGGACTCCACTATTGCACGGGCGCTTGCTCTCTTTCGGAATAGTCTCAATCCCCCGCCGGAGTAGTCGGGATTATTCTCTTCCCACTCTCTTACCCTGACTTCAAGCTCCTTAAGCCTGTCGGCCATTTCGGCACCCTCATCCCTGGCTTTACTTATCCTGGCCGTTATCTCATTAAGTACTTTTTTCCTCTCCTCGTACCTGTCTCCGATCATCCTGCCAATATCTCCTGCCACTTCAATAAAAGATGAGAAATCGGGTCGCCACGATCTTTTCAACTCAAGGGTATCAGACTCTTTCAGGAATTTCATCAATTCTTTAGGGGCATGATCGGTAATACCTGCCAGCAATCCGGGTGCCGTAGCAAAGCGGCAGCTTACCTCAGGCATGGAGAGGTCGCTACGAAGCACATCTTCATTAATCTCCCCTGTATGAAAAAGACTCAGTGCCTCCAGTACAGAGGTCTTGCCTGATTCATTCTGACCAATGAGGCAGGTGATATTATCAGGCGATAATGACTGCCAGCCTGTATCTGTAATAGATCTGAAGTTGCGTATCCTGAAAGATGTAATTTTCATATTATGATCAGAATTTAAATCCTAAAACGAGAATATCGTCCACCTGCTTCTCTTTGCCTTTCCACTGCAGCAGTTCCTTCTCCATCTGCTCCTTTTGCTTATCGAGTGGCAAACTGCTAACCCTCATCAGCAGGTCACGGAACCGGCCATACTTATATTTCTTGTCATACTTCCCTCCAAACTGATCAGGAAAGCCGTCGGAGAAAAGGTAGTATATATCTCCCGGTCTCGTCTGAATGATATTGTTTGTGAATGCCGTCTCCTTCGCAGGAGCAATGCCAATAGGCATCTTATCGGGTTTATATTCTATCAGTAAGCCGTCCCTTATCAGTATTAAAGGACGATTGGCCCCGGCAAACTGCAGTTCATTGCTTCCACATTCGTAGAGGCAGAGACCGATGTCAATACTGTCTTTTGTTTCAGATGCCTGACCTGTCTGCCTCAGCGCCTTCATAGCCCTTTCTCTCATTAGATTCAAAGCCCTGTTTGCCCTGGGTGTATTTCTGTATTGTATTATCTCGTTCAGGAAGCTAACTCCCAGAATACTGAGCAGCGCCCCCGGCACCCCATGACCTGTGGCATCGCCAACGGCTACCGCCAGGTACTCTTTTGTACGGCTGGCATAATAAAAATCGCCGCTAACAATATCGCGGGGGAGGAACAGTACAAAATGCTCATTAAACCAGCTTCCCAGCAGTTCCTTGTCAGGGAACATGGCATTCTGGATCATGCCCGCATATCTCAGACTGGCGTTATGGTCCTCTCTGCCCTTTGGTACAACGACAGCCTTTGACTCAGATAATGACGTTTGTTTCCCCATCACTGCTTTAGATGGGAATAAATATACATTAAATTTCAATAAAGTGCTCCCGATGACAGCACTGAGACCTGTCAGATCCTGATAAGGAGGGCTACGTTTTCTATATGGTTGGTGTGGGGGAACATATCAACAGGCTGAACAGCTTCGACGCGGTATTTCTCTGATAACAGTGATATGTCACGTGCCTGAGTGGCGGGATTGCAACTAACGTAGACCACTCTTTCCGGTGCAGCATCGAGTATCGCTTTAACAACGTTTTCATGCATCCCTGCCCGTGGCGGATCGGTTATTATTACATCGGGACTCCCGTGTCTTTCAAAAAATCCGGGGGTGAGAAGGTCCTTTATATCACCCGAATAGAACGAGGCGTTTTTAATATTGTTAAGACCCATATTTATTACCGCATCCTCCACAGCCTCAGGCACATATTCCAGTCCTATTACCCTTGAGGCTTCATTTGCAATGTATAATGCTATGGTACCTGTTCCCGTATAGAGGTCATAAACAGTTTCTGTTCCTTTGAGGGAAGCATATTCCTTTACGATGCGGTATAGGTTAAGAGCTTGCTGACTGTTGGTCTGAAAAAAGGACTTGGGACCGATCCGGAAACTGAGATCATCCATCTTTTCGGTAATGAATTCATCCCCGCTCCATAAAACAGGTTCCTGGTCGGTGAGTGAGTCGTTCCTCTTGCTGTTAACGATATAGAAGAGTGACGTGATTGAGGGGAAAGCCTCTGCAATGGCATTCATCAGAAGGCCAATGCTATCAGCATCATACTCAAAGAAGACAACAATAACCATCAGTCCGCCGGTGGTGGTATTCCTTACGATCAGGTTTCTGAGCAGTCCGTGTTGCTCTCTGATATCAAAAAATGACATCTTATTACTGAGAGTGAACTGCCTCACAAAATTTCTTATCTCATTTGTAGGTTCAGCCTGAAGATGGCATTTTTCGACATCAACAACCTTATCGAATAGTCCGGGAATATGGAATCCCACACCCTCTTTAACCATATCGGTAACATCACTGCTTATCTCCTCCTGCGTCAGCCAGCGCCTGTTGGAGAAGGTGTACTCAAGCTTATTGCGATAGTTATAGATGTTCTCTGATCCCAGTATAGGCTTTATCACCGGAAGATCGACCTTACCGATACGGGTAAGATTATCGGTCACCTGCTGTGCCTTGAACTTCAGCTGTTCTTCATAGGGAAGGTGCTGCCAGCGGCATCCGCCACATACTCCAAAATGGTTGCAGACAGGATCTGTTCTGAGAGTGCTGTATTCATGGAACTTCACTACCCTCGCCTCCATAAAGCGGCGCCTCTTCCTCACCACCTGCAGGTCGGCTATGTCGCCGGGTATAAGTCCGGGCACGAAGACCACCATATCATCGACTCTGGCAAAGGCATTGCCCTCTGCACCTATTCCTGTTATCTCAACCCTCTCAAGTAAGGGTAAACTTTTCTTTCTGCCCACCTTCTGCTATTTCAGGCAAAGATAGGCAGCGTGATCAATGATCCAAAATCAATTATTACGAAGGTTGTTCAGGAAAAGAAGCGATCGCACCGATACCGGAATAAGAGCAGTAGAGTGATCCAGTCCGGGAAGGATCTCCATCTTCACAGTTTCCGTTGAAGACCCGGCTGTGATCATAGCATCATACATCTGTGTTGTCCCATCCGTAAATACCTGATCGTCGGCTCCTCCGTGGAACAGTTTCACCGGCTTCATGGTGTTCCATGCTGATCACACTGTTGTTTAGCAGCGCACTCCGCACCCCGGAGAATTCCACCCCCTCGTAGTTGCTCAAATAGTTTGCAGTAACAAGATTGGCAACAGTGGTAGTAAGGGCACTGTTTATCTGACCGGCTGAATGGAGTCCGTCAAAAAGAGATGGTATGAGCGTAGCATAAGGCTCCTTGAACATCGATGAAAGCGGTAAGGTTGTCTCACCATAGGACTTATATGCCTGAGCAATATAAGCGATATACATCGGTGAAGGATAGGTTGTATGCTCAAGGAATTCGCTGTTGATAAATCCAAGATCGTATGCGCCTGATCCACAGGCGCTTCCCTTAAGTGTGAACTCGGTACTGTATGATGTTTCGATAGCCTTGTGCATTGTAAGAGCTGCCCAGCCGCCCTGTGAGTATCCATAGAAGTAAAGATCCTTCTCCATCTCATATCCCTTAATACCCTTTTCAGTAAACTCACCGGCGGCCCTGATCATATCCACCACCGATTGTACCGTAGGCTCTTTTATGAGATATGGATGCATAATATCGGACGAGGCACCAAAGCCGGGATAATCGGGAATAACTACTATGAACCCCATTGAGGCCACACTCTCCACCATCTGGTATGAGAATGATGTAGGGTTGTTGCTGGGCGCATCGGAGTTAAGTGTGTTGGTGCCGTTAAGGAAACAGAGTACAGGGTATGCCCCTTTTGTTGCAGGCATACAAACCAGTCCGGATGCCTCATACTCAATATCTTCAATACTGCTCTTGTAAACCATCCTGTAGACATTAACATCATCGCCGACGAGGGGTGTCAGCTGTCCGGCCTCAGGGAAAGAGACCGAGATAGTGCCCAGTACTCCACCGATATATTCCTCAGAGAGGGTTGTTACCTTCTCTGTGAAGACCACGATCTTGTAATCGGGACCATTGTCATCCTTTTTACAGGAGTTTAACAGGGTTATTGAAAAGAGCAGTGCAACTGCCGGTATGATCTTCAGGAAAGGGAATGCTTTTCTCATGACAATAATGATTTAGAGACAAATAACTACTACTCTCAAAGTTAAACTTTTCAGATGAAATGAACTGAGAGAGGTTTTACTAAAACGCTTATGTTCAAAAGTTGTTTACAAAAAGAGCACTCTTATGAATAATAAACGGGAAAGTATGGGTCAAAAAATTTGAATTTTTGCAATAAATGGCCGAAATTGATGGCTCTTAAAAAGTTAAAATTAGCAAACCTGAATACCCACCTTAATAACTAAGCCTATGAAAGAAGTTTTACTCAATTGTTTTTATGCCTTATTGCACTATTATCATCAGTCAAATATCCAAAGTCCAAACTGTTGAAGTTCTGAGTAGGCCTCAGCACATTGAAATATCTTCAGATCAATCCAATAGTGCAGTTTTGATAACACTCAGCAACTATACGACAAATGATGTTCGTTACCGGTTATATAATGGAACAACTCAGTACAAACTGTTGGATGCCGTTTCTAACACACTACATAACATCAACTAGTTATTCAAATCGGTCCACTTGCTTTAGGTACACCAATGACTTCATCCACCTTTTGGATTCCTTTTCAAAGGGGAACAAATACAACGACTGCGGCCAGTTACAGGGACAGATTCAGGGCCAACTTACCCATCTAATTTCAAAACTCTTGCACTTCCTGCTGCTACTGAAATCACAAGTTCTTATGACATTGTCCGGAACTTTGATAGCTGATGCTACAACACCTCTATCCGTAAAATATGTTAGTCGGCCTTTGCAGGGACAAACCTGATATGGACGCTTCTTCTTCAGACCTTGCACCAACCGGGGGTGCTGCTATAGCTGTCCTTCTGGAATAACAATAACAAAGGTTGAGGTAAGAACTCTCACCAACCAAACTGTTGGAACAGTACAGGTAGTTTTGAGTACAGCAACGGACATTGGTAACATTCAATTGGCTGATAGTGGCCGACTGCATCATTAACAGATTTAACTGTTGATGGGAATACCCTAGCTGATTTCAGCCCAGTTAAATACTTCACTATGTTGAGAACTACCTGCAGGAGCAACTTCAGTACCCCTGGTTACAGCCACAACAGCCGATCCACTTGCAAACAAGTTGATCACTAATGCTACTGATCTGGCTGGATGACAAAGCTACCGCCAGAACAACAACAATTGCCGTTACGGGTAGTGATAACGTTACAACTAAAACCTATACCATACTCTTCAATCCACTTATACAGCTATCAAGTATTGCAGGACTAAGGTCCCAGACTGAGCTTGACAGAAAATATAAAGTACTTGGAGAGCTGGTTCTTACTGCCCAGATGACATACCGCAACAAGAAATATCTTCAGGATGCCACCGCCGGAATACTGATAGATGACAATGCCGGAATAGTAACTACCACCTATAATGTTGGTGATGGTATTACAGGTATAACCGGAACCCTTGAACTGTACAACGGTATGCTTCAGTGGCACCCGACAGCCGATCCCGGAGCTGCAACCTCGAACAACAATCCAATTGTTCCGCAGGTAATTACAGTAAATGAGCTCAAGACCAACCTCGATATGTATGAGTCGGAAGTAGTTAAGATCATGGACCTTGGCTTCAGGGCAGCAGATGCCGGTGTTAACTTCACTAACGGTAAAAACTATACCGTTGGAAATACAGGTGATTCAACCCTCCTGCGCACAGATTTCTACGATATCTTTACCGGTACTGTTGTTCCGGCTGCAGCCAATGTTACCGGAATCGCACTTGATTTCAACGGTACAGCTCAGCTTGCACCACGGGTGGTATCGGATATCGCAGGTGTAGGCTCAGCAATCGACAGCAGGGAGCTTCAGAGGCTGAAGATCTATCCTGTTCCCGCTTCATCACATGTGACACTGGAAGGTATCGAATCCTTCAGCTCAGTGGAGGTGATGGACATAACCGGAAAACGGGTCGTTAATCTTGTTAACGACGGCAATCCTATGAGAACAATATCTGTTGAGAACCTGCCTCGTGGAATTTACTTCGTCAAGTTTAACTCCACTGCCGGATCTGTCACCAGAAAAATTGTCAAGAAATAATCTCCTAAACTTAACCTAACCGGTTAAAACGGGGTGGAGTCTCTCCACTCCGTTTTTATATTTATAAATGTAAAAGGCTGTCCTGTTTTAAAAGTTAACCGCAGAGAACACCAAGAAACAAAAAGAGAACGCAAAGCCAGGAATCTGCAGCCTGTAACTTGTAACTTGCAACATGATAAACCCTCCCCGACCTCCCGCCCATGGCGGGACCATCCTTCGTCACGCTTAACGTGACTTCGGAACGGCAGGCAGGCTCTCCCAAGAGGGGATTTTAATCTTATTATCTGAAAAATCTTCAATCATCTTTCTTACATTTGCATCTTCACATACCATGAAAGATCTTTTTAAGATATCACTATTCCTGATTCTGGCGACTGCTGCCTGCCAGCGCATAACCGATCCGCCTGAGCCCGGTGATGACTCTCTCTTTGCAGGATGCATTGTCCCCGGTTCAGCCAGCAAGTTAGAGATAGTGACCTTCAACATGGAGACCTTTCCCAAGAGCGGGTCCCTTACCACCGACATGGCTGCCAGACTCATAAGAACCATCAATGCCGATGTTGTTGTTCTTCAGGAAATAACTTCGGAGGGAGCTTTTCTTAACCTCCTGAAGAAACTACCGGGCTGGTCGGGACAGTACTATCTTATCAACAACTCCGACTGGAACCTGGCATACCTTTTCAAGGGTAGCGAGATTACCTATAACTCATCATCAGTCAAACTGCTCTTCCCCGATGATTTCTATGCCTTTCCCCGTCCGCCCCTCGAGGTGAAGATAACTCACAAACCCACCGGCCAGACGGTATATCTTATCGATCTGCATCTCAAGTGCTGCAGTGGCAGCGACAATGAGGACAGGCGCAGGGAGGCTGCAGAAAAGCTCCATTCCTATGTCATTCAAAACAGAAACAGTGATGCTGTGGTAATACTGGGCGACTATAACGATGAGATATCGGCCAATCCGCCTGCCTCCGACCCGTTCTATATCTTTGTTTCAGACCCGTCTAACTTCAGGTTTGCCGATATGCCAATAGCAACGGGCAGTCAGTTGTGGTGGTCCTATCCCTCCTGGCCCAGTCACATAGACCATATCCTCGTGACAAACGAACTCTTCAGCCGTATCGACACAACTGTCGTTTACAAGCCTGAGCCATGCTACCCGCAATACATTGATATAATATCCGACCACAGGCCGGTAGGAATAACCCTGAAATAGGTTACTTCGATTCTCTTCCGATTATCAGATATACCGGAAAATGGTCGGAATACCCTGCCGTGAACTGGTCGCCCACAAAAGTACGCAGAGGATACCCTTTGAACTGACCGTCAGCCTGAGTCAGGAACTCCTTGTTGAATACCTTTACAGCAACCATCTTAAAAGCAGAATAATCCTTCCCTAAAAAAGGCTGTGAGATTATTATCTGATCAAACAGATTCCACCTGTCGCGATAAGCCAGTGAGCCGACTCCTTTTCTGAAGAGAGGCTCCATAGCATTATACATATCACCCTGACCCATCTTCTCCTGATTACCTGAGGAGCGCAGCTGCTTCCTCACGCTAGCTGTCGACCGGATCGTCGTTGAGGTCGCCCATAACTACTATTTTGGCCTCCGGATCATCACTCTGGAGCGAATCTATGATATGACGGGTAAGCCGGGCAGCATCGACCCTGAGGTTTTCGGATGCCTTCTCCCCCGACCTTCTCGAGGGCCAGTGACCAACAATAAAATGCATCATCTCGCCCATAAAATAGCCCGAGACAAGCAGCTGGTCACGTGTATATATCCTTGTACCGTCCTTCTCATTCAGCATTAATTCATAACTCTTCGATCCGGTAAGTTTGAACAAGGCCGGCTGATACATCAAAGCTACATCTACCCCCCTGAGATCGGGCGAGTTATAATGGACAACCTGATAATTGAGATGGCTGATGGCAGGCTGTTTTGCCAGATCAACCAGTACTTCCCTGTTCTCGATCTCCGACACTCCTATAATATGAGGCCCCCCGGGCAATCCTTCATCGCGACCTATTGCTGCGATGACTTTCGACATATTGGTGAGCTTCTCATTATAACGCGATGAATTCCATTTCTTCGGAGCCTCTGGGGTGAATTCCAGATCGTCCACACCATCGGTATCTATTGTGTCGAAAAGATTCTCCAGATTATAAAATGCAATAACTCCGGCTGTCAGATTTTTCTGGGTAAAAGCAACGCAGGAAATTGAGATGAGTAGAATGAAAAGTGCAGATTTTTGAAGGCTCATGATTCATCGGTTTAGACAAATATATTCGTAAAGAATGAGTGGACAAAAAATTTGCGCACTAATTAACAGATTGTTGATTATATGCTTTGATTATTCTTTTTACTTTTATTTTTTGGCCCTATATTTATCCTCCACTTAAACAAAATCATGAGAATAAAGATTGTACTTCTGGTATTGATTGCCACAATTTCACCATCTCTTTTGATGGCACAGGAAGGATCAGTGAAAGGAACCATAACAGACCGCATTACAGGCAATGCCCTGCCCGGTGTTACCATATCACTTAACGGTAAAGAGGTCGGCCGCAACAGCAATGAGGACGGATCGTTCAGTATCCTGCTTCCGGTTGGAGAGCACCTTCTCTCCTTTGATATCTCCTCTTACGACCAGGCCCTGCGCCAGGTAAATGTTAAGGATGGAGAGACAACTGATCTCGGTACTGTCTCTATGCTCCCGCGTCAGGACATTCGTCAGGACGCCGTTGTCATTTCACTTACCGATTCTGATGAAGATGGCGGGATGGACTCGCAGGGTTACCAGGGTATATTGTCATCATCTGCCGATGTATTTGAGTCGGCTGCAGCATATACCTTCGGACCTGTCCGTTTCAAGACAAGAGGATACGATGCCGATTACCAGGGCGTTATGATAAATGGATTCTTTATCAACGACCCGGAGACCGGTAATCCTATCTGGTCGGACTGGGGCGGACTGAATGATGTTATGCGCAATACTGTCGTCACCAACGGCCCTGAAGCCACAGGTCATATGTTCGAGCCGGTAGGTGGTCTTACCCGGATAATTACCGAAGCCTCCCTTTACAGGCCGGGAACGAAGCTGGTATACTCAGCCACCAACAGGACCTACAGGAACCGCATCATGGCGACATATTCCACCGGACTGACAGAGAAGGGATGGGCCTTTACAGGCTCTGCCTCACGCAGATGGTCGCAGGAGGGATTTGTGGAAGGAACATTCTACGATGCATGGAGTATCTTCCTGGCAGCCGAAAAAAGGATAAACGAAAACCATACCCTTAACTTTACAGCTCTCGATGCCATATACAACAGAGGCGTTGGAGGCGGTTCGGTGCAGGAAGCTTATGACCTCACCGGCAACAATTACTACAATCCATATTGGGGATACCAGAATGGTGAAAAGAGAAACTCCAGAGTGAGATCATCAAATAAACCACTCCTTACTCTGCTCCATAAGTGGAACATTGGCGATAATACCGATATCAACACATCTGCCGGATATTGGTTTGGAAGGTCGGGATATTCTGCCCTTAACTGGTACGATGCTCCCGACCCAAGGCCCGATTATTACAGATACCTGCCCTCTTACTATACCGATCCCGCCGACCAGCAAAGGATCACAGAAGGATGGAATGACCCTTCAGTTAGTCAGCTTAACTGGGACCACTTCTATTTCTCTAACAGAAAGAATTATTATGAGGTTAGCGATGCTGAGGGAATTGCTGGAAATACTATAACAGGTAACCGTTCTAAATATATTATTGAAGACCGCCGTGAGGATCTGAATCAGTTTCAGTTCAACTCAACCATTAACCATTCATTCGGAGAGAAACTCAAGTTCGCCGGTGGCATTATGATTAACCTTTCGAGAGGACATAACTACAACGCAGTAAAAGACCTTTTGGGAGGAGACTACTGGTTAGATATAGACCAGTTTGCAGAGCGCGACTACCCCGACGACCCTCTTATCATTACCAATGATCTTAATAATCCCAATAATGTAGTCAGAGTAGGCGACACGTACAGTCACAGCTATATTTCCAACCAGAATCAGTCTACTGCCTGGGGTCAGATCAACTATACTGCAGGTAAGCTGAATCTCTATTTTCAGGCATCGGGACAGAGCACTTCTCTGTGGAGAGAAGGACTTATGAAAAAAGGACTTTTCCCTGATAACTCGTATGGCGACTCCGAAAAACTCAGCTTCCTCAACTGGGGAGCAAAAACAGGAGGAGAATACAGGATAACAGGCAGGCATATGGTTAAATACAATGCTCTCTACATGGAGCGTCCACCGCTATTCAACAGTTCCTTCCTCTCGCCCAGAACAAGAAATGAGGTCACCCCGGGGATTAACCCTGAGAGGATACTAAGCGCCGATCTTAGTTACATAATGCAGACACCATCAATAAATGCAAGATTAACAGCCTACTACACCAGGTTCTTCGACCAGGCAGAAGTAACCAGTTTCTATCATGAAGAGCTGCGTACATTCATCAACTACTCGGTAACGGGTATTGAAAAAGAACATATGGGTGTTGAGTTAGGTTTTGAATGGGATATAACCTCAACATTGAGTGTTAATACCGTTGCTGCCCTGGGCCAGTACCTCTGGATGAATAATCCCAATATTCTTATCACCCGCGATAACAGCAGCGAAGTAGTAAGGAATGATGAAGTATGGATTCAATACTTCAGGGTTGAAGGAACACCTCAGACAGCACTCTCAGCAGGCATAAGCTATAACTCACCAAAATACTGGTGGGCAGGTATTACAGGAAGTTATTTCGATCATATATATATCGACTTTAACCCTGTAACAAGAACAAAAGATGAAACTGGTTTTTATCCATACTGGGATATAATGCAGAAGCAGCCAAAAGGGTATCTTCTCGACGCCTTTATAGGTAAGTCATGGTATCTTGGTGACTACTACGTTGTTATAAGTGCCAACGTCAGCAATATAACCAACAGGAGAAACTTCATCACCGGAGGATTCGAGCAGTACAGGTACGACCCTGAGAGACCCGATCTCTTTGCACCAAAGTACTACTACTATTACGGATTCAACTATTTTCTTAATGCAAGTGTAAGGTTCTAAGGAGGCTATCATGAAGAATATCAAATATTTCACCCGGATTTTAACAGTAATAATTATCGTAGCAATATTTAACAGTTGTGTCGATAATAACGAGACGCCTCCCCCCGATAGGGAGTTCGAATATGGGACCATAGTCCCTATCTCCCAGATAAAGAGTCTTTATGATGCTGAACTGGCAAAAGTCTATACAGAAAGAATGCCTGTTGAGATAACAGATGACTGGGCCATTAAAGGTATTATAACGGCTACCGACAAAAAGAACGGCAATCTCTATAAAGAGGGATTTATAGAAGATGCCGGGGCAGGGCTCCTCATGAAGTTCGAAGCCACCGGAGGACTCTATATAGGCGACTCAGTAATTGTTAACGTAAAGGGACTCTATCTGGGCGACTACGGCGACTTTGTCCAGATGGGCGGTGTTCCTTATACAGATCCCAGCGGTAACTATCGTGTATCGGGTTTCAATAAGGATGTCAAAATCTATCAGACTCTCGATCAATAATCCAACAACTCCCGCTGTGCATACCATTACTTCCGTTAAGAACGCAGCCAATCTGGGGAAGCTGGTGCGTATCAATGATGTGAATTTTGCCGACGGCGAGCTGGGAAAGACATATGCCGACGGTGACCTTGATCCACCTGCTTCAGCTAACAGGAATATTGCAGACTGCACGGGCAAGAAGCTTATCGTAAGGAGCAGCGGGTTTGCCACCTTTGCCAATACAGAGTTGCCTGCAGGAAAAGGCTCTATTACAGGTATACTTACTAAATTCAGCAGCGACTACCAGTTGGTTATAAGAGATATTGATGAAGTGCAGATGACAGGCGACAGATGCCCTCCCGGGGGACAGGTACTGGGTCAGCCGGTAGAGACTATTAGTCAGGATTTCAACTCATTCACAGAAGCCCAGGATATTCTGATTCCCGGTTGGCAAATTTATTCTCAAGCAGGAACACGGACATGGCGTGGCAAGGTATTTTCTACTACAAACTACGCGCAGGCCACAGGTTTCGGTTCAACTGATAGTGAGATAATAGCCGTGATGATACCTGCACCAATCATCCTATCGACACAAAAGATACTTACTTTTAAGTCGTCAAAGGCATTCTGGGCGCATGCAACAGGGTCGGAACCTTTCCGTCTGATTTTTTCAACTGACTATAACGGGACTAACTTTACAACAGCTACATGGACTCCACTTTCAGGTCGAATAGCTGTTAAAACCGATGCTGATAATGCCTGGATCAATTCTGGTGATATTTCATTACCTGTAATTTCCGGAGGTACCGGAACTATTGCTTTTGTTTATTACGGCAGCAGTACTGAGTCAACATCTTACAGGCTTGATGATATCCAGGTAAGATCAGCGAAATAATATTAAAGAGATAATGATGAAAAAAACAATAATATCACTCATTCCGATCCTTCTATTTGCCTTCTATGCCTGCGACAGAGAGCCGATAAGGCCGCCTGAACCGGTAATTGAGCGAATGACCATTGCAGAGCTGAGAGCACTGTATACCGGTGCTGCAACACCCGTTGATACAAATGTCTACATCAGTGGTGTAGTTACCCTAACTCCTGAGCTGAAGAACATCCCTGACTTTATAGCCTATATACAGGATGAAACGGGTGCCATTGCTGTAACCGTTACCGGTACAAACAGTCTTGCAATGGGATCTGAGATAAAGATTTTCTGCAAGGGAGCATCCCTGACGGTCTATCGCGGACTAATGCAGTTCGGCAATATAGATATTGCTGCCTCTGTCGAAGTGGTAACCCTTGCCGGGGTACTTCCCACACCCAGAAAGGTGAAGCTGGCAGATATTGCTGCAGGCATGTACGAGGCTGAATATGTCGCTGTCGACACTGTTGAGTTCACAGAGACAGGCACCCTCAGCGGATCTAAGTCTCTAACCGATTGCAGCTACTCGGTGATAGCATATACCAGAGCCGAAGCTCTTTTCTCCGGGCAGGCAATTCCATCAGGTAATGGCACATACAAGGGTGTTGTCTCTAAATATGACACACCCCAGCTCATACTCAGAGATCCAACCGAGCTGACCATGACCAACACCAAAAAGTGCAATGTTCAGAAATATGAGTGGCTGAAGGAAGATTTTGAATCCCTGGCAGCTAGTCTAAACAATTGATAATCTTTCAGGTTGGAAAGCAATTGCTCAGGCTGGAACAAAAAAATGGGAGCGAAGACTATTATCCTTCAGACGGAAAATATGCTTCGTGCACTGCATATAATACTGGTATGGCAAGTGTAATCTCATGGATGATAACTCCGCCTCTGGACATAACAAGTTCCACACTTCCGATACTGACTTTCAGAAGTAAGGGTGGTTATGATAACGGCGCTAAGCTCGAGACTCTTATATCGACCAATTATGACGGTGGCGCAACACCATGGAACTTCACATGGACAGTTCTTCCTGCAACCTATCCTGCTGTCCCGGCTGGCGGATACGGAAGCTGGGGTAATTCCGGTGACGTAGATCTTTCAGCCTACAAGACAACTGTCTACATTGCCTGGAGATATACCGGAGGTGCTCCGGCCCAAACTACCACATGGCAGGTCGATGACATAAGAGTTGGCGAGAAATAATGAGAAGGAATCTTTCCATACTGATCTTCCTGTTCCTTGGTCTCTCTGTCTCTGTGGGTCAGCCGCCTGCGGGGTATTATAATCCGGCCAACGGACTGAGTGGCACAGCTCTCAGGAGTGCACTGCACGATATAATTGACAACCATACGGTTTCCACCTATACAGACTTGTGGACACATTTCCAGAGTACCGACAAAAAAAGCGACGGCAAGGTGTGGGATATGTATTCCGACAAACCCGGATTAACACCTCCTTACACATACACATTTGTTACCAACCAGTGCGGTAACTACAACAGCGAGGGTGATTGTTACAACAGGGAACACTCCTTTCCCAAGAGCTGGTTTGGCGGAGAGGTGCTGCCAATGTACACCGATCTCTTTCACCTCTTCCCCACCGACGGCTGGGTGAACAACAAAAGAGGTAACCTGCCCTTTGGTACAACCGCTTCTCCTTCCTGGACATCATTGAACGGAAGCAAGGTAGGTCCCAGCTCATGGTCGGGCTACAGCGGAGAGGTATTTGAGCCTATTGCCGAATACAAAGGCGACCTGGCACGGGCTATACTATACATGGGTGTAAGGTATTACAGCGAAGATTCATCATGGCCAGGCAGTCCAATGGTTTCAGGCTCGGCACCTGTCGAATGGGCCAAACTGCTTCTGCTGAAATGGCATAACGACGATCCTGTCAGCCAGAAAGAGACCGACAGGAACAATGCCGTTTATATCATACAGGGTAACCGCAATCCCTTCGTCGACAAGCCTGAATATGCTGCACTAATCTGGGGTTCGCCAAGTTCTTCTGACGGACCGGCAGACAGCAACGCTGTCACTCATTGCCTACCCTGTACCTGCCCGCGATAAGATCAGAATAATAATACCTGACGAGTCTGTTGAGACCGTGACAATTAACATATTCTCCTTAACGGGCAACTCTTTTACTGGAAGAGGAGATGATATGCACTGCGCCAATTGACCTTAGTCTCAACGCCCTGCCTTCCGGAACATATCTTATTGTTGCCCGTACAGGCACCAGAAGATGGAGTAAGCTTGTCCCGGTAATAAAATAAGGGTACTTACTGAGATAGTACAGACACTCCTTTTCGGGGTGCCCTCTTATTTTATATCTTTGCCTCCCGAAAAGTGTTTTTTGCAATTATGATCTCAGTCCAGGATATAACCGTTTCATTTGGCAGTTTCGACCTCCTTACCGATGTCTCATTTCTTATTAATCCAAAAGAGAGAGTTGGTCTTACAGGAAGAAATGGTGCAGGCAAATCAACATTACTGAAGATCATCGCCGGTCAGGCTAAACCTTCATCCGGCGTCATCGCCACACCAAAAGACTTTACCTTTGGCTACCTTCCTCAGCAGATGAAGGTATCCGACACAACAACGGTATTCAGTGAGACATGTTCGGCTTTTGGCGACATTCTCTCTCTGGGTGAATCGATAAAGAAAACAGGAGAACAGATAGCTACCAGAACTGATTACGAATCGGAAGAGTACACCAACTTATGCAGCAAACTGGCAGAGAGTGAGGAGCGTTTCGGTATGCTTGGCGGCCACAATTATGAAGCACAGTGTGAACAGGCACTTATGGGGTTAGGCTTCGACCGCGATCAGTTCACACGGCAGACAAGGGAACTAAGCGGTGGCTGGAGAATGAGGATCGAGCTGGCAAAACTGTTGTTGTCGGCACCCGGACTCCTTCTTCTCGACGAGCCTACCAATCACCTCGATATTGAATCGATAGAGTGGCTCGAGAACTACCTAAGCAACTTCCAGGGTGCTGTGATACTGGTATCGCACGACAGAGCCTTCCTTGACAATATTACAACCAGAACCATTGAGATATCGGGTGGCAAGGTCTATGACTACCGCGTTTCATACAGCAACTTTATTGCTCTGAGGGATGAGAGACGCCAGCAACAGAAGGCTGCTTTTGAGAATCAGCAGAAGATGATTGCCGATACCGAAAAGTTCATTGAGCGGTTCCGGTATAAAGCCACCAAGGCTGTTCAGGTACAGTCGCGTGTTAAAGCCCTCGATAAAATAGAAAGAGTTGAAATAGACGAGGAGGACAGCAAAACAATAAACATCAGATTTGCACCGGCACCACGGTCAGGATCCGTAGTGGTAGAAGCTATTGGTGTAGGTAAGTCATTTGGTACTAAGCGGGTTTTCTCTGATGCCGATTTTGTGATCAACAGGGGCGAGAAAGTAGCATTTGTCGGAAGGAACGGAGAGGGTAAGACAACCATGGCAAGGATAATCAACGGTGAGATCAATGGCGACGGAACACTTAAGATCGGCCACAAGGTACACACCGGGTACTTCGCTCAGAATCAGGATGTTCTTCTTAATGAGGAGAAGACAGTATTTCAGACGGTAGACGACGTTGCCACAGGTGACATACGAACCAGGGTACGGGATCTGCTGGGCGGCTTCCTCTTCAGCGGCGACGACATAGAAAAAAGAATAAAAGTACTGTCGGGCGGAGAAAGGTCGCGGGTGGCACTGGTGAAGTTACTGCTCGAACCCTATAATCTTCTCGTTCTTGATGAACCTACCAACCATCTCGACATGCGCTCGAAGGATATCCTGAAGCAGGCCCTGCTTAAATACGATGGCACATTAATTGTGGTTTCTCACGACAGATACTTCCTCGATGGGCTGGTTGATAAGGTTTATGAGTTCAGGAGTGGCAGGGTTAAAGAACATCTCGGAGGCATCTATGAATTCCTCAGAAAGAGAAAGATCGAAACCCTCTCAGCCATTGAACGTAAGGACAGGGTCTCGGCTAAAAAGACTGATTCTGCAGGAAGTACCGGTAAGCAGAAATATATTGAACAGAAAGAGGCTGAAAAGCAGGCGCGTAAACTGAAAAAGAATGTGGAAGATGCCGAGAAGGAGATCGAGAAACTGGAGGAAGAGTTAACCGGAATGGATATGATGATCGAAACCGGAGGAGAAGCGGGGGAATTCTCTATCGGCTTTTTCGACCGATATAATGAGATTAAGAAGAAGCTGGAGTCCATGCTGCATGAATGGGAGGCAGCAACAAATGAACTGGATAGTTATCTGAAATCTGATAAACAGTGAACGACTACAGGCATAAACTCGATTACAGAATAAATATTTATGAATGCTCCGTCAACGGACTGCTATCTGTTTACGGGTTACTTAACTTCATGCAGAATTCAGCAGCCACACACGCCGATTCTTTGGGTTTTGGCAAGGAGCATCTTAACGCAGCCAACAACTTCTGGGCCCTGTCGAGGATGCTTATCCGGGTTCACAGGGTTCCGGCCAACGGTGAGACAATTACGGTCCACACCTGGCCCGCCGGAATGGACAGGATACTGGCACGAAGGGATTTTGAAATAATGGATAGCCAACAGCAGATAATTGTATCCGCAACAACATCATGGGCGGTGGTTGACCTTAAGACGCGCAGGCCCGTTAACCCTGCAGACGCCGTAGGCAAATTTTCGCAACTGGATTCACCCAGATCGATGCAGGTAAATGCGGGTAAAGTGACAGGTGACAGCAAAGATCTCTTTTCAACATACGAACATATAACAAGGCCCGGCGAACTCGATGTGAATCACCATATCAATAATGCCAACTTTGTCAAATGGGCAATAGACTCCTTCCCTGTAAGCTGGATATCAGAGAATGTACTGGACGAACTTGAGGCCAATTACCTCAGTGAATCAGTTTGTGATCAGCACCTTACAATAAAAACTTACAAACCCGATGATCAGGGTAAGTTCTTAACTATAATTACACGTCAGGAAGATTCAAGGGAGATCTTCAGGGTTTCTACCAAATGGAAAATCCTGACATAGTTATCAATATATATATTATTTTTAGATCATGAATGTCAGAAAATACCGGATATTGGTTTTAGCAACGGCAGCATCTCTGCTACTGGCTGCTTTTTCCGGCTGCAGACCGGTAAGGGAAACCTACGACCCCAACGACCTCTCATATATCTACAACCCTTCCCGCAACCCCTTTAATCCGGTAATATCTGTTTTTAATGATTCCGAGAGCAAGAGTACGATCTCGGTAAAACTCTACGCCGACGATCTATTCTTCACAGAAGCCAACCCTTCGGGGCTGCCTAAGTCATCCATACAAGTCTCAGTGAAATTGTACAGGCTGGCAGGCGGAATATCTCTTGCCGACACCGCAAGGGTAACACTCGATATCAAAAAAGAGGAGGGTAAAAAAGAATATGTATCAAGGATAGAGGTGGATGCCGAGTGGGGTTACGATTACCTTGCCGAAATTGCTTTCTTCGACAATATCCTGCTTAAGGGAACGCAGAAATATCAGTACTTCTCCAAAACATCAAGGCTCGACGCCTCCAACTTCAGAGTTGTGGAACATGATTCCGGCAGAGAGGTATTCACACACGTAGTTCACAGTGGGGAGTATATTAACCTTATATACCCACAGAATCAGCCCGATTCGATCTGGGTGAACTATTTCCCCCTGACCGAGGGTATACCCTTCCCTCCATACATGGTCATTCCCGAAAGCTCAATGCCTTCAAGACCAGTCAGGAAAGTGGCTGTTGCTTATTCCCCCACCCTGCCTATGATGTTCCCGCGAACGGGTATATATACCTGTTCGGTCAACGACCAGACACTTGACGGCTATACCTTTATGAATTTCGGTGATGAGTTTCCAAGGATGACCACCCCCGAATCGATGATCGGGCCGCTGGAATATATTGCCACAAGGAATGAGATAGATTCCATCGCAGCACAAAGTAATACCAAGATCGCCCTTGATGAGTTCTGGATTAAAACAGGAGGAAATATCCCAAAAGGAAGAGAGCTGATAAGGATCTTTTACAACAGAGTCCTTTTTGCCAACTACTATTTCACATCGTACACCGAAGGATGGAGAAGCGACAGGGGAATGATTTACATAATTTACGGTCCTCCCGACAAGGTATACAGGACCGCCGAGGGCGAAAGATGGGGTTATCGCAAACCTGAGGTGAAGAGCAGCTGGGGTACAAGATATAAAGTAAAGGAGGAGTACCTCTATTTCGGCTTCAGAAAAAGGGCTAACAGATTTACCGACAATGACTACGTACTTAATCGTAACGAAACGGCAATGACCTACTGGGATGTAGCGATACGCACCTGGCGCAACGGAGTGGTTTACAGGCTCGATAATCCTGATGACATTTAAAATTATGGCAAAAGAAAACGAATTTATTTTTGGAATAAGGCCTGTGATGGAAGCGCTGCGGGGTGGTAAGGCTATCGACAGGGTTATGCTTAAGAGAGGCCTGCAGGGACCTCTTTACAAGGAGCTTATTGATGAAATACACCTGCACGAGGTGATGATCCAGTATGTGCCGGGTGAGAAGATCGACACCTATACCAGAAAGAATCATCAGGGTGTGCTGGCATGGCTCTCGCTTGTCGATTATCAAATGGCAGAAAGATTGCTTCCCGGAATCTATGAGCGTGGTGAGGATCCGCTTTTCCTGGCTCTTGACGGAATAACAGATGTTAGAAATTTTGGTGCCATAGTACGATCGGCCGACTGTTTCGGAGTACACGGAGTGCTCATCCCTGAGAAAGGATCGGTTCGGGTCTCTGCCGATGCTATCAAGACGTCGGCAGGAGCCCTGCTCAGAATGCCGGTATGCAGAGAGAACAATATTGCGTCAACCATAAGATTCATGAAGGAGTCCGGGCTGAAGATAATTGCCGCCACAGAGAAAGGCGACTCGGAACTGCAGGAGCAGGATATGAAAGGCCCGCTATTATTAATTATGGGATCGGAAGAGAGTGGCATCTCAGCTGAAATACTGGCCCTCGCCGACAGAAAGGTGTCTATTCCGCTGCTTGGGAATATAGCCTCACTCAACGTATCCGTTGCTTCGGGTATTATGCTTTACGAAATCACCAGACAGAGGAAACAGTAATCAGGACATTATCCCTGAAATTCTGGAATCAAGTTCGGTCTGGTCGGTGGTGAATGACAGCAGACCTGACAATGCCATCAAAATATCGGGAGCCATTTCACCTTTGTCAACTCTTTTCTTCCAGTTGGCAAGAACAGGTATTTTACCGTCTGTCCTCATCTGACTCCTCTCCTTTTCGCTTAGCCGGGGGAAAAGCCATCCGAATCCGTTCTCTCTGACAATACGCTCAAGCTCTTCCGGTGATTCGGGAATATCGTGACTTAGTTTATCAACAAACGCTTTGAATTCATCATCTATCTGCCAGAAACATTCAATATAGGGGAGACTTTCTGAGTAGTAACCATCAAGGGGCCGGGGTGTACCAAAAGATGAGGTGAATGGCAGTTTACCGGCTCTTCTGGCTTCTTCTGCAATAGCAGGAGGTATAGTAAAGACAGGTGCTCCTGCCAGCGAGTACAGCTGACTTACATCCCTTATACTGGCGATTATAAGTTTTACAGCAACAGCCTCCTTAAATCTGATCTCCTTCATGGCATCGCCGGTAGCATTAGCCGTGGCTTCTCCAACGCCGTTGCCGCTGCCAAGACCATTCTGCGACACAAATGATCCGATCCTGCCGACAAAAACGTTCAGATAGGCCGGACGCGCCAGTGCCGCTGTGAAGTAGTTCTGGCGGGCGCTGAAGCCAAGAGTGAAATTCACAGGTATACCCTCGGCTGCAAGCTGCCTTGCACCCAAAATGCCAGCTGCCGACCAAGGAACCTTAATTATGAACCTGTCGGGTGCAATGGCATGAAACCTCTTTCCATACTCCACTATCTTGTCAAACCGGTCGGTTGTTACAGTATGCAGTTCCACGCTAACCTTTGTATCCAGCTCGGCCGATAATCTTAATCCATGCACAGCATTAAGGATGAATGCTATTTCAACTATCCTTTCACTCCTGCTAAGAGGTCTGAGTATTTCGGAAGCCTCAAGGATAAGATGGTCATAAATGCCCTTCTGAACCTCTTTGTTAAGAAGTGTGTTGTTTGTTGTCAGCGCCTTTATCTCCTCCGACCAGTTAAGTCTCGCTTCCTCAACATTACCGGTGTCGAGCCACAGCTCAGTACCGGTCATGACCAGCGATCTCCAGAAATCATCCGACCTGGCTGAAAACTGTCCAGTGTTAAATCTTCTGTTATTTATAAACTGCCAGACTATCTCTTTGTGATCAAACATATATTCCTGTAATTACTTAATTTCATTAAATTTCTCTGCCGCTGAAATCGTCACCCGTTGGTTTCTGGAAGATGGCGAGGCCAAATTCAGGAACAACAGCCACCAGATGGTCGAAAATGTCAGACTGAACTATCTCAAAAGGAACAAGATCCTGCACCTGAGAGAAAGCATATAACTCGATGGGAATACCATGCTCCGTTGGCTGCTTCTGACGCACAAGAAGGGTCATGTCGGAACGCATCTTAGGGTGGTTGGCAAGATATAACTCAGCATAGACCCTGAAAGTACCCAGGTTGGTAAGTCGGCGACCATTTGCCGGACTCGAATCATCGATGTTGTTCTCAGCATTATATTTATTGATCTCAGCCTCCTTTTCGTCGAGATAAGGCCTGAGTAACTGAATCCGGTATAACCTGTCCCTCAGCTTCTTATCAAGGAACCGAACACTCTTTATATCGATATTTATCGATCTCTTAATGCGCCTTCCTCCCGACTCCTCCATCCCTCTCCAGTTGTTGAAGGATTCTGAAACGAGGGCGTAGGTCGGGACCATTGAGATGGTCTTGTCCCAGTTCTGAACCTTTACAGTGTTGAGTGTAATATCGAGCACTGTTCCATCGGCTCCCCGGGAGGGTATCGTTATCCAGTCGCCAACCTGGACCATATTATTGGCCGATAACTGGATACTGGCTACCAATCCAAGTATAGTGTCCTTGAATACCAGTATCAGAACAGCAGCCATTGCTCCCATCCCCAAAACGATTTGACGAACATCCGTTTTGAAAACGATGGAGATGATAAACAGACCCGCAATAATTACTACCAATAGCTTAACAAGCTGTACATAACCTTTTATATGGCGATGCTGCGCCAGCGGAAGTGAGAGGTAAACCTGATGCCACGACTCTATGAAAGAGAGGCCAACAAGTGTTCCTACGATTATAATATAGAGGTATGCCATTTTCTGGACAACAGCCACCCACAGAGGGAACGACTGCAGTGCCCACGCTGCCATTATCCATATGAAAGCAGCAGGGAAGATATGTGACATCCTGCTGAATACCTTGTTCTCCAGAAATATATCATCCCACTGTGACGTCGACTTAAGAACCATCTTTGTCACAACACGGTTAATTATATGTTTTGCCAGATAGTTCATTAACCAGCCTGCAATAAAGACCACAATCGTGAGTGATATAATACCAACAAAGGATGCAAATCCGGCTGATGCTCCATTATCTACCAGATAGTCTCTGAAGAGATCGAATGGGTCAGTCTTAAATGTCATATAGTAACTTTTTGGAAATACAAAAGTAGTCATAAATGGCCAAATGGCTAAGTACTTTTTTCTACCTTTACCAAACTAACAACGGATATATGAAAAAGATCACCTTAATAGCAGGTTTGTTTTTCGGCATTATCATTGCCGCCTACGGTCAGAAAGGGCCGGGAGAATGGTTCACAGGCAAAGCCATGCGGTTTGATTTCAGTCTGGGAGGCAATGCAACTGAAACGAGCCTCTATCCCGATAAAATTTCAGAAGAACCAATATGGGGAGGCAGCTATGCCTTACCTGCTGAAGCAAGCAACCTGGGTTCAATGAGATATGACGTTTATGACAGTGCCACGGGAACTCTTCTATATTCGAGGGGGTATACAACACTGTATAACGAATGGCAAACTACAGCCGAGGCGAAAACGGGAATAAGAAGCTTCCATGAGGTAATAAGATTCCCATATCCCATGAATCCGGTGAGACTGGTGATCAGCGAACATAAGAATACACGGCACGACAAACACTCTGTATGAGTCGGTTATCGACCCTTCCGATTACAGGATAATCCATGAGAAAATTGCGCATCCCAGAACGCACCTTATATGGGGAGGAACATCACCTGAAGAATCCGTTGATATAGTATTCCTGGCAGAAGGGTATACCGCATCGCAGATGGAAAAATTTGTGAGTGACGCAGGCAGAATGGCTAATGCCCTCCTGGCTGAAGAACCATACAAGAGCTACAAGTCAGCTATTAACCTCTGGGCCGTAGAATCAGTTTCTCAGGAATCGGGAACCGACATCCCTGCCGAGGGTATCTTTGTAAATACGGCGCTCAACTCATCCTTCTCTACCTTTGGACTCGACCGCTACCTTACCACATTTGATATAGGAAGTATATACGACAATGCTGCAGGTGTGCCCCACGACAATATAGTGGTACTGATCAACAGCGAAAGGTATGGCGGAGGTGGCATGTATAACTATTACAGCTGCACCACTGTCGACCATAACCTGAGCATAACTGTTTTCCTCCACGAACTGGGTCATGGCTTCGGCGGACTGGGTGATGAATATTACTCATCAACAGTTGCCTATGAGGAGTTCTATCCTTTAAATGTTGAGCCATGGGAACCCAACCTGACAACCATGGTTGATTTTGGTTCAAAATGGAAAGGCCTCATAAAGAAAGGCACCCCTCTGCCCACTCCTTCCACAGTAGAGTATAAGGGTTTAACCGGTCTTTTTGAAGGTGGTGGATATATGGCCACAGGTATTTTCCGGCCATCATTCACCTGCAGGATGAAGGATAATGATGCCGGTTATTTCTGCGAAGTGTGCAGGCTTGCCATTGAGAAACAGATACTCGGCTGTATGGGGAAATAAAAGAAAGGGTGATAAAAAGTCTTTCTCTTCAATAAATGGGAACCGACTTAATATCACCCTGTTACCTGATGCAATACGATCGAACTATTTCCTGCCTACAAGGAAATAGAACAGGACCAGACTTAATCCTCCAAAAAAGAAGATCATTGAGACATAATTGGCTCCAACATTGAGCAATCCTGCCTTGGTGAGCAATGCTCCTATTACAACTCCAATTGCAATGCCCATAAAGAGCATTCCTATTTTAAGAGTTGTTCTGCTCCAGTTAATACGACTTTTGGATGCCTCTACACCTGTATTGAAAAGGGACGCGTCGGCTCCCTTCTCGATTAAAGCAAGACGCTCTTTATGCCTCGTACTGTAGTACATATAAAGAATACCGAAAATGGCAGCAAACAATGTGATTAAGATTAATACAGGTTCCATAATAGATTTTTTAGTATTGGTTTCTTCTATTTAGACATATAACTTCCCGGCGAGGTTACAAATTGTCCTCATTTTTTTTGTAACCTTACCTTAAGAAGAAGCGTCTAATAATAAGATGAAGAATGAAGAGAAGTTAATAATTGAGGAGATACTCTCGGGCAGAACCTCATCATTTTCTATCCTGATAGACAGATACAAGGACGGTATCTTCAATCTGGCTTTTCGCATATGTGGCAACAGGGAAGATGCTGAAGAGATTACACAGGATACTTTCCTTAAGGCCTTCAGGTCTCTCTCAGGGTTCAGAAAGGATAGCTCATTCGGAACCTGGCTGTACCGAATAGCATTTAATACCACTCTTACAAATATGAGAAAGAGAACCAATCAGCCGGGCTACCTCGATGAAATGAGCGATTTTGTTCACATGGATATTTGGGATGGCTCAGACAAGTCCGACCACGAAGAAAGAAGTAAGGAGATCGTCAACACTGCTCTTAAGTCGCTATCGGGTGAAGAGAGGGCAATTATAACATTGTTTTACTTTGATGAAAAGATGACTGAGGAGATAGCTGATATAACAGGACTCAGTATCAGCAATGTAAAGGTGAAGCTTTTCCGCGCCAGAAATAAGATGAAAATTGTGATTGAAAATTTAAAATTGAATGAGTATGCAAGGAACTGAATCAGACAGAGGATCATTCAATGACTCTTTGGGAGAATTCCTGAATAAAGAGAATCAAGAGAAAGCACCTGAAGGATTAACAGGAAGGATCATGGAAATTATCAACCGCGAGAAATTACCAACCTCAAGTCCGGTTCTCAGGATGGTACCTTTTATAGCAGTGGCGGTTGCTTTGCTGCTTCTTATTATATCGTCGCTGGTCCTACAGGATAGCCCTAACCGGTGGTTCTCAATACTTGAAGCCGGCTTCTCAGATATTAACAGATTCTTTTCCAATATCACCTTCTCATTTAATGTCTCCATACTATTCGTTTCAATATCTATTGCTCTGTTCCTGCTTATAGCACTTGACATGGCCCTTGGGAGATATGGGAATAAAAAAACCCGCTGAAATCTCAGCGGGTCTCTAGTGATTATTGTTCCGTTCCCTTCTTGCCGGATGGCTTAGAGATCGAATCTCTCATGTTTGTATCTGCTTCGATGTTCCTGAACTTATAGTAGTCCATCACACCAAGATTACCTGATCTGAAAGCTTCTGCCATAGCAAGAGGAATTTCCACTTCTGCCTCAATAACCTTGGCACGGGCCTCCTGAGCCTTGGCTTTCATCTCCTGCTCAACAGCCACAGCCATTGCACGTCTCTCCTCAGCCTTAGCCTGAGCAATATTCTTGTCGGCATTTGCCTGGTCCATCTGAAGTACAGCACCGATGTTCTTACCTATATCGATATCGGCAATATCAATTGAAAGTATCTCAAAAGCTGTCCCGGCATCAAGCCCTTTCTCAAGGACAACACGGGAAATGCTGTCGGGATTTTCAAGTACCTCCTTATGGCTCTTCGAAGAACCTATTGAAGAGACAATACCCTCACCTACTCTTGCGAGAACAGTATCTTCCCCGGCACCTCCAACAAGTTGTTTGATGTTGGCACGAACAGTTACCCTTGCCTTGGCAATAAGCTGAATACCATCTTTTGCAACAGCTGTAACAGGTGGTGTATCGATCACTTTTGGATTAACAGACATTCTTACTGCTTCGAGAACATCCCTTCCTGCAAGGTCAATAGCTGTAGCCATTTTAAATGGCAGATCAATATTGGCTTTTGATGCAGATACAAGTGCGTGAACCACCTGAGCTACTTTACCACCAGCCAGATAATGAGCTTCCAGGTCATCGCGTATAAGCTTTATACCGGCCTTGTCGGCTTCGATCATAGCACTTACAACAAGTGCGGGTGGCACCTTTCTCCACCTCATGAATATTAATTGAAGGAGTGATATCCTGACACCTGAAACAAGCGCCTGAAACCACAATCCGATCGGAATAAAATAGAGAAGTATCCACAGCAGGGCGATCGCACCCACTATAATGATAACATAAATTGTCAGTCCATCCATAATTTCTGTTTTTATTGTATTTGTATTCTAATTAACCTGTGTAACAATTATTGTATTGAAGTCTACCCTTACAACTTCGATTTTTACCTTTTGGTCTATAAGCTTGTCCAGCGACCGGGCTTCGAAATACTTGCCGTTGATCTTTACTTTTCCTGATGGGTTAAGTCGTGTTATCGTCACACCTGTGTCACCCTCCTTAACGGAATCGTCACCGGGGGTAACATTTTCTATTTTGCCGTCTATAGCAGTGGTAAGCATCAATTTCTTCCAGGTGCCGGCCCTAAGCATAAGGTATACTGACAATCCGGTAAGTATTGTAGTACCAAGCAGGACAGACATCCCCACAGTGGCTCCATGAAAATGGAACGACAGGATAACACCGCTTAAGATACATACAGCTCCTGCGATACCTGCTACGGTAACCCCCGGAATAAGCATAAACTCTATTATGAAGAGTATAATTCCAAGTATTATAAGAAAGATTATCAACCCTATCGACATAATATATCTTCTTTAATCGATTATTGCTAAAATACCCTTATCAGATAGCTTTCTCCTCATATCCTCTATTACCTTCCGGGGTCCGCTGTTTACATGACAGCTCCCTTTGTGATGTGCAATCAGAGCACATTGCTCTGCCTGACAAGGTTCATGGTCACATATCTCAATAAGGGAATCAATGACATGCTTAAATGAGTTGTGATCATCATTCATGATTATAAGCTTCCTCTCAGCTGCATTCTGATTGGCTCGCTCCTGTTCAGGTATGTTTCTCTCTTCAACCATCTATCTCTTTTCAAACAACTGCTTTGCTGTCTCCAGTGGTACTTCTCTTGAACCCATATAGGCTACCACCTTTGCATCCCTGTAACCATTTCTTACTAATATATCGGAATAGTCAGCAGCACTCTCAAAAGTAAGAAATTTTCCGACAAGGTAGATCGATTCGTTCCTCTGCGACACTAAAATATCCATTCCTTTGGTTTCAGTTACTTTTCTGAGATTCTCTTGAATATCAGGTTGAAGGGGTTTTGCTGTCCTGGCAACCTCCACTCTGAAGACCAGTACCGGGGGTTCATCGGTGGACTGCACCGTGCTTGTCACGGTCTCTTCAAACAGGGGTTTTGATGCCCACTCTCCCTCCAGCAGCTTTCCGCGATCAAGTGAAATAGTTTTGTTTGAAACAGTTGCAACAATAAAAGCATCTTTAAATCCTGAACTCTTTACTGTTACAAGAGCCTTCTCGGCGTCGGAATACCTGCGGAACTGACCAGCATAGTAATATGTGAGATCTGAACCATCGGCTTTTATTCCGTTTACCGGAAATAATCCCTTAAAATAGGAGGCTGCCACCGGATTGCGGAATACCGCCAGCTGGATCCTGTAAACCAGTCCCTCCGGCGCGGCAACATTCACAGCGATCTTAGTAGCGTCGGCGGGCACACTCATCATCTCAAATAATGAGAAAACAGGTTTTCTGGTCGTTGTCACTACCGGCTCCTTAACTACCTCTTTAACTACCGGAGGAACTACTGTTTCAGCCTTAACCGGAGCAGGCTCCGGCTGCTTTTCGATCTTAAGGGTATCTGTTTTAACAATTGCATTTGTCGGTGGGGAGTAGGTCACAACGCTCTCATCCACCTTTTTCGTTTCCTGTTGGACTGGTGTCATGGCAGGCTTCTCCTGAGGTACTTCGGCGAGTCTCTTATCCAGAACAGTATTGAGTGAGTCGGATATCTTTGCAGGAGGAGCAGCTATCACAACTTCAGCAGCAGTTGGTTCTGCTTTAACCTCTGTGGCAGGTACTGCAACCGCTTCTGTGGTCTGTGCCAGTGCTCCGGTGGATGCGGCACACTCATCTAAATATGTTTTGATTCCCAGTCCCTTAATCTCTTTTCTGCTGGCATACCCGGAGAATGTTTCATATGACTCAATAGCTTTAGTATAGTCACCTGCCATCTGTTGGGCCCTGCCCAGGAAGAACCAGGAGTCGTATGGAATATTCTGTACTATAGAGGAGCCTGCAACAGATGACTGAAGCAGGGCTGCCGCGCGCTTAGGCTCCTTATTCTGCAGCACCAGCGATTTGCCGGCATAGTACATGTAAACTTTGTCGCCGGGATATTTTTCGAGAAGTTCCGTAAACTGATCAGCCGCCTCGCTGTAGTTCTTTTTAGCGAAGGCCTCCATTGCCGTCTGCCGGGTGGCAGGCAGTTTGATCATCTGTCCGTTTGATATGGTATATGCTGAACAGAAGATGATTAATAGTAACAGAGATTTAAATAAAGGCTTCATTGCTCGTGGTTTTTTTCAAAGATAATATATAACAGGGAAACCTGTGCAGCAAGAATACCATTTGGGCAGATAGATTGCCTGGTTCCGGCATTTATATTGATTTGGCGTATGACTATTATATTTTCAACCCCTCCGGGGGTGGTGGGGCAATCATACACTCCATCCACGGGTGTTACCCGTGGCTATTGTGTACAACACCTCCGGTGTTATCACTTGTCTGGAAAACCAATATCCGGTCGAAGCTGATGTGAACAAATTTTTGACCCCGGAGGGGTCTTGAAATAGTAGCCACAGTCCCACCTGTGGTGCAGATAGCCAGAGAGTTACCCAGCCCCGGAGGGGGTGAACAGAATTTTTCTATAGTCTCCCTGCCTCAATCTCCATAATGATCCTCTCTATCAGGAAATCATCACCCGAAGCATCATATTTATCTTTCAGGTTGGTGCCAAAGATACGTGCAACACCCTGCCATAAAGTAGCGGAGACCTTCCCCCGGTAGTCGGCTATCAGATCATATGATGTATTGGTGGTCTCCCTGTCGATAAGCTTAATAAGGATACGACCCTGGGTAATGGTCATATTCCGCATGTCGCCTTCATACTCCTTGAATACATCCTTCTCCACCCCTTTCAGGTATTCCCTCCTTTTGGTATCGGCCGGCATCAGTTTCAAAGCCTCGTTGACCTCAAAAAGTTTCTCTCTTACAATCTTGGAATATGGATAAACCTTTTTTACGTTTATTACAAGCCTCTGATACCTCCAGTACTGAAATCGCTCACCCATTGACATCCGGTGAGTTACCGTCACCTCTTTTATATTGACTTCAGGCAACGACTCCCCATCTCTTAACACCCTCTCAAGTATATAGAATTTAGAAGGCAGTGAATCTGACTTCAGGCTGCCCGGATCCTGGGGCAAAGCTGCCACCATGGGAACCCATACAAGGAGTATGTAAATGACTCTTTTCATCTTATAAAGACAAACTTAAGCAGTGTCTGATGATTATCAAAATGATTGCCAAAATTATGCCAATCTGTTACGTTTATGAAAAAATAGTAATAATTTACTCCCGGAAATCCCCCTTATGAAAAAGAGAGAACCGGACAGGAGTTCAAATGATCCCGCATCCGACAAGAGATTCAGTCATATCCTTACCATCAGGTACGGTGAGATGATAGAGTTCGTCCTTTCCAGCCTTTCTGTCAGGAGTGCTGTCCTGAACCTCTACTATATTCTTATTATAGTATCGGTGGCTGTGGTTGCCTGGGTTATCCGATTTTCCGGCAGTATGCAATCAGGATACCTGTTCGATTCGCTACTGATCGGATTAATACTGGTTCCTCTCGCACTGATACCCTTGCATGAGGCTATTCATATACTGGTGCTCATTATCGGCGGCGCCCGCGACATAAGGGCCGGGGTCGACCTGAAACAGTTTATTGTGTATGTCACGTCACACAAACACATTGTCTATCCCAACCATTTCATCGTTACCGCTCTCTCTCCTATGATCATTGTATCAGGCTTACTGATAGCTGTTTCGCGGTATATCCCATTACCATGGAATTATGGATTCCTGATAGCAGTGCCTGTTCACCTTACAATGTGTGCCGGCGATATTGCTCTCGTCAATTTCTACTACAATAATCGCGATAAGCGCATTGTTACATGGGACGATGCTGATAATAAGTCATGCAGCTTCTTCGAGATCAAAGAGGAATAGGAACAAATTTTCTGTTGTTTAAAAGCTATTTCAACAGGCAATAACTTAATTTCTATCTTTAGGAGTTCATAACCTGTTAATTGTATAAAAGATGAGCAGATTAGGAAGGATTCTTTCCGGATTTCCGAGGGTATTCTGGATCTCAAACCTGATGGAGCTGTTTGAGAGATGGGCATGGTATGGTTTTTACAATGCCTTTGCTCTATATCTTACCCTCTCAAAGGATACAGGAGCGCTGGGTTTCTCTCAGGTTGAGAAGGGGGCTATCATAGGAACGGGATCGATGCTACTCTATCTGCTGCCGCTCATCACCGGGGCCATTGGCGACAAGCTGGGCTATAAGAAGATGCTTATACTCTCCTTCACCGCCTATATAGCCGGATATTTCTTCGTTGGCTATTTTGACTCCTACGCGCTGGTATTTGCAGCTTACATATTCCTGGCGATAGCCGGTGCTCTCTTCAAACCTATCATATCCGGGATGATAGCTAAAACGACCAACGAAGAGAATTCCTCTATCGGATTTGGCATATTCTACATGATGATCAACATAGGAGGTTTTATAGGTCCCTTCGTTGCAGGATTCCTGTATAAAGTAAGCTGGGATCTGGTTTTCCTTATGTCGATTATCACAATAGCAATCAACTATATTTTCGTCTTCTTCTTCTTCAAAGAGCCGGGAAGGGAGCCTTCCGGAAAGTCGTTCCTTAAAAATATAGGCGAAGCATTAAGAAATATCTTTACTGTCCTGGCCGACTGGAAATATCTTCTTTTCCTGCTTATTATGGCAATATTCTGGACAGCCTTCAACCAGCTCTACTATACTTTTCCTGTATTCCTGGAGCAATGGATCGACATGAACATACTATCCGACTTCTTTGGACTTAAGCCGGGTACAATAACCGCTGTCACGGTTACGAGTTTGGATGCCTTCTTTATTATAGCATTCCAGATCATCATCTCCTCCATAACGATGAAATACAAGCCTCTGCACTCTATAATCGGCGGATTTATTATACTTGGCGGAGGTCTTTTCGTTATGTTCTCGATGAGTAACCCATGGATCATAATCTTCGGCGTACTTATTTTTGGTATTGGTGAGATGGCTGCCTCTCCAAAGTTTACAGAATATGTTGGAAGGATAGCACCTCCCGACAAGAAGGCACTTTATATGGGCACCTCTTTTCTTCCACTGGCCCTTGGTCACTATCTGGCCGGTATTGTTTCGGGCCGGCCATTTGAGACAATAGCTGATAAGTTTTACATTCTGGCCAGGGCAGCCGCAGAAAAGGGTTATGATCTGCCTGCTCTTAGTGATACGGTATCTCAGACAGAGGTTCTGCAGAAGGCGTATATTCTTTTTGGGATGGATGACAAGGCACTTACCAACTACCTCTGGATCAATTACCAGCCTTACAGGATATGGTATCTTTTCGCCGGCATCGCTTTTATTGCCGCACTGTTTATGTTCCTGTATGACAGCATTATAATGAATAGAAATACAAAATAATAATTACTATGAAAAGATTTTTTACAGTTCTTCTGGTTTCAGCCTTATTCATTACCGTCTACTCGCAGAAGAGGATTTACCATCTTCCTGAGATCCCGGGATATGTCATCCTTAAAGGCGACTTTCATTCCCACACCGTCTTCTCCGATGGTAATGTCTGGCCTACATTCAGGATAGATGAAGCTTTCAGGGATGGTCTCGATGCAATTGCCATAACCGACCATATCGAGTATCAGCCTAAAAAGGATTGGATACCTTCAGACTACAATGCTGCCTGGAAGATCGCCGAAAAAAGAGCTGCAGAAAGAAATATTATCCTGGTCAAAGCTGCTGAGATTACACGGGCCATGCCTCCCGGACATTTAAACGTACTGTTTATTAAAGATGCATCCCTTATTGTCAAGGACTCAGTAATGGATTCCTTTGCCGAAGCAATAAATCAGGGGGCCTTCATTCAGTGGAACCATCCAGGATGGAAATCGCAAATGCCTGACGGAATACCAAAGATGTTCCCTATCCACAAAGAATTACTAAAAAGAGGCTGGTTACACGGGATTGAGTTTTTCAACGAAACGGATTATTACCCCCTGGTACTCGACTGGTGCAAAGAGTACAACCTGGCTGTAATGTCCAACAGCGACGTCCATGATATAATAAGTGAGTTTTTCACTCCTGACCTTGTTTCGCACAGACCTATGACTCTTATTTTTGCAAAAGAGAGAAGTGAGGAGTCAATGAAGAAGGCAATGTTCGAAGCTAACACCGTTGCCTGGTTTGGTGACAATCTGGCGGGACCGGAGAAACTGGTGCGTGAGCTCTTTGTAAGATCGGTATCGGTATCAAAACCATTCCTTACCAACGACAAGTTTACCTTCATTGAGGTCACTAACACCTCGGAGATACCTTTTACTCTTGTCAACGGCCCGGCCGGAGCACCGGAAACGATCATTCTTAAAGGGAACACTATTACGCGGGTACAGCTTCAGAAAGGGACTGTGCTTCCCCTTTCATATGATGTTAGCAATATAATGACAGGGTCAAACAGCGTACTGAAGATACAACTGAAGTAGATTGGAAGATTACATTATTAAGAGGGTGTCTCAAAAGTTCCGTTTAACCGCAAAGAACGCTAAGTAAAAGCAAAGAACGCAAAGTTTAAATTAAGATAAATAGCTCTTTGCGAACTTAACCGACCTCTTTGCGAACTCTGCGGTTATTGATTTCATACTTTTGAGACATCCTCATTATTATTACACTATACTTGACTACCGCCAATAACTATATAGTTAACTCAGTAATTAACTATGTAATTAACTAGTAATTAACTATGTAGTTATCAGACCAAGAATAATCTTTATAAAGTTAGCTACAGCAATCTTATACCTGATAAATCTTATGATCTTACTAATCATCGATCTTTTCGACCCTCACTGCCGACAGCTTGAAGGGCGCTATTTTCGAGTCGGGATCGAGCTCGCTTCTGGTAAGCTTATTAACCGGTGATTCGGCAAAGTGCCATGGCATAAAGAGTTCTCCTTCGGCCACCTCATTGCTCTCTCTAAGTGTTGTCTCAAGCTGACCACGGCTGTTGATCACTTTCACCTTTTCGCCATCCCTGAACCCGCTCTTTCTTACGTCCAATTCATTCATCAGGATATACGACCCGTTGACATACTCGTTCAGTGTATCGCTCTTCCTCGACATGGTGGAGGAGTGATAATGGTAGAGTATCCTGCCCGAATTCAGGATATATGGGTGTTCTTTTGATGCCCTTTCAGTCTGGTCGACATGCTCAACAGGATTTAGTTTCGCCTTTCCTGTCGGGGTGTTGAATCTGTCGAGGAAAAGGGTCCTTGTGCCCGGATGATCCTTATCGGGGCATGGCCACTGGATACCCTGTTTATCAATCCTGTCCCATGATATCCCCTTCATCATTGGGGCTGCTTCAGCTATCTCATCGAAAATATCGGAGGCACTTTTATAGTTACCAAGGTTGTAGCCCATCTTTGCAGCCAGATCGTAGGTAATCTTCCAGTCGTCGCGTGCCTCTCCCGGAGAATCAACAGCTTTCCTTACCCTTATGACCCTCCTGTCGCTGTTGACGAAGGTGCCGTCTTTCTCGGCGTAGGTTGCTGCCGGCAAAATCAGATCGGCATACAATGCTGTTTCGGTCATGAAAATATCCTGAACCACCAGGAAGTCGAGCTTCTTCACTGCCTCCTCGGTATGGTTAAGGTTAGGGTCGGTAACCATGGGATTCTCACCCATAATGTATAATCCCTTTACCTTATCGTCGTATGCCGCGTTCATTATCTCAACTGTTGACAGGCCTGGTTTTCCAGTGAGCATGCCCGGGTCAACATTCCATAGCTTTGCTATTCTCTCTCTGTTTTTATCATTGGTAACAGGTATATATCCCGGGAAGACCACCGGGCTGCAACCAACGTCAGTTGCTCCCTGGACATTATTCTGTCCGCGTGGGGGACACAGGCCGGCATTCTCCCTGCCTATCTGTCCGGCGACGAGCATCATATTGATGAGTGCGAAAACATTATTGGTGCCGGTAACCTGCTGGCTCATACCCATTCCGGTTGCTATTATGGATGTCTTTGCCGAGGCATACATCCTTGCGGCAGCAGTAAACTTCTCTTTAGGGACAGAAGTGATCTTTTCAACTCTCTCCTGAGTATAAGAGGCTACCTGTGCTTTGAGCATATTGTAGGCCTCCTCTCCTCCTTCCACCCTCTCTTTGATGAATTTCATATCCACCAGTCCCTGTTCGATAATGTAATTTATCATTCCGTTAAGCAGGGCCACGTCGGTACCCAGTCGTGGTTGCAGCCATATATCGGCATATTTCACCAGTGGTGTCCACTTGGGATCACATACAATGATCTTGTTACCCTTCCTTTTTCCTGCCTTAAGGTATGTAGCTGAAACAGGGTGAGTTTCGATCATATTGTTTCCTGTAACGAACATGCACTCTGTCTTCTCGAAATCCTCAACAGAGTTACTACCAGCGCCGTCGCCAATTGATCTTAGCATTGCCGTCACCGTTGATGCATGACAGAGCCTGGTACAATAATCCACATTGTTGGTACCGAATACAACCCTGATAAATTTCTGAAAGAGGTAGTTCTCCTCGTTTGTGCATTTGGCCGAAGAGTAACCTGCCAGTGCCTCTTTACCGTATTTCTCTTTTATTTCAGTAAACTTCCGTGCAGCGAGGTCGAGTGCGAAGTCCCACTCTACCTCTTCAAATTTGCCATTCCTCTTTAGAAGCGGTTTGGTAAGTCTCTCTCCGGAAGCGACATAATCGTATCCAAAGCGCCCCTTAACGCACAGTCTTCCATCATTCGGAAGGACACCTTCCACGCCTGTTGCCCTGACTATATTACCATCTTTCACCGACAGTTCGATCTGACATCCTACACCACAGTAGGGGCAGGTGGTTATTGTCCGGCTATCAACGTTTTCTACTTTAATAACACTCCGGTAGGGTTTCTCTACTATTGCTCCCGTTGGGCATAGCTGAATACACTCACCACAACCATCGCACTCCGATTCGCCCCAAATACCAGTTCCGGCTACGATATATGACCCCATGCCTCTTTCAGAGAATGAGAGGACATCCTTACCCTGCACCTCCGAACAGGCCTTGATACAACGGAAGCATTTGATACATTTTTCAGCGTCGTATGTCAGTACCGGTGAGGTCTCATCTTTTCTCCGGCGAAAGGAGACGTCCATCTTGGGATATCTTCTTTTCTTAATATCATCCAGTCCGTAACGGATCGTTAAATCCCTCAATTCGTCGTTATAGGAGCCATCCCAATCTTCATTCTGCTCTGCCAGGAGGTACTCCAGAGTATGCTTCCGTGCCTCCTCCAGCTCCTGATCAAATGCGATTACTTCCAGTCCGTCGGTCACATTGACCGTACAGCTCATTACCAGCCCCCTCATCCCTGTGATCTTGGTCACGCAGAGGCGGCATGCTCCTGTAGGGGTTAGTTTCTTATGATAACACAATCCCGGTATAGCGACATCATTGTCCCGTGCTACCTGAAGCAGATTGGCACCCTCTTTGGTTTTAATTTTCCTGCCGTCAATAGTTATCTGAACCAGCTTATCCATCACTTTAGTTTTGTGTTATCGTAAAAATATCGTTTAAGGCTTCCCAATGGCAGAATTGGCGACTGCCCAAGGGGGCATAATGAGTTTTTGGCAATATATTCTGCCTCTGTAACCAACTCATCAAGAAGAGTTGTAGTCAGACCACCATTCTCGCCGGACTCTTCCACCATCCTGAGCAGTTGTGCGGTACCCACTCTGCATGGTATACATTTCCCGCACGATTCATGCTTAAAGAACTCAAGTATGGAGAGTGTCATTTTGTGGATCGATCTCTCATGGCCCATAACAATCACTGCTCCCGAGCCCAGTGTTGCGCCCTTCTCTTTCAGTGAATCGTAACCTGTTGGAGTATCAAGTACCGAATCATCTATAAATGTTCCGGCGGCACCACCCACAAGCACTGCTTTCATCTCCATCCCATCCTTCATACCTCCTGCCAGATCATCAATTATCTGCCGGAAAGTAACCCCCATTTCCGTCTCATAGTATCCTGGCTTCTTAACGTCACCGCTTACAGTAAAGATCTTTGTTCCGGGTGATCCTTCCAATCCTATTTTCGAGTATTCCTCTGCACCCATCTCAATAATGGAGGGGAGTGTTGCCAGGGTCTCCACATTATTTACGAGGGTAGGAAATCCGTAAAGCCCCTTTTCTGCCGGGAACGGCGGCTTAATTCTGGGATAGCCTCTCTTACCCTCAAGCGATTCGAGCAAGGTAAGTTCTTCGCCGCACAGATAACTGCCGGCGCCCAGCCTGATCTCAATATCGAGGTATGAGTATGTTCCAAATATTTTCTCACCCAGAAAATTCTTTGCCCGGGCATCATCGATAGCCTTCTGCAGCCTTTTAATGGAAAGGTAGTATTCGGCTCTTATGTAGATATATGCCTTCGTTGCACCAATAGCGTGCGAGGCAATAATGATACCCTCGATAAGCATATGCGGGTCGCTCTCCATAATGATCCGGTCCTTAAAGGTTCCCGGTTCTCCTTCATCGGCATTACAAACCACATACTTCTGTGCACAGCGCAGGCATCCCTCGCTGGTAAATTTATTCTTCAGTCCGGCCGAGAAACCGGCACCCCCTCTGCCCCTGAGGCTTGAGTTGACCATCTCGTCGATAACCTTCACATGATCCATCTTGATAGCCTTCTCCGCCGACCGGTATCCTCCGGCAGCAATATAATCCTCAATCTTTTCAGGATTTATCTTGCCTACATTTTTGAGTGTTATCCTCTTTTCCTGTATCATGGACTATCTCTTTAGTTTATCAATCAGTTGTTCAACCCGCTTCTCATCAAGTACCCCGTGAAAATCTTCATTTGCTATCAGTCCGGGTGCTGCAGCGCATCGGCCAAGGCACTCCGTCAGTTCCAGGGTAAAAAGACCATCCGCGGTGGTCTCCCCTATCTCTATTCCCAGGGTTCTTTTCAGAGTCTCAATAATACCTTCCGATCCTACCATATTGCAAACAGGAGAATTGCACACCCTTATAATGATCTTACCCCGTGGCTCAATGCTGTACATTGAGTAGTATGTGGCAACCCCCAGAACAGAGCTAAGGGTTGTATTAAGATGTGCTGCAACGGCACCAAGGTCATCTTTCGACAGCCAGTTATCCGGATTATTGTTCTGCAGGTCATGAAGGATCATAAGTATATTCTCCTTGAGCGGTGCATGTTTTTTCAGTATCTCTTCCCTTGTCATAGAACTATTGTTAGTAGTCACCTAAAATAATAAAAAAGAGTGTAGGAACAGAAGAAAAATGACTAATAACCAAGGTTAGGTTAAAGTATAGGATTAAGAGGGTACCTTGTTAATAATAATCCTTTCAATTGCTTCAAAATGCAGGTTAATCTTTGTATTTTTACATCTATCTAATTATTATACAGATATGTCTGCACTTACTGAGGGTTCTAAAGCACCTTATTTTGAAGGTCTTAACCAGGATGGTCAACCCATTACTTTAAACGATTTTAAGGGGAAGAAACTCGTCCTCTATTTTTATCCTAAAGACAACACTTCGGGATGCACGGCTGAGGCCTGCGACCTGCGGGATAATTACAATAAATTTCTGGCCGGGGGTTATTCCGTTATCGGTGTTAGTCCTGACTCCGAAAAATCGCACAAAGGCTTTATAGCCAAACACTCACTCCCTTTCCCCCTGATAGCTGACACTGAGAAAAAGATCCTGTCAGACTATGGAGTATGGGCAGAAAAGAAGATGTACGGAAGATCTTACATGGGCGTTTTAAGGACTACATTTATTATCGATGAGAAGGGAATCATTGAAAAGATAATCAGCAAAGTCAATACTGCCGGACACAGCAACCAGATTTTTGAATTAACAGGAAAATAATCACAAAAACTATATGGAACGTAAAGAGATTAACAAAGAGAAGCTAAAAGCTTTGGAGGTTACCCTTGGCAAGATCGAAAAAGATTTTGGCCGCGGAACAATTATGAAGCTTGGCGACAACCCTATCGCGGATATACAGGTAATTTCAACCGGATCTATCGGTCTTGATTCTGCTCTCGGGGTGGGAGGATTCCCGCGCGGGAGGGTGATCGAGATCTTCGGCCCGGAGTCATCAGGTAAGACAACACTGGCAATACATGCTGTCGCCGAGGCCCAGAAACAGGGAGGTATTGCTGCCATGATCGACGCAGAGCATGCCTTCGACAGGTTCTATGCTTCGAAGCTTGGTGTCGACATAGAGAATCTTTTGATCTCACAGCCGGATAATGGAGAACAGGCTCTGGAGATAGCCGATCACCTTATCAGATCAGGAGCCCTCGATATTGTTGTAATTGACTCAGTAGCCGCTCTTACTCCCAAGGCTGAGATAGAGGGAGAGATGGGCGACTCAAAGATGGGACTTCAGGCCAGATTAATGTCGCAGGCTCTTCGTAAGCTTACTGCCAACATAAACAAGACCAATACAACATTAATTTTTATTAACCAGTTAAGGGAGAAGATCGGCATCATGTTCGGCAATCCCGAAACAACAACCGGTGGTAACGCTCTTAAGTTCTATGCTTCAGTAAGGATCGATATAAGAAGGGTAAGTCAGATAAAAGATGGTGAAGAGGTAGTGGGAAGCAGGACAAGGGTTAAGGTGGTGAAGAACAAACTGGCGCCGCCATTCAGAAAGGCCGACTTCGATATAATGTATGGTGTGGGCATATCCCAGATAGGGGAGATAATTGACATGGGTGTCGACTTCAATATCATCAAGAAGAGTGGTTCCTGGTTCAGCTATGGCGACACCAAACTTGGTCAGGGGCGCGACGCCGTCAAGCAGATACTTGAGGATAACCCTGAATTAATGGAAGAATTAAAGTTGAAGGTAAAAGAGCAACTGGCCATTCCAAAAAAATAGATAGTTGTAACAGAAACAGATAAGTAATGAGAAAAGTAAACTTTTTTACATCCCTGATCCTGCTGGTTCTTATAGGAGCATGCACATCCACAAAGGCTCCTGAACAGGCAAAGCCTGAATTTAATACCAGCCTTACACAAAAGGAGGCATCTGACGGGTTGCTTACCCCTGAGATACTCTGGAAATTCGGACGTGTTGGCACCATAGCTATTTCGCCCGATGGAAAGATAGTCCTTTATACCGTTACCATATATGATATACCAACTGAAGCCAGAAGGACGGTTATTTATTCGATTCCGGCTGAAGGCGGTGATCCGGTCCTGCTAACCCCCGATGGTGGCTCTTCTCCGCAATGGATATCGGATGGCAAGAAGATAGCATATACCTCAAAAGGAAGCCTTTGGGTAATGAATGCTGATGGCTCTTCTCCAGTCGAAGTTTCCGGACTCGAGAATTTTGAGAACTGGGCAATCTCTCCAACTGATAACAAGATATGGTTCACAAGAAGAGTTAAACTCGATGAGACACCTAATGAAAAGTACAATCTCGACAAGGCTAATATGAGGATCATTGATGATCTGATGTATCGTCATTGGGACTACTGGCATGACTATTCCTATTCGCATCTTTTTGTAGCATCATTCGATGGCAAGAGCGTAAATGATGAGAAGGATTTTATGCTGGATCAGAGATTTGAAACGCCTCTGGCACCATATTTCGATGGTGCTGAGATAGCATGGAATAACGATGGCAAAACACTGGCCTATACATGTAAGTTGCTTAATGGCAAAGCCGATGCTGTAAGTACCAACAGCGACATCTTTCTTCTCGACACAGAGACAGGAGGAATAATTAATATTACCAACGGAGCCATGGGATATGATAAAGTACCTGTCTTCTCTCCCGGCGGCACCAAGATCGCCTATATGAGCATGGAAGAGGCTGGTTATGAGTCTGATCTTGAGCGTCTAATGGTATATGACATTCCTTCCGGCAGTTCAACATGGGCGTCAAAAGGATGGGACTTTGATGTTTCCAACTTCATATGGCTCAGTGAAGACCAGATCGTATTCACCTCGCCCTATCTTGGAACACAGCAGGTATTTACCATCGACCTTAACAGCAGTGAAGTGAAACAGATAACCTCCGGCGTCCACGACATTGGTCCTTTGACACTGGGTAACGGTGTTCTGGCCGGAGGCAAGATGTCGATGTCGTCACCCACAGAGGTTGTCAGAATTGATATGGGCACCGGACAGATCGCAGAGCTTACTAATGTAAACGCTCCCATCTTCGAGAAGATAAAGATGGGTAAGGTAGAAGAGAGATATATTAAGACCAAGGATAAGAAGGATCTTCAGATGTGGGTTATCTACCCGCCTGACTTCGATCCCGCAAAGAAATATCCTGCTCTTCTTTATTGCAAAGGAGGACCGCAGGGTGCGTTGGGACAAGGCTGGTCGTACAGATGGAACTACCAGATCATGGCTGCCAACGGATATATCGTTGTTGCTCCCAACAGAAGAGGTAACAGCGGTTTTGGTTCGGAATGGACCGAGCAGATATCAGGTGATTATGGCGGATTGAACATGCAGGATTATCTTGATGCCATCGACGCAATGGCAGAAGAACCATTCGTCGACAAGGAGAGGCTGGGTGCTGTTGGTGCCAGTTATGGAGGATATTCAGTATTCTACCTCGCCGGCATACACAACGGACGCTTCAAGGCGCTGATATCACATTGCGGAATGTTCAACTTCGAATCGTGGTATGGCACCACCGAAGAGCTGTGGTTTGCAAACAAGGATATAGAAGGCCCTTACTGGGAAAAACCCAAGAGCTATGACTATTCACCCCATCTGCTGGTTGACAAATGGACCGCACCAATAATGATCATCACGGGAGAGCAGGACTACAGGATACCTTATACCCAGAGCATGGAGGCCTTCCAGGCAGCACAGCTTAGGGGAATACCTTCACGATTACTCTTCTTCCACGACGGATCTCACTTCGTTACCAACCCTCACGATGCCATAATATGGCAGAAGGAGTTCTTCAGGTGGCTCGACACCTACCTGAAGATTGATGAATGATGAGTTAAGAGATAAGATTCCGGCCAATAACCAGGCCGGGAATATTGAAAAAGGGGCCGGGATTTTATTCCGGCTCTATTTTTTTAATGCATTGAGTATAACTTCAACCTTCTCGTTGTCGGGCAGGGCGCCATCGAGCCAGTTCACCTTTATCCCCCTCCTCTCCATGCCCCGGAACCATGTCATCTGTCTTTTTGCAAACTGGTGGATGGCTGTCTCAAGGCCCCATACCATATTGCTGTATGATAATTCCCCTTTCAGATATTGTGTAATGAACTTATACTCCAGCCCGTAATAGATAAGGGTGTCGGCCTCCACCCCTGCCGCAAGAAGTTTCTCCACCTCTTCGATCATACCTTCACCCAGTCGCTTTTCCAGCCTTTTACTTATTCGTTCCCTTCTCATCTCCCTGTCGATTTCAACAACGAAGATCAGAGGATTGCTTTCTCCGGGAGTGATGTCCTCAACATTACCTTCTGCTTTTGCCATCTCTATCTCAATAGCCCTGACAGCTCTTTTCACAGAGTCGGTATCGGAAACATTGTGCAAAGCCCTGTATCCTGAAAGCATTTCAGTAAGTTCAGCAAGCTCTTTCTTCTCAAGCTCCTTCCTCAGTTCATAGTCGGGAGGCACCCTTACAAGCTTATAGTTCTTGATCACTGACTCAACATAAAGCCCTGATCCACCGCACAGTAACGGATAGTTTCCGCGGCTCACTATCTCAGAATATACCTCCCTGAAGTCGCTCAGATATTCGAACAGGTTGTACTTGTATCCAGGGTCGCATATGTCGATCAAATGATAAGGCACTGTCACCCCATCGATCGTATAGTCCTCAATGTCTTTGCCTGTCCCTATGGTCATTGACCGGTATACCTGTCTTGAGTCGGCACTTATTATTTCTCCATTTATCTCCCGGGCAACCATTGCAGCCAGCCTGGTCTTACCGGTAGCTGTTGGTCCGGTAATAACGAGCATATTATAGTTACTGTTCTCCACTATATTTTCCACTTGAAACTAATGAGGCGAAAAGATAAGATAAAATTGCTTAATTTTGCCCCGCAATAAAGGTGTAATATGGACTTCAGGTTTTTATATCAGAGGCTGACATATATTATAATTAACCCGGATAAAGCCTGGGCGATTATCCATTCTGAGAACAGGCCAATTGGTGATGTCAGGAGCAGCTATTTCTTTCCGCTGATAACCCTGGTGGGACTGTCAAGCATGCTGGGATCATTTTTCTTCACACATAATGATCTTAATCTTGTTTACCCGGTGCTTCAGGGACTGACATATGTGGTGCTTCTCTATCTTGCAATAAATATTTCAACCCTGGTTCTTTCAGAAATATGTCATGCGCTGGATCTGGAAAGAAGTTTTACCGTATCGTTCAAACTCATCAACTATTCACTGGCACCTTTTCTTGTCACACAGATAGTAAGCAGGCTTTTTGAGTCACTGATCTTTGTTAACATACTCAGTCTTTACGGACTTTATATCTTCTGGGTGGGGATGGATAAGATGCTTAATCCTCCGGAACACAAAAAGCTTCCTCTGATAATTGCCACCTCCTTTTCTTTGATAATAGTATATGTGATCCTTGACAAGCTGCTGCACGGCCTTATGGATACTCTTTATTTCAGCATATTCGCCTGATCTCAGTGAGAAAGGAAACGGCAAATATTGTTATAAGGAACAAGAAGGCGAGTCATAATTTCGAATTTCTTGAAAAGTATATTGCAGGCATCATGTTAACCGGAACCGAGATCAAATCGATAAGACTGGGGAAGGCATCACTCATCGATTCGTACTGCCATTTTGTAAGGGGCGAGCTTTTCGTCAAAGGAATGCATATCGCCGAATACTGGTGGGGTAACCTGTTCAACCACGACCCTTTAAGAGAGAGGAAGTTGCTTCTTAACGGCAAAGAACTGCGGAAGCTGGAAAGGAAGGTTAAGGAGACGGGCTTAACGATCGTTATGACCAAGCTTTTTATTAATGACCGTGGTCTTGCCAAGACAGAGATTGCTCTGGCCAAAGGGAGGAAAGAGTACGATCATCGTCAGGTTCTTAAGCAGAAGGATGCAAAAAGGGAGATGGACAGACTACACCGCTAGTTATTGCCTGAAACTTTCAAGGCCTCTTCTATTGTTGCCGGTTCGTCCTCAATAAAAGCCACAACAAAAGCACCTTTCAATCCTGCCAGCACTATTCTGTCCTTCAGGCTGACGGCACTTTTGTAATCCGTAGTTCGTCCTACCTGGTGTTTATAGAGATTCCCGGATTGGATTATTAAAAGTTCATCGGGAAGGTTTATACCCGTCCTCTGCCTTAATTGGGTAATCGATAATTTGGAAGATGAGGTGAGCACCTGAACCCT
>CAVORD010000005.1:0-6739 GCA_963698535.1 uncultured Bacteroidales bacterium | reverse complement strand
AAGTACCGCTATTCTCATCTGAACAAACTGTTTATACCTGCTAAACTTTATCTTTCACTGCCGTTCTGAAAAGAGATAATATATAAAACAGATTAAAAATAGACAAGATTATTTACATCACAATCAACCATGTAGGAGAATAAAATCATAATGACCCGGCTCTTCAGGTACGATGAAATCGATCTTGTCCGGGAAACATGTTATCGCCCTCATTTTCAAATATTTTTTCTACCTTTATAAAAGAGGTACTTTTGCTAATGCAGAGTATTTAGCTGCCTTTCGTTGACAAATTACATACTCCGTGAAGGGGGACCAAGATGAGCAAGAAACAATCGACTAACCTTTCCGGTGCGAAGAAGAGTAAAGCCCTGCCAAAACCTCTGCAGACATATGACTTCCCCATAATCGGTATTGGAGCCTCTGCAGGTGGCCTTGAAGCTCTTGAACTGTTCTTTGGTGCTATCGAGAAGGACCCGGGAATGGCTTATGTCGTTATTCAGCATCTCGATCCGGATTATGTAGGGATCATGCCTGAAATACTGCAGAGGGGAACAACATTAAAGGTCATTCAGGTGAAAGACAGGGAGTTGGTAAAGCCAAATTTTATCTATGTAATTCCACCGAATAAAAGCATGTCTATTCTCAATGGGAAATTGCATCTTTTTGATCCGGTTGAATCAAGGGGATTAAGATTGCCCATAGATATCTTTTTTCGCTCGATGTCGGCCGACAGGCAAGAGAAAAGTATCGGAATTGTATTGTCGGGCATGGGTTCAGATGGCTCCCTCGGCCTAAGATCAATAAAGGAAAAACACGGTATCGTTCTGGTACAGGACCCCGCAACTGCCAAGTTTGATGGGATGCCAAAGGCTGCAATTCAATCGGTTATGGTAGATATAATTGCACCACCACAAGAGTTGCCTCTTAAGCTTTCTGCCTTTCTGAATCACAAACATGATCCTGTTAAGGAGGGCGGAACGAAAAAAATAAGCATAACAAGTCTGGAGAAGATTATTCTTCTCATAAGAGATAATACGGGTAATGATTTCTCCCTCTATAAGAAAAACACGCTGATCAGAAGAATTGAACGGAGGATGAGAATACACCTGATAGACAATATTAGTAGCTATGTCCGCTTCCTTCAGGAAAACCTGACGGAAATAGAGATTCTCAGCAAGGAGATGTTAATAGGTGTCACGAGTTTTTTTCGCGACCCCTCTATGTGGGACGCACTTCTAACCAATTACCTGCCTCAACTCATTGCTAAGTGTCCTGACAATCATGTTATTAAGGCGTGGGTGCCAGCCTGTTCAAGTGGCGAGGAAGCTTATTCGCTGGCAATAATTATAAAGGAAGCAATCGACAATCTGCCCTCTTCGAGGGGTATCACTGTTCAGGTTTTTGCAACCGACATTGATGCTGATACGATAGAGAGAGCCAGAAAAGGAGTTTTCCGGAAGAATAGTTCTGTTGATATCTCTCCCAAGCGGTTTAAACGGTTTTTTAAATTGGAGGGTGACGACTTTATCAGGATAATCCCAAAGGTAAGGGAGATGGTTGTATTTGCCCCTCAAAACATCATAAAAGACCCCCCTTTTACAAAGCTTGACATATTGTGTTGCCGAAATATGATGATCTACATGGAGCCTCCACTACAGAGCCGGCTGATATCACTTTTCCATTACAGTCTTAATCCGGAAGGATTGCTCGTATTGGGTTCAGCTGAATCGCCGGGATCGAACGGTGATGGCTTTATTACTTTGGATCCGAAACAAAAAATATATCGTCGTGTTCCAACAAAAGAAGTTCGCATGATGGTTGATTTTCCAAGTGCTTTTAAATTGACCCGGTCCGATTCCAGTGGAAGCAAAATCATATCCAGAAAACCGGAGACTTTCCAAAGTGATCTTGAACAGGTTATTCTTCACGGATTCTCACCTCCCACAATTCTTGTAAACTCCGAGGGCGATATATTATACATAACAGGAAAAACCGGTACATATCTGGAGCCGACTTCTGGGAAGGCCAACTGGAATATTTTTGTTATGGCAAAAGATGGCCTGCGTGAACACCTGCCATCAGCTTTTAGAAGGACTATCCTGACAGGCGAAAAGGTTTTTCTAGAGAATATAAGGATTAGCAGGCCCGATTCCAGGACCCTGGTATCAGTTGTTATTCAGAAGCTGCAAAAGCCTGATTCATTAAATGGGCTGATAATTTTAGTCTTTTCCGATACCGATGATCCAGACCTTTTAAAGAGTAATTCGAAGAAGTCCGGGAAAGGGGTCGCCAACGACAATGTGAAGAAGCTGGAAGCAGAGCTGGCAAGGGCGTTGGATGATCTGCAGATAACACGTGAAGAGATGCAAACATCTCAGGAAGAATTAAAATCCACCAATGAAGAGCTGCAATCCACCAATGAGGAGTTACAATCCACCAATGAAGAGCTAACAACATCGAAAGAGGAGATGCAGAGCCTCAATGAGGAACTTCAGACAGTGAACCTCGAATTACAGACAAAAATCGCCGATTACCTGCGCACCAGCGACGACATGAAGAATTTGCTAAACAGCACAGAGATAGCAACCTTGTTTCTGGACAGGGAGATGAATGTGCGTCGATATACCGAACAGGTTACCAGGATATTTAAATTAAGACCTGGTGACATTGGCCGACCATTTACCGACCTTGCCAACACCTTAAAATATCCGGAACTGGACACTAACGCCAAAGAGGTCTTAAGAACTCTTATTACAGTCGAGACAGCAATTGCCACCGACAGCGACAAGTGGTTTAGTGTTAGAATAATGCCATACAGAACCATCGATGACAGAATTGATGGAGTTGTAATCACCTTTTCAGATATCACCGGGGCAAAGAAGGTTGAGGCAGAGCTAAATGAAACCCGGGCAAAGCTTAAAGCCAAAGGATAGAATGTGTGCGAAATAAACTCACCTCCACAGGATAATTCTCAATTTTTCTACTGTTGATATGGGAAAAAAGGTGCCGCCAAAAAAAACTGATGTATTGCGCATCTCTGCGGAGAAAAAGCTGGCAAAAGCCCAGAAAGAAGACCCCCGTAATCTTTCCGAGATTGACACGCTTAAGCTAATCCACGAGCTGGAAGTTCATCAAATTGAACTGGAGATGCAGAACGAAGAGCTCTCCAACACCAACATGCTGTATGGTAAGTTGTCGGCCAAGTATAAAAACCTTTACGATTTTGCCCCCTTTGGTTACCTGACCCTGTCGAATGAGGGAATAATCCTTAATCTCAACCTCTATATTGCCAAGCTGCTTGGTAGAAATCGGGTCGATCTACTCAACAAACAATTTTCTGTTTTCCTTTCGGATGATTCAAAAAGATCTCTTAGTTCATTTTTGGAAAGGCAACGGTTAACAAAAATTACCGACACTGTCGATCTGGAGTTAAATACAAATGGATCTGACCTAACATATATTCATGTTTCCGGCTATGGCGACAATAATGGTGATAAGATCTACGTGACAGCACTTAATGTAACCAGGAATCGTATTGCAGAGGAAAAACTGAAGCAGTCGGCTTCTGTCTGGAACAATACTTTTAATGCCATAAATGACTCCTTGTTTATTCTGGATTGCAACCAGAACATTTTACAAGCGAACATTGCCACTTATTTAATTATCGGGAAAAGACCCGAAGAGGTGTTGGGAATGAAATGCCATGACGTAATGCACGGACTGCAAAGTAGTATTACAAACTGCCCATTCCACAGGATGATGATTACCAAGCACAGGGAATCACTGGAGGTGAATATTGGAGATAAAAGCTATCAAATTATTGTTGATCCTGTTTTTAACGATTTTGGCGATATATCAGGGGCCGTCCATATTATGTCGGATGTAACTGAAGGTAACAGAACCTTACAGGAACTGAAAACAGCCAAAGAGAAAGCCGAAGAGAGCGACCGCCTAAAAAGCTCCTTCCTTGCAAATATGAGTCATGAAATACGGACTCCTATGAATGGGATACTTGGGTTTGCTGACCTTCTTAAAAACCCCGACCTTACCGGGGAAAACCAGCAGGAGTATATCGGAATCATTGAGAGCAGCGGTGAAAGGATGCTTGCTTTAATCAACGACCTAATCGATATATCCAAAATAGAAGCCGGATTAATGAATGTTTATTTATCGCAGTTTAACCTCAATGAAAAAATTGACTTTCTCTACTCTTTTTTCCTACCTCAGGCAAAGCAGAAAAGACTGATATTATCATTTTCAAAGGGCCTTCCCGATACTGAAGCTATAATTCAGTCTGACGAGGCAAAAGTTATTGCCATCCTCATCAATCTTATCAGAAATGCCTTGAAATTTACTCCTTCCGGATCAGTGGTGTTTGGATATACAGTTAGAAGCGGAATGGTTGAGTTTTTTGTTCAGGATACAGGAGTAGGTGTTCCGGAAGAACAAAAAGCCATAATATTTGAGAGGTTTCGGCAAGGGAATGATATTATTAGCAAGGAATATGAGGGTTCGGGTCTGGGTCTTGCCATATCAAGGTCATTTGCCGAAATGCTTGGAGGTGAGATCTGGATAACCAGTCCGGTTAATGAGGATTCTGAGAAAAAAGGATCGGTGTTCAGTTTCAATATACCCTATATTATAGGCACTATGAATGATAACCAGCCCGGACAGCAGCATTCTTCTGCCGAATCATATTTAACCATGTCTGGTCTTAACATCCTTATCGCTGAAGATGACAAAGTTTCAATGGAGTATCTAACGGTTATTTGTCGTCCAATCGCTAAAAAGCTACTCTTTGCTATCAGCGGCGACCAGGCAGTTGATATAACCAGAGATAACGCCGATCTGGACCTTATTTTTCTTGATATTAAACTACCTGTAATGGATGGGCTTGCCGCGGCCCGGGGAATCAGAGAATTCAATAAAAACGTCATCATCATTGCGCAAACTGCATTTGCTCCGTATATTGGCAAGAGCAAAGCAATTAATGCCGGTTGTGATGACTACATTTCCAAGCCCTTCAGTAAAAATAATCTTCTTGCTAAGATTCATTCCAATCTGAAGAAAAGAACTGAGAAATAAGAAGATATAAGCCTGATGTTTCTTTATAATACTATTATCAAACCTTTTTCATTGTTTATTTTACTCTTAACATGAAGTCATACAATATATACACTTTATTTCTTGCTTTTTATCTTATACTATCTACAGTATCATGTAAAAAGGATAAAGATCTTCCGCTTGAAAATTTCATGAAATTTGACGGTAAAACCTACGCCCTCGAAAACGGACTACTGGAGTATTATGGTCAGGTTACAGGCACCGGGTATAATTTTGATCTGTTCCTGTATACCAGGGGACTTACTTTTATTCCCTACAGCGGATTGTCGGGCAAGGGCAGTATGTTATTTATGGAGATATACACAGAAGGCAGCCAGGGTTTGTCGGCAGGGACCTATGACTTTGATATAGGTGGCAGCGGTGAGGCTTTTACATTCGAGAACATCCAGATGGTAAAAGATCTTAATACCGACGATAAGACCGGTACGGTAACATATTTTACAAGTGGGAGTATAGTGATAGCCGATTCTACCGAAGGATACCTGTTTGATATCACTGTCACCACAACAGGAGGCAAAACACTTACGGCTCATTTCAAGGGAGAGCCAACTGTAATAGACATGTCGGGAAAAAAGTGAGTGTGAGGGAAAACCCTCCCCTTCTAACAGAGAACCCTGCAACCTGCGACTTGCAACCTGCAACATCTAATACCCACCACTAACCTCCCGCCTTTGGCGGTACAGGCTCTCCGGAGGAGGGGATTTATTAATGCCCACCTTCAGTTTTAAATAAATCGCCCAAAGCCCTTACTTTCTACCAGTAAAACCTGCAACCCGCCTTCGCCTTTCAGGCTACGGACGGGCGGGCTTGCGACCTGTAACCCTGACGCCCTGACGCTCAATTCTTTCGGTCAGGATCTTTGACTCCTTACAGTCGGTCAGGATCTCCGACCTGTAACAAAAAAGAGCGATATTATCGCTCTTTTTTGTAGCCTCGCCAGGAATCGAACCTGAATCTAAAGTTTAGGAAACTTCCATTCTATCCATTGAACTACGAGGCCAAAACATCTGCATCCATTGAGCTACGTCACCGGATGTTGTTAATGCACCTCTGTGAGCAGCTCAATTTCAGCGGCAAATATAGATCAATTTTCGTGCTTCGCAAAAATCAGCAGCCTCCTGCAGCTTTTTTCTTGGCCTTCGATGGTATAGGTGGCTTATTGGCTGTTGCCATTGATGATCCGCCATCTGTGGAGATGACAGAACCACCGCCCAGGGCAGAAGCAGCACTTTTCCTGAAGTCGTATTTCGCAAACTCCTCGTTTGGACTTGTCTGGGGTGGCTCAACAGCTCCCAGAATATTCCCGAACCAATAGTTGAGTCCTCCCTCCAGAACCAGATTGTTCTCGTAGCCCAGTGATCTTGTTATCAGCCATGCTTCATTAGCATATACCGATCCGTTGGAATAGAGAACATTCACATATGCTTCCTGGTTAAGGTAGTCAGTATATTCCTCTGACAGTATAGTACTTAAGGGAATATTAATCGCTCCCGGGAGTGAAAATGCATCAAACTCTTCGGGGGTTCTGACATCTATGAGACGCAGTGACGGATCCTTCTTGACGATCATATCTGCTACCACATCAGGAGCAATGAACTGGACCCCGGCACCGGCC
>CAVORD010000004.1:0-16659 GCA_963698535.1 uncultured Bacteroidales bacterium | reverse complement strand
ACATAAAGTCAGAAGGCTTCAATAGAGGAGCATCGCACATTATAACCGCCTTCTCTATTGCATGCTGCAGCTCCCTCACATTTCCCGGCCAGTCGTGGTTGGCCAGCTTACCCAGCGCCTGTGCATTAATCCTGAGTTGACCCTTTTCATAACGTTCGCTGTTGATACGCAGGAAGTAATTGGCAAGGACAGGGATATCGTCGACCCTGTCGCGAAGAGGAGGCACCTCTATCATAATTGTATTTATTCGGTAGAGCAGGTCCTCCCTGAAGCGACCCTCAGCCACCATCTGCGGCAGGTTGCAGTTAGTGGCGCACACCAGACGGATATCGACCGGTATCTGCTTGTTGGATCCCACCTTCACCACATATCTGTTTTGAAGAACACTAAGCAGTTTGGCCTGCGACTGAAGAGAGAGATTGCCTATCTCATCGAGGAAGAGTGTCCCCTTGTGTGCGAGTTCAAATTTACCCTTGCGCTCTTCCCGTGCATCGGTAAAAGCACCCCTTACATGTCCGAAAAGCTCGCTCTCGAAGAGTGATTCTGTTATTGACCCCATATCAACGCTTACCATCAGCTCGCCCGACCGTTTTGAGAGGTTATGTATCTCGCGGGCCACAAGCTCCTTTCCGGTACCGTTCTCTCCTGTTATCAGTACGTTTGCTTCGGTGGCTGCCACCTTCTTAACTGTGTTCATTACGTTGATCATAGTTGGCGAGGCTCCCAGAACGATCCTTTCGCTGCCCTTGTTGATCTCGCTTTTAAGAAGTTCGTTGTCGCGTTTCAGGTTTTTGGTCTCCAGCCTCGACTCTCGTAACTGCCATGCCACATTAACGGTCGCAAGAAGACGTGCGTTGTCACATGGCTTCAGTATAAAATCGACCGCCCCCTCCTTTGATCGCCTTAACGGCAATTTCTACATCTGCATTTTCAGCCACTATAACGACACTTATATTACTGTCGGTCTTAAAGACCTCCCGCATCCAGAAAAGTCCCTCATTACCGTTATGGACACCGGCCTTATAGTTCATGTCGAGAACGACGATATCTACATCGTTTTTCCTTAACATCTCATCTATTCTTCCCGGATCGTCAACAGACAAAACCTTCCCGAACTCATCCCTGAAAAGAAGCTCAAGTTCCTTCAGGAGGCTCCTGTTACCGTCGACCAAAAGAAGAGTTCCCTTTTTCATAATAAAGTTTTAGTAAAAGACGGAATAAAAAACAAAATGTGTCAAATAAATAGACATTTTTTCCCGCCGGCTCTTCCAGGCATCGATTAATCTCTTCTTAAATTTTCAGCCGGGCTTATGGAAGCAGTTTTGAAAACGATTATTCCAATTGTAATCAGGGTAAGGGTCATGACAGCAAGAAAGGGAATTATAAAATACCAGATTGAAACATCCAGTTTAGCTTCAAAATTATTACGCCAATGAGAGAACCAGATGTAGCACAGCGGGATAGCAAGCAAGAATGCAAATAAAGTAATCCTAACAAAATCCCTTGAAAAGAGGATTATGATCCCGAAAATATTTGAACCTACTATCCTCCTAATGCTTATCTCTTTGGTTTTTTGGAGTAACAAAAACACTGTAAGTCCGAAAATACCCAGGGAGGTAACGACAAGTGCAAGAAGAGAAAAAATCATAAAGATCGTTCCCAGTAGCTTTTCATCCCTGTATTGCTGATCATAATAATTCTCCAGAAAAAAATAGTCAAAGGGGTTATCGGGAAAGAACTCTGAATAGGTCGTTTCAACCAGACTCAGAGCGTTCGTCTCGCTTCCTGGTTTGATCTTTATCATAAATACGCCCCTTACATCACGGCCCTGGGGAAGAAATCTGAATATATGAGGTTCAAAAGCCTCTTTTGGAGACTGCTGACAATAGTTTTCAACGACACCTACAATGTTGTAAATGTTTCCCCAGTAATTGACCTGTTTATTAATAGCCTCTTCCGGGGATGCGAATCCCATCCATTTTACAGCCTTTTCATTAAGTATAAGTGATGTAGAATCTGTTCCGTATGATCTGTCAAAATTTCTTCCCGCTAATATTTTTGCCTCCAAAAGGTCGAGATAATCGTAGTCAATACCTATAATCTGATAATTCTTACTCTGGTCGGATCCAACTCTGAAAATCCCACCTGCATCCCATAAAATCTGACGTCCCGGGACTTCAGTTCCAACACTGAATTTTGTTATGATCTGATTTCTTAACAATTCTTCTTTAAAGGCAATTAGTTTGCTTCCAAAAGAACTATCTCTGATACGGGGTGCCCTTAATGCAAGAATATTTGAAATTGAAATTCCCTTTTCCTGCTTCCGGAGGTAATGAACCTGTTGAAATATCAAAAGAGTACAGGTAATGAGACAAATAGCCATCAGTAGTTGAAATGTCACCAAAACTCTTCTTAGAAAGACACCTTTTCCCGAATGTGCATAGTTACCTTTTAGAACGTCAGCAGGTCTAAAGGAGGTAAGGACAAATGCCGGATAAACACCAGAAAGAATACCCGATGCGATATAAAGTGTAATGAGGGATAGCCAGAACCAGCTCTCATTCCACATAATAAATGTTGCTGAGATCCCTGTTTGGTTATAGAAGAGTGGCAGAAACACTAAAAGGAGGATCAGGGAGAGTATAAAAGCGAACAGGTTCACCAACATTGTTTCAACAAAGAATTGTTGTATCAGCTCAACCCTTGTGGCACCAACGACCTTACTTAATCCTACCTCCGTTGCCCTGGTCAGGGAACGAGCCGTTGTGATATTAACATAATTTACCAGGGCTATTAATAAAATAAAAAAAGCTATTATGCTCATGAAAAGCACCGTTTCATAGTTGCCATTCACCTCCATTTCCTGCATGAAGTGAGATTTCAGGTGAATATCAGTAAGCGACTGAACTTTCAGGTCGAGGGTTAGTTTATAATACTTTAGTTCCTCACCAAAGTCCATCTCAACCAGGGATTTAAGTTTTTCTTCCAGCTCCACGGGGGTAGAGGCAGGATTAAGCACAAGATAGGTAAAGAAGCCTGTATCTCCCCACGATGATTCCATTTCCGGACCATAATGATTAATTAAATCCGGCCATGATAGTAAAATATCGAAGTTTAGATGAGAGTTACCCGGTAAGTCCCGAAAGATACCCGTAATGACGAAACTCATCTCCTTATCGACAATTATAGCCTTACCAAGAGGACTTTCGCTCCCGAAATACTTTCGGGAATAAGACTCAGAAATAAAAGCACAATTTGCATTTGAGATCCCGGTTGCCGGATCGCCTGAAATAAAATCAAAATTGAAGACATCAAACAGTTGAGGTTCTGCAAAATACATCCTCTCCTCATAGAATTTTGTGTCACCGAAAATTACCGTCGCCCTGTACCTGAATACCCTGGCAATTTTTTCGACCTCCGGATACAACTCTCTTATTCTTATTGCAGCTGGCGGACAACATGATGCAAATTTCACAGTCTCCCCCTCATCACTGGACCGCTCATACCGAAGTCTGTAAATATTGTCACTGTTCCTGAAAAAAGTATCGAAACTCCTTTCGTACCTGACAAAAAGAGTAAGCATCAGAAATGCAGTGATGCCGACGGTCAGACCAATAATATTGATAAGAGAATAAAGTTTGTTTTTGAAGATGCTTCTAAGTGCGATCTTCAGAAAATAAATTTTCACTTCAGATGCTAATTGGATGCTTGGCTTTAATATTTCCAATTTAGCTTTTTACACAATACCTTCAAAGGAAAAGGCTCCTGAAAAGCGAATTTTGATATATTATGCAACTTCTGATACCAATGGCCGTCTTTATTAAAACAACATACAATGACTGTAGATCTATACGCAAATGAGGTTGTCCTGAAGGCCGGTGATACAAATCAGGTGATTGACAACCAAATAGTTGACGGTAAGCTGATAGTAACAAACCAGCGTATTTATTTCAAGACTCTTCAGGCCGGGAGTGAGAAATTCAATCTGGAGATACTCTTTGAGAATATTCTGGAGGTCATCTTTTTCGGCAAAGGTCTCTTTGGGGCCAAAGGATTAAATGTTGTTACCAGGGATGGTAAAAGTCTTAGCTTCCCACTGAAGAAGAGAGATGAGATAGGACAGCTTATCAACAGAATGTACTAGCACACCTTATCACTATATATAGCTCTTCAGAGCATCAGGGATATCTGCCGGAGAGGCAGGTATCCTTTTTTTATGTCAGGTAACCAGGCCCTATTCGTAGCGCAGGGATACTGCCGGGTTTCTCAGGGCAGCCCTTATGACCTTATAGAGCAGGGTAATGATGGTGGCCATAAACATTATGGCTACAGCGCTGACAAGAATGCCTGCTTTTATATCGACAAAATAGTCCCAAATACTGTCCAGGAGCATAAGCGACATATAGTATCCGCCGGCACAGCCAAGAACAGAGGCAACAGCCAGTACTATCAGAAATTTCCTGCTTATCAGATACATTAATGTCGCAACAGGTGCCCCCTGTATCTTCCTTATGCCTATCTCCTTTGTACGCTTGATAATATCCAGCGATACGAGGTTAAACATTCCGACAAGAGAGAGTAGAGTGGCAATTATAGCCAGAAACAGGTTGACCTTTGTTATACTGCCGTTAACATCCTGCTCCTCCTGCATGGTATCGTTCTGTACCATTCCCTGGAATAAATAGTTGGGGAATCTGCTTTTCCACTCCTCTTTAATGTATTCCAGAGTAGAGTCCAGATCTTCAGGCTTAGCCCTAACCACAAGAACCCCATAATCATCGTTCCTCGTCAGCCGGAGCATCACCGGTTCAATTTCCCGCCACAGACCGGAGTTATAATAATCTTCTACTACCCCAATAACTGTCAGTCTGGTAGTATCATAAAGGGTAACCGTTCTTCCAACCGCCCCTTCCCATCCAAAGTTATTAACCCACTTCCTATTGACAATTATTGAGCCATTAGCCCTGTCGGCTGCTGCCCTCGACTCATCGAACAGTCGTCCCTCCACGAGCCTGAGTCCCATGATTGTTGCATATTCCGGACCTACATCCAGCACATCCACTTCAAGTTGCTTCTCCTCATCCTTTATTGGTCTGCGGTAAATACCAAACCCTATATGGCTCTGTGTCCCTTCGGCCGAAATGATCTTCGGGTTTCTGCTTATTTCATTCCTGAACGAATTGTAAAATTCGGGAGAAACAGGAATAGCTATAAGGCTGGCATTATCGTAGCCCCTGTCGAGGCTTTTTTGGTAATTGGCATTCTTAACAAAAACGATCCCCATTACCAGCGCCATTATTGAGATAGAAAATTGCAGTGTCAAAAGAATTATCGAAAGCTTTCCGGAACCAGCCACCCTTGTTGTCCCCTTTAAAACATTCACAGGACTGAAAGAACTAACATAAAGGGCGGGATAGACACCTGCGATAAAACCTGTGATGAGCACCAGCAAGACGGAGAAGGCCCAGAATCCGGGATACTTTATGAGCGATAAATGGAGGGTCATTTCCGGCCACAAACTGCTATACGCAGGTACCAGATATGCCGAGAATGCCACCCCCACAAACATGGCCAGAAAACATATGATAAAGGTCTCTGTCATGAACTGGGTAACAAGCTGCCTTCTTTGTCCCCCGAAGGTCTTCCTTAAACCTATCTCCTTCAGCCTCTTGCTGAATGTAGCCCTGGAGGTATTGGCAAAATTGAAACAGGCTATGAGCAGAATGAACAGTGCCATAATGGGTGGTGAAAAAACCGCAGCCGGATGAAGCGACGGGAAAAGTCCGGAGGACCATATCTCCCTGGAATTGTTACCTACATCTTTTAGCGGTATAAGAACAAACCTGTTGATCCTGAAGTCTTCCCTTGCCCTGTTTTGTACAGGTAGATAGCTCTTCAGGGAGGTCGTAATTGAAGAGATGGCCGACTTGTCCGACACCTGTATGAACAGAGCATTTACCCATGTCTTCCAATCGGTATCATTGATGTTCCACATCAGAAGAAAATTATCGAAGTGGGTAAGTATATCGATCCTGAAACTGGAATTCTCCGGCAAATCTTCAAATACTCCGCCTACCGTATAGGTAAACTCCTTGTTCTGGTCGTTTACAATAGAGATCATCTTACCTATGGGAAACTCTTCGCCAAAAAGTGTCCCGGCAATCTTCCTGCTTATAAGGACATTGGCCTGATTTTCTATCACCTCCTTTGAACCGTAGATTATCGGAAAGGTAAAGATGTCGAGGAACTCAGGGTCTACATATGAGATCTGATTGGAGAAGATATCGTCTCCCTCCTTGACCGGAGAGGTTGATCTCAGCAATCTTGACGATTTTTCTATCCCTGGTATATCATTTTTTATCTCCAGGCCAAGGGTGGCAGGTACTATTCCATATTCCTGCTCCCTACCCTGCATATCCCTGAAACTGTTCACCCGGTAGATGACATCAAAGTTTTCATGGGTCCTGTTAAAGTCATGGTTGAACATGTTGTTGAAGAACGCGACGACACAAACCGACAGGGCTATACCCAGTCCAATTATATTAATAGCGGTGAACAGCCGGTTCTTGATCAGGTTCCTGTAGGTTACAAGAAGATAATTTCTGAACATATGTCTGCTTTTTTATTCATACTTAAGCGAACGGGCAGGATTAACGTTAGCTGCTTTTAAAATACGATAACTTATTGTAATCAGGGCTATGAAAATGGCTATCGCCAGACCACCGATAAAGCTGAATACTCCCAGATCGATCCTGTAATAGAAATTCTCAAGCCAGTTGGAGGCGATATAATAGATTAACGGCCAGGCTATTATGGCAGATATTGAAATCAGTATCAGTACCTCTTTCGATATAGCAAAATATATACCTGTTACCGATGAGCCCAGTGCTTTCCTCACTCCTATCTCTTTGGTTCTTTGTTCAACGGTGAAGGAAGTTAAGCCGAAAAGTCCCAGAGCGGCTATAAATATTGCAAGTATTGAAAAGATCACAGCCAGCTGGGCATTTTGTTTCTCCTGAATATACATCTGCTCAAAATCCTCATCAACAAAGTAATATTGCAGTGGAGCATTGGCTGTAAACTCCTTCCATGTTTTTTCTATTTCAGTGATGGTCTGAGAATAGTTGTTCTCCGATAATCTTACGGTGAGGTATCCGCCCAACATATCATCTGTTTTAAAGAGGAAAATGTAGGGATCAATTGGGTTGCGAAGGGACTCAAAGTTGAAGTTTTTCACTACCCCTATCACCTGGAGGCTGGCCATCCTGCCTCCATCCATTGGCTTCATAAATCTGGTTTTTTCAGGATCGGTAATTCCAAAATCCTTTACCGCTGCCTCGTTCACAAGGCAGCACTCCTGATCGTTACCGAACGACTCATCGAAAGTCCGGCCTTCAAGCAGAGTCATGCCCATTGTAGCAAGAAAATCATGATCGATCCAGTTGGACTGCATCAGGAAGGTCTCTTCTTTTCTCCCCTCAAGCATGTAACCATTGTTATTGTTATTCCTTCCCGGCACTGCTGTGGAGTTTGCGATATTAACAACTCCCGGAATATCCTTTACAACCTGCTTGAAGGACTTTATCTTTGTTCCCAGGGCACTAGCCCTGTTGATAACTATCAACTGTTCCTTATTGAATCCGACATCCTTGTTCAGCATAAATCTTATCTGGCTGTACATAATCATTGTACCCACAATAAGCAATATTGACACTGAAAACTGGAAAATCACCAGCACTTTTCTAAGCCTTCCGTTTTGCGAACTTCTTCTTAAACTGCCCTTCAATACTTCATAAGGATTAAAGGAGGAAAGAAACAGGGCCGGGTAGCTGCCGGCAAGGAACCCGACTACCATTGAGAAGATTATCAATACCGGTATCACATACCAGTCGGAAAGCAACTTTAGCTCCAGACTCGTTTTAAGAAGATTATTAAAAAATGGTAATGAAACCTTTATGATAACCAGCGCGAAAATCAATGAGATAAATGATAGAATAAATGATTCTGACAGGAACTGAGTTACAAGCATCCCCCTTGACGAGCCGGCAATCTTTTTAATACCTACTTCTTTTGCTCTTCTGGCGGCCTGAGCCGTTGAGAGATTCATAAAATTTATTGCCGCTATCAAAACGATAAGAATGGCAATACTGCCGAAGATCACCAGGAACTTTGGATCACTGGCTTCTTTGAACTCCTGCTCTATAGAGGTGTCCAGATGGATATCTGTAAGGTTCTGCAGATAGAACTTGTATCTGTTGCCCTGAGAGAAGAAATCTTCCAGGGATATCCCCATAAATTGCTGAACCTCAGGCCCTACATATTTTAATATCAGATCAGGGATCTTATTATCCACATCCCTGTAGTCGGTATTTGGCTTTAACAGCAGGTAGGTGCAGAAACTGTTGTTCGTCCACATGGGATCATTTGACCTTCTGTTGGTCATAAACGAGCCAATCATATTGGCTTCAAAATGTGACTTTTCCGGCATATCGGCCATCACACCCGAGACCGTGTACCTGTTTGTATCAGTCCCTATCTTAATGGTCTTGTCAATAGGGTTCTCGTTCCCGAAGATCTTCCTGGCGGTAGACTCTGAGAGCACGATCTTTCTTGGTGAATTAAGCAGATTACTGAGATCGCCCTTCAGGACAGGAATAGAGAAGAAATCGAAGAATGAAGAGTCGGCTTCGACCATATGCTCTTCCGTAAAGGTTTGACTATTGTACTCTACGATTGTAGGTCCCCAGCCGTTGATCCTCAGAAAAGATTCAATCTCAGGGAATTCTTTTGCCATTGTAGGGCCAATTATTGCAGCTGTAGATGCAACTTTAAGCTCCTGCCCGCCAATTTTACCGTCCAGGATCAAACGGTATATTCTATCCTTTTTAACATTATATTGATCATAGCTCGCCTCGTTAATTACAAAGAGAGCAATTAGAAGACTGCAGGCAATACCAATGGAGAGTCCAAGAACATTGATGATTATATAGGCCCGCTGCCTTTTAAAAGATCTCAGGCTGTGTTTTATCAAATTGTTAAACATATAGGAAGGTTTAAGTAGTGGAAATATTGGGTTCCCACGGTAAAGACGGACAGAACCCTTTTTTGTTGCAGTTATCTTTTCTATTCTGTCTTCAGCGCTTCGGCCGGATTAATAGTAGTGGCCCTGTAAGCATGCGAGCTTATCGTGACCATAGCTACAATAATCGCTCCCAGTGAAATTGCAACAAAAACCAGTGGGTTAAGATCTATCCTGAAGGCAAACTGGTTGAGTAGTTTATCCACCAGTATCCAGCCGACAGGGATGGCAATAACTATAGATATGCCCACCAGCACAAGAAACTCCTTAGATAACGTATAGATCACATTAAAGGAGCCGGCACCCATCACCTTTCTTATTCCTATTTCTCCGGTGCGCCTCTCTGCAGAATATGATGATAATCCATATAATCCCAGACTGGCAATTATTACGGCCAGAATAGTAAAATATCTGAGCAGTTTTGTAAGGCGTATCTGGGTCCTGAAGATATCTTCATAATCCTGTTCTATGAAGGTGTACTCCAGTGGGTATTCAGGAACAATCTGCTGCCATATTTTTTCTACCGATTTGAGCGATCCGGCGATATCGCCCGGAGTTAACCGTATAAGTATATAATTAAGGAATCTTGTATCACCCAGAGCGAAAGCCATCGGTTCAATGGGCTCATCTGCACCCTTGAAATGGAAATTCTTAAGTACCCCAACGATCATGCCGTTAATACCTACAAAGCTGAAACTTCTGCCCACAGGGTCTCCTATATCCATAAGCTTAACCACCTCCTCGTTCACCAGAAAGTTTCCGGTCGTGTCCCTTGCCATATCCGACTGGTATTCTGTTGAGAAATCCCTTCCCGAAACCAGATCTATCTTCATGGTCGGCAGATAGTCATAGTCAATACCGTTAATACCGATAAGAACGTCCTTTTCCGGGTCCTTGCCTTCCCAGCTGGCACCACCGGCATTACTTCCTATCCTTACCGGATGCCTCTGAGAGCCGGTAACACCCACTATTTTTGTCTCCTTCTGAAGCTCACTCTTAAGAGAGTAGTACTTATCCTTCATGTCGGAGGCCATCGGGATCGATATAAGGTTCTCCTTATCAAAACCAAGGTCCTTATCCTGAAGATACTTAAGCTGCAAATAGAGGAATACGGCAATTACTGCGATAAGGATAGAGAGAGTAAACTGTATCACTACCAGTATCTTTCTGAATTTACCGCTCCCCTTACCGGAGACCCAGTCGCCTTTAAGTACTGCTATTGGTTTAATTGACGACAGGTAGAGAGCCGGATAAACACCTGACAACAATCCCGCGAACAGACCAACAGCAAGAAAACTGATTATGAACCGTCCCTGAGCAAGATCGGCCAGAACAAAGCTCTTACCGGAAACATTGTTGAAGGGGCCCAGAGATAAACCCACCAGTATTATGGAAATAACCATAGCAATGGAGACAAGGAAAAGAGATTCAAACAGGAACTGTACGATCATTGATGCCTTATCGGCACCTGCTACTTTTCTGATACCTATCTCCTTACTCCTTGCAGCAGCTTTGGCCGTTGAAAGATTGATAAAATTTATACATGCTATTGTAAGGACGAATATTGCAATGAGGCTGAATATGTAAATTACCATTACAGGACCGTTACTTTGCTGGAAACCAAACTGTGAGTGGAGGTGAATATCCAGCAACGGGAAGAGATTGAATGTATTTTCGGTACGTGGATTATACTCCTTTACTATCTCTGTAAGTTTCCTGTTCACCTCCTCCACATCCGAGCCTTTTACCGTTTGAACGAAAGTCCATATTGAATTGCTTCTCCATGTTTCAATATCGACTCCGGTCTCCTCCAGGTAGGAATAGGGAACGATCCCTTCGAACCTGAGCATTGAATTTGCCGGAATATCTTTCATTACCCCGGTGACTGTAAATTCATACTTATTCTCAATGGTAAGAGTTCGTCCTACAGGATTCTCATCTCCAAAATATTTCTTTGCCAGTTTTTCGGCAAGTACAATAGAGTGGGGAGCACTCAATGCCGTTGCCGGATCGCCGACCAGCAAGGGTAACGTGAACATTTTAAACAGTCCTGAGTCGGCCGCTGCAATTGAATTCTCGAAGAAGACATGATCACCCTGCCTGAATAAGATGCGGGAAAGACGGTTGATGCGGGTCTGTTCTTCTATCTCCGGAATCTTGTCTTTCCACACCGGACCACTGCCATGCGGGGTCACCGTTACGTGATACCTCTCGCCGGAATAGAACTGGTCCTGTTCAACACGATAAAGGTTATCGGCATTGACATTAAACTTCTCAAAACTAAGTTCATCCTGTATCCACAGTAGAATAAGAAGTGAGGCTGTAAGGCCAACGGCCAGACCTGCAATATTGATGAAGGTAAATCCTTTGTGTTTGAATATATTTCGGATTGCTATACGGAAAAAGTTCTGGATCATGTTCAATCTTTTTTGTACAAAAAAAAGACCCTATCCGTTTTAAAGTGCTGCTTAAGCTGTTCAAAATATATTCTTATTCAGCCTGAGAAACAATTCCATGACCGCATTAGCAATTCTTATGGCTTCTCCACCCTGCCGTCGGGATATTTGCCAAACCGACCTTCATCCCTGTCGTGGACATTGTCGGGACGGGGCCATGGCCAGCCGCCGAAGCCGGTCTTGCGGTAATCGTCCATTGTCTCGAGGATCTCAGCCCTGGTGTTCATTACGAACGGACCATATTGCTCTACATGCTCACCAATAGGTTTTCCCTGAAGGAAGAGGAATCGGCTCTCACTTTTTCCATTCTTTATTGTAACCGGGTTCTCCCACTTCAGGTCGGCGGCGTTGCCCGATTCTGTAGCTGCCCCGTCAATGATCGCCCCCTCGCCACTGAAATAGTAGAGGGTACGGTTGGTGATGGCAGCAGATGCAGGCAGTTCGAACGTTGCTCCGGCATCCATCTTCATGATCCATATACAAACTTCATTGGCAGGGTCGGCAGCCCATGAGTCGGGTGCCGGAGCAGGTGCTTTGCTGCTGCCATACTCTCCTGCAACCAGCTCCAGATAAACAGACTTCCCATTCTCGTCTTTTATAACCGGCTTAGGTATGGTCTCGTCCCAAAGCATCTTAAAATGTGGCTTGGAGAACTTTTTGGAGGCAGGCAGATTGAGCCATATCTGGAACAACTCCAGGGTATTGTCCGAATCCTTTTTCAGCAACGGGAACATCTCAGCATGCTGCAATCCGCTGCCGGCGGTCATCCACTGCACATCGCCCTCGCCATATCGTCCCGCGGCTCCGGCCGAGTCGGAATGATCGACAAACCCCTCTCTGACAACCGTAACTGTCTCGAAACCACGGTGCGGATGAACAGGGAATCCGGGGACAACATCTCCATGATACATCCTCCAATTGCTGTTCATACTGAAGTCATTACCCATATGCCTTCCTGCAAGGGATGCATCGGGACCCATGGCTTCGTTGCCATTGGGATAGAAGTCGTGATGATGAACACAGAAGATAAACGGATCGCGTGTCTCCCAGTGAAAAGAGATGGGGCGGATGGATGTGATGCTGCTCGGCTTCATGATTTCTGTAATTTATTGATTACAATATAGGGAAAACCGGTGATCAGTAATCAGTAATCGGTAAAAAGGCCACAGTATGTAATCTCCCCCTAAGAATTAGGGGGAGTACCGAGGCCTAGCGCCTCGGGGAGGGGGTTCGTGAGTTCTGGTTGCCAACTGCAAATTGCCAACTGCAAACTGTCTTCCAAGACTGGCAACCAGGATCCTGCACCCGTCACCCGGCAACTAAACTAATCCTGTCGCCCGTTGCCTGTCGCCTGTCGTCTGTTTTTTACAAAACTCTGCACAAAGACTATCACCGCCCACAGAGTTGAGGCCATCATAACAACCACACGCATGATGGCTCCGGCATCACTCCTGCCCAGAGCGCCTGTCAGCGGCTTTATCAATGCAAACAGAAGAAGGAGAGTAAGCACAACAGCGATATGAGAGACTATCTTGTTCTCTTTTCTCAGTCCGTTGTTCAGTGCTAAAAGAATTACTCCGGCAATAACGGGAATAAGAGCAGTGAAGGAGGGTGACTCAGATGCAAAATAGCCCCATAGTCCTAGTATTATAAGGAAAAGCGCATTGGCCAGACTTGCAATAAATGGTTTCATAGTTTTTCAATTTAGTATAATAATAAACAGATGAGGTGGAAAAATGTTGCAGGTTGCCCGCCTTCGCTAAAGATTCGAACTTCGCCAGCTATCCTGGCTTCGTCCGACGGAGACGGCGGACGTCAGGTGCAGGTTCCTCTTTTTGAGGTTGATTTTCATTAGTCAGGGTTAAATAAATCAGTTAGTTTCTCCTCCTTCGCAAGGAGCCTGCCTGCCCCCAAATACAGATTTCGGGCATGCCGGGAATATTTCAACACGTACCGCTGTCTAACCTGAAAACACCCCTGACGGCGCATAAAGGGAAAAAAATAAAAACAAGAATTTAAAATCAGTAATATGAAAAGATCAGTAATAATAGTGGGAGCAGCGATAGTTGTCTCACTTGCGGTGGCAGGATCATTTTTTGTCCACCATGGAATGAGAGAGAGAGCTGAAGACCGTTATGAACATCGCTTTGAGAGAGGCATGAGACAAGGTCAGATGAGAGTGATGGAGCGCGGTGACGATGCTCCGATGATGAGAGGTCGTGCTGCCCGTATGGAAGGCCGAAACGGTCGCATGAACGGTAAATCGGGAAACAGGATGATGCATGGCAATATGGGTCAGCAGATAAACGGAAGGATGAATGGAATGAACCGCGGCGGAAACAAAATGATGATGCAGAACGGAAGAATGTGCGGCATGGGACATGGTGATATGGTTTGTAAAAACATTCCTGATCTTACAGATGCCCAGAAGAAAGATATGGAACAGCTGAGGGATAAGCACCAGAAAGAGATGAAGGTAATCCGCGAAGAGATGCAGTCAAAAATGAAGTCTTTCAGGGATTCACACAAAGTAGAGATGGAAAAGATCATAGGTGAGACACCTGTGAAAAAGTGACGTGTAACGAGTGACAATTGTATGATTTGATAAAGTTGAGAATGTATTGATCCCTTCCTCGGAGAATTATTTAAATTATTAAAAACGCCGTAGCATTCTGTTACGGCGTTCTTCTTTTAAATTGGGGGCCCTGATTGAAGACTGTCTGATAACTTTCTCTCTCCGTTCATAATTCTTCTCTATTAAATAACATTTCATTAATCATTTTACTAATTTTACGCCGTTTTGTTAAGCAATAACAGTTCTGTTAATTATTTCACAAACCTAATTGGTTGTTTTTATGAATATATTGTATCCGACCCTGGCCAAAAAGAAGATCTCTTTGCCTTCGGACGTCAGGGAACTTGTTGATGAATCCAGAGGGGTAAGAATATTCTCAACTGCTGAAGAGCTTGCTGCAGCTTCTGTTGGTGGTGAGGGGAATGATACTTTCGACGTTAAATATAATATCCCGGGCAAGGGAGAGTATAAAGAAGTGGTGGTTCACCGGGTAACCAACGGCATCTCTGCCAACTATACCGATGCATATATGCGTCGTCGCGATCCTGAAACAATGGCTATTGCAGATGACTTGCCAACCGATAAAAGCCGTTTCACCGATAAATACGGGTATCCATTCAGCAAGCTAAAGAAAGAGACATTCGACTGGTTCAAGGGAGAGGAACTTGCAATGTTTTTCTATTTCGCAGGCCGCGACAAAGTCGGAGTGGGAGGAATAGCGATTGTACCCGCGAATGCAGCATTTTTTGCAATGGGTCTGGCGATGCTTCAGCGTATTATTCCACTTGCCGATCTTCCCGACAGCTTCAATATTGAATCAATAATTTACGTAGCTCCAACATTCAGGCATACACATTTTCAGGGGAAACAGGTTGTGGTTCATAACAGGACAAGGGATGTGCACGAGATCTATTCCTATAATCTCTACCCTGGTCCGAGTGCCAAAAAAGGTCTCTATGCCGCTCTTCTCGACAAGGGGGAGAAAGAGGGCTGGATAACAGCACACTGCTCAACTGTTGAGGTGATAAGCCCCTATGATAATGTTACAACATTTATGCATGAAGGTGCCAGCGGTGGTGGTAAGAGCGAGATGCTTCAGAATATAGTAAGGGAAACCTCGGGCCGGATTCTACTGGGCGAGAAAGCTACCAGCGGCGAAAAGAGATTCATCAATCTGCCTCTCTTCTGTTCCTTCCGTCCGGTAACCGACGATATGGCTTTGTGTCATCCCTCTTACCAGAAAGATAGTGGTAAACTTTCTGTAATGGATGCGGAAAACGCATGGTTCATAAGGGTCGACAGCGTTCTGGGATATGGAGATGATCCCTTCCTGGAGAAGATCACCATCCGTGCAGAGAAACCGCTTCTCTTCCTTAACATAAAGACCAATCCCTCAAGCACAGCGCTTATATGGGATCACACAGAAGACAGTCCGGGGAAAAGATGTCCCAACCCAAGAGTGGTTCTGCCACGTGATATAGTTCCAGGGGTAATAAACAAACCGGTTACTGTGGATGTAAGAAGTTTCGGAGTAAGATCGCCTATGTCGTCGGCTGAAAACCCCAACTATGGAATAATCGGCCTTTTCCATATTCTGCCGCCGGCACTTGCATGGTTGTGGAGACTGGTCTCGCCCAGGGGTCATGCTAATCCAAGCATTACCAGCAGCGACGGAATGGGATCGGAAGGTGTTGGATCGTACTGGCCTTTTGCAACCGGACTGCGTGTCAATCATGCCAACATGCTGCTGGAGCAGATAATTAAAACGCCAAGAACAAGGTATGCACTCGTACCAAATCAGTATATCGGTGTATGGAAAGTGGGATTCAAACCTCAGCTGCTGATGAGGGAATATCTTACCCGAAGGGGTAATGCCAAGCTCAGGGCCGATCAGTATCAGGAAGCACCTTCTCCCCTCCTGGGTTATGAACTTAACTACCTGACCATTGAGGGAGAAAACATTCCCTCCCGGTTTTTGAAGGTTTATAAACAGGATGAAATGGGGCTGGAAGGATATGATAAGGGTGCCGAGATTCTCTATCAGTTCTTCAGGAGTCAGCTACCTGCATATCTGACTCCCGATCTGTCTGTTACAGGCAGGAGAGTTATTGAAGCATGTCTCGACAGGGCAACAGTTGAAGATTATAACTCGATAATCACAATGGACTATAAATACTCTTTCCTTACAATTGAAGATTACGAACATACCTACGAGAAGAACGGAGAGTAGTCAATAGAGATTCTAATGGAAACAGCATCTTCAGACAATCAGGATGCCCGATTACTGAGTGGTTCACTTTTTAAATGCTCTCAACTCCTCTATCCTTGCCTTAAGAATATTGATCTTATCGATCCGCTCCTGCATATAGGTCTTCTGCTCCCCGTCGACGAACTCAAACAATAATAGCGCCTTCTGTGAGAAGGAGAGAGCTCCTTCCTTCCTGCCCTTAACATACTGAAGCTCAGCCTCGGCTGTGAAAAGTCCGGCGAGTATCTCAAGATGACCATTGGTATAGTTGTGCTCCTGAAGAAGGGTTTGAGTAAGCTTC
>CAVORD010000003.1:0-75457 GCA_963698535.1 uncultured Bacteroidales bacterium | reverse complement strand
TCCTGCCACCTGTCTCTCTCTTTTCTTGTGAAGAATATTACATTCTCGATGCCTCTCTTTTCAGTGTATACCAATGTGTTATGATCGTAGCTGACAGGCGGATTGCCTGTTCATCGAGCTCGGTTGATCCTTGCACCAAGATTATCTTCAAATATCTCAACAGGATTTTTATAGTTTTCAATTGCATTCCTGCAGGCTGTGATCTGCTGGTCGACAAACTCCTGATTGGTCATCTCCCCTGATTCCCTGGCTTTTGTATTGAATACATTATATGTGGTAATTGCTTTCTCGAGCTCATCATTAATTCGGTATGCATTAGCTAATGACACATATGCATCGAGAGGTGCACTGTTTTCTTTGAGTTGATCGGTCTTTGAAAGGAAGTTGGTGTTTTTGACAGCCTCTTCAAGAAAAGGAATAGCCTTTGCTTTTTCAAATGGGATATTGAGGTAGCAGTTTCCTATTTTATATTTGATATTGGCATTCTCCGGTAACAATTCATTCAGTATGAGGAAGAGGGTCTGGCAAGTTCATACTCACCAAAAAGATAGTGGGATTCCAGCCTGGGCGAAAATTGCTTTTGTTTCCTTGTTTACCTGACTGAATAATGACATAGGTATCATTATCATCATTGAGATAATTGTCAGTTTCCTGGTAACACCTTTAAATCCCATAAGAATGATATTAAGTTCTGTTCTCAATGACTAATTTCTTTTCTTATTCTACTATTTAATAAAGACCTTATAAATGTCTTCATTTCCATATCCTTCTCCCTCTCTGAAAACTGAGATATAGGCTTCCTTGCCATTATTAACCGGCATAAAGAAAATATTATCATCGGGTGAATTAAGCGGATAACCAATATTTTCCGGGATGCTCCACAGATTATTTGTTTGTAGATTTGACTTGAATATATCATATCCTCCCATACTGCTATGGCCCTGAGAGGCAAAAAACAATGTTTCCCATTATTCAGCAGGAATGGTCTGTCCTCATTAAACTGAGTATTTACTTCCGGTCCTAAATTTACGGCAGGGCCCCATTCTCCTTTCATATCCTTCCTCGAAATATAGAGATCGAGTCCGCCAAATCCGCCTGGCCTGTCACTTGCAAAGATCAGTATTGTTGGTCCTCGTTTACAAATCCGTGTGATTCCCAGTATCTTGTATTGATATTTCTGTTCATCTCCATGGCTTTGGTCCACTTTGTACCATCGAAGGTGCTAGAGTAGATATCGGAGTTAAAGTCGTCGTCCTTTGAGAGAAGCGCGTGGGAGTTTGCCGTCGGCCGAGAGGCATGAGTATAAAGAGATCGCCATCTAACTGAATTTCGGGAGTTATATTGACGGGAGCACTCCATTTGCCGTTTACATTTTTCGAAAACATAACAGCATCATAGAACTTCAGCGAAGTCATGAAGGCAAAAAACTTTCCGTCCGGGGAGCATATAGGATTGAAGTTACTTTTCTCATCGTTGAAACGGCCCCAGATCCTCCTGAACTGAACAGGCTTCGCCATCAGTTTGACAGCATTATCGCAGGTAGCTATCTGCTGGTCGATGAAAGAGATATTTTCAAGGCTATATTATCAGGTAGGTCTCTTTGTATCTGGTAAAGGCTTCTTTGGCTTTCACAAACTGGTAGTTTACCCGGTATGACAATGCAAGGGAGTAGAGTGCTTCATAGGGGGCCGACTTTTGTGCCAGAGCACCCTCTTTGTATTTAGCCGACATATTTGTCACAGCCTCCTCAAGATATTTGATCGGAGAGGTTCTTCTTCCCCGTTGTATTGAGGTAACATGTCCCTATGTGATACGCAATGTTGGAATTATCAGGGAACTGTTCATAGAGCCTGAGATAAATAGGGTAAAGCATCTGAGTAGTCACCATAAACCATAAAATACTCAGCTTCCTATGTAAAAGCTTCCTGGGATTTCTTTAGGTCTTGTCGTTTTTCAAGGGTAAAACCACAAGTACCAGAATCATCAAGGTATAAAGTTCTTTTTCCCATGGTAACTTATTGTTTTTTCAAATCTAATAAATGTTTATAAAAGGTCAAACCTCCATAATCCCGCAATAAAACCATTATTACTCTTCTTCTTTTCTCCTCCCTTTCCTTTTCTTTCGAATAAAGCAGTAAAAATATCAGAATAATTGCACCGGCTGTTGGATATATCCACCAGCACGATTTTTTACCTGTTTTTTCAAAATATTCAGTAATTACAGTATCAGATTTATCTCTGGAAAGTATTAATTCTAAGGGCATCTGTTGCTGATGACTCTGTAAATGAGCCGTCTGACAATCTCTCAGCCATCGCAAGGATTACATCATCACTGGTCTTAATTCCTTTCTTGTTTGCAATTAACTCGTCTAGAAAATCTGAGAACTGCCCGGTTGCAATTGGCCGGAATGCATCTATTATCTCTTCTGCACTTTCGTCGGGAAGTACAGTAACCGAAGCAATTATTACCGTAAATTCTTTACTTCCAACATCCTGGAATCAGTTTGGAAGTAAATGAAGCCATCCACTCTTTTGGAGAACTTAAGTTTAAGACTATCAGTAAGTAGAGAGGATTCGGATATCATATAACCGAATGGGACTAATTCTGAACGATCCTGAACTTATTCCTGAGAATTTCAATGCCGTAAGCTTGTATTGATAATAAATGTATTTCGCCAGATCGGAGAGGTCTGTTGAGGTAACCCGCCTTTCGGATGTTTTTTCAAAATTACGTCCAAGTTCACCGAATGTTTTAATCTTGGTTTCGTAAATATCTGTTTGCGAAAGGAGATCTTTCATCTCACCTTTGGCATCAGCAGCCATAAGGTCGACAGCAGATTGTGTAAGGATATTTTCATAGAGCTACTTTCAGGGCTGTAATATCAACTTTTAAGGGGTCGATACCTTTAGCCACGGCTGATTCCTTAATGTAATCAACAAGATCGTCGGCGCGGGCGAACTGTTTCCTCGAGGGGTCTGACTCTCTTATTACCTTTTTGATATTGATGTCAGCATGTTTTTCCAGCATCTCAAGAAGGGCATTTACCTGCTTGCGGGCAACAACAGATGCGTAAACCGGAGGTGCTATCTTTGTGAGTTTCATCCCTTCCGCTTGTTACCACACTCGTTTTTGTCTCATTACCAAATCTGTCGGTGAGGGTAAATACTATATTTGATTTGGAATCAGTAGAGGGTACTTTTACAGTTGTTGTGCCCGACATGATCATCCGCTCCTCAGAGCTGATTAATGAGTCGCCCTTGAAGGTCTGAATATTCAGTATTGATCTTGGCTCAGTGGGCTAGAATAAACTCAAGCGAATCTCCCTTTTTTACTTTAGTCTCGGATGGTCGCTCTCAGCAGCTTCATGTCAGCAGTGAAGTTGCTTTGGTCAAGGTCTCTTTGTGAGACAACAAATGTATCGGACTGGTATGCCAAGGGTAGTTTGAGGTCGGAAAGGAAGTTTTCTTGTCCCCTCTGTCTCATATGCGATCTGATATTCACCATGGGCCAGCTCCAGCTGATATTCTCCGGTCTTTGGATTGGAATATACGATAACCATGCTGTTGGGATCCTTTTTACTTAAAGCGCTTACCTTGACGCTGTCTCTGAATTTAGATGTAAGATCCTTTATGGAAACAATGCCCCGAACGAAGAATTTTCTCGGGTTGGCGTCGGAAAAGATCTCAATGCCAAAAATATCCTGCAGCCCGTATCCCTTCTCATCAAATTTGGCAAAATATGCTTTAATCCTTCGCCGACAGGTGAGAAGAACAGATCGTCGTCGGTAGTGTTTATGGGATAGCCCACATTCATGGGTACCGACCATGTATTGTCGTCCTGCAGGGTTGAGAGACATCGTACCCACCTATATTGAAATGGCCACGGGGAACTCAAAATAAAGTGTTCTGTTGTCTGCTGTCAGAAAAGGTGTATCCTCGTTATATGGGTGTTAATTGTTGAACCAGATTTACCGGAAGACCCCAGTTGCCGGTGGAGTCAAGGTCGGAGTAGAATATGTCAAGTCCTCCGTAGCCACCCTTTCTGTTGCTGGAGTAATAGATTCTTTTTCCGTCACTGGTCATTGAAGCGTGCGATTCCCAATATTTGGTGTTGATATTTTCATTTAGTTTGGTAATGCCGTTCCATCTGTTATTGCCAAACTTACTATGTAGATATTCCCTGTATAGTCGTCGGTTTTGTAAAGGAGGAGTGAGTTACCGTCGGTTGACAGCGATGATGAATAGAAATCATTGTCTATACCCAGTTGTGGGGTCATATCAATAGGTCTCGGTCCAGACACCGTTTACCTTTTTTGAATAAATAAAACCCCCACATAGAAAGGAAGCTTTCTGGTAAACACTATCGTTTTTTCATCGGCCGAAACCACCGGGTTAAAATCGGATATTTGTTGTTAATAGCATTCCCTAGGTTAATCTGCTTTACGTATAGGGGCGATGCCATGAGCATCTTGGCGTTTTTGCATGACTCTATCTGAAGATTGATGACAGCTGTATCGTAAACGGTATAACTTGATGTTGGCACTGAACGTTTTGTATGTCTCTATTGCTTTGTCAAGGTCGTTGGTTATCCTGTATGCATTAGCAAGATAATACCAGGCATCCCATGGAGCCCCCTCTTTCTCTAAGTCGACCCTCCTTATGTTTCGGATCAATAGCTTTTACTGCCTCCTCAAGATACCCAAGTGCCTTGCTTTTTTTCCCCGGCATATTTAAATAACACTGCCCTATCCTGTATTTGAAGTTGGCATTATCGGGATAAAGTTTAAGAAGATCGAGGTAAGGAGTGCTTCATTATACTCTTCGAAGAGGACAAATGACTCTGCTTCAATAAACATATCCCTGATGTCGCTTTTAGTTTGAGCCGACACAAAGACCGTCGAAGCTAAAGCCATTATTAAAGCAATAGATAAAAACCTTCTCATATGATGGTAATTACAATTTTAAAACACTAATATAATAGAATTTTAAAGAAGAAAGGGCTAAAAAAATTAGCCCTTTTTCAATAGATAACATTAAATATTCAACAAATAGTGAATGCAGGGGCAAATCTAAATTTTTAGATGTGTTTTCCTGCATATGGATAACCATTTCAAATACCGGGATTATAGTTCTCAAGAATATCCTTGATCCTATTGATAAACTGGCCTGCAAGAGCTCCGTCGATAACCCTGTGGTCATAACTAAGCGACAGGATCATTATATGTCTTATAGCAATTGCGTCGCCATCTTCAGTCTCGATTACAGCAGGTACTTTTTTCACCACTCCTGTGCCCAGAATGGCACATTGTGGCTGGTTTATTATTGGTGTCCCTGCCAGGTTATTATATGATCCGAAGTTAGTAAGTGTAAAAGTGCCTCCTGTTATCTCATCGGGTTTAAGTTTGCCTGCCCTGGCCCTGGTGGCCAGATCGCCTACTTCTATTGCCAGTCCGGCAAGATTCCTTGTGTCTGCATTCTTGATAACAGGTACAATAAGATTACCATCGGGCAGGGCTGTAGCCATACCAATGTTAACTGCACCTTTCTTGATTATTTTGTCACCTTCCACCGATACATTTATCATAGGAAATTCCCGCAGTGCTCTTGCAGTGGCATCAATAAAAATAGGAGTGAGGGTAAGTTTGGCACCGTGGATCTTAAGGAAGCTGTCCTTGATCTTTTCACGCCACTTCATGATGCCTGTGAGGTCAGCGTCTATGAAGGAAGTTACATGAGGCGAGGTTCTCTTCGACATAACCATATGGTCGGAAATTAACTTCCTTATCCGGCCCATTTCTATAACCTCGTCTTTGGGTGTCAGTTTGTAATTGGTAGTTGCAACCTCTTTGTCATCTTTAATGAGTGTTACAGGTTTTAAAACCGGCGCTATTGCTTTCCTTTTCTCAAGGTATGCAAGTACATCTCCTTTTGTGATCCTCTTTTCCTGCCCCGAACCATTAATGGAATCGAGCTCCTTGGGTGTTAGTCCCTCAGCAGCAGCTATTGACCGGACAAGTGGCGAGAGGAACCGGCCAGAGGGTGTTTCCCTGGATATTTCGGTGTGTGTTCCCTTCTCATCTTCCTTACTTTCTCTCTCCTCTTCCTCCTTATCTATCTGCTCAACTTTGGTATTCTTTTCAACCTCTGCAAGCACCTTTTTCTCCGGTGCTCTTAATTCTTCATCTTTCACCCCTATTATTGCAAGGACCGATCCTACCTGAACTACTGTTCCTTCGGCGATCAATATCTTTTCAATCTTTCCGGACACCGGCGATGGTACCTCTGAATCAACTTTGTCGGTAGCTACTTCAACTACCGGATCATCTTCATTGATCTCAGAACCTTCTGTTATAAGCCACTTTGTAACTGTTGCTTCTGTAACCCCTTCACCCATTGCTGGTAATAAGAGTTCAACACTAGCCATATTCTTTACGTTTTACTGTTAATATCCTGTTTACTGGAGATATAACAAAAGATAAACAAATAAGTTCTGAAGGCAATTCAGAAAAACCACCGTTTTATTCTGGCCGATATGGAGACTTTACGGTCAGGAATATTTCCGGATAAGTAGAATGATTCACCCATTTTGTCGCTGTGATCACTTCCGACAATATAGCTGCCTCCCTCTGAGGATAACCTGTATGTAATATCTGTTCCTTCAAGTTTTTTCATGATGGTTATTACAGAGCTGATGCCCAGTTTACCTGTGCAGAATATTATTTCATCGGGTCTGTTTATCCTTACGATCTCTGATATCTGAATGGTTGTGCCCAACACATTAATTCCAAGATCATCCTGTTCGGTGCTTATCCTCCCGAGAACCTTGTAACTTCTTCCGCTGGCCTCAAGCCCTTGTGAAACAAGCTCATAATCAGTCTCTGCCCCGACAATTACCACCCTTTTCTTTGCCAGGAACCCAAATTCCGACCTGTTTCGGGAAAGGAGGGTTGCCAGTGACCTGTTTGTCATTGCTACTATCCCGGCAACAACAGTACCTGCAACAATTAGTAATCTGGAGAACCTCATCTCAAGCGGCAAAAGACCATAAATTGCCAGGGTAATCAGCAAGCCCGGGATCAAAGACCTTAGTACTCTTACCGGCTTAAATGGTATCCTGTAGACCCGGAAAATACTCCATATCCCTATCCATGCGATGCAGAAAAGCGGCAGTAATATTGAGATCAGTTCGGCTGGGTAGTGATTGCCATGGCCAAGTTTTACTGACTCCCATAAGGGAACGATTATATACCGCATCGTTCCATAGAGGACCACTGCATCAGTAAAGAGAGGGATAAGTTTGAAAAACAGCTCCTTCAGGAGGCTTAAGCCTGCTCTCACGATAATTGACAGTCTGATCATAAGGGTAAACCAGAAACCTCTTTTTTTTCTGAAATATTTTCTCGAAAAGATCAGCATTGCCTTGTAAAAGAGAATTACCCAGTTGAAGTTTCCCCTCCGCATTGATTCACCCTTGTAGTGGACTATCGTAACATCGGGCAGGTAGTAATTATCAAGGCCTGCTGAGGTAATGCGATGGCTCAGATCTATATCTTCACCATACATAAAGAAATCTTCGTCAAGCAATCCGATCCTGTCGAGGATACTCTTTCTTATCATCATGAATGCGCCCGAAAGTATTTCCACCTTTGAAATCACCCTGGTATCGCCTCCGGGAGAGTGGTAGCGGTTAAAGACCGATGATCGGGGAAATACCCTTGAGAGTCCGGCGATCTTGTAAAATGCGGCCATTGGTGAAGGGAAGTTCCTTCGTGATTCGGGCAGAAATTTACCCTTCCCGTTAATCATCCTTACTCCAAGGGCACCGGCACCGGGCTCTGAATCGAGGAAAGAGACACACCTTTGAAGACTATCTTCTCCGATAAGTGTATCGGGGTTGAGCAGAAGGATGTATCGGCCCCTGGCCTTACGGATTGCCATGTTGTTAGCAGCAGAGAAACCGGCGTTGTAATCGTTCCTTATGAGATTAACAGCAGGAAAAAGAGAGGATACCATGGAGCATGATCCATCAGCTGAGTTGTTGTCAACCACAAATATTTCGCCTTCGATCTTCTCGATGGCCTTTTCTACTGACCTGAGACATTGCTCAAGAAATGGTTTGACGTTGTAATTGACTATTACGACGGATAGCTCCATCAGGCCGGATTATTAATATGCTTCTTTTATAACCTTAGCGAGTCTTTTTACTCCCTCTTCAATAGCCTGTAAGTTAGCAAAAGAAAAATTAATCCGCATTGTATTCTGCCCTTTGCCGTTGCAATAAAAGACTGAACCCTGAACGAAGGCAACTCCCTTCTCCACCGCTTTTTCGAAGAGAACAGAACTGTCCATATGTTCCGGTAAGGTCATAAAAAGGAAGAGACCTCCCTCAGGTTCGGTCCATTTAACATAGTCGGGCATATACCTTTCGAAACAATCTATCATCTTGTCTCTCCTGTTACTGTAAAGCTCAATTGTGGATTTAAGGTTCTTCTCGAGTAATCCCTTTTCAATATACCTTGCAATTATCTTCTGATCGAATGTTGGAGAACAAAGATCGGCAGATTGCTTGGCCATTACTATCTTCTCGATTATTGGATTGGCTGCTATTAGCCAGGCTATACGAAATCCCGGGGCAAAAATCTTAGAGAATGTGAAGAGGGAGATCACCCTGCCTGACTTATCCATCTCCTGAATAAGCTTTTGGTTCGTTCCAAAGAACCTGACCTCTCTGTACGGACAATCCTCAACGATAAGGAGATCATATTTTACGGCAATATCAATCAGCTCCTTTCTGCGGCTTTCAGGAAGGGTTATCCCGGCAGGATTCTGAAAATCCGGAATAACATAAATGAATTTTATCTTTTCGCCCCTCTGACGAATGGCAATAATCTCCTTTTCGACAAGAGCAGGCTGAATTCCATCTTTGTCAAAAGGGATGCCGGTAAGTTTCGCGCCGTAATTGGCAAATGCTCCAATCCCTCCAAGGTAGGAGGGCAGACCGCATATAACATGGTCTCCGGGATCAAGAAAGATCCTGCCAATAATGTCAAGTGCCTGCTGCGAGCCTGTTGTTATTATTAAGTTGTTGATATCAATATTCAGCCCTTGTTTTATATGCCTGTTTACCAACTGCTTTCTGAGGTCTGTGTCTCCCTCGGTCGTACCGTACTGCAGTGCTGTTTGCCCATCTTCATCGAGCACCTCAGCGACTATTTCCTTCAGGTCCGATACAGGGAAGGACTCAGGGGCAGGCAATCCACCTGCAAAAGATATCATATCAGGCTTCTGGGTAAGCTTAAGGATCTCCCTGATTATAGATTTTTTCATCCTCCCCGCACTCTCCGACATAAATTTGTCAGGAATAAAATCATTCATCACTTAATAGTTTGATTAGGGCGCAATATTGTAAAAGCAATAGAATAGTTCTATGAGAATTGTCACTAAGCTGAAAAGGGGGTACGGTTAATGAGAGAACGTCCGAGTGTTATCTCATCGGTGTACTCCAGCTCATCTCCTATGGCTACGCCCCGGGCCAGGGTTGTTACCTTTACTCCTGTAGGGGCCAGTTTACGGTAGAGATAAAAGTTGGTGGTGTCGCCTTCCATTGTTGTGCTTAAGGCCAGAATAACCTCCGACACCTCTCCGGCCCCGGCCTTGAGTATGAGAGTCTCGATCTCAAGGTCTGCAGGGCCGATCCCGTCGACAGGACTAATAATTCCTCCCAGTACATGGTATACGCCCCTGTACTGGCCGGTATTCTCAAAAGCCATCACGTTATGGATGTTTTCAACAACACATATAATTCCCTTGTCGCGCCTGTTATCGGAGCATATGTCGCATATGTCGCTGTCGGATATGTTATGACAGATCTTACAGTAGCTTATTTCATTTCTCAGCCTTATAAGATCTTCTCCGAACTTTTCAACCTCTTTTCGTTCCCTCCTCAGAAGATGAAGAACCAGCCGGAGAGCTGTCTTCCTGCCAATACCCGGCAGTGATGCGAAATCTTCAACTGCATTTTCAAGAAGTTTTGACGGGAATCGGCTTGGGACCATAACTTAGTTTTGTACAAAAATAACTTTTTCAGAGAACCCTTTTTTATAGCTGTTATATATTTTTCAACTCCGCCCTTTTTGTTAACCTTGTAAAAAAAAGAAATGATCGCACCCATTACCATTATAGGAGTAGTTGTCGGATACTTTGCCCTGTTGCTGGTTGTCTCTCTGATCACAGGCCGTAAGGTCGACAGCGCCGGTTTCTTTCTTGGTAACAGACGTTCGCCATGGCTTATTGTGGCTGTTGGAATGATAGGTTCTTCTCTGTCAGGTGTGACTTTTATCTCTGTACCCGGATGGGTTGTGGACAGTCAGTTCTCATACATGCAGATGGTCCTGGGGTACCTTGTTGGCTATGCAGTTATAGCGGAGGTTCTTCTTCCTTTATACTATAAGCTTCGTCTGGCAACAATATACACATACCTTGATGAGCGATTCGGAAATTCAAGCTACAAAACAGGTGCTTCTTTCTTTCTCCTGTCCAGAACCATCGGCTCCGCTTTCCGATTGTTCCTGATGGCTAATGTATTGCAGATAACTGTTTTCGATGCCTGGAATATACCTTTTGCAGTAACTGTTTTTGTTACGCTTTGTCTGATATGGCTCTATACCTACAGGGGCGGGATAAAGACAATAATCTGGACCGATACGCTACAAACTGTGGTTATGCTGGCAACGCTGGTACTTACAATATTTTATATCGGAAAGAGTCTTGACCTTGACTTTGGGGGTTTGATAAAGGTGATTAAGGAGCATGAGTATTCCAGGGTCTTCTTTTTCGATGACTTCAGGGATAAGCGCTTTTTCTTCAAGCAGTTCTTCAGTGGAATGTTTATTGCTATTGTGATGACAGGACTTGATCAGGATATGATGCAGAAGAATCTGAGTTGCAGAAATCTGAAGGATGCAAAGAAGAATGTATATCTCTACGGGGCGGCATTCGTTCCGGTTAATCTGCTCTTCATGAGTCTGGGTGTTTTACTGGTTGTCTATGCAAATTCCAGGGGTATGGCATTGCCTTCATACAGGGATGACCTCTTCCCGTTAATTGCCACTCAGGGCGGAATGGGAGTTATTGTAAGTGTACTATTTATTCTGGGCCTTATTGCCGCTGCCTATTCCAGTGCCGATTCAGCACTTACTGCACTTACAACCTCCTTTACAGTTGATATTCTGGGGGCAGGGGATAAGGAGGAGAAAGTACTGAAGAAGGTGCGCACCAGGGTTCACATTGGTTTTTCTTTGCTCACCCTTGTTATTATATTGCTGTTCAGAGAGATAAACGACCAAAGTGTAATAAGTTCAATATTTACTGTGGCCGGATATACATATGGCCCTCTTCTTGGTTTATTCGCTTTCGGGCTATTTACCAGGAGAAAAGTCATTGACAGATGGGTGCCTCTTATAGCAATTGCTTCACCCTTGTTGTGCTTCTTTTTGAACAGATATTCAGAACAGCTTCTCTGGGGCTATAAATTCGGATTTGAGCTGCTTATGGTAAATGGTCTTATAACCTTTATTGGGCTGCTGACTCTCTCTTTGTTGAGGCAGAAGGAGTAATTATTTTATTACGGGTTCAGGTTCCGGCTCCTCGGGGATGCTTTTAGGCTTAATGTATATCATCTTTTTACCCATAGGAATATTCCAGGTAAGATAATAGTTAAAGCCATAGCTTATCGATTTTGCGATACTCCCCATTCCGGGTATTATCACTGGCTTCATATTATCGGGGGCCGATTGGTATATAAGTTTGCCGATACGGATGGTCCATCCGAGACTAAAATTCTTGAATATCTCAGCTCTCATTCCCGGTGAGGCCTCAATGAAATGAGCTGAATAGGTAGCGGGAAGGATAGAGCCCTGGACCGTGCCCCATCCGTTTTCATAAAGAAACCATGGGTATTCCTGGGTGAAAAAAGAGAGGCCATAACGTAGGCCGATACCGGCAAAGTACTTCCCGTTGGAGTTTTTGGGTGAGAGAAGATTATAATCTGTTCCTAACCGGAAAAAGAGACCCGAATTCTTGTAACTGTAGTTGTACTGTTCATACTGATATCTGACCGACCCGGCCTCAAAAGCGATAGCGTGATTGCCGTTAAGATCAAAAGCAGCCTTTCCTTCAATGGTCAGAGATGTAGGATCATAGATATTCAGCAAGGGCCCGGCAACATCTATGGAGATACGCAGACCTACAGGGTACAACAGACTGTCCTGCACCTGACCACGGGCACCTGTAAAGAGCGCCAGGCTAATAAAAAATACGAAGATTCTCTTCATTGGTCAGGGTTACGTTTAAACTGCCTAAAATGATCGTATCAATTATATTATGGCTGCTTACCACTGTTATTATCTTATGGTGCCATGAGAAGCCGCACTCTTTGGATACAAGGAAGGGATAACTTTCCGATCTGATTGTTACTGTATCACTTACGCCGTTGATCTTAAAGAGGAAAGAAGTCTCTGTATCAGTTGGATCAAGGATGAGGTTAACATTGCTTGTCTTAAGTACTTTGTTGTAGAAAATGAGATTACTGCCGGGGATACTAGACACAGAGAGAGAGTCGGGAGGAAGTGACTTGCCTGTGCCGGTACCGTAAAAGCCACCCTTGAGGTAAGCATCGGTATCCTCAAAACAGGAGGAAGGGGAGCAACCGAAGAGGGATGCCAGCAGCAACAGACTGAGGGTTGAATAAATTATCGGGCTTCTCAATATCTTATCATTTACGAGCAGTAAAAGTACAAAATAATTAAACCCCATAAGCATTATTCAAAATGGTACATACGAAAAGAACTGTTTCAGGTTTTACCTTGAAACAGTTCTTTAGTTAATGGGTGTATACTCCCTGAGAAACTCTATTTCTTGGCGAAATAGATCTCTCCTATAAGAGAAGCGTAACGTTTTGTAAGATAATTCCTCTTTAGTTTCAGTGTTGGTGATAGTTCGCCTGTTGCGGCATTCCACTCTTCGGTAACAAGGCGAATCCTTTTTATCTGTTCAAATTCACCAAGCGATTTGTTTACCTCGGCTATCTCCTTGTTATAGCGGTCAATAACTATTGGAAGGCTTACCAGCTCGGCATTATCCCTGTACTGTATCTGATGTCTGGAGCACCAGTCGTGGAGAAATGCAAAATTTGGTGAGATAAGCGCACTGGCGAATTTCTCGTTTTCTCCAATAACCATTGCCTGCTCTATGAAGAGCGATTCCTTGATCTTATTCTCTATTGGCTGCGGAGCAATATATTTTCCGGCCGAAAGCTTGAATATCTCCTTCTTCCTGTCGGTGATCCTGAGGAACCTGCCATCTTCTATTCTTCCAATATCTCCTGTATGGAACCAGCCATCCTTGTCAATAACTTCTGCAGTCATGTCGGGGGCTTTATAATAGCCCATCATAATGTGTGGCCCTTTTGTAAGTATCTCACCATCCTCTGCAATCCTGATCTCTACATCTTCTACTGCCGGGCCCACCGTTTCAAACTTCATATTCTTTATATCCAGCGGGTTTACTGCTATAACAGGCGATGTCTCTGTAAGACCGTATCCCTGGAGGACAGGTATACCAGCTGCCCAGAAAATGCGCTCTAGCCTGTGTTGCAAGGCGGCGCCGCCGGAGACAAGAACGCCAAGCTCACCACCAAGTGCAGCCTGCCACTTCGAAAAAATAAGCTTACGGGCTATCGCAAGTCTGATATTATAATATAATCCCCGATTGTGCAATTTGTAATTTAGTCCGAGGTTGACAGCCCAGAAGAAGAGCTGTTTCTTAATTCCTGTAAGGTTCTTCCCCTTATTAATGATTGAGTCGTAGATCTTCTCCATCAGGCGCGGTACCGTAGTCATAATACTCGGTTTTACCTCCTTGGCCATCTCGGAAATGGCTGCCATATTCTCAACGTAATAGACACTTATTCCCTTCATCTGATGATGGTAGTTCAACATCCTCTCATATACATGGCATAGTGGGAGAAAGCTGATCGCCCTGTCGCCAAACCCAAAAGGATGGACCTTGGTGGCAGCCTTTGCATTACTTATCAGGTTGGAGTGTGATAACATCACTCCCTTGGAGTTGCCCGTTGTACCTGAAGTATAGATAATAGTTACCATATCTTCCGGCTTGATGGAATCCCTTATCTCAACAACCCTGTCATGGTGGAGGCCCTTGTTGGCTTCTCCCAGTTCAATGATGTCGAATATGCTCTTAAGGCCTTCAACTCTTTCAAATGAAAAGGTCTCCTTGATAGCTGGTGTCTTCTCAATAATCGGCTTCAATTTCTGATACAGCGCTTTATTACCAACCACTACTGCCTTTACATCAGAATGCATAAGTATAAATTCGTACTCATCTTCTCCAATTGTTGGATAAATAGGTACATGGATAATTCCGATCTGACCCATGCCCTGGTCCATGAAATTCCACTCAGGTTTATTCGCTGTAATAGTGGCGATCTTGTCGCCCGGACCATACCCCATTGCCAGAAGAGCATAACTAACAGCATTAACATTGTGCTGTACAAGCTCCGATGAGTATTTGACCCAATCGCGGTCTACCTTCCCGGCGAACATGTCATCACGCGGAAATTTCTCTGCATTATAGGGAATCAGATCGAATGTGCGCTTTATTTCCATTGTTTCAATTGGTTGGTTAATGATGCAATTCTAATAAAAGTTTTCGAACAAATGCAATAGTTTGTAATAAATGAATGGCTAATCTTTGATAAGATACAGGATGTCAATAAAATACAACGGTGTGTGGCGATTGGAATTTTCGACCGATTAATAAAAAGGGTCTATTAAGCAGAATAACCGGATCCTGGAGAGGCCGGTTATTCTTGTTGTTATTTGAACTTATTATCCTTTTATAATATCTCTTACCTTATTTATGGCATTCTGAAGTCCTGCCGGATTCTTACCTCCTGCCGATGCAAGAAAGGGTTGTCCTCCTCCGCCGCCTTTTATCTCTGCGGAGACAGATTTTATAAGGTCGGAGGCTGATGCTCTTTTTGATGCAACAAGATTATCGCTTACCATAACTACAAGGTGTGCTGTACCATCGATGGAGGCTCCGGCTACGAATACCAGATTGTCGCCATCTCTTCTGATTATCGATGCTATGTTTTTCAATGTTTCAGGAGTTTCTGCGTCAACAGTTTTTCCAATGAATCTGATGCCAGAGATATCCTCAGCTTCTGCAAGCAACTGGCGGGCCAATATCGCAGCAGACTGCGCCTGCATCTTCTCAACTGTCTTTCTAAGTATCTGATTATCTGAAATAAGTTTATCAACTGTCTCAAGCAGATTGCCGGTACTTCTCACTTTTTCGGAGACCTGATCGATAAGCAACAGCTTCTCATTAACATATTCAACTGCCTTTTCACCGGTAAGAGCTTCGATACGTCTTATTCCTGCGGCAATTGCTCCTTCCGATGTGATAATGAAGAGACCTATCTCGCCGGTTGATCTGACGTGAGTGCCTCCGCATAGTTCAACCGACTCGCCGAACTTCACAACCCTCACCGCGTCGCCGTATTTCTCTCCGAAAAGTGCCATGGCGCCCATATTAAGAGCCTCATCCATCTTTACCCCATCGAGGGTGCTGTTGTTTATATTTCCTGCTATCTCCTGATTGACTATTCTTTCAATTTCACGTTTCTCATCATCCGTGACCTTTGCAAAATGGCTGAAGTCAAACCTTAGCCTGTCCGGCTCCACCAGGCTTCCCTTCTGTTCAACATGTGAGCCAAGGACCTTTCTGAGCGCATGATGAAGCAAGTGGGTGGCTGTGTGGTTTCTGGCGGTTGCCTCCCGGGGTTTTCTGTTCACCACGGCCATGAATTCCGAGGAGGTATCAGATGGCAGCGAGGAGGCAAGGTGAATAATAAGATTATTCTCTTTTAACGTACCGGTTATCTCCGTTCGCTCACCCTTAGCTTCGATGAAGCCGGTATCGCCGATCTGCCCTCCCGATTCAGCGTAGAATGGAGTGCGATTAAAAACCAGCTGATATATCCACCCTGACTTGGTCTTGATTTTTCTCCACCTGTTGATCTTTATCTTATCTTCCAGCAGATCATAACCGGTGAAGATGGTGTTATCATCGCTTCCTACTGTTACCCAGTCGCCTGTATCGGTAGCCGCATCTTCGCGTGATCTCTCTTTTTGCTGTGACATCTCTTTTTCAAAACCTTCAACATCGACATCCATCTCGCTTTCTCTTAAGATGAGTTGAGTAAGGTCGAGTGGAAATCCATAAGTGTCGAATAGCTCAAAGGCCTCTTTTCCCGAAAGCACCTTAGACTTTCCGGTGCTCATCTCTTTTATCCTTTTATCGAGTTTCTTTACACCTTTCCCTAGTGTTCTAAGAAAAGAGATCTCTTCTTCGTGTATTACGTTTGTTATTAGTGATTCCGATTTCCTGAGTTCCGGGAAATGATCTCCCATAACATCGGCGAGTACAGGCACCAGTTTGTGGATGAAAGGCTCTTCCAGTCCAAGGTTTGTGTAGCCGTATCTTATTGCCCTTCTTAATATACGCCTGATCACATAGCCGGCCCTGTTGTTTGATGGTATCTGTCCGTCGGATATTGAAAAGGATACTGCACGAAGATGATCAGCAATTACCCTCATGGCAATGTCAGATCTTTTATCATCGCCATATCTTTTCCCTGCCATTTCGGCAATGGCCTTTATTACAGGTTGAAAAAGGTCGGTATCATAATTTGACTTTTTACCCTGAACAGCCATGCAAAGTCTCTCAAACCCCATTCCTGTATCGACATGTCTGGCCGGAAGCTGTTCCAGTGAACTGTCTGATTTCCTGTTATATTGAATAAATACCAGATTCCAGATTTCAACCACCAGCGGATGTGAAGCGTTTACAAGCTCATGTCCGGGTATTTTCTTTCTCTCTGCCTCGTCTCTAAGGTCGATGTGAATTTCGCTGCACGGACCACATGGTCCGGTGTCGCCCATTTCCCAGAAATTATCCTTTTTTGAACCCGGAAGAACTCTGTTTGGAGCATTCCTGAACTTCCTGAGCCACATTTCTTCTGATTCGCTGTCCTTTTCGACATTCTCAGCCGGAGAACCTTCAAAATAGGTGGCATAAAGAAGATCGGGGCTCAATCCAAGTCTTTCCGTAAGAAATTCCCATGCCCAGTTGATGGCATCTTCCTTGAAATAATCGCCGAACGACCAGTTTCCGAGCATCTCGAACATGGTGTGATGATAGGTGTCGTGTCCTACCTCTTCAAGGTCATTGTGTTTTCCTGATACTCTCAGGCATTTCTGACTGTTGACAACCCTTTTGGATGTAGGTTCACTGTTGCCCAGAAACAGATCCTTGAACTGGTTCATACCCGCATTGGTGAACATCAGCGTCGGGTCATTCTTTACGACCAATGGAGCTGAAGGTACAATGGAGTGTTGCTTTGATTTAAAAAAATCGAGAAAAGATTGCCTTAGATCTTTAGCATTCATCTTAATAATCATTCAGTTAGATCAAATTTCTGGTTTACCGGGTTGTAAAATTAATTTATTTAATCTAGATTTGTCAACTTAGTCACGAAAAGTAAAGTAGAGTAGTATGCCTTCCAAACGTTTTATCCTCGATAAGGAGGATTTGCAGTACAGGAAGTATAGTCCTTCGACCAGGGAATTATTTCTCCGGTTTTTTTTGTTTCTGACTGCCTCGGTTATTATTACTTTGATCTACGGGGCCATATTCGTTAAGATATTTGGGTCACCAAAAGAAAGATTGCTTTCACAGCAACTGGAAGAGTTGAAGCTGGATTATGCCATGCTTAATAAGAAAGTGGATAAATCATTCCTTGTAGTTAACGATCTTGCCGATTCCGATTCCAAGCGATATCGTCCGGTGCTGAATCTGGAGGAACTTCCTGCCAGCTACAGGGAACCGGGGTTTGGTGGTATTTCACCCAACAGCGACCTTGAAGGCTACAGGACCAGTCCTTTGATGATAAGTGCCGCCGCAGGAGTTGATATGTTGAAGAAGCAGGTCTATTTTCAGTCGAAGTCTTTTGATGAACTTGTTACCAAAACAGCGGCATGGAAGAAAGAGATGGAGCATCTTCCTTACATCAGGCCTGTCCACATGAGTATCAGACTGGGCGACGGGCTTAAATTCAGAGATGTTCACCCTGTTCTGGGAATAAGCAGATGGCATTATGGTCAGGATTTTGATGCTCCTCCCGGAACCGATGTTTTTGCTACCGGAGCAGGAGTTGTCATCGATGCGGGATGGAATTCATCAGGGTTCGGTAATTTTGTTAAGATAGATCATGGTTACGGCTTCCAGACCATCTATGGCCACTTAAGTTCCATTAATGTAACACAGGGTCAGAGGGTTAAAGAGAGGAGATCTGATAGCATTGTCCGGTAGTACAGGAATATCGAGCGGCCCCCATCTGCATTATGAGATAAATTTTAACGGAGTACATCAGAACCCGCTTTATTACTTCACCGACGATCTTACGGATGAGGAGTATTTCTCAATGATAGAGACCCTTCAAGGCGCTGGAAATTAAATAAATCCATTCATTTCGGTTGATAATTTTACCCCGATAGTTAATATCCCCGGGTATATGTTTTTCAGAATTTACTATATTTGCCCCAAACCAAAGGGTATAGATGCCAAAGACTAAGTATAAATTTAATCCGGATTCTCTAAGTTTTGACAAGATACGGCTTGGTTTCTCACAGTTGTTAGTGAGATTCTTTGCGTACTTTCTGGGATCCGTGTTCCTTGCGGCTTTATACGGTCTGGCCTTTGCTTATATTTTTGATTCTCCTGAAGAAAAAGCGCTCAAAAGAGAGATAGCACAACTTTCTCTGCAATATGAGATCATTAACCGCGAAATGGAGAAGGTTGAAAAAGTTCTTTTCCACCTTCAGGAGACCGATGATAATCTTTACAGGACAATTTTTGAAGCGGATCCTATTCCAAGTACTGCCCGCGAAGGCGGTGTTGGAGGTATAAACAGGTACGCGGAACTGGAGGGATATGATAACAGTAAGATAGTTGAGGAGACAGCAAAACGCCTTGACAAGATCCGGAAGAAAATGTATGTCCAGTCCAAATCATTTGATGACCTGATATCACTTGCAAGCGAAAAGGAGGAGATGTTAAGGTGTATCCCTGCTATTCAGCCAATTAGCAATAAAGATCTTAAGAGAACATCTTCGGGCTGGGGTTACAGGATACATCCTATTTACAAAATACGGAAATTCCACTACGGACAGGACTTTACCGCACCAACAGGCACTGATATCTATGCGACAGGCGACGGCAAAGTGATAAGTGTTAAAAGTTCACGAAGAGGACTGGGAAATCACATTGTTATCGATCATGGTTTTGGCTATGAGACTGTCTATGCTCATCTCGACAGATTTAACGTACGGCAGGGCCAGACGGTGAAAAGAGGTGATGTCATTGGCTTCGTGGGAGATACAGGTCTGTCCACAGCTCCGCACCTTCACTATGAAGTGTTCCTCAATGGCCGTAATGTGGATCCTGCCGATTATTATTTCAGCGACCTTACTCCGGAAGAGTATGAGCGCATGATTGAGATAGCTTCCAAGAGTGGTCAGTCGTTCGACTAATCAGTTTATGAAGAATATTTTTCCCCTTTTCTTTCTTATCCTGCTTAAGGGTACAGCATTTGGTCAGGCCGATGTTAATGATACATTAGTTGTAAATATAGTCCCGGCAACATCTCTTGCAGGTGGACAGACGGAACTGATAATACCTACCTTTCTGGGTAATAGCCAAAGGAACTACAGTGGTGCCGATGCCCCCTCTTCACTTAATTTGATCTGGAAACATTTTCTTGGTACCGGAGAAACAACAATATCGAGAAAAGCCGGGAATAAGAAATGGTCGGGAGCCGGATGGACAGGCCAGCCTCTTTTGGTAAAAGAAGACAGTACTCTTTATCTGATCCAGGGCTCATTTGACCATACACTGAAGAAGATCGATGCTTCTAACGGCAATCTGGTATGGCAATATAAGTTTGACGATGTCGTAAAAGGGACAGGGACCATCTGGGATAACAGCAAAGCTGTGGACCCCGACCACAGGTATATTATTTTGCAGGGATCGCGACTTGGTTTTGGTGTTTACCTCGACGCAAAGTATATACCCAGCTACAGAGCAGTTTCATTAAGAAGCGGAAAGGAGTTGTGGCGACTCAATGTCAAGTACACCGGTTCATACAGCAGGGATGTCGATGGCAGTGCCCTGATCATTAATGACACGGTTTATATACCGCTGGAGAATTCTCTTTTTACCATTCTTGATCCTGACCCCAAAGCTGCAATTGTTTCGGAAGGTATGTTGCAGCCAAAAATAATTAATGAGTTGAAACTCTTCAATAACAAGGATCTTGTAAATCATAAGAATAATGTTGTTACCGAATCATCGCCGGCACTTCTGCGTAACCACATCTATATAACCTCCGGGTCAGGTCACGTTTTTGGATATAATATTCATACAGGGGAGCTCGACTGGGACTTTTTCATCGGGTCAGATATGGACGGGTCGCCAGTTGTAACTTCCGACAGTTGTATCCTCGTAACAGTTGAGAAACAGTATATTAAAGGTAATGGCGGAGTATTTAAACTAGACCCTGCAAAGCCACCGGCAGAAGCAGTTGTATGGTTCCAGCCTACCGGTAATAAGTTGTTTGCCGGATGGGAAGGAGGGGTGATAGGTTCAGCGGGTGTAAACGACAGATATGCCGATTCAGCAGCTGTTCGTCTGGCTGCCTTCTGTGGGATTGACGGTTATACATATATCGTCGATCATATGGCCCTGTCCGATAGCCTGGTAGCAGGCCCCGACAGTACAACACTCTATCCGTCACCGGAATTATTAACCAGGAGGAAGACAGGAGGATCAATTGCAACCCCAATATTTGTTGATAACCGCCTTGTTGTGGCAGGTTATGGAGGGTTATGGCTTTATGAGGTAGGCGGCGATGAGGTTATTAGCCTTCTCGCTCATTGGCCCGGGATCTTTGAATCTACCCCCGTGGTTTACGGCAGAAGGATATTTGTTGCTTCACGCGATGGCTATTTATATTGCCTGGGAGATAATTAATTATTTACTTTAATTAATTTTATATAAATTGGTTACCTCTTTTATCTAAACTATGCCATACAAGGAACAAAAGGTTGAAAAACTTTTCTTCACCATAGGAGAAGTGTCCAGATTGCTGGATGTCCCGGTTTCAACAGTAAGATACTGGGAGAATGAATTTGAAATCCTCAAGCCCAAGAAGAACAGGAAGGGAAACCGGCTCTTTACTCAGGAGGATATGAAGAACCTCAAAATAATTCATCACCTTCTAAAAGGTAACGGGATGACGATTGCCGGTGCCAGGAAATACCTCAAAACCCATGGTGATGGTGATGAGAGCAGGCACGAAATACTTGAATCACTAAAGAGCATCAGAGAGATGCTTGTGGAGATCAGGGATAACCTTTGAATAATCAATTATGAATATTTCAGATCTGATCACCTTCCTGGATGAGCGAATACCTCTTTCATACCAGGAGGATTATGATAATTCCGGATTACAGGCAGGCGATCCCAGTGCACCTGCCAAAGCGGTGCTACTTACCATCGATGTTACTGAAGAGGTTGTCGACGAAGCGATCAAAAGAGGGGCTAACCTTATCGTTTCACACCATCCCCTTATCTATTCTCCATTGAAGAACATTACACCCTCCGACAGGGTGGGGAGAATATTAATGAAAGCCCTGAGAAACGGCATCTCTGTCTATTCGGCCCATACCAATCTTGATTCGGTACAGGGGGGTGTTTCGTGGAAGATGGGATCTTTGATAGGCCTTAAAGGCATGAAACCTCTGGTTCCGATGCGAAACGGAGTGATGAAGCTTATAACATATGTTCCACAAGGAGAAGCCGATAGCTTAAGAGAGGCACTCTTTGCTGCAGGCGCCGGGGCCATTGGCCGTTATGACAGTTGCAGTTTCAGCTCAGAGGGCACAGGTACTTTTCGCGGAGGTGAAGGGACGAAGCCTTTCGTTGGTGAACAGGGTAAAGTTCACAGAGAAAAAGAGATCAAAATAGAGGTGATTGTGCCTCGATATCTCAAAAGCAAGGTCGTCAATGCGCTCATCAGAAATCATCCCTATGAGGAGGTGGCTTATGATCTTATTAATCTTGAAAATGAAGATCCATCCACCGGACTGGGAGTAGTTGGCACCCTGGAAAAAGAGATGACAAGAGAAAATTTTATTAAAACCCTTTCGGATCTGTTCAATAAAGAGTCGGTAAGGCATTCCGGTTTTTCAGGGAAAAAGATCCATAAAGTGGCTTTGTGCGGAGGGTCAGGGGCATCATTCGCTAATAATGCAATGGCATCCGGAGCAGACGCTTACGTTACGGGAGATATAAAATATCACGCCTGGTTCGAAGCCTCAGAGAGGTTTTTACTTGCAGATATTGGTCATTATGAAAGTGAAAAATTCACAGTGGAAATTATTTACGACCTTATTATCAAAAAATTCCCTAAATTTGCAGTCCTATTTTCAGAATTAAATACCAATCCGATAAATTACTTTCAGCAATGGAAAAAATAAGATCTGGCGAAGTCGAATCTACTGTAGAAGAGAAACTCAGGGCACTTTACAATCTTCAATTAACCGACTCAGCGATTGACGCCATAAAAATATTAAGAGGAGAACTTCCGCTGGAGGTCCAGGACCTTGAAGATGAGGTGGAGGGTCTGGAAACAAGGATAGTAAACCTTCGTGAGGAATTAAAGGAGCTTGAACAATCTGTAGGCAAGAAGAGTATTGAAATAGCTGATGCGGAAGCTCTCATTAAGAAGTATACCGACCAGCAGAATAACGTAAGGAACAACAGAGAATTTGACTCTCTGTCAAAAGAGATCGAATATCAGAATCTGGAGATAGAGCTATGCAATAAGAAGATCAAGGAGTTCAGCTTCCTGGTTGACGAGAAAAAATTAGCATTGGCCGAATCGGAAGCAGCTCTCGTTGAAAAAAGAAAGGACTTTGAATCCAAGCAGGGTGAACTGTCGGCAATAGTTGCTGATACCCAGAAGGATGAAGAGACAATGGCCAAGAAATCAGAGGAGTACCGCCTGATGGTTGAGGAGAGGCTTCTTACAGCCTATCACAGGATACGCGAGAATGCCAGAAACGGCCTTGCCGTTGTTACCATCCAGAGGGATGCGTGCGGTGGTTGTTTTAATCAGATACCGCCACAGAGACAACTGGATATCCGTACCAGCAAGAAGATAATCGTTTGCGAATATTGTGGCAGGATTCTTGTCGATGAGGATATAACCAAAGAAAAAGAGTAATCTGCATAAGAGTTTTTGAGCCACTCCACTTGGGGTGGCTTCTTTTTTTATGCTAATTTTACAAGGCCATTATCGAAACCAATGAATAGAGAAGAATTTAAGAAGGCGATCCTTGAGGGTATACCTGATTACCTGCCCGATATGCCCGAATATGATGTAAACGCCAATCATGCCCCGGTACGTAAGGATATCTTAAACATAGCTGAAAAGAAGCTGGCATTAAAGAATGCCCTTCGCTATTTCCCTGCTCATTTACACTCTGTGCTTGCTGCCGAGTTTGCCGATGAACTACTGAAATATGGTAGGATATATATGTACCGGTATAAGCCTTCCTATGAGATCAGAGCCAGGCATATTGATGATTTTCCCCATAGGTCACAACAGGCAGCAGCGATAATGCTGATGATATGCAATAACCTCGATAACAGGGTAGCACAGCATCCTCATGAACTTATAACCTATGGGGGCAATGGTGCCGTCTTCCAGAACTGGGCACAGTACAGGCTGGTGATGAAATATCTTGCCGAGATGACAGATAACCAGACACTTGTGGTCTACAGTGGGCATCCACTGGGTCTGTTCCCCAGCAGTAAGGAGTCGCCGAGGGTGGTGGTTACCAATGGTATGGTAATACCAAATTACTCCTCTCAGGACCACTGGGAGAAATTCAATGCACTCGGAGTCTCACAATACGGTCAGATGACAGCCGGTTCGTATATGTACATCGGACCACAGGGTATTGTCCATGGCACAACTATTACGTTGCTTAATGCTTGCAGAAAGAGGGAGGGGAATAAGGAGCCGCAGGGAATGATCTTTGTCTCTTCCGGGTTGGGTGGTATGTCTGGAGCACAGCCTAAAGCCGGTAACATTGTGGGACTGATATCTGTTATAGCAGAAGTTAATCCTAAGGTTATCAAAACCCGTCATAGTCAGGGTTGGGTGGACGAGGTGATAGTGTCGATGGATGACCTGGTAAAGCGGGTCGTTGAAGCCCGGGGAAAGAAGGAGGTGGTATCCATTGCTTATTCCGGCAATATTGTTGATGTTTGGGAGCGGTTTGCCGATGAGGATATATTCGTTGACCTCGGTAGCGACCAGACATCACTTCATAATCCGTGGTCGGGAGGGTATTACCCGGTGGGATTATCATTGGATGAAGCCAATGAGCTTATGGCAAGGGAGCCTGAAAAATTCAGGGAAGAGGTAAGGCGCTCTCTGCGGCGACAGGTAACTGCCATTAACAGGCATTGTGAAAAAGGGACCTATTTCTTCGATTATGGTAATGCCTTTCTTCTGGAGGCCTCGAGGGCTGAAGCCGATATCATGGATGGGACGGGTGGATTCAGGTACCCCTCTTATGTTCAGGATATTATGGGTCCTTTATGTTTCGACTATGGCTTTGGACCCTTCCGTTGGGTATGCTGCTCCAATGATCCTGCCGATCTTGAGGTTACAGACAAAATAGCAGCGATGGTTTTAACAGAACTGATGGCCAGCTCTCCACCAGAGATCAGTCAGCAGCTGTCAGATAATATATACTGGATCAGGGAGGCTGCCAGAAACAAACTGGTAGTGGGTTCTCAGGCACGTATACTTTATGCCGATGCTCAGGGCCGCTCTCTGGTAGCAAAAGCCTTCAATGATGCCATTGCCGACGGGCGCATCTCAGCACCTGTTGTGATAGGTCGCGACCACCATGACGTTTCAGGTACCGACTCACCATTCAGGGAGACATCCAACATATACGACGGCTCAAGCTTTACAGCCGATATGGCTGTTCAAAATGTTATTGGTGATTCCTTCCGTGGAGCCACCTGGGTGTCGATACACAATGGTGGCGGGGTAGGATGGGGAGAGGTAATAAACGGAGGCTTCGGACTGGTGCTGGACGGGTCGCCGGAGGCTGCCGGCAGGGCAGAAGCAATGCTGCTATGGGATGTCAATAATGGAATAGCCCGCAGGAGCTGGGCCCGTAATGATGGAGCTATCTTTGCAATTAAAAGGGAGATGGAGAGAACACCCGGACTGGTAGTTACTCTTCCTAATATTACTGACGATAATGTCACTGAAGGTCTGTTCCGGTAGCTGGCCTGCTATCAATAGTTGCCGTTGCTTAACATTATAAGCATACAATCATTGACACAATTTATTCCTTTGCTTGTTGCCAGCGATTCCAGCTCAGGGTTGGCCGTCCCGGGATTAAAAATTATCCTCTTAGGGTTTAAGTCAAGAATCTGTTTGTAGTAATCCTTTTGGTGTTTGGCACTCATATAAAGGGTTACAGTATGTATAGGTCCGCATTTTGGCGGAATGCCCTTGTGGATGGTGAATTCCTCTGTTACTGCCTCCTTCAGTCCTGCTGAAACAAACTCAATATTCCGCCTCTGTAAACTCCTCATTGCCTTGTATGAAAATCTGTCGGGATTTGGACTGGCGCCGAGGACAAGGGTTCTCTTATCCATGGTGTGATGTTTTTGTAAATGTAAAAAGAAGTGGTAATAAAAACAATCAATCTTTAAAGATAAGGACGGAGGCTGTGGCTGCTATCCCTTCCTTCCTTCCTGTAAACCCAAGTGTCTCCGTTGTTGTGGCCTTGATAGAAACCTGATCTTCAGATATTCCCATAACCTCCGAGATGGTCTTTCTCATTGATCCCACATAAGGTGCGATCTTTGGTGCCTCGAGAAGGATAGTAGTGTCGATGTTACCGACAGTGTAGCCAAGATCTCCAATTATCCTGCAGCACTCTTTCAGCAATAATTTGCTGTCGATACCCTTAAAACGATTATCTGTATCCGGGAAATGCTTGCCTATGTCACCCTGTGCTGCAGCACCAAGGAGGGCGTCGCAGATGGAATGGATAAGAACATCTCCGTCGGAATGAGCCACTGAACCTAGTGGCGATGGAATATTTATGCCTCCCAGCCAGAGAGCTCTGCCAGGCTCCAGCTTATGGACATCTATTCCCTGACCGGTTCTGATAACCATTAGCTGGCTTTATTAAGACTCTTTAGAGAATCAAATTCGAATGCAATGGAAAAACGTAGTGTCCTGGCCAGTGGGTGGTTCTGTGCAAGTGGCATAAGATAGCTGAAATCAAATGCAATAACATTTAGCCTGATACCTGCACCCGCTGTAAAGTACTTTCTGTTGCCCTTGGAAGCATCTTCGTGAAAATATCCTGTCCTTATGGCAAACTGATTGTTGTACCAGTATTCCGCACCCAGTGAAACTGTGATCTCACGGAGTTCTTCTGAGAAACCTCCCGGAGCATCATAAAAGCTCTGGAAGATAGCCAGTGGAACCGGTATGTTGGGGTCTTTGCCGGCAATGATCTGCATGTCAGCGTCGTAGATAGGAGGGGTGGGGACAAGCAACTTATTGAAATCCAGTGATAACGATATGTGGTTATATCTGTCGAGATTCATGCCTGCTGAGGTGCCCAGCTTCATATTCATCGGGATAAAGTCGGGGTCCCTTGACTCGGCGTAACTCATCTTTGCACCAATGTTCGAAAAATTAAGACCGAAGGAGTAGTTACCATCTCTTCCCATAATGTCAGCCTCCTTAACATAATAGCCTGCAATGTCTGCCGCGAATGATACACCTGGTTTTGTCTCAACACCTCCCGAGTAAGATCCTCCGGTAAGGTTGGAGTATATAAAGCGAAATGCAACACTCCCTGAAAGATATTGGGAAAAAAGTCTGGAGTAAGCTGCATCAATAGCAAATTCATTGGGTTTGAAGTTCCTTTCGAGGTTGCCGAAATCATCGGTAAATGGAATATCGCCAAGAGAAGAGTATATCAGGCTTGCGGCAATAACCTGCCTGCTGTCAATACGCCTGTATCCGGTGAGATAGGCAATATTTATATCTGGAACAAGTGATCTTAGCCAGGGTGAATATGAGATAGCAAAACCCTTGTTGCCATCGATGAAAGCATACTTGGCAGGATTCCAGTGCATACTGTAAATATCGGGGGAGGATGCTACGCCTGCATCACCCATGGCACCAGCTCTTGAGTCAGGTGCAATAGTGAGAAACGGTACAACAGTGTGTATTGCATTGAGCTCACCCGTATTACTCTGGGCATTTATCTCAGCCGGGAGGGTCAAAACAAGGAGTAATAACGCTGTTAACAAGTTCCTGAATGTCATACAAATATTTTTATTAGGGTAACAAATATAAAACAAATAATGTCTTCACTTATTGTGTAACTACAAAATTATGAGTCGTCCAAAGCCTGTAGTCACTTCATGAGCCACAGTCTCTATTGATAACCGGTAATGATAGATGCCTGATTTAACTCTTGCTCCACCGCTGTCATTGCCGTCCCAATACAGAGGAGGAACCGTTAGTCCGGAACTAAAGGCTGACTCTTTAAGCACCCTTATTAATCTTCCGGAATTGTCATACAGCGACACTGTGATATCAAGTGATTGTTCCGGCCTGTTGTGGCTGGCGGTAATGTAGGTTCCCTCCGTAAACGGGTTTGGATAATTTATAATGCCGGTGATCAGAAACCTGTTTTCGTCTACTCACTTCGAATGTCAGGTTTCCGGTAGCTGAATTATTGAAGTTATCCCAGGCCTTTAGGGTAACGGTGTGCACTCCTGGATCTAATCCGGATAGACTAAACACAACTTTGCCGCTTTTATAACTGTCGAGGTCGGCCTCAAACCAGTTATTAAGTACGATCGAGTTTGACTGATCACCGTCGATCCATGCTATTATGTCGTGGCCAATGCCATTACCTGTTGTATTGATACCACCCTCATCTGTTATTATGGCCAGCAACCTTGGATTCTCATCAGAGATCCCCCCCTCTCTGAAGAGTGTATCATAAAGGAACAGTCTAATGTCAGGTCCGGTCATGTCTGATATACCCGGATCACTAAATCCGCCAACGACAGCACCCTCAAAGCTTCCTCTCATTGTACCGCTGGTGCCTGAAGCATAATAGCTGATCTTTCCTTTGCCGAAATTGTAATTGATATCCTTGGGTACAAGAAAGGATGTTCTGAATTTGCCATTTACAGCCTGGGTCTTGCCACGGAAAAGAATATTGTTCCTGGCGTTAAATGTGAATGGTGTTCCGCCGTCATTAGCCAGTGTACTAACCTGTGCAGCCTTGTCATAGAGGGTAATGTATACCAGTCCGGTGAAGCTATTGTCGATGTTTCCGAAGTTGTCTTCAATATGCCCCGACAATGTTAATGTTGAGAGGGCCCTGATCGTATCTAAAGTCTGTGAAATATGTTTGCCGTTTATCGAATCGGTCTTGACAAATCCGTTCCATGGGAATGTGATCCTCAAAGCGGGATCCCCCAGCAGACTAAAATTCCTTTTGTTACTGCCTCCTCCTGAATTTATCTTGGCCAGTCTCATTACATCGCCCAGCCGAAGTGCATTGCCTGTACTGTCAATGGTAAAAGCAAAATTGTAAAGGTTCTTGTTAAGGGTGTAGTTAGGTGCCGAATAGACTATCCTTGTTGTGGTGAGAAGCGCAATGCCTCCTCCGTCGGGGTTGAGAAGCACCATCTCTCCTGCTGAACTTTTGGGTATCCTCACACCTGTAACAGTATTCAGTTCCACATCATCAAAACGACTGAATTCACATGTCGCGGTAATAAACAGCGGCAACCTGTTCTTATTCCTCCATGAATTTATTGTCTCTGTCTTTACTACTCTTTCGTGAGCAAGTCCCAGTTCATTGCCATGGCCCAGATAGTTTACAATAAGAGCTCCTGAATTTATCCTGTCTGAAATAGCTGACGTTGCATCGGGATATGAATGTCCGCTTGCAGAGCTTATCTGTCTGTAAGCATCAAAATAGACCTTCTCCAGGTTTATCCACGGATTGGTTGATTCTATTAAAGAGGCAAGACCTTCAGCATCATTCATGTGTATATTAAAGTCCTCATCATCGGCTATTAGTGAGATTATATTCTTCCAGGCACCCTCTTCCGGATCGTTTATATATCTCTCTATTTTCCTAACCATTATGCCTGCCTGAGTTGTGTCATAGACAGGCATTCGTCCAATACCAAGATCGAGGTAGCCCTCAGCTTCTCCCTCTGCCTCATCAAGAAGGCCATAGAAATCATCTGACATGAATGAGGAGACAATAACTGTTGAATTCTGAGTCTGATAAGTTGGGACGAAGTTGGGATTTTTGGGAGGCAGAGTCCTGTTATCTATTGATCCGTCGCCAACGATAAGAAGGTATTTCAAGGGGTGGTCAGACGATCTGTGTCTTGTCCACATCATCCTCAGATAGTTTCTTATCGCACTAATGTCTGCTATACCTCCGCTGTATTCATTGTAAATCATCTGTGGCGTAACAATAACAGATACTAATCCGCTGTTGTTCAGGTGTATATCGGCAATTTTTCTTGCATGGTCCAGGAAGAGTGGATGACTTACAATAACCATGTCGGCCGGACCGGTGGCGTGCAGATTTTGGTTCGTCACCTGTTGCTTAAATATAACCGGATGTGGCAGTGAAGAGGCTGAGAAAAGAATATAGCTTTTCAATTTGTCTGAAATCACTTTCCACTTAATGGTGTTTCCAACAGTGGAGTAGGAGACAACGGAAGGATTTAGAGGGTCAGTTATATTCCACAATAGTAAACCGGAAGATCCTCCGGTCTCACCACTGTATTCAACCACAGAGCCATCGGCAGGAAGACGTGAGTCGGTTATTTTCAGCAGGGTCCCCTTGTAGCTGATGAGACTTCTTCCTGTTAATATGATATTATCTACCCATCCCTTTGCCTGAGGAGTCGCCGTTGCTGTGGAACGATACCTCAATTACCGGGTCAGGACCGGAAGGTATGAACTTTCCTTCGCTGGCCATGGTTCGGGCATAAGTGCCTGTAGTACTGTATATATTGACCTCCGGGACCAACAGGTTGTCCCTTGTTACACCACCCTCTGTTATCCGGAATGTTGTAGGCACCTGTCCCCTTGCAGCCACTCTGAAGCTATAGGAAACTGAATCGGCAGGGATCAGGGTGCCGAATGACGGCCTTATGATAAGAGGTGAGCTTACAGAAACAGGCTGGTACCACTCTCTGCCTGATTTAATTATGTTCTCCGATTCAACTTCATGGTAGAATCGGAAATCACACGCTGATGAAAATCTGGTTGGAGCAGATGCCGGCTGGTTATCGGATGACAATCCGGGATTTGTCCCGGGCAGGAATCGCAGGAAATAGAAAACTGAATCGGAATAGGCATGCCTTTTATATTCATATTTGCCCGAGAACGTCCATCTGTCGGCTGAAGGGCTATAGAAAAGCAAATAATCACCTTCATTGAAGATCCCATCGCTACCCCTTACTATCTGAGCAGGAACCTCAACAAGATCATCAGGTCTGGGGTCGGCATTATAGTATGAGAGCTGACCAAAATTGTTACCGTAGATCCTTGGTTCACCGGAACCACTATAGCCAATATCCTTTAGTTGACTGTAATCAATACGGTAAACCCCTTCATCCTTTAATCCGATCCGGTACCATGTTCCCTGCGAAAGTACTGAGTTAACACCAAACGCTTCCCCGCTCATTATCGCCTGTCCAGATAGGTCCGACATAGCCGTCAGGGCAAGAAGAAGTAATATGAATCGGCTTTTCATCATAAGAATGCAAATATAGGAGAGGCTATGGAAAAGTTTCGCATTATTACTTCTTTTGCAATGAGGTTAAAATATAAAACGCTTTTACCCCGTTTCTATTGTTGTAAACAAAGTTATGCTTAACAGAGTTGCATCACTATTATTCTTTTTGAACCTGACCGGAGCACTTTTAGGTCAGGATCTGGTCTTTACCGGTACAACAGAGGGCATTCTACCGCATAATCCGGCTTTTGCAGGTCTGGAGGGAGGTCAGGTTGTAAGAATAAGTTACACATCTGTTTATCCGGCATCAGGGTTTGGCCTTGGCTCTTACTTTGCACAGTGGAGCGGGAATTTTGACGGTTTGCATGGCGGGATATCGGCATGGGCTTTAGGTAACCAGCTTGGTGATGTGTACGGACAGATGAGCGGGGGAGCCGGTTATGCCTATCATTTTCGCATAGCGCGCAACCTGTTTGCATCGTCGGGACTGGCTATCTCTGTGATCAATACTGCAGTGAGAGGCGGCAAAATTATCTTCCAGGATCAGATAAACCCCGTTTACGGTCCCATTGGCCAGTCGGCCGATCAGTTTGCAGGATTATCGAGGAGCGTCGTAAATGTCAGCGCCGGAGGAGTACTCTATAATGATATCTTTTTTGTCTCATGGGCAGCCGACTATCTAAACAAACCTGATCTGACCGGATCGAAAAATCCTGATCACAGGCTTAAAAGAACCCTCTACGGGTATACATCATACAGGTATTCTCCTTCATTTATCAACATGGTAATTGTTCCTGCTTTGTCATCGGCCCTGTCAAAAGATGATTACAATTTTGTCCAGACCGTTTCTTTAGAGTCAGGAGATTTTTCAATCAACGGAGGGCTGAATGTCGGAAAAGACCGTCATACGGCTGTTCAGGGCGGTTTTGGATTCAGATCGGAATCGATAGGATTTAGTTATTGTTACCGGCTAAATACGGGAGTGAAGAAGGGTTACTCCCTGCCTTTAACAGCCTTCCACAGCGCCGGTATTGCCATCCGTTTATATAATGTTGATAAAAGAAATAACAGGCAAACAATAAATTTTCCTAAATTGTAGTTATATTTGAGTTAGAAAATTTATTGAGAGTTCTTATTTTTTCTATATTTGGTGATTGTTATAAGCTATTAAAACTAACAAAATTATGAGAAGATATCTGGCCTTTTCAGTCGTAATTCTGACTGCAGTGCTGTGTGTATCATGCTTCGGCAAAAAGGGCAATTCCAATGAGTCTCAGACTACAGGATGGGCATATAATAATCCGGACAATGGTGGATTTCAGGTCATGATGGACGTACGAGCAGGAAACAGGCCCCGGCCTGGTGCTTATTGAAGGTGGTACCTTTACAATGGGCCGTGTTCAGGATGACGTGATGTTCGATTGGAATAATACCCCAAGAAGAGTAACCGTTTCATCATTCTATATGGATGAAACAGAAGTAAGAAACGTTGACTACAGGGAGTATCTTTTCTGGTTGAGAAGGATATACACCGACTATCCCGAAGTATACAGAAGAGCACTCCCCGATACACTGGTATGGAGAAGTCCACTGGGATTCAACGAACCTTATGTACAGTACTATTTCAGGCATCCTTCATATAATGAGTATCCTGTTGTAGGTGTAAACTGGGTTCAGGCTAATGACTATTGCATCTGGAGAACAGACAGGGTTAATGAGCAATTGCTTATCAGCTCAGGTTATCTTGAGCCTGATCCAAATCAGCAGAATGAGAACAACTTTCACACAGAAGCACTCCTCGCAGGTAAATATGAGGGTGTTATAAAAGATCTAATGCCTGTGCCAGGCGGTGAAGAGGGCAGAAAGATATCTATTGAAGATGGTATCATCCTTCCGAGGTATCGCCTCCCTACCGAAGCTGAATGGGAATTTGCAGCATTTGGTCTCAGAGGTAATACTTTCGAAGAGAGAGTATATGAAAGAAGAATTTACCCATGGGACGGACATAATGTAAGAAACAGTGCCCCTAAATTCAGAGGACAGATGATGGCTAACTTCGTTCGCGGAAGTGGTGACCTTATGGGTGTTGCCGGTAGCCTTAACGATAATGGTAGTATTACCGTGGATGTAAAATCATACTGGCCTAACGATTACGGTCTCTATTGCATGGCAGGTAACGTCAACGAGTGGGTACAGGATGTTTACAGACCTATGTCATATGAAGATGTTGATGCCTTCAACCCTTTCAGAGGTAATGTTTTCACTGATCTGGCACGCGATGCCAACGGGGAACTCGTTGAGAAAGATAAACTCGGTCGTATGGTTTATGATACTGTTAAAGCAGCCGACGTTGCAAACAGATATAACTACCAGAAAGGCGACTACAGAAATTACAGGGACGGTGACCTTGGATCAAGCATCTCACCGGGAGTTGACTGGGTAACAGATGACAACGTACCGGGATCAATGAGGATGTACAGTCAGGCCGATGGTGATTATGTAACACTGATAAATGACAAATCCAGGGTTTATAAAGGCGGTTCATGGAAAGACAGAGCTTTCTGGCTTAACCCATCAACACGCAGATACCTCGACCAGGAAGCTTCACGCGATGATATTGGCTTCAGATGCGCCATGATCAGAGTAGGTAGCCCCTCAGGTTTCTAAGAAAATCTAAACCAAATAATAACCTCATTATGGCAACATGATGGGGTTTTTTTACTCATTTATGGATACAATCACATTATATCGTCTGTTTAAAAAGTCTACCGGAATATCTACCGATACCAGAAAGATCAGACCGGGTAATCTCTTTTTTGCAATAAAGGGCGACAATTATGATGGTAACGAATATGTCAGAGAAGCATTGGCCTCAGGAGCTTCGGCTGTCGTAACCGACAATCCGTCGAATAGTGGTGTGGGTTTATATATAGTAAAAGATTCTCTTGTGGCTTTGCAAAAACTGGCACGTCACCACAGAAGGGAATTAAATGTTCCGGTACTGGCAATAACCGGATCAAACGGAAAAACAACAACCAAGGAGCTTATTGCAAGGGTCCTCTCTCAAAAATTCAGGGTGCATAGCACCACAGGAAACCTTAATAATCATATAGGTGTCCCTCTTACATTACTGGAGGCAGATAACAATGCTGGCTTTCAGGTTATTGAGATGGGGGCAAATCACCAGAGAGAAATAGCAGCTCTCTGTGAAATAGCAGAACCCAACTATGGGATAATTACCAATATTGGCAAAGCTCATGTAGAGGGCTTTGGATCACTGGAAGGAGTAATAAAGGGGAAAGGAGAACTCTACGACTGGCTTAGGGCAAACAAGGGCATAGCAATATTCAACGAGGCTAATCCCACTCTTAAAGACCTGGTATTCAGGAAGGTGGTTAAAGCTGTGCCCTACAGTGACCCTACAGGTGTTGATGTAGTCGTTAAAACAGTTGATGACTCACTTAATCTTAATCTTTCGGTAACTCTGCATGGCGTTGTTTATTACCTGAAAACAAGTCTTTTCGGGAAACATAATATTGAAAATATACGGGCTGCCATTGCGGTAGGTATTTTCTTTGATATTGATATCGACAAGATAATTGCCGCCATTCAGTCATATGTCCCTTCCAATAATCGCTCTCAGATCCTTGATACAAAGAGAAACACCATAATCTGCGACGCATATAATGCAAACCCTACAAGTATGATCGAGACATTGAGATCATTCTCGGTGATGGACGGAAAAACAAAGGCTGTGATACTGGGTGATATGCTGGAACAGGGAGAAAATTCCTATCAGGAACATGAATTTATCCTCTCCCAGTTGAAGGAGTTCGGTATAGATAAGGTCTATATTGTGGGAGATCATTTTGGTTATGTTAATGAGCCTTTCAGATACAATTGGTTCCCACATACCCTCGATCTTGCCAAGGAGTTAGAGCAGAACCCTGTTGTTGATTCTCTCGTGCTGGTTAAGGGCAGCAGAGGAGTTGGACTGGAGAAAATATTTGAATATTTATAATAGTAAGATGAAAAGAATTTTGAACGACAGGCTTCTTGATCCCATAGGCCGACTGATGGGACTGCGATATATGTCACACCCATGGCATGGTATTGATATTGGTGAGAATGCACCCGAGGTTGTAACCTGTTTTATTGAGATGGTACCGACCGATACCGTCAAATATGAGGTCGATAAGGTATCAGGTTACCTCAGGCTTGACAGGCCACAGAAATACTCTAATGTTGTACCTGCTCCATATGGCTTTCTGCCTCTTACCGTCAGCGGCGAAAAGGTAGCCCAACTGTGCCGTGAAAGCACCGGGAGAGCAGATATTAAAGGCGATAATGACCCAATAGATATTTGCGTTCTTACCGAGAAAGAGATCGCACACGGGAATGTCCTTGTGATTGCCAAGCCGATAGGCGGATTCCGGATGATCGATGGCAATGAGGCAGATGACAAGCTAATTGCCGTACTGCATCACGACGCTGTTTATGCCCATTACGAGGATATCTCGGAGTTACCGGAGGTGGTAGTGAACAGGCTCAAACACTATTTCCTGACCTATAAGGATCTGCCGGGTAACAAGGCTGATTGCGAGATAACCCATGTTTATGGCAAGAAAGAGGCCCATAAGGTTATCCGCCGCTCCATGGAGGACTACAGAAAGAGGTTTGAATCACTTAATGACGCTGTACAGTCAGTTTAGTTTTTACTGAATTTCATCTCGATCAGTACCACTTCCGATCGGCTTCCTATACGTACCCTTGGTCCCCAGACGCCAAATCCACTGGAGACGATAATATTGGTATCTCCCTTTTTCAGATAGCCATAGGGTAGTTCGAAGATCGATGATACTATGAGCGAGAAGGGCCAGAACTGACCATTGTGGGTGTGTCCGGAGAGATGAAGATCTACACCGTATTTAGCCGATTCATCAAGTTTGTATGGCTGGTGATCAAGCAGTATAACCGGCTTTGAAGGATCGGTCTGGGAGATAAGATCCGACAGAGGCATCCTGGCTTTACCCATAAATCTCTGTCCATCGCGGTCGATCCTTCCAACTATCTGTAACCCCTCTTTTGTGATGACCACTTCATCTTTCAGCAGCCGGTAGCCCTTGCTCTCAATATATGGTATGGTGCGGTCGGCGCCACCAATAAATTCATGGTTGCCGGTGATGGCATAAATCCCGTAGTTACATCCCGAACACTCCAGGTAGCTAAGCAGATCGTCCCTTAGAACAGGTTCTATCTCGCCGTCAACAATATCGCCAAGAAGCAGCAGCAGGTCGGGCTTCTGCTCCTTTATCATAGAAGACAGCTTTCTCATGCTCCTCTTCCTGATGGTGCTCCCTAGATGAATGTCGGAAACAGCCATGACCTTCATGCTCTCAATCCCCTGAAGTTGCTTCCCCACATTTACGGTGTACTTTGTTATGCGCGGTGAAACTGCATTGATGAAGCCTGCAAAAATGAGCACTATACTTACTGCCAATGCCCCAGTCATATAGATCTGTCTGAATCTTTGAACGCCATCCGGGTCAAGGAACCGCCCTATCGTATTAATTACCAGGATAATATCAAATAGAAGGACAAACAAGAAGCCAAAGAGAAGGAAAGCAAGATAGAAGCCTCCTATGATATTGAGTCCGTCGGATAAGATGCCTGAGTGGGTTCTTTCCAGGATCTTGCCGGCTATGAAGGTTAAGGCAAGGAAAATCAGTATTAATGTTACGATCAGCCTGCTCTTACCTCCCTCCGGAAGTGCTTTGATCCCCCTTGTAATGAGGTACAGGTTGGCAAGTGAGTAAATAACAATTACTATTGAAAAGAATATAAGGATCTGGTTTGTTTTCATGACTCACTAACGCATTATCTCGCAAAATGTTCTTTTACCCTGAAGATAATAGGCGGTGAGTATGCTTCTTTTACCCAGAACCTTGATATTGTTATTTATAAAGAGTTTCTGTGTGGTTTTTCTGTCCTTTATTAACCTGCGTAGCGACCTCCAGAAATGAAGATGTGCCTTCATCACAGCAATAAAGAGTTTCCCTTCTCCTGAAAAGAGGAATCTGATGGCGGCGATGCCGTCGAGCTTCATCCTGAAAAATATTTTCAGACCAAACCATCGTGGAGGGAGGTTTTTGAAGAGCATAAAAAGGTTGTTCCTGAAGTTGAGATAGACCTTGAAAGGTGAGTCATATGGCAAAGTTCCTCCTCCAACGTGATACACTACTGACTCGTAAGTATATTCTATCTTATAGCCCATTCCTTTAAGTCTCCAGCAAAGGTCTATCTCCTCCATGTGTGCGAAGAAGGTGTCGTCGAATCCACCGGCCTTCCTGAAAAGGTCAGCCCTGATAGCCATACATGCACCGCTGGCCCAGGTTATTTCTGACAGGTCGTCATACTGGCCATTATCTGTCTCGCAGTGCGAGAGTATCCTTCCCCGGCAAAAGGGATAGCCATTGCGGTCGATGAATCCGCCTGCGGCGCCGGCATGTTCAAATTGTGATCGGTTATTGAGCGACAGTATTTTAGGTTGTACGGCAGCCACCAGCGGATCGGCCTTTAATCTTTTTGTTAAAGGGGTGATCCAACCGGGAGTAACCTCTATGTCGGAGTTTATGAGAATGTAATATTTTGCGTCTGTCCTCTGAAGAGCGTAGTTGTATCCGCCGGCAAATCCCAGGTTTTTGCCGATTTCAACTATCCTTACCTCACCCTGATTTTCCTTTAGCCATTTTACGCTTCCATCAGCAGACCCATTGTCGGCAACGACTATTGCTACACCTTCTTCCGAACTCTCCCTGATCAGCAGAGGCAGGTATTTTTTAAGGAATTCAATACCGTTCCAGTTGAGAATGACAATTGCTGTTTCAGTCATCATTTCACCTTTTTATGTTTCCACCTTCGATGGCTCCATAGCCAGTACTCAGGTGCTTCCCGGATCTTCTCTTCCAGTTTTCTCACATGCGCTTCCGTAACATGATACTCAGGTAATCCTCCGGTATGGTCGAACAAAAGTTCAAGCTCCACATCGTAATAGCCTCTGCCAACCTTCTTCATGTTCATAAAAACAATAGCCATGTCAAACTTCTCCGCTACTTTTTCAACCCCAATATAAACAGGTGTATCCTGATTCAGAAATGTTGTCCAGTAGTTGATCTCACTTTTGGCAGGTGTCTGATCGGAAACAAAGGCCGAGATAGTGTTGATCCCCTCCTTGCGGTATGTAATTATCTCCCTGAGAATTGTTGACATGGGAGCAAGCTTTAACCCGAATTTTGATCTGTTCCTGTTTATCACCTTCTCGAATCGCTTGTCGGCCAGTGGTTTGTAGATGGATATGACCTTGTAGTCGGTATATAACGGGAATGCCGGCAGCCACTCCCAGTTGCCATAATGTCCGCATACCAGAATCACATCTCTCTTCTCATCCTTCAGTTTTTTGAGCAGGCCGTTATCTACCACCCTGTACCGTCGTCTCATGCTTTTCTCTCCGATATGAGTCATCCGTAGCGCCTCGAGAAAGAGATCGGTGAGGTGACGGTAATATTTGCGGCCAATTTCAGCGAGTTCTGTATCGCTCTTCTCAGGGAATGCATTCTTAAGGTTATCGGCAACTACCTTTCGTCTGTATCCTGTTATATGATATAGTATCAGATAGACTGGTCCGGAAAAAATGTAAAGCACTCTCATAGGAAGGAGAGTGATTATCCAGATAAAAGAGTAAAGGATACGGAATGAAAATGCACTCATCAGAGGTTGGTTATCGGGATATAAATTTACTTACAATTTCTGTAACATATTTATGCATAACCCCGTTGGAGGCAATTATGTCGATACCCGAAATATCGTTCTCTTCACCGTTGAAATTTGTGGCTTTGCCACCGGCTTCACTCACGATTACCATTCCTGCTGCTATGTCCCATGGTTTCAGGGCATATTCAAAATAGAAATCGAATCTTCCGGCCGCCACATAGGCCAGGTCAACGGAGGCCGATCCCATTCTCCTAACACCTCGGGTGTTTCTGAAAAAATGTTCCAGACACTTCAGGAAACCATCCATACGGCTGAAATCCCTGAAGGGGAATCCTGTAGCAGCAAGAGTATCCTGCGGATCACTGGTAGCGGTGACGCCTATCCTCCTGCCATTGAGCCAGGCCCCGCCACCCTGCCATGCGTAGAACAGTTCATCCTTACCAATTTCGTAAACAACGCCGGCTACGGGAACACCATTGTCTGTCAATCCTATGCTGACAGAGTAGGGCGGGAGAGAGTGAAGGAAGTTGGTTGTTCCGTCAAGGGGGTCGATGATCCATACATATCTTTCGTGGTCTGATTTCCCCGATCCTTCCTCGGCCATGATGCCTGCTTCCGGCAAGAGCTCAGAGAGTCGTTCCACCAATATCTTCTCAGATGCAAGGTCTACCTCACTCACAAGGTCGTGAAGCCCTTTTGTGATTATCGAATCTTTAGAGTAAGAAGAAGAGGAATTTCTGATAAGAGATCCTACTTCCATGGCTATGGTGCATACCGATGCCACTATTTTTTTCAGTTCAGGTGTTGTCATAACAACTGGCAATTCATTGTTTCTTCATCGTTAATTTCCAAAAGCTTCACAGAGGCGATATTACCTTTAAGCTCTTTCTGCCATGGTACATCCACACGGATATAATTGCGGGTGAAGCCGGATATCACTCCTCCTGCTCTTTTGCCTTCAAAGAGAACCTCATCGATCCTTCCTCTGTTCTCCTCCATGAAGCTTTTTTTCTTTATTGCCGATAGCTTGTTGAGTGATTTACTGCGAGCGGTAATATCAGCCTTTGCCACTTTGCCCTCCATATTTTCAGCTTTTGTGCCTGGTCTTGATGAATAGGAAAAAACATGCAAATAGGAAAGAGGCAGGTCAAGGAGGAAGTTAAAGGTATCGTTGTAATCCTCTTCCGTTTCACCCGGGAAACCTACTATAACATCTGCCCCTACCGAGGCATGAGGAATGAGTTTCCTGATCCTGTTTAACCTGTCGGCAAAAAGTTCTCTCCGGTAACGTCGCGCCATAAGTCCCAGGATCCTGTTACATCCGCTCTGAAGGGGAATATGGAAGTGAGGCATCAGTACCCCGGATGATGCGAACTGATCGATCACCTCGTCGGTGATGAGGTTAGGTTCTATCGATGATACCCTTATCCTTTTCATCCCTTCAACCTCGGTAAGAGCCTTGAGCAGGTCGTTGAAGTTCTCTCCGGTTGATTTACCGAAGTCCCCGGTATTGACACCCGTAAGCACTATCTCCTTAACCCCTGATGCAACTATCTCCTGAGCCTCCTTAACGATCACCTCTATCTTTGGGTTGCGGCTTTTCCCTCTTGCCATTGGGATAGTGCAATAGGTGCAACTGTAATCACAACCATCCTGTACCTTTAGAAATGAGCGTGTCCTGTCGCCTGCCGACCAAGAAGGGAAGAATGAGTCAGAGGGCTTAAGCTCGCATGAATGAATTTCCGGGACAGCTCTCTTTTTAAGTGTTGATGTGTAAAGCGATATGTCGAATTTCTCATTTGATCCCAGAACGAGGTCTACACCCGGGATAGCTGCTATCTCTTCGGGCTTGAGTTGTGCATAACAGCCTACCACGGCGACAAAGGCCCTGGGTGACTGATTCAGGACCTTTGTTATGGCCTGGCGGCACTTCTTGTCGGCAGCATCGGTTACAGAGCATGTATTGATAACATATACATCGGCAACGTCACCATAGCCGACACGCTCAAATTCATCAGCCGGAAAGGAGCGGGCCAATGTACTTGTCTCTGCAAAATTTAGCTTGCAGCCCAGAGTGTGGAATGCAATTTTCTTCCTGTTGCTCATAGATCAAAAAGTGTGGCTGCAAAGATAGTTGTTTTACCAAAAATGATGGGTCATTCATCATTATCTCCGGGGGGAGCAAAGAACCGGAATGATGCGAGATTCGATTCAGGCACCTTTCCCCATGATGCAGTGTCGAACTTGAACCATGCTATTCCATTTGTTGGCATAAAGGCCGACCTGCCCTGCGAAAGGGTGTTGACGATCTCGGTTATACCCGGATTATGACCTACAATAACCAGGCTCTTTATTCCGTCATATGTCTCTGTTATCCACTCAATTATGGTGGAGGAGGTCCCGTAATAGAGATCATCAACCAGCTCAATGATGTTTGTCCCTTTCTGGAGGGTTCTTGTGAAGATCATAGCCGTGTGCATTGCTCTTGCTGCCGGGCTTGTATAAACTGCCTCAGGGTCAAATCCCTCCTGCAGAAGTTTGGATGCCATCTGCACCGATCCGATGATGCCCTGATGAGACAAGGTTCTGTCGATATCCTTTATTCCGGCTTTGCCGGAGAGAGCGTCGCCGTGACGAACTAAAACCAATTCCAGTGCCATAACAATAATTTATAATAATCTGCTTGCAAGGTCGGCGAGGAAACTTCTTTCACCCTTGATGAGGTTAACATGAGCAAAGATATCCTGATTCTTCATCTTGTCGCTCAGGTAGGTCAGACCATTAGATGCAGTGTCAAGGTATGGGGAGTCTATCTGTTCAATATCACCGGTGAATACCATCTTGGTTCCTTCTCCGGCACGTGTGATTATCGTTTTTATCTCGTGAGGGGTTAAGTTTTGTGCCTCATCAACAATGAAAAAGATATTGGAAAGGCTCCTTCCCCTGATAAATGCAAGTGGTGTGATAACCAGTTTCTCCTCCTTGACCATGTCGTTTATCCTGATGAACTCAGGGCTCTGGTGGCTGAACTTATGCTTGATAACCGTAAGGTTGTCGAACAGTGGCTGCATGTAAGGTTCTATCTTCTCCTTAACATCTCCCGGAAGGAAGCCGATATCCCTGTTGGCAAGGGGCACTATGGGACGCGCCAGAAATACCTGCTTGTATCTTTTTTGTTGCTGCAAGGCTGAGGCCAGGGCAAGAAGTGTCTTTCCTGTTCCTGCCTTGCCTGTAAGACTCACAAGCTGGATGTCGGGATTCATTAATGCCTCAAAGGCAAAGGTCTGCTCAGCATTTCGCGGATCAATGCCATAGGTAGTCTGTTTCAGTACCCTGTTCAGCTTTTTGGAAACCGGGTTATAATGTGCCAGAGCGCTGGCTCCGTTGTTTTTAAGGATATAGAACTTATGTCCTGTTGTCTCAATGCCAAACCCCGACTCCTGCATCTCAATACCGTCTGCCTGTTCGTAAAGCTGGTTTATTATGGATGGTTCAATGCCTTCTATTGTCTCGATGCCTTTGTATAGGTCGTCAATATTGGCAACCTTATCGTTCTCATAGTCCTGTGCAATGATCCCGAGAGACTTGGCTTTCATCCTTAGGTTAATATCTTTTGATATGAGTATGATCTCAATATCCTTCCTGTTATTGCACACATAATCGGCAATAGCCAGAATACGGTGATCGGGTGTCTTTTCCGGAAATGACTGTGATACCCTTTCCGAAAAGTCCTTGCCCGTCTCAATGTGCAGGTTGCCAAGTCCTTCTCCAAGTGGGATCTCAGCAGAGAGAAGAAGGTCGCCGGATAGTTTGTCGAGTTCACGTGTGAATTCGCGGGCATGAAAATTTATCTGGTCGTTACCCTTCTTGAACCTGTCAAGCTCCTCAAGGACAACGATTGGTATAATTACATCATTCTCCTCAAAATTGTAGATGCACTTATAATCATGCAACAGAACATTTGTATCGAGGATGAAAATCTTCTTATGTACTTTTTTCTTGGCCATAGCAATTGTTCTTACCAGAGGTTTCTATTAATCCTAAAGATAAAGTTTTTGGAGATAGATTACTGCCCTGAATCGATTCAAAAGTGAGCAAAGCTAAGTTTCAGCTGTATTGATCCCCTCTTGGGAGAGCCTGTCCTGCCTTGGGCGGGAGGTAGGGTGGGTGTTCGAAGAACTGATAACCTTTACAGTGGTACCTTGGTGGTAAAACCTTTTTTACTTACTAAGCGCATAAAGTATTTTTTAACCAAACTATTCTATTTTTGCATATTGAATTACCCCGATGACCTACAAAGAGACCCTCGAATTTCTTTACCGCCAACTACCTGCTTATCAGCGGATTGGAAAGGCGGCATATAAGGCAGATCTGGATACTACCCTTGCACTCGACGACTATTTTGGCAACCCTCATAAAGCATTTAAAACCATACATATAGCAGGCACCAACGGCAAGGGATCGGTGGCTCACATACTCGCTTCCGTACTTGCCGAGGCAGGGTATAAAACCGGACTTTACACCTCACCGCACCTTCGTGATTTCAGGGAGAGAATAAAAATAAACGGGGTAATGATACCTGAGGACAAAGTGGTGGACTTTGTTGCTGAGCACTGGGGCGCGATGGAGAAGCATGAGCCTTCATTTTTCGAGATGACGGTTGCTATGGCGTTTGCGCATTTTGCCAATGAAAAGACAGATGTTGCCGTAGTAGAGGTTGGCATGGGCGGGCGACTCGATTCAACTAATATTGTAACACCATTGTTGTCGGTTATCACCAACATAGGAACAGATCATCTGGAGTTCCTCGGTCCAACACTTTCCGATGTAGCCAGAGAGAAAGGTGGAATAATTAAGCAAGGTATACCTGTGGTAATTGGAGAGACTGCCCCTTTTTCTGAGCAGGTTTTCAGGACCATTGCCGGTGACAGGAAGTCACCTCTCTATTTTGCTGACACTCTCTGGGAGTGTAACCTGGGCGAAATCGACAACCTGACAGGCATAAGGGATTTCAGTGTCAGCGAAAAGAAGAGTGAAGGCCCGGCAATTGAAGGTACTATCCCCCTTGGTGGTTCCTATCAGACAAAAAACATTCAAACTGTAATGGAGTCGGTAAGGCAAATCAGGAAAACACTTAGTGTTGATGATGCTCATCTCTTCTCCGGGATTCGAAATGTTGTGAGAAATACCGGCCTTCTGGGACGATGGCAGATTCTAGGAACCAATCCCCTTACCATTTGCGATACCGGGCATAACAAGGAGGGACTGGAACATGTTATGAGTCAGCTTAAGGCTATAGAGCATGAGAAGCTCAGGATAGTGCTGGGAGTAGTTAACGACAAAGATCTTTCGACAGTACTGCCCCTTTTTCCCGTTGATGCTGAATACTATTTTACAAGAGCAGCGCTCCCGCGTGCACTTGATGAAAATCTTCTTATGGCGAGAGCCAAAGAATACGGATTGAGAGGACATTCATTTGCTACTGTTGCAGATGCCTTGCACCGTGCTACTGCAGACGCTGCCGACCGTGATCTGGTATTTATTGGTGGCAGTACCTTTGTGGTGGCAGAGATAGTGTGAAATCAGGCTACTGACAACTCTTTTACCAGCCGTAGCCTTTGGCGAAGGCAGGCCAACTGCCAACTTTCCCCCGGATACTATCCGGTTTGCCTAAATCGATAAGGCATCAACTGAATATCTTTTTATATATTTAGGATTCCTAAAACAAATCAAATGATCAAGAAAAGCTTTCTCTCGATGATCCTTATAGTCGTTACAACGCTCCTTATGTCACAGGAGACAAAGCGACTGGTGATACTGCATACAAACGACATGCACTCCCGTCTGATGGGCTATGCTCCCGAAGGGCAATATTCACCTGCGACAACAGGCGACGACCATACAATAGGCGGCTTTGCCCGTCTGGCAACGGTCCTGAAAAGCGAACGCGAAAAGATGCCTGAGGAGACACTTATACTCGACGGCGGTGACTTCCTGATGGGTACCCTTTTTCACCACATTGAGGAACAGACAGGTTTCCAGCTCTGGCTGATGAAGAAGATGGGATATGATGTAGCAGCCATTGGTAACCATGAGTTTGACTATGGTCCGGAAACACTGGGCCGGATAATCTACAAGTCGGCAGAGCGGGGACCTATACCTGCACTCCTGCTGAGTAATGCAGTTACCGATCCTGTTGATATAGCCGATGATGTTATTGAATCGGCTTTTAACGATAATTTAATAACCAGAACCACTATTCTTGAAAAGAATGGTCTCAAAATAGGCTTCTTCTCTCTTATGGGAGTCGATGCTGATGATGTTGCTCCATATGCCCCGCCGGTTACTTTCTCAAAGCAGAAGAGAGCAGCACGTAAGATGGTAAAGGAGCTTAAAGGTCAAGATTGTGACCTTATTATCTGCCTTTCGCATTCCGGACTGGCAAAGGACAAAAAAGGAAGATGGAGAGGAGAGGATTATAAACTGGCAAGAAGAGTAAAGGGAATAGATATTATCGTCAGCGGTCATACCCACTCTAAAATTGAAGAACCATTGAATGTTAAGGGCACACTTATAATTCAGTCGGGATACCACGCTACTTATGTCGGCAGACTGGAAGTAGAGGTAGAAAATGATAAAGTCAGTCAGGTAAGCTACAAACTTATACCCGTTGATGACAGCGTAGCGGGCGATCCTGAATTTATTGGTCTTATCGACGCACAGGCTCTCCTTGTCGACAGTCTGGTGCTTAGGCCATTGGGATTATCATATACCACACCTATCATTCTTTCCACATATGAACTGGTCTGCGATGAATATACCGATCTTGAGGGGAGTAATCTGGGTCCTATGGTTGCCGACGCGGTCCATGCCTTTGTTAATAATCATACGGTGGCCGGTTCGGATATCAGCCTTGTTGCGGCAGGAGTTATCCGCGACAGGATCAAACCCGGTATTCAAACCATTCCCGACATTTTCAATGTTATGTCGCTGGGATCAGGCGCCGACGGTGTGCCGGGATACCCCCTTTCGAGGGTCTATGTTACTGGCAAGGAACTGAAAAGCATTCTTGAAGTACTGCTTATCGCTTATCGGTCAAGTACTTCTAACTATTGCTACTATTCAGGGGTTAAGGTATTTTACGATCCTGATAAGATGATCCTGAGGAAGATAAAGAGTATTGAAATAGCAGACAAGAAGGGAGATTTTCACCAAATTGATCTCTCAAAAGATAACACTACGCTCTATTCCATAGCAGCCAATTCATATATTCTGGAGTTTGTGGGTATAATCAAGAGTATGAGCTTCGGGCTGCTCAAGGTGGTGCCTAAGCATGCTGACGGAACAGAAATGACAGATATGAAGGAAGCTGTAATCGACTTCTCTCAGGAAGGGAATAATTTCAAAGAGGGTAAAGAGTGGCTTGCCCTTAAGGAGTTCTTCTGCGGGATGAAAGATGCTGATGGCGACGGGATTAAAGGAGATAGATGTAAAATATATTGTTCCTGAAGAAAGGGTTATAGCCCAGTCCAAATAATTGAATAGCAGGAAGGTATCTGAAATATGAAGATTTTTATTACAGGAGCAGATGGTATGCTAGGAAGCAACCTTGCAAGAATGCTTCTGGAGAGGGGTCATGAACTTACAGTATTTATTAACAGCAACTCCTATTCCGGCACCCTCGATGGTTTGGATATTAAAAGATTCACCGGATCGATCCTTGAGCCGGAGACACTTATTCCTGCAATGAAGGGTAATGATGTTGTCATTCATGGAGCAGCATCCACTTCAGTGTGGCCGGCCCGTTCTGAAATTGTAAGGAGAATAAATATCGATGGCACCAGGAACATGGTAGAGGAGGCATTGAGATGTAACGTTAAGCGCTTTATATATATAGGCTCCGGCAGTTCGGTAAATGCACCGGGCGAAACCGGGGGGAAGTATCTTTTCCCGGGAGCAAAATACGGACTCGATTATATAGATTCAAAATATGAAGCACTGAATCTGGTTCTCGATGCGGCCAAAAAGAAAGGCTTACCGGCAATCTCCATACTCCCTACTTATATGATCGATGCCTATGATTCACTGCCGGGATCGGGAAGAATGATACAGGCTGTGGCTAAGGGTCAGCTTAAGTTCTATACCGGTGGTGGCCGCAACTTCGTCTCGGCAAAGGATGTCGCGACAGCAATTGTCAACAGCCTTGAGATGGGAGAGGTGGGTAAATATTACATTGCAGGGAATGAGAATCTTACTTATCGTGAGTTCTTTGCAAAAGTGGCTAAGATAGTGGGGAAACCATCACCCGCATTATTGATCCCCGACTGGCTGGTTAAATCTATTGGCAAAATCAGGAGACCTCGTATCCGCTGTTTTTGGTATTAAACCGATGCTTACATATCCTATGGCAAGGATATCGTGCGATAAACAATATGTCTCTTCAGAATCGGCTGTTACCGATCTGAAGATGCCTCAAACCCCTATAGAAGTGGGTATAACTGATTGCTTTGAATGGTTTGATAATAATGGATATCTGGATAAAAAATAGAGAGCATGCTTAAAGGACTACCCGTTGACCTGTCGTGGCAAAGTACAGATATTAACATCTGGCTGCCAATAATTTTATCACTTATTACCTTTGTAATTTACTGGTTTACTGCAAAATCAGAAAAGGTTAAGGCCTGGTTTTACCAAGGTCGTGAAAACGATGAAGCCACTCTGTTGCATATATCCTTTAACCGGATTGTCGGATTTATTTCGATGGGCGTTCTTCCCCTGGTGGTATGCCTTATCTTCCTGCCCGATTATTCTCTTGCCGATTATGGACTGACATTCGACCGTGAGACTAATCTGTTTTCACTCTTCTGGATAGTTGTTCTTGGGATACTGGTGGTTCCCATGGCAATGATCAGTGCCAGAAAACCGGAAAACCTTGTTAACTATCCACAGATAAGGGCCAAGGTGTGGACACGACGAACAGCTATCATCAATATTGCGACCTGGGCCCTCTATCTTTTTGGTTATGAGATGCTCTTCAGAGGAGTATTGCTGATACCACTGGCCGGATATGCAGGAGTATGGATAGCCATCTCCGTTAATATAGCAATGTATGCAGCGACACATATACCCAAGGGACTCACGGAGACTATCGGAGCAATACCACTTGGACTGGTTCTTTGTCTTCTTACCCTTGCTTCCGGAACTATCTGGATAGCATTTCTGGTCCATTTGGCAATGGCACTTACAAACAGTTTTACTGCATTGAAGCATAACCCTGAGATGTCGTACAATAACAACATAAAATGAGTAAGCCGGATTTCAGGGGGAAAGTTGTAGTAATAACCGGGTCAAGCAAGGGGATAGGTAAGGCTATCGCCCTGGAATTTGCAGCTAAGGGATGCTCAATAGTCCTTAACGGTCGCAACAAGGTGGTCCTGAAAGCTGCTGAGGAAGAGGTAAGTGAAAGAAGCGCTAAGGTTATTTCGGTATGCGCCGATGTTTCTACTCCCGAAGGAGGTGCATTGCTTATTGAGGAGGCTGTTAAGGTTTTTGGCAGGGTCGATATCCTCGTTAATAATGTGGGAGTATCAATGAGAGGAGCAGTAGCCGATCTTGATCCCGTTGTATATAAGACCATTTTTGAAAGCAATATCCTGGGAGCGGTTAATCCTACCATCCCGGCAATTAAATATTTAAGAGTCTCCAAAGGAAGTATAGTATTCATATCAAGTAATGCAGGAATAAGAGGACTGCCATTCCTTTCTGCATACAGCTCCTCCAAGATGGCACTGAGAGCTATAGCGGAGTCTATACGGATAGAGGAGAAAGAAAATGATATTCATGTCGGCCTCATCTATGTGGGATACACTGAAAATGAAGGCAAGAAGGAGACCATTGCTTCAGATGGCTCAAGGATAGCACTCCTTCCAAGAAAAGGGAAAGGAGTAGAGTCAAGGGAGTCGGTCGCCAAAGCGGTCGTGAAGAATGTGTCAAAGAGGAAGTTCATTACCGTTCTTACCAGACTGGGAAAATTGAACTTCATGCTGCAACCTCTCTTTCCAAGTCTTGTAGAGAGGCTTATCATAAAGAACCTTGCCCGGTTCAGGGAGGAAGGGAAATAACATAACGTAACATACCGTCTCATAAGGTGACGGTGCAAAAAAGAGTTAAATAACTATCTGTGCTGTGAACTATTAATGCTGAAGTTTGTTCTTTTGGTATTAATTGGTTACACAGGTGATAACGATTACTCTCATAATAATCCTGATAGTGACAGGCCGTTCAAACGTATAGTACGTTTTGCCTACCGGCAGTATATCTACCTTAAACGACTTCTTTCCACAGTCTGATCTGAAATAACTATATAGTTAACTACATAATTAATTATGTAATTAACTATGTAGTTAATTATGTAGATTTTATTCATATGTAAGTATATCGTAGTCTCCAGACTACGATATGCTACATTTTAATAAACGCTATCTTATTTACCGCAAGTGTCTGATTCAATTTTTCAATCCTTTCCTTTTTTAATTGTGCAAATTTTGCAAGTTCGGCATCGATAAGATCTGTCAGGTAAGCAGCGGTCTCGTAGCTCTGCTTCGTCGGTTTCCAGTCACCTGCGGATACCACTGAAGCAACACCGGCCAGTTTGTTGTTGAGTTTTATAGGGAAGTTAAGCGGATCCTGGCTGCTTCTGTTTTTAGTCTGGTAGAGGTTTTCCTCTATAGAAGTAAGCTCATCTTTTATTGCACTTACCTCTTTAATTATCTCATTATTTACCTCCTTGTCGAGCTTTCCCAGAAGATCATTCAGCTGGTCCCTCATACTCCTGATATCAAGAATGCACTGATGTGTCTCTGTAAGTTTGTCACGGATTTCAATAAGAAGGTCGAATTGCTCTTTCATATCCCCGACCGATGAGGATGATATCGGATTAGGCAGAAGTCTGAAACTTTTTTCAGATATTTTATCGTTAACAGTCAGGCGGGCTGTGTATTCACCCGGTGCAGCGGTAGGTCCACCTATTCCACCACCCCAGAATATCATCCCCGGTACCTGCAAGTGATCCCGGATACCGGAGATCCCAGCTGAAGAGGTTCATTCCTGCTTTCACCTCCAGTTCCCCAAGAGGCTTGTGGTTCTCCAGATCGGCTCTCTTCACACCTTTCTCAAAACTCCTGATCAATTCGCCGTTACTCGGTAAGAATTTCGAGTTTGATCTTATCCTTATCTCCCGGTTCTGAATTCAGATAGAAAGGGTATTAATAGCCCCGGGTGCAGGATTCTCACCTGAGAAGTCACCACCGCCTATTCGTCCTGGCACTCTTAATGCGTCGGGGATGTCGAAAAGATAGCTGGCGGTTCCTGCGACAGTAGGTTTTTATCTGATGAAGTATCTCAAGGTTGTCGAGCATCCATATCGACCTTCCCTGGGTCACCACAATGAGTGAGTTATCTCTGATGGTCATGTCTGTTATTGGTACTATTGGAGCATTAAGCTGAAATGAGTTCCACTTAGTGCCATCGTCAAAGCTTATGTAAAGTCCCGATTCAGTACCACAAAAGAGGAGGCCCTTCCTCTTTGCATCGGCCCTTATGACCCTCGTAAAATGGGTTTGGGTCGATACCGTTCGTTATCAGTTTCCAGTTCTTGCCATAGTCGGTGGTCTTAAGCAGGTAAGGTCTGTAATCATCCGATTTATAGGATGTTGCTGCAACATAAGCCCCTCCTGCATTGAAAGGATCTGGTTCAATGGAATTGATCATTGTCCACTCCGGTAACATTGAAGTTGGGGGTGTAACATTGCTCCAGTTTTTGCCGTTGTCGCGTGTAATATAAATCAGTCCGTCGTCGGAGCCTGTCCATATAACGCCCTTTTCTGTTACCGATTCTGCAACCGTAAAAATGGTTCCATAGTACTCCACACTGGTATTGTCTTTTGTTATTGGTCCGCCCGATGATCCCATTTTGGATTTATCGTTGCGTGTCAGATCGGGAGAAATTGCTTCCCACGACTGTCCTTCGTTGTCAGTTGTGAACAAGACATTGGCAGCTGCATAGAGGACCTTGTTGTCGTGTCTGGAAAAGAGTATGGGAAAGTTCCACTGGAATCTGTATTTGAGGTCGGCAGCTCCCCATCCCATAGGATTGTCGGGCCACACATTGACCATCCTTCTTTCGCCTGTTCTGTGATTTATTCTCTCAAGGTAACCACCATATGATCCGCCGTAAACTATCTCCGGGTCGTTCGGATCGGGAGCTATCCAGCCACTCTCACCACCGGCAGTCTCCTCCCAGTCATCTTCTCCAATGCCATTCCCGAAGGAGCGGCTGGCTATTCGTAGTGTTGAGTTGTCCTGCTGTGCAGCGTAAATCCTATAGGGAAAATGGTTGTCTGTTGCAACCCTGTAGAACTGGGCTGTTGGCTGGTTCATCATGGTCGACCAGCTTTCACCTCCGTTAAATGAGACCTGAGCACCACCATCATCGGCTATAGCCATAATTTCAGGGTTCAGAGGCGATATCCACAGGTCGTGATGGTCGCCGTGGGGTGTGCTTATCCTGTCGAATGATGAGCCGCCGTCTTTCGATCTGAAGAACTGTACATTGAGGACATAAACCCCGTCGACGTTGCCCGGATCGGCATATATGCGTGAGTAATACCAGGCACGCTGACGAATGTTACGGTCGTCGCTTACTTTGCGCCATTTTACTCCGCCGTCTTCACTGCGGAACAATCCTCCGTCGGCTGCTTCAACTATTGCCCATACTCTTTTACTGTTAAGCGGGGAAACAGTCACACCTATAATGCCAATGGTTCCCTTTGGGAGCCCTTCGTTGCGGGTTATCTCCTTCCATGTATCACCACCGTCGGTCGATTTCCAGAGAGCCGACCCTTCACCACCGCTCTCTAAGCTGTAAGGGGTACGGCGTATGTTCCATGTGGATGCGTATATTATGCGTGGATTGGCAGGGTCGAGTATAAGGTCGCAACCACCGGCCTTATTGCTTACGAAGAGCACCTTCTCCCAGGTGGATCCACCGTTTCTGGTCCTGTAAATTCCTCTTTCACTGTTATCGCCGAAGAGATGACCCAGAACAGCAGCATAAGCTATATCGGGGTTTGTCGGATGAACAGCCATTCGCGGTATATATTGCCCCTCCTTCAGACCAACATATTTCCATGTTTCACCTGCGTCGAGCGATTTCCATATACCGTAGCCATGCGAGACATTCCCTCTCACCGTCACCTCACCGCCACCTGCGTAAATAACGTTATGGTCGGATGGAGCCACGGCAATGGATCCTATCGTTCCGCCGAAAAAGCCATCGCTTATGTTTTTCCATGTTATACCCGCATCAACTGTCTTCCATACACCACCACCGGTGGCACCCTGATAGTAGACTGAGCTTTCACCGGGTACACCTGTCACCGCTGCAGCCCTTCCTCCGCGGAAAGGTCCTATATGGCGGTAAGTAAGGTTGGAAAGGAGGGGTGTTATCAGTTCGGTTTCAGATTTGGAAACAGGAGCCTTCTTGCTTTTTTGCCCGTTTGCCGGCACCGTTGCCATCGCTATGGCAGCAACCATCAGTAATATCAGGAAACTCTTCTTCATACTATTCGGTTTTAGGGTTATCAATGATAAAGATAAAGTTAAATTTTTTGGTGTGAAGAAAATGTTTGATGTTGGGGAGCAGGAAGGGGGTTGCAGGTTGCCCGCCTTCGTAACGCCAGGCGTTACTACGGAGGACAGGCAGGTTACAGGTTGCAGGTTATAAGGTTATGGGGTTAGTGAATAAATTCCCCTCCCTGGAGAGCCTGCGGTGCCGTTCCGAAGTCACGGGAACCGTGACTAAGAATGGTCCCGCCATCGGCGGGAGGTTGGGGTGGGTTTTTAGTATGGTAGGTTGTGGAGTACTTTGTGGTGAAAGTGGGCAAGCATGCGAATCCAATCTTAAGAATATTCATTCTTTTGCTTATCTTAATTCCAAATTATTAAATAGAAATTATGAGATATCTTGCTATCGTTTCCGCCATTTTGGTACTGATTCTTCTCCCGTCATGCCACAACAATGGACATTCTGAAACAGAATATCCAAACCCCTGGCTGGAAGAGATAACCATTACCGACATTCAGAAGGGTTACACGGAGGGTGAATTTACAGTTGAGGAGGTGGTACAGGGATATATCGACCGTATTGAGGCTATCGATGTTAATGGACCGGCCCTTAACTCTGTGATAATCATTAATCCCGATGCCCTTGCCATTGCCCGCGAGCTTGACAAAGAGCTTGCTGAAGGGAGGAGCAGGGGGCCGCTTCATGGAATACCCGTGCTGCTAAAAGACAACATCGATACTCATGATCAAATGCCCAATACCGCCGGTGCTACGGTCCTACGCAATTCATTCCCGCCTGCCGACAGCTGGGTAGCGATGAAACTGAGAGAGGCGGGTGCCGTGATCATTGGAAAAACAAATCTCAGTGAATGGGCCAACTTCAGATCCAATTACTCATCGAGCGGATGGAGCGGGGTAGGGGGACAGACCAAAAACCCTTATATTCTCGATCGCAATCCGTGCGGGTCGAGTGCCGGATCGGGTGTCGCCGTCTCCGCTAATCTCACAATCCTGGCCATAGGTACTGAAACCAACGGATCCATTGTTTGTCCGTCAAATAATAATGGTATTGTGGGTATTAAGCCAACAGTAGGACTAATAAGCCGCTCCGGCATAATACCGATATCTTTCTCACAGGATACACCCGGACCGATGACACGTACTTTAACTGATGCCGTAATATGTCTGGGTGCGTTGACAGGTATTGATCCCGGTGACAGTAAGACACTTGCATCTGAAGGCAAGGCGCTTTCTGATTATACCCCATTTCTCAGGGCCGACGGTCTGAAAGGCAAGAAGATCGGACTGCTTAAGGATGCCATGGGATTCTCGCACAGGGTTGATTCACTTATGAGAATAACTGTCGATGAGCTTCGGAAAGCCGGAGCGGAAGTTATTGAGATAGAAGGACCATCAGAACGATCGTTTGGAGGTGCCTCTTTTACCGTAATGCTCTATGAATATAAGGATGGATTGAACAAATACTTTGCATCGCTGGGTGACAATGCCCCGGTTAAAAGTGTTACAGAGCTTATCGAGTTCAATAAAACCGACCCTGTGGAACTGAGATATTTCGACCAGGACCTTCTTATCAAAGCTAATGAAAAGGGTGATCTCACCTCACCGGAGTATCTAAAGGCTCTTCAGCAGATGTATGAAGGGACTAGAAGTAAGGGTATTGACAGACTGATGGGTTCCTATTCACTCGATGCTCTGATGGCGCCTACAGGTTCGCCTGCGTGGAAGACCGACCTTATTAACGGCGACAACTACATTGGAGGGAGCTCCTCTCTGGCTGCGATCTCCGGATACCCTGCCATTACCATTCCCATGGGATTTATCGACCAGTTGCCTGTTGGTGTATCATTCTTCGGCAGAGAGTGGAGTGAACCGGTACTGATAGAGGTAGCCTACGGGTTCGAGCAGGCAACAAAAGCGAGGAAAGCACCAGCCTTCATTAAAGGGGAGTAGTAAACGAATGGCCATATAATGGAATTAACTTCCGGACAAGGGGTTATTGTCTTTTTGCAGTCAGTATTTTAATTGCCTCCGGAACATTTTCAACAGGCATCTTGCACTGGCTGTTCTCGCAAATCCATATTTGTGTCTTTCTTTCTTTATGTCTGCCCTTAAACAGAAGAGTACTATCCTCTTTCTTCGAAATGGCTGTAGCCGATCCAGGGATATACAGTGATGCTATCTCCTTAAGTCTCTTTTCTGCTTCACCGCCTGTGATAATGATCTCGCTGAAAGGTAACGACTGGTATAGAATTACCTTACACCACTCGGCAAATCCGTTTGGATTGGCTGCAGCATGGCCCCACATCTTGCGGGTCATTTTTTCAGATATTGACAGATATGTACTATTGGATGCCAGACGGGCCAGACGGAAGAGGTTCCCTGCCAAAGTTGCATTTGATGAGGGAATAACATTGTCGTATGTCTCAAAATAATTGGTAACCAGAACTTTAGACCCAACCGGATTAAAGCAGAACATTGAGTCCTTACTGTCATAAAAAAGTTCAGTTGTTTTGTCTGTAAGGCTGACAGATTCGGATAACCATTGTCTGTTATCATCAACTTCAGACAGGGCTATGAGTCCTTGTGCGACAAGGGCAAAATCATCCAGAAATACCGGAGTGCTCTCATCCGCATTTTTAAGATTCCTTCTTACTAATCCCTTATTATGTTTGATCGTGGCGGATATCTTTCCGGCCAGTTTAACCGCAGCCTCCAGAAATATATCATCCCCGAACGCTTTGTATGCTTCCACCAGAGAAGTGAGCATAAGTCCATTCCATCCGGCAAGACATTTATCGTCGAGTGAAGGTCTTACCCTTTTCTCCCTGAATTTTAGCAACGACGAGCTCCATATCTCTTTCTTTTCTGCCAGACCGGAAGCACTTAATCCGTGCTCCTTCACGGAAGCCGGCATCATCAATATTACGGTGCAGAATGTAACGGTCGTTATCCCAGATATGTAACCGGATCTATTGAATAGTACGACCTGAACAGCTCATAATCAGGTAACTTCAGATCATCAAGTTCCTTTATGGTCCATGTATAAAACCTGCCTTCCTCTCCCTCACTGTCCGCATCAAGAGCTGAATAGAAAAAGCCTGAACTGTCGTTCATCTCCCGGTTAAGAAATTCGAAAGTTTTATAAACGACCTCCCTGAAAAGAGGATTACGGAATTGCCTGTAACCATTAGAGTATGCGGAGATAAGCTGTGCATTATCGTAGAGCATCTTCTCGAAGTGCGGCACTTTCCACTTTATGTCGACACTGTACCGTGCAAATCCTCCCCCTGCCTGGTCGAAGATGCCTCCCATTGCAATTTTTTCAAGAGTCAGTTCAACATGTTTGAGTATAGTTTCATCCTTCATCTCATATCCCCAATGAAGAAGGAATGAGATGTTTACAGGCATCGGAAATTTCGGTGCACCTGTTTGTCCGCCGTAAACGGGGTCGAAAGCACGCTTCCATTTTTCCAGGCCTTCCTTTAAAAGTCCGATATCGGCCGCCTCAAAATAAGTATCAGGGACGAGTGATGAATCAACGATTCCCCGGGCAAGGTTTTTTGCATAGTCACTGATCTCATCCGGTTTCTCTCTGAACATTCCTGCTATCTCCATCAGGACAGATTTCCACTTTTCATTAGGGAAGTAAGTGCCACCCCATACAGGTGTGCCATCGGGGAGGGCTATCACATTCAGTGGCCATCCGCCGGAACGCGTAATCAGCTGTACGGCAGTCATGTAGATGTGATCCAGATCGGGTCTCTCCTCTCTGTCTATCTTTACCGGGATATAATTTTCATTCATAATGGCAGCCGTAGCTTCATCTTCGAAGCTTTCTGCCTCCATTACATGACACCAGTGACAGGACGAATATCCTATGCTTACCAGCAATGGTTTGTTTTCCCTCTTTGCCTTTTCAAGGGTCTCTTCGTTCCATGCATGCCAGTCGACCGGGTTATGGGCATGTTGCAGAAGATATGGGCTGGTTTCCTTAATTAGTCTGTTCGTATGGCGATCGGTCATAGCACTATATTTTCTATAGTAACAAAATGAGATAGCAGTTGTTGCCAAAAACAGAATATTGGAGGAGAAATAATCTCTTCAGCACAAAGGTTTGTCTTTAAAAGGGAGAGTTATGAATGCTCTGGGAGCTATACCCGCTTTAACTTCTGACTTATAGGTTTTTCAAGACCGAGAGGAACCTGCTCTGTTACAACGAGGCTTGTGTCGAGATTGAAATTCCTGACATCGGTGGTGGCAATCAATTTGGCGAAATTATATATTGACAGGACCATCTTGTCGTGGAATGTTTTAGCGTGATCGGCATTCGGTATGCGTTCAATTATTATAAACTGATAGTCGGCTGCAATATTGAACGGGCGGAGTGATTTGTACTTACTCAGTTGATCTATCTCATTTGATCTCTGCATATCCTCCACAACCTGATTAAAATAGAGGTTTATTCTCGGCTCGACCTTGAATCCAAGTCTGAAATTGATCTTGAAGGCTATACCATCGATAAGAGGAACAACATTATATTCAAAAGTATAAGGGGTATCTATTATGTCGACATGCAGGAACCAGTAAACATCGGCTCTTTTAGGTCTCTTGTTGAAGAGTGAAAATATGATCTTACGCTCAATTTCATCATCCATATCAGTATGTGTGATATATACCAGATTAGTGGCATACTTTGGAATATCCTTATCCTGGCTCATCTTGCGCAGAGGCTCCATGTAATCTTTAAACTTGACAAACACCATAAACCTGTTACGGAGTTGCCTTGCATTATACCAGCCATACATAAGGAGAAACAGTGCTGATGCAATTGCAATGGTGATCCATCCTCCGTTAAAAAATTTAAGAAGGTTAGCATAAAGGAAGGTAACCTCGATAGACAAAAACATAAGGGCAAAGACCACAATAAAAGGAGTAGGTACATGCTTGAGCCTGAGGTAGTAGGTCATCAGGAGTGTGGTCATCAGCATCGTGATGGTAATTGAGAGTCCGTAGGCAGCTTCCATGGCGGTCGATTCCCTGAAGATGAGAATAACGGATGAGCTGCTGAAGAAAAGAAACCAGTTGATTACAGGGATATAAACCTGGCCCTTTATCTGGGATGGGTATAGTCTCTTCATTTTTGGCCACAGGTTAAGCTGCATAGCCTCACTAACGAGGGTAAATGAGCCGCTGATAAGGGCCTGACTTGCTATTATGGCAGCACTGGTGGCAAGGATTATAGCAGGGCCGACCAGCCACAGAGGGAGCATGCCAAAGAAAGGATTCTGCAACTCCTGAATTGAGGGGGCCTGTTTTAGTATCCATGCACTCTGCCCAAGGTAGTTTAAAATAAGCATGGTCTTGACAAAGATCCATGCTGCCCTAATGTTCTTAAGGCCGCAGTGACCGAGATCTGAATAGAGTGCCTCAGCACCCGTAGTTGCAAGAAATACTGCTCCAAGAATAAGAAGGGCCTCAGGAGCAGTTACAATAAGTTTGACAGCGTAGAAAGGATTGAAGGCTTTTAAGACTATTGGATTTGATATCAACTGGAACATTCCTGTCACACCGAGGAAAAGGAACCAGATTACCATTATCGGTCCGAAGGCCTTGCCAATATTGCTGGTGCCAAGATGCTGCACAAAGAAGAGTGTCATTAAGATACCCAGTGCAATTGGTATGACAGGAACCGATGGGTTAATTAGCTTTAGTCCTTCCACGGCCGAAACGACAGTAATAGAAGGGGTTATTATGCCATCGGCAAGAAGAGTTGCTCCACCTGCAATTGCCAGAACATAGGCCCACTTAAACCTCCTCCTGATAAGTGCAAAGAGTGAAAATATTCCACCTTCACCCCGGTTGTCAGCCCTCAGGGTAATTATAACATACTTAATTGTTGTCTGAAGGGTGAGGGTCCAGATAATGCAGGAAAGTGCTCCGATTATGAGCTCTTCCCTGATATTGTTACTGCTGCCAATGATAGCATTCATAACATACAACGGGGATGTGCCAATATCACCGAATACAATTCCCAGAGAGATGAGTACGCCTGCGGTACTTAACTTGCTTATCCTGCTAGGGTTTGCGGCCTTTCTCATTAGAGTTGGAGTGTCATATTCTGACGGCAAAAGTAATACAAAACCGCGGGGGTTGTCCTCGCAGAAGAATATTTCCTCTAATCAGTATAGAATCCGCTGAAAGATCTCTCTTTATTCAGGGATCGTTAAAAGGCGGAAACGAAGCCAATGCTTGCTTTACCGTACTGGTTACCGGAAAGAACCCTTGTATATTCTGATACCAGCCTCACGTTTCTTCTGAGAAGGTATCCGGCATGCATCGTTGCCGACATATAATCAAGGTCGTCGATATCCGATTCGATCCAGTTTACAAGACCCGTCAGGTACCATGAGCTATTATCACCTTTAGGTGCGAAGATGACCTCCGCAAATCCACCGTGGGTCATTATGTCACTGTTCATTGAACCGTCAGATTCGAGGAAAACATCGGAGTCTGTGCGTCTTAAATACTGAAGGTTCAGGATCAGTTTATCATCGAGGTTTATCTTGAGATCGGGGCCCATCATAGTTATCCTGCTGACAAAGGTACCGGTTGTGTTTTCGAGATCCTCATTGCCACTGTAGCCGAAGACTCCGATACTCACCTTGTCGCCTATAGACTGCGATAGGCGGAGCATGAAGTTTTTATACTTGTCCTTGTCGAAAACAAAACTTTCTCCGGCCGCTCCAAGTCCGCTCCCGTTAACTATCTCTGCCACGACGGTTGTTCCGGTGCTAAATCCTTTCTCCAGGATAATACCCCGTTCATACTTTAGATTGACAGAAGAGTTTCCCGGTGAAGCATCATAAATTTGGTAAGGCTCCATTGTATAGCGCAGTTCACCCTTAAAGAGGGGGTCAGATGCCTGAAACTGTCCGATGTAGAAGTTTATTCCCGTATTAAAAAGGTCGCTGTACATAAGAAAAGCGTCCTCTACCCCTGCAATTTCGCCTCTTTCATTCAGCAGGAAATAGAAGTAATATGATAGTTTTTCCGATAGCTCTCCTCCTGAAAGGATCTTAAGAACAAACGGAGATCCAAAATCGAGTTTTCCTTCCTCTCCGTAGTTAAATGTAGCAAATCCATCGAGGCGGAATGCAAGAGGGACTTCTCTAAAGAGTGATAGTTTCTCATCACCGGCAGGCATGAAATATCGTGGTGATTCGTATTCTGCTAATCTGAACCCGTTTCCGGCAAACTCTTCACCGAACGCCTTAAGTCGCGGCATGGCTGGTGCATGGCACACCTGACATGATATCTGATATTTTCTGGCGAAGGCAGGGATTGAGTAAGAATGATTATTGATTCCGAATAGCAGTATTACTGCTATAAGAATGGGTAATATGGACTTTTTCATGGTGTTGTGTATTATAACTGGTTTAATTTCAGGGTAGAATTTTAATCCTGGTTGAATGGTAGTTTACCTCAAGCACATCAGACTCTTCAGAGGGTACCTTAAGAAAATCGGCAACCGGTTTAACGAGGAGTTGGTAGTTCAGTCGGGCTGTTACGACCAGTTCTCCGGGTGCTACATCCCATGGTAACATGTAGGTAAATGTTTCAACTTTTGTCTCTCGCGGACCAATTCGGTAGTCTGTACCCAGTTTATGGGTGTTCCATTGCATAATGGTCATCTGTCCGTCCTTATCGAAGTAAGGCATTCTGAACATCCTGTTACCCGCCGGGATGCCGTCGCGCTGGACACCTTTGAAGTCCTTTATCCTGAGAGGGATACCCATATCCTGGTAAGCCAGGTAATCACCGGAAATTGTGTACTCTTCACCCTCAAAGCCTTTCTTATCTACGTCGAGATGATACTTTTTGCCTTTCGAATCCACAGCTTCCACCTCGAGCCATACCAGTCTGTCTTCAACTGATCCTGTAGGGAACTTATGTCCGGTTTTCTGGTTAAAGAGAGCCACGGTAAAGACTACAGTCTCCCCGGGTTCAGCCAGCCTTATGTCGGGCTGTATCCTTAATTCTATCACTCCTCGCACCTTGCCCGGATCGTGGGCGCCGTGGAAGAGATGAAGGCGGGCATCATCATATTTGGAACCCATAATTGCTGTCTGGTATGGTCCTTTTGGCATGTGGCAATCCTGGCATCTTACTCCTTCAGCTGCATACGGACCCTCTTTCCATTCAAGCTGGGTGCTTTTTACCCAGATGTCGAAGGGATTTTTCTCATTGTGGCAGTTTCCACAGAATTCGGTTGTACGGAAGAAATCGTTCTGTACTATCTTATGGGCAGGTGACTCAACACCTCCCTTACGTGACGAATATTTTGTTGAACCCGGTGTAATGAGATAACTGAAGTTGAATGGGGGATCTGTCTGTGCCGACCGTGTGAGGTGGCATACTTCGCATGATACCGATTCGTTGGCCATTGTATTCTCCGCCGGACGAGCAGGAGGCAGGCTGCCATTCATGTATGCCATGGGTGTGTGGCACCCATTGCAACCGTCGGCCACAGGTTTAAAGAAAGGATCCACCTCTCCGTGAGCCACAGCCAGGTCGAAATACTCTATCTCATCCCAGTGATGCGTGTAAGCCTGCGACATCATGGACTGTGACCACTGTTCGTAGATACCGGTATGGCATGTACGGCATTTTTTAGCAGATTCAAAATCCTTGTACTTGTATTTTCCCTGCAGATCTTCCGTTGACTTGCTCTCAGGTCTGAGAGAAAGGGAAAGTATCGCCGTTATGGATAAGGTAATGGCGATGATAGCTGAATATTTTATTCCTGACTTCATAGAGGATAGGGTTTAATATCTACTAAAGTTAGGTAAAAAACGGCTTTAGAATGAAAATAAATAGAGGAGAATTTAGTTAAAAAAGTTTAAGAAGTTTAGGAGGGCGAGGAAGTTGAAAATGTTATAGGGTTAACTCCGCTTCGCTTTGTTGACTGCGTTCACCGAAGCCTTCTTTGGCCACCAGAGCATTTGCGAAGGTGGCGGCGCAGGTGAAGCCGGTTAGATAATCATGCAAAAGTGATCTATTGCAATTTTGAACGCCGGGTTAACTCCGCTACGCTTCGTTGAGCCGGTTAGGGTGGCACTAACAACAAAGCAAACCGTTATGCCACCTTCGGTGTCATGTCGGTTTATTTTACCTCTTAATAATTTGCGCAGATTCTTGTTTTGAACACGGGTTAACTCCGCTACGCTTCGTTGAGCCGGTTAGGGTGGCACTAACAACACAAAAACCGCCCTCTGCTGCGCAGAGGTCCGTCTTTGTTTTTATTGTCCTCACTACGGCAAGCCGTGCTCGTCCAAAAAAACAAAACCGGCCACTCTCGTGACCGGTTTTTGTGTTGTGGGCGATGACGGGTTCGAACCGCCGACCCTCTGGGTGTAAACCAGATGCTCTGAACCAACTGAGCTAATCGCCCTAAAATCGGATGCAAATATAGATTACATTTTTTTATAACCAAACAATGGTCGTAATAAAATTTGTATCACTGTCTCATTTAACTTACCACAAAGCTGAATAGATGCAATTAAATCACATAAAGAGTTGTTTCTTTCGTAATCAAAAAAATAGTACAGTTCGCAGGGTAAAACCGGTCGTTAATCAAAAATATGAATTATTAGTGCTAAAAGTGAATCATCCCTGCAACCATTCTTATAGTTATTGAAGTCTACTGTGGCAGAAAAGGTTATTGAGAAAAAATGTTGATAAGTCTTAATAAAACCGTTGAAACCTATGTTTTTATGATGTTTTGCGAATGCTAAAAAAATATATCTTAGCTGCTGATTGCATAAAAAGACAGAAATTGCGATATTGAGAATCGGGGATTCCTGATGATGCTGTTAATATATTGAAGTACAAGATTATACGATTTTTATTGATAAATATTGAACCTGACCATATGGTACGCAAAAGCCTATTTTCGGAATATTTAAGGTATTCCTTTTCGAGTTTATGGAGTTCTGAAGAGAAAAAATCCAACAAGGTTAATAACCCTGGAGGGTCTGTAAACTCAGTTAGAGGATATTTAAGGAGGGGATTCTTATCCCTTGCCGGACTCTTTTTATTTGCAGCAATATCCTTCGCACAGGTAAATGGTGATTACCAGACCAGAGCAACAGGTAACTGGAATAGCAATGCTGTCTGGCAAGTGTGGTCGGGAGGGGCCTGGAATAACTGTTTGGCAGGAGACTACCCTGGTGCCGCACCAGGTACTGGAAGCGTTAATATCAGAAGCTCACATGCGGTAACACTGAACTTAACTCCTGCTAACGCTATCGGTGCTCTTACCTTCGCACCAGGAAACACTGCATTGGAGTCAGTGACCTTCAGCGGTGCATGGACACTTAATGTAACAGGAGCTGTAACCTATACAGTGCCCGGCGTAAATGTTAATGGTGATCAGACCCTGGCCGTTGGTACTGGTATACTTAATTGTGCTTCAGTATCGATGGTCACAACTGCCGACCCGGCAAGGATTCATACCCTATCATTAAGCACCGGAACAGTAAATGTTACGGGTGGTATAAATATGGTAACTGCAGTTCAGAATGCAATTACAGTAACCGGTGCAGGTATAATAAATATTGGCGGTGATTTCAACATCGGAGCCGGAACATTCACTGCCGGTACTGGTTTCGTAAACTATAATGGTGCCAACCAGAGTGTTGCACCCACAACATACAGGAATATTACCTTATCCGGGACCGGGAAGAAAACAGTTATTGGGGATATATCTGTTGCCGGCAATATCTTAATTAGTAATCCGGCAACTTTTGAGGTAACAGGAAATGTTACTTTCACCGGAACCAACGTTACTAACGACAGTAACACAGCCAATGCTTTTAATCAGACAACAGGTCTCTTTACTTTTGGATTAAACGGAGCCCAGTTTATTAACGGATCAGGTACCGGGTCAATTGTTTTCAATAGTCTGACCGCCGGGGGTAACAATACCAAGACTTTTAACCTGCCGGTAAGCGTAAATAATGACATGGTCATTAACAACGGGGTTACCGTTGGACTCGGGACCACCGCTAAAACGATTGATATCCTGGGCAATCTGACTGTTGACGGAATTCTTAATTTTGGTACTGTTGCAGCTAAGACGGTCAATGTAACAGGTGACCTGCTGGATATTACCGGAAATATTACGATGACCGGAGCCGGTCTTGCACACCAACTGAACCTTAATGGTGTTAATAACGCTATTACAACCTTTACGACAACTGCAGGATCGGTAAGCTCTGTCAATTATGTCAGAGCAGGTGATCAGAACGTTTTTGGCAGCGTTAACTATCAGGGTATTGGAATTTCCGGAGGAGGTGATAAAGTCACTTCAGGCAAATACCACTCTTTCAGGCATATTGAATTTTACGAATGGAATTCTGAGGCTCGATACAAGGAACCTAACAATTTCGAATAATGCCACAGATGCAATACAGGGAACATTTGGTTCCTCATCAATGGTTGAGACCAACAGTACGGGAAAGCTCATCCGGAATGCTGCAACAGTCCTTCCTATAACGTTCCCCGTTGGTTCCGGCGGCTACTATTCGCCAATGAGCATTACATCGATTAGTGCCACCACAGGAAATATTCAGGTTATTGCGGTCCCGGATCTTACGAACGGGTTCAATTTTCTTAAAAAATACTGGGACGTTGTTACATCAACAGGAGGTAAGACAATAACTGCCACATTCACTTACGATGTTGCTGAGCGTAATGTTGTTCCCAACAGCATCTGGTACAGGGCTCCGGCTGGCAGCTGGCTGACACCTGCTGGTACCGCTGGCTTTTGGGGCCAACTCATTTACCATAACCGGTACCACGAATATGACGACCACAAGCACATACTGGTCGGCAAGTGCACCCGGAACCTATTATTCATATCAGACCGGCGACTGGGGAACCTCCAATACATGGACAACAGACCCCAGCGGAACAACACAGGTTGGAACAAGTATCCCGGGTAATAATGACAAGGTAGTTATTCTTACCGGCAGAACGGTAACGCTTGCCAGCGATGTAACTACCACAGGCCTCGATCTTACAATCGATGACGGGGGATTCCTGAATCTCGAGGATAAGCAGTTTACCAATGTGCTAACCTCTCTCGCGGGGCAGGGAACTCTTCAACTTGCTTCCACTAATTTTCCCGTGGCCACAGTAAATACCTTTGTAAATGCAGGAGGCGGAACGACAGAATATTTTAACTCTTCCGGTTTTACGCTTCCGGCAACTCAGGCCACCTATAATAATCTTACGATAAATGCACCAGCCGTTACCGGCACACAGCTCAGTAACCTTACTCTTAACGGTAACCTGTATGTTAAAGCCGGTACCTTCAGAATTAATGACGATGTTTCCGTAGCCAAACTTAATTTAACCATTAACGGAAATGTAACTGTTGATAACGGTGCCTTCATTACTGTTGGTAATGGTCCTACTAACCCTGCTATAGGTGCTGTTACTGCAGGCGGAGCGGCCCCTTACATTAACTATTACACATATTTCCATACTGTTAACATCTACGGGAATTTCACCAACGCAGGTACTGTAAGGTTTACAAATCTGCCTTACCCTGTTTATAATGCATTCCCACCGACTGTTGCCGGGGCCACATCCGGGGCGGCCTCTGTATATTTTCTCGGCGCAACGGATAATACTATCTCTGCCAACGGAACAACTGATTTCTACAATCTTATAGTTGATAAGGGAACAGATCAGACCTATAAACTAACTGTCTTATCATCGGCATATTCCAACTTCAGACTCTTCGGAGCTAATACCCTTACCGCCGAAACTGCTGCCAGCAATGGTAACATGCGAAAGGCATTATGGGTTAGGAACGGAACCCTTTCTCTTGAGGGTTCACTTATAATACCTTCTTTGACAGAAGGCACCACAGGAGGCTCTCCAAGCTCAGATTTCTTTATTCCTGCAAATGGTGCAATAGTATTCAACGGACTTGATGTGGTTGTCCTTTCAACTGCTGATGATTATCGTGAATTGAACACTGCCTACGGAGTGGCAGCACCCAGTGACGCTGCTGCAGGGATCACCCAGGGAGGTAACAGTTCTCTGATAGTATATGGTAAACTGCAGGTCGACGAAGGATTCCTTTCAACAAGGGAATCGGGAGGTATAATAACTTCCAATGTTGCATCAGGTCAGATCATTATAAACGGTGGAACTGTCGATACCAAGCAATTCCTTTCATCGTCCGGATCAGCACAATACACGCAGACCGGTGGTCTTCTGATACTTAGAGGTCGCTTCCAAAGGACACCCTCTGCCTATGCTACGGTAGCGGACCTTGCCGATGTTTCATTTGCTACGCTTAATACAGCAAGGGCAAATAATGGTATATCAAGCGGATTTGGAAGTTTCAACCTTGAAAATGCTACCAATATCGTAACGATATCAGGAGGTACTATAAGAGTATATGATGTGCCGGGTGTTGGGGCAGGGGAAGAAGAGGCATTTGATATTAAGGCCTCTGCAGCAAATATTAATGTCACCGGCGGTACACTGGAAGTAATTCCGGTTACAGGATCGGTTCTTGCTGATGCTGTCAGTTATAAGATTTTTACAAACGCCTCACTGGGTAACCTCACTATTGGAAGGATCAGCAGTAGCTCTGATGTCTTGCTGAGTACTCCTCTGGTAATACTTAATGACCTTTCCCTTTCCTCTGGTATTCTGACTTCAGGTAATTTCGATATTAGCGTTGGCAGAAATATTCTTATCGACGCCGGAACAACCTATACCACCGGAACAAACACAACAATACTGAACGGGTTGACCGGGCAACAGTTTACGGTTAATCTTGCGGCGCCCCTGTCACTTAACAAACTGACCATTGATAAGCCGTCAGGTGTAACGGTTACCCTTCAGGGTAGTCAGAACACAATAGATGTGTTAAGTGATTTCAGGATAGCACTTGGTACTCTAAATGACAATGGAAAAACTGTAAATATAGCGGGTAACGTATATAATTCAGGATTGCACACCGGAGCAGGCAGATTGGTGCTCAACGGAACTGCACTGCAATCTGTTGATGGTAATGGTATTTTCACTAATGTAGAACTTAACAATACAAATGCAGCCTCCGCACCCGTAAGTCTCATCTCAAATATGAGAGTTAACGGAGCCCTGACATTTTCGCAGGACAAACTTTTTGATATTGGGACATATAATTTAACTCTTGGTTCTTCTGCAACAATTGTAAACGGAGGGGCCAACCGTTATATCCAATCATCAGGTAACGCAGGAGATGGTGGTGTATCAAAGGTATACAATTCTACAGCTACCTTCACCTTCCCTGTTGGTGCACCCACGATTACCCCTGTCCAACCGGTAAAATATACCCCTGCCTCAATAGGATTCAGTGTAGCACCCGGTGCTTACGGGACGGTGACAGTTGTACCTGTTGGCTACGAGCATCCTAATGCCACGGTTACCGGGCAAAGTCTGACATATTTCTGGAAAGTCAGATCTTCAGGATTTTCGGGAATAGCTCCTGGTACTGTAATACATTCATTTACATATGATCAGAGTGATGTAGTTGGCGTTGAGGCCAACTATGTACCATCATTGTACACAAGCAGTGATTTTACATGGAGAAGCGGAACCAACGCTAATCCACCGATCGATATTGCCGCCAATCTGATTACTGACTGGGCAGCGCCCACAGTAAGTGCTGACTTCCTCGATGCTGACTATACAGCTGGTGATGCTTCATTTGGAGCGCCTCAGATATATTACAGTCGTCAGAGTGGTCTCTGGAGCAATGTAGCCACATGGTCGTTGACGGGACATACAATAGATAATCCTCCTGCTCTGGTTCCCGGAGCCAGAGATATTGTTATTATCGGAGGACAGGATAGTGTCTATCTGGCAACCAATCCGACAGTTGCCAATACCGGAAGCGTCAGCTGTGCGACACTTCAGATAGAAACAGGATCTGCACTGGACGTTGGATACAATCCCAGTTCAGTTTTCAACAGTGTTATTTCGCACCCAACCGGTAATGGTAATTTCAGGGTTACAACCAATTTCAATTCCGGTGCAACTTTTATATTCCCCGGTGGAGATTTCTCCGATTTTAACGTAAACAGAGGAACTACCGAACTGTATACCACGAACCCTGCAGCCGGAGGTACTTACTGGTTACCTCAGACAGTTGCCACCTATGGTAACCTGATTCTTACACCTATTGGCGGATCCAACGTAATCTTTGCCAACAGGGATGTTACTATCTATGGTGACCTTATTACAAGAGGTACCAGCGCAGACGCATGGTTTTGCCCGACATGGAATACCAATTATCCAACAGCTCCTACTGTCAGGGTACCGAAGACGATTACCATAAACGGTAATCTTGATATCCAGGGCGGTGGCCTTATATGGTATGGTAATGCAGCAATTACCCAGAATTTTGTTATTCATGGCAATGTTATTGTTGGTGAATTCTCAGCCTTGGATGTATGGAGTGCTGCAACAAGCCAGAACATATCAATAGGAGGTAGCCTTATAAACAATGCCAATGGCCTTATGAATGGCGTTGGTACCAGGGCTCAGGCTGATTTTACACTTTTGCCTGTTACTTTCTTCGGACCTAACTCTGCAAGTATAACAAATACCATAGGTACCCCACGAACCACATTCCAAACAGTCACAGTAAATAAGGGTACCTCACAGGATTCGACATTGACTCTTGATATTGCAGGGTTACTTAACACTCCGACCAACAACTGGTTATTCCTTCTTGAATGGTACGTTCAGGTATATGCGTACCGATCCCGGTACCGATTTTACAATTTCAACCACAACACCATTCACAATCCCTGCAACAGCTGGGCTATATATAGATTATGCAAACAGCGGTAACAGGAATATTCTAGTTGCAAATGCCAATTCTAACACGAATGATCTGTTCCTGGACGGTAAGCTTACGGTTGTAAACGGTAATATGTATGTGGGTCCAATAGCATCTCCAAATAACAATAATGATATTGAGTATTCCGGTAGCGGTGCCTCTGAGATTGACGTCAGTGGCGGTAGCCTGGTAGTTAATGGACAAATACGCAGACCAGCTGCTACAACCAATGGAACTCTGAAGTATGGTCAGAGTGGAGGTGATGTAACTGTAAATGGACGAAACACTTTGGTCACAAAGGCAAAGCTTGAAGTCCTTAATGCAGGCAGTATTTTTAATATGTCCGGAGGTACAATTACAATTGTCCGCGGCGGCGGAACCACATTTGGTGACCTCTACCTTAGACCGGGAACATCATCGGTTACAGGAGGAACAATCTATTTCGCTCATAATATCAGCAATGGCGCACAAAGCTATACTCTTGATGCCAATGTACCATTATACAATCTCACAATAACGGGAAGGACAGCTGCAACAGCGGCTAATGCTACTGTGGGACTGAATGTCAGTCCTCTGGTTCTGAACGGATCGCTTACACTTTCTAACAATCGAAGTATTCTAAATTCAAATGGTATAAATGTTTCCTTAAAGGGTGACCTGAATAATGATGGTACATATAATTATGGAACTAATCTTACCACTTTCAATGGAGGGATACAGTCAATAACAGGTAGTTCACTGACCAATTTCTACGACCTGACCGTATCGCCTGTAACTTCACTTACATTAAACAATAACAGTACTGTTAACAGGGACCTGACAATTGGTTCAGGTAACCTTATTCTGGCAGCCAATAATGTTACTGTTCTGGGGAACCTGGTCAATAACGGATCATATTCTGATGACAATACAACCGGAGGTATCTCACTGTCAGGTACTGCTCTTCAGCAGATAACAGGCACAGGTGCTTATGGTCGACTGGAGCTAAACAACGCGTTGGGTGCGAAGACCAATAATGATATTATCTCTGCAGAACGATCTGGTTCTAACATTAGGAGTTCTGGATATTAATAAATACCGACTTACATTAAGTCAGAACAGTGCCATCCAGGGAGCACCATTCGGATTGACAAAAATGATCAGATCTGATGGTGTAATAAGCAGTACTGGTGTAAGGAAATTTTTTACTGCAACACCACAGGCATTTACATTCCCGACAGGTGTTATAGGAAAGTATACACCTGCTATATTCAACATAACCGCCAGTTCTACAGTAGGATCATATAAATATTAATCCGATCAATGCAACTCATCCAAGTGTTACTGATCCGTTAAATGCCCTTAAATTCTTCTGGCAGATCGAAAGCTCTGGTATTTCCGGATTTGTAGGTACAGTATTGCTTCAATATATGCCTGTAGATGTTGCAGGTACGGAAAGCAGCTATGTTGCTGCCCGTCTTGAACTGCCGGGTAACTTCTGGTATGAGGCTCCTCCCGGAGCGGCTACCGATAATGTGGATGAAACAAATCATCAGGCGTTATTTAACTACCTGGGAAGCAGTAACCTTAACGGTGATTATACTGCAGGAAATGAATTGGCAATTCCCGGTGAAGTAGCTACTTACGTTTCAAATAGCGACGGTAACTGGACAGACCTTGCAATATGGACACCGGTTGGCTCTTCTCCTCCATGTCCTCCCGGAGGACCAAATGGTTCTAATGTAATTATAGATCATGTTGTTACGACCAATGTGGGAGGTGTGTATGCCTTCACTACAACAATTAATAACAAACTAAGAGTTGTTAGTCCAACATCAGGACATAATCTGGGAACTGTATCCGGTGATGGAACCATCTATCTGGAAGCTGGGAACCTGCCTGCCGGAAATTATACTTCATTTGTTAATTGTTCCGGTAACGGGACTGTTGAGTATGGAGGAACTGGTAATTATACGATCATTGCGGCACTCTATAATAGTGTTCCTAATCTCGTTGTTTCAGGTACAGGAACAAGGGTTCTTCCAAACAAGGACCTTACCATATGCAAAAGACTGGTAATTGATGGTCCGACACTTGACAACAGCGTCAATAACAGAAAGTTAACCATTCTGGGAACAATGGAGCGGTATAATACCGGAGCTTTCACCAGTGGTTCGGGTGCCAATGCAACAGTTTCATTTTCAGGAACTGCTCTTCAGACTCTTGGAGGACCTACCGGTAACTTCACGGGTTCTAACAGATTTAATAACCTTGAGATAAATAACGCCGCCGGAATGACAATTGGTCTTGGTGGTGCAATTGAGATTAACAATGAGTTAAGGTTGACAAACGGTATAATAAATACCACTTCTGCCAACACTCTTACACTGTTAAGTACATCTCCAACCGTTGTAGTACCGGCAGGTGGTAGCTGCGACCTCCTTTATCAACGGACCACTTACAAAGCAAATAATAAATGGGGGAAGCTTTCCTATTCCCTATCGGAAAGGGCACAGCCAAAGGGCATAATTTTACTCTCACTTCAACTTCAGGGGTGACGCAGTTCTGGACTGCAGAATACTTTACACCCAACCCTACATCAGGTTCGTTAACACTTCCGTTGCTGGCATCTAATACAATGGAGTATTGGGCTGTCAATACAACAGGCGCTTCTACTGCAAAAGTTAAACTTGCCTGGGATCCGTTAAGTGATCTTACACCTCTTATGACTGTCAATGGCTTGGTCGACATGCGTGTTGCTGAATTTAATGCAGGTTTCTGGACAGAGCTGGCATCGGTTACTTCCGGTAACAGCAGCGTTGGGGATGTCGCAACAGTTAATAACGTAAACCTTGCATTTGCACCAAAGTATTACACAATTGCAAGTGTAACAACCACTATACCAAGGGCTACACTGGCGCCAACAGGTCCCGTGTGCGGTACCGCTGGCATACCTGTCAACTTTACATCCTTCGGACCGATAAGCTTTCGACTATACCCTTAACTATACTAGTTAACGGAGCTGCACAGCCTCCAGTTACAGTTTCTTCGGTGCCTTACACACTTCCAACCCCAGTTGCCGGAGCTTACAAGCTTACAGGCTTTAAGTATAATAACGGAGCTAACACTGGTGTAGTCGATGGTACTGTGGTTAATGTATATGCAAATCCTCCTGCTCCAAATGCGGGACCGGATCAATCATTATGCGGAGTTTCAGGGACAACCCTTGCCGGTAATGATCCGGCACCTTATACCGGACTATGGACTATAGTTAGCGGGACTGGTGGTACATTTGTTAACAGCACACTTTACAATACGGTATTTACAGGTGTACTCGGTGAGACCTATACATTGAGATGGACCGTTACCAACGTTGCGTGTTCTGTTTCAGACGATGTAATTATTTCATTCCCCGTAGTTGCCTCAACTCCGGGAGCATTCACCTCATCACCAACTCCGGTTTGCCAGGGAAGCAGCGGAAATATTTATACAGTTCCCCTTGATCCTGGTGTAACCTACAACTGGTCATACACCGGGTCAGGTCATACTATTATAGGATCCGGAAATTCTGTTACTGTTGATTTCAGTACAACTGCTACCAGCGGAAATTTAAATGTTACAGCAACGAATTCATGCGGAACAAGTGCACCGAGAAGTGTTGCAATTACTGTGAATCCACTTCCTGCAAACGCAGGTACTATAGTTGGTACCTCTACTTTATGTCAGGGAACCTCTTCCGTCGCATACAGCGTTCCGGCAATTGCTAATGCCGTAAGTTACAATTGGGTTTACACAGGAGCAGGAGTAACGCTTAACTGGAACAACAAATAATATAACAATCGATTTCTCGGGCATTGCAACATCAGGTATCCTTACCGTTAATGGTGTTAATGCCTGTGGTAATGGTGTTGTCAGTGCCAATTATCCAATTACAGTTAACCCTTTACCGGCTGCTGCAGGTGCTATTGCCGGGACATCAACTGTTTGTCAGGGACAAACAGCTGTTGCATACAGTGTTCCGGCTATTGCAAATGCAACCAGCTACGTTTGGACCTATACAGGTACAAATGCAGTTATAACCGGTACAACTGAAAATATTACGATTGATTTTGCAGTAAACGCAACTTCCGGTAACCTTACGGTTTATGGTGTTAATGCATGCGGAAATGGTGTCGTCAGTGCCGTTTATCCCATTACGGTTAATCCATTGCCAGTAGCTTCCGGTTTTATCTCTGGTACAACACCTGTTTGTCAGGGTGAAAACAATGTTGCCTACAGTGTTGCAGCGATAGCTAATGCAACGAGCTACAACTGGGTTTACTCAGGTACAGGAGCAACGATCTCTGGTACATCAAACGCCGTAACTATAAATTTTGCAGCTAACGCTACATCCGGAAATCTTACAGTTCAGGGTGTAAATGCCATGTGGGAATGGTATCGCAAGTCCGAATTTTGCAATTGTTGTGGATCCTCTTCCAGGTACACCCGGGGCTATCGCCGGGACTGCAACAGTTTGTCAGGGTCAGAGTGGTGTAGCATATACCGTGCCGGCCATTACCAATGCAACAAGTTACACCTGGGCCTATTCCGGAACAGGTGCTACCATAACAGGTACAACAAATGCTGTTACAATCGATTTTGCTGCCAATGCCACTGCAGGCAATCTTACTGTTCGCGGTGTAAATGCCTGTGGAAATGGTGTTGTAAGTGCCAATTATGCAATTGCTGTCAATCCGTTACCCGGTACACCGGGTGCAATTGCAGGTTCTGCAACTATATGTCAGGGACAAACAGCTGTAGCGTACAGTGTTCCGGCCATTGCCAATGCAACAAGCTACACATGGGCCTATTCCGGGACTGGTGCTACCATAACAGGTACAACAAAGCATGTTACAATTGATTTTGCTGCCAATGCCACTGCAGGCAATCTTACTGTTCGCGGTGTAAATGCATGCGGAAATGGTGTTATAAGTGCCAACTTCCCGATTGCTGTTAATCCATTGCCATCAGCATCAGGTTCTATCTCAGGACCGGCTCCTGCTTGTCAGGGTGAAAATAATGTGGCTTATAGCGTTGCACCCATTACCAATGCGGTAAGTTACAACTGGGTCTATTCGGGTATCGGAGCCACAATTTCAGGTACATCCAATAATATAACAATCAATTTTGCTGCTAACGCAACTTCAGGTAATCTTACCGTTCAGGGAGTTAATGCTTGCGGTAACGGGGTGGCAAGTCCTAACTTCGCAATAACTATTAACCCTCTGCCTGATGCAGCGGGTGCCATTGCAGGTACTGCAACGGTTTGTCAGGGTCAGACAGCAGTAGCCTATAATGTGCCTGCTATTACAAATGCTGTAAGTTACAGCTGGAGTTATAGCGGGACAGGTGCAACCATAACGGGTACAACTAATGCTGTGACCATTGACTTTGCAGCTAATGCTACATCCGGTAACCTTACTGTTCAGGGTGTAAACGCATGCGGTAACGGTGTGGTAAGCGCTGGTTATGCAATTACCGTGAATCCATTGCCAGGAGCGGCAGGAGCCATCGCCGGTACACCAACCGTGTGCCAGGGACAGAGTGCTGTTGCGTACAGCGTTCCAGCCATTGCCAATGCAACAAGTTATACATGGGCATATTCCGGAACAGGTGCGACAATAACAGGCACAACAGAGAATATAACTATTGATTTCGCTGCAAATGCAACAGCTGGAAACCTTACAGTCAGAGGAACCAATGCGTGCGGAAACGGTGTCATAAGTGCAAACTATCCTATTACTGTCAATCCTCTGCCGGGAGCATCCGGATCAATATCAGGACCTACTCCTGTATGTCAGGGCCAGACCAGTGTCGCATACAGCGTTGTTGCTATCGCCAATGCGACAAGTTACAATTGGGTTTATACGGGAACAGGAGCGACAATTTCCGGAACAACAAATGCTATTACAATTGACTTTGCAGCTAATGCTACATCCGGTAACCTTACTGTTCAGGGTGTAAATGCATGCGGAAACGGAACAGCAAGTCCGGTATTTGCCATTATTGTTAATCCATTGCCTGGCTCAGCTGGTGCAATTTCAGGAACGCCTACTGTCTGTCAGGGTCAGTCTGGTGTTGCATTTAATGTACCGGCAATAACAAATGCCTTAACCTATAGCTGGAGTTATACGGGAACAGGAGCGACAATAACCGGTACAACAAATGCTGTTACCATTGACTTTGCTGTAAATGCTACATCCGGTAACCTAACTGTTCAGGGTGTTAACGCATGCGGTAACGGAGTGGTAAGTGCCAATTATGCAATTACTGTTAATCCTCTTCCGGGAGCTGCAGGAGCCATTGCAGGAACTCCTACAGTGTGTCAGGGACAAACGGCTGTAGCTTACAGCGTTCCGGTAATAGCCAATGCAACAAGCTATACCTGGGCCTACACTGGAACAGGTGCCACGATTACAGGTACAACAGAAAATATTACTATCGATTTTGCGGCCAATGCAACAGCAGGCAACCTCACAGTCAGAGGAACCAATGCTTGCGGCAACGGTGTCATAAGTGCAAATTATGCAATAGCCGTTAACCCGTTACCTGCCGCTTCAGGATCAGTTTCTGGCAGCGCAAGTGTATGTCAGGGACAGAGTGGGGTGGCTTATAGTGTGGCTCCTATTGCCAATGCTACAAGTTACAATTGGTCTTACTCTGGTACCGGGGCAACTATAAACGGAACAACTAACGCCGTTACTATAGATTTCGCAGTGGGCGCAACCTCCGGTATTATATCAGTTGCCGGAGTAAATGCCTGCGGAACAGGAGCACCTAATCCTGGATTTGCTGTTACAGTAAATCCTGATAATACAATAACTTTAACATCAGTAGCTGGAACTAACAACCAGGCAGTTTGTGTCAGCACACCTATAACCAACATTACATACTCTACTCTGGGTGCCACAGGAACAACCTTTACAGGTCTACCTGCAGGTGTAACCGGTAATTGGGCAGCCGGAACAGTAACTATCAGCGGCACACCAACGGCAACAGGTACTTTTAATTATACCATTAATCTGGTAGGTGGCTGTGGAATCGTTTCAACAGGTGG
>CAVORD010000002.1:0-352615 GCA_963698535.1 uncultured Bacteroidales bacterium | reverse complement strand
GGATTATTATGTAACCTATCAACTGCCTTTCTTTCGATTATACTTCAACAACCAGTACTCCAACTACATATCTATTTCGGCTCGTACTCCAGCTATGCCCGGATTTGCTCCTGTCATTAACGCAGCACTTCCTTCCTCTCCAATTATTGTTACTATTCCGGCTAGTATTCCAGAGGATAATTATCAATTTGTTCTTACGGTCAGAAATGCCAATGGATGTGTGTCTGGGACTTATCCTTTTATTGTAACAGTTTTTGAAAACCAGTTAGCTGCGGCAGGTAGCGATCAGGATTTGTGTGGTTCTCTTTCTTCTGTTCTTGCTGGCAATCTTCCCCTAAAAGGAACTGGAACCTGGACCTATATCAGTGGCCCTGACGGGACTCCAACTTTTGATCATATTAACAATCCTGTTTCTTCAATTAGTGTCGACATATATGGAACTTATGTTTTCCGATGGACATTGGTTAATGGTAATTGTCAGACCTTTGATGATGTAACTATCGACTTCAATGAAGACCCCACAGGCGCCAATGCAGGTATAGACCAGGATCTGTGCGGTGTTCTCACCACAACACTGACGGGTACGGCTCACACCTACCAGGCTGGCAGTGACCATGCCGGCTCAACAGGTACGTGGACACAGATAAGCGGAGTAGGAACGATCACCTTTACCAATGCTAACCTTGCCACCACAGGTATCACGGCAGATCTTTACGGATCGTACGTTCTTCGCTGGACAGAGACCAACGGCACCTGCACAAGGAGCGATGATGTAACTATCGACTTCAATGAAGACCCCACAGGCGCCAATGCAGGTATAGACCAGGATCTGTGCGGTGTTCTCACCACAACACTGACGGGTACGGCTCACACCTACCAGGCTGGCAGTGACCATGCCGGCTCAACAGGTACGTGGACACAGATAAGCGGAGTAGGAACGATCACCTTTACCAATGCTAACCTTGCCACCACAGGTATCACGGCAGATCTTTACGGATCGTACGTTCTTCGCTGGACAGAGACCAACGGCACCTGCACAAGGAGCGATGATGTAACTATCGACTTCAATGAAGACCCCACAGGCGCCAATGCAGGTATAGACCAGGATCTGTGCGGTGTTCTCACCACAACACTGACAGGTACGGCTCACACCTACCAGGCTGGCAGTGACCATGCCGGCTCAACAGGTACGTGGACACAGATAAGCGGAGTAGGAACGATCACCTTTACCAATGCTAACCTTGCCACCACAGGTATCACGGCAGATCTTTACGGATCGTACGTTCTTCGCTGGACAGAGACCAACGGCACCTGCACAAGGAGCGATGATGTAACTATCGACTTCAATGAAGACCCCACAGGCGCCAATGCAGGTATAGACCAGGATCTGTGCGGTGTTCTCACCACAACACTGACGGGTACGGCTCACACCTACCAGGCTGGCAGTGACCATGCCGGCTCAACAGGTACGTGGACACAGATAAGCGGAGTAGGAACGATCACCTTTACCAATGCTAACCTTGCCACCACAGGTATCACGGCAGATCTTTACGGATCGTACGTTCTTCGCTGGACAGAGACCAACGGCACCTGCACAAGGAGCGATGATGTAACTATCGACTTCAATGAAGACCCCACAGGCGCCAATGCAGGTATAGACCAGGATCTGTGCGGTGTTCTCACCACAACACTGACGGGTACGGCTCACACCTACCAGGCTGGCAGTGACCATGCCGGCTCAACAGGTACGTGGACACAGATAAGCGGAGTAGGAACGATCACCTTTACCAATGCTAACCTTGCCACCACAGGTATCACGGCAGATCTTTACGGATCGTACGTTCTTCGCTGGACAGAGACCAACGGCACCTGCACAAGGAGCGATGATGTAACTATCGACTTCAATGAAGACCCCACAGGCGCCAATGCAGGTATAGACCAGGATCTGTGCGGTGTTCTCACCACAACACTGACGGGTACGGCTCACACCTACCAGGCTGGCAGTGACCATGCCGGCTCAACAGGTACGTGGACACAGATAAGCGGAGTAGGAACGATCACCTTTACCAATGCTAACCTTGCCACCACAGGTATCACGGCAGATCTTTACGGATCGTACGTTCTTCGCTGGACAGAGACCAACGGCACCTGCACAAGGAGCGATGATGTAACTATCGACTTCAATGAAGACCCCACAGGCGCCAATGCAGGTATAGACCAGGATCTGTGCGGTGTTCTCACCACAACACTGACGGGTACGGCTCACACCTACCAGGCTGGCAGTGACCATGCCGGCTCAACAGGTACGTGGACACAGATAAGCGGAGTAGGAACGATCACCTTTACCAATGCTAACCTTGCCACCACAGGTATCACGGCAGATCTTTACGGATCGTACGTTCTTCGCTGGACAGAGACCAACGGCACCTGCACAAGGAGCGATGATGTAACTATCGACTTCAATGAAGACCCCACAGGCGCCAATGCAGGTATAGACCAGGATCTGTGCGGTGTTCTCACCACAACACTGACGGGTACGGCTCACACCTACCAGGCTGGCAGTGACCATGCCGGCTCAACAGGTACGTGGACACAGATAAGCGGAGTAGGAACGATCACCTTTACCAATGCTAACCTTGCCACCACAGGTATCACGGCAGATCTTTACGGATCGTACGTTCTTCGCTGGACAGAGACCAACGGCACCTGCACAAGGAGCGATGATGTAACTATCGACTTCAATGAAGACCCCACAGGCGCCAATGCAGGTATAGACCAGGATCTGTGCGGTGTTCTCACCACAACACTGACGGGTACGGCTCACACCTACCAGGCTGGCAGTGACCATGCCGGCTCAACAGGTACGTGGACACAGATAAGCGGAGTAGGAACGATCACCTTTACCAATGCTAACCTATCCACCACAGGTATCACGGCAGATCTTTACGGATCGTACGTTCTTCGCTGGACAGAGACCAACGGCACCTGCACAAGGAGCGATGATGTAACTATCGACTTCAATGAAGACCCCACAGGCGCCAATGCAGGTATAGACCAGGATCTGTGCGGTGTTCTCACCACAACACTGACAGGTACGGCTCACACCTACCAGGCTGGCAGTGACCATGCCGGCTCAACAGGTACGTGGACACAGATAAGCGGAGTAGGAACGATCACCTTTACCAATGCTAACCTTGCCACCACAGGTATCACGGCAGATCTTTACGGATCGTACGTTCTTCGCTGGACAGAGACCAACGGCACCTGCACAAGGAGCGATGATGTAACTATCGACTTCAATGAAGATCCCACAGGCGCCAATGCAGGTATAGACCAGGATCTGTGCGGTGTTCTCACCACAACACTGACAGGTACGGCTCACACCTACCAGGCTGGCAGTGACCATGCCGGCTCAACAGGTACGTGGACACAGATAAGCGGAGTAGGAACGATCACCTTTACCAATGCTAACCTATCCACCACAGGTATCACGGCAGATCTTTACGGATCGTACGTTCTTCGCTGGACAGAGACCAACGGCACCTGCACAAGGAGCGATGATGTAACTATCGACTTCAATGAAGACCCCACAGGCGCCAATGCAGGTATAGACCAGGATCTGTGCGGTGTTCTCACCACAACACTGACGGGTACGGCTCACACCTACCAGGCTGGCAGTGACCATGCCGGCTCAACAGGTACGTGGACACAGATAAGCGGAGTAGGAACGATCACCTTTACCAATGCTAACCTATCCACCACAGGTATCACGGCAGATCTTTACGGATCGTACGTTCTTCGCTGGACAGAGACCAACGGCACCTGCACACGCTTTGATGAGGTAATTATTTGGTTTGATCCAACTCCTGTAATTTCCGCAGTCGGTGATATTCTCTGTGATAATGGGACTACTTCAATAACCCCTATTACTACAACCACCAATGCCTTATATGGTGTTAGATATACTTGGACGGCTGAAGATGTTGACAATATAATACTAGGGGAGTCCTCATCTACGGGTAATGGGTATTCCATTGGAAAAACAATAACACAACAACTTAATAATCCCGACGATATTCCGCACCTTGTGATTTATCATATAACTGCGTGGACTATAAGAGGAGATAGCTCATTACGATGTATCGGAAATACAATTGACATAAATGTTTGGGTCAACCCGACACCGAGGATCTTCCCTGTTCCTGTAAGTTCTATCCAGTGCGACAGTACAGCTACCAGTATCACTCTTCAGAGTCCGAGCACCTTTACCAGTGGTCTGATAACCTTCAAATATACTTCAGTTGCGAGTGGCGCAGCAGGCGATGTAACAGGATTTACTCCATCGGCTGCCACCTTGCCAAACAACCACGTTATAGCTGATGTACTCATCAATCATACAGATCAGCCACAGACGGTAACCTATACTGTCACTCCGGTTAGTCCAACGGGTTGTAATGATGGGCCGTCAAAGGTGATTGTCGTTACGGTTAACCCTACTCCAAGAGTAATACCGATCATTCCAGCCGACAGGATATGCTTTGATACGAATGCAGAGATTATACTGACATCACCTACGGTAATGACATCCGGAGTTATCCGTTTCGATTATACAGTATCAGTAACAGGATTGCCAGGTGATGTTGTTGGCAATACAACACCCTTAAACAACCTGCTTCCAGGGCATCAGGTTCTTTTTAATTATAAGAACTATAGTGATACGATTCAATCGGCGACTTATTACATAACACCAAAGGTAGTTGGTGGTCCTGCATGTGTCAATGGCCCGGTAAATCAGGCTGAAGTAAAGCTACATCCAAGACCGTTGATACCAAGTGCCACCGGAGGAATTCTGGTGGTTATTCCTGTTACCTGTTCTGGTGGATCAAATGCTGAATTACAAGTTGTTACAACAAAAGGAGGAGGGCCATACAGTATTATCTGGACAGGGCCATTTGGTTTTACGGCAACTGATGTGACTCATATTTACAACAGACCGGAAGGACGTTACACTGTAAAAGTTACCGATTTTATAGGGTGTATAAGTACTGATTCTGAGGATGTAATAGGCCCTGCGGAGAATGTTTATTTATTACCAGCCCCGAAAGCTCCTAACAATCAGTTTCATACTACATGTAATGGAGATAGCGATGGAACAATTGATTTCTGGATCATAGAGGGAACCAGTCCGCCATACGACTACTGGATCGTAAAAAATCAAACGGATACCCTTTTCAGTGGAGTTATGAATTCTATCTACGACGCAGGAGATCCTACGACGCAGAGGACCTTTACAAATTTGGGGGCAGGTGAGTACAGGCTTAAGTTGAGGGATGTGAACGGCTGTACTCCATCCGATGTGATCGAATATCTGTTCGAACCCCTTCCTGTCAACTTTACAGTAAAAGCCAAAACCTACGCAGGTGGATTTAATATAACATGCCGTGGCCGCAGTGACGGTGAAGTGTGGGCTGAGGCTGTTACCGGCGGGAATGGAGGATATACATATTTCTGGTATAACTCAGACACTACAATAACAAGCAACACCTATATGCTTAGTGGTGTGCCGGCAGGCACTTATTACCTTACCGTAACCGACTTTAAGGGATGTAATACCACAAAGAGTATTGAGGTAATAGAACCTGACGGTATTGACCTGGTTGGATCTACATTATCTTTAAGCGCAGATGGCGGATTTAATATTTCATGCTACGGAGCTGCTGACGGATCTATCTCACTGAACTTCGGTGGTGGTTCAGGGACCTATACTTACTCATGGGTAGGACCGTCAGGCTATACAAGCACTCAGAAAGACATCAGCGGTCTGATAGCCGGAGCATACACAATAACGGTTCTGGATGGGAACGGTTGTGACAGGATATATGGTTTCAACCTGACCGAACCGGATAGTTTGTCCCTGGTGTATACCACTACCCTTACACCTGATGCCGCATTCAATATTAATTGTATTGGAGGAACAGGCGGAATTGATATTACCGTTGATGGGGGATCAGTTGGAAATTACACTTATACATGGACTACAACAAATGGCAGTGGCATAATCCCGGGAGCAGAAGATCAAAATTCACTCAAAGCAGGCAGTTACACCATCTCAGTTACTGATATTAATGGTTGCATTCTGCAGAGAACGATTACGCTGAATGAGCCTGCCAAAATAGTAACATCTCTTTCAAAAACGGATATAACCTGTGTCGTTCCAGGCCTTTCAAATGGAACGATTGATCTTACCGTTTCCGAAGGATCCGGGGTTTATACCTATTTATGGTCTGACGGACAGACATCGAAAGACAGGACCGGACTTGGTCCCGGTGAGTACTCAGTGATTGTTACCGATTCATACGGTTGTACTGCCTTTGATACAATCGATATTTTGCTGCCTCCTGATATATTAGTTGCTTCAACTCTTTCAGACTTTAACGGGGTTAACGTATCGTGTTCCGGATTAAGCGATGGATCGATAAGTATTGATGCCACAGGTGGCAAGCTGCCATTTGTTTACAACTGGAACGGCCCGGCCGGGTTTGCCTCCACATCACCATCGATAGCTAACCTGAGGGCAGGTATATATACCCTCACTATCACCGATGCTAATATGTGTACTCATATCGAAAGCATAACTCTTACTGAGCCCTTGCCGCTGATTCTGACCCCCGTTCTGTCGCAAAGTAATATTGGCGGTTACAACATAAATTGTTTTGGAGAAGAAACAGGATCGATCGATGTTCAGATAACCAATAATACCGGACCTGTAACTTATTTATGGTCAGACGGGAAAACAGGGGCAGTGCGAACAGGCTTGCCGGCAGGAGACTATTCAGTTATAGCAACTGATGCAAACCTTTGCCGTAAGTCATTGAATGTATCCCTGACAGAACCGCCGAAGATAAATGTTTCTTTCAGTACGATACTTCCTTTCTGCACCGACAGCCCTGATGGAGAGATAACGGCAATTGTATCCGGTGGAATACCTGCATCTTCATACCAGTACAGATGGTCTGACAATTCAACGGGGAATTCGTTAATGGGTATCCTACCTGGAATCTTTTGGGTAACAGTTACCGACGATAACAACTGTGCAGTATCACTGATACAATTGAGATTGAAGCCGAGAATAATGGTTGCCTCATTTTACCTAATGCAATTTCTCCAAATGGCGACGGTGTGAATGATGTATGGAATATCGGAAGGAAGGAGTTTTATCCTGAGATGGAAGTAAAAATATTTAACCGATGGGGAGAACCTGTATGGAAATCGGCAAAAGGTTACCCTGAACCGTGGGATGGCAGAAGTAATGGTCGGGCAGTACCGGTTGACTCATATCATTATATCATTGAACTAAAACCGGGCAGAAAGCCGTTAGTAGGTAATGTTACCATAGTTAGATAGTGCTGTAATTATATATGCAGAAGAGATTTTTTATATTATTATTTGTTTTTATTCTTGGTAACGGTCTCTATGGTCAGCAGTTACCTGTCTACAGCCAGTATCTGTACAACAGGTTCCTCATTAACCCTGCCGTGGCCGGCAGTGATGGTTACACCAGCCTTAATTTTACGGCAAGGGAACAATGGGTAGGGTATAGCGGAGCACCACGCACCTATACTTTTTCCTGGCAAACCCGCATACTTAAGAAAAGTTATATTATCAAAAGCACCAAGGTAAGAAGGAAGTATTACCGGCCTGCAACAGATGGGAAGGTAGGTCTGGGAGGATATGTCTTCAGCGACAGGAACGGCTTAATCAACAGGACAGGGTTGCAGGCTTCTTATGCATATCATTTATGGCTCAATGGAAATACTCAGGCGTCGTTTGGTATGTCTGCTACGGCATACCATTTCAGGATAGATCAGGATCAGATCGTATTTGAAGATCCTTCAGAACCATGGTTGAACAATGAGCTTAGACGAGGGCTTATCGTTCCTGACGCCAATGTCGGCTTCCATATTATGAACCCGACCTATTCTGTTGGTTTTTCAGCTGAACAGTTGTTTCAGTCTCTGGGAAAATTTGGGGATTCAGCATATGATAACTTCAAAATGCTGCGTCATTATTACCTGTTTGGAACATATATGGTAGAATTGAATACACAGATGGAGCTCCAGCCCAGTGTTCTTGTTATGATGTCAGATCAGGTAAAACCTATGGCAGATATAGGGGTAACTTATATTCACGACAAACAACTGTGGGCAGGAATATCCTACAGGACCTCAGGGGCTCTGATAACGAATATTGGCATGAAATATCAGAATATTCATCTGGGATATGCTTTCGATTTTACCTTTGGGGAGATTCAACGAATAACCTACGGGACCCACGAGTTTACCATGGCTCTTAAATTTGGCGATAGTGCACGCCGTTACAGGTGGCTCGATAGGTATTAATCTATTTCTTTTTCTTACAGATATAGATCAGGGAACTGCTGCCTTCTATTTTAAAGATCGATCTAATTGCAAATTTAAGCCCGTAGATAAGTCCTGATATCAAAGGATACCTTGAACCCTTATACTTTTCTGAGAGAATGGAGATATAGAAAGGATCAAAGAACAATCTTTTTGTATCGGTCACCTCAAATCCGCATAAATTTATGAATCGTTCGAAGTGAGTGGGAGAGAAGTGCCACAGGTGACGAGGTACATCCAGTGCCGCCCAGTGCGATTGATAATGCCTCGAGTCGAATGAGCCTGCATTGGGCAGTGCAATTACCAGGCATCCATCTGGTGAGAGGAGGGAGGATATTGATTTTATATGATTCCCCGGGTCGTAAATATGCTCAAGTACATGCCAGTATGTAATAGAGTCGAATGACCCTTTTTCTAAAGTATCCAATTCCTTAGGGTCGGTGAGAATAATCCCGTCTCTGTTTTTTGCCTGCTCCCTGGCAGCCTCCGAAATCTCAACGCCTGAAGCGTTCCATCCGGAAGATTTAGCCAAACCAACAAACTCTCCCGTACCCGCACCATAATCCAGCAATTTGCCGGATCGTTTCGATATAGCTTTGGCTGTAACCTTCAGCTTATATCTGAGCATAAGACTTCGGGCACGTCTGTAAAGCAGGGTGACGATATCATTTCCGCTTTTCTTGTGGGGCTCGTAATTTTCGGATTCGTAATATGAAGAGGCCTCCTGGGGTAATGGAGGTTCTTCTGTTGAAAGGAAGCCACATTCTGAACACTTAAGAATTCCGAATGACTTATGACTGACTGTTTGGTCGGTAGCGTAAAACAGTCTTGTCGAGATCTTGCCTCCGCAAACTATACATGAGATATCAGCCATCAGACTACTCCTTTGTTAAATTGGCCCGAGATGAAACAAAAAATACCGATAGAGCAGCAATTATAAGAATTATAGATCCGGCAAGCGAAACCTTCTGTCCCGCATAATATGAGGCCGGTCTGAACTCAAATACTATCTCATGCCTCCCTGCAGGTACAAAAAGACCACGGAGCGTATAGTTAACCCTGTAAATTTCACTCTCTTTGCCATCTATATATGCTTTCCAGCCTTTTGGGTAATATATCTCCGAGAATACGGCAAATGCAGCAGACGATGTCTCACTGTCATACTTTAGTTCATTTGCCCGGTAGCTGATCAGTGTAATGATATCGGTGGTCTCTTTAAGGAAGTTGGTGATTGGCAGGTCGAGGGCAAATGATTCCTCCGTTACTGCTTCATTTGCAATATCAAGTGTTGGTAGTGATGCGATCTCTTCATCGGCATTATTTACAACATTAACTTTACTCACAAACCATGCATTCCCCATGGCATATGGATTCCTCACCGGTGCAGCATCAGGGTTAATAATTATATATTTCGTGTTAAGCATGTTTATGGCATTAGTGGTCTGGAGAGGACCGATCAGATCTTCCATTGAAGAGGCATTCTGGGCGCTGGTAGTAAAAAGGGTTATCTCCGGAAGGATACTGTTTCCAATGAGCTCCTGATACCTTCTCATTTTTGCGCCGTGATATCCTCCAATTGATTGGTGAAAGCGTGAGGTGGTAGCATCATCGAAAGGAGAGACAGTAAGATTAAGTACCCTGTACTGAGCTTTGTCTTTTAATATCTCCTTATCGGCAACAGTTGGCTCACTGCCCTTGGCAAGGCTTTTCTTGCCTGTGAAGTTATCGCTATTAAGGTATCGTTTGTCCACAGGAACCATATCTATTATGACAAGTAGCGAAAGGGCCATCACCAGATGGGTCTGCTTGATCTTCTTTCCGGCAAATGCATAAAGTAATGCTGCCGATGAAACGATAAAGAAGAGCGATCTCAGAATATCATTCCTAAACATTCCCTTCCTGTCGGCTATTAAAGCATTACTTAACCAATCAGGGTACTGCACTTCATTTGCCGAAAGAAATGATCCGTTTATTCCGGGAAAGATCAGAAACAATAACAATACCCCTCCTGTAACAGCAAATGCCCTTATGAGGTATTTCTTAAGTGTATCAGCAGGAATACCCCGCATTATATCTCTGAGACCTGTAATTGCCAGAAGGGGGATCGTAAAACCAGCAATAACCAGGGTCATGGATACAGCCCTGAACTTATTATATCCAGGTACATAATCCATGAAGAGATCAGTCAATGGCATGAAGTTCTTGCCCCATGCAAGCAGTACAGACAGAATTGTTGCTGACACTAACCACCATTTTTCAGGACCTTTCACAACAAAAAGAGCCAGCACGAACAGAAAACAGACAATTGCTCCCAGATATACCGGTCCGGAGGTTCCCGGTTGCTTTCCCCAGTATGCAGGTAGCTGATTAACATATTGCGTGGCATTGTTCTTTTTTAATGCGTCTACCGTTCTGGAATCTGCAGGAAAAGCTTTTGAGGCACCACCTTTTATATTTGGTATAATAAATGAAAATGTTTCTCCTATTCCATAACTCCAGCTTGTGGCATAGTCTTTTTCAAGGCCTGAAGTACTGATGCCCTCAATGGGGGTTAGGTCTGATTTCCCTCTCATTGAATATTTGCCATATTCATAGGTAGTGTAAAGGCTTCCAAAATTTACCGCAATAGATAACAATAATGCCGCCAAAAGCATCCCGGTACTATAAAGAAAACGGGGAATCCTCTTTTCTGCGATTGCCACATAGAGTTCGGCAAGGCCCAGAAAGAGCAGCATCAGCAAGGCATAATATGTAATCTGAAGGTGATTTGAAGCAATTTCAAGGGAGAGGAAAATTGCAGTAATAATTGCCCCTTTTATTGCATCCTTACGATAGGAATATATTATCCCCCCTACCATGGGAGCCATGTAGGCAATTGCCATGGCCTTAGAGTTATGACCCGCTGCAAGGATAATGAAGAAATAGGAGGACAGTCCATACGCTATTGATCCAAATCCTGCGGTATACGGATCGACCCCTATGAGCAGAAGCAGGATATAGAAGCCTGCCATGGTCATGAAAATAGAAGCAATTGGGACTGATAGTTTCTTCAGGAAATTATCCGCCTCCTTTATAAGGTTACCCTTATATATTGTAGAGATAAGGTAAGCAGGCATACCCCCGAACATTGAGTTTGTCCATAGAGGCTCCTCTTTAAATTCCTCCCTGTGTTTAATGATTTCCTGTGCTGAGTCTCTCCAGACTATATTGTCGTGGGCTGACAGAACCTTCCCTTCAATTACCGGGAAAAAATAGATGGCACAACAGTATTAACAGTGCCCCAAGTACAATTACATGTGTCGATATTTGAGTTTTGATACGGGAAAGGTTCATAGTATTGGGATTGAATTAATGTATATTTGTATCATTGCAAATTTATTCTTTTTTAGAAACTTTCTTCAATTGGGAATAATACAGGAACAAACCATTAAGGGATCAGTCTACTCCTATATAGGTGTAGCTCTCGGCTTCATCAACCTGGCACTTCTTTCTCCTCTCATATTTACCACCGATCAGATCGGCCTAACCCAGGTTATGCTTGCTACGGTGGCAATGCTGGCTCAGCTGAGCAGCCTTGGATTTATTGATGTCGGGAACCGGCTATTCCCCTATTTCAGGAACAAGACCACTAAAAACGATGGGTTTCTGGGTCTGACCCTGCTGGTTAATTTAACAGGGTACATAATTGTTACAGCACTGCTTCTGATCCTTCTTCCTGGTTTCGTGGAGAAAAACCTTGAGAAATCAGCTCTTATGTCGGAATATGCATACTACATTCCTGTACTGCTGGGGCTTTTCCTTTTCTTTAATGTTTTCGACAATCACATAAAGGTTCTTTTCAATGCGGTTCTGGGCACTTTTCTCAAGGAGGTTTTCATTAGGATTGGGAACCTGGTCCTTATTCTGGCTTTCCACTTTGGACTAATTGATTTCAATTCCTATATCCTCTGGTTTGTTATTAACCAGGCTGTCCCATCTATAATAGTAATGGTGATATACCTCTACTCACAGGGGGAACTAAGGCCGGGAAATTTTCGCAAACATATAACCCCTGAAATGTATCGTCAGATAGTGAGTATTGCCGTTTTCGGAATGCTGGCGGGCTTCAGTGGCGTGGCTATTAGTAGTATCGACAAGTATCTGGTTAATAAATACGTAGGCCTCAGCCAGGCAGGAGTATATTCTATTGCCTTTTATTTTGCCACCATAATCGTTATACCTGGACGGAGCCTGGGTAAAATAGCTGTAACAGTTGTTGCTGAAGCATGGAAGAAGAACGACCTTAAAACAATAACCGATATCTACAGAAAGAGCAGCGTAACGCAGTTTGCAATTGCGATCCTGCTCTTCATAGGAATAGTTGCTAATCTGTCCAATATCTTCAGAATACTGCCTCCTGAGTATGCCAATGGTGAAGCGGTTATTGTAATTGTTAGTCTTGCTAACCTTATAGCAATGTCAACAGGTGTAAACCAGTTCATTCTTGGTACATCGGAGCATTACAGGCACCAGACCTATCTGATGATATTGCTGATCGTACTCATCTTCGCTTCAAACATAATACTGATTCCACTTTATGGAATTACCGGAGCGGCCATCGCCAACCTGATCTCTATGACTATAAGTTCACTCCTGAGGGTGTGGATCCTTTACAGAAAGACAGGGTTGAACCCCTATTACAACGCACATATTAAGATATTGATAATAAGCGGTATTGCCTTCGCTTCATCGCTGGTAATCCCTCAGCTGTCACTCATCACTGATATTATTGTCAGAAGTTCAGTTGTTGGGTTAATATTTGTGGTTCTGTTTCTCGTTTCAAAAATTTCGGATGAGACCAATGCCCTCTTTGTGCGGATAACAAAAGCTATTGGGAACATAATAAAGAGAACCAACGATTAATCTAAAGAGAATTCAGGATCGAAGCCAGTTTGCCGGTGAGGTTCTTTCTGGAAAACCTGTTATCCTGCTCAGGCTTTTTTACTTCACCTCCTTTTAGAAATTCATTGAATCTGGAGAGAAGATACTCTTCCATTGAATCTTTATCGTCGAAATCAACACTTAGCGACCGGCTATCCTCGTTGATCATGCTTCGCAGTTCACTTTCAGGATCGCAAATAGCTAAAACCGGTTTGCCGGACGCCAGATACTCAAAGACCTTTCCGGTTACAATCATTGAGGATGATGTTGTTCTGTTGACAGGCAGCAACAGCAGGCTTGCGGCGGCCATTTCGGCTATTGCCTCACTATGCTGCAGGTATCCTAACACCTTCACATTCATGCCAATACCCAGCTCTTCTGTTTTAGTAAGAACCGAGGCATCAACCATCCCTGCCAGTCTGATCTCCGATTTCTCCCTAAAAACCTCGTTTTTGTCGGCAAGACTCTTCCATGCCTCCCAGAACGCATTGGGGTTACGGTCGCGATTAAGAGCTCCGGTATGGGTTACCCTGAAGATCTTCCTGTCCGTTTCATATGAGTCAGTAAAATCGGTTTCGTCAAAACCATTGTGGATAATGTCGATCTCTCTTCCGGAAATACCGGAAAGGTTACTGGCACAACCTTGTCCAACAGTAATTATCCTGTCGGCATTGTTCAGGACTTCCTTTTCCAGCTTCCGGTGTCTTTTATCACTGCGGTCCGTCAGCATCAGGTCATTATAAAAGTCGATGCCGGTCCATGGATCACGAAAATCGGCAACCCATTTTATTCCTGTCCTCTTTTTCAGTTGAAGTCCTATAAGGTGCATGGAATGGGGTGGTCCGGAGGTGATAATGATATCGATACTCTTTTCTTTTATAACGTTGGAAAGAAATTTTACAGAAGGTCTTACCCACGATACTCTTGGGTCCGGTATAAACAGGTTGCCTCTTATCCAGACTGATAATCTTTCCTTCCAGCCTGTGCTACTGTGTTGTGGAGATAAAACCCGGTTTAATGGATTCATTCTTCCTCCCGGTAAAAATTTTGTAAAACCGGTAAGGTTCGTTTATCGGTCTCTTAAGGACTTCCAGTTGCTCAGGTATCTCATCTGTCAATGAATCGTCAACAACCGGAAACTCAGGGTTTTCCGGTGTATAAATTACCGGAGTCCATCCATATTCGGGCAAATATTTTGAAAATTTGAGCCACCTCTGAACCCCGGCACCTCCCGCAGGCGGCCAGTAATAGGTTATTATGAGGGCTCTTTTCATAATTTGGTGTCGGGTTACTACTGCATCTCCCTGAGCAGGTTCTTGATGTTAACCTTACCGGCGATCATATTACGCAGGTCGCCAATGGCAACCCTCTCCTGTAACATGCTGTCGCGGTATCTGATAGTCACTGTGCGGTCAACAGTGGTCTGGTGGTCGATGGTTATACAGTATGGTGTTCCTATCGCATCCTGTCTTCTGTAGCGACGTCCAATAGAATCCTTGTCATCATACTGGCAGTTGAAGTCGAATTTAAGATCATCGATCACCTCTCTTGAGATCTCGGGTAGGCCATCTTTCTTGACAAGCGGCATAACCGCCAGCTTAACAGGAGCAAGAGGCGCAGGGAGCTTCAAAACCACTCTGGTGTCGGAGCTTCCATCCTCCTTATTAACTACCTCTTCAGTATAGGCTGCGGAAAGGATCTGCAGAAACATACGGTCGACGCCGATAGAGGTTTCAACCACATAGGGAATATATGATTCATTTAACTCAGGGTCGAAGTACTGCAGTTTTTTTCCTGAGAATTCCTGATGCTGCTTAAGGTCAAAATCGGTCCTGGAATGTATCCCTTCAACCTCCTTGAATCCGAAAGGAAATTTGAACTCTATATCCGATGCTGCATTAGCATAATGAGCCAGTTTTTCATGATCGTGGAATCTGTAATTTTCGCTGCCAAAACCAAGTGCCTGGTGCCACTTCATTCTGGTCTCCTTCCATTTTTCGAACCATTCGAGCTCTTTTCCCGGTTGTACAAAAAACTGCATTTCCATCTGTTCGAATTCCCTCATCCTGAAAATAAACTGCCTGGCCACGATCTCATTCCTGAAAGCCTTACCTATCTGGGCTATACCAAATGGTAACTTCATCCTTCCCGATTTCTGTACGTTCAGGAAATTAACGAAGATACCCTGGGCGGTCTCAGGTCGGAGATAGATCTTCATTGAACCTTCAGCAGTAGAACCCATTTCAGTCGAAAACATTAGGTTAAACTGCCTTACATCGGTCCAGTTCCTTGTGCCTGATACAGGACATGCTATCTCATTATCTATTATTATCTGACGTACCTCTGCAAGATCGTTGTCATTCAAGGCCTTTGCAAACCTGGCGTTTGTTGCATCTATTTTCGCCTGGTACTCCATTACTCTGGGGTTTGTAGCCCTGTACATCTTTTCGTCGAAGGTCTCGCCGAATCTCTGTTTGGCTTTTTCAACCTCCTTGGTGATCTTATCATCAATTTTGGCAATGAACTCTTCAATGAGAACATCTGCCCTGTACCTCTTTTTAGAATCCTTGTTGTCGATAAGAGGGTCGTTAAATGCATCTACATGACCCGAAGCCTTCCATATTGTGGGATGCATGAATATGGCTGAGTCTATTCCCACAATATTTTCATTCAGGAGGACCATACTGTCCCACCAGTACTTCTTAATATTGTTTTTTAACTCTACACCATATTGTCCGTAATCGTACACGGCACTAAGTCCGTCATAAATCTCACTGGATTGAAATACAAACCCATACTCTTTGCAATGGGATATCAGTTTCTTGAATAAATCTTCGCCGGCCATATTGAATTTTACATTATTTGAAGGATAGCAAAAGTAATTCAAAAAGTTGGCTCGCACAACAATACGCTACTTCGCTCTCCTTGGGCATAATCAACTATTTACTATATTTGTCTTTCCCGTCAGGACGATTATATGAAGAAAAGAGTAGACTTCCTGGTAATAGGTTCCGGTATCGCCGGGCTTACATTTGCCCTTAAGGCGTCGAAGCATGGCAGGGTAAGTATAATTACCAAATCGGAGATTGAAGAATCAAATACACGCTATGCTCAGGGTGGAATTGCAGCGGTAATGTATGATCCGGATACTATTGAGAAGCACATAAAGGATACTCTCATTGCAGGTGATAATTTCTGCAATGAGGAAGTTGTAAGAATGGTCATCAATGAAGCACCGGAAAGAGTACTGGAACTTGGAAGTCTGGGTGTTGAATTTGATAGGAACAGCGATGGTACATACCACCTCGGTAAGGAGGGCGGACATTCAGAGGTGAGAGTGCTCCATCATAAGGATAGTACGGGGAATGAGATTCAGAGAGTACTTACCCGAAAAGTAAAAGAAAACAAGAATATAACAGTTTACGAAAACCACTTTGCAGTTGACCTGCTTACTCAGCACCACCTGGGTGAGACGATTAAGAAGAACACCAGGGGAATTAAATGCTATGGTGCATACGTTGCAGATCTCAGGACCAACAATGTAATAACCTTCCTGGCACGAACAACTGTACTGGCAACAGGAGGAATAGGCAATCTCTATCTTACCACCACGAACCCTGAAATATCAACCGGCGACGGTGTTGCAATGGTTTACAGGGCAAAAGGGGTTATTGAGAACATGGAGTTTGTCCAGTTTCATCCCACCTCACTTTATAATCCCGGTACAAGGCCATCATTCCTTATAACAGAGGCGCTTCGCGGATATGGGGCTGTGCTCAAGAACACCAAGGGGGAGCGATTTATGAACAGATATGATCGCAGAGGATCTCTGGCCCCCAGAGATATTGTTGCCAGGGCCATCGATAATGAGATGAAGGTACTTGGTGACGATTTTGTCTACCTCGATGCCACACACCTGAACAGTGAAGGGCTGGAGACACATTTCCCTACCATAAGAGAAAAATGTCTCTCCCTGGGAATAGATATCACCAAGGATTTTATCCCCGTGGTTCCCGCAGCACACTATCTTTGTGGTGGTGTGAAAGTGGATACCAACGGGCAGAGCTCAATTGAAGGTCTGTATGCAATAGGTGAAGTTTCGTCAACAGGATTGCATGGAGCAAACAGACTGGCATCCAATTCTCTCATGGAAGCAGTGGTTTACTCTCACCATGCTTACCTTCATTCTATTGCAAATAATCTGACAAGAGAATTTGAAGAGGGCATACCTGAATGGAACTATCATGGCACCACCCATCCCGAGGAGATGGTACTTATTACCCAGAATTTTAAGGAGATGCAGATGATAATGTCGAACTATGTGGGTATTGTAAGATCAGACCTCAGACTCGAAAGGGCAAAGGTGAGACTCGAAATTATCTACAGGGAGACCGAGGAACTTTATCAGAAATCATTGATATCAAAGAAACTGTGCGAGCTCAGGAATCTGATCAATGTTGGATATCTGATCATAAGAATGGCTAAAGAGAGACAGGAGAGTGTTGGGCTGCACTATAATCTCGACTATCCGAAAAGAGAAGGATTGGAATTTTAACTATTACTATATGACACAGTTTTTTGAGAAGGCTTTTTCTGGCAAGAACAGCGCAGGGCGATACATTATCCTTTTTGTATGGGCATTTATAGCTTCTAATCTAATTGGGGGCATACCATTGATAGTAGTGATGGCCATTAAGTCAGCAGGCGATCCTGATGCAATACAGGCAATTTCAGAGGCAGGTGGCTCACTTGTATCGGTAGGAGTAGACCCTATTTGGAATCTCGTACTGATGCTCGTCCCGTTCCTGGTAGGCCTCATCTTTTTCTTAATACTGTTCAAGCCTGTTCACCTTCGAAAGGTGTCGACAATATTTACCGGAAGCAGCAACTTCCGCTGGGGCCGGTTGCTTTTCTCATCTTTTGTCTGGATTGTGATCTCCGCAATCTATCTCCTTGTATACCTGAAAGTTGATCCCGGCAACTTTGTTCTAAGTAACACATCAAATACACTCATTTATCTGGCACTGGTCGTTATCCTTCTTATACCCTTCCAGGCGGCTTTCGAGGAAGTTTTGTTCCGTGGCTACCTGATGCAGGGTTTTGCCGTCTTATCCCGGAACAGATGGGTGCCTCTGATCGTTACATCACTACTCTTTGCTCTTCTCCATTCTATCAACCCTGAAGTTAAGGAGTTCGGATTTCTTACTATGATGCCGCAGTATATCCTGTTCGGATTGATATTCGCAATAGCTGTCGTAATGGACGACGGACTGGAGATAGCCATAGGTGCCCATGCTGCTAATAATATCTTCCTTTCAATATTTGTAACATTCGATTCGGCAGCCCTGCAGACACCTGCTGTTTACAAACAGATAACAATCAATCCCTGGACGGAGTTTGCCGGACTGGCCGTCATGTCTGTTCTGTTTCTTCTTATAATGGGATTAAAATACAACTGGCCATCATTAAAAAGGTTGTTCAGTAAGATAGATGTGCCGGTTGTTACAGGGGAGGATCAAACCCCATAGACTGAGCCTGAGTTTTCAGTACGGATATCGCCCCATCTCTCCTCTATAAGGGAGAGAAGAGCGCTTATCTCTTCGGTATCGATGGTAGTGACCAGCTTCTGCCGCACCTCCTTAAAATTGGGAATACCTTTAAAATAGTTCGACAGGTGGCGTCTCATCTCAAAGATGCCTCTGTTGCCTGATTTGAATTCAAGAGATTTGGACATATGCAGTCTTGCAAGGCTAACCTTTTCAGCAACCGTTGGCTCAGGCAATATCTCGCCTGTATCCAGATAGTGTCTCACCTGTTTGAATATCCATGGTCTGCCAACTGTCGCCCGCCCGATCATTATTGCATCAACGCCATGTTTTTCAAACATCTCCCTTGCCACTGCCGGTGAGTCAATGTCACCATTGCCAATTATTGGGATCTTCATCCGGGGATTCTTTTTAACCTCCCCAATGAGAGACCAGTCGGCCTTGCCTTTATAGAATTGCGACCTTGTTCTTCCATGGATAGTCAATCCCTCTATTCCGGTGTCCTGTAGCTTCTCTGCCACGTCAACGATTATTTTCGACTCTTCATCCCACCCCAGCCTGGTTTTTACCGTTACCGGCAGAGAAACATTATCGACGATTGCTTTGGTTATCTCAATCATCAGTGGGATATTCCTCAGCATCCCTGACCCGGCACCCCTGTTGGCGATCTTCTTTACCGGGCATCCGAAGTTGATATCGATAAGATCGGGCTTGGCCGCCTCAGCTATCTTAGCCGCCTCTACCATCGACTCTACAATGTGTCCATATATCTGTATGCCTATGGGCCTTTCATAATCGTATATGTCCAGTTTTTTGACACTTTTCTGTCCATCCCTTATCAATCCGTCGGATGAGATAAACTCAGTATACATGAAATCGGCACCGAACTGTTTGCAGATATAGCGGAATGAAGGATCTGTTACATCTTCCATTGGTGCAAGAAACAGCGGCCGATCACGTAATATGGTATTGCCTAACTTCACCTCTCTGACGAATTTCATTAGATTTGTGGTGCAAAAATAGTAAAATGTCGGGTAAGCAATCAAAATTTCATCTCGAAGGTGAGTCTGCAATGATCCAGCTTATGGTTTCCCTTATCCTGATAACCCTGGTTTCAGCGATCTCGATGGTATTACTCGTACTGTTATGGGGCTTGATAAGCGAGGAAGGAATTGCCGGAGTATGGAACATATTAACAGGGTCGGAAACATCACAGGGTGCCGGATACCTCTCGGTATTGATTATTATTCAACAGCTGGCTGTCTTCGTAATTCCAACAATAGTTACAGGCTATTTCATGACCGGGAACAGCTTGTCGTATTTCGGGCTCAATAAAAGGCCCCGGCAGTTATCTGTTGTAATAGTAATTGTTCTTGCTCTATTCCTTATTCCGGTGGCTACCTTTACAGGATTCGTTAACGAAATGGCAGATCTTCCTCAGTGGCTTTCAGGCCTCGAAGGATGGCTTTTGGACAAGGAGATGGAAGCACGGGAGACGGTCACTGTTCTCCTTGAAAACAAAGAGAGATGGAGTAACGTCGCAAACATTGTAATAATAGCTTTACTGCCGGCCATTGGGGAGGAACTTTTTTTCAGGGGACTGTTCCTCAGGATAATTGAAAAAGGAACAAGGAGCAGCAGTATTGCAGTTGTACTGTCGGCCCTCATATTCACTATTCTTCATTTCCAGTTTTATGGTCTGCTTCCAAGGTTTATTCTCGGAGTGGTATATGGCCTCCTTTTTGTCTGGAGCAGGTCATTGTGGCTGCCTATGATTGCTCACTTTGTCAACAACCTGGCGGCTGTAATTGCCTCCGGGTTCATTCCGGTATACTCAGAGCTGGGCAGTGCCGGGAGCAATGATGTGCTCTCTGCAATACCAATGGCTTTGGCCTCTGGATTGGTTTGTATTTTCCTGCTGGTTATTCTTAGGAGATTGATACGAGACCACCATGCCGAAGAGCAAGGTCTTATTTAGCTCTTCTTTGAGTATTATTACTCTAAGTTTATATATTTACTCTTCTCCTTATTAAATATTAACGGTGGATGACATACGATTATATTGTTATAGGTTCAGGCTTCGGAGGCAGCGTTGCCAGCCTTCGGTTGGCGGAGAAAGGTTACACTGTTCTTACGATAGAACAGGGTAAGCGGTTCAACCCTTCTGATTTTCCAAAAACCAACTGGAACCTGCCAAAATATCTGTGGGCTCCTGCAATCCGTTTTTATGGATTCCAGAAGCTCTCCTTCTTTAAAACAGCCAGTATACTTAGCGGCACCGGGGTTGGAGGAGGAAGTCTTGTTTACGCTAATACACTCTATATTCCACCTGATGGCTTCTTTAACAATCCATCATGGCAAAAATTTGGTGAGTGGCGTCCAATTCTTGAGCCTTTTTATGACAGGGCATCATTTATGCTTGGCAGGAAGAAGTACAATAAGCTTAACGCAGAAGATCTCATACTCGAGGAAGTATCGAAAGATATGCTTGCACACGATACCTTTGAGACAGTTAATGTAGGGGTAAATATAGATGGATCAGAAGAAGAATCAGACCCCTATTTCAACGGACTGGGCCCCTTGCGTAAAGGGTGTATTGAGTGCGGTGGCTGCATGGTTGGGTGCAGGGAGAATGCCAAGAACACTCTCGACAGGAACTATTTATGGTTTGCTGAGAAGTTGGGAGTGACAATTCTCCCGGAAACAAAAGCCCAAAAGATAACCTTCATTGACAATCTTTATCAGGTTGAAACAACCAGCGTTACATCCTTTCTGAACAAAAGGAAACAAAGATTCAGTGCCAGGGGTATTGTCATAGCTGCAGGAGCACTGGGAACACTTGAACTTCTGCTGAAGCAGAAGCATAAATTCAGAACAATGCCTGCCTTATCGGATAAGCTCGGATTTGAACTTAGAACGAATGCAGAGACACTTTGTGCCGTTTCCGGGGGGAGCGAAAAACTCAATAACGGACTCGCTATTACCTCCGTATTCAGCCCCGACCAGTACACTCATATTGAAATAGTAAAATACCCCGATAAGTCAAATGTGATGAAGTGGTTTTTTGGTTTGTCGGTGGAAGGTGCAAAAACACCGGCCCGAAGAACATTGAAACTCTTTCTTAAAACAATAAAGCACCCCTGGCAGTTCCTGAAAACTCTTTTTAACTTCAGGTGGTCGAGTGGGACGGTGATCTTTCTGGTGATGCAGACGGTAGACAATGCCATGCGAATGGTATGGAAAGACAACTGGATGGGAGGGACCCTCAAAATAGACAACAGGGGACAAAAGAGAGTACCCGCCTACATACCAGTTGGACAGGAAGTTATGGAGCGTTATGCCAGAAAGGTAACAGGGGTGCCACAGAATATACTGCTTGAAGTTATGTTTGACAGACCAACTACAGCTCATATACTGGGAGGTTGCCCCATGTCGGAAACGGAGGCAGAGGGAGTTGTCGACAAAGATCTTAAAGTTCATGGCTATCCCAATTTCTATATTACTGACGGATCTGTTATCCAGGGTAATATAGGTGTTAATCCCAGCCTTACAATCACAGCTATGGCTGAATACTGTATGAGCCGGATACCTTCGAAGGAGGGAGCTGTGATCTCAGATATTTCAAAAGAACTAATTGCCCTGGAAAAAGAATGGAAAAAGAAGAGATAAAGCGAATAATTGAGTCTCAGCGAAAATACTTCGCTGCCGGAGAAACTGTTGATGTTGGTAAAAGATTAAGAAATCTCAAACTTCTGAGGACATTAATTATTTCCCATGAACAGGAAATGGTCAATGCCCTTCAGGAAGATTTTGGGAAGCCCGGTTTTGAGACGATAACCAGTGAAACGAGGTTTGTCTTAGGAGAGTTGAACTTTATCATTCGAAGGCTGAAGAGATGGGCCAGACCGAAAAGGGTACCTACTCCTATGGTCCATTTTTTGTCCCGCAGCTTTATTGCCCCGCAGCCCTATGGACAGGTACTTATCCTCTCACCGTGGAACTTTCCATTTCAGCTGGCCTTTGCTCCTTTGATAGGGGCATTGGCGGCAGGTAATTGTATTGTTCTTAAAGCATCCAGACAGGTACCTGCTACTGCAAGGATCATGAAAAAGATTATCTCTGAATTTCCGCCGGAATTGGTCGCCATGATCGACGGGGATCATTCAGTCAGCGACTTCCTGCTCGATCAGAAATTCGATTATATCTTCTTTACAGGTAGTCCTAAGGTAGGACGGTATGTAATGGGAAAGGCGGCGGAAAACCTAACACCACTCTCACTGGAGCTGGGAGGTAAGAGTCCGTGCATTGTAACAGCAGATGCGCGTCTTGATTTTGCCGCCAGAAGAATAGCGTGGGGCAAATTCTACAATTGCGGACAGGCATGTGTCAGTCCCGACTACCTTCTAATAGATAAAAGAGTAAAAGAGAGGTTCCTTACTCTTATTTCTAAAGAGATAGAATCGTTCTATGGCGCGGAACCAAAAGAAAGCCCTGATTTTGCGAGGGTTATCAATTCTGAGAATGTAGATCGGTTATCAGGTCTTATGAAAACAGGCCGGATAGTGGCAGGAGGAGAAACAGACCCTGCAACCCGGTATGTTGCCCCAACTATTATTGCAGATGTAAAACCAGACGATCCTGTTATGAGGGAAGAAATATTCGGTCCCTTACTGCCGGTATTGGAATATGATAATTTTGAAGAGGTATATGCTGTCATTGAGCGCAACCCCAAGCCTCTGGCAAGTTATATCTTCTCCGGCGACAAACGTCTGATAAAAGAGTTCCTCACCAGGGTCCGTTCCGGGACCTCTGCAGTAAATGAGACAGTAATGCAATTTGCTTCTCCGCATCTTCCTTTTGGAGGGGTTGGGACAAGCGGGATCGGTAAATATCACGGTAAGAAGTCGTTTGAAACGTTTTCAAACATGCGATCCGTGCTGGTAAAGTCTAATCTTTTCGATGTCTGGCTCAGATACCCTCCATACACAAAACTTAAGTCCCGGCTGGTATCTCTTCTTATGGGTTAATGCATAAGGTGATTGAATTCAGGCAAACTCACCTTTCCTGAAAACATAGATAAGGCCATATTCCTCACATGCCAGTCGACGCTTCTCTTCAGGCATTTTTTCGAAGTGGCTCTCAACCTCATTCCAGAGGGTTTGAATAACAGAATCTGCCTTGGTTCGCATCTCTGCAACCTTTTGCGCCTGATCCTGATTCCTCTTGATGCTGATGTTATGAAAATTCAATGCATCCATGAACTGTTCATAACGGACCTTCACCACTGCTATGGAAGGGTTGGTGATAGGCGTTTTACCCTTTCTGATGCGGAATTCTTCTCCGTCAATTATCCTTTTTCCCCATGTAACAAGCTCGTTTTCAGTGTTGATAAGAGGTACAGTGCTCTCGTCGAGGGTAAATCCGAAATATGTCCTTGTCTCTGGGGGAAGTTCACCCCTCAGAATAGCCATATTCATTACCCTTATAAAATGCGACAGATAGGTCCTGGCCTTCTTCATTGTTTCCTGGTACTCCTTGGTGCTGTTCGTTTGCTTGCCGGTAGACTGTCGGTATACAGAAAGGTAATTCTCATATTGGGTAAGAAGCTTCTGTATTGCAACCAGTGTTTTTCCGCTAAAAGCAAGCTTAAAAGGGGGAATCTCTTTTCCCAGTGCAAGGGCTGTCTTAAGAGCCTTTATCCTGGCTGTGTCAGTATTGGGCAGTCGACGATAGGGCATGGTACGGAGTGATTAAATAACAGGCAATAGGTGCGAATATAAAATAATTTTGAAAATTTCCAAGCCCATTCGCATTTTATTTTGTCTGAATATGAAAAACTTGCATGCTCTCTGCCTTTTTTGTTTATCAGTCCTCTCATTAATGGCTTGGTGATTGGATTATTGTTAATAGTGTGCTAATTTAGTAGTTCACAAATACTGTTCGTTATGTTCAATGCAAATGTTTATAAAGCCCGCAGGGATAACCTGAAGAAAGATATTAAGGATGGGGTAGCCCTTTTCCTTGGAAATGTTGAAGCTCCGATGAACTACCCTGCCAACACGTACCATTTCAGGCAGGATAGTGATTTTCTCTACTTTTTTGGATTAAGTCTTGACGGACTTGCAGGAGTAATAGATTTCGAGTCGGGGGAAGATATCATCTTTGGTAATGATGTCAGCATCGATGACATTATCTGGATGGGTCCACAACCAACAATTAAAGATCTGGCAGCCAAAGCAGCAGTTACTGTTACTAAGCCATTCTCAGGACTGGAGGATTATATTGCAGAAGTCCTTAAGAAAGGCAGGAAGGTTCATTTTCTTCCTCCATACAGGGGCGAATCAAAAATGAAGCTGGGGTCACTCCTTCGTGAGAATCCCTGCCAGATGAAGACAAAATCATCTGAAGCACTTATCAGGGGCGTTGTGAAACTCCGCTCTATTAAAGAGGATGTAGAAATAGCAGAGATAGAAAAAGCAGTAGAAATTGCATGGGAAATGCATACTACAGCAATGAAGATGTGTAAGCCGGGGGTGAAGGAGCAGGAGATATTCGGAACGCTGGAAGGTATAGCCTGGAAATATGGTAGCGGACCATCATTCCCTATTATTCTTAGTGTAAACGGACAGACCCTTCACAATCATGCACATCACAATATTCTGGAGAAAGGTCGAATGATGGTTACCGACTGTGGTGCCGAAACAAACATGAACTACTCCTCCGATATTACACGTACCACTCCTGTGGGCGGGAAATTCTCGTCGGAGCAAAAAGATATCTACGAGATAGTATTAAAAGCTAATGTTGAAGCTATCAAAGCAGCAAAGCCCGGTGCTTCAAACAGGGATATTCACCTTCATGCCTGTCTGGTGCTTGCAGAGGGAATGAAAAACCTCGGTCTGATGAAAGGCGATATGAAGGAGGCCGTTAAGGAGGGTGCACATGCACTGTTTATGCCTCACGGGCTGGGACATATGATGGGAATGGATGTACACGATATGGAAGCCCTTGGAGAAAACTATATAGGCTACAACGATGAGGTTAAAAGAAGCAGTCAGTTCGGTCTGGCCTTCCTGCGATTTGCCCTGCCATACAAAAAGGGCCATGTCTTTACTATTGAGCCCGGATGCTATTTCATCCCTGAACTGATACAGCAATGGAAGGCAGAGAAGAAACACACCTCATTCATAAATTACGAAGCAATAGGCAAGTACATGAGTATTGGGGGGATAAGGATAGAGGACGACCTGCTGATAACAGACACAGGTAGCCGGATATTGGGAAAACCAATACCCAAGACGATCTCCGATGTTGAAGATATGTGTGCTTCCTGATTATCTTCTGGCAGGAGCAGGGAATACAGCAAGGCTTTCGTGGCCACCTGCATCAACGCTCTGCACAGCAAAGAAATAGTTGTCTTTAGAATAGGGTAGGGTTACTGAGTTTCCGGTAACCCATATCTTTTTCTCCCACAGAGGCTGATAGGTCTCTCTTAAAAGAACATAGTACCCTGCCACGGCTGGCCCTCCCGCAGGAGTCTCCCATGTAAGTTTTGTAGTGTTCGACATTCCTGCTGTGTGGATAGAAACATTGAGCGGGACATTAGGCGAGAGTGCCAGATTGGCAAATGTTGAAAGGTTGACACCGCTGTTTTTCCTAACATACTCAAAGTCAACGCCTTCAGGGAGGTCGCCTATCTTGCTGTCTTTAGGTGCTTCCGGAGTCTTATGGGTGCGATCGTAATTCTCATTGAACTCGGTAATTCTTACCGCGGTAAATCCCTCCTGAGCAAATGGAGTATGGTCTCCCCCTCTGCCAAATCGGTCGTTCCGGTATACAAGTGTTACCGTCATCTGGTCGACATATCGTTCACCCACCTCTTTCACATACCGCGCCAGCTGCCTGGCCTTGCCGTCGTTCTCTCCGGCAGTAGCTCTTCGAAGAGCAGCCATCTGATCAGTCTCAAGCAGAGGCACTCCCTCGCTGAACACCCTTACTCTCATATTATCATTTAAGAGGGTCTCGCTGGACAGACTGTTACCTATCATATCATTATTGAGTACGGCCACTATATTCCAGTTTTCAGTTTTTGCAAGTGCCGCCATATGTTTGGCGCCGAGAAGACCGTGCTCTTCTCCTGAAAGAAAGATGAACTTTATGGTGGCGGAGAATTTTTGTGGCGCCATTATCCTTACCAGCTCCAGCATCGACGCTACACCCGATCCATCATCGTTGGCACCGGGAGCAAAATTGGTAAAATCAGAATCACCCTCCACCCGTGAATCGAAATGAGCCAGCATTATCAATACACGTGTGTCACTCGGGTCGACCCCTTTAAGAGTAGCCACCACGTTCCTGAGCTCTGTCTTTACAGGTATCCGCTGACGCTCTCCTCCGGTACTGTATGTAACATATTCTACACTTAACCTGCCCTGCGATGAGGGAATACTCTTTTCCGCTTCTCCCTTTATCCAGCTCCAGGCTGCACCAATACCCTTCTCAGGGTTATCCTGCTGACTCATATTATGCCTTGTCTGAAAGGAGACAAGCTTATTTACAGAAGCTTCAATTCTCTCTGCTGAGATGTTTTCTACCATATCAGCTATGACAGGGTCGCGTTTTATGATGGTCTGGCCAAAGGTTAGTGAAAACAGTGCCAGAGTAATAATCAGTGAGGTAAGGATTCTTTTCATGACTGGTATATTGATCGATCAAAAATATTCATTTATGAACAGAGGTTGCAAAGTGCGGTTATGTTCTACAGCCTCATGATACTTACGGAGAAGCTAAAAAGAAAGCTCTGCAGTCGATCATCGATGCAGAGCTTTAGTAACTGTTTATAATTTAATATGCCGAGTAGAACTCTCTGTTAAGTCTTGCGATATTTGTAAGTTTAATACCCTTAGGGCATTTAGCCTCGCAGGCACCGGTATTGGAGCAGTTTCCAAATCCCAGGTCGTCCATCATCTTAACCATCGATCTAACGCGCTCTTTGGCCTCTGGTTTTCCCTGTGGTAACAGGGCGAACTGCGATATTTTCGCAGAGATAAACAACATTGCTGAGGCATTTTTACATGCTGCCACACAAGCCCCGCATCCAATACATGCTGCAGCATCGAATGCATCATCGGATTTAGCCTTTTCAACAAGTATGTTGTTAGCCTCAGGTGCTGAACCAACATTTACGGATATAAATCCTCCGGCTATCTGTATCTTATCGAATGCCGTTCTGTCGACGATGAGGTCTTTAATCACCGGAAAAGGTTTCGCCCTCCATGGTTCAACAACAATGGTCTCCCCATCCTTGAACTCCCTCATGGATGTATGGCATGTTGTTATAAGCTTGCCCGGTCCGTGCGGATTTCCATTGATATACATTCCGCACGATCCGCAAATGCCTTCACGGCAGTCGTGGTCGTAGGCTACCGGCTCTTTACCCTCGGAAACAAGGCGATTGTTAAGGGCATCGAGCATCTCAAGAAATGACATTTCAGGCGATACGTTATCAACCTCATATGCCTCAAATTTACCTTCTGTTGCAGCATTCTTCTGCTTCCAGATCTTTAGTTTGATTTTCATAATATATCTTAATTTTCCTGAGGTTCTACTTATAACTTCTTACTTTAAGCTCAACAGCTTCAAAAACCAGTGGCTCCTTATTAAGAGTCGGCTTTTTACCATCACCCTGGAACTCCCATGCTGCCACATAGGTGTAATTTTCATCATCGCGGAGGGCTTCTCCTTCGGGAGTCTGACTCTCTTCGCGGAAGTGAGCACCACATGACTCTTTACGGTCGAGGGCATCATTGATCATCAGTTCACCGAGCTCAAAGAAGTCGGCAACTCTTCCTGCCTTCTCCAGTTCCATATTCACACCTTCCGGTCCGGTTGGTATCATTAGTGTCGACCAGAACTCATCCTTCAGTTCTCCAAGAAGTTTAAGTCCTTTCTTCAACCCTTCTTCGTTCCTTGACATGCCGCAGTAATCCCACATTATCTTACCAAGTTTCTTGTGGAAATAGTTGGCACTCTTGTTTCCCTTAATGGAGATCAGTTTTTCAATTTTCTTCTTCACCTCCTCTTCAGCGCTCTGGAACTCAGGGGCATCGGTGGAAGGAAGAGGATTCCTGATCTCAGGAGCAAGGTAGTTGCTAAGGGTATAGGGAAGGATGAAGTATCCGTCGCCTGAGGCCTGCATCAGTGAGCTTGCTCCCAGTCTGTTGGCACCATGATCGGAAAAGTTTGCCTCACCAATAGCAAAAAGCCCGGGTACGGTAGTCATCAGATCATAGTCGACCCAAAGGCCTCCCATGGTATAGTGACCGGCAGGATAGATCCTCATAGGTTCTTCATACGGGTTCATGCCGGTAATGGTCTTATACATCTCGAAAAGGTTACCATATTTCGATTCTATAGCAGCCTTGCCCTGCTTCTTTATAGCATCTCTGAAATCGAGGTTTACAGCCAGACCTGTCTCACCTACTCCATAGCCTGCATCGCATCTCTCTTTAGCTGCTCTTGAGGCTACGTCTCTGGGAACCAGGTTGCCGAAGGCAGGATAACGACGCTCCAGATAGTAATCACGTTCTTCGTCCGGTATATCATTTGGATGCCGTTTGTCGGCCTGCTTTTTGGGAACCCATATCCTGCCATCATTACGCAGTGATTCCGACATAAGTGTAAGCTTCGACTGGTACTCGTTCAACTGAGGAATACTTGTGGGGTGTATCTGTACAAAGCTGGGATTAGCAAAGCAGGCACCCTTCCTGTATGCCTTCCAGGCTGCAGAAGCATTTGAGTTAACGGCAAGTGTGGAAAGATAATATATAGTACCATATCCACCTGTTGCAAGCACAACTGCATGTGCGGCATGACGTTCGATCTCTCCGGATACCAGGTTGCGGCAGATTATGCCTCTGGCTTTACCGTCGATGATAACCAGGTCGAGCATCTCCCGGCGCGGGAACATCTTTACCGACCCTTTATTTATCTGCCTGTTTAGGGATGTATAGGTTCCCAGGAGACACTGCTGTCCTGTCTGTCCTTTAGCATAGAATGTTCTCGAAACCTGTACCCCTCCGAATGATCTGTTATCCAGTGTGCCACCGTAATCTCTGGCAAAAGGAACGCCGATAGCAGTAAAATGGTCGATCACATCGTTGCTTACTTCACACGCCCGGTATACATTTGCTTCGCGTGCTCTGTAATCACCACCTTTTATCATATCATAGAAAAGACGGTAGACACTGTCGCCATCATTTTTGTAGTTCTTTGCAGCATTTATACCCCCCTGGGCAGCAACAGAGTGAGCCCTGCGCGGAGAGTCCTGGAAACAGAAGTTCTTAACATTATAGCCCAGTTCTCCCAGTGCGGCAGCTGCTCCGGCACCTGCCAATCCTGTCCCAACAACAATAACTGTCAGTTTCTTCTTGTTGGCCGGGTTTACCAGGGCTGCTTGTGCCTTGTATTTTGTCCACTTCTCTGCGAGAGGTCCTTCAGGGATTTTTGAGTTCAGCTTCATGGTATTTTCTGGTATCAGGTTAATTTAAGATCCATATACTAAATGGAATAAATGCAAAACCCAGAGGAATTGCAATCGCATATATCAGGGCAATGACATTTACCACCGGTGTCCATATCCTGTGGTTAAGTCCGAGAGTCTGGAAAGCCGAGCGGAAAGCGTGAAACAGGTGAAACCCTAACAGCAGAAAGCATATCCAGTAAATAATGTTGTAGGCCGGTATCCTGAATAGTTCCTGAGCTGTTGTGTAAAAATCCTCAGGATTACCTTTAACAAGCCCCAGCTTGATGAAGTAAAAGTTGAAAAAGTGAAGAACAAGGAATATCAGGATGGTAGCTCCTGTCCATATCATGAACCTCGAAAAAGCCTGGGTCTCCGATTTGTTCTTCATGTGGTATTTTTTTGGCCTTGCTCCCCAGTTCTGAAACTGAAGCATTATACCCCATGCAACGTGAATGATTATTGCTGCCAAAAGAACCATTTCAAAGATCTTGATGACCGGAAAGGTAGCCATAAAATTGGCTGCCTTGTTGAAAGGTTCAGGGTCGCTGTTAAGTAGCATAAGATTTATCACAAGGTGGACAGGTAGAAAAGTGATCAGGAACAAACCAGCCAGTGCCATTGTGAACTTCTTGGATAATGATGAAAATACTGTTTTACTCATCGGTTTATCGCTTATGATTGATAAAATGGCGTTAAATAATTAACGCTAAAATTATGATTTATTTATGTAATACCAAACCTGTTTAAGTGTTGGAAAACAGACCATGCTTTTCCCTTGTGCTTTAATTTTTATGATTATTGGTTACATTTGCGTAAAGAGCTTTGTATGCAACGTGTTTTTTATAATGGTAAAGAGGTAATATATACCGATATAGGCGAGGGAGATCCGATTATTCTTCTTCACGGTTATCTCGGATCATCAAGGATCTGGTTCAATCTGGCACGGAATCTGTCCGCCGGATTCAGGGTTATTTCTATCGATCTGCCGGGGCATGGACTCTCAGAGGTTCATTCTGAAAGACATTCCATGGAGTTCCTTGCAGGAGCAGTACTGGAGGTTATCAACTCAGCCGAGATAAACGACTGCATTATGGTTGGCCATTCGCTGGGTGGATATGTCACACTGGCTGCCCTTGAGATGTACCCGGAAAGAATAAAAGGGTATTGCCTATTCCACTCACACCCCTTTGCCGACAATGAAGTGACCATTAAGAAAAGAGTCAGAGAGATCAAGGCTGTAAACGCAGGTAAGAAAAACCTCCTCTATCCCGATAATGTTGAAAGAATGTATGCACCTCATAATCTGGAGAAGTTTAAGGAAAGTCTAACCGTGACAAAACATATCGCATCCCAGAATCCGGGCCGGGGTATTATAGCAATGCTGAACGGAATGATAACCAGGCCATCGCGTACTGAGCTTGTGGAAAAAGGGGATAAACCATTGTTGTGGATACTTGGGAAATTCGACAGTTACATCGATCACCGGGAGGTCACGGATAAAATAACACTCCCGGGAAATGCCAGAGTAGCTTTAATGGAGCACTCAGGTCACCTCGGTTTCATTGAGGAGGAGGAGAAGGCAGCTCAGTTGATATCTCAGTTTGCCAGAGAAATTTTCGCTGATTAATTTCTCTCCGGATCCTCGATCCATTCAATAGCATGATTTAAAGTTTTATCAAGCTTACCGGAGATAGGATAGAAGCCTTTGTTATCGAGTATATTCCTGGCTATATAGGCTTTGGCATATATACCTATCGTCTCTCCTGAGATCTTAAGGCCCTTACTGTCGGGTTTCAAACCCCTCTCCGATGCAAAACGCACAAACTTATTCAGCAGGTCCTGCTTGTCGAGATGAGCCTCCAGAGAAGTTGCATCGGTGAATGATGTTAGTTCAACCCTGTTGTTTTCAGTATAGTAAAGTGAAAACCTGTAGATATGTCCTTCATTTATTGCTTTGATAAAGTATTCGGAAACGCCGGTTGTATCAATTGGGATAAAAATATCAGGCATTATTCCACCGCCGCCATAAAGAACTTTTCCCCCCGGGGTGATGAATTTAAGAGAATCCGGGAATGCTATACTGTCGGGGTTTAACCGTTCACCATTAAGAATTCTTCTGTGAATCTCGTCAAAGTACTCCTCATTACCATTTGAATATGATTTCTGAATAGACCTGCCTGTAGGAGTGTAGTACCTTGCTATTGTGAGCCTCAGGCCCGATCCGTCCCTGAATGTAAGAGGCTCCTGAACAAGTCCTTTACCAAATGATCTTCTTCCGATAATTGTCCCCCTGTCATTATCCTGCACAGCACCGGCAATTATCTCTGAACCGGAAGCACTGCCTTCATCGATTAGGATTACCAGCTTACCATCCTTGAATGTGCCGGATGAAGAGGATTTATACTCCTGTCTGGGCTGAGACCTTCCGATTGTAAATACTATTAATTTATTCTCCGGCAGAAACTGGTCGGCGATCATAATTGCAGGTTCCATTACTCCTCCCGGGTTACCCCTGAGATCAACGATGAGATTTTTAAGTCCCTTACCTTTCAGATCTGCTATGGCATTCTGGAATTCAGTAAAGGTTGTCAGGGAGAAGGTTGAGATCTTTATATAGCCTGTGCTTTTGCTTACCATGTAAGCTACATCGATGCTGTAAAGTGGAATTTTGTCCCTTACGATCTCGAATGCAATAAGTTCTGCAGCACCTCTTCTGAGCACCTTTACACTTACGGTCGATCCCCTGGGTCCCTTAAGCATTCCAATAACCTCTTCGTCGGGCATATTCACGCCGGCCACCAAAGAATCATTTACAAAGATGATCTTGTCACCACCCATCAGGCCTGCCTTTTCCGATGGTCCGCCTGATATTACGCTCATCACCTGAACAGTGTCGGTGATCATATTGAAAGATATTCCTATCCCTTCGAAGTTTCCCATCATTGGCTCATTGAGCCTTTTAAGATCGCGGGCAGGAATATAGGTCGAATGCGGATCCAGCTTTTCCAGTATCGCAGGTATAGCCGCTTCGGTCAGGGCATTCCTGTCAACATCATCTACATAATCGGCCTCTATTATATTTAGTATGGTTCCAAGCTTATCGCTTTTAGGTGTCACCTTTGTGTGTGGAATAACTCTTTCTCCGGGGAGATTGATTCCAAGAACTATTCCTGCAATTACGGATATTGCTATTATCAAAGGGATGGAGATACTTCTCCTTGTGTTATTGTAGTTCATCTTATTTGTTTTCTGTATCAATGTATACCAGCTCAATCCCTGCCCTTCGGAGAAGGTCCAGCCCGTCAGTAATTCTGTATTTATTGCTGTAAACCACTCTCCTTATTCCCGATTGAATTATCAGCTTTGAGCACTCCATGCATGGCGATGTTGTAACATAAAGGGTCGAATTCTCACTCGAGTTATTTGATTTTGCAACTTTGGTTATGGCATTGGCCTCTGCATGCAACACATATGGTTTTGTTTTGTTCTCTTCATCCTCACAGATATTTTCAAACCCGGCAGGGGTTCCGTTGAAACCGTCGGAGATGATCATCTTGTCTTTTACAATAAGCGCACCTACCTGCCTCCTCTTGCAATATGAGTTGGTAGCCCATACCTCCGCCATTGCAAGGTACTTCATGTCGAATTGCGGTTGCTTTTCACCGTAGGGTTTAATAACATCTTTACCTGCCATAAGGAGTGGATTTTAAGAGGAATCAAACTTAATTGATTTTCGCCCCTTTTCAAAATGGAACCAGTGGGGGGCATAAAAAAACAGAATTGTTTGAGAAAGATGATAAATCTATTTGGTCATCTTAAAGAACTTGTCCAAATTTGTTCCGTACAACCTTCGCTGATGAATAAAAGTGAAGGATTGAGACCAAATAACAGTGATCAGATTGATTGTAAAATGATGAAAAGGAACATTGAGAAATCGGATATCAGTGCCATTATAAGCAGGTATCAGTATAGTGACGACACCAGGAAAATAATTGATAATGAGGACCTTCTGCCTGTGGGGGTTCTTAACAGACTGCAGCTTAATTACCCACAGTACTCAGCTATCCTTGAGACCGAGGAGTTTCACTTCACCGGCAAGGCTCACTATTCCGGACTGGCAGGCTTTAGGGAGATAGTAAAGATACTCGAACAGAATAATATCCATATCGGACATATAAGGGAAAGAGAGCTCTTTATTGAAGTTTACCGCTTTCTGGCAACAAAGCATGTTCTTAATACCATCAACTGGAAGAATTTTGAGAAGGATTCCGTGTTTCAGCTTGTCTTCCCGCAGCCGGGAATGATGACACAGGATCTTGTTGATGAATACCTTGCAGCCAAAGGTGAAGAGGAGAGAAAAAAGATAGTTGCCGATTACCTCATTAAAACCAACCCGCACGACGGCAAGCAGAAACTTAATAAGCCATGGTTCATCAATGAAGACGGTGCCCTGGAGTTTGTAGAGGGAAGCCAGCATAAGTACCCGCAGTGCCAGCTGGTATTCGACAAGACCACACAAAGCTGCTTTGCCTTCTGTACCTACTGCTTCAGGCACGCACAGGTAAGGGGCGATGAGGATATGTTTATACAGAGCGAGATCAAACAGGTACATGACTATCTGAAAAAACACAAAGAGGTAACAGACGTACTGCTTACGGGTGGCGACGCCGGATATATGCCTTTCGAGCGGTTCAGGGAGTACGTAACGCCTGTGATGGAAGATCCTGAATTGATACATATTAAGACTATCCGTATCGGCTCGAGGGTTCTTACCTTCCATCCCGAGATGATACTGTCGTCAGGTTATGATCCCATGCTGAAGCTATTTAAAAAGCTTACTGACCATGGCATTCAGCTGGTATTTATCTCCCATTTTTCAACACCCAGGGAGATACTTAACGCAAGCACTATTGCTGCAATCAGGAGACTAAGAGCTCATGGAGCAGTACTGAAGAGTCAGAGCCCTATAATGAATCATATCAGTCTCTTTACCGACGACAACGGGAAAGTTGATATAGACAGATCGGCTCAAAACTGGATCGATCTGGGTAATATTCTTGCAATGCTTTCCATTGGCTTCCACTCAATGTATTGCGCAAGGCCGACTGGTGAGCATCACTATTTCACAGCTCCACTGGCCGAGATAAATAAGGTGTTCAGCAAGGTATACCGCTCGCTGCCGTCGATCAACAGGCCATCGCGTTATATCTCAATGACATCATCTGCCGGTAAAATATCGGTATTGGGAACAGCAGAGGTAGGCGGAGAAACAGTGTTTGCCCTTAAATTTACCGAGGGCAGGAATATGGAGTGGCTCGATAAGGTCTTCCTTGCAAAATACGATGAAAAAGAGAATACTGTTGAGAAGCTTATACCATTCGATACAGATAAGTACTTTTTTGAAGAGGAGCTTAAGCAGATTGAGGTTTCTCTTCATGAGGCACTGGAAAAGAGGCTGAAAAAGCAGTGATCCGTTTCAGTTGCGTGCTGAAAAGAGAGTAACGGGATAATCAACGTTCAGTTATATGATCAATAAAATTATCAATTCACCTGCTGAAGCAGTAGCTGACATTTTTGACGGAGCAACAATTATGATCGGAGGCTTTGGTGAGGCAGGAAGTCCTATTGAGCTTATTCACGCACTTATTGATCATGGGGCAAAGAACCTTACCGTTGTAAGCAATAATACCGGCAGCGGACATGTTGGTCTTGCCGCCCTAATCGAAAACAGACAGGTACGTAAGATGATCTGCTCCTTCCCCCGTACAGCCAACTCAAAGGTCTTTCCGGAACTGTACCGTAACGGTGAGATTGAACTTGAGCTGGTACCACAGGGGACGCTGGCAGAGAGAATAAGAGCCGGGGGAGCCGGCATACCTGCATTCTTTACTGCAACATCTGTTCATACGCCTCTGGCCGAGGGAAAAGAGACCCGCCAATTTGGGGGAAGGACCTATGTTATGGAATTGGCCATCAAAGCCGACTATTCTCTGGTGAAGTGCGAGGCAGCAGACCGTTATGGTAACCTTATCTACAATAAAACAGCCCGTAACTTCGGACCAATAATGTGTACTGCCGCAGATAAAACAATAGTGCAGACAAAGAGAATTGTTGAGTCTCGGAGATCTGGATCCGGAAGTTATCGTCACTCCCGGCATTTTTGTAAAAAGAGTTGTTCACATTGGCGACCCTGCCGATGAATCACGTCTGGTGGCTGAGGAGAGGAGGTACCCATGGTAGAAGAGAAAACAATTAAAGGATGGGATCGCAACGAGATGGCACAGAAGGTTGCCCTCGACATCCCCGATGGATCATATGTTAATCTGGGCATTGGAATTCCTGAGCTGGTAGCCGACTTCGTTCCCGAAGGGAAGCGAGGTCATCTACCATACCGAAAACGGTATGCTTGGAATGGGACCTGTTCCGGAACAGGGCAAAGAAGACCCTGAGCTTATCAATGCAGGTAAGAAATGCGTTACTGCAATACCAGGTGCAAGCTTTTTTCACCATGCCGACAGTTTTACTATGATACGTGGTCGACATATTGATATATGTGTTCTGGGAGCACTTCAGGTATCGGGAGAAGGCGACCTGGCTAACTGGTCGACAGGCGAACCGGGAGCCATACCTGCAGTGGGCGGGGCAATGGACCTCGTGGCAGGGATAAAGACAATATATGTTATCACTCAGCATAATACCAAAGAGGGCGATCCCAAGATCGTTGAGAAGTGTACCTACCCACTGACAGGGAAGGGCGTTGTGAACAGGATTTATACCGATCTTGCCATTATTGACGTCATGGATGGAGGCTTGTTTGTAAGGGAGATGGCTCCCGGTGTAACAATGGAGTACCTGCAGCAGAAAACCGGAGTGAGCATCAAAAAGAGATGATCTTTAACTGATTATAATTGTCTGTTCAATATCCATATTAAAAAAGCAACTATGGTCGATTCTAAAAAACCTGTCATACCCGGACCGGGAAACAGGAGCGAAAAGCTATATGCAGAAGCATGTGAAGTAATTGCCGGAGGTGTCAGCCGCAACACCGTATTTCGTCAGCCTTACCCCGTTTATGTCGGAGAGGCCAAGGGTTGCAATGTCGTACCGACATAGAAGGAGTACAAGCAGGATCGACTTTGCCAATAATATGGCATCACTAATTCATGGTCATGCCTTTGGACCGGTGGTGGATGCGGTCACCGAACAAATGAGGAAGGGAACAGCATATACACTTGCTACCGAGACGGAGATAAGATACGCCCAGATACTCTCTAAGAGGGAACCCACCTTTGAAAAGATAAGATTCGTAAACTCCGGGACTGAAGCTGTAATGGCAACAATTAAAGCCTCCAGGGCCTTTACCATGAAGTCAAAGATAGCTAAGGCCGAGGGAGCTTACCATGGGACTTACGATTTTGCTGAGGTAAGCCAGACAGCAAATCCATCAAACTGGGGCGATAAAGATCACCCTAACAGCGTACCTGTAGTAAGGGGTACATCGCAGAGTGTACTTAATGACGTGATTGTATTCCCTTATAATGACATTGAGAGAGCAATAAAGATCCTTGATAAAAATAGGGATGACATTGCCTGTGTTCTCATTGACCCGGTGCCGCACAGGATAGGATTGCTGCCGGCAACCAACGAATTTGTTAAAGCGCTTCATGAATGGACACGTGCCAACAATGCGCTTCTGGTTTTTGATGAGGTGGTTACATTCAGGGTCAATTATGGCGGGGCACAGGAGGATTATACTGTAAAACCCGACCTGACTGCCCTTGGCAAGATCATAGGAGGAGGATTCCCTGTTGGGGCTATCGCCGGACGGTCAGATGTTATGATGGTGTTCGATCCAAGACTGGCAATAATACCAATGCCCAATTCAGGTACATTCTCAGCCAATCCTATTACAATGACGGCAGGAAGAGTGGCTATGGAATACTTTAACAGGCAGGCAGTTAATGATATAAATGAATTGACAAAGGTGGCAATAAAACAGCTGGAGGAGTCAATCAGACTGGCTGATGTACCTGTCTCCATTACCGGTGCAGGATCGATGTTCAGGTTTCACCTAAGGCCACAGGCTCCGACAACATACAGGGAGGCATATCAGTCGAAGGAGAGGCTGGCAGTGATAAAGGAGATGATCGATTATATGTTCTTTACAGAAAATATAATGATGCTGAATACATGCGCCTGCATGCTGTCGACAGCTATTACAAAAAGGGAGGTCGATATTCTCTCCGAATCGATGCTAAGGGCTTTCCGTTATATGAAACCTGCTATCGATAAGCTTCACGAAGAAAACTACTGATTATGAGAGATGCATATATATGCGATGCGATACGCACACCGGTGGGCAAATACGGTGGATCACTGGCACCGGTGAGAGCCGACGACCTTGCAGCTATTCCTCTTAGAATGATATTGGAGAGAAACAGCGGGATAGACATTAATGCTATCGATGATGTATTGATGGGTTGCGCCAATCAGGCAGGGGAGGATAACCGGAATATTGCAAGAATGTCACTGCTGCTGGCAGGATATCCATCATCAATTCCCGGAGCAACCATAAACAGATTGTGTGGTTCGGGAATGGATGCCGTTGGGACAGCGGCAAGAGCAATAATGGCAGGAGAGGCTGAGCTAATTGTTGCAGGCGGTGTGGAGAGCATGTCGAGGGCTCCTTTTGTTATAGGTAAGAGCGAAGGCTCATACGGCCGTGACCAGATAATGTACGACACTACCATGGGCTGGCGTTTTGTTAACAAGACCCTGGATAAGATGTACGGGACAGAATCGATGATGAGCACAGCCGAAAATATAGCCACGGAGCATAAGATATCAAGAGACGACCAGGACAGGTTCGCCTTGTGGAGTCAGGAGAAGGCTTCCGTGGCACAGAAAAACGGCACCCTGGCCGACGAGATCATTCCTGTTGCCATACCTCAGCGTAAGGGCGAGCCCGTGATTGTTAACAGCGACGAACACCCCAGGGCTACGTCGCTCGAGAAACTTGCAGCACTTAAACCGGTGACCCATCCCGGCGGAACGATAACGGCAGGGAATGCTTCCGGGATAAACGACGGAGCGGCAGCATTGATAGTAGCTTCGGAAGAGGCTGTGAAGAGGTATAACCTGGTGCCTAAGGTAAGAATTGCCGGTATGGCTGCAGCAGGTGTCTTGCCTCGTATAATGGGAATGGGTCCTGTGCCGGCAACGGAGAAACTACTTAAGAGACTGAATCTGAAACTCGACCACATTGATCTGATAGAGCTTAATGAAGCATTTGCTGCCCAGGCTCTTGGCTGCACCCGCTCCCTCGGACTGGACGACAACGATCCCCGTATTAATCCGCTGGGTGGAGCCATCGCTCTGGGTCATCCGCTGGGTATGAGTGGTGCCAGGCTCGTTACAACTGCCGTACATCAGATGATGAGGACAGGAGCAAAAAGAGCGCTTTGTACAATGTGTATAGGAGTAGGACAGGGGATTTCCATTGTGATCGAAAAGGTTTAAGAACCATGATCGAATCCGATAATCTGGAAACTCTGTTTTTCATATTAGGCGGGTCGCTCCTGGCCGCACTCATCACATATGTTAAAGTCAGGATGGAGGGAGTCACCTATCTGAACAAGGATTTCAGAAAATTCCTTCTGAACAGGAAACTGGAGAAGATCTATAAGCCATATCTCTCAAAGTATTTCACTCTTTACAATTCTCTTGATGAAAAGGGAAAGAAGGCCTACGAGAGACGGGTCCAGAAATTTATCGACATAAAGAAGTTCATCCCCCGCGGAGGCCTACGAGTAGTCACCCCGGAAATGAAGGCTATGATCGCCGGTGCCGCCATACAGGTTACATACGGTTATCCCAGGGTATATTTCAGCCACTTTTGGAGGATACTTATCTATCCCGATAACTACTATTCGACCATCACACATAAATATCATAAGGGTGAGGTCAATTTGAAAGGGTTGATCGTCCTTTCCTGGAGAAGCCTGAAAGAGGGATTCGAGCACTCAACGGATGGAGTGAATCTTGGATTTCATGAGATGGCACATGCTCTTCGTCTTGAGAATATTATTGAGAATGATGATTATAACTTCTACGACAGGAGAATAATGGATGCTTTTGAAGAAGAGGCCCGTATAGAGATGCATAAAGCAGGTAATGCTGAAGAGGGCTCCTCTTTCTTTAGAAGCTACGGTATAACAAATATCCATGAATTCTTCTCGGTTGCGGTAGAGTGCTTCTTCGAGCAACCTATTGGTTTCAGGGAGTATAATCCGAAACTCTACAATTTATTGTCAGCAATATTGAAGATAGATACCTGTGCTATCTATAGATCCCGGTGATAAACAGGAACAACTTTTGAACCTATCCGCTTTAATATTGTCTATTGATCAGAGTATACAAAACAATAAAACATAATGGTAAAGATTGACAGGACAAAACCGGTAATGGTTACCGGAGCAACAGGATATGTAGCCGGATGGCTGGTAAAAAAACTGCTTGAAGAGGGATTGACGGTACATGCCGCGGTCAGGAACCCCGACGATAAGAAAAGGCTTGAGTACCTTAATAAGATGGCCTCCGGCTCCCCGGGGACCATCAAATTCTTTAAAACCGATCTTCTTGTGGAGGGCTCTTATTCTGAAGCCATGAAGGGTTGCGAACTGGTATACCATACCGCTTCACCTTTTATAATAAGCGTTAGCGATCCAATTAAGGATCTCCTTGAACCAGCTAAGCTGGGGACAAGAAATGTGCTTGAGGAGGCCAACAGGACTCCATCAGTAAAGAGGGTGGTGCTTACAAGCAGTTGCGCCGCTATCTATGGCGATAATATCGATCTTATGAGCACACCACAGGGTAAATATACCGAGGATATATGGAATACAACATCCTCGCCGGAGCATCAGGCTTACTCATATTCAAAGGTCGAGGCTGAAAAGGAAGCCTGGAAAATAGCACGCGCACAATCGGGATGGGATATGGTGGTAATAAACCCGTCCCTTGTTATTGGACCGGCACTTGACCCGGCAAACATAACCTCAGAAAGTTTCAGGATACTGAAGCAGTTTGGCGATGGTTCTGCAAAGACAGGTGTTCCGATGATGGGATTCGGGGTGGTGGATGTACGCGATCTCGCTTATGCACATTATCAGGCCGGATTTACTCCCGCTGCAGAGGGACGCCATATTATATCGGCACATAATACACTGTTCCTGGATATGGCAAAAACACTGATACCGGAATTTGGCGATAGTTACCCTATCCCGCGCAGAGAGTTACCCAAGGCCATGGTTTGGCTTTTCGGACCCCTCCTTAACAAAGGACTTACCAGAAAATTTGTTTCCAGAAATGTGGGCTATAAGTTTATTGCCGACAACTCAAAAGGGATTAATTCTTTGGGTATATCATACCGGTCGCTCTCAGAATCAATGAACGACACCTTCAGGCAGATGATCGAGTATAAGATGCTGGGTTAGGCCCTGATGAAGCCCCATTGGCTTTCAGAGAGAACTACTTCTCTTTCCGGCCGCTATTGTTTAACAATCTTCTGAGAAAGGATCACTTTGCCGGAAGGATCAGAGAGTGTTACGATATAGTAACCCGGGTCAAAGCTGCTTAGGTCAAATGTTTTGTCCATACCGCTTTTGATGAGAATCCCGCTGATCGTATATATCCTTATAATATGATCATCGGGCTTTTCAATTGTTACGAGATCAGTTACAGGATTGGGATAGATAATAAACTGACTCTCAGGTTCTGTGTCAGTAGTCGATGTAGGACTGCTCCATATCAGAGCCACATACTCTGGGTGATCGATAAAAGGATTCCTGTTTAGCTGATAGCTGTAGATCACCTCGTTACGGTGTCTCTCATAATTGTCAACAGGATCTTCGAGGTGCCATTGCAGCAGGGTATTGAACTTTGCATGGATCGGTTCGCTGGTATTGTCATCGAGAGGCAAATAATCGATCATCTCCAGGTCGGGTTCGCCATTCTCTCCCTCATATCTTGTGGCCATGTAAAAGATCATCCTTGCCACATCTCCCTTTACTTTATCGCGGGGTTGCCATACCCAGCTGGTAGTGCTGGTGAAGCAGCCCGTTGGTCCGTCACCATCAATATATGGTGTAGTGCAGTTGTCAAACCATCTGTTATTCCTTGCGCTGTTCACACTGTTATCTTCCGGTCGGAGGTGATGCACATCGGTACCCGGACCCATCGTAGTTCCGAAATCGCCTCTCGATTTAGCCCAAACATGTTCTCTTGTCCAGCCGTTGCCGTTGTTGTACTCCTGGGCAGCATTAACCGACCAGCCGGTATAGAAAAGGATGACATTATCGGGATTGATTGTATCCTTGTCGGTCTCCTTCAGTATATCCCAGACATCGGGACTTGAGCTTGTATAGGGAAATTTCTTGTGACCCTTGATAATGTTGTAAAGAGCGGCTTTCAGATTTGCATCGGTCAACCCTTCCGCAGTTGAATAATAACTGGCAGGGATCTGTGCCTCTGTTACACCTCCGAAGAGTCCTGCGAAGATGATAATAGCAATAAATGTTCGCATGTTCTTTCTAAAAATGGGGCTAAAGATAGAATTAAAACAGACACCAAAAGTGGTGGGCTGAATTTACATAAAGGGATTCATGTGTAATTTACGGGCAACTCTAGGAAATAGTGGCAGGAGACGCTATCCCCGCATAACATATCGGGACCCAATACCCGGCCCTTTGCGACGGCTACCGTAATACAAAAAGGCAGTGCTGTGGAGTGTAAAATAGTTGTGCAATAGGAGATTAGTTCATAAATTCGTTGAACAATACTTCTTGGACAATGAAACTTATATGCTGAATTATAGCATTAAGACATTGCTCTTCTGATTTCTGAATAGCACGATCTTGCTGTGCTTATATGTCGCGAACGACTTTTATTTGGGGATATTAACAAGCCGAGACAGAGATAAAGCCCTGATATTCAATAGCATTTCAATTAATAATATTTATTTAAAATAGGAAATTATGAAAAAGAGACATTTTATTTATGCGCTTGTCGCGGCCTTTTTAATGTCATCCTGTGTGACGAAAAAGCAAAAAGAAAACACAATTAATATTTCCGGGGCATATGCTCTTTATCCTATGGCAATAAAATGGTCTGAGGAATATAAAAAAGAACATGAAGAAATTCTGTTCAATATCTCAACTGGAGGAGCAGGAAAAGGAATGGCAGATGCACTGGCAGGGAAAGTTGATCTGGGATTATTCTCCCGCGACATTATACAGGAAGAATTGGATAAAGGTGTATGGTGGGTTGGCTTGTGTGCAGATGCAGTCCTGCCTACAGTGTACAGAAATAATCCTTACCTGGAAAAACTGAAAGAACGTGGTTTAACAAAAGAAGAATTTATAGGAATTTTTATTGACGGTTCAATTACTGATTGGGGCGAGATACTAAATCTTGATGAATCCCAAAAGATACAAGTTTATACTCGATCCGATGCTTCCGGGGCAGCCAGCACCTGGGCTAAATATCTGAACGGAGAACAAGAAGACCTGAAAGGAATAGGAATAAGTGGCGATTCTGCTTTAGTGGAGGCTGTCAGTAAAGACCCCGCCGGAATAGCTTTCAATAATACCGCATATATATACAATAAAAACAGCGGTAAGAAGCACCCTGCAATTGAAGTGATCCCAATTGATATCAATGGGAATGGTACCATTGACCCGGAAGAGGATTTTTATGACTCATTTGAAGCTATTTTGAAAGCCATTAAAGAGGGGAAATATCCTTCGCCGCCTGCCCGGGAACTATATTTCGTAGCAAAAGGCAAACCGGAAAAGCAAGCCACTCTTGATTTTATAAGATGGGCCCTTACAGACGGACAAAAGTTTGTCAATGAGACAGGGTATGTAGCAATTGAACAAGATAAAATCAATAGTTACCTGAAAAAATTGGAATAGGGAACCGGCACAGTATTGCGCCGCCCTGAAGGCTGGCTCCTCCCTGGCGACCGAAGCCTTGGCGTAGGTGGCGCTAAAACAGCCCACTGGGCTGTTTTTAAAGCTTGGCCCGGTGTTTGAGACCAGCGCGTCTACCAATTACTCGGGCAAAGCCCTCGTGAGCTCGCAGCAAGCTGCTCGGTTCCGCCATCCGGGTATTATATTTATAATTAGTGACTACAAAATAAGTATAAGTGCCTTCGAGCAGGCAGGTCAGAGTGAATATGAGAACCGAACAATGCTTGTATTGTGAGCTCAATGAACGAAGTGAATTAAAACAGAACGAGAGTGTTCGCTCTCACTCTCACTGATGGTTGTGTTGATTTGGAAGTGTGAGTGTGTGAGTGAGTTTTGAGGAAAAAGAGATGAGAGTGTTCGTTCGAGCTAACTTGCTCTCACTCTCACTCTCGCTCTTTTTCTGTACCCGGAGCCGGGATCGAACCGGCACAGTATTGCTACCACTGGTGTTTGAGACCAGCGCGTCTACCAATTCCGCCATCCGGGCAAAATTGAGGTACAAATATAATAATTCTTCGCAAATGGGGAATGGTTATATTATTGGCTGTTTTTATTACAAAACTGTAACCTTACAGTCGTTGAATACCCGGATAACTATATAGTTAACTACATAATTAATTATATAGTTAACTATTGAGTTAATTATGTAGTTAATAAATTGCTGCTTTCACCGATTACCGATTACCGAATACCGGTTACCGGTTACCGATTTTCATAATCTCTATATTCCTGAACTGCACCGGATGGCTCTCGGCCTGGATGGAGATGTAACCACCCGACAGGGTTGCTCCCTCGGTCATAGGGTATCCTTCCGGCAGCTCGCCTCCTATAACAGGCTTGCTGTAGGTCAAAACGGTATCGCCGTTAACAATATGCCTTATCAGGCTGTCGCCATAAACCTCAAGCTGAAATGATACCCACTGGTCGCCATTGAATGTCTTCGACGATGACTCGGTGCAATGGCGGGTAACAAGTTCATTGTCTATTGTTACATGTGTCCCAGGTGTACAAAGGTTGCCGGTTGGTCTCTCTCCCTCGCCTGCGCCGCCCAGGAACTGTGCCTCTATCGATACCGGGAAATCCTGATCCTTAAGCATCGACTCAGGTGATTGTGAGTGGAACATCACCCCGCTGTTCCTGAAGGCCCAGGAGGCTCCGCCCTCCACCTGCTCACCAAGGAAACGGTATTCCATCTTCAGCTTGTAACTGGTAAAAGGTTCGTTGTAAAAGAGATGGCCGAATTCACCATTGAATGTTTCATATTCCGAGTAATCGGCAGCTATTACTCCGTCAACGACCCTGAAGGTGTTCTTGTAGTTGACGCCTGCTTCATAACCCGAGAACTTAGGTGTCCACCCTTCCAGATCGGTGCCGTTGAAGAGCTTTACCCACTCCTCTTTCTCTGTTTTACTTTTACAGGAAGCACTAACGGCAATAACTGTAATTAAAAGCAAAGCTTTCATCAGGTTGTTTTTCATTACGCTGGAATTATAGTTTGAAATTATTTCTTCGCCATTTCACGGATAGCGGCGGCTATTCCTGCGGCATCAAAGCCGCATTCGGCATAAAGCTCTTCCTGGGTACCATGCTCAACAAAATAGTCGGGTATACCCATCCGTTTGACTCTGGCATTATAGCCATTGTCGCACATAAATTCGATTATTGCCGATCCAAAGCCACCCTTGAGGATACCGTCCTCCACAGTAATAATCCTGTTAAAACGCTGAAATACGGAATGCAGCGCATCATTGTCGAGTGGTGCCACAAACCTCATGTCCCAGTGTTCCGGGCCTATACCTTCTTCCCTTACCTGTTTCATCGCCTCCACAACAAAGTTGCCGGGATGGCCGATAGAGAGAATCGCTATTTCAGATCCTTCAGCTATTCTTCTGGCTTTACCTATTGTTATCTCCTTAAAAGGTTTCTGCCAGTCGGTCATCACACCTTCTCCCCTGGGATATCTTATACTGAAAGGCGACTTGTTCTCAGGAAGCTGGGCCGTATACATCAGGTTTCTGAGTTCCTCCTCGTTCATCGGTGCCGAGACAACCATGTTAGGCAGGTTTCTCATAAAAGAAAGGTCGAAGAATCCATGATGGGTTGCTCCGTCCGATCCAACAAGGCCGCCTCTGTCGAGGCAGAAGATAACAGGCAGGTTCTGCAGGGCCACATCGTGTATCACCTGGTCGTATGCACGCTGTATAAATGAGGAGTAGATGTTGCAAAAGGGTATCATCCCCTGTGCTGCCAGTCCTGCCGAGAATGTTACTGCATGTTGTTCTGCTATGCCCACATCGAAAGTACGATCGGGCATTTCACTCATCATTATGTTGAGGCTCGATCCGCTGGGCATGGCCGGTGTGATACCTATGATCTTGTCGTTATCGCGTGCCAGCTCGAGTATGGAATGACCGAAAACATCCTGATAGAATGGCGGTTGTCCTTTCCTGTCGGGTTTAATGATCTCTCCCGTCGATTTGTCAAATTTGCCGGGGGCATGGAATATTGTCTGGTTAGCCTCCGCCTGGGCAAAGCCCTTCCCTTTTTTAGTTATGCAGTGCAGAAGCTTAGGCCCGGGGATACGTTTCATATCTTCCAGTACCCTTGCAAGGTGGTTTATATCGTGTCCGTCGATAGGACCGAAGTATCTGAAATTAAGCGACTCGAAAAGGTTACTGTGAGTGAGGATGGTGCTTTTCAGTCCCGACTCGAGCTGCGATACGAGTGTGCGTGCCTTGGGTCCCAGTGAATTAAGCTTGCCAAGCACATTCCAGACATCATCCTTGAATCGGTTATATGTTTTACTGGTAGTGATATCGAGCAGGTACTCCTTAAGGGCGCCTACGTTAGGGTCGATAGCTATATTGTTGTCGTTGAGTATAACGAGAATATCGGCCATCTCGTTACCGGCATGGTTGAGTCCTTCGAAGGCGAGACCGGCAGTAAGGGCGCCATCGCCTATTACTGCTACTATCTTCCTCTCCTCCTTGTTGGTGGCGGCTGCGATAGCCATGCCGAGCGCGGCAGAGATGCTTGTGGAAGAGTGACCCACGCCAAAAGCGTCGTATTCGCTCTCCTTCATCTTCGGGAAACCGCTTATACCCTTATATTTTCTGTTTGTGTGAAAAGAGTCTCTTCTTCCTGTGAGTATCTTATGACCGTAAGCCTGATGACCTACATCCCATATCAATTTGTCGTAAGGAGTATTGTAAACATAGTGAAGAGCTACGGTCAGTTCAACAACCCCGAGACTGGCACCGAAGTGACCCGGGTTTGTGCTTACCACATCGATAATAAACCTTCGCAACTCATTGGCTACCTCCGGTATATCGTTCTTGTCAAGTTTTCGGAGATCGGCGGGTGAAGATATATTATAAAGGAATTTATACTCTTCCTGCATCGGACGGTAACATAATTTTAAGATTACAAATATAGAGATAATATTCCGGTCTGTTTGGACTATCTTTATACCTCCTTTTTATAAATTTGTCGCAACTTTGTTCTTTAAACAAACAGTACAGGATTTTGATCAAATGAAAATAAAAGTCAATATGAATAAGCTTATTTCAGGTATTGTTTCAATGACGTTTGTGGCCCTGACCATATCGTCGTGTGTCCCAGGCAGGAAGTTTAACCAGCTAAAGGATACCAGCAGGATCTACATGACCGAGAGGGATGCTCTGAAGACAGAGAACCTTAATCTTTCAATGTCGAACAGAGAGCTTGAAGCTAAGATACCAGTCGATGGGCACTGATCTGGAACAGGCAAGCAAGGGTCGCGACGATCTTATGGCCAGCCTTCAGAAGACAAAAGAGGAATATATCAAGCTTAATACAAAGTATACCGATCTGCAAAACGCTCAGGATGAGCTTATTCGAGGCAATGTTAGGGAATCACGCAAGTTGCTGTCGGATCTGCAGTCTGCACAGGCGAACCTTCAGATGAAGGAGGATATGCTTCGTGATCTGGAGAGAAAGATGGATGAGAGGAAGGCGGCACTCGATGAGCTCACTTTTGAACTCGATAAGAGAAATTCAAGACTGAGAGAGCTTGAGCAGATACTCGACGCCCAACAGAAAGCAGTAAGAGATCTTAAGAACAAGGTATCGGAGGCTCTTTTTGGCTTTGAGAATAACGGGCTTACCGTAACTACAAAAAACGGTAAAGTCTATGTTTCCCTTGATGAGAAGCTGCTCTTCCAGACCGGTAGTTATAACATTGATAACAACGGCAGGAGTGCTCTGAGGAAGCTGGCAACAGTTCTCGAGCGTAATCCCGACATTCAGGTAACCATTGAGGGTCACACCGATGATGTTCCATACCGTCAGGGATCCGGGCAGCTGCAGGATAACTGGGACCTTTCGGTCAAGCGTTCAACAACTGTGGTGAGGGTTCTGCTGGAAGGATCGAAGATAGATCCCAAGCGGCTTACTGCTTCCGGCAGGAGTGAATATCTGCCTGTTGATGCCGGAAAGAGTGTGGAAGCCAGAGCAAGGAACAGAAGAACCGAGATCATACTTACACCCGACCTGGGAGAGCTTTACAGGATAATAGAGAAGTACTAGTTACTTCTCCTGCTCGTTTATCCGGTGGATAATAGCCTTCAGCCCTTCAATGAGATCATCGTCGGGCCGGAGGAAGTTAAAATCGCCCCAGAACTCACTGTCGTAGTCGCCGATCGACCTGGAGAATACCTCCTGAAGTCCCAGGACCTCGTCTTTATCGAACCTGGTGACATTTGTCGTATCGGTTGAAGTTACTGCCAGTTCAAAGAATACGCTATAGGGAGATGTGAACAGTTTCCTCGTTCTCCGTGTGCTGAACTCAAGGTCGCCGCGTACGTGATTGAGGAAATATCTGCCGTTAATATTACGGTAACTTATGCGGTAAGCAACCGATCGTGGCTTGATAACATAACCCCTTGTCTGCCCCGAGACAAATGATTCCCCTGCTTTGCCAATGAGGGGAGGGTATAGTCTGAATTCAGCCAGCAATACAGCATAGTTGTCTGTATTTATATATACCGACCCTTCGAAAAGCGGAAAATCGAGTCCGGGGTTTTGGACAAAATCGATAACATATGCATTCTGGTCATCGATAGTTACTATATCGGTAAGAGATAATGAGTAATAGACAAGATTGTCGGGGGCAAGGAAGTCGAACATTTTTTTAACACCATCGAGTTCCAAAGATGAACCCAGACCTCCCTTAAGCCTTATTACCAGGGTGTCGGAGTTACCGGTATTCTCGATCTTTCTGCTTTTTAGTACTTTTATCTGATCGCTCTGGAATGAATTAGCGTAAGGGCTTTTATATATCGACAATACTGCTTCGCTAAGCATTTGAAGCTGATCTTTCTTCTGAACAGCTTCACGGTAAAAACCACTTAGTATAGCAGGTTCTGTGCCATAGTTCCTTTTAATATTCTCCCTAACCCTTTTTATTATCTCCTGAGGGTCCTGGACCCTTATAATGATTTCGGCTATGGGAATGTAATCGCGGACCATCCCAATAGTAAGGTTATTCTCTGAAATGCTCTTCACCGGTATCAGTCTGTTTCTGTATCCCAGAAAAGAGACCGAAAGAGTGTCTGACATATTTTCCTGAAGGATCTTAAGTCCGAATTCCCCGTTATAGTTTGATATCGTCCCCGTCCCCATATTCTTCAGTCCGATGGTAGCGAAGGGCAGCCGTTCACCTGATTCAAAATCGGTTACAATGCCTGTTACCGTTAGAACCTGCAAGGTGCTCTCCGAAACCGGTATCGGCTCCTCACGGATCTTCTCCTTATATATGATTATATGGTTTTGTATTACCGAATACCTTATTAGTGGATCATCAAAGACCTTGTCCAGTATCGATCGGAGCGGGAGTGGAACAGAGATCTGTCCGAAGACCCTGTCGGGGTTCACCAGATCGGAATCATATGTAAAATAATAACCGGTGGCACGACTAAGGTAGGAAAGTGCTTCACCGGTTTTGGTAATATCTTTTCTCAGTGTGAATTCCTTCTCAAGGATATTTGCCTGTCCTGCCAGCAGGAACGGACAAAGGAGGAATGTCAGGAAAAGAGTGTATTTTAAAAAATTGTTCATCCAGTCATGGGTCGCTACATCACTAAGTTAGCAATTTAGTTCTTTGAAATATCAAAGAGCCCATTTTCACCCGATATGCTGATGTTGAAAGTCCTTTCCAGAACCTGCAGGATCGTATCAACTCCACGGTTGTCGAAGACCGATGTGAGCTGTAACTCGTATATCTCGGGTTGAGAAGTGGTAAATTCGACATTGTAGATCTTTGCTATATCGGAGAAGACCTGTCTCAGCGGGGTGGCATCATATTGTAGCTTTCCGGTTTTCCACGACATATAGTTCCTGTTACTGTTTTCTATTCTGGTTGCAACATCACCCTTAAGGATTCCCATAGCTCCCGGTTCCAGGGTAAGGGTACTCGACATGTTACTGTTTGCAAGTTGAACCTTGCCTGTTTCAACGAGCACTTCAACCTCATCATTATTGCTTCCTGTTTTAACATTAAATGATGTGCCAACTACCTTAATGGTACCGGACCCTGCCTTTATTACAAATGGATTGGCAGCATCGGGAGTTATCTCAAAGAAGGCTTCACCGGTAAGGCTTACTTTTCGTGAACTTTCCCAGTTGTTTTTATTGTATGCGATCCTGCTGTTTCTGTTGAGTGTTATGGTGCTCCCATCGGGTAATACAACCTCTTTGCGAACCTCATTGGCTGAGGTATTAAAGTTAATGTTAGCTTTTCTTGCCGGTATTACAAAGAGAGATGCTATTCCTACAGATACAATAAAAAGGAATGAAGCGGCAATCCTTAGCTGATAGCCTGACAACTTTCTTATTACTCCTTTTGCTGCAGGTTTCTCTTTCTCCCCGCTGATAGCTGAAAAGACATTTTGCCATGCCTTGTCAACATCAATATCAACCTTTCCCTTCATCTTGCCTAATTTCTCCCAGTCGGACCTCAGGTCTGAATCGGCTGCATCTGAAATGCTGCTCTCATCTGCAGGATTTGTTTCGCCGCTCAAAAGAGCAGCCAGTTCCTCGTACCCGCGGTCTGACAGGTTATTACTTTTATTTAATTTTTTACTCATGATGCCAGTTGTTTTCTAAACTCTTTAAGTGCCTTCCCCATGTTGGCTTCAACTGTTTTAATTGAGATCTTAAGCTTCTCAGCGATCTCTGCGTATTTGTATCCTTCAAATCTGTTCATATAGAATATGGTACTGCAGCGTTCCGGTAGTATTCCCAGAATTCTGGTCACCTTCTCTTCAAGCTCCCTGAATGAAGCTATCTCCTGCGGGTCGGGACTTCTTTCTGGTTGTTCCAGTCTCTTCTCGCTGGCATACTTTTCTACTATCTTGAGGTGATCCAGGTGATGGAGGCATCTGTTATGGACCGACCTGTAGAGGTAGCCTGAGAGTGATGATGTAACATCCAGTTTTTCCCTTTCCTGCCATATTTTTACAAAGAGCGCCTGTACTATCTCCTCAGCAGCATCTGTATCTCTGAGGATCTTTTCTGCGTATCTTACCAGGGAAGCATAGGAGGATCGGAAAACCTGCTCAAAAGTTTTGATGTCGCCTTTCCTGATCCTCCCTGCAATGTCGCTATCACTGTCCATAGATAGTTTCCCGGTAACTTAGTTTATCTGTCGCTGAATCTCAGACGACGGTTTAGTTTGCGTATTGCCGATTCAATGCTCTGATCGGGTTCTATTACGTTGTACTCACCCCAGAAGTCGGGATCTGTGAAGTCGCTTACTTTTTCGCTGAATACATCACTCGATCTGACCTTTGTCCTGGATTCAAATTTAATAACTTCTTTGTCAGTACGGTCAGTTATTGCAATCTCCGACATTGTTGTGTATACTGTATTGAACAATTTCCTGTCCCAGTCGACCTTGAATTTTACTTCTGCCCTTGAGTATGCAAAGTACCATTTGCCATTCTGCTCCCTGTACTTGACCCTGTATGAAGCTACTTCAGGAGTTACATCCATTCCCAGCGGCTTCTTCCTGATAAAGAGCGGTGCTGCCTTTGCTTTGTCTTCAAGATTGAATTCGAATTCAACCTCTGAAACAGCATAGGAGTCTACATCGATATAGAATTTACCGAGGTAAAGTGGTGACTCCATGTAAGGTCTCTGGGTGAAAGTTATAACATAATGAGGTTTCTCATCTATCACAACGATGTTGGTAAGCTCATAGTTATAATAGTCCATCGACTCAACGGTAAGAATGCTCTCCGGATTCTTGACAAGGTCGAGCTGAAGTGTAGTAACAGGACCGCCCTGCAATTTGAAGAGTACAGTGTCGAGTCTTTCATTATCGCTGTTCTTCCTGCCTTTGTATATTCTTGTGGCATCGAACCTGAAGTTAGTGTTATAAGGAGCTTTGAACACCTCGAGCACAGCTTCTCCGATAGAGACATAGGTCTTGTTCTTCTTTATGGTCTCGCGGTAAAAAGCGGTCATAAGATTGGGAACTTCGGAATAATTCTGACTAAACATCGAGATGGTCTTCATCAATATCTCCTCTGGCGATAATGGCTTGATTATGATCTCTTTGATAGGAATTGTTGCCTGCTCAAGTGCAGAAGGTATTCTTGTCACCATTCTCCTTAAGGCTACTAATTGGAATCACAAGATTCTTGTAACCTATGTAACTTACTTCAAGGTTTGTTGCAGGCTGGTCGCTCATAATTTTAAGTACGAACTCCCCGTCAAGGTTAGTAACTGTTGCCACGTTACTCTCCTGTACTGTAACGGTGGCGAAGATGAGAATATCACCTGTTGACTTGTCTATTACTTTACCCCTTATCGTTTTAAAGGGTTGCTGATCGCTCTTTTTCGGAGCCGCAGCACCTACGGTGGCCAGGCCGCTTATCATCGCCATCACCGTAAGTATCGATAAAAACTTTTTCATACTATTCATGGCTATTAATTTTAAGTTGTTTGTCTTTAAGATCTTGATCTTCATTTCCGAATTCACTATTAAGACCCCTGATGGTTGTTTTACCCTATCATTTTTTTAATCTTTTCTCTGTTAGTTTTCTAACACTCGTTATTGCCTGTTTAATTACAACCTTACAGATTGGTTAGCAGGAATTTCGTATTTTTAAGTATTGCGATAAAGGAGTATTTATAACAAGTATAAAATAAGTGATATGAAATTAGTAAAAAGAATAGTTTTCTGGTTCTTAATAGTGGTTGCTGTCATCTTTTTGGCAGGAGTCATCATACTGCTTCCCGTAAGGAATGGAGCCAAACCTGATTATACCGGCACTTATGAGCTGAGCGGGCTCATTGCTCCGGTAACCATATTTACCGATGAAAGGGGTATGCCCCATATTTTTGCCGGGAATGAGGATGATCTTTACTTTGCAACAGGCTATGTAATGGCGCGTGAGAGGCTCTGGCAGATGGATCTGATACGAAGGGCCACCAAAGGAAGGCTTTCGGAGATCTTTGGAGAGGATTATGTGCAGACCGATCTTTTCCTGCGAAGCCTGGGTATGACAGAAAAATCCCAGCTCTTACTTAATGAGATTGACCCGGAGATCAAGGCCTCACTCGATGCCTTTGTTAAGGGTGTGAACATCTATATTTCTGAAAACAGAAAGAAACTGCCACCTGAATTCAGGATCCTTTCATATAAGCCCGATCCATGGAGTGCGGAGGATATACTCAATATTATCGGGTATATGGGGTGGGACCTGGCCTCATCCAACCTATCGTCGGAGTTGTTTAACTACAGGGCTGCCGTAAAACTGGGACCGGAAAAGGCAGGTGAACTGATTCCCGACTGGTCGATGGCCGATCTGTTCGTATATCCTGAATACAAGATCCCTGACGGACAGATGGAGTCCATAATAGAGCTTATTGCCTCTCTTGAAAAGTTACAGTTCAATGGAATTGCCTCTTTTTCAGGTAGCAATAACTGGGCTGTAACCGGAGCGAAGACTGAAACGGGTAAGCCTTTGTTATCAAACGATATGCACCTGGGATTAAGTATGCCTGGCTTATGGATACAGATACACCAGGTTGTGCCGGGTAAGCTAAATGTTACTGGAGTGGCCGTGCCGGGAGAGCCCTTCGTGGTGAGCGGGCATAATGAGTCCATTGCCTGGGGAATGACAAATCTGGCTGTTGATGACATCGACCTTTTTGTTGAGGTCGTCAATCCGGAGAACACCGGTACAGTACCAACTCGACGGACAATGGCGCGATATTGAGGTGAGGGAAGAGATTATCGGGATAAAGGGAGGAAAGGAGCAAAGGCATCAGATAAGATATACCCACAGAGGACCTTTGGTATCGGAATTCCGTGAGACAGGCGGCGCCGTTATCTCCATGAAGTGGTCGGGATTTGACCAGAGCAATGAGGTGAGGGCTGTATATAAGCTCAACAGAGCCTCAACAATGGAAGAGTTCAGGGAGGCCCTTACAGGCTTCAATTCAATAAGTCAGAATTTTGTTTATGCCGATGTTAACGATAATATCGGACTTAATACAGGAGGAGGCATTCCGGTACGTAAGGGCAGTGGAGCTATACCCAGAGATGGCAGGAACAGCGATGTCGACTGGACGGGTTATGTGCCTTTTAAATTGCTGCCCAACTCATACAACCCCGCCGGGGGGACAGTATCGTCGGCAAACAACAAGACGGTACCTGACGATTACCCGTTTTATATTTCAACCGAGTTTTCAATGCCATACCGTATAACGAGGATAAGGGAGATGCTTAATGAGGAGGGACTCAAGAGTGTTGGTTCATTTAAAGGAATGCTGGGCGACAATCTTTCGGCTTATGCCAGATCTCTTACACCGGTGCTGGTTAATGCTCTCAAGCAGAGAGAAGATCTTAGCGAGGGGGAGAAAAATTTTGTTACAATGCTCGGAGGATGGGATTACAGAATGAATGCCGATAGGGTAGAGCCTACATTATTTGAGTTCTTCAGACAGGATCTGGCCAAAAATATCTTTTCCGATGAGTTGGGTGAGTTATACGGACAGTTACCGGGCTCAATGCGTGACTACTATATTCTCAGGATAATGAGGAGTGGCCCGGATGAGTGGGTCGATAATATCACTACCCCTGAGAACGGAATCACTGGATGATATTATGGTGAGTTCATTAAGGGAGAGCATTGCGAGGCTCACCAATGATTATGGAGCCGACACAGAAACATGGATCTGGGGCAATATCCACCGGTTCTATCTTACTCATCCAATGGGTAAGGTTAAAGTGATCGACAAGTTTCTGGGGCTTAACAGCAAGTCATATCCTGCCGGGGGCAGCAATCATACTGTAGCACCTTATTCCTACGGTGCCGGTTTCGTGGTAAATCATGGTGCTTCACAACGGCATATTTACAACAGTGCCAACTGGGACGAATCATGGAGTGTTCTGCCTACAGGTAACAGCGGTGTGCCTGGATCAAAGTTCTATGGTTCGCAGATGGAGAGATATCTGGCCGGGGAGTTCTATCCCGACTTTTTCTCAAAGGAGGCAGTAGAAAAGGGATGTGAATTGAAGATGGAACTTATTCCTGCCACAGCAGGCGGTAAGTAGAGGATAATATAAAAAGAGAACTGCCCGGAGAAGTAAGTAGTTTACTATTCCGGGCAGTTTTTATTTCATTAAGGAGATACCTGTTAAACTGTCATTACGTCCTTCTCCTTTTGAATAATCACTTTATCGATCTTGGCAGTGTAGTCGTCGGTAAGATCCTGAACCGATTTAACAGCGTCTTTCTCCTCATCTTCAGGCAGCCCATCCTGAAGCATTTTCTTAAGCTCGTCATTCGCCCATTTTCTGGAATTCCTGATGCTTATCTTTGCTGTCTCACCTTCATTCTTGACCTGTTTCACCAACTGAAGCCTTCTCTCTTCCGTCAAAGGAGGAATATTTATCCTTATTACCTCGCCGTTATTTACCGGGGTAATGCCTATGTTAGCTGCCATTATGGCTTTATCGATAACACCGAGCATATTCTTCTCCCATGGCTGTATGAGAATAGTTTTAGCATCGGGTGTATTAATGTTTGATACTTGTGAGAGAGGAGTCTTAACGCCGTAATAGTCAACGGTTATTCCGTCAAGAATTGCAGGATTGGCTCTTCCTGCACGCAATCGTGCCAGTTCATATTCCAGGTGTTCCAGTGCCTTCTGCATTCTGTCGGTCGATTCTTCCAGGATCATCTCAATTTCCTCATTCATGGTAGTCTCTTTAATGATTTACTCGGCGTAGGGCAAAAATAATAAATTATATTAATTGAAAGTACTATGATACATTGACCAGTGTTCCGACCTCCTCACCACGGAGGAGACGACCAAGATTACCTTCTCTGTTCATATCGAAAACAACGACAGGCATGTTGTTTTCTTCACACATTGTGAAAGCAGTAAGGTCCATTATCTTAACTCTTTTCTCAAGAGCTTCCCTGAATGTCATTTTAGTGAATCGTTTGGCAGAGGGGTCTTTTTCGGGGTCGGCGGAATATATTCCATCTACTCTTGTTCCTTTGGCCAGGGCGTCGCAGTTCAGTTCCACAGCTCTCAGGGCTGAAGCGGTGTCGGTAGTAAAGAAGGGATTGCCGGTACCGCCTGCCAGTATTGTAACTACGCCATTTCCAAGCGCTTTTGCCACCTTATCACGAACATACAGTTCTCCCACAGGTTCCATTCTGATGGCTGTAAAGACCTTTGCTTCAACACCTGTTCTCGTAAGCTCCGATTCAATTGCAATGCTGTTAATTACTGTGGCAAGCATGCCCATCTGGTCGCCCTTGACCCTGTCGTAGCCCTCATTAGTGCCTGACAGACCCCTGAAAATATTCCCTCCACCAATAACGATGGCTATCTGGTGACCTTTTTTTACAGCTTCTGAAACCTCCTTGCAATAGTTTTGGAGAACCTGCCTGTTAATTGGATCAGATCCGTCACCCTGCAGGGACTCTCCGCTCAGTTTTAGTAGAATACGTTTATATCTCATAGAAAGTAATATAGAGTCATGTTACTCCTTCGGGCATGATGACATGCCGAAAATAGCATATATGCCACACCTGTTCACGAGGGCTGTGACAGCCAGTACAGCAGCAATCATAAGAAGTATGATACCGACTGTTCCCTTTATCATACCGGTCAGATATAGTATTGCCACAATTGCAGCTACTATCAGTCTGATCAGTTTATCTGTTGTGCCTACATTCTTTTTCATACCGGGGTTTGTTAATTAAGGGAGCAATTTAATAAATTTTAGCGGAAAGAAGCGGGATTATTGGGCCTGAGCATCAACAGGTGACAAAAACGACGAAGCCCGTCGGTAGACAGGCTTCGTTATAAAAATGTGTGGTTATTATCAGATGCTTAGTGAGAATCTGATAAACTTAGTAACTGTAAGGGTTTTGTTTTTAGATTTAAGATACTGATCGATCGTCATCTTGTTGTCCTTAACAAATTCCTGGCTGAGCAGAGTGCTCTCCTTGTAGAACTTGGAAAGCTTACCCTGAGCGATCTTTTCGATCATCTCTTCCGGTTTGCCGTCTCTTCTGGCCTGCTCTCTTCCGATTTCAAGTTCCTGCTCGATAACCTTGGCGGGAACATCACTCTTATCCACAGATACAGGGTTCATGGCAGCAACCTGCATGGCCACATCCTTATAAACCTGAATGTCGACGCCAGCAACGTTGAAACCAACGAGAGTAGCCAGTCTGTTTCCTGTGTGTATGTAAGGAATTACAAATTCCGCTTCAATTTTCTCACAGAAAGAGAGTTCTACTTTCTCACCTATTATACCAGACTGCTCCAAAACCTTGTCGCCAACTGTTGTGTCGCCATATTTGAGAGCTTTCAGTTCATCCAGATTAGCCGGCTTCTTTTCAATGGCTATATCAATGATCGATGAAGCAAGAGCAACAAAATCGGCGTTTTTAGCTACGAAGTCAGTTTCACAGTTAAGAGCTGTAACATATCCGTACTTGCCATCAGCGGATACTTTAGCAAGTACCGCACCTTCGCCTGCTTCACGGTCGGCTCTTTTATTGGCAATTGCCTGACCCTTTTTGCGAATTATCTCAATAGCCTTTTCGATGTTTCCATCAGCCTCTTCGAGAGCTTTCTTGCAGTCCATCATACCTGCTCCGGTCAGCTTTCTTAGCTTGGCAACCTCGGCTGCACTTATATTTGACATAGTTAAGATTTTAAAAGTTAAATACTATTCTTCGTCAGCGGAGATTTCTTCAGTTTCGATATCAGCCTCTTCATCAGCTTCTTCTACTTCTACTTCTTCTTCCACTTCTTCTTCTATCGCTTCAACTGTTTTCTCAACGATCCTCTGACGTGTTTTCTTCACATTCTTGATATCGTCGTCGCGATCTGAATCTTTATCTTCAGGTTCCTTATCCTTATCAAGTTTTCTTTCTGTGAGGCCTTCTTCAATAGCCTGGCACATAATTCCAACTATAAGAGATATAGACTTTGATGCATCATCATTTGCTGGGATCACGAAATCGATATCTGAAGGATCAGAATTGGTATCGACCATTGCAAAAACAGGAATGCCAAGTCTTTTGGCTTCCCTGACCGAAATGATCTCTTTTGCCACATCAATAACGAAAAGCGCTGAAGGAAGACGGGTAAGATCGGCGATACTTCCAAGGTTCTTCTCAAGTTTTGCTCTCTGACGTGTGATCTGCAGTCTCTCGCGCTTTGACAGGTTGCCGAATGTGCCATCGTTAAGCATCTTGTCGATGGTTGACATTTTCTTAACAGCCTTCCTGATTGTAGGGAAGTTGGTAAGCATACCACCGGGCCAGCGCTCGGTAACATAAGGCATATTAACTGCTTTAACCTTCTCAGCAACAATATCCTTTGCCTGTTTTTTTGTAGCTACAAAAAGTACTTTTTTCCCTGACCTGCTCATCTGCTTGATGGCTGATGCAGCCTCATCAATCTTGGCGGCAGTTTTTTCGAGGTCAATAATGTGAATACCGTTACGCTCCATAAAAATATAAGGAGCCATAGCCGGATTCCATTTTCTTTTAAGGTGTCCGAAGTGCACACCTGCATCAAGTAATTCTTTGAAATTGGTTCTCGACATTTTTGTTTTTTTTAAGTTTACTTTCGTTTTGTCAATTGCAAAGTAGTTCCTCACCGGAAGTCATTGCAATTTAGATACTAAACTTGCATCTATTGAATCTGACAACCGAATACTAACGTTTACTGAACTGGAATCTTTTTCTTGCTTTTGGTTGGCCTGGCTTCTTTCTTTCAACCTCACGCGGATCGCGTGTAAGGAACCCGTTCGATTTGAGAAGAGGTTTGTTCTCTTCATCGATCTTTACAAGAGCCCTTGAGATTCCAAGACGAAGAGCTTCTGCCTGTCCTTTAACTCCGCCACCGTCAAGATTAACTTTAATGTCATACTTGTCGGCTACGTTAAGAAGATTCAGTGGCTGGGTAACGACATACTGGAGTGTTTCAGATCCGAAATACTCTTTGTAATCTCTGTCGTTAACCATTATCTGACCCTTACCGTCGGAGAGATAGACCCGTGCAACAGCTGCCTTCCTTCTTCCAAGTGCGTTAATTGTTTCCATGCTTGTCACTTAATGGTTTCTAAATCTAACTTTTTGGGTTTCTGTGCTTCATGAGTGTGGTCGGGACCAACAAATACATGAAGATTCTTGTATAAAGCCCTGCCAAGCCTGTTTCTTGGAAGCATACCTTTAACAGCGTGCTCGATCAGACCAATAGGGTTTTTCTTTAACATCTCTTCTGCCGATGTGAATCTCTGTCCACCTGGATAACCGGTATGTCTTACATACTGCTTGTCGGCCCATTTGTTTCCAGTGAGATCCACCTTCTCGGCATTGATAACAATGACGTTGTCTCCGCAGTCTACATGAGGTGTGAAGCTTGGCTTGTGCTTACCCCTCAGTACTATGGCTAATTTAGATGCGAGGCGACCAAGAACTTCCCCTTCTGCATCCACAATTACCCACTCCTTGTCAACAGTGGCCTTGTTTGCCGATACTGTTTTGTAGCTTAAAGTGTTCACTTGTTACTGAGTTTTAATTATACTCCCTTAATAATAAATAATGTAAAACCCCATATTTTGGGGTCTGCAAAAGTACAATATTATTTTAAAAAATAACAGCCATACAAACAATATTTTACATCAGGCTATGGTCTCTCTTCCTCCTGTTTTAATGAAGGATAGATCAATTATCGGTCCATAGGCCATAAGGGCGCGCAAATATAACAAACTTTGCATCTTTATTCGCTTCTTTTGATATGATGGTACTACTTAACCATCAATGTTTCATATTTTTGTTGCAGATCAAACCTGATTAATCTTTAACAAAAATGGAGACGGACAAACGGTTTATCAGAGCAGCCTTCGACATTGCCAGGAGTAATATAACCAAGGGAGGTGGTCCATTCGGTGCGGTTGTCGTAAGGGATGGAGTGATCATATCACAGGCCGCCAATTCAGTGGTGATTGATAATGATCCAACGGCTCATGCGGAGGTAAACGCTATTAGAAAAGCATCCGAACTACTGTCGACATGGGATCTGTCGGACTGCACCCTTTACAGTTCATGCGAGCCCTGTCCCATGTGCTTTGGAGCTATTCACTGGGCAGGGATAAAAAAGGTTGTTTACGGAGGAACGAGAGACTCCGCCGCGAGAGCAGGGTTCAGCGATAAATTTATCTATGAAGAGATTAGCCTCTTTCCCGACACCACAAAGGTCGAGTTCCGCAAGCTACTTACCGAAGAGGCTGAGAGCGTGTTTGATGAGTGGATATCGTATGAGGAAAGAACACAATATTAAAGATGTCGGTTAATATAGTGGGGCTGCTGGATGAGGAGTTCTACAGCCGTGACGTTCTTCAGGTAGCACCTGAATTACTGGGTAAAAAACTTTGGATACGCCACCCCGACGGCAGAGTAAACGGATATTTCATAACTGAGACCGAAGCATACCGGGGCGAAGAAGATAAGGCCTGTCATGCAGCAAAAGGGTTTACAAAGCGTACTGAAATAATGTATGGTGAGCCCGGCAGGGTCTATGTCTACCTTATTTACGGAATGCACTGGATGCTTAATTTTGTTACGGGAGGAGCAGGTATACCTCAGGCAGTACTGATCAGAGGGCTGCATGTCTGTAATGGCCCGGGAAGGGTTGCCAGGCATCTGGCGATAGATCGCACCTTTTACGGAGAAAATCTTGATGGCAATGGCAGGATGTGGGTTACAGATGAGGGCCTTTCTCCTGAGATGGACAAGCTGCCCCGTGTTGGTATAGAGTACGCCGGGGAGCCATGGATTTCGTTGAAGTGGCGGTTTATTATTACCAACGTTGATTCTCTATTTGACCTATGATCAGCAAATTGGTTAGTCAGAAGCACGGATAGCACACTTATCGTCATTGATAAACACTATTTTTTTGTTTTATTTGTTCTTTAATCTTACCCCTCATAATAATGGCACAAAAAAGTGGTCTTAAGTTCTCCACCCTGAACATAGCAACCGGATGGGCGATGTTTCTTATTTCAGCAATCGTTTATATTATGACTGTAGAACCAACAGTCAGTTTCTGGGATTGCGGTGAATTTATTCTTTCAGCGTTCAAACTGCAGGTGGGCCATCCTCCGGGAGCTCCTGTCTTTCTGATTGTTGGGCGGGTATTTACTCTCTTTGCAGGGGGCGACACTTCCAGGGTGGCGCTCATGATCAATATAATGTCGGCACTGGCAAGTGCCTTCACTATCATGTTCCTTTTCTGGACAATAACCCATCTTGCACGCAAAGTGATCAAGGAAGATCCCTCTGGTGGAGGAGATGTGCTTGCAATAATTTTCGCCGGGGTAATAGGTTCGCTAGCTTATGCTTTCTCCGACACTTTTTGGTTTTCAGCTGTAGAGGGAGAGGTTTATGCTACATCATCCCTTTTTACAGCGCTGGTATTCTGGGCCATGCTCAAATGGGAAAATGAAGAGGGCAAACCTTTTGCCGGGAGATGGATAATACTGATCGCTTACCTTATGGGCCTTTCCATTGGGATCCACCTTCTGAATCTTCTCTCCATTCCTGCGCTTGTACTGATCTACTATTTTAAGAAATACCCCTTCTCCTGGAAGGGTCTTGTTAAAGCACTTATTGCAGGTGTTCTTATTCTGGGGGCTCTGGTTTTTATCCTTATCCCGGGAGTGGCCAAAGTAGCCGGACTGTTTGAAAGGGTGCTTGTTAACGGCTTTGGCTTACCTTATAATTCAGGATTATACCTCTTTATTGTTGCCCTGATTGCAACTCTGGCCTGGGGGATACGGTATTCGCTCAGGAGAGGGAAGGTTTTAATGAATTACATTTTTACGGTTATTACCGTGATAATGATCGGCTATTCGTCATTTGCCCTGATCATGATCCGGGCGAGCGCAAAGCCACCAATGAATCAGAATGCACCTGAAGATGTATTCTCATTCCTATACTATATCAACAGAGAGCAGTATGGCAGCGCTCCTCTCTTTTCAGGACAGTATTTCTCAGCACCTGTCGTTGCCGTGGAAAAGAAAACAGCCGGTTACAACAGGGTAAATGGTAAGTATGAACCATACTATTCTCCTGAATACCGGTTCGATGAAAGATTCAATACGATCTTCCCCCGAATGTACAGCAGCAGTGAGGAACATGAGAGTGCTTATAACTACTGGGGTCAGATAAAGGGAATAAAGTACACGGCAGGAACCACTCAGAACAGGCAGGAGATTATCTGTCCTACTTTTAGTGAGAACCTGCGTTTTTTCTTTCGCTACCAGATTGGCTATATGTACCTTAGGTATTTTATGTGGAATTTTGCCGGTCGTCAAAATGATATCCAGGGTAACGGAAATGTCCTGTACGGTAACTGGATCAGCGGCATAAAGTTCATCGATGAGGCCCGGCTGGGCGACCTCGACAGCTTTCCCGGCGACCTGAAGACCAACAGGGCAATGAATAAGCTTTACTTTCTGCCGCTTATTGCCGGGCTGCTGGGCCTTATGTGGCAATATAAGAGAGATAAATCCGGTTTTTGGCCGGTAGTGCTCTTCTTTATTATGACAGGGCTGGCAATTGTTGTATATCTTAACCAGTCTCCGGAACAACCAAGAGAGAGGGATTATGCCTATGCAGGGTCATTTTATGTTTTTGCGATATGGATAGGGATGTCGCTGCTTATGATCCGTGATTTTTTGAAAAAATATATTGGAAGCAATCCCTCTGCGATCGTTTCATTCCTGTTGCTCATTGGAATTCCTGTTTTAATGGCCTCTGAGAACTGGAACGATCATGACCGGTCGGGCAGGTATACAGCCAGAGATATAGGAGCTAACTACCTTAACTCATGTGCCGAAAATGCTATAATATTTACTTATGGCGATAATGACTCATTCCCCCTTTGGTATGTACAGGATGTTGAGGGAATAAGAACAGATGTGAGGGTTGCCAATCTAAGTTATCTGCAGGCCGGATGGTATATCGACATGATGCTTCAAAAAGCCTATGAGTCGGAACCTTTACCGGCTACCTTGCCGTCATCTGCCTACGCAGAGGGTAAGAGAAATCAGCTTCCCGTGGACGAAAGGGTGAAACAGCCTGTCGACATAAAAAAAGTTGTGGAGTTTGCAGGACTTGATGACAGGAATGCAATGGTGGATGTTTCAGGAAGAGGGGACTTTTATAACTATATACCCGTTAATAAGTTTATTATTCCTGTGAACAGTGAGGCTGTCATTGAAAATGGCACGGTTCCTGAAAAGATGAAGGATAGGATCCTCTCGCCAATGATATGGGAGTTCAAATCCTCCGACGCACTAAAGAACGACCTGTTCATAATGGACCTGTTTGCAGGGAATAACTGGAAGAGGCCTATTTATTTCAGCACAACAGTGCCGGGATCGCAATACAAGGGACTGGAATCATTCTTTGTGCAGGAAGGACTGGCATACAGGGTTACCCCTATTGTGACAGATAAACCACGACAAGGTGAATTCGGGATGCAAAACAACGATATCTCCTATGACAATCTGATGAACAGATTTAAATGGGGAAATGCTTCTGATCCAAAGGTTTACCTTGACGAAAACAACAAGAGGATGTTCCTTAATTTCAGGCGCATGTTTGGTCGTCTGGGTCTGAGCCTGCTAGAAGAGGGCGATACCATCAGGGCAAGGGCGGTTGCACTTAGGGGCCTGGAAATAGTACCTGAGGGATCACTCCAATATGACTATTTTGCTGCTGATATTGCTGAGACAATGATCCGGTCGGGAATGAAGGAGGAGGGTTTGGTGCTCCTTAATAAGATAACAGTCAATTCACTGGAATACCTCGAGTTAATAAATAATTTACCTCAGGACAAGATGTTTGGTCTTAGCTATCCTGCGGGCGTTAACATTCAGGCGTTGATATCGGCTTACAATATTGCCGTGGATTTCGACCTTCAGGAGTTGAGGATCCGGGTTGAAGCCGATCTGAACCGCTTATATGCTGAATTGTATGGCACGGGAAGAATGAGATGATGTTTTTCAGGTCATAGCTGATACAAGGGATTCTTTTGGCATCGGGAGGGGTTATTGATGAACACTGCATAATTAGGTTAAAATGGTTAAGAAAATTGATGTATTGCTTTTAGGGTCAGGGGGCCGGGAACATGCTATTGCGATGAAAATAGCTGATTCGGAAAGATGCGGAGATCTGTATATTATGCCCGGTAACGCAGGAACATCAATGCATGGAATCAATATTGCGGGTGACATCGGTGACTTTAAGGCAGTAGGGGAATTTGCGGTTTCGAAAAATATCGATATGCTGGTAGTTGGCCCTGAGGCACCTCTGGTGGATGGGATAACCGACTTTTTTAAATCGCATCGTGAATTGTCGCACATTAAAGTGATAGGACCGGGAGGAAAGGGTGCAATGCTTGAGGGAAGCAAGGATTTTGCCAAGGAGTTTATGGCAAGGCATCATATTCCTACGGCACGATACGAAACCTTCACGATCGAAAACATATCAGCGGCAGCCGGCTTTATGAAGACACTTGATCCTCCCTATGTGCTCAAGGCCGACGGACTGGCTGCGGGCAAAGGGGTACTCATTCTCGATAGTATGGAGGAGGCATTAAGTGAGCTGAATCTGATGCTGACGGGCAAATTCGGCAAAGCGGGCAATAAGGTAGTTATAGAACAATTCCTGAAGGGAATAGAGCTTTCTGTATTTGTTCTTACCGACGGATCCTGTTATAAAATTCTTCCCGAGGCAAAAGACTACAAGAGGATAGGCGAAAAGGATACAGGGCTTAATACCGGAGGGATGGGAGCTGTATCACCTGTACCGTTCGCCAGTGATGAATTTATGCGTAAGGTCAGGGAATCTATTATTGCCCCGACAATTAGAGGTATCGTGGATGAAAGGATAGATTATACCGGATTTATATTCTTCGGATTGATAAATGTTAATGGAGAACCCTTTGTAATTGAATATAATGCCCGACTTGGTGATCCCGAGACAGAGGTTGTTCTTCCGAGAATCAAGAATGATTTTCTCGCTCTCCTGTGGTCGGCCGCTTCAGGGACTCTTGCAGATGAGGTAATTGAGACCGACAGCAGGGTAGCGGTAACGGTAATGGCCGTTTCGGGAGGATATCCGGGCGATTATACGAAGGGGTTGGAGATAACAGGGCTTGGTCATTCATGCGATTCGATGATCTTTCATGCAGGAACCGCCTTAAAGGAAGGAAAAACTGTGACCAACGGTGGCAGGGTACTGGCTGTAACAAGCCTTGAAAATAGTATGGAGGATGCACTTAAAAAATCTTATGGTTGCCTGAATCATATTAAATTTGAGGGGAAAAATTTCAGACGCGATATTGGCTTTGACCTGAAACAGGGGGAATGATATTAAAATTATATAAGGGTACCGGTCCGGGAGTAATTCTTTTGGTAATAATTACTGCTGCGGCATTATGGATGGGAAGTCTCCTCGATCCTTCTCATCCGGCAATCTTTATAGGTAAGAATCCTATGCCGGGATGGTCATGGCTTATAATGTTCTTTGAGGGAAGACCGGTACTGGCTCTTACAACCGCTTTCGTGGTAGCCCTTATTACCGCCTTTTCTCTGGTATGGATGAACACATGGCTTTTCTTTATTAATTCCAGAACTTATCTGCCGGCGGTAATTTACATGTTGCTTATATCTCTCTTTTTAACCTTTCAGGTTCTCCATCCTTTATCCATAGGCATTCTCTTCCTGCTTGTAGCCGTAAAGCGGATAATAGATGGTTACAGGAAGCCGGGTATAGGAAATAACTTTTTCGATTCAGGACTATTTATAGCTTTGGGCAGCCTTGTCTATTTCAATCTTATATGGTTCGGTGTGCTTATAATAATTGGAATATTCCTCTTCAGAACCTTCAATGCCAAGGACCTTTTCCTTACCGTTATGGGGCTAATGACCCCATATATTCTGCTGTTCAGTATAAGTTTTGTATTTGAGGGGGATATAGAAGGTTTATGGGATATTATCAGAAATAATCTTTCCAATGAAGTGGGAGAGTATTTCTGGACAAGACCTGTAATCCTGGCATCGGTTTTCTCGGGACTTCTTATATTATTGGGTCTTGCTCATCTGTATTCCATGATAAACACCAAGAAGGTCAGGTCGAGGAAAGTCTTCAATATTTTAACATGGATAATAGTCATCTCCATCGCATTATGGCTTCTTTCGCCATCGGCAGGAATGGAGGTAGTACTTATTGGTTCTTTGCCGGCAGCTCTTATAATAACCCATTACTTTGTTACAATAAGAAACAGGAGGCTTTCGGCTCTCCTGTTCTCTATATTCTTCTTGCTGGCAGTTACAGTGCAGATAATGAGAAATTCGTGGTAGTTATTTTACCATTAATACAACACCGACACCCTTGCCCGGTTCTCCTTCCCTGAAATTAAACCATAGCTGATAAAGTCCGGTTTTATTACATACAAAATCGACGGTATTATATGCTTTGCCTGATTTTGAATTGTATGAAGTCAGCACCATGCCACTACCCTCATAAAGGCTGAAAATGAGTTCACCTTTTGAGTCGTTGGTGTTACAAAGAGTAAACCTGTATTTCTGGTTTTTCATAAGGTACATATTTGCTTTATGCACCGGAATATCTGATTTTGATGCCGCCTTGGGCAACTGGATCAGGTAGTCCTTCAGATAAGTTGTGTTTTCACCTGCAGCCAGAACACATCTGGTTACAATATCGTCCGTTGATTGGGCCATCAGCCCAACCGGAAGGAGCAGAAACAGCGCTATTTTAATTATCTTAATCATTGTACCTTGGCTACTAATGAGTTACGAAGACTATCTGTAAGGTGTATAATCGATTTCAGTTGCTCGTCAGTCATTTCAACAAGACTTGTTTCATTCTGTGTGACAACCAGGCGGCCATCTTGTTCAATCATTTCCGGTTCACCCAGCGTATAAGTGATCCTAACATCTTTGTATTTTGCACTAAGACGTTCCATCCCATCGTAAAGCATATCGTACTCCTGACTTGTTTTTTTGTATGGTCTGAGAAGGAGTAAGAGGTCATTAATAATGATCTTTTGTTCCCCGATCCGGTCGACCAGCATTTTATCGGGATAAGATTTTACAACCTGAGTTGCAAGATACTGGCCCTCGATCCATACTCCAACGACAAGCAGTGCTGAAAGATAACCCCTGTCATTTGAACGAAGGTAGTCATCGATCTTGTTATAGGATTGCAGTGAGAGGTAAAGCAGTGAATCTACATTTGACTTGTTAATAGAGAGTCTCTTCAATGTTTCATAATCGAAGAACTGGCCAACCCTTATACCATCGGCAAGTTTCTTTATTGTAGTAAGTACATCGATGGATGTGCCAGTCTTTTCGTACATATTCAGGTAACCGAGATCGGCGCCATAAATTCCAAGCTTCAATGCCTTCTGGAAGTTAGTGCTAAGTTGATCCGACCCTGAGGTAGTGGCAAGAAATTCAGCAGAGTAAGGTACTTCAAGTGCCTGCAGAAGGCTTGCGATCTCAACCGGTGAAGAGATATTCTGAACGATATCAGCGATTGCTTCTTCACTGAGCTTAACAGATTCATCAACAGGCACTGAGTCAGATTCAGGGAATATGAACTCAGTCCCCTTATCACTTGAGCCAGATCTGTTACATGACCCTCCTGCTATGAAGAGAAGGCTCAAAAATATGAATATGAGGGATTTTTTCATCAGATTTAATCTGTAGTAAGTTACAAAAATAAAAAAATTATAATGCAAGGAACTACTGTTTTTTAGTTATTCTGATTTTATCAGTCAGATCAATGACTCTTTTCAGAATATTAAAATAGAGCAGTATGTATAAAAACAAGGATGTAAGGATCACAAGAGCTATGTTAAAATAGAAGGTATCGAAATATTTGCCCGCGAAATACTTCTTTGGTGAAAAGTAGTGTGCCCTGAAATTTAGCATTCCCTTTGGGTCGGGGTCGAAGAATACCGGATCGATTACCTGAATAAGTTTATTGTTGTAGGTAACGATCTTATTTTTCTCGTACACTTTTCTGACGATCTCTTCCAGCCTGTCGTTGTGATACCGGTTGTATAATGTATCAAGTTTCTCAATATTTGCCAGGGTGAACCTGTCCAGCCTGTTGTCGGCATCATTACCCAACTTAAGGTATATGGTGGTCATTATGTCAAGATAATCGCTAACCTCTTGTGCAACAAAAAGATTAAACTTTGAAGGAACAAGTTCATCTACCCTTGAGAAAGGTTCTGCGAGATTAGTCTTTCCGAGTGAAATAACTTCATTCTCGACCAGTTTAAGTGAGTTAGAGTTTGCTTCATCCAGAGTTCCTTCCCGTAACCTCTGAACAGTCTTATTGAGGGCGTCCCTGATGGCGGGGATACGGTAAATTGTATTGAAATCGGAAACACTCGAGGTCTTCTTCCAATCGTAAACGATCTTATAGTATTCGTTTTTAGTGAACTGGCAAACCATCAGCGCTTCGTAGGTCCATCGGGTGGGCATTATCTCCGCGATCATGGGGACAGATTCAACACTTCCTATTTTCCGGTTGATCTTGTCAAACGGGAACATTGCTCCGCTGAGGACCATCATTGGGATCATCAGGAGGGGGATTACAATATAGATTGTAACCGCCGAATTAAAAGCAGTCGAAATATTCAGACCCAGTAAATTCGCAAAGAGGGCGGTGGCAAAAAGAGCCAGCCAGTATTCAAAGAACATCCCTCTTACTTCAAGTACATTATTGGCAATAATAAGGAAGAGGAATGACTGAAAAGCAGCAATAAGGGTAAGGACAAATATTTTTGAAACCAGATAACTGCTTCGGCTAAGGTTGAGGAATTGTTCTCTTTTAAGGATCTTTCTGTCGCGGAAGAGCTCCTCGGCGCTAAGGGAGAGCCCAAGGAAAAGAACGACAATAAGAGACATAAAAATATATGTGGGGATGTTCTCGTTCTCCCTGAAAACATAGATGTTGGATGATGGGTCGGCTATGTACCGAACAATAAAGGAGAGAATATAACCAAGTGCAGGCGCTGAGAGAAGTGTTAGCGCCAGATATTGCTTGTTTGAAAGCTTACTGCTTACATCCCTGGAGATGAAAATAGTAAACTGTTTGAACCAGTTGGGTCTTTTGAGGTTTGATGGTGGCGGTGAGTTGACCTCCTCGACAGGGGTGAAGGGGTAAGAGCTGTTAAACTCATTTTCCCATTCGGCAGGTTTGATCTTTCTCTTTCCGGTGTATCTGCCGAATTCGTCTATTACCTCCGTTTCAATGATGTTAAATATCTGTTCAGGGTTAACAACACCACAGGTCGGACATTCGCCAACATCACCCTTGATTTGGCCCGCGAGTTTCTTGAAATAGGTTATGGCTTCAATAGGGTTGCCATAATAAACCAGTTTTCCGCCCTGATCCAGGAACATGATCTTATCAAACATCTTATAGATGTCGGAGGAAGGCTGATGGATTACCGTAATAACAAGCTTCCCTTTCAGTGTTAATTCCCTGAGAAGGTCGAGAACGTTGCTTGAATCGGCAGAGGAGAGTCCTGAAGTGGGCTCGTCGAGAAAAAGTATAGAGGGTTCACGTATAAGCTCAAGGGCAATGTTAAGTCTTTTCCTTTGTCCGCCGCTTATTACCTTGTTCATATGTGAGCCAACAACAAGGTCCCTTTTATCATACAGTCCCAGCGTTTGCAGCGTTTTGTCGACAAGGCCTGTTAAGTCAGATTTTGTTTTGTGGCGAAAACAGAGAGCTGCCGCGAAATAGAGGTTCTCAAAAACTGTAAGTTCCTCAATTAGAAGATTGTCTTGTGGAACGAAGCCTATTACCCCTTCCAGTTCATCGGGGTGATCGGCCAGATTGAATCCGTTTATCGTAACCGTGCCGGATGAAGGATCGGTGATCCCTGCCATTATATTGAGCAAGGTGGTTTTTCCGGTACCACTGCTGCCCATTATGCCTATCAGTTTGCCCTCGCTCTCCGAAAAGTTGATGTTGGAGAGGGCCGGATTGCCATCGGGAAACTTATGATTTACATTGGTGAGTGTGAAGCTTATTTTTTCGAATTGGACCTCCGACAGGAACCAGGCTGCAACATTACTGTAATAGATCGGTCTGCCACTGTTCGACTTGACACTGCTTCCCTTTGCAAGAGTATATATGATCGATGACGATATTGGAAGGCCATTGAGGAAGAGCTGATCGGAAGAGTTGTATTTAATAAAGTAGAGGTCGACACTCTCTATCCTGAGAATAAATATCGACGTTCCGCTGTATCCCGATTTGAGTTTGAGACACATTTCACATTGCGGATCATCGGGGCTGATTATAAGAATGGAAGAGCTTTTAATTGCATCGGCACTGTCGGCTCTTACAAACTGTTCAATAGTATCGAGCTCCTCGGCAGAAATCCTGAATACCTCCGATACAGTTGTTATGATATTCATCCTTTGCTCTGTGAATTGCTTGTCGGAGTTGACAAGTTCATAAAGCCTGAGAAGAACAACAACCTTCTGCTCCTGATTCAGGGTCTTGTTGATCTTTTTACAGATATTCAAAATCTTCACTGAGTCCCTTACTGAAGGAACGGTAAGGGATACCTTGCTTGATTCGGAGGAGATCTCCCCGGCCAGGGAGTCGAAAAGATTAATATATTCTGTAACATCGTCGGTGCCAAGCTGTTTCTCAAGGAACCGAAGAACAAAATCCCGTTCACTCTTAAGCATTCCACCGTCCTGTTTGACTATAAGTGCAAACAGTTCCATTAATGCCTTAAGAATCTCAATACTCATCTTAAAAAATCAGAATTTGCATCGCAAATTAGCAAAATTAAAGGAAGTACCACCTCTTTTTCCGGCGTTTGATAAATTTTCTTTGGATCCAACCGGGGGCTATTATGGCACCCAGTGTAAGGTAAGGGTAGTAGCTTATAAGCCTCCATATCAATGCCATTGCCAGGGCTATAGTTGGCAACTCAAGAGAATCGACAGGAATAAAATCGGAGAGGTACCTTTTGAAAATGAATTCTGCCAGGCCACTTCCTCCCGGGGTAGGGCTAAGGATCATCATTATCCACATTACAAGCTGCCGCGCAAATATCAAAAGATGATCTCCGACAGAAAAGAATGCAAGTAGTATTGCGTTTACCACCCAATATCGCGATGTCCATGAGAGAAAGGTTGCCAGTAAGGTCTTTCCCCAGAAACCGGCACCTCTCGATCTTAGTTGCATTGAACTGTCGATAATATCGTTCCCTGCTTTCTCTGCCGATTTGCGCCACCGTTTCAGCCAGGATATCCTGAATATGCTGACGATAAGGTTCCTTATGGCAACGGGTTTGAAGAAGAGACCATATCCAACGACCAGCACCCAGGCTGTCTTGATAATATAACCAATTACAGCTATCATAAGTATCTCGTTGGCAAAGGCAGACCCCGGCTGTGTCAAGGAGGTTGTGAAGAGATTCTTCCAGCCTATGATAAGCACAAGCAGAGGAAACATGATAACAAAGTAGAGTTCATCAAGAAAAGAGGTGGCGAGTACAACGGAGGTGCTCCTTCCAACAGAGATGCCCTCTTTGTGCAGAAAAACTACTGCCACACTTGTTCCTCCTATGGTGGAAGGTGAAATGGCAGAGACAAATTCCCACAGAATAATTATCCTGAATGATTGCTTCCATGTCAGATCATTGTCACTGAGAACCCTTATCCGTATTATGTATCCCAGATCACGACCGATCATAAAGAGGACTGCAACAAAAAGCCAACCTACGGTTTTCCACCCCAGTGCCAGACCCTTTAGTACAGATGGATCAAATTCTCTGGAGAAAAGCCATGTGACAACTAATAAACCTAAAACAACAGGAGGAATTATATTTCTCGCCTTCAGTTTGCTGCTGATCTCCTGCTCAGTCATTTGGGTCATGAAAGCAAATATAGTAAAATAGCAGTACGGTGGTCTTGTAATTCCCTTTTGCACCAGCTATAACCGGCATAGAGTCGGTTTTAATCAGAAAAAATGAATAAAATGAAGCAAAAAGGAGATAAGTAGATAAAAAAATCTCTATCGGCATGATAATTGTAGATAATATTTTGAAAATATGATAAAATGGTGTATATTTATTAATAGGTATGCTTAAATGTCTCGATCAACAATAATATGAACCAAAAAATCTGAGCCATGGAAGTAAAGAAAAACAGAAAAGCCGATCTGGAGAGATTAAAACCCGGCTTCATTAAACTGGGGGTAATTATCGGATTGTCAATTACCCTGATCGCATTTGAGTGGAACACAGGTATTCCCGACTGGACTGATATCTGGACCAGGAGCGGGGAAAAATTCGATGATGTTTATGAGCCTTTGGCTCCTAAGGTCGAGGAGAAAATTGTCCCGCCTCAGATAGCAATGTCGGAATTTATAAAAATTATGGATGACAAATCGGTCTTTATCCCACCTCCGATCGATTTTGACTGGATAGATCCGGATGATAATGTTCCGGAATGGGTCCCCTCAGGTGATCTTCCTTTAGCTCCGGAGGATAAAATTGAAATAGTTGTGGAGGAGATGCCGCGTTTTGGAGATGAGGGGATTGACGCTTTTCACAGATGGGTACAGGCGAGGGTAAGGTATCCTGAAGAGGCTGCAGCCAATAATGTAATGGGAACAGTATATGTTGGTTTTGTGATAGAGAAGGATGGCTCAGTAAGTAATATTGAGATATTCAAATCTCCCCATAACTCATTAAGCGAAGAGGTAATTGGGGTAATTAAGAGATCACCCAAATGGACTCCTGGTTTTCAGTTAGGCAATCCTGCCCGGGTGAGATTCGCAATTAATGTAAGTTTTGTATTGAAATAGAATCTCCTGCAATGGTAGCAGGAGAATGTAATGAAAGAAAAACCCTCCATCGCATAAAGCTTAGGAGGGTTAAGGTGGAGATAAGGGGAATCGAACCCCTGACCTCGTGACTGCCAGTCACGCGCTCTAGCCAACTGAGCTATATCCCCGTATTGGCAGCGCAAATGTATAAAAAAATTGTAAATTACAAATGTGATGAGATGAGTATGCCAGGTATTTGCAAAGCAGAAACTGAAATAATCAGAAGTTGGTAAGGTGACTAAAAACCAGTATTTTGATTAAATTTCTGTTAAACTCTTATAATGATTCAAAATATTTTGAATTAATTTGTGGAAATCTTACTTTTAGGCCCGTAAAAAATCTGAAAATGGAAATCAAGAAGAATCAGAACGCCGATCTTGAAAAGTCAAAAGGTCAATTCATGCAGCTGGGAATAGTGGTTGCAATATCACTTGTACTGATTGCATTCGAGTGGACAACAGGTACACGTAATGATAATATGTTCGGCGACATCAAGGACGAAGTAGTTGAAGAGGAGCAGATTCCTATTACACAGGAACAGCAGCCCGAGCAACTTCCTCCTCCGGAAGTTAAGGTAACCGACATCTTCGAAATTGTTGACAACGACGTTAAGATCGACAACGCCATCAATTTTGCAGACGACGAAACCGACGCTAATGAATCGATAACAAAATACAATTTCTCACTTTCAGATGTTGCTGAAGTTGAAGAGGAAGAGATTTTTGTGGTTGTTGAAGACATGCCTACCTTCAGAGGTGGTGATGTAGACAAATTCCGCGAGTGGGTACAAAAGAGGGTTAAATACCCACAGATAGCCGCTGAAAACGGAATCCAGGGGAAAGTATTCATTATGTTCGTTGTTGAGCCCGACGGATCAGTAAGTAATGTTCAGATCCTTAGAGGAGTTGATCCTGCTCTCGACGATGAAGCAATAAAGGCTGTTCAGGCGTCACCTAAGTGGGTTCCCGGTAAGCAGAGGGGAGCACCTGTAAGGGTAAGGTTCTCAATAACTGTTAATTTCCAGCTTCAATAGTGCAATTCTATCTTTTGAATAGTATAAAAAAACCCCGCCACTAACGGGGTTTTTTATATTTTGCACATTATTTGCATATATTTATTGAATATAAATTTGAGCATCATGAAAAAATCTTTACTCTTCGCAATTGTTATAACAATTCTGGCATCGGGTTGCGGCTCCTCAAAGAAGCAACTGGAGTCAGGAAATTACGATGCTGCCATAGACAAGGCAGTTAAGCAACTCCGGAAGGATTCCAACGACGATAAACAGATTGAGATACTGGAGAGCGCATACAGAATATCCAATGATCGTGACAACGAAAGGATAAGACTGCTTAAAGCGGAAGGAAAACCTGGCAACTGGGACGAGATATATGTGGTATACAAAAGAATGTATGATCGTCAGGCATATGTAAAAACAGTTACCCCGGTAAATGGAAAAACCCGATCGTTTGATGTAACCTATGTCGATTATATGAATGAGATGGTCTTTGCCAAAAGGAAGGCTGCCGATTTCTATTATGGACACGGCCAGGAGCTGATGAAGAACAAAACCAAGGAGTCGTACAGGCAGGCTAACGCCGAATTTATGAGGGCAAAGGAGTATGTTGGCGACTATGAGGGAATTGACAATCTCATTACAGAGTCGAGATACCTGGGAATGAGCAGGGTGCTAATTACCGTTCAGAACCAGTCCATAATCAACTTCCCTCAGGAATTTACAAACAGCCTGCTTGCACTTGACCTTCCGAGGCTTAACAGTGAATGGGTTGAATATCATCCCGAGGTACTGGACGAGAACACTCAGTTTGATTACGTTGTTTATATCAACGTAAAAAATGTAGCTGTTAGTCCCGACCTTGTTGCTCAACGCGACAGTGCTATAAAAAGGGATATTGAGGATGGATTTAGTTATGTCCTCGATAAAAACGGTAATGTAATGAGAGACAGTCTGGGTAACGACATCAAAGTCAAGAAATACAAAACTGTCCAGTGTGCTCTTATTGAGACTGTTCAGACCAAAAGATGCCGCATAGACGGTGAGGTTGAAATTGTTGGCCTTAATCCGAACAGACTTCTTAAGAAGGATCCTATTGGAGCTGACTCATATTTTGAGCATGTTTCAGCCCGCGCGATAGGTGATGTGGCAGCATTGTCACCAGCTCAGCTTGAAAGGACAAGGGGAGGGCAGGTACCGTTTCCAACAGATGTCGATATGATACTGAGGACCTCCGATGCACTTAAAATGGCAATAAGGGGAATAGTACAGAACAACAGGAGATTTATTTTCTAAGTCTCCGTTTTGATCATAGTATGAAAGTTTGCCGCAAAAGTCTAATTTTGCGGCAAACTTGTTTTAATGGATATAGCAGGGTCAGAAAAAGAGAGGGCAGTTCTTGTTGGTATTATTTACCCATGGCAGAGTGATGATGACATTGATGAATATCTGGATGAGCTTGCTTTCCTTACTGAGACAGCAGGCGCTATCCCTGTAAAGCGATTTACTCAAAAGCTCGAGAAGCAAAACCCAAGGACATTTATTGGAACGGGCAAGACAGATGAGATCGCCGCTTTTATAAGTGCAGAGGAGATAACACTTGCCATTTTCGATGACGAGCTATCCCCCAGCCAGCTCAGGAATATAGAGAAGATCTTTGGTTGCAGGGTTATCGACAGAACAAATCTTATCCTCGACATATTTGCCTTCAGAGCAAGGACAGCCCATGCCAAGGCTCAGGTGGAGCTGGCCCAGTACCAGTATCTTCTTCCCAGGCTGACACGTATGTGGACTCACCTGGAAAGGCAAAGGGGAGGTATTGGTCTGCGCGGACCAGGGGAGACTGAAATAGAGACCGACAGACGTATAATACGTGAAAAGATCGCCCGGCTGAAGGAGCAGCTAAAGAAAATCGATAAGCAGATGATAACCCAGAGGAAAGGCAGAGCCTCAATGATAAGGGTAGCTCTGGTTGGGTATACCAATGTAGGTAAATCAACCATTATGAATCTCCTCGGCAAGGCCGATGTACTGGCGGAAAACAAACTATTCGCCACACTCGACACTACCGTAAGGAAGGTAACTATTGGCAATCTTCCCTTTTTACTATCCGACACCGTGGGATTCATACGTAAACTACCCCACTCGCTCGTTGAATCCTTTAAGTCGACACTTGATGAGGTAAGGGATTCCGACCTTCTTATTCACGTAGTCGATATCTCTCATCCCGGATTTGAAGAGCAAATAACCATTGTCAATGAGACACTCAGTGAACTTGGCGTGAGCAAGAAGCCTGTACTTATGATATTCAACAAGGTTGATGCCTACAGGTACGAGAAAAAGGATGATGACGATCTTACCCCTGCAACAAGAAGAAATATAACTCTTGAGGAGATGGAAAGGACATGGATGTCGAAGAATGAAAACGGTAAATCAGTCTTTATTTCTGCAAAGTCAAAGTGGAATGTTGAGAATTTAAGGAATCTGATCTACTCAGAAGTATCGGCCCTGCATGCAATAAGGTATCCATACAACAACTTCCTCTACTAATCTCAGATCAATCCTGCCGAGACCATATATTCAGCTATCTGAACTGCATTGGTTGCAGCTCCCTTCCTGATATTATCTGATGTGATCCACATATTAAGGGTCCTGGGATTAGAGAAGTCGCGACGGATCCTTCCAACAAAAACTTCGTCTCTGTCGTGCGATGTCAGAGGCATAGGATAGATGGATTTTGAAGGGTCATCCTGAACCACCACTCCGGGAAATGATGCAAGTAGCCGTTTTACTTCTGCCAGGTCATATTCGTTGTCGAACTCTACATTTACTGATTCTGAGTGTCCTCCGGTTACAGGTACTCTTACGGCTGTGGCCGTGATCTGTATTGAAGGTGCTGAGAGTATCTTCCTGGTCTCATTAACTACCTTAACCTCCTCTTTAGTGTAACCGTTATCAAGGAAAGTATCGCATTGGGGAATGCAATTAAGATCAATAGGATGGGGATAGGCCATCTGGCCCTTTATTCCTGATCTTTCATTCTCCATCTGAGAGACAGCCTTTACACCTGTTCCGGTAATCGATTGATAGGTGGAGACAACAACTCTTTTTATACCGTACCTCTTGTGCAAAGGAGCCAGTGCCATAACAAGTTGTATCGTTGAGCAGTTGGGGTTGGCAATTATTTTGTCTCCCTTTTTTATAGACGAACTGTTGATCTCAGGAACAACCAGTGGTATGTTCTCCTCCATTCTCCATGCCGAGGAGTTATCTATAACCACAGAACCAACAGAGGCAAATGCAGGCGCCCATTCAAGAGATGTTCCTCCGCCAGCCGAAAAAAGGGCGATCTGAGGCTTCTTTTCAACGGCCTCCATTACGCCGATCACCTTGTGCAGACGGCCACCAAAGGGTAGCTCTTTGCCAATTGATTTCACAGAGGCTGCCAGAATAAGCTCTTTTACCGGAAAATTTCTCTCTTCAAGTACCTGGAGCATTTTTTTGCCAACCATGCCTGTTGCTCCTATAACTGCTATTCTCATTTATCTTGACCTGTATTAAATAATTACCGAAATTTATAGAATTGAAAAGGTCAAAATTACATTATTTTCTACAAAATGTCTCGCTGTACGAAAATTGTGATTTACATCCTCCTGTTGTCACCCTTCACCTGCTACTCCCAGTTATTTTGGGATTTTGAGGCAGGCTGGCCTGAAGAGTGGGTTGCAAATGTGACCGGGAGATGGACGGTTGATGCCGGCTCGCCACTGAGTGGCAGCTTGTCATTGCATCACATATATGATAACCCCTCTAATGGAACAGACATGGCCGGTTTTAGGATCAATGGTATCCGACCAGATCTTGGACCGGCTGAATGGTCATTTATTATTAGGTATGGCTGCGACCCATCATCTTCCAACAACTGGTCCTGGTTCATCCTGTCAGATAAACCACCACCAGAGATGGATCCCGGCTCCGGAGTTTCAGGTTATGCCGTAGGTGTTAATCTTACCGGCTATGACGATATCCTTAAATTATATAAGGTAACCAGGGGCGACATACAGGAGATCATAAACACAGGTATAAACTGGCAAAATGATGTGGGGGTATCCCGTGTTTGCAGAATAAAGGTGAAGAGGAGTACCCCGGGGGAGTGGGAGCTTGTAATAGCTGACAATACAGGAAACGACTCCATCCTCTTTCAGGGGTTTGATGACCAGCTTTTTATTGGCGGATGGTCGGGGATACTGTACAGGTATACATCAACCCGCGACAGGCTGGTATGGATCGATGACGTTACGGTGGATGCCCTGTTCATGGAAGATACTATTCCTCCGGTATTTTCAGACTACAATATGGTTTCCCCTGAAACACTGGAACTTATTTATGATGAGGATATTGCCTCAGCCTCGTTGTCTTTGTCGGACTATCGTTTCCGTGGAGGGGGGCAGCCAATATGCGAGAGTATTTTAGTCAGCGCCAATTCTATTATTCTATCCTTCAGCGGGCCCCTTATCAATAAACAGACATCACTACTTGACATTGGCTTCATATGTGACCATTATGGTAATTGCAGCACCGCCGGCTCAGTTGTTATTACTCCTCTTTGGGCAGAAGAGGGGGACCTGATCTTTTCAGAGATCATGTACAAACCCGGACCGGTGGTTGGCCTGCCTGATGCAGAATATCTGGAGATATATAACAGGACGGACTTCGATATTAATTTAAAAGGATGGAAACTGACAACAGAAACAGGTTCGTATTCAATACCTGAGGCATATTCACCTTCACATGGTTACATTGTCCTTCTGAAGGAATCTGAATCTGCTCTTTTCAAAGATATATGCCCTGTGTTTGGCCTGCCCTCCTTCCCGGCTCTTACTGACGAGGGTCGGGAAATAAATTTAATTTCAGACTTCAATATACCAGTACACGGAATATTATATAATCCTTCCTGGCACAATCTGGTCCTGAAGCAGGAAGGAGGCTGGTCGATCGAGATGATCGATACCGGCTATCCCTTCTTTTACAGCGGGAACTGGACCTCTTCTTCATCTCTTAAGGGTGGTACCCCGGGGAAGGTCAACTCAGTGTCTGCACCAAACAGGGATGTAACCCCGCCATTTATTGAGAATCTGTTCCCGGGAAAGCCGGATGAATTGATTCTTACATTTTCAGAACCGGTTATTGACGATGAGTTAGCGGCTAATCTTAGAATACCGGGTCTTGGGATCGATATGATAAAAAGGGAAGACTACTTTGGATCGACAATAAGTATATCGCTTTCGGAGACAATAAAGGAGGGTATGATCTATACACTGTTCGCTGATGGAGTGTCGGACAGGGCAGGTAATTTCCTGGATTCGCCGCCTGTGCCATTTGGTATCCCATCGCCTGCATCTCCGGGTGATATTCTCTTTAATGAACTTCTCTTTGATCCCTTCCCCGGGGGATATGACTTTGTTGAACTGGTAAATGTGTCGGACAAAATACTGAATGCCTCGGAATTAGTTGTTGCAGGAAGCAACCCGGTTACTTCAGACACCTCATCTGTTTCCCTATTATCTGAAACAGGAAGACTCATTGTGCCCGGTGGATATTATGTTGTAACCCGTTATATTGAAAACCTGACCGGGTTATATCCATCTCATGAAAGAGCCAATATACATGAAGTGACCAAGATGCCCTCCATGCCCGATGATAAGGGAACCTTAACTTTATACAGGCGCGACCTGACGTTGCTGGACAGGGTGAATTATTATCAAAAACATGCACAGTGACCTGATAAATGATCCGGAGGGAGTCTCGCTTGAGAAGATAAGGCCTTATTTAGGATCGGACATTCCCTCTTCCTGGTTCTCTGCCTCCGCAAGCGCAGGCTGGGCAACTCCCGGGGTTGAAAATTCCGTTCTTATTGATGATCTGGAGGAGGAATCGATAGGTATCTCTTCGAAAGTAATTACACCCGATGGTGACGGGACAGACGATTTTGTTTTACTGGATCTCAATTTCCGGGACCCCGGAACCCTGATCTCCATAACCGTGTTCAACGACCAGGGGATGATGATCAGGGAGGTGGCGAAAAATCATTTCTGTGGTACATCCTGCACTTTCATCTGGGATGCAACTGACAATAGCCACTCTACTGTTGAGAGAGGAATATATATTATTCTTCTGAACGGATATGACAGAAATGGCAGGCATCACAGGAAGAAGTTCCCCGTTGCTGTTGCCAGATAGATCAGATCTTTTTGATCAATTCAGTCATTAGAAGAGTCATCTTCGACTCAGACTGCTCCGCAGCTTTTTGTACTATGTCGTGAGAGACGTATTCTATTTTGCCCTCAATCCCAAGATCGGTAATTATGCTGATGGCAAAACAGGGGAGGCCCATATGGCGGGCTGTTATAACCTCCTGTGTTGTTGACATACCCACTGCATCGGCTCCAATAATTCTGAAGTACTTATATTCGGCAGGAGTCTCAAATGTTGGCCCTGTGGTAGAGAGGTAGACGCCCTTTCTTACTTTTATTCCCAGGGAGCCTGCTATTTTTTCAGCCTCTTCAATCAGCCGGGCATCATAGGTTTCGCTCATGTCAGGGAAACGTGGTCCTATACGGCTGTCGTTTGGCCCGATAAGAGGATTAGGTAAAAGACTGATCTGATCTCTGATAAGCATAATGTCGCCAACCTTAAAATCGGGATTTACTCCACCCGATGCATTTGAGAGGAAAAGACATTTTATGCCAAGATATTTCATCACACGAATGGGAAAAGTTACCTGAAAGGTGTCATATCCTTCATAATGGTGGAACCTGCCCTTCATTGCAACTACTTTCCTTCCGCCAAAGGTGCCGTAAATCAATTTGCCTTCATGGCCGGCGACAGTCGATACCGGGAAGTTGGGAATATCTTTGTAATTGATCTCGACGATCGATTCTATTTTGGTAGCAAGGCCACCGAGTCCGGTGCCAAGAATAATTCCTGCATCTGGCTGTTTGATACCAATCGATTCGAGAAATTTTACTGTTTCATCTATTTTTTCCAACATAGTCGCTGATCATTTTATCAAATTCGTCTCCTGATCTTCCTAAGAAGTTAACCTTAACAGGCACATAGCAGGTCTGCTCCACGGGGAGGAGGCCAAAATTAACAAATTCCTTTAATTTAACTGCATCCTTTTCAGTGGTTACTATCACTTTTTTGTCACTCTTGCTGGAGTGAAACACGTTCATAATCTGTTTTATATCCTCCTGAGTATAGGAGTGATGGTCGTTAAATTCAAGGTGAATTATATCACGTGTAAAGGAAGAGAGGTGTATGTAAAGTGGCTTAGGATTGACAATGCCTGTTACCAAAATTATGGTTTGTCCGGTGAGGTCCGGAAACACTTGTTCCCTGTTTCCACCCACAGGAACGGGATCGCAGTAGGTGAGTGATGAAAAGAAAATCCTGAGGTGCGGGTATTTACTGAATTTCCCTTTCAGTGAGACAATTTCCTCCTCTTTAAAACTTTCCGGAATTTTACTCACAACAACAGCATCGGCTCTTTTCAGGGCGGAAGAAGACTCCCTTAACCGCCCGGTTGGAATAATAAAGTCATCCCAGAAGGGGCGGTGGTAGCTGACAATAACGATCGATAGTCCGGCCTTCAGCCGGCGGTGCTGAAATGCGTCGTCGAGAATTATTACATCGGGTTTCCCTGATTCAAGAATTCTTCTGATCCCGTTGGGTCTGTCAGCATCAACCGCAACGATCAGCTCCGGGAATTTTTCCTTTACCTGAAATGGTTCATCGCCGATCGATCCTGGTGTTGCGGAATTATCGGCCAGCACGAACCCGCTCGTATTTCGTTTGTACCCTCTGCTCAGGAATGCAACGGCATGATCTCGTAGCAAAAGGCTTGTAATATATTCAGTATGTGGTGTTTTTCCTGTTCCTCCTGCTTCTATATTCCCGACAACAATTGTAGGAATGGGCGGGTGGTATTGTTTCCTGATACCGGTATCATAAAGCCAATTCCTTATACCTGTAGCAATACGGTAAACCAGACTAAAATTGAAGAGAAGAATATGGCGAGCTCCTATCCTCATTATCGGATATCAATAAAATAGGGCAAACGTGCCTGTATTCCGGTCATAGACCTGATCTCTTCCACCCTGTTCTGAAGTAGCAGAAGCTCTTTCATTTCGGGCGAAAGAACCATGTTCCTTACTTCCCCGCTCAGGTCTTTCAGTAGTTTTGTATAGGGATCGATCTGTACGGGCAATTCCCTTACCATGTACTTATCGAGTCCTGCGAGCTCAGCAGCCACTTCAATCGCACGGTTTAGTCCGCCGGTTTCATCTGCCAGACCATTGGTCAAAGCCTCGGCACCACTCCATACACGACCTTCTCCAATAAAGTCAACAGCAGAGTTCTCCATATTTCTTCCGTTTGCAACTCTCTCCAGGAATGTTGAATAGGTATTTTCCACTGAGGTGAGCATTATCTTCTCCTCATAAGGGTCGAGTGATCTGAAAACCGATGGGAAATCGGAGTGCCTGTTTGTGGAAACAACATCTGTGTTAATACCCAGCTTCTTTTCCATCAGTCCTGACAGATCGGGTATCATCCCAAAGACGCCAATACTGCCGGTAAGTGTTGTTCTGTTTGTCACAATCCTGTCGGCCGGTGCTGAGATGTAGTATCCTCCCGATGCAGCGTAATTACCCATCGATATCACCAATGGTTTGGCCTCACTTGCAAGTTCCAGTTCACGCCATATTATTTCTGATGAAATTGCATTGCCTCCCGGGGAATTTACCCTCAGGACAATGGCTTTTATGGTTGTGTCGCGTCGGGCGTTTCTTATCTCTTCGGAGTAGGCAGTGCTTCCGATGCTGCTCTCATTGCCTCTTCCCGGTACTATAGTCCCGGAGGCGTAGATTACTGCTATCTTGTTGGATGAGTACTGCTTTCCTTTAGCCGGGGTGACCCTCATATATTTTGTAAGGGTAACGGAACTGATCGGTTCATCTTTCCCGAGCCCCATCAACATTCGCAGAGTATCTCCAACCTGATCGCGGTAGAGGATAGCATCAATAAGACCGGATTCAAGAGCCCCTGTGCCGTTATATGCCACAAGGTTATCGGCAGCTGAGTTCAGTGCTTCCTTTGTCAATCCCCTCGATTCGGATATGTCGTCGAGAACAGAATTCCATATGGATCCGGTATATGATTCTATTTGCTTTCTGTTTTCCTCACTCAGTTCCTTCAGCATGAAGGGCTCAACAGCACCCTTAAACCTTCCGTGTCTTAATATCTGTACATTAACACCAAGTTTTTCCAGGGCGCCCTTAAAGAACATCACTTCTCCGCTTAATCCCTTGAACTCCATTGTGGCCTGCGGTCCAATATACAGCCTGTCGGCAGCGGTTGAAATATAGTAACCTTGCTGGGTAAGAAGCATGTCGGAGTAGGCAATAATAAACTTGCCCGACTCCCTGAACTTGATCATTGCCTGTCTAATCTCATCGGCAGTTGCCCATCCTGCCGGCATAAGGGACGGTTCAAACATAATACCGGCTATCTTATCATCGGAGGCCGCCTTGGAGATATTACTCAGTATATCGTTAAGGCCTATGCCCGGAGTGAATGTGAAACTCATTGGGTCGAACCCTGCCAGACTGTTCGCATTGCCCCTGTCGGGAATCTCATTTGGCTGGATGATATGCAATACATTTTTGCCTTTTATAGTGACAGGTTTCTCACCTGCAGCAATCATTGCACTCAGCGATGCAATTAACATTATAAAAAACAAGAGGGATGTTAAGATTATTCCTGTTATGGTTGCCAGTGTATACTTTAAAAAACTTTTCATAGCTTGATTATTCAAAAATAAGTTCTAAAGATATTAAAAAGAGGCCTATAAGTAATACTTTTATAGATCTTCAATTGATAAATGAGCAGGGCATTTCTTTCTGTAGGCACAAATCTTGGCGACCGACTCGGTAATATAAGAAGGGTCAGAGCCACGCTTTCCAATATGGATATTACAGTAACGGCAGCGGCGCCTGTATATGAAACATCTCCATGGGGGTTTGATTCAGACCACCCCTTCCTGAATACTGTTTTTGAAGTATCCACGGGATTGTCAGCCGGGGAACTGCTTGTTAATCTGATGCATATTGAAGAATCGATGGGGAGGGAAAGGAGAGAAGGTGAGTTACTCATCCCGGATAATTGATATTGATATCCTCTTTTTTGATGATCTCGTTTCTAGAATCAGGGAAATTAACTGTCCCGCATCCGAGGATGCATGATCGTCTCTTTGTTCTGGTACCTCTTAACGATATCGCGCCGACATTAATTCATCCTGTTTTGAGGAAGAGTATTTCATATCTGCTGTCAGTATGTAAGGATGATGGCAGCATCAGGTTCTTTACAGACCTTTGACTATATTAAATTGTGCCATTATCTGCAAAGCTATAATAGCTTTTGCCTGCGACAATTATATGATCAAGAAGTGAGATATCCATAATAGAACCAGCCTCTTTGAGCTTCGACGTTATCCTGATATCAGATTCACTTGGGTTTATGTTTCCGGAAGGATGGTTATGGCAGAGTATAATTCCTGAAGCCAGTAATTCGATACCCTTCTTAAGTATCAACCGTATGTCGGTTACAGTGCCGCTTATTCCTCCCTGGCTTAGTTTATATCTGCTGATAACCTTGTTTGCCCTGTTAAGATAAAGTACCCAGAACTCTTCATGAGGAAGGTCGGAGACTAGTGGGTCGAGTAAGGTAAATACATCTTCAGAGGATCGTATTTGTGGGTAATCAGGGGCTTGCGACGCCTTTCTTCGTCTTCCCAGCTCCATTGCGGCAACAATTGTTACTGCTTTGGCTGTGCCAACGCCTTTCATTTTCTTAAGATCGGCAACCCCTGATTTTCCTAGTGTATCGAGGTTGTTTGACGATTGAGCCAGCAGGTCCCGGGCCAGATCGACAGCGGTAAGATTTTTAGTTCCGGAGCCAAGAAGGATGGCTATCAGTTCGGCATCACTAAGGTTCGATGCACCTTTAGAGAGGAGTCTCTCTCTTGGGCGGTCCTGTTCCGACCACCCTTTAATGGGAAGTTTCATGCAGCGGTCTGTTTGTACCTGATTATTCCACTAATCAGGGTTGTTCCAATGCAAGTTAAGAAGTAAGGATCAGAGAAACAAAAAAACCCCGGGATACCCGGGGTTCTCTATAGTATGTTTTGGATTTACAGCGAATTAACGTGTTTTGCCAGAGATGACTTCAGGTTGGCAGCCTTATTGGTGTGAATTACATTCTTCTTTGCCAGTTTATCCAGCATAGAGACAACTTTGGGAAACATTTCGCCGGCTTCTGTTTTGTCAGTAGTGTCGCGTAGTTTCTTAAGGGCGTTACGCATACTTTTTGCATAATACCTGTTGTTGACCTTCTTTGTTTCGGTCTGTCTGATTCTCTTTAAAGCTGACTTATGGTTTGCCATTTCTATGTTTTTTTCAAATTAACCCTTGAAAAGGTTTAGTAGTCCGTAGGGGAATCGAACCCCTGTTACCAGGATGAAAACCTGGCGTCCTAACCCCTAGACGAACGGACCATTAAAGAACTTTCTAAAAGCGGTGCAAAGAAAGGACGATTTTTTTTAATCTCAAAATATTTCCTTAAAAAAAAGAACCGCACAGAAAGCAGGCCTTAATCAGAATACATACCTTATTGAGAGACCTCCGTTGATGCCGCCCCATCCGGTACTTCCGATAAGATTAAAAGAGGGCATTATATCCAGGGAAAGGTTGAGTGGAATCTCATCGAAAGTATATTCCAGTCCTAATATTCCGTCCAGACCGATTACTGACCCTCCATCGCCGGTGACATATGGATTATTATTCCAGAATCCGACGTGAGCACCTACTCCGAAAAACCAGTTCAGCCCGGGATATTCTCCGGTCCAGTGTTCGTTTTCATATAATACTGTGGCAACAAAGCCACCCCATCTGCTTGCAAGGATACCCTCGAAAGCATTCTGCTGGCTTACAAAGTGCTTAACAGTTAGTCCGTAAGGAACACCTGCCCTCAGACCAATAGCGGTCTTGTAGTCCTGACCATAGGAGCTGATTGCCAATCCGGCAACAATTATAATTACTAAAAGTGCTTTTTTCATCGACTATGTTATTAATGAAAGACCCGTTTTAATGTTGTGCAATATTAGCAGATTTGTTTTTCAAAAACAATATACTTTCCGTGATATTATACCTCTGTTCCGGCGAGTCTCCCGGCAAGAGCTTCAATATTATGGCCATCGAAATCGCCTGAGCTCATTATCAGATAGACAGGTCTCCCGGCACTCATATGTTCTATATCTCTAAAAAGTGTTTTGGAGTCGGAATAAACGGTTATGTTATCTCCGCCGAAAGCACTTTTAATATCCTCTGCTGCCACAGGAAGGAGCTTCTTATGTTTGATCGCTTCCGGGTTAAAGTATACGAAGGCTTTGTTAGCCTTGTCGAGTGTTCCCTGATATTGGGGAAGGAACGCAGCATTAAGACTTGAAAATGTATGGAGCTCAAGAATGGCGATCACAGGCCTGCCTTCATAGCTCTCCTCCACGGCTTCTACTGTTGACTTTACTTTGGAGGGAGCGTGGGCAAAATCGAAATAGACGGTAGCCTTCTCTGAATCTGCCATAAGCTGCAATCTCCGGCCTGCCCCTTCAAAGGTGCTGATGGCGCGGTAAAAATCTGTTTCATCAATTCCTGAAGCCATGCAGACCTCTTTGGCTGCAGAAAGATTCTGCATGTTATGGGCACCAAATACCTTCATTGGTATTACCCTGTTCTGTGTAGCAGCAAAGAAACCTATTTTGTTACGGAAATAGCCGTGAGTTCGGTATGCTATCTTCTTTTCGCATGTCGCATTGGTGTTTGCAATAGTTCTTACTTCCGGGTCTTCGTCGAAATAGATAAGGGTACCGTCGTGAGGAATTTGTGCCGCAAAAAGACGAAACTGTTCGACATACTCCTCATAGGTTGGAAAGACATTTATATGATCCCAGGCGATACCGTTGATCACAGCAATGTGGGCATTATAAAGAAGAAACTTTGGTCTTCGGTCGATTGGAGAAGAGAGATATTCGTCACCCTCGAAAACAGCGACCTGCGAATCGGGACTTATACCGACCATTGTTTCAAATCCGCTGATGGCTGATCCTACCATATAATCGAATTTTATACCGCACTCTCTGAAGACGTGCATGATCATTGCTGTAGTTGTAGTCTTTCCATGGCTCCCGCCAATTACAATTCTCTTCTTCTCTTTGGTCTGCTCATACAAATATTCAGGGAACGACATTACTTTTATGCCAAGTTCGATCGATCGTAACAGCTCGGGGTTGTCTGTCCTGGCATGCATACCCAGTATAACAATGTCGATTTCACCGGTTATTACATCAGGATTCCACCCATCCCATTCTGGCAGTAAACCAAGGCCTCTTAGCCTTGACCTGGAGGGCTCAAATATATTGTCGTCCGATCCTGTAATTTCATGTCCGTTTTTTTGAAGGGCAATTGCAAGATTATGCATCACAGCACCCCCAATGGCAATAAAGTGTATTCTCATGTTATCATAACTCTTCTCCAGCAAAAGTATGACTTATTATTTCACACCCAAAAGAGAGAGGTCATAAACATTTTTGCCAGGCACGTAATGAACCATGGGGTGTGCCGGATTGTTAGTTGTATTAGTTTTTCGGGACTTTCTTAACTTTGAAAACAATTTGCCCAAGGGATAACTTAACAACCTCTTTATGAAACTATATCCTATACATATCAGTAATTTCAAGATCGACGGCGGGGCCATGTTCGGCGTAGTGCCAAAAGTACTCTGGGAGAAGCAGTGCCCTGCAGATGAGAGAAATCTGTGCGACTGGTCGCTTCGATCATTACTTGTTGATACCGGAAAGCGCGTCATTCTTATTGACAACGGTTATGGAGATAAGCAGGGAGAGAAATTCTTCAGCCATGTATATCTTAACGGTGGATATGGTCTGGAAGGGGCACTGAAGAATTTTGGTTATGCATTGGAAGATATAACCGATGTCTTTCTTACTCACCTCCATTCTGACCATTGCGGAGGGGGAACAAAATGGAACAAAGAGAAGACCGGATATGAACTTACCTTTCCGAATGCTGATTATTATGTAAGCCGGATGCAGTGGGAATCAGCGATAAACCCTAATGTAAGGGAGGCCGACGCCTATCCCCCGGAAAATCTGCTTCCTATGATGGAGAGCGGTAAACTCAAGCTTATTGAGAAAGAAGGCGAACTTTTTCCGGGATTTGAGGTCAGGTTTGCCAGCGGACATACACCCGGTCAGATGATACCTGTTATTGATTACAATGGAAGGAAAGTTGTATTCGGAGCCGATCTGTTCCCCTCTGTGGCACATATTCCTCTGTTATGGAACATGAGTTATGAGCTTGACCCGTTACTCGCTATTGATGAAAAAAGAAGAATGCTCGATGAACTGGTCCAGGAAAATGGTGTTCTTTTCTTCCAGCACGATCTTAATACAGAGTGCTGCACGCTGGTCCAGACCCCAAAGGGTGTCAGAGCCGGAGAAAAATTCAGTCTTTCTGAATTATAGAGCCTGAAGGAACTCCGGAATCCACGCTTTTACAATAAAAAGAGGTCCTGATTAAATCAAAATTGATCAGAGGATCATTTGCTTAAGTATACTTCAGTAATTATTTGGTCAATTTCCTGACAATAGTATTATCCTTACTCTGGCAAAATTCCTATATTGAGGAGTTTTAACAGTGGATATATGAGGAAGTGGATGCTATGGTTTTTGCCGGGATTACTTATTGGTATTCTGTTAGTTATAGGTGTAGATACCGGTGCGAGGTTAACTTCAACAGATACATTCTGCTATTCGTGCCACATCCATCCGCAGGCCACTTCGTCGTGGCAGAAATCATACCATTATATTACCGAATCGGGTACAAGAACAACATGCGTAGAATGCCACTTGCCACCCCGGGGAGAAGGATATTTAGTTCAGAAGGTACGTACAGGTGCGCGTGATCTGTGGGGTAAGGTAACCAAGGATCCGGATTCATTCGACTGGGAAGAGAAGGGTCGTCTTGAGAATGCCCGGGGCCACGTTTTTGAGTCATCATGTAAATCATGCCATGAAAACCTTTTTCCTCTTAAATTAACAAAAGAGGGTGAAGAGGCACATCTCTATTATACCCGGAAAGAGGGTGAAGAGGGTATGCATTGTATCAATTGCCATCTTAATGCCGGTCACTATATAGAGGGTTATACTCACGGATCGAACAAGGATTTTGGAGGTAAAACAAAGGGCGACACTATAATTTTCACATCACCGGCAGTAGTAGAGTCGTTCGAAACTTTTACCGAGAAGATCCCGGGGAGTAATGTCTCCTTCAAAATGGTCGCAGTACCAGGAGGCACTTTCATGATGGGTAGCCCTGAAAATGAACCGTACCGTAAGGATGATGAAGGACCTGCTGTAAGTGTTGAGATATCTCCGTTCTTTATGGGTGAATGTGAAGTATCATGGGACGAGTATCTTGCATTTTATGCCCAGACTTCTACCGGAGGAAGAGCCTCTCATGATGCCATGAATAAGCGTGCTGACGGAATAGATGCCATAACCGGAGCAACACCACCGTATGGTCAGCCCGATCAGGGGTGGGGTATGGATAAAAGACCGGCAATATCAATATCTTTTCATGCAGCTGAAGCATATTGCAGATGGCTGTCGTCAGTAACAGGGAAGAGGTACAGACTTCCAACGGAAGCTGAGTGGGAGTACGCAGCGAGGGCCGGAACAACAACACCATACTTCTTTGAAGCTGAACCGAAGAAGATCGCCGGAGGCGGGATCATGTCATTATTGAGGAAGCCTGACCTATCGGTGATAGAGAGTTATGTGATATTTGAATCGACATCGAAGGCACGAACAGAAGAACCTGACAAGGTACAACCCAATCCATTCGGACTGAAAAATATGTTGGGTAATGTTGCAGAGTTCTGTTCCGATTGGTACTCACCGGATATCTATTCCGCATATAATGGTTCAATAAAAGACCCAAAGGGGCCGGAGTCGGGAGCGGAGAGAGTGATACGGGGCGGATCATACAGGGATAAAGCAGGGGATATAAGGGCTGCCACCCGCGATTATACCAGGAGTGAACAATGGCTCAGAACAGATCCGCAGATACCTAAAAGCATCTGGTGGTACTCCGATTGCTTCTATGTTGGATTCAGGGTAGTTTGTGAGCCTGGTGAAATTTTAAGATAATTAAACTGCTTTTTGCAATAAAATTCAGAACTTACAGAGTCAACAATTAAACAATAACCCCACTATGAAAAAATCTCAGATATCACGTCGTAACTTTCTAGGTAAAGCTGTCTCAGCAGGTGTTGCCGGAGCAGTAATGCCATCCTTTATTGCAGGATGTGCAGCTGATGGTAAAAAGAGTGTTGTAGTACCTGTAATGCTCGATAAGGCACCCGATGGGCCAATGCTCAAAGCAGGTGTAATAGGTTGTGGCGACAGAGCCAGCGGAGCAGCCGAGCAGTGGATGACTGCCGGTCCGAACGTCACAATTACTGCCCTTGGTGATCTTTTCCCTGACAAGATGGGAAGCTACAGGAACTATCTCAAGGAAAAAACAGGAGTAGAGGTAGCCGACGAAAATTGTTTTTTAGGTTTTGATGCGTACCAGAAAGTGATCGATTCAGGTGTCGATGTGGTTATCATTGCAACACCTCCGGTATTCAGGCCTCTTCATTTTGCTGCAGCTGTCGAGGCTAAAAAGCATGTATTTATGGAGAAGCCAGTGGCTGTTGACCCAGAGGGAGCAAGACAGATAATGGCTTCGGCCAGGAAGGCACAGGCTCTCGGATTGTCAGTGGTTACAGGAACCCAAAGAAGACATCAACGCGACTATGTTGCAACATGGGCAGAGATAGCAGGCGGATCAATAGGTGAAATTGTCTCTGCCAACTGCTACTGGAATCAGGGTAAGCTGTGGCATGTCAACCCCAAGGCTGAGTGGAGCGAAATGGAAGCTATGATACGTAACTGGGTCAACTGGACATGGGTGTCGGGTGATCATATCGTGGAGCAGCATGTACACAATATTGATGTTATAAACTGGTTCACGGGCAGCCATCCGGTAAAGGCCGTTGGCTTCGGATCAAGACTGAGGAGAGTAACGGGTGATTGCTATGATAACTTTAGTGTGGATTATACTTTTGAGAATGGAATGCATCTTCATTCCATGTCGCGTCAGATAAACGGATGTGCCAATAATGTCTCCGAGTATATTAGAGGTGAAAAAGGTTGGTCGAACTGCAGGAACACAATATGGGATGATAAGGGCAATGAGGTTTGGAAATATGAATACCCTCTTGGAGAGGACGGAAAGCCAACAAACAGCCCTATTGTGAACCCTTACTGGCAGGAGCATATTGACCTGCTGACGGCTATACGCACAAATAATCCGATCAATGAAGCTGAAAATACAGCAATCTCAACCCTTGTGGGTATTATGGGACGGATTTCAGCATATACCGGAAAAGAGGTAACCTGGGAGGAGATGATGAATTCTGACCTTAAACTGGGGCCAAAGGTTTTCGTTATGGGACCGGCAAATGTGCCTACTGATATCCCGGTGGCAGGAGAGGCATTTGTTCCAAAGAGCTAGATTAGAGCAGAAATAACTTTGCCGACTCCTGCCTGCTAAAGTCGGGCCGGATTAGTGCAAAAAGGAAGTATATTTTTTAAGATACTTTTATTATGGCTAATAGACGCAGTTTTCTTAAAACGGCCGGGCTTGCCGCTTTGGCCGCACCTTCACTTTTAATTGCCCGGGAGACAGAGAGAAGTGTCTCTTCTTACGGATCAGACGGAGGAACGCCCTTTAAGCTTAAATATGCACCGTCAATAGGGATGTTCAGGGAGCATGCAGGCACCGACCCCGTCGATCATATTAAGTTTGCAAACAATAATGGTTTCAGGGCTGTGTTTGACAATGGTTTTCCCGGAAGGGAGAAGGCCGAACAGGAGAGAATGGTTAAGGAACTGAGCCGCCTTAATATGGACTTTGGACCTTATGTGCTCTATGCCGATTTCACTAAAACCTCATTTGTCCTTAATTCTTCTGAGATCAGAGAGTTTCTGAAGGATAAAATGTTGGAGGCAGTAGAACTGGCAAAGAGAACAGGAGTAAAAAAAGCACTGGTGGTACCTGGGCGCTTTGATGAGAGACTCCATCCAGACTATCAGTTGGCTAATGTTGTTGATAATCTTAGGTATTGCTGTGATATAGTTGAGGAGCATGACATTACCCTGGTGCTGGAACCACTTAATTCGCTGCGTGATCACCCCGGACTGTTCCTTAAAGGAATACCCCAGTCTTATTCAATTTGCAGGTCAGTGAACAGAAAGTCATGCAAAATAGTGAATGATATGTACCACCAGCAGATTACAGAGGGAAATATCATTCCTAATATCGATGCCTCATGGAATGAGATAGCTGCTTTTCATATAGGTGATAACCCGGGAAGAAAAGAACCAACAACCGGTGAGATTAACTATAAGAATATCTTCAAACATATTCACAATAAAGGATTTGATGGTGTTTTATGTATGGAGCATGGGAAAAGCATTAGCGGGAAGGAAGGTGAAAAAAGAGTGATTGAAGCATACAGGGAAGTGGATAACTTCTAATGAGGACAACATGATAACATCATAACACCATAACATCATAACATCATAACAGTCATAACGAATCACACTAATCCCAATTTATTATGGCAGACTTTATTTATGAAAAACCATTTCAGCATCAGGGCGACAAGACTCAGTACCGGCTGCTTACAAAAGAATATGTCTCGTTCGGTGAGTTCGAAGGGAAAAAGATCCTAAAGATAGATCCAAAGGCTCTTGAACTGGTTGCCAGAGAAGCATTTGCAGACATCTCTTTCTATTTTAGAAGAACCCATCTAGAAAAGATCAAAGCAATACTTGAAGATCCTGAGGCGACAGATAACGACAGGTTTGTAGCTTACATAATGCTCAAGAATGCGGTTATCTCGGCTGAAGGCCTGCTTCCTACATGTCAGGACACAGGCACGGCAATTGTTATAGGTGGCAAGGGTGATCGAGTATGGACAGGTGGAGATGACAGGCTGGCTCTTACCAAAGGTGTTTTTGAAACCTACCGTGACAAGTACCTTCGTTACAGCCAGATCGTACCATTGAGTATGTTCGATGAAAAGAATACAGGAAGTAACCTGCCAGCACAAATAGATATTTATTCCGGTGAAGGTGAGGAGTATGAATTTCTCTTTGTTGCCAAGGGTGGTGGCTCATCGAATAAAACTTTCCTATACCAGCAGTCAAAGTCACTCCTTAATGAAGAGTCACTGGTAAAATTTGTGAAAGAGAAGATCAAGGATCTGGGTACTGCTGCCTGCCCCCCTTATCACCTTGCAATTGTCATCGGGGGTACTTCCTCTGAAGCTACACTTAAGGCAGTAAAAGAGGCTTCAGCAGGCTACCTCGATGATCTGCCAACTACCGGCAATGCTGCAGGAAGAGCTTTCAGGGATATTGAATGGGAAAATAAAATTGAAAAACTATGCTATGAGTATGGAGTTGGTGCTCAGTTCGGCGGGAAGTATTTTGTCCTGGATGTACGGGTCATACGATTGCCACGCCATGCAGCTTCCTGCCCGGTGGGTATAGGTGTAAGCTGTACTGCCGACAGGAATATCAAGGCGAAGATCAATCGCGACGGGATATTCCTGGAAGAGCTGGAAAAGAACCCTGCAAAGTATCTCCCTGCTGAAGCCCCGATACTGGAGAAGGCAATTGATATTGATCTCGACAGACCAATGAAAGAGGTTCTGGCGGAGTTGAAGAAACATAAGGTGGGAACCCGACTAAACCTGAAAGGGACACTTGTTGTGGCGAGAGATATTGCTCACGCAAGGATAAAGCAAATGCTCGACGAAGGTAAACCTATGCCTGACTATTTTAAAAATCATCCTGTCTATTATGCGGGACCTGCCAAAACACCTCCGGGAATGGCTTCTGGCAGCTTTGGCCCTACAACAGCAGGCCGTATGGACTCTTATGTCGACCTTTTTCAAAGCAAAGAGGGATCAATGATCATGGTTGCAAAAGGTAACAGGACTAAGCAGGTTACTGATGCCTGCAAAAAGTATGGAGGCTTTTACCTGGGATCGATCGGCGGTCCGGCAGCTATCCTCGCCAAGGAGAGTATCAAGTCTGTTGAGGTCGTCGACTTTGAGGAGCTGGGAATGGAAGCGGTAAGAAAGATCTATGTTGAGGATTTTCCGGCTTTCATTTGGAATGGAAGCAGTTAGGAAGATATATGTTGAGGATTTTCCGGCTTTCATTATTGTTGATGACAAAGGGAACGATATGTACGAGCAGTATAATAAGTGAAGCTTATTAACCTCCAACGTTTATCCACCGGCCTACTTATTTAAGTATTCTCCGGTGGTAACAATAGTCGCATAACTTTTCAGGGTGGCAAGAGTTGAATAGTGAACCTCTTGCCATCCTATATTTATATCTCCAAATTTAAGGTCCCGGGTAGTGCATGCATCTTGCACCAGAACTACTTTGAACCCATAGTCGGCGCCTGCCCTTACAGCTGCCTCCACACACATGTGGGTCTGCATACCACATATTACGAGCGAAGAAATATTATTTGACCGCAGGTATTCCAGAAGATCAGTGCCCTTAAAGGCATTAACATCATCTTTGGAGATTACCTTTTCTTCTTTCAATGGAGCAACTGATCTATGTATACTACCTCCCGGCTCAAAGTTATGTCTCACATGAATCACCAGTTTACCTTCCTTCCTGAACTTTTCCAGGAGAAGAGCAGCATTGTCCCCTGCTTTTTCAGGCTGAACTAATTCACTCCTGCCTCCGGGGTAGTAGAAGTCCTGGATATCAACAATTATAAGAGCTTCCTGCCCAACTGTAACAGCCATAATGGAGAATAGTGAAAGAATAAAAAGTATTGATCGTTTCATGAGATTGAATTTTCCTTAAAGTTAACGATTCATTCGTTTTGGGAAAGATGATTCAGTTTCTAAATGGAATATTAAATTTTGGTTAAAATTTAAGAACCCCTGATTTTGATAAGGAATTTACTATCATATTTGTACTGAAATGAAAGGGAACGTCACAATTATATTGATCATTACAGCATCGTTACTGGTGTCATGCGGAGGAGCCAAAAAGAACCGCAAAAGTTCTGATTATGATTACAAGCCGCCGGTCCAGGCTGAGGCACCTAAGCCTGAACCTGTAATTGAGAAACCTGTAGTCAAACCAGAGATAAGAGAGGTTCAGGAAAAATTGGTTCCAATACAGAATGTGCCGGTTGACCCTTACAGCTACTTTGTAATAATTGGAAGTTTCAGGGGATATGATAATGCGATAAAATACCAGCAGGAGATATTAAGGGAGGGGTTCAAGTCATCACTACTAAGGAATGAGGCTGGTCTATATAGGGTTTCGGTACTTGCCACCGATGATGTTGTTGCGGCAAGATCTGAAGTAAGACGTATCAGGGATAAATTCCCAAAATATAACGATACATGGCTATTGATCCATAGAAAGTAAGTGGCCATGGTTTAGGTTTTAGTACTTGACGGCAAGCTGAGGAGTTTGCCGTCTTTTTTTGTACTTTTCCATCATAAAACAATTGATATGACACCAACCATTAAGAGATCACTGATCATAGGAGGAATACTAGGGGGAGTATTTGCTATTATTTTTATGGTATACATCCAACAGTCGGAAAACTATGTCGTGCTTGTCTCAGCCGATGGCTTCAGGTGGGATTATGGAAATCTTTATGGGACACCTTCGCTCGATGCCATTGCAGAAAAGGGTGTGAGATCGGAAAGACTAATTCCGGCATTCCCGTCAAAGACATTTCCTAACCACTATACTCTTGCCACGGGTCTTTATCCTGATAATCATGGGATTATCAATAACACATTCTATGCGCCTGAACTGGACCGTCTCTACAGGATAGGTGACAGAACAGCAGTTGAGGATCCGAGGTTCTATTCCGGGGAACCGATATGGTCAACAGCTTCAAGACAGGGATTGACAACTGCTTCATTCTACTGGGTAGGCTCAGAGGCGGCAGTGGGTGGTGTTCAACCCGACTACTGGAAGACATTTGACAGCTCTGTGGCCTTTGATGCAAGGATCGACACCGTAATAAAATGGCTTTCATATTCACGCAAAAAGAGGCCACGCCTTGTTACTCTCTATTTTGAGGAGCCCGATGGTGTGGCCCATAATTTTGGTCCCAATTCAAATGAAACGGGAGCAGCAGTAAGAAATATTGACAGTTTACTGGGTATACTTGATTCCAGATTAAAGGATCTGAAGATAGGAAGGAGAATTAATCTGATATTCCTGTCAGATCACGGAATGACAAACCAGGGGAAGGGGTCGTATCTTAACCTCCTTGATCATATCCCTGCTTATATGATCAGCCGCCTTGACGGATCTTCACCGATTTATCAACTGGAACCAAATCCGGGATACGCCGATTCAATAGTTTCGATACTTGAACCATTCGACAGCCTGAGGGTGTGGAAGAGAGAAAACCTGCCCGCAGAATTTCACTATGGTAAGAATAGCAGGATACCGGAAGTAATAATTCTCGCCGACAGCGGCCGCGTGATAGGGACCAGGCCGGGCAGATCGGAATACAATGGAGGAGACCATGGATTTGACCCTGCAATGGACGATATGCAATCACTTTTTATTGCCCGTGGTCCGGGATTCAGGAAAGGCATAAGAATTAATGAACTCCATAATGTTGATGTTTACAATATCGTCTGCCGTCTGCTGCGAATAGATCCTTCACCTAATGATGGAGATGTGAAAATAATAGAACCATTGCTCAGATAGTGTACCCGGAATTCAGTCCTTATCTTGGTTTTAGTCACCAGTCGAATTGTTCTTATTTGAAAAAATTTGAATTGAGAAATTATGTGGCTATACATGATAAATATTAGACCATAGGAAAAGATTAAGTTCACTTTTTTTATTAAGTTTCAGCCACTTTCCAAAGAAACTTAATCAGTACAGAACCATATTTTGTAAATGAACCAGGCTGCCTGAAAATTGTTATACTATTGTGAAACAAACAGGCCCTCCTGAAATTGCACACGAACATATGCATATATCTAAATATTAATATGATATGATATTTGACCTGGAGATCATCAAGACTTACTACAGTGAACTATCATCAAGGATCACTGATGCGAAAAAGGTATTAGGGCGTCCCCTGACGCTAAGCGAGAAAATATTATACAGCCACCTGCATAAAGATGTTCGACCCCGATCGTTCACTCGTGGCGTTGATTATGTTGATTTTGCTCCGGACAGGGTTGCAATGCAGGATGCAACTGCTCAGATGGCAATGTTGCAGTTCATGATGGCTGGCAAGGAGAGTTCATCTGTTCCTGCAACAGTGCATTGCGATCACCTGATAGTTGCCAGGACAGGGGCTGACGATGATTTAAAAACTGCAGGGGTGACTAACAAGGAGGTATACGATTTCCTGAGCTCGGCCTGCAATAAATACGATATTGGATTTTGGAAACCGGGTGCAGGTATTATACACCAGATCGTCCTCGAGAACTATGCTTTTCCCGGCGGTATGATGATAGGCACCGATTCACACACACCAAATGCCGGTGGACTGGGGATGATTGCCATAGGTGTCGGCGGAGCCGATGCCGTTGATGTAATGGCCGGTATGGGATGGGAGTTGAAATTTCCGAAACTTATAGGAATAAAGCTGACAGGTAAATTAAGTGGTTGGACCTCTGCGAAGGATGTTATACTAAAGGTAGCAGGTATGCTCACGGTAAAGGGTGGTACCGGAGCCATCATTGAATACTTTGGTGAAGGGGCTGCGTCGCTTTCATGCACCGGGAAGGCAACTATTTGCAACATGGGGGCTGAAACAGGAGCGACCTGCTCACTCTTCAACCTGGATGACTCAATGATCAGATATCTTAATGCCACAGGCAGGAGTGAGGTTGCTGAAATGGCTGCAGACAATATGAAAAACCTGACTGCAGATCCGGAAGTGCTTGCCGATCCATCTTCCTATTATGATCAGTTTATCGAAATTGATCTGTCGCAGCTTGAACCATATATAAACGGCCCCTTTTCACCTGATATATCCACACCCATCTCTAAGATGAAGGAGGTAGCAGAAAAGAACGGATGGCCAATCGATGTGGAGGTAGGTCTTATCGGGTCGTGTACCAATTCATCATATGAAGATCTTTCGCGTGCTGCCTCAATTGTAAAGGATGCGCTTTCCAAAAACCTCAAAGCAATATCGGAGTATACCGTTACACCGGGTTCCGACCAGATAAGGTCGATAGCAGAGAGGGACGGGTTTCTGGATCTATTTAAGAATATCGGGGGGAAGGTATTTGCAAATGCCTGTGGTCCCTGCATTGGCCAATGGGCAAGATCAGGATCAGAGGAGCAAAAGGTTAATACAGTGATACACTCATTTAACAGAAACTTTTCCAAGAGGACTGATGGTAATCCAAACACACATGCTTTTGTAGCCTCTCCCGAAATAGTTACAGCAATTGCGTTAGCCGGTAAGCTTACATTTAACCCTATTACTGATACCCTTGTAAATTCGAAGGGTTTAGCCGTTAAGCTAAAGGAACCGGAGGGTATCGACCTTCCTGTCCGTGGATTCGGAACAGTTGAATCGGGTTTTCAGAAGCCGGTAAAAGACAAGGGTAACATGGATATATTAGTAGCTCCCGAATCAGACAGGTTGCAACTACTTACACCATTCAAACCATGGGATGGTAAAGATTTTTCAAATCTGCCGCTTCTGATCAAGGCAAAAGGGAAATGCACTACCGACCATATCTCAATGGCCGGATACTGGCTGAAGTACAGGGGTCATCTGGAGAATATCTCCGAGAATTATATGATAGGAGCCGTTAACTCCTTCAACAATGAAACCAATAAGGTACTTGATAGTACCACAGGTACTTATGCAGGTGTACCTGCTGTGGCAAAAAAGTTCAGGGAGATAGGATCAGTGGTAGTAGGGGAGGAAAATTTTGGTGAAGGGTCATCAAGGGAGCATGCAGCAATGGAACCCAGATATTTGGGTGTCAAGGCAGTAATTGTCAAATCATTTGCCAGAATACACGAAACCAATCTTAAAAAACAGGGTGTCCTTCCACTGTCATTTGTTAACAAGGATGACTACGACAAGATAAGAGAGGACGATAAAATTGATATTACAGGACTAAAGGATATTGCTCCCGGCGTTTCTCTGACGGTGATTTTGAATCACTCAGACGGCAGCAGGGAACATTTCCCGGTGAACCACTCTTACAATGAAGCACAGATTGAGTGGTTTAAAGAGGGAAGTGCATTAAATATAATCAGGAAATTAAATTGAAGAAATGATAGCTGAAAAAATCAAAATTGTAAACGGGAAACTGATTGTGCCTGATCATCCAATAATACCATTTATTGAGGGAGACGGAATTGGTCCGGACATATGGAATGCCTCTGTTCGCGTTTTCGACGCAGCAGTTTCAAGGTCATATAACGGGAAACGGAAAGTGGCATGGAAAGAGGTGCTGGCAGGGGAGAAGGCTTTTAAACAAACAGGAAACTGGATGCCTAAGGAGACACTCGCCGACTTCAGAGAATATCTTGTTGGAATTAAAGGTCCTCTAACTACTCCGGTAGGAGAGGGAATGCGGTCACTTAATGTCGCCTTGAGGCAGGAACTTGATCTCTATACCTGCTACAGGCCGGTGCGTTACTTTAAGGGTGTTCCCAGTCCTGTAAAGAGACCTGAAACAGTTGACATGCATATATTCAGGGAGAACACCGAAGATATTTATGCAGGGATAGAATTTCTTAATGGTCAGCCTGAGACGGAAAAAGTGAAAAAGTTCCTGATAGAAGAGATGGGTATTAAGAAGATCAGATTCCCCAATACCTCTTCAATAGGGATAAAACCTGTATCGGTAGAAGGTACCGAAAGACTTGTCAGGCAGGCTGTAAAATTTGCTGTTGAGAGGAAACTACCCTCGGTTACACTGGTTCATAAAGGAAACATAATGAAACATACCGAAGGAGCCTTCATGAAATGGGGTTATGCATTGGCGGAGAGAGAGTTTGCCAGCCAGGTTTTCACATGGTCGCAACATAAGCAGATCGCTGACAGTAAAGGTCCGGAAGTGGCTGACGAAATGCTTAAGAAAGCAGAAAGTGAAGGGAAGGTTATTATAAAGGATGTGATAGCAGATGCTTTCCTGCAGCAGATACTTACCAGGCCTCTGGAGTATTCGGTAATTGCAACACTTAATCTGAATGGTGATTACATATCCGATGCTCTGGCTGCAATAGTAGGTGGTATTGGAATTGCCCCGGGTGCAAATATCAATTTTGAAACCGGACATGCCATATTTGAGGCTACTCACGGTACTGCACCTAAGTATGCCGGACTTGGATAAGGTCAATCCAGGGTCAGTGATCCTGTCGGGTGCATTGATGTTTGATTATATGGGATGGGGTGAGGTAACAGACAGTATCTACAAGGGACTCGAGAAGACAATAAGCAGTAAGCGGGTAACCTACGATTTCCATCGGTTGATGGATAATGCGACTCTTCTGAAAACATCAGAATTTGCTGATGCCATAATTTCAAATATTTAAACCAACATCTCTAATAACCTATACAAATGGATGATAACAATTTCTTTTCAAAAATGGAGGTCTCAGTAAAAAAGGCCTGCCAGATCGAAAGCGCATTATTTGACACCTATGATGTAAAAAGAGGACTAAGGAATAAAGATGGTACCGGTGTGCTGGTAGGTCTGACAAACATTGGAGATGTTGTGGGATATAAGAAAGAGAACGATAAGGTAATGGCTATCCCCGGTCAGTTGTATTACAGGGGTATTAATATTGAAGCAATTACCAATGGGTTCCAGCAGGAGGGCAGGCACGGATTTGATGAAACGGTTTTTCTTTTGCTTACCGGGTAGCCTGCCGAGTGCGGCTGAACTGAAAGATTTCTCGGAGCATATGGCCTCCATGCGTTCACTGCCGGACGATTTTGTTAAGGATATGATATTGTCGATGAAGGGAAAGGATGTTCTGAATATTCTTGCCAGATCGGTATTGGGGCTGTACACCCTTGATGAAAAGCCCGATGATATATCAGTCGACAATATGTTGAGACAAACACTCAACATAATAGCCAAGTTCCCAACCATAGTGGCATACTCCTATCAGGCACTCAGGCATCTTTATAAGGGCAAAACACTTTCGATCCGACATCCGCAGGCTCATTTGTCAACAGCCGAAAACTTTCTCTTTCTGATAAAGGGTGATTGCGATGGATTCTCAAAGCTTGAGGCTGATATTCTTGATCTTGCCCTTGTATTACATGCCGAACACGGAGGAGGAAATAACTCAACATTTACCATGAGGGTTACAAGTTCTTCAGAGACAGATATTTACTCTTCAGTTACCTCCGCTATCGGTTCACTGAAGGGACCGCTTCATGGAGGAGCTAACCTGAAGGTGCTGGAGATGATGGAGGATATAAAGGCTAATGTAAAAGATTGGTCGAGCACTGCGGAGGTTGAAGAGTACCTCCTGAAGATATTGAACCAGAAAGCTCACGACCACTCAGGGAAGATCTATGGTATCGGACATGCTGTATATACAATTTCCGACCCAAGGGCACCAATACTGAAGGCTAAAGCCAGGGAGCTGGCCATAGAAAAAGGTGTGCTTGCTGAATTTGAGCTTTACGAAATGGTGGAAAATCTCACCCCTGAAGTTTTCAGGAAATTCAAAGGAGAGAAATCAACCAAAGTAGTTTGTATAAATGTCGACTTCTATTCAGGATTTGTCTATAGCTGCCTTGATATACCCAAAGAGCTGTTTACACCTTTGTTTGCTATCGCAAGGATATCCGGATGGTGTACACACCGAATTGAGGAACTTACCTTCTCTGCCAAGAGAATCATAAGGCCGGCTTTTAAAAATGTGTATGGTAAACAGGAATATATACCGTTAAATATCAGAAATAAATGATGAAAGAATCAACAGCTAATTATGAGGTCCTGATTGTTGGAGGCGGGGTTGTAGGATCAGCTCTTCTTTATACTCTTAGTAAATACAGCGATGTCAGGAACATTGCCTTAATTGAAAAGTATCACGATCTGGGTATGGTCAATTCACCTGCGAATATGAACAGCCAGACATTGCATTTCGGTGATATAGAAACCAATTACACATTTGAGAAGGCAAAAAATGTGAAGCACATGGCCGATATGGTCATGAAATATGTTGAGACTGAAAAAGAGAGGGGCGGAGAGCGAAAGCTTTTCAGTAAATACTCAAAGATGGTTCTTGCAGTTGGAAGAGATCAGGTGAACGGTTTAAGAGAACGTTTTAAACTATTTTCTCAGCTTTTTCCCAACCTGCATGTAATTGAGAAAGAAGAGATAGGCAGATTAGAACCCAGAATTTTAGAAGGACGGGATCCCGACCAGGAGATTGTAGCGTTGGCTACAGAGGATGGCTATACTGTTGATTTTCAGAACCTGAGTCACTCCTTTGCCGAGAATGCCAAAAAAAGTAATCCTGACCTCGAAATAAGGCTTTCTACTAAACTGGTGAAGATTGAAAAGGGTACCGACCATTATGTTGTCACTACCAATAATGGCGTTATCAATGCTAAAGTCGTTGTTATTGCAGCTGGCGGACATAGTCTTATGTATGCAAAATCACTGGGCTATGGTAAGAATTACTCAATTTTGTCAGTAGCAGGAAGCTTCTATACAGGACCTAAAGTGCTTAATGGTAAGGTTTATACCATCCAGGTTGCTAAGCTGCCTTTTGCTGCCATACATGGTGATCCCGAGGTTCATAACCAGGATATAACCCGTTTCGGACCAACAGCAAAGCCGATCTTCCGCCTTGAGAGATATAACTGGAAAACCATTGGTGATTACTGGAAAACGTTTGGATTAGGTTTCAGGCCAGTGATTAGTCTGATTAAGATCTTAACCGATCCGGTCTTGTTTAAATATATCTCATTAAATATTCTGTACGACATTCCCTTTATTGGAAAGCGACTGTTTATAAAGCAGATAAGAATGATAGTTCCGAGTCTTAAGCTGAGTGAGATCAACTATGCCAGAGGTGTTGGAGGAACAAGGCCACAGGTTGTTAACAATACTACGCGAAAACTTGAGATGGGAGAGGCAAAGATAACGGGCGATAAAATTATCTTCAATATCACACCGTCGCCAGGTGCTTCTACCTGTCTGGGTAATTCCTATAAGGACACAGTTGCGATAATGGAATTTCTGAATAATAAATACAAGTTCGATAAAGAAGCTTTCGAAAAAGATCTGATGTAGCAGGTTAATATTCTACCTCAGACATATCATCTCTGATGGTACACTGCGATTAAGAGCGATTACCCTGGGACGACCATTCAGATCCAAGCCTCTGTCGGAGAAGGCTCTGCATGAGAGTGTCAATAGCTTTTTCAGGCGTATTATTGTTTTTGCTCAGATGGGCAATACAGATATGGCTGAGATGGTCACTTGATATTGTCTGCAAGGAAAGCCGATGTTTGATGGTTGCCTAAATGTCCTCGGTCGGACCTGATCCTGGCTTTCAGATAATGTGGATACCTGCCTTTCAAAAGCATCTGTTCATCATAATTCGACTCAATTACCAGTAGGTTGGCTGCCTTTATATAGGGGGTGGCAACATGTGCATATGTGTCCGAGGTCGGTTACTATTGTAATTTTTTGACCCTCGCTGCAAATATGAAAACCTATAGTTTCAGGGGCATCATGTGAAACAGGAAATGCCTCGATATCAAATCCTGCAATCGTGAATTTTTGCTGCAGGGGAATTTTACGTATAGCATCACCGGAGATTCTGTTACGCGAGATAAATAAGGCTTTGCCGTATTTTTTCAGTGGTGAAAGCAGGCAGGTTGTTCCTCCGGGTGAGCACTTCCAGACCTCTTATATGATCGGAATGGTTATGTGTTACCAACACCCCCATTATCGACTGCATTGTAACTCCAATTTCCGACAGGAACTTACGGACAGACAATGCAGAAATACCCGCATCGATCAAAATACCATGTGATCCGTTACCGATATAATAACAATTACCGCTGCTACCGCTGCTAAGACTGCAAAAATTCAACTCTCCACTCCTTCTTAATCTTTAAAGTACCTCACACTCAACCCAAGAGTTTTTTTTGTTTTGTCAAACCCGACTTTGTGATCATGAGCGATGATTTTGAATTGCCAGACCTTCTCTTCGGATTCTTCAGTACTGCTCCAGTAATGTGCTGATTCATTTTCACCAATAAAATTGTTGAAGTTGGACCTCCAGCCGCCAAAAACTGCATTAAAACCGCTATGCCCTCCCGTTCTTAAATTCTCATAACTGTTTTGAGAATTTGCTCCCGTCTCTGTCAATACTGCCTCCCACTCACCGCGTGTTGGAAGGTGCCATCCTTTCGGAGCAATATTCAACGCAGTTTCGAAGTCGTATAAATAACCATATTTGGCCAGATTTGTGCTTTCTTCCTCATATATCCAATATCCTCCTTCCACCGGCTGTTTAGCATAATTTTCGGCCATCAGTATGCTTTTGCCGATCCTTATTACCTGATACTGTTTTTTATCATCATCTTCAAAGATGCCATGTCCGCAAACTGAACAGAGACCATTTACAATTTTATGTTCATCCTTTCTGGTCTCTCCGCATCTGGAGCATTTTTCACAGTTATCCTGCCACGAATGTCCAAATTCCCTTGTCTTACCACATCTTGCACACCTCTCACAATTCTTCCCCCAATCATGATAACCCGGAAATTCAGTTCCGCATTTTGAACATTTCTCACAGTCCATACGGATATCATGATGCGTTGACCTTATTGCATTACACTCGGTACAAACACATTCATCCCAATTATGTATTCCCAATTTGCATTTAATAGCCATAGAGCATTATCGTTTTTAGTTGTTAACCAAAAATATATTATTAAATCAATACTGAAGCAGGAATGATCTATTAATTGATTAACAGGATCTGTTTTTGGATACAGCTGTTTGATCCCATAAAATAGAACACCTGAAAAGGAGATTCTTGCCAGGCAAGCATTCAGGGAGTCAATATTCTATTTGTTTCATGATCAGACGGAGAGATAACCTGCCCTCTGAACATGTGAATTATGTAACATATAGAGACAATTACATAACATTCCGTCAGGAAATAAGCCGCAACTTGCCCTTATTAAAAAGCGCCCCTTTTGTAAGGGACGGAGAAATAATAATTAACAATTAAAGGAACAATGAAATTCTTAATCGTATTAATTGCAGCAAGTATGATCGCAGGCGTTGCAACTGCACAACACAGCGATTCACCTAAGGGGTTTGTAAACCTTGGCGTAAAAGGTGGGTTAAACATGTACAATGTCCACAATAGCGACAATGTTCAATTTGACCAGATCACAGGTTACTACTTTGGTTTGTTTGGCCATATCCATCTAAACAGTCAGTGGGCTGTTCAGCCTGAACTGGTCTATTCTATGCAGGGTGCGGAAAACGGGGGATCTGAATATAATCTGGACTACATAAATGTGCCTTTGATGTTGCAGTATATGTTTGATAACGGATTCAGGCTGCAGGCCGGCCCACAGGTGGGTTTCCTGGTTGCTGCTGACAACAGAGATGCTCTTAATCCAATTGATTTTGGAGTTGGATTTGGTGTCAGTTATGTTGTTCCTTCAACCGGATTAGGTGTTGATGTCAGATATAATTACGGATTAAGCAACATCAATAAAGATGATGCAGTAGTATCTACCAACAGAGGATTTCAATTAGGTCTATTCTATATTTTTGGTCATTGAACGGGATAATACGTCTAAAAATCTGAATTCATAGATTTCAGTCTGCTCCAGCAATGCTGCAGTAAAGACCGGCTCTTCAGTTTATCTTCAGATGGATGCATTCCTAAATAAGACCCCGGTATTTTTGTGCCGGGGTTTTACTGTAGATGGCGAGTTTTGAAGAAGTGAATATAAGCATAGATATTCTTTAGAAAGTCAAATTATGATTGTGTGCAAATTGAATTATTTCATCACCAGATATTTAGAGAGTATACCCTCTTTGATGAAATGTGAAATCATCCAAATTGACAGATCCCGACCTGAATTGATTACTACACCTTCCTGGACAAACCCCGGGTATCTCCAGCCTGAATAGTGCACCAGGAATGTGTGAAAAATGTAATTTTCTCTAAGAATTATGTAACAAAGCCCATGACCTTTCATATTATTTTTAACTAGCCTTAACCTATTTTGCATAAATATTAAAATCATGGATACTAAGACTATAGGATACTGGAATGAGAAAAAAGAGAAACTCATGATAAATTATCCGGATATTAAAGAAGAAGATCTGACCTTCCATAATGGCAAAGAAAAGGAGATGATAGAAATGCTGGGGTACAAACTTGGCAAAACAATTGAAGAGATGCGCATTATCCTTGCTACTATTTAAGGTGAAGTGTGATAATTCATCATAAATACAAATTGTACAAAAAGGATCAAGAAAATGAAGATTAAAAAAATAATTATAGCACTGGATTATGATCCAACTGCTCAGAAAGTTGTTGAAACTGGATATCTATTCGCTCAGGCTATGGGTGCAGAAGTTACATTGTTGCACGTTATATCGGATCCTGTGTACTATTCTTCCAGGGAATACTCCCCAATAATGGGATTTAACGGTTATATTAATGTAGAACCAATGCAATTGGAAAGTGGCGATGGCTTGAAAAATGCATCCCTGCAGTATCTAAACAGTACAAAACAGCACCTTAAGGATGATTCCATTCAAGTCCGTGTAGAGGACGGTGAAATAGCTGCAACAATTTTAGAGACAGCGGGTAACCTTCATGCAGATGCTATTGTTATGGGCTCCCACAGCAGGAAGTGGTTAGAAAAAATATTATTAGGCAGTGTAACAGAAGAGGTCTTACGCCAATCCGCTATACCGCTTTTTATAATTCCAACTAAAAAACAGTAGCAGAGGGAAGAGTATTCACCTTCTGGATTCGATCTTTTTGCAAAATTATTATTGGTCATTGGACTAATACTTGTGGATGTTTGGCTTTTAGGCTTTTTTGCGTTTCATGTAACGACACCAGTCATTCATTTATTCATTGTCATCGGTGTAATTCTCATCATTACTAGCCAATTCTTGGTAACAGTTCAACTATCATCAAAAAAGAAGCTAAATTAGTAATGGCGACATTCTTAATCGCCACATTACCGGCTGTTTGATATTCAGCTAAAGAGATCTCTGCTATTCATGAGTGTGAATTATGTAACTATTACACAGAACTATGTAATGGTATCTTTGATCTGTAGCCTGACCTTTGGTATGTGAAATATTATTCACCACTGTATTGCCAGTTGCAATAAATTATTTCTGAAGTCATGAATAAAACTGAACTAAAAGGGAACTGGAATGAGCAAAAAGGCAAACTCAAACAGAAGTTTGCATTCCTTACTGATGATGACCTGATGTTTGAAGAAGGTAAACAAGAGGAGATGTATGGCAAACTGCAAATCAAGCTGGGCAAAACCAAAGAAGAATTGCACAAAATTATTAATGGACTTTAAACAGGAGTTTTCATTATAACATTAAGGGGAACCAATACTTTCCTAATTCACATGAAGTAGAAGAGGCTATCGAATTGGCAATTCCCCGTTTCAAAAAAGATATGTTCAGATAAACCGGTCTTTCAAGATTGAAGGCCAACCTGTCGTTGAGAACCTAAAAACGGGATATTTATTCCTTAACCAGAGACGCATTAAATTTTAATTTTTTCAAATACAGAACGATGAAAAAGACAATTTTCTTTATTACCAGTATGGTATTAGCAGTGGGTATCCTTTCTGTTTCTTGTGTGCCTGCAAGAAAACTAAAGACTTCGGAAGCCAGAGTAAGTAAGTTGCAGGGCGATAGCGCAATAGCAAGCAGCAGCATTATTGACTATAACTTGAAAGTCAAAAATCTGATGTCTGAAAATGATAGAATGCAGAAGCAAAATGCAATCATGATGGACCAGAATTCAACAATAAGGAATGAAAATGCAGCAGTGCAAAATGATCTGACAGTTCTTACTGCTGAATCAAAAAGTGCTTTAGAATATCAGGCTGATCGCCTGAAATCACTTGAGGATATTATTCAGTCGCAAAGGGATGTAATGGACAACCTTAAAAATTCAATAGCCAAGGCACTTATGAATTATAATGCTGATGAGCTTTACGTTTACACAAAAGATGGTAACGTATATGTTTCTCTCGAGGAAAAATTGCTTTTTAAATCAGGCAGTGATGTTGTTGATCCAAAGGGTAAAGAAGCACTAAAAACCCTTGCGCAGGTTTTAGAAAACACAAAGGATATTAAAGTTATGATCGAAGGTCATACTGATAATGTTCCCATTAATACAGCCAAGTTTAAAGACAATTGGGACCTTAGTACAGCCAGGGCCAATTCAATTGTCAGGATACTTACTGTTGAGAATGGATTTGACTCTACCCGTATCACAGCATCAGGAAAAGGAGAGTTCCATCCTGTGAAAACCAATGATACAAATGAGGGCCGCGCCAGCAATCGTCGGACAGAAGTTATCTTATCGCCGAATCTCCAGGAGATTTTTACGCTCTTATACCGATAGATTCAACTTTCTAGAGCGTGAGAAATCAGGTTGTAATTCTTTTTCAAACAAGTTCATGGAGTTAAGTCCTGGCCGTTTTAATGACAATTAGCACCCGGGGTTTTTGTTTCCATCCGGTCGCACAAAACTGCGTTTTGGCTCCCTTCTGAAAACAAAAAACCCCGGTGCATTCGCACCGAGGGTTCCTTGAAGACAAGAGGTTTGAAATATCTAACCAAATTTTAATCCGTGATTTAGAAAGAATTATATTGTTAAAGGAGATAAATCTATGATATTATTTACTTGTAAACAGCCCCTATCATATACCTGAATGTGTTGACATTTACCGGATAATGTATTGGTTCTCCGTCTAACCCTGAATAAAAGGTTTTGAATACCGAATTAAGGATTATTCCTTCCCCTATTTTCATCTCAACAAGCAAGGGATCATTATTCTGGTTAACCAGATGGACCACCGATTTATCCGGGATCTCATTATATGCTATGTAGGTATACATGAAGCTCTCATCCCCTAAAATAAACTGCCTGTTTGAATACTGTGCTCTGATCACTTTATTATCTGACACAGAAATTAAAGGTAATGGAACAATATTCCCCTCATATCCTGTATTCCAGCTTGTAATAAAGAGAAGGCTTCCGCCATTTCTAACAAAATTAGCTATCGCCAGTTTGTGGTCAAGGTAAGCCTCCATAACCGGATTTCCTGTCGCCTGTTCAGGACAGAACCAATCATTAACTGATGGATCAATAACAAGGAGGTCTGTATTTGGATTAAGAATGGATGGATGAAAATTTATGCCTATAACATCACAGGTCTGTAAAGGTTTGGTTAAAACATAGGTAAGACCCGATCCTTCACTATAATAACCGAGTGAATCTGATAAAAACCCATTCCCATATTCAGATAAGTTACTTGCGGCTAGCACAACAATCCTACTCTTCCCGACAGATTCGTAGAAAGAGAACTTTTTAATTGTCTGAGTCTCGCCACCGGTTTGATCATTAACCTTGAGATACATTCTGCCAGGTGCAGAGAGTGTTAAAACTGTATCGGGATTTCCAGCCGGTACTGACCAAACTTCATTGTCTGAACTACCATCAGCAACCCATTTCCAGCTGAATTTTGCGTCACCAACAGGCGTGTAATCATCAATGTAATTTGCAGCGGCAAAACTGACCTGAGTCTCACCTAAGCCAACAGAAGGTGCTATCATGATGTTTGCCTCCGGCGGAAGGTTATCTTTAATTAGAGACAGTGTCCCGTTAGAGCTGAAATATTGGTAATTAACATGAAATGGTCCTCTTACGAGGTCGATAATAAATGGAATGTGCTCATTGAGGTACCCGAGCATTTCAAAGCATTTTAAGCCTATATTCAGGTTTTTTGCTGCTTTGCTTATAAAAAACGGGTCAACGGCCTTAATACTAAGATAATCGCTAAGGATTGTAAGTCCTACATCAGAAATAAAAAGGGAAATTAAGGAAGACATCACACCCCCGCTTTCACCTTCAGCAATGGAAACCTGTAAATTCAGGAACGCTGGCTCAGCCTGTAAAAGAGTTCCAAGATCAACTAGCTTAGTTTTTTCATCAAATTTTCCTCCAAGGCCGCAGAACATATCAAGTGTATAAGACAATAGATACACCGTATTAAGGAGGGTCGCCTGATCAACAGCTGTATATGAACCATTTGCCAATGTGTTGAAATTGAATTTATAAAAATCAAGATTAACCAATCCGTTTTCAATATTGCATTCAGTTTTGGGGGCTTGCACCCAAGAGAATCCACTCTTCCAAGGGGGCCATCTCCATATAAACTCCGCGGCTTTTTCCTTTCTGGAAAGGAGTAGGGTTTGACCACTGTTTTTCAAAGGATAAAATATATCAGCTGCATAAAAAACGTGTCTGAAATTTTGGAATCCCACACCGTTTCCTGGTAGATCAGTGATTTTTATACACTCCTCTCCATATTTTGGCTCAGTCTCTCCACCAGCAAGCTTTTCCATAGCTGACATCATAATGTCATTTACCAGCTGATAAATCTCAGGTTGCTTATCCATATTCAGAGGATCAGATGGATTGCTTTTACGTGCCTGTGCAATGGCTCCTGTCAATAAAGGGAACTTATTATCTAGAATGGCTTGATCGAGGTACTCCTTACGTTGTTCCTGCTCTGTCCCCATAAGATAAGGATTGATCAGTAGAAGGCCCAATGCAGTTGTGGAATCATTGACAAGTACCCTCCCCGAACCAGGGTCGCTAAGACCGAAGTAGGCAGTTTCTCCCGTTTCGTTGGAACTGCCAAAAAATATCTGGTATTTCTCGTTTTCTAAGCTGGTAAGTTCAAACTTGCCATCAGATGAAACCCCCGATTCATCGATGAGAGAATGAATAGTTATATCATTGGAGGTTAGAGGGTCATCAATGTTTTGTTCAAATCTCCCACTGAATTTAATAACATTATGGCTGGGGATTGGATCAGGCAGATCATCTTTCCTGCATCTGCATAAAAAAACTGAAATAAATAAGATGCCAAATACTATCAGATTTTTCATTGTAGGAACCTGTTTAAATGAATTAATAAAATAAGTTACAATTTTATTCTGAGATAGTGGGTTTTCGGGTAGTAAATAAAAACCCGACGGGTTTTAAGTGGCTTGTCTTGTCCTAAAAAAGGTTCACCTTTGATAAAGTGGTGTTTGAGAGGGATTTTAGTAACTGATTGCATCCTTTATCCGGCCTTCTAAAAGAGGCGGGTTAATGATATTTAACACTCGGGGTAACTATAAATCAAATGGAAGCAATATATTGGGCGCTCATTAAAACAACATAACAATGAAGCTTTACCGACTTATTATACTGCTTTCTTTCATCTTAACTCTTTCTGCAACAGGACAATCACGGATTGATGCTGAGACTAACTGGCCGGCATGGCGTGGTCCCCTTGCAACGGGCGTAGCTCCAAAAAGCAATCCGCCGGTATCATGGAGCGAGAGCCACAATGTAAAGTGGAGAACTGCAATCCCGGGAAAAGGGTTTTCGACACCTGTGATATGGGGGAACAATTTGTTTGTTACCACGGCAATACCGAAAGAGGGAGCACCAGATTCTGTACTAATGCCTTATATCTTCAAGGTATTTGCTATAGACAGGAGTAACGGAAATATTATGTGGGAAAGAACAGTGGCAGAGGAGGAGGTAAAGAACAATATTCATCCGACCTCAAGCCATGTTTCCAATTCCTCAACCACAGATGGCAAATTCCTGTATGCCTATTTTGGTTCCAGGGGTCTTTTTTGCCTTGATTTCAAAGGGAATATGATCTGGCAAAAAGATTTCGGACAGATGGAGAAGAGGAATAATTTTGGAGAAGGATCATCCCCTGCTCTTATATGGCAACAGGATTGTTGTTCAGTGGGATCATGAGGGCCAGTCTGCAATATATTGCCTCGACAAGAGGACAGGTAAGGAGATATGGAAAAAAGAGCGCGAAGAGCTTTCAACATGGTCATCACCACTGATTATTGAATATGGGGGTTTAGTGCAGGTAATAGCATCCGGTAACAGCAAAGTGCGCAGTTATAACCTCGAAAACGGTGATATTATCTGGGAATGCAGTGGTTTAACCAGCAATGTTACCCCTAATCCGGTCTACCATAACAATTTGCTTTATGTTATGAGTGGTTACCGCGGTAATGCTCTTATGGCAATAAACATGGCAGCTGCAAAAGGCGATATTTCAGGATCAGAAGCAATTGTATGGTCCACAGATCGCAATACTTCCTATGTGCCTTCGCCTCTGCTGATCAATAACAGGATCTACTTCCACAGGTCCAATGGTGGAGATATATCCTGCCTTGATGCAACTACCGGAAACGTGCTTTATGGAGGTGAGACACTTGCAGACCTTGGTATCGTATACAATTCACCGGTTGCTGCAGGAGGGAATGTATATATTCTTGGCGGTTCAGGCCTGGCCTATGTCTTAAAGGAAGGTCCAGACTTTGAGATTATTGCTACCAACAAACTGGATGACTCATTCTTCTCCTCGATTGCCATCGCCGGAGATGAGCTCTATATAAGAGGCTCGAAATACCTCTACTGCATAGCAAAGGATTAAGACTGACTTACCCCTGCCAGAAACATTTCCCCTCTTTCGCAAGGAGGGGTGTGGCCGAAGCCTGCCGGAGGCCGGGGTGGTTGATTTCTGGCAGTCGTCTGATTTCCTTTTGACTGTCTGAATGCCGTTGGCTTCAGCCAACGGCAGCGGGATTATAATGCAAAGGGGCTTTAGCCCAATAAATTAAACTGAGTATCTCCCCCGGCTTTACCAAAGGAGTGCCAGCTGGACACCGCTGTATAAAAGGTGCTTGGAATAGCTCAATATAACCTGGTTCAGAGAATCTTTACAGGTGGTATACTCTTGAAATATCGAGAATTTGATCTTTTGATACTTAGGGTTTTTTAATCCCGATCTCTAAATTCTTCTCGATTTTTTCGATCAGTTCCTTTTTGTTGATTGGTTTAGTGATATGATCATTACACCCTGCTTTAATTGATTTTCCACGATCATCTTCCATGGCGAAAGCAGTCTGGGCAATAATAATTACATTCTTATTGAATTCTCTGATCATTTTGGTTGCTTCATATCCATTCATCCCGGGCATTTGAATATCCATCAGTATCAGATCCAGATCAGGATTATTACGGCAAAGATCAATTGCTGCAACTCCATTGTTTGCATGAAGTATTTCTTTACTAATACTCTTGACAAAAATAGACAGAAGATTATCTGCTGTTTCATCGTCCTCTGCGATAAGAATTTTTAAGTCCTTGATTTGATTGGCTGTTATTGTGTTATTATCTGAAGACTCAGGGATAATATTTTTTGATGGTTTATAGGGAATCGTAAAATAGAATTCTGAACCGGCACCTATTTCTGATTCAACCCATATTTTGCCGCCAAGCATTTCAACATAGGCCTTTGAAATGGATAAACCTAAGCCTGATCCTTCAATAGCTTCTTTTTCAGTGTGTTCATTACGGATAAAACGGTCGAATATTAATTCCAGTCTCTCTTTTGGAATCCCACTACCACTGTCCTTTACTAAGAATTGCAGCTCATCCTTTTTTTCCAGATAACCAAAGGTAATACTTCCTCTCTGGGTGTATTTTATTGCATTTTTAATAAGATTTGTAAGTATGGAGTATACTTTTTTCTCGTCACTTAGAATAATACAATCTTTTGGTGATGAGTTGCTCAGAAATAGTTCCAGTCCCTTTCTTTTGGTTTCCGGATTAAAGAATTCAAAGAGATCTTCACTTAATTTATTTACGTCAAACTCAGAAACTGAAACCTGCATCTGGCCGGATTCAATTTTTGAGATATCAATTAAATCATTTACTGTACTTAACAGGCGCTGGCCGCTTTTTTCAATTATGTTTATAAACTCTTCCTTGTTTTTACTGGTGAGGTCGGGTTCTTTCAGCAGGTCAGTAAAGCCAAGAATTCCATTCATTGGCGTACGTATTTCATGGCTCATATTAGCTAAGAAGGCCGATTTCAGGCGGTCACTTTCTTCGGCTCGTTCTTTGGCAGTTATAAGTTCAAGCTCTGTTTTTTTGCGGTCGGAAATGTCCCGAAATGTACCAATAAGGCATTCTTTTCCTTTATATTTAACTCTCGAGGCTAAAATCTCAACAGGTACTTCTACTCCATCTTTGCGAACAATCTTATTTTCAATTAAAACTGCATCCTCCTGTTTTTCTATTGATTGCTTGTGCTCAGTAAAAGATTTTGTCGAAAACTCGTCGGTTGCTACCGGATGAAGATTGCTTTGATGAAGTCCAATAATCTCATTTTTTTGCATCTGCATGAGTTTTTCGCCAGCCCGGTTAACGTCTAAAATAATACCGTTTTCCACTTCAGCAATAAAAACGGCATCAGCTTCACTTTCAAAAAGTTGTTTAAACTGAAGTTGGCTTTCTTCTGCTTTTTCTTTGGCTGCTATCATCTCCATTTCAGCTTTCTTTTGCTCGGTAATATCAACACCAAGTCCTATGAGGTTCGGTTTGCCATTCACAATGATTTTATCCCCGCTGAATTGATAAGGTGTCTTTTTGCCGTCTTTGGCTACAACCTGAGCGCTTACCTGAACTTGCCCGTGTGTGAAAACCTTCTGAATAGCTGCAGCAATAGCCTGTTTGTCATCGCCTTCAAACAGATCCAGCGGACTTATCTGTGCCATCTCTTCTGCAGACCGGCCTGTGATTGCTTCGAATTTCTTGTTCCAGCGTAAAAATCTCCCCTCTTCACTAATGAGATAATATACTCCCGGAAGACTGTTAATCAACAATTCAGTGAACAGTTTCTCGGTTCGAAAAACGTTCTCAATCTGTTTCTGAACAGTAACATCGGTCACGGTAGCCTCAATTGCAATAGGCTTTCCTTCTTCATCTCTGATTAGGGTATTGCGTTGATTCAGGAATTTTAATTCTCCTGATTTATGAATAATTTGATATTCATAGGAGGGAGGATTTTTGCCATCTAGTAATTTTTGCCACTCATTAATGAAATATTCTTTCCAATCCGGGTGGATAACTTCCTTAATTAGCAATGGGGTGTTATAAAACTCTTCAGGAGTATAACCAAATATTTCTAAAGATGCCGGACTAACATATTCATAATCTGCATCGGGGATAGACATGCGATAGATCATATCTTGAGCATTTTCTGCTAAAAAACGGAAACGCTTCTCGCTTTCTTCTGCTTTTTCTTTGGCTATTTTGAGTTCTGTTTCATTTAATTTACGTTCGGTTATATCACGAATAATCCCAATAAGAAATGTGTTTCCATCAAGATCCTCAAAGCGTGACTTCCTTGTGGATACCGTTCGTGTTTGACCACCTCTGATTGTAATTGGTTCTTCATTGATGTTTTCCTTCCCTGTTTTCAATACTTCATTATCAATGCGCAGGAAACTTTCTCTTTCTTCTTCTGTTACGTCTTCGGCCAGGGTTTTACCCAATTATATCGGATCTTTGAAGGTCAAACAATTTACAAAAAGCATCATTTACCAGAAGAAGTCTGCTCTTGTCATCCTTTACAAATACGGGATCACCTATCTTGTTAATGATATTATGATAGTAATTCTCATTCCTTTCAGCTCGTTCCTTTTCTCTGTTTAATTGTTTATTTGCGGCTCTTAGCTGTTGTTCGTTTGCCTGCAATTGTTGGTTTGCGGCTCCAAGTTGTTGCTCGTTTGCCTGCAGTTGCTGGTTTGCGGCCCTGAGTTGTTGCTCGTTCGCCTGCAGTTGCTGGTTTGCGGCTCTTAGTTGTTGCTCGTTTGCCTGCAGTTGTTGGTTTGCAGCCCTGAGTTGTTGCTCGTTCGCCTGCAGTTGATGGTTCGTGGCCCTGAGCTGTTGATCGTTAGCCTGCATTTCCTGGTTTGCAGCCTGTAGTTCCTGTTGATTTGCTATTAATTTAAGATTCAGGGCGTATAATTCATTCTCTGCTTTTTTCTGGATAGTAATATCATTAATAACACCTGTAATTTTTAAAGGGTTTCCCTTAGTATCCCTTTCAACCTCAGCAATGGAGTGAATTGTCTTCCGGATGCCTTTGTCGTGTGTTATAATATCAAATACCAGATCATATTTTTTATTCTGCTCTAACAGATCAACCAGCGCCTGATGAACACGTTCTCTTTCCGGGATACAACCTTCCACCATATCTGTGGTAAAATTCTTGAGACCCAAATCAAAACCATAAATTCTTTTTGATTCATCTGACGCCCAGAAATTTGTTGTAACGGGATTATACTCCCAGTTCCCGACATGACCTATCTCCTGCGCTTTTTTGTATCGTTTAAGGCTTTTCAAAAGTTCCTCCTCCAACTGATTTCTTTCCACAATATTCCCGATTAATTTTGCGGAAGTATCAAGTTTCTCCTTGGCAATATCAATTATAAACTCTGGCCGGGTTTCATAACCTTTTGCCAGCTCTTTTAGTTTGTCTTTTGATACTTTGTATCTGGCAGCAATTTCTGATAATTTATCTTCATTGGTGGGAGGGCCACCATAACCAAAATTAATTGAACCTATAACCTCATTATTTGTCCTGATGGGTATTGCATAGATATGTAATCCTCCACTACATTCAACATCAACAGCTTTGTTCGTTTGAATTGACTTTTTAGAAGCATCTTCCCAGCACGATTCGTGGCAAAGCCATTTCCCTGATTCCAGAGCCGTTCTGTTATCCTTACTATTACATAGTGCACGTGACGAATGATCCATAAACTGGCACCACTCCGAAGAAAAAATCCCAACGGCATAATCACCGTTTTTTTCATAAACAGCTGCAGAGGTTTCTAATAATGTAAGATAGTCAGTTACAATCCCATCCAACATCTCTTTGCCAACGGAATCTAATATTGTTCTGTTCCTGTTCAAAACAGTCAGGTCTCCATAGTCTGGTATCCTTGCCTCGGTTTTCTTTTTTTTGTGTTGCAATAACCATTCAATTCTTTTTAAATCTTCTTCCGCAATCTTTTTATCGGTTATGTCTTGAAAGGAGCCGGAAACTGAAACTACCTTCCCATTATCCGTTTTGGGATTGCAAACAGCATTCACCCATTTCTTATTTCCTCTGGCGGTTGTAACAATCCATTCCTGGTTGTAAGACTCACCATTCACCATAGCTCTTTGAATAGCCTTTTCAGCCATCGGACGAAAATCCGGATCAATAAATTCCAATCCTTGCGGTACTTCCGGGGCACCATCTTCCAGATCTATTTCCAGGATCCGGAATACTTCGTCTGTCCATGTTTGTTTAAGGGTTAAAGGATCGAAATGCCATCCGCCTATTTTCCCTGATTTCTCCGTCTCATTGAAGAAATTCCTAACTTCCTCTATTTCCCGCTCCAATTCTGAGACCTTTTTTCGTAAAAGGTTAAGCTGGTTGTTTAGCAGATCATTCTTTTCATTCATAGAGAGAGACATTTTTTTGTTGGGTACCCTTACTTTCCCATAGCACTTTCTGGTCCGAATCGCCATGAGTAAAGTAAACAAATCCCTTCCCAATATCAAATAAAACAGTTCTTCTTTCAGATCCTCCTAAAGATCGTGACCTCACTCTTAATCCTTTTTCAACTAATATTTTTTCAATAGAGTTTATATTTTCTGTTCCTATGTTATCATCTTTCAAATTGAGCACATTGGCACCGCCAGCCAAACAAATTTCAACAATATCCTTTTCGAAATCGGGCATATTGAGTTGATTTATCAATTCTTCAATAGCATTGCCAGAATATCTGGTTGCATTTAAGGCATTTGTTGCCGGGGCTGTCCCTGGTAACATAACGTGAGCCATCGCACCAATAATCCTATCTGGATCATAGGCCGTAATGACCACGCAGGAACCTATAGCTCCGGAATTTAATATAACATCAGAGCCACCGGATTTTACTTCCCCTGTATTGACGTAAATAATTTCCTTCATGAGTTGAAGGTATTAAAAAAAGTAAATTACACTGATAATAGATAACAATTGTCAGTGCCAAAGATGTATTTATGAGATTAATCTCTAAGTAGTCAATCTTGTGTACAATTGACTTTCAGGGTTTTTTGCTCCCCTCCGTTTGAGCTAATTTCCTGTAATTGTCTTAATGCCGTTGGCTTCAGCCAACGGAAATCAAGGATGTAATATTCTAATGGCTTTAGCCCAATGAATAAATGAGAGGATTACACTCCCTCCGGTCGTGTGTCCCTCAGGGTGGTGCTAAACAAGGAAAGCCTTCTATGCTGCGCAAGTGCTTTTCAATTCAAAAATCAATATTCCTTGTTCGATATTCGATATTCGCTGAGGATTAAGCCTCCTTGCAGTCGGCTTGTTCCTCAAGGAAATCCAAGTGCCGCCTGCAGCGGTTGTGGCCTTGTGTAGAAACCATATATTGTAAAATGTACTTCCCCCTCTTTGCGAAGCAGAGAGGGGGAATCCTGAGCAGAGCGAAGGAAGGGGGTGAGTTCGTGGAGAAGAGGATTACTCGCTCCACCTCCTCCGCCATTGTCTTCGGATGTTTCGCTCGTGTTCCTAATGAATTTAAGCCTGACTGGAATAACCGATTGGTATTACACCATTGACAACTTGTCATTTACACAATCTGCAAGGTGGCGGGCGCATACAATACGTCTACATTCTTTCAATTGGGTGCATTCCTTTTTTAACTATTGCGATATTCAATATTGTTAACCTAACTATGGCAACCTCAGATGGAAGAATCAAAGAGATTGGTCTAAGAAAAATTTTAGGGTCCAGTAAGAATTTACTCATTACTCAGTTTCTTTTTGAAGCTCAGATTCTGACAATGATTGCTATGGGCTTTGCTCTCATTTTTGTTGAATTGCTTTTACCATCTGTTAACAATCTGCTAAATGTAAATCTTGATCTTAATTTCAATCTGTTCACAATCCTTATCCTATTGGGATTTGCAGTATTTACAGGATTAATCTCGGGATTCTATCCTGCAACCTTTCTATCATCACTTAGACCAATTGATCTTATTAAAAAAACTATTCGTCCTTTGGGTTCTGGAAATAAGAATAATTCTTCTTCGAATGCACAGAAACTTAGCCTTAGGAGTGGGTTGGTAATTTTTCAGTTTGTATTAGCAATAGTCCTGATCGCAGGAATAATTGTAATTACCAAACAAGTTCAATTTATGAAGCAAAAGATCTTGGTTTTAATAAGGAAAATATACTTATAGTACGTATGCAAGATCAACTTAGGCAAAAATATGAAATAGCAAAAGGCAATTTATTACTGATGCCTGAAATTTCCAGAATAAGCATCTCCCGATCTCCGTTAACCAGTTGGCAGATGTCCGATATGCCTGTATGGGATGGAAAACAATCAGATAATATTTTTGATATGGGTATAAATTCTGTGGATTATGATTTTGATGAGACATTAGGTATTGAAGTAATTGAGGGACGGTTCCTTTCAAAGGAATATTCAAAAGATGCTACCGATGGATTTGTAATTAATGAAGCGGCAGTAAAAGCAATGGAATTGAAAAACCCAGTGGGAACAAAAAGTCAATTTTCAATGGAACACCTTACGAGCGAAAAGGGGAGATAATTGGAGTAATCGAAAATATGCATACCGAATCATTGCATAGCGAAATTAAACCTTTTGCATATATGTATTCTCCAACTGGTTCTTATATGTTTATTAAAATTAATTCTTCAATTAATTCTTCAATTGTACAAACAATCAAGAATAGAATTGAACAAATTGCCCCCAATGATCCTGTTGAGATGAGTTTTTTGGAAGATGATTTGAATAAATTCTTTATATTCCTCAGAAGAAACTACAGAGAAATTAATTGGATATAGTTCAATTATTGCAATTATTATTTCATGTTTAGGCCTGTTTGGACTAAGTTTTTATGGTTTACAAAAAAGGATAAAAGAGATAGGAATCCGTAAGGTCAATGGGGCAGAGGTATCAGAAATCTTAATCATGCTCAACAAGGATTTTGTAAAATGGGTTGCCATTGCATTTGTAATAGCCACTCCAATTGCATATTACTTGATGAATAGTTGGCTTGAAAGCTTCGCCTACAAAACCGAACTTACATGGTGGATATTCGCCCTGGCCGGATTCACGCCTCCTTTCTGTCAGCACTAATTACGGTAAGTGGGCTAAGCTATAGAGCCGCACGTAGGAATCCGGTGAATCTTAAGGTATGAATAAGACAATGTGGTGTAAATGGCAGAAAGATAAAATGTCTGATTTTTGCCGAAGTTCCCATTATCGTAAAACCGGTCAAACAGACCACTAAACAAATATTACGACACTCAGGGTTTTTTGTTTCCATCACAGGAAATTTTCTGCCAATTGTCTTAATGCCGTTGGCTTCAGCCAACGGAAATCAAGGATGTAATATTCTAAGGGCTTTAGCCCAATGAATAATTCTATGAGGATTGCATTCAGTGATCCATTATGGGGTGCTTTACAATGGGTAATGATAAGCTGAGAATAAATCCAACTAGAATGTGCCTAAAGATGAAATTTGGCTGTCTTCAATATCAATAGATTTCGTAACTTTCCACTTAAACAGTCACTATATGATAAGAAGAGCTGTTAATCTATATAGGAAGAAAACCATAAGGCTCATTTTATTGACTTCCATTTGCTCAGCGCTCAGTCTGAATACTTACTCCCAGTATAAAAAAAATGCTGTGGTCCTGGATTTGGCCGGGAAATCGTTTTATTACTTTGACATAACTTACGAGCGATATCTGTCTGAAAAATTTCATCTTGGTGCAGGAGCAGGACTGGCGGGTATTTTTACTCTTTACAAGAACGCTGATGAAAAGGCAACTGAATTTAATTTAAGGTTTCCCGTATATGGCGCTTACGCTCTGGGAAATACGAAACATCATGCAATTACTGAATTAGGTTTAACAATTGATGGCTCTATCTGTTCTTTTGGAAGCTCCATATCTAGCCTGTGGCCATTTATTTCTATCGGATATGAGTTTAAAGGCGATAACATGTTTATAAGAATTCCTGTCTACCTGGGATATATAGGCGAAAATGAGTTTTTCCCAAGTGTCATGCCATGCAGCGGTTGTGTCTTGGAGTCCCATTTTAGATATTTTGTCCTACAATGTATTCCCCCTTCTTCGCAGCAGCTACCGTGGACGTGATCCTGAGCAGACCGAATTTGGTGAAGGGTTTGATGGAAGTCGTTGAGTCGCTAGTATTTCTAATTCCATAAAAAGGTAATTTCTTAATTTGCAGTAAATTGCATGGCTAAAAATAAAAATATTGAAAAAATAGTCAGTTCTTTTTATTGCAATTTTTACAGGTAGAAGAATGCAAATTAATAGGTGTGAAGCATTAGTTCTCTTCATCAGTTATAAAGTATATTGATTCTTGTTGGTAAGATGAATTGAATACTGTAAAATTTTCTCAGACTCCCTTCTTTTTAAAGTTGCTTTCCCGTAAGCAGTTTTAACATATTTCCCATCATCTTTTGTTTGCTTACTTTGTCGCTCAATATGCCCAAATACAACATCGCAGCATTTCTGGGAGGGATCGTTTTTTTAGTTTTTCCCATCAGTTTCAGCGCTTCTGTTTTACAAGTAGTAACACACAGGCCGCATCCAATGCATCGATAAAGGTCAATAATTGCTTTTTTATTTTCAATCTGAATAGCCTCCATCTGACACCTATTAACACAAATCGTGCAGCCAGTACACAATTCTTCTTCTACTTTTGCATAAAAGTTATGCGCAATTAATTCAGCAGGTTTTTCATATTTTTTTGCTGAGGTCAGCACGCCACAGCAACACCCGCAGCAAAGGCAGATACAAAATGGTTGAAGTGAATTACCGGGTTGCAGTACCAATCCTTCCCGTTCAGCCCGGTTAATGATTTCCATGCACTCGTCTTTAGTAATGGTTCTGGCCTTCCCCCTGTCTAAATAATTTTTCGCATCAAACATCAAACAAACTTCGATATCTTTAGTTTGTTTGCAGGGCTTACCAAGTATTGCTTCCCCTTCCTTGCATACACAATTTGCCACCTGTATGGACTTGCTTGTCTTCTTTACAATTTCCCGCATATTATCGTAGGTGGCGATATTAAATTCAGGCACAATAGCCTTCATATGGGGACTTGTACGTAACTGCGGCAATGAAGACCTGAAAAATTCATCATCAAAACCCTCATCGAAGTACTGGTGAACCATCTCAACCATTTCCTTGCTTAAGTCACCTACCTGATGTTCAAACATCCCGATGGCAAGCATTGCATTACTATATTTGAATGGCTCCATACGAGACCTGTTAATAGCACCTTTCATAAACATATCATGAAGTATTCTTGCTACCTTTTCGGTCTCATACGAAATCTTGAATTTTTTTTCAAGTCTTTTCCTTACCGTTTCCACGGAAGCATTTCCCAGGCTCAGGCAGAGAGCCACTTTTACCTCAATAGATGTAAAAAGTAATTGAAGAATCCTTAATTCTACTCCTGAATTTGTTTTAGGATACCCAATGGGCAGCTTATCAAGATGTTCCTGTAACTGTCTGTAATATGTAATTTCTGAATCCATGGCTTAATGATACGAAATAAAGTATAATGGGCAAAACAAAAAAGCCCTCACTGCTTTCGCAAAAAGGATTTCTCTTGTATCGGAGGGAGGATTATTAGAATGATCCTCAATTGGGTGCATTCCTTAAATAAAAAAACCCTGCACTTTCGCACCAGGTTTCTCCTAGTAGACAATGGTTTGAAATATCTAACCTGGAACTGGTGAAGGATTTGGCGAAAGTGGTTGATTTTCTTTCAGATTGACCTCTAAAATTTTACTTTTCACAGATTGCGTTTCACTGTATGGAATTCCTGTCTTTCTCATAAACATTGTTAGTGTGAATTCCAATTTTGCAAATATTTGCATATTTGGAATCGTTTCCAATTTTACATATTTTTGAATTATTGGAATCAACACTTGCAATCATGATAAAACGTTTGCTATTTGAAGAAGCGGAAATAACTGCCAGGGAATTTAAGATTGTTGCAATAACTGGACCCCGTCAGTCAGGAAAAACAACATTATGCAAACATGTTTTTAAAAACAAACCCTATGTTTCTTTTGAAGATTTAGATATCCTGGAAGAGGCCGAATCTTCTCCCCGTAGTTTCATTAATAAATACAAAGATGGAGCGGTTTTTGATGAGATACAGCGTGTCCCCGGACTTTTTAACTATTTGCAGACTCACGTTGACAAGGTTGGGAAGAACAATCAGTATGTTATTTCGGGCAGCAATAATTTCTTGCTACAGCAAAGCATTTCACAATCACTCGCCGGCAGGGCAGCTTATATTGAATTGCTTCCATTGAGTTTACTTGAATTACAAGAACACTGGGGGAATACAAAAAGCCCTGTTTTTTTTATGATGAATGGTTTTTATCCATCAATAATTACCAAACAGTCATCCGCAGAAAGATGGTTGCCTAACTATCTGAAAACCTATATTGAACGTGATGTACGAATGATCAGGAATATTGAAAACCTGAACCTGTTCTCAAAATTTGTAAAACTAGCAGCAGCAAGGTCAGGACAAATATTAAACGTAAATAACCTCGCGAATGAAACTGGTGTGGATAACAAGACCATAAGTGCATGGATTAGTGTTCTTGAGAGCAGTTACATTGTTTATCGTTTGCAACCATATTATAATAGTTTCAATAAACGTGTTATCAAATCACCAAAACTATATTTTTACGATGTTGGTTTGCTGTGCAATATATTAGGTCTGAACAGCGAAAGAGCGATAAAAAACAGCAATATGTATGGTGCAATATTTGAAAACCTGGTCATTTCAGAAATAAAGAAAAACCGCTTTAATAAAAACCAATATGGTGAAATGTATTACTTGCGCGACAGTACCGGAAATGAAGTTGATCTGGTTTTGGAAAAAGATGGAAACCTTATTCCGGTTGAAATAAAATCATCAGCTAAGAATAGAAGTTCTGATCTTAAGAACCTAAAATGGTTTCAGAGATTGTATAGAATTAAAGGTGGAATGCTAATTAATCAGAGCACTGAAAATCAAGAACTGGAAGACGGAATAATGAATATAGGTTGGGCCGAGGTGGCTAACGTTTAATTAGCAATAAAAAACTCCCCACCGTATCTGATGAGGAGTCCTCTTAGAATTATAGGTAGTGAGAGAGTGAATAGTTTTCGCTTTGCTCAAAACAAAAAAACAGAGATCATGTGATCGCTCTTTGAAGCTAAATAGCTAACTTCGATTTGCTGAAAGATCTAACGGAAGTAGTTGATTATATGAACACATCACAATAAATCTCATCTTAAAATTGACCCGAGAAGCTGTAATAATTTCCGAAATATTTTATGTTGAAACTATTAAGAAATTGTAATAAGCTATATACCAAAGCAATTCAATGATTGAACGCTTTTCCCGATGGATGCGGCAATTGATTATGTTTCCTGGGAATATTTTACATTTTTGAGGAATAAGGATTTTTTTGTTAGTTCATTATTCATTAACTTTTGGTTCGTTAAGATCCGAAAGTTCTGACTTTGCACTTGAAAAATCACACTAGTTTAAGGTTTTGAAATTTAGTTACGTACAATAAATTTGGGTCGTTGGTTCGATGGTGTTAAATTTGAAAATGAGTACATTTATAAAGTAGATAGTAGGTTCATTATGATAATATTCAAATCACTTTCTCAAAAAACTATTGCAATTATAGGTGTCACTTTGATCATTCTGGGGACAATAGCTGTCATCCTAATAATTAGAGAACAATCAAATGTAATTTTAGAACGAACGAGTATGCAGGTCAGGCAGTTGGCAGAGTTGCAATCGTTAAAAATTGAACATGAATTTGATTTGATTATCGAAAAAGCAAAAAGCCAGACAATCTATTTTCAGAATGAATTAGGAACACAAAAAATATCTCGTGATCAAGTAGATAAATTACTATACGAGATTGTTAGAAATGATTCAGCTTTATATAGCTCATGGCTTGTATTTAATAAGAATTGTTTTGATGGAAGAGATTCTGAATTCATAAATACAGAAAGATATGGCAAGTAAGGTTCGAACTGTTGTTGATACTTTTTTTTCAATTGATAATATAAAAGAGGCTCATAAATATGCTGAAAAAGGGAGTAAATCAGGAAAAATTGCTATCAGTATAGAAAAACAGTAAAGCACGAAAACACAACACGCTGTCATAAAGCATAAGGGCGACATAGGTTTACGAGACGTTTGTGCATTTAATCAAGTCCGCCAAATCTTGCGAGTAGACGCATTGATTAACAAAGTATAGATTTGTGTCTAATTGCAAAAATTGGCTCTGTAGTAACTTGAATGTTTTGTGTTTCAAAACCCTTGCGTTTCATGCAGCCACATGTTATAGTCAATGCTTGAGGAAAATAACAGATTCAATTACATTGGTTAGTAATCAAAATATTTGTATTTTTCAATTTTATTCAAAACACATAATAGTTTGAGTATGAACACCAAGGAAAAATTAGTTAACGAAACCCTAAAATTTATAGCCCAAAAGGGCTGGACAAATGATGAACGTGAATTTTTTGATTCATTGTCATTGTTCCTTGCCGATAAACTACAAGTTGCTTATGTTATGATTAACAAACTTAATCCCGACAGACAAACTGCCGAATCACTTTCTTTTGTCTCTGGTGGAGCTGTTAAACCAAATATTAGTTATCCCCTAACAAATACACCTTGCGAGAATGTTATGGGTAAGAATCTTTGTTGCTATGTAAAAAATATTCAAAATTTATTTCCCAAAGATTCAATGTTGGTAGATATGCGCGCAGAAGGCTACATTGGCATTCCACTTTGGGATATTAAAGGCGCTCCACTTGGATTAATAGCCCTACTCGACACTAAACCAATAGAAAATCCGGAAGAAATAAAAACAATTCTTCAAATTGTAGCCGTTAGGGTTGCTCACGAAATCGAAAGAAATAATTACGAACATGAGCTTATTGATAAAACCAAAAAAGCCGAAGAAAGCGAAGAAAAATACCGTTTACTATCAGACCTGAATCATGAAGGCCTCGCAATACACGATAAGGGTGTACTCCTGGAAGCCAACAAGGCCTTTTATAATATTTTTGGATACTCCGAAAAAGAATTAACCGGTAAATATGCAATCGACATTCTTTTCACGGAAGAGTCAATCAAAATTTTACTTATTAAAATGAAGCAGCCGAGTGGAGAGCCTTATGTCGTTGAGGGAATTCATAAAAGTGGGCGGCATCTGTGGGTTGAATTAGAAGGGAGGGATTTTACATTTAAGGGTACTCCTTCCAGATTTGTCTTATTCAGAGATGTAACTGAAAAGAAAAAACAGGAGGATATTATTCTCGAAAGTCACAAAAGATTCAAACGATTAACCGAGCTTACAAGTCAAGGAATTCTAATTCATAAGGACGGTATTGCAGTAGATGTCAATCCGGCATTTGAGAGATTTATGGGAGCTCACGTGATAAACTGATAGGAACAAATTTTTTCTCTTTCTCGATAATAAAAAAAATCTTGACATTGTTCAAACCGAGATGAAGAAGGATTATGCAAGTCCGTATGAGGTTGAATTAAGAAATGAAAAGGATGAAAATATTACCTTGCAAATTACTTCCTACTTTCTATCAAAAGAGGAGAATCTCCGGGTTGCTCTTGTCCGCGAAATTACAGAAGAAAAAGAAGAAGAAAAAAGAATAATGAATGCCATAATAGAAGCAGAGGAGAAGGAACGGAGCTACTTCTCAAAAGAACTTCACGATGGCCTGGGGCCTGTTCTTTCGTCCTTAAACATGTATTTCGAATGGTTGTCTGATACAGATGAGGTGAAGGAAAAGGAATTGATTCTGAAGAATGGTCTGGAAAACATTAATGAAGCAGTTAATATTGTAGATGAAATTTCGAACCGTTTAACACCAAGAATCTTAAATAGTTTTGGTATAAATGCTGCCATAGAAACATTTATTTCGAGATTAAAAATTGGCGATACTTTACAATTTCATTTCTCAAGCAATTTAAAGGAAAGACTGACGATGCACCGCGAAGCGGCCATTTACAGGGAAATTACCGAATTAATTAATAATTCGATGAAACATGCATCTGCAAAGAATATAACTATCGACATTAGTTATAAAAAAGCAGATGATTGTTTGAATATTTTGTATTTCGACGATGGTGTAGGTTTTAACTTTAAAAAAGCTTTGAAAAAGAATGAAGGTTTTGGTTTAGTAAATATTATGGAGCGAGTTAAAACTTATAACGGAAATATTAAATTTATTACGGCTCCCGGGAAAGGGCTAAAAGTTGAAATAAATTTTTATTAATGCAATTCAAATAAATGAGGATTAATGGTTAAACTATTAAAAATAATTTTGGTTGACGACCATGCATTGTTTCGCAATGGCTTAAAACTACTCATTGAAACAAAAAAAATTGGGGTGGTTGTAGCCGAAGCAGAAAACGGAATGCAATTTTTATCTCATCTGGAAAGTATTAAACCCGATTGTGTTTTAATGGATATTGAGATGCCAATTATGGATGGTATTTTAGCCACAAGAAAAGCTCTTGAAATATACCCCGATATAAAAATACTTGGACTTTCCATGTTCGTCGATGAACAATATTATGGAAGAATGCTTAATGCAGGTGCAAAAGGATTCCTGCTTAAAAAATCGGGATATACAGAACTAATTAAAGGGATTACTGAAGTAGTTAAAGGCGAAAGTTATATTTCAGCCGAATTGCTAAGAAGCATGATTGTTAACAAGTATCAGGGGCATAATAAATTGAATGAAAAAGAAATTAGTGATGATATTACTGACAGGGAATTTGAAATCCTTCAACATCTTGCAAATGGTTCATCTACCGACGAAATTGCAGAAAAATGTCATCTCAGTCCCAAAACCATCAATAACTACAGAAGTAGCCTTTTAACAAAAACGAATACCCGAAACACGATTGAATTGGTGATTTTTGCATTAAAAAATAATATAATCAGAATTTAAATTAATGTTTACAACAAAGGCCGCAATTGTAAAAATATCAATCCGAAAATTTACTTCACTTACTTTTTATCATTTTTCATACGATTCAATTTCAACCGTTTATTCGCCTACGTTATGCTTATTAACCTATGTGAGAATTCTCACATCATTTTGTTAGAATTCTCATATCAAAAAGGTTAGTAATCCTCTTATCTATTGTTTTTTAAAGTTGAATCTTGCACACCAATTATTAATGCAAAACATATTGTATGGAAACAAGCTATAAAATCAAAATTGTTGATGATAATCTTACATTTCTAAGAGATATTGAATTATTTCTTAAGGTTCGACTAAATTATCAGGTAACAGGCACTTACCATACAGGCGAAGAGGCAGTAGCAAATATAACGACCCGTTCAGATACCGATATTGTTTTAATGGATATCAACCTGCCCGGAATAAACGGAATTGTGGCAGCCAAGAGGATATTGGAAAACAATAGTTACCTGAAAATAATTGCTATTACACAGGAAACATCAAGTATATATATTAAAAGTTTAATCGAATCCGGGATAAAAGGCATTCTGTTAAAAAAAGATTTGTTTAGGGAGCTTCCTTTGGCTATTGATAAAGTAATGAATGGGAAATATCATTACCCTGTAGAAAATAAGAATTATAACAATGTCCTTAAATCTTGATAAGATTCAGCAAAAAAAGCATGGCAAAAACCTATATTTCCAATTGCGGAAATACACAAAAACTATTAAATATGACCAGATAGTTTAAATATGAAAAATCCAAACCAAAGCCATATGTTCAGTAATCAAATACAAGGGTATGAAAAAGACATTGTCAAACTGTTCGATTTTAACCCTGACTTGTGCGGAATATCTCGAGTAGCAGATGGGAAAATTCTGGTTGTCAACCATAGTTTCTGTCAACTGTTTGAATATGAGGAACAAGAATTGCTTGGAAAAACCTCGACAGAATTAGATTTGTATTATTACAAAGATCGTGATCGCTTTAGTGAAACACTAAAGAGGGATAAACAGCTCACGAATTATGAAGTTAGAGTACAAACAAAAAGCGGTAAAATCCTCACATTAATAGTAGCAGCATCTTTTATAGAATATAAGAATGAACAATGTATTTCTTTTCAGGCACACGACATAACCGACAGGAAAGCCATTGAAGAGGAACTTCGTTTAAAAAACAGAGAACTTATACGTGCCCAGGAAATTGCAAAAATTGGTAGTTGGTATCTCGATTTAAAAACCAATGAAGTAAGCTGGACCGAGGAATTGTATAAAATGTATGGTTTCGATTCTTCAAAACCGGTTCCGCCTTACACCGAGCATATGAAGCTTTTTACCAAAGAAAGCTGGGAGCTTTTATCAAAATCCTTACAAAATACCGTGGACACCGGAGAACCTTATGAACTCGAACTAAGAACCGTAAGAAAAGATAAAGGCAATGGTTGGATGTGGGTTAGAGGTGAGCAGGTAAAAAATAATAAGAACAAAGTTATTGGTCTTTGGGGGGCGGCTCAGGATATTACATCTCGCAAAGAGACCGAAATAAAACTGGTCGAAAAGGAAAGGTCATTTGAGCTGGCAATTCAATCAGCAAAGGCTGGAACTCTGTTTATGAACTTTGAGAAAGGTTATCTATACTGGGATAAACGTTCGCTGGATATTTTTGAAATAAGCGAAGATGAATTTACATACAATTATGAAGGATGGCTTAAATGGGTACACCCCGATGATAAGCAAGAAGCCAATGATACCATTCAAAAAATAATTGATGAGGGTGGTACTGAAGTTGATATGAATTATAGAATAATTACCGGTAAAAACAATATTAGGTACATACGCGGGCTGGCTATTATTGAAAGAGATAATAAAGGAAAGCCGACTACCATAAATGGTCTTCACTTTGACGTAAGCGATGAAAAACTAGCTGAAATAGAATTAAAAGAAACATTACAAAAGCTAGAACAATCAAATAAAGAATTGCAGGAATTTGCCTATGTGGCTTCGCACGATTTACAAGAGCCCTTGCGGAAAGTTAAAAATTACATCGACCTTCTCGACAGACATTATAGTGACTCCTTTGATGAAAAAGCACGCAAATACATGAATGTTATTTCCAGCGGTGCCAACCGTATGCAAATATTAATTAAAGACATTCTGCGTTTATCGAGGGTAGCAACACGAGGCGAAGAATTTAGGCCTGCTGATATGAACATACTGGTGGGGCAGGTGCTTGATATTCTGCAAGTGAGTATAAAGGAATCCGAAGCTGAAATAGTATTGGGTGAGCTGCCGAATGTAAAATGCGATAAAATTCAAATTGGACAACTTTTTCAAAATCTGATTGGGAATTCATTAAAATTCAAGGGAGAAAAAAAACCGCTTATTAAAATCGAAGCCACCCAACGAGAAGGAGAATGGGAATTTTGCGTGTCGGACAACGGAATTGGGTTTAACCCCGAATCTTGCTAACCGCGTTTTCCAGGTATTCCAGCGTCTCCATACCCGCGAAGAATATGAAGGTACTGGAATTGGACTGGCGATTTGTAAAAAAATTGTTGAAAGACATGGTGGTAAAATATGGGCAGAATCCGAATCTGGCAAGGGAGCAAACTTCTATTTTACAATTCCTGAAAACCATAAAAACTAATCTATAAACCAAGCAACTATGATTAATACCGAATTAATAGATAAAATGAGCAAAGAGGATTTACAAATTTATGTAAATACTTTCCACATTAGTCCCGATGGTATAGGTATTACCAAATTGGCGGATGGAACTTTGGTGAAAATCAACAAAGAGATTCAACGAATATTTGGTTATTCGGAAGAAGAATTACTAGGAAAAACAACCGTTGAACTCAATATATATTCTTTAAAAGAACGTGAAAAACTAGTTTCTACTTTAAAGGCAGAAGGAAAGTTATACGAGTATGAAGTAGAGCTAAACACAAAAACAGGGAATAAAATTACGGCACTGGTTTATGCAGAATTTATTACTGCTGGTGATGAGGCCTATATTGTTTTTATTGTTCGTGATATCACAAACAGATTAAAAGATGAGAAAGATTTAAGGTTATTAAAAGAAGTTGTTGATATTTCCACACAAGCGTTTGGTTTGGGTTCTCTCGATGGAGGAATTCCTTATCAGAACAAAGCAATGATTAATTTGCTGGGTGCAAATAGCTTAGAGGAAGTGAAGGCGCATGGTTTTCTCAATTTTTATGACAAAAAGCACCAGGAAGTACTTAACGATAAAATATTCCCAATACTTTTTGAAAAAGGCGCCTGGGAAGGTGAATTGCCCCTCACCACCATGAAAGGGAAAAAACTGCTTACCTACAATCAGCTCACTTTACTAAGAGACCAAAACGGAAATCCCGAATTATTACTAAACCTGGTTGATGATATTACTGAAAAGAGAGAACTGGAAGAACAATTCAGGATTATCTCCAATTCTTCGTTGGATTCCATCATAATGATTGACAACAATAGTATTATTACGTTTTGGAACCCGGCATCGGAACGGATATTTGGATATGCTAAAGATGAAATGCTTGGTAAGGATGTTCATCAAATTTTACCATCAAAAGAATATGGGGATAACCCTGTTAAAGGATTCAATAAATTTAAATCCACGGGTGAGGGGCCTGCTATTGGAAAAATTCTGGAACTAAACGCCATTCATAAAAATGGGAATGTATTTCCCATCGAGATATCAGTATCTGCAATTAATCGCGAAGGCAATTGGCACGCCGTGGCAAACATCAGAGATATTACCGAAAAGAAAAAGGCGGCAGAGGAATTGGAAAAGTACCGAAATCATCTGGAAGAATTGGTGACGAGCAGAACCCGGGCACTGGAAGAACAACAAGAAAGACTTGCCAAATATTTTAAGGTGATAAGTTCACTTGCTGTTAATGAAATATTTACGCAGGGGAATGTAAAAAAAGCTTACGACCTGGTGGTAAAAAGTGCTTCCGAAACACTTGGTGTTAGTAGGGTTGGTATCTGGCTTTATGGCAACAATGAGGCTTCAATTGTTTGCAAAACACTTTACGAGCAAGGGAAAGAATATTAATTGCCAGAGAGTTGAATTGCTAAAAACTGATTTTCCAAGCTATTTTAAAGCACTCGAAAATAATCGGATTATTGATATTGCCGATGCCCAAAACAACAAAATAACTGCTGAGTTTAACGAAAGCTACTTAAAACCATTGGGTATTACATCAATGCTCGATGTGCCGATAAAAGCAGGAGGGAAAACGATAGGTGTAATTTGCCACGAACATACTGGTGAGAAACGAAATTGGGCCATCGAAGAAATCAACTTTGCCGTTTCGTTGTCCGACCTGTTAACAAAAACGATTGATGCAGAGAAACGCATTCAGGCTGAAAATGAATTGGTAAAAGCAAAAGAAAAAACAGTAGAAGAACGAAACCGTTTCTTTCAAGTGTCTCTTGACATGTTATGTATTGCAGGTACCGATGGTTATTTCAAATATTTAAATCCGGCATGGGAAAAAACATTGGGCTGGACTCAGGAAGAATTAAAATCTAAACCATTTCTTGATTTTATACATCCCGATGATATAGAATCAACCTTAAATGAAGTTGCAAAACTTAAAACTGGTGCTCCTACAGTAAACTTCTCAAACCGTTATCAGCATAAAAATGGATCTTATAGATGGCTAAATTGGGTTTCTACACCTTATGAAGATGTTTTATATGCATCAGCATCTGATGTAACAGAACTAAAACAAATTGAAGAATCGTTAAAGTATTCGATGCAAAAGCTGGAGCAGTCGAACAAAGAACTGGAACAGTTTGCCTTTGTTGCATCACACGACCTGAAGGAACCCTTACGTAAAATAAAAAACTATACCGAGTTGTTGGATGTTAAATACAAACCCAAGCTCGACGAAAAAGCAGAACAGTATATCAAAATTATTACCTCGGGAGCCGAGCGCATGGAAACGTTGATTAGCGACTTGCTTAGTCTTTCGAGGGTTTCAACACAAGGGAAAGAATTTACAAAGGTAAATATGAACGAAGTAGTTGAAAATGTAAAAGAAATCCTTGAATTAAAAATAAAAGAGGAAAAGGCACAAATAATAGTCGATGAATTGCCTGTTGTCCATGGCGATTCCGGTCAATTAATGCAGGTATTTCAAAATCTGGTAGGTAATGCGTTAAAGTTTAGGGGAAAATTGAATCCTGTTGTGGAGATAAAAGCCGAGGACAAGGGCAATAATTGGTTATTTAAGGTGCAGGATAACGGAATAGGATTTAATGCCGATTATACGGATAAGATTTTTATGATGTTCCAACGCTTGCACTCGCGCGAGCAATTTGAAGGAACGGGTATTGGGCTGGCTATCTGCAAAAAAATAATTGAGCGGCATGGGGGTGAAATTAGTGCCCACTCGAAACCTGGCGAAGGAACTACCATACAACTTACATTACCCAAAAATATAATTACTCTATAAAAATGAATAAAATGAAGAATCTTTTTGAATCAATTAATGTGCTGCTGGTTGACGACGACCAGGAAGATTGCGACTTGACAGTAGAAATTCTGGAAATGTCGAAAGTGAAAGTAAATATCGAAATAGTACACGATGGGGTGGAGGCCATGGAGTTTTTAGAAAAAAATAAAAACAATCCGAAAAAGTTTCCTGATTTAATATTACTCGATTTAAATATGCCGCGAATGAATGGCCACGAAGTAATAGCCGCATTAAAAAAGGACGAACATTTAGCAAGAATTCCAATTGTGGTACTTACTACTTCCGATGCCGAACTTGATATCAGCAAAACCTATTCTAGTGGGGTAAATTGTTACGTAACCAAACCGGTAGGCCTTAACCAATTCCAGAAAGTTGTTGACTCAATCAGTAATTTCTGGTTTACTGTAGTAAAATACCCCTCAGCAAATTAAACATTAAGGGCGAAACGGAAACAATATATATTAAAATTTTTAGTGATGGACAAAAAAAGAGTATTACTTGTTGAAGATGATAAGGAAGATGTTGAATTAATACTGGAAAACCTTGAAACGTCCAGAGCAGATATTATCCTGGTGATAAAATACAACGGTGTAGAGGCCTACGAATATTGCACAAATCAGTTAAATAATTCAGGCGACTTGCCCGACTTAATCTTGTTGGATTTAAACATGCCCTTGATGAACGGGCACGAATTTATGTCGAAAATAAAACAGAATGAATCTTTAAAAAAGATTCCGGTAATTGTTTTTACAACATCCGATGCTGAATCCGACATCAATAAAAGCTATCAGAATGGAGCAAGCTGTTACATTACAAAGCCGATTGGGTTCGACCAATACGAGGAAATAATGGAGGCTATTAAAGAACTTTGGCTCAAACATGTTATGTATCCGATTTCAGAAATAAACAAGTTCTAGAATATAAGAACGTGGATTCTCTTGTAGCAAAACCATAATACTAATCGTATTATTACACAAATTGAAATGGCAACACATATTAAACTCTTAGTAATTGAAGACGATGTTGAAGATTATAATTTTCTATGCGAATTATTGTCTTTGATTAAAACACAATGCTTTATTACGTCTCATGTGAAATTGGTTAAAGAATGTGAAAACCTGAAAGAGAAGGATACTTTCGATCTTGTGCTTTCCGATTTGAACCTCCCCGATTTGCAGGGTCACGATACCATTAAAAAAGTATTGGAATATTTCCCTGATAAGCCCATAATCGTATTAACCGGAAACGATGACGAGCAATTTGCATCTGAAGTGGTGAATCTGGGGATTCAGGATTATCTGGTAAAAGGTATGTTCGATGAAGTACACCTGCTAAAAGCTATAAATTTTGCCATAAACCGAAAAGAATACCAGCGGGAAATACGTGAACAAAAAAATCTTTTGTCGGCTGTTTTTAACAATACTTCACAAATATTATTTCTGGTAGATGAGGAGCTACTAATTGCAGAAATAAATAAAACCGGCAAAAATGCTACGTTACCTGATTTAAATGGAAATGTTGGTAAACGGGGTGGCGAAGCTTTTGCATGTGTAAATCATTTTAAATCAAAAGATGGATGTGGAAATTCAGTAGAATGTAAGAAGTGTGATTTAAGGAACGTAATCCAAAACACATTTAAAACCAAAACCAATTATACTGATGTAAAAACTACTTTGGGATTATTGCGTGATGAGGTAACTTTAATTCGCGACATTATTTTTTCTACTGCATATTTGGATGGGGAACATCCCAAAGTATTGGTGAGCATGAATGATGTTACCGAGTTGGAAGATAACCGCAGAGCTATTGAAGTTCTGGCCAAAACAGAGAAGGCAATAGCAACAATTTCTTCACAAATATTAATCGATAATTCGGTCGATTTCAATGTAATTGTCGAGCATTTTGGCCAGGCAACCAGTGCCAGTCGGGCATTTATTTTTCATTTAAGCGATAAGGGTAAACGAATTAACAATACATATGAGTGGTGTGCCGATGGTATCCAGTCTCAACTTGCCGATTTACAAAATATCGATTGCGAATTGTTACCATGGTGGATGTCTGAACTGCGTGAAGGAAGAGTAATTAATATCTCAAATGTTAATGATCTTCCTCCAAGCGCTGAAGCTGAAAGCAGAATGATTGAAAAGCAAAACATGAAATCAATTCTGGTTTTTCCTATTTACAATCAGCTAAAAGAATTGAGTGGGTTTCTGGGAATAGCAGAAACCAAATACAACAGGGTGTGGGAAAAATCGATTGTTGAAGCAGGCAAAATTATTGTTCAGATAAAAAGCAATTCGTTAACACGATTACATGCGCTTGAAACCATTAAAAAAGAAAAAAAACGCAGCGAAAATATATTACAGGCTACAAATGCTGGCACATGGGAGCTAAACCTTGAAACAGGAGAATTAATCATTAACGAAAGATGGGCCCAATTAATTGGCCACGAAATTGCAGAATTAGTACCGGTCAATATAGAGACTTGGGAAGAAACAGTACATCCCGAGGATATAGAAAATGCTCAGGTCAAATTAAAGAATCTTTTAGAAGGTAAAATTGATTTATACGATGTTGAGTACAGACAACACCATAAAAATGGAAGCTGGATTTGGATAAATTCAAAGGGAAATATTGTTGAAAGAAATATAGATGGAACCCCATTGCGTATTGCCGGAACCCATCTTGACATTTCACAAAGAAAGACCTTTGAAATTGAATTACGAAGAAATGAACAATTGCTAAATGAAACAGGTCGACTAGCTAAAATTGGTGGTTGGGAGCTGGATGTTGAAACAATGAAATCGTACTATTCACCCGAAACAAAACGAATATATGGTATCCCTTTAGATGAAGAACCACCCAAAGGTATTGAGGGTGTGAAGTTCTACGCCGAAGAAGCCCAGCCTATTGTGATTGAAGCTGTAAAAAAAGCGCTCGAAAATGGTGAGTCCTATCAGCTTGATGTTCCGTTTATTACAGCACAGGGGGAAAATATATGGGTTCGAACTATTGGCTTGGCTGAAAAGACGAATAAAAAGGTGAAACGTTTATATGGCACATTTCAGGATATAACAGAACAAAAGCACTGGGAAAAGGAACTAATTGACGCACGGAAAAAAGCGGAAGAAAGCGACCGCCTCAAATCGTCTTTTCTGGCCAACATGAGCCACGAAATTCGTACTCCTATGAATGGTATTTTAGGTTTTGTTGACCTTTTAACTTCTACCAAATTTGCGCCGGAAGAACAAGAGAGTTTTGTTTCAATTATAAAACAAAGTGGTAACAGGTTGTTGGAAACGATTAACGATATTATTGAGATATCAAAAATTGAATCGGGGCAGGTAGGTTATCATGAATCGGAAATTGATCTGGTTGAAGTGATGAGTTACCACCAATCCTTTTTCTCCCAGGAAGCCGGGAGTAAGGGGTTAAAACTAATTTATAACGATAATAATTCTTCGCTAAAAATTAAAACCGATAAAACCAAATTGGATTCAATATTGTCCAACCTGATTAAAAATGCCATTAAATTTACGACTGAAGGAACGATTGAATTTGGTTTTTCCTTAAATGAGAATCGAATAAATCTTAAGGTAAAAGATACCGGGAAAGGTATTTCAAGAGAAAACCAAGATGCAATTTTCGAACCATTTTTACAGGAAGACAATAGCTTTAACCGTGGGCATGAAGGTTCGGGACTGGGTCTTGCTATTTGTAAAAATTATGCCAACTTATTGGGGGGTGACATTTATGTTGAATCGGAACCGGGGAAAGGCAGTACTTTTTATGTTTCAATTAAACATAATCCGGTAGAAACTTTTAATAGGGAGGCTGATGTTGCATTATCGAATAAGAAAGTGCTAAAAAGTAATTCATGCAAAATATTAATTGCCGAAGACGATGAGTTGAGTTTTGAATATCTAAATATTATTTTATCAGGAGATAATTTCAAAATCGTTCGTGCAGTTGATGGTTTAAAGGCATTGGAAATATTTAATATCGACACAGGTTTTGATATGATCCTTATGGATATGAAAATGCCAAATATGGATGGTTTTGAAGCTACCAGGGAAATCAGGAAGCTAAACTCAGGCATACCGATAATTGCTCAAACCGCATTTGCATTTAATGGTGACAGGCAAAAAGCGATGAAAGCAGGTTGTACCGACTATATTAGCAAACCCATTGTTAAAGAACAATTATTTGAATTACTTGGGAAGTATTTGTAAATATTTTGCCGCGCAGAGAAATTGAATAGGATGGTTATCCAAAAAATTCTTTAAATCGATTTCCTTCCTTGCTGTAGCATCATTAAATAAGAGGTGGGATAATAGAGGAGTGTAAATTTGTATTGGTAAAGAAAAGTTGTAAAATTCGGCTAAAATTGTGATACATGTAAAATTATTGAAAAATGGACGGTATATGAAAAATCCATCGAAATCTGAACTCATTGAAAAGGTGGCAGAGTTAGAGTCACAAATTAGTCTTCTTAAAAACGGCTCTAATAATGCTACAGAAGCGATTAGCGGTACTATATCAACTGAAAATACTTTAAAGGAGTTTGTATCACAGCTACCATTGGCAGCAGCCCTTTTTAGTCCGAATGGAAGCGTATTGAAATTTAACAAAAAATTAATTGCGTTACTAGGATATACCATAGACGATATTCCAACAGTAGAAGTTCATTGGCCACTGTTTTTTCCAGACCTTGAGTATCGGCTAAAGGTTCAAGAAGACTGGACAGAAATGCTTACACAATCGGCTAAAACAGGTATTCCAATTCAACCAATGTTATTAGATATAACATGTAAAAATGGGGAAGTGAAAAAGTTGGAAGTGCATAGTCTTCAATTTGGTGAAAATGCTATTACAATGTGGGTTGATTTTACGGAGAATTTAAAGCGAGAAGCAATGCTTAAAAAACAAACAGAGCAATTACATTCGCTTTCAACCGAACTGGAAATCATTATCGACAATATTCCTGGACTGGTGTTTTATAAGGATACCAATAACCGTTTTATCAGAGTAAACAAATTTATGAGTGATGCTCATAAACTTTCTAAGAATGAACTGGAAGGAGCAAGTTTGTTCGATATTTATCCAAAAGAAATGGCACAAGCCTATTTCGAAGATGATTTGAAAGTAATTCAAAGCAAAACCCCAAAACTTAATATTGATGAACCATGGGAAACCGAAGCAGGAGTGCGATGGGTTAATACATCAAAAATACCAAACATGGATGACGATGGTAATGTTATTGGTATTATTGGTATTTCGATGGATGTTACCGAGCGTAGGGAATCTGAAGATATTATCAACCAACAAAACAAGGAATTAACCAAACTCGATGCCGATAAAGACCGTTTTATTTCAATTCTATCACACGATTTAAGGAGTCCGTTTAATAACATCCTTGCATTTTCTGAATTATTAACTGAAGATATTCGCAAACTCAATATAGATGAAATTGAAGGTATCGTAAAGAATATTAATAAATCAGCAAAGAACACATATAAATTGTTGGAAGATATTTTATTGTGGGCAGGAGCGCAACAAGGCAAGATTCTTTTCGAACCACAAATATTAAGTTTGACAGATATTTGCAAGGATACAATTGAAATTCTCAACCCAACAGCCAAGGCAAAAAAAATCACAATCAACTATCCTGTAGCAAATCATATAAATGTCATTGCTGATTGTGACATGCTAAAAACAGTATTACGTAACCTTGTATCGAATGCTATAAAATTCACAAATAGTGGTGGCGAAATAAATATCAATGCCGATAAAACAGAATCAGAGATAATAATTTCAATATCTGACAATGGAATTGGAATAGCACCTACGGATTTGCCAAGAATCTTTGATATTTCAGAAGTTCTTACAACAAAAGGCACAGCAGGAGAAACTGGAACAGGGTTAGGTTTATTACTCTGTAAGGAATTTGTTGAAAAACATGGTGGCAAAATTTGGGTGGAAAGTGAAGTAAAAAAAGGTACTAATATTGTATTTACAATTCCTGAATAAAAGGACTCCTAATCAAATCTGATCAGGCATCGTTTGTAGTAGCCGTGATTAGGTTACTCACTGCGCTCATGATCCATTTAGGGGAAGCCTTACAAAGAAAAAGCCCAGTATCACTATTGGAAGCAAAATTTCCCCTCCTTTTAAGAGAGGAGGGGTGTCGCTGACCGTAGTGTCAGTGACGGGGTGGTTAGGTTTTTCGAGGATTACGCTCCCTCTGGTCGTGTGATCCTCAAGCGGGTGCATTCCTCAAGGAAACCCCGCCGCCTTTCACGCGGCAAGGGTTTTTTCCGAAACCAAATAATCTAATATGTTCCACCTCTTTGCGAAGCAGAGAGGGGTAGGGGGTGAGTTCGTGTTACGGATTACGCTCCCTCTGGTCGTGTGATCCTCAAGCGGGTGCATTCCTCAAGGAAACCCCGTGCCGCTTTCAGCGCCACTCCGGGTTTTTTGTTTCCACTGGGTCGCTCTCAATTATTGTAATTGTCTGAATGCCGTTGGCTTCAGCCTACGGTAACAAGGTTAGAATAATAAAAGGGCTTTAGCCCAATGAATAATGCATTAAGGATTACTCGTCGCGATGCTCCTCATGATCCTTAAGTGGGTGCATTCCTCAAGGCAAACCCCGCCGCGTTTCACGCGGCAAGGGGTTTTTTCCGAAACCAAATAATCTAATATGTTCCACCTCTTTGCAGGAACGACCGCAAAGAAATTGCCCTGTGGGCAATTTTAGGGAGGAGCCAGACTGCAGGGGTGGCAAAGAGGGGCTGGGGGTGAGTTCGTGTTACGGATTACGCTCCCTCTGGTCGTGTGATCCTCAAGTGGGTGCATTCCTCAAGGAAACCCCGTGCCGCTTTCAGCGTCACGCAGGGTTTTTTGTTTCCATCCCTCGCTCGAGCAAGCTCGGCTCGGTCTGAAAACAAAAAACCCCGGTGCTTTCGCACCGAGGTTTCCTTGTAGCGGAGGGAGGATTCGAACCTCCGACCTTTGGGTTATGAGCCCAACGAGCTACCACTGCTCCACCCCGCAATATATTTTGTAAAGAACTTTTCCTTTTCCGGAGATGCAAAGGTACTACTACATAAGTAATTTACCAAACAAGTAAGCTGAAAAATATTTTTGCTATTTTTGAGTTTCTTTTATTGAAAAACAAAGGGGGAGTATCTGTTATACACCTGAAAATAATCCCTCCAAACCCAAACCATAATATTAAATACCATGCCAAGAGTATTCAAAGCAATAGAAATAGAGAAGGAAGAGAAGGAGGTAATGCGCGATTATCTCGACCGTCATATGCCTCATGTTTTTTGCAAGGACGAGGTTACACCAGGCGAAAAGTTCAGCGTTAGAGTCAAGACTGGGTGATGAATATCCTCATCCCGACGATCACGATCACTTTATAAGTGTAATGCAGCTCTGGAACAGGGAGACCCTGCTGGCCGAGGCACGTTATACGGCCGGAGCGATGGGTAATAAGCCATCTCATACTGAAGTTGAATTTTTTATCGTTGCACCGGAAGTATCTATGAACCTTTCAGCCATGGCTGTTTGTACAAAACATGGCCTGTGGCAGAGCGAAGATAAGGCGGTAAAAGTCATACACTAACAGCTATGGACAGAGTAGCTGTTTCTCGGTCACTATTATTATCTTTGCCTTCTGGTTTATCAAGCTGTTAACATGGTGGAAGAGAAAAAGAAAAGAAGCAACTGGAAAGACAAGTTCAGGTTTTCCATTTATAACGACTCGACATTTGAAGAGGTATGGCGGATCCGTCTAAGTCGTTATGCAGGTATGATATCGATCAGTGGCGTGATATTCTTTATAATAGCTGTTACGGCATCACTCATCAGTTTTACCGGTCTCAGAGAGTTTATTCCCGGATATCCCGATGTTCAGATGAGAAGAGATATCCTTATGAACGCTATCATGATGGATTCCCTGGAAAGGGAACTCGAACTTCGCGATAACTACTTTTATAATCTCAATGCAATAATCCTTGGCAAAGAGCCTAAGGACAGACTGGCAGGAATTGATACATCACTCGCCAAAGGCAGTGTGAAATTCAGCAGGTCGGCCGACGACTCTCTGCTCCGACTGCAGATTGAATCGGAGGAGCAGTACAGTTTAAGTATTGTTTCAGGGGGAATAAGACCTAATACCAGCCTTTCGAATATTCACTTTTTCCCGCCCGTAAAAGGTATTGTCTCGGGTAAATTTGAAACACGGACGCGACACTTATGGTACCGATATTGTTACAGGCCCCAAAGCGGTAGTCTCTGCCACCCTCGACGGAACTGTTATCTTCAGCGGATGGACCCTTGAAACCGGATTCGTTTTGCAGATACAGCATGCCAATAATCTCATCTCGGTATACAAACATAACAGTAACCTCTTTAAGGAGACAGGCGATCTTGTCAAAGCAGGAGAGGCAATAGCTGTGGTAGGAAGCTCAGGTGAATTGTATACCTCCGGACCGCATCTTCATTTTGAGATATGGTTCAAGGGAGAAGCGATCGACCCGCAGCAGTATATTCTCTTTTAATTACAAGCCCAATTATTTGTGAAGGATATTATTATTCTCGGATCAACAGGATCTATTGGTACTCAGGCCCTTGATGTAATTGAATCGTCGGGAGGACTCTACCGTGTGAAAGCCCTTGTTGCCGGGAATAACTATCAGTTGCTTGCCAGGCAGGCGATGTTGCATAAGCCGGAGACAATAATAATTGGCAACAAAGAACACTTTAAGCTTCTCAAAAAGGAATTGTCGGGATTTAACGGGAAGGTACTGGCAGGGATGGATGAAGTGGAAAGTTACTCCGGCAACAACAGAAATACGCTCGTCCTTGCAGCAATGGTCGGATTTGCAGGACTAAGGCCGGTGCTTTCAGCTATCAGGGCAGGGTGTGATATAGCTCTGGCAAACAAGGAAACCCTCGTTGTGGCAGGGGATCTGGTAACTCGTGAAGCACGCACTTCCGGATCAAAACTTATCCCTGTCGACTCTGAGCACTCAGCTATAATGCAGTGTCTGGAAGGCGAGAGGAAAGAAGAAATTGAAAAAATTACCCTTACAGCATCCGGAGGACCCTTCAGAGGATATACTCTTGAGATGCTTGAAAAAGTGAGCCCTGATCAGGCCCTGAAACACCCAAACTGGACTATGGGTAATAAGGTCACAATTGATTCTGCATCCCTTATGAACAAAGGGCTTGAGGTAATTGAGGCCCGGTGGCTTTTTGATATTCAGCCTGAGTTTATAGATGTTGTGGTCCACCCTCAGTCAATAATTCATTCGTTTGTCACCTTCCGTGACGGCTCCGTAAAAGCACAACTTGGAAATCCCGATATGAGGGTCCCAATAGCCTATGCATTTTCCTGGCCACGGAGGGAATTTACATCCCTCCCAAGGACCGAGATTACTAACCTGCCTGTTCTTACCTTTGAAAAACCCGACCTCGGCACATTCAGGAATCTTTCCATTGCATATGACGCCATAGAAAGAGGTGGAAACATACCGTGTGCAATGAACGCTGCCAACGAAATGGCAGTAGACGCATTTCTCTCTTCATCAATTGGCTTCAATTCGTTGCCGATTGTTATAGGGGAGGTGATAAAAAAGACTAAATTTGAGCCCTTTCCTGGAATTGATAAACTTTCCTCTTGTGATCTGGAATCAAGGGAAATTGCAGAAGAGATAATACATAAAATAGCAAATAGAAAATGACTGTACTAATTAAGATACTTCAACTTGTTCTGAGCCTCTCGATACTGGTTATCATTCATGAATTCGGACACTTTATCTTTGCAAGAATATTCAAAACAAGAGTAGAAAAGTTCTATCTTTTCTTCAACCCATGGTTTGAGATTTTCAAATTTAAAAGGGGAGAAACAGAATACGGATTAGGATGGCTGCCCCTGGGAGGATATGTAAAAATCTCCGGGATGATCGATGAGTCGATGGACAAGGAGCAGATGAAACTGCCGCCGCAGCCCTGGGAGTTCAGGTCCAAATCATCAGGTCAGCGACTAATGATAATGATTGGAGGCGTATTGTTCAACTTTATCGCTGCAATGACCATTTATGTTCTGGTCCTTTTCACATGGGGAGAAACATACCTCCCTACCGAGAATGTTACATATGGTATTGTTACTGATTCAACAGGGTATGCCATTGGCCTTCGCAACGGAGATAAAATCGTATCGGTCGACAATCAGAAGGTTGAGAATTTCTTCCAGATAGTTCCTGATATAATTCTTAATGAGCGTTCAACCATTCAGATTCTGAGAAACAATGAACCTCTGGAGGTGAACATCCCTGAGAGTTATGTTAAATCGCTGCTTAAAGGCGAGGGAGATATTGACGCCCGCGCTTCCTTTTGGACCATTTGTCATTTCGGAGTTTGCCAAGGTTTCTCCTGCAAAGAATGCAGGAGTGGAGCAAGGTGATATCCTGCTTGGTCTCGACGGAAACAGATTCGAATATTATGACGAATATCTGAACTATCTCGACACAAATATCTAAAGAAGAACTTGGCCTGGATATTCTCCGGGGCAGCGATACTCTTTTAATTAAGGTGACCCCAATTGAAAAAACCGGATTGCTGGGAATAACAAGGATAGTCGATCAGGTATTTGAGCTGAATACAATTAGATATGGTTTTATCGAAAGTATACCGGCAGGTATCAAAAAGGGATTTAAAACAATCAGCGACTACCTGAAACAATTTAAGCTGATCTTCTCAAAGGATACAGGCGCATATAAGTCACTGGGTGGTTTCATCACCATCGGAAACATCTTCCCTGGAGAGTGGATATGGCAATCATTCTGGAGTTTAACAGCTTTCCTCTCCATCATTTTGGCCGTAATGAATATACTTCCGATACCTGCACTCGATGGAGGACATGTTATGTTCCTGGTATTTGAGGTTATTACAGGGAAGAAAGCCCAGTGATAAGTTTATGGAAAATGCACAGATGGCTGGGATGTTTATTGCTATTGGCACTTCTCGTTTTTGCCAATGGTAACGACATTTTTAAACTGATATCGTAAGTTATTTTGATTATGGATATTGAATAAACAATTTGTACCTTTGTATATAATTTAAAAAATATATTGAAATGGCACCACAATTTGTACTTGCGGGGATGTTTGGTCCAACTGAAATTATTCTTATAGTCCTTGTTCTGGTCCTTCTCTTTGGTGGAAAGAAGATTCCCGAACTTATGCGTGGTATAGGTCAGGGGATGAAGGAGTTCAAGAAGGCTAAAGACGATCCTTCAGATGACTAACGAGACTAAGGCCTAGATCCTTAAAGGCTTTTTGAAACCAGAACCTGCACTTTTATGCAGGTTTTTTTATCTTTATTGAAGATTATAAAAAAACAAGGGATGAAAATTGTAATACTTTCTGCTCTTTATAGCTGCTATTTCTGTTGCGTCTTGTAGTAATAAGGGTGGACCCGATGAGAGATTCATGTCGAATGTTTCAGGCTCTTCCGGTGAAGTGGTTGTCGTTATTTCACAGGATGTTTGGGAGGGAGATGTTGGCAAAAAGATAAAGGAAATATTTGAATCACCAGTACCCGGATTACCACAGCCGGAACCGATGTTCAAAATCGTAAACATCAACTCAGCGGGCTTTGGTAAGCTATATCAGACAAACAGAACAATTCTGTTTGTAAACGTATAACGATACTTTGGCAGAGCCATTACTTACCTATCAGGAGAACACCTGGGCCGCTACTCAGCTTGTTTTGAAAGTCTCAGGGCCCGACGAAGCTACTGTAGATAAACTTGCTTGAAGAGAAAAAACAATTAATGATCGATAAGATCAATCTGGCCGAAAGGGGCAGGTGGGAACTCTATTACAAAAAATCACTCAGCGGAACAAACTACAACCATCTGCTCGAAAAGCATAAGATCTCACTTATGGTTCCTACCAATTATACACTGGATGTTGATAAGGACAGTTTTGTATGGATGTCCAATGAAACACCTTATACTACGCAGTCGGTAATTATTTACCATTTCCCTTATAACGGCTATAGCTATTTCAGTCAGGACAGTGTAATTGCACTAATGAACAGCATCACCAGCAAGGAGGTTAAAGGTCCGATCGACGGAAGCTACATGGTTGTTGAAGAGAGGGTACCTGTAGCATACAGGCAATTCAGATATCGTAACCGCGAACTGGGCGGAGCTGAGAGGACTGTGGACACTTGAAAAGGGGTATATGGGTGGACCATTTGTTACTCTTGTCACCTACGATGAGGTAAATAACCGGACAGTAATGATCGAAGGTTTTGTCTATGCCCCCAAGGAGGATAAGAGAGAACTTCTCAGACAGGTTGAAGCCCTTATTTACACTATAACTTTCCCTAATAGTTCAGAGGTAGTAGTTGTTGGTAAGAAGGGTGGCAATTAACCAATAGTTTCATATTGCTGATTACGGATTCTGGGGACGAACCCGGCAGCCCTGATTATCTCTTTTATTCCCTCAGCATCGAACCGCCATGAATGGCCGGCAGAACTTACCACATTCTCTTCCATCATTATGGAACCCAGGTCATTGGCTCCGGAATTTAGCGTCATAATAGCCACCTCCGGGCCTACGGTCAGGAGAGACGATTGTATATTAATGATGTTGTTCAATAATATACGGCTAATAGCTATAATCCTTACATAATCGAGGCCCGTGTTACTGTTGGTGATTCCATATTTTGTGGCAAGTACGGTACCATGATGCATGAATGGCCATGGTACAAAAGTAACAAACCCCCTGTGCCCGGCTGGTCTCTCTTCCTGTAATGAGCGGAGAGCTATCAGATGGTCTATTCGCTCCTCTTCTGTCTCGGCATGGCCGTACATCATTGTTGCCGAAGTGGTGATGTTCAGTTTATGAGCCTCACGCATTACTCCCAGCCACTGTTCAGTGGTAGCCTTGGCGGGGGAAACAACACTCCTTACCCTGTCCGACAAAATTTCTGCTCCGGCACCCGGCAGGCTGTCCAGACCCGATTCAGTGAGAGTAATAAGAACCTCCCTGTATGAGATACCCTCCTTTTTGGCAAGATAATGAACCTCAGGCGGGCCAAGAGCATGCAGCAGCAATTCAGGATATTCCGATTTGAGCTGCCTGAAAAGGTTGGTATAAAACCCGATACCAAGATCAGGATTCATCCCTCCCTGAAGGAGTATCTGCCTGCCTCCAATGGCAAAAAGTTCATCTATCTTTTCCCTGTACTGTTCAATGGTGGTGATGTAGGCCTCTTCATCCTTGCCGGTACGGCAGAAGTTACAGAACCTGCACATAGAAAAACATATATTGGTAATATTAATGTTCCGGTCAATTGTCAAACCTGCCTCCTTGCCCGGAATAAGCTTTTGTCTCACCCTGTCGGCTATAAAAACAAGCTCATCGAGTGGTGCTTTTGTGTAAAGGTAAAGGCCATCTTCCCTGTTTATCTTCTCGCCTGCGAGAACCTGATCATATATTCTGTCCAGTTTGTTCCTGTTGAATTCCATCTTGTGGAGTCTGTTTTTACAATATTGATTAACAATCGGCACTGCCCATTGTTCTAAGGGACAAAGGTAGGTCTTTATCAGAAAAACATTCATTTTTTTAATTAACTTTACTAACCTTATAATTAGAAAAAAATGATACCAAAACTGGTGATTACCAGCAATATCGAAGAGCAGGTGCCCCTGGTTTATCTGGTCGTTGACGGGAAGATACCATCCGATGCAGGTCTTACTGATGATGAGAGCACCTGGGTTGGATCACGATTGAAGAGCAAACAGAGACGAGCCACTGTTAACAGTTATAAAAGACATCTCTATTTCATCTCGATAGATCCTGACCGCAGTGAAACAGACCGACTTGAAGATCTAAGGAAAGGGGCGTCCGCTCTCAAGGGAGAGATTGGATCCAACAAATCCCCTATGCTTGGAATCGTAACCAGTACCGGAAGATGGAAGGATATCGCTGCTTTTACTGAAGGATTATTGCTCTCTGCCTACTCTTTCGACAAATACAAAACATCTGCAACAGATAAAAAGGAGGACCTTTTTCCCGAAACAATATTCCTTCGCGGTGAGTGGAGCGATCATGATCTTAATACTCTTCGCTCTTCCTGTGAGGCTGTATTTTTCACCAGGAATCTGGTAAATGAACCTGTTAGTTATCTTACCGCCGAAGTGTTGGCTGATGAGATCGTTGCAGAGGGCCAAAGGGCAGGATTCTCGGTTGATGTTTTTAACAAAGGGAAGATCGAATCGCTAAAAATGGGTGGTCTTCTGGCCGTTAACCGTGGCAGTGTCGACCCTCCGGTATTCTGTGTGCTTGAATGGAAACCGGAAAAGCCTGTTAATAACCAACCTGTTGTGCTGGTTGGTAAGGGAGTAACATATGATACAGGCGGACTTAATCTTAAGCCCGGGGACTACATGGATCAGATGAAGACCGATATGGCCGGTGGCGCTGCTGTTGCAGGGGTACTCAGTTTTATTTCAAGAGTAGGCTTACCTGTTCATGTAATTGGCCTTATACCATCTACCGATAACCGGCCAGGGGGAAATGCCTTTGTTCAGGGAGATGTTATTACGATGTACAATGGGATGACCGTTGAGATCGTTAACACCGATGCCGAGGGCAGGCTTATACTGGCCGATGCTCTTGCTTATTCCCGCAAGTATAATCCGGCACTGGTGATAGATATTGCTACTCTTACCGGGTCGGCACAAATGACCTTCGGAAAGGAAGCAATAGCTGCTATGGGGAATGCATCTGATGAGATCTTTAACCTCCTTACCAGGGCGGGGGAGGAGAAGTATGAAAGGATAAGCAGGTTGCCCTTCTGGGCAGAATATGCTAAATATATTGAATCATCGATCGCCGATATTAAGAATCTCGGTAAAAGAGAGGCCGGCGCTATAACGGCAGGTAAGTTTCTGGAACGCTTTGCTCCGAAACCTTATATCCATCTCGATATTGCCGGAACAGCGGCTCCGAAGGAAGATGATCATTACAGACTTAAGGATGCATCGGGGTCAGGTGTCAGACTATTATCGGAATTCCTCTGCCGCATTGCAGCGGGAGAGTTTAATTTGAACGCATAATCGAATGGAAAAGGATATAATAGTAGGTATCTCTCAGGGAGATATTAACGGAATAGGATACGAAATAATAATTAAAGCTTTCCTCGATGGACGGCTGGCTGAACTTTGTACACCGATCGTTTACGGATCTCCCAAGGTGGCCGCTTACCACAGAAAGGCGCTTAATATTGAAAATCTGAACTTCAATAGTATAAGAGAACCTGAGGAGGCAGCAAGAAAAAAACTTAATCTCATTAATTGCCTCGACGATTCAGTCAGAGTGGAATTCGGGCAGGCAACTGAACATAGCGGTGAGGCGGCTTTTATATCCCTCGACAGGGCTGTCGCTGATCTGAAGGAGGGGAAGATAGATATCCTTGTTACCGCACCTATTGATAAGCACGCAATACAATCAGAGAAGTTCCGGTTTCCCGGACATACCGAATTCCTTCAGGAAAAGTTTGAGGTGACCGAAACCTTGATGCTTATGGTGTCAGATACCATTAAGGTTGGTGTTGTAACCGGACATATTCCTCTGAAGGAGGTAGCGGGTAAGGTTACGACAAAAGCAATATTGAGTAAGCTGAAACTGCTTAACCAATCACTGATACAGGATTTTGGAATACGTAAACCCCGTATAGCTTTGCTGGGACTGAATCCCCACGCCGGAGATTCCGGGTTGCTGGGCGATGAGGAGACAACCGTAATTGCCGAAGCACTGAAGAAAGCGGCCGATATGGATATACTTGCATTTGGCCCTTTCCCCGCCGATGGCTTCTTTGGGTCAGGCAGTTTTACAAAATTCGACGCGGTGCTGGCGATGTATCACGATCAGGGACTTGCTCCGTTTAAAGCCATTTCATTTGATGAGGGGGTTAACTTCACCGCCGGCCTTCCGGTTATCAGGACGTCACCTCCTCACGGTACAGGTCACAACATTGCAGGAAAAGGGGAAGCTTCGGAAAATGGATTCCGCAAAGCAGTTTACCTTGCCATTGACATTTACCGGAATAGAAAGATGTATAGTGAAATAATGGCGAACCCCCTTGGACTCCAGAATATCGATACTCTTTCAGGGGCAACAGAAGATCTCCCGCCGGATGAAGAAAACAATAATAATCCATTATTATGATTGAATTTATTTCCGGTAAAATAAGGGAGATTAATCCGGCCTATGTTGTTATTGAAACAGCAGGAATTGGATATTTATTGAATATCTCAGTCAATACTTTCTCAGCCCTTACCGGGGTGGATGAGACAAAAATACTCGTTCATGAGGTGATACGTGAGGATTCTCATCAGCTCTATGGTTTGCTAAGGCTGAAGAGAGAAGAATGTTCAGACTCCTGATAAGCGTATCGGGGATCGGAGCAAATACTGCCAGAATGATGCTCTCTTCACTTTCATCCGATGAGGTGGCAGAGGCAATCTCTTCCTCAAATGTAAATGTTCTTAAAGGCTGATCAAGGGCATTGGTCTTAAGACTGCTCAAAGAATCATAGTTGACCTTTCTGAAAAGATGGGAAGAACGGGTAGAGATTCTGAAATATTCAACCTCCCGGACAATACAACCCGCGAGGAGGCGTTATCAGCATTAGTGATGCTGGGATTTCCCAGAAATGCATCCGTTAAGATTGTCGACAAACTAATATCTGATAGCAGGGGGATCACTGTTGAAGAATTGGTGAAGCAGTCTCTAAAAAACCTATAAACTGAAGAAAACCTGTTTGGTATCCGGATCTACATATTAGTAAGTCGCTTATATATATATGCTTACTCCTTTCTGGATTTCTGCTCAATACACAGAGTGGTTTCAGTCAGGTTGCCGATACTACTCAGCAAAAAATTCTTAAGCTCCATGACCTCTCTGCGCAGCCATTAACGACCCCTTCCAATTCCCCGCTATTCCTCGACAACCCTTCAAATATAAAGCGTACAATTATATTTGAACCTGAATCGAATGAGTATGTAATCTACTATAAAATCGGTGAATTACGATTACCGTCGACCCGTAAGGATGTCTGCGGAGCAATACCGGGAATGGGAGTACGACCAGGCTATGAGAGAGTACTGGGATGCCAGGTTGTCGGGAGATGAAAGCGGATTCAGGTCATCCCTTATACCACAGATTGAAGTAGGAGGTGAAGCTTTCGATAAGATATTTGGCAGTAATATCATCAATATTATTCCTCAGGGGTCGGCAGAACTGATCTTCGGTATTAATATATCACGTACTCAGAACCCCACTCTCTCCGAAAAGCTGCAGACAATTCCAACATTCGATTTTCAGGAGAAGATCCAGATGAATGTTACCGGAACCATTGGTGATAAAATGCAGCTGGGTGTAAATTACAATACCGACGCAATGTTCGAGTTTGAAAACAGGACAAAACTCGAATACTCCGGGAAGGAGGATGAGATCATTAAGAAGATTGAAGCAGGTGATGTTACTCTTCCCCTTACAGGAACACTTATAACAGGAAGCCATAGTCTTTTCGGACTAAAGACTGAGATGCAATTTGGAAAGCTAACTGTTACCACAGTACTGTCACAGCAGAAGGGAGAATCGTCGGTCGTTGAACTAAAAGGAGGAGCTCAGATTACAGATTTCGAGGTATTTGCCGATGAATATGAAGCCAACAGGCACTTCTTTCTTTCCCACTATTTCAGAGACACATACGATAACTCACTGAAAGCGTTGCCTATTATTGCTTCAGGTATCAATATTGAGCGAATTGAGGTGTGGGTCACAAATAAAACCAGTCGCTTTGAAGATGCCAGTAACAGGAATATTGTTGCATTCATGGATCTGGGAGAAAATGCAGCTCATATCTATAATACAGTTCCTGCTTTTGTTCAGCTTCCCGGTACGGGGCCAAATCCAGATAACGGTACCAACGGTATGTATGGGTCGCTTACCACAACCTACCAGCAGGTGAGGATGATAGACCAGGTAACAAATACTCTTTCACCCCTTCAGCCCGGATTCCAGATAGGCAGGGATTTTGAGAAGATTGAAAATGCCAGAAGGCTTAATGATAGTGAATTTACGGTTAACAGTCAGCTGGGTTATATTTCACTTAACATTGCCCTTAACAATGATGAGGTGCTGGCAGTAGCCTACGAATATACTTTCAACGGACAGGTGTTTAAGGTCGGTGAATTCTCAACCGATGGTATTACTGCCCCTGATGCGCTTATCTTAAAACTGATAAAGGGAACTACCCTTAGTCCCAGCATTCCTACCTGGGATCTGATGATGAAAAACATCTACGCGCTTGGTGCTCTTCAGGTAGAGAACAGGAACTTCGAATTGCAAGTGCTTTACCAGGATGATAATACAGGCAATCTGCTCAATTACCTTCCAGATATTTCCGGGGGCGATAAGCTGCTTCTTAAGATGATGCGCCTCGATAATCTGAATAACCAGATGGACCCACAGCCCGACGGAGTATTTGATTTCATCGATGGTATAACGATTCTGCCGGCAAGAGGGCGGGTTATCTTCCCGGTGGTTGAACCTTTTGGCAGTCACCTTGAAAAAATCCTTGTCGATCCCAAACTGATAGACAAATATGTCTTCAAGGAGCTGTACGACTCAACGCAGACCATTGCCAGACAAAATGCTGAGAAGAATAAGTTCCGCCTGGCAGGGTCCTATTCGAGCTCCAGCGGCTCAGAGATAATGCTTAACAAGCTTAATATCCCGCAGGGATCGGTTAAAGTAACAGCCGGCGGTGTTCCTCTGGCTGAAAATATGGACTATACCGTCGATTATAATATGGGGAGGGTCACAATTATCAATCAGGCCCTAATCGAATCGCAAACGCCTATACAGGTATCTCTGGAGAGTAACCAGTTTTTTGGTTTTCAGACAAAAACACTGGTTGGAACCCATCTCGACTACAGAGTATCGAACAACTTTAATATTGGAGCAACAATACTTCATCTGAATGAAAGACCGTATACTCAGAAGGTAGTCTTTGGAGAGGAGCCCATATCCAATACAATATGGGGGGTAAATACATCTTACAGCGCTCAGTCTGTCTTCCTTACCAACATGATTGATAAGCTACCATTTATCGAAACAAAAGCTCCTTCAACAGTTACATTCTTTGGGGAGTTTGCCAACCTTATTCCGGGTCATTCCAGGGCTATATCGAAGACAGGAAACTCATATATCGACGACTTTGAGGCCAGTGAGATACCTCTCGATATGAAGTCTTTCAATGCGTGGGTGCTGGCAAGTGTTCCGCAGGGCCAGAATTCTCTGTTTCCTGAGGCCGGTTTTAACAACGATCTTACATCGGGTTTTAACAGGGCGAAAGCTAGCCTGGTATGTTATTGATCCTCTGTTTCTGAGAAACGGTTCATCCACCCCTGATCATATTAAATCCAATCCCGATCTTCAATCCAGCCATTTTGTGAGAGAGGTATTCGAAACTGAGATATTCCCCTTTAAGGAGAGTCCCAGTGGTATCCCAACAAATATTGCAGTGCTTAACCTTGCTTTTTATCCCGATGAAAGAGGACCCTATAATTTCGATACCGACCCGGGTACATACTCGAGTGGTATTGATGCCGCCGGTAAGCTGCGCAATCCCGTCAACCCGCTGGGGTGGAATAATGCGGGAAGTGCTTACAAGCGATTTTGAAACAGCCAATATCCAGTATATTAAGTTCTGGATGATGGATCCATTTGTTGAGAATCCTACTCATCAGGGAGGTGATCTCTACTTTAACCTTGGAAATATCTCTGAAGATATTTTGCGCGATTCACGGAAAAGTTTTGAAAACGGACTGCCTACATCTCCGGATCTGATAAATGTCGACAGCACAGCATGGGGTAGAGTGCCCACTGTTCAGGCAGTAGTGCATGCCTTTGATAACTCACCCGATTCACGCCGCTATCAGGATGTTGGTCTTGATGGCCTGAACAATGCCAATGAGGAACGATTTTTTGCCGACTATCTCTCAAAGGTAGCTGCAATAGTAGCACCAAACATTCTCACGTCAATCATTAACGACCCTGCCGAAGATGATTTTCATTATTTCAGGGGCAGCGATTATGATGCCGCGGAGCTTGGAATCCTGGAAAGGTACAAGAAGTATAATGGAATGGAAGGGAACTCACCCACATCGGATCAGTCACCTGAATCATATCCAACAAGCGGTTCAACTCTACCTGACATGGAGGATATAAACAGGGACAATACCCTTAATGAAACAGAGAGCTATTATCAGTACAGGGTCAGTCTGAGGCCTCAGGATATGGTGGTTGGAAGCAACTATATTGTTGATGAGATTGAGTACAATGCTACCCTGGCAAATGGTCAGAAATCAAAGGTTAAATGGTATCAGTTCAAGGTGCCTATTACCGATTATGAAAGAATTGTTGGTCCAATACAAGATTTCAAATCGATCAGGTTCATGAGGATGTTCATGAAGAATTTCGACGAGGAGGTTGTTCTGAGGTTTGCCAAGCTTGATCTTGTAAGAGCCGAATGGAGAAAGTATAATATCTCCATTATTGAAGGAGGAGAGAGGGTTACTGTTCCTGAACCTGAGGACCCCACCTTTGAGATAAGCTCTGTAAGTATTGAAGAGAACGCTGGCAAGGAACCTGTGAATTATGTGCTGCCTCCGGGATTTGACAGGATAGTGGATCCACAAAATCCGCAGCTAAGACAGTTGAATGAGCAGTCTATGGTTCTCAGAGTTAGTAATTTAGGGATGGAGATGCCCGTGCCGCCTTCAAAAATCTAAACCTGGACATCAGGCAGTACCGCAGGCTAAGGATGGAGGTGCATGGTGAAGCGCTTATTGGTGAGCCGCTTAATGATGGTGAACTTACTGTATTTATAAGAATAGGCTCAGACTATAGAGGGAACTTCTATGAGTATGAGATACCTCTTAAACTTACTCCCCCCGGGCGATATAATAATGATCTGGAAACACAGCGTGAGATAGTCTGGCCTGTTGAAAACAGATTTGATATTGATCTTTCTCTCTTCCAGGATGCAAAACAGGAGCGTAACAGGATCATCAACGAGCCTGGTTCCACCCTTGGGATAAATGATATGTTTATATTCCCTGTCGATGGGGCACGAATATCGGTTACAGGTAACCCTAACCTGAGCAACGTAAGAGTAATTATGATAGGAGTAAGAAACCCTATCAAGACCAGGGCAACTGGCCTGGACGACGGAAATCCCAAATCGGGTGAGGTATGGATAAATGAACTGCGACTAAGCGATTTCGTGGAGAATGGAGGATGGGCTGCCAATGCACACCTGCAGGCCCGCCTGGCCGATCTGGGTACCATTGATCTGGTTGGACAGACATGCACTCCCGGATGGGGTTCAATAGATAAAAAAGTTAATGAGAGGAGCAAGGAAGAGGTTGTGAAGTACGATATCTCTTCAAATATAGACCTTGGTAAATTCTTCTCAGAAGAATCAGGGGTCAGGTTGCCTGTATATGTAGGTTACTCAGAGAGCAGAATTAAACCACAGTATAATCCTCTCGACCCCGACATCTTGCTCAATGATGCACTCGATGCGGCCAGGAGCAGAGATGAGAGAGATTCTATAAGATCCATTGCTGAAGATTTTATACGACGAAAAACTATTACTATCAGCAATGCAGGAATAGTAAAACGGGGAGAAAAATCTCATCTGTGGGATCCCGCAAACTTCTCCGTTAACTATACCTATAATGAGATTTTCAGGAGTAATACCAAGACCGAGATAGATATCGAGAAAAACATAAGGGGAGGATTAAACTACAATTATGAGCCGCGTTCAAAAAATATCGCTCCCTTCTCTACCGTTAAAGCCTTTAACTCTCCGTGGCTTAAGCTTATAAGGGATTTCAACTTCTATCCTATGCCCAGGAATCTGGCGTTCCGAACCGACCTTAGCCGGTATTATAACGAGACAAAAACAAGGAATATAAATAACCCTAATCTTCTTATTGAACCTACTTTCCGAAAAGATTTTGAATGGACCAGATTCTATGATGTCAAATATGATATTACCCGTCAGCTCAAGATCGACTATACCGCCACCAATATTGCCAGGATCGATGAACCTGACGGTGGCGTTGACAGACTCCGGTATGCCGACAGGTATGAATTATGGCGCGACTCAGTATTGACCAATCTTAGCAATATGGGACGTACCACCTCCTACTATCATATTATAAATGTCAACTATAACGTACCTATTAATAAAATTCCTGTTCTGAGCTGGATGACTGCCAATGCACGATATGGAGCAACCTATTCATGGCTGGCCGGTCCTCTATTTGCTGATACATCAGGAATTGACCTGGGCAATACTGTCAAAAATACCAACACCGGACAGTTTACCGCACAGGCCAACCTTACTAACCTCTATACCAAATCGAAATGGCTGAGAGATATTGAGAATAATACCCGTCCTGGTGGATCTAAAAACCTGAAGAAGGAGATAGAGACTGTTAATTATTCCCGCGAAAATGTAAGCCTCCGTGCCGGCCGCGCGAGAGGTATAATCCATAACCTTAAGACCCGTGATATTACCATAAAGGTGTTTGCTGCCGATGGAAGTCAGGTTAAGGTAACCCATGAAGTAATAAGTGAGACAAGGGTAAATATTATCTCTGAAAGCGATCTCCAGGGGGCCCGAGTTACAGTAGAGGGTACGTGTTGAAAAGAAAAGAAGCCCTTTGATTGTGGCGGGTGAATATTTTGTCAGAGCTCTGATGGGCGTAAGAAATGTCAGTGCCACATATACGATCGACCAGGGACAGATGCTGCCGGGCTACAGTCCGGGAACAAGGTATTTCGGAATGCAGAATGTAGATGGGGTACTTGCTCCGGGATTACCGTTTGTACTCGGGTATAGCGATCCCAATTTCTTCGAAAATGCCCTGGCCAACGGATGGATTACCACCGACACTCTCCTTAATATGCCGGCAATAATAAGCAACAGGGAATCATTCACCTTGAGATCGACTATTGAGCCTTTCCCAAGCCTCAGAATTGATGTTAATGCCGACAGAAGATATGCTGAATCGGTATCTGAGTACTTCCGGGCCGGGCCCTCCGGAACCTTCCCCGATAATCTTCGTAACCGGATGATTTCCGGTAACTTCTCAATTTCTATTCTGTCATGGGGAACAGCCTTTGAGAAAATTGACGATGCCAATAATTACCTTTCAGCTACCTTTGAAGCCTTTAAGGACAATACTATAATAATATCGCAACGAAGAGCTGATGAACGTCAAAGAATTGATCCCGGATATAATCCTGACATTGATCCGGTATCAGGTCTCCCAATAACAGGGCCCTATAAAAATGGGTATAACCTCACTTCGAGAGAAGTACTTATACCGGCATTCTTTGCTGCTTATACAAAAAGAGATCCGCACAAGGTTACTCTCGAGGATTTCCCCTCTGCCTTTAATATGATGCCAAACTGGAGAATTAACTTCGACGGTCTATCAAGATTTGAATTTGTTCAGAAAGTATTCAGGTCGGTTAATCTGATGCATCAGTACAGGAGTACCTACTCTATTGGCTCATTTACCACTAACCTTAATTACGATGAAGGTAGCAGCGGGATAAGCAGGATAAGGGATCTTCAATCTAACTTCCTTCCACGGTATGAGATGAATGTGGTCTCCATAAGCGAGCAGTTCAGCCCTCTCCTTAATATTGACCTTAACTGGAAGAACAGCCTTACCACCAGAGTCGAGTGGAAGAAATCACGGACCGTTACCCTGAATCTGGCAAGTAATCAGGTTGCCGATGTTCGCAATGATGAACTAATAATTGGAGTTGGCTACAGGTTTGATGATGTCTCAGATTATTCTTAATACAGGAGGTACGCAGAGAGCATTGAAGAGTGATCTTAACCTGCGACTGGACTTCTCGGTAAGAGATAATAAGACCCTTGCAAGGAAACTGATTGAAAATGTCAACCAGCCGGTTGCCGGACAAAGAATATTACAGTATTAGAACAACTGCCGACTATGTTTTAAGCGACAGGTTTAATCTTCAGGTGTTTGCTGACCATACGATGAATAACCCTTTTGTTGCCAATACATTCCCCACATCAAACACCAATTTTGGTTTTAGCCTGAGATTTACGCTCATATAACATAAAAGGAAAATTGCCATAATGAGTGCATATTTCGGGGAAAAAAAATTAATTTTGAATCAGTTGAACAGATAGTTAATCTTAAATCTTAATATCTAAACTTAAAGAAATGAATATTCCGGCCAATCTTAAGTACACAAATGAACATGAATGGATAAAGCAAGAAGGTGATGTAGCCGTAGTAGGTGTCACCGATTTCGCGCAGGGCGAACTTGGCGATATTGTTTTTATTGAAGTTGAAACAGTAGGCGAAACTCTTGACCAGGGTGAGGTCTTTGGTACAATTGAAGCAGTAAAAACAGTCTCCGACATGTTTATGCCAGTAGGTGGAGAGGTAATTGAATTTAACGGTGACCTGGAAAAAAATCCCGAACTGGTTAATAAGGATCCATATGGCAAAGGCTGGATCGTAAAGATAAAGATGAATAAAAGCGCTGAACTCAACGACCTTCTTGATGCAGCTGCATATAAAGGTATAACAGGATAATAATATTTCAGAGCGTCAATACTCCTCTGTTATTATTGTTCCACTTAAAATAAAAAAGGACCGTGTAAGACGGTCCTTTTCTTTTTCCAATATTACTAGAGGTTCTTTCTACTTCTGTTTCAACATACCCTTCAATGGTATCACCAATTTTAATGTCGTTGAAATTATGGATGTTGAGACCACACTCATATCCTGAAGTAACCTCCTTGACATCATCCTTGAAGCGTTTCAGCGAGCCGAGCTCCCCGGTATAGATAACTATACCATCCCTGATGAGCCTTATCCTGGTGTTTCTGTTGATCTTCCCTTCCCTTACAAAGCAACCGGCCACATTACCGGCCTTAGTAACCTTAAATACATCTCTGATCTCAAGAGTGGCAACTATCTCCTCTTTAATTTCAGGCGATAGCATACCCTCCATAGCCGACTTGATCTCCTCGATTGCATTGTAAATGATCGAGTAGAGCCTGATGTCGATCTCTTCTTTCTCAGCCAGCTTTCGGGCTCCGAGTGAAGGACGAACCTGGAAGCCCACGATGATGGCATTTGAAGCAGCAGCAAGGAGAATATCAGATTCCGATATTCCACCAACAGCCTTATGTATAATGTTAACCTGTATCTCTTCGGTCGAGAGTTTTATTAGTGAGTCACTAAGAGCTTCAACAGATCCGTCAACATCACCTTTAACAATAAGGTTAAGTTCCTGGAAGTTGCCGATAGCAATTCTCCGGCCTATCTCATCAAGAGTAATATGTTTCTGTGTCCTTAATCCCTGCTCGCGTTGCAGCTGAGCTCTCTTGTATGCGATATCTTTCGCTTCCTTGTCGCTGTCCATTACATTGAACTTGTCGCCAGGCTGTGGAGCACCGTTTAAGCCGAGAATGAGAACAGGAGTGGCAGGACCGGCTTCGTCGATCTTTTTACCTCTCTCGTTATACATCGCCTTAACGTGACCAAAGGTGCTTCCTGCAAGCAGAATATCACCTATTTTTAGTGTTCCGGCTTTTACCAGTATTGTTGCTACATAACCACGTCCTTTATCGAGCGACGATTCAATTACTGATCCTATAGCCGGCTTTTTGGCATTGGCTTTCAGGTCCAGCAATTCTGCTTCAAGAAGTACCTTCTCAAGTAAAAGGTCAATATTTAATCCGCTCTTGGCCGAGATCTCCTGAGACTGGAATTTACCACCCCAGTCTTCTACCAGGTAATTCATTCCTGCCAGAGCCTCTTTTATCTTCTCCGGGTTAGCAGAAGCTTTATCAATTTTATTGATGGCAAACACTATTGGTACGCCGGCTGCTGCTGCATGGTTTATAGCTTCTTTTGTCTGAGGCATAACACCATCGTCAGCCGCTACAACAATTATTGCAATATCAGTTATCTGAGCACCTCTGGCGCGCATTGCAGTAAAGGCTTCGTGACCGGGTGTGTCAAGAAATGTTATCAGCCTTCCATCTTTGAGGCTCACGCTGTAGGCACCGATATGCTGTGTAATACCTCCTGCTTCGCCGGCAATTACGTTTGTATCTCTTATATGGTCGAGCAGCTTTGTTTTACCATGGTCAACATGGCCCATAACCGTAACGATAGGAGGCCTTGGTGTCAGATCCTCCGGATCATCCTCCTGCTCTGTCACTGCCTCTACGAGCTCTGCACTAACGAAATTTATTTTGTATCCGAACTCCTCGGCAACGAGTGCCATGGTTTCGGCATCAAGACGCTGGTTTATAGAAACCATCATACCAAGTGACATACATGATGAGATGACACTTGTAACCGGCTGATCCATCATTGAAGCAAGTTCATTGACCGATACAAATTCGGTTACCTTAAGGATATTCTTTTCGGCTTCGAGCTTTTCAAATTCATCCTTCGATTTCTGGCTGACAAGGTCTCTTTTCTCCCTCCTGTATTTCGATCCCTTTGATTTACCCTTGGTTGTTAACCGGGCCAGAGTTTCTTTTATTTGCTTCTGAACATCTTCCTCATTAACCTCATGGCGAATAGGTTTCTTTTTAGCACCTCTGGATCCGGGTTTTGCCGGCCTGCTTGTGTCTGCCGGTTTGGCTGCGGCAGGGGCGGTATCGGTCTGGATCCTTTTTCTCCTTTTCTTGCGACGATTATCATTTGACTTATCGGCGGAGTCACTTGAGGCTGCTTTTTTGCGATCATCAACGGGTAGCTGTATCGTTCCTACTACCTTTGGCCCACGCAGCTCTTCTCTTTTAGCCCTGTAGATCTTAGGCGGAGCATCAGCCTCATCGGGGATAACAGCCGGCTCATCAACCTTCTCAGCTACCTTAACAGTTTTTTCCGGTGCCTGCTCTTTCGCTGCAGGTTCCTCTTTCTTCTTCTCCTCTGCCGGAGCTGCCTCCTTTGATTTCTTTGTTGTTCCGGGCAGGTCTATTTTGCCAACGATCTTAGGCCCTGCCTTCTTCTCTTCAACAGGTTTCTCAGCAACAACAGGTTCCTCCTTCTTAGCGGGTTTCTCCTCGGCTACTGGCTTCTCAGGGGTTGCAGGTGCTTCTTTTTCTTTAGTAGGTTCAGGGGCAACAGGCTCAGCTTCCTTAACTTTCTTTGGCTTTGGCTCCAGGTCTATCTTACCTACAACCTTAATGGATTGCTTGGGTACCTCACTCTTTATTTCCAGTGGGGCAGTACTGCCTGTGGTGTCTTTAATAAGAGTTTGTGGTGTGTTGTCACCCTCGGGCTCAACTTCCTCTTCGAAATCATCAAGTGTGAGAGTCTCCTTCTTCTTCGTGATCTCTCTAAGACTGAGTTTTTCAGACTCTTTCTTAACGCTCAGGTCAGAGCTGTACTCTTTTAAAAGCAGCTGGTAAGCGTCGGGTGAAAGCTTGGTGTTGGGGTCGGTGTCAAAATCAAACCCCTTCTTATGGAGAAATTCAACAATAGTAGAAATCCCTACGTTGAATTCCCGTACTGCTTTACTTAACCTCGTTCCCTTTTTTTCCTCTGTCATAATTATCTGCCCTGACTTGTTTTATTACCTCGGATAGCTGTACTCAATTAAACGTATGGCTATTCAAATTCCGCGCTTAATATATTGATTACCTCCTTAACGGTTTCCTCCTCAAGATCCGTCCTCTTGACGAGATCTGATATTGTAAGTCTGAGTACACTCTTGGCTGTATCGCAGCCTATTGATTTCAGCTCCTGAAGGATCCATGCATCAATTTCATCAGTGAACTCGTCGAGTTTAACATCTTCATTGTCATCGCTGCCCGGTTCTCTGTAAACATCGATCTCATAACCGGTGAGCTGGCTCGCAAGCTTAATATTAAGTCCTCCCTTACCAATTGCAAGGGATACTTCGTTAGGCTTGAGGTAGATCTCAGCCCTCATAGTCTCTTCTATAAGCTTTATGGAAGATATTTTGGCAGGACTAAGTGCCCTTGTAATAAACAGCTGGTTGTTTGTGGTATAGTTAATTACATCGATGTTTTCATTCCTTAATTCCCTGACAATGCCATGGATTCTGGAACCTTTCATACCAACGCAGGCACCTACCGGATCAACTCTTTCATCGTATGATTCAACAGCAACCTTAGCCCTTTCACCGGGTACCCTTACTATCTTCTTAATAGTGATCAGTCCGTCAAATATCTCAGGAACCTCAAGCTCAAAGAGCCTTTCAAGAAATACAGGAGAGGTTCTGCTAAGGATTATAAAGGGAGTGTTATTACGCATCTCAACCTTTATAACAACAGCCCTAAGGTTATCGCCTTTGCGGAAGTGGTCCGAAGGGATCTGCTCCATCTTAGGCAGCATTAGTTCATTACCCTCGTCATCAAGAACCAGTATCTCCCTCTTCCATACCTGATAAACTTCTCCGGTTACGATATCACCGATTTTATCTTTGTACTTCTGATAAATGTTGTTCTTCTCCAGATCAAGTATTCTGGCTGTCAGGTTCTGACGAAGCGACAAAATAGCCCTTCTTCCAAAGTCGAGCAATTTAACTTCATCGGATACCTCTTCGCCCACCTCATAATCTTCATCAATCTCAATTGCCTGAGAAAGGGGGATCTGGGTGTTCGGATCTTCAAATTGATCATCTGCCACAACCTCACGGTTACGCCATATCTCAAAGTCACCTTTGTCAATATTAACGATGATATCGAAATTGTCGGCACTGCCATATTTCTTTAATAGCATCCCACGGAATACATCCTCCAGAACGCTCATCATTGTAGGACGGTCGATGCTTTTCAGCTCCTTGAATTCTGCGAAAGTGTCGATCAGATTAACATTTTCCATCTGCTTAAGACCTCTTTATTCGTTATTTAAATTTTATTGATACTCTTGCCGAGGCAATTTCATCATAGTTGTATGATATCGTTGCCGGCGTGCTTTTTTTACCTTTTACTTTGATTGCTGTTTCCAGTTCAAATCCACCTTCAGTTACATTCTTAAGTATTCCTGTTAACTTCTTTCCCTGTTTGTCAACAACCTCTATGTTCCTTCCTTCATTCTTGAAGTACTGCTTTGTTATAAGGAACGGCATTTCCAGTCCGGGTGAAGAGACCATTAGCTCAAAATCCTGCTTTTCCCTGTCCAGGCTGTGCTCAATATGACGACTCATCGAGACACAATCTTCGATCCTGATACCTTTCATATTGTCGATCAGTACAGTAATCTTATTGGTACTGCTTAACCTGATATCAACAATAAAGTTATCACTACCCTCAAGATGAGCCTCCGCAAGGCTTATTATCTCCTCTTTTGTAATCATAAAAAGCTACGATTGAGATAATAAAATAGGGGACCCTGGTCCCCTTGATGGCTTATCACCCCCCTCAATCGGATGCAAAGGTAAGTGAAAATATTTTAATTGCCAAAATAAAACTGCCTTACAATAAGGAAGGTAGGGAGTATTAGCTCCTCAGTCGGTCCTACATAAACTTCTCCCTCTTCTGCAGATTGTATAATGCAGTAATGAGAAATATAACTGTCATTACTCCCAGGATTATCCTGTTGTTGAGTACAATAGAGGACCAGGCTCTTTCACTGACATCTGAAGGCAGACTGAAAGGGTTGAGAAAGAAGTTCCATTTGCTCTTTTCGAGTGCATCGGCAAGCATTGTAAACAGTATGCCAATGATTATCATAATAACAGCTGTACCATTACCATTTCTGATAAAGGTTGAAAGCATAAACGACATCATTCCAAGCATCAGAACAGGGATCATAACATGGGAAGTCATTAGCATTGGCCTGAACTTTACGATCAGCATGGATGAGATTGTTGTGAAAACAATGAGGATGACAAATGCGATGATAAAGATAAGTATGATCCTTACCAGCCATACCTTATACCTGTAATTGGGAATCCCAAACAGAATTTCTATCGTTCTTGAATCCTGGTCGTTCTGGATCCCAAAAACGGTGGGGTAGAAGACAAGTAAAATTCCACAGAAGAGAAATACACCATAAAGGTCTTCCATCCTGGAAATATCTTCACTGAAGACATATATGACCGACAACCCCATCCAGAATGCAACTGCTCCCAACAGAAACCAAAGGAACCTATTGGCAAAGATTATTCGCAGGTTATATTTGACCATACTGCCTGCCAGGTTTGCCATATTTGAAAGTCTATTTCTTAGCATCTTTTTCTCTTTTCTTTCTTAAAAGCCATAAGTAAGCATCCTCGAGGTTCGGAGTAACATTTACAGCATCAGGTGCTGGTTTCTCTCCTGAAATGCATCGCACCTTCACCATATTTCCTACCGACATATGATGTACCACGAGATGGTTTTCAGAGACATTTCTGAATTGCGCTGTCGGCACCTCGAACTGCCATACGGCTCCCTCCGCAGCACTTGCCATATCGATGGGCTTGCCAAGATACACAAGGTCTCCCTTGTTGAGGACCGCCACTTTCTGGCATGAGCTGGAAATATCTTCAATAATGTGAGTGGAAAATATTACAATCCTGTCCTGGCTCAATTCTACCAGCAGGTTACGGAACCTTATTCTCTCCCTTGGATCGAGTCCGGCGGTAGGTTCGTCGACCACCAGAATCCTTGGCAGGTGAAGCAAAATCTGCGCTATACCTATTCTTTGCTTCATACCTCCTGAGTAGGAGCCGATCTTATCTCCCGAACGATCGGCCATTCCTACCGATTCAAGCACCCATTTGACTCTCTCCTCACGTACCGATTTGTCGGTAATTCCTTTTAGCATTGCCTGGTAATGGAGATAGTCGTGGGCCGACATATTCTCATAAGTTCCAAACTCCTGTGGCAGGTATCCTATAAGCCCCTGAAGCTCTTCTCTTTTCTCTTGTGTGTCCAGGCCATTAACCCATATCTTGCCGTAGCTTTGCTCAAGTATTCCGCAGATTATCCGCATCATTGTTGTCTTACCTGCTCCATTTGGACCAAGTAACCCGAACATACCTGTTTCTATCTCCAGAGAGACTGAGTTCAGGGCTCTGAATGGCTTATTCTTCTTCCCGATAGCAGGTATCGACTGCACGAAACGGAAGAAGAGGCGGCGAATGCCTTTCCTCTTGCCTTCAAGCCTGTAGATATCAATATTGTTCTTGCTTAACCAGTTTCCTGTTGTGTATACTACCAGAGAACCTAACCATAAAACAGCTACGATCATTATCATTGGGATATTTGCCCACTGAAGCTGGAACATAACCAGGTTAAGTACCGGTACCACCCAAAATATCAGCGGCTTAATGACCTTCACAGCCAGAGGGCCTATTCGTGAACTCCTTTTGTCTGAGGTTAAAAGAGTCTCAAAAGGTGACCAGATAGCCATAAGGGCGAACCAGCTTCCAACGGAGAAGAGGAAGATCCAGAAATTCTTTTCAAGAAAGAAATAGGTGAAATAGATTAGAAAACTGAATAGTGGCAACTGCCAAACCAGCTGATCCATCTCCCGCCAGGAGTCGATATTGTTTTTCAAGTCCCAGCCTTTCCCTTATCTTCTTTCCCGATTCCCACTCCCTCATGAAGCGGCCTGGTCTGTCATATATCTTTACAAGGCTCTGTAGCTTTATTGTTATTGGAACGCCCGGTTCTATGATAGTCTCTGAAGCCTTGGTTAAGCTATACATAATGAACCACGAAGCTGCCGGGACGAGAATGATAGAAACGATAGTTAATATCAGCTGCCAGAGGAATTTCTCCAGGAAAAGGAATGATGAAGCTATCATGATCGCCAGTATGACTCCCTGAATGATAAGGGTATACCATTTAAGAGAACGTAGCCAGTCGATTGCACCTTCCAGGCCAGAGTAGAATGTAGGTATAAAGAGTAATGTAAGCAGAGAACTTAATGTCAGTCCGCCTATTACTGTTATTGCAAATGATGCTCCAATGGCCGAAACATACTCTGCCTGTCCCATTGCCAGAGGCATAAGGGCAACAATGGTAGTGCCGGCTGTAATAAGTATTGGTCTTACCCTGGCGATTCCGGCCATCATAAGAGCTCGTGACATCCTGTGTCCCTCCTTGCGAAGTTGATTGGCATAATCGATCAGGATTATACCATTGTTTACAACAACCCCAATAAGTATAAGAAAACCGGTGAGGGTATTTGCATTTAGCAGGGAGTTGTTCGTAAGAATAAGTGCTATAAGCGATCCGAGCCCGGCCAGTGGTATGGAAAACATCAGAACCACGGGTGTTGTCAGTGATTCAAACACAGCTGCCAGTATCATGAATATCAAAAGGAATGCAATCCCGATAAGGCCATAAAAATCAGCAAGTTCATTCTCGTCGTGTATAACCTCGATTGCCATTCCCGGGGGAATAGAGAGGCTTGAAACAAGATTCTCAATGTCGATACGTGCCGCATCAAGAAGTTCCTTGGAATTATTTATCTCATCGTTGAAACGATAAGTTACGGTTATCCGTTTTTCCTGGTTCTCTCTGAATATGCTGCCCATACCGCTGGCGAAAACGATGTTTGCCAGCTCTTCCATTTCAAGAATATTCCCTGAACTGCCGGTAACCTCAAGTTTCTTAAGGTCGTCGATAGTTTTGTCAACCTGTATGTTTTCCATGCCCGGTTTGTCGGCATACTTTATCATAATATCGTACTCCTCACCTTTCTGAATGAATTTTGAACCGGAGGAATACTCTCTTCCGAAGGAGCTGAGAGCAGAGGTGACATTGCCCAGGGTAAGATCATTTCTGTTAATGGTCTCCATATCAAACAGAAGATGCACCTCTGGTCTGTTATTCTGTATGTTCAGGTTAACACTCATGATGGTGGAGAGATCTTCGATATAGAGTTTAAGATCTTCTGCGATACTCCTCATAGACTCAAAGTCCTGACCTTTCAGTACAACGCTTTCTCTCTGTGCACCAATGCCAAGCATACTGGTAAATGATGAACCGGGGTTTACCCCGCCTGATCCACCACCTCGATCCGCCACCACCGGAGCTTCCCGACGAGGATGTCTCCTCCATTGTAATTTCAGCGTCGGCTATTCCTTTTACCTTTTCGTTGATGTCGTTTTTAATTTCCGGGAGTGATCGCTCACTCATTTTTTTCCAATCCTTTTGAAGATTCACCGTTACAGTGGCCGACTCCTCTTGAATACGGCTTATTATATCCTGCTTCTCCGAAACAGCCTCCAGACGTTGCTCGATCTCAGCAACAACGAGGTCTGTTTTCTCGAGAGTTGATCCTCCCGGCATTGTTACCGACAAGCTGAATGTTGATGTCTCAACCTCTTCAGTTGAGCTGATACTCAGCGCCAGGCTTATTAACAATGCAGCAAAAAAGACTACGAGAGAGCCTATCACTGTGCCGGCAGGATTCCTCATGCTTGCCTTAAGGGTAAGGTAGTAGCCCTGTATTAACCTGTTGTGGATAGTTAGCTTTTTAAATACACTCTGCTTAAGGCCACCACGCATTTTTAATATGGCATGTGTGGCCATTGGAATAAACAGGAGGGCAACAACAAGTGATACCGCAAGTGTACTTACTATCGATACGCCAATGTTCTTGCCAATCATCTTAACAAGGAAATTACTTGAGAAAACGAATGGAACAAAAACCGTTATTGTGGTAAGAGTGGCAGCAAAAATTGATCGCCAGACCTCCCTGGTACCCTTTTTGACTGCATCATCGGGATTCATACCCTGCGAGGCGAGCCGGTAGATATTCTCAAGTACGACAACAGAATTGTCTATCAGCATCCCGATGGCCAGAGCCATGCCAACAAGCGTTAGGCTGTTGATGGATATGTCCCAGGCATAGAAAAAATTAAACGCGATATAAACCGATATCGGGATGGAGAGTGAGATAATGAATACAAGCCTGATATTCCTGAGGAAGAACCAGAGAATAATTACTGCCAGTAGTCCGCCTATCAAAGCCAGATTTATTATCTGGTTGATATTATTCTCCATTACCTCAGCACTGTTCGATTGGATCACCACTTCCACACCCTCCTGTGCCAGCACTTTATTAAGCTTTTCTACAAGGTCTGTTACCTCGTGTGAGAGGTCAATAAGGTTAGCCTGACTGTCATTTACGAGCGAAATGGTTACCGCCTCCATGCCGTTTACGCGGCTGTAGGATGATTCCTCCTTTACCCCGAAGAAGATTTCGGCTACATCCTTAAGGAGTATCTTCCCCTGTTGTTTTACTATCAGGTTGCCTATATCGGTAACATCATTATACTCAGATCTGATATTGACAAACAGTTTTTGACCGCCATCTGTAAGGGTGCCGGCGAATACTTTTTCACCACCACCCTGAGAAAGAATATTTCTTACCTGTCCTATGGTAATACCAAACGATCGGCAAGCCTCTTCGTCAAGCCTTATCTCAATACTGTTCTCCCTGCCACCGAACACCTCCACGCCGGCAATACCGTCGATATTCTCCATCTCAGGTTTGATCTCACGGTCTGCAATGTTCCTTATTCTGTCGACACTGCCTTCGCCCCGTACCTGTAGTTGCATGAATGATCCGGATATTGATTCCAGGTCAACCTTAACAACATTGACCATAAATCCTTCCGGCAGGGAGGCTTTTGTAAGATTAACCTTTTCCTGTAGTTTCAGGCTGGCATACTTAAGGTCGGCACCCTGCTCGTAATATATAATTATTGTGCCCGAACGCTGACTAATTGTAGACTCCAGCTTTTCTATCCCCTCAAGCGTACCGATAGCACCCTCCATAGGTACGATTGCCTGCGATTCAATGTAACTGGGGTCCATCTCCAGGGGAGCGGTCACCATTACAAAGAGAGTAGGCAGCTGGGCATTGGGGAAAAGTTCCACCGGCAGCTTATTGTATGAGACGACACCCAAAAGGGTTAGTCCCACAAATAGCATGGTGATAAGGGTCTTTCTGTTAATTATAAAGTCCATTCAGCTAGTTCTCTTCGTTAATTCAACTCCGCTTCTCTATCCTTTTGCCCCATTATCAGCTCCTTGAGGGAGTCGAGAACCCAGTAGACACAAGGGATTACTACCAGTGTGAGCAGGGTGGAGGTTATCAGTCCTCCTATTACTGCAAGGGCCATCGGTGAACGCAGTGACGCACTCTCGCCAAAGCCAATGGTCAGCGGCAGCAATGCAAGGATCGTTGTCAGACTCGTCATAAGAATGGGCCTTATTCTTTGCAGTCCTGCTTCTATAATAGCATCCCTGCGCCGTCGGCCTTCACTCCTGAGCTGATTGATCCTGTCGACAAGTATTATTGAGTTGTTCACTGCTATCCCGGCAAGCATTATTATCCCTATGTATGCCATCATGTTGAGGGTCTTCCCTAGGAGGAAGAATGTCCATACCGATCCTATCCCTGCGAGAGGGATGGTGAGGAGTATTACAAACGGATGGACAAGCGACTCAAATTGTGATGCAAGAACCATATATACAAGAACAATAGAGAGTATAAGTGCGAAGGTAAGGCTCGACATCGATTCCCTTCTCATCTTCTCTTCTCCGGTAACCTCGATCTTATAATCGGTGGGAAGAGGTATCTCCTTAAGTACCTCTTCAGCCTCTTTAACGATCTGATCGAAAGGTTTACCCGGAACTATCATAGCCCTTACATAGGTCGTCCGGTTCTGGTTCCTTCTTGTGATCGTGCCTGGCGAGACTACAGTTCTTATTGTTGCCAGTTCGCTAAGAGGAACTGATCCTGATCCTGTGCTGATTGCAATATTTCCAAGCTGATGGAGAGTCATATTTCCAACCTTAATGGAAATATCCTTCATCTCACCGCCCTTCTCGAAACTTCCGGCCTCTGAGCCCGACAGATATCCCGTTACCTGCGATATAATATTGTTTACGTTAACATTATACGAACTGGTTTTAAGCCTGTCGATAACTATCTCAACCTCAGGTGTTCCCTCTTCAAGGGAGGTTCCCAGATTATATAATGTACCCAGCGGTTCCAGCTTATTTTTTATCTCGTTGAGTATACGCCCCATCTCGTCAAAATCATCCCCGCGCAGTTCCACAACAAAAGGCGACTCATTGGTTCCGAGGGTGGTTTGAACAGCACTCTCATCCTTTTGAAAAGTGACATCTATTCCCTGGATATTACCAACGTAGCTCTCCACAAGCCGGATAGCTTCCGAAGATGTTTTCAGCTGATCTTTATTGAGGATTACCTTTATGGTCCCTATGTTTTCATTTTTACCTGACGATGAGGCACTGGTAAGAGAGCTCTCCGTCGATCCAGCTTCAATGTAGATCATATCCACCTTCTCCTTTAGCAGCTCTTTGATCATTTCACCCGTTTTCTCAAGGGTGGCAGAAGTCCTTTTTAATTCTGTACCCTCCGGCAGCTTTACCTCAAGGCTGAAGGCAGCAGATTCTGATCGTGGCATAAACTCGGTACCTATCCGTGGAAGCAGGAATACTGTCCCTGCAAGCAATACCACAGATAATATTATTACCAATCCGCGATGATCCACAAACCATGCAAGCCAGTTACTATACCAGGACATGGTTACAGAACTCTTCTTTTTTACCTCACCCTTCTTATCCTTGAATAGGACTGTAACAAGCATTGGGATCACCAGTATTGCTACAAAAAGTGATGATAGCAGTGAGAAAGCAACTGTCCATGCCTGATCTTTGAACATCTCTCCTGTCGCTCCCTGCAGATAAACAATAGGGAGGAACACTACTATTGTGGTCAGGGTGGAGGCTGTTATTGCTCCTCCTACCTCAGCAGTTCCCTTGATAGCCGACTCTTTCAGACTCAGCCCTGATTCATGGTTTCTGAAGATGTTTTCCAGAACAACAATTGCATTGTCGACGAGCATACCTGCCCCGAGCGCAAGACCTCCCAGTGTCATTATATTGATGGTGAGATCATTGAAATACATCAGGTTGAAGGTTGCAATTATCGATATCGGTATTGCGATACTTACAACAACTGTACTGCCTATCCGTCTCAGGAAAATATACAGCACGAAAACAGCCAGTAGGATTCCCAGAAGAGCTGAATTCCATACCTCTTTTATTGCTCCGCTGATATATGATCCCTGATCGTCAACTTTGGTGAAGACATAATCGGGAAGGGCAGAGGAGAGCTCTGCGATGGCCTTATCAAGTGCCTCTACGGCCTTAACTGTATTAAACCTTGGCTCCTTGTAAATGGAGAGGCCAATACATCTCTTGCCATTAAGAGTTACAATATTTTCAGGTTCCTTGTTGGTAACAACAACGGTACCGATATCTCTGAGAAATACCGGTGTCCGTTCTGAAATGGATGACGCTCCTGATGCAGAGGTTGATTGTCTGAAGCCAACAATTATATTGTTCAGGTCTTCAACCTCACTTATCACGCTAACACCTTTAACCACATACCTTAATCCAAGGTCTACAATCGATCCTCCCGATACATTTCTGTTATAATTTGCTATCTGGGCAGCTACGGCATCAGAAGTAAGTCCATATGACTCAAGAAGGTAGTGGTTGGTCTCTATCACAACCTCGCTCTCCTCTTCGCCTGTCAGTTTAACATCGGCGATACCCTCAAGCCTCACCAGCTCATTCCTTATATATCCCGATGCGATCCTTCTTATCTCATCGAGGTTGGTGAACTTATCATGGCTTAGCGCCACCACCATTACAGGATCTGAATTAGGATCATATTGTGTTATGGCAAACTCCTGAAGATCAGAATTTTGGCTAAAGGATGTGAGATCTTTCTGCAGGTCAAGGAAGGCCTCATCCATATCTCTGTCCCACTGATACTCCACTGTGATGCGTGCAGAACCGGTTTCACACACTGAGGTTACATCAACAACCCCCTTCTGTCGCATCGACAGCGATTCTATCTGGTCGATATAAAGCTTCTCAATCTCCTCCGGCGGTCTTTCGCCGGCGTTTAGCTCAACATAAATCCTTGGATTATTGAGGTCGGGGAAGAGATCCGTTCCTAGTTTACCAAATGAAATTACTCCAAGCAGGATTATTCCTGCCATAAGCATTAATATGGTAACGGGATAGGTTACGGCAAAACGGACGATCTTAGTCATGATACCTACTTAATGATTTTAACCTTCGATCTGTTACTTAGTGTCTCGAATCCACTGGTAACTATTCGTTCATTCTTGCTTAGTCCGGAAATTACCTCCATCTCATTATTGTTCTCCAAACCGGTTACGATAACCCTCTCAACAGCCATCCCCCTGTCTACAACAAATACTGTTTTACCTCTCTGTCGTGAGATGATAATATCTTTTGGGATCACTATTGCAGAATCCTTACGTGCCGTAACAATATCTGACCTGACGAACATTCCAGGTCGAAGAAGGAATTTCCCATTATCTATTGAGATATGACTCAGGAAGGTCCGGGTGTCTGTATCAATGGCCGGGGACATCTGACTTATTTTTCCCTTGAGGGTATCATCGGACAGGGTGTAGTTGGTAATACGGACCTCCTGACCGCTTTTGATAGAGGAGATATACTTCTCTGGTAACCTGATGTCGAGAAACATCTCCTGGTAATCCATTATCTTTACCAGCAGTGCATTGTTATCAACCTTAACACCCTGAGTAAAGTATGGCATCTCAACAATAACTCCTTCGAACGGAGCAATTACTTTAGTTTTTGCCAGCTGAAGTCTGGCATTTTCAACACTGTACCTGGCATTTACGACGTTGTAACCGGCGTTTTTCAGATCCTTCTGAGTAACACCACCTTTTTCGTAAAGCGACTCCTGCTTACTGAGTTCGCTCTCGGTGAGTTCCAGATTTAACTCCTGCGCATCGATCTTGATAGAGTTAACATACTCCTCATCTTCAAGACGAACAAGCAATTCGCCGGCCTTAACCTTGTCGCCAAGTTGCCATAATTTGCCTGTTCTGGGGTTCTTCTCAAGATAATACCTAGCCGAGATCTGAGCCTTAATGTCAGCCGATCCTTTAGGGTAAACAGTGCCGGTAGAATTAATAAACTCCTCTATAGGCTTGAGCCTTATGTCTTCCACGGTTACCGGGATCTCAATATCAGACTGCAATGCCTGGTCCTGATTTCCACAACCTGTGAGCAGGGCCGCCAATACTATAATAATAGGGAAACGATTCATAATATTATATTTTTATTTTTCTGTTTTATTCAATGCTCATAACCGGTGAAACCGGTGTTTTCTTTTCAAAATCAAATAAGGTCTGAATCTTCAGATTAAGAAGTTCCAGCTTGTAGGAGATAAGCGAATTGGTGAAAGATAACTTTTTCTCCGAGAGCTGATTCTGATAGATATTAAGGTCCATGCCGGTAAGGTCACCGTTCTTGTATTTCTCGAGATTTAATTCATAAGTAAGGTTGGCGTTGATCTCTGATTGCCTTGCTATCTCGATCTGATTCTTAAGGTTATTCAGATTACGGTATACCTTTCTAATACCGAGGATGATATTATTTGTTTCCTCCTCCAGCGTAATCTGTTGTGTTTCCAGTGATGCTTCAGCAGCTTTTATTCTGCTCTTCTTCTCTCCCCAGTCATAAAGTGGTATTGAAAGTGAGAGAGAGACCTGTTGGTTATTTGTTGGATTATCATATACATTAGAAAGATTGTCATTGTCGCCAAAAAGCCCCAGTGAGAGTCCCACAGAGCCCTTGAACTCATTAAGTGACTTGGTCTGAATAATATCGAATAAAGATGTCTCAATATTGATCTCCCTCTGCCTTAGTTCCATCCTGTTAGCCAGGCCCTGGTCGATTGCAAAAGCAATATCAATTGATATCGTATCTACGGATATGTCAGGGATAACGATGATATCCTCATAGAGGCTTAAACCTACAAGTAGCTTGAAGTCATCTTTGGCATTTTCGAGGGCAACTAGCTTATTCTCGTAGTCGCTTTTTGTTGTAGCAAGGTTTAGTTCAGCCTGAAAGAGTTCCTCTCTAGCGGATACGCCTGCTGCAACCTTCCTCTGACTTATATCGTAACTCAGTTTCATGTTCTCGAAAGCCTGCAATGCAATGTCGGCGCTCTGCTGTTGCTGGTAAACCAGGTAAAAGGCCTGAGCAACCTGTCTCTCCAGACTCAACCGTTGAATGGCGTAGTTTAGCTGTGAGTTTTCCAGTGCCAGCTCAAGTTCCCTGATCTGCATCTTGGTCCTGTTATATGTAAATATCGGTTGGTCGATGCCAATAGAAAGGTTATTACTGAAACCTGTTTTCGTTGTATTGCTGAACTCGCTGTAAGAATCCTTATATGAGAGTCGGTTATTGACAAAGACCTTTGCATCAGTAGCAACGATAGGCTGTGTTATGGAAAAGGTACCACTGCTCTCCTTCGTCTCAATCGTATTCCAATCAGATATCAGATCATTGAAGCTTCTGTTATTTGAGTAAGTAAATGGATTAAGGCTAAGAGAAAAATTGGATTTCAGTGCGGCATTTTGTGCATTGAGGTTTTCCTGGCTTCTCACAAGACCCAGGACCGATCGCTTAATGGTAGGGCTGCTATTTTCGGCAACAGCCATCGCATCGCTGAGGGTAAGTCCTTTCTGTCCCCATACGGCAGATACCACAAGCACTCCTGCCACCAATGCAAACAATCGTTTACGATTCATTTTAAACATCTCAGTTACTTATTTATTTTTGTTTAATCCACTTTATTGCATCGCCAACTACCATCCTGCCGGTGGTTTTATTGGTTAGAAATACCTTGGCTGTATCGGCCGAGAGGTAGAATGTTCCAAGATTGTTCCATCCATCCGTGGCCGTTTCATATTCAAGGGTTACCTCATCGGTCCCGTCGTCATGTTGAATTATGTAATGGAAGTCTTTGAAACTCTCCGATTCCTGGCCGCCACCTCCGGGGTTGGCTCCGCCAGGGCCTCCACCTCCGGGACCACCCGTTCTTACGGTCATCCTGTTGGCCGACTTACCTATGTAAGTTGATACTTCGTAGTACCCGGCTTCCGGCAGGACAGAAAACCATTCCACTGTTCTGTCGCCTGTGCCGCCCCGGGTATATATTGCCGATCTGGCATACTTGCCGTAAAATGTCGACTGGACTATAGGCTGCCAGTGCTCCGGTGCATATGTGAGCCTTATCTGTTCGTATGTGTCGGTCCTTTTGTTTTTTATTCCAAAGAACTCCTTCAGAGGACTTTGCGAAGTAGTTGCATTACTTCGGAATCCGGCATCCTCATTGTCGGTCACAATCTCATACGATTCTGTGAATGGAGGTATTGAAGCCAGAGTGATCTCATCCGGAACCGGTGTTATCTCCCTGCCTGCCTTGTTAGGTGTTGTCAAGGGTAATGTAAGTTCACCGGGCAGGTTCTTTGAGAAGAGCGTGTTGATGATCATTGCCCTGGGCTGGGCATCGAGGATAATGCTTATTCTCTTTGCCTCTCCGGGGCCAAGATGAATTATCCTGTCTATATCCGGGATATCCATTCCCCTGCCCTGTACCGACACCTGTCCTGATCCGCCTCCTCCGGGGCCAAAGCTCATTGTAACTGATCCGCCACCGCGACCACCCATACCTGGTCCTCCGGTTCTGAATGCTATATTGAACAGACCATCAACAGGCTCAGGATTAGAAGCATCAAATGTGATCCTGTATCGTGATCTGTCACCCACAATGATCTCATCAAGGCGCAACCCGGTAAAGAGGAATCCTGGCTGGGCTTCACCTCTGAACCAGTCGTCAAGGAAAGGCGTTACGCTGAAACCAAACCTTTGTTCAATAGCTGTATCAAATTCCTCGAAACTGACCCTTTTGAATTTGTTTGATTCCATATATGCTGACAGCCATTTGTTAAAAGGCTCAATATCTGCTTTGGAACGCATAAGGTTGAACAGATAATCGCCCTTCACTGTAAGTACAGCCCGTAATGTATCTGTCCCCGGATTTTTGGCAAGTAATTTTTCAAAGCTGATATCCTTTAGTACAATATTGGCTTTGTCTGATTCTGACAACCCTCCCATCATAGCCTGGAAACCCCTTTGGGGCGCAGCTATCTTCTGGAGATGGGTTTCAAAAACTGCATTGATTACAGGATATTCATTCGAGTAGAAATTATTGCGGAAGAGGTAAAAACTTGGTCCAAGGAGATACCTTGAAGGTTCATTGATAATATTACCGGCTGAAAATCTGACATTACTGCCGGAAACAAATGTATTTCTGAAGAAATTGGTTAGAATCCTTATTTGCAGCTCGCGGTCGGTTATTACCTGGCTATTGCTCTCCATCCTCTTCTTCTGTCTTTTTATCTCACGCGCAAAACCGGCCTGATTTATTGTGGCAAGCCTCTCCGGCATAAGCAGCATCCCGGGCTGTACCTCAGCCCTTTTCTGGCTGTTCATTACAGGCCATGAGTAGAACTGAACGGGGACCTCTACAAGGTTAAGGGTTTTGTAAGGGTACCTCGATGTAAGGGTATTCTCGAGATCTGTCATGATACCACCAATGATATGTGTAAGGGTATCGGAAATCTCACTGAAATCATCACTGAAGTAGTCGTGTCCAGGATATAACCATACATTGTATATAATACTGTCGGCAATAATACTTGAGTTTATGTATTTGCCTATAACAAGAGACATCCCCGGTATTGGTGAGTCAGAAGACAGATCATACTTTCCGTCGACTCCCTTTGTAGTGCCTGCCCCAACGGCAATAAGTGCCGGTGATGTTTCTACCTTAAGATCAAAGACAGAAAAGTCAGCTTTCATCTTGGCCGGGTTGGTCGGGAAAACATTGAGACCGGGTACCGGATACCAGTGAGCCTCAGGTGGCAGGAGGACGTAATCCTGCGTGAGGAAAACCTGCCTCTTGGGTATATTTACCATTGCTATGCGGTACGGGCTCAGCTTAGGATCACCATGATCCACCGGGAAGCAATACGACTCAATAATAGTGCCGCTGTAGCCTATTTCAAGATTAACTTTTTCCCCTGGGCCGAGTGGATTGAGGGTATTAACTATAAGTATGTTATAGTCACGCTCAAAGGCGACCTCTGAACCATTTAATTTTACAGATTTCACCGCCAATCCCGGATTCAATGAAAAAATGAGCCGGGAAATACTTTGGCTGTTATTATTGACCCCTTCAATAATTGCAGAGGCTGAGATGCTGTTGTTGTTATGTTTCAGATCGATATCGTATGACCCTACAGTAAGGAAGAGCTCATCTTCATATTTGCTGTTTGACTCGATTACCCTCTCCTTTTCCTTCAAGACAGTTGTGTAGCTGCCATAAGTTTTGAAAGCTGAAAAAGCAGTGCCGGCCAGGAACAGGATTAAAGCGAAGAAAGTTATTTTATGATGCAGTTTTGATTGTGGCAACCTTTTGAAAATGAGAGTAGTAATTGAAACCATCGCCAACCCGGCAAAAAGGTAGGTCAGCCTCTGAAAGAGAATGGCTGAAAAATAACCATAACCGGTTATGGAAGACTTGAACATAGGCAATCCAAATGCCATATAGTCAAATATGTAGCCTGCTTTTTGATTAAGGTAGAACATATTGAGCGCCGCATATCCAAGAAGGAGGAGAAAGGTTACAGCCTGATTCCTTATAATTGACATCATCAGGAATGCAAGGCCCAAGCTGAAAATAAGAGTTGGCACACTTATAAGCAGAAGGTGTGAGATATATGACATAAGGTCCACCTGCATATTACGGGCAGTAAGGTTGATAAGAAGGCCTATCATAAGCACAACTATATTCAATCCAAGAAAGAGTCTTAATATTCCCCACATTTTACCAATAACATACTCCAGGTTCGAAATCGACCTTGTATAGAGTACCTCATTGGTATCCAGCTTTTTGTCTTTTTTCAGGAAGTCGGCAGCAAGAAAAATTACCACGATCGACTGCCCTATATTCAGCATATAGAGATTAATATGGGGCAGGGCCGATGCAATAGCCATAGCTGCCCAGTCTTCGCCTCCAACAGGAGAGAACAGACCAATGTTCATCATGGTAAACATAAAAAGAGCTCCAAGGGCGAAAAGCCTGAAGAACCAGCTTCTTCCCAGAGTCTTTGCCTCGTAATGGGCAACTGTTTTAACGTTGTGAATGAAATTCATTTCTCCAGATAGGTTAACCATTAATTATTGCATTTACCTTATGCTCCATGAAATATACATAAGCGTGTTCCAGATTGGCCTCGGTCAGAGTTCCGTTGAAGGGTGGCTTGTGATCCGAAACCACCTGAACATCCCAGCCCAGCTCTGTGGGTATTGTGGAAATAATGTGATACTCTTCCTTTATCTTCTGATATTCTGTTGGTGTAACATTAAGAGTAAAAACATGACCAACGGCTTCTTTTCTCAGATCTTCCGGCTTGCCGCTATATACAAGCGATCCGTTGTTCAACAGAGCCATACTCTGGCATGTGGATGAGATATCTCCTACAATATGTGTTGACAGGATTATTATAACATCTTCACGGCTTAGGTCAGACAAAATATTACGGAACCGTATCCTTTCATCGGGGTCGAGTCCGGTTGTTGGCTCATCGACAACAATGATCTTCGGATTGCCGATAAGCGCCTGAGCGATCCCAAGTCTTCGCTTCATACCTCCCGATAGCTTATTGGCCCTGCGGTCACGGGCTTCGAGTAATCCCACCTGATCGAGGAGCTTGTCTACTGTTTCCATCCTTTCTTTCCTTGATCTTATGCCTGCCAGAGAACCCGCATAATCCAGGAATTCCCAGGTCTTCAGCGATGAGAAAAAGCGAAAGTCCTGCGGAAGATACCCCAGTAATGTTCTAATTTCACGTCTGTGCTTTGTAATATCCATGCCGTTAACCTTAATAATCCCGGAGGAGGGATTCATCAGGGTAACAAGTATCTTCATAAGGGTAGACTTTCCGGCCCCGTTTGGGCCAAGCAGACCAAACATTCCGGGGTCAATATCGAGACTTATATCCTTCAGGGCATGGTTTCCGTTTGGATATACCTGATCGAGGTTGCTTATTTCAATCTTCATAAGATAGGATGGAGTAATATGTTTTTCCGATTACAAGCATTTGACTGTTAAACGACGCCGCTTATTTCATTTTGCTCCCTCTAAGGTATGTGTTATAGAACATATTCACCATTAATAATCCTGTTTTCTTGTTTTCATCTCTATTACTATTCTTTTAGTCATGGTGTTAGCAAATTTTCTATTTTTGTAGGGCAAAAAAGAGATAAGTGCAGGCACCTTTGAAAAAGAAGATACTTAATGACCCTGTTTATGGATTCATAAACCTTCCGGGAGGATTTGTCTTTGAGCTTATTGAGCACCCATGGATACAAAGGCTCAGGCATATTAAGCAGCTGGGGCTCTCAGGACTAGTTTATCCCGGAGCTAATCATTGCCGGTTCCAGCACAGTCTGGGGGCGCTCTATCTTACATCCATGGCGGTTGAAACGTTGAGAAGCAAGGGAGTTGATATCTCGGAGGAGGAAGAAGAGGCTGTTCTTGCGGCTGTCCTGTTGCACGATATCGGACATGGCCCTTTCTCTCATGCACTGGAGAAGGAGGTTTTTGATAATGTCGATCATGAAGAGGTCTCATTGCTCCTGATGGAGCTTCTGAATAAGGAGTTCAATGGTCGCCTAACGCTGGCAATAACAATCTTCAAAGGGAAATACAAAAGGAAATTCCTGCACGAACTTCTTGCAAGCCAGATCGATATGGACAGGCTCGATTATCTGAGAAGGGACAGTTTCTTTACTGGAGTGATCGAAGGATCCGTAGGTTCTTCAAGGATAATAAGGATGCTTAATGTTGTCGATGACCACCTGGTGGTTGAAGAGAAGGGGATATATTCAATTGAAAAGTTCCTTATAGCCAGAAGATTGATGTACTGGCAGGTATATATGCATAAAACCGTGATATCTGCAGAAAGACTTGTGGTTAATATTTTTCGCAGAGCCAGGGAATTGGCTTTGCAGGGAGAAAGTTTACACGCATCACCAGCGCTTAAGTTCTTCCTTGATAACAAAATAGGAGAAAAGGAGATTTCAGGACAGGGTGCAATAGATAAAGAAACCATTGCGGAATATTTCACATCTCTCGATGATAATGATATACTCTCTGCTGCAAAAGTGTGGTCAGACCATGGCGATGATGTACTCTCACAATTATGTAAGCGACTTAAAGGGAGGGATCTTTTTGCAGTAGAGCTTAATAATGAGCCTTTTCCAGATCAGCGGATAGCTCTCCTGAAGAGAAGGGCTCTGGACCAGAATGTCTGCATGGCAGGCATGGAGGAGTATTTTGTCTTTACAGGAAGCGTCTCTAATCTGGCTTATGCCCCCGATGCCCCTTCTGTAAAGATACTCCTCAAATCGGGTGAAGTGAGGGATGTGATCTCGGTATCCGACATGCTCGATCATAATACCCTCTCAGAGAGGACCACAAAATATTTCTTATGTTACCCCAAAGAATTAAGGAGATAATTAAATACCAGGAAGATGGAATTCAATGCTACAATGATTGCGGGCTTTCTTAAAGGCGAAATAGAGGGAGATTCTGAGGTGAAGGTTACAACAATTGCCCCGATAGAGAAAGGTTTTCAGGGTGCACTCTCCTTTCTCGCAAATCCTAAGTATGAACAATATATATATACCACAAAATCGTCAATAGTTCTTGTCAATAAGGAGTTTGTGGCTACGGCTCCTGTTTCTGCAACTATTATCAGAGTGGACGATGCCTATCACTCTTTTGCCGCTCTGCTCAATCTCTACGAGCAGTCGAAACCTAAGAAATCGGGAATTCACTCTACATCTGTAATTGAGGCTACAGCCACTATTGGCAAGGATGTTTATATCGGCGCTTATACCTATGTTGGTGAAAATGCTAAGATCGGCGATGGCGTAAGCCTTTATCCACAGGTTTATGTAGGCGATGGAACAACTATTGGTGCAGGATCAAAACTTTTTGCCGGTGTAAAAATTTATCACGAATGTATTCTCGGAAAGAATGTTACCATCCATGCCGGATCGGTAATAGGTGCCGACGGATTCGGTTTTGCCCCTCAGTCGGAAACAGAATTCCTGAAGATACCGCAGATTGGTAATGTGATCATTGAGGATAATGTAGAGATCGGTGCCAATACTGCTATCGATCGGGCCACTATCGGATCAACAGTGATAAGGAAAGGGGTTAAACTCGATAACCTCATCCAGATCGGACACAATGTTGAGATCGGTGAAAATACAGTCATAGCCGGACAGACAGGAATTGCAGGATCCACAAAGATCGGAAGTAATTGCATGTTTGCCGGTCAGGTAGGAATTATGGGGCATATCTCCGTTGCAAACGGAACAAAAATTGGTGCCCAGGCAGGTATTGCCGGCGATATTAAAGAGGAAAATAGTGTCCTTCTTGGATCTCCGGCAATGGAATACAGACAGTTTCAGAGGTCTTACATTGTCTTCCGGAGACTGCCCGAGATGAAGCAGAATCTGGAGGCGATTGCTAGGGAGTTGAAACTTTTAAAAGAGAAGTCCTGACGTTGGTCGAAAAGGCAAACCATTGTTTTATGCTCAGTTAAAGTGAGTGATGAATGATTGTTCGAAAAAATTTACTTTTTTTGTAGCACCAAAAAAACTCATTTATGAGCGAAAAGCAGAGAACACTTGCCAAAGAGGTAAGCCTTACAGGGAAAGGCCTTCATACGGGAGTCGATGTAAAAGTCACATTTAAACCGGCTCCGCCAAATCATGGATATAAATTTTGCAGGGTTGATCTGCCCGGAAAACCTATTATCGATGCTCTTGCCGAAAATGTAACTGATACCTCACGCGGAACAACTCTCGTTCAGGGAGAAGCCAGCGTATCTACCATAGAGCATGTGCTGGCAGCATTTCACGGACTGCGTGTTGATAATGCATTAATTGAATTTAATGCTCAGGAGGCCCCGATAATGGGAGGAAGCTCCTGGAAATTTGCAGAGGCAATCAAAGAGGCCGGTATCGTTGAGCAGAACGAAGAGAGGAATTATTATGTGGTCAAAAGAAAGATCGCTTTCAGCGATGAGGAGCATGGTGTTGACCTTATAGTTTATCCCGACGATAAGTTCAGTATTAATGTTCTTATTGATTATAACTCAAAGATACTGGGTAACCAGTATGCTATTCTGGATAACCTTGACAAATTCGACAAGGAGATATCCAAAAGCCGTACATTCGTCTTTTTTCATGAGCTTGAGCCTCTGTTCAAGGCAGGGCTCATCAAGGGCGGCGATCTGGACAATGCGATAGTTATACTCGAGCGGGAGGTGGATCAGACTGAGATTGACCGTATTGCCAATCTCTTTAACAGACCCGGGATTAATACACATAAAGCAGGAATCCTGAATAATACCGAACTAAGGTATCCTAACGAACCTGCCAGACATAAACTTCTCGATATTGTTGGCGACCTCGCTTTGGTAGGCCAACCTATTAAAGGTAAGGTAGTTGCGACACGACCGGGCCATTACGCAAATACCCGGCTGGCAATGATGATACGACAGGAGATGAAAAAGGTGATGATGAAGGCCGACATCCCTGTTTACGATCCTTCAGTAGAACCTGTTATGAACATTGAAGAGATAAAGAACAGACTGCCTCACAGGTACCCGTTCCTTCTGGTCGACAGGATAATTCATCTCGATGATACATCTATTGTTGGAATTAAGAATGTAAGTGTCAATGAGCAGTTTTTTGCCGGACACTTCCCGGAAGAACCGGTAATGCCGGGTGTCCTTATCGTGGAATCGATGGCCCAGTGTGGCGGAGTGCTTGTATTGAGTACTGTAGATGAACCGGAAAAATACAGTACTTACTTCCTGAAGATCGACAAGGTAAAGTTCAAGCAGAAGGTGGTGCCGGGCGATACTCTCGTATTGAAACTGGAGATGACAGATATTGTGCGACGTGGTATTGTACAGATGTACGGACAGGCATTTGTGGGAAGTAAACTGGTTGCCGAAGGTGAGCTAACTGCACAAATAATAAAGAATAAATAGTCGAAGAGATGATATCAGATCTTGCATATATTCATCCGGATGCTAAAATTGGAGAAGGAGTAACCATTGAGCCTTTTACATTCATTGCCGGAGATGTAATTATAGGTGATGGAACCTGGATTGCATCAAATGTTACCATTCACGACGGTGCCAGGATCGGGAAGAACTGTCGGATATTTCCCGGTGCAGTAATTTCTGCAATCCCCCAGGATCTTAAGTTCAAGGGAGAGGCAACAACGGCAGAGATAGGCGATAACACTACTGTTAGAGAATGTGCGACAGTTAACAGGGGAACAGCAGCTGCCGGAAAAACGGTTGTTGGAAGCAATACCCTTATTATGGCTTACGTACATGTGGCTCATGACTGTTTTGTAGGGAATAATTGCATCCTGGTAAATTATACCGGTTTGGCCGGGGAGGTAAAGGTTGATGATTTTGCCATCCTTGGAGGAGGAACTGTCGTTCACCAGTTCGTGCATATTGGAGGACATGTAATTATTGGCGGTGGATCTAAGGTGCGCATGGATGTGCCTCCGTTTATAATGGCCGACAGAGACCCGCTGGCTTTTATGGGACTTAACTCTGTTGGGCTGTCACGCAGAGGGTTCACAAAGGAGAAGATGGAAGAACTGTCTAATATATACAAGGCTCTTTACAAGAATGGAATGAATACAACTCAGGCTGTTCAGCACATTGAAAAGGAGTTTGTATCAACTACAGAAAGAGATTATATAATTGATTTTATTAAGAAGTCGGAGAGGGGAATAATCAGGGCACGATAGGAAGTGTCCGTGTCGTTGTGTTTGATCCGCCCCGGGGAAGGGCGGATTTTTATTTTCAGGAATACCTGAAAAAGGAAAGGCAACAAGACAGAACTGTCTCGTTGCCTTTCGCGGTATTGGCATTTGCTCATGCCTTATTGTTTACCGGCCGCCTTGGGATTGGGGGAATCCTGTCGTTGCAGACAGGAGTGGGAATAAGTAATTAAGCAGACCGGTTAAACCACCCTCAATATTTCAGCTTGTATAAAAATCACTCCGTAATACTTCGCTATACCTTCGGGCAATTAAAAATACGCCTATAAACCGGAGTATATTGAGTTTGACCATTCTGGTGCAGGAAACCCCTTGTTGGGTTGTAGGAAAGACCCTGATTCCTGTAGGAAACTACTTTTTTCTGTCAATAAACAGTGGCCCTTATCTTCAAAATGATGAGTTTCCTTACAGTTTTCTCTCAAGTGTCCTGATCTTGGTGAGTGGGATCTTAAATGAATATTCGGTTGAATCATTGGTCAATGTCACACTCCTGGTGATACGCTTTACCCTTGCAAGAAAACTTATATTGATTATAATCGATCTGTTTATACGCATGAAGAGATTTGCCGGTAAAGACTTTTCAACAGAGCCTAAGTTTATCGTCACCAGTTCGGTCTTATCTCCTTTTAGATGGATTTCCGAATAGTTCCAGTCGGCTTTTATGTAGATGATCTCCTCCGGGTCGACAAGGATGAACCCACCGTTGGTATTGAATTTTATCTTTTTTTGTCCGGCCACCTGCTCCAGAAGGTGAACATAACGTGATTCACTTTCCTGAGCTGAATTTGATGAGATGAACCTCTCGAGAGAATATGATAATTCCCTTTCATTAACCGGTTTAAGGAGGTAGTCGAAGGCTGCCGCCCTGATTGCTTCTATTGCAAACTTATCATAGGCAGTTACAAAAATGACCGGTGGTTCTATTCCTGCTTTCCTTATGTCAGAGATAATATCAAACCCCGATTTTACAGGCATCTGAATGTCAAGAAACAGAATATCGGGTTTGTTCGCTACTATACCTGCAACTGCCTCTGTTGAGTTGCTAAAAGTTGCTGTTATCTCAATGCGAGGATCTTTCTCAAGTAAAGTTGCCAACGACTTAATACATTGCTCGTCGTCATCAACAATTATTGCTTTTATCTTCTTCATACAGACAGTGAGTCTACCTGTATCAATATTACAGAATCTTCCTTAAAAATCAAAACAGTAAATAGTCTGAGATCATTCAGAAGGGTTTAGCCAGGGGAGCTACCAGCCCGGTGCCGTAAGTTCCGCTTCTGCACCATCATCAATTATCAACCGGCACCCCGACTCAAAGTCGGAAATGTACCCGATAATATTTAATCCCTCAATTTCGCGGATCTTTTCAGCATCATTAATGGAAGCTGTAATCAAAAACTCAAAATCCTCACCTCCGTTAAGTGCCATCGTCAGCGGTTCTATATCCATCTCTTCACCCACACTGGCTGTTTCGGCATCGATAGGTATCCTGTCCTGATAAATTCTTGCTCCCACTCCTCTGGAATAGCATATACCCAAAAGATCAGATGCCAGACCCTCAATTACAGGTATCGATGAAGTTACCTTTATATTGGCTTTGTTTATCTGGTCAAGAACAGAGCTCCTCAACTCTGGTTTTAACTGTCTGCCAACAACATAGCTGTAAGGTTTCAGATCGGGTTGAAACTCTTTATCTTCAAGGAAGAGCTTGTTCTCGCGTTCAAGGATCTGCAGTCCGGCAAAAGAGGCACCGAAATTACCTGTTGTGCAAATGAGGTCGTTAATAGCCGGGATGCCGTTAAATGCCGACTTCCCATCGCCCGTTCCCAGCGAGGAAACACTTATGGTGAGCCCTGTTACACTGCCAACTATGTCAAATGATATTATGGGGAACTTATACTTTTCGCCGGCCATCTTTGCCCCTTCAAGGATCTTTTCGAGGACCGAAGTTTCAAATCTTGTACTTGCGCCAATAACAATTGTTGTCTCACCACTTTTTAGTCCCAGCGCTACAAGTCCGGATATGGTTGTAACAACTGCCTTGTACCCGAGGTGACCGGGAGGATTGTAAACCATGTTGAAATGGATTCCCTCCAGCATAACAAAATGACTCATGAATTTCCCGCTGTTGCATCTTACAACAGTTGATCCCGGGAAGAGAGCCCTGCGTTTGATCCCGCTACTCGCTTCCAATTCATTCATCAGTTTGAACCGTCCGTAATCGGACACCTTCTCTTCGCTCTTCTCCATATCTGATATATTAATGCACAAAGGTAATGATGTTTACCCTACAATATTGTATCGCATAATTTACTGACTTAGTTCAATAGGGCTAAGGCAGCTTCTCCTTTGGAACGCATTACACGTCAAACGGTAATAATGTCCCTGCCAAAAGGACTAAGGGCAACGGCTGCAAGTTTGAAGTGTTGCATACCGAAAGGGATCCCGATAATTGTTATGCTTAGGATCAATCCGAAAAAAGCATGTGTTATTGCTATCCAGAAACCACCCAAAATAAGCCACAGGATATTCATAATGATATATAAACATCCGGAGGCACGATTGTGCTGCCTGGTATCGCTCCCGAAGGGCCATAGGGCCAGGACTCCAAGCTTAAGTGTCTGTATTCCAAAGGGGATACCAACGATCGTTATCATCAGTAGAAAGCTTGCAATAAAATATTCTATTGCGATCACTATTCCACCGAATATTAGCCAGATAAGGTTGCCTATTATTTTCATTATGGAAAGATAAGTTATCGGATTGAAAGATTCAATACTCCTGCCTGCAAACTATTTAAACCATTGTACACAAAGTTGTAGGGGGCTTCTGAGTCGCCTCATTATTATCATCTTAACACCACTTTAACAAAACAAAAGTTACATTTGGCTGTTTATAGTAGTGATGAAGCTTTTTAGCGGCATATTGTTTTCTTTACTGATGCTGGCTCCCGGCCTGCATCTTACTATTGACTATCATATATGTCACGACCGCATCGCCGGTACAGCTATATCCTTAACAGGACAGCATGCTCCCGGATGCGCAGAAGAAGAGTTTCCGGAATGCAGCAACGAGGAACAAATAATGAATCATTGCTGCTCCGGGTTTACCGCTACCTACTCTACTGCAGACGATTTTGTTACTACTTCCTTACAGAGCAATCCGGTCGTTTACCCGCAGATAGTGTATGACTATCCGGTAAACAATATTTATAATAACTTCTCATTGTAGTTAACCAGTGTCGGGCATGTCCCGATCGACGATACCGGTGGTTTAACAGAGCCCCTCATTGATCTGTTCTGCGTTTATCGCATTTGATTTTATCCGGGCACCTTGGTGCAATTCCCCTTTTCTCTCACTCAGTTTTCCTGCTTGCTATAAGTATTAGTTACATACATAGCAATTACTGCAGCGTAGTAAGCTAACGGGGAAGCATCCTGTTCCATCTTTTCCTTAAACCGGAGATAAATCAAATATTATGATAAAGCATGTAATTAAATACTTCCTTAACAACAGGCTGGTTACCATCTTAATTCTATTGGTACTTGTAGGGTGGGGCCTCATCAATGCACCTTTTAACTGGCATTTCAGCTTTCTTCCCCGCGACCCGGTTTCAGTAGATGCTATCCCTGACATAGGCGAGAATCAACAGATTGTTGCCACTGAATGGATGGGCCGGTCACCCCGCGATATTGAGGATCAGGTAACATACCCGCTTACTACCTCCCTCTTTGGCATACCGGGGGTAAAAACCATCAGGAGCACCTCTATGTTCGGGATGTCTTTCATCTATATCATCTTCGATGAGAAGACTGATTTCTATTGGGGAAGAACAAGAATTCTTGAGAAGCTAAACTCACTCCCTGCCGGTACTTTGCCGGTGGGTGTACAACCAACACTTGGCCCGGATGCCACAGCCCTCGGGCAGATATACTGGTACACCCTTGAAGGCAGAGACCCGGTAACAGGAAAGCCGGCAGGAGGGTGGACTCCACAGGATCTCAGATCATTGCAGGACTATTATGTTAAATATGGTTTGCTTTCGGCAGAAGGTGTTTCTGAAATAGCCTCCATCGGAGGCTTCGTAAGAGAGTATCAGGTTGATATCGATCCCGATGCCCTGCGTGCCTATAACGTAACCGTTATGGATGTTATGCGCGCCGTTAAGGAGAGTAATCTTGATGTGGGAGCAGAAACCGTTGAGCTGAATAAGGTAGAGTACCTCGTGAGGGGACTCGGCTACATCAAGAGTCTCGAGGATCTGGAACTTGCGGTTGTTGCTGTTAGAAATAATACTCCTGTAAGGATCAGCGACGTTGCCAAGGTAACGTTCGGACCTGCACCACGCAGAGGAGGCCTCGACAAAGGAGGAGTAGAGGCGGTAGGTGGTGTCGTGGTTGCAAGATATGGCTCCAACCCGCTGCATGTTATTAATAATGTAAAGAAGAAAATTGAGGAGATACAGCCGGGACTGCCGGAAATGACTCTGGAAGACGGCTCAAAATCAAAAGTTACCATCGTCCCTTTCTACGACAGGACAGGACTGATACAGGAGACCATAGGTACTCTGGAGACGGCTCTCTCACATGAGATACTGATAAGCATAATTGTTATTATCGTTCTGGTGCTAAACCTCAGGGCATCAATTGTTATCTCAAGTATGCTGCCTGTTGCTGTATTGATGACCTTCATCGCAATGAAGATGTTTGGTGTAGATGCCAATATCGTAGCATTGTCGGGAATAGCGATCGCTATAGGTGTTATGGTCGACATAGGGGTGGTATTCGTGGAGAATATTATCCGGCATACAGAGATGCCTGAAAACGAAGGGGCCGAGGGTGAGCGGCTCAAGACTCTCATCCTGAATGCAATAACAGAAGTTGCTCCGGCGGTTACTACCGCTCTCCTCACCACGGTGGTCAGCTTTCTTCCCGTTTTCTTTATGGAAGCTTCTGAGGGCAAACTTTTCAGACCTCTCGCATTTACCAAGACCTTCGCACTCCTGGCAGCATTCCTTCTTGGAATGATCGTACTGCCAACAATATCATATCTGGTGCTGGGACACAAAATCAAAAAGGTCAGGTTAACGAAGTACATTAACTATCTGCTCGTTATTGCCGGACCTCTCTTAATGGTACTTTTCAAGTTCTGGCCCGCTGTGGCTGTTTCGTTAATAGGACTTAATAATCTCCTCGCTCCTGTACTATACCCTGAAAAGAAGAGACTAAGGGATTTTATAACTTATGGTATAACCCTCTCTTTTGCTACATGGTTTTTAGCTACGGCATGGCTGCCACTCGGCGCAGAGAAAAGCGAATTTGTGAATTTCCTTTTTGTGGGATCAGTAATTGCAGTGATCCTTACGGCTCTCTCCCTCTTTGTGAGGTATTACGAGCCTGTACTCAGGTGGTCGCTTGCTAACAAGGCCAAGTTTATGCTGATACCCGCATTCACTATCCTTTTTGGTATTACTGCATGGCAGGGATTTGGAAAAGTATTCGGCTTTGTTGCAAAGGGATTCGATATGGTCAGCGTTGATGTCAGGGATACAAAGTTGTGGCAGAGTGCTGTGGAATCATTTCCCGGGATAGGGAATGAATTTATGCCTTCGCTCGACGAGGGATCCTTTCTGCTCATGCCTACAAGCATGCCGCATACGGGAATTGAGCAGAATATTAAGTATGTCCGGGACCTCGACCGGCAGGTAGATGCCATTCCCGAAGTTGAGATTGTTGTCGGGAAATGGGGTAGAATAAATTCAGCTCTTGACCCTGCACCGGTGCAGATGTTCGAAAATACGATCAACTACCGGTCGGAATATATTCTCGATGAGGATGGCCACCGAATGAAGTTTAAGACCGACAGGGAGGATCGTTTCATCCTGACAGACGGGTCGACATATGATCCCAATGAGGACCAGTTTCGGATAATCCCTGCCGACAGTCTCATTCCCCACAAACGTGGTAACTATTTCAGACAGTGGAGGAAATCAATAAAGAATCCCGATGATATCTGGAATGAGATCGTTCATGCCACCACTCTCCCCGGACTGACCTCCGCCCCTAAACTACAGCCTATAGAGACGAGGCTGATAATGCTTTCGACAGGGATGAGAGCACCAATGGGACTCAAAGTATATGGTCCGGACCTGAATTCTATTGAAGAGGCTGGTCTGCTCTTTGAACAAGCACTGAAGGATGTTCCTACCATAAGTGCTCCTTCGGTATTCTACGACAGGGCGGTGGGAGCGCCATATATCGAGATCGATCTTAACAGGCCGGCACTGGCACGGTATGGAATAACCATAGCCATGGCACAGGATGTTATTGAAGCAGCAATAGGAGGCATGGCCCTGACTACAACGGTGGAAGGACGTGAGCGATACCAGGTAAGGGTCAGGTACGCCCGTGAGCTCAGAGACTCACCTTTTGAGATTGAAAAAATACTCCTTTCTGCAATGAATGGAACGCAGATACCACTGGGTGAGGTTGCCGATATCAGATATGTACGCGGAGCACAGATGCTCAGAAGCGAAAATTCGTTCCCCGTGGGGTATGTTATATTCGATAAAATAGAAAACAGGGCTGAAGTAGAGGTTGTTAATGACGCTAAAGCTACTCTCGATTACAAGCTCCAGAATGGTGAACTGGTACTGCCCAAAGGGGTTACCTATAAGTTCGCAGGCAACTATGAGCAACAGGAAAGAGCCTCAAAAAGGCTTATGCTGCTCGTCCCGATAAGTCTGCTGCTGGTATTGATGCTGCTTTACTTCCAGTTCAAAACAGTAATAGCTTCCATGATCCATTTCTCCGGTGTCTTTGTCGCCTTTGCCGGTGGCTTCATCATGATATGGTTGTACCAGAAAGGATGGTTCCTCGACTTTAATCTGGCCGGCACCAATATGCGGGATCTGTTCCAGATAGGTACCATAAACATGAGCGTAGCCGTCTGGGTTGGATTTATCGCTCTCTTTGGTATAGCTACCGACGACGGTGTTCTGATGGGAACATACATCCATCAGGTATTTGAACTAAGGAGTCCTTCAACTGTAAAAGAGGTGCGTGAAGCAGTAGTGGAGGCCGGTCTTAAAAGGGCTCGCCCCGCAGTTATGACTACTGCTACAACAATCATTGCTCTTCTTCCTGTTTTAACCTCAACGGGCAAAGGTGCCGATATTATGGTGCCTATGGCCATACCTACATTTGGCGGAATGATCATCCAGCAGATGACAATGTTCATGGTGCCGATTTTCCAGTCCTACTGGCGTGAAAGTGTTGTAAGGAAGGCTGCAAAGAACCCTGTAATTGAAGAAAATGATGAAAAGAAAATATAAAATGATCAAAACAGTGACTGTGGCGCTACTCCTCATTATATGCAGGGGAGGTGGCCTTTACAGTCAGCAATCATCTGTCGTGGATGAACAGCTGAACAAATATCTTCTGATTGCGCTGAAGAACAATCCTGCCATCAGACAGAAGATGGAGATCTACAACAGTAGCATGCAAGAGTCTGTGGTGGCAGGTGTTCTCCCCGACCCTTCAATTGAGGTTGGTGTTCTTCCGGAGCCGCTTATGTTGCCCGGAGGATCACAGAGAGCAAACATCAGAGCCATGCAGATGGTACCATGGTTCGGATCTCTCAGGGCGGCACGAGAGGAAAAGATCTCGATGGCTGCTGCACTGAACGAACAGACACGGGAAGCGGCAAGCAGTGTACTCTATTCTGTTGAGGAAAAATACCTGAGGATAGGTGCGCTGGAGAAAGAGGTTGAAGCGCTGAACCAGAGCAGCAGGATACTCGAAACACTGAGACAGCTTGCGGTCACTCGCATGGAAAATGGCTCAGTCTCCGGAACATCCGGCTCAGCAAGCATGAGTAATTCAGCCAGCGCAGGTACTTCATCGGGTTCAGCAGGAATGAATATGGGAAGCCGGCAGGCTCAGGGCCAGGAGCCAAAAGCACCGATGGGTGGTGCCATGAACAGCTCCTCTTCGGGGAGTCTGGCTGATGTTTACCGTCTCGACATGGAGATCGCATCGGTCCAAAACAGGATAAAGATCCTTGGTAAAAACCGGAAAACACTGGTTGCTGAAATGAATAGTCTTCTTAACAGACCTCTGGAGGAAGATATCGTTGTGGGCGATATATCACTAATTGCATCACTCACCGACATAACAATTTTGATAAGTGACGTGGTTAAAAACAACCCGATGGCATCAATGGCCAGAGAGGAAGAGATGGCCGCAAGGTCTGCATACAAAATGGCCGACCTTATGCGGTACCCTATGATAGGATTTGGTGTCGAGTATATGATAATGGGACAAAACAGCGATGTCATGAGTGGCATGAACGGAAGAGATATGATCATGCCAATGGTCTCTGCAACCATTCCTCTCTGGTCAAAAAAGAACAAAGCCAGTGTTAAAATGGCTGAATATAAAACAGATGCAGCCGGATCATTTATCGAGGCAACAGAGAACTCTGTCTCGGCAGCGGTAGTTATGCAGACTAATGAGTACAGAAATGCCCTGGATAATATCGCTCTTTATTCAAGTCAGTCGGTACTTTCCGAAAGGATAATCGACCTCTATATTATTGGCTTCTCCTCCGGAAGCCGGTCGCTTGAAGATCTGTTACGTGTGTGGCAGGAGAATCTCAATTTCAGTATTCAAAAAGCAAATGCCGAAGCAGATGCCGGAGTGGCTCTGGCCGGTTTGAAAATGCTGAATGGATATTTCAATATAATGGGAGCTGTTTTAAATGAGACGGCAGACAGAAATTAATTAACAACATAAGATCATGAAAAATATATTTAAGAACAGATACGTACAATCCGCCCTGATCCTTGCAGCGGGAATTCTGCTCGGATCATTGTTATTCGGTGGCGGGGATAAAGCCGAAGCTGAGTCTCATGAGGATCATGACCATGAGATTGTTGCACCGGGAGTATGGACATGCTCCATGCATCCCCAGATAAGAATGGACAAACCCGGAAAATGTCCGATATGTGCAATGGATCTAATACCTGTAAAAACATCAGGAGCTGAGGTCGATGCCTCGTCCATAGCCCTGTCAGAAAACGCAATGATCCTTGCCGGTGTCAAAACAACAATGGTTACATCGGGGACCGGTGTAGTAAAGATCAGTCTCTATGGAACAGTAGGTGTGGATGAAAGGACCGAAAGAACAATAACCTCACATGTACCGGGGCGTATAGAAAAGCTAAATGTTACATACACCGGAGAGATGGTGAAGAAAGGCAGTCAGCTGGCTCTGGTCTATTCTCCCGACCTGGTTACCGCACAGAAGGAGTTGCTGGAGGCCAAAAGTCTTAAGGATACTGACCCACGGTTAATTGAGGCTGCAAGGGCAAAACTTCTTAACTGGAAACTCACCAAAGAACAGGTAGATGAACTGGAAAAAAATGGCAGGATAGTGACTGCTTTCCCGGTTGTAACAGATATATCAGGCTATGTTACAGGTAAAGAGGTTCGCGAAGGTGATTATGTTGACGTGGGGAGTTCAATGTTCCGTGTAGCCGATCTGTCAAACCTCTGGGGGATTTTTGAGGCCTATGAAACGGACCTTTCTCATTTACGAATAGGTGAGAAGGTAACATTTACTGTTAAGACCTTCCCGGGAGAATCCTTTTCAGGGATAATTTCATTCATTGATCCTGTGGTTGACCAGTTTAAAAGGACGGCAGGAGTAAGGGTAGACATAAAGAACAGCTCACTAAAACTGAAGCCGGGAATGTTTATGAATGGCGTTGTTGAGCAGGATGCCTCCGGTAAGAATGAATTACTTGTACCCAACTCGGCCATTCTGTGGACCGGAAAAAGATCGGTGCTGTGGGTAAAAAACAGCAATCCGGATCAAGCTCTTTTCTCTCTTAGAGAGGTGACTCTCGGAAACAGGTATAAAGAGAGGACGGTTATTCTATCAGGACTTAATGAAGGTGAAGAGGTGGTCTCGGAGGGAGCCTTTTCTGTTGATGCAGCTGCACAGCTGGAGGGAAAGCCAAGCATGCTTAATACGGAGGGAGGAGCAGGCTCAACAGGCCATGATCATGGCACCATGAAAATGGATGCCGCGACACCTGCTGCCGTTAAGGCTGGTGAACATGCCATGTTCAGGGTAAGGGGTGCCTGCAGCATGTGTAAAGATAGGATTGAGGCAGCCGCTATGACAGTGAAAGGGGTGACCTCTGCCGACTGGGACGAGAAGACTCAGATGCTTCACCTTGGTCATAGTACAACCCTCAAAGACATCTTACTTGTTCATAAAGCTATAGCTGCTGTGGGTCACGATACTGAGAAGATCAAAGCCGACGATAAGATCTACAGCGCGTTACCGGCATGCTGCCTCTATCGCGACCTGAGAAAAGAATGAACGTTTAGCCATATAATAAATACATAATTAATTATATAGTTAATTATGTTATTAATTATGTAGTTAACTATGTAATTATGCAGTGCTGTCCGTAGTCTTCAGACTACGGACAGCACATTGTTAAATAACAACAGTCAAGACCTTAATAAAGAAAAAAGTATCTTTGGTAAAACACCTTACCATTATGCTTAATACAGATTACGTAAGATCACAATTTCCCGGACTGGATACAGACTGGTTACTCCTCGACAATGCCGGAGGCTCACAGATACTGAAGCCTGTGGTTGACAGGATAAATGATCATTTTTATAAATGCAATGTTCAGCTGGGGGGATCATATCCACACGCTGTCCTTGCAGAGGAGAGGCATGCCGAGTCGCATCGCATGATCACAAAATGGCTCAATGCCCGCGATCCGAGAGAGATCATAATGGCCTCTTCAACAACTCTTTTGGTTAACATGCTTGCCGATAACTTCGGGCGGGTATGGAAGCCCGGTGATGAGGTTATTGTTACAAACTGTGACCATGAGGCGAACGTGGGAGCATGGAGGAGACTGGCCGACAAGGGTTTTGTTGTCAAAGAGTGGCGGGTGAATGAGGATACTTTTACGCTTCAACTGGACGATCTTGGGAAACTGATCACCGAAAAGACCAGACTGGTGGCATTTACTGCTGCTTCCAATGTTCTCGGTATGATAAATCCGGTTAAGGAGATCACCAGATTCGTGCACGACAGGGGAGCAATGGTCTGTGTCGATGCTGTAGCTTATATGCCCCACCGGTTGATCGACCTTCAGGATACCGATGTTGATTTCTTCGTGTTCAGCTTTTATAAGACCTACGGGCCGCACTATGCAATGATGTATGGTAAGCTTGGTCTTCTGGAAGCTCTTCCGGGCAACAACCATTTCTTTATAAGTGATTCACCATATAAATTCCAGCCCGGCCACTATAACTTTGAGATCTGCTATGGAATGGGTGCCTTGCCTCACTATCTGCTTGAACTGGCCGACAGAAACGGCTATAATGGAGGTGATGATCTGCGCAGGAAATTTGAGTTTACAAATGCCCTGATCGCTGAGCACGAAGAGACTCTCACAAAGAGAGTTCTCTCCTTTCTTAACAGCAGATCGGATATCAGGATCGTAGGAACCACCGATTACCGTAAAGAGCTTAGGGTACCAACAATTTCCTTTATTAAGAAGGGAGTAAACAGCGAGTCTGTATGCCTCAAAACTGATAAGGAAAAAGTTGCCATCAGGTGGGGCGATTTCTATGCACGCCGGTTATGCGATGACTTTGGCTTTAACAAAAATAATAACGGAGTGGTACGAATCTCAATGGTACATTATAACACTCTCGAGGAGGCCGACAGGCTGGTCGCAGCACTGGAGAAAGCCCTTTAAGGGTTCTCATTACAAGCGCTCTGCCTCTTTACTTTTTTTTCAGGGCCAGTATATAGTAAACTATTATTGGTAAAAAGGTAAAGAGAGATATCATTATTATTACTCCGGCAGCACTCTCAGCTTTTCCTGTCAGTGACGCATGAACCGTAATTCTAGAGAGATAGAAGAAGAGTGCGACAATACCGATGTTAATAAACCTGATCAGCCTTATACCCATTGTATATTGTCGTTTTGCATTTTCAGGAGTTATTTCCACCGGATAGTTGAAGAGATGCGGTATCCTTGTTATCGCCTCCATCGTAGCATAAAGCATTATCACAAGAACAGGCAGGAACCAGATCGAATCTCTGTTGCCCCAGTTATCCGGTTCTCCTTTATAGTTGAAGTGCATCGGGATCTTTTCCGGCAGATCACCCTGGATTCTTACTATATATATAATGTAAACCACCAGCAGGACTGGCGTGCCTACCATAAGTAACCTGTCGAGAATTCCTGTCTCCGGCTTTACACGTGGCCTCTTACTGTAGTCAGGAATAAATCCCATATATTTTAATATTAAAACCCTCCCCTGGCCCCTCCAATGGAGGGGAATTCATAAAGTAATCTGACAAATCGGATATTCTTAATAATCTTTACTCAATAACCAGGTTCTTGCTCTTTGGATACTTAACGCTGTATGTAAGAATCAGCTCCTTTGTCTCCCCCGGTTTGAGTTCCAGATTCCAGATTACCTCACCTTTCAGCGGATCATGTTTCCCTCCTGACAGTTCAATGGCCTCAACAGTTATCTCGCTGTTTCCTGACAATGGTATCTGATCTGTCAGAGTAAGAGATACATCACTTTTCTTGCTGTTTCTCACTGAGATAAGCCAGGAGCGTGTCTCCAGCCTGTTCGATCCGATAAGTTTTGTTGCAGAGAAGTCCTTCCTTTTCTCCCTCTTTATTACAATACCCGGGTCGGTGCCCAGCGACACACTCATAGTGTCGGATAGCTGGGAGGGATTAATGAAGGTTGTCCCGGTGAAGGTGTTGGCGAAATAGATATTTGCCTCACCGGCGAGAAGGCTTAACGACTCCCAGTCGGATATGTTGGCGGTTAAGAATGCAGAAGGTCTCATTTTGGGAACAGCCTTGTACTTGTAACTTGCATCAGCTGTAAGACGCTGCAGCTCAACCTGATTCTCCTGTCCGTTGGAGAGTACCGTCTGACTAATGTTAAGATCGAACGTGAATCCGGTTGCTGTTTCACTCATAGTTACAGGAACAGCATAGGATGGTTCCATTGCTTCATCCATCATAGCTACCTCGGCATACTCCTGCTTCATGGCTGAAGGGCATGCTGATTTCTTGAAGCTGCTCCCCTGATCCTGGATCGACTGAGGAGGAGGAGGGAAGTTAATGATCCACGGATACAATACCGGAAGGGTGCCGGGAAGGCCGGGATTGGCATTTGAGAAACTTAAGCTTCACATTATTCCAGTCCTGTCCGGTGCTCTGGAAGAGATTAGCCTTGTAGTTGATCATCACAGGTCCGTTGGTGTCGTCAACACGGATATCGTATGTAGGATACCATCCGGCATTGGTTACGATATAACTGACCGATAATCTTCCTGTTACGGCCTTGTCGGCAGAGATGGTTATCAGTAGTTCCGATACCGCCTGTGGTTCAGCTGTTCTCATCTGCTGTATCTGCTTTTCGAGCAGCGATATCCGCATTTCTGCCTCTCGTATGGCCCTGCTTTTTTTCAGCATTGATGCCTTGTTGGCCTCCATACTGGATGACCATAGATCCATCAGGCTTTTAAGCTGTTCGGTAGTTATTACATTGGTTTTACCTCCTATATCCCTGTTGGCTGTCAGAAATGCCTCTTTTTCCTTCAGGGCATCCAGTCCGCTCTTATCCTCTTCCACCTTGAGTCTTAAACTCTCTATCTCTTTCTTTATCCCGGCAATTGCAGGAGGATCACCGTTTTCTGTCAGATAATTCAGGCGGTGGTTAACGTTCATTATCATGAATGCACCTGTTCCCTTAACCTGTAGACTGGCGGGAATAAGGAACCGTGACAGAGACGGAACAACAATTGTTGTAACTCCGGCCTGCAGGGTTGTCTGCATCTCAAGGCTCACCTGTGCCCTGTCGGGGAAGAGTGTTACGCTCTTTATTTCGGGCTTTAGCTCCTTCACATTCTCTGTTGCCAGAAGAGTTACCGGAAGGAGGAGGGTAATTAAAATTGCGCCAATAGTTTTCATCACGGTTTTATATTTCTTAATTTGGGATCAATTTACAAAATATTAGCATTTGGATTAAACCTTTCGTGTAACCTTTCATCAAAGGGACGAACAACAAACAGAAACAGTCATGAAAACAGTAGTTAAAACTCTTATGATACTTACAGGGATCCTGTTACTTGCATCATCGGTGCAGGCTCAGGAAAGGCCTCTGAAGGAAAGAAGGGCAAACCAGGAGAGGGAGTCTCGCGTAGAGGCGTTGAAACTGACTGAGGAGCAAAGAGCTATGCTGAGAGAACAGGCGGCAATTTCAAAAGAGGGGAAAGAGGCTTTTAAAGCTTCCCTTTCACAGGAACAAATCGATATTCTAAGAAATATGAATATGTCGCTGGAGCAGAAGAGAGAAGCCTTCAGGACTTCATTGAGCGACCAGCAACGTAAGACATTAAGAGAATTCCGCAACATGGATAATGCTGCCAGAATGGTGCGGTTCAGGGATATGCCTGCAGAGCAGAGGATACGACTTCGTGAAGCAATGGCCCTGAGGAACACCGTTGATTCAAGAGCGGCACTTAGAAGAAGAGCACTTAGAAGAATGAGATAATTCCCTGCACCATAGGATAATTATATTTTTATGAGAAGACTATTTTACCTGATCGTATTCATAATAACCATATTGCCGGCAAAAGGGCAAACTCAGGATCTCGATTCACTCCTCGATGCAGTTATCTTCGAGGATATTGATTTTTTAAAGATACTGAATGAGGACCTTAACTTTCACTACATCTACGCAAACTCAGGTTTTGAAAACAAAACTTTTTTTGCCGGACGTGATATTGGTATCGACCAGTATAATGTTAGCGGCCAGTTGTCGTATTTTAACACCAAAGGGTTTCAGGCAGGGATAGCAGGTTTCATGTACAGTGAATTCGAGCCAAAGCTTACCAACATGGTTATTACTGCAGGATATAGCGGGAAGCTATCGAATCTGGAAGGGCTTAAGTACAGGGGTTCATATAGCAGATTCATTTATTCAAAGGTCGATTCAGTTGCCACCAATGCTTTCTCGGGAAGTGTTAACATGGGTGTCTTTTATCAAAATACCGTATGGGGCGCCAGAACAGATCTCTCCCTGCTGCACGGTGAGGATTATTCGTTCCAGTTAAGTGGCGAAATATACGGACTCATTCCTCTTGCCAAATGGGGGAGAATGAACAGGTTGAGGATCGAACCATCGGTTATGCTCTTCTTAGGTAAGGAAGATGTTATATACAGCAAAACAGGAGGCGATTCAGGGACCTGGCAGTATATAATTGTTGATGATCCTGTTTTTGGTCTTATGACCACCGATCTTCATCTGCCGGTTAACACTTAACCTGGGTAATTTTGATTTTGAGGCAGGATACAATGTGAGTTTCGGAAGGGCTCTGGGCGACAGTCCGGCCCTCGAACCCGTTTCATGGCTTAACCTTTCGATCGGCTATACAATTCCGCTTAATTGACCAACGCCTTGGTATCAGTTGGTCTAGAACTGTTGCCCCGATAACCTATGGGGCCTTCACACTTGTGCTGCCAGGCCGGGATCATCAGTTTTCAATCTATTATCTTTAATCTTTACTCATATTTCTTTTCCTTATAACAACCTCTTTTCTTATTTTTGCACTGTTTATTTAGATTAATTCCAAAATAAAAGCCCATTGCAGGTATTTACTGTACAGGGGTATCATGAAAGAGTCAGATATTTAGAGATAGTGCAATAAATCGACGATTTCCGGTAACAATATTAAGGTCCGTGTGTTTTATTAGAAAGGTTAAGACATAAGATAGGTGAAAGAGCAAGATAAAATTATAGACGAAGTAACTTCAGGTGAGTATAAGTACGGGTTTTTTTCGGAATTTGAGACCGACACAATCCCTAAAGGACTCAGTGAAGATGTTGTAAGGATGATATCATCCTTCAAGGGGGAGCCGGAATGGTTGCTTGAGTTCCGGCTTAAATCATATCGCCACTGGCTCACGATGAAAATGCCAGAATGGGCTAATCTTAAGATCCCTGAGATCAGATATCAGGATATTATCTACTATTCCGCACCTAAACAGAAAGTTTCCCCTGGCAGCCTTGATGAAATTGACCCTGAACTGAGGAAGACCTTTGAGAAGCTGGGTATATCGCTCGACGAGCAGAAAAGATTAACAGGTGTTGCTGTAGATGCCGTAATTGACAGCGTCTCGGTAAAGACTACCTTCCGTGAAACACTTGCTGAGATGGGAATCATATTCTGCTCCTTCTCGGAAGCAGTAAAGGAGTTTCCCGATCTTGTAAGGAAATATCTGGGGTCTGTTGTACCATATACCGATAACTACTTTGCGGCTCTCAATTCCGCGGTTTTCAGCGACGGTTCCTTTTGCTACATACCAAAGGGTATACGGTGCCCCATGGAGCTATCTACCTACTTCAGGATTAATGCCGCCAATACAGGTCAGTTTGAGCGCACATTGCTCGTGGCCGATGAGGAGAGCTATGTGAGCTACCTTGAGGGATGTACAGCTCCGATGAGAGATGAGAACCAGTTACATGCTGCCGTTGTAGAGATTGTGGCCCAGAAGGATGCCGAAGTTAAGTACTCAACAGTGCAGAACTGGTACCCCGGTGATAAGAACGGGAAGGGTGGCATCTATAATTTCGTTACCAAGAGAGGCATCTGCAAAGGTGAAAACTCAAAAATAAGCTGGACACAGGTGGAAACCGGATCGGCAATAACATGGAAGTATCCCTCATGTATCCTCCGTGGTGATAACTCGGTGGGTGAGTTTTATTCGGTGGCAGTAACAAATAACTACCAGCAGGCCGATACAGGGACTAAAATGATCCATATTGGAAAGAATACAAAGAGTACCATCGTTTCAAAAGGTATATCAGCCGGTAAGAGTCAGAACAGCTACAGGGGACTGGTTAAAGTACTGAGGAAAGCAGAGAATGCAAGGAACTTCTCACAGTGCGATTCGCTTCTTCTTGGCGACATGTGCGGGGCTCATACATTCCCATACCTTGAGGTTGACAACAGGTCGGCTATTGTTGAACACGAAGCTACTACATCACGAATAGGAGAAGACCAGATATTCTATTGTAACCAGAGGGGGATATCCACCGAGGATGCAATAGGACTTATTGTCAATGGCTATGCCCGTGAAGTACTTAATAAACTGCCGATGGAGTTTGCTGTTGAAGCCCAAAAACTCCTGGCCATAAGCCTTGAAGGAAGTGTTGGGTAGATTTATAGGATTATCAGATTGTAAGATTCATAAGATTAAATAGATAAATGGAAACCATATTAAAGATAAAAAACCTGCATGCAAACATTGAGGGCAGGGAGATTTTAAAGGGGATAAACCTTGAAATAAAAGCAGGTGAGGTACATGCAATTATGGGTCCTAACGGATCCGGGAAAAGTACCCTGGCATCAGTTCTCGCAGGGAGGGAATATGTGGAAGTTACAGCCGGAGAGGTTATTTACAAAGGGAAGGATCTTCTCGATATGGCCCCTGAGAACAGATCGCGCGAAGGCATATTCCTGGGATTTCAGTACCCTATTGAGATACCGGGTGTGAGCATGGTCAATTTCATGAAAACCGCTGTTAATGAACATCGTAAATACAAAGGCCTTGATCCGTTAACGGCTTCAGAATTTCTGAAACTCATGAGGGAGAAAAAGGAGCTGGTTGAGATCGATTCGGCTCTTACCAACAGAAGTGTGAATGAAGGTTTCTCAGGCGGAGAAAAGAAGAGGAACGAGATCTTTCAGATGGCACTGCTAGAACCCACCCTTTCAGTACTTGACGAAACAGATTCAGGACTGGATATCGACGCCCTGAAGATAGTGGCCAATGGTGTTAATAAGCTTAAAAGACCGGATACCTCAGTGGTTGTTATAACTCATTATCAGAGGCTTCTGGATTATATTGTTCCCGACGTGGTACATGTATTGTACAACGGACAGATAGTTAAAACCGCTGGTAAAGAGCTTGCTATGGAACTGGAAAAGCATGGATACGACTGGATAAAGAAAGAGGTTGAGGAAGCAGTAAATAATGAGTAAGATGAACGGTACAACCGCAGGTTTTGAGGCAATATACCACGATAATCTCAAAAGGATTAACGAGGGATCGGCACCATTCTTTAATACATTCCGGGAGGAGGCGATGAAAAAATTCATTCTTGCCGGTGTGCCAACAAGAAAGAATGAAGCATACCGCTATACTAATCTCGACTCTTTTTTCAAATCAGAATACAAAGGATATTTCCTGCCAGAGACAGCCGACTTCTCGGTGGCAGAAGAGTTCAGGTGCGATGTGGAAGAGCTCGATGCCCATGGCCTCGTGCTGCTTAACGGATTCTATCCCACGCTCGAAAGTGGTCTTAAACAGATAAACGGCGGCATTTGGGTTGGCAGCATCAACGAAGCAGCCAAAAAATTTCCGAAGGAAGTAGAGTCACATTATAATCGCTATGCTTCTCAGTCCGACGATAGTCTGGTGAGCCTTAATACAGGAATGGCAAGCGATGGTGTCTTTATGCTTATTCCAAAGAACACCAAGCCTGAAAAACCTATTCAGGTAGTAAATCTTGTTCATTCAACCGAGGATATTTTTGTTCAGCACAGGAACCTTATTGTTGTTGAGGATGGCGCAGATGTTACCCTTATTATTTGTGATCATACTCTTTCCCCGCAGAAGTTCCTTACAAATGCTGTTACTGAGGTTTATGTTGGAAAGAATGCCAGGTTTGAGATAATAAGGGTTCAGAATGAACACAATAATGCAGGCAAGCTTACTCACACTTTTATCCATCAGGAGAGAGACAGTGTAGCTTCATCCAATAATATAACCCTTCATGGCGGGCTTGTAAGAAACAGTACTCACCATTTTCTTATGGGAGAGAATGCGGAATGTAACAGTCTAGGACTTTATCTTGCTGATAAGTTCCAGCATGTTGACAATTACGTGAATGTGATACATCATGCACCGAACTGCAGAAGTAACCAGTTGTTCAAAGGAGTACTCGACGATATGGCAACCGGAGCTTTCAACGGAAGGATCCTGGTAAAGGAGGGAGCGCAGAAAACACTGGCTTACCAGAGTAATAACAGTATCCTTCTCACCGATGATGCCAAAATGGATTCCAAGCCTCAGCTTGAAATATTTGCCGACGATGTTAAGTGCAGTCATGGAGCAACGGTGGGCCAGCTGGATGACAATGCTCTCTTTTACCTCCGGTCGAGGGGTATAGACGAGCGTGAAGCCCGGCTTATGCTGATGTTCGGATTTGCCCATGAGGTAATTCAGACAATACGTATCAAGGCGCTGCAGGAGAGGATGGACAACCTTGTGATGCAACGACTGCAGGGAGAGCTATCCCGATGCGCCAGTTGTACTATCAAATGCAGTTAAAACTCATCTAATACCATGGCTGATTTTAATAAGATCAGAGACGATTTTCCAATACTTGCCCGAACAGTTTACGGGAAACCGCTGATATACTTTGATAACGGGGCCACAACTCATAAGCCCCAGGCGGTAACCGATGCAATAATTGCAGTTCATAATGAGTATAATGCGAATATCCACAGGGCGGTCCATTTCCTGTCCGATAAGGCCAGCGAAGCCTACGAAAATGCCAGGAAAAAGGTAAGAAGCTTTATTAATGCTGAGTTTACGGAAGAGATAATATTCACCTCCGGAACAACAGCATCCATTAACATGCTTGCATGGTCGTTTGGTGAAAAGTTTATCGGTGCGAGCGACGAGATAGTTGTGAGTGAGCTTGAACACCATGCCAATATAGTCCCATGGCAAATGTTGTGTGAGAGGAAGGGTGCTAAGCTGGTGGTAGTTCCGGTTGATGATAATGGAGAGATCATCTTTGAGGAGTATGTCCGGCTGCTGACCGAAAGGACCAGGATCGTAAGTATGGCCCATGTATCAAATGCACTTGGAACAATTCTTCCGGTAAAGAGAATTGTTGAGGCAGCTCATGAAAGGGGTATACCGGTTCATCTTGACGGTGCACAGGGAATACAGCATGGCATTACAGATGTTCGGGAAACAGGCTGTGATTTTTATTCCTTCTCGGGACATAAAATATACGGACCAACCGGGATAGGTGTCTTCTACGGACGGAAGAGCCTGCTGGATGAAATGCCCCCATGGATGGGTGGTGGTGATATGGTCGACAAAGTGAGCTTCAAGGGTACAACTTATAATGTCCTGCCCTTCAAATTTGAGGCAGGGACAACAAATATTTCAGGTGCAATTGGCCTGGCAGCAGCACTGGATTATCTGGGATCCATTGGATTTGATGCTATCAGGGAGCGTGAGGCGATGCTTCTTCAGAAATTGACTTCTGAACTGAGTTCGATACCCGGGATTAAAGATAATTGGAACAGCTAAGGATAAAATAGCAACAGTTTCATTTACTCTGGAGGGAATCCATCAGTTTGATGCCGGAATGATACTCGACAAGATGGGTATTGCTGTAAGAACAGGAATACATTGCGCACAACCCATAATGGACAGGTTCGGTGTGGATGGTACAATAAGGGCTTCGCTCTGCTTCTACAATACCCCGGAAGAGATAGATTCTCTTAAAGCCGGAATAGTGAAAATAACAGAGATGTTCAATTAATAGGCATGACAATAAACGAGATACAGGAAGAGATTATTTCCGAGTTTGCAGTTTTTGACGACTGGATGGACAAATATTCATACCTGATAGATATTGGCAAAGGAGTTCCCGCGATTGATCAGGATCTGAAGAAAAAGGATTATCTCATCGAAGGATGCCAGAGCAGAGTATGGCTCTCCCCTCACTTCGACGGGGAGAAGATAACCTTCACCGCCGACAGTGATGCTATTATAACAAAGGGGATAGTAGCTCTTCTCATAAGAGTACTTTCCGGACATACGCCGGCCGAGATACTCGATGCTGACCTCTATTTTATTGAGAAGATAGGGTTAAGACAGAACCTGTCGCCCACAAGGTCAAACGGCCTGCTCTCGATGGTTAAACAGATGAAATTGTATGCTCTGGCGTACAAGGCAAAAATGAATTTATAGAATAAGAAATGGGAGAAAGTAGTATTCAGGAAACAGAAGCCCGTTTGGTGGGCGTTCTTAAAAGTATATTCGATCCGGAGATACCTGTCAATATATGGGACCTGGGCCTTATTTATGAAGTAACTGTTGACGAGGAGTCAGTGGCCCATATCACCATGACCCTTACTGCCCCTAACTGTCCCATGGCCGATCAGCTCCTTGAGGAGGTGAAGTATAAGGTGGAAGGGACAAAAGGTGTAAAGGAATGCGATCTGAAGCTTACCTTCACACCCACATGGGATAAGAGCATGTTAAGCGAAGAGGCTAAACTTGACCTCGGATTCTTGTAACCTGTTCATTGTAAAAGAGATGACCGGACAATCAACTCCTTCAGAAGTAACGGCTTTCATAAAAGAGCAGGCTGCTTTAAGTGGGTTCGACAGGTGCGGTATAACCCCGGCCGCAACACTGGGACCGGAATCAAATATTTTCAGGGATTGGCTCGGGAAGGACTATCATGGCCAACTGAGCTATCTATCCAATAATTTTGAAAAGAGAACAGACCCTTCGATACTGGTGCCAGGAGCAAAATCAGTGGTTGTATGTGCCCTTAACTACTATGCGCCGGCAGATCACCTGGAGGAGGGACAGCCCATAATCTCCAGATATGCTTATGGAGATGATTATCATAATGTTATAAGACAGAAGTTGTCAGCAATAATGGGTGCTGTCGTAGAGAGGTATCCATTCATTGAGGGTCGCTTTTTTGTCGATACAGCACCTCTCCTGGAGAAGCCCCTGGCTGCAAGAGCAGGGTTAGGATGGCAGGGCAAAAACAGCCTCCTTATCGTTAAAGGAATTGGATCATTCGTCTTTCTGGGGGAATTGGTACTTAATATTGAATTAATTTACGACAAGCCTTTTGCTACCGATCATTGTGGTAATTGTACCAGATGCATCTCTGCCTGTCCTACAGGAGCAATAAAAGATAACAGGACCATAGACGCAAGAAGATGTATTTCATATCTTACCGTAGAGCTCAACGAGGATATACCCGGGGAGTTCTCAGATAAGGTGGGTGAGAGGCTGTTCGGTTGTGATATCTGCCAGGAGGTATGTCCCTGGAATAGTGAGCACCCTGCTGGAAATACCGATCAGTTTGAAAAAAGGGAGTATAATTTTTATTCACCTGAGGAGTGGAGTGGACTCACCCCTGATGATCTGGAAAGAGTAATAAAAGGTACTGCAATTGAAAGAGCGGGAGCTGAAAAAGTTCTCGGGAATCTTAAAATCCTACGGGATCGGTAACGAAAAAGAATAACTCCATTTTACCTTTCCCTTTTACAGCCGTATTATATTATGTGGGGAGAGACTCCCAAAATTAAGTTTATGGCAAACAGGATCGAGTTGAGAGACATAGATCACTCTCTTATAAATGAGTGCTGGGACTCTCTGTATACACTGGCATTCCGTATCGTGGCCGATGATGAACTGGCAAAAGATATTGTGCAGGAGTCTTTCCTGAAACTGTTGGGTGGCGACAGATCATGGGACGATATGGGGCATTTTGCGAACTGGATAAAGAAGGTGGTCGTAAACTGCTCTGTTGACGAACTTCGAAAAAGGAAAAAAAGAAATCATATCAACCTTGATGGCAAGCAGGGATTTGAGGTAATGAACCAGTTTGTCGGTAGCAGCGGTGATACTGTTGTCAGCAATAACGACCTGGCGGGTTTTATTAATCTTATTGCAGGTCAGTTGCCTGTTAAGCAGAGAGTTGTATTTTCACTTATAGAGATCGAAGGGTTGTCGCACGATGAAGTAAACAAACTGACAGGGTACTCTAAACTTAGAATAAAGAGCAACCTGTCTGTTGCAAAAAACAAGGTTAGGGAAATTTTAAAAAGGAATATGTGATGGAAGATAATGATCATTATAAAAAGCTTGTCGGCAGGCTCCGGAATACCAAACCTGAAGCCGGAGACAAGGAGGAGCGGGTAAATAATATTACCGTTATACTCAGGTCCGGAGCAAAAAGAAGCGGTATTTATTATCAAAAAGGACTCTCTCTGTTTAGCTGGGCGGAAAGCAGAATTGCAAGATGGGGGCTGGTCACGGCAGCAATTATTCTGGGAACATTTTTTATAATCCAGCAACTGGTGTTGCTCGATCGCGTAAATCAGATAGAGTCTCATCTTAAAAAGGTTACAGTGTCGGGAGAAAGAGCCGGGAGCAATAGGAGAGACGGAGCCTCGCGCCTCGTAATGACCGGTCTGTCAATGGGCATGGTAAGAACCGACAGTATTCTGATCTCAGTGGAAGACCTGATGCTATTAATGAATGAAGCAAAAAACGGGAACGGAGCTTCACCGGAATTTAAGGAGTTGTTAAGGCTCTATAATAAATCATTGATACCCCGGCCAGGGGAGGGAAGTGATAAAGTAAAACTTTGATCCTCTATGAAATAAGGAATGTTTTATACAAAAAAATATGTCATGAAAAAAATAGTCTTGTCGTTGGCAATGGTGCTCCTCCTTTGGGGATGCGATGAACCGGAAACTCTTCTTGTGAATATTGTGGCCAGAGATGGCTCCGTTCAGAGAAAAATTGTCTACACCACAAAGAAGGACACTCTGAATTTTGAACAGATAAGGGTGCCGGCAGATACCTCCTGGAGTATTACCAGAGAGCTGCTCTTTGAAGAGAGTGAGAAAGATAAAATAGATACATTATATGTATACACTTTACAAAAAGGCTTTAGAAATGTTGATGAGATCAACGCCCTTTATCAGAACGGGAAAGACAAAAATATGGGTCTTACGCGCAGAAGTGAATTTGGACGATCATTCAGGTGGTTCACGACAAGGATATCCTTTAAAGAGGTTGTGGAACCGGTTTTGCAGGGATTCCATCCTTCCGGATACTTTTCACCGGAAGAACTGAAGTTATTCTATATGCCGGAAGAACTTAGAGAGAAACTGGGAGATGGAGCCGATAGTACTTATTACAAAAGTCTTCAGGATAGCCTTGATGTCAAATACGATAAATGGATAACGGAGAGTCTTGTCAATCAGTGGATTGTCATAATGGATAGTCTTGCTATAAAGGCCGACAAAAACTCACCCGCAACACTGCTCAGAGATCATCTTTCTCAGCTGGCCGATTCGCTCGATAAGACCGATGATGATGAGATTGCGAAACTGGAAGAGGTATTGGGGAAAGAATTCGTTATTGACTATAAGGAAGAGATAGATAGCTCTTTCGTGGAGATAGAATCGATTCTGGAAACCATTTACTCTGCCGGAAGCTACACTGTGGGACTGGAGATGCCTGGCAAACTGATCTCAACAAACGGTTACCAGGCGGAGGAAGAAGGCTTAAGATGGTTCGTAAAGGACGACTACTATCTGTGCGAACCATATGTGATGTGGTCCGAATCGGTAGTGCCGAACAGATGGGCGTGGATAGTAACGGCCGGTTTTATAATATTCGTATTCACAGGAATAGTTATGAGATCCCGAAAAAAATTGTAGGTCACGTCAGATTATAATATAAAAAGGGTGCCCTGATCCGGAGCACCCTTTTTATCTCTAACCAAACCTATCCCTATGAATAATCTTTTAATGTCTCCATCAGTTTCTGACGGGTGAAGAATATCCTGCTTTTTACTGTACCGATCTTGAGGTTCAGTGTTTCAGCGATCTCTTTGTATTTGAATCCCTGAATGTGCATCCTGAAAGGAACCCTGAACTCGTCGGGGAGCGCATCTATAGCCTTCTCAATTTCAGCCTCTGAAAAGCTTGACTCAGGCGACTCAAATCCACTTTCCCTGGGTATATTCAGGTAGTAGAGGTCTTTTGTGCCGTCCATAATAGTATTCTCTCTTACAGCCTTGCGGTAGTCATTAATGAATGTATTTTTCATTATAGTAAATACCCAGGCTTTGAGATTTGTGTAGTCTACAAATTTATCCTTATTGGAAATAGCCTTCAGATAGGTCTCCTGTACCAGATCCTGTGCTCTTTCATAATCGGAGGTCAGACTCATTGCAAAACGATGCATGTTCGTTTCGAGTCCTATTAAGTTGCTTGTGAATTCTTGTGCTGTCATGGTGTAGATAGTTAAAATTCAAATGTTTAAGCAAATATACACAAATAATAAAGGATATACAAGTCCGAATATCTTAATTAGCCATCATTCTGCGTTCATTATAAATAGCTATATATCGTAAATACCAGATAAACAGCACTTTGAGAGAAGCCGACTAATGTTAATCTAAATAAGAGAATCTGTATTGTGAGTAAATATTGCAGCGTATGGTTTTCAACTGCGTTGATTTTCGTATTTTTAAAATAAAAAGGATGGAGAAGTTCATTATAACCACAAATGGCACACGTCTCTTTACACGGTGGTTCCAAAATGATGTCACACCGCGGGCGATTATTATCCTGGTGCACGGCATCGGGGAACATATTCACAGGTATAATGACTGGGCAACGTTATTCAATAGTGATGGAATATTTGTTCTTGGTGCCGATTTACCGGGCCATGGCCGATCGGAGGGCCGACGAGGTCACATCAGAAGTTTTTCAGAATTCTTTGAGGTTATAGACCTTCTTGTTGCAGAGTCGGCCAGCCAGTTTCCCGGTGTACCTCAGTTTATTTACGGGCATTCTATGGGTGGTAATATTGCACTGAACTATATCTTGAAGAAGAAGCCATCATTTAAGGGAGCTATTATCACTTCACCATGGTTAAAACTGAGCACAGAGCCTCCCAGACTTCTGCTGCTCGTGGCCCAGGGACTCAGGTCGGTATTTCCTTCGATGCTTCAGAATACAGGACTTATTACCGATTACCTCTCTCACGATCCTGAGGTAATAAGGAAGTATAGGAGAGACCCTATGGTCCACGGCAAGATATCTGTCGCTCTCTTCCTGGGATCGAGAGGGAGTGCTGCCTGGAATATTGAAAATGCCGGGTCTCTTGAACTGCCAACTCTAATGATTCATGGTAAGGAGGATAAGATCTGTTCTCCTAAGGGTTCAGAGATATTTGCATCGCGGGCGGATAAGGCAGAATTTGTTTTGTGGGATGAAGGGTTCCATGAGCTTCATAATGAGCCATTCAGGCTGGAAGTTTATGGAGTTATCCTTAAATGGATAAATGAGAGACTCGATGAAGAGTAACCCCAGGGATAGGTTCAGAACTATTGTAGATATCACTGAATCGGCGAGTAAGATCAGTTATGATACACCTGTGATGCTCGCAGGCAGCTGCTTCTCCAATGAAATCGCCAATAAAATGAAGGAGGGGAAAATGGAAGTGCTGTCAAATCCCTTCGGCACTGTTTATAATCCTTTCTCCACTGCTGCCACGATAAGGGCTTTGATTGATGGTAAGCATTATACATCAGATGATCTGTACCTACATAATGGTATTTACCTCAGCTTCGATCATTATACAACATTCTCTTCCGATAACAAAGAAACAGTTCTAGAGGCCATAAACCAAAAAGCCGGGGAGGCTACAGAGTTCCTTTCCCGCACCGGTCACCTTTTTATAACCTTTGGCACAGCCCGCATATACAGAAGAAGAGATAACAACAATGTTGTTTCCAATTGTCACAAAATTCCCTCTTCCTTCTTCCGTTCGGAGTTGTTGACACCGGCAGAAATAGTAAAGGAGTGGAGCGAATTGCTGGATATCCTGCATAAGAGTATTCCCGGCATTAAAGTTTGGTTCACAGTTAGCCCTGTCAGGCATTGGAAGGATGGAGCTCATGGCAACCAGATCAGTAAATCGGTTTTGCATATTTCAATAGAGGAACTTCTGAGTCACAAAGCGGTAGCCGGTTACTTCCCCTCCTACGAGTTGGTGATGGACGACCTTCGCGATTACAGGTTTTACGCTGAAGATATGCTACATCCGTCGTCTGCAGCGGTTGATTACATCTGGGAGAGGTTTTCAGAGGCTTTCCTTACGGCCGGGAGTCTGGAAAAGTGGGAAGAGGTCAGCTCTCTTTTAAGAGCAATAAGACACAGGCCTCAGGGAAGATCGGGATCGGCGTTAAAGGCTTTCTCGACGGGGATGATAAATAAACTTGATGCATTAGGGAAAAAGTACCCCGATTTATCATTCGTTGAAGAAGCGGACTATTTTAAGTCAATAATTTAACAGAATCGCGAACCTTTTCAATAAAACGGCGTTTAGCTATTTTTAAAACCACTATGAAAAAGCTAACTGCATTAGTATTATTGATATTTCTATCATTGTCTCTTGTCGCCCAGGAATCGGGTGCCGTATTGAGAGGGAAAGTTATTAATCAGAAGAACAACGAGCCTGTTCCCTTTGCCAGCGTTCAGATATTTGGAACGACAACAGGGGCAATAACCGATTTTGACGGGAATTTTCTGTTTACAGGACTTAAACCAGGCTATGTTGAGGTCCGGGCCTCTTCTGTAGGTTTCAAACCATACGTTTCCGCCGCCTTAATGTTAACGATAGCCAGAGAGGGATTCATTCAGATTGCTCTTGAAGAGAACGTTGTAGGATTGGAAGAGGTAATAATAAAGGCATCTCCTTTTCGGAAAAAGATAGAGAGCCCCGTAAGTGTCAGGATCATCGGAATTGACGAGATAGACAAGAATCCGGGAGGTAACAGGGATATTTCCAAGGTAATTCAATCATTCCCGGGCGTTGCTTCAACTCCGGCCTTCAGGAATGATGTTATCGTTCGCGGCGGTGGGCCCAATGAGAATAGCTTTTATATCGACAATGTTGAGATACCATATCTTAATCATTTCAGTACACAGGGCGCATCGGGTGGTCCGGTGGGAATAATAAATGTGGATTTTGTACGTGAGGTGGATTTTTACTCAGGTGCATTCCCGGCAACAAGAGGAAATGCCTTAAGCTCAGTACTGAATTTCAGTCTTATTGACGGTAACAGTGAATCGGTGAAGTACAGGGCAACCCTTGGAGCTTCTGATATAGGACTTACTGTTGACGGGCCGGTTGGTGAGAAGGGAACTCTTATCATGTCGGCCAGGCGATCTTATCTTCAGTTCCTTTTCAATGCTCTTGGTTTGCCATTTCTGCCTGCATATAACGATTTTCAGTTCAAGTATAAGGCAAGGCTCGACAAGAGCAATGAGATAACCATCCTTGGACTTGGTGCACTTGACGATTTCAGCTTGAATACGAGTGCAAACGAAACTGAATATCAGAGATACATTCTCGATTATATACCTGTACAAAAACAGTATAGTTACACCGTCGGATTGGTCTGGAAGCATTATCGGGATAATGGGTTTGATACCTGGGTGGTAAGCAGGAACTATCTAAACAACAGACAATATAAGTACCAGGGAAACAATGAGGTCGATTCGCTTAAAGTACTGGATTACACATCGGGAGAAGGGGAGATAAAGGCCAGATACGAGAAGACGATCCTTCCGGGAAACGGATGGCGATTCACTCTGGGAGGAGGGGCCGAAAGTGCTCATTACAGAAACTCAACCTACAGGAAAGTTTTTCAGGCTCCCACTTTTTTTGAAACAGATTATGAAACAAACTTATGGATACATCAGTTTAGCATTAACGGTCAGGCAAGTCGTTCCTTCATGGACGAAAGACTTAAGTTGTCACTTGGTTTAAGAAGTGATTTCAATAACTATTCGGATGCGATGGCCAACCCTCTGAAGCAGCTTTCACCGAGGTTCTCATTTTCGTATGGTCTGACGGAAGAGCTCACTTTGAATTTTAACACGGGCCGTTATTATCAGTTGCCACCATACACGGCTTTGGGCTATACTGACAACAGTGGTAACTTTGCCAACAGGGATAATAAGTTGAGCTATATCTCATCTGATCATTTCGTGGCCGGATTTGAGTATATACCTACAGAGAATATACAGGTTTCAGTTGAGGGATTTTACAAGATCTATAATAAGTACCCATTCTCTGTAAGGGATTCCGTTCCTCTTTCCAGCAAAAGCGCCGATTACGGTATTTTTGGAGACGAGGAGTTAACGCCTGATGCTTCAGGGAGAACATACGGAGTTGAATTCCTCGGAAGGATAAGAGATCTGAAAGGGCTTAATCTGGTTTTATCATATACACTGGTAAGAAGCGAATTCAAGGGAGGCTCAACAGGTTTTATACCTACAGCCTGGGATAATAAACATCTTTTCAATTTCACGGCAACGAGATCCTTCAGGAAAAACTGGGATGTGGGAATGAAATGGAGATTTGTAGGCGGAGCACCGTATACTCCTTTTGATCTGGATAAATCATCTCTGATAGAAGCATGGGATATCACAGGTCAGGGCTACCCCGATTTCAGTGTTTACAACAGTGCGAGGTTAAAGGCGTTTCATCAGCTCGACCTCAGGGTTGACAAACAGTATTTCTTCGACAGGTGGTCGCTGATGGTCTATTTCGATGTTCAGAATGTTTACAACCATAAAGCAGACCAGCCTGCCATATTGTTGAGACAAACCGATGCCCTTGGTAATCCGGTTATTGATAGCTCCGACCCTACAAGATATCTCCTTAAATATATTAACGGAGAATCAGGGACCGTTCTTCCTACGCTGGGAATAATAATTGAACTATAAAACATTGAATATGAGATTTATACTTGGAATATTCGTCATGATATTGATCACTGCCTGCGGATCTGTAGGCAGCAAGAGCTCTCCACAACAGACTGCAACAGATAGCCTTGAGGTTAATATGGAAGGGAAGGGGCAATATATTGAAATATCCGTCGAAAGAGGAAGTTCCTTTTATTATCCCCTTATGGCGATATGGATAGAGGATAAAAATGGTAATTATGTACAAACTGTTTATGTGGCAAAGTCGGTAGCGACAAGTGTCTTTAAGTTTGGTGCTCCCAGAGGAGGGAAATGGCAAAGCGCAGTAAAAAGATACCCTCAGACATTGCCATACTGGGCTCATCGGAGAGGGGAGAAGGCATCGGATGGTCTTTATATGCCTGAGCCGGGGAAACCTGTGGCCGACGCTTATACCGGAGCTACACCAGTGAGTAGTTTCAATATTTACGGACGTCTTGACGATTCCGTCTCGCTTCCATTTAAGGTGATGATGGAGATAAACCAGAACTGGGATTTTAACAAATTCTGGACTAACGATAAATATCCGGATGATGAATTTTATAAGCTCTCCTGTCAGCCCGCAGTAGTATATGAGGCGACAATAACATCAGCTTCAGACTCATCGGTAAGTTTCAGACCAATTGGTCACAGTCACTGGTCAGGGCAAAATGGTAATCTCTATGAGGATCTGTCGACATTGACCACTGCACTTAAGATAGTAGGAAGATCGGGTGTAAGAGTAAGCGATCAGCCTCGTCCAATAGAGTGAATGAAGTCAGACGGGCTTTTACAAAGTACAATATTCCCCGGTAGCTGACCATCGATCTTCTGTTCCAGGTTTATTAGGAAAATCTTTTTCAGCCTAAGCATCTTACCCAGGTGTGAAAGGTAATTGATTAGTTCATCTGGGTTTGCCTGAAGGCCTGTATTGAGAAGAAGGAAATCGAATGATTTTGTCTTATGTATCTCAAGAACTTCAGGCAGAGCAAGAGGATAGCCGGTAAATATGGTTTCGTAGCTTCTCTTTCTCAGTACGTGGTCCAGGAACCGAAGGTTGTTAAATTGATCGTGCGGGTTAAGGTTAACAAGCAGGTAGGTTCCTATGGCGTTTCCATGGCTGGCGGCTAAACCTGCATCCTCTTCAATTACGATCTCTTCAATTGTATTTTTTATGAAATCGGCCTGAGCCCTGCTTATGGACCCTGTCTGCCACAGAAGCTTTGCTTTTTCTGTAAGAGGGTAGAGAAAACCTAAATAGGATTCCTCATAACTCTTGCCTGAAACGATCCCCGCAATTGTCTTTCTTAACTTTGCCTTATTAAAATGGAGACCTGAAACAAGTGCTTTTTCAATATCGGCATTGCTCCACGAGCCTTCCTTCCCATTTAGACCAAGAACGCTTTTAATTAGTCCTTCCCTGGAAAGAGCAGCAATATGCGAGATTTTCTTTCCGTTACGGTTAAGCAGAGAAACATTAAGTAACTTCTTAAGCTCCTCTTCTGTATAGGTGCGAATATTGGTATCTGTGCGGTCCGGATCGAGTAATCCGTATCGTTTTTCCCATATCCTTATAGTGTGTGCCTTGATGCCTGTATGCGCTTCAAGATCTTTTATTGAATAACTGTTTGATATACTTTCCATATTACCTAACCCTCCCTGTGCTATAGGTTTTTGATATAACAAATTAGCAACAGGGTTTGTTTAAATCTGTTATAACGAAAAGGATGAAAAGAGGTAAATGGTTAGTAAGAGGTGGTTTCGATCAGGATCTTCCTTATTACACGACTGTCGTCAACAAATACAATATGAACAAGATAGATGCCCGGTGGTGGTGCCCCTGTTTCTAATTTCACGAATAATGGGGAGTAATCGTAATTCTGATTAAATATTGGCTGACCTATAATGTTTGTTATCCTGATACTCCTGATCTCTTTTGTAGTCCGTATATTTAATATACCATCCTTCACCGGTACGGGATATACCTTAGTGGTGGACTGGATATCTTCCTTGTTTTCAGACGAAAAATTAGCAATACCCTGTGGATGTTGCTGTGCGGCAACACCCAGTGTTAAGAAAAACATAGATATGGCTATCAGAGTAGCTTTCATTTCAGGGTTTTGTTATTTACCACAAAAACTGTGCAATTTATTGTTTTCTGTCGATTAATCGCTCTGCTTTTACCAGATCTTCAGGAGTATCGATCCCAATACTCTCCCAATCTGTGACTGCGGTCCTTATCCTGTAACCGTTTTCAAGCCATCGGACCTGCTCCAGTGATTCTGCAATCTCAAGAGGCGTCTGCTTAAGTTGTGATATCTGCCGGAGTACTTTGAAGGTGTACCCATAGATCCCTATGTGCTTATAATACATTTTACTTTTAGCCCAATCCTTTTCAGGCACATCGCGCTGGAATGGTATAACCGAACGGCTGAAATAAAGAGCATTTCCTGAATTATCAATCACAACCTTGGGTTGATTCGGGTTATCAATATCTTCATCGGCCCGTACTCTTCTTATAAGTGTTGCTATTTCAACCAGAGGATCATTAAAACAATTCTTAAGTGCTTCTATTTGTTCCGGCTTAATAAAGGGTTCATCACCTTGAATATTTATAATAACATCGGGTGTGTTGCCCGTAAGCTCACCTATTTTAACGGCGGCTTCAGCACATCTGTCTGTTCCGCTGCGGTGGCTTGGAGAGGTCATAATAACTTTACCGCCAAACTTTTTCACCTCTGCTTCTATTCGTTCATCATCGGTTGCAACATATACTTCACTTAGAATTGCAGTGGCTTTTTCATATACCATTCTGATCATTGGTTTGCCTCCCAATATAGCCAATGGCTTCCCCGGGAAACGTGAAGATGCATACCTGGCAGGGATTATGCCTGCAACCCTTTGTGTTTTCGAGCTTTCCATGCTGCTAAATTAGGAAAAATGGATTTCAGTATGTTTTAAAAAAGTCTTAAATTCGCATGTTTCCAATTTTTATGATGAAAGATTTACAACAGATAAAGCAAAGGTTTGGCATTATTGGTAATCATTCCGGCTTAAACAGGGCTATAGATATTGCTGTTCAGGTCGCTCCGACCGATCTTTCAGTCCTTATAACAGGGGAGAGTGGAACTGGTAAGGAGATATTTCCGCAGATAGTACATAACTATAGCGCCCGCAAACACGGACAATACATTGCGGTAAACTGTGGTGCAATACCCGAAGGGACTATAGACTCTGAACTTTTTGGCCATGAGAAGGGTGCATTTACCGGAGCAACAGACAGTAGAAAAGGTTACTTTGAGGTGGCTGACGGGGGTACTATTTTTCTTGATGAGGTAGCCGAACTTCCATTATCCACACAGGTCAGACTGTTAAGGGTGCTGGAATCGGGTGAATTTATAAGGGTAGGATCGTCGAAGGTTCAGAAAACAAACGTAAGGGTTGTTGCCGCCTCCAATATTGATATTGTCAAAGCTATTTCCGACAACAGGTTCAGAGAGGATCTCTACTACAGGCTTAACACGGTCCCTATAAAGATGCCGGCACTGCGTGACAGAGGGGAAGACATTTATCTTCTCTTTAGAAAATTTTCGGTTGACTTTGCGGAAAAATACCGTATGCCTGCCATTAGGTTAACCCCGGAAGCTCAGGAACTTCTTCTGGCATATTCATGGCCGGGAAATGTAAGGCAGCTAAAGAATATTACAGAGCAGATCTCGATAATAGAAAGTATAAGAGAGATAGATGAGGAAACAATAAGGAATTACCTGCCGGAGAAGAGGAGTAGTTCATTGCCGGCGTTGCTTAAAAAAGAAGATGACCGCTCCTTCTCTTCCGAGAGGGAGATACTATACAAGATACTGTTCGACCTTAAGAGCGATATGAACAGTCTCAGAAAAATGGTCCTGGATCTTTTAGGTGGCACACCACCTTCCTTCGACAAGGACTCTGTTAAAACAAGATTGATGAGAGAGATAATTGATGAAGAGGGTGATGTTGATCCTTTTGACGACGGCATGGGGGATGAAGGAGTCCATGAAAGATCGGGACGCAGGGAGGCTGCCATAATTCAGGACACAGAAGAGATAGTTGAAGAATCTCTCTCTCTAGCAGTAAATGAAGCCGATCTTATTAAAAGAGCACTTGAAAGACACAGGGGAAAAAGAAAGCCGGCGGCTGAAGAGCTTGGAATATCGGAAAGGACACTCTACAGAAAGATAAAGGAATATGATATCGAAAACACAGATTAGGAGACTTCTGGTTATTGGTCTGGCTTGCGTTCTTTCGGTAACTGCTTGTACTGTGAGCTATAAATTTACGGGTGCCAGTATCTCCCCTGATGTAAAGACTATCAGCATCAGATATTTTCAAAACAGGGCCGAAATTGTTGAACCATCCCTGGCACAATCTATTACTGAAGCGCTGATCGACAAATGCAGGGCTCAGACCAGTCTGTCGTTTGTCAACGGATTAGGTGATGTGGACTTTGAGGGTGAGATTACAGCATACGATTCGAGACCGTTAACAGTTGGTGGTGACTCCAGAGCTGCAACCAACAGATTCTCAATAACAGTTAAGGTTAAGTATACGAATTCAAAAGAACCTGAGTTGAGCTATGATCAGTCATTTACGCGGTATGAAGATTATGACAGCAGTCTCGATTTCAGGTCGGTTGAGGCTGGGCTGAGCAGTAAGATCATTGAATTGCTAATTGAAGATATTTTTAACCGAGCATTTGTAAACTGGTAGCCAATGAACAGGGAAGAGTTTATTCGCTTACTGGAATCTCCTGATTCTGTGGACAGCAGCAGGATCGGTGAGATCAGGGAGATCACCGATCTCTTTCCCTGGTTTCATGCGGGCCATCTTATGCTTTTGAAAGCCCTGGACAATACAAGTGATATAAGGTTTGAGAGCCAGCTCAAGGAGTCGGCAATGAGAATACCGGACAGGGAAGTGCTTTATCATCTGCTTTTTTCAGATAATGAAGGTCGCCATCCAGAAGAGAAACCGGTATCCGAAACTAATGTTAAAGAGGTTCCCTCTGTTTTAGTGGCATCGGATGAAGATGATTCTGATGCAAAAAGCCGGGAGGAGCTTTTAAAGGAGGTTGAGCAGCGACTGGCAGAGATCGAAAAGAGAGATGGTGCTGTAAGTAGTTCCATTAATGAAGATGTGGAAAAGGAAGAGTCAGATCACTTCGAACTGGATGAAAGCGGAGAGGAAATAAGCAGTGGGGTGTTTTCCCAGACGATTGAAAATGTAAAACCCTCCAATGATCTTCTTATTATCGATGAGCCCGGCCAATCAACAAAACCGGAAGGGGTTGACGAATCTTCGGAAAAGATAAGCAACGCTGATCTGATAGAGCGTTTTATCCAGACTAACCCGAGGATCGAGCCACGGAGAGATATGCCTTTGGATCCGCCTGCCGGGTTAGAGGAAAAGGATGCACCCGGGCTTGTAACAGAAACACTGGCACGGATTTACACCTCGCAGGGTTATTACACCAAGGCAATAAATATATATGAGAAATTATGTTTGAAATTTCCCGAAAAAAGTGATTACTTTGCGACTCAAATTAAACAGATAGAGGAATTAATAAAATAGTAGGAAGATGGGATTATATATTTTTGTATCAATTCTGATTATTATCGCCTGTGTTTTCCAGGTATTGGTGGTACTTGTTCAGAATTCAAAGGGAGGTGGTCTTGCTGCAAACTTTACAGGTACAGGCCAGGTTATGGGCGTAAGAAAAACAGCTGATTTCCTTGAAAAGGCTACCTGGACACTTGCAGTACTGATCCTTGTTCTTAGCCTTGCTGCTACTGCAGCCATTCCAAGAGGCGAGCAGGCACAGCAGTCAAGAATTCAGAACCAGATCGACAGGGCCGTTGACCCTAATGCAATCCCCGTTCTTCCAACAGCCGTTCCGGAGGAAGCTCCGCAGAACCCAACAAAATAAGAGAATATTATATTCTTTGAGAAGTGTCAGTTTGTCATATACTGACACTTCTTTTGTTTTTCATAATACTCTGACGAGCAATCACTTAGCAGCGATAGTCTCCTGGGCGCCAATGGCACGGACCATTATCGGACCCTTTCCATGTCAAAAGATGTCATATTTTCACTGTGAGTTCAATTGGCACGGATTATGTGAAACTGATGTACCGAATATAAATAAGTTAAACTCATAAAACCTATAGAAAAATGGCAGATTTAAAAGGAAAAATACTTGCAGGCAAGATCCTGGTTATGCCTCACGAGGCGGAAGCAAAGACAGCCAGCGGAATCATTATTCCCGATTCAGCAAAAGAAAAACCACGCATGGGAACAGTCGTTCTGGCAGGTGCCTCCAAGAAAGATGAGGAGATGGAAGTTAAGAAGGGTGATGTTGTCCTTTATGGTAAGTACTCAGGTCAGGAACTTACAATAGATGGTGCTGATTATCTACTCGTATCACAAAGTGATGTCCTTTATATCGTCTAACAATTTTAAACCCGAAAATAACTGAATATGGCAAAGATTATAAAATTCAATATTGAAGCAAGGGGTCTCCTCAAGGAAGGTGTTGACCAGCTTGCAGATACAGTAAAGGTAACGCTCGGACCCAAAGGACGTAACGTAGTTCTGGAAAAGAAATTTGGTGCACCACAGATCACCAAGGATGGTGTTACAGTGGCAAAAGAGATCGAACTTGAGGATCCGTTTATGAATATGGGCGCTCAGATGGTTAAAGAGGTTGCCTCTAAGACCGGAGATGATGCTGGTGACGGAACTACAACAGCAACAGTGCTGGCTCAGTCGATCATAAATGTCGGAATGAAGAATGTTACGGCAGGTGCCAATCCGATGGATATAAAAAGAGGTATCGACAAGGCTGTTGAGAAGGTAGTTGAAAGCCTTGCAAAGCAGGCAAAAGTAATTGGTGATGATCTTAGTAAGATCGAGCAGGTGGCAAGTATCTCAGCTAACAACGATCATGAGATAGGTAAGCTGATAGCCCTTGCAATGGATAAAGTAAAGAAAGAAGGTGTTATTACTGTTGAAGAGGCAAAAGGCACTGAGACAACTGTTGAGGTTGTTGAAGGTATGCAGTTCGACCGCGGTTATATCTCACCATACTTTGTAACCAATGCTGAAAAGATGGAAGCAGAGATGGAGAATCCTTTCATCCTTATTCACGACAAGAAGATCAGTACCATGAAGGATATGCTTCCTGTTCTTGAAGCAACAGCTCAGAACGGAAGACCTCTTATGATAATTGCTGAAGATATTGAAGGAGAAGCTCTTGCAACTCTGGTTGTTAACAGGCTTCGCGGATCATTAAGGGTATGTGCGGTAAAAGCACCAGGATTTGGCGACAGGAGAAAAGAGATGCTGGAAGATATAGCAGTTCTTACAGGTGGTACTGTTATAACCGAAGAGAAAGGTCTTAAACTTGAGCATGCAACACTTGATATGCTTGGAGTAGCAGAGAAAGTAACTGTAAATAAGGAGAACACCACTATCGTTAACGGTGGAGGTGACTCAGAACTTATCAAGGCAAGGGTTAATCAGATAAAGCAGCAGATAACAACAACCACTTCCGATTATGATAAGGAAAAGCTTCAGGAGAGGCTTGCCAAACTGGCAGGTGGTGTTGCAGTTCTCTATATTGGTGCTGCTTCTGAAGTTGAGATGAAAGAGAAGAAAGATCGCGTTGATGATGCTCTTAGTGCAACCCGTGCTGCTATTGAAGAAGGTATTGTTCCTGGTGGTGGTGTTGCCTATATCAGAGCTATTTCATCTCTGGAAGGTCTTACAGGTGACAATGATGATCAGACCACAGGTATTGAAATTAGTTAAGCGTGCCATTGAAGAGCCGCTGCGTCAGATTGTGCTTAATGCCGGAATGGAAGGTGCCGTAGTGGTACAAAAGGTAAAAGAGGGCAAGGCCGATTTTGGTTATAATGCGCAGACCAATAAATATGAGAACCTTTATGAGTCGGGTGTAATTGATCCTGCCAAGGTTACACGTATAGCACTTGAAAATGCAGCATCTATTGCAGGAATGTTCCTGACAACAGAGGCTGTTGTAGTAGAGAAAAAAGAAGAGAATGCCGGAAACCCTGCCGCAGGAATGGGCGGTGGAATGCCGGGAATGATGTAATCAATCATAATAATGCAGAGAGGGTATCCAACAGGGTGCCCTCTCTTTTTTGTGATAGATGGTAATTGGCTCAATAACAATGGACAGTTAGCCTCATAATCACCTATTGAGTTTAGGACCTGCAACATATTCGCCATCGGTGATGATCTGTTATTTTGTTATATTTGCACCATTATACGAGGAGTTAAGAAAGAATGATAGAGATCCGTAATTTTTGCATTATCGCTCATATTGACCATGGTAAGAGTACTCTGGCCGACAGGCTTTTGCAGGCGACACATACACTCAACGCCAGAGATTTTCAGGATCAGGTACTCGATAATATGGACCTTGAAAGAGAGCGTGGTATTACAATAAAAAGTCATGCTATCCAGATGGCCTTTGAAAGGGCAGGGAAGAAGTATCACCTTAATCTGATTGATACTCCCGGGCATGTTGACTTCTCCTATGAGGTCTCCAGGTCGATAGCAGCGTGTGAAGGGGCGTTACTGGTCGTTGATGCAACCCAGGGCATACAGGCTCAGACTATATCCAATCTTTACATGGCCATCGATCATAATCTTGAAATTATCCCGATTCTGAATAAGATGGACATGGCAAGTGCCATGCCAGATGAGGTTAAAGATCAAATAGTTGACCTTCTTGGTTGCGAGAGGGATGATATTATTGAGGCCAGTGGAAAAACCGGGATGGGAATTGACATGATTCTGGACAGCATAATCGACAGGATACCTGCGCCACAGGGTGATCCTAATGCACCGCTGCAGGCACTTATATTTGATTCAGTATTTAATTCATTCAGGGGGATTGTGGCTTATTTCAGGATTTTTAACGGGACGATACACAAGGGCGATCTGGTGAAATTCATCAATACCGGCAAGGAGTATAATGCCGATGAAGTTGGTGTTTTGAAACTAAAGCAAGATCCAAGGCCTGTCCTTTCCGCAGGTGATGTTGGATATATTATATCGGGGATTAAAAATTCTGCTTGAGGTCAAAGTTGGAGATACAATAACACATGTGGCAAATCCATGTATAAATGTTGTTGAAGGTTTCGAAATTGTTAAGCCTATGGTTTTTGCCGGTATCTATCCTGTTGATGCCGATGATTATGAGGATCTACGGTCATCAATTGAAAAGCTTCAGCTCAATGATGCTTCACTCTCTTTTGTGCCGGAATCTTCCGCTGCACTGGGATTTGGTTTCAGGTGTGGTTTTTTGGGTCTCCTTCATATGGAGATAGTACAGGAGAGACTCGACAGGGAGTTTGATATGGATGTTATTACTACCGTACCTAACGTTTCATACAAGGTGATCACGACAAAGGGAGAAGAGATGGATGTTCATAATCCTTCCGGACTGCCTTCGGTAACCGTAATTGACAGAATTGAAGAGCCTTATATTCTGGCACAGATAATTTCCAAATCGGAATATGTGGGTTCAATCATGACCCTTTGTATAGATAAGAGAGGCGTTTTGAAGAATCAGGTTTATCTTACCAGCGACAGGGTGGAGGTTACATTCGAAATGCCGCTGGCTGAGATAGTATTTGACTTCTATGACAAGTTGAAGAGTATTTCACGGGGCTATGCCTCATTTGATTATCACTACTCAGGATATCAGAAAGCCGATCTTGTGCGCCTTGACATTCTTCTGAACGGCGAGATGGTTGATGCTCTCTCCACACTCATTTACAGGGGAAGTGCTTACGATTTCGGAAGGCGTATGTGTGTTAAGCTAAAGGAACTGATACCCCGCCAACAATTTGAGATTGCCATACAGGCAGCAATTGGAGCGAAGATAATATCCAGGGAGACTATTAAGGCAGTACGTAAAGATGTTACAGCCAAGTGTTACGGAGGTGATATTACGAGAAAAAGGAAGCTTCTTGAGAAACAGAAGAAGGGTAAAAAGCGTATGAGGCAGGTTGGAAATGTTGAAGTACCACAGCAGGCATTCCTTGCTGTTTTAAAACTTGACTAGCTATTCCTGAAGAACGCCCGTGACGGTATATTTTTTTTGAAAAAAGATCGGAAGTGAAGTAATAATATTTATCTTAGATGCTCCTAAACAAGATTTCAGGTAGCAATTTAATATCTGAATCCTAAGACTAACCTTAAATTACCCTGACAGACCCGTCAGGGTTTTTTTTAGCAGATAAGTTTGTATCCTTTGCCATGTACATTGATGATCTCAACAGAAGGATCCTTTTTAAGGTACTTGCGCAGTTTGGTAATGTACACATCCATGCTTCTGGCATTGAAATAGTTATCATCATGCCAGATATTTGTCAGGGCCCAGTTTCTTTCCAGAACCTGGTTTGAATACTGACACAGCAATTTCAGGAGTTCACCCTCCTTTGTTGTCAGTTTTTGAATTGTCTCGCCATGAGAGAGAAGTTGCTTTGAAGTGTCGAAGCTGTAGGATCCGATACTAAAGATTTCTTCAGCCGTACCTGTGCGGCCGGCTGATCTCCTGAGTATTGCTTCGATCCTTACCAGCAGCTCTTCCATAGAAAATGGCTTGGTGATATAATCATCGGCTCCTGTAGAAAATCCCTCCATTATATCCTCATGTTGGTTTTTGGCCGACAGGAATATTATCGGAAAATGGAGGTTGGTGGCCCTTATCTTTTTTGCCAGGGTAAAACCATCCATTTCAGGCATCATAATGTCAAGAATAGCAATTGAGAACTTTCCTCCCTTATATTTCAGGAAAGCCGATTCTCCGTCTTTCTCAAGCACTACCTCATATGATTTCGCCTCTAGATAGCTCTTAAGGAGTGTTCCAAGATTCAGATCATCTTCAGCCAGAAGGATTGCTATTTTTCCCATCGCAGTCTATTTTGGTAAGAATATTATAAATCGTGATCCGTGCCCAGGTCGGCTTTCCACCCTTATTGTCCCTTTGTGGCCTTCTACTATTTTCTTTACATAGCTTAATCCGAGCCCGGTGCCTTTAACTCTGTGTACATTACCGGAAGGGACCCGGTAAAATTTGTCAAAAATACGCTTCTGGTTCTGAGAACTTATTCCTTCCCCCTTATCCTCTATTTCAACTGTCAGGCCTCCCGCGGTTGACCTGGTCCTGATTGCTATTTCCACTTTCTCCCTTGAATATTTTATTGCGTTGTCAATGAGATTTGAAATAACATTATGAAAATGCACTTCATCAATCTCAATAAATGGGTCAGCAGCCAGGAGTTCAGTTGTTAATGGTTCCCTTGTGTGATTCGATCTGCAATTTAAAGTTTTTTACAACCTGGTTTATGATCTCATGAAAATCATACCTGGTCATTTTAAGTTTAAGCTTCATCCTCTCGAAAATAGCCATCTGAAGGACCTTCTCCACCAGATATCTCAATCGGTTACTTTCATCGTATATTATTTTCGACAGATCTTCAATACGCTGTGCATCTACCCTGATTGATTTGTCACCAAGCATTTGTGATGCCAGCGAAATTGTAGAAATTGGAGTCTTAAGCTCGTGAGTCATATTATTGACAAAGTCGGTACGTATTTCAGACATCTTTTTTTGTCGGAATATTACATAGAAGGTGCTGGCTGAAAGGAAAAGGAGCAGTAGTGTTATGATTACAGATACAATACCCATTGCACCAATTTCCTCAAAGCTGTATTGCTTTTCGTGGGGGAAGTATAGTATTAGCTGATTGTTTCCGGGGACAGGATCGTTCGGGAACAATTGTCTGAGGTACTTATTAGCGGGCACTGACTCTGTAAATCCTGCTGATTTATAAAAAGTGGATGAGTTTCCGGTTTTTATGGCAAATTCAAAACTCAGAAGTATTCCTGCGTTTTTAAATGTTTCACCCAACAGTTTATTGACCTCTTCCGGGTCGATTCTTTCTCTTATGGAGGGGATATCAAGAAAGATCTTATCCATAATATTTTCAAGCAGCAGTATCTTTTCGTTCACCCTTCCGGATATGCCGGCATTTAAGGCTGAATTGGACAGCTCTGTGCCCATTTCATCGGCAAGAACGGGGAATTGCTCCGTAGAAATTATGATCCTCTTACCGGCGCTGTTGATTGTTACAGGTGCGCCCTCCTCATTTATTCCAAAGTACTCCCTGAGGTTAAAGTCAGACGTACTCCCCTGGAGCTGCCTGGCAAGGTCTCCTGATGCTGATATTATCGTTGGGATGGAATCGTCTCCATTTGTATCTATCTCCTGGAAGATCCTCTTAAGCACCTCCTGCCGTTCAAGTTCGAGTACAACAGAGTTCATGGATTTATTTGCAAGGACCCTTAACTGCTCATCTTTAATACGAATAGACCGGCCTATCCAGTATATCTGAATAAAGATAAGTCCGGATATAGCCAGCAAAAAAAAAGCTGCAATAAGAATGATGGTCTTTCTCCTCACAATGGTCAAATTTAACCCTTATAATTGAACAGGTAGATATCTTTTAACTTTCTTTAACACCCGTTAAGATATCGGAAACGTTTGCGTGCTCATCTTCCGTCAAATCATAAATTTATGTTAATTATCAATTATTTACGAAAGATTGTTTTGTAATGAAAAAAGTATGGATTACATTTGTAATGTGTTTGGCACGATATTTGTTTTAAGGGTTATAGGTTTTTTTTCATAGGTTAGGTTAGTTTTAGGGTTAATGAAAATGGAGGTGAGAAATCACCTCCTTTTCTTTTATGACCCGGCAGAGTTTTCCGTTATTTCCTGAGGGTTTTCACCCCTAAAGAACCAGCGCTGTAATAGACATGTCTGAGGATCGACTTTCCTTTGTCTTTATTGATCCAGTTAAGATTAACAGCCTTTTTATCACCGTTTTTCAGGTTTAAAACAAAGAGGCGTGTATGTGGAGGGAAGTTAATATGATCGATCTCCTGCCACGTAAAATTCCCATGGACTTCAACAAAAGTCCCGAAACGGAAGGAGATTCCGTTATTATCAACAGTAAAGAAATGTTCTTTTTTCTTTCTGGAAGCAAGGAAGGCAACAAAATAGATAAACAATCCAATAGAGAAGGTGACTGTCACCACTCCAATGCTTATCCTGTCATCATTGAGGATATTACTTTTATAAATATCCCAAAAGCCTATACAGAAGAAGATCGATCCAACAATCCACAATAATGCTTTCCTCCCTGTGGAGAACTCCTGGTCAGATAACTTATGATGTAGATTATCCATAATGATTACATTAATTGGTTTTTATTCCTGTCTTTAACTTTCTCAAGATTGATTAGAAAAACCCCTGTTATCATTTCTCCCTTTTTAATCTGTTCCATGAGGGTACGGGTTGCATCGTCAGATGACTCTTCCGGGATAGTAATAAAATAATCAATGTTACTGAATGAAGGCATAAGCAGACTGTTGCCGCTTTTATTGGAAATGATGGAATAGTTCCCATTGTCGAACTTTCCTGATGAGGAGAATCTGCTGAAAGTCAATTCTCTCTTGTCGTCCTTAACTGACAGGGGCTTATCGATGGCAAAAGATAATCCGGCGAGTGAATTAATGACCTGCGATATACGATAGTCGTTATCGGAGGATGCTAAACCAATTACCTGTGTAGTCGGAGCATCTTCTACTTTAAGGCTGACGCGTCTTATTTTCCGACGGTCTGTCATCATAGATGATTGTTACTGACTTAAAGGTAGCAAAAAAATAAGTTAATAATCAATCCCTGATGCCCTTAAGTTTAAAAAGGTAGTTTGAGGAAGCCTGTTGTTCTGCCTCTTTCTTGGTTATTCCTGATCCGGATGAGGATGGTACATTGTTGAGCAGGAGGGTAGCAGAGAAAAGCTGGCGCGAGTCGGAGGTGTTTGATCGGGCAGAATGTTCAAATTCGATCGATACTTTATTCTTCTGGGCCCATTCGAAAAGTATACTTTTATAATCGGTGGTCGATTCGGTCAATTCCCGTAGGTCGAAATGATCCAGTATCTTAAGTGTGATGAATCTTCTGGTTCTGGAGTAACCCCTGTCGAGGAAAACGGCACCAATAATTGCTTCCAGGGCGTTGCCATAGAGATTTGAGCTGCCATTTCCATTTGTAACCTGAGTTTTTAGCAGGGTGTTAAGACCCATCTCAACAGCAAGTTTATTAAGTGTCTCTCTGTTAACTATTTTAGCCCTTGTTTTGGTAAGATCACCTTCGTCGAAGCCGGTAAGTGTTAAGAATATCTGTTCTGAAAGTACAGCATCGAGTATAGCATCACCGAGAAACTCAAGCCTTTCGTTATTCACTCTTCTGCCGTTGGGAAGAATAACCGAGGCTGACCTGTGGGTAAGGGCCATCTCATAAAGTCTGATATTTACAGGTCTGAATCCTGTAATAGCTTTTATCGAGCGTATGAAGTGACGCCTGTCAGTAAAAGCTTTGCCGTTAAGGCTTTTGGGAATAAGGGAGATCAGAGTCCTGCCTTTATAACAACAACAGATGCGTTATGGCCACCAAAACCGAATGTATTGCTTATAGCGGCATTTACAGTACGCTTTTGTGCCTTATTTAAGGTAAAATTCAGCTTCTGATCGATCTGATCATCCGGGACAACAAAGTTAATTGTTGGTGGCACAATGTCGTTCCTGACTGCAAGAATTGAAGCAATGGCTTCAATTGCCCCTGCAGCACCCAGCAGGTGTCCTGTCATCGATTTGGTTGCACTTATATTTAACTTATAAGCAGCATCACCAAAAAGTGTTGTAATTGCTCTTGTTTCAGAGATATCACCAAGAGGAGTTGCATGTGCCATGAACGTTAATATAGTCTATATCGGAGAGCTCTAGTCCGGCTTCCTTAACAGCTATTTTCATAACATTTCTCGCGCCCAATCCTTCCGGATGTGGGGCAGTAAGATGGTATGCATCGGCTGTCATTCCTGTTCCAACAAGTTCAGCATAAATCTTTGCTCCGCGAGCCTTTGCATGCTCATATTCTTCAATGATCAATGCGCCACCACCTTCACCCATTACAAATCCGTCGCGCCGTTTGTCAAAAGGACGGGAGGCGGTAAGGAATTCGTCATTGTTAGCTGAAAGGGCTTGCATCGCATTAAATCCGCCTACACCTGCTTCATTGATTGCTGCTTCTGATCCACCTGCAACAAAAACCTTGGCTTTGCCCAGTTTAATGTTGCTTACGGCATCAATAATAGCATGAGTTGAGGAGGCACAGGCAGAAACAGTGGCATAGTTAGGGCCACGAAAGCCATATTTAATCGAGATGAGACCTGCTGCTATGTCGCTTATCATCTTAGGTATAAAGAACGGGTTGAAACGGGGAGTCCCGTCGCCCGTGCTATAATCCCTGATAGCTTCAAGAAAGGTCCCAATTCCACCTATTCCGGATGCCCAAATAACCCCTACTTCATCCTTATCGATCTTTTCGAGATCAATTCCCGAGTCGATAATAGCTTCGTCGGAGGCTATGTGGGCAAACTGAGAATAGAGGTCCATCTTTCGGGCTTCTTTTCTGTCGAAATAGTTGCCGGGGTCGTAGTCCTTTAATTTCACAGGCAAATTTGGTTTTGAAATTTGTTGCATCGAACCTGGTAATCATACCAGCTCCACTGACCCCATTAATGAGGCCATTCCAATACTCATCAACATTCTTGCCAATGGGGGTTATGGCCCCCATGCCTGTCACTACAACTCTTTTCATTAAGATGGTTTCTTAAAGAGAATTTATTTTGCGTTCTCCTCGATATACTTAATAGCCTCACCAACCGAGCTGATAGATTCTGCTTTATCGTCAGGAATACCGATATTGAATTCTTTTTCAAACTCCATAATCAGCTCAACAGTATCAAGAGAGTCTGCGCCCAGATCATTTGTAAAGCTAGCCTCAGGTGTTACTTCTGATTCATCAACACCTAGTTTGTCAACGATGATCTCTTTTACTCTTGTTGCAATGTCTGACATAGTTACATTTTTAAGTTAATAATCCATTTTAAAGTCTTGCAAAGAAATATATTTGCGGAATATTTTTCAAATGATTTGCCAATTATTTACTATTTTATTTTAGTAATGCTCAGAAAATGAATAATATAACCCATTTATTATAATCAATTGGCAGATTATTGGGGTTTTAGTAAATTGCAGAGGATGAAGAGAGTAGCTGTTTTTGCATCGGGCACAGGCACCAACGCCGAGAATTTAATTCGGCATTTTTCGACCGTAAAAGGAGCAGAAGTGTCAATTATCCTCACAAATAATTGCAATGCTCCTGTAATTGAGAGAGCTAAAAAGCTGGGAGTGGAGGTCGTGATTTTCGACCGTAATGGTCTGAACAATGAAAATGGGGTTACTATCTGTTTTGAAGGAACGCAGGATAGACTTTATTGTCCTGGCCGGATTTTTATGGCTTATGCCTCCAATAGTTGTCAATTGCTTTAAGGGGAGGATAGTTAATATTCATCCCGCATTGTTACCTGCTTATGGTGGCAAAGGAATGTACGGGGAAAATGTCCACCGATCGGTAATTGAAAACGGTGAAAAGAGCAGTGGGATAACAATACACTATGTGAATGAGATTTATGATTCTGGTGACATAATATTCCAGGCTGAAACAGAAGTTTTATCCAACGACACTCCCTCATCGCTGGCAGCAAGGATACATGAACTTGAATACAAGCATTTCCCGGTGATCGTCGAGAGGTTAGTTACGAATAGCGGAGACTAATCTATAGTCTCGAGCAACCTCATAACTACGTAATTTATTTTTCGGAAATTTTCCATATTGGTACTGTCAACAGGCTCAACAGGAGGTGATTCAACCCTTAGCGGATCAACAGGTGAGCCATTTCTGTACACTCTGAAATCGAGGTGAGGGCCGGTTGATAGTCCGGTGCTGCCAACATAACCTATAACATCTCCCTGCTTAACATAACTGCCTGAATTAACTCCTTTGGCGAAACGGTTAAGATGAAGATAAGCGGTAGAATATACGCTGTTATGCTTTATCCTGAGTATATAGCCGTTGTTCTTGTCGTATGTCGCAGATACTACACGTCCGTCACCAATTGAAACTACAGGTGTTCCTACAGGGGCTGCATAATCAACCCCAAAGTGGGGCCTGCGTATTCTCAGGATTGGATGCATGCGGCTTGAAGAGAATCCGGAACTTATTCTGCTGTATCTTAATGGTGCCTTAAGGAAAGCTTTTCTCAGGCTGTTCCCATCTGTGTCGTAGAAGCTGTAAACGGAGTCCTGCACAAGTGGTATTGCAAAAATATCTTTGCCGGAATGATTAAAAAGGGCACCATGAATTCTCTCAATTCCAACAGATTGGTCACCATTGAACCGCTCCTCATAAATGACCTTAAAGCTGTCGCCTTTCTGCAGGCCAAAGAAATCTATTGTCCAGGCATAAACCTCCGACAGCTCAATTGCGATCAGTCGGATTCAATCCGCTCTTTACTACCGACTCCCAGAGTGATGTTTCAATTGTGCCGCTGGCAAAACCTATTCTCGTAAATGTTTCAGTTACACCGGCAGTTATGGATGGGGTGTCATTGAAGGAGAACAGATAATAGTGAGTAAGATCGTGTTCGTATGCAAAATATTTCAACTTCTGTATCGTATCCAGGGTTAGAAACATGGTATAGCTACCACCTGTACGGATCTTTCTTACATCAAATACGTCTTTGTGGTTGCGGGTTACCTGATCAATAGAGCTCCAGTCCACTCCATTTCTGTTCAGGATATCACCCAGAAATTCATTCTTTCTTGATGGTGCCTGTAACAATTTCAAATGAGTCGGGATTGATCCCGAAAAGCAATGCAGGAGGCTCGACTGTCTGAGTGTCAAGTGCTTGAATTGCAGATATATCAGGCTGTCCGTTATCACGTAAGTGACAAGAGGTAGGAAGGATTATGAGAAGTATTAAGAGAGCAGAAATTAGAAGTTTATAGTGTTTACAGTATATTTTTCCCATCAGATTATACAACAATATTTACAATTCGTCCCGGGACCACAATGATCTTACCTGGTTTCTTTCCATCGAACCATTTAATGGCCCTCTCATCAGCTTCTGCCGCAGCAGCAACATCTGCCTGTGAAGTGTCGGCTGGCAATTCGATCTTAAACCTCATTTTCCCGTTAATGGATACCGGGTACTCGATCATATCCTCCTTAATAAATTCTTCGTTGTAAAGGGGCCATGGCTCATAAGCAAGAGTATTGTTGTGACCGGTCACCTCCCATAGTTCTTCTGCCAGATGAGGTGCAAAGGGAGCAAGGATGGTGATAAATTTCCCGGCACTGTCACGGGTGATCCTTCCCTTTTTCATGGCAAGGTTGATGAATACCATCATGGCTGAGATAGCAGTATTAAATCTCATTGCCTCAATATCACCTGTTACCTTTTTTATGGTTTGATGCAATACTTTCAGTACTTCCTTGTCTTCGTCGCCATCGGTAAGATTACTGTCATTTGCAATAAATCTCCATGAGCGGGCAAGAAAATTGAATACCCCTTTAATACCTTTATCGTCCCATGGTTTGGTTGCTTCCAGCGGGCCCAGAAACATCTCATAGAGCCTGAGAGAGTCGGCGCCATACATTTTTATTACATCGTCAGGATTGACAACATTCTTAAGTGACTTGGACATTTTGGCGACGATCTGTTTCAATTCTTCTCCGGTGTCGGTATGAAAGAATTTACCGTCTTTCTCTTCCACCTTGTCGCCGGTTACTTTAGCCCCGGATGATGTCTCGTATGCAAAGGCGAGGATCATTCCCTGATTGAAGAGACGCTGGTATGGTTCATCATGTGACACAATGCCAAGGTCGAAAAGCACTTTATGCCAGAACCTGCTGTAAAGGAGATGAAGTACTGCATGTTCTGCTCCGCCTACATAGAGGTCAACAGGCATCCAGTAATTTTCGAGTTTCTTGTCGAATATCTCTTTATCGTTGCGAGGGTCGATATACCTGAGGTAATACCAGCACGATCCGGCCCATTGGGGCATAGTGTTAGTTTCGCGCTTTCCTTTTCTGCCATTCTTGTCTGTAACGTAGAGCCAGTCTGTTGCATTGGAAAGCGGAGATTCACCTGTTTCCCCCGGTTCAAACTTAATTAGTTCAGGCAGCACAAGAGGGAGATCACTGTCATCGAGCAGGGTTATTTCTCCATCCTCCCAGTGTATTACAGGGAAGGGTTCCCCCCAGTATCTTTGGCGGCTGAATAGCCAGTCGCGCAACTTAAAGTTGGTCTTTGGCACTCCAAGTGATTTTTCCTTAAGCCACTCTATAATTGTGTCGATACCTTCCTGTTTGGTCATCCCGTTTAAGGAGACACCTGTTTTACTGCTTTCTGAGTTAATGAATTTCCCGTCTTCAGTCCAGCAGGCATTGCCTTCCAGAACGTTGTTTTTAAGATCTGTATCCTCTGTATCGGGATCCATGATACATACTACCGGGAGATTGAATTTCTTTGCGAACTCAAAATCGCGTGTGTCGTGTCCCGGCACTGCCATTATAGCTCCTGTACCGTATCCTGTAAGCACGTAATCGGCAATCCATATCTCAATTTGGTTTTCATTAACAGGATTAATGGCATATGAGCCTGTAAATACTCCTGTCTTATCGTGTGCCAGATCCGTTCTGTCAAGATCTGATTTCAAAGAGGTTGCTTTAATGTATCTGTTTACATCATCAGTCTGAGCAGGTCTGGTAAGGCTCTTCACCAAAGGATGCTCGGGAGCGAGAACCATATAGGTCGCCCCGAAAAGAGTGTCTGGTCTTGTTGTATAGACCCTGATAGTCTGTTCACTGTCGGCTACTTTGAAATCAACCTCAGCGCCTGTGGATTTACCTATCCAGTTGCGCTGCATATCTTTTACTCCCTCAGGCCAGTCAAGTCCGTCAAGACCAGAAAGAAGTCTTTCCCCATAGTGTGGTATACGCAGCATCCACTGCTTCAGATTCTTCCTGGCAACCGGGTTTCCGCACTTTTCATGTGAGCCGTCGGTAAGAACCTCCTCGTTAGCGCAGACGATCCTGCAGTCGGGACACCACCATACCTGTGCGTCGTCGTAATATGCCAGCCTTTTGGAATTAATAAAAGCTCTTTGTTCGCTCTCTCCCAATGCTGATATCTCAGAAGGGATCTCAAGCTCATCGATTGGTCGGCCCTTTTGAAGTGTTGCGTCGAACCATGTATTATACAACCTGATAAAGATCCACTGGGTCCATTTGAAATAACCATGGTCGGTGGTATTGATCTCTCTGTCCCAGTCGTAACTCAATCCTATCTCCTTTATCTGACGTCTGAAGGTATCGCAGTTTTTGTTGGTTATTATTGATGGATGAGTCCCGGTTTGAATAGCATACTGTTCTGCAGGCAATCCGAATGCATCCCAGCCCATAGGGTGAAGCACGTTGAACCCATTCATCCTTTTATACCTGGCTACAATGTCGGTCGCTGTATAGCCTTCAGGGTGGCCTACGTGCAGTCCTGACCCGGAAGGGTAGGGGAACATATCAAGAATGTAGTACTTCTTTGGATTAGAGATATCATCAATTGTACGGAAGGTCTTATTCTTTTCCCAGTACTGCTGCCACTTTCTCTCAATTTCCCGGAAGTTGTAATCCATAACAGTTATTCAAATTAATAAGGAGGCGAAATTATGAAAACTTTACCACTCTGTCAATTGTAATGGATTAATGGTATGCAACTATTATATCAATGCGGTTTTGAAATATGGAAAGCAGAGTGTACTTTTGCCGGTGATTGCCTTTATAAGGGCAATTGGCGTAATGGTCCCGTAGTTCAATGGATAGAATGACAGATTCCGGTTCTGTTGGTTGTGGGTTCGAGTCCCGCCGGGATCACAAGAGAGAAGCACTGTAAGAGGTGCTTTTTTTCATTTATATGGTGTACGAGGATAAAAATGTCGGGACGAGAACCCGGGGTTCGAACCGAGGACCATGCCAGGCATGGGCCGAGCTCATGAGGCCGCGCGGAGCGTGGACGAATAATCCCGCCGGGATCACAAGAGAGAAGCACTGTAAAAGGTGCTTTTTTTCATTATATGGTGTACGAGGATAAAAAGGGCGGGACGAGAACCCGGGGTTACATTATTATTATTTTATGTAATGATTCGTCCGTTGAAGTCCTGAACTTTATCACATATACACCTTTACCCAGATGGGAGAGATCCACTTGCATGGTTGCATTGATACTCTTTGTAAAGACTAAGAATCCGTCGCTCCGGTATACAGATATATCGGTTTTTTTAATGGCAGGGACCGTAATTATCCCGCTGGTTGGATTCGGGTAAAATTCGGCCGGTTTGTAAAGGTTAGATGTGCCATCAGGAACTATTTCGATTTTGAAGTCTTCAATAACCACACCGCTACTGCCGTAAGTTGAATTAAAGCCCATATATATTGGCCCGTTAGCCAGAGGTTTATATACATATCTCGCTAATGCAAATTCATCGAAATCAACATTCCTGCCTTCAAAGAGCATTAGGTCCATAACTGATTCATAACGGTGAGGACCACCATAAAGAGTGATATTACCTGGCAATCCGGTTTCTCCTTTGTATCGGAATGTTATCATATATCTTTTGGTAGCATTGAGGTAGAATCCAGGCGTATAAAACCAGCCTTCTGAAGCCGGGTCCTGATTCTTTAGCAGCAAGGCATTAGGAGCTGATATATAATCGTTACTGAACAATGACCAGGATATGGGATCACCTGTTCCTTTCCATCCCTTCGGGAGAGTCCCTCCGGTAATTCCGTCGAAATTCTCCTCATGCGGCATCTGATATATTGTGTAGACACCAGACCTGGATGAGATAGTGGTTGGATTGAAATAGGTTGTCGGTGTGTCGGAGTAAGCCGACCAGATGGTGTAATAGAATCTGGTGTCTGATTCAAGGTTATTATGTGTGAAGGATTTATTAGTACTGTTGGCAAGTATTTTACCATACGAGCCAATATTGTCACCTGGCTGATAGGATGTGCCGTTATTAAGGGTGAGGATCTCATCAGTTGATGATACGGCAACAACATAATTATTACTGGCATTACTTTTCCAGGACAGCCTTATTTCTGAATCACCTGAAGGTAATGCCTTAAGGTCCATAATAGCATCAACATTGACATAAAAGGTTATGCTATCGGTATAGTAACGTATATCTGAAATATCGATACCGGCGATGGATCCATCCTGAAGGAAAGAAAACGGGTTTGTTGAATCATTAAAATCGGTCTGTCCGGCAGTACCGTTAAAGGCGGCTTCCAATACTTTCCCTTCAAGTTCCGGTGACCCTCCCGGTCTGAAAACATATATTTCATCGGGTGGGCCATTAGCATTACCACGGTATCGTTGATCAACACGGTATATGATCATTCCTGATTCCGGCAGCAGAGATTCGTATAATCCCTCCCTCTTTCTGAATTCAACGCAAAATACCTGGTTGTCAGACAATAAAGGCTTAATCCTATAGCTATTATTGACTTGAGAGGTCGCGGGGTAAAGTGTATAGGTTCCTGTTTTGGTGATCCATGGTATATTGTCGATCCATCCTCCGTATTTTGATTTGGTCCATGCCAGTGGATGGCCGGATCCATTAGCCATTATATCCCACCTGTCAACAGGTTTTGATGTTCCTTCGTAGCGATAAAGGTCGGGCGCTCCAAAGGAGTGAAATATTTCATGACTTAAAGTTTTGGATGAAGTATTCTCAAGTTGAAAAGTATAGTCGTAGACTTTTATATTATTGATCAGTACCGGGACGGAATAGAGAGTCCACCTGTGAGGCCAGAGGAGTTCACTCCATCCATCGGGATTGCCTCTGACTATGAAGCTGACATTGTCGAAGTTACCGTTATTGTCACTGTCAAAGTTTACTCCCTCTGGGAGTGGGTAGTTATTTTGTATAAAGAGGCATGCTCTGCTCAGAAGGTTGTGTTCTCTGGATGTCCGTTCACTGTCGGTCTTGTAGCCTTCGGTATTTGTTGAGGCGTCATATGTTTGAAAGTATTTGCGGGTATAAGTGTCCTGATAGGAGAGGTTAGTAGTTGCGCCTCCGGGAAGGTGATAACTAATTACATCTACTTTGTTGAATGAGACCTCATTGAAATAGGAACGGACTGATGGTCCTGGCATGGAGTTGAATTTTGATTCATAAACGGATCTGTCTGTTGAGAACTCCGACTCATCGGCAAACCGGATATATATTACAAGATTGTTTACTATGCCCTTAACCTTGTGCGATGATTTTAGTCCGGCATTGTCGCGCTCCTTCTCCATGCTATCGTAAAAATGCTTTCTCCGTTGAGACCGATAAGCTCCTCAGGTATTTCAACAAGCCTGACTCCTGGAATAGTTCCGGGGTTGGCTTTACCGACTCTTAATGCCGGAACTTCTGAACGTTGACAGATCCTGTATCTGGTAGTAGTAGTAACCATCAGAACCTACTGCTACAGGGAAACCCTCTTTGTCGTGCATCCAGTTAAAGAATTCATCGCCACTAACAAAAAGGTTTAAAGTAGTACCATCGGGGAGGGTTACTTCAACAGGCTCAAAGTATAGCGGGGCGGAGTATAAGTATGAAGATGAGAGTATTGACAGGAATATGATAAGAAATACTCTTGCCAGTTTTCTATTTACTTTTTTACCCTCGCGCTTCATACAATATATCCTGATATAAAATGAGAAGCAAATATGTAAAAAGGAAGGATATTATCCAATTTTAAGATAATAATATGATGGTATACACAAAAAAAGGCCGTTCCTGTATGGAACGGCCTTTTGAAAAAGTTATTTGTCTTAATCCAGTTTAATTTTATCGACCTGGATATTAGCATACATAATCTTCAGAGCATTAGCTCTTCGAAGAGCCTGTTTTACATCAGAAACAAGTCCCATTGTGGATTCCTTGTCGACCTTAAGTGCCACAAGCATTTTTTGCTTGTCGGCTTCGTCAAGTTGTTCTCTTTCCTGAGCAATGAAGTCTTCGATATCGGCAACTTCCTTAAAAGCATCATTCAGCTGGATCTTTGGTTCTGATCCGAATGTGGCTTTCAGGTGATCGAGTGGTTCCCCGATGTAAATATAACTTGCCAAGAGATTTCTTTTCAAGTTTTTTACCTTCGGTTCCCTGGGGTATATTGACCTTTGATTTTAAGGTCAATCTCTCTCATAACAGTAACGGTCATGAAGAAGAAGAGGAGCATAAATACAATATCGGGAAGGGAAGCAGTATTAATACTCCCAACGCTTTTGGATTCATCTTTCTTAAATCTCGACATGGTTATTTTCCTCCAATCTTTTTAGGTTCGGCTTCCGAAATAGGAACATTGTAGTAATCATCCACAGCCGCCTGTTTTTCTTCATCAAGGTCATCATATGCTACTCCCCAGGTAGTAAGAGCAAGAGTGTTCCTCAGCTCATTCCTTGCAGCCATCAGTTCGTTCTGTACGGCAATGTACATGCCATACTTGGTTCCGATATCATTCTGCAGCGAGATCACAGCGCTTTCGGTAACACGGACCAATCCGAAGAACGGAATATCCTTGTTAATTTTCTCCGGAAGATCTATGTCTTCATTGGGGTTAATCATAAATTCCTTGGCAACTGCCCTAAGTTCATCAAACCTGATAAGTTCTCCTTCGACAAGGAGCAGATTATCCTTATTGACTTTAACCTGAAGGATATTCCTTTCTTTAACCTTAATGTCGTCGGGAATTTCCTGATCAGGCGGAACTATAGGCGGCAGCTTTCGAAGAAGTCCTGTATCAGAATCCATGGTAGTTGTTACCAGGAAAAAGATAAGCAGGAGGAAGGCAATGTCGGCCATTGAACCCGCATTAATTTCTTGTAATTGCCTTTTAGCCATATAATTATCTTTATTATGCAGGACAATTCCTGCACATCGGTTACTATTTAAATACTCTTGAAATAGAGGAGAAGAGGGTAGCCAACAGAGCTAATGCTGCAAGAATGTATGCAGTGAACAGACCTGTGTCAACCATCTTTAAAGTACCCGGAACGTTGTCAGTACCTTTGTAATATGGCATATGGAGTACTGTGTCATCAGCCAGAATGTAGGCAATAACAAGTATACCAATAATGAATAGTGCTGAATACAATCCCTTCTTAGCTCCCTGAGGGTTAATAATTGAGCTTATAACTGAAAAAACTACAGTTACCCCAACGGCCAGAATGAATAGTAAATAGGTAAAGACCAGGAAGGTTTCAGTGATCTTGGGTTCCTGATATCTGGTGCCGGCAGTTCCTTCAACCACCGGGCCGAAGAAAAAGATCACGAACAATACGACACTTACTGCCATAATCATCCAGAGAACCCATTGTGTCAATTTGCCTGTAATAGTATTGGACATAGCTCGCTTATTTAAGATTGTGCTTAACCAGCATATCGATAAGACTGATGGATGAATCTTCCATCTGGTTTGTCAGAGAATCTATTTTTGAAAGGATTGTGTTATAGAAAATCTGGAGTATGATGGCCACGATAAGACCAAATACAGTTGTAAGAAGGGCTACCTTAATACCACCGGCTACCAGAGAAGCAGAAACGTTACCTGCAATTTCGATTGCATCGAAGGCCTGAATCATACCGATTACAGTACCCATGAAACCGAGCATAGGAGCAAGAGCAATGAAAAGAGAGATCCATGATAGGTTCTTTTCAAGTAGTCCAAGCTGAACACCGCCATAAGCGATTACAGATTTTTCAGCGGCTTCAATGTCACCGTGTGATCTGTCAAGGCCCTGGTAGAAGATACTTGCTACCGGTCCTCTTGTGTTACGGCAAACTTCTTTTGCTGCTTCCAAACCACCATTTTCAAGGGCTTCCTCGATCTGGTTGAGAAGTTTTGTTGTGTTGGTTGTTGCCAGATTAAGGTAGATAATCCTTTCAATAGCAATAGCAAGACCAAAGATGAGTGTCAGAAGAACTAATCCCATGAACTGGGCACCACCTTCAATAAAATACCTTTTAACTGTTTTGTGTAATTCACCTTCTGTTTCAACACCGGTAACAACAGGTGCAACAACTTCTTCAACAGGGGCTTGAGTAACCTGTTCAACAGCTGCTGTATCCTGAGTCTCCTCCTGGGCGAAAGTTTTTAAAGATGCTCCGATAAAAAGCACCCCAAACACAGCTACAAATGCAAATAACTTTTTCATGTTTGTTTTAAGTTTAGTTATTAAAGATCAATAAAGTTTACAAATTTAACAAATTTCTGCGGAGAAGGGGGGATTCGAACCCCCGGTACCCTTTTGAGGTACAAACGCTTTCCAGGCGTTCCAGTTAAACCACTCCTGCACCTCTCCTCTTTAACTCTTCACCATCAGTCTTTTCAAAGAAATTGGCGGCACAAAATACAAAAAATATTATAAAAAAACATCACCTCAGCTAATTTCTCCCCTTAGCGGCTTCCTTATGTTTTCCAATATCTTATCTCTTTCAAAGATGCCTGATGTAAGGTACATCAGTTTTGTTACTGCAGACTCGGTTGTCATATCTCTGCCACTCAGTACGCCTGCGTTCAGAAGTTCCAGTCCTGTTTTGTACATTGCCATCTCCACACTACCTGAAAGGCATTGTGTAACATTTAAAATAATACCTCCTGATGCAATAAACAGACCTATCTCCTCCAGGAACCATGATGCGGTAGGAGCATTTCCTGAACCGAAAGTTTCAAGGACAACAGCTTTTAACCCTTTCCCGGAGAGGATCGCATTAACAGCCGATCGGCTTATTCCCGGATAGAGTTTGAGGATTGAAACGTTGTTATCTATCTCCTTGTTAACGATCAGATCCTTTCTTATAGTGGGATAATTAATATAGTTGTAGTTGTACCTGATATGAAGTCCGACTTCTGCCAAAGGCGGATAATTCGGAGATCCGAATGCATCAAAATGTTCGGTACTGATTTTGGTTGTCCGGTTACCTCTGAATAACCTGTTGTCAAAGTAGAGAGAAACTTCAGGGACAACAGGCTCATTATCTTTATATGCACCTGCAATTTCAATAGCAGTGATAAGGTTCTCCTTTCCATCGGTGCGAAGCATGCCTATTGGCAATTGAGATCCGGTAAAGACGACAGGTTTGCCAAGGTTCTCAAGCATGAAGCTTAATGCCGATGCGCTGTACGACATTGTATCGGTGCCATGAAGGATCACAAATCCATCGTATTTATCGTAGTTGAGCTCGATTGTCCCGGCTATCTTTTTCCAGAACAGAGTGATCGATGTCAGATGAATCACAAACGGGGTCAAAGGTAACAGAGTCAATTTTGAGTCCGAATCGCTTAAGTTCAGGTACCTGATCAACAATATGGCTGAAATTAAAGGGTACCAAAGAGCCTGTTGACGGATCATGCACCATTCCAATGGTACCGCCGGTATAAATTATCAGAATAGATCTGATCTGAACACTATCCATTGTTTTTTATTTTGGGAAAAAAGAGGGATTCAGCGTTTCTGGTTGTTACAGTTTCTATTTCAGATCTGGTATGACCTGTTAACTCTGTAATTCGGTCTGCGATATGAGTAAGATATGAACTCTCATTCCTCTTGCCCCTGTAGGGAACGGGGGCGAGATACGGAGAATCTGTTTCGAGAATTATATTTGCAATGCCCACCTCTTCCACAACCTGGCCAATACCACTGTTCTTAAATGTTACAATACCGCCAATACCGATCAAAAAGCCTTTGTCAATAGCCCTTTGCGCATCATCAGACGATCCGGTGAAAGCATGAAAAACACCCCGCAGTGGTTCTTTCTCGAATTCTGACAAAACATTAAACACTTCATTAAAGCTATCTCTGGCATGGATAACCACCGGCAGATTCTTTTCAAGCGCAAAGCTTATTTGAGCACGGAAGGCGGCTATCTGCTCTTTCAGATAGGTCTTGTCCCAGTAGAGATCTATACCTATCTCACCAACAGCAACAAAAGTATCGTCAGAATAATAAGAGAGTATTTGGGTCAGATCGTTCTTATAATTCTCCCCTACGGATGTTGGATGCAGACCCAGCATTGGGAAACAGATACCACTGTACCGGTCAACTGCCGCCATCATAGAACTATATGACTCATTGTCAATATTGGGCAGCAGCATCTTTGATACACCCGATTCAACAGCCCTGGCTATCATCGTATCCCTGTCGGAGTCAAAATGATTGAGGTAAAGATGAGTATGAGTATCTATCATAGTCATGATTTCATAAAGGTGCACAAATTTACAAAAAAAAGAGAAGGGGCAGCGGGCCCCTTCTCCTGTAATATGATTGAATAGATTATACTACTCCCTGAGCAAGCATTGCATCAGCAACTTTTACAAAGCCACCGATATTTGCTCCATCGACGTAATTGATGAATCCATTCTCTTTGGTTCCGTATCTTACACATGTCTTATGGATATTGACCATAATACCGTGTAATCTCTTGTCTACCTCTTCTCTTGACCATGGCAGGCGCATTGAGTTCTGAGTCATTTCGAGGCCGCTTGTAGCAACACCTCCTGCATTGGCTGCCTTTCCCGGGCCATAAAGAATACCTGCCTTGATGAATACTTCAACTGCATCAGGTTCTGTTGGCATATTAGCACCTTCCGAGACGCAAACACAACCGTTCTTAACAAGTGTTTTAGCCTCTTCGGCATTAATTTCGTTCTGGGTTGCATTAGGCATTGCAATATCGCACTTAACTACCCATGGACGTAATCCTTCATGATACTCCACACCAAATTTCTCGGCATACTCCTTGATTCTGCCTCTCTTCACATTCTTAAGATGCATGACAAATTTAAGTTTTTCCTCGTCAACACCTTTGGGGTCATAAACAAAGCCATCTGAGTCGGAGAAGGTAACTACCTTGCCACCAAACTCCATAACTTTTTCTGCTGCATACTGTGCAACGTTTCCGGATCCTGAAATAGCAACTATCTTACCCTTAATGGATTCACCGCGTGTAGCAAGCATTTCCTGGGCGAAATAGGTAGCACCATAACCGGTTGCTTCAGGTCTGATCAAAGATCCGCCCCATTCGATACCTTTACCGGTAAATACTCCGGTAAACTCATTCCTGAGCCTTTTGTACTGGCCGAACATAAAGCCTATTTCTCTTCCGCCTACGCCTATATCACCTGCGGGAACGTCTGTGTCGGGGCCGATATGCCTGAATAGTTCACACATAAAACTCTGACAAAAACGCATTACTTCATTGTCGGATTTGCCTTTGGGATCAAAATCTGAACCACCTTTACCGCCACCCATAGGAAGTGTAGTAAGACTGTTTTTGAATACCTGTTCAAAAGCAAGAAACTTTAATATCCCCAGGTTTACGGTAGGGTGAAAGCGTAGTCCTCCCTTATATGGACCAATTGCGCTGTTCATCTCAATTCTGAAGCCCCTGTTGATCTGAATCTCTCCCTTATCGTCAAGCCAGGGAACGCGGAACATAATTACTCTCTCGGGTTCTGCAATTCTCTCCAGAATCTTTGCATGTTTGTACTTAGGGTTTTCTTCTATAAAAGGAATTAGCGATTCTGCCACCTCCATCACTGCCTGGTGAAATTCAGGTTCACCTTGATTCTTGGCCTTAATTCTGGCCATGAATTGTTCAACTCTTGGATCCATACTTAATTGATTTTGTTTATTGGGTTATGTTAATTATATGATAATGACTCTCTTCCCATAAAAACTACACCTGAATCCGCAGCCGTTTGGACAATATCCAAACCTGATAGTAAAATTGATGAGGTTAAATTGGCCGTTATGACGGAGAGAAAACATGACAATTGTCATGCGTGCAGAGAAGGATCATGAAAGTGCATAAATATTTCCCGGCAGGCACTTAACCAATCCGGCAAGTTCCATGCCCAGCAGTGTGGTAGAAACTCTATGAACAGGGATGCCTGTCTGGGCGCACAAATCATCGACTGTAGAGTCTCCCTTACCCATCAGATGGTCGAATATAATTTTTTCATTTCCTGTAAGGTTATGAAAGAGATTGCCCTGGTTGGGTTTTGCTGCTACCGACCACCCCATCTGGTGCATCAGATCCAATCCGGACACTACCAGTCCTGCTTTATTCCTGGCAATAAGATCGTTGCATCCCTCGGAAAGGGTATCTTCAGGTCTGCCGGGAATCGCAAAAACATCACGGTTATATGAAAATGCAATATCAGCTGTAATAAGTGCACCCCCTGTTATACCCGACTCAACCACCAGCGTGGCGTCGCTGATGCCTGCAATGATCCTGTTGCGTTTTATAAAATTATTTCTTTCAGGGAGGGCGTCGGACAGAAAATCTGTGACCAGTCCACCCGATTTGATCATATTTTTTGATACTGAATGGTGGGAGGAGGGATATATTGTTTCAAGACCGTGTGCCAGGACACCTATCGTCTTTAATCCACACGATAAGGCTGCTTTATGTGCAGCAATATCAATCCCGTATGCCAATCCGCTGACTATTACCATCTCCGGAATGGATGAAGCCAGTTCAGCTATGAAATTGGCACAATGATCCCTGCCTCTATGTGTTGCCCGTCTGGTTCCAACAACACTAATAATATAACGTGCATTAAGATCAGCATTACCTTTGTAGTAAAATAGAGCACCGGGGAGTCATCACAATTTTTTAGTCTGGCAGGGTAGTCGTCGTCGAGATAGAAGAAGGTCCTAATGCCATTTTTCTCAACATATTCAGCTTCCCGCTCTGCCCTTTCCATGTAACTGCGATTTGCAATATAGTTTGAAAGGTTTTCCCCTATCCCGGGTATTTTACGAAGGGCCGATAACGATTCACTGAATACTGCCTCAACGCTTCCCAGATAGGAAACCAGCCGTCGGGCATTGATATCACCAATGCCAGGAATAAGACCAAGGGCTATCTTATGGCTGAGAATTACATTTTCCATCTTAAGGGCGAGACATACCAAATATATGAAATTGATGGAAATAAGAGGTCTGATGGTTTTAAAAATAAGAGGTTCATCTATTATTCACCTCTTTTTTGCAGAGTATCCGTGACGAAGCATAAAAAAAAGGTGCGCCTTGAGGCACACCTTTTTTCAATATAGATTGAATGTAATTTTTATACTACTCCAAGATCAAGCATTGCGTTGGCTACCTTTAAGAAACCAGATACGTTAGCGCCTTTTACGTAATCAACATAACCATCGGCTGTGGTTCCGTTCTTCACGCACTGGGCGTGTATGTTGATCATAATTTCGTGAAGGCGGCTATCAACTTCCTCACGTCCCCAATTCATTTTGAGGGAGTTTTGGCTCATCTCAAGTCCTGAAGTTGCAACGCCACCAGCGTTTGCAGCTTTGCCAGGTCCGAAGAGGATCTTGTTCTTATGGAATTGCTCAACAGCCTCGGGTGTACAAGGCATATTTGCGCCTTCTGATACACAGAAGCAGCCGTTCTTAATAAGTAATGCTGCATCGTTGCCATCCAGTTCGTTTTGTGTTGCACAAGGCAGAGCGATGTCAACCTTAACCTCCCACGGACGCTTGCCTGCATGGAATTCGCTGCCCGGGAATTCGTATGAATATGGTTTTACGATATCTTCGTTTGAAGCGCGTAGTTCAAGCATGTAGTCTATCTTATTGCCTGCGATGCCATCCTTATCATAGATGTATCCATCGGGACCTGAAATAGTAACTACTTTGCCACCCAGTTCTGTTACTTTGAGGGCTGCTCCCCATGCAACATTACCAAAACCGGAAATAGCTACAACTTTACCTTCGAATGATTCACCTCTTGTGGCAAGCATCTCTTTTGCAAAATAGACATTACCGAATCCGGTAGCTTCAGGGCGGATAAGTGATCCTCCCCAATTGATACCTTTCCCGGTAAGAACACCTGTATGCTCGCTGGCAAGTTTCTTGTACATGCCATAAAGGTAACCGATCTCACGTCCGCCAACGCCGATATCGCCTGCAGGAACATCAGTCTGAGGACCGATGATCTTCCATAGTTCAAGCATAAAGCTCTGACAGAATCTCATGATCTCACCATTTGATTTTCCTTTTGGGTCAAAGTCGGAACCACCCTTACCTCCACCCATCGGCAGGGTAGTGAGTGAGTTTTTAAAGATCTGCTCAAACCCGAGGAATTTAAGGATTGAAAGGTTAACGCTGGGGTGGAAACGAAGGCCACCTTTGTAAGGGCCTATCGCGTTATTATACTGTACCCTGTAACCGAGGTTTACCTTTACTTCACCTTCATCGTTTACCCATGGAATTTTAAATGTAAGTATCCTGTCAGGTTCAATGATCCTCTCAATAATATTGGCTGAATCGAACTGAGGATTCTGATTATAAACCTCCTCGATTGACTCAAGTACCTCTCTTACTGCCTGAAGATACTCAACCTCTCCGGGATGTTTCTTTTCGAGGTTGTTCATTATTTTGTCGACGTTCATTCTGTGTTGTATTTATTGATTAAACAGTGGTTAAAATTTGTGCCTCAAAGTTGCATCCGGTCAAATAATTAAAACATGATTTAATTCATGATTGGGAGCGAATTATATCAACTGTCAGGATTAGCGTTTCAAGCCCTGAAAAGAGCTTCTCTCTTTCTGATCTTGTAAGAGAGGTAATATATACAGGAGGGTATTTTGCAACGCCCTCTCTTATCTTCTGCTTCAATATTACAAACTTTACTAATCCAAGAAGAGTTCTTCCTTTTTCAAAACCGGCATATGATTGTTTGGAGATCTCAACAGAGTGCTTGGCAGCCGTGAAGATGCCAACGGAGTAGAATCTGATAATTATTGCCTCACCAGCATTTGAAAAGTAGATATATCTGTATTTTAAAAGTAATGGATAGAAGGATAAGAAGATATAGATACCAACAATGATAAGAGTGAGGGTGTTTTTACTCAACCCGGCAACCGGGAAGTGGATAACTTTGGCAAAAAGGGCAACCAGCAGATAGAGAAAGAAAAGGACAGTATAGACTAATGCCCTGAGTTTGAGCATGATGATCGTTTTGCCATTATCAAAAGTCATACCGTGAAATTTTTGGCAAACCTAAGCCATTTTTTTCGAAAAACCTTAATTAATTATCTTTTTTAAGGAAGTAACGGCCACATAGCAAAAGATCCTTATCGTTTGTTTTTGAAAAAGATACGAAGAAGTTCAGCAGACTCTTTGGCCATAGCGCCATCCTCCACGACAGTTTTAGGATGCATAAGGTTAGCTCCCGTTTGGGTGTAACCCCTCTTTTCATCCTTCGCACCATATACCACTCTTGCCGGCTGACACCAGAAAAGTGCTCCGGCACACATTGGGCAGGGCTCAAGTGTAATATAGACAGTGCAGTCGTTAAGATATTTGCCTCCGAGCCATGAAGTTGCTGCAGTAAGGGCCTGCATCTCTGCATGTGCTGTTGGGTCAGAGAGGGTTTCGGTAAGGTTGTGTGCCCTGGCAATAATCTGACCCCCGCATACAACAACGGCCCCGACAGGTACCTCGTTCTTTTCAAAGGCTGTTTTCGCCTCCTCCATTGCCGCCTTCATATAACGAATATCATCCTCGCTCATTCACCGTATTTTAGTGCAAAAGTATTAAAAGATAAACAGATCCGCTGGCAATAGCCCAATTCATTAATTACTAATTACTGCTTTTATGGTTCTATTTCCTATTTTTGTGAAAAATTTCAAGCTACGATGTACAGAACACATAATTGCGGAGAGCTAAGGCTGGAAAATAAAGGTGAATCAGTTATCCTGTCAGGATGGATACAGAAGTCACGCGACCTGGGTGGAATGACCTTCATTGATCTTCGCGACAGATATGGAATTACCCAGCTTGTTTTCAATATGGAGGTAAATTCTGAATTGTGCTTCGAAGCAAGAAAAATGGGACGGGAGTTTGTTATTCAGGCTTCGGGAAAAGTTTCGGAGAGGAGTAATAAAAACCGTAAAATACCAACAGGAGAGGTTGAAATAGTAGTCGACAGCCTTAAGGTGCTTAATGCAAGCGATCTGCCACCTTTTACCATAGAAGAGGAATCGGATGGCGGTGAAGAGTTGAGGATGAAATACCGTTATCTCGATCTCAGGCGGGGGCCGGTAAAAAGAAACATTATATTAAGGCACCGGATGGCTCAGGAGGTAAGGCGATATCTTGACGCCAAGGATTTTCTGGAAATAGAAACCCCTTTCCTGATAAAATCGACTCCTGAAGGAGCACGCGATTTTGTTGTGCCATCGAGAGTACATCAGGGTGAGTTTTATGCCCTGCCACAGTCACCACAGCAATTTAAGCAGCTATTGATGATAGCCGGCTATGATAAGTATTTCCAGATCGTTAAGTGTTTCAGGGATGAAGATCTGCGTGCTGACAGGCAGCCGGAGTTCACACAGATCGATTGTGAAATGTCGTTTGTTGAGCAGAACGATGTGCTGGATACATTCGAAGGTCTTACCAAGCATCTTTTTGCAAGGGTAAAAGGTGTCGAGATGCATGAACCCTTCAGGAGAATGTCGTGGGATGAAGCAATGTCTGATTATGGCTGCGATAAGCCCGACCTCCGGTTCGGAATGAAGATCAGCGACATTACTGAAATTGCCAGGGGTAAGGAGTTTCAGGTCTTCGATCAGGCTGAGTATACAGGTGCTGTCTGTGCAACCGGATGTGCAACCTATACCCGCAAGCAGATAGATGAGTTAACCGATTTCGTTAAGAGACCTCAGGTAGGTGCCAAAGGGATGGTATGGGTCCGTTACGATATCGATGGAACCATAAAATCGTCTGTCGACAAATTCTACTCAACGGAGGATCTAAAGGAGTGGATAAAGATAATTGACGGGAAACCAGGAGACCTTATAATGATATTGTCGGGCGACAGGGAAAAAACGCTTGGAGCTTTATCGGAGTTGAGATTGGAGATGGGAGAGAGATTGGGCTTGCGCGATCCTGATAAATTTGTTCCTCTGTGGGTGGTCGACTTTCCATTACTGGAGTGGGACGAAGAGAGCAAGAGGTTCTTTGCGAAGCATCATCCGTTTACATCGCCTAAGCCTGAGGATATTCCTCTTATGTCGACCGATCCCGGAAAGGTAAGGGCAAATGCCTATGACCTTGTTATTAATGGCGTTGAGATAGGAGGTGGCTCCATAAGGATACATGATTCGAATCTGCAGGCCAGGATGTTTTCGGTTCTTGGCTTCAAGGATGAGGATGCCAGAGCACAATTCGGTTTCTTGATGAATGCATTCAGGTTCGGTGCCCCACCGCACGGAGGTATTGCTTTCGGTTTCGATCGACTGGTAACAATGTTTGGTGGCGGTGAATCAATAAGGGATTTTATTGCCTTCCCAAAAAATAACGCAGCACGAGATGTAATGATCGAGTCACCCTCAGCAATTAGCCAGGAACAGCTGGATGAGCTTGGGTTGAAGATCAAGAAAGGGAGTCAGTGATCTCTCCTATAAGTGTTGCTGAAGTACTCCTGGTGATCTTAACATGTACGTAATCACCCGGTTTGGTGTTGCCGGCAGGAAAAACAACAACTTTGTTCTGGGAAGTCCTGCCCTGGTTCTCCGATTGAGATTTCTTAGAACGGCCCTCAACCAAAACTTCAAATATTTTTCCAATATCTCCTTTTTTGCTCCTTGACGACATCCTGTTCTGAAGAGCAATTATTTCATTTAGTCTTTGGGTTTTTACCTCCTCCGGCACATCATCGGAGAGCTCTCTTTCAGCCTTAGTACCAGGGCGCTGACTATATTTGAACATATAGGCAAAATCGAATCCTACTGTTTCCATCAACGATAAACTCTCCTTATGGTCCTCTTCTGTTTCTGTACAGAATCCGGTTATCATATCTGTAGAAAGCGAGACGTCAGGCAGATACTCTTTTATAGCGCTGATCCTGCCGAGATACCATTCTCTGGTATATTTTCTGTTCATTACCTTAAGCATCCGGCTGCTGCCGCTCTGGGCAGGAAGGTGAATATGACTGCAAATGTTGCAACTTCCGGCCATTACTTTTAACAGGTCGTCGGAAAGGTCTTTTGGGTGAGATGTTGCAAATCTTACCCTTAGCTGTGGCGACCTGTCGGCTACCATCCTGAGAAGATGGGGAAAACCGGTTACAGAATCTCCCGATAACCACTTGTAAGAGTTTACATTCTGTCCGAGCAGGGTTACTTCCTTATATCCGGCGGCAATAAGATCATCAATATCCCTCATTATACTCTCCGGGTCACGGCTTCTCTCTGCTCCTCTTACATATGGGACAACACAATAGGAGCACATATTATTACAGCCCCTCATTATGGATATGAAAGCTGATACACCGTTACTGTCCATCCTTACCGGTGAAATATCGGCATATGTCTCCTCCCTTGAGAGAAGCACATTAACAGCCTTATGGCCATCGAGGGCTTCTCCTACCAGCGAAGGAAGCTGCCGATAGGCATCAGGACCGACGACTATATCAACCATCTTATCCGATTCGATCAGCTTCTCCTTGAGTCTTTCAGCCATGCAGCCAATTACTCCCACAAGTGTGCCGGGTCTTCTCCTTTTTTCGGTCCGGAAAAGGTCAAGTCTTCCCCAAATGCGTTGCTCTGCATTTTCCCTGATCGAGCATGTGTTGACCAGTATAAGATCGGCTTCATGCAAATCGGGAGTAAGAGCGAACCCGTTCTGGCCCATGATGGATGTTACAACCTCACTGTCAGCGACGTTCATCTGGCATCCATATGTCTCAATATAAAACTTCCTCATCATATCCTTCTCCGTTTCAGAAGCGGCAAAGTTATTACAAATCAGGCTTTATGCAAAGTGAGGAGTAACATCATTTCTTTTCTCGCGATAAGTGTTGAACAGGATATTGAATATTTCATTAATTTTGTACGTCTGAAACAAAAATTATATGTCAGGTCATAGTAAATGGTCAACAATAAAGCGTAAAAAAGGAGCTATTGATTCTAAGCGCGGTAAGCTATTCACAAAGTTGATAAAGGAGATAACAATAGCGGCCAGGGAGGGCACCCCTGATATTGATACCAACCCAAGACTCAGGCTTGCGGTGCTGAATGCCAAGGGAGCTAATATGCCCAAGGAGAATATTGAGCGTGCTATAAAAAAGGCTACCGGCGCCGATGGTGAAACGTACCACGAGCTCTCATTCGAAGGATACGGACCAGGAGGTATTGCAATATTTGTGGAGTGTCTGTCGGATAATAATAACAGAACAGTGGCTGATGTGAGAGCAGCCTTTAATAAGTTTGGTGGTAACCTTGGTACTAATGGGTCACTTAGCTTCCTTTTCGACCGTAAAGGGATCTTTACGGTTCCTGCAAAAGGGGTAAACCTTGAGGAACTTGAACTGGAACTTATCGATGCTGGAGCAGAAGATATAGAAGCCGACGGAGAGGCGATCACAATAACAGTGGCAATGGAGGATTTCGGCAGTATGAACAGAAAGCTGGAAGAGATGCACATTACCGTTGAAGAAGCAGGACTGGAGAGAATACCCAACGATTCTAAAGTTGTCGATGTGGAGACGGCCCGTAAGGTTTTGCGTCTGGTTGATGTACTCGAAGATAATGATGATATTCAGGATGTTTACCATAATATGGAGATGACTCCTGAGATCGCGGAAGCCCTCGCCTGACAACCGCCTAAATCTGCTCATTAATCATAACTGTTTAATTAACTATCTTTGAGTAGTTGAAACCAAATTCTTATGGTAATGAGATATATTTTACATTCATTAATTCTATTGCTTCTTCTTTCAGGATGTAAAAAACAGGATAACGGATCATTCATCTGGGAGAAGGAGATGGGTCCCGGGAAACTGGTCTTTGTTACCTCTACACCTGATTCAATGTTTGCTGCATGCGGACAATCAGGTTCTAATCCTGTCTTGTACCTCATCTCAAGGAAGGGGAAAATTATCGATCAGTATAAATCGGTCGACAACGGAGTATTTACCTCAGTAATTGCTGATACAGGAGGCTATTATGTTGCTGGTCTGTATGGCTCGGAAATGACCCTGTTGCGATTGAACAGGCAGATGGAGGAAGAATGGACAAAGAAGGAACAAGTTTCGATATCAGAAGGTCAGGCAAAGATCATTATGGAGTCCCCCGAGTCACTGGTTGCAGCGTTATCGGCAGTGCATTCGGATTATGGCACCGAGCCAAGCGTTCTTATTTTAATGAGGATTGACACAAGCGGTACGGTTCAGTCTGTTGCAGAAAAGAATCCGGCCTATTTTAACTCAGTTTCATCGCTTGTGATATCCGATACATTTATCTATACCGCCGTTATGGTGGGGTCGCCAGGTAGCAGGAGCAGGGCAGAGGTTGCTAAATACTCCTCCGACTTCGATCTGATATGGAACAAGAGCCTGTTCAATAACCCTGGATTCGGTGCAGGATCACTCTCTATTATTAACGGAACACAGAACAGTTTACTTGTATCAGGATACACCGAACTGCCCGGAGACGATGTGCCGGTTATAAATTCATGGGTAGCTTCTTTAACCAGAGAGGGAGTATTGAGCTGGAAGAGTTATCTCGAAGTATCCAATACAGGTGAAGGGCTTCTGGAAAATGAGGGAACCCTTTTTCTTCTCAATAAAAACTGTATGATCCTGAATCTGCTTGATCCCTCAGGAGGAGAAGTTACGGGCAGAAAAAAAGTGTTTTACTCATGCGATTCCTATAAAACAGGTTCGAAGGCTTTAGCTTTTGCGCCAAACTATGATGGGCATCTGCTGCTGACAGGAGAAAGGGACGGGAACATTTACATGCTTTACACGAACCCTGAATAGGATTAGAGATAATATTGATATATCATTTGTTACACTTTTCATAACGATTAATTAACTTTGCGGCCTATGAATAGAATTGTTCTGATATCTCTTTTTATAACCTTGTGTATCGGATTTGCAGGTGCACAGGGGCCAATTAAACCTGAATCACTTGTGAAGCCTATTCCTCAGGAGTCGGGTCAGGGACAGGCTGCCATTTATCAGGATGCAAGCATAGATACATTGCTTGGCAGGTTCATTACCAGGAATAAGGCGATGGATGGGATGGAAGGAGTGCGGATTCAGATCTACAGGGGATCAGGAAGGAACGCCAGGGAAGAAGCTAATCAGGCAAAAGCAAAGTTTATTTCAGATTTTCCGGAAGTGGAAGCATATGTACGATTCGACCCGCCTAACTATTTCAAAGTAAGAGTAGGGGACTTCCGTACAAGGCATGAGGCGACAGCTCTGTTATACAAGGTAAGCCCTAAATTCCCTCAGGCTTACATAGTTAAAGATATTATTAATTTCCCTCTTCTTAATAAGTAGAAATGAGCGATCAGGTTAAACACGAATGTGGCATTGCAATGTTGAGATTGCTAAAGCCACCCCGCTACTATTTTGAAAAATATGGCACCTGGTCTTTTGGTCTCAACAGGATGTACCTTATGATGGAGAAACAGCACAACAGAGGACAGGATGGTGCTGGTCTGGCAGGTGTAAAGCTTGATACAAAACCGGGAACAAGATATATATTCAGGCACCGGTCAAACGGAGCAAATCCGATAAAAGAGGTTTTTGATAATGTAAAGAGAGATATTGAAAGGTCAGGCTTTAGGGGCCTTGATGATCAGAAGGTATCAGCACAGAATATTTCAGAGATACCCTTTGCCTGTGATCTATATCTGGGACACCTGCGCTACGGGACATTCGGGAATTATAATCTCGACTACGTTCACCCGGTGATAAGGGAGAATAACTGGAGATCAAGAAACCTGGTTCTGGCTGGTAACTTTAACCTGACAAATGTGGGGGAAGTATTCGATCATCTTATCGAAGTGGGACAAAGCCCTGTTGATTTCTCCGATACAGTTACAGTTCTTGAAAACCTTGGACACTTCCTGGATGAGGAAGTTGCCGGGATGGTAAGCCGTTATAAGAATGAAGGTTACTCTAAGAGAGAGATTTCTCCGCTCGTCGAGGCTAATCTTGATATTGTTTCCATTCTGCGAAATGCAGGCAAGAGGTGGGACGGAGGCTATGCAATGGCCGGGATGACAGGCTACGGCGACTCATTTGTAGTGAGAGACCCTCATGGAATAAGACCGGCATTCTGGTACAAGAACGATGAACTTGTTGTTATTGCCTCGGAAAGGCCTGTCCTTCAGACCGTTTTCAACTTAAAGACAAGTGAGGTTAATGAGCTCGAACCCGGCCATGCCATTATTACCCGCACCTCAGGAAAGGTTAGCATTGAAAAAATCTCAGAAGAGAAAACACATGCCAAATGTTCTTTCGAGAGAATCTACTTTTCGAGAGGAACTGATAAAGATATATACAGGGAGAGAAAGAAGCTGGGAGAGCAACTTACGAACAGAATTCTTGAAGCTATCGACGGAGATATAGAAAACACAGTCTTTTCATATATACCCAACACGGCGGAGAGTGCCTTTTACGGACTGGTTAAAGGAGTAGAGGATAATCTTAACAGGATCAAGGTCGACCAGATTCTTAAGCTGGGCAATAATGCTACTCACGATCAGGTTGAGGCAATTATTTCAAGACGACCAAGGGTAGAAAAGATCGCAGTTAAGGATGCCAAGCTCAGGACCTTCATAACAGAGGATCGGAACAGGGACGATCTGGTAGGGCATGTTTATGATGTAACCTATGGCATTATCCGCAGGGGGATCGACAAACTGGTTATCCTCGATGATTCAATTGTCAGAGGTACGACCTTAAAAAAGTCGATAATATCAATCCTTGACAGGCTGGAGCCCAGCCGCATTGTTGTGGCTTCATCATCCCCTCAGATAAGATATCCGGATTGTTATGGGATCGATATGGCAAAGCTCGGTGATTTTATAGCATTCCGGGCTGCGATAGAACTGCTGAAGGATCAGGGGAAAGAGTCAATTATAGAGCAGGTTTATCAGAAAGCATTGATTGAGCTTAAGAAAGCAAATGAGGAGATGATCAATGTAGTAAAAGAGATATATAAACCTTTTACCGCTGAAGAAATATCTGGTAAGATATCCTCAATGCTGAGGTCCGATGAGATAAAGGCTGAGGTAAAGGTTGTTTATCAGTCAATAGAAGGATTGCACGAGGCATGCCCTGAAAACAAGGGTGACTGGTATTTTACCGGTAATTATCCCACTCCCGGGGGCAACAGCGTGGTTAACAGATCGTTTGTAAACTTTATCGAGGGTAAGACGGGAAGAGCTTATTAATTAAAGTTCGTAATCTTCCCTGTAAGAGGCGAGATGCCTGTTCACCTTATCGATGTAAATGTCCCTTATGGTTATCATCAACCCTGTCTCTTGTACATCACCAAAATGGTGGTTTATAAAGGTGCCGAAAACCTTCATCGTAGGTGATAAGCCCATATATGCATTAATAAGGGGAGGGACATTCTCTCCCAGTTTTCGTACCTCCTGAACCAATATGCGATAGTCTTCTTTGAAGGTTGACCCTGTAAAAATTGAATCCATCTCTTCTTCCGGAATGTTAAGCGGAGCTGGTTCGTAGGGAATAACCAGATTCTCGTTGTCGGTGAAATATTTTCCTAGAAAGTGGAGGATCATATCACGGGCATGATGATTGAAGTGAGGATACATGGTCACCTTGCCAAATAGAAATTTGATATTAGGGTGATCGATGACAATTGCCCCCAGACCATCCCAAAGGTTGTCCAAGGCAAAAAGACTCTTCCTGCCCATAGTCTTTGACTGATACTGAGGCTGAACAAAAGAACGGCCAAGTTCCATCGTATAAGGGAAATATTCCTTCATAAAATGATCGGAAAACCTGAAATATGTCGAAGAGACCATGGCTCTTGCATCCAGCTTTGTTGAGTCTGCAGGGGGAAAGTAGAATCGGTAACCCCCTATGATCTCTTCATTCTCGGGATCCCATACAATAAGCTGTTTATGTGTATGTTCCGGGTCGAGGTCGAACTCATCTATGTCGATTTCTTTGCCTGTACCTCCTCCGGCATTCCGAAATGTAAGTTCCCTTACTCTTCCTACTTCTCTTAGTAGTTCAGGTTTTTCATTCCCGGAGAAAACATAAACCTTGTTGTTCCCGTTATTGGTGTCTCTCAGGAAGATATCCTCACTGAGCTCCTTTTTCAGGACTGTCCGGTCTATAGGGTCAATTATCTTTTTCATATCATAACGGGCAAGAAGAGATCAATTCGACGCTTCTGTTAAAATAGTCTATGCAAATTAAGCTAAAAAAACCATATCTTCATTCGGCTTTAACGGCTAGTGCGTAGGTTTTCTCGCGCACCATGTCTGCCCATTCATTTGCTGTCCTGCTTTTATCAAAAGTTTCCCAGGGGATGGGCTGTCCAAAAACAAGTGTTAATTTTTTTGCTTTTTTGGTTAAACATTTCATCTACAAGGTAAAGCATCTCTATATTTGATTTGACTCCTATTTTTTCCCTGAAATTTGCCAGATTGTAAAAGAAGTTTGAATTCCGGCCTGAAAAATATGCCGGAACAATATCCCGCTTATGCTGGATTGCCTTGTTAATGAAACTTTTTTGCCATTTTAAGTCAGTTATAACTCCCTTCCTCTTTCTTGAACATATCCCTGCAGGAAAATACAAAATCTGCGAGGATGAGGCATAGGCTTCATCAAATAGCCTGGCTATCTCTCTTCCCTGACTCCCATGCTTGTTGATTGGCAGAAAAATGGCTGATAACTGGTCCAGATTCATTAGAATATCGTTTACAGGGAACTTCACCGAATCATAGTGCTGCATAAGCTCATCCATAAAGACCAGTCCGTCTAAACCACCTAACGGATGGTTTGATGCAAAAATATACCGCTTACCGGGAGGCGGAATGTTTTCTCTTCCAATAACGGTGTATTCTGTCCCAAGATGTTTCAGCGATGCCCTTACAAACTCACCATCTCTGAGGTGACCGTTTTCATTCAGTAATCTGTTAAGATCATCCTGATGGATCACACGTTTCAGGTACCGGATAATAAAAGAGGGTATGGCCCTCGCAAGCTTAGGGTTCTTCTCCTTAAGGACCCTCTCCAGGTCTACTTTTTGATACTTTTTCTCCTCGGTTTCCATTGTCACAAATAAATCATTTCCAAAGATACAAAAATTGGATATGTGGTATCGCGTCTTCAAGTATTGTTCTGTGCCTCGTAGCTACCTGATTATTAGTCGATTCTGAAAGTTATTAACAAGGTGGAAAAAAATGGGGTAAAGTGGGGTAAAGTGGATATTTTTATATATTTTAGCAAATTAGTTAGAGTAGAACTATGGCTACATTTATTGGTGATCATCATTGCAGGCTGGACGCAAAAGGGAGGGTAATTCTTCCTTCGGCCTTTAAGAAGCAGATGCCTGTTTCTGCAGACGATCGTTTTGTGGTCAGGAAGGACATTTTTGAAAACTGTCTTGTCCTCTACTCATGGGATGACTGGAACAGGCAGCTCGAGAAGATAAGAAGCAGAATCAATCCCTACAACCGGGAGCATAATCTTTTTCTCAGGAACTTTTTCAAAGGGACAGCTGAGCTGACGCTTGACAATAACAATCGCATCCTGCTTCCAAAAAGGCTGACTGACCTTGTGAACATTGACAAGGATGTTGTCCTGGCAGGGCAGGATGGGAGGATAGAAATTTGGAATGCATCTGCCTATGAGTCTCTCGGAATGGATGCATCTGACTTTGCAGATCTGGCCGAGAAGCTTCTGGGTGGTTCTACAACAGAGGATGAATAGCTATGGTTTATCATATTCCCGCATTACTGGATGAGAGTATCGAAGGCCTTAACATCCGCCCCGGTGGTATATATGTTGATGTAACATTCGGTGGTGGGGGGCATTCGAGAGAGATACTCAGCCGTCTTGAAGCCGGGAGATTGTTTGGTTTTGATCAGGATGAGGATGCAGAAATAAACAGACCGGTTGATGACCGGTTTGTCTTTATAAACCAGAATTTCAGGTTTCTGAAGGATTCGCTGAGGTTACATGGCATAACAGAGGTCGATGGGATTATTGCTGACCTGGGAGTCTCTTTCCATCAGTTCGATGAACCGGATAGGGGATTCACTTTCCATGGCGAAGCACCTCTGGATATGAGAATGGATAAAGGGGGTAAGAAAAAAGCTGCCGATATAGTGAACACCTACGATGCAGATTCTCTATCCCGGATAATGAAAGAATGGGGCGAATTGTACAATACCGACAGGATAGCCTCAACAATCATAAAGGCAAGGGAAGTATCTCCGATAAGCAGTGCCGGGGACCTTATTGCTGCAGTAAATAAGTTTGCTCCCCGCGGACAGGAAAATAAGTTCTATGCTAAGCTTTTTCAGGCTTTGCGGATAGAGGTGAACAGAGAGATAGAATTCCTGAGGAAGATGCTGGAGCAGTCGCTTGACGTTTTAAAGCCCGGTGGCAGATTATCGGTAATAACATACCACAGCCTGGAGGACAGAGAGGTGAAGAACTTTTTCCGTTCAGGGAATTTTGAAGGAGCAGTTGAAACTGACTTTTATGGTAACAGATCGTCCCCTTTCGTTCTGATTAACAGAAAGATAATTGTGCCTGGAGATGAAGAGATACGAAAAAACAGCAGATCAAGAAGTGCACGGTTGAGAATTGCAGAAAAGGTATAAGAAATGGCAACGAAGGATAAAAAGAAGAAAGGTAATAGTATTGCGAAGGAGCTGCTCAGCGGTTCGTTCCTTACAGAGACGGTTGTCCTTAACAACCTGGGTTATATCCTGTTCCTCTCCCTGCTCGCCACATTTTACATTGCCAACAGATTTCATGCTGAGAAAATAGTAAGAGATATATCAACTGCGAAGAGAGAGGTGGCAGAGATGCGGGCTGAAGCCCTTTCGGTATCTGCCGATCTGATGTTTGCAAGCAAGCAAACTCAGGTGCAGAAGCTTCTTAAGGAAAGGGGACTGGCACTGGAAGAGTTAACAGAACCGCCATACAGTCTTGTCGTGAAATAGAATTAAAGATAGATGTCCGTTAGAGATCAAATAGTATTAAGAAGCGGGATCATATATTTTATGGTCGTTCTCCTTGCTATGATCATTCTGGGCAAAATAGTGATCCTTCAGTTCGTCCAAAAGGATAAATGGGCGAAGATGGGAGAGACATTCGTCTTCAAAAAGGATATGATCCCTTCAAACAGAGGAGATATACTTGACTGCGAAGGGCGTATCCTTGCCAGCTCGGTACCGTTCTATTCTCTTTATATGGATACCCGCAGTACCGGTATGACCGCAGAGGTATGGAAGAACGGGATAGACGGACTGGCAAAAGGTCTTTCACAACTGGTAGGTGTATACTCGGCTCAGGGCTGGAAGAATCAACTAGCCTCAGCGCGGAGAAATGGTTCCCGTTATTTCCTTATAAAAAAGAGGGTTAGCTACGAAACACTTAAAGAAGTAAAGAAGCTTCCGATATTCCGTGAAGGGAGATATAAGGGCGGACTCGTTACCCAGGTGGAATCCAGAAGGGTTTTTCCTCAGTCAGGACTTGCGGCAAGAACGATTGGTTACCTGAATCAGGGTGAATCAGGTAACGTTGTAGGATTGGAGGGGGCTTTTGATAAACAGCTTGCCGGCACAAATGGTGAGATGATGATGCAACGACTCACTGGTGGTGATTGGCTTCCGGTTGAATCGGCAGGTTCTGTTGAACCCCGAAACGGTAACGATATTTTTACTACAATAGATATTGACATTCAGGATGTTGCGGAGAGCGCACTAAAAAGTCAACTGGCAAGACACAATGCCAGATATGGTACTGCAATTCTTATGGAGGTAAGAACAGGGAACATAAAGGCAATTGTAAATCTTGAAAAAGGGAAGAATGGCGGGTACAGCGAATCATATAACTATGCCATTGGTGAAAGCACCGAACCCGGATCAACCTTCAAGCTACCTGCCCTGATGGTTGCACTCGAAGATGGAATTATTGACCTCACCGACACAATTGATACAGGTAAGGGTTCAGTAAAGTATTACAATAAAACTATACAGGACACTAAAAAGGGAGGATACGGTAAGATCACCGTGAAACAGGTATTTGAATTATCCTCCAATGTTGGCACCTCGATAATAATAAATGAGGGTTACAAGAAAAACCCGAAGAAATTTGTGGATGGTCTTTACGCCATGAAGCTCAATCAGAAACTGAACATCTCTCTCTCAGGAGAAGGAATACCACTGGTCCGGTCGCCGGGCGATAAGTTATGGTCGGGGATATCACTCCCTATGATGTCGCATGGTTACGAGGTTCAGATGACACCCCTTCAGATACTAACATTCTATAATGCCGTTGCTAACAATGGTAAAATGGTAAAACCACGGTTTGTTACCGAGGTAAGCTATCATGGCTCAGTGATTGAAAGATTCCCGACAGAGGTAATTTCCGGACAAATAGCTTCAAGATCCACAATTAAAAAGGCAAGAGAAATGCTTGAGGGTGTGGTGGAACGGGGAACAGCTATGAACCTGAGAGATGCCGATTATAAAATAGCCGGAAAGACCGGAACTGCTCAGATAGCAAATGCGAAGTATGGTTACAGAACTGCCGGTGTGGTATCGTACCAGGCATCGTTTGTGGGCTATTTCCCGGCAGATAACCCATTGTACAGTTGCATCGTGGTAGTTAATGCACCATCCAACGCTGTCTATTATGGAAATCTGGTTGCCGGTCCTGTGTTCAAGGAGATAGCCGACAAGGTCTATTCTTCATCGTTTTTTAACAATTACCCGGAGCCGGGTGAACTGATCGCTGTGGCCCCGGAGGCTGGCAATGGCAACAATGATGATATTATGCAGGTGATAGATGAATTCGACCTGAAGTATATAAAGGGCAAGGAAGCCGAATGGATAAGGACGCGGGAAAGCGGGGATACTATAAGGATCACCGCCCAGCCCATAAGCAAAGGGTTAATGCCCGATGTTCGCGGCATGAGCCTGCGTGACGCTCTCTACATACTTGAAAATGAAGGGATGAAGGTCAGATTCAGTGGCCGGGGACGTGTCCTCAGGCAATCACCTGAGCCAGGGGCCCGGATATATAATGGCTCCTCGGCTGCAATTGAGCTTAAATTATGAAGAGGCTTGAAGAAATATTAAGAGGCTTGTCCTGCGACATTATTTCCGGTACTCAGGATTTAATGATCACAGATGTTGTTTTTGACTCAAGGAAGGTGAGCCGGGGATCGCTTTTCATTGCCGTAAAGGGTGTAAACACCGATGGTCATAAATTCATTGGCAAAGCAATTCAAAGTGGTGCGGTGGCGGTTGTGGCAGAAGATTTTACAGAACCATACGACAGTCATACCACATTGATTAAAACTACCGACTCTGCGTACGCCCTGGGAATCATAGCTTCAGAATTTTATGGAAACCCCTCAGCATCACTTTTGCTGGTAGGGGTTACAGGAACAAATGGAAAGACGACGGTTGCTACCTTGCTTTTCAAGCTCTTTACCAGACTGGGTTATAAGTGTGGTCTTATATCTACCGTTGAAAATATTATTGGCAGCAGGAGCAGTGAAGCTACTCATACTACTCCCGATCCCGTAGCACTCAATAAGTTTATTGCCGAAGCTCTGGGAGAGGGATGTGATTACCTGTTCATGGAGGTAAGCTCCCACGCACTTCATCAGAAGCGTATTGCAGGATTGAAGTTCAGAGGGGCAGTATTCACTAATCTTACACACGATCATCTCGACTATCATAAGACATTTGACAATTACCTCCGTGCGAAGAAAAGTTTCTTTGATTCATTATCGCCCGATTCATTTGCCGTGATCAACCGCGATGACCGTAACGGGATGGTAATGATCCAGAATTGCAATGCAGAAAAGAGAACATACTCCCTCAAAACAGTTGCAGATTTCAAGGGACAGGTAACTGAAAATATGATTACAGGCCTTGCACTAAGAATAGATGGTGTCGAGATATGGAGCAGGCTGGTTGGAGAGTTCAACGGATATAACCTCCTTGCTATTTATGGTACGGCAGTAATGCTGGGAGTTGACAAGGGCGAGTTATTAAGAGAGTTAAGCACACTCACTTCAGCAACAGGACGGTTTGAGATTATAAGATCCGGATCAGGAATTACAGCTATTGTTGATTACGCGCACACACCTGATGCCCTCGAAAATGTCCTTTCAACAATTAAACAAACAAAAGATGCGGGTGCAAGGATCATCGTGGTTGTTGGAGCCGGAGGCGACAGGGACAGGACAAAAAGACCCATTATGGCCAGGGTGGCTTCATCACTTTCCGATAAACTGATCCTGACAAGTGACAATCCCAGAAGTGAGGACCCCGGATCAATTATAGAAGAGATGAGATCGGGACTCGATCGGGACAGAGAAGACAGAACCTTATCTATCAACGATCGCAGACAGGCAATAAAAACAGCGGTTATGCTTGCATTACCCGGGGATGTATTGCTTGTCGCCGGTAAGGGACACGAAACATATCAGGAGATAGCAGGCGTCAGGCATCATTTTGACGACAAGGAAGAATTACTCAGGATTTTTGAAAATTTAAAGGAGAAGTAAAAAATGCTCTACTACCTTTTTAAATATCTCGATAAACTAGATTTCCCCGGCGCGGGAATGTTTGCCTTTATTTCATTCAGGGCTGCAATGGCTGTTATCGCATCGCTCCTGATATCACTCCTTATTGGTAAGAGGGTGATCAACTACCTTAAGAGAAAACAGATCGGTGAGGTTGTCAGAGAACTGGGATTAGAAGGCGAGTCAGTGAAAAAAGGCACTCCTTCGATGGGTGGGCTCATTATAATTGCTTCTATTGTGATCCCAACCCTTCTGTTCGCCAAACTGGACAATATTTATGTCATTCTCATGCTGGTTACTACTATATGGCTGGGATTAATTGGCTTCATTGACGATTATATTAAAATATTCAGAAAGAACAAGGCAGGTCTGGCAGGACGATTTAAGATTGCAGGGCAAATTACACTTGGAATAATAGTAGGCGTTACACTGTATGTTAACGATGATGTGGTGATCAGGGAGAAGCTTCCGGGGTCATTGCCAATTACCAGGACAGAACTTGCTATCAATGCCGATTCTGCCTCAATTGTTAACGAACCGATCAGAGGCCTTACGCAGACGGTGAAATCAACCAAGACCACTATCCCGTTCGTCAAGAACAATGAGTTCAATTATTCATGGCTCGTGGGCTTTCTGCCTGAGGGATGGAAGGAGCAGGCGTCATGGGTTGTATTTATTCTTATAGTAATTTTTATTGTTACCGCCGTTTCCAACGGTGCCAATCTTACTGACGGGTTGGATGGCCTTACAACCGGTACTTCGGCCATAATTGGATCAACCCTCGGGATACTTGCATATGTTTCCGGTAACGTTATATACTCTGATTATCTGAACATTATGTATATCCCTCATACAGGGGAACTGGTGATCTTCGCGAGTGCCCTTATCGGGGCAACAATAGGATTCCTATGGTATAATTCATACCCTGCACAGGTGTTTATGGGCGATACCGGCAGCCTCGCTCTGGGAGGCGTAATAGCTGTTTTTGCAATAATAATCCGGAAGGAACTTCTTATACCTGTTCTGTGTGGTATTTTCCTGGCAGAGAGCCTCTCTGTAATGATACAGGTAATATGGTTCAAGAGAACACGGCGCAAATATGGCGAGGGCAGGCGCTTGTTCCTGATGGCCCCGCTGCACCACCATTTTCAGAAAAAAGGATACCCGGAAGCAAAGATAGTTACAAGGTTCTGGATAGTAGGGATCATTCTGGCGGTCCTGACAATTGTAACACTTAAAATAAGATAGGAAAAGAGAAAAGAGTATATGAAGAGCTTTATAGTGATATTGGGTGCCGGAGAGAGCGGAGTTGGTTCTGCGGTGCTTGCTTTGAAGAAAGGTCATGATGTATTTGTCTCTGATTCGGGGGTGATAAAGGATGAATACCGTAAGATCCTCAATGAATACTCTGTGAAGTTTGAAGAAGGTTCACATAACCATGACCTCATCCTTAAAGCTGATGAGGTTATCAAAAGCCCTGGCATACCAGATAAGGCTCCGATTGTTGCAAAACTTATTGCCAGTAAAATTCCTGTTATCTCGGAGATAGAGTTTGCTTCTCGATATACTTCTGCAAAAATAATCTCCATTACCGGTAGTAACGGAAAAACAACAACAACAAATCTTATTTATCATATCCTGAGTAAGGCAGGCCTTAATGTAGTAATGGCCGGCAATGTAGGATCGAGCTTCGCAATGTCGGTGGCAACTGAATCACCCGATTATTATGTGCTTGAATTAAGCAGCTTCCAGCTTGACGGCGTCTTCAAATTCCGCTCTGATATCTCAGTCCTGATGAACATTACCCCTGACCATCTGGACAGGTACGACTATAAAATGGACAACTATATCAGATCAAAATTCAGAATAATACGAAACCAGAGAGCAGAGGACACCTTTATTTATTGGTCAGAGGATCCTGTAATTGAAGAGTTCCTGAGGACAACGGAGACACCAGTACAAAAAATGCCATTCTCATGGGAGCCAAATGAAGCATCTCATGCCTGGACCGAAGATGAAACCCTATTTATAAAATACCCTAATAAAACAAACCTTATGACCATTCATGATCTTGCATTAAAGGGTAAGCATAATGCTTACAATTCAATGGCCGCAGCAATAGCAGCCAAGGTTCTTAATATAAGAAAAGAGGTGATAAGAGAAAGTCTGTCGGAGTTTCAGGGAGTAGAGCACAGACTGGAGAATGTTCTTTCTGTGCATGGTATAAACTTTATAAACGACTCCAAGGCTACCAATGTAAATTCAGCCTGGTATGCTCTCGAATGCATGAAGGGTGATGTTGTATGGATCGCAGGGGGTATCGATAAGGGTAACGATTATTCAGAACTTTTTCAGGTAGTGAGGCAAAAAGTAAGGGCACTGGTGTGCCTTGGGAAGGACAACTCAAAGCTTCTTGAGGCTTTTGGCGGTAAGGTACCTACAATAGTAGAGGCATATTCGATGGAAGAGGCAGTACGGTCAGCATATTATCTCTCCAAAAAAGGCGACTCCGTACTATTATCACCTGCCTGCGCCAGCTTCGACCTTTTCAAAAATTACGAGGACAGGGGACGGCAATTTAAGGATGCAGTAAGAAATTTATAGATCATTAAATGACAGCAGTGAAGCTAAATAACATCTTTAAAGGCGATAGAGGGATCTGGGCAATAGTTGTCCTGTTTATGCTCTATTCCCTTCTTGCTGTCTATAGCTCATCAGTAAGTATCGCTTATGTGAAGTATGGGGGCGATACCGGTTATTTCCTCAGGTCGCAGATTGGAGGACTATTCTTCGGACTTATCATTATTATTATCACCTCATATCTGCCCTACCGGGTATACAGCAGCCTGGCAACACTTTTCCTGGTTGGCTCAATAATACTCCTGGTGCTTACCCTCTTTGTGGGAGTAAGAATTAATGAAGCTACACGGTGGCTGGAAATCCCGGGGACCGGCTTCAGGATACAAACATCCGACTTTGCGAAGGTAGCCCTCATGATATACATCGCAAGAATGTTATCGCAGTTCCAGGACAAGCTCGATAACTTCCTTCTGGTATTTAAGGTATTTATTATTCCAATAGGTATAGTTGTTCTGCTCATCGTGCCGGAGAATATGTCGACAGGAGCCATGGTTTTTGGTATAGGCCTTCTTTTTCTGTTTGTCGGGCGGGTACCATTCCGGTTCCTCCTGGCTTACGGTGGAATGGCAATTGCAGCACTGGTTCTGGCGGCAGTGGTATTATCCTTTGTGATGCCCGATAACAGGGTCTCCGTATGGAAAAACAGAATAGAGAATTTTGTATCCGGCAAAGATGATGATGCAGGAAACTATCAGGCAAATCAGGCTAAAATAGCAATATCCACCGGAGGAATTGTTGGTAAGGCACCGGGTAAGAGTACACAAAGAAATATACTTCCGCAGTCCAACTCTGACTTCATCTTTGCAATCATAATTGAGGAGTATGGGTTATTATTCGGAGCGCTGCCGCTAATCCTGGCATATGTTGGACTCTTTTATCGGGGTATCGCAGTGGCGAAAAGATGTGAAACAGCGTTTCCGGCATTCCTTGTCCTGGGACTGGTAATAATGATAGTGTCGCAGGCATTTCTTAATATGATGGTTGCAGTTGGACTATTCCCTGTAACCGGACAAACACTGCCGATGATAAGCTGGGGAAGAAGTTCAGTTATGGTTATGAGTGCGTCAATAGGTATAATACTGAGTGTTAGCAGAGTAGTTCAGGCAAAAGCCAATAGCGAAGTTCTCGATGAAGGTGAACTCGTTGAGGCTGGAGAAAAAATATTTGAACCGGTAAATGAATAAGAGAATTATCATAAGTGGCGGAGGAACGGGAGGACATATCTTTCCCGCCATTGCCATTGCTGATGCCGTTAGGAGAAAACTACCGGATGCAGAGATATTATTCGTAGGCGCTGAGGGAAGGATGGAGATGGAAAAGGTTCCGCTTGCCGGCTATAATATTGAAGGACTCCCTGTTGAGGGCTTCCGCAGAAAACTTACTTTACATAATTTCAAAGTCCTGTTTAATCTGGTAAGAAGTCTGAGACGTGCCTCAGCAATAATAAGGAGATTCAAACCCGATGCTGTTGTAGGAGTAGGAGGTTATGCAAGCGGTCCGGTGGTACGACAGGCAGCAAGAAATGGAATACCGGCACTCCTGCAGGAACAGAACAGCTTCCCGGGAGTAACGAACCGTCTTCTGGCGGCAAAAGCAAAGTGGATATGTGTAGCATACGACGGGATGGACAAATGGTTCCCGGCACACAAGATTGTCCTTACCGGCAATCCTCTTCGCATGAATTACAGTAACCTGAAGGGCAAGAGGCAGGAAGCTGCATCCTTTTTTGGTTTACATCCGGAAAAGCCAGTGGTTTTTGTTACGGGAGGATCATTGGGCGCCGCAACAATTAACGCTTCAGTTGCCAATGGAATAAATAAGCTGGCTGAGGCAGGGATCCAATTGTTATGGCAGACAGGTAAATCAAATGTTGATCACTATTTTAATCAGTTTAAGCCGGAGAATTACCCGGGGGTTAAGATACACCGCTTTATCGACAGAATGGATTATGCCTACTCTCTTGCCGATATAATTGTAGCCCGTGCCGGTGCGATTACAATATCAGAACTGTGTAGCGTAGGAAAGCCCGTTATACTTATACCCTCACCTAATGTGGCAGAGGACCACCAGACAAGAAATGCCATGGCACTCGTAAAAAGTAGTGCAGCAATAATGATCAGGGACAATGAAGCTGCAGACACTCTGGTGACATCACTGATCGCATTGTCGTCAGATAAGGAGCAGATGGCCGAACTGTCAAATAATATTTCCGTGTTGTCGATCACCGACGCCGACGAAAGAATAGCCCAACTAATAATAGATATGATCCGATGAAGAACGAATTTTCAAATATTGAAGGATTCTTTTTTGTCGGTATCGGAGGTATCGGGATGAGTAATCTGGCCCGCTATTTCAAGGCAGGCGGATATACTGTAGCCGGCTATGATAAAACAGAAAGCCCTATTACCATGGCGCTGGAAAACGAGGGTTTTAGTGTTGTATATGAGGATGATACAAGCCTTATCTCCCCTCTTTTCAGTTCTCCTGAGAGCAGAGGAAGGGTAATTGTGGTTTATACACCGGCAATACCTGCAGCAAACAGGATGCTCTCATTTTTCCGTAACTGTAATTACAGGGTTGAAAAGAGGTCGGCAATACTGGGCATTATCTCTGCCGGATATGAAACAATTGCCATCGCGGGTACACATGGAAAGACAACCATATCTACAATTACGGCTCATCTCCTGAAGCAATCGAAAGTTGATTGTTCTGCTTTTCTGGGAGGAATAGCCAAAAACTATAATACCAATCTCCTGCTCGGGGAGGGCAAGGTTGCCATTATCGAAGCCGATGAGTATGATCGCTCGTTTCTTCAGTTACACCCTTCTGTGGCTGTAATATCTTCCATGGATGCCGATCATCTCGATATATACGGAACTCACGATTCCATGATCGATGCTTTTATGCAGTTTGCCGGAAGGATTAAAAAAGGGGGTGTACTATTCGTAAACTCTCGTGTCCGGAGTAAAATTAGCAGACTGGAAGGAGTAGAGATATTTAGTTATGGAACGGATGAGAAATGCGATTTCAGAGCAATAAATATTAAACTGGAAGAGGGTTATTATCTGTTCGACATAACCTACCCTGAGGGTAAGATCGAGGGACTTAGATTGCCGTTACCAGGAATAGTGAATATAGAGAACACAACGGCTGCCACTGCAGTTGCATTGCATTCAGGAGTGCACCCCGATGAGATCCGCAAAGCTCTCGTCTATTTTAAAGGAGTGGTAAGAAGGTTTGATATAAGGTATAATGACGGGAAAAGGATCTATGTAGATGACTACGCGCATCATCCTGAGGAGATAAGGGCATTCATCGATTCTATAAGAGATTTCTTCCCGGGCAGACGGATAACCGGTATTTTTCAGCCACACCTCTACTCCCGCACCAGGGATCATGCAGCAGGGTTTGCTGAGTCACTGGACAAGCTCGATGAAACAATATTACTTCCCCTTTACCCTGCACGGGAAGAGCCAATTGAGGGAGTAACTTCAGAAATGATCGCGCGGTTGATGAAGAAAAGTGATGTACAGGTTGTGGAGAAGGAACGGGTCCTGAAGACCATTGATTGGGAACGAATAGAGATAATTGTAACAATAGGCGCAGGCGATATAGACAGACTTGCCGGCATGATCGAAGAAAAGCTTAAGAGGAGATGAGGAAACTACTCTACATATTATATCTCATTCCTGTCATGTATCTGATGGCTCTGCCGGCATACTTTGAGGTGTCGGGAGGGAATCAGCCCTACAGGGCAATTAAGGTTGTTATTGCCGATTCATCAAAAGCAAAATTTGTTACAAGGGGTGAAATTACCGGAATTGTCAAGAGAACAACGGGTAATACCCCCGATATGAAATGCAAAGAGCTTCCTCTTTCTCAGATAGAGGAGAATGTGCGAAAACTGTCGGAGCTGGGAGTAGTTGAAGCTTATGTTACTGTCACCGGTGACCTGGTGGTAGAGGTGGACCAGAGAGAACCAATAATGAGAGTTGTCACAGCCGATAATCGCGACCTGTTTGTAGATGATAAAGGTTATATGTTCTTCAGACGTGGCGGGTATACCCCTCGTCTTCACATTGTTGCAGGCTCACTCTCCCTGCCGGAAGGTGTGAAGAACGGAGAGACTATTCTTGGCAGAGGAAAAAGAACAAGAATGGAGGAGGCGCTCGACCTTGTAAAATTTATAAGGAGCGACAGATTCTGGAGTGCACAAATTGACCAGATCTATTTTAGGGGTGACGGAGATATTGATCTTGTGCCACGCGTCGGGAGCCATATTATTCATCTTGGTCCGGCTGGTGGATACGAAGAAAAATTCAAATACCTGGAAGCCTTTTATAAGGAGGCTCTCCCCAGGGTGGGATGGAATAAATACAGAGAAATTGACCTTGAGTTCAAGGGACAAATAGTTTGCAGAAAATAGTTACAACAGCAATAGTTCAGATTTATGAAAAACCAGACACAGTACATTGCAGCAGTTGACATCGGAACAACAAAGATTGTTGCGATAGTTGGCAAAAAAAGTCCGGGAGGCAAGATAGAGATCCTGGGACTTAGTAAGGCTCCCTCACTAGGAGTGAAAAGAGGCGTGGTCCTTAACATCGACGAAACGGTAAATGCTATAAAGAGTACCGTTGAAGATGTTCAGCGCCGCAGCGGTATTACCTTCACCGAAGTATTCGTGGGTATTGCAGGGCAGCATATTAAAAGCACCCGTAACCGCGGTTACTTCTATCGCGATAATCCTGAAAAGGAGATCAATCGCGACGATGTATTCAAACTTATTGACGATATGCATAAGATCAATATCGAAATAGGTGAGGAGATAATTCATGTTATACCTCAGAATTTCATTGTCGATAACGAGGCCGGAGTTAAAAACCCTATAGGAATGTGCGGCAGGCGCCTGGAGGCTAATTTCCACATCGTGATAGGTCAAATTGCCTCGGCAAGGAATATAGAACGATGCATCGAAAGAGCATCGCTAACGGTTAAGGACCTTATCCTTGAACCCCTGGCTTCATCCGATGCTGTCCTGACAGCAGATGAGAAGGAGGCTGGAGTCGTTCTGGTTGATATAGGAGGAGGAACAACCGATGTGGCAGTATACTACGATAATATTATAAGACATACGGCAGTTATACCTTTCGGTGGTGATGTGGTAACCAAAGATATCAAGGAGGGTTGTGCCATATTGCAGCGTTATGCCGAACAGCTTAAGATACAGTACGGTTCAGCACTGGGCGACATAGCATCGGAGGATAAGGTCGTTTCAATACCCGGTATTGCCGGACGTGAACCAAAGGAGATATCTTTCAAAAGCCTGGCATACATTATACAGTCAAGGATGGAGGAGATAATCGATGCGGTCAACTTCGAAGTTCAGAACTCCGGCTATGCTGAGAAACTTGCGGCAGGAGTGGTGCTGACAGGTGGTGGGGCGATGTTGAAACACCTGCCTCAGCTTGTTAAGTTCAAAACGGCTATGGATGTGAGAATAGGAATTCCAAACGAGCATCTTGCAGGCTCCAGTAAGAACGAGATCAACCAACCTATGTTCGCGACAAGTGTAGGGCTTATAATGAGAGGATTCGATTACCTCGAAACTTACAACAGGATGTTTGCAGCAAGGCAACTGAGCGATCTGGGACCAGGGGGTGTTACCGTTAAGACGGAAGAGAAGAAAGCTCCTGAACCGGAACCCGAAATAATTGAAAGTGAACCGGAACCAAGAGTATCGTTTGTTGACAAACTGAAACAACAGTTCATGGAGATATTTGAACTGGAAGATAAAAAGATTGACTGACATTGCTGAACTATTGCTGTTAACTGAATTAATGATTGTTATCAAAAACCATACATTATGGCTGAGGAATTAATGAGTTTTGACCTTCCTGTTGAAAGGAATTCAATAATAAAGGTCCTTGGTATTGGCGGCGGCGGAAATAACGCTGTTAACCACATGTTTGAACGGGGTATCAAAGACGTTAATTTTATCGTCTGTAATACCGACCTTCAGGCACTGTCGAAGAGTCCGATTCCAAACAAAGTGCCTATTGGTGAGCATCTTACCGAGGGAATGGGAGCAGGAAGCCGACCGGAGGTGGGACGCCAGTCTGCACTTGAAAACATCGACGATGTAATGACTGCTCTTGGAGCCAATACCAAGATGGTCTTCATCACTACCGGAATGGGAGGCGGAACAGGTACGGGAGCTACTCCGATAATTGCCAAGGCATGCCGCGATGCCGGCTTCCTTACCATTGGGGTTGTAACAATACCTTTCCGCTCAGAAGGAAAAATAAGGGTTAACCAGGCTTATGAAGGAGTGAACGCCCTCAAAGATTCTGTTGACTCCCTCCTGGTCATAAATAATGAGAAACTGCGTGAGATATATGGCGACCAGCCGGTATCTTGTGCCTTCTCAAAAGCCGATGATATACTTGCCCGGGCAGTTAAAGGGATAGCAGAAATTATAACTGTAACCGGTTATATTAATGTCGATTTTGCCGATGTTGAAACCGTGATGAAGGACTCCGGAGTGGCTGTTATGGGTATGGGAACAGCAACGGGCGAGAACAGAGCCATTGCTGCAATAGAGGATGCTCTTAATTCACCTCTTTTAAACGCTTCTGATATTACAGGGGCTAAAAGTATCCTTATCAATATCTCCTCCGGAACAGGAGATAACGAGATCACAATGGATGAACTGGGAGAGATAACAGATTATATATACGACGCCGCATCGGAAGATGCCTTAATAATAAGAGGTATCTCCAGAGATGAGTCGCTGGGCGAAAAACTGTCGATAATTGTTATCGCAACAGGGTTTAAAACGGCAAACGTTTACAATCCCCACCCACCCAGGCAGGCAAAGGAAAGGGTTACCCTCCAGCCTCCGGCACTCGGACCAGGTTCAGCCCCTTCAACAGAAGAGGCCAGCCCGCGTGAGATGTTCTCGGTAAAGGATAAAAGCGAAAAATCAATTGTCGTAACACTTGATGATGAGGAGCAGGGATTACTGGATTTCGTAAGCCCTCCGGCACAGAAAGGCCAAATCAATCCTGAGAATGAAGAAGATGAGCGCTCTGAATCTAAGCTTAGGCGATTGAAGCATATGCAGAATATTTTGCAGAAGGAGGGGCTCTCAAATGCTACTATGAAAGAGAATATTGACACTTTTGAGGATGTCCCGGCTTATGTAAGAAGAAACATATCACTCAATAAGAACGGTGCATCTGAAAACAAAGTGTCAAAATTCACTCTGTCGACCGACGAGAAGAATCAGCCTGTTATCAGGGATGATAATGCTTATCTTAATGATAATGTAGATTAACAATAGGGTATAGAAGGTTTAACAGCTGCCTCATTACCCTAATAATTGATTTACACTGTAGCGTAGGCTCTGCATCGGAATTTCTTATATTTGCCTTGCATGAAATTCCGCACTTTTATATTATTTCTGGCGATCCTTATTTCAGGGAACCTGAAGGGGCAGGAAGGAGACACCATTCAGCGCGTCATATCGTGGCACCTGACAGAGGATTATACCTCTGCAGATACAGTAGCAGTCGACACAGCCTTCTCATTGTTCCACAGGTACCGGAGCTCAGATGACTTATCACCTTTCAATGCTTACCCCGGCAATTATGGACTTCCGTTTTACAGGCTGGGTTTCTTCGATCGCAGTAATAATCCTGATAATTTCCTCAAGAACAGCCTGCTGCCATTTATACTCACCGGATCTGATACGAGATTCGTTAATACACGAACACCGTTTACTGAACTGAAGTTCACCTATGGAGGCGCCAGGGACGATTCAGAGCAAACCTTCAGGGTTATACATACACAAAATGTTAACAAGGATCTTAATTTTGGACTTCTCTACGACATAATCTACAGCCTGGGCCAGTATCCCTACCAGCGTACATCCGATAAAAGATTCAAATTGTGGGGGTCGTATAGCGGGGATATTTATGAGTCATATCTCTCATTCAACATTAATAATCTGTTCTTTAAAGAGAATGGAGGGATAACAAATTACGACCAGCTGGGTACTTCCGCCCCGGGCGATATTCAGGTTAATCTTGGTGGGATAAACAGGGCAGGAACCAATTTCCGTAACAGGGAATTCCTTGCAATACAGAAGCTTACTATAGGTGGTGAACATACCAAAAACGATTCAGTAACAGTCCCGGGAAAAAGATTAAGCGGTACCCTGACACATGCCTTCAGGTATGATGTTACAAGCAGGACCTATTCGGATGAGAATCCCACGGGCGGATTCTATGACTCTGTTTATATAAGTCCGGTAAGAACAATGGACTCGCTTTCCGACCGAAGAATTATGAACACCCTTAGGTTCGATGTAAGAGCCGGAGGCAGTAATAAATTCAGTATAGGATTTGGCGGGGGCATACGAAATGAGATAATGAAGTTCGGGCAAATTGTCCCGCATCCCGATTCTGTTTATGCAGATACCATTTCCCGTACCAGAGTTAGTAATGTGCTTGTCGGTCGCATTTATAATAATATAGGTCAGGGGTTCAGCTGGAATGCTACCGGTGAATTCTGGGCAACAGGCTACAGAACAGGCGATACAAGGCTTCTGGGTGAAATAAATAAAAAGATAGGGAAGGGTGGTAATCCATATTATCTTAAGATAAACGGAGGGTTTGAAGCTCTCTCTCCCTCTTTTTGGTTCTCTTCCTGGGGCAGCAATCATTTTCAATGGTCGGGTAATTTTGAAAAGGAACTCAGGATAAGTGCCGGAGGTAGTATCTCCGATAAAAGGAGTAATTTCAGGCTCGAAGGGAAATATGCTCTGATCGACAATTATACCTATTTCGATACCCTTGCATTACCTGTGCAGCATACAGGTGGATTATCAGTCATCTCGGTTTCATTAATGAAGAACATTACTCTGTGGAAGTTCCACCTCGATGCAGAGGGAATGCTGCAGCAAAGCAGCAACAACTCAGTTCTTTCACTTCCGCTGATCTCAGCCAGGGGTGCCATCTATTTTCAGCACAATATCCTCTTTCCTTCAACAGGCGGTAATCTCAACACTCAAATTGGTGCCGAGGCCCTCTATCACACTCTCTACAGTTCAATGGCTTATATGCCTTCAACAGGTCTGTTCTATAAGCAGACATCAACAGAAACAGGTAATTACCCATTTATCAACCTGTTCCTTAATGTAAAGCTCAAAAGAACACGCTTTCTTATTATGTTCGATCATATTAATGCCGGATTTTCCGGAACCGATTATATGATGATCCCGGGATATCCAATGAATATACGAATGTTCAGGTATGGTCTCTCCTGGACGTTCTACGACTAAAAGAGCTGATCCGGGTACTCCAATTTCTCTGATTTTGTTGATAAGGTGTTGGTATTATCTTCCAACAGGGAGTGAACTATTCCGGTTATTAAGTGTTACTTTGCGATAAGTGTCTGTTTAACAGGCTTATGATGGCGTCGAGGATGTGAGGTTGGATGTTAAATAATTTAATTATCTTTGCAGCCAATTTTTTCAGCCTTTTAGGCGCCTATGTTTAACTAAAGTAACAAGGTTTGAATATTAGATTATTAGTTCTTTTTTTACTGCTCTTTACCCTTTCTACATGCCAGGTCTCTGGCCCGGGTACAGGAACAAAAAGCAGGGTAGCCCGCGATCTTGATGTTATCAGGGACAGTGGGAAACTGGTGGCAGTAACAGATTACAACTCAACTACATATTTCCTCTATAAAGGAGAACCTATGGGGTTCAACTTCGAATTACTCGAAAATTTTGCCGCCCATTTAGGACTTGAACTTGAGATTATTCCTGAGAATAATCTTGAAAAGGCTTTTTCAATGCTTGGAACAGGTGAAGCCGATATTTTGGCATTCAATCTGACCATTAATTCTGCAAGAAAGGAGCTGATCAAATTTACTGAGCCTGTCGGCGAAACAAGGCAGGTACTTGTTCAGCGTAAGCCCCGTTTATGGAGAAATATGACTCTGGATGCAATTGATGGACAGCTGGTGCGTAATCAGCTTGACCTTGCCGGGAAAGCGGTTTATGTTCAAAAAAGCAGTTCGCATGCTCTAAGGCTGAAGAACCTGTCGATGGAGATAGGCGATTCAATAGGTATCATAGAAGTACCCTCAGAGGCCGAGGCTTTGATAAGGCTGGTTGCAGAAGGGGAGATCGACTATGCTGTGGTAGATGAAAATATTGCATTGGTAAACTCTCGTTTCTACCCGGCCATTGATATTGCCACACCTGTGAGCTTTCCACAGAAGCTTGCCTGGGGTGTGAGAAGAAAGAATTCTGACAAGCTGCTTAGCGAACTTAACAGCTGGCTTGTCGATTTCAGGAAAACCACGGAATATGCATTGCTCTACAATAAATACTACAGGAACAGCTATACCCAGAAGCTTTTTGTAAGCGACTATTATACACTGTCGACAGGTAAGATCTCTCCCTGGGATGAGATCATTAAATCCTATAGCGATTCAATAGGCTGGGATTGGAGGCTGTTATCATCTCTGGTTTACCAGGAGTCAAGGTTTATTCCTAATGTTGAATCGTGGGCTGGTGCCTACGGATTGATGCAGATAATGCCATCCACTGCCGAGACCTTTGGGATCGACGTCACAAAAGGGACCGATAACAATATCAGAGCAGGTATAAAATATATCGGATGGCTTGAAAAAATTTATTCTGATAAGATAGCCGATAAGGACGAAAGGCTCAAGTTCATTCTTGGATCATACAATGCTGGCCCCGGCCATGTCCTGGATGCACGCAGACTTGCACTCAAGAATGGTTACGATCCTGATAAATGGGATGGTAACGTGGCATATTTTCTTGAAAAGAAATCACTTCCCGAGTATTATCTCGACCCGGTTGTTGACCATGGATATTGCAGAGGTGAAGAACCGGTAAACTATGTGTCTGAAATTCTCAGAAGGTATGAGCATTATAAAAATATCATTCCTGAGCCGAAGATTCTGATAACCGAAGCACTTCCAGCATCTCGTTGAAGATCATAGCTGTGGCACCCCATATTACTTCGCCGTTATAGTCGAAGTATTTTATCTCCATATCTTCCCCTCTGACAGGAAAGATGCCACTCTTCAGTGCTGAAGGTTGACGGAAATAATCTACGGGAGCTACGATCAGTTTATCAACCTCCCTCTCCTGAAGCTTAAAGGCTGGCTTACCGTTGTGCCATCCGACAATAGGCGTAACTTCAATATTGCTCACTGGAATATATAGTGGTGTAAGCGCTCCCAGGATCTTCACATTTGATGCGCTGATTCCTGCTTCCTCTGTCGCTTCTCTTAATGCAGTGTCGATCAGGCTGGTATCAGCAGCTTCTCTTTTGCCGCCGGGGAAACTTACCTGTCCGCTATGTACACCGTCGTACACAGCCCTGCGTATGAACATGGTCTTCAGTATATTTTCATCGTAAAAGAAAAGAATAAGGACGGCAGCATCGAGGGTGTCTGAGGATCTTGTTCCGGGAAAGTTCTTCATCCTTCTGTCGGATGAAGCCATCTCCCACTGGACTTTTTCTCCGGGTAATTCCCCGGATAACACCTTAGCTACTTTACCTAAATCCATACTACTTCCTTACCTTCCTGATAAACTCCTCCACTTCAGGAACTCCTCCCTGGTAAACCAGGTAGCCGTTATAAGGTTCTCTTGGGGTAATCTCATGATTTACAGGTGTAAGCATGATCTTTTTAACCTCTTCAGGATCATCTGTCTGTCCAAGAGCCCAGCCTAATTTTACCCATGCAACTTCAGGAAGCATATTACCAAGGGGAATTACCCCCTTGGACATCATATCACGTCCTGTCTCGTAAACAAACATATGAACATAGCCCCATATGGTCTGGAGAGTCATATAGACAGATACGCCCTCCTTTTGTGCTCTTTCAAGTGCAGGGTAAAGCTCTCTGTTAACATGTCCCAGTCCTGTTCCGACAATTATTATGCCTTTGTAACCCATATCAATCATGCTGTGCATTACCTCTGCCTGCATGTGAGGGTAGTAGTAGAGCATAGAGACCTTCTCGGAGAAGTAGGGCAATATTTTTACATTCCGGTCTTTACGGCGAGGCTTGTAGTCATGCTTAATATGGGTAAGGCCATTTTTGTTAACGGTTGCCACAGGTGTGTCGCCAATAGTCCTGAATGTTGACCGGTAGGAGCTGTGCATCTTTCTTACTCTTGTTCCCCTGTGGAGGAAACCGTAGTCATCAGAGGTAGGACCGAACATACAAACCATCACCTCGGCAATATCACCATGACCGGCGGCTGTTGATGCGTGAATAAGATTTAGTGCTGCATCGGATGAGGGCCGGTCGGATGATCTCTGGGAGCCGACAAGAATTATAGGTACCGGTGAATCCTGAACCATAAATGAGAGGGCTGCAGCGGTATGGTGAAGTGTGTCGGTTCCATGACCTATCATAATACCGTCAATACCATTTTCTATCTCTTTGCCTATTGCCCGGGCAAGTGTTTTGTATTGATCGGGCCCCATATTTTCGCTGAATACAGCAAAGAGCTTTTCGGTGTTGATATTGCAAACATCAGCCAGTTCAGGCACTGCGCCATACAGCTCTCCGGGAGAGAAGGCAGGTATTACTGCTCCTGTCCGATAGTCAAGCCTGGACGCTATCGTTCCTCCTGTTCCGAAAAGCTTCACATTGGGCTTTTCGGCGGAGTAGGGAAACTCCTTTTCCGGGATCTTGTAATTGGCTTTTTTATAACCTGTCTCGATCAATGAGGTAATCGTCGAAACCTCTATTCCTATATTGTAGCCGGTATCGATTTTAATAACAATGTGTCTGCTATCGTCATTCTCTGAGCGTGGTAAAATGGTCCCCTGAAAGAGACCTCTGGTGGTTTCTATCTCGGCTCTTCCCCAAACGCGTGCATTGAATCGTTTAAGAACCTCCAGCGCTTCTCCTTTATAACCCTGAAATATATCGTCAGCCATCTTAGTTTTTATTTAGATCGTACAGTTTTTCAATTTCGGTCCGGAGATCCGCCAGATCAATATTTCCGGTCGACCGGTCCGAATACTGTCCCATTAGCCAGTTTATGTTTGCATCGCGATCCTTTGAAATCCTCTCTTTCATAAATCGTTTATAGACGAAATGTGAAGTCAGAAAGGATCGCTTTTTTGTCAGTTCTCTTTGAATTTTAAAACTACAAGAATGCTTTCAAATTCAATTTCAGGATGTTCGATAAGTACTTTAAGCATCTTTTCAGCAATTGACAAATTCAGGTTTCTGGTTATCATAAACCGGAAAAGGGCATAAATTTTCTCCTGGCCAATTGACATTCCGTTCTTCCAGCACAGATTCCTGAATCGATGACCAAGGAATTTACCCAGAAATCCAGGATCGATCTTAAAATCAACTGAAATTTTCTCAATAAGAGGAATCATATTTCGGCTTAACAAAAACCTCCATGTATCAGGGGGTATCTCCCAGCTTACCAGCTGAGCAATTCTATCTGCCACATCTGCCGGTATTGATTTCCTAAGTCTTTCAATATGGTCATTAGGCAGAGGAATAGGAGGAGAGTCGGTATCGGGGTACATCCTGTCGCGCCCGGGCAGGACTCGTTCGAAGATGGTCGTGCCATCGGAAAATGATTTTCTTGTCTCCTCCGGGACTCCCTCGAAAGCCATCTTTATTCTCTCCTCAATGGTCTCAAGAGCTGTTGGTATATCATCTTCCGGGCCGCAGATAATTATTGGTGAATCGTCTTCAGATGCCTTAAGAAGATGAGAAAGAGCCTCCTGTTCCTCTCTGTCCATTGGATTAAACGGATTCTCGGCATAGACCATGTTGGGATATTCGATACATGCAATTACCTTCAATCTGTGTATCAGCTCATCGGCAAATGCATGTCCCGGCTGAGTAAAATGAGATAATATCCCTTTGCAACCAGGGAGGTTTACGGCAAAAACCTTGTGTCCCTTATTAAGTGCTTCGCTGATAAAATCAGATTCGAAACTGTTTTTCGCAGCTTTTATTTCTACATGACCGATCTTCCATTTTTCAGGCTCCTTAATCCTTTTAAGCAGTAACTTCCGGATATTTAGCAGTGCATATTGTCTGAAAGATTCGTTATGCGAAAGTTCCGGGATCCAACTGTTATGAGCGACTCCTTTTATTTCAACCCGACTGCCCCCTTCACAGCTTACATTAACATCCTCTCTTCCTGCTCCGATTCCGGTACGTACCTTCCCGGTGCTCCTGTTGAGAAACCTTATGTACTCGGCTGCCTCCATAAGCTCCGATGGAGTAGCCATATCGGGGTATGTTACTGTTTCTATCAGAGGCATACCCAATCTGTCGGTCTTGTAAACTCTCTTGTGTCCTATATCTGATATCTCCCTGCATGAATCCTCCTCTATGCTAAGCTGAATAAGTCTTACCTTCTTGTTGGAAAGCTGCAGGCTTCCCTCAACACCAAGAATAGCTGTTCTTTGGAATCCGGTTGGTATACTTCCGTCAAGGTATTGCTTGCGGGTAATATGAACCTCTCCTACAATATTCATTTTAGATAGAAGTGAAATCTCCAATGCTATGTCCAGAGCCTGCCTGTCAATTGGGAAAGGAGGGGTATCATCTACCTCATAGGTGCAGGCTGTTTCATTCTTAATGCGGTATGTTATCTCTTTTTTTGTTTTAAACTCCATTAAGGCTGTTCCGTCATAGACTCCCAGCTCGCTTAATGTGGGCCTCATATGTCTGATTATCTCAGCATCGTAGTCATTGCTGTCGTTGTAGATACCTGCAGGGCAACGGCAAAAGAGTTTGCTGACAGTGTTCAGCTGCTGATGGACTTCGAGTCCTGACTTAAAGCCTATCCGTTTATAATCCTTTTCCGTTGCCTCCTTACGGCTTACATAGCCAATATCCTTTCTGGTGGCCTGGTAATTTTCCTGTGGGTTGAAATTCTTCATAAATGATACTGAAAGTGGAACCAAGGTAGGTAACAAAAATCAAATATGAAATAGCAGATTATCAGAATGTTGCGGCGGATTAAGGGCGTCAATCAGATTGCCGGAATAGCTTAATGATTCCGACAGTGAAGCAATCAATTGCTTAAGAATTTAAAGGCAATAAGGTTATTCGAAACGAATCGCCTTCACCGGTGAAATTGAGGAGATTATCCGGGATGGAATAAGCAACATAAGAACTATTGCCAGCATGGTGCCTGCGTTGAGGTAAAAGAGATGAATAATCTCGATGTTTACAGGAACTGTCTTGAGATAGTAAGATGCAGGATCGAGAGTAATAAAGCCTGTTAGTTGCTGAATTAAAGCAAGTCCTATTCCAACGAGGTTTCCCCAAACTAATCCTTTGGCAACGAGATAGGCTGCCTGATAAATGAATATCTTCCTTACCATTTTATCTTCAGAGCCCAGTGCTTTCAGAATACCAATAAGATTGGTCTTTTCAAGGATCAGGATCAGAAGCCCTGAGATCATATTAAATCCGGCAACAATAAGAAGAAGGATCATGATCACTATTACGTTTACATCCTGAAAATTAAGCCAGTCGAAAATCTGGGGATATCTGATCCTTATATTGGTCACTTTTAGTTTATCTTCATCTTCTGCCAGCTTATAGCCAATTGCATCCCTTACTTCCCAGGTATAGAAATCGAGCAGATCGAAGTTGTCAACAAAAATCTCCAGTCCGCTGGCCTGATTTTCGCTCCATCCGTTTAACCTTCTTATATGACCTATATCGCAGAAGACATATATCTTGTCGAATTCCTCGAGACTGGTTTCGTATATACCGGATATGGTAAATTTTCTCTGCCGTGGAGGATCCTGAACAAAGTAGACTGCAAAGTCATCTCCCACCTTCAGCTTTAGCAACGACGCCACTTTGTTAGAGATTATTACCTCGTCTGTTCTGGCTGAATCTGTTACATGAAAGGTAGATCCCTCAACCATGTTGGAAGAGAAGAACGACCAATCGTAATCGGTACCTATTCCTTTCAGAACAATACCCTGAATATTGTCTTCGGTCTTTATAATACCTGCTTTTGTTGCAAATACCTGAATGTGTTCAAACCCGCTTTTGCTCCTGAGGGTCTCCACAAAGGGCTGGTCGATATTTATAGGAGCCGTTTCATAAGAGATGTTTGAGTCGAAGTTGACAACCTGTATATGCGATCCAAAGCCTGCAACCTTGTTTCTTATCTCAGTCTTGAAACCGGTAAGAATGGAAACAGCAAGTATGCCAACAGCCAGGCCAAGTGCAATGCCAATAATTGCTATGGTGTTTATAGGCCTTGAAAAAGTGGCCCCGCTCTTTCTCTCCTTAATGAGGCGTGATGCTATGAAAAAGGGTGTATTCATAATACGGCCACTAAATTAGCAAATGGTTTCTAATTTATGAGGTATTGGCGGCTGCCGATGTACAGATTCATCCATTTCATTAATTTAGCACTTTAAACCACTTCACAATGAATGCAACATTCCTCCTGTTTATAATCCTTTCAATTATCCCGGCCGGATGCTCAGGAGAAGGCGGCGGTAAGATCGTTACAGGAGCGGAGCGAACAGGAGAATACATCTCCTTGATAAAAGGTCGAAGTGTAGCCGTTGTTGCAAATCAGACAACTGTTGTTGGTGACAGGCATCTTGTTGACACACTGATTTCACTGGGTGTAGAGGTAAAGTCAATCTTTGCTCCGGAACATGGTTTCAGGGAGATGGCCGATGCCGGTGCTCATATAGCCGGAGGCGTGGATAAGGCAACAGGTATCCGTGTAATAAGTCTTTACGGATCGCATCTCAAGCCAACGCCTGACGACCTCTCTGGAATTGAAGTGGTGTTGTTTGATATTCAGGATGTTGGCGCAAGGTTCTACACCTATATTTCTACGATGCATTATGTAATGGAGGCATGTGCTGAGGCAGGGATAGAGATGATAATTCTGGACAGGCCTGATCCTAATGGTTTCTATTACGATGGTCCGCTGGTTGAGCCGGGTAATCATTCATTTGTGGGGATGCATCCTGTGCCGGTAGTCCACGGAATGACCATTGGTGAATACGGAACGATGATAAATGGTGAATCATGGCTGGGGAAAAATCTGAAATGCAACCTCAAGGTTATTGAAATGGAAGGATGGAGTCACAGATCGTTATATAACTTGCCGATCAGGCCTTCCCCGAATCTGCCGAACCAGAACGCGATATACCTCTACCCCTCGATCTGTTTTTTTGAAGGAACAACCTTATCACTGGGAAGGGGTACAGCATTCCCTTTTCAGGTATATGGCTCCCCTCTATTGCCGGACAAGGGGTTCTCATTTACTCCACGCAGTATTCCAGGGGCCCTTAATCCGCCACTGGTTAACCAGATATGTTATGGAGTTGATCTGACGAACGCAACTGAAACGGGAGTGGTGCCTGCATCCGGGATTATTCTTAAGTGGCTTATCGATGCTTATAATGATTATCCAGATAAGGGGAAATTCTTCAATTCCTACTTCGACCGGCTGGCGGGCGGACCTGGCCTGAGGCAAATGATCATTTCCGGCAAGAGTGAAAAGGAGATCAAGGAGTCCTGGGCTGAAGGGTTGAAAGAATTTGGTGTTATCCGACAGAAGTATCTCCTCTATCCGGAGTGATGATAATAAAATGATCCGTTTCTTCTTTTTTTGGTTACTTTAATTAAGATTATCGTCTAAAGTAAAATAGTTACAGTGGTGCTGAAAACTCTGATCATCGGGTTGTTTTTACTTCAGGCTCTTCAGGTGCATCCAGATGCCATTGCAGAGGAGCATCCTGATTCCATTGTTACCGTGAGTGATCAACACTCCATCTTTGAAGCCTGTAATATTCAGGTACCGGTATTAGTTCAGGTTGCACCGGCTGAGAAGGTCAGAATTAACCATTTCCTGTTTGAGGATATGGTTGACAATTCAGTACGGAAATCGGTTGCCGGAACACTTATCTTACCAACTTCATCTCATTACCTGCTTGTACCGCATATCCATTCCCCGTAAGCTGTTAACAGAGCAGATTTATTAACAGATTATTTAATTTTAAATTTTTGGAAATGGAAAGCGATACTTCATTTGAAGGCAAACCTAATTGGGTTGCTGTAGGAATAATTGCAGCTATGTTTTTAGCTTTTGTTGCAGCCCTCTATATCGGACTGAACTGATAAAAGAAAGGCCGGGTACTTACAGAATACCCGGCCTTAATATTTAATAAATTAGATCATTTTGCTTTTAAACGGCCTGGATATGCTTTTAATGCATGCTCCAGTACCTCCATTGCATTCTTAAGGTCGTCGATCTTGAGAACATAGGCAATCCTTACCTCATTCCTTCCCAACCCGGGAGTTGAATAGAATCCTGTTGCCGGAGCAACCATAACTGTCTGATTTTTATATTCAAAATCCTCAAGGAGCCATTGTGCAAACTTGTCGGAGTCATCCACCGGCAGACCAACTACTGTATAGAAAGCTCCCTTGGGTTTGGGGCAGTAGACACCTTCCATTTTGTTAAGTGCTTCAACCATATAATCGCGGCGGGCAATATATTCTTTATATACACCATCAAAATATGATTGAGGAGTGTCGATGGAGGCTTCTCCAACAACCTGACCCAATCCGGGAGGGCTCAGTCTGGCCTGGGCAAACTTAAGGGCAGCATCAAGAACCTCTCTGTTTTTGGTTATCAGCGCCCCGATCCTTACTCCGCACTCACTGTAACGTTTCGATACAGAGTCCATCATTATTACATGCTTCTCCAGGCCTGGCAGCAACATTGCCGAAAAATGCTCTTCGCCGTCGTAGCAGAACTCTCTGTAAACTTCGTCGGAGAAGAGAAACAGATCGTGCTTCAATACGATATCCCTGAGCTTGTTCAGCTCTTCCCTTGAATACAGATAACCAGTAGGATTGTTGGGATTACAGATGATTATACCCCTTGTCTTAGGGGTTATCTTTTTCTCTATCTCTTCAATAGGAGGTAGTGCAAAATCATTTTCAATATGCGATGTTACCGGTACAACTTTGATCCCTGCAGTAGTAGCGAATCCATTATAGTTAGCGTAAAATGGCTCGGGAGTAATGACCTCATCACCGGGATTTACACAAGTCATCAGGGCAAAAAGCACCGCTTCTGATCCACCGGTTGTAACCAGTATTTCAGTATGATCGATGCTGATTCCCAGTTTCTGGTAATAACCTGCAAGTTTCCTCCTGTACGATTCGTTGCCTGCTGAATGACTGTACTCAATAACTTTGAGGTCGAACTTTCGGAGTGCATCAAGAGCAATCTCGGGAGTGGGTATATCGGGCTGACCAATATTCAGATGGTAAACTTTTCTTCCCCTCTTCTTAGCTGCCTCTGCATAGGGTACTAACTTTCTTATCGGGGAGGCTGGCATTGATCTGCCTTTATCGGAGATTACCGGCATAATGGATCCTTTTTAATTTTACATGGTAGATTGCAAAAGTAAGGAAACCAATGTTATTAAAATATGATTAACGGCATAAAAGGTATTGCTTAAAATTTCTTCACCATAATTTCTTATTTTTGCACCTTATTAAATCAGTGAGCAGAGAATGACAGTTTCTTCAAAATATGATCCCGCATCATCAGAAAATAAGTGGTACAAATACTGGCTTGACAACAATTTTTTTAAGAGTACTCCCGACGATCGTGAGCCCTACACTGTAGTTATACCTCCGCCCAACGTAACAGGGGTATTGCATATGGGGCATATGCTTAACAATACGATCCAGGATGTACTTATCCGCAGAGCCCGTATGCAGGGGTTCAATGCGTGCTGGGTGCCGGGAACAGATCATGCTTCAATTGCCACAGAAGCAAAAGTTGTTGCCAAACTTAAGTCGGAGGGTGTTGATAAGAGAGATCTCTCAAGGGATGAATTTCTGAAACACGCCTGGGAATGGACCGACAAGCATGGCGGTATAATACTGGAGCAGCTTAAAAGACTGGGAGCCTCTTGTGACTGGGATCGGACACTCTTCACAATGGATGAAAAAAGATACGACTCAGTGATATCAGTTTTTGTCGACTTACATAATAAGGGACTGATATACAAGGGTGTGAGGATGGTAAACTGGGATCCGGAAGCCAGGACTGCAGTTTCCGATGAGGAGGTAAACTATACAGAGGAGAACTCAAGACTCTACTATGTTAATTACAGGATCGCCGGAGAGGATGGTTTTATAACTATTGCCACTACCCGGCCGGAGACCATTCTGGGTGATACAGCTGTATGTGCAAACCCTGCTGATAAGAGATATGCACATATGAAGGGAAAGAGGGTAATAGTTCCTCTTGTTGACAGGGAAGTACCCTTTATCTTCGATGATTATGTTGAGATGGATTTTGGAACGGGTTGTCTTAAGATTACTCCTGCCCACGATATCAACGACTATGAAATAGGAATAAGGCATAATCTTCCTTCTATCGATATCTTTAACGATAATGGTACAATAAGCAGTGATATAGGAGTATATTCAGGAGTTGACCGTTTTGCAGCCAGAGAGATGGCTGTAAATGATCTTAAGGCTTCAGGTGCTCTGGGTAAGGTTGAGGAATATGTAAATAAGGTAGGCCGGTCGGAAAGAACAAACTCTATTATTGAGCCTAAACTTTCCATGCAGTGGTTCCTTAAGATGGAGGATCTCGCAAAACCTGCCCTGAAGGCAGTTCTGGAAGGAGATGTTGAAATTCATCCTTCGAAATATGTAAACGTTTATCGTCACTGGATGGAGAATGTTCGCGATTGGTGCATCTCCAGACAATTGTGGTGGGGCCATCGTATACCGGCATGGTACTACAATAATAATGACTTTGTGGTTGCTGGAAATGAGGAAGAAGCTCTCTCCCTTGCAAGAAAAAAGAGCGGTAATAGCAACCTTTCATCAGACGACCTAAGGCAGGATGAGGATGTGCTTGATACATGGTTCTCATCATGGCTCTGGCCTATAGCTGCCTTTGACGGTATTAATGATCCGGGAAACGATGATATGAAATACTATTATCCGACAAATGACCTTATAACGGCACCGGAGATTCTCTTTTTCTGGGTTGCCAGAATGATTATTGCCGGTTATGAATATACAGGAGAAAAACCATTCAGTAATGTATATCTGCATGGACTGGTGAGAGATAAGCAGCGGAAGAAAATGTCTAAATCGCTTGGTAATTCACCCGATCCCCTTGACCTCATTACAAAATATGGTGCCGATGGCGTGAGGGTAGGAATGCTGCTATGCTCCCCCGCAGGAAATGACCTGCTGTACGACGACTCTCTGCCTGAGCAGGGAAGAAATTTTGCCAATAAGATATGGAATGCCTATCGCCTGATACAGGGGTGGGAATCTGATGGAAAGATAGAGCAGCCTGAGTCATCACGACTCGCTGTCGAGTGGATGAAGGAGGCTCTGAACAGGACATTGGCTGAGATTGATGATAGCTTTGATAAATTCAGGATCAGCGATGCATTGATGATCTCATACAAACTGTTCTGGGACGATTTTTCAGCGTGGTATCTGGAGGCTATTAAACCGGAATATGAGAAGCCAATCGACATTAAGACACTCAATTCTACATTATCAATACTTGAACAATTGCTTCTGGTGCTCCACCCGTTTATGCCTTTCATAACGGAGGAGCTGTGGCAACAGGTGGCTGTACGGAATGAAGGCGAGAGTATTATGGTATCATCAATGCCAAAAGCCGGTAGCTTCGACAGTGAGAAACTGTCTGCCTTTGATGAGGCACGTGAAATAATAAGTGCTGTACGTAATGTAAGGAAAGAACGTAATCTGGCCATGAAAGAACAACTGATTCTTCTTATGAATGCAGCGGAAGGATCGCCGGTCAATAGTTATGAACCTATAATTATCAAGCTGGGTAATCTTTCTTCGTTGCGGTGCTCGGAAGAAAAACCGGCAGGAGCAATCTCATTTCTGGTAGGGACAAGGGAGTTCTTTATTCCTCTCGAGGAAAAGTTCGACAAAGAAGCTGAAATAGAGAAACTTGAAAAGGAACTCAGTTATTTGCGGGGTTTTCTGAAAAGCGTCATGGGTAAGTTGTCGAATGAGCGCTTTGTAAATAGTGCCCCGGTTGCTGTGGTAGATGTTGAGAGAAAGAAGCAGGCTGACGCTGAATCAAAGATTTCACTGCTGGAAAACCAGATCGAATCGCTGAGAAGTTTATAACCCGTTCAGCCTTTTACGGCATAAGCCTGCGAATAAACAGATTCTGATCAACCTTCACGATCTGCCAGCTGTCGTTTAGCATGAGGTGCCATCCATCGCCCCAATAATGGTTCTTCTCCTCCTTGAATCCCTTCGCTGTGATACGAAGGAATTTAAGGTTATTGCTAACCAGACATCCGGGGGCATCCACGGTGATCTTACCCCAGTCATCAGAAACCCTGATAGAGGAGTATAATGTGCCCAGTGTATCCAGTGAATTAATATCTTCAGGTTCATAGGAAAACGAGGGAGAGATAAGTTCTATATAAACCACCGGTTTTTCCATAAAGAGGCCAACCTTATTTCGGATAACTTCAGACATCTCACTCTGCCTTTTGTTTTCTTCCTCTTTGATCTGTTCCAGATTATAGTTAACAGCAATGCTTCCTGCCACGTCACGGCAAACATCCGGTAACTGAATATTGTATGCCTCAGCTGAAAGGGCCGCAAGGTCGGTTCCCGGAGTGTTGATCTTTCTGAAATCAAAGCCGGCATCATGCAAAAGATAAGCGTAGAGTGCACCGTGAATAAAGCCGAATGAGTAAACATATGACTGGTTCTCATATGTCCTTTTCATATATTCTATCAGACGGGTACGAAATTCGTCCTTGTTCTCTGTGCACAGAAGGGTATAGGTAAAAGTAGCCAGCCCCTCATAGTCCTCAAATTTGACCTCCTCCTTTACCATCCCCGGATAATACTCATGCCTGGCTCCGCGAAAGATCAGCGCATCCCGTAGTGAAAGTTGGCGGCTCAGACTGTCTGACATCAATGCTGCCTCAAGTGCCTTCCACTCCAGTTTTAACCATAAACGGGCCTTAGGCTCATTCATGTGCAGCGTGTTGTAGCCTCCAGGGTCGAGATTATTCTTGGCCTGAAACACATGGAACAGACCATGGACAGCCCGTGCATAAATTCTGTAATCATCTTCCCTGGATGGCAGATTAGCCATGGCGAATAGCGTTCCGCCATACTCAACGGCAATGTTATTTATTACCTTTTCCTTAGGGTATATGCCGGTATAGATACCATCCTTCTCCTTGAGCAGGCCCTCCTCATCGGGCATGTTGGCATAAATGGTCCTGGATACCTGATCGACATACATTATGGGGCCATAGAGATTCTGCCCCCATAGTTTTCCGTCATCCTTGGCGGTGGTCTCTTTTATTCTTTCAAAATAGGATATAGCCTTTTCAGATGAAAAGTACCCGACACCAGGATCTTCCTTGCATCCGGCAACCAACACAATTATCGTGAGTAAGAAGATTTTGTACATAGGAAGGGTTTGATTCCCAAAAGTATAAAATTCTTCCTGAAATGAAAGATTAAATAGTTGATCGTTGCAAAAATGGATGATTTTTCCGGTTTGCAGCATCTATTTAATTTTCTATTTTTGCAATCCCTCAAGATAAGATAGCAACATGAAAAACAACGATGTACTGTTAAATCCCAATGAGCTTGTTCAGTTTCTGAAAAAGCCTGCATCGGAATTTACAAGGAACGATATTCTTAGGTTTATAGAAGGAAGAGCCATTAAGATGGTTAATTTCCGGTACGTTGCCGAGGATGGCCGTTTAAAATCATTGAACTTTGTTCCACATAGCCGCGACCATCTTGAGACTATTCTTTCTGCCGGCGAGCGTGTCGACGGTTCCAGCCTCTTCTCATTCGTTGAGGCAGGGTCAAGTGATCTTTATGTGATTCCGAGATACCGGACTGCTTTTATGAACCCATTTACAGTGGAACCTACTCTCGATATACTTTGTTCATTTTATAATAGCGTAGGTAAACCCCTTGAAAGTGCCCCTGAATATATACTAAAAAAGGCCTACACTCAATTTAAAGAGGCTACCGGCATGAAAATGAAGGCTTTGGGTGAGCTTGAGTATTATGTGAAATCATATCATGACGAACTCTATCCTCTGCTGGATCAACGGGGTTACCACCAGTCGAAACCTTTTGCAAAATTTGAAGACTTAAGGGTTAGTGCGCTTGACCTTTGTGCCAAGGCAGGTTGCAAGATTAAATATGGCCATTCTGAAGTGGGTAGCTTCACCAAGGAGGAAGAGGATTATGAACAGCACGAAATAGAGTTTCTCCCGGTTGAAGTTGATGAGGCGGTCGATCAGATGCTTATTGCAAAATGGATCGTCAGGATGCTCGGTTATGAATATGGAGTGGAGGTAAGTTTTGCACCGAAAATAACAGTTGGGAAGGCAGGATCAGGGATGCATATTCATATGCTCCTTGAGAAAGATGGTAAGAACGTTATGGTTGAGAATGGTATACTAAGCGATACCGCAAGAAGAATGATCGCAGGGATCCTCGATCTTGCCAGGCCATTGACAGCTTTTGGAAATACAATACCCACATCGTACCTCAGGCTTGTGCCTCACCAGGAGGCGCCGACAAATATCTGCTGGGGCGACAGGAACAGGTCGGTTCTGGTAAGGGTTCCGCTCGGATGGGTGGGCGCTTCGCAAATGATTAAGGATGCTAACCCTGTAGATGATTCTGAGGTGCCCGATTTTCAGACACGACAGACAGTAGAATTGCGGTCACCGGATGGCTCGGCCGATCTCTATAAGCTGATGGCTGGACTGGTTGTTGCAACACAGCACGGACTGGAAATGGACGGAGCACTCGATCTTGCGGCCAGGCTATATGTTAAAGTCAATATTTTCAAGGAGGAGAATAAGAGCAAACAGTCGGAGCTGGAGAAGCTTCCTGCAAGCTGTTGGGAATCAGCCGATTCTTTGATAGGGAAAAGGGCCTTCTTCGAAAAGAACGGAGTATTCCCGGCTGGAGTGATCGATAATGTGGCAGCTAAACTGAAAAGCTATCAGGATGAGAACCTGAGCGAGAGATTATACGGTAAGAATGATGAGATCTCTACCCTGGTGAAGAAGTATCTTCATTGTGGTTAACATCCTGTAGTCCGTCTTTCAGCGATCCGTTGGCAGCCCTGATACTGAGGTTGATCTCGAAACCAATAAGCAGGGCTATTGAATTAAGATAGAGCCAGATAAGTATTACCATAAGGGTGCCTATCGATCCGTACAGCTTATTATACTGACCAAAATTGTTGACGTAGGCACTGAAACCCAGCGACGTTGAGATGAAAAGAAGCGTGGCAAGGGTAGATCCGGCGGAGATAAAGGTGAACTCAGATCGACGGGCCGGGGCAAGCCAGTATAGAAACGATATTCCAATGAATAGCAGGACGGTTGAAAGGAGCCATTTGAAAATTATCAGGATATAGTAAACAAGTCCCGATTCAATTAGTCCGGCATCAACGAGTGACTCAACACAAAACTTCCCGAAAATTATAAGTCCTCCCGCCAGATAGATGAGTGAATGGAGAATAAGTAAAAGGACAATTGAAATTTTACGCTGCTCTATCCACGATCTGGCTTTGAAATCATGGGCCGACACCACAAAGGAGTGGATAAGGGAATGTATACCGTTAGTGGAAAACAGAACTGTGGCCAGAAACATGAAAATGAGAAGAGTACCGCTTCTCCTGGTCACCACATCAACGATCGTACTCTCAAGGAACGAGTAGACATTCGACGGCAAAACGCTCTCGAAGAGCACAACAAGCTCCCTTTGGAAATTCTCAATGGGAATAAATGGAATAAGTGTAAAAATGAATATGGTGCTGGGGATGACAGCCATCAGCATGTTAAAGGCCATTGATGAGGCACGAGTTACAAGCGTCCCTCTTCCGAAACCACGCACCACGAAGGTAAAAACATCAACTATAGGGACGCCACTGAATCCCGGAAGCACCAGATTTCTTAGCTTGCTCCGTTTTTGTTTTTCCACGTCATGACCACCGATCTTCATCAATATGCTTTAAGGCTGAGGTCCAGGCTTTTAATATGGTGGGTTAGCGCTCCAACTGAAATAAAATCTACTCCTGTTTTAGCGTACGATCGTATGTTTTCAAGCGTAATACCACCGGATGATTCTGTTTCGAATTGTCCGTCGATGAGGTGTATGGCTTTCTCGGTCAGTTCGGGCGTAAAATTGTCGAGCATCACTCTGTGTACACCACCCGTTTCAATGATCTCTTCGATATCCTTTATTGACCTCGCCTCTATTTCAATCCTCAGATCCTTGCCGGAACGCATCAGATACTCTTTGGTCCTCTCGATAGATTTCCTTATGCCTCCGGCATAATCGATGTGATTATCCTTCAGCATTATCATATCGTAAAGTCCCATCCTGTGATTGTATCCGCCACCAATTCTTACAGCCTCCTTTTCAAGCCTCCTGATCCCCGGTGTCGTTTTACGGGTATCGAGTATTCTGGCATTATAACCTGAAACAGCATCAACATATTCGGCTGTCGTTGTGGCAATGCCACTCATCCTTTGCATAATATTGAGAGCCAGTCGTTCGGTCCTTAGTATTGAATGTACTGAACCCGATACCGTTAGAACGATATCTCCCGGTTTAATCCTGGCTCCGTCTCTGATAAGAAGGTCGGTCTGTAAAAGGGAATCAGCTATTGAGAACAACTCTAAAACGGGTCTTACCCCAGCAAGTACACCCTGCTCCTTCACCAGTAGTTTTGCTCTGCCCTCACTCCCTGAGGGAATGGATGCCAACGATGAGTGATCACCATCACCCACATCTTCGCTAAGTGCTGTTGTGATAAGAGCCCTGAGCCAGCTATCGTCCGTTGTCAGTTTCAATCCTGATCTGGTGTATTAAGAATTCCGATCCGACTTTCTTCAGCAGAAAGTAGACCCTGAAAGAGCCTTTTGTTGATTTTAGATTGCCTATTGCATATTGAGCCTCGTTCTTGGCTCCCTGATGCAGGATTGTAAAATCGGTGCAGGGATAACTTGCAAAGAAATCCTTCAAAATAGTTTCAGCAACACCCTTCTTGTAGAAATCCTCAGTATCAAGAAGTAATATCTCGACTGTTGAATTGAGATATTTTGCCAGCTCTGATGCATTACCTGCCCTGAAAGCCAGAGAGATACCGGCAGGGATCTTTTCCTGAGCCACCGAAGGACTTAGAAAAGAGATCAGAACAAAGGTTATCAGAATAGTTCTTTTCATTTCATTTTATCTATTACCCACCGTTTGTGGATGACCACTCCCGTCACAAATTTAAGATTTATTGCAGAATTTCAAAACGAGCCATAACTTAAGGGATATTATAATTATCTTATATTTTTGTTACTTAATAGCTTTATAAGGCGTATAAACACAGATGAAGGTTGCTTTTATTCAAACCGGCAAAACCAATGTGACTTCTGTACAAACAGGGTCAGATGATTATTCCGGTCGCATCAAAAAATATGTCCCCTTTGAAATTATTACAATTCCGGATATCAGGAATACAAGAAACATGCCACAGATTGAGCAGAAGAACAGGGAGGGGAGGTCCCAGCTTGCAGCAATTACCGATGATGATTATGTAATTCTTCTTGATGAGCATGGCAAGGAGTATACAACCAGAAATTTTGCCACAAGATTTGAAGGACTATTAATGTCAGGAAAAAAGAGAATACTCTTCCTTTCGGGTGGCGCATACGGCTTCTCAGAGGAGGTATATAAAAGAGCCGACGAAAAACTGTCCCTTTCTCAGCTGACATTTCCTCATCAGTTGGTACGATTATTGTTTCTTGAGCAGCTGTACAGAGTTTTTACCATTATAAAGGGCGAGCCTTATCATCACGACTAATAAAGCCAAAATGATCATAACAGGTCCCGGGAAATCGGTCAGAAACATAGTTATCCTAATATCACTATTCATCCTGACTATCTTAATATACTTTGTTACCGGCGGCAGCTGGTTCAGGGAGCAATATCTCAGAAAATATGAGAGGAGCCTGATTGGGAGAGAGGAGAAATGTAACTCACTTATCCGTTTGGCTGTCGATGAGATTGCCGACAGCACATTTTCATTGCCTCTTGATCCCGGGGGAACCCTCTTTAGAAATTTCGAAAAGGAGTCGGTCTCTTTTCTGGTCTACAGAGCAGGAGATCTTGTCTACTGGAATGACAACAGTTTTGATGCTTTCCCGCAACTGAAGAACGGAGAGCTTTCCACCCCGCTGGTCTTTATTAATAATGGATGGTTTCTGAATGAACGGTACGATACCGCCGGTCTGTCGCTCATAGCACTTTCACGTGTTTACAGCGACTATAGTCTTACCAACGATTTCTTTACCGACGGCTTTGTCGGACTAAGGGGTTCTACAGGGGAAGAGAAGCTGATCACTGATACAAAGAGCGAGGCCGGATTTCCCGTAATAGGCCGATCGGGAGATATCCTGTTTAGAATTTTAATACCTGAGGGTCAATTGACTTCTCTGGCACTCCTGTTAAGGTTTATACCTGCACTGCTTCTGATCATCACCATTCTTTGGCTTACAGGTCGAATGGTCATGAAACTTCTTCTTGAGAAAAAGATTTTAGCAGGTGTTGCCCTGAATATAGGAGTGCACCTTATTACCTATGCTCTTTTCCTTATTCCTGAGTTACCGGGATTGATGCAAATGGGAGAGAGACTGTTCTCTCCCCTTGAATTCACATTGGGACCGGTCATACCATCGTGTGGTCATCTCCTTATCCTTTCACTTTTACTCCTCATCCTTATATTCAATTTCTTCCGCGTATGGTCGGATCATAAGGGTGATCCTTACCGTGGTACTAAAGAATCTTTTGTGACAGGAATCCTTCCGGCTACAGCCTTTATCGGTATTGTATTAATATCTGGGCTCGTCAGGCACCTGCTGCTTAACTCAAATATAAGTCTGGAGACTTATAATATCCTTAAGATCGACTGGTTCAGTGTTGTGGCGTTATTCTCAATATTATCGATGGTTCTGGCAGTTGAGCTTATCATGATTATTGCTGTTATAAGATTAATCAATTCAGACTTTTCAAAGTGGTTCCTTATCCCGATCCCTTTTATACTTTCAGTAGTCGGGGCTTTCCTCTTTTATGGGATCTATATTACGGTATCAGTTGTTCTGTTTGCACTGCTGTTTATTACAAACTATCTGGTTAAGAGATATAACTTCAGATTTTTTAACGGGACCGTGATAATCTCTGCAGTACTGGCCATCTTTTTCCTTGTACTTATCCTGAGGTACAGCAATGACAAGGAGAAGGAGAACCTGAAAGTTCTGGCTGTATCGTATGCTACCGATCATGATCCTCTGGCTGAATACCTTCTTATCGAGAGCTGGCCGGGAATTTCATCCGATTCGATCCTGCTGAAGATATTGGAGAAACCATATTTTACGCCTTTGGATGTAGAACGTATCACTTCCCACCTCGACAGGAACTATTTTGATGGTTACTGGAACAATTATGATATAGGTTACGTCCTTTGTACCGATGAATCTAAACTGCGTCTGGCTGCAGACGATAACCTTATCGACAACTGCTTTACCTTCTTTGGCGACAGGATCACCAGGAAAGGCGAGAGTATAACCGGAACAGGATTCTGGTTTATCGAGAATGAAGCCGGCAGGGCTTACTATCTGGGTGCCGTTTACCATAGTACACCGGAGGGAGAGAGAAATGCCGTTTTTATCGAGCTTGTCAGTCAGGTCACAACTTTTCAGGCAGGCTACCCCGAACTTCTGCTTGATAAGAGGTACTCCAGGTTTTCAGGACTTAAAGAGTATTCGTCGGCTAAGTATGTAAATGATATGCTTGCTGTAAGGACGGGCGAGTACCCCTATTCTGAGATCCTCCCCAATGAGAATATAGGGGATGGCGAATACTACTCCTTCAGCGAAAGAGGAAACCAGCATTTTTGTTACCAGCAGGGGAGCATCAGTGTAATAATAAGCAGACCGGAGGTAAGACCTATAGACAAGGTCACAGGTTTTGCATATCTCTTCGTTTTTATTCTTCTTTTCGCCTCAGTGATGCAGGTTATCGGGTCAGGTTCATTCTCATGGAGACTCTATCAGGATAACTTCCGGCAACGTCTTCAGGTTTCATTCCTTGTCATTATTACCGGTTCATTTCTGGCAATTGGCTTCGGGGTAAGTTATCTCACTATCGAACAGTACAGGGTAAGGCATAACAGAAACATAAAAGAGAAACTCGCATCGGTAAGTATTGAGCTGGATCACAAGCTCAGCAAATACCAGACTATCGACAGAAACTGGAAGGAGGATGGATACACCTCTCTCGATGAGTTACTGGTGAAATTCTCCAATGTCTTTTACAACGACATTAACCTTTACGGACCAGATGGATCTCTGATCGCAACATCCCGTCCTGAATTGTTTTCCAGGGAGCTCAAGGGGAGCCTGATGAACGCTGACGCTTACTACAGGCTTGCAGTTGAGGGATCGTCGGAATATATCCATCAGGAGCAGACAGGTAAGATGAGTTATCAAAGCGGATATATGCCGGTATTCAATTATCAGGGCAATCTGCTGGCATACCTCAATCTTCCCTATTTCACACTGCAGAGCACTCTTACCGCCGAGGTTTCAGGGATGGTGGTCACCGTGGTTAACTTTACACTCCTCCTCATTATCGTTACAATGGCCCTCGCTGTTTTTATAAGTGAAAAGATTACCTATCCGCTGAGGTTGTTAAGAGAAGGGCTGGCAAGCATCGAACTTGGAAAGAAAAGTGAACCATTAAAATACAGCGGTAATGATGAACTATCGGAACTTGTAAGGCAATATAACCACCTGGTCGATGAGCTTGAAGCAGAGTGCGAGAGCGCTGTCGGCATCAGAGAGGGAGGTGGCCTGGAGAGAGATGGCAAAGCAGATAGCTCATGAGATCAAAAACCCTCTCACACCAATGAAGCTGAATGTTCAGCAGCTGCTTAAAGCATGGAAGGATAAGGCTGAAGGGTTTGACAGTAAGATAGAGAAGTTTACCGAGAACCAGATCGAGTATATCGACAACCTTTCTGCAATAGCAACTGCCTTTTCCAGCTTTGCACGGATGCCCAGGCCGGCTCCGGTAAAAATGGACCTTATCGAACAGATATCCAGAGCAGTTGAGCTGTACCTTAAGACAGAGAATTTACATTTCGAAGTTAACTACGGGAACCTTTCCTCTGTCTTTATAACGGCCGATAAGGAACAGATAAACGGAATCTTCAGCAACCTGTTGAAGAATGCAGTTCAGGCTATCCCTGCAGGCAAGAAAGGCGTTATTAAGATCGACCTGGTTTGTTACAGCGATGTTGTCAAAGTAAGCCTGAAGGATAACGGTACAGGTATACCCGAGAATATGAGAGAGAGACTTTTTACTCCCAATTTTACAACAAAATCATCGGGTATGGGACTGGGATTATCTATAGTTAAAAGATTTACTGAGACAGCAGGCGGTAAAGTGTGGTTTGAATCACTCTCTGGAGGAGGTACAACTTTCTATGTTGAGCTGCCTTTGCTATACACCGTGGAGAAGCTTTAAAGCATAACAGGCAGGGCTCTGGCATTAATTGGAGAAAAGAAATATTTAATTATATTAGCAGGTTATATAGACGTCTGATGTACGAGAGTGAGAATTTGCGGAAATATTTGGCAACCAGCTGTTTAGCGATTTTGTTGCTGTTAACCTCTTTCCCCCTTATTGCTCAGACACCCATCTCGGGTGTAATTAATCAGTATGTAAAGGTCACAGCCGTCGGGGCAGATTATGTTACGGTTACCAGTACGGCCGGTTATTCTGTTGGCGATACTGTCCTTCTGATCCAGATGAAGGGTTTGAGGATCTATACTACAAACGGTGGTTTGTATGGAGCTGCTCAAAGTCTATATGGCAGACCTGGTAGTCATGAGTTTTTTATTGTTCAGGCAGTAGGGGCTCCCGGTGTTTCAGATATCAGGTTTCTCAATATATACATATGGCTCATTCGATGCTAATGGCTCAGTGCAGCTAATAAAAGTTCCCTTCTACAACTCAGCAACGTGACGGCAAATTTGACTGCTCAAGCGTGGAATCCGGCAACTGGTACAGGGGGTGTTCTTAGCATTCTTTGTTGGGACATCACTTAATCTTGCCGCAGACAGTAGATGTTACCGGTAAGGGTTTTAAGGGAGGATGCTGTTACATTGGGAGCAGATGACCTTTGCAGTCGATGCAATTCATATCTCATATCCCACAGCATCCCTAAGCGGCAGGCTTTAAAGGGGAGGGAATTGCACACTGCAAACGATGCATTTAATGCTCCTGGATATCCTGGTTTTACAAAGGGTAGAGGTGCAAACTTTACAGGAGGGGGTGCCGGAAGCGGAAGATATCCTGGCGGTGGAGGAGGAGGATCTCATGGGGCAGGAGGCTTAGGTTACCTTGAAGATGGATGTTCTTCACCGCTTGGCAAGAGGAATCGGAGGAAGGGGTTGGTCAGGCTCGATAGATACAAACGGATATATTTTTAGGGTGGAGGCGGAGGATCAAGTAAACATATACCGGTCGGTGGTTGCAACACCGGGTGGAAATGGAGGTGGTATTATTTTCATTATTGCCGACATTATTCACGGGAATGGATAAAAAATTATAGCCGATGGAGATTCTGTTTCAGGTGTCGCGTCAGGTACTGCTGGTGCCGGTGGTGGAGGAGGAGCAGGATCAATTGTCCTATCAGTCCAAAGTTACTGGACCATCAACATTAAGGTTAGTGCAAGAGGTGGCGAAGGTGGAGATGTTAACATTAACACCTTTGGAATGGGCGGAGGCGGCGGCGGTGGCTCTTATTTGGCTGAAATCCTCATTCTAATGGTGGCGCTACTGGAACAGGTGTGCGGAGGAGCCGGAGGAACAAATGGATTGTCAGAGGCCACAGTTGGTAACGTCGGATCTATTAAAACTCCATTGGCTTTGAACATTACAGGTTTCCTTTTTAACTCAGTCTCTTCATCAATCACGGGCAATCAGATCGATACTATCTGCCAGAATATTATTTTACCTGACCTCAATGGTACAAGCCCACTCGGAGGAACAGGAGCATATACATATCAGTGGGAAAGAAAATTCGGTGCCGGGGCATGGACACCTGTGGGTGCTGCTACAAGCAAGAATTATCCAACACCTCCCGCGGAAGTCGTCGCAGGTAATGCCTTCTTCAGAAGAGTGGTATCAGTCAGGGGCCATTACCGACATAAGCAAGGAGATAAAGTTTACTGTCCTTCCCATAATTGTAAACAATAACATTGGAACAGATACCACCATTTGTTTCTCACAGGACCCCAATGCCCTGTATCCATTGGTGCCATTACCGGGAGGTGGCTCAGGAACATATACTTATACCTGGCAACAGAGCACAGATAACTTTGGTACAGCCCCTCAGGTCCCCGGCGGAACTATAACCGGGAGCAAATACGATCCGGCTGCACTGACAACAGACACCTGGTATCGCAGGGTCGTGAATTCTAGCGTATGTACCAATACCTCTAATGCCGTTAAAATAACAGTACTGCCGCTGATCGCAAATAATAATGTTGCCTCCGACCAGACTCTTTGCGAAGGATCTCTCTTTACCGACCTGGCTCATTCAGGAACGTTACTTACCGGTGGTAACTCCTCCTATCTTTACAAATGGGAACAGAGCACGGACAATATTGCTTTTGGTGATGCCACAGGAGTGATAACAGGTGCCGCTTACAACCCCGACGAAGCACTTCTGGTTGCCGCAGGCAAGAAGTATTTTAGAAGAATAGTATACTCAGGATTAAATAACACTTGCCAAAGCACCAGCTCTTCGGTTGTGCTGGAGCTCTTCGGACAGATCACAGGCAACCTTATTGACGGCGATACAACGATCTGTTTCAACCAGAACCCTGATCCTTTGTATTCGGCAAATGCAGGCCCCGCAGGAGGTAATGGTACCTATACCTACATATGGCAGGTTAGCAACGACAATTTCTCTACTGCACCCCAGGTCCCCGTTGGAACAATTACTTTGTCCAACTTTGATCCGCCGGCTCTTAGCTCTGACAAGTGGTATCGCCGTGTTGTAAACTCAGATGTATGCACAAGTGCATCTCCCTCGTTGAAAATAACTGTTCTTCCACTGATCTTGAATAATAACATACAAACAGATCAGTCGATCTGCGAGGGAACAAACTTTACCGATCTGGTTCAGTCAGGACCGGCACTCACCGGCGGCGACGGATCCTATAACTTTAAGTGGGAGATAAGTGCCGATAACTTTGCTACAGCTCCTCTGGTACCCACAGGAACTATAAACACAGCAACCTACAATCCCGATGAGGTGGCTCTTAAGGCTTTGGGTAACAGATATTTCAGGCGTGTGGTATTTTCAGGCCTTCAGAACCAGTGTGCCGACACAAGTACTTCAGTAACTCTTAATATATTCGGGGCAATTGCCAATAATACCCTGCCACCTGTACCGGAAGTATGCTATGGTACTGTCCCGGCCCGAATAAACGGCCTTACACCCACAGGTGGATCGGGGACATATGCCTATACATGGGAACAGAGCCCCAATAATATTGCATGGGTAGCGGCAACAGGTACTCCCGTAGCCGGAGGAAGTTTTGATCCCCCTGCAATAACAGATATTATTTACTACAGGAGGATCGTAAAATCCGGCCCCACGAATGAATGTACAAACATTTCTGCCGGACTGATAGTTGATACTCTTACACTTCCTACCGGCCTTATCGCTGATGTTGTGCAAAACTCATGCGAAGGGACACCTGTAACAGTAGGACTGACCTTAACAGGGTCCGGAAACTGGGATGTTGTACTGTCAAACGGATCAGTTGACTCAACATTCTCTGCCATTACATCTGCAGTCTCATCTATAACGAGGAAGCCGGTTAATAGTTCAACATACACACTTACAAGCATCAAGGATAATATTAACGGCTGTCTTGCAACATCAAAAGCAGGATCACATCAGGTTACGGTCTTCAAATATCCTAACTCAAATGCCGGTACGAATGGAGAGGCCTGCGGACTAACGTACACCCTTAATGCCGTTCCCAGCATCGGCGTAGGGACGTGGGATTACAAAACAACCCCCGTTACAGCTGCTGCCAATGCCATTACTTCAGCTTCACATACTGTTACAGTTTCTGGTTATGGAATCTGGCGCTTCTGGTGGAAAGAGACCAACTGGCAGTGCAAGGATTCAGCATCTGTGGATGTTACCTTCTGGCAGCAACCCGATCCGGCCGACGCAGGCCCTGATCAGTTTCTAATGCCTTTTGAGTTCAATACAACCCTTAACGCCGTAACGCCTGTGCGCTCAACAGCAACCAAGTGGAGCATCGTCTCAAGTAAAGGAACCCCACTGTTTGGCAACGATGTTCTTCCTGCCACAACTGTATCAGATCTGTGGTTCGGACAAAATGAACTGGAGTGGAGCGTAATAAACGGTGTCTGCCCGGCAGCAACCGACAGAGTCATTGTTGAAGTGCCGGGACTGGTTATTCCGGGAGGATTCTCACCTGGTAATGATGGTATAAACGATACTTTTGAAATAGGCATCCACGATGGTACCGAAAATGAATTGGTGATAATAAATATTAAAGGTGTTGAGGTATTTCGTAAAAAGAACTACAGTGCCACAACAGGATTCTGGGATGGCAAGGACAAGAATGGCGCAGACCTGCCGGAAGGCACCTACTATTACCTCTTAACGATTACAAAGCCGGCAGTTGACAAATACAGCGGATACATAATAATAAAACGGTCAGGAAGATGAGATTCAGGTATATTATCCTTCTTTTATTTTCCGCCTTTTTAACTGACACCTCTGCTCAGGTCTATCCGGTTTATAGCCAATATTTGATGGATGGTATTATTATCAACCCGGCCTATGCAGGCTCAAGAGGTGCCCTCAGTTCAACATTCTACTACCGTCAGCAATGGGCCGGTCTCGAAGGAAGCCCGCTTTTTCAGAGTTTTTCTGTTCATGCACCCTTAAAAAGCGACCGCGTCGCTATCGGACTTATGGGTCAGTATCTTACCTATGGTGTAACCAAAACAACAGGTATTTATGGTCACTATGCTTATAGAATTAGAGCAGGTAACAAGGGCAAAATATCTTTTGGTCTGAAAGCAGGTGTCGATATGAGTAACAACAACCTTGCAAGTGTATACACCATTACTCCTGATCCTGTTTTTACAGACGGGGCTTCCTCTTATACGCTGCCTAATGTAGGGGCTGGTATCTATTACTACTCCGATAATGCGTTCCTGGGAGCATCAATTCCAGCTTTCCTGAGCTACAGGGAGGCATCCTCAGGATCGGGATATGAAGTCTATAACTCTGTCCAGAATTATGATATCCTTGTATTTGGTGGTGGGCTTATTACATTTAGTGAGGCATTTAAATTCAAGCCTTCAGCTTTGCTTAAATTGTATATGAATAATACCTATGGTGCCGATCTTAACGCTAACTTTATATTTGGCGATGTGGTATGGCTGGGGGGCTCATGGAGAATAGGTGAGGAGGCACTGGTAGGGATACTCGAACTTCAACTGGGTCAGAAACTTAAAATAGGATACGCTTACGACTATCAAATGGGGGGATTATCTAAGTTCTCATCCGGTTCACATGAAATTGTGATGAGGTTTGAATTTACAAACAGGGTGAGTGCTTCTAATCCAAGATACTTTTAAAATGAAGGGGAAAGCACTGTTATTATTGTTAATATTTTCATTGTTCGGGGTTGAGTTTGCCAGCGGACAGGAACCACCTATGTTTGAGGTTGTAATTCTTCCTGTAAGTTCATCACTGTTTGACGATATAGCTCCGGTAATTACCGGTGACGGAATAATTTTCTGCTCCAACCGCAAGAGTAAGGTCGTATCGGACTATAATACTTTCGACGGACTTAGGGTTTGGGATGTTTACTTTGCTGAAAAGAGAGATTCAACAAAATGGCGAAAGCCCGGAATCTGGTCCGACGATCTTACAACACCTCTCTCAGAGGGCCCGCTTTGTTTCAGTCCCGATGGCAATAAAGTATATTTTACTCGGGATATTGTTACAGGAAAGCAAGCAAAAAAGAAGAAAACCCAGAATAAACTGGGCATCTTCACTGCCATTAAATCAGGCGGTAAATGGACAGATATTAAACCCTTTGAGTATAACACTACCGACTATCATGTGGCACATCCCTCAATAAGCACCGACGGTAAATACCTCTTCTTTTCAAGTGATATGCCGGGAGGACAGGGTGGAGCCGATATTTACTATTGTGAGCGTACAGCCAATGGATGGGGGAAACCGGTAAATGCCGGACCGCTGGTCAATACTCCCTCATCGGAGCTATATCCTTTTTTTCACAGCTCAGGGCGCCTCTATTTTTCATCCGACAGGCAAGGTGGCAAAGGAGGCCTCGATGTCTACTTTACTCTTCTTCAATATGGCTCATGGATGAAACCTTCGCCAATGCCGGAGCCAATAAATTCTCCATCGGACGATTTTGCCGTTGCTATTGAAAAGGACGGACAGTCTGGCTATTTCACCAGTAACAGGCGACGTAATGACGATATCTACAGATTTTCATCAACGGTTATCAGAAAGCTTAACTGTTCTGAGGCTGTTGTCGATTCATATTGCTATGAGTTCGTTGAGGAAAATGCTGTTAAGCTTGATTCAACGCCGTTTCTTTATGAGTGGGACTTTGGCGATGGTAAAAAGGCCCGTGGTATCACTGCCGAGCACTGTTTTGAAAACCCCGGGGATTACCTTGTAAAGCTAAATGCTGTGAACCTCATTACAGGGGAAGTTAAGTATAACGAGGTGACATATTTTCTCGAAATAAGAAAGACAGAACAGGCAGTATTTACTGCTGCTGAAAGTGCCAAAGCCGGTGATCAGGTCACTTTCGATTCATCGCCTACCAACCTGCCGGGCTGGAATATAACAAGATACTACTGGAACTTTGACGACGGGACATCATCAACAGGAGCAACTACAGAGAAAAGCTTTGCCATACCCGGAAACTATAATGTTCAACTTATTGTTTCTGGTGCTCCCGATGAAAACGGAGCTGTCAGGGAGGCATGTGTTAGTAAAAAAATTGTAATTGTCGGCCCTGATCAGGGTAAATAACTATTTTTATAATAAGATGAGAATCAAGAAAACTCAATATAAACTCTTTATAGTCATTGTGATCATGATGAGCCTGATCGCACCTTCCCTTTATGGGCAGGCTGTTCCGGCTAAGGATGAAAACATTGAATTCCTGATGACTTTCGGGAAGGAGGGTGTAACTTCATGGGGTGATGACGACTTCTCACAAACATTCTTCTTCAAGATACCATCCACCTATAAGGAGCCTTTTTATATAAGGGTTTATGACCCTGATGTGGGAGGTAAAGAGGATGAGATCAATGGTGTATGGAATACCAGAATGTCATATTCCATTTATGGAGGCAAAGGGTCTTTCTCAGATCCCGATGCTAAAGGCATGGACCCCCGAGGAAACTATAAAAGCGGGACTTTAATGGCCTCAAGGGTTTTTGGCAATGAATCCAGATATGATGGCGCCTGGTACACTTTTGGACCATTCAACCCTATAGAGGGAGAGTTTATACAGAAATTCGACGGTTATATTTTTAAGATCATTTGCGACGGTATCAGTGGAGATGATGGTAACCTCTACCGCTATTTCCTTAGCAGAGACCCCGATAGCAACAAGGAAATAGAGGGAGGCAACGCTTTTACATATGAATATTCATTCAGAATGTGGAACAATACAGCTTCAGTGGCTCATATATATCCATTTATCGATACGGGTACAATATCTGTAAAACAAAGAAATTTCGACTGGGATAATGATGGGACAATACTTGTCGTATCCTCCGTAAGAAAAGGGTCTGAAGCTAAAATATCGGGTGAGGATGTATGGACAGATAGTAGCCTTCCAATTCTGGATGGCGAGATTAACCACTCCCTGGATATTCAGTTCCATAAATATAAACCGGGACTTGTAAGAAATAATAATGTTGTGATAAGTGTTGAAAATCAGTACGGCGAAAATCTGCCTTTCTTTACCATACCTATTGGCGGGGTCCCTGTTTATCAGGGAAAGATCGGCGTAAAAAAGATAGATAAGAAATAGCTTTACAGTAAATACCAGGTATTTTGAGATCCAGAATTCTACTACTTTGTCTTGTTGGAATGCTCCTTTCAGGAACACTCCAGGCCCAGTCATACCGGTTTGCCAGCTATACCCCTGAAATGGGATTGCCCGGGAAGTTCGTCTATAACATTATTCAGGACAATGATGGTTTTATCTGGGTAGGGACAGGAAGCGGAATGGCTCGATTCGACGGATATGAGTTCTACCCTGTAATATTGCCCGACTCAACGATCAGCGGTTATCCGGTTTGCAGCTATAAGGATTCCAAAGGCCTTCTGTGGTTTGGATATAGCGACGGGACAGTGCTATACAACAGCGGTAAGGAGTTAAAAAGGATATCAGGCATAAAAGCATTCAGAATAAATAACCTGACTGAGATGCCTGATGGTGCTATTGTAGCAGTGACCCAAACAAAAGGGCTTTACATAATAGATCCTGCAAGTCATAAGGTTACCGGGAATATTGTTGTCCAGGGTAATAAATTCCTGAACGTAGTCAGATTCACAGAGAATGACAGGTTTTTTGCCGGGACACATGAAGGTGTGATAGAGTGCAGGATAGAAGGGGAAGTGGCTGTAATTGAAAGGGAAATACCAGGTATTGAATACCAGAAAGTTGAAGCCTTATATCTTTCTCCGGAGGGACTTATCATAGCAGGTACCGACGATAATGGCTTGTTCCTTTTAAAAAAGGGGGGTAGTTCAATGGTGAAGGCCGGCGGACCGGAGTGGTTCGGATATACCAAGATACAGGAAATTAAAGGCGACGGAAATAAGGGATTATGGATCTCTACATTCGGGTTGGGCCTTATTCATGTTGCAGATATTGAGAATCCGGATTCCGCAGGATTACAGGTTTTTAACAAGAGTGCAGGTCTGCCCGGAGATAATGTTAAGACTATTTTCTCCGACAGGGAAGGAAACATGTGGGTCGGTCTCTATGGAGACGGTCTCAGCATGCTTTCAAGTGAAGCATTCACTTTTATTGCACCGGGAAAAAGACCGATAGAGAATGATATTATTTTTATAGGCAGGAAAAACAATAAACTTATCCTGGGAACCAGGATGGGGTATCATCTTTTTAATCCGGAAAGCGGAATGTCGGAACGATGGGTTGACCTGAAGAGAGTTAGTTCTGTGGCCCTTATCTCTGCATACCATATTGATGCCAAAGGTATCCTGTGGCTGGGAACCGACGGTGACGGTCTTTGGAGATCGTCCGACTGGCAAAATTTCAACAAGGCCTATTCCGGATCGAACAGCGGTGAGAATATTATTGCATCTATAGATTCTGACGGGAACAATATCTGGCTTGCCACCAACGATGGGGCCATAGTGCTGAGTAAGGAGACTTTGCGGGTAAAAGACATTTTTACCACCAGGAAGGGTTTGTCTCATAACAGCATTCGTCAGGTCAGAGTCCGGCCCGACGGACGGGCATTCATTATTACAGAATCCGACAAGGTTTATATCTGTAATCCCGGTGAGCCTGTAACAACCCTGGCAGCAACAATTGCCGGTCCTATGCAGAACAAGATGGAATCACTCGGTATGAGCGGAGACGGAAAAATATGGGTGGGAACAAAGGGTAATGGGCTATTTCAGGTTGAGGGAGCCAAAACGGTCAATTTCACTTCGAATGATGGCCTGCTTAACGATTATATCTACAGTGTACTGGCTGATAAGGGAGGAAATATTTGGATAGGTCATCAGCGTGGATTTTCAATCTTAAGGGCAGACGGCGGTTCAATAAGAACCATAGGCACCGAATTTGCCGGTAATGGTGACTGTAACCATAATTCTCTCTTTGAGGATGTTGATGGGAGAGTTTACATTGGTACTTCAGCCGGACTTATCGTATATAACGGTACAAAGGAGAACAAGGAACCACCTGCCACCTTAATGAATATAACATCTGTTGAGATCGATGACCGTAAGATCGATCCGGAGAAAAAGCTTGTTCTTCCTTACAGGTCGCGCTATATTGTTAAGATAACATATTCAGGCATAAATTTTTCTTATAATAGCAGAATCCGATATATATCCTTTCTCGATGATTTTGACAGAGAATGGACAGTTCCGGGGAGTTCTCGTTCCATTGTTTACAGGCTGACAAGTGGCAACTACACGTTCAGGGTAAAGGCCGTTGATGAGAATGGGCATGAACTAAGCGGGGAAGGATTATACTCCTTCGTTATCCGGAAACCTGTATGGCGCATGTGGTGGTTCATACTTCTGGTATTGGCCATCATCGGTTCGGCCATCATTATAATCTTCAGAATAAGAGAAGATGCTGCCAGAAAAAGAAGAGTTGAGCTCGAAGAGGAACTCTCCAGGCGGACACAGGAAGTGATGCGTCAGAATGAGGAGATCGAACAGAAAAACCGCGAAATTACCGATAGTATCAATTATGCACGAAGGATACAATCGAGTATCTTACCCGATTTTGAAAGAGTGAAAACAGCTTTCCCTGAGGCCTTTATGATATATATGCCCAAGCAGATAGTGAGCGGTGACTTCTACTGGTTTGAGAAGGTTGATGAAGATAATTTTATACTTATTTGTGCAGACTCAACAGGACATGGGGTGCCGGGAGCATTTATGTCGATGATAGGTTCGGCTCTTATTCAGGATATTGTCAGAAGGAGAGGAGTACGAAGACCATCGGAGATACTTACTTTGCTTGATAACGAGGTTACATCCACCCTTAATCAAAACAGTTCGGCAGATGGAGGCGCAAGTGACGGTATGGATATTGTTGTATGCAACTTTAACACCAAAACCAGGCACCTGCTCTTCTCCTCAGCTATGCGCCCGGTAATCCTAGTAATGGGTGGTGATTCTTATTATATCAAAGGCAACCGGTCGTCGGTAGGCGGAGATTTTGTGGGAGAGAAACTATTCGATGATCAGGAGTATTACCTCTCTGAAGGCGATTCAATTTATCTTTTCTCCGACGGCTATCCCGACCAGTTTGGCGGACCCGAGGGTAAGAAGATGAAAATAATACGCGTTAAGGCGTTGCTCGAAAAAATTTCATCGGAAACAATGGATGTTCAGAGCGAAAAGGTGGAAAGAGCATTTCTTGAGTGGAAAGGGAAGCTTGAACAGGTGGATGATGTCCTTATTATGGGCATCCGTTTCTGATCACTTCTTTTCTATGATCCCCGTGTAACCAAGTGGTATTTCTAAGGTCATCTCATGATTGCTTTCATTACCGGCACGGTCTTTTATGTAAAACTCGTACAGTAAGGTGTCACTGCTGGAATAGAACAGATAAACGAAGGTGACATCGATCGTACCCCTAAGTATCTTATTCTGTCCCTGCCTGTCCATAAATGGGATCCTGTAATTTGATGGCCTCAGCAAGTCGGTTGGACCGGCTGGCTCTATTGTTCCGTTCACCTTGCGGAAAAGCTGAAAGAAGAGATTTACTGTGTCGGTATCACCCGGCTGCGGCTGGCTGAGACCAAGGTCGCCATCTCCATCTTCAAAGTAGAAATTCAGACGGCCTCCTTTGCCAGGATTGCCAAGAAGATCCACTGTGTCAAACAATTTGAAACTGCGATATTCTATAGTGGGTTCGGCCGGAAGCTTTTCGATAGGTCGGCATGATCCAATCCCTAATGCAATTATTATTAGTGCCAGTCCCGAAAATCTTAGTTTCATAATATCCATTCAGTTTCAGATAACGCACAAAAACCAAACCAAAATACTACTTTTTGCGCATAAAGATATTGATTGGCACCCCTGTAAATTTGAATTTCTCTCTCAGCCTGTTCTCGAGATACCTCTTATAGGGATCTTTAATGTATTGCGGATGGTTACAGAAAAATGCAAACGAAGGTATCCGCGTTGGCAGCTGAGTGACGTACTTGATCTTTATAAGTTTCCCCTTTAGTGCAGGGGGCGGGCTTACCTTTATTGCTTCAAGCATTACAGTGTTAAGCTCCGATGTGGATATCTTGGTGGTCCTGTTATTGTACACCTCCTGAATTGTCTCGAGTAATTTATGAACTCTCTGCTTGTGAAGAGCAGAGATGAACAATACAGGATAGTCAACAAAGGGAGCCGTTCTCTCTTTGAGTAATTTTTCAAACTGAAGGGCGGTATTCGATTCTTTTTCAAGTAGATCCCATTTATTGACTGCAATAACCACCCCTTTACTATTGCGTAGGATAACACTCAGTATTGAGAGATCCTGTGATTCAAGACCGCGTGTACCGTCAATTAGGAGTACACAGACATCGGCACTCTCAATAGCTCTTACCGATCGGAGTACAGTGTAGAATTCAAGGTCCTCCTTAACCTTGCCTCTTTTCCTTAGCCCGGCAGTGTCGATAAGATAAAACTCGTAATTGAACTTATTGTACCGGGTGAATATTGAATCCCTTGTTGTTCCAGCCACAGGAGTAACAATGAACCTCTCTTCTCCCAATAAGGCATTTACCAGTGACGATTTGCCAACATTCGGTCGTCCCACGATCGCAACTCTTGGGATCTCATCATACTCTTCCTCAGCCGAGCCGTCAAGATGCTTGACAACCTCATCCAGTAGTTCACCCGTTCCGCTGCCGTTAATTGAACTAATGGCAAAGTAGTCTCCTATTCCCAGGGAATAGAACTCAGTGGCGTCATTAAGCCTCTGTGAGTTGTCGACCTTATTAACCACAAGAATCACTTTCTTGGGACTCTTGCGAAGCAGTCCGGCCATGGTTTGATCGAACTCATGTATGCCAACGGTTACATCGGTAAGTAATAAGATAACATCGGCCTCTTCAACAGCGAGTCTGACCTGCTTGTTTATTTCGAACGAAAATGGGTCATCCTCAGTTTCAGCATAACCTCCGGTATCGATAACCGAGAAAGCAACTCCGTTCCATACGGATTTCCCATAGTGCCGGTCGCGTGTTACACCGCTTAGTTCATCAACTATGGCCTCCTTCGACTCTATAAGGCGGTTAAAAAGGGTTGATTTCCCCACATTTGGTCTGCCTACAATTGCAACTATTCTGCTCATCTCTGTTTTGACTATTAATACCCGAACTGTTTCAGCATTCCCGGCTTGTCGCGCCACTCTTTGCTCACTTTAACCCTCATCTCGAGAAATACCTTCTTGTCGAGAAAATCTTCAATATCCTTTCGTGCTTCCGTGCCTACTCTCTTAAGCATATTCCCGTTATGACCGATCAGGATACCCTTCTGACTCTCGCGGGTGACGTGGATATTTACTGCGATCCGGTTTATATGTGTCTCTTCCTTGTAACTTTCTACTTCCACCTCAACAGAGTATGGGATCTCCTTCTTATAATGAAGAAGGATCTTTTCACGTATTATCTCTGAAACAAAAAATCTTTCAAAACGGTCCGTAAGCTGATCCTTAGGGAAGTAAGCCGGCGATTCCGGTAACTTCTCGAGTATAAGGTTCAGTATGTTTTGTATGTTGAAGCTGTTCCTGGCAGCCACCGGCACGATCATGGCTCCCGGCAGTGCTTTGCCCCATTTTTCAACCAGTTCTTCCAACTCCACCTGATTACTTAAGTCTATTTTGTTAAGGGCAAGAATAACAGGCACTTCCAGTCCCAATAGCTTCTCTATATTATGCTCGTTGTTCTCAAACGGTTCTTTGATATCGGCTACATAAAGGATAACATCGGCATCGCTGAAAGCCATATTAACATAGCTCATCATGGATTCCTGCAGTTTATATTTGGGCGACAGTATCCCTGGCGTGTCGGAGTAGACTATCTGGAAATCCTCACCATTAACAATTCCAAGTATCCTGTGCCTGGTGGTCTGTGCCTTACTGGTAATGATAGATAGTTTCGCGCCTACCAGGGCGTTCATTAGTGTTGATTTCCCGACATTGGGGTTACCTATAATATTTACGTAGCCTGCTTTGTGTGCCATCACTATTTATATAATCCTCTTCTTAGCATATTTATCTCAATAGGGGTAAGAATCCTGTATTTCCCTCTGGGCAGATTCTTTTTTGTGAGCCCTGCAAAATATACACGGTCGAGCTTTAGCACCTTATAACCAAGAGCCTCGAAAAGGTTACGGACGATCCTGTTTTGTCCGGTGTGTAACTCAACACCCACCTGTGACTTATCTTCAGTGTCAACATAGCTTACGGCGTCAACTGAAACTACCTCGTCGCCAAGGTCTATCCCTTCAACCAGCTTAGTGAAATCATTCTTTATCAGTGGTGAATCAAGGAAGACATGGTAGATCTTCTTCTTGTTATACCGGGGGTGTGTCAACCTTCCTGCCAGCTCACCGTCATTTGTAAAGAGAAGTATTCCTGTGGTCATCTTGTCAAGCCTTCCAACAGGATAAACACGTTCCTTACATGCTCCTTCAATGAGCTCCATTACCGTCCTGTCGGCATGAGGATCCTCAACCGTCGTTACATAGCCACGAGGCTTGTTTAAAAGAATATAAATCGGTTTCTCAGGAGTTATTCTCTTTCCTTTATATTTTATTACATCACCAACAGTGATCTTCACTCCAAGGTCGGTGACCACCTTCTCGTTAACAGTTATGTCACCGTTAACAATAAGCTGATCTGCCTCGCGGCGCGAACAGATACCGGAATTGGAGATAAATCGGTTTAGTCTTATGTTGTCGCCCTTTCGAAGGCCTCTCTTGGCGGTCTCCTCGAGCTCCTTCTTTTTTGAATAAACACTTTTTCGTGGTGGACGCGGTGAGGGATGCTCATCAAGCTTGCGCGGCCGGGCAGTCCTGCCACCTGTCGATTGCTCCCTGGGGAAAGGCTTCTTTCTTTCCGGTTTATCATCCCTGCTTCTGCTTCCTGCTGCACCTCTTTCTCTCGGTGCCGATCCTTTATCACTGTCAGCACCCCGGCTTATCCTTGACCGTTGTCCGCCCTGTTCACTATTATCTTTCTTAAATGGTCTTGCAGGCCTTTCATTCCTGCTTCCTTTGGTTACCCGCGTGGAAGAATTCTTCTTGTTGCGGCTTCCGCCAGATCTGTTCTCTTTCATATTCAGCAAATTCGGCTGCAAAGGTACAATTATTTAAGGATTTAGCGAATTCGTGCTTTTTTCGCAACTTTGCATTATTCAATACAATCCAAATGACATTAATAAAATCTATTTCAGGAATCAGGGGAACAATTGGCGGCAGTCCGGGCGATTCTCTTACACCCCAGGACATAGTCAAATTCACTACCGCATATGCTTCGTGGCTCAGGAAGGACCGCAAAAAGGAGGATCTTCTCGTTGTAGTTGGCCGCGACGCCAGAATATCGGGAGAGATGGTTAGTAATATTGTTACTGCTACCCTCAGTAGCATGGGTGTGGATGTCCTCGATCTTGGACTGTCAACAACGCCTACGGTGGAGGTGGCTGTCGTTGGTGAAAATGCCGATGGTGGTATAATAATCACAGCAAGTCATAATCCGGTTGAGTGGAACGCTCTTAAACTGCTTAACAGCAAAGGCGAATTTCTCGATGCCAGGGACGGAAATGAAATAATAACTATAGCCGATTCAGGGTCGCATGAATATGTGAACGCCAGATCTTTAGGCTGGTACCGGCTAAATACTGAATGGAACGACATTCATGTGGAAATGGTGTGCGACCAGCCACTTGTGAACAAAGCGGCGATAGCCGGTCGAAACATTAAAGTCGTGCTGGATACTGTTAACTCTTCGGGATCGCTTTTAATACCTTCTCTTCTTGAAAAGTTGGGTGTTACCCTGTCCGGATGTGTCAATTGTGAACCGGACGGACTATTCCGGCATAATCCTGAACCTCTGCCTGAAAACCTGAAGGATCTGTCTCAGGAAGTAATTAAAAGGGGTGCCGACCTTGGATTTGCAGTTGACCCCGACTCAGACCGACTTGCAATAGTTTGTGAGGATGGTACAATGTTCGGGGAGGAGTATACTCTTGTAGCTGTTGCCGACTATGTGATGGGAAAGAATCCCGGGCCTGCCGTTTCCAACTTGTCTTCAACAAGGGCACTCAGAGATATTGCCGGCAAGTATGACCAGAGATATTTTGCTTCTGCAGTGGGTGAGGTGAATGTTGTTGAGACGATGAAGAGAGAGAAAGCCGTGATCGGCGGAGAAGGCAATGGAGGAGTGATTTACCCACCCCTTCATTACGGACGCGATGCCCTGATGGGCATAGCCCTATTCCTATCATATTTTGCCGAAAAGAGAATGACGGCGACAAAACTTCGTGACTCCCTTCCTTACTATCACATTGCTAAGAAAAAGGTCGTACTCGACAGCAAGGCTGACATTGATGCCATTCTGAAAAGGATATCCGGTGAGTACCCGGGGGCTGAAAAGAATATGACCGATGGTCTTCGGATCGATTTTGAAAAAAGCTGGGTTCACATACGCAGGTCAAATACTGAACCGATCATACGGATCTATGCTGAAGCCGGCAACGACGAGCTGGCCAACAGCCTGGCGGAGGAGGTCATTAAGAAAGTTAAAAAAGTTTAAAATAAGACAGATTTCAAAACAAAGGGAATCAATTTGGACTTATAGTTGTCTAAAAGTGAAAAGAGGGAGTACTGAGTTAAGGATTGTTAATTACTCCTTAAATAGAAATGATTTCAATAATTTCGCAGCAATATAATCAGTTTGTAAACATTCGATAATGAAAAAAACAGTATTAATAACCGCTGTTGCGGCCGTAGTGGCCCTTATAGTGTTAATGGTAATAAGCAGATCTTCCGGTAAAGAAGACAAGACAATTCTTTATGTTGACGTCAAACAGGGAGATTTTGAAATTGTGGTGACCACCACGGGAGAACTTCAGGCTGAAAACTCCCTCGATATAAAGGCACCGGATGGACTGCAGAGCAGAAACCTTCGTTTTGGTGGTATAAGAATCCAGGACCTGGTTGCTGAAGGGACAGTCGTTAAGCAAGGCGATTATGTAGCACGACTTGACAGGTCGGAGGCAGATAATAACTTCAAGGATGAACTTGACAGGCTTGAGAGTTTCGAGACTGATTATAACATGAAGAAACTTGACACTACCATCAATCTGGGTAACCTCAGAGATGATCTTGTCAACCTTGAATATAATATGGAGGAGGCAGAGGTTACACTCGAGCAGTCGAAATATGAACCACCTACTACAATAAGGCAGGCAAGGATACAGCTCGATAAAACCTCACGTGCGCTTGATCAGGCAAAAAGCAATTATGGACTCAAGGTACAGCAGGCTAAGGCCGATGTGAAGGAGGCCCAGCTGGCAAGAGATAAGCAGCAAAGAAAGGTGAGTGAGATGCAGGCCGTTCTCGACCAGTTTGTTATCCTGGCTCCGGCACCGGGGATGGTAATATATAAAAGGGAATGGGGCGGAGCAAAAAGAAAGGTTGGATCAACAATTAGCCCATGGGATCCGGTCGTTGCAACGCTGCCTGACCTCTCTTCCATGATCTCAAAAACATATGTAAATGAGATTGATATCAGTAAGATCAAGATAGGACAGCCGGTACGACTGGGCATTGATGCATTCCCTGAGAAGAAATATACAGGAGCAGTAATGAGCGTAGCCAATATCGGGGAGCAGCTTCCCAACACCGATGCAAAGGTGTTTGAAGTAGTTGTCCGTGTTAATGAAAGCGATCCTATTATGAGACCTTCTATGACAACCTCAAATAAGGTGGTAACAGGAATTTTCAAGGATGTACTCTTTATCCCTCTTGAATCAGTTCATGCCGGCATCGACAGCATACCATTTGTCTATAAAAAGGATGGTACAAGGCAAGTAGTTGTATTGGGCGAATCTAATGAGAATGAAGTTATTGTTGAGCAGGGACTGGAATCGGGAGAGAGACTCTATCTGAATACACCCATTGATGCCGAAGGATATAAGCTTGTTGGTGAAGAACTCATTGATGTGATCAGGGAAAAGATTGCCAAGAAGAAATCAGACGAGGAGAAAAGAAGGCAGGAAGGATCAGTCGGAAGAACAGACAGGCAGGGAATGCAGAATATGAACCTTACTCCTGAGCAGATCGAAAAAATGCGCCAGATGGGCGGCTCCGGACAGGGTGGACAGCGCACACCGGGCTCAGGTCAGCAGGGCCAGAGACCAGCAGGTACAACTACCAACCAGGGGGCCAATAACCCCGCAGGTGCAGCTACCGTTAAGAAAGAGGGTGGCTCTCCTGAGTGACAGCATTCTGTCAGTTAATAAACACATTAACAAAATGTTATGTTTAAAAGATATTTTCATGATATTGTAATAGCTGTCGAATCGATAACAGCAAATAAGCTAAAATCGGTCCTTACTGCTCTGGGTATCATCTTTGGTGTAGCAGCGGTGATAAGTATGCTCGCAATTGGTAAAGGTGCTCAGCAGGAAATTCTGGAACAGATAAAAATGGTGGGGGTGAACAATATTCTCATCTCACCGATTATTCAGGATAAAGAACAGTCTGAGGAGGAGGGTAACAGGCAGCAGAATAAATTTAGCCGTGGGTTAAGCATGCTCGATATGGAAGCTATCAGAACAACTATCCCTTCAGTAAAGCGGATCAGTCCTGAAATAAGCTTCAACTCCACAGTAATGCTGAATGGTATGAAATACTCAGCCAAACTTGTTGGTGTGTCAAATGACTATTTCGGATTGTATAATCTGCCTCTCTCCTATGGTAACTTCTTCGAAGATTATCAGGAAGAGCATGGGATACAGGTTTGTATTATTGGAGCTAACATCCGGGCCAAGTTCTTTAGTCAGATCGACCCTATCGGTCAGTATATTAAGTTCGATGGAATATGGCTTAAGGTTATAGGGGTGCTCGATAAGACAACCATGAAACTGACCGGTTTTGAAGATACAGGTGTAAATGTTTATAATGATAATATCTACATCCCTGTAAAGACAATGATAATGAGGTACCAAAACAGAGCTCTGGTGAACACCAAGCTTGCAACTCAGGCTACTTCCATGCAAATGTTCGGAGGAGGAGGAAGAATGGGACACGTTGTTATGTCAAGCTCAGATGCAACCAGTTCAGGTGAAACAAACTATAACCAGCTCGATAAGATAGTTGTGCAGGTCCGGGAGACAGAACAACTGGATGCCACAACTGAAGTTCTAAGCCGTATGATGATTCGGCGTCATCTGGGAGTTAAGGATTTCGAAATTACCGTACCTGAATTACTCCTGAAACAACAGCAAAGAACCAAGGATATCTTTAATATTGTTCTTGGTGCTATTGCCAGTATATCGCTGGTAGTGGGAGGGATAGGCATTATGAATATAATGTTTGCATCTGTTATGGAAAGGATAAAGGAGATTGGAACACGAATGGCTATAGGCGCCAAAAAGATGGATATAGTCGTTCAGTTTCTCGCTGAGGCAATCCTTATAAGTGTGTCTGGTGGATTTATTGGTGTATTCCTTGGTGTGATAATTGCCAAGTTAATAACCGAGCTTGCAGGAATTCTTACTATCGTAACACCCTTTTCCGTAATTGTAGCTTTCGGCGTGTCAGCAGCCGTAGGGGTGGTGTTTGGATATTCACCGGCAAAAAGAGCTTCAGAAAGAGACCCTATTGAATCACTTCGATATGAATAAAATAATGAAGAATAAATTACATTATATAGCTGTTATTCTACTTCTTGCAGCATTTGCAGGAGGAGAACTCAAATCGCAGGATACGCAGAAACTCTCTTTTGATCAGGTTTTGAAGCTGGCTGCTGAACAATCACCAAATGCTCTTATTGCCAAACACAGGTTTCGTTCAAGTTACTGGCAATACAGGACTTTTATTGCTGAATACCGTCCGGCACTTACGCTTTCAGGCACACTACCCGACTATAATCGTATTTATGAAAAGGAATATGATTATCAGACAGGTCAGGAGTCGTATGTGGAGAAGAATACAAATAACGCAGCGCTTAGTATGGCATTGTCGCAGAACGTTGGTTTAACAGGAGGTAGCTTCTATGTCCAGTCCGATCTTACCAGGTTCGATGTTCTGGGTACAAACGGGTCTACCCAATATGTGACTGCTCCGGTAAGCATTGGTTTCTCACAGCCTCTCTTCAGATATAATAACCTGAAGTGGCAGAAAAGGATAGAGCCCCTGAAGTACGAAGAGGCGCGTAAAACCTATCTGGAAGCTGTTGAGAATGTGCACTTAATGGCTGTTCAGTACTTTTTTAACCTTGCTCTGGCCCAGATAAATATGGAGATCGCCGACATGAACTACAGTAATGCCGATACTCTCTACAGGATAGCACAGGGGAGATATAACCTGGGCACCATCGCCGAGGATGAGCTGCTTCAGATGGAGCTGACCTTCCTTAATGCCGGTACTTCTAAAAACAACGCTTCCATAAACCTTCGCGACAGGGAACTAAAATTAAGGTCATTCCTTGGTTACAACGAGAATGTCAGACTTGAGCTGTTAATACCAAACGAAATTCCAGGAATGGAGGTGGAGGTCAATAAGGTTCTTACTCTTGCTCAGGAGAACAGCCCTCAGATGATAACACTCCAGCGACAGATAATGGAGGCACGAAGTGAGGTAGCCCGGGCAAAAAGTGAAAAAGGATTTAACGCCAACCTGACAGCCTCGTACGGATTAAGGCAGCAGGCACCTTTACTCCCCGATTCATACCGCGACCCTAGCGACCAGCAGAGGGTGAGAATAGGATTCACAATGCCAATACTCGATTGGGGGTTAGGACGGGGCAGATATAAAATGGCACAGTCGGGACAGGAGCTTGCTGAGGTTCAGGTACAACAGGCAATGATCGACTTTGAACAGAACCTACTTCTCGATGTGGCGCAGTTCAATCAGCAGGACGACAATGTTCGTATTGCAGCTAAAGCCGACACTGTAGCTCAGAAAATGTATGAAGTTACCAAACAGAGATTCCTCATTGGCAGGATCGATGTATTGGAATTGAATAACGCCGACACTAAAAAAGACCAGAACAAAAGAGCATATATTCAATCATTACAGGATTATTGGACATATTTCTTTAATATAAGAAGTATAACATTATATGACTTTATCAATGACAAACCTCTCGAATCAGATTACGAGAAGCTGATCAAGTAGTTAATAAACAACAGTATACAAAGCCGGCTCCTCGCCGGCTTTTTTGTTGCATAAGGCTAAGATTGACAGTAATAAATCAGCCTCTCATAATGAGGTTCTTCCTCTCTTTTTAAATAAAAATTTTAATATCTTTGCGGCTCACGTAAAGAGCGTGATAAAACGTTGTTAACAATATCAAAAGAATAGACAGATGCAGAACAAAGGCGCGATTTTATTTCTGGCTGTAACACTAGCACTTGTGTCGGTTTACCAGCTCTCATTCACAGGGGCTACTTACCTTGTGAAAAAAGATGCCAAGGAATTCTCACAGGGCAACCTTAAGAAGGAAGCAGCCTATCTCGATTCCATCGCTTCCCTTTCAAAAGAGGAGTGGAATTATCTTGGTTTTACTTTCCGTGAGTGCCAGACAAAAGAGATTAACCTTGGGCTTGACCTTAAAGGTGGTATGAACGTTATTCTCGAGGTTTCAGTTGAGGATATCGTCAGGGCCCTTTCCAATTATAATCCTGATAAAACATTCAACGAGGCTATTGCCCTGGCTAAGGAAAGACAGAAGGAGAGCCAGGCCGACTTTATTGAGCTTTTTGGTAAAGCGTTTGAAGAGCTTGCTCCTAATGCTAAACTGGCTTCAATTTTCGGTACCATTGAACTGAAAGATCAGATAAACTTCAATACATCAAATGCCGATGTTCTGAAGGTTCTGGAGACTCAAACAGGCAGTGCTATCGATAATGCCTTTAATATTCTTAGAAGCAGGATCGACAGATTCGGAGTTACTCAGCCTAATATATCTCAGCTTGAATCAAGAGGAAGAATATTAGTGGAACTACCGGGTGTGAAAGATCCTCAAAGGGTAAGAGACCTCCTTCAGGGAACCGCAAGCCTTGAGTTCTGGGAGACCTACGAAAATGGTGAGATAATAGGATCACTTTCACAGGCTAACGACCTGCTCCGCGAGATTAACTATACAGCTACAACTGATATTAATACAGGAGAGCCGACAGAGGCTAACGTAGCAACAAAAGATACTACTGCCGGTTCAACTCTTCTTGATATGATTGAAGCCGATACCACGGCAACAGAGGAGCCCGCAAGTCTTGCAGATTTCACAAAGCAAAATCCTCTCTTCGGTCTGCTTCGTCCTAACGTTAGCGCTGAGGGCCAGCCTGTTGGCGGAAGTATTATTGGATTTGCCAACTGGAAAGATACTGCGTCTGTTAACCGATATCTTAAAATGAATCAGGTAAGGGCTCTTTTCCCACGTGATGTCAGATTCATGTGGAGTCACGGTCCTTTCAAGTATGATGATACGAGAACGCTTTATGAGCTTCATGCCATAAAGGTTACCACACGCGACGGCAGAGCCCCTCTCGATGGCGACGTTATAACCAGCGCCCGCCCCGGCACAGGAGTAACTGGCTCTGAGATAAACGTCGATATGTCAATGAACGCTGAGGGTGCAAAAATATGGGCACGTATGACCCGTGAGAATACCGGAAGATGCCTTGCAGTTGTCCTCGACGGATATGTCAGGAGCTCACCCCGTGTTTCAGGCGAGATTAAAGGTGGAAGCTCTGAGATCAGCGGCGATTTTACCCTGGAAGAGGCTGAAGACCTTTCTAATATCCTGAAATCAGGTAAACTGCCTGCTCCTGCCCGTATTGTTCAGGATACAGTAGTGGGCCCTTCACTTGGTAAAGAGGCTATCTCGTCCGGTCTTAACTCATTCCTTATTGCCTTTTCTCTTGTGTTGGTTTATATGGTATTGTACTACAGCCGCAGAGCAGGTCTCGTGGCCGACTTTGCCTTGCTTGCCAACATGTTCTTTATATTAGGTGTGCTGGCTTCCCTGGGAGCAGTACTTACTCTTCCCGGTATTGCCGGTATTGTTCTTACGATAGGTATGTCGGTCGATGCCAACGTACTTATCTATGAGCGTATCAGGGAGGAATTGAAGGCTGGAAAAGGAATTAAGCTTGCTGTAGCCGATGGTTATAAGAACGCTTATTCTGCTATCATCGACGGTAACGTTACCACTCTTCTTACTGGTATCGTCCTTTATGTATTCGGAACAGGCCCTATCAAAGGTTTTGCAACAACACTGGTAATCGGTATTCTTACATCACTGTTCAGTGCCATTTTCATAACACGCCTTATTTATGAGTGGTATCTTAAGAAAAACTACACACTTACTTTCGATACAGGTTTAACAAGGAACTTCCTGCAGCATAGTCATTTCGACTTCATCGGTAAAAGAAAGATCTTCTATGTCCTCTCTGGGATTATTATCGTAATAGGTATCGGTTCCCTCTTTACCAGGGGCTTAAGCCAGGGTATCGACTTTACCGGTGGTCGTACATATGTTGTAAGATTTGAACAGCCTGTATCCACCACTGAGGTTGCGATCTCTGCTTGCAACATCATATGGAAGTGCACCCCAGGTTGTTACTTTCGGTAATGATAATCAGGTTAAAATAACAACCAAGTATAAGATCGAAGAGGCAGGAATGGATGATGAAGTTGAAACTCTTCTCTATGAAGGCCTCAAACCACTTGTTGGCGATGTAGATAAAGAGGTTTTCCTTTCTGATTTCAGAGTTAGCTCCGAAACAGTAGGACCAACCATTGCTGATGACATTAAGATCAAGGCAGTTTGGGCGATATCACTGTCGCTACTTATTATCTTCCTTTATATAGTATTAAGGTTCAGAGTCTGGCAATTCGGTCTTGGAGCCGTCGCCTCACTTATGCACGACGTACTCTTTATACTGGGTATATTCTCGATCGGTTATGGGTTCTTCCCGTTCTCAATGGAGATAGATCAGGCATTCATTGCAGCTATCCTTACTATTGTGGGATACTCAATTAATGACACGGTTGTTGTATACGACAGAATAAGGGAATTCATTGGTATTTACCGCAAAAGGAGCCGCAAGGAGATCATAAACCTTGCTATCAACAGTACACTTACCCGTACAATAAATACAGCTGCTACTACATTCGTTGTATTGCTGGCTATATTTATCTGGGGAGGTGAGGTTATCAGAGGATTTACCTTTGCTCTTATGATCGGTATTGTAGTGGGTACATATTCATCAATATATGTTGCTGCTCCAATAGTATACGATACACTTAAGCGTAAGGATATCGAAAAGGAAGAGGTGAAAACTAAATAAATTCTATCTGAATAAATTAAGGCCGGGACTATCCCGGCCTTTTTTTTTATTCAAATCATTTGCAATAGCACTTTCCTCAAACTTTATTAACTTTGTAAGGCTGTAACCTTAAATAAAATGGGCGAACTACTATTCATAAGCGGGCAGGAAATATTTATTGTTCTGGTTGTGGCACTACTTCTTTTTGGTGCCGACAAGATCCCTGAACTGGCAAGGGGCCTTGGAAAAGGTATGAATGAATTTAAGAAAGCCACCGACGAGATCAAAAAGGAGATAACAGACAGCACCGCTGATATCCGCAAGGACCTTAATGATATTACCGACTCGGTAAAAAAAGATATTAACGAGGGGACAAAAGATCTGCTTGATTAACCCTCCCCTATATGCTACCTGATTTCTCCCCGGTTTTGTCTCTTGTCGCAGGTTTGATACTGCTTCTTCTGTGCGGGGAGTTTCTGGTACGTGGTGCTGTTTCCCTCTCAGGAAACTTCAAAATCTCAACCATGGTGGTTGGTATAACTGTTGTATCCTTCGGTACATCAGTTCCCGAACTCGTGGTAAGTATGGAGGCCGCTTTCGGAGGCCATCCCGACATCTCTGTAGGGAATGTTGTGGGGAGTAATATTGCTAATATAGGATTAGTGCTGGCCTTGACTATCCTGATCCTCCCCTTTAGGGTCCAAACCGGAAAAGTGCTTTCCGACTGGATATTCATGATGGCAGTAAGCCTTCTTCTTATTGCCGTTTCTTCAATTGGAGGACATACCATTACCAGGCCGGAAGGTTTGTTATTCACCTTCCTGCTTGTTCTTTTTGTATGGTACTCATTACGATCTTCTTCAAGGCAGTCGAAGAAAGAGAAGGATGAGATCGTCAAACCAAAATATCATGTTGCCGTCAGTATCCTTATCATTGCTGTTGCCTCGGTAGGACTTGTCTTTGGAGCTAATTTCCTCATTGCCGGAGCAACGAAGATCGCCGAGAGTATGAATGTAAGTGAAAGGGTTATATCGGTGTCAGTGGTGGCCTTCGGAACAAGCCTGCCGGAACTGGCCACGTCGGTTATAGCCGCTTACAGAAAGGAGAGTGAGATATCGCTTGGTAATATTATAGGCTCCAATATTTTCAATACCCTTGGCATACTTGGAATTACAGCATCTGTGAAACCAATAACAGTAAACCCCGCAATGGTATCCTTCGATATGGTCTGGATGATAGGATTCGCTTTGATACTCTTTCTGATGGCCCTTCCGCTGAAAGGGTCAATATTGTCGAGGTGGAAAGGTGTGGCTCTGATGATATTCTATAGCCTCTATATTTATTTGGTATTCAGTTAACAGCTATATTTAGAAAATGATCAGAGTAGATGGTATAAAGAAGTCGTACGGTGAGCTTAAGGTTCTGAAAGGGATCGATCTGACCATAGGAAAGAGTGAGATAGTTTCAATTGTCGGAGCCAGTGGGGCCGGCAAAACAACGCTGCTTCAGATAATCGGAACCCTCGACAGGGCAGATTCCGGATCGGTATTCTATGAAGAGCAGGACATATCAAAATATAAGGGAAAACAGCTGGCCTCTTTCCGGAACAGCAATATTGGGTTCGTATTTCAGTTCCATCAGTTATTACCTGAATTCACAGCACTCGAAAATATTTGCATCCCCGCCTATATTGCAGGTAAGGGCAGAGATGAATCAGAAAAGAGAGCCCGGGAATTACTCGGTTTTCTTAAGCTGGCCGACAGAGAAGACCATAAACCCTCGGAGCTGAGCGGCGGCGAACAGCAGCGTGTCGCCGTAGCGAGGGCGCTGGTCAACAATCCCTCTCTTATTCTGGCCGATGAGCCGTCAGGTAACCTCGACAGTAAGAACAAGGACGAGCTTCACAAACTCTTTTTCGACCTCCGCGACACCTTCGGCCAGACTATATTAATTGTTACCCACGACCGCTCGCTGGCGGAAATGTCAGACAGGATCATTGAGATCCGCGACGGCCTTATAATCGATGACAGGAGTAAGTAAATTACCTTTCCCCGACAGGCAGGAGCTTAAAGCTTTCCTCGACGAAAAGAGCGACAGGTTCAACAACCATGAGTTTATTGGCCCTGATCCTGTTTCGATACCCCATAAATTCTCATTAAAACAAGATATAGAGATTTCCGGGTTCCTCACTGCCACGATCGCCTGGGGAAGAAGGGACCTTATACTTAGAAGTGCCAATAACCTGATGGACCTTATGGGTTCCTCTCCTTATGATTTTGTGATGACTGCAGATCAGAACCAGATAGGCAGGCTGAAAAATTTTGTCTACAGAACATTTAATGGGATCGACTGCGTCACTTTTATATTATGCCTGAGAAATTTCTATGCACGATATGAATCGCCCGAAGATATATTCGTTGCAGCTATCGACTCCGGAGGAGACGTTAAGGAAGGACTGGCATCGTTCAGAGAGAAGTTCTTCTTTGGTGAAACACCTCTGAGAAGCGGAAAACACTTTGCTAATGTAAACTCAGGTGCCGCCGGGAAGCGCCTGAACATGTACCTCAGGTGGATGGTCAGGAAGGATAACCGGGGAGTAGATTTCGGAATCTGGGAGAGGATTCCTCAAGCCGGTCTTTTTATACCCCTCGACCTTCATTCAGGGAACACAGCCCGGAAACTGGGTATGCTGACAAGGAAACAGAACGACTGGAAAGCAGTGGATGAACTGACATCTGTTCTCAGAGAATTTGACCCCACCGATCCTGTCAGATATGATTTTGCCCTGTTCGGACTTGGTGTGAATGAAGAATTTTAGCAATGGGCGGTAACATCTTCCGATTTAAGCAATTTTCAATCCAACAGGCCGATACATCTTTTAAGGTTGGTACCGATGGTGTTCTGCTCGGAGCATGGGCCGATATGAATGATGTAACAAATGCACTCGATGTGGGTACAGGTACAGGACTGATAGCACTTATGCTGGCACAGAGATCCTCCGCACTCATTACCGCTATTGAGCCGGATGAAGGATCATTCCGGCAAGCGTGCGAAAATGTGAAAAATTCCGGATGGCAGGATAGAATATGTGTTGAAAGAACCGATCTGCACTCTTTTGCTGAAAAATGTCAGGATAAATTCGACCTTATTGTTACCAACCCTCCTTTTTTCAGCAAAAGCCTTATTAACCCCGACAGCAGGGAGGCCCGGGCAAGGCATACAATAACGTTAACGCACGAAACCATTTTCAGATCAGCTGCGGTGTTGTTGAATGATTCCGGACGTCTCTGTATGGTGCTGCCATATGCGGAGGGAATGGTTGCCGTTGCCGAAGCCGCAAATCATGGTCTTTATTGCTATGAGATGATAAAGGTGAAGCCAACACCTGAGTCGGAAGTGAAGAGGTTACTTCTTGCTTTTCGTAAATCCAGAGAGGAGCTCAAATCACGTTTTCTGGTTATCGAGAGCGGAGGCCGGCATATATACAGCAAGGAATATTCAGACCTTACCCATGACTTTTACCTCGACAGGTAGATCATATCCTGTTTTCCGAAGAAAGACCAAACTCCTCCGTCATTCTGATGCCAAGCTGCTCAAGTTCTTCGAGAACAGGGAGGTAGACCTCTTTCATTACAGGGCGATGGACGCCGGTTATTGAAATATTGCCTTCGAGAATATTCCTTACACAGATGGCAGCCGGTAAAGCAACAGTACGCGCTACTGCAGTATTTTGTGCCGGTGTACCGAAATCGAGCATTGTTGAAATAATAACCTCATCTTTTCCGTCAGGGTAGGAAGCATAGAAAAGATGCTTAAGGGCAACCATGTCACGCTCATTATCTCCGAGTATCATCCTGCCTATCATCAGATCTGAAACGATCTCAAAAGATGATGATTTTTCATACCCCATTGCTTCTTTGCCGATCAGACCGAGCCACTCAAAGGCTTTGATAACCTTATCTGTAATGCCATATCGGGCACCCTCCGAACCGCGAATCTGTGCAATGGAAAGACCACTTTGCATTTCCACGAGCTCAGCGTAACTCTTACCTGAATAATCTTTTTCCTGATCGTCGAGGAGGTTTAGCGCCTTTATTACATCAAGTAATTCGCACCATCCCCGATGCCTGAAAGTGCCTCTGTATATCGTTTTTACCTCTTCAATATTATAAATGTCAATATAGCTGATGGAGTCGCGATTCGGATATACATCGAGTATACCTACTTCAGGGAAATCAAGATTGAACCTGTCTTTAAACAGATCTTCCGGTGGGATATTGATCTTAACTCCGTTTTTAAGGTATGACCCGCTGTTTTTACTCGCCAGGATCACCCCTTTAGGACTCCATGAGAATTTATAGCCAAAGGGATTGTTTGCTGCTTCAGGAGCAGGGAGAGCGCCGCAAATAGAGTAGAAATCAACTATCTTCCCACCTTTGTCATGGACCCTGTCGATGATCTTCATGGCCGACATATGATCTATACCCGGATCAAGGCCTATTTCGTTCATAAATAAAACGCCCGCAGCAACTGCCTCATCATTCATGGCAGCTATTTCGGGCTGGACATAGGAGGTTGTTACCAGGTGCTTCTTATATTTCAGACAGACGCTGGCTATCTGCCCGTGCAGCTTATAAGGCAGCAGGCTAACAACAACATCATGCTCCGCAATCATCGATTCAAGCTGATCCCTCTCATTGCTCGACCATTTTACAGATTTCCCAAGCGGATTTCCTGCAATCATTTCTGTTGCCCGCTGATCCATAGGAGAGGCAACAGTTATTGTAATACCTTTCTCTAACAGATATTCTATCATTGGTTTTGCCACCATGCCGGCTCCGAGAATCAGTACTCTCTTCATCATTTTCAGTTGAATTTCAGGCTAAATGTATAGAGTTAAATTCTCGTCAACAATGATAATTGCCACTATTATTTTTCTTTTTATTATCATTAAAGAAAAGCACTCTCCGATTCCTTTAATAAGATGTGCCTTTGTATATTTGTTGTTCATGAGAGTAATTAATGCAGTTGATACCCCTTTGATCTTATGACAGAAAAGCAGAAGTACGCCGATACTCCTTTGATGAAGCAATACTACAATATCAAGGCTAAACACCCTGATGCGCTGTTGCTTTTCAGGGTGGGCGACTTCTATGAAACGTTTGGCGATGACGCCATTAAGGCCGCCGATGCTCTGGGTATCACTCTCACGCGCCGTGCAAACGGAGCGGCCTCATTTGTTGAACTTGCCGGCTTCCCATATCATGCCCTCGACACATACCTCCCCAAACTGGTGAGAGCCGGTTTCCGGGTGGCTATATGTGAGCAACTCGAAGACCCTAAGCTTACCAGGAATATTGTTAAGCGAGGTATAACCGAGCTTGTCACTCCGGGATTATCACTCCACGATAACGTTCTTAACCACAAGGAAAATAACTTCCTCGCTGCGGTGCATATCGATCGTACAATGGCAGGTATTGCATTCCTTGATATCTCTACAGGTGAGTTTATGATCGCTGAAGGATCTGTGGAGTATGTTGAGCAGCTAATAAGCACATTCAGGCCCAAAGAGGTCCTCTATGAAAAGCGACAGTCACAGTCATTCAGTGAGCATTTCGCAGGTAAATACTATACCTTCAAACTCGACGACTGGATATTTACCTCCGATGCAGCAAACGACAGACTCCTGAAACAGTTTGGAACAACTTCTCTTAAGGGCTTTGGTATCCATGGACTGTCCATGGGTATTATTGCTGCCGGTGCGGTACTCTTCTATCTCGACCTTACCCAGCACGAGGGTTTAAGCCACATAACACGGGTGACACGCATTGAGCAGGAAAACTATATGTGGCTCGATAAGTTCACCATCAGGAACCTTGAACTCTTCTATTCTCCATATGAGGGAGCCAGTACACTACTTGGCGTTCTTGACAAAACCGTTTCTCCAATGGGCGGACGATTGCTGAAACGCTGGATCGCACTGCCACTAAAGGAGATAACACCTCTCAATGAACGGCTCGATATAGTTGAATATCTTATTTCCGGGGAGGAGACAAGAGAAGCTCTGGCCAAAATGATAGGGCAGGTTGGCGATCTGGAACGTTTGATATCGAAGGTGGCTACAGCAAAGATTAACCCGAGAGAGGTAGGGCAACTTAAGAGAGCCCTGCTGGTGATCCCGGTAATGAGGCAGTTATGTATGTCGGGCAATTGCAAGCCACTGGTAAAAGCAGGGGAACAGCTTGATCCCTGTTCCTCTCTCTCTGCAAGAATAGGAGAGGTCCTGGTTGAAGAACCGGCGATAGGGATAGGCAAGGGAGATGTTATAGCCCCCGGAGTATCAGCCGATCTCGACGAGCTGAGAAGTATACTCAGAACAGGCAAGGATTTCCTGCTTGCAATGCAGCAGCGCGAAATTGAGCGAACAGGTATTACCAGTCTTAAAATAGGTTTCAATAATGTATTTGGCTACTATATCGAGGTAAGGAATACTCATAAGGATAAGGTGCCGGAGGATTGGACGCGCAAACAGACACTCGTAAGTGCTGAACGATATATTACAGAAGAACTGAAAGAGTATGAGAATAAGATACTTGGTGCTGAAGAGAAAATCCTCGCTATCGAGAGCAGACTCTTCCAGGATCTGGTAGTGGAGATAGGTGAATTTATTCCGGCTATCCAGCTCAATGGGTCGATTATTGCGCGACTCGATTGCCTCTACTCCTTTTCTGAGATATCAATCAAATACGATTATTGCCGGCCGGTGCTTGATGATACTGATATTCTTGACATTAAAGACGGACGGCATCCGGTAATAGAGAGAGTACTGCCGCCCGGTGAACCATATATTCCAAATGATATTTTTCTCGACACCACCGAACAGCAGGTTATTATACTTACCGGCCCTAACATGTCGGGTAAATCAGCCCTGTTACGGCAAACGGCCCTTATCGTTATTATGGCACAATCGGGTTGCTTTGTTCCTGCCTCTGCAGCTACAATTGGAATTGTGGATAAAATATTTACCCGGGTTGGTGCATCCGATAACCTAAGCCTCGGAGAATCAACATTCATGGTAGAGATGAATGAGGCAGCAAGTATTCTAAACAACCTTTCGGGGAGAAGCCTTGTATTACTTGATGAGATAGGCCGAGGGACCAGCACATACGACGGTATCTCCATAGCCTGGGCAATGGTTGAATTCATCCATGAGCATAAGATGAAGGCCAAAACTCTCTTTGCAACACACTACCACGAGCTGAATGAGATGGAGAATTCATTCTCGAGGATCAGGAATTACAACGTCTCGATAAAAGAACTGGAGAATAAGATAGTCTTCATGCGCAAGCTGAAGAAGGGAGGTAGTGAACATAGCTTTGGTATTCATGTGGCACGGATGGCTGGTATGCCCAAAAGCGTCATCAAAAGAGCCGACGAGATACTTCTTGAGCTTGAGAAAGGATTGGAACGAAATGAACTGGCCAAGCCGGTTGCCGAAATTGGCGACAAAAGAGAGGGCGTTCAACTCAGTTTCTACCAACTCGACGATCCCGTTCTTAAACAGATAAGAGACGAGATAGCAAATCTCGATATTGATAATCTTACACCAATGGAGGCACTAAACAAACTCTATAATATCCGGAAAGCTCTAAAATAAGTTTAGTTGATCTCCTTCTGTGAGTGAGCATTTACAAAGAGTATCGTCCCCAGATCATCATATCCCTCAAATATGGTCGTCCCCAGAGCCTTAAGGTTCTCACCTCTGAATCCCATTATGGTAAGAGCCGCATCCTTCGATTTCTGGTTGATTATATCTTTTGTAGGAATATCCGGATCCTCTACTATTATTTCAATATTCTTCTTTGTGATAGGAAGCCTTCCTGTCTCCAGCAACTCCTCGACAGTAGCTCTTGTCTCTTCAAGCTGATCCTTTTTGCAAAGTTCAAATATCTTGATTGAGGTTCCTTTCCAGTCGGGATGACCCGATACAATGAAACTGATGAGAATCATCAGGTTGGCATTGTCGGTGTCGGCCGACCTTATCCAGACATGGATGCCATTGAAATAGTTCATCTCCTTGTGTGAGGTGGCAAGCAGGCAAACATCAAAACTACCGGCATTTACCATTGAATAGTTATCAACTATTTCAGGAAGTTCCTCAGCTGAATTCTTATTGTATTCGAACAGAACAAGGTTGTTTTCCATACCCGATATTCCGGGTAACTGAATAGCCTGAGCAATGGCAGAAGTATATGAGGGCGATATGAGTGTGTCAACATAAACATGGTTCTGGATATGGCTGAACGACTTTAACAGCCTCGTGCAAGCTCCTCCTTGGCCTGGTCGTTGGTAGCTTTTGAATAGTAACCTTCAATCCTGTGAAGATAGGTACCAAAGCCATACTTATATGATATCCAGTTAAGCAGCTTAAAGGCCGTGGCTCTTTCAAATGATGATTTAGAGATACATATTGCACTGGGTCTCCATTCCTTCGACTTTGCACTGGCCGAGGACCGCTGGAGATAAACCTGCAGATTCCTGTTAAGCTGGAAGATGGAGTTGGCAAAAAGAGATTCGAGGCCCTGTCGCTCTTTATGATAATTGTCGATATAGAGATATACAAGGGTCATAATTGTTATGGCGGCTACCGCATATGGGGTATTAATTTTGAACATCACCCATAACGATACAATAAACCCGGCCAGCGAAAAGTACCATTTCGACTTGAATGAAGGCCTGTACGACGGGCTGGAACCAAAATGGTTAAGAAAAGAGATAAGACAAAGAGATCCGTAGGTAACCATAAAGAACATTGAAATAACCTCTGCAACAGCATTAACATTACCCATTGCGACAAATACCAGTGCTATTACGAGGGTTATGAAAGCTGCGTTTGTTGGTTCACCGTCAAGAGCACGACCCTTGCCGAGCCATCTGTTCATGAAGATCGAAGGAAACGATCTGTCGTTGGCCAGAGCCTGAAGAGTTCGGGGTGCTACCATTACTGATCCCAGCGCCGAAGAGATGGTTGAGGCTGCTAATCCGATAGGGATGAGATAGACTCCGCCAAGGGCTATTTTAGACATTATGAGCTGATCTCCTACAAGATCTTCCGGACTTGCCGAGAGGGCCAGTTTGTAGGATATAAAAAGGTAAATGATCAAGCCGGAAACAGTTGCCACTGTTGTACCTATAGGTATCGATTTGGCAGGATTCTTCAGGTCGCCTGAAAGACCTACTCCTGCCGTCATGCCGGTAAAAGCAGGGAAAACAATGGCAAAAACAATGAAGAAACTCTCGGTATTCCTGAAATCTGCATTCAGAAAATTAAAACTGGAAGTAGCTGCATGATCCGTTGACCCGGCGAAGAAGGCAATTAGGGAAACAAAGAGTATAGCGATAACGACATAAAGAGCCTTGACCCCAAGATTTGCCCCTTTTATTAGTATCAGGGCTCCTAGTAGCAGGGTTGCGGGTATGCTGATCACCTGCCTCGGGAGTTCAAGACCCCATACCGCCGCAGCGTGATTGAAAAAAAACTCAAAAGCTTCCGTGAAGGCAATAATATAAAAGGCAACACTTATAGCCTGAGAAAGATAGAGGGCTATACCTATGGTGGCTCCGATATTAAGACCGAAAGAGCGGGATATGATAAAATACTCTCCGCCACCTTCTACACGTTTGTTCGTTGCCAGTTCAGATATAGCCAGGGCTGTTGGAATAGTAACCATGTGGCCAAGAAGAATAATTAAAACAACCCCCCAGAATCCTAATGTGCCCACTGCATATCCGAATCGTAAAAAAAGTATTGCACCAAGAATTGTGGATATTGCTGTAAAAAATACCGGTGCTGTGCCAAATCCATTACTCTTCTCTGCCATCTTTGTCTGCTTAAGTTATATCTGAAAACGATGATAAAGTTATCAAATTGTTCCTAATATAAGGGAATGTTGTTCTAAGTTTGAAAGTATCATTAATATCCTGATTACATTTCTTCTCCATATAAATAATTTGCCATATTCAAATAGACCCTGATTACAGGTCTGAATTCAGCTTTAGTGGTTATTGACACTTTCTCTTTCCATTCTTTTACTTAAATTAGATCATTGTTATATGGAACTGAAGACAAGAAGTTGTGATGTCAGATGCCTGTGATCTTTAAGTAATTAATAATTATACTATTAACACATAAGTCAAAAATCAACAATTAATCCTAAAACAATTGAAAATGAAGTACTGGAAAATTAAATCAGGATTGTTCCTTTTATTACTAACCCTGATCATTATTTCATCCTGCACCCCTAAAGAGAAGGTGTTGCTCAAGGATGGTAAAGAGCGACTAAATGCCTTTAACAGGCATCTTGTAATGGAAAAGAATTCCACTTTTGCGAATCTTAACTGGCAGTTTCTGGGTCCTAAAAACACAAGTGGCAGAATGACCGATGCTGCTGTATCTCCCGAAAGAGATTATATCTTAACCGCAAGCGCATCGGGTGGAGTATGGAAAACTGTCGATAACGGAGAGACCTGGAGTCCTATTTTTGAAAAGGAAGCATCCTCATCGATCGGTGATATTGCAATAGCTCCAACCAATAAAGATATTATATGGGTCGGTACAGGTGAATCTAATATTTTCAGAAGTTCTCATGCCGGTAATGGTATCTATAAATCGACCGATGGAGGAGTAACTTTTACCCACATGGGTCTGGAGAACTCAAACACGATATCGAGGATCATTATTCACCCCGAAAACCCGGATATAGTATATGTAGGAGTATCCGGCAATGAATGGACACCAAATAAGGATAGAGGACTCTATATGACCACCGATGGTGGTAAAACATGGTCGGCGATACTACAGAAAGATGAGTTGACAGGTGTTATCGATGTAGATATGGATCCTTCCGATCCAAATATTATTTACGCTGCAACATGGCAGAGGGTAAGAAAGAAGTGGAATGATCCAAGAACTGAGCCCGGTTACACAGGATGCTCAATCCATAAGTCGACCGATGGTGGTAAGACATGGATTGAAATATCAAACGGGCTGATGTCTCCACAGTATCGAGGCAGGATCGGTGTCGATATCTCCCTTACCAACCCAAATGTTTTGTATGCCTATATAGATGATTACGAGGTGGTAAGAGAGCCTACGGAAGAAGAGATTAGCAATCCGTACGGTTTGCCATCATGTGGCTTCATTCGGGGGGCTCAGGTTTTCAGGTCAGATGATAAGGGTGATACATGGACTCGTGTGACCGCCCTTGATGATCCTCTGCTGCAGCGATTGAGTAATACCTATGGATGGGTGTTCGGTCAGATCACTGTCGACCCCACCGATGAGAATACACTCTACATAATGGGAGTAAGGATGGCTGTATCGAAGGACGGAGGGAAAACCTGGGAAAATTTCCAGAATGCAGGCGGCGACAACCATGGTTTGTGGATCGATCCGCAGGATAATAAATTCATGGTATGTAATAATGACCAGGGTGTGCATATCACTAATGATGGCGGGGCTACATGGAACAGTTCATACACAAAATTGAACGCTGTTCAGTTTTTCAATGTAAACTACGACATGGCAACGCCATTCAGGGTATACGGATCGGTTCAGGACCACGGAAGCAGAAGGGGAGAGGTTATTCTTGCTAACGGAAGAGATAGTATTCCGGCAGTAGAGTGGCAAAATGCACCGGGCGGAGAAGGATCTAACCATGCAATAGACCCGCTCGATCCAAATATTGTCTATTCAGCAGGTTTCTACGGGACACTTACCCGTGATGATTACAGTAAACCCGACACGATGGAAAGAATGGGCAGGGATGGTAAGATGATGCAATTTATCAGACCGTCAACCAGTAAGAATATCGTTCCTGTTGCAGGAGAAGGTGAACCACCCTTGAGAGGTGAGTGGCTGGCCGCATTTACCCTCTCACCGCATAACTCCAAAACCATTTATCATGGTATGCAATATCTCTTTAAGTCTGATGATCAGGGAGAATCATGGAAGAGAATAAGCCCCGATCTGTCACACAATAACCCCGCTCACGCAGGTGACGTTAAGCACCAGACCATAACCTCAGTATCTGAATCACCGTTGAAGCAGGGACTTATATATGTTGGCACCGACGATGGAAGGGTATGGGTTACCATGAATGACGGTGGCGAATGGACCGAAATCGTTGAAGGTATCGCTCCCGACAGATGGATCTCAAGAATTGTCGCCTCCGCCTTCGAGGAGGGTACGGTTTACATGACCCAGAATGGTAAAAGAGATGATGATTTTACCGTTTATGTATGGATGTCAACCGACTATGGAAAAACATGGAAAGATATTTCAGCCAATATTCCTCTGGGAACAGTAAACGTGATAAGAGAAGATCCCATTAAAAAGGAAATACTCTATGCAGGTACCGATGTGGGAGCTTACGTATCTCTTAACGAAGGCAAGAGCTGGGAGGTGCTGGGAGGCAATCTGCCTACATGCTATGTTCACGATCTGATAATCCACCCCCGCGACAATATAATTGTAATTGCCACTCACGGGAGAGGCATGTACGCGATGGATGCCAACCCTGTTAACGGAGGCAGATAGGACTAGGATTATCATGTTTTCTGATTTTCTAAACATTTAAAGATTTGAAAAATTTGGAGAGCGAGGATGGAAACACCCGCTCTCCTTTTTTCATGAAGAGATATTAATGTTGTTGCAACCTGCCCGTCCATATATTAATTATCATAAATAGCCCCTTGGAATGATAATTAATGTTAAAATTTTCTTACTGATAGTTATTATTTATAATATTCATTTTTAATTGAAAGAGGAATGACCTTTGAAATATTAAACCTTAAAAAAATGGAGTCCAAAGAGAAGAAAATTTTAAGATCAGTTAAAATGAGCAGACGGGGATTAATGGTTGCAATTGCCATTCTCGTAATGCTCATATCAGGCCCTGCTGTAATAGCACAGGGACTATCATCCTATCATAATTATGATTCGATGACAAAAGAGCTGAAGAGAATTGTCGAAGCCAATAAGAACGTTGCAAAAATTGAGTCTATTGGCAAAACAGTTGAGGGAAGAGACCTCTGGCTGGTTACAATAGCTAATCCGGGAGGAGTGCCTGAGATGGAAAGGCCCGCTATGTTTATAGGCGCAAATTTCGAGGGCGATCATCTTATAGGCAGCGAGCTATCCCTTGCTGTAATAAATCATCTTCTGAAAAATTACAATTCGGATGATGCTGTAAAGAAGAGTATCAATGAACATGTTTTTTACATAATCCCCAGAATGAATCCTGATGGTGCTGAAAAAATGTTTGCTGCCGTAAAAGCAGGAGTAAAAACAAATGCCCATCAATATGACAGTGATAATGATGGCAGGATGGATGAGGATGGTCCCGAAGATCTGAACAAGGACGGATTCATTACAATGATGAGGGTCAAAGACGAAAATGGCCTCTGGATGACAGATAAGGATGAGCCAAGGCTGATGAAAAAAGCCGATCCTGCTAAAGGTGAAAAGGGTGTATACTCCATCTATTGGGAAGGAGTTGATAATGATAAGGATGGATTTATCAATGAAGATCCTGTTGGTGGAACTGATATTAACCGCAACTTTATGCATGATTATCCATACTTCACTGAAGATGCAGGAAAGCATATGGTAAGCGAGTATGAGTCAAGAGCACTAATGGAGTGGATCATTAAACACAGGAATATTGCCATCATGCTCAACTTCGGGGAAAGTGATAACCTCATAATTCCCCCTTCAGCAAGAGGAACATTAAGTTCCGACAAAGGGGCTCGAACTGATAAAAATTGCAAATGACAGTTATTCCGGTGCAGGAAAGGTTGGAATGGTAAATACCAGCAGCGGAGGGGGTTTTGGTAACAGGTTTTTTATGGGCGGAGGAAGACAGAATCAACAGGCCGCAGCGGCACCTACAGGAAGGCAGAGGCCTTCTGTAACAGCCTCAACTACTTTTAGTGGTGCAGATCTTGAATATTTCAATAAGGTTGGTGATATCTACAAAGAGTTAACAGGAATTAAAACACAACCGCCATTACGAGATCCCAAAGGTGCCTTTTTTCAATATGGCTATTTTCAGTTTGGCGCACTTTCACTATCCACCTCCGGTTGGGGTATTGATCTGGCCGCCGATAACGCAGGACAAAGAAGAGCAGGCGGAGGCAACACCGATGAAGCCACTGCAACGAATGCTCCGGCGCCGGAAAGGGGAGCCAGGCCAGCCTCTCCACAGGCACGGGTGGCAACGGCCTCTTCCCAGACTACAGGGATAGATAAGAGTTATCTTAACTGGCTCGATAAGAACAACATAAATGGATTTGTCGACTGGAAACCTTTCAAACATCCTGATCTTGGCGAGGTTGAAATAGGAGGATTCACTCCCTACGAAGTTAATAACCCGCCCGCCGATAGAATAAATGCACTTGGAGAAGCTCATGGCAAGTTTGTCGTATCACTGGCAGGCTTATATGCGAATGTAAAGATCGTTAAAGCAGAGGTTGTTAATCATGGAGGAGGTATATTCAGGATAAAGGCTGAAGTGGAAAATAACGGGTTTCTTCCAACCGCTCTGAGTCAGGGTGTTACTTCAAGGTCTGTCAAACCTACCATGGTTCAACTGGGAGTGACCCCCGAGACAATTATTTCCGGAAATGCCAAAACAAATTTCTTCCAGGCGCTGGCTGGTTCAGGGATGAGACAGAAGTATGAATGGCTTATTAAAGGAAAATCAGGTGATAAAATTGAACTTGTAGTTGCTTCAGAAAAGGCAGGAACCGATAAGGTAGTTATTACCCTGAAATAATTGATTTATTATGAAACTCAAAATGGAGGAAATAAAAGTGAAAACATTATATAAAACCCTGGCAAGTGCTTTTGTCATTATGATAATGATGACAATGGCAACACCTGTCTCTTTTGGTCAGAATTATGCCTCAGACCCCCAGTTCAAGGTTAAACTCGACTTTAACCGCTGGCACGATGTGAATGAATTGTGGGACGATATGAGAAGGCTTGAAAAGGCATTTCCCAAATTCCTGAAACTGGGATCAGTAGGGAAATCGTACAATGGTCAGGAGATAATGTATATGACAATTAACAATCCTGAAACAGGCACTGAATTAAGCAAGGCTGCAATGTATATTGATGCCAATATTCATGGCAATGAAATTCAGGGAAGTGAGATCTGCCTGTATACCATTTGGTATCTTATGGAGAACTATGGAAGGATAGACAAGATAACCCAGCTGGTCAATGAAAGAGTCTTTTATATTTTCCCGACCGTTAACCCCGACGGCCACCAGTATTTTATGGAAGGTGACGGTGGAGGAGCAAGGTCGGGCCATGTTCCTGTTGACGATGATAATGATGGACTTTATGATGAGGACGGACCAAACGACCTTAACGGCAACGGAGTGATTGAGCAGATAAGAGTTTATGTGCCCGGACAGGGTAATATGAGGATAAGCTCAAGGGATAAAAGGATCATGGAGCCTGTAGGTTTTGGAGAAACAGGTGACTATATCATTCTCGGAACAGAAGGGATCGATGATGATGGCGATGGTTTTGTTAATGAAGATGGCCCGGGCAGTTACGATCCGAACAGAAACTGGGCGATCGACTGGCAACCCGACTATGTCCAGGGTGGAGCAATGGAATTCCCCTTTCAGTTGCCTGAAGCTGACGCGGTTAATAAATTCCTGATGGCCCATCCTAATATTGCAGGTGTGCAGGCTTATCATAATAACGGAGGGATGATACTTCGTGGCCCTGGTGCTGAAGCAGCCGGAGAATATCCTGCGTCAGATGTCAGGTTCTATGATGAACTGGGTAAGAACGGGGAGCGGATCTTGCCTTTTTACAGGTACATAGTAATATGGAGTGGTTTGTATACTGTTCATGGTGGTTTTATTGACTGGACAAATGATGGCCTCGGGATGATCTCTTTTTCAAATGAACTATGGAACGGGCAGCAATATTTTACAAGTCCTGAACTACAGAAGCAAAGAGAAGATCCAAACAGCCCTATCGCAGGTCAGGCAGGTGACTTCTTCTTTGATGATTATCTCGAATTTGGTGATGAGTACGTCGACTGGAAAGAGTTTAACCATCCCGAGTACGGAAAAGTGGAGATGGGTGGCCGCTGGAAGAAGACCAGGGGAAGAGTTCCGCCAAGGTTTATGAATGAAGAACTGTGTCACAGAAATATGGCATTCACTCTTTATCAGGCCGATGAAATGCCAATGATGAAGATGGGAGACACCAGGGTAGAGAAAATAGGTAACGATGTTTACAGGGTCAGAGTTGAGTTTTCCAATCCTAAAGTAGCCCCTACAATAACTGAAAAAGCAGCACAGAACAATGTTGTCAGACCCGACCTCCTTACCATGGAAGGTAACGTTGAAGTTATCTCTGCAAGCTGGATCAATGATGCAAAAACATTTGACTACCTGAATCCTGTTACTCAGGAGATAGACCAGAAAGATCTTAAACGTATTATGATAAGAAACGGTCATCCCGGAAAAACCTCCAGGACAATTCAATACCTGGTGAAAGGATCAGGAAAGGTTTTAGTTAAATACGACTCTGTTAAAGGAGGTACCGTAAGTACAACCATTAATGTGAAATAGAGCAAGCAACAGAAGGTCGGAAAAGGTCACAGGTCGGAGGTTGCAAGTCGGAGATCCTGACCGACTGTAAGGAGCGTCAGGGTTGCAAGTTGCAAGTTGCAAGTTTTTTCGGAGTAGACTTGGTTTGGATTATTGATTGAAAACTGAAGATTTGCATTAATAAATCCCCTCCAATGGAGGGCCTGCCCCGACCGTAGCGTCGGGGGCCAGGGGTCACCTTCGCTCAATGAGCTACGGTGCCCGGAGGTGGGTTGGTGTTCGTTGGGAGGTGGCTTTTTGCAACTGAGATTAACCACCCCGCCCACGCTAAAGCGTGGGCACCCCTCCTTTCCAAGGAGGGGAAACTATTATTACACCGTACAGGACAACCACCAATTGCCTCCTGCCAACTGGATTTCACGGGTCACCTAGCAAACTGTTTCTCTCTGCGAACTCTGCTTAATGCTTGGCGTTCTCTGCGGTTATCCTTTTTCCCTTTGATCCTGTTTCCAGACGCCATCAATAACTACATAATTAACTACATAGTTAACTACATAGTTAATTACATAGTTATTACATGCGTTTAGAATCAGATTAATATTAGATCGGGCTATGGTAAATGGAAATGTTTTTCCATATTACCTCAGATAATTATAAATTTACCTGTAAATCTGCTTATTATCATCTTATGCTGATGGCCAATACCTTTCAGCATATTGATCAATAACCATAACCGAAATATTATGAGTAGAGGGTTTGTAAGGGAAGGAGACCAGGAAGAAGTACCTGTTATACCCCAAAGGGCGTATTTGCCAAAGGGGGTTGCTAATTTTGTAACCAGTGAGGGCATGGGTCAGCTTTTAAAAGAAAAAGAGGAACTTATCGAGGAGAGGGATAACCTTGGCAGCACAAATGATAATGAGACGCGTATTTCAAAGAACATAATAAATGCAAAATTACAATTGCTTAACGAAAGGATTGCGGAAGCCAGAGTAGTTGAAATGCCTGAACAACAAGCCAATGAAATTACCTTCGGGGCAACCGTGACCCTCTGTGAAGGTGAGTCAGATAATCTTCAGACATTCAGAATAGTCGGCGTTGATGAGGCGGATATTGCGAAGGGTAAAATATCTTTCATCTCACCACTGGCCAGGATGTTATTGAATAAGAGAACGGGTGAGAGTGTAACCTTGAAGCGCGACCACGACAATATTGTCTTTGAGATAATGGAAATAACCTATCGGTAGAACAACATTTAATTATTGCAAATAGGGGTAAGTAAAAAGAAGAGTGAGAGTTTCGTTCAAGCTTTCGCTCTCACTCTCACTCTGTTTTTGTACCCGGAGCGGGATGCCGACGCCTCACTTTGTTCGGGTCAGCACTTCTCCCGCCAGGGCGGGATCAGCTTGAACCGTCCCTCGAACGGATTCTTATTAAAGAGCTTAAAAAATAGAAAAGCCTCATATTTCTATGAAGCTTTTCAGTACCCGGAGCGGGACTTGAACCCGCACAACCGCAATGGTCACAGGATTTTAAGTCCTGCGTGTCTACCATTCCACCATCCGGGCATTCTAGATACTTGGTAGCAATATATAAATGTCTTCAACTTCAAAAGAACTCTGCCATTTGTTGGGGATGGTGGAATGTCCTCCCCGCAGTCTGGCTGCTCACTAAAAATACCCACCGGGTGTTTTCTTAACGTTCGCCCCTACCATCCGGGCATTAAGCTTTATAAAGATGATTTATGGTATTTCACGTGCAAAATTAGAATATTATGTAACAGTTCCCAATCTATTTTGAAAAAATGAAGCAGGCTGCGATGATTTCACAGCCTGCCCATTTATAAATCCTTTGTCTTGGATTAGTTATTTATAAGTACAGGCTTACCCAGTCCTGCCTTCTCAAGTTCCTTAAGCTGTGTGGCGGCATCGCCAACAACCAGGAAATACATGTTCTTCGGATTGAGGTATTTCTCAGCTATCGCCTTGTGACTATCTATCGTAAGTGACTTAATAAATGCCTCCTCACCTTTAACATAATCAACCGGCAGGCTGTATGAACTTATCATGTCGAGCATGTTTGTCAGAGCGCTAAGGGTCTCAAATCTCCTGGCATTGCTCTTGATAAGAGCATCCTTCGAGAAATCGACATACTCCTGAGGAACACCCGTAATGTACTTTTCCATCTCGTTCTTGAATATCTGTACCGACTCCAGGGTAGCTGTGGTCCTGACCTGTGAGAAGGCCCTGAATACTCCGTAGTTCTCGCCGCCGCTTACTGAAGAACTTGCACCATAGGTAAATCCTTTCTCTTCCCTGAGGATGAGGTTAAAGATTCCGTTCAGAGAAGCTCCGCCAAGCTTGTGGTTTACTACATAGAGCGGATAGAAATCTTCACTTGACCTTGGTACTGTGGGACAACCAATGGTTATAACCGACTGCTTGGCGCCAGGTACATCTACAAAGTAAAGAACAGGTTTTTCTATTTTCTTTGGGGCTGGTACGCTGTTAAGTATCACCTCTTTTGGGCTCCACTTCTCTCCAATTGATGAGAGAGATGCAACTGCCTTATCCAGATCAATCGATCCTGCAATGAGAACCTTCGAAACAGTAGGGGAGAAGTTGGCTTCGTAAAATGCCTTCAGATCATCAATGGTGATACTTTCAACAGACGGCATAGTACCTGATACATCTGTTGAAAGGATATTATCCTCGCCGTAGATAAGCTTACTGAAAGTAGAAGATGCAATAGCTGTTGGCATCGATCTCTCTCTCCTGAGTCCGTTCAGGATCCTGCTCTTCGCCAGACCAAATGCCTCCTCATCCCAGCGTGGCTCAAGCAGCATCTCCTCAACAAGGGCAAGTGTAGAATCGAAATTCTTTGCAAGAGTACTGACACTTACGGTAATATTTTCGGTGCCGGCAACAATGTTTATCCTTGCACCAAGCATATCAATGGCATCCTCCAGCTCTTCAGGTGTCTTATTCATTGTTCCCTCTTGCAGCAGGATGGCAACAAGATTAGCAACCCCGGCTTTATCGAGGTTATCCTGAAGATGGCCACCTTCAATAACCAGGTCGTACTGGAGCATCGGTAGTTCATTCTGTGTGATTCCCCATATCTTGATTCCATTAGCAAGTTCGCCTGTCCATACTTCAGGTATCTTAACGTCCGGGTCAGGACCTATTGCCGGCATTACCGAACGGTCGAGAACAGTTTCTGTCCTGGCAAATACCTCTTCAGTAGTCTCCTCAGCTTTAACTTCTGCAGCATTGGCTATATCCTCCTCAACGATACCTGCCGGATTTGAATTAAGAGCTATAAGGGAAGACTGCCCCTTTGGAACGAAGCTTGTCGCCAAATAGTTCTTACCCTTTATATATTTGTTGTAGGCATTTATTATGTCGGACGAGGTGACATCAAGGCTGTTCTGAAAATCCTTCTTGTAAAAAGCAGGATCACCGGCAAAAATATTATACTCGGCCAGCCTGAAAGCTTTGCCCTGAACACTGCTAAAGCTATTGTAGAAGTCTGTCTCAATACCTGCTTTGATCTTGATGAGGTCATTTTCATTTATTCCCTCTTTCTCAAATCTCTCAAACCCTTCAAAAATAGCAGCTTCAACATCAGCAAGGCTGACGCTTGGGTTTGCATTGACGGAAATGGTCATGCTGCCGGCAAGTTCCTGCGACTGATTCCTTGCAGATACTCTGCTTGTTAGCTTCTTCTCCTTTACCAGAACGTTGTAAAGAGGCGATTTCTTACCGCCGGCCAGAAGTTCTCCAAGGAAGCTAAGAGCATATGAATCTTTGGAGTAGCGCTCAACAGTTGGAAATACCATTGTAAACTGAGCCGTGTTGGCGAAGTTGTCTTCGTGGTAAAATTTCTTTGTCTCTGTAAGTGTAATATTCTGTGGCTTCCTCTTTTCAATAGGATCACTGGCAGGTATCTCGCCAAAATACTTTTCAACAAGTGCTTTGGCTTCTTCAAAATTGATGTCACCCGAAAGAGCAAGCGTTGCATTATTAGGTGAATACCATTTTTTGTGGAACGCCCGCACATCATCAACCGAAGCGTTGGTAAGGTCTTCCATCGACCCGATTACTGTCCAGCTGTAAGGATGGCCTTCAGGGTAGAGGTTTTTAAGAATTGTCTCGTAGTTAAAGCCATATGGTGCATTATCAACACTCTGCCTCTTCTCATTCTGAACAACATTCTGCTGATTTACAAGAGTTGATTGGGTAACTGTGTTTGTCAGGTAACCCATCCTGTCCGACTCCATCCACAGAACCATCTCAAGAGCATTCTTGGGAACGACCTCATAGTAGTTTGTTCTGTCCTGATTGGTACTGCCGTTAAGGGTGCCTCCCACGTTCAGGATATTCCTAAAAAATTGATCCTGACGGATGTTTTCCGATTGCTGGAACATCATATGCTCGAAAAGGTGGGCAAAACCTGTCTTGCCAACATCTTCCCTGCTCGATCCAACATGGTAGTAGAGTGCTACGGTAACAATGGGATCGGAATTATCCTGGTGCAGGATGACGTTTAGTCCGTTCGCCATTGTAAATTTTTCAAACGGAACATTCAGTTCCGGCCCGGATAGGATATTATCAAAGAGTACCAGAAACGCAGCATCTATGTTTTCCTGGCCGCCAACCACAACGGCACTAGTGTGTCGCAGCAGCTGGCGGAAGCCGGTGTCCAGGTAGGCTGGAACACCAAGATTGTGCCCTTCGGACCCGATATCTCCTCGGCCATTTTCGCTCTCGGGTTTGCCAACCGGGCGGCCATGGCCTTCGGCGGGGTCCAGCCGGGTGATTACAAGAAAATGCTGATGTATAACAAAAACCGCATCTTTGCCTTCGTCAATGCCCTGGGCGATGTGGGCACCGAATGGGGAGCCGCGGCGGCCGGTTGCGTCAACTGGGGATTCCCACGCTGGCCGACACCGACATTCCGGAAATTCTGCCCACCGGTGTCTGCACCTACGAGCACGTTATCGCGAACGTGTCGCACGACGAGATGGTGCAGAAGTCTGTCGAAACCCGCGGTCTCAAAGTCACCATTTCCGATATCGACATTCCCTGCAGTTTTGGTCCGGCTTACGAGGGGGAACGGGTGCGCGGTGCCGATCTGTATACCCAGATGGGCGGCGGCAAGACCCAGGCCACCGAGCTGGTGAAATTGGCCGAGATGACCGACATCGAAGACGGCAAGGTCAATGTGGTCGGTCCCGATATTGGCGACATCAAAGAAGGCGACGTTCTGCCGCTGGGCATCTACGTCGAGGTGGCCGGCCGTGAAATGCAGGCCGATTTCGAGCCGATTCTGGAACGCCAGATTCATCATCTGGTGAACTATATCCAAGGCATCATGCACATGGGTCAGCGCGATATCGCCTGGATCCGGGTGAGCAAGGCAGCTATTGATAAGGGCTTCACCATAAAGGATATCGGTGTCGTGCTGCATGCCAAGTTTCACCAGGATTTCGGTGCCATCCTGGACAAGGTCGAAGTGACCCTCTACACCAAGAAAGAAGATGTTGATAAGTTGACCAAACGAGCCCGCGGAGAATACAAGACGCGTGACGAACGGGTCGACAAGATGACCGATGAAGACGTGGAAATCTTTTACTCCTGCACGTTGTGCCAGTCGTTTGCACCCAGCCATGTGTGTGCCGTCAGCCCGGAACGTACGGGGCTTTGCGGTGCCTACAACTGGATGGACTGCCGGGCCTCCTACCAGATCAATCCGACCGGCCCCAATCAGCCCATCGAAAAGGGCGAAGTCCTGGATGCCAAACTGGGGATGTTCAAGGGCGTGAACGAGTTTGTCGACAAGGCCTCACGTGGCGCCATCACCCAGTACAACTTCTACTCCATGGTGCAGGAACCCATGACCACCTGCGGATGCTGCGAGTGTATCGCCGCCATGCTGCCGTCCTGCAACGGCGTCATGACGGTCAGCCGCGAGTATACCGGTGAGACCCCCTGCGGGATGAAGTTCACCACGCTGGCCGGTGTCATGGGCGGCGGGGCTTCTTCGCCGGGTTTTGTCGGCCATTCCAAATACAACATCACCCAGCGCAAGTTCATCGTCGGTGACGGTGGCCTCCTGCGGATGGTCTGGATGCCCAAGATCCTGAAAGACGAAATCAAGGAGCGCATCGAGGCACGCGGGGCGGAAATGGGCGTACCGGATCTCTTCGACAAGATTGCCGACGAGACCGTCGGCATCACGGAAGAGGAGATCCTGCCCTTCCTGGAAGAAAAGGGACATCCGGCCCTATCCATGCCGCCGATCATCGGTTGATGGGAATGTCCATTTGCATGCACGCCTGAGGACGCCGGAAGGCGGCTTCAGGCGTGCATCGTGTTATGCGATTTATTTGAATACACGACGGTTCTTAATATAGCTGAACAACAGCAAGGAGAAAACCATGGCATTAACCGGTATTCAGATTTTCAAACTCCTGCCGAAAACGAACTGCAAGGAATGCGGTGTGCCGACCTGCCTGGCATTTGCCATGAATCTGGCGTCGGGCAAGGCCGAGCTTGACAGTTGCCCCTATGTTTCCGATGAAGCCCGCGAAAAGTTGGCGGAAGCATCGGCACCGCCGATTCGTCCGGTGGTTCTCGGCGCCGGCGTGCGTAAAGCGACGGTGGGGGGGGAAACGGTACTTTATCGTCACGAAAAAACATTTTTCAACCCGACCGCCCTGGCCGCGACGATCACATCGGATATGGCCGAAGCGGACGTTGCGGCAAAAATCAAAGGATGGAATGCGCTCCAGTTTGAACGCGTCGGCCTGAACCTGCGCCCGGAACTGGTGGCGCTCAAGGATGCCAGCGGCGATGCGGCGGCATTTGCCAAACTGGCCAAACTCATCGCGGAAACATCGGAATTCAACCTGATTCTGATGAGCGAGAACCCGGATGTCCTGAAAGCCGGGGCGGAGGCCTGTGCCTTCAAGCGTCCGCTACTTTATGCCGCCACGGAAAGTACGGTGGATGCGCTGGGCGCATTGGCCAAGGAGATGGATCTGCCGCTGGCCGTCAAGGCCGATTCGGTGGAGGCCCTGGTGCCGCTCACCACCAAACTGACCGAAATGGGATTGAAAGATCTCGTTCTGGATGCGGGATCTCGCGATGTTAAAAAATCGTTGGATGACCAGGTGGCGATTCGCCGCGCGGCCCTCAAGGACCTCAACCGGGCGGTGGGGTTTCCCACCATTACGTTCCCCTGTGAAATGGCCTCCAACCTCGATATGGAGACGCTTATCGCCGGACAGTTCATCGCCAAATACGGCAGCATCGTCGTGTTGTCCGATTTTGCCGGAGAGAGCCTGTTCCCGCTGCTCTTGGAGCGTTTGAACATCTACACCGATCCCCAGCGTCCCATGACCGTGACGGAAGGCATTTTTGAAATCAATAACCCGGATGAGAATTCCCCCGTGATGGTAACCACCAACTTCGCCCTGACGTATTTCATCGTTTCCGGTGAAATCGAGGCCAGCAGAGTGCCGGCATGGCTGCTCATTAAAGATTCGGAAGGCCTGTCGGTGCTTACCGCATGGGCGGCCGGCAAGTTTTCTGGCGACGATGTCGGTATGTTTGTCAAAAAGAGCGGCATCATGGACAAGGTCAAGCATACCGAGTTGATCATTCCCGGCTACGCGGCCGCCATCGCCGGCGATGTGGAAGAAGAACTGCCCGGCTGGACCATTAAGGTGGGTCCGCGCGAAGCAGCGCACCTGCCCGGTTATCTCAAAGGCAAGTGAGTCTTCCGATATCGTTGCGGTTACAGCAGGGGCGGTGCTGACGAAAGCTCGCCCCTGCTTGGCCGATCCGGAAACCAAGCGTTAAGAGAGAGGGAGGATCTATGTTACTGATTGGTGAAAGTTTAAATGTTATTTCCACGAAGATCGGCCGCGCCTTCAAGGCGCGCGATCCCAAGCCGCTTCAGGAAGAAGCCCTGTTCCAACGGGAAAAGGGCATGGACTATATCGACATCAATCTCGGTCCGGCCAAAAAAGACGGCGTCGAATTGATGCCCTGGGTCGTCAAGACCGTTCAGGAAGTGGTCGACGATGTGCCCCTGGCCCTGGATACATCCAACATCGATGCCATCGAGGCGGCCTTGAAAATCATCAAACCCGTTTCCAGCGGTGTTTCGCATATCGTCAACTCGATCATGGTGCGTCCCGAGCGCTATGAGCGCATGGTGCCGATGACGGCCGATGCGGGGGCTGACTTCGTCGCCCTCATGTGGGGACCGGAAGGGTTGCCGCGGGATGAGAACGAACGCGCCGCGCTGTGCGTCGAATTGCTTTATTTTGCCAACGAGGCCGGCATTCCCAATGAAAAGATCTGGGTGGACGGCATCGTGACACCGGTCAATATCCAGCAGCCCCAGGCGATCAGCCTGATGGAGTTCCAGAAAATGCTGCAGGACATGGCCCCGGGAGCGCGCAGCACCTGCGGACTGTCCAATATTTCCAATGGACCCCCGGACCATCTGCGTCCCATCCTGAACCAGACCTACATGGTCATGCTGCAGAAATGCGGGATGGAATCCGTCATATCCGATCCGCTCGATGACCAGTTGACGGCTATCGCCAAAGGAAAGCGCCAGGACATCGTGGACCTGATCTACGGCATGCTCGACGGTCAGGTACCGGATGTGGGCGGACTGTCCGAAGAATTGCTGAAATACAAAAAGACGGTAGACGTCATTCTGGGCAACACGCTGTATTCGGATTCCTGGCTGGAGGTATAGGGTACCGTTACTTTATACCGATTTTTTATCGATCGATTCACAAAAAGCCCTTCCCGGCGGAAGGGCTTTTTGTGCTTTCATGAGGGGTGACCCTCCTTAAATTTTCTTTTTTCCCGCAGCGTCTCTTGGAAGGAAGGAACAGGACTATTATGGCGAGAGTTGATGACTATCGTGCGGCATATGGCCTGGCCGCAGAAAAACTGGCGACGCAGCCTTTTGACGAAATCTGTTCACGGACCGGCCTGGCGCCGATAAGCGCCAACCGATTCCAGATACGATTTCTGGACCGTCAATACGGGATCGATTATCCAGGGTTTCGGTTTGAAGATCTGGACGTCCCGGAGCGTGAAATTCCCCTCCAGGAGCAGGTGTTGATTCTCCATTACATGGTGGGCGCTGATCCGCATCGGGTTCCCGGCGATATGATCGCTTATCGTGAAATCCCGGGGGCTTCGTTCTATTTTGGACCGTTCGTTAAACGTGCGGTCAACCCCTTGAAAGACGTTTTCGGCCGGGATATCGCATCGTTTCAACGGACCTGTGAAGCGCTGGGCGGAAAACCGATCGATGCCGGGGATGCGGCCTATCAGTTCCAGGTATTTCCCCAGTTGAGCCTCCAGTATATCCTGTGGGAAGGTGATGAAGAGTTCGATGCCGAGGCGAATATTCTTTTCAACGAATCGACTGGGGATTGCCTTTCACCGGAAGATGCGGCCTGGCTGGCGGGCATGGTCGTTTACCGCTTGATGGCCCTCAGCCGCGCCTAAGAGGCACTGCCACCTTAAGCTTCCTAATGCCACGGTCCCCATGAGCCCATGACGGCATGGACGAGCCTTCGTGCGCCACGGTTGTCGGACCGACACATTGCAAATCGTGTTGGGCTATGATAGATAATATGGATTGGTGTGTGTATTATTCGGCTTTGAAATCAAAAGGTTATAAAAGTTTCAGCACAAACGGAAGACTTGCTGCGAATTATGCGCGGTGGAAAATAGCAGATGGTCGGCAGTTTTAAGGGGGCACATAGCCAACTGCCGCTGCCGATCATTTTGGTGGCGGGACGGTTTAAACCGAATGGAGGAGCACGGTGATGATCCGCTCAAAGGCGCTTGAAGTCAACATAGCGGATTACCATGTGGATGTTGAGATTGACCGGAAGTACGCGGTCCTCCAAGAGGTCATGTCCTCTTATTTCGGTCTTCAGGAAGGCTTGACCACGTTTTTAAAGGAGTTGTCCCACCCCTATAAAAATTGGCATTTCATCGTCAGGGAAGCCCGTATCTATTCCCTGGATTATTTCCATCTGATCCAAACCCACGCCTCAGGCCCTGCGGCCGCCCAGCTCTATATCGATATCTATTTGCGCGCCATTGAATCGACACGTGGGACCGATGTCTGCATCGATGCCGTGGACAACCTGATGTTGTTCCTGTTGAAGATCGTCAAAGACGCGGGAGACGCCTTCGACCGTTTCCTTCCGGTGCTGGACGGCGCTTTCCAGAGTATTCGTCGTTACGATAGCCCGATTTTCATGCTCTTTCTTAAAAGCTATTATCAGCTGAACCGTCTGGGAGAGGCCGCCTTGAAACATGCGGCCGATCAACTGCTAGGCCTGCGGCATTTGAATCTGCTCATGATCCGGTTCTACCAGGAGACCTTTGCCTACTGGGCAGGGGAAGAGGATCCGCAACAATGGTTTTTAAAAGAAGCGGGCGAATTCAAACCCGATGTCGACCTGGCTGCGCTGTTTGAACCGATTGCGCACGCCACTTTTCGTCGGCACAATGAAACGCTGGATGCGATTCTGCTCTGCGAAGACATCCACAGCCCCGACGTGTTGCGCCGCCTGCTCGAACTGCCCGGGTTTAACCAAATCGTCAACGCGCATCGCGAGATTCCCAGCCGCCTGAGCGCCCTGGGCACCAAAAACGGACGGGGGGATCTCTATCGCCTGCTCTTTCTTTTCTACCAGATGAATCTGGCCGGCCTGTCGATCATCCATGAAGAGGCGCTCCGGGACATCAACCGGGCCTTGACCTGGATCATCGACAACGAGAAACCCTGGCACATCCGCACCCTGATGGAAAAAACGTTTTCCATTCTCAAGGCCCGCGCGGCGATTTTTCCGGCCACCGCACTCAACTGTGTTTTAAACATGGGGAAAGGGGTTTACCGCACCCAGGACATCGATTTTATCAATTTTTTTATCGATCGGGTCATCGACCTGGGGTTCCAGGCACCGAACATCGGCGGCGTGGGGAACGACTGGCAGATTCAAGTGAATACCGCGCACCTGCAGAATATCCGGACCTGGCTGGAGCTGATCGAACTCAGCCCCAAACGGTCCACGCGGTTGATGTCGTATCTGATCATCCATATTTCCATGTGCGGCGTCTTTATCAAGGACACGGACCTCTTCCCGCGGGATATCACGCGCTTTCTCAACAGCGGCGTCGACCCGGTATACAATATCGCCAAGCAGTTGGCGCGGCTTTTCCCCGTCTATTTCAACGATATCGGGGCCGAAGGAAAATTGCGCGACATTTCGACCCAACTGGACGAGATCAACCACCGCAAGGATGTCCTGCTCCATTTCCTGCGGAAACAGTGCCATGTGGAGAGCAGCAACCGCATCATCAATTTTATGGAAGCCGTCCTGCATTTCTGGCAGACGCGTGACAACGAGCCTTTGCGGCCATACATCCCCCCCAATATCTTCAGCGAAATCAAAACGACGGGACCCTACGTGGACGGCGTTCATACCGCGATGCAGCGGCTCAAGGAACGCGGACTCGGCCAACTGGAGGTATTGTTGCGAATGCCCGACGAGGGGTTGCAAAATGTCCTGACCGAATACGAGGATATTGAACCAATCGAGCGGCAGCGGGTTTACCTGGCGGTCAATCTCTACAAGTTGTTGAACCAGAAGTATAATATCGACTTTATCGAATTGGGTCACTATATGGCCCAGTTGAAAAACGAGGGTTTCCCGGGGCTGGAAGCGCTTGAGAGTGTTCTGGAAATAAGCGATTCACGCGATAAACTGCGCGGCCTGCTGGATGTCCAGGAGGAATTGAAGGCCATCGTCCTCTCGGACCAGACGTTCGAAATTCGTGAGGATATCTATAAAAAACGTCATTTCACCATCGACATCCCCTCCATGTACGGCAGTTACCACGAGATGAAATTCAATGCCCTGGGGCTGTCGTTTCGCCTGGAGGCCCTCACCAATGTTCTTTTCGAAAAACTCATTCGCCGGATCGATTTAAGTCTGATCACGCGTGCGACCTTTTATCACATTTATGATTTGCTCCTCCTTGTTCCAGCGCGCGCTGGCGCTGGACGGCATCTCCTCCAAGGAATTCGAGCGGCAGCTGGGGATGCTGGCCCACGCACTGGAAGCCCGGGGGTTTACGTTTACCCAGTATCTGGATATCTTTCGCGGGTTTGCCACTGCCGTCAAAAACATTATCAATGATTATTTCAACAACATTCACGAAGAGAATTTGGACGGCATCATTGAGCGCACACCGAAGGATCAGATCCTGCCGAAATATCTGCCCGCGGACAGCGCTGCCGAAAAGGAGCGAACCCAGCACCGGATATCGGAGATCTTTTTCCGTGATCTGATTTCGCTGGCGCTGGGGTTGCGACAACTGGATCTTTTCCTCAGCCGTATTCTCAACACCCTTGTTTCACCAGTCGGCGAAAATCCCCAAGGACAGTTTGCATAACCTGCTGAACTACGACCCGCAGCGTGCCGTGACGTCGCTGGTCATGCCCAATGAGCGGGTGGATGGCATCATCTACCTCGGCAACAAAGGGCTGAACATGGTGAAACTGCGCAATTTTGGCTTCCCGGTGCCGCCGGGGTTCATCGTCACCACCGAAGTCTTTCGCTGCCGCGAGGTCATCGAGCGTTATCCGCCGGCGGAAGCCAATTTTCGTGACCAGGTGTCGCGTCATATTGCTATTCTGGAGAATTACGCCGGCAAAAAATTCGGCAACGCCCGCAATCCGCTCATGCTCTCGGTGCGCAGCGGGTCATCCATCTCCCAGCCCGGTATGATGGATACCTTTCTGGATGTGGGTATGAACGAAGACATTGCCGCCGGGTTGGCGGTCAAAACAGGCAATGCCTGGTTTGCATGGGACAACTATCGGCGGTTTCTGCAATGCTGGGGCATGTCGTTCGACCTGCAGCGCGACGATTTCGATGCCATCATCAGTGAGTTCAAAGCCCGTTTCGGCATTCCGCTCAAGCGGGGGTTCAGCGGGGAGCAGATGCAGCAGGTGGCCCTGACCTACAAGGAATTGGTGCGGGATGCCGGTATTTTCAGTGCCCGAGGACCCCTTCGAACAGCTCGTGTTGACCACCATGCGCGTACTGCAGTCCTGGGAGTCCACCAAAGCCAAGACCTATCGAAAAATCATGGGGATTTCGGACGATTGGGGTACGGCCGTCACGATCCAACAGATGGTGTTCGGGAATCTTTCCCGCAAATCCGGGTCCGGCGTGATATTTACCCACAATCCGCGTTGGTCCGGTGATACGCTGCGGCTGTGGGGCGATTTCACGATCGAAAATCAGGGTGAAGACGTGGTCTCCGGACTCGTGACTACCTTGCCGATTTCCGTCATTCAACAGGAAACGGAAATGCGGGATACGGATATCACGCTGGAAACGCATTTCCCGCATATTTTTTCAGCGCTGGAAGGGTTCGCACGCGATTTGGTCTTCAAACGGGGATGGAGCCCCCAGGAGATGGAATTCACCTTCGAAGGCGATGCCCAGGAGGATCTCTATATCCTGCAGAGTCGGGACATGGCCATTCGGGAACGCAAGAAATTCATGACCTTTGATCACAGCGATCTCGGCGACCGGCAGCCCATCGGCCATGGGATCGGTGTCAGCGGCGGTGCCATGAGTGGGCGGCTGGTGTTCTCATTGGATGAAATCGACTACTGGCGCAAGCTGGAGCCGCAGACCGCGCTGGTGTTGGCCCGGTCGGATACCGTGCCGGACGATATCCGTGAAATTCATGCCTCGGACGGTCTTCTGACATCCCGGGGCGGGTCGACCTCGCATGCGGCCGTGGTGGCGCATCGCCTTGGACGAACAGGGGTGGTCGGTTGCGGCAACCTGATCTGTGACGAAAAAAAGAAGCTATGCCGCATCAATGATATCGTTCTCAGTTCGGGAGACTATATCAGTATCAACGGTCAGGAAGGCTCCGTCTACCAGGGGTTGATCAAAGTCCAGGAAGTCTGATGTGCCATTTTCGTGGCCGGACCTTACGGCCAAGCATCATTTTTTGTGTCTTATGAATCACCGGATGGAACAGCATCCTGCAATGATGACGATAGGGGGCGCTATGGAACAGACCGCGGATGTGGGCAGAGGGCGAAAACTGGGCGTGAACGGCTTTG
>CAVORD010000001.1:0-2148961 GCA_963698535.1 uncultured Bacteroidales bacterium | reverse complement strand
TCAGCGTTGCAATGCACGGAAAGCCCAAATTCCTGCCGTAAGCAGCAAGCTCTGATCGTAGATTGAGGGTAAAATTCGATCAGATGACAAACCGAAGAATTAGTGCGCTCGTATTGATATTGATCTTCCTGGCTGGATGCAGTAGTCCGCCGCTGGCAGACGTGCCCAGCGAGCCGCCTGCCCCTCTGCCGACTGAAACTATCCTGCCGACGGAGACCTCAGTCCCAACTCTGCCCATCACAGAAAACACCTTGTCAGTAGAGACGCCGCTGCTCACAGAAACTGCCATCCCTACGCAAGAACCGCCCTCCCCGCCCGGAATCATCCTGTTCATTGGGGATGGGATGGGTGCAGCTCAGCGCCAGGCAGCCACCTGGCTGGTCAAGGGAAAGGACGGAGCGCTGGCAATGGATAGTCTGCCCGTTCACGGCTGGGCGCAGACGGTCAATATCAAAGGCACTACCACTGATTTCGGCCGCGGCTGGTACAGCAATGGCGACCGGTCAATTGACCTATAACGGCTACGTCGGAATGGACGCACAGCAGCAGCCGCTGACTACCATCCTGGAGATGGCGGAGCAGGCCGGATGGGCTACCGGGCTGGTGACAACTGTCCCGATGGCGCATGCCACTCCCGCTGTTTTTGCCGCCCACTACTCGGACCGCAGTGATTTACCCGAGATCGCCCGCCAGATGATCTCCCAGGGTGTGGATGTGCTCCTCGGTGGGGGGGAAGATGATTTCTTCAGTAAAGATGAGAATGGCTGCTTCCCGGGTAATGGCAATCAGCCCAAGGGGAGCGGTTTGGTCGGCCCGGCGATCCAGCAGGGATACAGCTACGTATGCAGCCGGGAGGAACTGCTCTCGGTGGACACCAAACCAGAGACGCAACTGTTGGGCCTGTTTGGCGCTGAGGAGATGCTTGTCCCTTATTCTCCGACCCTGCCAGAAATGACCCAGACCGCCCTGGCAATCCTCTCACAGGACCCGGATGGCTTCTTCTTGATGGTCGAAGCCGGGCAGATCGATTGGGCTGGCCATGAGATGAACGCGGAGAATGCAATCCAGTTCACCATCGGACTGGATACCGCTGTGACGATGGCGATGATCTTCACTCTGGAGCGGGAGAACACCCTGCTGATCGTGGCTGCCGATCATGAGACCGGCGGGATGAGCCTCAACCTGGATGGATCGGGGTCATTCCGGGAGGATGGTCCCTACAGCATGCCTGACGGGACGCCTTTCTGGGTGGACTGGCAAGGCACGGCGCACACCAGCGCCAATATCCCGGTCACCGCCCAGGGGCCGCACGCCGAAATGCTGGCTGGGGAATATCACCTCACCCAACTGTACGAAACCATGCTGGTGATGTTGTTGAGTAATCAGTAGGGTAGGGCAGTAGGTCTGTCTCGTTGTGTTGTCCTGAATAGAGTTTTCACTTATGTAGCTAAACCCTGGTTGGCAAAGGCTTGAACATCGAATTCCTCCTCTTGCCGTTCAGTTGCCCATGCCAATTGTACGGTAAAATTGATTTCAAGTACCCTTCTTTTCTTTCACTGCCCCTCTCAGGGGAAGGAAGCGGTCAGGAAGTGGTTAAAAAATGCGAGGACACTCCTATGCCCATTCAGATCCTCCCCGATGAAGTTGCCTCCCAGATCGCTGCCGGCGAGGTGGTCGAACGCCCCGCCTCGGTGGTCAAGGAACTGGTCGAGAACGCCCTCGACGCCGGCGCTGACCACATCACTATCACGGTCGAGGGGGCCGGGCAGAAGCTGATCGAGGTCGCCGACAACGGGGACGGCATCCCCGCCGGATCAGCTCACCATCGCCCTTGCCCGGCACGCCACCAGCAAGCTCACCTCGGCAGAGGACCTTTTCAACATCCGCACGCTTGGCTTCCGCGGCGAGGCGCTCGCCTCGATCGCTTCGGTCTCCCGCTTTTCGATCACCTCCCGCACCCGCGGAGGAGACGCCGGCGCCTGCCTGATCGTTGAGGGCGGTGTGATGCAGGGGAGACCGGCGCCCATCGGCGCGCCTGCCGGGACGGTCGTGCGGGTCGAGGACCTGTTCTACAATGTACCTGCCCGGCGCAAATTCCTCAAGACCGATACCACCGAACGCCGCCAGATCGATGATTTCGTCACCCGCTACGCCCTGGCCTACCCGGAGGTGCGCTTCCAGCTCACCCAGGAAGGTCGCACTGCCCTGCAAACCACCGGCAGCGGCGACCGGCGCGAGGTGCTGGCTTCGCTCTTCAACGCCGAGATCGCCCGCCAGATGCTGGAGGTCAACGCCGAGTATGATGATTACCGTGTCTACGGCTTCATTTCCCCGATCAGCCTGACGCGCGCCAACCGCCAGGGCATCACCCTGTTCATCAACGGCCGCTGGGTGCAGGATATCGCCCTCGTCCACCGCCCTGATCCAGGGCTACCACTCGATGCTGATGGTCGGGCGCTACCCGCTGGCGGTACTCTTCATTGAGCTGCCGCCCGACAAGGTCGATGTCAACGTACATCCCACCAAGACCGAGGTGCGCTTCTCGGACCGGGATGAGATCTTCAAGGGCGTGCAGAGCGCTGTCCGGCGGGCCCTGCTGGCCCATTCCCCGGTACCTGCGATGGGCGGCCAGCTCCGCTGGACGCCGACCCCGCCGCAACGCGATGCCCGGCGCAGGGAGGCTGGCAGCCCCCGGAGCGGACATCCACCCAGGATAGTCCGTATGGCTGCCCCGCTGATCTCCGAGGACAGGACCAGCCTGCCTTCCGGCCGGGAATGTGCCCCTGCTGCGCCTGATCGGGCAGGTCGGCACGGCCTACCTGGTCGCCGAAGGCCCGGACGGCCTGTACCTGATCGACCAGCATGCCGCCCATGAGCGGGTCCTGTTCGAGAAATTCATGGCCGAGCGCGCAGCAGGAGATTCCCTCCCAGGCGCTTGCTCGATCCCGGTCACGCTGGAACTGGAACCCGGCTGCCGCCCGTCTGCTGGAGGAACAATCTGCCCCTGATGGGCCATCTCGGCTTCGAGATCGAGAATTTTGGTCCCAATACCTTCAAGGTGCGCAGCATGCCCGCGCTCCTCTCTGGGATGCGACCCGGCCGCCGCCGTGCGCGTGGTGATCGAAGATTTTGAGGAGGACGAGACCCCGCTGATGGGCGAGATCGAAGCGAAGATCATTGCCCGGGTCTGCAAGCGGGCGGCGGTCAAGGCCGGCCAGTGCTCTCCCAGGATGAGCAGCGCGCCCTGCTGCACGATCTGGAAGCCTGCCAGTCGCCGCGCACCTGCCCGCACGGCCGCCCGACGATGATCCACCTCTCGATTGACTTGCTGGAACGCCAGTTCGGACGTAGCGGTGCGCGATAAGTAACCTGCCAACTTTACCCTAAAATCAATCCCAATGCTAAGACATTTTCTCTTCGTCCCTTTAACCGATAGGTGAAAACATGATAAAATTTATCTTATTTTAGTTTACCTTCACATTTTTAACAAAAAGGCTTAAGGAGAATTTGAGCATGGATGGCCTAACGGAACGATTACAGCAATTAGAAAAGGATATTTCCATTGGGGTGATTGGGATCGGGTCGATCGGCAAGGGCATGGTACTGCAGCCCGAGTTCACTTCCGGGATGCGCTGCATGGCGATCTGTGACATCGAACTCAAACGCGCCATAGACTGGGCCGAGGAGCTTGGCCGCGACTACCAGGTCGCTGAGACCCTGGACCAGCTCGATAACGCAATTCTCAAAGGCAAATTGGCTGTCTGCCAGGACGGCGACCTGATCGCAAGGTCCGAGCAGATCGATGTCTTTATCGAGGCTACCAGCTCAGTCACCGCTGGAGCCCAATTCGCCCTCACCGCCATCGAGCATCAGAAGCATATCCTGATGATGAATTACGAAGCCGATCTGATGTATGGCCCGTATCTGATGCGCCGCGCCGAGGAGAAAGGGTCTCGTCTATACCGTCATGGACGGCGATCAGCCAACCGTGCTCGTGCATCTGATCGAGGATCTGGAGTTCATGGGCTTCGACCTGGTCATGGCCGGCAACATGAAGGGCTATCATGGATATGTATACCAATCCGACCATGATCGCCCCGGAAGCCGACAAGCGCGACCTGGACCACAAGATGTGCTCCTCTTACACCGATGGCTCCAAACTGTGTGTAGAGATGGCCGTCCTGGCAAATGGCCTTGATCTGCGTACCGCCAAGCCGGGGATGTACGGCCCGCGCATGGCCAGCATCCACGATATCTTCGACCACTTTGATTTTGAGGCGCATCTGGGACGGCAAGACCGGCCTGGTGGACTACGTCCTCGGGGCCAAACCCAGCGGCGGCGTGTTCGCCATCGGGTACTACCGACCACCCTTACCAGATGCACACCCTGGACTGGTTCCCGCCCAACATGGGCCCGGGACCGTTCTACCTGTTCTACCGTCCCTACCACCTCGGCCATTTTGAGACCATGAATACCGTCGCCTGGGCCGTGCTGGATCACCGTCCGGTGCTCAAGCCGGATTATGGCTATCAAGACCAATGTGTTCTCGTATGCCAAGGTTGATCTCAAGGCTGGTCGATGTACTCGATGGCATGGGCGGGTATGCGGCTTATGGGATGATCGAAAATCTTGGCGATCCCGAGTATAAACCCGGCGTCCCGATCTGCATTGCCGAGAATATGACCCTCAAGCGGGAGATTGCCAAGGATGAGCGCATCGCCTGGGACGATATTGACTTCGATCCTGATGAGTACGCCATCTCCCTGTATCTCAAAGCCCTGGCGGAGGACCAGAAGCATGGCTGATCCTCTCGTCACTGTGATCATCGCCACCTATAACAAGAAATCCACCCTCAAATACGCGATCGAGAGCGTCCTCTGGCAGACGATGACGGACTTCGAGCTTTGGGTGATCGGGGATGGCTGCACCGACGGCACGCGAGGGCCTTATGGCGACCTATGAAGATCCCCGGGTCAACTGGTACAACCTGCCGCAGAATACCGGAGACCAGTCGGAACCCTCCAACGAAGGTCTGCGCCGGGCGAAGGGCACCTATATCTGCCTACCTCAACCACGACGATATCTGGCTGCCCAACCATCTGGAAGTGCTGCTGGAGACCATCCAGGCCCACAACGCCGATTTTGCTTACTCGATCATGGAGTGGATCTACGATGAGAATGACCCGCTGACCGGAGAATTTCACCCAGCCGGTCGTCCCGCACTACCCGGATTCGCCCTTTCCCCCGGAAGCCACCCAGACGATGCACCGCAAGGATGTGATTAACGATATTGGCTACTGGAAGCGTCCCTGGGAGGTATATACTTTTCCGCGGGCGGATTACTTCATGCGGGCGCAGTTCAATGGCAAGAAGTTTGTCCTCGCCCCCAGGCTGACTGCCTTAAAGCTCCACGTTTACACCAGGGATTACACCCGCGCCACTGACCAGCCAGAGATCATGGATCGGATCAAGAACGATCCGGAATTCCTGGAGAAGGAAATGGGAAAAATGGTCGCTGATATCTGGTACCGGAATGAGAAACCAGTCAGTTGGCGGCGATTCAACTTTGGCGTGTATTATGCCGTCCGGAAGTGGCTGATCAAACGCAAAATTGACCCGGCCCGGATCAAATTCTGGAAGAAGCCTGGCAAACGCATGCGCGAATGGCGCAAGAACTTCAACCTCGATCCGGATGTGCTGAAGGGCGAGGACTAGAGGAATACCCATAATCCCAACCGTTCCCCCTCAAAGTGAGAAGGGTGCCTTTTTTTGAGGATTAGTCAAGTTTTCAGTGTCATTGCGAGCCCCGTGCAGCAAAGCTGTGAAGGGCGAAGCAATCTCCCAAATGCAGTCTAGGGCGAACCTAACTCCCAACTAAATAAATCTATAACTTTAGCGCTATCCTGTTGTCTAATGCTATAATAAATGATAAATTAGATCGTAATTATGAGAATTAATTACCAAGAGGATAGGTATATGAGAAAAATTGGATTGTTTATCGGTGTTTTCATTGCGGTTGGGTTATCTGCATGCTCTGGCCCTACAGGAATTACTAACAGCCCGGACGAAATGGTCTTCACAGAGGACGAGGTTGACAGCGTTAACAATGCCGACGATGGGTTTGAGTTCACCGAGGATGAGGTTGATGCGATCAATGATGTCCAAGAGCAGAAGGATCCCGAATCTGATGTCATCGATCTGGGCGAAGAGGTTATTCCGTCTGAGGACACAATCGATATCCCGCTCTTAGTGGACTGGACAGTCACCTATGAGACTCTAACCACCGTTTGCCCTGAGGGGACATTAACATTTTCTCCGCCTGATCCTGAAATCGTTACCATTTCTATTGCAGAGGACCACAATATTATCTATTTTGACAATCTGACTACCGGGCAGCGTCTGGAATTTAAATTGTTTGAAAAAGGTCCTGGTGGTGCCAATTACACTTCATCAATCACAATAGATGGAGTAACGCTCAATTATGATGTTTTCTTTTTCCGGTATGATACACAAGGCCGTTATGATTGGATGGAGGGATCAATAAAAAGTGAGAATGAAGGTTGCAGTCTCGACCGCCCCTTCTATGGCCGTCCGGTAGAATAAATCTTCTTTGCTTTGATTGAAAATGTGGTTCCAAAAAAAATGGGAGGGCAATCTGCTCTCCCATTCGTGGATAGGTTTCTTTGGTTATACATACCGCCCCGTCCTCTTATTCAACTCTCCAATCTTCTCGGCCAGCGCCCCACTCGTATCCTCTGCCTTCATCCGCCACTGCCAGTTGCCGGATGTCGTGCCTGGGTAGTTCATCCGTGCTTCGGTGCCCAGGCCGAGGAAGTCCTGCATCGGGGCCAGGGTGTAAAGTTGCCCACGACTCCCACAACTTCTCGATCATCCGCCAGGTGACATAAGCGGGTTTGGCGGATCCTTTGTCTACTCCCAGGTAATACTGCGCAAACCCCTGGTGTTCGGGGATCGCCTTGCGGAACCAGCCGGCAGAGGTATCGTTGTCGTGTGTCCCGGTGTAGGCCACGCAGTTCTCCTCGAAAGTTGTGCGGCACGAAGGGATCCTCGTTCCGCCTTCCAACCCGAACTGGAAGATCTTCATCCCCGGCAGGTTGAACTGCTCCCGCAGGGCGACCACATCCGGGGTGATATACGCCCAGGTCCTCGGCGATCAGCGGCAGTTCCGCCGAGATGCTCCTTGAGCGCCTTGAAGATCGGCGCGCCTGGTCCGGGCAGCCAGCGGCCGTTGATGGCCGTCTCTTCGCTGGCGGGCACTTCCCAATACCCGGCAAAGCCGCGGAAATGGTCCAAGCCGGATGATATCCACCTGGCTCAGTACGCTCTCGATGCGCTGTCTTCCACCAGGCGTAAATCCATTCTTTGGCGTGCAGGTCCCAGCGGTAGATCGGGTTGCCCCACAACTGGCCGGTCTCGGAGAAGTAATCCGGCGGCACGCCGGCCACCACGGTCGGCTGGCCTCTTTCATCCAGCTGGAACAGTTCCGGCTGGCTCCACACATCCGAGCTGTCGTGCGCCACATAGATCGGAATATCCCCGATGATCCGGATCCCCTTGTCGTTGGCGTATTGCTTCAGGTGCGTCCACTGGCGGAAGAACAGGAACTGGTCGAAGGCGTGCTGCTCGATGATCCCGCCCCGGTTGGTATCTCTGAAGGCGGTCGATCGCCTGCGGCTGGCGGTCGCGCAGCGCTTCCGGCCATTCCACCCACGGACGCAGGTCATGGGCCTGCTTCATCGCCATGAACAGGGCGAAATCCTCCAGCCAGTGGTCGTTCTCGCCCGGATAGGCATCAAATTCAGCCTGCCAGCAGCCCGTTTGCTTATGCTGGTAATAGGCCTGCTGCAGCAGGCGATCTTCCAGGGGATCACGGTGCCGTAGTCCACTTGCTCCGCCGGGAAATCCGGATGGTATTCATCGCTCATTGGTGATCAACGGCCGTCTTCGACAGCAGTTCCGGGCTGATCAGATACGGGATTGCCGGCCATCGCCGAGAAGCATTGGTAGGGTGAATCGGCATAGCCGGTCGGCCCCAGCGGCAGGATCTGCCACAGTTTGGTACCGCTGGATTCAGAGAAAGTCGATCCAGCGGGTAGGCTGCCGGGCCAAGATCGCCGATCCCGATACTGGCCGGGCAGGCTGGTGGGGTGGAGCAGGATACCAGAAGAACGGGAAAATTCATGCTGAGGTGGTACTCCTTATGGATCAATGAATTTCGACACAGTGACCGGTATAGCGTCCAGATATTTCTGCGCAGACAGTGCCCAGGAGAAAGTCCTGTTTCATGCCGCGCTTCTGCAGATGTGCGGCCAGCGGCGCCGGTCGGCGTAAGCTTTCAGGGCGCGCTTCAGGGCTTTGGCCATTGCCTCGGGGGTCGGCGTCGTTCGAACAGGAAACCGGTCCCGGCCTGTCGGAGTCTATAGATCGGTGATTGTATCACGCAAGCCGCCGGTGGCCCGGGCCACCGGTACACAGCCATAGCGCATGGCCGACATCTGGATCAGGCCGCAGGGTTCGTAGCGGGAGGGGATCAGCATCATATCCGCCCCGGCGTAGATCCGGCGGGCCAGATCGCCGTCAAATCGGATCACTGCCGGCCACCCGTCCGGGAAATTCGTCTGCCAGCTGCCTGGTCCATGTCTTCGATCTCGGGATCGCCGGTCCCCAGGAAGACCGCCTGCCAGCTCTCAGATCTTGGCATCTGCTGCAGCGCTTCCAGGGCGATCTCGATCCCTTTTTGGTGGTCCATCCGCCCGATGAAAGCCAGCAGGGGGAGCTTGAGTCTCGGGTCAGCCCCAGTTCCTTCAGCAGGGCGGGTTTATTCTCTTTGCGTGGCGCCAATGCCGTCTACGGAATAGTTGACTGCCAGCGCTTTGTCGGTCTGCCGGGTCCCAGGCTTCGGAGATCGATCCCGTTGAGGATCCCGGAGAGGTCTCTTTTGCGTGTAGCCAAGAACTCATGCAGACCGGTGCCGATACGCCTCGGTCAGGATCTCCTTGCGCATAGCCTTCCGAGACCGTATTGATCTTGTCGGCGGTCAGCAAGCCCATTGGGAGGGGCATATCCTGCGCCCACCAGGGCAGTGCACTGCCTTCCGCCGCGGGCGAGCCCAAATTCTTTCACCGCCGGCCCGGCGCCGTTGCCCAGGTAGGGCAGGTTGTGCACGGTCAGCAGGGTTTTGGTATCTGGCAAAGAAGTCGTCATCTTTCAGGGTGGTCTTGAGGGCATAGACTGCCAGGGCAGTATGCCAGTCGTGGGCATGGAGTACGTCTGGTGCCCAATCGAGCTGTTTGGCCAGTTCCAGGGCGGCCAGGGAGAACAAGGTGTACTTGTAGCCGTCCAGCTGGTCATCTGAGCTGTACACCATCGCCCGCCTTGCGGATCGGCTCGCTGTCGATCAGATACACCGGTCACTCCCTGACGCTTGGTCTCCAATACCTTGACACTGATCTTGCCCGTGGCTGTGCCTGATCTGGAAGTCCGCTGCTAGCTTGCGCGGCACGCTTGCCAAGTCGATCTGATTGTGCATCGGGATCACCAGCCGCACATCCGGTTTCTCAGGCAGGCTGCGCAGCGCTGGAGGCAGTGCTCCGGCTACATCACCCAATCCGCCGACCTTCACGAGCGGAGCGGCTTCGGCTGCCAGGAATAGAACTTTGAGTTTTTTCGCCATTTCACTTCTCCTTTGAGTTGGTTTTCAAGTCTGTCTACCTGGTATTCGGCCAGGCCGACGGCCTTCTCAATTCTGCAGGATCCAGTCATGGATCTGCACCAGTCTGCCTGGGTTTGTCTTCGGCGGGGATGCTTGTCATCGTTGATCACATTGTCACACCCAGGATTGCATCCAGTCCAGCCAGGTGTCCATCGCTTCCTGGTTGAACCATTCGACTTCATCGTAGGTGTTGATGCCGCAGGAATTCGCGGCACTGCCGGATCAGCCAGCCAGGCTTGCCATCACCGTGCGCGGCTTTCCGGCCTTGCTGGAGGGCGATCATCCGTCCAGTCACACTGTCCGGTCAGCAGCCGGACCAGGCCTGATGCCGTATTCCGCTGCCGCCGGGCTGACCGGCAGTTGTTCAAAGCTCTCGCGGATCACTTTGCGCAGCAGCCATTCATCGATCCAGTCCTGGCTGGCATTTGCCGGCCTCGGGGCAGTCTCTCATCCACGACCTGTCCCAGTGCATTGGTCAGGGCAGAGATCAATAGCACGCGCCCAGTTGAATACATCGTGATCCAACTTTTCTGGTCACTCGACTGGTCAGGGCCGTATACTTCTTCGAGCGCGGCCAGGGGTAGTCTTCAGCCAGCACGGGCAGAGTCAGGATTGCCTCAGTACGCTGGCGCATCATACTCGGCGATCGGTTCTGCATCCGGTGGACAGATTCGAGGAATCCGGCGACTGCCCGGATCAGGTGAGTACTTTTTTGTTCCACCTGGTCCAGCGGCGTGCTGTCCAGCTTCTCATCGATCTCGCCTCGCCGGTTGGCGATCAGGAAACGCAGCATCCCGGCGTTGACCAGCTCCCGGTAGGGCTGGTGGACCACCTGGAGGAACATCTCCTGCATGGCTTCCTCCACACTATCGATCGGCTGCCCGCCCAGATAGGCGTTCACCCGGGTGTAGCGGCCATCCGGTGAATCGAACACGATCCGGAAATCGAGGAAGACCTAGGTCTGGTAGGCGAACAACTCCACGAACAGGCCTTTGTCATGCAATTCGGCACAGTTGCGGATATATTCCTTGCCTGTCACCAGGTTGCGGAAGATCACGATAGGCATTTGGGTCATCGGGCAGGTTCAGCCCTTGCCCAGATTGACGCTGGACCAGCATGTCTGTCTCCGTTGCTGCTTATCCAAGATAGGCTGCCGAGGTTTTGATCCAGCCGCGGGTATCCCCGAAATCGGTTGTGATAGATCACCAGCGCGTGCTCGTCCCCCAGCCGGTTGGAATAGGCGAATGACATCCTCGTTCACCTTGTCCGGAAGGGGCGTAGAAGTCGTACAGCAGGAAGTTCTCCACCCCGGCAAACAACCGCCGCCGGTGGAAGAGTGGGAAGATCTGCCGGCTGTGACGTTCGATCAGACTGCTGGTCCGGCTGCTCCTGCCATTTGGGCCGGTGATATTCCATCCCGTACTTCTCGGCAAAGCCCTCGACCTGGCCGTGCCCGACCATCGGCAGCCCGGGCAGGGTGGCCATCATTGTGGCAACCCCGAAATATTTGTCTCCCTTGCCGAACTGCTCGACGGCAGTCTCCTCGTCCGGGTTGTTCATGAAGTTGACATACCGCTTGAGGATCTGCGGATTGTATTCCAGCGTGTTCTTGATCAGCTGGCGGTATTTGGCGTTGTCCTCGTCCCGCAGCATGTGCATGAAGGCGCTGTTGTACACCCGGTGCATCCCCAGTGTGCGGACAAAATAACCTTCCATCATCCAGAAGGCCTCAGCCAGCAGCGAGCGTATCGGGCACCTCTGCGGCCACCCGGTCGACCACCTCGCGCCAGAATTCCTTGCGGGATGGCCCGGTCAAATTCTTCCTGCGGTCATACCATGCCCGGCCCGGGAGGGGATTGCGCCGCCGCTGCCCGGTGGGGGGAACCACAGTCGCTGGATATGCTGTTTGGCCAGGGTCATGGCGGCGTCGAAGCGGATGATCGGGAACTGCCGGGCGACATGCAGGATCGTCTGGATCACGCCTTCGCGGACTTCCGGCTGGGTGAAATTCAACTGGGCGGTGTCGTTCCAGGGCATATTGGTGCCGTCGTTGCCGTGGTAGATATATCGTTCCTCTCCCGCTCCAGAAATCGACCCGCTTGAAGACCACGGCGGCATCGCTACGGGAGTAGTATTGGTCTTCCAGGTAGATGCCGACATCCTCGCGACCGGAGAGATTAGGACCGTTGAATGTGTAGCCGGGGAAAGGGGCGTGGTCCAGGCCAAGGAACCACTGCGGGTGTTCGATCACCCAGCGCGAGTCAATCGCCATGTGATTGGGGACCATATCCCCACCCAGGCGGATGCCGCGTCGCATCGCCCGCTGGCGCAGATTGTCGATTGCTTGTGCGCCTCCCAGTTCGCTCGTGCGATGATCGTAATCATCCAGCGAATAGGCCGAGGCGATTGCATCCGGGTCGCCCATCATCTGCTTGATCCGGCGGGAAGCATTGCTGCGCCGCCACAGGCCGATCAGCCACAGCCCAGTGATTCCCTGGTTGGCCAATCGGTCAAGTTCCTCATCCGGGATCTGGTCCAGGCGGCGGATCTGGCGCTGGTACTGGCGGGAGAGCTGGTCCAGCCAGACATAGGCATTCTTGGCCAGCAGCACCAGGCGCGGCATCCAGTCGCTGTCTTCGGAGAAGCGTTCTGGGGCATCGCCCAGCCCCCAGGCATTGAAGTCGATCACTTCCGCTGGGCCGGGTCCCGGCCAAAGACGCATCAGCTCCTCTTCAGTGATCATGTCCATGCTGGAGAGCAGCCGCTGCAGGAATTCCCCGATCAGCACACTCCAGTGGGTGCGGATATAGTCCAGCTGTCCACTGAGGGAGTCGGGGGATTCCAGCGCTGGGCTGCGCAGCATGGCGATCAACTGCTGGTTATGCGGGTCCAAAGGTCGGCTGGTAATTGAAGAATTGGTCCAGCTGGGCGATGATCTGGGAATAGACTGAATTCTCTTTCAGGGCGGTATCATCAAACAGCAGGCGTACGGGCTGAAGGCCGGGTTGGCGTTGGCCAGCCACAGCATCAGCATTTCTTCCAGGATGATCTCTTTGTTGGGGACCCCGTCAGTCTCAGCGTTGAAGTACGCCTCTTCTTCGAGTTCCTGGCGGTAAACTGACAGGGCCGGGAACTGTATGCTGAATGTTGCCAGGGCCTGGTCGGTGGCCTCTTCACCCAACCGGGAAGAGACCCAATCCAGGGCTTCCGACATTACCCGGGGTTTGACCTGCTGCTTGTACATACCGACCACCAAATGTAGGATCTCGTCGATCAGCCCCATGGCATTCACCTGTCCGGCTTTGAAGGCCGGAGTGCCAGACGCTACGTTTCTGATTGAGCCTCTGGGTGAACTGCCGGGCAGCTTGAAAATCGGCCAGGATCACATTCCCGTTGAGGGAGAAGATCGCCTGGTCAAAGTCATAGGATTTCCCGCACATTGCGTGAGATGTGGAACTCAAAATGCCCTGATCGGGTGGGGGATAGGGGTGTCGTTATTTTCATTTTTCCAGCCTGTGTCAGATTATTAAAACTTGTGCACTGATTAATTTTACCTTAAATTGGTGCAAACGGTTGCATGATTTGTCCAAAATCAATCTATTCATTATTATAAATTAGTCCCAGTCATTTCTGGATATGATAAATTTCCCATATTGGGAGAATATTCATAACGATCCAAACCGCACAAGGAGAATATTTTCGATGAATAAGGCAACCATTTTTGTTACTGTGATGCTTATTTTGGTGTTGTTATCGGCCTGTGGAGGGGCTGATTCGAAACTTACCCAGACACAAACTGCCGTGTCTGCGGAAATTTTTGACCAAAGCACCAAGACTGCCAATGTCGTCAGTACACAGCAGGCCGAGACCCTGGCTTACGAGGCTGAACTGGCCAAGACCAGTGAAGCCCAGGAAGCCACAGAAATGGCAAAAGCTACAGACGCTGCAATCAAAGCTACTCGGCTGGCAGGTGAGCAAGAAACCCTTGTCGCACGGACACAGATAGCCAAAGCCCAGGCTACAGAAGCAGCTGAAAGCATCTACACTGTCGTGCAGGATCTCTATGACCAGGGATTCATCACCAGCAGAGAGGGCACTTTCCAGCAGCTGCCCCCTTATGAGGGAGAATTCGCCCAGATCGGTTACTATCGTTCTGTGCCCATCCCGGATTCATTTGTTAAGGATTTTGTCCTGGTAATGGATGTCTCCTGGGAGGTTAATGACAAGGCCAATGAGTGGTACCGGTCTGGTTGTGGCTTCGCTTTCAGGATAAGTGAAGATTTTGATGAATATTACAATTTCATCCTCACCCTGGATGGCAAGATCAACTTTGCCCAGCTGCTCAAGGGCTGGAACGGTATCTCCCTCTCAAAAGCGTATTGGGGACAGATTGAACATATGAAAGGCAGCGAGACCGTCATCATCACCGCCCAGGGAAAAACTTTCCAGGTCTTCAATAGTGAACTGGAGAGGATTGACATCCGCTATGGTGAAAAACTGGTAGAAGGCACCATGGCTTTACCAGGTATCTTCCGGATCGAATAAGGATTATGGGACCCGCTGCAACTTTACCGATATGGATCTGTGGCATCTGGATAACTAATCCGTTTTGAAAACAGACTCTATTATAGCCAGGAAGCACTTTCCTGGCTGTTTTGCTATGTTGGCCTATCTTCCCCGGTTGAGTATTCTTTCAGATAGAATTTCTTCCAGCGATTGCTGCACTCGAAGAGAATTCAGCAGCCCCCGGTTCTCCGGATGGATTTCCAGGCTGTCCAGTTCCTCATCCGATAGGCCCCAGAGCGCTTTCAGGCAATCGTCGCACAGCTGCGGCATCGGCAGGATCAGGTCGCCCTCCATATCGGTGAAAGTTCCCCCACAGTGGGTGCAGTCCAATTCTCGTAATGTCCATCCAGGCATATTGTTCCTCCAGCTTTCCTGCCGCCAACTACCTACTGCTGATTGCCTACATTTATATCTTCAATTCAACAACATCTTCATCATGCAGCACGTACTCCCGGCTGACCATCTGGCTGTCAAAATCCGAACTGCCCCATACTCTGGCGGACTTCAGATTGTCGTAGAAATCCCTGTGCAGTTGGAGGGCAAATTCCTCCACCGTAGCTCCTTTGTGGATTACGAATGGGGCAGTGTGGTCTGGTTCGTCACCCGGAGATTTGGAATACACCCGCATGATCGCCAATGTATCAAAGATGCGCTGCTTCATCTTGTCGATATTGCGTTTGGTCAGCGCTGAGATCGGCAGGCAGGGGGTCTCATCATCCCTCAACTCACAGAAGATGTGATAATTCTCATTTGCGGATGGATCGTCATACTTGTTGCCCAGCACCAGCAGCGGAATAAATTTATTCCCCGGTTCATCAAATTGGTCCTTCAGATACATCGGCACCACCCGGTTCTCGATCAGCAGCTTGATGGTCGCGTCCAGTTGGGTAAGGGCATCCGCCTCCAGATCGACCATCAGCAGGATCATATCCGCCCGTCGCAGCATCACATAGAACTCCGGCTCCACGAATTCCGCGGTTCACCGGCGGGGTGTCGATTACCTGCACCTGCACATTCTCAATCATCATCATCCCCGGGGTGGGCTGCCAGGTGGTATACGGGTGAGGAGAGACTTCCGGGTCGGCGTTGGTCAACTCGGCCACCAGTGTCGACTTGCCCACATTGGCATACCCGATCAGGGCCACCTGTCCGCCGCCTTCCTTGTCGATGATATAAGGGGAAACTGCCCCTTTACCGCTCTTTTTCTGCGTCTGGCTTTTCTCCTTCATCCGCGAGAGACGCCTGCGCAGATCGGCGCGTAAATGGTCGGTGCCCTTGTGCTTCGGGATCGTGGAGATCAATTCCTCCAGCAATTCGATCTGCTCCTCGGGCGTCTGTGCGGCTTTATATTTCTCTTCTACCGCGAAATATTCTGGGGGCAGGTTGGTTGGCATCTTGAATTTATTATACAGGAAATTAGAGGTCCCAGAAAACGACGCATCCGATTAATCATTGGCTAATTTATATTTCGGTAAAAATCCTCTATACTGAAAATACCTTGGATCTCAATCCAGTAACTTTCAGGGTGAAATTGAATCGGGTGGTGACTATTGAGCAGAAGCAGATTAGTATTGTTTGGCCTCATGTTGGCGCTTAATATTAGCGCCTGTCGGGGGGAGACGTTTGAATCAGATACGGCGATAATGCCTGCTGAACAGCAAGTGGAGGTTCTGAGCACACCAACACCGAAGGATCTTGATCCTGAGTCCGAACTCCGACCCAAAGATGGCATCTTGATGGTCTTCATCCCTGGCGGCGTTTTCCAAATGGGGAGCTCGGATTCCCAGGTGGAAGCCGCGATTGAATTGTGCAAGCAGCATTATCAAACCTGCAACCGCTGGTATTATCAGCGGGAAAGTCCGCAGCACCAGGTATCCCTGAATGATTTCTGGATCGACCAGACAGAGGTTAGCAATGCCCAATACCAGTTGTGTGTCGACGCGGGTGTCTGTGCCCCACCGCTGACTTGCAGAAAGGGCGATGCGACTTTTGAAGACCAAACTAAATCAGACCATCCTGTCGTCTGTGTAAGCTGGGAGGAGGCCCGAAGTTACTGCCAGTGGGTTGGGGAGCGTCTGCCTACCGAAGCCGAATGGGAATATGCTGCCCGCGGGGAGGCAAGCGCCATCTATCCCTGGGGAGACCAATTTGATGGATCCAAGCTGAATTACTGTGACGCGAATTGCTCGCTTTCATTTGCCGATCAACGCTTTGATGAAGGATTTCCCCAGACATCTCCGGTGGGAAGTTTCCCAGCCGGAGCCAGTTGGGCAGGGGTGCTAGATCTTGGAGGGAATGTATCGGAATGGGTGCAGGATTGGATGGGCGAATACCAGCCCGGCTTTGTTTTCAATCCTGCCGGTCCGCCTGAAGGGAGTGAAAGGATGCTCAAAGGCTGCAGTTGGTATGCACATCCCACCTATTGCCGCGCAGCCGCCCGACCATCGGTAGATCCTGAGACCCGATTTGATTATTTCGGTTTTCGCTGTGCCAGTTCTGAGGGCGATTAGCAGTTGTAATCTGCTATTTTACCGGATCTTTCAATTGGGTCGAGATCAACACACTAAGCGCCAGCAGACCGATTGCCAGCAGCAGGGAAGGGGTGAACGAGCCGTCAGAGCTCTTCATTGCTTCCATGATGTACACAAACACCACCGCTCCCTGCCCGAACAGTTGGATCAGTCCATTGGAAGTGCCTTCTGGGGTGGGGTAGGTGATCTCGGCAGAATACTGCATCCCGATCGGCAAAGCGCTCACCAGGAAGAACCCCATTACTGCCGCAGAACCGAATAACAGCAGTGGTGTGGTTGCGAAGGTGACCCCCACCAGTCCGGGGATTGCGCCGATGAAGGCGATCATCAGATAGAGCTGGCGTTTCCCGGCCTTGTCAGACAGAGCTGGCAGCACCACCGCCCCGATCAGCCCGCCCAAGACCATCAATGCGCCCATAGTGCCGGCATCATTTGGTGTAAACCCACGCGGCCGGATGATGAGTTCCACCCAGGTTGTGATCCCGTTGAAAATTCCCAGCCCGATGAATGAAACCGCCAGGTACAGCCAGAAGGGTTTGATCGTCAGGGCGTGCTTCAGCCCGTCCAGCATCAATGCCCGGTCTTCCTCGCCTTCCTCGCAAGGTGGCGTGGCTGGTTTTTCCTTTGCCAGAAGCAGGAACAGCACCGATGAGAAAGCCGCAAATCCGCCATAGACCAGCTGCACTCTGGCGATCGACATACTCTCAATCAGGACCGGAGTCAGTACCATCCCCAGCGCCGTGCCAACCAGGTTCGCCAATGTGACGATCCCCACAGCAGTCGCCCGTCCCTCCACCGGGAACCATTTGGCGGGTAGCGTCGTCCACGCGTTTAGCAGGAAGGGCTGCGCTGCTGCGATCCCGATCGTGCTCCACAGTACCAGTGTATAGTTCGTGCCTGCAAAGCCGCGCAGCAGACCAAACACGCCCATCAGCATCACCCCGATCCCCACTGCGATCTTGAATCCGTAGGTGTCGATCAGCCATGAGGCCGGGATCGAGAGCGGGAGGTATGCGATCATGAACACCATCGAGAGCAGTCCGATCTGCAGGTCGGTGACGCCGTAGAACTGGGCCGCATCCCCGGTGATCGGTGCATACGAGATCCACAAGACCTGGATTGTCAGGTTGGTGAACATGAAAACTGCCAGCACGACCCAGCGGTATCCGTAGAGTTTGTATTTTTCGCTCATTGCATCTCCATTGTGTCAATCAATAAAAAGTTGTATGTCTATTCTATACTATCTCTTTGCACAAGCAACGGATTTTGGAGGGCATTCTCGTATATCGACTGGGTTATAATTCCTCCCATGAAAATCCACCTGATCGATACCACCAACAAGCGCGATGTCAACCGCTTCGTGGATTTCCCTTTATAAGCTGTACCAGGACCATCCCTATTATGTCCCGATGCTCAAAGCCGGGCAGCGCAAGCTGCTGGACAAGACCCAACATCCCTTCTTCAAGCACTCTGAGGCGGATTTCTTCATCGTCGAGGAAGGCGATCGAGGTGCTGGCCCGCATCTGCGTGATGGAGAACACCGCCTACAACAGTACCAGGGCAGAAGGCTGCTTTTATCGGCTATTTTGATGTTGTGGAAAATATCGAAGCTGCCCGGATGACTCTTCCGCGCAGGTGGATGAATGGGCTTCTGCCCGCGGCCTGGATACGATCTACGGCCCCAAGGGGCTGCTGGGTGCTTTCGCCGGCGGTGTGCTCGTCGAAGGCTTCGATCTGCGTGCCGCCCTGGATGTGACTTACAACTATCCGTATTATGATGCCTATATCAAGGATTCCGGCTACCAACCGTACCGCGATACGCTATCCGGGCACATCCACCGAAAGGCAGAAGGCAATGTCCCCGAGCGGGTGCTGCAGCATCTCCAAACGGATGGCCGAACGCAGCTGGTTTCTATGCCCGGCACTTCGAGTCCAAAGCAGGAACTTGCGCACGCATCGTCCCTGCCATCGGAGACTTGCACCGCCGCGCCTTTCGTCGAGATCCCCGGCTATTACCCGATGACGGATGAAGAATTTGCCTGGATGGCCGAAGACCTGATCCAGATCGCCGACCCTGGGCTGATCACCCTGGTGATGAAGGAGGACGAGATCGTCGGCTTCGTGTTTGCCTATCCGGATATCTCCGGCGGGCTGCAGAAAGCCAAAGGCAGCCTGTTCCCCTTTGGCTGGTGGCACATCCTGCGGGCCTACAAGACCACCGACTGGGTGATCCTCAACGGGGTCGGCGTGCTGCCGGAATATCAGGGACGCGGCGCAAATGCCGTGATGTACACTGAACTGGCCCGCATGATCACCGACTCACAATACTGGCATGCCGACCTGGTCCAGGTCGGCACCGAGAACACCCGCTCGATGAACGACCAGCTCACCTTTGGCGCTGAGTGGGTCAAAACCCACCGGGTCTACAAGAAGAAGCTCTAGCCGCTTGATCGCCTCACCAGAAAAGCATCATGAAACGTGGTATCTGGCTTGGCATTGGCACCTACATCATCTGGGGGCTTTTCCCGATCTATTGGAAGTGGCTCCAGCATGTCCCTGCCCTGGAGCTGATCGCTCACCGGATCGCCTGGTCGTTCGTCATCATGCTGGTGATCATGACCATCACCCGTCGCTGGGATCGCTTCCGCCAGCAAACGTCCTCTCCCAGATCCGCTGGACCTTCCTGCTGATCGCCATCCTCGATCGGTGTCAATTGGCTCGATCTATGTCTGGGCGGTGAATGCCGGTTTTATCGTCGAAGCCAGCCTGGGATATTTCATCAATCCGCTGGTCAGCGTCACACTGGGTGTGGTGTTCCTCAAGGAGCGGCTGCGTCCGTGGCAGTGGGTTCCGATTGGACTGGCAGCCGTTGGGGTGATCTTCCTCGCCTTTCAGGTTGGTTCTCTCCCGTGGATCTCACTCTCATTGGCCTTCACTTTTGGGATCTACGGCCTGCTCAAAAAGATCACCCCGCTTGGCCCCATCCAGGGGATGACACTCGAAACCGGAATCCTCTTCCCGTTTGCCCTGGCTTGGCTGATCTTTACCCAGATGCGCGGGGATGGCGCTTTTCTGCATACCGGTCTGACTTCCGACCTGCTTATGGTCGGCGCCGGGGTGGTGACGACTGTCCCACTCCTGATGTTTGCCGCTGCGGCTCAAGCAATTCCTCTCTCGATGATCGGGATTTTACAGTATCTTGCGCCCACTGGCCAGTTCCTCATTGGGGTGGTGGTCTTTGGGGAGGCCCTTTCTACCCAGAGATTGATCGGGTTCAGTATCGTCTGGTTGGCATTGATAATCTTTGCTGTCGAAGGATGGCTCCATTCTCGTCAGCCTGGGCGTAAATAACCCCACTTTCACCCGTTATTATCAATCTTTGTATATAATGAATTATAAGCTATTTGAATCTCGATACACTGTGATCGCTTTTTAATTAACCAGCCTGGAAAGGCAGCGAGATGCTCTCCCCAAATGTCAAGCTGGTGCCACCGCGCCGGCAGCCGAGAACCCTTCACCGTCTGAGATTGCTTGACACCTTGCATAACAATATCCACCGCAAGGTGTTATTTGTCTGCGCCCCGGCCGGTTACGGCAAGACAACCCTTCTGGTGGATTTTGCCGAGGATATCGATGCAGTGGTTTACTGGTACCGCATCACCTCGGAAGATAATAATCTGGCGATCTTCTACGAGAATGTCCTTCAGTCCTTCCAGCTTCACCACCCAGAATTTGGCAATGACCTCGCCCTCTCTCTGGAGCAAGGGCTTCCTTCTCCCCAGGAATTGGCCTATCGATTGGTCAACCAGCTCGAAGAAACCCTTCAGGATTTCAGTATCTTCGTCCTCGATGACTACCACCTCGTCTCTGACGAACCGGAGATCGCAGATTTCATCGAGGCCTTCATCAATTACCTTCCCGATCACCTGCGCATCCTGATCGGTTCCCGCAATGTCTATGGCATCCCGACTGCCCTGCTTTACGTCCAGGAACAGCTAGCCATCATCGGTGAAGGAGACCTCAAGTTCCGCCAGGAGGAGATCGTAGAGCTGTGCTGGAAGTATTACCACATCCAGCTTACTCCAGATCAGTCAAAGCGATCCTGGACCAGGCCGAAGGTTGGATCGTGGCGATTTTGCTGGCGCTGCGTTCTGAGAACCTCACCCTCGAGATTCCTAAGATCACAGGAGCCAGAGAGCATGTCTATACCTACCTGGCAGATGAGGTTATCCATTCCCTGCCGGAGTCCCTGATCGATTTCCTCTTCGCGACCAGCCTGGTAGATGAATTTTCCATCCCGCTGGCTAACCATATCCTTGGGATCAAGGATGCCAGGAAGATCATCAAACAACTCGATGAGCTTAACCTTTTCCTCTCGTCCTCGTCCGAATCCAAGGTAGAAACCCATTACCGCTACCACCAACTGTTTTCGGAATTCCTGCAGGGCAGGCTGGCGGAGACTTACCCGGAGCGGCTGCCAGAACTGCATGGTTGCATTGCCCGCTGGTACCAGCAGGAAAGCCAACTGGTCAAGGCGATCTCTCATTACTTCCTTGCTGAGGATCGGGCTTCTGCTGTATCCCTGGTCGATCAGGTGTCCGGTGAGATCTATCTCTCTGGGCAGGCCCGGCTGCTGGAGGAGTGGTATGCCCAGATCGCCGACGCCCCGGAGTTGGTCGTCCACGCCCCGGATCTGTTGCTGAACATGGCAAAATACAAGGTTACCCGAGGTGAATTCGATCTGGCCCTTGAACTTATGGATATTGCTGAAGAGATTTTGATCGCGAACGGCGATCATAATACTTACTGCAATCTAATGGTTAGCCGGGGGATGGTATTGCGGTTTTCGGGTCATTACCAGGAGGCTGCAAATTGGGCTAAATCGGTTCAGGAAAAAGTTGAGGAATTCGGATTGGACCGCTATTACTGGTATCAGGCTGAACGCTTGAAAGGGATGACCTCGTATTTTCTTGGAAACCCTGACGCCGCCCTGACATGTTTGAAGCAAGCCGCCAATGCTCTTCGAGAGATGTTGGAGGAGACCTTTCATCCGCGCCAGGCACATGAGTTGGTTATGACTCTGGCGGATATTGGCTTTATTGCTATTGATGCTGGAGATATTTTCGAGGCCCAGGTCAGTTACCGGGAAGCCCTTGATCTTGCTCGCAGGACCAGAACAAATTTCACAGACTTAGCTACCGGGCATAATAATTATGCGTATCTAAACTTCTTGATGGGAAAGTATTCAGAAGCGTGGGTGCATTACCTCCAGGGTCTGGAGGTAGCAAAATACAATAACAATAGTCGGTTGATGGCGTATATTTACAACGGTCAGGCTGATTTACTCCGGGAACTTGGTGAGTGGAAGCAGGCTGAGGATTTTTATCAGTATGCGAGTCAGCACGCAGAGAAACATAATGAACTGGCCGCCCAGGCTGATGCTTTCTCTGGAATGATTGAGATTGAGATCCATAAACAGGATTTTACTTCTGCAATGTATCATATCCGAGAGCTAGCAAGGATCCAGAAAGGGGACATTGAGGAGTTTCCTTATCAGCTGCGCTTTGCCAGGCTCTACCTGGCTATGGGACAATCAGGCCTTGCACAAAATATCTTCTCCTCTCTTCAGAAAAAAATTGAGGAAGAAAAAATATCTGCCTCCCAAAATCAGGTCGAATTGCATTTCTACTATGCCATTCTTCTACGCAACGAGGGTTCAGATGATCTGGCTTTGGAGTATTTACAAAAGGCTTTGGAGGTCACGGCTATTCTGGGTTATGACCAGTTCTTAGTAAATGCTATTCGTAGCAATTTCGACACCATCGGTGATCAGATTATAAAGCTCCATTCACCTCAGGCTGACTCCATGATCCAAAGAGCAAATCAGTCTTTGCCGACCTTAGACGATTTGATAACGGAGAAGCAGGAAGAAGAAGAGGAATCTGTACAATTGAATGTCTTTGGGCTGGACCAGGGGCGGATTCGGTTGAACGGGAGCAATCTGCCTCACCGAGCATGGAGTTCTGTAGGTGCGCGGGCTTTGTTCTATTTGATCCTCGACCGCAAGAAGGTCACCAAGGATGAGATTGCCCTGGCCTTCTGGCCGGATTTCTCCCAGGCCAAGATCAACAGTAATTTTCATGCAACCCTGTGGCGGGTGCGCAAAGCTCTGGGAAGCAAGACAATCATTGTCTTCCAGGATGGATATTATCAGTTCTCTCCTGAAGCTCAGATCTATTATGATGTGGATGAAGTCGAGAAGCTGTTGTCAGACCTGGATGAGCTGGACGCTTCCGTCGAACGCCGTACGACCATGCGCCGGGTTGTGGAACTCTACCAGACCGATTTTCTCGAAGATATTGACATGCCCTGGGCGGATAAACGCCGCTTTGAGCTTCAGAGCCGCTTCCGTCAGATCCTCGGTGAGATGGGTGAAGATTATTATGAGAAACGCAAATTACAAACTGCACTTGAGATCTACCAGCGGGCGATAGATTTCGATCCTTACCAGGACGATTATCATCTCAGGATCATTCAGTGTTTGGCTGCCCTGGGAGATAAAAAGGGAGCGCGGAAACATTACAAACGCTACCAGGCTACCCTGAAGGAAGAAATGGGAATGGAGCCTGATCCCAGTCTTAAAGAATTCTATCAACAGCTTAGTTGATCGATCCCGGGAGGTAGTTGAGTGCGCAGCGAAGCCCTGATGTTTGATCTGATCCTAGAATTAGCCCGCAGCGACGAGCGCATCCGGGCAGTGGTCTTGAATGGGTCGCGGGTTAACCCCAATATGCCCAGAGATATCTTCCAGGATTTCGATGTTGTTTATTTTGTCGATGATATTGCCCCCTATATTCACAACCCTGCGATCATCCGTTATTTTGGCGATACGATTATCTACCAGTTGCCTGACGAAATGGGCGATGCTGCCAGCCGAAGTACATCCAGCTATGCGTATCTGATGCAGTTTACCGATGGGAACCGGATTGACCTCACTTTTTGCTTGCTATCAAAGCTGAAGGAAGCCCTGCAAGGCGATGGCCTCAGTAAAATCCTCCTCGACAAGGACGACCGCTGCGGAAAAATTCTGCCTCCGAGTGATCTCGGGTATCTGCCAGTGCCGCCCACAGAGAAACAATTCGATGATTGCTGCAATGAATTCTGGTGGTTGATGCCCTATACAGCCAAAGGTCTCTGGCGAAGAGAGATGATTGCCCCCAAATATTACCAGGATGTAATCCTCCATGGGGAATTGCGAAAAATGCTCACCTGGTATTACGGAATCCAAACAGATTTTTCCCGCTCACCGGGTAAACTGGGCCGCTTCTTCGAACAGCAATTTAACTATGACCTCTGGGGGGTGCTGAAATCCTGTTTTTCGGGTGCAAATTCCGAAAATGTATGGGAATCGTTATATACTATGGGAGATTTGTTCCGTCGCATTGCCCAGGATGTTGCCCATCATTTTGGATTTTCGTATCCACATCAGGATGATTCACGCGTAACGGAATTTATTGCCTTGATCCAGACATTGCCGCCAGATGTATCCAGCTTCGATCCCTGAAGTGCAATGGCATCCTGATCACATTATCCTAATTATCCATTCGCCTTAACAAGGAAAGAAGGGGGGCTGGTATCTTCATCACCAGCCCAATTTTTGTTTAAGTATCTGCGCATCTTTGGATCAGATTGCCTGGAAAAACCTGACAAAAAAGCAAGGTACGCTCGTTTTGAGAAGAAAGGAGGTAAATAACCCGAATTTGTTCAGAACTTCGTTCATAACATGTCCACTAAAATGATGAAAACTATTTAAGGAGAAAGAAATGTACGCTGCCAAATTCAAACAACTAATTGTTTCCGGTAAATTATCCCTGGTGATCAGGATTGTATTCATTTCATTGGTACTCGCATCCAGCCTGATTTCAGGCACTGATGTGATGGCTACCCTTGGCCCAGCCCCTGGTGGTATTGGAGGGTAAGAAAATGCTTGCTCAAACTCAAATAGCTTCAAAAGCTCACCTTAATGCGATTGCGACCCGCGCTTTGATCGATGAAGATTTCAAAGCCGGTGTTCTCAACGGAAAACGCTCCCAGAAAATTCAGGAATACCCCCTGCCAGAGTTTGTCCAGCAGGAAGTCATGAATATCCGGGCTAAAAATGTTGGACAATTCATTCAGGGGTTGTATGCGATTATAGACCAGGCTATCTAAATTTAGGCCAATGCAAAAGTAGGAACATCATGTCTATGCCACATCAACAACCTGCTTCCAATGGGGCCACGATCATTGAATCCAAGGAATCGTTCATTGAATCGATCCCGCTGCCTTTTGCCAGTGTGGCTTTCTCGGATTCATATCATCTTGCCCTATTGCGAAATCTGCAGGTGGATGGCGGCATGGTAATCTTCTCACGCCCCCCAGATGCCTATTACATCTCCTCAGCCGTTGGCTTCTCACCGATCCTGCCTTCTGTGGAATACGAGGTTTCAAAATTTTGCAACCTGATCGCCAATGATAAGCTGAAATTCAATGGAAATGTCCTCAGGTTGCACAACCTGGTCACCCGTCTGCCTAAAATGCAGACTTTGGTCAACCAGGCTGGTTACCAGTATTTACGCATTTATCGGGTGAATGATTTTCTCGCCACCAGCGGCTACTGGCTGATGTTTTTCCGGGGGCTGACAGAGGCCAATTCAGCCGGGCAGGTGATCAACCGCAGTTTATCCTCACCACAGTTCCATGACACGGTCACAGGGTTGGTGAAAGCTGCTCCCAGTGAGCTTGCTCTCGACGAGATCATCGATAGCTGGGTGAACTTGTTGGATAAACGGGATAAGGAAACCCGCAGCCATACCATCCGCGTTGCTGGTCTGGCGGTCAAGTTGGCCCGCATGTTGAAATTGGATGACGAAGCTCTCAAGAATTTCCGCCGGGGTGCGCTGCTGCATGATATTGGCAAGATCGTCATCCCGGATGAGATTCTCTATAAACCCAGCTCATTATCCGATTCGGAGTGGAAGATCATGCAGCTCCATCCCCGCATCGTCAAGGATCTGTTGAAGGATTTTGATATCCCTGAGGAAGTGCTGGAGATTCCTTCTTCCCATCATGAGAAATGGGATGGAAGCGGCTATCCCCTGGGTCTCAAGCAGGAAGAGATCCCGTTCTCGGCGCGCATCTTCTCAATTGTAGATGTCTGGGATGCCATGCTCGTCGACCGGCCGTACCGGAAGAAATTTGAGCGTAACCACGTGATCAGCTACATCCGCAGCCAGCAGGGCATTCACTTCGATCCTCGTGTAACCGAAATCTTCCTGGAAATGGTAGCCTCGGGCACTTAGGGGCAAGGTGCCTGAAAACGAACAGGGAGTCGTCAACCGACCGGGCTCCCTGTTTTGATTCTGATTAATTTATTGTGTCCTTGCGATCTCCGAAGGGGTAAAGCGATCTCCTGCCAGGATTCCATCTTCTAAATATCCCTAGTCGTAACTATGATCGTATCTGTAATTCTTTACTACCCCCCCGCCTTTGACCCCACGCTATTTCAGATCCTTTACATACATGCGGTGACGTTTATACCAGTTGACCCCCATAGTGACATTATCCGAAAAGCTCCTGAAGTTCTCCTCGCCAATGAAGACTGTATCGGCATGCTTGAACTGCTGATATTCGCCCTTGACTGTATCTCCCAGCGCCATATACATGATCGCGTTAGCGCCCATCCCCTGATACTCCGGCAGCACGCCCAGGCCGTTGATGTTGATCCACACGGTTTTTTTGGTATCCTGCATCAGATACCACCAGCCAAATGGGAATAACCGCCCGTGGGCTCGTTTCAGCCCCTCACGCAGGTCGTGGTAAGCGAACAGATAACCGATGATTTTATTGTCCTTCATCACCACTTTGATCAGTTTTGGATCGGCGATCGTGATCAGATCTTCGGCGGCCATATTGAATTCGGCATCAGTCATCTCCACGAAGCTGACCCCATCCTGGAAGGACTCGTTCAGAACCGACTGGGCTTGCTTGACCATCGCCCGCATCTCGTCCTTGGTTTCAAAGTGTTTGATCGAGTAGCCGCGTCTCTTCATAACCCGTTTGGCAATCTGGCGCACCCGATCGGGCACATCGACTTTGGTCGCATCCAGATAGCCGGAGAGGCTGTCCCGCTTCTTGTAATAGCCGGCGTCCTCAAAGAATTGCTGGTAATAGGGGTAGTTGTAGGGCACATTCATCGCCGGATCGTGCTGAAATCCTTCGATCAATACCCCGCCAGACTCTGTGTTGAGCAGTCCTTTAGGCCCTTCCAGTTGGGAAAAGCCTTTCCCCCGGGCCCAGTCTTCAGACGTCTCAAATAGCAGATTGGCCGCCTCCTGGTCTTCCACCACCTCTAAGAAACTGACGATCCCGTTATTCAAGCCAAGCTGCTCGTTGTGGCGGATGTTATGCTGCAAACCGACGCGGCCCAGAACCTTGCCGCGCTGGTCCTCTACCAGGAAAAAATCGCAGGTGGAGTGCTGGTAAAACGGGTGTGCCGCCGGATTTAGCCGGGTCTTCTCGCTGGAGATCAACGGCGGCACCCAGTGGTCACTCTTCCGGTATAGGTGATACGGGAACATCACAAACTTGCGCACATCGCGCCTGGAATTGAGGTCAATTTTCCGAATCTGCATATTGTATCCAGATTGTTATTAGTGTAATTTGAATTTGTTCAACTGTGAAAATTTATGATCGATTGCCTCATGGAATTTCTGTGATGTAGACCCTGTGATTCTTGTATGGCACGCCCGCCGAGGTTCTCCAGGTCGGCGCGCATTTCCTTGGTGGTCTCCGCCACCTGGGGCAGGTCGCCGTGCATGAACGGGTACTCGTTCATGATTTGGCCATCTCGGAGTACATCAGGGCGTTGCCGCCGATCCCCTGGTATTCGGGCAGGATGCCAGTGCCGTTGAATGAGATCCACTCGGTCTGGTCGCAGTTCCCACAGGATGTGGAAGAATTCCGAACGGGAACATCCGCCCCTTGCTGCGCTGCAGTGCTTTGGAAATATCCTTGAACGAGAACAGGAACCCGACCACCTCATCATCCGTGGGTGATGATCTTGAACAGTTTCGGGTCGGCGATCACCAGGATATTCTCGACCACAAAATCGATCTCCGCATCTGGAGAGCGGGTAATACTCCCAGTTGTTGACAAAGGCGTTGTTGTAGGCCTCACCGATCCGCTGCCCCCAGGCAGCCAGTTCTTTCTTGCTCTTGAAGCGCTTGTACCTTCAACGTGCCGCGCTGCTGCACCCGGTCGGCGATCCGGTGGATGCGCTCCGGGAAGAGTTTCGTTGACCTTGCTGATATCGAAATAGTCCGAGAGGAAGTCCACTTCCTTGCGGAATCCCAGACTTTTCCATCATTCCCGGGATAATAGTCGTAGTTGTAGTGCATCATGGTCATCATCTGGCGGTGTTCGAATCCCATCGTCTGGATGCCGTAACCGTCCAGCGGGCCGAAGCCTTTTGGGCCCGACCACCTGGGTCAGCCCGCGCTCCCTTGCCCACTCAAACACCGCTTCGAACAGGGCATCAGCCACTTCCTGGTCGTTGATCGTATCGAACAGATAAAATGAGGCCTGCTTTTTGTTCTGATATTTGTTATACGGTTTATTGTCCAGGGCGGCGATACAGCCGACATCCTCGCCATCTTTGACGGCGATGAAAAAATCAGCGTCTGAATGTTCGTAGAAGGGGTGTTTTTTCTTGTTCAGCTGCGCCCGCCGGTCGATCAGGATCGGCGGTACCCACTGCGGGCAGTCCTGGTACAGCTTGAACTGGATGTCGATAATACCGCTTGACCTGCTTTCGGTCCTGGTATCGATCATTTCAACAGTGACCATAATTTCTCCTCGCTCTATGTGTTTGTGAAGATGGTAAATAAAAACTGGCTTACCCAGGGTTCATAACACCAACAGTGTTGTTGGATGCGCACTTTCAGTAATTGTACAGGCTCAACTTCCCGCTTTTTCCAGAATTGGTGGCTGGAAATAGATTATTTGGCTTTTTCCACGGCCATCCCTTGCAGCCATCAGATTACCGTGCGGGGTGGTGGTCGGTGCCACACACCCGGTCCCCAGGATGAAGCGTTTCCCGCCGGTGGCCTGCGATCGCTGCCGCAGCCTCGCCGCGTACCTCTTCGGCCGTCCCCAGATTGAGGGTGGCTTCCTGCCGGATGCCGCCGCAGACCACCCGCCGGAACTTTTCCAGACCGGTCTTCAGGTCCGGCTGGGTTTCCAGGTCGTGCCAGTTGATCACCTGGATCGGGTAATCGGTGAACTGGTCGAAATAGACCTCGTCGCCGTGCAGGTGCAGCACGTTCAGCCAGCCATCTGCGGCCGCCTGCAGAACTGGCAGGTCGTACGGTCGGCCGAACTGGTAGATACTCCTCCTGATTGAGCAGGTCGGCTGGGCATGCTGCACGGCGAAAAAGATCCCGTCTGCCCCTGCCTGATTGATCACCGCGGTGATAAAGTCCTTGTCGAGTCTCGGTGATCGCTCTCCAGCCCGTGGCTGATCTCGTCCGGGTATCTGCCGCAGATGGACGCTGCAGTTCCTCGTCCCCGACCAGTTTCTTGGCGATGCGAGAGCGGGTTGAAGACCGTGAAGATCACCGGAGTGTCTTTGCCAATTGCTTCCATCATCCGGGTCAGGGCGGTGCATCTGCACTGCGAGGTGGCCCTTATGCGGGGAGTAGCGGTTCCAGCTGCAGTCCAATCCTCCGGCGCGTGGATCACCCGTTTGGTGTAGTCCCGAGTGCCGTGCGGATGCCCGTTCCAGTGATCCTCCACGCCCCAATCGTACACAAAATATCCTGAAGCCGGGGTGACTTTCAGGAAATCCCAATCGTAACTTTGTCTGGAACTGCAGGTGGGCGGCGGCGAGCGTCTCGGCGGACTGGTCATCGACCGGGAAGTGCCGCCATAGCGCCACCGGCGGTCGGTCGAGTGTCTCTCCGCCATTCAGGCAGGCGTGCATGCGTTATTTTCTCAGTCATAATTTGTCCTCAGTTCAATTTCCCTCCCCGACGGTGGTTCATGGTGGCACTCGTCTAGCTTTCTCCGCGATCTCTGTTACCTACTTTTCAGCCAGCCGAGCAGTTTCTCCACCGGCCAGGCATTGATCACCTTTTCTTTCGTGGCCCAGGCCGCGTCGGGCGGTTGCCACGCCAAATTGCAGCAGATCAAGGTGCTCCGGAGCGTGGGCGTCGGTGTTGATCGCCAGCGGCACGCCCAGCTCGATGGCCCGGCGGGCGTGGATGTCGTTCAGATCCAGCCGCTGGGGGTTGGCATTGATCTCCAGGGCGGTGCCGTGTTCCAGGGCGGCCTGGAAGATGGCTTCCATATCCAGGTCCGAACCGGCCCGGTCGGGCAGCAGCCGGTTGGTCGGGTGTCCGATGATATCGACGTGCGGATTGCGGATGGCGGTCAGCATCCTGCTCGGTGACCTGCTCGCGCGGCTGGCGCATGCCCGACGTGCAGTGAGGCGACCACGATATCCAACTCTCGCCAGAACCTCATCCGGAAAGTCCAGCGTGCCGTCTGTTTTGATCTCCATCTCGGTGCCGTGCAGGATCGTGATCCGGCCCTCGAATTCCTGGCGCAGCGCCTCGATCTCTTTTTTCTGGGCCATCAGACGTTCAACTGTCAGCCCGTTGCCGATCCCCAGGCTCTGGCGAGTGGTCGGTGATCGCCAGCACTTTGCGGCCGCGGGCGATGGCTGCTTCGACCATCTCGCGGATGCTGCCGCGCCCGTCGCTCCAGGTGGAGTGGGAATGCAGTTCGGAGATAATATCCGACAGGTGTGATCAACTCTGGCAGGGCGTTTCCGGCCGCCCGGCCTGGACCTCGCCGCGGTCTTCGCGTAATTCCGGCGGGATGTAGGGCAGCCCGATCGTCTGGTAAACCTGTTCCTCGGTGGCGCACAGCAATTCCCCTGCCGTCCTCCCGCGTCAGGGCATGCTCGGAGAGTGAGATAACCCTTCTTCAGGGCCTGCTCCCGCACTTTGACATTATGGTCTTTGGATCCGGTGGCGTACTGCAGGGCGGTCCCGAAGCGTTCCGGCGGATGCACCCACACCTGTGCCCGCAGGCCATTGCTGAATTCCACGCTGGTCTTGGTGGGGCCGCGTCCCTCCATATGCGAGACGATTGGCTGACTGGCAAAGGCATCCATCACCGGTTCGGAGTCTGCCGCCGCCACCAGGATGTCCAGATCCCCGACGGTGTCTCGCATCCGACGCAGGCTGCCTGCCGCCTCAGCGGCAGTCACTCCGGGCAGGGCGCGCAGGAAAGATAACTGCTCCTGGGCAAAGTGCCACACATCCCCCAACGGCATCCGTCCGGTCTGCCGTCGGCCTAGTGCTTCGATCCCTGCCAGCACACGCGCCTGGGATTTCTCACCCATCCCCGGCAGTTCTGCCAGCTTGCCAGCCTGTGGCCGCGGATTCCAGTTCCGCTACAGTTGGTGATCCCCAGTTCCTCCCAGAACAGCTTGACCTTCTTCGGTCCCAGATCGGGAATCTGGAGCACCTCTGCCAGACTGGTCGGGTACCTCGGCGGTCAGCTTGTTGAGAAACGCTAATTCGCCCGTGCGCAGCAGTTCATCGATCTTCTCGGAAATTGCTTTGCCCACCCCGGGGATAGATTGCAGTTCCCCCTGTCTCCCAGATCTGGCGCGCATCCTGGGAGAGTTCTACCAGGTTCTCAGCAGCCTTACGGTAAGCGTTCGTCTTGTAAAAATTATCACCCCTGATCTCCATCAGATCGGCGATCAGTGTGAAGGTGTTGGCTAAGTCTCGGTTGTTCATGCGATTATTATAATCCGTCCTTTGGCAGATTGTTCGATGGTTGCTGAGAAATGGTCAGGGATTTTATCGAAATCGACCAACGACTACCCGACTAACCTGCAATATGATATAGTTGCCTGTGGCACTTTTGCCCCGGCGACCCACCATGAGCTACAACTTCCGACTCTACTTCAAGCTCCTCTACTGGTCTCTCTTCAAGACCAAAGGCACCCACGCCCGGTTAACGCCCAAACGCATTAAATCGCTGTTCTTCTGGTTCTTCATCATCCCAATCCACAACCTGCTCACCTGGATCGGCTTTGGCCTCGACGAGATCTTCTTCCGCGGCTACCGGACTCAGGAGATTGAAGCCCCGGTCTTCATCATCGGTAACTTCAGGTCCAGGTTCAACCCTTTTGCAGCGCCTGCTGGCGAAGGACGAGGAACATCTCACTGCCATGACGACCCTGGAGATCTACATCGCCCCCTCGATCACCCAGCGGGTCTTCTGGAAGGCAGCCGGCAAGGTGGATCAGCGTGCTCTTCCGCGGGGTGTTCAACAAGCTCGTCACCCGCGTGGAAGCCAAGAACCTCAACAGCATCCCCATGCACCGCGTCGCCCTGCATGGATGTGGACGAGGACGAAGGCATTCTCTGCCACAACTGGACCTCCTCCTTCCTGATGTTCCCTTTCCCCTTCATGGATCTGCTTGCGCCCTATCTGCACTTCGACGACGAGATGATCCGCCAAGGAGAAGCGCCGGGCGATGGTCTTTTACTAAGAAGATGGTTCAGAAGCATGTCTATTACCACGGCGGGAGGCGCTACATTGCCAAGAACCCGGCGTTCAGCTCCAAGGTGCACGCCCTGCGGGAGTATTTCCCGGATGCCAAGTTCATCTATCTGGTGCGCAACCCGGTCGATATGCTCGCCTCCAAGACCAGCTTTTTCTCCTTTATCTGGAATTATTTCAATAACCCGCTGGAACCTTATCCCTTCAAGGACATGCTCCTCGATCTCACTTACGGCTGGTATGTGGATACGCTCGCATCCCTGGAGAAGCTGCCCGACAGCGAGTACGTGGTCATGAAGTATCGCCACCTGATCGAAGCATCTGGATACCAGCACCCGCCTGATCTACGACCACTTCCACATCCCGATGACGCCGGCATTCGAGGAGAAGCTGGCTGTTGCCGTGGAGAAGGCCCGCAGCTATGTCAGCAAGCACAAATACTCCCTCATCCGCATGGGCTACCAGCCCGAGCCGGTGCTCGACAGGTTCGAGGAGATCTTCACCCGCTTCGATTTTGACCCCCGCACCGAAGAGTTAATGGCCGAACTGAGTAAAAAATCACGCGAAATCGATTAGAATAATGCGCACATCTACGCAAGCAGGAGGTAAGTTTTGATCAATCCCATTATCTTTTCACTTGAATTGCCGAAATTTACCGTTTCATCACTGGTACGGTGTCATCATCGCCATTGCTGTGATGGCTGGGCACCTTTTTGGCCGAGCGCGAGATCAAGCAAACGCGGCGGGCCATTCAGATTTTATCTGGGACCTGATCATCTGGGTCGTCCCGGCTGGCATCATCGGTGCCCGCGCTCTGGTACGTGCTCAATGACATCGCCGGCGGCGGGCCTTACTATCTCCGAAGACCCTGCCCGCATCTTCCGCATCAGGGAGGGTGGGCTTGCATATCTATGGTGCGGTGCTCTTCGGCATCCTGGTAGCCTGGTGGTACTCAACCGCCGCCGCATTCGATTTCTGGATGCTGCTTGACTCCCTGGCACCGGTACTGCTCATCTCGCAGGCTATCGGGCCGCGTCGGCAAACTTCATCAACCAGGAACTTTACGGCCCGCCCACCGATCTCCCCTGGGGTGTCAGCATCGCCGCCGAGAACCGCATTGCGCCCCTGGAATGATCTGGCCGCCTTCCCGCGTTGAGACCACCCGCTTCCACCCGACCTTCTTCTACGAAAGTATCTGGAACATGCTTGCGGCCGTCCTGATCATCTGGCTGGTACGCAAATTCGGCGAACGTTCAAACCCGGTGCGGCCTTTTATCTCGTGGCTGCTGCTGGAGGGCGTTGGCCGGGTCTGGCTGGAGTTCTTCCGCCCGGACCAGCCCCGCATCCCCGGCACCGATCTGAGCTACTCCCGACTGGTCGCCCTGATGATGGCTCTGGCAGGCGCTTTCCTGTTGATGGTTCGCTTTGAAAAGATCAAGCTCCCCTTCATGCGCCCTGGCCCGGAGAATTACGAACGCAGTAAAGACAAGAAGTGGAAGAAGTAGGGCGACTAGAACATAATTCAGGAGCCGACCGCATTCTGGGTCGGCTTTTTGATTCTCAGTGATTCGTGATCGGTTCCCTGGTGAGTAGGGGGATGGTCGTGGCTTTCATCTGTCAATGCGTTCCTAAGTGACGCATGACTTTTGTCATATTTTCCATGACAAAAATCAAATTACATTTTTACATCCATCCGGTATAATTCTTTTAGGAGGTTGATATGTCACTATCAACAAACACCATTTTTCTGAAGATGAAAGACTCCCCGATGGGCACATTCCTCGCCAATTGGGTCATGTTTGAGGAGCTGCTGGTCTCCATCTATACCTCCGGCCAGGCCAGGGATGACGATCTCGATCTGCTCGGCAGCCTGCGCTATGCCATCATTTATCATTACCACCAGTGGGCAGATCAACTTCAGCCGTACTGGACCCAGGTCAAGGTGGCTGGCAGAGCCCTCAGCAAGGATCCCTTCCTTGCAGCCCTTGAGACTGCCTCAAAGGCAGAGCAGACTGCCACCTTCGACACCGTCGAGGTGCTTGCTGCCGTCCGAAAGACCCTTAATTTGTTAATCAGCGATCAGGCAAGCGCCTGACCCGGATTGATTTCATCCCAAAGACCGGATTCTGCCGGTCTTTTTTATTTAAGCCTTCGACTCCGGTATTGCCCATCTACGCCAATTGGTTTGGCTATCTAGAAAAATATGTTAATATACTTAGCATTGATCATCACCTGGCCAAGCGCACCCTTGGATCGGATGCATAGACACAGGAAACAACAAGGAGAGAGTATCGATGAATGTTCAGACCATATTTGATCATGTTCTGGCAGGGGATGCCGGTGGCGTGCAGGAAAGCGTCCAGGCAGTCCTTGATGGAGGAACTTCAGCGGACAAGATCCTTCAGGAAGGATTGATCCTGGCAATGAAGGAAGTCGGGAAACGTCTTCGAGGAGGGCGAGTTCTTTGTGCCTGAAATGCTGATCGCGGCGAGGGCGATGCAGGCCGGGCTGGGTTTACTGAAACCTCATCTTGCGGCTGAGGATGTGAAGTCTTCTGGCAAGGTGGTAATCGGTACTGTGAAGGGAGACCTGCACGATATCGGCAAAAACCTGGTAGGAATGATGATGGAAGGGGCAGGTTTTGAGGTCGTGGATCTGGGAACAGATGTTACACCCGAAGCCTTCGTCGAAGCGGTCAGGGAAGGGACGGATATGATTGGTCTGTCGGCGCTTCTGACCACCACGATGAGCTCGATGGAAAAGACGATTGAGGCGATTGAAGAAGCAGGTTTGCGAGACACGGTCAAGATCCTGGTCGGTGGTGCACCGGTCACTCAAGAGTATGCGGATAAGATCGGGGCGGATGGCTTTGCAGCTGATGCCAGCCGGGCTGCTGCTCTGGCAAAATCCTTAATGAAGTAACTATGACTGAAAATCTGAAAACCACACTATCCACAGGATCACAAACGGTAGTCATCGACCGAAATTTACCGACGGTGATCATTGGTGAGCGGATCAATCCAACCGGGCGAAAAGCCGTGCTCAAATCTCTGGAAGCCGGTGATTTCAGCATTGTGCGAAAGGATGCGCTTGCCCAGGTTGAGGCGGGGGCAAAAGTTCTGGATATTAACGCGGGTGTGCCAGGTGCAGATGAAGTCAACTTGCTGCCAAAGGTCATGGCTGAGGCGATATCTGTGGTGGATGTGCCGTTGTGTATTGATACTGCCAATCCTGAAGCCCTGGAAGCTGCATTGAAAATCTATCCCGGAAAAGCACTGATCAATTCGGTCAATGGCGAGGAAAAATCATTGGCGGTTGTGCTTCCGATTGCCAAAGAGTATGGCGCAGCCGTGATCGGGCTGTGCATTTCTGATGATGGGATCCCGTCCACGCCGGCCGAGCGCTTGCTGGTTGCAGAACGGATCATCGAACGCGCTAGCGCCCTGGGGATTCCGCCGGAAGACGTTCTCATCGATCCGCTGGCAATGGCCCTCGGAGCCGATCACACTGCCGGGAAGGTGGCCCTGGATACCTTGCTGCTGGTGGTGGAGAAATTTGGTGTCAATATCACTATGGGCGCCAGCAACATCTCCTTCGGGATGCCGGACCGCAAAGATATTAATGCTGCGTATATTGCGATGGCGATCCAATCCGGGCTGACCTGCCCGATCACCAATCCGCTTTTAACAGAAGTGAGAACCGCAGTCCTGGCGGCGGACCTGGCCCTTGGCCGGGATGAATACGGGATGCGCTGGATCAAGGATTTTCGTAAGAGGCAGGTTATTGAGTAAAGAAATTTTCAGCCAAAAGCCGACGGTATTCTTATCCTGCGAGGTATTGAAAGGCTTGGTTGGCGTCACACCAGAAACGCGACTCGGACCAGAGCCCCTTTTCCTGGATGCGGGATTGCATGCCACTCCCAAGTTGCTCCATGCCCAGGTGCAGGAACAGATCGATAGGATCGAAGAGCCAAGTGTGATCATACTGGGATATGGCTTGTGTGGGAATGGCTTGCACGATATCCGCGCCGGAAAGCATATCTTGATTATCCCCAGGATGGATGACTGTATCGCCATGTTCATGGGTGGGCGGGAAGCCTATCTGGCTGAGCACGAAAAAGAACCAGGCACCTATTATCTGACCAAAGGTTGGCTGCAGGCAGGAACCCATCCCCTTGGAGAGTATCGCGGATACGTGGAGAAGTATGGGATGGAAACCGCCGAGTTTGTTATGGACCAGCAGTACAGGCATTATCGCCGTCTGGTTTTTGTGGCAAATCATCAGGCTGATTTGGACGGTTTCCGGGAACAGGCCCTGGAGGTAGCAGAATTTTGCGAAAGGTGGGGGATGGTTTACGAGGAGATTCTAGGGGTGGCTGATTTCCTCCTTGCACTGGAAGATACACTGGCTGGATCTGAGCCTGTAGATGACAGATTTATCGTGATCAAACCAGGGGAGACTCTGAAACAGGAATTATTCAGATGAGTAAAGTGACCATCTTGCTTGGTGAGAAAATGATTGAGGTTGAAGCCGCCCAGGGGGCGTTGCTGGGTGATGTGATCGCGTCGGCAGAGATGCCGGTGGAACAGCCTTGTGCCGGCCGCGGTACCTGCGGACGGTGCAAAATGCTGGTGGAGAAGGGTGCCGGCAGCCCGGACGAGATAGAACGAGAGTATCTGACCGATAGCGAATTATCTCTCGGGACGCGCCTGGCCTGCCGGGCAAAGGTGATTTCGGATACCCAGGTTGTGCTCTCGCCCATTGAGGTCTATACCAACAAAGTTTTCCGATCGGGTTCGCGGCATAAAAGAGATCATCGGGTACCGCTTGGTCTGGCGATTGATCTGGGATCAACCACGGTTGCCGCCTATCTGACGCTGCTGGATACCGGTGAGGTGGTCTCGGGAGGCGCGGCACTCAATCAGCAGCGGGTGTATGGCGCCGACGTGATCTCCCGCCTGTCGGCGGCCCTGAACAGCAGTGCTCATCAGGAGCGGTTGCAGCGGCTGTCGCTTTCTTCGATCTACCAGGCGATTGATGCCCTGAAACTCTCAAAATCTCTACAAAGGCGAATCGAGCGGGTCAGTATTGTTGGGAATGTGGCGATGCATCATCTCTTGTTGGGTTTACCTGTGAAATCCATCGCGATGATGCCCTTCCAGCCGTTTGAAAAGGCGTTGATCAAGGATGCCAGCGGTTTATTGGGCGGGATGTTCAAGGAAGACGTTGAGGTCATCCTCCCACCGATGATCGGGGGGTTTGTAGGCTCGGATGCATTGGCCTGTCTGGCTTATTTTGGATATGATAAAGTTCAAAACCCGGTGCTGACAGTAGATCTGGGCACCAATGGGGAGGTACTCCTGACGGACGGTGACAGGATCGTGGCGGCATCTACGGCTGCCGGCCCAGCCTTTGAAGGGGTGGATATTTCTTGTGGGATGCGGGCAGTACCAGGTGCGATCGTAGATGCGGTGTTTGCCAATGGCCGCTTCGAGTTCAAAACCATCGAAGATGAGCTTCCCCGTGGCCTGACTGGTTCTGGATTGCTGAAGGTGGTTGATGAACTGGTGCGTATCGGTGTAATTGACCCCAGCGGCAAATTCTGTGCAGCGAATTGCGAGTTACCGATAGACCAAATCCAGGGAAAGAAGGCGGTTTTTTTGACCGAAGACCACTCGGTCTGGCTGACCCAGCAGGATGTGCGGGAATTACAGAAGGCGAAGGGGGCGATCCGGGCGGCGGTGGAGATACTGCTGAAGGATTTGGTTGTTCAGCCTGAAGACTTGGATAGGATAATCCTGACCGGTTCTTTCGGCGGCCAACTGGATGTGTCTTCAGTCCTTGGATTGGGGATGCTGCCGAAGGTATCGGCGGAGAGAGTTGAGAATATTGCCAATGGAGCCGGATTTGGAGCCGCCAGATTCCTTCTGGCTGACGGTGAGGAGCTTGCCCAGAGGCTGGCCAATCGCACAAAGCAAATTGATCTGGATTATAACGCCAAATTCCAGGAGCTGTTCATCGAATCGCTGCAATTTGGGGTTTGAAGAGTGAGAGGGGATTGTTTGGTTTGAAGAGGAAGCTCCAGTTGACTCCTGGGTGGGGTCTTTTTTTTTAGGGACAGAAATAATCGGATTTTTGGGGATTTAGCCCAGTAGAGCTATGGCAAAATCAAATTGTCACCGTATAATTGGTTAGGTTTCCATAATTGGAGGATTGATTGAAATTCGCCAACTTTGAAGGATCCAGACGCTATAAAGTGCTTTCAACAGGACAGGTGGTTCCTGATCCATTTCGCTGCGTGCAGTGCGGTATCTGCTCGTATAATTGTCCGATCGGGATTGATGTCAGGCGCTTCGCCTGGATTGGGAAACCGATCGTGGACAGCCATTGTATCACCTGTGGCGAGTGTGTCAGCCGTTGCCCGCGCGGCGTGCTTCATTTCGGGCAGATCCCAAAAAGCGATAAGGAAGTTGCGGCGTGAAACGCTATGTGATCATCGGGGCAGGTGCTGCTGGCATTGCGGCGGCCGAATCGATCCGGAATCTGGATCGCGCCAGTGAGATCGTGTGTATCTCTGCTGAAAAGCAAGGATACTACTCTCGCCCCGGGCTGGCATATTTCCTTAGTAAAGAATTAGGCGAGAAATCGCTGTTCCCCTTTACCAGATCTGATTTTGAGGATCGGGGGATAAACTTCTATCACAACCAAGTCATTGGGATTAGATTCAGCCAACCATGAGATCACCTTCGATGATGGGAAGAAAATGCGCTATAACCGGTTGCTGGTGGCGACCGGCGCGGCGGCGGTTCGCCCTTCGACCGAAGGGGTCGACCTGGATGGGGTTGTCTATCTGGATTCCCTGGCTAAAACCAGGGTGATGATCAGGCAAGCCCGGTGGAAGAAGAAAGCGGTGGTTGTCGGCGGTGGGATCACGGCGATCGAGATCGTTGAAGGGCTGATCGCCCGCGGGGTTGCTGTGGATTTCTTCATCCGCGGAGAACGATATTGGAACAGGGTGCTGGATGAGATCGAATCCGGGATGATCGAATCCAGGCTGCGGCATGATGGGGTGAGAATCTATAAAAATACTGAGGTGGCAAAGATCATTGGCAGAAATGGCCGCGTCACTGGAGTCGCGACTAAAGATGGCCGTCTGCATCGGACTAAAATGGTGGCCTTTGCCATTGGGGTTCTGCCTCGGGTTGGACTGGCAAAGATGAGCGGGTTGGAGGTTGGACGAGGGGTGAGGGTGAATGAATATCTGGAGACCAGTGCACAGGATGTTTATGCCGCTGGGGATGTATCCGAATCTTTTGACCCGTTATCAGAGGACTGGATTATTGACAGCCTGTGGAACCCTGCGCGATACCAGGGGCATGTAGCGGGGATGAATATGGCCGGAGAGCAGCAGCCCTATCTCAGACAGAACGCATTGAATGTCACACGCCTGACGGGACTGACCACAACGATCATAGGCAGGGTGGGGACGGGCGAGAAAGGTGGTGAGGAGGATCTCTCGATTGTCCGCGGGGAGAGTGAAACCTGGCAGCAGCTGCCGGATGCGATCCTCTGCCAGAACAGTTTTGATGTCAACCGCTTGCGGGTGATGGTAGGAAAAACTAAGTTGGAGGGCGCTTTGTTGATGGGAGATCAATCCCTATCCAAAGCTCTGGAGGATCTTGTACGGGAAGGGGTGGATATTTCCTCGATACGGGATTCTCTGGTCACCCCAGGGGCTGATCTTGGCAGTATCCTGTTCAAATATTGGCAGAGATGGAGGCAATTTGATGCGAATTAGAAACCTGGAATTGTGGTTAGCTTTCCTGGCGATCTTCGGGATCACGGTTTTCTATCTCGGCGCAGCAGCGGTGACTGAAATCCCTTCTGCCAGCGGTCTGCTGGGCCACTCACTTGGGATCCTGGGTTTCATAATGATGTTGATGACCGAGGTGCTTTATTCCCTTCGAAAACGATACCAATTCGCTCGCTGGGGAAAGATGGAAAGCTGGCTCTCATTTCATATCTTCACCGGGTTGGTCGGACCTTATCTGGTTTTACTGCATACCTCCTGGAAGTTCAATGGCCTGGCAGGGATCTTGACCCTGATGACATTGATTATCGTGCTCAGCGGGTTTGTTGGTCGGTATTTTTACACAGCTATCCCAAGGTCGGTGGATGGGGCCGAGGTGGAATTGGAACAATTGCGCCAGCTAGCCGAAGAAAATCAGCATAGGCTGGCAGCATTGCAGCAGTCACGTCCTGAGATTTATCGCCAGGTTGAAGGTTTGTTCTCTGAGAAATCTCTACGGGGCAGATTCCGGAAAGGTTGGAAGAGACTGGTGGAGCTCTGGGCGACTATCGTGTCGTGCAGACAGGATGTGTTATCACCCTCAACGGAGGACTCGTCATTACCGAACCTGCGATCCTCAGTGCGACGGTTGCTTCTACCAATGTCACCTGCTTCGGTGCCAATGATGGTACGATAACCATCTCAGCACCCGCAGGAGGATACGGTACATACCAGTACAGCATCAACGGAGGAACAACATGGCAGGGAACAGGTACCTTCACCAACCTGGCTCCTTTGACATACGATGTAAGGATAAGAGATGCTGCCTACACTTCTTGTGTCATCATCCTCGACGCTACACGTGTGATTACCGAGCCGGCAATAATGACGGCTACAGTTGTCAAGACAAACGTAACATGCAACGGTGCCGCCGACGGAACAATAGTGATAAGTGCTCCTTCGGGCGGATATGGTACCTACGAGTACACTATCAATGGTGGTACCACCTGGCAGGTCAGCGGCACCTTCACAGCCCTTATACCGGGCTTCTACAATGTGAGGATGCGCGATATGGCCAACCCGGCATGTATCATTACCCTTAACGGTTCACTGAACGTCACCGAGCCGGCAGCCCTCAATGCTACAGTGGCAAAAACCAATGTAACATGCTTTGGCGCCAATAACGGTACCATAACAATAACATCACCAACAGGTGGCTACGGCACCTACGAGTACAGCATCAACGGCGGAACGACATGGCAGGCTACCGGAGCCTATACTGCTCTGCCACCGGCATCTTACGATGTACGGATAAGGGATGCGGTACAGACAGGATGTGTCATCACTCTTAATGGTGCCCTGGTAATTACCGAGCCTGCAATACTTGCCGCCACGGTTACGCCTACCAATGTCACCTGCTTCGGCGCCAATAACGGTACTATTGCCATAACAGGCGTTACAGGTGGCTACGGAAGCTACGAATACACCATCAACGGAGGAACAACATGGGTAGGTATAGGTAACTTTACCAACCTGGCACCTGCAACATATGATGTTAAGATAAGAGATGCAGTCAATACGGCCTGTGTCATCACGCTTAACGGTGGGCTTGTAATAACAGAGCCTGCTAGTACTTTCCGCAACAGTTGCAAGTACAAATGTCAGCTGCTTCGGATCGAGCGACGGTACGATAACTATCTCTGCACCGCTGGGAGGATACGGTACATACGAGTACAGTATCAACGGCGGCGGCTCATGGCAGGCATCGGGCAACTTTACAGGACTTGCCCCCGGTATCTATAATGTCAGGATAAGGGATGCGGTTTACACTTCATGTGTTATCGTTCTCGACAATGCCCGCACAATAGCACAGCCTGCAGTACTTAATGCAGTGGTAACACCAACAATGGTGACCTGTAACGGCGCCAATAATGGTATCATAACCATTACAGCACCAACAGGCGGCTACGGCACCTATGAGTACAGTATCAACGGCGGTACCACATGGCAGGCATCGGGACTGTTTAACGCTCTTGCACCTGCAACCTACGATGTACAGGATACGCGATGCTGCAAATACAGCTTGCGTGATAGTACTTAACGGAACGCTTCAGATAACAGAACCGGCGGTCCTTAATGCCAATGTTAACTCTACCAATGTAACCTGCTTCGGCGCCAATGACGGTACGATTACCATCACTTCGCCAACAGGAGGATACGGTACATACGACTACAGTATCAACGGCGGAACGACATGGCAGGCCAGCGGCACCTTCACAGCCCTTACCCCGGCAACCATACAATGTTCAGATAAGGGATAAGGTGCATACAGCCTGTGTCATCACCCTCAACGGAGGTCTGGTGATAACGGAACCTGCAATACTTAGTGCAACGGTTGCCTCCACCAATGTCACCTGCTTCGGTGCCGGTAACGGTACGATAACGGTAAGTGCTCCTCTGGGAGGATACGGTACATACCAGTACAGTATCAACGGCGGAACAACATGGCAGGGTACGGGTAGCTTCACCGGTCTTGCTCCTGCAACCTACGATGTAAGGATACGCGATGCGGTATATACCTCATGCGTCATCACCCTCAACGGAGCACTTGTAATAACCCAGCCACCTGTTCTCGCAGCAACGGTAGCATCAACCAATGTAACCTGCTTCGGTGCCAACGATGGTACGATAACGATAACCTCACCAACTGGCGGTTACGGTACATACGAATACACCGTCAACGGAGGAACGACATGGCAGGCCAGCGGTGCCTTTACAGCACTGACACCGGGCTTCTACAATGTTCAGATACGCGATGCAGCCAACACCGGATGTGTGATAATACTCAACGGATCGCTGAGGATAACAGAGCCACCGGTACTGTCAGCCTTCGTTGCAAGAACCAATGTAACCTGCTTCGGTGCCAACGACGGAACGATAACCATCACCTCACCGACAGGCGGATATGGTACATACGAGTACAGCATCAACGGAGGAACAACATGGCAGGCATCGGGCAATTTCACAGCCCTTGCCCCTGCAACATACAATGTTCATGATCCGCGATGCGGTACAGACAGCATGTGTCATAACCCTCAACGGAGCACTGGTGATAACCGAGCCGGCAGTTCTTACTGCCACGGTGGCCAGTACCAACGTAACATGCTTCGGTGCCAGCGACGGAACAATAACAATATCTGCAGCCAGCAGGTGGTTATGGATCATACGGCTACAGTATCAACGGCGGAACAACATGGCAGGGATCGGGTACCTTTACAGGTCTTGCTCCTAACACCTATAACGTGATGATACGCGATGCAGCCAACACTGCATGTGTCATTACACTGAACGGCGGACTGGTAATAACCGAGCCTCCAGTTCTCTCTGCAACGATAGCCAGCACCAATGTAACATGCTTCGGCGGCGGCGATGGTACAATAACCATCTCAGCACCTCTGGGCGGATACGGTACATATGAGTACAGTATCAACGGCGGTGGCTCATGGCAGGCATCGGGTAACTTCACTGCTCTCTCACCGGGAACATATAATATAAGGATAAGAGATGCGGTCTATACCGGATGCGTAATAGTTCTCAATCCTGCTCTGGTTATTACCCAGCCACCGGTGCTGAAGGCTACTGTTACCCCAACAATGGTGACATGCTTACGGTGCCAACGATGGTATAATAACCATCACAGCACCATTGGGCGGCTACGGTACATACGAGTACAGCATCAACGGCGGAACCACATGGCAGGCATCGGGAGCTCTTTACCGGACTTGTTCCTGCAACATACGATGTAAGAATAAGGGACGCAGCTATTTACAGCATGTGAGATCGTTCTCAACAATACACTTACAATAACAGAACCTGCAGTATTATCGGCTACACTGAATTCAACCAATGTCACCTGCTTCGGTGCCAACAACGGAACAATAACCATTACGGCACCAACAGGCGGTTACGGTACATACGACTACAGTATCAACGGCGGAACGACATGGCAGGCCAGCGGCACCTTCACAGCCCTTACACCGGCTACATACAACGTTCAGATAAGGGATAAGGTACAGACAGCATGTGTCATCACTCTCAACGGAGGTCTGGTGATCACAGAGCCTGCAATACTTAGTGCAACGGTTGCCTCTACCAATGTCACCTGCTTCGGTGCCGGCAACGGTACAATAACGGTAAGTGCTCCTCTTGGAGGATACGGCACCTACCAGTACAGTATCAACGGCGGAACAACATGGCAGGGCACAGGCAGCTTCACCGGCCTTGCTCCTTCAACCTATAACGTTCAGATACGCGATGCGGTCTATACCTCATGCGTCATCACCCTCAACGGAGCACTTATAATTACCCAGCCACCTGTTCTCGCAGCAACGGTAGCCTCAACTAACGTCACCTGCTTCGGCGCCAACGATGGTACGATAACTATCACGGCACCAACAGGCGGTTACGGTACATATGAATACACCGTCAACGGAGGAACGACATGGCAGGCCAGCGGAGTCTTCACAGCACTGACACCGGGCTTCTACAATGTTCAGATACGCGATGCAGCCAACACCGGATGTGTGATCATTCTCAACGGATCGCTGAGGATAACAGAACCACCGGTACTGACAGCTTTCGTAGCAAGGACGAATGTAACATGCTTCGGTGCCAACGACGGAACGATAACAATCACCTCACCGACAGGAGGATACGGTACATACGAGTACAGCATCAACGGAGGAACAACATGGCAGGCATCGGGCAATTTCACAGGCCCTTGCACCTGCAACATACAATGTTCAGATCCGCGACGCGGTACAGACAGCATGTGTCATAACCCTCAACGGAGCACTGGTGATAACCGAGCCGGCAATACTTACTGCCACAGTGGCCAGTACCAACGTAACATGCTTCGGTGCAGGCAACGGTACCATTACCATCTCAAGTCCTTCCGGAGGATACGGTACATATCAGTACAGCATCAACGGCGGAACCTCATGGCAGGGAACAGGTACCTTTACCAACCTTCTCCCGGCAACATATGATGTGAGGATACGCGATGCGGCCAACATGTCGTGTGTGATAACACTCAACGGAGCACTGGTGATTACCCAGCCTCCTGTTCTCTCTGCAACGATAGCCAGCACCAACGTCACATGCTTCGGCGGTGCCGACGGTACTATAACCATCTCAGCACCTCTGGGCGGATACGGTACATATGAGTACAGTATCAACGGCGGCGGTTCATGGCAGGCATCAGGTAACTTCACCGGACTCAATCCGGGATCATACAGTATCATGATCAGGGATGCGGTATACACCGGCTGCGTGATAGTACTGAATAATGCATACGGCATTACTCAGCCTGGATTACTCACGGCAACGGTAACCAAGACAGAGGTAACCTGTAACGGCGCTAACGACGGTATAATAAATATCACTGCTCCGGCAGGAGGATACGGAACATATGAGTTCACCATCAACGGCGGAACAACATGGCAGGTATCGGGTAACTTTACAGGACTTACACCCGGTATCATATGATGTGAGAATGCGTGACGGAGTAAACACAGCATGTGTTATTACCCTTAATCCTTCCCTTACCATTGTCGAACCTGCTGTTCTTACCCTTACCTCAACAGGTAACATAGTACTGAACTGTTTTGGCGATACCAACGGAACGGGAACATTCTATGCATCAGGAGGTAATACTCCATATACCTTCACCTTTATCACCAACACCACAGGTGCTACAGAACCACCACAGGGATTCAACTCCCAGTCGTTCTTCCTGGCCGGTGCCGGTACGATAACGGTTAAGGTTGTCGATGCCAAGATGTGCGAGACACAGGCTACCATTACTGTTACACAGCCTGCTATACTCACACCGGGTGCGGTAGGAACCAACCAGGTGATATGTTACGGCTCCAATCCGGCAATGCTTACCCAGACAACAGCACCAACAGGTGGTCCGGGAGCATATAACTACCAGTGGCAGTTCAGCAACATCTCGGGAGGTACATTTACCAATATCCCGGGTGCAACGCTGAGCACATACACACCGCCGACGGGAGCAACAACAACCATGTACTACAGGAGGATGGTTACTTCCGGTGTCTGTCCGGCTGTCTACAGCAATGAGGTAGAGGTTCTTGTTAACCCGCTGCCTGTTGCAATGCTTACCGGCGGAGCGACGATCTGTCCGACTGAAACAGCTGTACTTAATGTAAATATGGTTGTAGGAACAGGTCCGTTCGAGCTCGATATCGAGAACTATCCCGGACTGACCATCACCGGATACGTCAACAATGCTGATATATTTGTAACACCTGCAGCAACAACAACATACAAGCTGCTAAGGGTGAGAGATGCCAACGGCTGCGAAATAATAAGTCCTTCGGCCAGTCTCATCGGATCAGCAACAGTTGTTGTGCGTGCACTGCCTGCAATAACAACATCACCGGCCAATAAGATCGTCTGTGAATACAGCATTGTCAATTTCAATGTTGTGGCGACGGGTTCAGATCTTACATACCAGTGGTATGTTGATCAGGGCAGCGGTCCGGTAGCGTTGAGTGATGCAGGTGTCTACTTCGGAGTAACCTCACCGACACTTAACATATTCGGTGCAACACGCGATATGAACGGCTATATATACAGTGTGGAAGTTACAGGTTGTGCAACAACTGTCACATCAGCCAATGCACTGCTAACTGTCAATACCTCACCTGAGATACTTACCCAGCCGGTCGATTCAACGATCTGCAGCGCAAGTGATGCTGACTTTACCGTCACCGCTCAGGGTACGACTCTTACATATCAGTGGGAGGTCAAGATAGGAGCAGCACCGTTTGTGAATGTTAGCGGAGCCAATTACGCAGGGGAGACATCTAATGTTCTCTCGGTGATCAATGCCCCGGCAGGCTTCAATAACAATATCTACAGGGTCAAGATAACCGGCACATGCGGTATCCCTGTCTACTCCAACTTCGTTGTTCTGAGGGTGCTCGCACCGCCGACGGTGGCAGTCAGTCCTTCCAACAAGGAGGTGTGCGATACCAAAGGACCAATAATCTTTAACGGTAGCGGAGTGGGACTTATCGACTCGCTGAGATGGCAGGTAAGTACCAATGGCGGAGGCACATGGAATCCGATCTATGACAATGCCAACTACTCGGGTACAACATCACAGCAGCTAACGCTGAGCGATGTGCCGCTGGCATTCAATACCTACCAGTACAGGCTAGGCATAATAGGTAAGTGTGTAACCATCTATACAGGTTCGGCTACACTTACGGTCAATGCCAATCCTACGGGTAACATATGGCCGGCCGATACACTGATGGCTTGCGGTGATATAACCTATCCGATGAATGGTAATCCGGCCGGAGGAACAGGAACATATTCCAACCACAGATGGTCGGGCGATGTGGCTCCTCTGAGCAACTACTATGTTGTTAATCCTAACTTCAGGTCGCCGGTAGCGGGCAACTTCAAGCTCTACTATCAGGTTACCGACACCAAGGGTTGTGTGGGAACAGACTCAGTGGTTGTTAAGGTTGAGAAGCCCACATGCTATGTTCTCCACCGATGTACAGTCGGGCTGTCAGCCACTGACGGTGAACTACGACAACAGTGCATCGACGGGTTATACGAATATACTGTGGAAGTTCGGCGACGGAACAACATCTACCGCCAGCAACCCGACACATGTCTTCACTAACCCGACGACATCAGTGCTCTACTACACCGATTCACTGATAATAACCAATGCCAACGGATGTGTTGCAAAAGCAGCACAGGGCGTAACTGTCTTCCCGGCAGTAACATCGGTATTCACCATGTCGAATAATGTGATCTGTTCAGGTGAGACGGTGATGTTATCATCCAATCCTGGTGCAGCAACATATACATGGGACTTTGGTGATCTGACAGCAAACGGCATAGGTAACGTCACGAACCACATATTTGTGAATTCAACCACGGCACCTGTTGTCTACACAGTTGAAGCTAAGGACAATGTCGTTCTTCGGATGCATGGATTCGACCACACAGACGATAACGGTTCATCCTAAGCCGGTGGCTAACTTCTCGTGCCAACCCTGTGTCGCAGATAATGCCAAATTCAACGGTGACCTTTACCAACAGCACCAATGCAGGTACATGGTCATGGTTCTGGAAGTTTGACGACGGTAATACCTCGACAGCTCAGAATCCGGTTCATACATATGCCGGTCCGGGCACCTACAATGTCAAGCTGGTTGTAAACAACACACAGTGCCGCGACAGCGTGGTGAGGGTGGTAACGGTAATACCTACCGCACCTATCGCCAGCTTCGCCAATGTGCCATCGGGTTGCGGTCCGCTGAGCATATCCATTACCAACACCTCGCAGTATGCGACATCGTACCTGTGGGACTTTGGTAACGGTGCGGTGTCGACAGCTGCCAATCCGAACTACACATACTACCAGCCCGGTGATTATCAGATAACGCTCACGGCCACAGGTCCGGGCGGAACAGATATCTATCAGCAGGTGGTGCAGGTATACCAGCAGCCGCAGGTTTACTTCGAGATAGCTCCGGCCAAGGTGTATGTCGATGATGAGAAGGTGAGATGTTTCAACTTCACCCAGTTTGCCGACTACTACATCTGGGAGTTTGGCGACGGCGACACATCGCATGCAAGGGATCCGTTCCACAAGTATATGGCTGAAGGTGTATATGACATCACCCTCAACGCATACTCAGTGAACGGTTGCTTCTCGAGCTTCACAGTGTCGCCGGGGGTAACGGTAGAGCCCGCAGGAGATATCAGGTTCGGTAATGTCTTCAGGCCTAACAAGAATGGTCCGGAAGATCCTACCACACCACCGACGGGTGCTGCTATGGATAACTTCTTCTATCCTGCCATCAAGGATCAGGTAGAGAATTACCATCTGCAGATCTTCAACAGGTGGGGTGCGCTGATATACGAATCGTGGGATATCAACAAGGGCTGGAACGGCTACTACAAAGGCAAGCTCGTCAAGCAGGGTGTCTATGTATGGTACGTCGAAGGTAAGTACTCCAACGGCAAGCCGTTCAAGAAGACCGGTGATGTGACGCTGCTGCATTAACGGCTACTGAATATAATAAGAAGGGCACCCGCGAGGGTGCTCTTTTTTTGCCCCCACCCCAGCCTGCACGCAGGCTGGACCTCCCCCCGGGAGGGGAGGTGTTATGCGGAGAGACTTTGGCTCAGTCGTCATTGCGAGGAGTAAAACGACGAAGCCCGCCTACCGGCAGGCAGGCAATCTCAAGGTGTTATTGAGGTTGCTTCACTTCGTACGCCTTTGCTTTCAGCGGCGGCGTACTTTGTTCGCAATGACGTTAATCATCTAGGACATTTCCCTGACCCACTCGTATCTTTACATGGATCCATACTAACAATGTCCGGTCTGTTCGGCTGAGGCTCTGCCTCAGTCGGATTATGTATGGCAGGCTCTGCCTGTGGTTCCTGTTACGACTCCAGCGGAGTCGTACCCCTGTAGTCAGGAACCATAGATAATAGCCAACGACCCCGGCGGGGTCGTACAAAAAGGTCATTGCGACTATTCATCAGGATCAGTGAAAATATATTCACGGTTATATTCTATCTCATGATCACCAAGGAGAGCGAGATATTCTTTCATGAAAGAGCTTTCATTATGATGTCTCTTCTGATCATTAATGTATACATATACCTTTTTCATCTCCCTCTTTGAGACGGTGAAAGCGGCATATCCTTCCTGCCAGTAGAACTTTCCGCCCTTGATAAATCCCTCATCTTTAATGTAGCTTGAACTACTCTTTTTAACCTCCCTTACTATTTCTGAAACCGAAAGGGAGGGTTTTTGTCCTAATAGGATATGAATGTGGTCTTTTGCTCCATTTACAATAAGAGATTTGTTACCCAAACCACTTATTATTCCGGAGATATATTTATGTACCATAATGTCGAATGGAGGCAGTAACAACGATTCTCTGTTTTTAACTGCAATTACTATATGGACAATCAACTGTGTGTAGGAGTTTGCCATGATATTAAGCACTAATAGTTTACAGCGACAATAAGATAAATTTAATAAATTATTGGAGAACCTGCAAAAGCAATAATCCAAATTGTGCGACCCGCTCCGGGGTCGTGGTATCAGGGGGATGGCTCAGTGCTACAAAGATGTGACCCCGCTGGGGTCAGGGCATCAGGGGGATGGCTCAGTGCTACAAAGTGTGACCCCGCTGGGGTCAGGGCATCAGGGGGATGGCTCAGTGCTACAAAGGTGTGACCCCTCCGGGGTCAGGGCTTCTATCGATAGCTATGCACTACTAGTGTAAGCCTCCATGAGGCCACGTAAATCTTCCATTAATTCGAACTTGGATTTTGAATAGGGTTATTGAAATACAACGACTCCAGCGGAGTCGTACCCTTGTAGCAAGGGACCATCAATTATAACCCCCGACCCCAGCGGGGTCGCACAAAATGTCTCTTCAGGGGAATATTTTGGTTATGGGTTTAAAATCGTACTCCAGTCTGTATTTTTTGATGAGCTTAAGCGACTCCTCCACATATGTCAATTTTTCATGGAGCTTCTCCTGGTCGGTGATATATTTGATGGTGCTTTTCAGCTCTCTCTTTGAGATGGAGTATACAGAGAACTCATCCTGCCACCTGAACTTCTGCTCTGTAAATCCCTCGTTGTTGACGAACAGGGCGCTTTCTCGCCTGATGATCTTCACCAGCTCACGTATCGACCGGGAGGGTCGGTGCGACAAGAGGAAATGGACATGGTCGGCGGTGCCGTTGACGATTATTGGCTTATGACCCATGCTCGAGATGACAGCTGCAATATATTTATGCAGATTGTTTTCGAAGGAGGGCAGGATCAGTGGTTGACGGTTTTTAGTTCCGATAATTATATGCAGCAGAACCTGGGAACAAGTAACACTCATAATGCTAATTATTAGGTTATTGCAGTATTGACTAAATAAATTTAGAATAAAAATTATTTCGAGTCAACTTTTTTTTGCAGAAAATGCAGAAAAAGGGTAAAAAAGTTTGTTTTCGGCTGAGGCTCTGAGTGGTTGCAGGTTTAAAAATCCCCTCCCTGGAGGGGTAAGCCGCCGTCGCTTTTAGCTATGGCGGCTGAAAGGGGTGGGTATTAAAGTTGCACTAAGTTGTGATACTCCAGTTCACATGCTAATTAACTCCGAGATTCGGCTGAGGTTCTGCCTGTGTTTTATAATACTACCCCGGCGGGGTCGCACAGGATATTCAATTACCATAATTTCTTCTGTCCTTTTGGCTTGATCCAAAAGGACCAAAAAATCAAGGCTGGCAGATCATTTTGGGGAGCCTGCTTCTCGCTTTGCCCACGCAATACAACTCGCTCGGTCGGAGCCCTCGCTCAGACAGTATTGCTTGCGCTCCCCGCCGCGGCAAAGCTCGTATCAGACTCTTATTCCCAAAATGATCTGAGGCCGGGTTTTAAAATGGATTGGTTGCTTTGCTGTTCTCACCTTTTCCGGCCTGCCCGTCCGTAGTCACGCCTCTGGCGTGACGAAGGCGGGTTCTTCCCGCCCGCAATATATTATATCTTAACGTTACATGTTCGGCTGAGGCTCTGCCTCAGTCGGATTATCGTTGCAGGCTCTGCCTGTGGTTCTCTCATTAACATTAACTATTCAACCCCTCCGGGGGTGTGGCGTGTATTGGACATGAACACCACGGGTGTTACCCGTGGCTATTATTCTTTAACACCACATTTCCTCCCTGCATACAGGCTCCTCGCTAAAATGGTCCACCGGACCATTTATATACGCTCGGCCCCCCCTCCGGGGTTTAACAGGAATTATAGGATATATAGCTGTGTAACTTTCAAGGGTCAGGAGATGGAAAGACTTCATGACAAATGAATAATCCATCGAACCTTTTCCATGGTTTTTGGCTAATATAGAGCCCCTATAAGTAATATGTCAAGCCACTTACAATGGCCATAATACAAAGTTGCAGCATTATCCTGGTTCTGGATTTAGGAAGTTTCGCTTTATTCAAACCAAGAAAAACAATTAAGGCAATATCTCCAAGAATTGAGTACCAAGTAAAATACGCCCCACCCGGGTATAATCTTGCAACAAAAATTGTACTTAGCAATGAACTGGCAAAAAAGAATCCAATTACAAGGGGTAATAATTGGAATGCATTTGGTTTACTTTCTCTTAACAAATACCATCCCGCAAAAAGATATACCAGGCAAATCAATAAAGTAATAATACTTAAGAATTTAAGAGCCTCATGCATAGGAGCAATAATAGCTGTAACTGTGGCTACGGTAAATAAAGAGAGCTCAATTTTCCTGATTTCATAGTGTAGTCTATTTAGTCCGCATTTACTTCAATTATACAGTCTAAAGCCTTGGCACCAAGACAAGTTGGCCAGCTGGTAACACACAACAACTTTTCAACGTAACACCGGTCGCAGCCAAAAGTATCTTGTAATTTTTCGATGAAACAATCTTCCCATTCACTTGAAACGCCCTTCTGATTGCCGTAAATATCAATATAGTTCATTGTTCCAATTATGTGTCGTAAGACAGAGGTAAAGGTAAGCAATCTAGCTTTCTGGGGTTCTAGAAAATAGGGTGTTTCCAATACTAAATTTTCAATTTTAATTGATTTGGCGATAAAATTTTCGAAGTCATTATCTTTCAAAATTTCATAAAAAGATGATTGTACCCATGCTTCTAAAGTATCAGGGTTGGATTGGCTGGGATTTAAGACATCTTCAGGCAGACATTCCCTTAATGCGGCAAGAAATTCTTCAAGTAAATTATCAAAGTCTCCTTTTTGGTTATTTGATTTTTCATAAACCTTAAGTAAACATTTTGAAGTTGAATAACCACCTATTTCCAAAGGATTCTCCTCATTAAAGTAGTTTTTTGGTACAATTGAATTTAAAACAATAAACTCGTTTTTTGCTTTCTCAATGTTTGCAAGCAGTTCATTCCTTTCTGTTACTCTCTGTTCTAAATCTCTATCTTTAGAACAAGAGGTAAAAAGGAAAAGAATCAAAAAAAAAGAAAGAATAGTTGTTTTCATAGCACAATAGTTTAGTGAGACATTACGCAATTATTATTTGCAGCAGAGCCAACATAGAGGAGTTGGGGGCCATTAATGAAAACGAAAAACATGTTGTACAACATGTTTGTGAGAAATCGATGGAATGGATGAGGTTCGGCTGAGGCTCTGCCTCAGTTATTCCCCTCCCCGGCCCTCCCCCTGGAGGGAGGCTGCAGATTATCAATTAATTATGTTTTGGCGGATGGTTTCAATTACCTCTTCTATTTGATGGAAGATATGGTAGTTTTTGAACCTAATAACCCGAAGACCAAGCCGTTCCAATTCAGCTGTTCGTCCTGTTCATTTGGCTTCGCCGAGCTATCTCTGTTCATTTCTTTTGCTCCTCCAAAAGAAACGAACCAAAGAAAAGGAGTCCGGAAAAGACAACCGGTGCCTTTGGCTGCTACGCGCGTCGGCACCAGTTCGCACCTTTTCCGGGTTCGCCACCGCACGTTAAATTAATTGGCGTTCGGCTGAGGCTTCTGCCTCAGTCGGATTATCTTGACAGGCTCCGCCTGTGATGTATCTCATTAACATTAACTATTCAACCCCTCCGGGGGTGTGGCTGTGTATTGGACATTGAACACCACGGGTGTTACCCGTGGCTATTATTCTTTACCACCACAATTCCTCCCTGCATACAGGCTCCTCGCTAAAATGGTCCACCGGACCATTTATATACGCTCGGCCCCCCCTCCGGGGTTGAATAGCGACCCCAGCGGGGTCGCACATTACAGGTTTGCCTGCCTGCCGAATTCTAAGATATTTCCAAGTTTTCTTCTGTAATATTATAAGTGTTGATATAGAGGAACGAATGGTGTTCCTCTCTTAATAACGGCAAATACTCTACTAAGGAGCTTGTTTTTTATAGCATTCAGCACGACCATTTTGTGTTTTCCTTCTTCGAGTTTGCGTTTATAATATACAGCTAGTTCAGGATCGTTTTGTATTGCTGAAGCAATCCCATTGCCGATAACAGCTTTTAGTTTTTTATTACCCAAATAGCTAACCTTGGTTTTACCCCTTATAGAGCTTCCGGAGCTATATTCAAAGGGGGCAAGACCACAGTAACAAGAAAATTTCCTCCAGTTTGAAAAGCGGGTAAACCCATGAGTAGCAACTAGCATGTTTACAGCAATCTGTAGTCCGACCCCTTTTACGGAAGTTGCAAGGTTAAATAATCTTTTGATTTCAGGATCTTCTTCAATCAGTTGTTTTAAAGCCTGGTCGATTGTTGCAATACTTTTGTTTATCTCCTTAATATGCTGCTCTGAATCAGCAAAGACAAGTGTGTGGAGGCTCTTGTCTGTAAACGACTTTAGCTCTTTAGAAGATGTTTTTAGAGAGACTTTGCTCTTTACCAACCTCTCCCGGTAAGAAACAAGTTGCTTGAGCTTCAAAATTACCTTAGATGGCAGTTTGTAGGGGATTATTTCATTCCGATTCAGGTAGGCATACTTTCCTATTACTTTGGCGTCAGCTTGGTCGTTTTTTCCCCTTTGAATGCCCATAGATCTCTTTATCTGCAATCCAGGCTGTAGAGTATAACAAAGTCCTGCTTCTTCAAAGAATACACATATGGAAAGACAATATACACCAGAGTGTTCAAGACAAAAGAGCATCTCTTTGACAGGAAGTGTTTTATTAAGCCACCTAATCATCTGGGAGAAGCCTGATTTGTTGTTTGAAAACTTCTTAGTGGCAAGTAGTAAGCCACGGGAATCAAGATGTGCTACATCAAAATCGAGTTTCGAGATATCAATCCCAACAAATGAAGTAAATTTCATACCTTTAAGTTTAATTGAACAACTAAAACCTTTACTAGGCCTAAAAGCCTATAATTCTAAATGGTACTTGTTCAAGAAAGAAGGCAGAGGACTTTTGTTACCCAGATAACTCACTTTGTTTTACCCCTTATAGAGCTTCCAGAACTATATTCAAAAGGAGCAAGACCACAGTAACAAGAAAATTTCCTCCAGTTTGAAAAGCGTGTAAACCCATGAGTAGCTACTAGCATGTTTACAGCAATCTGTAGCCCTACCCCTTTTACGGAAGTTGCAAGGTTAAATATTCTTTTGATTTCAGGATCTTCTTCAATCAGTTGTTTTAAAGCCTGATCGATTCTAGCAATACTTTTGTTTATATCCTTAACATGTTGCTCGGAGTCGTCAAAAACAAGAGTATGTAGACTCTTTCCCGTAAACGCCTTTAGCTCTTTAGACGAAGTCCTTAGAGAGACTTTGCTCTTACCAGCCTTTCCCGGTAAGAAACAAGTTGCTTTAACTTCAAAATCACTTTAGATGGCAGTTTGTAGGGAACTATTTCATTCCGATTCAGATAGGCGTACTTACCTATCACTCTGGCGTCAGCATTGTCGTTTTTACCTCGTTGAATGCCCATAGATCTCTTTATCTGCAATCCAGGCTGAAGGGTATAACAAAGGTTGGATTCTTCAAAAAACACACATATGGAAAGAGAATATACACCAGAATGCTCAAGGCAAAAGAGTGCCTCCTTGGATGGAACCGTTTTATCAAGCCACCTAATTAACTGGGTGAAGCCTGATTTGTTGTTTGAGAACTTTTTTGTAGAAAGTAATAAGCCGCTGGAATCAAGATGTGCAACATCGAAGTCTAGTTTTGAGATATCAATCCCAACAAATGAAGTAAATTTCATACCTTTAAATTTAATTGAACAACTAAAACCTTTACTAGGCCTAAAAGCCTATAATTCTAAATGGTTCTTGTTCAAGAAAGAAGGCAGAGGACTAATTCGGCAGTTAGGTCCAAAAACCTAGCAGGCAGGCCAGTTCACCTCTGCTTTCACTTTTAATGAACAGAATAAAAATAGAATAAATTAAAGTTGTGCTAATCTAAAGGGCAGGCAGGGGGAGGGGCAAAAATGCACCCCGGCGATTGCCAGGGTGCGGGCTTCGCTAATGGAAGCGGTGCAGCGAGACGTCTGCATTTCTTTGTCCTTTTGTCCGGTACCGTTATTAACGCGGCCATTTATGTGTAACCCATTTTAAGTATTTCGCAATGGAACCTATTATTAGCTGGTACCGGATGACAAAAAATGCTTTAAAGTCTCACATAAGACAATATTATTAGAGGAGGGGGACAAAAACAGAACAGAAAAAGATGTTGTAAAGCATATTTATGGTTCCTTGATCACATAACTAACGCAAGCCTTATTGTACTCTATTATAATTCCGTTCTTACGAAGTATCCTTATTATTCTCTTAACTGTACGCACGCTAACAGACAGTTTAAGAGCCAGTTCCACAGCCGGACCAGTGGTCCTGGTCCTTGCAAGATCAATTATCCTGCCGCTGACAAGATTAATCTCCTCCTGTGTCATAATGAAAAACTTTATCAAAAATGTATTGCTATAATAAATTTAGGAAAGCGAAGAGAAAAAGTCAAGTAAAAAGGAGAAAAGTTGTGAAATTATAGAGATTTTGGCCCCCTCTCTTGCGGAGTAGAGAGGGGGTTCGGGGGTGAGTTCGTATAAAGCGGAATTGACAAAGTTGAAACATGTTATCATCTTATCAACCACACCAGCTTTCCCCACCTGTGTGGGTAAAACAACAGTGTGCCGAAAAGGCTCTTTTTCCGGTATCTCTTCTTCATAAAGGATGTCGTAGGAAAGAGATCTCCAAGGATGAAAAGGAATTTCCTGTGTAGTCCCGGTACGGCGGATATTGTCTCCCTGTATGTGTTATCCCTCTCTGTAACAGGATTGTTTTTCGGACTTGTCAGAAAGAATATAAATCGCTCTCTGGCCTTCCGGTATTCTGTCTCCTCGGCTGACACACCAATATCGATCCCTGCATTCAGGAATTCGTTCAGCAAATCGATCTTAATGATAACCTCCTTTCTTATTCCGGCCCTTGATGCCACCTCCTTCATCTCATCCAGCCTGTTCTCCTCCTGAAGAGCTTTTCCTAAAATATTTAGGTCGAGATAAAGCCGAAGCTGTGACTCGTTATTCTGCTCGTGGCTTAAAAGGTGACTTACCAGATAAACGAAAAGGTAAACAGTATCGGGAACAGAAAGGGCAGAAGCTATTCCGGATGCACTCCGGCGGCTCTCATAAAGTTCCTGCGTTATTTTCTCATGTTCTCTCCCCGAAAAGATCATGGTGTATCTCCACCATAATGCCGTTCTTAAGGAGCGACGGCAGATGCTTTCCGATATGAAGCATAATTGGTCTGTGGAACAGTGACTTCATGGGCAGGGAGGTAAATCCACCTTCCAGCAGCAGCCTCCTGGCCTTCAATGCCTGCTCCCGTGGTATCAGTATGTCAGCATCGGTCATCTGTCTGAGACCTCTGCCACCGTACCAGGCATACTCCAGGGCCATCCCTTTAAGCATGACCGGTTCAATGTCATTCTCGCGAAGAAGTGTCAGGGCCTCACCTACCACGGTGGCTATGAATGTGTTTCTGGCAAGACTCTTTGCCGATGAGGCCTTCAGTGTTTCTGTTACCGACAGTGGCAACATTTTCAATATCGCGGAATCCTTCAGGTTATCCCACACTACAGCCTCTATGCCATGCTCCCGTGCAAGTGTCAGAAAAAGGTCCCGGTTGAAGCTGTCTTTAATATTAAGAACTTCATTCCCCATTACCCCTGAGGGATAGTGGCAGAGTGAAAGCAGGAGGTTTGCCTCAGGCGGTATTTGTGAAAAGCTGCTCATTGCCGGTACATTCCTGCCTGTCTGGAGTACATGTCGTAGTATTTACCGCGCGCCTTCATCAGCTCATCGTGTGTACCGGTTTCGGCAATGGCACCGTCGGCCAGCAGCACTATACGGTCGGCATCGGCCACGGTGGCCAGCCTGTGACTGATAAGGATAGATGTACGTCCTTTGCGCATCTCTCTGAAACGGTTGTAGAACTCAAACTCGGCATTGGCATCCAGTGCACTTGTGGGCTCGTCAAGTATCATAACAGGAGAGTTGCGGAAGAGCGCCCTGGCAATGGCTATCTTCTGCCACTCACCCCAGCTGAGCTCCCTGCTGTCGTCAAAGAGTCGTCCTATAACTGTGGAATAACCGTTTTCCATTTTGCTTACCAGAGGGTCGAGACCGGTCATCACCGCCGCCTCCTTTATCTTCTCTTCATTATCGATCATCTCGACGTCACCAAGACCAATATTCTCGCCAAGGGAGAGATTATAAAGCATAAAGTCCTGGAAGACAACGGAAAAGAGCTTTCTGTAACCGGCGTTATCTAAGGTTGCCACCTCCTGACCACCATAATGGAGTGACCCCTTATCGGGCTTATAAAGTCCGCATATGATCCTTACAAGTGTACTCTTGCCTGCTCCATTGGAACCGACAATAGCGAGTGACTCACCTTTTCTGATATGCAGGTCTATCTTTTGCAGAGCGTTGCCGGAGCTTCCGGGATATGCAAAATCGACGCCTCTGACAGAGATATCGCCTGTTGTGTCATCATCTATTTTTAGAGCACCCTTTGGCTCCTCCACCTGTATCTCAAGGAAGTCAAATGTATCTTTTACAAAGAGAGAATCTTCATGCAGTCCCGATACCGACGATGCTATGTCTCTCACATATATGAGTCCCTGCCGGAATGCCAGCAGGTACATAGCCAGCTCACCCAGAGAGATGGCAGCATGTACCGTTCTGGCGATCATATACCAGAGGATGACTCCCAGTCCGGCCGCCTTAACGAAAGCCACCACTATCTCAGTCTGTGCCCTGCGCTTAAGCAGTCGTGCTTCACCATGAGCCACCCTGGAGTAGCTCTCCTTAAAAAGATCCCTGAAATATCCGGCCGTCCCGAACAGTCTTATCTCCCGCGCCGGCCTGTCGCCTGTCAGCAGCCAGCTGTAGTATGAGCTTTTGCGTTCGTCGGAGGCCGTCTCCTTTCTGTAGTTCCAGAGCAATTTTGAGTAATGTGATCTGAGCAGAAGCAGGGGGAGGGTTATGACCACAAGGGCCAGGGCTATGATCCAGTTGAATCCTGCCAGTAGGATGCCCATCACAATTAGGGAGGCCAATCCCCTGAAGAGGTTAACCAGGTTGGAGGCTATGCTGAGAGGTCTGCCTGTCGCCTCCCTGGTAGCCCTTAGGAGTATGTCGTAAAATGAGGATGTCTCAAAATGGATGAGGTCGAGTGATGAGGCCTTTTCGTGCAGTTTGTCGTGAACATAGAGACTCATCCGCGCACCCTGCATACGGGTAATATAGGCAGTGAGGGATGAAGCTATCTCCTCAACAAGGAAAGCACCGGCTATTCCCGCCACCTGCCATATGATATTCCGGTAGTCCACACGAAGAGCCTGTAAGAGAGAGCTCTGTGACAGTATCAATGAGTCCTTTGATAAGGAGAATAATAACAAGAGGGATAATGCTTCTTACCAACGACAAAGAGAGTGAGAAGATATTCCACCATCCGGCGCCCCTCCAGGCAAGGGAGAGTGTCTTTCCTATCTCCATATTGAAGAGAGATCTCCTGTGCTTCTTATCTTTCATCGTCACCGTCTGCAATTCTTTCTAAGATAACCTTAAATTTTTTTCTCACCAGCAATAACCAGACAAGCCTGTTGTTCAGACCATATCTTATAACCCGTTTTTCTTTCTGTACGACCTCCTTATCTCCTCTTTCCACCGAGACCACTATCCCTGCAATATCTTCTTCGCCAAAGGGTTCGTCGGCACGCAGACAGCTGTCGCCCCGTGTTATGACCCTCCTGTCTGCCCCATCGGGCTCAACGGATGTCACGCGGTGAACGACCAGTCCCTCCCTTCTTTTGCGTGCTATGATCATACCTGTCGTCAGCGGACTCTCTTTTTTAAATGGTGAAAGATGTATTATGTCACCCGGTCTTATGGCAGGATACATGCTGTAACCCCAGGCTGAGATCCTTATGCTTTTCCCTTCTAAAAGCAGAGATATGCTTACATCATTAAGTACCTCATTTCTTAATTCCATGATCAAGAATATGGGTTATATAATCTGTTACCTCAGCTGTCGGCACAAATTGAAGTGAATATACAGGAACCTTCCTGACCATCGATTCTATCGACATCAGCAGATCGTAGATAATCTCCCTGTTCCATCCATGCTGGATAGAGTTTGACAATATCCTTGTTATGGCATCTTTACCTTCCACCTTCATTGCCCTGTTGACTGTCCCGTGCTCTATCAGAAAGATGGCGCTTAGGTTGGCTGATGACGGTACTTCGTCGTCATACACAGGAGTATTCCACACCCGGAAACAGCTCTCCTTTACGACCAATTATTGTCCGGTCGTCGTGAATTACCTTCGCCCCCTTCTCTTCCCACAGTTTGGCCATTGTACTCTTGCCCTTGCCTGATATACCACAGAATACCAGTCCTTTGTCGCGAACGGAGACTGCTGATGAGTGAAGAAAAATGTCTTTGTTTATTGCTGTCAGGTAGTATATCAGAAGGCTGTCGATGGGGTATGAAAGGGGGTTCACTCTCTCTTCATCGGTATCGACCCATATCTTCCAGTTGTTTTTTCCGGAGAAGATGCCAAGGAGAGCAGAGCGGGCTCCCGTCTCTTCAGGAAGCGTACTCTGCACATAGATGTCTTCATCATTCTGGTATACGGTCCAAAGCCTGTCGGCTACCTTCATCAAAACACCATTCAGCTCTCTTATGTAAGGAGCATGGAACACCTCTTTGAACAGCGAAATGTCCGGACCGGTACCTCTGTGGACAGTAATAGTAACTTGCGGGATCACTCTTTTTGCATGAAACAGCCGATATCTCTCCGGAAGCTCGATTACAACATACTCGTCGGCTGCGACGAGGCTGAAACAGTAATTAGCTACTGAAAGGGTTACTTCTTTCATTATTCCACAATAAGGTATTCCTTCATATTGGCAAGGAAAGTTGTTACATCGGAGAGTGCTGTTGACATGTCGGTGTCGAACTCAGCGGTAAGGAGTGAAGCAATATCGGCCACGCTGTTTTGCCCGTCGATAGCGTCCCAGATAAAGGCACCGGTAGGATTGAGGGTGAAGACAGCAGTCATATCGGCAATGTTGCCGGTGACAGGGACGAGGATATATCCATCGTCGGTCTTGCGCGCTACTATGCCCTGGGCCTGGCGGGGTATTGTTCCGGTGTTGCTCATAATATGGTTTCAGTCAAATTTAAGGAATTTTTCGGTTCCTCTCCTTTTTGGGTATTTCGTAAATTTGGAATACAGTTTCACACAAAGTAAAAGAAGGATACACTAAGGACACAAAAAGAAAAGGATAAACGCAAAGTGCGCAAAGCAAAAAAGAGAACACAGAGTTAAAAAACCCTATAAAAACGGATATTAAATGACTGAAAATGAGATTTCCGGTAAAATTATCGGATTGGCTATAGAGGTTCATTCTAAACTGGGGCCCGGCCTGCTTGAAAATGCATACAAAGAGTGCCTGTTTTACAAATTGCAGAACTCTGGTCTTTTAGTAGAAAAAGAAAAGCCCATGCCGTTGATTTTTGAATCGGTCTTTATGGATTGTGGCTACCGAATTGATCTTCTGGTAGAAAATAAGGTTGTTGTGGAGATAAAAAGCGTTGAGGCATTAAACGATATTCATTTGGCTCAGGTGCTGACCTATATTAAGGTTGGTGAATTCAGACTTGGATTACTGATCAACTTTAATGTCCTAATGTTAAAGGATGGAATTAGGCGAGTAGTAAACAGATTATAGATATCTTTGTTTATTATATTGAAAACAATCCGGTTAACCCTCTGCGAGCTTTGCTAATAGTGCTTTGCGGTCTCTGCGGTTACCCTTTTTGTTATTGTAAACTGAAGAAATGAATAAACAGAAAAATCCGAATTTTAAAAAGAATAAGAAGAAAGGTGCATCACCGCTGATAGAGCTGGTATCATCGGTCTTTGTAAACAATCCAACGCTTGTAATGAACTACAAGCAGATCTCAAAACGACTGAACCTCAACGTCAATGAGGCACGCAACAACCTACCCGGTATACTGAAGGTCCTTAAGGACCGTGAGACCATCGCCGAGGTTGGTCCCGGACGTTACCGCGCCAAAAATGTGGGCGGACACATCACCGGTACGGTCGACATGACCCGCAGCGGCTATGCCTTCATCAAAACCGATGATATGGAGGATGATGTCTTCATCTCGGCATCCAATCTTAATATGGCGCTTAATGGCGACAAGGTCAAGGTAATGCTCTTCGCCAAGAGAAGAGGAGCACGTCCCGAAGGAGAGGTGGTGGAGATAATGGAGAGATCCAAATCGACATTTGTTGGTACCGTGGAACTGGTACAGAACTTTGCCTTCCTGACATGCGACAGTCGCAATATGCCATTCGACCTATTTATTCCTCAGGGCAAGCTTAAGGGAGCTAAGCAGGGACAGAAAGCTATTGCCCGCATAACACAATGGGATAAGAAAGCAAAAAATCCTGTGGCCGAGATCATTGAGGTTCTTGGTGACCCCGGACTGCATGAGACAGAGATCAATGCCATCATGGCTGAATTTGAGCTGCCTGATACGATTTGATGAGGAGGTGGAGAGAGCAGCCGAAAAGATAGACAAGAGAATTCCTGAAGAAGAGATTAAGAGACGACGCGACTTCAGGAACGTGCCTACCTTCACTATCGACCCCGACGATGCCAAGGACTTCGACGATGCCCTCTCATTCAGGAGACTCGATAACGGTAATATAGAAGCAGGCGTTCACATCGCTGATGTTACATACTATATCAGACCCGACACCATCCTTGAGAATGAGGCCAAGACAAGAGCTACCTCGGTATACCTTGTCGACAGGGTCGTTCCCATGCTGCCGGAAAAGATATCGAACGATGTTTGCTCGCTTAATGCAAATGAGACAAAACTCACATATTCAGCAGTATTTGAGCTTAATGACAAGGCTGAGATAATCACCGAGTGGTTCGGCAGGACAGTCATAAACTCAGACAAGCGTTTTTCATATGCTGAAGCTCAGATGGTGATAGATACCGGTGACGGTCCGATGAAGGATGGCGTGCTGACGCTGCACGATCTGGCACAGAAGCTCAGGACGAAGAGGTTTAAGACGGGAGCTTTTGCCTTCGACAGGGTAGAGGTTAAGTTCGACCTCGACGATAAAGGTAAGCCCCTGGGTATCAGGTTCCGCGAGACAGGTACCGCTAACCAGCTGGTAGAAGAGTTTATGCTTCTTGCCAACAAGAGAGTGGCTGAGTTCGTAGGCAAGAAAGGAAGGGAGAGAACATTCGTATACAGGATACACGACACACCCGACCCTGAGAAGGTGAGTGCTTTCAGTCACTTTATCAAAAGGTTTGGATACAAGCTGGAGGTTGACGCCGACACAAATCTTCCAAAGAGGATGAACACACTCCTCAAAGAGGTTGCAGGCAAGAAAGAACAGAATATAATAGAGACCCTGGCCCTCCGGTCGATGGCCAAGGCGGTCTATTCCACCGATAATATCGGCCATTACGGTCTGGCATTCAAGTACTATACTCATTTCACGTCACCTATCAGACGCTACCCCGATATGATGGTACACCGCCTGCTTACCCACTATCTTGATGGTGGCAAGAGTCCCGATGTTAACCCCTACACCAAGATGTGTGAGTACTCTTCGAAGATGGAGCGACTTGCAACTGAGGCCGAGAGAGCATCTGTGAAATACAAGCAGGTTGAGTTCATGAGCGATAAGTTAGGGCAGGTCTTCGATGGTGTTATCTCAGGAGTGACCGAATGGGGCATCTATGTTGAGATCATAGAGAACCATTGCGAGGGTATGGTGCATATCAGGGAACTGTCGGACGACTACTTTGAGTACGATGAGGAGAACTACTGCATCAAAGGTAAGAAGTCGGGACGCTGCTTTATGCTTGGCGACAGGGTAAGTATTTTGGTGGTCAAGGCCGATCTGGAGAAGAAGCAGCTTGATTTTAGGATTGCGGAGAGCGAGTAGACCAGTTGGCAGTTGGCAGTTGGCAGTTTGCAGTTTGCAGCTTGCAGCTGAAGCAAAAAACAGTTGGCAGTTGGCAGTTGGCAAGATTGACAGTTCGCAGTTGGCAGTTCGCAGATTGCGCAATTGATTAAGATTGCCAGATCACCGATTACCGAATACTGAAAACCTGACACCCGACACCGGTTACCGGTCGCCTGTCGCCGATTCTTCAATCAGCCTTACCAGCTCATCCACTGCCTTATCTTCCGGTACATTTTTGAGAACAGGGGTGAGGCCTTTGTAGATATGTACCTTGCCTTCGCCGGCACCCACATATCCCCAGTCGGCACCGGCCATCTCGCCCGGACCGTTGACAACGCATCCCATGACAGCTATCTTGAGACCACTGGTATTGCCGGTGGCTGCCTTAACCTTTTTCACCGCCTCGAGCAGGTTGAACTTAGTGCGTCCGCAGGTAGGACATGAGAGATAGCGGTTGCGTGTGATACGTGCTCCTGTCGTCTGCAGGATGGAAAAGGAGAGGTCGGTAAGAAGTGCTTTGTCTTTAATACTGGGTGCCTCTATCATCAATCCTGCCGCCATGGGCTCAATGAAGAAACGCCCCAGAGTGGCACCTGCCTCTATTATAAGTTCATCGGCCGATGAGGTATTGAAAGTCGGATTAAGGATCACAGGAACGGGATAGTTGCCGGCAATGAATTTGTTTGCCAGGTCAATATCTTCCAACGGATTGAATGAAAAATTGATTGCCTTGCCTTGAGGATATCTCTCCTTAAACTCTCCCTCCGACATGTCGGGCTTGTTCTTCCCTGCTGTGTTACCCACCACCACGGGATATGTGAATCCATCGATGCGGGGCCTCGACAGAGGTGTCTCGTAACTATTGCTGAAGGCGTTGCCCCGCGGGAAAAGTGATACTATCTTCCTGGCAACAGGTATCTCATCCTCCGGTTCTTCGGAGAGGGAGACACGTATGGTGTCGCCTATGCCTTCGGCAAGAAGCATACCTATGCCTGCCGATGAGAGGATCCTTCCGTCTTCCCCTTCTCCCGCTTCGGTGACACCCAGATGAACAGGGAAAACCATATCCAGCTTCTGCATCTTCCTTACTGTCAGACGTGTAGCCTGAACCATAATGAGAGGGTCGGATGATTTCATCGACACCACCGCGTTGGTAAAACCCTCTTCCTTAAGGATAGCCAGGAACTCGATAGCCGATTCGGCCATGCCCTCGGGAGTGTTGCCATAGCGCATCATTATCCTGTCGGAGAGGGAGCCGTGATTAACACCTATCCTTAAGGTGGTACCATACTCCTTACAGATCTTTATCAAAGGAATGAATCGCTCCCATGCTTTTTCCAGTCCTTCGATAAACTGACTGTCGGTTTGGTGCTCTTTTCTGAAATTCGCTCTTGGATCGGTATAGTTACCGGGGTTGATACGTACCTTTTCCACTATCCTGGCTGCTGTTTCAGCAACAGCCGGATTAAAGTGAACATCGGCAACCAGCGGTATATCGTAGCCGGCGCGGCGGAGCTCTCTTTTTATATTTTCCAGGTTCTCAGCCTCCCTTACACCCTGCGTTGTGAGGCGCACCATCTCACCCCCGGCCTCAATTATCCTTATGCACTGATCCACCGATGCCCTTGTATTCATCGTATCGGTGTTGGTCATCGATTGGATGCGTACCGGATTGTTCCCTCCCATCAGGAGAGAGCCGATCCTGATTATACCGGAGCGATATGGTGTGTTATTTTCTGCAATTTATTTTGATTTTTTCTGGATCCAGTTTTGTCAGTTTGATTCCTTTACTCTTTTTACCCACTGAGTGTTATGAGGGTGACGCTTTAAATAATTCAAACCACCTCCCCCCGACACTCTCGGTCGGGGATAAAACATCCCCTTCATCCCCGTTGACTTCGTCGATTGCTTCGCAATAAGAGGAGAAATTGTCAGATTAACATGGCCCGGACAATTAGTAACTCAACCTGCAACCTGCGCTCACCTACGCTATCGACTCGACCTGTAACTTGTCACTCAACATTACTTCAGCTCCCAGTCGAAGCCGTCTTTTCTGTCTTTGACAACAATGCCCAGGCGCAGAAGTTCATCTCTTATCCTGTCGGACATGGCCCAGTTCTTCTGTTCCTTGAGTTCCTGCCTTATATTAAGCATCGAGTCGACCACACCTGGCAGAAGTCCACTGTCGGCTGCCCCTTCGGCTTCATCTTTTAATCCCATGATGTCAAAGACAAAAGAGTGATAAAGGGTACTCAATTTTGTAATATCATCTGCCTGTAAGCTGTCTCTTTTCCTTCGGCGGCGCTGTTGATGATCCTTATGCCGTCGAAGAGGTGCGACAGAACGATAGGACTGTTTAGGTCGTCGTTCATCGAATCGTGACACTTCTTAATCAATCCGTCGATATCGGCGGTGGATTTTGTGGAAGGTTTTATCGATTCAATCGTCTTCGCCCCTTTTAATAGCCTCTGCAATCCCTTCTCAGCAGCCTGCAGTGCTTCATTGGAGAAGTCGAGGGTACTGCGGTAGTGCGCCTGCAGGATGAAGAACCTGATGGTCATGGGGCTGTACGACGAGGTGAGCAGCTTGTGCTCTCCGCTGAAGAGCTCATCGAGGGTGATAAAATTACCCAGCGAGCGGGCCATCTTCTGACCGTTGATGGTTATCATATTGTTATGGACCCAGTACCTCACGGTGTCGTGTCCGAGGGCAGCCGACGACTGTGCCAGCTCGCACTCGTGGTGCGGGAAGAGCAGGTCCATGCCTCCGCCGTGGATGTCGAACTCATTGCCCAGATATTTGGTGCTCATGGCCGAGCACTCCAGATGCCATCCCGGAAAGCCGGCGCTCCACTCAGAAGGCCACCTCATGATATGCTCGGGGGCTGCTTTTTTCCAAAGGGCGAAGTCGTACGGACTCCTCTTCTCGTCGCCTCCCTCAAGGGTTCTGCTGTTGCTAATCTGATCCTCCAGCACCCTGCCCGAGAGCTTGCCGTACTTGTATTTCTTGTTGTATCTCTCTACATCGAAATAGACCGAACCATTTGACTCATAGGCATATCCGTTCTTGATAAGTATCCTTATCAACTCCTGCTGCTCAATAATATGTCCCGAGGCACGCGGCTCGATGGAGGGAGGAAGAGTATTGAGGTCGGCCATGTTCTTATGAAAGGTGTTCATATATTTCTGTACCACCTCCATCGGTTCAAGATGCTCCTGCCTTGCCTTTTTGCCTATCCTGTCTTCGCCTGTCTCATCGACCTCGTTCTCCAGATGGCCAACATCGGTAATGTTCCTTACATACCGTACCTTATAACCCAGGTAGAGGAGCCACCGGTAGAGAAGATCGAAGGTTACTGCCGGGCGGGCATGACCCAGATGAGAGTTGCTGTAAACGGTAGGACCGCAGACATACATCCCCACAAATGGTTCATGCAATGGCTTAAAGTGTTCCTTCTTACGGGTCAGACTGTTATATAGATTTAATGTGTGGTTCATCCCTGGTTCATTAGTATAGCAAAATTAGTTATTTTATTTTACCCACCCACCTCTTACCGATCTACTGCTCATAAGCTGCAAAAAATCACCCCAAAGCTAAAAGGTTTGATTTCCATGATCTTTAGCTATTTTTGTATTCAGTTCAAGATAATCATAAAATCCCGAGCAGGTTTGAAGAGATAAAACCGGCATGTAAACAAGAGAGGAAACGATGACAGAAAGAGATATAAGATCCGTAATCAGGAAGAGAATATTACTGCTCGATGGGGCCATGGGTACCATGGTACAGAGGCTTAAGCTGCAGGAAGAGGATTTCAGGGGCGAGCGCTTCAGGGATTATCACCGCGACCTTAAGGGTAACATCGATCTTCTCTCTATAACCAAACCGGAGGTTATTGCCTCTATACACCGTTCATATCTCCTGGCAGGAGCCAACATAATAACGACAAACACCTTCAATGCCAATGCTGTCTCTATGGCCGATTACGGACTGGAGAGCCTCGTCTATGAGATGAACAAAAGCTCTGCCGGAATAGCACTTTCGGTGGCCGAAGAGTACAGAAAAGAGCATCCGGAAGCAGATATTTTCATAGGAGGAAGCATTGGTCCCACCAACAAGTCGGCTTCCATGTCGCCCGACGTTAACGATCCGGGAGCAAGGACAATAACATTTGATGAGCTGGCCGATGCCTACGCTGAGCAGGCAAGGGGACTTCTTGACGGAGGAGCTGATCTTCTTATTGTGGAGACCGTATTCGATATAATAAACTGTAAGGCAGCCCTCTTTGGCATAGAGAGTGTTTTTGAAGAGAAGGGCCGAAGGATACCGGTGAGCGTGTCTGGTACCATTACCGATGCCAGCGGAAGAACCCTTACCGGACAGACGCTGGAGGCTTTTCTGCTTTCAGTATCTCATTTCCCGCTGTTCAGCATAGGACTTAACTGTGCCCTTGGGGCAGAGCAGCTCAAACCTTTCATAAGAGAGCTTTCGGTAAAGGCGCCATTCTATGTGTCGGCGCACCCTAATGCCGGATTGCCCAATCAGTTCGGCGAGTATGACCAGTCGGCAACTGAGTTTGCCCATCTGGCGGAAGAGTTTGTCAATGAGGGATGGGTCAATATTATTGGTGGCTGCTGCGGGACAACAGACAAGCACATTGAGAAGCTGGCACCTCTCTTAAGCGATAAGAAGCCGAGGGTGGTGCCGCCGGCACGAAAATTTACCATGCTGAGCGGTCTGGAAGCCCTGGTGATAACTCCTGAGACCAACTTCGTCAACGTGGGTGAAAGGACCAATGTGTCGGGGTCGAAGAAGTTTGCGAGGCTAATCAGGGAGGAGAAGTACGGCGAGGCGCTGTCGGTAGCCCGCGAACAGGTGGAGGGAGGAGCACAGGTGATCGATATATGTATGGACGATGCCATGATCGATGCTCCCAAAGCGATGGTCCGGTTCATCAACCTACTTATGTCGGAGCCCGACATATCAAGGGTGCCTATGATGATCGACTCGTCAAAGTGGAGTGTTATAGAGGCAGGACTGAAGTGTGTTCAGGGCAAGTCGGTGGTTAACTCCATAAGTCTTAAGGAGGGAGAAGATGAATTTCTGCGCCAGGCAGCCCTTATAAGGAAATATGGTGCCGCTATGGTGGTAATGCTCTTCGACGAAAAGGGCCAGGCCGACTCACTGGAAAGAAAGATATCGATAGCAGAGCGTTCGTATAAGTTGCTAACGGAGAAAGCAGGCGTGCCACCGCAGGATATAATTTTCGACCCTAACATTCTGGCTGTGGCGACAGGAATGGAGGAACATAACAACTATGGTGTCGACTTCATAAAAGCCACCGGGTGGATTAAGGCTAACCTGCCACATACAATGGTAAGCGGTGGTGTCAGCAACCTCTCATTCTCATTCCGTGGCAACGACAAGGTAAGAGAGGCCATTCATTCCGTTTTTCTCTATCATGCTATTAAGGCCGGGATGGGAATAGGTATCGTAAACCCTTCCCTGCTTCAGATATACAGTGATATAGAACCTGACATTCTGGAGCTTGTTTCAGACGTCGTACTTAACCGTCGTAAGGATGCCACCGAACGGCTTATCGTTTTTGCGCAGAAGATGGTAGCGGAGAAGAGGGACGAGACCCGTAAGGATACATGGAGGGAGCAGGGTGTACTTGGAAGAGTAAGGGAGGCCCTGGTAAAAGGTGTTGATGAATATATTGAGGATGATGTTCTGGAGGCCCGCATCGACCTGGGCAGCGCCCTGAAGGTGATAGACGGACCACTGATGGATGGTATGAACGAGGTGGGCGACCTCTTCGGGTCGGGGAGGATGTTCCTCCCACAGGTGGTGAAGAGCGCAAGGGTAATGAAAAGAGCCGTGGCAAAGCTAACGCCTTTTATTATCGAAGAGAATATGGGTAAGGCATCGTCGAGTGCCGGCAAGATACTTATGGCCACTGTTAAGGGCGATGTACATGATATAGGAAAGAATATTGTAGGGGTGGTTCTCTCATGCAATAACTACGAGATAGTCGACCTGGGAGTAATGACACCGGCCGAGAAGATACTGGAGATGGCCAAAAAGGAGAAGGTTGATTTTATTGGTCTGAGCGGACTTATAACACCTTCGCTGGAAGAGATGGTCAATGTGGCATCACTGCTGGAGGCGGAGGGCAACAAGCTGCCACTCCTTATCGGCGGAGCAACGACATCGGAGATACATACCGCTGTCAAGATCGAACCTATGGCCTCCTTCCCGGTAATACATGTGAAGGATGCCTCGAAGGCAGCAGGGGTACTTAGTGCCCTTTCGTCGGAAAAGGATAAGGCAAAGTACGTTGCCGGGATCAGGGAGAAGTACGCCTCGATGCGCCGGAAATATGAAGAGGGAAGGAAAGAGAAGGAGACATTATCGTTCAGCGATGCCAACAGGAACAGTTTTTCCGGAACAGATCCCCTTCTGGTAACCCAGCCTAAGAAGAGAGGCATACTTAACTTTTCGGAAGCCGATTTTGCCGATTCACGGGAATATATCGACTGGACATTCTTCTTTCATGCGTGGAAGCTGGGAGGTCGTTTCCCGGAGATCCTTACCGATCCGGTGAAGGGAGAGGAAGCAAAAAAACTCTACGACGATGCCCTGATCTATCTCGATAAGATAGCAGAAGCATAAACTGGTGGATATCAAGGGTGTAGCAGGTATATTCGAAGCATACTCAAATGGTAATGATGTGACTGTTGCCGACGGTGCCGGCAAGGAGACGGTATTTCACTTCCTCAGAAATCAGGAGAAGAAGGATGATGGCGTTCCTAACCTTTCACTGTCCGACTTTATTCTTCCCGAAGGCAGTAAGGTAAAAGATCATATGGGTCTTTTTGTTGTGTCGGCATACCTGAACGAAAATCTGCCGGCAGAAATGGTGGGCGATGACTATGCAATGATAATGCTTCGGATACTTACCGACAGGCTGGCTGAGGCAGCAACGGAGAAGCTTCACCTTATGATACGTAAGGAGAGGTGGGGTTATGCCCCCGATGAGAAGATGAGCCTGAAGGATATGCTTGCAAACAGATATCAGGGGATAAGGCCGGCACCAGGGTATCCTGCATGCCCCGACCATTCAGAGAAGCAGCAGATATTCGACCTTCTTGATGCCCCCAAAGTGACGGGGACAAAACTGACCGGCAACTTTGCGATGGATCCACCGGCATCTGTCTGTGGTTACTATTTTGCGCATCCCGGAGCATCATACTTCAACGTTGGAAAGATAGAGGAGGATCAGCTGACAGATTATGCAGAAAGGAAAGGATGGAGTATGTCTGAAGCGAAAAAATGGTTAGGTTCAAACCTTTAAGATTATCAAGATGAGTGTTATTGATCAGATAAGAAAAGCAAAAGGGCCACTCTTTACCTTTGAACTTCTTCCGCCGCTGAAGGGTACCAGTCTGGAGAGAATATACAATGCCATCGAGAACCTTATTGAGTTCGAACCGGCATATATAAACTTCACATCGCACCGCAATGAGGTGCAGTATAGCGAGGGCCCCGACGGGGTTTTTACCAAGAAGGTATTGAGGAAGAGACCGGGAACGATAGCCATGGCGGCAGCCGTGAAATACAAGTATAATATCAATGTTGTTCCTCACATGCTGTGCGGGGGATTTACCAGGGAAGAGACGGAGAATGCCCTGATAGAGATGAACTTCCTGGGGATAGATGATGTGCTGGCGCTGAGAGGAGACCCTCCCAAGGGATCACGACTATTTATTCCCGAACCGGGAGGACATACATATACCTCCGATCTGGTGGAGCAGATAACCGATATGAACAGTGGCAACTATCTCGACGGCAAGGTGGGCAGGGATGCCAAAACAAGCTTTTGCATCGGTGTGGCAGGATATCCGGAGAAACATATAGAGGCACCCAATATGGAGGACGACCTTATAAACCTCAAGAGGAAGGTCGATGCCGGGGCACACTATATTGTCACCCAGATGTTCTTTATCAACGATAAGTTCCATGCCTTTGTCAAGGCATGCCGGGATATCGGGATCACAGTTCCTATAATACCGGGCATTAAGCCGGTAACAGCGCTCAACGATATAAAACTGCTGCCACAGACCTTTAATATAGACCTGCCGGGCGACCTGGTGAAGGAGCTGAATAAGTGCAAGAGCGATGATGAGGCCAGAGAGGTCGGCATTGAGTGGGGTATAATGCAGTCGAAGGATCTCCTTAAAAGCGGAGCTCCGGGAATACACTACTACACTCTGGGGCGGTCGGATAACGTAGCCAGGATAGTTGAGGGGGCGTATTAATATAAACCACCCCGCCATACCACAAGGGTATGGCCCTCGCGTCAGGCTGGCCCCTCCCTAAAATGATCCGCGGGATCATTGCTTTACGGTCGGCCCTTGAAAAGGAGGGGAAATGAGTAACAATAAAAACTAATAGTTTCTCCCGTTCGGCGGAGGCTCCGCCTCCGTCGGAATATCTCTTCAGGCTCTGCCTGAAAACAGAATACAATGGCTACTTATACAGGCTGGAGCCTGTATAAATAATCCGGCTCAGGCAGGAGCCTGAGCCGAACAAATGAAAATATATCAACAGAATTTCTTGTATCTAAAGCAATGACGCAAAAGACTACAGCCCGAACTCTTTCTTTGATCATATCAACAGCGTCGAGCTTCTCCCATGTGAAGAGTTCGACATCGAGTGAAACGGTTTTGTTGTCGTTCGACTTGAAGGACTTGGTGATCTTGCGTGGTTCGCGACCCATATGACCATAGGAAGCGGTCTCGAGGTAGATCGGATTTCTTAGTTTGAGCCTCTCCTCTATCATGCCCGGTCGGAGATCGAACAGTCTGTTTATCACATCGGCTATCTCGCTGTCGCTCTTATTGACCTTCGACCTGCCGTAGGTATTTACATATATGCTTACAGGATGAACCTCGCCGATGGCATATGACAGCTGCACCAGCACCTCTCCGGTAACACCTGCAGCAACCAGGTTCTTGGCTATATGACGTGCAGCATAGGCTGCCGACCTGTCGACCTTGGAAGGGTCTTTGCCTGAGAAGGCACCACCACCATGAGCTCCGCGACCACCATAGGTGTCGACAATGATCTTACGTCCGGTAAGACCTGTATCTCCGTGTGGTCCGCCAATAACGAACTTGCCGGTAGGATTGACCAGGAGGATCAGCTTATCATCGAATAGAGCTTTTACCCGTGCCGGTTGTTTTTTCAAAACCCTGGGAAGAAGAATTTTCCTTACATCCTCCTTTATGATATTCTGTGTTATCTCATGGCCTCCGTTGAACTCATCGTGCTGAGTGGAGACCACAATAGTATGGATCCTTACAGGCAGATTGTCGTCGGAATATTCAATAGTAACCTGCGACTTGGAGTCGGGACGTACATAGAGCATCTCTTTACCCTCTCTCCTGATGGCCGCCAGCTCGAAAAGGATCTCATGGGCCAGCTCAATAGGCAAAGGCATAAATGTATCAGTCTCGTCGGAGGCATAGCCGAACATCATTCCCTGGTCGCCGGCTCCCTGTTCCTCTTTATTGCCGCGGTCGACACCCTGATTGATGTCCTGCGACTGCTCGTGGATGGAGGAGATAACACCGCAGGAGTTTCCTTCGAACATATACTCGCTTTTGGTATAACCTATCTGGTTAATAACCTCGCGGGCCACCTTCTGTACATCGATATAGGTGTTGGTTCTCACCTCCCCGGCAAGTACAACCTGACCGGTTGTTACCAGTGTCTCGCAGGCCACTTTCGATTGTGGATCAAAAGCAAGAAAATTGTCGAGCAGTGCATCTGAAATCTGGTCGGCTACCTTGTCGGGATGTCCCTCGGAAACCGATTCTGAAGTAAATAAGTATCCCATGTTTAAATGTTTAAATGGTTAACAATAAACGGGAAGTTTGGTTGATTGAAGATGTTAAAACGAAACAGTTTTAGCATTTTTTACCGTGGTTGCAATCAGCGCAAATCTTTCCACACAATTGCACAAAGGAAATACATTTTGACGAATCGACAAAGGATTTCTGACTTTATCAGATTGTGTGACGTAAATCCCCTCCTGCGGAGGGGTAAGCCGCCGTCGCCGTAGGCTATGGCGGCTGAAAGGGGAGGGTTTTTGCTTTGGATTCAACCACCCCGTCACCGCTTGCGCGGTGCCACCCCTCCTTGGAAAGGAGGGGAAATTGGTAACTAATAAAGGAGGTGGAAACTCTTGGTCTTGTCCTAAGATTGGGAGGTGGTTCGGGAACCTGCAACACAAAAAAACATCCCCCTAATCCTCCCGCCCTCGGCTGGACAGGCCCTTGGAAGGGGGACTTTTCAGGCGCCAATAACTATATAGTTAACTACGTAATTAACTATATAGTTAACTCAGTAATTATTTTTTAGGTGAAAGTGCGGAAAGTATTATAAGATGAGGCTTATCACCTGGAGGTGAAATGCCTGAAGACCTCTTCGAGGGTGTTCTCTTTTTTGCTCAGGGAGAGGACAGTGAGTCCGTTGGCGACAGCAAAAGCAAAGAGCGCGGGCCTGATATCTTCCGATCCCGATGCTTCAAGGAGCCATCCTGCAGAGTTCAGCTTAACAACCTTGGTAACAGATCCAATACTCTTTAAGTGCCTTCTCTTCAGGATCTTTATCAAATTCAATATGGATAACCTGCGTTTCGCGGACAATACTGGAATAGATAGTTCCCTTATCCTGGTCGGTCTTAAGTACTCCCTTATCGATGATAAGGATGCGGTCGCAAATTGCTTCAACCTCCTGCATAATATGTGTTGAGAGAAGAACCGTTTTGTTCTTGCCGGCCTCCTTTATAAGATTTCTTATCTCTACTATCTGGTTAGGATCGAGTCCGGTGGTGGCTTCATCGAGGATGAGAACTTCAGGATCATGGATGAGAGCCTGTGCCAGTCCCACACGTTGCCGGTAACCACGGGAAAGTTCACCGATCCTCTTCTTCTGTTCACGTTCGAGTCCGGTCATATGAATGATGGACTCAACGGCCTCCTTCTTCTTACTTATATCATACATGGAAGCCACGAAGGCGAGGTATTCCTTAATGTACATGTCGGGATAGAGAGGATTGTTTTCCGGGAGGTACCCTATTTTTTTCTTCAATTCGGAGGAACCTGTACCTACTTCCAGTCCGCATACCGATACTCTGCCTGATGCAGGCGGCAGGTATCCGGTGATGATCTTCATCATCGTTGATTTACCGGCGCCATTGGGTCCAAGGAAACCTACTATCTCACCTGTCCCGATAGAAAAGGAGACATTATCGAGAGCCTTCTGCTTTCCGTATAATTTGGTTACACCTGTTACTTCAACCGACATCGGGACTTTGTTTCATTTATTAACAGCGCTAAGATATATCATTAGAGGGTTTTTAACAATCGGAGCATCTATTGAGGTAAAAAATTTAAATTTGGGTTATTGATTCAATTATAACGGGATATATGGGAGTTATGGAAAACCAGATGCAGGTTCTGGTAGTAATGGTGATCTATATGGGAGGGCTCATAATATGGGGTCTGTACCAGGGAAGAAAGGTAAAAACAAGCAGTGAGTATGCGATAGCAGGTCGTAATCTGCCGGGGTGGGTAGCGGCTCTTTCTGAGAGAGCTACAGGAGAATCATCATGGGCTCTTCTCGGACTGCCGGGGGCTGCTTATGCCTTTGGTCTTACAGAGATATGGACAGCAGTGGGTTGCGTTGCAGGGATCATCTCTGCATGGACCTTCATATCATGGCGGCTGCGCGATGAGGCTGCCCGTTACAATGCGGAGACCTTCACCGGTTACCTTGCCAAAAGGCACGGCGAATGGGGTACAAGACTAATGGTCCTCAGCAGTCTGACCATAGTCTTCTTTTTCTTCTTTTATGTAGGAGCTCAGTTCCTTGGTGGTGGCAAGACCCTTCATACCATGTTCGGTATCAAGCCCGGACTGGGTATGCTGATAACAGCGGCCGTGATAGTACCTTATACTATATATGGCGGTTTCAGGAGTGTGGTATACACCGATGTGATACAGGCCATAGTAATGATAATAACCCTAATAGTGGGTCCGATAGCGGGTATCCTGTTCATAATGAAGACACCCGGGCTGTTTGCCTCATCGATACCCGATGCCCTGCGGGGAGCGGGTAGCACATACCTGTCGCTGACAGGTGCCGCAAAGGGATTTGGTGCCGGACTGATAATTACCGGAGGCTTCAGCTGGTTCTTCGGATATCTGGGCGGCCAGCCGCAGCTGTCGATGCGCTTTATGGCCATTAAGGATCACCGTCAGGCCATCAAAGCCAGGAACATTGGAATAATATGGACCATCATTGCATATATAGGAGCAATGTCAATAGGATGGATAGGGATAGCAATATTTGGACCGGCAGGACTGGCCGACCCGGAATATGTTATGCCGGGTGTGATCATGACACTCTTCCCGCCGGTGATAGCTGCCATACTCATTACAGGGGCTATTGCTGCAATGATATCGACGGCTGACTCATTGCTTATTCTTTCGGCAACAGAATTGTCTGAGAGTATAGCTTCCGGCAGGAGAAAAAGAGGCACTTCCTCTCCGGCTTTCGAGTTACGGCGCAACAGGATGATCACTGCACTTCTTGCCCTTATAGCACTTGGGCTCTCTTATATCTCTCCGTCACGTCTCATTTTCACTCTGGTAAGCTATGTGTGGGCGGGTATAGGGTGCACCTTTTCGGTTGTTATCTTATTCTCCCTTTTCTGGAAGAGATTCAACGGACGTGCTGCCTTTTTTACAGTTATAGCAGGCCTCCTCTTCACTATGGTATGGATAAGCGGTGGCTTTGAACAGCACTACAGGGTTACCGTTGAAAAGACAACCTTTCTGGCGGAGCAACAGGTTCTTACGCCCGGACATTCAATGAGGCTGCTTGAGCTGGAGGGAAGAAAATTTATCAGTGCCACCCGCTTTGAAAGAGAGATAGACAATATAATAGCTTCGGCAGAAACAGAAGGAGAGGCATTTCCTGAAGGGATAACCTCCAAATTGGTTTCAGCTTTTACCATTAAAAGTATTCCGGCAAGGCTACTTACATTTTTCGTTGCCCTCTTTGTTGCTGTAGGGGTAACATTATCAACCGGCAGAAGAGAGGATAACCCTGTTATCAGCCGTACATGAACTGCCCCACTTTGGCGTAGTTCGACATGGGGTTAACACAACAGACGGGTATCTTCTGGCTGTTGGCAATGATCTGCTGCTCGGTGGCACCAACCATAAAGTCAGCAAATGTGATATTCTTGGTGGTCATTATGACTATGAGGTCGGCCTTGATCTCCTGTGCAAACTTGATGGTCTGGTCAGCGATCTTTTCATTCTGAATATCGTGGATCTCGTGATTTATATTGTTCTGAAGCAAATGCTTGACGGCAAAGCCCAGATTGGTATTTACTTTCTTCAACAGGTTCTTGTCGGTAGTAACTGTCTTCAGGATGTGAACCTTTGAGTCGAAGTACTTTCCAATGAATATGGCCATTCTTACCTTCTCTTTATTTTCGCTCCGGAAGTCAACAGGGAAAACAATATTATGGTATCTGTCCTGATCAACAGGGGCATCCTGAACCACAATAAAGGGGATCTTCGATTTGACTATCACCTTGAGGGCCCACGAGCCGGTAAGTTTCTGCATACCTTTTATACCATGGGTTCCCATGAGAACAAGGCCTGCCTCCTTGGCATCGGTGAACGGAGCAATGGCGGTAAAAATAGTACCCTTCTCAATAAAAGCCCTGATGGTTTTACCGTATTTTTCCTGTGCCTCTCTGGCGACAGTGGTAAGATCATCGCCCTTCTTCTTAAGATCAGAAGGCTTAATTCCCTTGTCAACAATGTGAAGAAGGAAAATTTCACTATTGGACATTTTGGATATTTTCACTGCATGCTCAAGTGCGTATTGCGAAACAACAGTGAAGTCCCAGGTTACTACTATAGGTTTTGTCGATTCCATCTTTTCTGTTTTTCAATCCCTAATGTAAATTTACTTCGTTTTTATCAAATTTCAAACTATGTGCCAAAGTTGCCCATGCATGAGCTATTTGGGTATATTTGCATTGTCGGGGGTATGAATTTATTCAAATGCACCGTCATGCTGCAACACAGCGCAAACTTTTAGTATTTTTGTATTGCGAAGTTGCGCAACGGCGGAAGGGATAATGTAGTGTGAATTGATTTATAGATTAATAACGAAGTAAAAACTTCTGGTTTTATGGAGAGAAGTAAGATAAAGAAATTACTTGATAGTCAGCCTGTAGGTACAGAGGTGACAGTGAAAGGCTGGGTCAGAACAAAAAGAGGAAACAAGAATATTGCATTCATTGCAGTCAACGATGGTTCCACAATAAATAATATTCAGGTAGTTGCCGAGGTAGAGAAGTTTGGTGAGGAGGTCCTAAGGCCTGTCACCACAGGAGCATCCGTACGAGTTACCGGGAAACTGGTAAGTTCGCAGGGAGAGGCCCAGAGTGTGGAGATACAGGCCAGTGAGATAGAGGTGTATGGCACTGCCGATCCTGAGGTATACCCGTTGCAGAAGAAAGGTCACTCAATGGAGTTCCTGCGTGAGATAGCTCACCTTAGGCCCCGGACAAACACATTTGGTGCTATATTGCGGATAAGGCATGCCATGGCATTTGCGGTGCACTCCTATTTCAATGAAAAGGGATTTTACTATCTGCATACCCCGATCATTACCGGCAGCGACGCCGAAGGAGCGGGTGAGATGTTTCATGTTACAACCCTCGACCTTAACAAGCTGCCTATTAAGGATGACGGTATGGTTGACTTTAAAAACGACTTTTTCGGGAAAGAGACCAATCTTACTGTTTCAGGGCAACTGGAGGGTGAGCTTGGAGCGCTGGCATTGGGAGAGATCTATACCTTCGGACCAACCTTCAGGGCTGAGAATTCAAACACACCAAGGCACCTGGCCGAGTTCTGGATGATAGAACCGGAAATGGCTTTCTACGATATCAGGGATAATATGGATCTCGCGGAGGATTTCCTGAAGTATCTCATTAACTATGCGCTCACAAACTGTAAGGATGACCTTAATTTCCTGAACTCCATGGTTGACAAGGGATTGCTGGAGCGACTAAATATGGTTGTGGGCAACGATTTTATAAGGCTTACATATACCGAAGCAGTTAAGATACTGGAGGGGGCTGATAAAAAGTGGGAATTCCCTGTAGGATGGGGCAGAGATCTGCAGGCGGAGCATGAGCGCTACCTGGTGGAGCAACATTTCAAAAAGCCGGTGATACTAACAGATTACCCATTGTCGATAAAGGCTTTCTATATGAAACAGAACGACGACGGCAAGACAGTAAAGGCCATGGATGTGCTCTTTCCAGGAATAGGTGAGATCATCGGAGGATCGCAGAGGGAGGAGAATTATGACAAACTCTACGGGAGAATAAAGGAGCTGAATATTCCTGAAAAGGACCTTTGGTGGTATCTTGAGACCCGGAAATACGGAACAGCGCCTCATAGTGGCTTCGGACTTGGATTTGAAAGATTAATACTCTTTATAACCGGCATGTCCAACATAAGGGACGTGATACCCTTTCCCCGAACACCCAAAAACGCCGAGTTTTAGCAGATGATTTACACTAAGTTGATTCCTTTCATATTATGTTGAAACAGAATTTACAGCAAAAGCTTTTACAGAAACTATCGCCTCAGCAGATACAGATGATCAAGCTGCTTGAGGTGCCTACGCTTCAGCTGGAACAACGTATTAAGAAAGAACTGGAAGAGAATCCTGCCCTTGAAGAGGGTATGGATGAAGAGGAGGCTCAGGGTCAGGAGGAAGAAAATGAGGAGATCTTCGAAGAGGAGGGACAGGATGAGTTTACCCTCGATGACTATCTGAACGACGAGGATGTACCTGAGTACCGGCTTAACAGCTCCAACTCCTCTCCCGATGATGACAAGAGATCGGAGATACCGTTTTCAATAGGCTCCTCCTTTGTCGAAAACCTTCAGTCGCAGCTGGGATTAAGACATCTTTCGGAGAAGCAGGTGATCATAGGGGAGTATATCCTGGGCAATATTGACGAAGATGGCTACCTGCGGCGTGAGCTTGAGAATATAGTCGACGATCTGGCATTCCTTCAGAATGTAACGGCTACATATGAGGAGCTGGAAGAGGTACTCTTTATGATACAGGACCTTGAACCGGCAGGGGTGGGTGCACGAAACCTCAGGGAGTGCCTTATGCTTCAGCTTTCAAAGAGACAGGTGCTAAGCGATATTCAGAAGCTCACCCTTAACATTCTGGATAATTATTTCGACGAGTTCTCAAAGAGGCATTACGACAAGATCATTTCGAGGATGGAGATAAGCGAAGAGGAGCTTAGAAGTGCCATTGAGGAGGTGCTGAAGCTTAACCCGAAGCCGGGAAATACCTTCAGCGACCCCTACTCTAAAACAGTACAGCAGATAATTCCCGATTTTATCCTCGAGCAGGCCGATGATATGCTTATGGTCCATCTCAATGGCCGTAATGTACCTGAACTACGTGTCTCACGTACATATAGCGAGATGCTGAAGGCTTACACTCTCGACAAAGATCTCAATAAGGATATGAAGGATGCTGTCTCCTTCGTGAAGCAAAAACTCGATTCAGCAAGATGGTTTATCGATGCTATCAAGCAACGGCAAAACACACTCCTGCTAACGATGGAAGCAATAATCACATATCAGAGGGATTATTTTATGGACGGCGACGAGGCGAAGCTTAAGCCTATGATACTTAAGGATATAGCAGAGGTAACGAATCTGGATATTTCTACTATCTCAAGGGTGGCCAACAGCAAGTATATTCAAACTCACTTCGGCATCTATCCTTTAAAGTACTTCTTTTCGGAAGGGATGCAGACGGACAGCGGTGAAGAGGTCAGTACCAGAGAGATAAAGATGATCCTGCAGGAGTGTCTGGCAAACGAGAAGAAACGCAAGCCCCTGACAGATGAGAAACTGACAGAAATTTTACAGGAAAAGGGGTATCAGATAGCACGACGAACAGTTGCCAAATACCGGGAACAACTTGGAATACCGGTAGCTCGTCTTAGAAAGGAGATCTAATGGAAAGAGATAGATTTGAGGGTATACATAACAGGGTAGCCAATGTAGTTTCAATATTGTTTCATCCCCTGTTCCTTCCGCTTTACATGCTGGCGATCCTGATCTCAGCACCTACGGTGATCGCATATCTTCCTCTAAGACTTAAACTTATCCTGCTGGCAGTTATTTTCGTTAATACCGTTCTCATGCCTGCCTTACTCATAGTTCTGCTATGGTACCGTAAATATATCAGCTCTATAAACGTTGAGAAGAGGGAGGAGAGGACCATCCTGCTCCTAATGACAGCTCTCTTATATCTTATTACAACGGTCATGCTCTGGAGACTTAACCTGCCGGGTATAATCAAGTCATTCATTGCCTCTGTTACTATTCTCCTTTTTGTTATCGCAGTGATCAATCTCAGGTCGAAGATCTCAATACATGCTGCCGGAGCGGGTGCTATGACGGCAATAATAATCCTTCTGTCGACGAGGCTTCAGGTGTCGCTGGTATTCCTTGTTATCCCTTCCGTCGCCATATCAGGACTGGTTCTTCACTCACGGTTGCAGCTCAATGCTCACAAACCGGGGGAGGTATATTGGGGATATCTGACAGGTGCTGTTGTTGTCAGCTTTGTTCTCAGCCTTTTCCATTTTATCCTCAGGGGCTCTTTCTAAAAGATTGCCGGCTCTCCTCTTTTTAGCAGATATTCTTCAGGTGGATACCGATGTATCAATCCCGAGAGATCTTACACGGGCGGCTATTTCGTTCAGCCTTGCCGGGGAGACCTTTATAAGATCATTGCCAAGGGGTGTGTCGCGGGAGATAGTATATATCATGACCTCGCAGGGTCGTAGCTCTTCTATAATCTTCAGCCATGCCGAAACCTCTTCCTCCGTTGAATTGTCAATTGGTTGCCCGTTATGGACGCCCTGCAGGAATAGAGTCTGGATTATAAGATTGCCTTTGAACAGTTTATAATTCTCCACTATCTCACTGCCCTTATAGGCAAATGCCGGCATATTGTGCTTTATTACCGTACTGTCGAAAGCTGAATCGAGTTTGAGAATATTTTGGTCGGCTTTACTGAGTGAGGCCCTGATTGCAGGATCACCGGTGGTGGACCCATTGGATAGAATGGCAATTTTTACCTCCGGGCAAAATCTGTTGCGCAGAAGTATTGTATCGTCGATAATAGCAATGAATTCAGGATGGAGCGTGGGCTCACCGTTGCCGGCAAAGGTAATGGCATCAATTGTGGGTTCTCCCGCAGGCATCGCTGAGAGGAATTTTTCAAGAGCATCCTTAACATCTTCTCTTGCGGGGAGAGCATCAGCATCAAGATGAGCCCTGTCGGTCCAGCCGCATTCGCAATAGATGCAATTGAAGTTGCAGAACTTACTGTCGGAGGGAAGGAGGTTGATGCCCAGAGACCGGCCCAATCGCCTGCTTTTAACAGGACCGAATACAATTTTATCGAAAAGGAATGTTGCCATAGAATAAGTATCGGGCAAATTTACAATAAAAAGATGACGGCTGAAAAAGAGTGGTACTATCTCCGTCGTGGGTCCTATTATCTTAGTATTTGTCTCGGGAAGGAGGCGGAAATTATTCAGGTCGAGGTTCTCCAGCAGAACCATTCCCGGTCTCTTCCCCGGAGTGAAGGAGCCATAAATACTCTCTTTTCCCAGGGCTTCTGCTCCTTTAAGGGTTGCCCATGTTAAGATGGTGCCAAGGGGTATGGATGGGAATGAAGCCTGTATTATCTTCATCTCCCCGAGGATCGACAGTCGCCCTGTGGAGGCAAGGCTGTCGGTGCCAAGTATGATGTCGCATCCCATAGTTTTCATCATATCGGCAGGAGGTACAGAACCGGTGATATATTTGTTGGATGAGGGACAGAGGCAAAAGTATGTATTGCCACGATCGAGTGCCTTTCTAACTGTCGATTCCGTAACAAATGTATTATGGACAAGTATAAGCTTGCCGGTTCGGCCCGTGAGATCCCTCAGGGCATCGGTGTGGCTGCGGGGCAGTTCAAGTGATCTGTTGTCAAAGCCCATTCTGGCATATGAGTCCATTACAGGACCTCTCCCCGACTTAAGAATTTCCTCTTCCTCTTCCGACTCCATGAAATGGATGGAGAGGATCTCGTTTTCTTTCCTGTTCTTTATCAGCAGGTTATGAAGACCGGATGAGACCGAATAGAATGAATGGGGTGTTATATATGCTTCCAGTCCGGCATTTTTAAATGATCTCAGCACTTCAGCACCCTCCTCGTACCTTTTAGGTGCGGAAGAAGGATCTATACCGAAGACCTCAACAAAGGTGACATATTGTATAGAACTCTTTTCCTTAACGGGAACAGTGAGTGCGCTGTTGGATATATCACCGCAAAGAACGATACCCTCTCTGCTCATAAGCGAGTCGGCGGAAAGGGCGGCATTCAGAGCATTTGATTCGTAGCGCGACCTTTTCTCCCTGACACCCGTAATGAACTCACCCAGTCCGCTACCCTGCGGCAGAACACCCTTCATGCTGCTAAGTTCAAGGTGGCAATGGGCATTAACAAACCCGGGGACAATTATCCCATTGTAAAACTCAAGGGAGGCACTTTCACGCAGGTCGCCACGGGTATCCTCAAGAGAGATAATGGTGCCATCATTGTCTGTTGTTATTACCGGTCGCTTCAGAAGCCTGCCGTCGGGCGAAAGGGCATATTGCGCAGAATATTTTCTCATTGCTCAACACCATTCTCGTTTTTTTCGGCACCCTCTGCTGCTGCCTCATCGTATAGCTCCTTTTCCGGGCTCTGCTTTTTCGAGAATGATCTTGTCGATGCGTACATTCTTTTCCCAGTGTGAGCCTGGCTGCGGAGAATGGTCGAGCAGATATCCTCTGACATGGGTAATAAGACTGTTGGTATTTCTGTATGATACCACGTACTCATGTGTCTGTCCATCCTTAATAATGACAGTCTCGGGCCATGGGATACTCATACCTTCAGGAGTACCATTGTCGTACCAGTAGTAGAGGGTAACCTTTGGGTCGATGCTCTGGTCGTCGGAAAACATTGTGATGGCGACGGTAAGACTGTAAAGACCGGTATCGGGTATGGCTATGTTGAAGGCTATCTTTTCAGCGACGCCCTCCTGAGGCAGAAAATAGGATGATTTACCGTTCCAGAGGTTTTTTGATTTTTCTGTTGTGCTGTTAATTTTTAAATCCACCCTGGCCTCCATTTCGCTGAGATTCTTCAGTACCTCATCATAGATCTGTTCCAGCCGCTTCGGCTTCCTAAGGAAGTAGTATTCAAGGGTATGGTCGAGCTGCTCTTTTGTAAAACCCTTGTTTGCAAGCACCAGCATATGGATATTTGTCAGAGTCATTAAAATGCAAACTGTTAACAAGTGATGGCTCATTGATTATACCATCGGCAATGCTGAATTCAGTGAGTATCTCGATGAACTCCTTCTCCGGTATTATGCCTTTTTTCTTAATGGTCTTTTCGATCCCGGGTTTGCATGATACGAGGAGGGAGATAATAAGAAGGGGAATTATGAAAGCACGATTCATAATATTAAAAGTAGTGATTTAATTGTAGTCGGCAAGATACTTTCTTGTAAGGTACCTTACAGGATACCAGGCAGCCCAGTATCCTATTGCAACAACAGTACCCAGAACAATAACAAAGTCATTTAAGCTCATTACAACCGGGTAGGAGTCCATGATAAGCGATTCGCCCTGCAGCTTAACAAGGCCGAATTTCTGCTGAGCCCAGCAGATGAGGAAGCCAAGGATCAATCCAAGGAGAGCTCCGAAAAGGGATATCATCCATCCCTCGAAGATAAATATTTTGCGTATCAGCGATTTATCGGCACCGAGACTTTTAAGGATACTAATATCCTTCTCTTTCTCAATGATAAGCATTGTAAGAGAGGCGATAACGTTGAAGGAGGCGATAATGATAATGAATGTAAGAATTATGAATATAGCCAGCCGTTCCGATCTCATCACCTTATAGAAGATCTCCTGTTGTTCAAGGCGGTTTTTGACTTCAAATTCCTCTCCTACTATTTTCCTTATCTCTTTTTGTATCGGGTTGACATTTGTTCCGGGGGTGAGTTTTATTTCCAGTGAGGTTACGTCCGACTCATAGTCGAGAAGCTCCCGGGCAAAACTTATGGGCACTATAACATATCGTGAATCGAATTCCTGTTCCACCGAGAATATCCCCGACGGGAAGATAAACATCCGTGTAAAGGCGTTCTCGGCGCCTGCCCCGGGCTGGGCTGTACGCCTGGGGACATAAATATTCAAAGGGGTAAGGAAATTAATGTTCAATCCCAGGTAACTGGCCACACCGAGTCCTACGATTGCGTAAGGTCTGCCATTATCGGCCTGCAGGAGGAACTTGCCGTCCCACATTGCACTGTCGAGGCCTGAAATATCGGAGTAGTTACTTTCAACACCCTTTATAACAGCAATATATTGACGTTCATCGTACTTCAGCAATACATTCTCTTCGAGTACTGATGACAAAGTCTGTACTCCCTCCACTGAGGTGATTAGCGACAGGGTCTTTTCGGCGGGGATAAATGTTTTCCCTTCAACAGGTGTAACAATAAGATCGGGGTCACTGGTATTGAAGATGGTTCTCACCATTTCTTCGAGACCATTAAAAACCGAAAGAACAATAATGAGGGCAGCAGTACCTACAGTCACCCCTGCCACAGAGATAGATGAGATTATGTTAATAGCATTTCTTGTCTTCTTTGCGAAGAGATATCTTCTGGCTATATAAAGAGAAGTGTTCAATCTGTTCTTTTGAAGGCTGTTACAATAAGACCCGTTCCCTCCTTGTGTGTTATCATGGTGTCGGCCAGGTTAAGAATGAGCGCGAAGGGCATGACTATCAGGTAATAGAAGGGAAGAAAAATAAGCAAAGGTTTCCATTTTCCTGCCATCAGCACCGGTATTTTCATAGATATAACCCATGAGATGCTGCCTGGCTTGCCATAGGTGTACCTGCATTCTGTGTCAGAGAATCCGGCCATGGTAAGCTTCTCTTCTATCTCGGTTATACCGTATCCGTTTCTTACGTGTTCCCCGATAAAGGAGTCGTCGTCGTGGTCGTGCGCATCTGACCCGCCCTTATCGGAAGGGGTGGATATGACAAGACAGCCGTTTTTCTTCAGGGCATTACAAAAATTCTTCATTACGGTCACATCGTCGAGGATATGCTCCATCACATCGACGGAGAGTATAAGGTCATACTTCTCTTTATCGGAAAATGTTGTAAGGTCGCCTTTGGTGAATGTAACCCGTGAGGCAACAGGGGTCTTGCTGAAAAAGCCGGAGGCCTGAGCCACATGATCGTCGTCGATGTCAACAGCATCGATCGTCCAGCGCGGATTTTTACGTGCCATCCTCCAGGTGTACTGACCAAAACCGGCGCCTGCATCCATAACTGCAGCATCCCCGGGCAGGGAAGCAGAAACCGACTTAAGCTTCCTTCTTACATGCCATGATCGTAACAGGAGAATATCGAGAAGGGTGTAGAACAGACGGCGCAGGAAGAGAGACCTGTTGAACAGAGCACCAACGCTCTTTTTAATAGGATCGTACTGCATTTCTAAGTATTGAGCAGTTTGTCAATGTTTTCAATATAATCGAGACTGTCGTCGATGTAGAAGTTGATCTCCGGAACTATCCTGAGCTGGTTTCTGACCTTCTGCCCCAGTTCATATCTGATGCTGGTAGCCGCCTCCCTTATATTTTCAAGAACCTGATCCTGGTTTTGCGAAGGGAAAAGACTGATGTACACCTTAGCCAGTGAGAGATCGGGCGTTACTCTGACGATAGTAACAGAAATCATCTGGCCTTGACAATAGTCCCTTCCATGTTTAAGAAAATGGTCGGCCATCTCCTTCTGGATTAGTCGCGATACCTTCTTCTGCCTTGTTGATTCCATCTGTGATCGATTATTATGCGGCAAAGATACAACTTACTATATAAAAGCCACCATAGGGCTTGTGATAGCAAAATTTTGATCAAAACATTTACCTTTGTCATCTGGCATGAGAGGAGTATGATCATGCTGAAAAAAGATAAGATGGAAACAGTAGTTAGCGGCATAAGATCGACAGGCAATCTTCACCTTGGGAACTATTTCGGGGCGATGAAGAATTTTTTACAGATGCAGAATGAGAATCACTGCTATTTTTTTATTGCAGATTATCATTCTCTTACAACCCATCCCCATCCCGCAGATCTTCACAATAATATAAAGCAGGTATTGTCGGAGTATCTCGCCTGTGGTATCGATCCTGAGAAGGCCACGGTCTTCATTCAGAGCGATGTGCCCGAAGTAACGGAGCTCTATCTTCTGTTAAATATGAATGCCTATGTTGGTGAGCTTGAAAGAACAGCTTCTTTCAAGGAGAAAGTAAGGAAGCAGCCCGACAATATTAATGCCGGATTGCTTACATATCCTGTCCTTATGGCAGCCGACATAATAATACACAGGGCACACAAGGTGCCTGTAGGCAAGGACCAGGAGCAACATCTGGAGATGACAAGAAAGTTTGCCAGACGATTCAACACCATGTATAATGTCGACTATTTCCCTGAGCCCGATGCATATAATTTTGGCAAGCAGCTGGTAAAGATCCCCGGTCTGGATGGTTCCGGCAAAATGGGAAAAAGTGACGATAACGGTATTTATCTGTTCGACTCACCTGCCGAAATAAAGAAGAAGGTGATGAGGGCCGTAACGGATGCCGGTCCGCAGGCACCGGGAGAGAAGCCCTCCGAGCCGGTGAAGAATATCTTTACCATAATGGATGTCGTTTCTGAGAAGTCAACAGTTAAATTCTTTAAGGAGGAGCATGCCAAATGTACCATCAGATATGGCGACATGAAGAAGCAGCTCACAGAGGATCTTATAAAGTTTACCACACCTATCAGGGAGAGGATACTGGAGATAAGCTCCGACAATAAATATCTTGCCAAAGTGGCATCGCAGGGTGCAGAGAAAGCCCGTGAAAGTGCTTCCAAAACAATAAGAGAGGTGAGGGAGATAATTGGTTACAGGCCCTTCTGATCTTCAGATACGGGCTGTGTTCCTGTAACAGCTAATCCTGAGCGGATAATAAAATAAGAAGGCAGCCCTTTTGGACTGCCTTGCCCCGCCAGGCGGGGTATATTTTGCTTTGCCTGTGTACATAACTATAATCAAAAGCCATGCCAAAGGTGATAAAGGTCAGGTATTAACCCTTGTAGCCCTCTCGAATCGGGCCTCCGGGTCAAACAGTAACCGATAGGTAATGTGGGTTTTAACTATCCGTGCACCTATCTGTTCCAGAAGATGCATCATACTGGGATTGAAATCACCTATCCAGTTAAATTCCAGGTCGTAATACTTAAATCCGGGTGAAAATGCTATTTTAGCGAAAGCCATAATAATTGCACCTTCAACGCCACGCTTCTGATGTTCAGGAACGACTCCAAAGATCATCCCGAAGGCCTTGGTACATTTCCTTACCACAAAACGATACCAGAAGAATTTGGCTTTGCCTATAATATTCATGCTGCCACCCAATAGCTTGATTATAGGGTTGATCTCGGGAAGCATAAGAAAGAAGGCAACCGGTTCGCCATTGAAGAATCCGAACCAGAGCAATTTCTTGTCGAGGATAGGCTTCAGGCTGTTAAAGAGGGCGTTGGCATGGACAGTGGTAATGGGTTTAACGCCGGTAAAGCGGGCCCATGCCTTATTGTATATCTCAAGGAACCAGCCGGGCACCTTATCCATATCCTTCTTAGTAACATGCTTAAAGGTATACTCAGGATTAACAGCTACCCGCTCAGCTTTTTCCAGTATCACAGGATCGAGGCCACCCGTGCCTATTACCCGGTAGTATGTGTACTGCTCGAAATAGTTTTTAAATCCGTAATCTTCGAAGAATTCTCTGTAATAGGGGAAGTTATAAGGCATTCGGTAGTTAGGGGCATTAAAACCATCAACCAGAAGACCCCACCACCTGTCGCGGTCGCCGAAATTGACCGGTCCGTCCATCGCCTCCATGCCCTTCTCCTTAAGCCACTCCTTGCAGCGGTCGAACAGTAAAAATGCAACCTCCTTATTATTGATGGATTCAAAAAAACCCATGCCTCCAGTCTGCTGTTTGTTGTTGGCAGCTATCTTTTTATCAAAGAAAGCAGCAACCCTTCCGACTGTTTTACCATGGTTGTCAACCGCAAGCCAGCGGCACGCTTCGCCGTTCCTGAAGTGTTTGTTTTTAGAGGGATCGAACACCTCATTAATATCGTTATCGAGAGGACGCACCCATGATTTATCCTTTTTGTACAGTCTTACGGGCAGGAGTATGAACTCTTTTTCCAGCTTGCTGGTGTTAACCTCAACCAGTGAGAAATCCTGTTTGCTTTCGTTCATAAATATATTATTCCGGGATAGTTTCAAGGAAGATATTTCTTGAGTCGCCACCCGACCAGTTAATGACCTCTCTGCTTTTAAGATCGTACTTATCGCCGCGTCTAAGCAGGAAGAATTTGCCATTGTTAGGCAGTGATTTTCCTTCTGAGGCATTGTTCCACAGCCTGTTGTCGTAAACAGCTACAAAGCTGGCCCCTATAACCTCAAACTGGTTACCGGTAACCACAATAGCACTGTTCTCATCGAGACCTATTCCCAGCAACTCAGGATTGTTTTCAATTACCGGGATAAGGTCATGCTGCCTGTTCCGTACCAGCAGGTGCTGATCGATAGCGCAGTTAGTGACATATCCAAATCCGCGCACATGATCACCCATCATAATTGTATTGGTCCTGGTGTCGCCTCTTACCAGGTAGCTGCCCTGTATCGTTGCTCCTGCCGAACTGCCTCCGATAACGCCGCCTCTTTCAAGGACTTTTCTTATCTCGGTCTCAGTTAAAGTACCTCCATATGAATCGACGATCCTCCATTGGCGTCCGCCGCCGAACCATACTCCGGTAGCACTTTTCAGTGGCTCAACAAAATCGGGTTGGTTAGCAACTGCAGAGTCGTATGTATGAAGCACGGAAATTCTTTTAACACCTGCGTTCCTTAGAAAAGCAGTAAGACGCAGGGTATCGATCGTCTCTTCACCGCCTGCTGTAGGAATAACTACTATGTGGGCATCGGCACCGCCGGCAAGGGCAACGAATCTGTTTACGATCGAGGTGTCTTTCATAGCACCTCCCACAATAACCAGAGAGCCGGTTGCAGGTCCCTCGGTAACCGATGGAGCCAGTGTTGATGTGATCTCATTGCCGCTGCACGATGACAGCATAATTATCCCTGCCAGAACAAGAAAAAAGTAAAGTCGTTTCATAGTTAAATCTCTTAATTGATTTCAAAAGATAACATAAATTTTTTCAATACCCTGCCGGAGTATTGATCATGTTATCAAATTACCGCCTTTAGTGAGATGATGAAATTACGACCGGGACTGACAATACCAGAGGAGTAGGGCCTGTACCTGTGGTCAAGAATATTTTCCACACCTGCATTAATGCTTCCCCAATTGTAGAGATTAAGGGAGATCTTAAAGTTAAGTGTATACCATCCGGGTGCGTAAGGGTTACCATCACCATCAGCCTCATAGAGGTATGGTTTTTCGATCTCGGAGGGTGACATCTTTTCAAATGGTTTTGTCCCGTTATAGACAGAATAGAGATCGGCAGTAAAACGAGTTGTTTCGTAAGTTAAATGAGTTGATCCAAAGAGGGGCGCTATATGGCGAAGGGGAATACCCTCATCATCCTTGCCGTCGGAAAGGTTAATAACACTCCTTGCCTTAATCCGTGAGGTAATGTTAAGCTGCACTATTCCCTGCAACCCATAGGTTGTTGCCGATCCTGTATTTACTATTGCCTCGACCTTACTGTCAACACCGTTGTATTCCAGCGTTGGCAGGTTGTTGTAAAGGAAGTCTCTCCTTACCATGGCATTATCGAGGATCGTATAATAGGCTGTTAATTCAGTATGAAAGATCTCACCGAAATCTCTTGCGATACCCAGGTCGATATTCCATGCGTATTCGGGTTTAAGATCGGGATTAGGTACCACCACTACCCCGGGAGCCGACTCAAATACCTTTCCTGTATCGTCAAGGTTAGGAGCACGGAACCCTGTTGAGGCATTAACATTTATCTGCGTCTTGTCGTCGGGGCGTATCACTATACCAGCCGAGCCGGTTAAAGCGCTGTTATGGAGTGAGAATGATGTGAATGGCAGGTTATAGAATGAATTATCATCGATGAAAGATGTAAGTCCTGCATAGTTAAATCTTCCGCCTGTGTTGAAAGTTATCTTTTCAGTTAGATTATTCTTGTAACCCCCATATAGTGAGAATGATGAGTATATGTTTTCACCGTCGGGATATCTTGTGGCAGCCGGTGTTTCGACCCTTGATACAACATTCATTTGGCTACCTTCCGATATCACATTGTTATAAACCATTTCGGTTCCCCAGTAGAGATATTTCTTGTTCTCAACAAGCTCCTTATCGAGATCAATGTTAAGGGAGAGAATATTTACCTGTTCGTTCTGGCTTGTGAGGGTGGAACTTCCCAATTTTCTTTCATGACGACTCTCCTTATATACCTGCTGTGAAACGGTGGCCTTCAGGTGGTCATAGAATCTGTTTTTATTACCCAGTGTAGCCTGCAGGTTGTTCATCATCCATATCTGAGGGCCATAATACCAGGCACCATAACGGAGCTGTCCGTTCCTGTACTGTATAAGCCTGTCGTAGCGTGGAACATCCGAGATCCTTGAATAGTGGCTCGACAATTCGAGGTCAACATTATCATTTATTCTGTATCTGAGTTTATTCATGGTGTTGAACTGGCTGTAGCCCGAATAGTACTGTACCCGCGGGTCGCTGTTCTGCCTGATAATATCGACACCATTTTCTCTTACAACATACTCATTACGAAGGTATGAGTCATGTTTCACGGATCCCATCTTAAGGTCGTTGAAGTCGGAGTAGGTGACGCTGGTAAGGAAGCCGATCTTCTTGCCTCCTATAGTGAAGTAAAAATGGCCCGTTTGCTCCTTGTTTGCCGTGGAGTAACGTGTAAGCAGGTTTGTCCTTACCATGGGCTGATCGGTTGTCGTCAGCATAGGACGGTATGTATGAAAGTCCATCACCCCGCCAATGGCATCGCTGCCGTAAATGTAGGCGCCGGGACCAAAGATTACCTCTGTACGCTCAATGGAAAGAGGGTCAAGTGATATTACATTCTGAATATTTCCTTCCCGGTAGATTGCATTGTTAAGTCTGACGCCATCGACAACAATAAGGACCCTGTTTGTTGAAAAGCCTCGTATCATCGGACTTCCTCCCCCAAGCTGACTCTTCTGGACGAATACTTCACCACCCGAAGCAAGAAGATCGGCGGCACTCTGCGGATTATAGATCTCAACAGAGGCAGCTGATATTGCGACTATTTTATTAGGTATTTCATTCTTGTCCTGTTCCCACCTGTTTGCCGAGACTATAAACTCCTCTACCACAAACACTCTTTTACGGAGAGAGACAACAAAATTCTGTTCCCTTAGCTTTGATAAAGAAATCCTTTCAATCTCGTATGAGAAGTGTTGAAGTAAGATCGTCTCATCTGCTGAAAAGATTGAAATGTCAGCCTTGCCATACCTGTTCGTATAGCAGAATTTACTTCCGGATTCATTGTAAACGGCAACATTAAAGAGGCCGCTCTTGTCATCGGCATCGGTTACTGTGATTGTCTGTGAAAAGAGAAAATTTCCTGTTACAAAAACCAACAGAAAGGAAAATATAAGCTGTTTCATTAACCATTCAATTTACCTGCAAGTTATATAATCTTTGAAGTACCTGATATCAACTTCCAATGCTTAAGAGCATCAGTATGCCACCATAGTTTTCCCCATTACGAGTTAATTGTTAACTTTGGTATACTGCCGAACAAAAAATATACCGAAGTGCTCAAAAAGGGAACTATTATCACTATCATTTTGCTGCTGTCAGGATTGTCAGGTATTCTGGTCAAAATGAAGCTCAATAAGACAGCTTCGGAGGCCGATATGCTTAAGATGGTTCCCACTGATGCTATAGTGATGCTGGAGACCGGCGATCTTCCCTCTTTTGTCTATAATCTTTCCGGTGGTAACGGTACACTTTCCGTTTTTTCAGAGTCACCATCAATGAAGGGATTCTTCTCTTCGGTGATCAGGGCTGATTCGATAATTAATCTTGAAACGGTAAGACCTTTTATTGCCGGAAAAGACGCTGTGGTATCCTGGCATTTCACAAATGGCAAGGGCGCCATTCTGATGCTTATCCGCACAAAACAGCGTATCGGTCATAAAAGATTCGGAGAACTTTTAAGGGAGTCGGGCATAGCCGGCCAGCCGGAAAACAGTGCCGGGGGAATATTCAGTACAGTGCGACCGGGATTGTTCCTCAGTATCAATAACGGAATAATTATTTGCGGCAGCACAAAGGATATTGTGGAAAGAGCTTTGGCCCAGAATAACAGCGAGTCAACGATCAGGGAGAGAGAAGGATTCACACGGGTATCTTCCGCAGCAGGCAGAGAGACAGACAGGTTGTATCTGTTTTTTGAAAGCACAGGTCAGTTTTCGGGAACAAAACTCACGGCCGATGAAAACCTCAGGCAGGTCATCAGTACACTGGCACTATGTTCTGAGGGAGACATACATCTTCGCGATAATGGTATACTAATAAACGGATATACTTCGGTCAATGACAGGAGCAGGCTTAACAGATTTCTGGTAGCAACACCTTCAACTTATGAGACTTACAGAGTACTGCCCTCCTCAACAGTATTATATGAGGCATTCCTGAATGTACCATTCCCACGGAAGGATGGTCCCGAACAGCCGGCCACTCCCTTTGCCAATGATATCCTGCCCTTAATGGCAGAGGAGATAACATTCGCCATGGTGGAATATGACAAGGTTGCCGACGAGAACAGTTCACTGCTTGTATATGAACTTAAAAACGGACCACTGGCATTACAGCTGCTTAAAAATCATCTGGCAACACTCTTCGGTGGCGACAAGGAGAAAGAGTATACAACTTACTTTTCACCCGACGGCCAGGATAAGACCGGAGTATTCAGATGGGATGATTCAGGATTGTCATCACTGCTTTCACCCGGGTTCAGGGAGAATTTCAAGGGGCGATATATCACAATTTATGACAACTATCTTGTAACCTCTCCTTCACTGGAGGTGATAAACAAGTTCTTGTATGACAACATTTTAAGGAGAACCCTGGCTAACGATGTCAATTACAGGGCTTTTGAGAGTTATCTTCCTTCGCGGGGCAGTTATTTCTTCTACTGTATACCTTCTGCTACAGGGCCTGTATTAAACAGCTGGTTCAAGGATGATATTGTGGCAGCAATATTATCGATGAAAAAAGTGTCGGCTTTCGGCCTTCAACTGGCACCGGGCAATGAGATGCTGTACAGTAACCTGGCATTTACCGTTAAGCATGAGATAAAAGAGGAAGCCGGGACTGAGTGGCAGACACTTCTTGATACGGTAGCATATACAAAACCATTCTTCTTCACGAACCACAATACCGGAGCAAAGGAGATATTTGTACAGGATCACAGGAACAATATCTACCTTATCAATTCAGCAGGTCGTATACTCTGGAAGGCTCCCATAAGAGAGAAGATAGAGAGCAACATTTTTATGGTTGATTATTACCGTAACGGTAAGCTGCAACTTTTGTTCTCCGGGAAGGAATATCTTCATGTTATCGACCGGAACGGGAAATATGTGGAACAGTTCCCTGTAAAGATGAAGGTTCCCGCATCGGGACCGGTTAGTGTGTTTGATTATGAATCGAACCGTGACTACAGGCTTGCTGTTCCCGGGAGCGACAGGAACATTTATATATATGATATATCGGGCGACATAGTTAAGGGATGGACTCCGTTTAAGACAGCCGGTCTGGTAAAAGGGGAGATAAAATACTTCCGGGTGTCGGGTAAGGATTATATCGTTGCTGCCGATGAGAGAGGTGTATATTTCCTCGACCGCCGCGGCAATGTCAGGCTTAATGTGCGGGAGCAGATCATAAAGGCCGATAACTCCGATATTGGCCTGGAGTCGGGAAGGAGCCAGGCTGTAACATTCACCTCGCCCGATGGTACCATTAACAGAATATCTTTTAATGGTGCCGTTGAGAAGATTAAGGCAGGAGATTTTCCTGCAGATCACTATTTTACCCTCTTCGACGTTGACAGTAACGGAGAGGATGATTATCTCTTCTTAAGCGGAGGCAGTCCTTTATGCCTACAACAGAAGTGGTAAGGCTATTTATGAGACATCGATAGGAGAAGGACGTACAGCAGGTCCCTTTGGATTTGATTTTGGATCATCCGGCAATATGGTCGGTGTTGTAAACATACCCAGACAGAGAGTCTTCCTAATCGATGAAAAGGGGAACATTTCAAGCGGATTTCCGTTAAAAGGAAGTACATCTTTCTCTATCGGGAAACTAACCGACAGGCCGGGATTCAACCTTCTCGTCGGGTCGGGCGACAGGTTTCTCTACAATTACAGGATTAACAAATAAGGAGGAGATCTATGAAGACAAAGGTTATTCTTTTATTAATGATTCTTACTCTCAGCATATCGTGTGTCAAAGAGACATATGACATGAGTAGGCTGGATGAGACAATTAAGATATCTCCAGGACTTGTATTGTCTGTAGCTAAGGGAGAGATCAATCTTAAAGATATTGTTAAGGAGAATGATACTCTTTTCTTTGATGATGCAAACTTACTGAAGCTGGTTTTCAGGTCGGATAGTGTTATCGAGTTTGGAATTGATGATCTGGGAAGCCTTGATGATACCTTCGATTTCAGCGGGGAGTATGAAATAGGAGACCTGCAGATATCTGATTTTGGCGATACAATACCTGTTACCCTCAATCAGATAAGTACGTTTTTTGCACCAGCTCTGAGGGCGCAGTTCGTGTCACTGGATGATGGGTCACCCCATCTGTTCCCGGCCTTCCCTTCAACAGGCCTCGGATCGTTGCCTGTGCCTCTGTTCAGCGGATTTGAGTGGGCAATATTCTCTACCGGAACAATTGGTGTTTCGGTAAAAAACAATCTGCCTGTCCCGATCACCGGTGCCAGAGTGTCGATCTTTAATACAAGTGATAACTCTGCCGTTGGTTCTGAAGCTGTAATTGGTCCTGTTGCTGCAGGTGCGACAGTCGTCCAGTCAATTGATCTTGCAGGGGTGAGAGCAACAAACAGCCTCAAGATGACAGTAATTATTGAGGGCAGCCCCGGATCATCAAGCCCGGTAATCGTAGATCTTGACAATACAGTTGAGATAGGGATGGCTGCAACAGGACTTAATATATCTTCCGGAAGAGTCATTATTCCTCTTCAGACAAGAAGAATTGACGACAAGGATGATACAATTGTTCTGGCCCCCGGAAACGGTATGGAGCTGACAATGATGAAGATAAATACAGGAAGCTTCAGCTATACCATTAATTCGGCTGCTCCGGCAGGAGGAACGATGGATGTTGAGATGCCTACCATATTAAGAGGTGGCAACCCACTGACCGAGAGTGTTACGGTTGCGCCTTTCTCTTCCGTTAACGGGACAATATCTATGGATAACACACTGATAAACATGTCTGTTGATCCCGATCTTCCTTTTAACAGAATACCTGTCGACTACTCATTATCCATAAGCAGCGGAGGAGTGATGGTCGACTTTAACAGCAGTGATAAAATTAACGTCGACCTTTTCATGGATGATGTTGATTTCGATTATGTGAAAGGATATCTGGGGAATCAGACAGAGTCGATCGATCAGGATTCAGTGATACTCGAAATTGAAGAGGTCCTTGATCATATCAGCGGTCAGTTCAGGCTTGTGGACCCGATAATAAGAGTTGAATATACTAACTCGTTCGGGTTCCCTGTAAGGATAAACCTTGATGGTGTGGCAAAAAGAGGAACCTCACAAATTGACCTCGACCTTAATCCGTTTCTTCTCGACTACCCTGTTTCATTAACCAACAGGGAAGTGAGCTCAAGCTTTGTGATAAACAAGAGTAATTCGAAGCTACCGGAATTTATAAGTTTACCACCTACCTCTATCTATTTCTCAGGTGATGCAGCTGTAAACCCGTCAGGGAATGACGGCCTGCGCAACAATTATCTGTTCGGGAACAGTAAGTTTATTGCTTCCCTGGAATTTGAGCTGCCGATGGAATTATGGATGAAGGACCTGGTATTCACTGACACCCTTGATAATTTCCTTGACTTTGGAGAGGATTTCAGTGCCGATGACATTAAGGATCTGAAACTGGAGATCGAATCGGAAAACATGTTCCCTATGCAGGCGGGAATTGAGATCGTTCTTCTTGATTCAGTAACCGGACTGCCCATCGACAATATAGTAGCCGACCAGTTAATATCGGCTTCGGCGGTGGATGCCAACGGTAAATCAACAGTGGCAGCAAAAACAGTTACAACGATAGAGCTTGATAATGAGTTTTTCAATGCTGCCACGAAGGCCGGGGATATAGTCATTAAGTTTAAGATGAACACAACGGATAACGGCACCAAACCGGTGAGAATATATTCCGACTACTACCTTAAGTTCAAGGTAAGAGTTTCAGTGAAACCGGAGCTGATAATAAATTAAATGAGGATGAATATGCGTAAATATAAACTACCAATAATTATTGTCTGTATCAGCTTCCTGCTAATACTTCCGGCAAAAGGGCAGAACAGTTCACTCCTCTATTATATGAACCTGCCGCAGAATCATCTGGTAAACCCAGCCTTCAGACCATTGTCGTCGGTTTATATTGGACTGCCGGCTGTTACAGGGGTAGACGTAGGCCTAAGGAATAACTTTTTAAGCTTTTCAGACATATTCTTTCCCGGAGCCCCTGGCGATTCTGTCATTTCCATATTGCATCCCGACTATAATATTGAGGATTTTATCGCAAAGCTTAAGAGTAGCAATCAGATAAAGCTGGGGACTACCATTCAGACATTCGGACTCGGTTTTGCCATTGGCCGGAACTCCTACTTTTTCCTGGATATAAATGAGCGCATCGATGGAAGGGTATCTTTGCCGGGCGATCTTGTGCAGTTGTTTCTGGAGGGTAATGAGAGCTTTGCAGGCAAGAGCATTGACCTGAGTTCTTTTGGTGGCAATGTTACATATTTCAGGGAGGCAGGCTTCACCTTTTCAACCTCTCCGGTAAAGGGATTAAGCATAGGAGTAAGGCCTAAGTTCATCATGGGTATAGCTACAGCCACCATTAATAACAGAGATCTTAGAATTGATGTGGGGACCGATTATTCGCATACTGCTGTGGCCGATCTGGAACTTAATATCAGCGGGCCCGTAGGAGTGGCTTTAACAGCTGACAATAAGCTGGACAGCATATGGATAGAGAAGGATATAGATCCGATCCCTTTCTTTACCAACACTTCCAATCCGGGGTTTGGCATCGACATCGGAGCAAAATGGGATATCTCCGACAGGTTCTCTGTTTCGGGTGCCATTCTCGATCTGGGGTTAATAAAGTGGAACGATTCACCTACCAACCTTAAAGCAACATCATCATTTACATTCGAAGGATTTGACATTACTGATGTGATCGACGGTACGAGAACATTTGACGAGCTGACCGACGAGATGCTTGATTCGCTTAAGAACTCATTTATTGTTTCTGATGATAAAAAGGCTTTTACCACATACCTGACGCCTACATTAATGCTTGGCGGCTCCTTTAATCTTACCGGCTCTCTCTCCATTGGATTGCTGACCCGCTCCTATATTTCCAGTGGGAAGATTGAAGACGGAAGCAACACTTTCCGGTAATGCCAATATAGGAAATTCATTCTCTGCCGTTGTAACATATTCGGCAGGCAATGCTTCATATAATAACCTGGGTGCCGGCTTCGCAACAAGGGGAGGACCTCTGCAGTTTTACCTGCTGGCAGATATGATCCCTATTTACTGGGACAGGGTCAAGTTTGACCCCGACATAAATGTGATCTTCCCTCATAGCTGGAATATGATTAACCTCAGGTTCGGTATTAATCTTTTGTTTGGGAATAAGTCAAAGAGGGTGGAGGACAAACCGATGATTGAACAACCTGTAACGCTTTACTAATGGCCGTACTCTTCAGGATATTTCTTATAAGTCTTCTTATATACCTGGTAATAAGATCGTTTCGGACTGACACCAGGGGGGAAGGCAAGGTAACGATAACGCGAAACAAGGATAAAAGCAAAGAGGGGATCTCCAAGGATATTGGAGAGTTCGTTGATTACGAGGAGATAAAAGATTAATCGACGTTGGGTTCCGATGTTCGGTTTTTCAGCTGTTTTGCAAGCGAATTGGCGAAGACAAAGCTGTTGAGTGGCTTGCAATCGGAGTCTAGTATCTGATGTCTGTCGCCCTCCCAGCACTTTATACCGCCCTCAATAAATACTACCTTTTCTCCTATCTCCATCACCGAATTCATGTCGTGTGTATTGACGATGGTTGTCATCTGAAACTCTTCGGTAAGGTCTTTGATCAGGGAGTCGATTAGGATAGCCGTTTTGGGGTCAAGGCCTGAATTAGGCTCATCGCAAAAGAGGAATTTAGGGTTTAGTGAGATTGCACGGGCAATGGCAACTCTCTTTTTCATACCACCGGAAAGCTCAGAGGGGAAGAGCTTATTGGAGTTTTTCATATTGACTCTTTTCAGGCAGAAATTTACTCTGTCGGCTTTCTCTTCCGGATCCATTTCCGTGAACATGTCGAGAGGAAACCTGACGTTCTGCTCAACAGTCAGAGAATCGAACAGGGCACTTCCCTGAAAAAGCATACCCATCTCTTTTCTTATCTCTTTTCTTCCTGTAAAGTCGAGATCGGTGAAAACGGTGTCGCCATATTTGATCTCTCCGCTGTCTATTTCAAGAAGTCCTACCATGCATTTAAGGAGTACTGTCTTACCCGAACCGCTCTTACCGATAACAAGATTGGTCTTGCCTGGCTCAAACTTTATTGAGATGTCCTCCAGGATGCTTTGATCGCCGAATGATTTGAAGATGTTTTTTAGTTCAATCATGAGAGGAGAAGCTGTGTTAGGATAACATTGAATAGCAGTATAAGCACTGAACTGTAGACTACGGCTTTTGTACTTGCGCGGCCAACCTCGAGCGATCCTCCCGAAACGGTATAACCATGATAGGCAGCAACTGAGCTTATGATAAAGGCAAAGAAGAGGGTCTTAATAAGGGAATAGGTAATATAATAAGGGATGAAGGCATACTGTATGCCATAAATAAAATCCTGAGAGGTTATTACTCCGGTGGTGGTTCCTGCAATCCAGCCACCCAGTATACCAACCACAATAGCAAAAAGGGTAAGTATGGGAAAGAATAGAAGAGTTGCGGTAATCTTTGGCAGTATAAGAAAATTAGCAGAGTTAACGCCCATAACGTCGAGGGCATCGATCTGTTCGGTAACTCTCATTGTTCCTATCTCAGAAGCTATCCCCGATCCGGCTTTTCCTGCCAGGATAAGGGCCACCACTGTTGAGGAGAATTCAAGTATGATAGAATCGCGGCAACCCAGACCGATGAGGTATGTAGGGTAAATAGGATTCTCCGTGTTATATGCAGTCTGGAGGGTTATAACAGCGCCCATAAAGAAAGCTATTATTGCAACTATACCCAGAGAGTTAAGCCCCAGCAGCACCAGCTCCTGTAAGGTCTGTTTATAGAACATACTGCTTTTGTCGGGCTTGCTGAATACTTTTCCAAGGAGGATAAAGTAATTTCCCAGTTCTCTTAGAAAAAACATTCTTTATCAATTTTGGTCAAATTTAGTAATTATTGAAGAAGGAAGGTACCATGACAAGGTTAAAAGGCTTTTATTATTTAATATTGTATATTTGCTGCAGTGGCCTGAAATTAAACTTATAGATGAAAAACAGGTATGTAATTATCATGGCCGGTGGCATAGGAAGCCGGTTCTGGCCTTTAAGCCGTTCAGAAAAACCCAAACAGTTCCTCGATATTCTCGGTACAGGAGAGACACTGATCCAGCAGACCTATCGCCGGTTCAGGAGACTTTGTCCGGAGGAGAATATCTATGTTGTAACCAGCAGCTGACCACTCCGATCTGGTGGCCGAGCAGCTGGGTATGCCCCGGGAAAGGATCCTCGCGGAGCCATTAAGAAGGAACACTGCACCCTGTATTGCATTCGGTACGTTCAGGATATGGAACGATAACCCTAAGGCTGTAATAGCTGTTACTCCGGCCGACCACCTTATTCTAAAGGAGGAGGAGTTTATTAAGGAGATGAATGAGAGCTACAAGTTTGCACTGGCAAATGATGCTCTCCTGACCCTTGGAATTAAACCCGACAGGCCCGAAACAGGATATGGCTACATTCAGGCCAATAATAAGATACAGGTAGATGGTTTTCAGAATCTTATGAAGGTGAAGACCTTTACTGAGAAACCCGATCATGAACTTGCTTCTGTATTTATTGAGAGTGGCGACTTCTACTGGAACTCAGGGATATTTATCTGGACAGCCGAGGCGGTCCTCAAGGCCTATGAGCAGCATCTTCCCGATCTTTATCACCGGTTTTATGCAATACGTTCAGATATTACCGGAGCTGCCGGTGATGAGAAGAGTATATCGAAGGCCTATTCGGAATGTACAAGCATCTCTATTGATTATGGTTTGATGGAGAAGGCCGAGAATGTTTTTGTGAAGTGTATCGATATTGGATGGTCTGATCTGGGAACCTGGAGTTCGCTATGGGATCATTCAAACAGAGATCCTGAGGGAAACTCCAGCATGTCGGGCAGAATTTACGGATATGATCTGGAAAACAATGTTATAAATATTGCCGGTAATAAGGTCGCGGTTATTCAGGGACTGAAGGATTACATTGTTGTGGATACCGGGGATGTGCTTATGATCGTCAACAGGAAAGAGGAGCAAAATATCAAGCAATATCTCGATGATGTGAAGAGGGATACCGGCAAGGACTTTCTCTAGCATAAAGGATAGCTGTATATAAAAAAGAAGAGGGTGACTGTTAAGGCACCCTCTTATATTTTATATAGTATCGATTAAAAATCCCAAAGGTCATGTTCGAAGTTAAAGAGATCTTCCTTGATCCTTTCGGCCTCGAAGAGAGCTGCTTTACCTGTGAGGTATGCTGTAATAAAGCGGTTGTTATAGACGTTGGATTCAGCAATGATATAACCATTGAACCTTCTCTGCAGGAAGAGGTCATCGTATGATACTCTCTGCGCGTCGTTATTGCGGTTATATGCCTCGTTCCTTGCAAATATATCGCGGAATTCGTCATACTTGATCCAGAAAAGCTGCTTACGCTCCAGTTTATTGGTCTCAGGATCGAGTCCCATGTAAATGGGGCATAGACCAATAATTCTAACCTCAAGTTTTGAGTGCTTCTTGTCGAAATACCACTCTTCAAGAACCATTATCTGTTTAACGTCTTCAGGTTTTGCTTCACCCTTCACCTTTGTTGGGGTGATACTGCCATCCATATTCTGGATATCCATTATCCGTTCAATGGCACCCATTTTAACCTCAATGTCGGAGTAGGTAAGAGGCACATCCATATTGTTTGGATCGTAGCCCTGTAATTCCTTGGTCTCAAGTTTCTCGAGGACGATGGTCATGAAACTGCGTCTTCCATCAGGCATTTTGGTTGTGGGATAATAGAGAGAATGGTTCATCTTCTCGCGAAGGTCAATAATTCTCCATATTCTCTTCGACCAGATAACGTCTGCTTCTCTGAGGTAGGGATAGTCAATCTTCTTCGCATCATCGATAGATTTTTCGTAGATGTCTCCGAACGACTGCCCGAAGGTTGCCGTTGTAATAATGATCCCTACTATTGCTGTTAGAACTTTCCTGTTCATGGTATATATGATTTCAACATTAATTAATCTTAAGAATAATCGGAGGAAGAGCTTTCTCGATTCCATCGGGGCCAACTGCCTTTATCTGCTTGAATATCAACTCCTGACCTCTTCGAAGGTTATTGATCTGCTCACGCTGGGCGGTAGTGATCATATTGTTTGATGAGGGGTAGTCGTTGGTAAAGCCCTGTGAACTGATACCTATTGTAAAAGAGGTTACTTTATACTCAAGGTCAAATTCAAAGTTTTCCAGTACGGCAAATACTCCCTGTTGTGCTGCGGCAACAGCTTTTGGGACTTCACCTTCAGTAAGGTTAGCAAATTTGGCTATAGGAGAAGGAATACTTCTTACCCTGAAGTCGATCGGGGGGAATGTCATCTGGCGTCCGTTAACCTCAGCAGAAACTATTATCTGTGCTGTTTGTCCTACGGTTGCCGGATTAGCAATATATTCTCCCCTGTAATTTTTGTATTTACCCTTTCTGATAGAACCATTTGACATCCTGGCGCTTATTTTATCTGATCCTACGCCGGGAACGGATATATCAATAGGGTTATCGAGTCCTTTATAAAGCACGTTCATGGCTGTTGGTGAAACAACAACGTTTGGTACGGCCACTGTATACTGTGATTCAAAAGGATAGAAGACATCAGAACCATCGGGAGCCTTCATGTTGATAAGGCCACCCCATTTTTTGTCACCTGTTGTGCCTGCCCTTACCTTAAATATACCTCTTCCCCTGTCGTCAACGGGAAGGGTCTGGTAGTCGCCCACCATTTCGTAGGATAGAGAGCCATCGGCATTCTGAAGTTTTCTTGTATTACCAACCATAACAACCGGTTTCCTGGTGGTGTCGCTTGCGGAGATGAATACCTGAGCCTCGTATTCATTGCCCTGCATTATATAGTTGGAATTGGTTGTTACTATAGGTACAAGTTTGTTGAATTTGAAAGAAGAGGCGTCGATGGATGAGTAAAGATGGTTAATAACGTCCATTTCAGAGTTGCGTACGTCAACCTGTATTTTTGACAGGATAGTTATAACAGCAACAAGTGGCAGAGCCTGGAATGTTTCATTTTCCCATCTTACCGTTTCCCCGTGAATATTTTTAACATCACTGGTACTTAGGTTTGACCTTACTGCATCTTCGGCCGAGACGTTCTTACCATCGATAACCTCTATCAGAAGTTCCCTGAAGTCGGCGATAAGTGCTTTAAGGTCGTTAGCTCTTCCGTTCTCATCGGAACCGATAAGGATCTGTGAAGGGACGTTGGTGTTGTCAATAGCCTTGATATGTTCAACAATTATCTCATTTCCATTAAGGGCCTCGGTGTCAGGACCTTCGGCCTCTCTGATGATATCAATTTTGATCTCCTGAATGTAGTTGAACAATTCATCGGCACGTTCCTTAACCATTTTGGCTTTATCGCGCCAGGGCCCTGCCTTGGTTGGATTCTCGGCAGCCGCCCTTTCGAATTCCTCGTAGGTGAGGTTATTCTTTATTATATAGTTAGCGGTTGTCTTGGTAAGACCAACGTCAACCTTTTTAAATGCTTCGACGGCGTCTTTTGATACGTTCAGTGCCAGCAGGGCTGTCAGCACCAAATACATCATACCGATCATTTTTTGCCTCGGTGTTTCTTTTCCGTGACCCATTTTGCGGATGCTTTAGTTAATAAAAAACTACTTGCCGGATACGTTCATAGCGGAAAGCATGTTTCCGTACACGTTATTCAGGGCACTAATATTATCGTTTAGCTTTGTAAGCTGGTCGCGATACTTCTGTGTATCACCTGCTGAATCCTGCATCTCTTTAAGAATACCCTGAAGATCCTTGAACAATGTGTCTGATCCTTTAATATGATCGTTGGCACCTTTTAGCTGAAGCTCATAAACAGAGTTCAAAGCCGAAAGATTTTTGTTCATGGTTTCAAGCTGGGACATGTATGATTTGCTTCCGTCCTGTACAACAGTAAGAGAATCGGCCAGATTCTTGTAATTGGCATCCTGTCTTTTCGATAAGTCCTGCAGTATTCTGGTAGGATGTATTCAGTCGGGTGATGGATTCGTTAAGAGCATCACCTGTTTTGCCAACGTTTGAAGCATGGTTGCTGAATGTCTGAGCTGCTGTCTGTACTGACTTGATATATTCATTGTTGGCAGCGGTAACATCTCCCATCGAATTAAGATTGGTAGTTGTAGTGCTCAGTTTTCTCAGGCCATCACCAAGACGATTGAATGTATCCTGGCTTGATTTCAGCGTTGACAAGCATCTCATCGAATTTAGCCAGTGCTGCTGATCCGCCGCCGCCGAAGAGACGTGTCCTGCCGACCTGTGAGAATGAACGGGAAGTTCACCTTCAGCACCGTCGTGTATACCTGCAAGTTCAGGGTATACCAGACTCCAGTCCGGTTCTTCATGAAGTGGTTCGAAAGCCGAAAAGAAGAAGATAATAGCTTCAGTAATAAGACCGACTGCAAGGAAAAAACCTGCTCCGGGGTAGTGCTGGATCTTAAAGAGAGCACCGATGATAACGACGGAAGCTCCGATGCCATATAATTTTGACATGAAATTCTTCCATCCGCTGCTTTGAACAATTTCTGCTAGGCTCATATACCTGTTTTTTAGTTATTTACAATTAATTGACACCTATATATGTACGAACGTTTCTGAAACCAACAAAACATTTTGCAGAGTCCTGATATTCATAATCGCGAGTACCGGTCTGCATAAAATATCCTATATCCTTCCATGAACCGCCTCTGATAACTTTACGTTTCATAATAGGAGGATCGTTGGGACGTGCATTATATTCGTAATTTGGATTAAGGTCGTGTGTAAAGACATATGCCGATGGATGATAAGCACCCAGTGTCCACTCTGCAACGTTACCTGACATATCGTAAAGTCCGAATTCGTTTGGTTCATATGAACCGACTTTAGCTGTATAAGTAGCACCGTCGTCGATATAGTTACCTCTCAGAGGTTTGAAGTTAGCAAGGAAACATCCTTTATAGTTTCTTGTATAAGGTCCTCCCCATGGGTACATAGAAAGGTCAAGTCCTCCTCTGGCAGCATATTCCCACTCTGTTTCAAGAGGCAGGCGATAAGCGTGTACTTCAGGGATACCATCCATTCTGAGGAATTTATTCAGATAATCGGTTCTCCAGATGCTGAAGGCCCTGGCCTGTGGCCATGTAACACCTACCACCGGATACTCGTCATAGGCAGTATGCCAGAAATAGAGTGATGCCCATGGGTCGTTGAACGAGTAGGTAAAGTCTCTTATCCATGTGAGTGTATCGGGATATACGTTTACCAGGTCGCTCATAATAAAAGATGAGCGGTCTTTAACATCTGATTCTACTCCATCGAGACTAACAACTTTACCTTCATACTTCTGGTCGGTATAGTTATACCTTGCTTTGGCTGCCTGCTGATAGTCGACCCAGTAATATACATAGTTGAGCAGTCTTACGTCAAACTGCTTCTTGTTGTTAAATCTTTCTGCAGGAGGATAATACATCGTTTCAATAACAGCTGTTACATTTTCGTCCTTCGGGTCGATCTTCTCGTCCCAGTTGATAACATTAGGTTCGATAACGTTTCCTTCATCATCAACCATGAAGAACTCGTATCCTTCGATCTCTTCATTCCCCAGTTTGGTGCGAAGTATTGAATCGCGTACCCAATGTACGAACTGACGATATTTGTTATTTGTGATCTCTGTCTGATCCATCCAGAACGCTTCAACAGTAACTGTCCTGGACATCGTATTCATGGCAAAGACAGCATCCTGATCACTAGGACCCATCACAAAGCTACCGGCAGGTATGAAAGCCATCTCAAAAGGCTCCGGTTCAAAGTATTTCTTCCTGCCAAGGACTCCCGTCAATTCACCATTTCCCGATGTGCTACAGCCACCTAAAACGATCGTCGTTATTAAAGCAATTAGGACAACCTTTTTCATAGTTTTTTAGAATTTATAATGCAAGTAAGTTATTTTTTTCAAAAATTCATAAAAATCTTATAGATTTATATTTCATAGGACTACGGCCCATGCTTATGTCAAAGCAATAGTTTACAATAAATTCATGTGAACCGGAGGTTCCTCTTCTGATATCGGATAGCGGGAAATCATACCCATAACCGATTCTGATACCATTGTAAAGTTCCAGTCCTAAAATTCCTGTCAGTGCATCTCCCGATCTGTAGGAGAATCCACCCCATGCTTTTTTGTTGTAGGTTACTATTCCCGATGCAGTGAACTGCATGATCCTGGCGTCACTAAAAACAAGAAATGATGGTGTAAGTTCAAAGGCAGGATTGGGAAGTAGAATATTGTATCCGCCGGTAAGGTAGTAGTGTCTGCTGAGGTAGGGCAGCCCCTTTGAAAATTTGAAAGTGGGCTGGTTCAGATGCATCACAGAGAAACCTGCAAAGGCGTTACCTGCAGTAAGTAAAGCCCCTATTCCGGCATCAAAAGCAACATAGCTCTCTTTTCCTTCCGGTATTAGCGGGTCGCCGGTTGGCGGCGTGTGATAATCGCCCGATGGGATCTTCCAGTCGGGGTCAAGTACTTTGTTAAACATTCCGGCATTGAAACCAATCGATAGCCTTGCCGTACCAAGGTCGATGTAATAGGCGTATGAAAGAGAAAGAGAGATATCCTTATCAAATCCGGCAGCATCGTTTATGAGTTTCAGTCCTATGCCACCCGACTTGTTGAAAAGTTTAAAGGGCGAGCCCACCATAAACATAGTTGTAGACGGAGCGTTCTTAAAACCTATCCATTGCTGACGGTTAAGTGCCGTGGCACATACATTTCCGCTGACACCCGAGAAGGCAGGGTTAAACGCAATAGGGGTATACATATAATGGGTGATGACCGGGTCCTGCTGAGCAAGAAGACCGGTAAGAAGCAAGTACGGCAGAAGAGCTGTTAAAAAGAATCGCTTCATCATACAGTATAGTTACAGTTGTAACTCCTCCTTAATAAACATTTCAGGAGTATCCCTCTCAATTTGAAGTCAAAATTAGAAAAATATCTTATTCTTAAACGGAAACCATTTTCTAATGTTGCAGAAAAGGCACCTATTTTGATGAAAATTTAGAAAGAGGTGATCAGGAACGTTTTTTTAGACGTGAATTAGCCCTGAACCATCTTTCCGGTACCTCATCTCTGTTGGCTCTTGTATAATCGTCATTTGAGCAGGCAACAAACCGGATATCACCCTCATCGTCGATCTGAAGCCACCATCTGTTTGTAAGGGTACTCCTCACGAATACCAGATCCTCTTCAAGGTCGGTAACCTTAACATGGTATTTGATAAATCTTCCTTCGCCCTTTTTTGTAATAACCGGTGTTTCAAACTGTTTTTGAGAATATGCTTCCAGAAAAAACCAAATTACCTGGGCGGCAAGTTCAGTGGTTTGGCCCCTGCTATCCAGCAGCGGATTAACCTCAAACAGTGAGAAAACGCGCAGATTATCCGATAACCCTGCATATCGGGCCAGCAGACAGATCTCTTCACCGTAAAAGCCATTTGGTGTTGCACCAATGGTTCCCGGAGCATCTGACTGCCGGACGGCAGAAATATCAAAGACTATTACTCCTGCGTCGCGGAATGAAGGCTCCGATTCATGGAAAGCCGTACGTGTATCGCCCACCCTTAAAAGTTCATATCCCTTTTTCCGGAAACGGTTAATAACCTGCGGATCATTAAGGTATGTCTGGTATCCTACTGCCGAAAAACCCGCACAGCTGCTGCGGTTACTGTAGAGTATACTGTTGAGGAAGCTTACGGAACTGATCTCTTTTGATTCGGGATTGAAATCGAGACGGGAATCAACAGAGAGAAAGATATAAGGCTCTCCCATAACTGTCATAGCCCTGTCGATGGCAACGGCAAGGGCACTGGTGCCTCCTATAAGAACAGGATATACTCCTTTTTCCAGAAGAAAAGAGATCACATCGGTCAAGCCCGCCAGTGTATCAGCAAATGATTTGCCGTTCTTTAGATTACCGAGGTCGGCGATCTTTAGTTTTCCGGGAAGACGGGATAGCCTGTATAGTTTCTGGCGGATAGCATCAGGACCTTTTGATGAGCCCTGATTAGGGCTGTTTCTGTCGTCGCACACCCCAATGATTGCAATTGATATATTGTCGGCTGACTGGAGGGGTTTGTTTTCGGTATTTATAACAATGTTATGCGACAATTGCGCCGAACCCGAAAGAAACTGGAATTCAGGAGTCTCAATGCTTACCGGGTCGAAGTAGTCAGTCAGTTTTAACATTTGAAGGCTTATTACTTTTTCTTTGTATTTGCTGCACTGTTAATTATAGCCAGACAATCCTCCTTAGAGAGAGAGGCCGGATCTGTTTTTTTGGGTATCCTGAAGTTTTTTCCGCCACTGGCTATATAAGGGCCATAGCGTCCGTTAAGAACTTTGATGTCATCGTAATCGGCGATCACCTTGTTCTTTTCTGCCTCAATTTTCTCATTGATGATCTCAACGGCCCTGTCGGGTGTTATAGTATTGGGGTCGTCGACACCCTTTTTAAGGCTGTAAAATTTCCCTTTATATTTAACATAGGGACCGAACCGGCCTATTCCTGCGATCATATCTTCACCCTCGTGATTTCCGATGATCCTGGGTAGGTTGAATAGCAGCAGCGCCTCTTCAAGAGTTATTGTTTCAACCAGCTGGTCCTTAAGCAGGCTTGCAAACCGTGGGTTTGTTATCGTCGCTGGCTTCACCTATCTGCACCACCGGGCCATAACGTCCTACCTTCACTAAAACAGGCTCACCTGTTGTCGGGTGATTGCCCAGGTTCCTGCTGCCAGATACGCGTTCACGTATCGCCAGTGAAGTCTCTACATGAGCATGGAAAGGACCATAGAACTCCTTAAGCATTTCTGTCCACTTGATCTTACCTTCGGCAATGAGGTCGAATTGTTCCTCTACCCCCGCGGTAAAATGGTAATCCATTATAACCTTGAAATTATCAAGAAGGAAATCGGTAACTATCATTCCTATGCTTTGAGGAAACAGTTTTGATTTCTCCCTGCCTGCAACCTCTGATTTTTGCTGCGAGGTGATACGGCCGTTTTTCAGGGAAAGGGTCATAACATCTCTTTTCTCACCAGGCCTGTCCTCGCGTGATACATATCCCCTGTTTTGAATAGTTGAAATAGTAGGTGCATATGTTGAAGGCCTTCCTATTCCAAGCTCCTCGAGTTTCTTAACCAGACTTGCTTCTGTATATCTTGGTGGAGGGGCGGTATATCTCTCGGTTGCATTTATCTCTTTATATTCGAGCATCATACCTTTCTTTACAGGAGGTATGATATCCTTTTCATCATCGCCATTATCATTATCGGACGATTCGGTATAGAGCCTGATAAAACCTTCAAATTTTATCACCTCACCAGTGGCGGTAAACATAACATCTGATCCGGACATAGCGATCTTAACCGTTGTACGCTCAACCTCCGCGTCACTCATCTGTGAGGCAATGGTTCTTTTCCATATAAGATCGTAAAGGCGTTTCTCATTTGAATTGCCACTTATCTCCTTCTCGGCAGGATAGGTTGGCCGTATTGCCTCATGAGCCTCCTGTGCCCCCTTGGTTGAGGTCCGGAACTGCCTTGTTTTGCTGTAGTTTTCTCCAAAGGCCCCAACTATAACCTCCCTGGAAGCGGCAAGGGCTTGCTTGGAGAGATTCACCGAGTCGGTACGCATATATGTTATTCGTCCGGCCTCGTATAACTTCTGTGCCACACTCATGGTCTGAGATACAGAGAATCCCAGTTTCCTGTATGCCTCCTGCTGAAGGGTGGAGGTGGTAAAGGGTGGTGAAGGTGATCGTTTACCCGGCTTGACAGTTACATCGGAAACGGAAAAGCTGGCTTTGGAACATTTTTCAAGAAAGGCAGATGCTCCTTCCTGGTTGACCGGTTTTACTGAGGCTTCAGCTTTGATCTCTCCTGCCTCCTTCTCTCCTGCAGGATTAAAAAGTCCCGTTATCCTGAATGCCGATTCTGTCCTGAAATTTATTATCTCCCTCTCACGCTCAACGAGAAGCCTTACGGCTACCGACTGTACCCTTCCTGCTGACAATGATGGCTGCACCTTTTTCCATAATACAGGAGAGACCTCGAAGCCAACGATACGATCGAGTATCCTTCGGGCCTGCTGTGAGTTCACAAGATTCATATCTACCAGCCGGGGGCTCTGAACAGCCTCAGCTTATAGCATTTTTGGTGATCTCGTGAAAGACTATTCTTTTGGTGTTTGCCTGATCCAGTCCCAGAACAGACATCAGATGCCATGCAATGGCTTCTCCCTCCCGGTCCTCATCAGAAGCCAGCCATATGTTCTTTGATTCTCCTGCTATTTTCTTAAGATCCTTAACTACTTTCTGTTTGTCTGACGGGACTTCATATTCAGGAATAAATCCCCCCTCAATATCAATCCCGAGATTCTTCTTTGAAAGATCCCTGATATGGCCATAGCTTGAAACAACTCTGAAATCCTTTCCCAGGAATTTCTCTATTGTCTTCGCCTTAGCCGGGGATTCCACAATTACCAGATTCTCTATCATATTCTCCTAAAATTTCCGTTTATGAAACCAATGTGCAGTTAGCATTTTGCAGACATGAAAATTTACTGAACAGCAACGAGGTTTCAAGCGACAATAAAACAAAATAATATAAACACTTGAAAACAGGGCAAAGTAAAACATTTAAGGTCCTAACTTCAAAATAAAACTCAAGATTCTTCAATTATTACTAATTTTATCCCAAATATTTAGACTCAATGGGAGCGATAAAAAAGAGATTCAGGAAAGAGGTTTTCGGGTTATGGGCCATACTCATAAGTCCAATTCTGATAATACTTTTGATATTTATTCTTATTTCAAAAGGGGTGCTTGGTCCTATGCCAACATTCGATGAACTGGAGAACCCTGACAACAACCTGGCTGCTGAAGTCTATTCAGACGATGGTGTCCTTCTGGGTAAGTTCTATATACAGAACAGAACATGGACCCCATATTCCGAGATATCACCTGAACTGGTAAATGCGTTGATTGCAACTGAGGATATCCGTTTTTACCGGCATTCCGGTATTGACATCAGAAGCCTTGGGAGGGTGTTTGTGAGAACTTTGCTGATGGGACAGAAGACCGGAGGAGGAAGTACTATAACCCAGCAGCTTGCCAAGAACCTGTTCCCCAGGGAGGATCTGTCGCAGTACAACTTCTTTTCACGTACTGCCAGGCTGGTCATTGCCAAATTCAAGGAGTGGCAAACAGCTGTAAAACTGGAAAGGAGCTATACCAAGGATGAGATACTGACCATGTATCTCAACATTTTTGATTTTACCTACAATGCTGTGGGTGTACGATCGGCGGCACAGGTCTATTTCAATACCACCCCCGACTCGTTAACACTGGAGGAATCGGCAACACTGGTGGGGATGCTTAAGAACTCGGCACTTTACAATCCTATAAGAAGATATGATCTTACTCTGGCCCGAAGGAATGTTGTTTTGTCGCAGATGGTGAAATATGGTTACCTCGACAAAGCCGTTGCAGATTCCGTATCACTTCTTCCTATCGTTATTGATTATCACGATCAGGGACATAACACAGGTCTGGCGACCTACTTCAGGGAGTATATAAGGACCACTATGATAAGGCCGGAACCGGAAAGACGTATGTTCTTTACCGATACGCAGTTTAACGACGCTCTTTGGGAGTGGCAAACCAATCCCCTCTATGGATGGTGCAGAAAGAATCACAAACCCGATGGTTCAAATTATAATCTCTACCGCGACGGGATAAAGATATATACCACCATCGATTCAAGGATGCAGAAATATGCCGAAGAGGCTATGGTAGAACATCTCTCCACCGACATACAACCGGCATTTTACAAGTCCGCAAAGAGACTGAGGAATCCGCCATATTCTAATGACGTGAACTCCAGGGAGATCAAGGATATAATGCAAACGAGTATTGAAAGGACCGACCGTTACAGAGGTATGAAAAGGTCGGGGATGCCTGAGGATTCAATAATGCTTGCATTCAATACACCACAGCAGATGAGGGTGTTCAGCTGGAGAGGTGAGATAGACACCATTATGACACCGCTGGATTCTCTTAAGTACTATAAATACTTTATACGCTCATCCTTTATGGCTATGGATCCGCACAGCGGATATGTCAAGGCCTATGTTGGCGGACCCGACTTCAGATATTTTAAGTACGACGGTGTAACGATGCAGAAGAGGCAGGTAGGAAGTACCATTAAACCATTTCTTTATACCCTCGCCATACAGGATGGCTATTCGCCATGCTATGAAGTAGAAAATATTCCACGCACTTTTGAGGTAGGTGATACCACATGGCAGCCAAGAAGTTCCGGCCCGAAGGAATTCCACGGGCAGATGGTAACCCTGCGCTGGGGACTGGCACAGTCGGAGAACTATATATCGGCGTGGCTGATGAAACAGTTTTCCCCGATAGCAGTTGCCGACCTGATGCACAGGCTGGGCATAAGGGGATTTATCGATCCTGTGCCTTCTATCTTTCTTGGTACTTCCGACATTTCACTTGAGGAGATGGTAGGGGCTTATGGTACATATGCCAATAAGGGTGTTTATACAAGGCCTATTTATGTCTCCCGCATCGAGGACCGCAACGGTAATGTCATCTCAAGATTCAATCCTTCCATTGAGGAGGTGATAAGCGAGGAACATGCCTACCTTATGCTTGACCTTCTTCAGGGGGTAGTAAGAGAGGGATCGGGTATCAGGATGAGGACAAAGTACGAGTTGAAAAATCAGATAGGAGGAAAGACCGGAACAACACAGAACCACTCCAACGGATGGTTCATGGGTGTTACTCCTAATCTGGTAGCAGGAGCATGGGGCGGATGGGAGGACCAGGCTATTCACTTCGAAGACCTGACCCAGGGACAGGGTGCCAACATATCCCTCCCTGTGGTAGCTCTTTTTCTGAGAAAGGTATATACCGACCCGGAGCTTGGAATTATGGAGATGGACCGGTTTGAGGCTCCTCCCGGATTCAATATGGAACTTGATTGTAATAAACTAAAGAAGACGTCACCGGCGAGGATCAATTATTACTATTAGCCAAACAGGTGACGAACAACCTCTTCAACCCGGCCGGTTTTTATAACTTCGAGGCCGGGTTTTTTGATTGACAGATTCTTATATCCCTTTGATATGTAGATCTTTGCAAACCCCATGCGTGCTGCCTCGTTTATTCGCTGCTCTATTCTGGGCACTGCTCTTATCTCCCCTGTCAGACCTACCTCCCCTGCAAAGCATGCCTCCTTGCCAATGGCAATGTCGAGGCTTGAAGAGAGTACAGCAGAGACCACGGCCAGATCGATAGCCGGGTCGGTAACTTTTATGCCTCCTGCTATGTTCAGAAATACATCTTTTTGTCCCAGTCTGAAGCCTGCTCTTTTCTCAAGCACTGCCAGAAGCATATTGAGTCGCCGGGTATCGAATCCTGTTGCACTGCGTTGTGGAGTACCATAAACGGCACTGCTCACCAGCGACTGTGTTTCTATGAGAAAAGGCCGTATCCCATCCATTGTGGCAGCTATAGCGACGCCGCTTAGCGACTCGTCGGAATGATTGATAAAGAGCTCCGAAGGATTTGGAACCTCCCGCAGTCCGCTATCGACCATCTCAAATATTCCTATCTCTGCTGTAGAACCAAAACGGTTCTTTGCCGACCGAAGGATACGGTACACAAAATTACGTTCACCTTCAAACTGAAGAACAACATCTACTATATGCTCCAGCACTTTTGGCCCGGCAAGCGTTCCGTCTTTTGTAATATGTCCTATCAGGAAAGCGGTAATATTCTTGTTCTTGCAATACCTTAGAAGCATTGCCGCACACTCTCTTACCTGCGATACCGAACCTGCCGACGATTCCAGCATTCCGGTGCTCATGGTCTGTATGGAATCGATGATCATCACCTCCGGCGATAACCTGTCGGCCTGTAATATGATATTTTCAAGATCCGTTTCGCACAGGATATAGCATCCCGGATTGCCCTTGCTTATCCTTCCGGCCCTCTGTTTTATCTGTTGTTCGCTCTCCTCGCCCGAGACATACATCACTTTGCCTTTTTCAAAGGAGAGAGCAAGCTGAAGTGCCAGTGTTGATTTGCCTACTCCGGGTTCACCTCCCAGAAGGATCAGCGATCCGGGCATCATGCCGTTACCAAGAATCCGGTCGAGTTCAGCCAGTCCTGATGCAATGCGTGTACCCGTATTACCGTCGATGGCTTCAAGCAGCTGAGGAGTGGGGGTGACCCTTCCCGACTGGTCTCCGGGTGATCTGTCTTGATGGTCGCGAGATGATCTCTTCAGTGTAAGTATTCCATTCACCACATGAGTTGCATCGACCTATCCATTTAGGAGAGTCAGCACCGCAGTTGCGGCAAACATAAACCGATTTGGGTTTAGACATATCTATTGATCCTCAGGCAGAGCCCTTTTTTTAATACCACCATAAACGATTATAGTGCTTATCGTACCGGCAACAAGTATAAGCAATATCTGTGACTCGTGGGAGAGGGTAGCATAAACAAGTCCGTCGGTAAGATCAATACCAAATATAACATTTAATCCCCTTGAAATAACCCAGTGGAAAGCACCGAATCCGCTTTGAACCGGAGCAGCCATAGCCATAGAACCTATAACAAGCAGGAACAGACCGTCACCCAGGCTGAGTCCTGAGGTAGATGGAATAGCAAAAAGGACGACCCAGGTCATTAAGAGGTAGTTAGTCCATATAAATATGGTGTGTAAAAGAAATTCACCCCTGTCCTTAAGATACCAGGTGGTCTTCAATCCATCCCATAACTCACGGAGTATCGATCCTGCTTTACGGAATAGCTTTACTTCACTTATCTTTTTTCTAAAAATATATATCAGAACTGGGATGAGGATAACAATGGCACCCCCAAAAAACCAGAAATAAGCCGACTTTCCGGAAATGGATTCACTGATGTTACCAAATATCCTTTGCAATAATTCATTTATAAACTCCTTAAATGGAGCAGGTCCGAAAAGGATTACTGCTGAGGTGATAAGAAGGAGTGTGAATAAGTCGACGGCTCTCTCAATAACCACGGTTCCAACAATCTTTTGAACAGGAATAGACTCTTTCCTTCCCAGCGCAACAGCCCTGGTAAACTCTCCGAGTCGGGGGAGGGCAATATTGGCAAGATAGCCGGAGAGCAGGGAGTGGTAAGCATTCCAGAATGACGGATTGTATCCCAGCGGCTTAATAAGGAGGATCCAGCGGCGTGCCCTGCTAAAAAATGAGATAAACGAAAAGGTTAATGATAAAAGGAGCCAGATGTAATTTGCCTCCTTTAGACCGGAGGAAACCTTACTGAAATCGATGTTTCTGAAAGAGAGCCATATAAGCAGGACGCCCAGAATTAAAAACAGCGCTAACCTGATCGTTCCTGAAAATCCGGCTTTCAAGTTCAGATTATTTTATTTGTGGCGGTATCGGGGAAGAGCAGGCTGGGTTTGAAAACCTTTGCCTCTTCGAAATCCATTGTAGCGTAAGATATTATTATAACAACATCACCAACGGCAACTTTTCGTGCAGCAGGGCCATTAAGACAGATGCTGCCTGACCCTCTTTCTCCTTTTATGACGTACGTTTCAAGCCGTTCACCATTATTGATGTTCACGACCTGTACCTTTTCATTCTCAATGCAGGTTGGCTGCATCCATCAGATCTTCATCAATGGTAATACTTCCAACGTACTGAAGGTTTGCTTCCGTAACGGAAACCTTATGAATCTTTGATTTTACTACTTCAATCAACATATCAGATCAATCGAATAACCAACTACAAAGGTAAACAACGTTTTATTCTAGTACAAGTTAAACCTTATATTATCTATCAGTCTTATCTTGCCGGCAAATACTGCAATACAGGCATGGTAGCTCTTTAACGGAGATATCTCGGCATTGAACTTAACAGGCTGAAGGGTTTCGTCCTCGACCACCTCAAAATACTGGGTATTGAACCCGGGTGTGCGGTCAATTACGGAGGAGACATATTTGCATATTTCCAAAATCTCCTTTTCCCCTGCCATTTTCGCAGCTTCGAGCATTGTTTTTCTTATTATGCCTGCATCTTTTCTGATCTTCGGTTCGAGAAGGGCATTTCTGCTGCTCATCGCCAGGCCATCCTCTTCTCTTATAATAGGACATCCGATAATGGTAATGCCCCTGTCTTCTTTCTTAACCAGGGCCCTTATTATTGCAAGTTGCTGGAAGTCTTTTTTCCCAAAGTAGGCTACATCGGCTCTTGTTATATTGAACAGGATAGAAACAACCTGGGCTACACCATTGAAATGTCCTTCCCTGTATTTGCCCTCCATTACCTTATCAAGGTTTCCGAAGTTGAAGCTTACCTCACTTTTTTCAGGATAGATATCTTTCTCTGAGGGGAGAAAGAGGATATCCTCTTCCCGCATAACGGCACTCAGCAGCAGGATGTCTGCATCTACTGTTCTGGGATAGTTCTTCAGGTCGGCCGCGTCATTGAACTGCGTAGGGTTAACGAATATGCTTACTATTACGACGGGGCAATCCTGTACGGCTGATTCCACCAGAGATATGTGTCCCTGATGAAGAGCCCCCATGGTTGGCACAAATCCTACCGGGAAAATGTCAATGGCACCTCTCATTTCAGCCAGTTCCTGGCGACTTCTGGCGATTCTCATAAACAGTTAATTTTTTAATAGGGTACAAACGTAAAACAAATTTATTTAAAGACGATTAAAAGTAATAATGACGAGTAAAATTTGGGAACATTTACCCTTCGACCGATAATAGGAGACTTAGTAGTTGGAAATATGTTGGTTATTTTTTATTATCTTTGCACTCTGAAACATCAAAGAATTCACCGAGTTGGTATGGAAAGCGTAAAAGTACTTTTTGTTTCGCAGGAGATAACACCCTATTTGGGCGAGACCAATTTATCCAGGATAAGCAGGTATCTTCCTCAGGGTATACAGGACAAGGGTAAGGAGATACGTACTTTCATGCCTCGGTATGGCTCAATTAACGAGCGCAGAAATCAGCTTCATGAGGTCATCCGTCTATCGGGCATGAATCTGATAATAGATGACACCGACCATCCCCTGATAATAAAAGTAGCCTCAATTCAATCTGCAAGGATGCAGGTCTATTTTATTGATAATGAGGATTATTTTCACAGGAAGAACATTGGTGCCGACTCGGCGGGTAAAGAGTATGAGGATAATGACGAGCGTGCAATTTTCTTCGCTCGCGGTGTTCTTGAGACAGTAAAGAAATTGAGATGGACCCCCGACATAGTGCATTGTCACGGATGGCTTACCTCTCTCATTCCTGTTTACATCAAGAATATTTATGCCGACGACCCTCATTTTCAAAATAACAAGGTTATTTTTTCGGTCTACAATAATGAGTTTAAAAAGCCGTTTAGAAGTACTGTAGTTGATAAACTCAGGACCGATGGTATAAACGGGGCGGACCTGGCGATGCTTGAAAAGCCCGATTTTGTCAACCTTACAAAACTGGCCCTTAAGAACTCCGATGGTATCATTATAGGCAGTAAAGAGATTAACAGTGAGTTAGTAAAATATATTGACAGTACAGACAAACCTGTTCTCGGTTACCAGGAGGAGGATGTATATATAGATGCTTACAATGAATTCTATGACAGTATTCTTTAGAAGAAAAGTGCGGGGAACAACACCGGGATATTTTCAGTTTAAACTTTCAGGCCTAAAATTTTCAGCAATTTTGTTGCTTGCTGCGTTGTTGGCTGTATCGTGTGAGGAGGATCCTACACAGATTGGCGCCGGGCTGCTTCCCGGTGGTGACCTTATAGGACTGAGGTCTACCGATACAATTTCTGTTTCCGCTTTTACAATGTATAATCCCTCCGTTGAAACCAGTAACCTTAGTTACCAGTTTCTCGGGAAGGTTTATGATCCTTATTTCGGATCGATGAGAGCCGGCTTTGTGACTCAGCTGCGACTCCTTGCCAAATGGAAGGAGACTGCGTTTCCTATTACTATTGACTCCCTGATGCTCAACTTCAGAATAGATGCAGTAAGAGGCGATACACTGGCAACACAGACACTTAGAATATTTGAAACGTCAGAGGTCATCTATCCCGACAGCATCTATCATTCAGATAAAAATGTGCAAACTGTATCTGAGATAGCAAGCTTTACAATACCTGCACTAAAGAAGGATACATCACTAAGATTCAGGATGCCCGATCTTTTCGCAGAATATCTGATGCGCGATACATCCAAACTGTTCCATGCTGCACATGACCCCGATTTCAGACATTTCTTCAGGGGGCTCTATTTTACCCTTGACGATTCACCCAACCCCGTGATTTACAATATCAACCTGCCTGGGGGTGGTATAAACATGAACCTCTATTACCGCGACTCATCGGGGGTAGCTAAAAACTACTATTTCCTCATGAACGAGAGAAGTGCCAGGTATAATACTTATATTCAGGATTTTAATGCTGCAGAACCGGCCAAAAAGATACTACATCTTAATGATGGGATTCAGGACACGATCTCCTTTCAGCAAGCTATAAACGGAGTCTATACCAGGATCAAGATACCCGGACTGCAAAGATACCGTGATTCAACGGGTATTTCTGTTAATAAGGCAAGGCTGATCATTCCTGTTTACTACGACGGAGACAGTTACAAAGAGGAAAATAATCCGGTGCAGGTCATTCTTACTTATACAAGCTTTACTGGAGAACGTATTGTGGTGCATGATTACCTGATGGACAATAATGCCTCTTTTTTTGGAGGCAAGTACAGTACTGATAAGAAAGCATATATCCTGAACATCCCGACCTTTGCACAAAGGTATCTGAGGGGGGAAGTTGATAATCCGGAAGTTGATATACTGATTCCTGCCGGAATTTGGAATAATATAATTTTCAAAACACCAAAGAATACCGACGGTATCAGGTTTGAATTTACATATTCCTGGTTCTGATTTTGAGAACCATTTTTATATTTTAATCCACTTATTCAGAGGCGATATATGTGTGGTATTGTAGGCTATATAGGTTCCAGAGAGGCCGGCAAGATAGTTATAAACGGTCTTAAGAAACTTGAGTACCGAGGTTACGACTCGGCCGGGTATAGCTATTGTTAATGGTCATCCGTCTATACTAAAGTGCAAGGGCAGGGTTAAGGATCTTGAGGAGATGGTTCTTGCCTCAGGAATGGAGGGTAACAGTGCGATAGGTCATACCCGATGGGCAACTCACGGAGAACCAAACGAAATAAATGCACATCCGCAGATATCATATAAGGGTAACTTTATTGTTGTCCACAATGGGATCATAGAAAATTATTCCACACTAAAGAAGCACCTGGAGAGCCGGGGGGTAACATTTGAGAGCCAGACAGATACAGAGGTTCTGGCTAATCTTATCGAACATGTCTACCTTGAAGGTGACCTTTCGCCCGAGCAGGCTATTATTCTGGCTCTTAACAGGGTAGAAGGCGCATACGGACTGGCAATACTGTGCCGTGATGAGCCCGACAGAATATTTGCGGCACGTAAAGGCAGCCCACTGGTGATAGGGGTCGGAGAGGGTGAGAATTTTATTGCTTCCGACGCTACTCCTATCGTGGAGTATACCCAAAGAGTAATATACCTGAAGGACGACGATATTGCAGTAATAGGCAAGGATGAGCTGAGGCTTAAGTCTATCAGGAATACTCATGTTGAGCCTATAGTTCAGGAGCTTGATCTTAAAATAGGAGAGATTGACAAGGAGGGATATCGACCATTTTATGCTCAAGGAGATCTTCGAGCAACCCAAAGCTATTCACGACACTTTCCGTGGCAGGGTGCTGCCAGACCATTCAGGGGTTAAGCTTGGCGGACTGCATACCGTAATCGACGATATGGTCAAGGCTGAAAGGTTTATCATTGTGGCCTGCGGAACATCGTGGCATGCCGGACTGGTAGGTGAATATATCATTGAAGAGTATACAAGAATACCGGTGGAGGTAGAGTATGCTTCTGAGTTCCGGTACAGGAATCCCATCATCAACAAGAACGATATTGTAATTGCTATAAGCCAGAGCGGCGAGACCGCCGATACTCTGGCTGCCATAAGAATCGCAAAGGAGAGAGGGGCAAAGGTAATAGGCATATGCAATGTTGTTGGCAGCAGCATACCCAGGGAGACTGATGCCGGAGTATATACCCATGCCGGTCCTGAGATCGGAGTGGCCTCAACAAAGGCTTTTACTACACAGGTAACAGTACTGGCAATGATGGCCTTTGAACTGGGCTTTAAGAAAGGGACAATAGAATTAAACAGATATTCTGAGCTGATAGGTGAACTCCTCAGGCTTCCCGAGAAGATCGAAAAGGCCCTCGAGGTAAACGATATGGCCTTTAAGCTTGCCGAGGTATACGCCCATTCAACAAACGCACTCTACCTGGGCAGAGGATTCCTTTTTCCCGTGGCACTGGAGGGAGCACTCAAGTTAAAGGAGATATCCTACATCCACGCAGAAGGTTATCCGGCTGCAGAGATGAAACACGGGCCTATAGCCCTTATCGATGAGAATATGCCGGTGGTGGTGGTTGCCACAAAGGAACATACATATGATAAGATAGTAAGTAATATTCAGGAGATCAAAGCAAGAAAAGGGAAGGTCATTGCAGTTGTTACTCAGGGTGATGATGTGATAAGTACCATGGCCGACTTCGTGCTTGAGGTGCCTGATACAATGTCTGTTTTCTCACCTATATTAGCCGTTATTCCTCTTCAGCTGCTTTCATATCACATAGCCGTTTTGCGGGGTTGTGATGTTGACCAGCCAAGGAATCTGGCCAAGTCGGTGACAGTTGAGTAGAAACTAAAACTGAGTTATGGAATTCCCCGATGGCCTGATTCCTCTTTCTGAGGAGACGATCAGAGTGCTCGAATCCAATGGCAACAGATGCTCCGACTGGAGCCGCATTATGAGATCCCGGTCGCTGGATCTCTCAAGAATCAGAAATGTCAGTTTTTCAGGAAATGTACATATTGGAGAACAATCAGGTTCTCTGACCGCAGATGATGGTTCAGCAGAACCATGTGGTATCTACAACTCTCACATTGAAAACTGTACCATCGGGAACAATGTACATATAAGCAATATTTCGGGCAGAATATCTTCATATATAATTGAAGACGAAGTCATTATCAGTGGTTGCGGAACGATAGCCACCACAGGCAGATCCTCCTTCGGCAATGGTGTTGAGGTGAAAGGTACTTAATGAGGCTGGCGGGAGGTCAGTTAAAATATGGGACAGGCTCTCATCTCAAATGGCTTACCTGGCTGTCAGTATGCCGGGATAGTAAAGAGGTGCCTTTCATCCTGAACAATATGGCCGGCAGTTATGCCGCCTCAGTAGAATCGGATAAGGGGCTGATCTCTTCCGGGAGCGTAATTACCGATTGCACCACCATTACCAATGTAAGATTCGGCCCGCGATCAATTGTTAAGGGCGTAATGCGTTTAGCAGAAGGATCGGTCAACAGCACAGCATCTGCTCCCTGTTTTATTGGCCATGGGTCGATCATGGACCGGTTCATTGTAGCCTCAGGATCGTCGGTAACCGATGGCTGCTATCATTGAGAATTGCTTCATTGGTCAGGGATGCAGGATAGGTAAGGGATTTGCAGCCCAGGACTCTCTCTTTTTTGCAAACAGTGAATTATTGCTGGGTGAGGCCTGCAGCATCTTTGCCGGCCCTTATACTGTATCACATCACAGATCAACACTCCTTATAGCCGGACTATTCTCCTTCATGAATGCAGGCAGTGGTTCCAATCAGAGTAACCACATGTATAAAACAGGTCCTGTTCATCAGGGTATTCTGGAAAGGGGATCGAAAACAGCAAGCGATTCCTATATATTATGGCCCGCTCTTATCGGACCCTTCTCCCTCGTATCGGGCCGGCATTATTCGCATCCCGATACTTCGGACTTTCCATTTTCTTATCTTATTGAATCGGAAGGAGAATCCATTCTTCTTCCGGGTGTTAATATTAAGAGCGCAGGGCTTATCAGAGATATCTCCAAATGGCCGCAGCGAGATAGAAGAAGCGATACGGTAATACTTGATCAGCTGGTAATTAATCTCCATAGCCCCTATTCCATGGGCAGGATGATCAAAGGTCTCAGAATGCTTCATGATCTTAAGAAGAAAAAGGCAGAAGATGGCTTCTACCGTTTACCGGGCAGTGTGAAGATACCGGAGGAGGCCGTTGAAAAAGGAGCAGGACTATATTCTCAGGATATCGATAAATACATTGGTAACGGTTTGATCCGCAAGCTAAAGGGTTTTAAAGGGAATAGTGTTAAAGAGTTGTCTGATTTCCTTTCAGTGCGAACCAATGAAGGAAGAGGCGACTGGACAGATGTTGGAGGACTGCTTGCTCCTGTAACGGTTATAGAGAAGCTAAAGTCCGAAATAATCAGAGGCAGATTCAGCACTCCCGACGAACTGAACAGGGAGTTTGAATTGATACACTCAAGGTATACAGAATTTGAGTGGGATTGGATTGTGGAAAGAATAGAATCATCCACAGGGAAAAGTATTGATAAGATCACCCCCGGAGAGATCATCACCCTGATAAACAAATGCGTTTCGAGTGTTGAAAATATCAACAAATTAATCTATGACGATGCGGTCAGGGAGTATTCAGGCCTGGCATTAACAGGATATGGTCTCGGTGGTACGGAAGAACAGAAGAGAGATGACTTCAGGAATGTACGGGGATCAATAGAAGAGAACAGGTTTATTGCTGAGATTGGCGATCATACTCATAAGAAGAGAAAAAGCGCCGGGGAGATAATAAAAATGTTAAAACAGCTCAAAGGGTAAGTTACCTGTTGAGGTATTGCTGTTCGTAATATTTTCCGTATTCACCGGAAAGGACATCACTAAGCCACTTTTCATTTGAGAGATACCAGTCGACGGTTTCATTAAGGCCCTGTTCCAGGGTCACCGATGGTTCCCACCCCAGTTCTTTCTTAAGTTTGGATGCATCGATCGCATACCGGTGATCGTGACCGGCCCTGTCGCGAACAAAGGTGATAAGACCTTCTGAGCTACCTTCGGGCCTGCCTAGCTTTGAGTCCATTATTCTGCAGAGTAATTTCACAAGATCAATATTTTTCCACTCGTTATTGCCGCCTACATTATATGTCTCTCCGGCGGTGCCATCATGGAAAATTGTGTCAATGGCGGAGGCGTGGTCGGTGACAAAAAGCCAGTCTCTTACATTTGTACCTTCGCCATACACCGGCACCGGTTTATTGGATCTTATATTGTTAATAGCCAGGGGAAGAAGTTTCTCCGGGAATTGATTGGGGCCGTAGTTATTGGAACAGTTTGAGATAACTACAGGTAACCCGTAAGTATTAAAGTAGGCCCTGACAAGGTGATCGGAAGAGGCTTTTGATGCAGAATAGGGGCTTCGGGGATCGTAAGCTGTCGATTCCGTGAAGTAATCTCCCGGGTTTTCCAGGGAGCCATATACCTCATCGGTGCTGACATGGTAAAAAAGTTTACCCTTCATTTCAGAGGCCCATTTCAGGCGGCAGCTATTAAGAAGGTTAAGCGTCCCGATCACATTCGTATAGATGAACTGATCCGGACCGGTAATAGAGCGATCGACATGTGACTCTGCAGCCAGATGGATGACAGCGTCAAAACTATATTTATCGAAAAGAGATACAACCTCATCCTTGTTCACTATATCAACCTTCTCAAAACGGTAATTAGCTCTTTTTTCGATGTCGGTGAGGTTTGCAAGATTACCGGCATATGTCAGATTATCTGCGTTTACGATCAGGTAATCGGGATATTTAAGGGTAAAAAGCCTCACAACATGAGATCCGATAAAACCTGCTCCTCCGGTAATAAGTATTGATTTCAGTGTTTTCATAATTTCCGCAGTTTCTTCTCCCATCTCCAAGCCGAGAGCATTGCTTCATCAATTGATATTTCAGTTTTCCAGCCCAGCTTCTCGTTTGCCAATGATGAGTCGGCCCATATTTTTTCAATGTCGCCGGGCCGGCGGGATGCTATTTGGTATTTGACCTTAAGCCCGGTTGATCTCTCAAAAGCAGTGATCACCTCAAGTACGGATACTCCTTTACCCATACCAAGATTAAAAACCTCAAAAGGCGCTTCGTTTGCACCGGTGAGGAGTCTTTCTATTGCAATTACATGAGCCCGTGACAGATCTGTCACATGCAGATAATCCCTTATACACGATCCGTCGGGGGTATTGTAATCGTTGCCGAATACCTTAAGTGAATCCCTGATACCAGCAGCAGTCTGTGTTATATAAGGTACAAGATTTTCAGGCACCCCTCTTGGTTCTTCACCTATCTCGCCGGACAAATGAGCTCCGACAGGATTGAAATAGCGAAGAGATATGGCGTTAACACCTGTTCCTGTATTTACTGAATCCCTGATTATCTCTTCCCCGATCTGCTTGGTGTTGCCATAGGGTGATTCTGCTGCTTTAACCGGCGATTTTTCTGAAACAGGCAGCTCATCAGGTTCTCCGTAAACGGTACAAGATGAACTGAAGACGAAGTGAGGGATATTGTATTTGGGTGCCAGATCAAGCAGGTTGATCAGCGATAACAGGTTGTTTCTGTAATAGTGGAGAGGCTTTTCAACCGATTCTCCCACCGCCTTCGAGGCTGCAAAGTGTATTATTGCCACTATTCCAGGGTTGGAGGCAAAGAATGAATCAAGGATATCCCTGTCGCAAAGGTCGAAAACATGAAGGGCGGGCTTAACACCGGTAATCCTCTTGATGCCATCGGTTACAGAGCGGGAAGAGTTGCTAAGGTTATCAACGATAATGGGTTCATAACCTTGCTTTATCAACTCTACAGTGGTATGTGAGCCAATGAATCCTGTACCTCCTGTAACCAATATTTTTGCTTTCATCAGAGACTCCAGTAATTGTGATTCTTTATCCTGTCACGGAGTATTCCTTTAACATCCACCACCACACCATCTTTGTTGAGAATAGTATCGAAAAAGGGTTCGTCGAGGCTGGCATATTCTTTATGACCCACGGCTACTATTACTGCATCGTAATCTTTTCCGTGTTTGGGGACCATTTTAAATCCGTACTCATGGAATACCTCTCCGGCGTCAGCTCCCGGGTCTATTATATCTATTGTAACGCCGAACTCCTGCAGCTCATAAACGACATCTGCCACTTTGGAGTTCCTTATGTCGGTAACGTCTTCCTTGAAGGTTACCCCCATTATCAGAACCTTGCACTCAGATATGTTCTTCCCCGTTGAGATGATCTTCTTAACGGTCTGCTTACCTATATACCTGCCCATGCTGTCATTAATGAATCGTCCGGAGTCGATCATCTGAGGATGATAGCCCAGCTCCTTTGCCTTGAAGGAGAGGTAATAAGGGTCGACGCCAATACAATGGCCTCCGACAAGGCCGGGGAAGAATTTAAGAAAATTCCACTTGGTGCCGGCAGCCTCAAGTACCTCATAGGTGTTGATGCCCATCCTGTTAAAGATGATTGAGAGCTCATTCATGAACGCAATATTGATATCGCGCTGGGTATTCTCAATGATCTTGGCGGCCTCTGCAACCTTAATTGAGCTGGCCCTGTGAACCCCGGCCGTTATGATCAGTTCGTATGTGAGTGCAATTTCTTCGGCTGACTGTTTGTCACAGCCGCTGGTAACTTTAACAATTTTGGTAAGGGTATGGTTGCGGTCACCCGGGTTGATCCTCTCCGGAGAAAAGCCAACTTTAAAATCGCTCATGTATTTCAGACCGGAGGTCTTTTCCAGCACTGGAACACAATCTTCCTCTGTGCAGCCGGGGTAGACCGTCGATTCATAAACTACATAGTCGCCCTTTTTCAGTATACGGCCAACCGTTTCAGAAGCCTTTATAACAGGAGTCAGATCGGGCAGATTATGTTTGTCGGTAGGGGTAGGCACAGCTATAATATGAAAAGATGCTGTGGCCAGATCTTCAGGCTTTGAGGTAAAATGTATATTCCTTCCCTCAAACTCCGACGAATCGAGCTCGTTGCTGGGATCGACACCCTTTTTCATGAGATCAATTCTATCCTGACGGATATCAAAACCTATTACCTTAACCTTTCCGGCAAATTCCAGGGCAATTGGCAGTCCTACATATCCAAGGCCGATTACAGAGATACTGGTTTTTCCCTCAACTAATTCTTTGTACATATATTAAATTGCTTTTTTAATCAATGGATGATAATCTCCCGTCAGACCGGCGGGCGATATGTTTCTAATCTGGTATGCTGTTTCAACGGATGGTCTTGCATCCTTTAGTCCAAATCCCTTTCCGTCAAGTATATCAATATAAGAGAGAGTATGAAGATCGGTAAACCCACCGCTAAATTCGATCTCTTCGCCGTCGATAAGGATTGACCGGTAGGTAGCTGAGCCATTTTTTGAAGCATCAGGGGGCAGATCACCGGAGTCAAGGCTAAGAAACCATCTTACCCGTGCCCTTTCAAGTTCAAGGTAGCCACCTGTTTTGTTTGCATTGGAAAGATGAACAACATTCTTTTTAACACCACCGAAGATCCATATTAGCATATCGAAGAAATGGATACCTATATTGGTGGCTACTCCTCCCGACTTCTGCATATCGCCCTTCCATGAGATAAAATACCAGTTACCCCTTGAGGTTATATATGTGAGATCAATATCATAGATTTTATCTGCCGGACCTGCCAGCACCTTATTGCGCAGTTCAATAATTCTTGGGTGAAGCCTGAGCTGCAAGATGTTAAAGACCTTCTTACCGGTCTCATCTTCTATCTCCTGCAGGGCATCAACATTCCATGGGTTTAGAACAACAGGCTTCTCACAAATAGCATCGGCCTGATGACGAAGGGCAAATCGTATATGAGAATCGTGAAGATAGTTAGGCGAGCAAATACTTACATAATCAATTTTAGTACCTGTTCTTTTAAGTTTTTCAAAGTGTCTGTCGAACCTTTCAAACTCAACAAAGAAATCGCTTTTTGGGAAGTAGCTGTCTATTATTCCTACACTGTCGAATTTGTCCAGGCTGGCAAGAAGGTTGTTCCCTGTATCCTTGATCGCCCGAAGGTGGCGTGAGGCTATAAAGCCTGCAACACCTATAAGGCCGAAATTTTTAGGACCGGTGCTCATAAGATGAAAATTTATAAGAACAAATCTAACAATTTATTCTCGAAACCTTGCCGTTTGCGAGCCTGTAATGATGGCCCGATTCAGGGCATTGTGACAATCCCTTGCTGTTGAAGCTGAGCTTATGACCATATTCGCTTACCCAGCCTGTCTGCCGGGCCGGATTACCCATTACAAGTGCATATGGTTCAACGCTTTTGGTAACAACGGCACCAGCACCAATAAGGGAGTATCGTCCTATTCTGTTACCACAGATAATGGTTGCATTGGCACCTATTGAGGCTCCTTGTTCAACCACTGTCTCCACATACTGGTCCTTTCTTACAATGGCACTCCTGGGATTGATAATATTGGTAAATACCATTGATGGTCCCAGAAAGACATCATCTTCGCATATTACCCCCGTGTAAACAGAGACATTATTCTGGATCTTTACATTATTGCCGATCCTCACTCCCGGAGAGATGACCACATTTTGTCCGAGGTTACATTTTTCTCCTAAAACAGAATCCTTCATAATGTGAGAGAAATGCCATATATGTGTCCCTTTTCCAATAATACAGCCTTCGTCAATAACTGCCGATTCGTGAGCGAAGTAATCTTTTTCCATTCTTAATCGTGTTCGTAAAACTCGATAAATGTCCTTGTAATATAATCGAGCTGACCTTCATCCAGCTCGGTGTGCATGGGCAGGCTCAACACGGTGCTGCATAGCTCATTAGACACAGGGAATGCATCTTCATGATAACCCAGGTGAAGGAAGGCTTTCTGCCGGTGAAGGGGGATCGGATAATAGACCATTGAAGGAATTTCTCTCTCCAGTAAAAAAGCCTGAAGTTTATTCCTGATTGATGCCCTCACCTTCAGGGTGTACTGGTGAAAGATATGGGAAGATACGGCTGATCTGGCCGGGGGTATAATTCCCACCATACCCTCAAAAGCCTCGTCGTAGAAGTTGGCAGTATTTAAGCGTGCCTGGTGATAAGCTTCAAGATATGGAAGCTTAATTCTCAATATGGCTGCCTGGATGGTATCGAGTCTGGAGTTAACACCAATAGTGTCGTGATGGTATTTCACCTCCATACCATGGTTCGCGATCGATCTTAGTTTTTTTGCCAGGTGATCGTCGTTTGTGAACATAGCTCCTCCATCGCCATAGCAACCAAGGTTTTTCGAGGGGAAAAAGGATGTTGTACCAATAGTCCCCATGGTGCCCGCTTTCATTACCTTCCCGTTGGGGAACTGATATTCAGCACCAGTAGCCTGAGCTGCATCTTCAATAACGAAGAGATTATTCTTCCTTGCAATGCGAAGGATCTCATCCATATTGGCACACTGGCCAAAGAGATGAACAGGGATGATTGCCCTTGTCCTTGGCGTAAGTGCTTCTCTTATCCTGTCGGGAGAGATGTTGAATGTGTCGGGCTCTGCATCTACAATAACAGGTGTGAGCCCCATTAATGCGATTACTTCAAGTGTTGCGATGAAGGTAAAGTTGGTGGTTATCACCTCGTCGCCGGGCTTAAGGTCCAGTGCCATCAGTGCTATCTGCAGCGCATCGGTGCCGTTGCCACAACTTATTACATGCTTAACATCAAGATAAGCAGCAAGTTCCTCTTCAAATAACGCCACTTCCCCTCCTTTAATGAAGGATGTACTGTCGATTACACCCTGTATGGCCGCATTTACCTCAGTTCTGATCCTAAGATACTGCGACTTCAGGTCAACCATCTGTATTGGTTTCATAAGAATATGATTACAGCCGGAGCGAAGATAGTACATTTTGAAAATAATTGTACAGAGTTAACTTTTCAAGGTCAATTTTTACTAAATTTGTCCTACAACTGAAAGGTTAATGAGAAAAGATATAACTGCATTTATCAGGGATCTGTTACTGGAACACGATTGTGTTATTATTCCTGGTTTTGGTGGGTTCATTGGTAACTATATGCCTGCTTCTATTGAGAAGAGCAGCAGCACCTTCTATCCTCCATTGAAGCAGATATCATTTAACAGGAATCTTAACAGCAATGACGGCCTTCTTATTGGAAAAGTCTCCTCATCGCTGGGAGTGAATTACGGGGATGCCAGAAATATTGTTTCTGAGTACGTCGATGATCTGAAGCGAAAACTGTCAGGTGGCACAAGCGTTACATTTGATCAGATAGGCACTTTTACTCTGAATAGTGAGGGCAACCCTCTTTTTGAACCTGATAGATCCTCCAACTTTCTTCTTAGCTCCTATGGGCTCGATTCATTTCACCGTTCACCGGTAGAGCAGAAACATTCTGCGATGAGAATCGGTAAAACCAGGGAAGAAAAGATAAACAGAAGTGCATCTCTAAGAAGAGTGATGTGGCGGGCGGCAGTTGTAATACCATTGGCAACAGCTTTGGTATTTGTGCCTCTGAAATATGATCTCTTTAAGGGCAAGGTCGAGCAATCATCAATGAATCCTCTTCTCTCCGCCCAATTGGATGAGAACATCAAAGCTAACAGCGAAGAAAAAACATCTTATACTCAGTCTTTCACTGCCCGGCCCGACGAATCAGCAGTTGCGGAACCGGGAAAAGAGACTGAAATTGCCATAGCGGAGCCAGTGGTTGAAGGTGTTTTTAAGGTTATCGCCGGAAGTTTCAGGTCAGAGGATAACGCATTACGTCTCTCCGAAAAGCTTGTTAAGCAGGGTTATAATCCTGAATTAAGGCTTTTGTCCAATGGCTTTTACCGTGTTGCAATGCGTGAGTTTAACGAATACAGTAAAGCAATAGTCTTCACTAAGGAGATGAGCGACAAATATCCCGATCTCTGGATATCAAAAGAGAAGTAGATACTCCTATCTTATCGTGCTCCCATTGGACACCGGTGCTACCGGTGAAATAAATACAAGCCTTCCGTCATGCTCCTCAGCAAGAAGGATCATTCCTCTGGATTCTATTCCCTTTATTTTCCTGGGCTCCAGGTTAACAATAACAGATACCTGTTTCCCTACTATGTCCTTAGGCTCATAGTACTCCGCTATTCCTGATACAATTGTTCTCTTATCTATCCCGGTATCGACGGTAAGTTTAAGGAGCTTGGTTGTCTTTGGAACCTTTTCGGCATCAAGGATAGTTGCTGTTCTGATATCTACCGCAGTAAACTGATCGAAGTTCACTGCAGCTTTTTCCGGTTCGGCTATCATAGCTGATGATTCATTTTGTCGTTTTGTCTCTTGTAGCCGGGCTATCTGCTTGTCGATCTCATCATCCTCTATTTTGGCAAACAGCAGATCCGGATTGCTTATCATATGTCCGGTGGTGAGGATATTTTCCCGGCCGGCATCTTCCCATCTCATTGCTTCGATATTAAGCCAGCCACTTAGTTTCTTCATTGAGAAGGGAAGGAATGGCTCCAGCACTATTGTGAGGTTGGCAGTTATCTGTAGGGCAATGTTCATAATGGTCATTACCCGTGAAGGATCGGTTTTGATAAGTTTCCACGGTTCTGTGTCGGCAAGATACTTGTTCCCTATACGGGCAAGGTTCATGGCCTCTTTGAGTGCCTCCCTGAACCGGAAGGTGTCGAGTGATGATTCCACACTTCTGCGAACGGAAGTGATACTCTTCAGTACCTCCTGATCGTACTCATCGGTAGTTCCACGCTCCGGAACGGCCCCGTTGTAATATTTCATGGTAAGAACAAGAGCACGGTTAACAAAATTTCCAAGTATTGCCACCAGCTCGTTATTGTTCCTGGCCTGAAAATCTTTCCATGTGAAGTCATTATCCTTTGCTTCCGGGGCATTGGAGCAGAGTGTATACCTTAGCACATCCTGCTGCCCGGGAAAATCCTGCAGGTACTCATGCAGCCATACAGCCCAGTTTCTGGAGGTTGATATCTTATCATTTTCAAGGTTAAGGAACTCGTTGGCCGGAACATTTTCAGGAAGGATAAAACTACCTTCCGCCTTCAGCATCGCCGGAAAGATAATACAGTGGAACACTATATTGTCCTTGCCGATAAAATGGAGCATTCTGGTTTCCGGGTCTTTCCAGTATTTTTCCCATTCAGGGGTGAGCTCTCTTGTAGCGGATATATATCCGATCGGGGCATCGAACCATACATACAGTACCTTGCCCTCGGCACCATCGACGGGGACAGGAACGCCCCAGTCGAGGTCGCGGCTAACGGCTCTTGCCTGAAGACCATGGTCGAGCCACGATTTACACTGCCCGTATACATTCGACTTCCATTCTTTATGATCTTCAAGGATCCACTGTTCGAGCCACTTCTGATAATCTTCCAGTGGCAGGTACCAGTGCCTCGTCTCCTTCATTACAGGAGTGCCGCCGCTTACCGTCGACCGGGGGTTGATAAGATCGGTGGCGTTAAGAGTAGTACCACACTTCTCACACTGATCACCATAGGCCTTTTCATTGGCACAATGAGGACAGGTACCGGTAATATAACGGTCGGCAAGAAAGCACTCCGCCTCTTCATCATAATATTGCTCATTGCTCTTTTCAATGAACTTACCATCGTCATAAAGCTTTTTGAAAAAAGCTGAAGCGGTTTCATGATGTACCTGGTTGGAGGTACGGGAGTATATATCGAATGAGATCCCAAAATCTTCAAAAGCCTGCTTGTTGAGTGAGTGATACCTGTCGACCACCTCCTGCGGGCTAATGCCTTCATTCCTGGCCTTCAGGGTTATAGGCACACCGTGCTCATCGGAGCCACAAATATGAATTACATCCTCTCCCTTCATCCTGAGATATCTGGTGTAAATGTCAGAGGGTACGTATACTCCTGCCAGATGACCAATATGGATGGGCCCGTTTGCATAGGGAAGAGCCGAGGTTATAAGATGTCTTTTAAAATTCTTCATTATTTATATACTCCGTTTTAACCCGACAAAGATAAATAAAATATAGGTGTTGTATAAGTGGGAGTCTTTGTAGAAGATGTGCTGTACAGTAAGTTTTGGAATAAACAGCAAAGGGATTAAATTTACAGTTATTACAATATGTCATGAAATCAATGATCATACCTCCATTCCTTAAAGCGGGCGATAATGTTGCCGTTATCTCACCGTCGGGCATTGTAAATGAGGCAGCACTGTTAGCCGGCACAGAGGTTATAAGAAGCTGGGGATTGAACCCGGTTATTGGAGGCAATGCCCTGATGAGGGATGGTATCTTTGCCGGAAGCGATGAGCAGCGGCTGGCAGATCTTCAGTGGGCACTCGATGACAATGAGATAAAGGCTCTGTTCTGTAGCCGTGGAGGTCATGGTCTGACAAGGATAGTGGATAAACTGGACAAGAGAAAGCTGCTTAAAAGCCCTAAGTGGCTGGTAGGCTTTAGCGACATCACGGTCCTTCACAACTGGTTCGCCGTTGAAACCGGGATTGCTACTATTCATGGCGAGATGCCTGCTAACTACGGCAAAGAGGTTATTGACAAGGAGTCCGTTGAGAGTGTGAGGCGAGCTCTCTTCGGGGGTGATATGTCGAACACCTGGAAAGGACGATTCTTGAGAGAAGAGAAGGTTGAGGGGATCATTACAGGAGGGAATCTTACACTGATCAATGCACTGGCCGGGACAAAATGGGATATCGATACAACAGATAAGATATTATTTATAGAAGAGACAGGTGAATATCTCTACCGCTTCGACCGAATGATGCAGCACCTGAGGCTTACCGGTAAGCTGAATAACCTGAAAGCTTTACTGGTAGGGGGCCTCGACCAGATTTCAGAGGGGACAACCCTCTGGGGTATGGAGCCATGGCAGGTAGTGGAGGAGACCATTGGCCGTATTGGGGTACCTCTCTTTTTTGATTACCCGGCCGGTCACAGACCAGTAAACAGAGCTATCTATATGGGTGTGAAATGCACGATCACCCCGGAGAAAGGTGCTGCTGCAATTAAATATGAACTACCGGGCTTTTAAAAGGCCGAAAGCAGGAGATCAAGATCTTTGGATAGTATCCCGAATTTTTGTCCGAGAGTCTGGTTTGTCAGAATACCATTATATACATAAGCCCCGCTCCTCAGGCTGTTCTCATTTTTAAGGATATGGGTTATATTTCCTGAGTCGGCAATATTCTGTAGCAGGGGAGTCAGGATATTACTAAGGGCTATAGAGGCTGTACGTGCAACCCTCGAAGGTATATTCCATGCTGAAAAATGAATAACTCCATGCTTCTCATATATTGGGTCTTTAAGGGCCCTGCATTCGGTTGTTTCGATACAACCTCCCCTGTCGATGCTAAGGTCAATTATGACCGATCCTTTCTTCATCTGACGTACCATATCTTCGGTGATATAGTACCATGGTTTCAGGTCTTCCAGCTCTATGGCACCGATCAGTACATCGGCCGACTTCAAAGCCTTATGCATTACCTGCGGATGAAAGACAGAGGTGAATAGCCGCTGACCAATGAGGTTCTGAAACCTGCGCAGACGATTGACCGAGCTGTCAAAAAGTTTCACCTCAGCACCCAGTCCCATCGCTGCCCTTGCTGCGTATTCCCCGGCCGTGTTGGCTCCAATGATCACTACATTGGTAGGAGTGATCCCCGATACTGCGCCAAGCATAATTCCTTTGCCTCCGTGCATATTGGAGAGGTATTCCGAGGCTATAAGAACAGATGTTATCCCGGCGATCTCACTCATCGACTCCACAACCGGAAATACACCATCGGAGTCCTTTATCTTCTCAAAAGCAAGGGCTGTTATTTTCTTTCTCAGCATACCCTGAAGGACCTCTTCGCTCATTTGCAGGACATTCAGAAATGACATAACCACCTGGTTTCCCCTCATCTGATTCACGTCCTTAATGTTGAATGGTGCTGATTTAACAATTACATCTGCCTCAAATATCCTCGTGAGTGATTTTGTTACTATTGCTCCGTTCTCACTATAGTCGTGGTCGGAATAGTTTGCACCAGAACCGGCTCCAGCCTGAATTATCACCTCATTGCCGTGCTGAACCAGCAGTCCTGTGGCTTCGGGTGTTATGGGTACTCTCTTTTCATCATCTGCGCCTTCCCATGGGATACCAATGGATATGGAACGTGTCTTACTGGCTGTCTCCATTAGTTGCTCTTTAGGCATCATGGAACTGTTTGTAAGATTGTACTTTGGAGAAGCACTGCTAAATTCTTTCATCTTTTCGGTTTTGCCCTTTTATCAAAGTTAAGAAAAAAGGTTGTATTCCGACCCCTGTTATATTTCAGTAGAGGCAAGGATCCGTTCATTATTCTTACCAATAGTAATATAGACATTTACAGTTTCTGCCGGCAGTATGGATTCTATCCTTTCAGGCCATTCAAGGAAACAGATCTCCTCGCTGTCGAAATACTCCTCTATCCCAATATCAAACACCTCTTCCAGTTGGTTTATTCTGTAAAAATCGAAGTGATATATTTTGTCGCCGCCTTTTATGTGGTACTCATTAACCAGTGTATATGAGGGGCTAACCGCCATATCGGTTACTCCCAGTCTGCGGCAAAGGGCTTTTATGAAGGTTGTCTTTCCCGACCCCATCTCACCAAAAAAGGCAAATATCCTCTTCCCTCTGTGAATTTCCAGGAACTGGCCGGCAACTGAATCGATCTCTCCAATATTTTTAATGATAAGCTCCATTGTAAATATTATAATGGTTCCAGAATTATATAAGGAAGGATCATCTCCTGCATGCTTATCCCGCCATGCTGAAAAGTGTCTTTGAAATAGGTGGCATAATGATTATAGTTGTTCTGATAAACAAGGTAGTCGGCATTACGGGCAAAAATATAGCGTGAACTTATTGTTGAGGATGGGAGTTCGATCCGTGAGGGGTCGGTTACCTCATAAACCTCCGCCGGGTTATATCCCAGATTGCGACCATGCTTATAGCGCAGACTGGGTGAGGTATCTTTGTCGCCTATTACCTTCCTTGGCGTTTTAACCCTTATGTTTCCATGGTCGGTGGTAATTATCACAGTTACATTTTTTGTGGAGAGAAACCGGAGGAGCTCAAGGAGGGAGCTGTGAAGGAACCACGATCGTGTCAGCGACCTGTAAGCAGCTTCATCACCTGCCAGATCCTTCATTATACCTATCTCCGTCCTGGCATGTGAAAGCTGATCCACAAAATAATAGACAAGAAAGTTGATATCATTATTTATCAGATTGGTGCAGTTCTCAACTACCTTTTTCCCTTCGGCATTGGTCCCGATCTTCTCATAGTGCCATTTCTTATTCAGACCGGCACTTTTAAGATGCAGCTCTAAAAGTCGTTTTTCACTTGAGTTCTTATTCTCATCACTGTTATCATCAACCCAGAGTTCAGGATGTTGTTTTTTAATATTCAGCGGCGAGAGCCCCGCGAAGATCGAATTTCTCGAAAACTGAGTGGTCGTTGGTAAAATGCTGCAGTAAATGTCTTCCCTTACAACCCTGAAAATACCTTCCAGATCATTACTAATTGATTTCCATTGATCGAACCTCAGGTTGTCGACCAGAATGAAGAAGACCGACTTATCATCATTTAAGAGCGGGAAGAGACTCTTCTCAAATAATTTATGAGAAAGGAGAGGAGTATCCGGTCCGGGGTCCCTTATCCAGCTTTCATAGTTGGCAGAGATAAACTTTGAGAAGCCTGCAGAAGCATCATTTTCAAGTGACTCCAGGATCTCTTCAAGACCTGTGTCTTCCATCTTTTCTATCTCAGCCTGCCACGAACATAGTTTCCTGTATAGATCGGTCCAGTCGTTCCATGATCTTGCCATGGAGATAAGATCACCTATTCTTGTAAACTCAGATCTGAAACCTGAAAGAACGCTCTCTGCTATCAGTCTCTTCTTATCGAGTCTTTTTTTTATGGCATGAAGTATCTGGTTGGGGTTGACAGGCTTAATTAGATAATCGTCGAACTTCGACCCTATGGCACTCTCCATGATATCCTCCTCCTCCGATTTGGTTATCATAATTACAGGGAGCGAAGGCCATTGGTCTTTTATCACCTTCATGGTATCAATGCCACTTAACCCTGGCATATTCTCGTCGAGAAAGACAATGTCGAATATATTATCCTTCAGCATCTGGAGTGCGTCGGGGCCGTTGGTGCATGTTATTACATCATACCCTTTCTCCTTCAGAAAGAGTACATGCCCCTGCAGAAGATCGATCTCATCGTCGGTCCATAATATTCTTGCTTTCACCATCACTTACCTGTTACCTTTTTGAGTCCTGACTAAGGTAGTTCTTTTCGAAAAAGAGTTTGTAACGACTGTAATCCTTATCACTCAGCAATGCCGGAAGGTTACTGTCGGATATTACGAATGAGATCATCCTGCTGTTGGAAGGATTCCTGATTATTGTCCTCATGTTGAAAGAGTTAAAATAATCCAGTGCCATCGGCCCATTAGCGAAGGTACTTACAGTAATCAGTATGTAATTCTTATCTATTAATTTACCTTCCGCCTTATAGTTTTGGTTGGTGTAGTTGTCTATGTTATAATTAATTACATCGAATACAGCCTGGTTAATGTTAAAGAGAGGATTTTCAATAACGATAGCAAACAGGTGCGGTGCCTCCGGATTGAACTGATAAAGCTCAGCTGCTATCTGAATATCCTCCTCGGCCTTTATCTCCGGCACGGTATTCCGTAAGAAGTCCATTATCTCTCCGGCTCGTTTTGCTTCGGCTGACTGAGGATATTTTGTCACCAGGGCAGACAGTTCGCTCATCAATCCTCTCTCACCTTCTCCTGCAGCTCTGGCATAAGCTTTAAGCAGAAGGAACCGGGGTATAAGGATTCATTATTAGGCTTTTTAACCGCATTGTCGCATCCGGCAATGGCTTCAGCAAATTTCCCGTCCAGATAGAGGTTGTAACAGATCTCGTACTCACGGTCGGCCTCCTTCATAGTATTTGCCAGTCTCTGCAAATATCCGGGATCGGTAAGCAGGTGAGCAGGTTCGCTTTCAGGAAATGAACCGATCAGTTTCTGCCTGTATATGTCGGCGCGGGCCGGATCGCTCTCCTTATATATCTGCACCATCCTGTAGAGAGCTTCTGGAACTCTGAAGTGTGAAGGGTATCTCAGCAGAAGTATATCGAAGGTCTCAATGGCTTTCTGCTGGTCGTTGAACAACTCGTAAAAAATACGCCCTGCCTCATAGTAGGCATTTGCTATCTTACCGTCGGAGATAACTATCATCGAGTCGTTAAGAGGAACATTCTTCAGATATGTTTCCGGGTTCTTGTTGTCCGACAAAACTGTGCTTTCGGTAACATTTTCAGTTGCCTCATCACCCGAGCCCATACCCATTCCAGACCTGACTTTTACCGATCGCCTCCAGTTGTCCTCCAGTTTTCTGTCACCCCAGCGTCTTATGAATTCAGTCCTCCCGAAGGTCAGAGCACTCTGGTTATAGAAATACCATTTACCTTCAGTATTGCCACTGCTTTCCATAAAACGCCGTTCATTTTCATAGAACTCACCAAGATTATATCTGTCGGTATATTCAGGATTAGCATCAACGGTCTCCTTCTTTCTTACATCCTCTATTATTGAGTAAATAAGGTTTATCCTGTCCTGAGGTGTCATTGCCGCTACCATCTGAAGGCTATCCTCCCGCTCTATTACCTCCAGCTGCCGGACCAGCTGTGAGAGGTTCTTGGAGCGGTTGCTGATGTTGCTGTATTCAGGCATGCTTTTATCGAGGAAGAATGCAGCACTGTCGTAATATTTTCCAGCCTCTATATATCCGGGGTTTTCATAGTAGTAGAGTCCGAGAGCGAGATAAGACTTCCCTTTTTGTGAATTGTTCTGAACACTTGCACCTACTGATTTCCGATAGTTTTCAATTGCATCATCAACATTCCCTTCCCGGGCCGAAAGGTTTCCGAGTGCATAATATATCTGGTCGAGGTACTCCTTGTTTTTGGAGTCTTTTGTCATTTTGATAAGCTCCTTCCTTACCTCATTCGGATTACCTGTGGCAATGTCAAATACTCCTGCGTGGTTTATGCGCGCATTGAACTCAATTTCATACGGAGTATTCATCTTTGTGACTGCCAGGAAAGTGTCTGATGCTTTCTCAAAGTTGCCGGCCTTTTCATAAAGTTGTGCCAGCAGATAAGTGTACCTGTACTTATATCTTTTCCCCGATGCCAGATCTATCGCTTTGTTGATCTCGGATGCCGCTTCATTGAACTTGCCTGTTTTGATAAGAAGATCGGCCTGGGCAGAGTGGTAAAGGAATTCAACAGAGCGGCCTTTGTGTCCCGACTCTTCATACTGCTTTATTATCCGTGCCGACTCGGCGTAGTTGGCAGTAATATTATTGATTATGGCAAGCCATATCCTTGCTTCAGCTATTACGTCAGGGTCGATCGATTCATTTATACAATAATTGAGTGTTGTCCGGGCTTTTTCATATTCATGCAGGTAGATCCGGGCTTTTCCCATGAGCAGATAACTGTCGTCAAGCAGCAGATTATACTCTTTCCTGTTATAGAATTCCTTCTCTTTTTCAGAAAGGGGTTTGTTATTCTTATTAATGGGCTTGGCTGTTATGGAGTGCTGAGAGATCACTTTTGATGCCTTTTGTATAGCCCTTTCCATATCAGAGGCACACGCAGAGGGTGTTTTGTCGGACTGAAAATCAAAAACGGGCAGCAGTATGGTATAGTTGTCTTTTATCGACCTGGATACCTTCTCCGTACCCTGACGATAACTCTCATTGCCATTGAAATAGATGTTGTAAAGAGATGTAAGATTATGGTAAAAACGGCTTGTCCCGGTGTTTTTCTCAACAGAGCATCCCGTGGCAAACAGAAGAAGCAGAAACAAGCATGGGGATAATCTGAACCTTACCATTCCAAGCACTGAGTAATTCATTATCTATTAACTAAAAGTAGCTGTTAATAGTATCCAAAGGTAAACAAAAAAAGCCTCCCTCTTCTCAGTCTACTGATACCACTCCCTTGATCTCAGGTACCTCCTTCAGTAATGCCTGCTCAACTCCTGCTTTAAGAGTCTGAAGGCTGTAGGGGCATCCGTGGCAGGCGCCAAGCAGTTTAACCCTGACCATTTTGTCGTCGGTAACCTCTACCAGCGAGATATCGCCTCCATCGGCCTGAAGATAGGGTCTTACCCTCTCCAGTGCTTTACTTACCTTGTCCATTAATACGTTATCCATTCCGTCTGACTATTTTGTTGTTATTTCCACTTTTTTTGTAGGATCCATATCCTTATTTCTCTTCTCCGCCTCAAATACAACCTTTGCTGCAATATCACGAAAGATCATACCTGTTGAGCTCTCTTCCATGGCTACAGGTATTCCGCTGTCGCCCGATTCGCAAATAGATTGAACCACCGGCACCTGGCCCAGCAGTTTTATCCCAAGCTTGTCGGCCATCATTTTGCCGCCACCCTTGCCGAAGATATAGTACTTGTTGTCGGGAAGTTCTGCCGGTGTAAACCAGCTCATATTTTCAATAAGTCCCAGGACAGGCACATTTATCTTGTCGCTCCTGAACATATTTACACCTTTTATTACATCTGCAAGTGCAACATCCTGAGGCGTTGAAACGACTACCGCACCAGTTACCGGTACTTCCTGCACCAGCGTAAGGTGAATATCACTTGTTCCCGGAGGCAGGTCAACCAGCAGATAGTCAAGTTCTCCCCAGTTGCCCTGGGTAATAAGCTGCTTCAGGAAATTACCTGCCATAGGGCCTCTCCATACAACAGCATCATCCTGTGGCACAAAGAATCCTATACTTAATATTTTAACACCATACTTTTCGAGTGGTTCTATTGTTTCACTGCCCTCTTTGCCACCAACTGCCGGTTTCATATCTCCGGCAGAAAACATCTTTGGGATGCTTGGCCCGAATATATCAGCATCCAGAAGTCCTGTCCTGTAACCCATCGAGGCAAGCGAAACAGCAAGATTTACAGCGATGGTCGATTTTCCAACACCCCCCTTGCCTGAAGAGATCGCTATTATATTTTCCACACCGGGCAGAACGGCTCTATCCTTGATCACCTTCTTGCCAACAATAACCCTTGGCCTTACTTCGATCTCTTTTATCTCTGCATCTGGTCCCAGTTTATCCTTGATAGCTCTGGTGCATGCACTCCTTATGGAAGAGATAAAGGGGTCGTTTGACTTTTCCGGTGTCAGAACGATAGTCATTCCTCCGTCACCTACAGTGATGCTTTCAACCATACCGGCGCTGACGATGTCTGTTCCCTTTTCAGGGTGCATGACACCCTTCAGGATTTCAAGGATACTATCACCTGTATATTTCATGCTTATTCTTATTTAAATTAAATATAAAGAAGGGGCAATTTAGCTGAATTTTGAGATAAAAACAAAGCGGAGAGGTTAAAGTTCGGTCGATGGATCCCACAGCAGGTCGGGAAAATTGATAATTGTATCATCGGCAATTATTGCGCCTTCGTTCTCGAGAAGTTGCTGCATCATGCCTGAGGTACCGAAATAGTGTTTCCCGGTAAGGATACCGTTCCTGTTCACTACTCTGTGTGCCGGGATATACTCTTCATCCGAGTGTGAAATATTCAGTGCCCATCCCACCATTCGTGCTGAACGACCCGATCCCAGATATCTTGCTATTGCACCATATGTGGTAACTCTTCCCGGGGGGATAAGTTTAACAACCTCATATACCCGTGCGAAGAAGCTGTTTTCACTCTTCATGAGGCAGTGGATTTATCACTTTCCCCCTGGGTAAACGGAATGAAAGGTAACAGATGGCGATACCCTCTTTTCTGAACATACTTTCATAAAAAGTCTGAATTGATGAGGCATCGCATGGTTCCTCATTATAAAGGTTGTTTGTGGCGGAAATAATTTCCAGTTCATTAAGCCTTACCAGATCGAGGGTATCTTCATAAAGTTCCCTGTTGTCGGTTTTGAGATGAACGAGACCCTTGTCGGCGAGGAACTCCCTGTAGTTATTGAGAAAAGGGGCCCCTGTAAGTCTCTTCTTGTGTCGTTTCTGTTTAAGCTGGGGGTCGGGAAATGTAACCCAGATCTCTGCCACTTCTCCTGCCGAGAAGAAGTTTCTTATAAATTCAATTCTGGTTCGGAGGAACCCCGCATTTTTTAATCCTGCCTTATTTGCATTTAATGCACCTTTCCACATTCTGGCGCCCTTAATGTCTACTCCAATGAAATTCCTGCCGGGATATTTTTGTGCCAGGCCTGTGGTATACTCACCCTTACCGCAACCAAGCTCCAGTACTATGGGGTTATTATTAAGAAAAAAGTGTGTGTTCCATTTGCCCTTAAGATGGTACTCTGAATTGAAAGCCTCCTCAAAGGAAGGCTGGACCACCATGCTGAACTCTTCCATTTCAGCCCATCGCCGCAGTTTGTTCTTGCCCACTGTTCTCCTATTTAGGAACTGAATATTTCTTTATTACAAGGCCCATGTCGTATAAGCCTGTAAGATCTTCTTTCCTCATACCCTGTTCAATAATAAATCTGTATCGGCCGCTTTCAGAGAATCGTACGTTTCTTCTGAAAGGAAGGATTACCTCCCGTACATCTCCAACTCCTGATCCGTAACGAGTACCGTTTTCTGAGGAGAGGAAGTATTCAATAGTATCGGTTCTGAGAGATCCTGAAGGTGTTATGGTAGTGATAAAGAGATATATGTTACGATAAGGGTACGCGGATCCTGTTCTGATAAAAAAGTCAATATTGAATCCGTTAATTGTATCGGCTACCGTGGGCATAAATTCCGGCTTGAATGATCTGCCCCACTCTTCTGCCTCGAAACGGGTTGATTCAGAGAAGATCGTGTCGCCTGTACAGCCGGCTGTCAGGATAACCAAAAGGATTATAACCAGAAATCTAGTTCTTTCTTTTTTCATCAGGTCTGCGTCCTCTTTTTTTATCCTTCTTTTTACCTTGTCGCCTGTTGTCCCTGTCGAAACGGTTAAGGCTGTCGTTATTCAGAATATCACCTGAATCTTCGGGTGTCTTTGTTATTACATCGAACTCGACAAGCCTGTCGGGTTTGATCCCTTTTCTGTTTAGCTTGATGATCTCCTTTACCCTGTCGATACCAACCGGTGTAAGATTTACCGGATGATGCTTGTCAGTTGAGTACCAGTAGATCCTTTTGTGTATCTCCATCTTCTGGAACCAGACTGTCCCGTCAAATATCTCAAGGGGCAGATCCCTTGGCGGAAAGTCTTTTTGTGCATCAACATAGCAGTCGAATTCGTAATTGAGGCAGCATTTTAGTTTACTGCACTGACCGGCCAGCTTCTGTGGGTTAAGTGATAGCTCCTGGTATTTTGCATGTGTTGTCGTTACCGAGACAAAGTTTGTTATGTGAGTAGAGCAACAGAGCTCTCTGCCGCACGACCCAATGCCTCCAATGCGTCCTGCCTCCTGGCGGGCTCCTATTTGCCGCATCTCGATCCTTACCTTGAATTCCTCGGCCAGGATCCTGATAAGTTGCCTGAAGTCTACCCGTTCGTCGGCAATATAATAGAAGATAGCCTTTGTCTTGTCGCCCTGATATTCAACATCGCCTATTTTCATGTTGAGGCCCAGGTCAATGGCCAGCTTCCTCGATTTAAGCATGGTCGGCTCTTCCTGGGCTCTCGCTTCCTCCCATTTCTGGATATCGGCCGGCTTAGCTTTCCTGTATATCTTCTTAAGTTCTTCGGGATTAAAACTGTTCCTCATCCTCCTGTATCGGGAAGAAACAAGTGGTCCGGAGAGAGAAACAATACCGATATCATGACCGGGTGATGCTTCAACGGCAACAACGTCGCCTTCAGTTAGTTTAAGATTATTGACGTTTCTGAAAAGACCCTTGCGTGTATTCTTGAATTGTACCTCAACGATCTCCTCGTCAGGGACCATTTCTGAAATGTCGCTGAGCCAGTTGTAGGAGTCCAGTTTATTGGATCCTCTTTTATATTTTATCTCAGGACCCTTGAGCTCTTCGCCAAGGAGAGGCTGATTTTCTTCTTTTTCCATACTAACCTAAATTACCGCCTGCTACTCCATCCCTTTCAGGCAATCCGTCCGTAAAGGTAACAAAATGCAAACTTACTTATAAATAAGGTAAAAGCAATAATGCCTCACAGCTTGATAAGGCCAACCATCTTAAGGGCCAGGTCGGTAAAGATAATTTTTGAATTACCGTTAGCCTCAACCTGGGCATGAGCAAGATTGAACTCAGAGGTAACAGCCTCTATGTTCCTGGTATTTATAAAAGGGTGAAAATTATCAGAGAAGCTCTTCTCATCGCCAGATAGATTTGAAAGGGAGCTCTCCTTCCCTGAGGCATTGATAACCCAGTTTTCTCTCGTTATCCTAAGGGCATATAGGAGAAAATCCTTCTGTTCTTCCCTGCCCCCGGATGTTATATTTTCTGCCCAGCCTATGAGACCTGTAACATCCTTTTTATAACCAAGGCGCATAAGGTTCCTGAAGTTATCGAGATGATGCTGTATCACATTCCCATTTGATGCAAGGGCAATTGCCAGTCCGATATTTCCTCCTGAGACTGATGCTGCTTCGTCTGCTTTTTTCTGATCAGTTCCATGAACAGTTATAAGGTATGAGGATATCTCATTCAATGAAAATGATGGTATTTTCAGGCTCTGGCACCTGCTCAGTATTGTTGGGATGATCTTATCGGGGTTTTCTGATACAAGAAGGAAAAGTGTTTTGTCGGGTGGCTCCTCTATCATCTTAAGCAGCTTATTGGATGTTGCCTGATGCATCTTTTCCGGCAGCCAGATTATCATAACCTTGAAATCGGATTCAAAAGTCTTTAGGTTGAGCTTTCTTATTATCTCAGAGGCTTCAGAGGCATATATCATTCCCTGTGCGTTTCCTACTTCAATAGTCTCGAACCAGTCTGAAAGTCTGAAGAATGGCTTTTTAACGAAGAGCTCTCTGAATTCTTTAATATAATTATCACTTACCGGATCGGTAGTGCTTTTACCCTTCACCACAGGAAAAACGAAATGCAGATCGGGATGGATCAGACGCTCATATTTAATACACGACCGGCACGACTTACATGAATCAGCTTCCTCTTTCTCCTCACAGCTTACATACCTGGCGTATGCTATGGCCAGAGGAAGGGCACCGGCACCTTCCACTCCGGTGAATAGCTGAGCATGACTGACTCTGTTCTCTTTAACGGAGCGTATTAGTTTCTCTTTAACGAGAGCATGTCCGGGTATCTCTGAAAACCTCATGGTAATGTTATCGTGGAAGAACAAAATTAACAATTATGGGTTCACATACAATCGGGTAATACCCCTTAAGCCATTAATAAAGATGATAACCTTCATTATATTAATCCCAAAATAAGGTAATTTTGCAGCTATAGTGACTGAAAAACAAATAACATGAAAAAGATCGGCAACTTCAATTTTAAAGGGCTGAAAGCCATTGTTAGGGTAGACTTCAATGTGCCGCTGGACAAGGCAACCTTAACCGTTACAGACGACACCAGAATACGAGGAGCATTATTAACAATAAACAGGATCATTGACACAGGTGGCTCAGCCATCCTTATGTCTCATCTTGGACGTCCCAAGGGACGAGAGGACGAAATACAGCCTCAAACCTGTGCTGCCAGTACTGGAAAAGCTTCTTGGTAAAAAGGTTCTTTTCGCCGAAGATTGCCTTGGCGGGAAGACGGCTGCAATGGTTAAAGATCTTAAACCGGGTGAAGTTATGCTTCTTGAGAATGTAAGATTCTATCCCGAGGAGGAGGGCAAGCCTGTGCTGCCTGATACAGCAACGGATGAGGAGAAGAAGGAGGCCAAGGCAGCACTGAAGGTTAAGCAGAAGGAGCTTGCACGCACTCTGGCATCTTATGCAGATATCTATGTAAATGATGCTTTTGGCACCGCTCACAGAGCTCACGGGTCAACGGCAGTCATAACCGACTACTTTACAGCCGACAAGGTTATGTTCGGCTATCTTATAGACAGTGAGCTTGAGGCCATGGACAAGGTCCTTCATGCACCTGGCAAGCCTCTCACTGCAATCATTGGCGGCGCTAAGGTATCCGATAAGATCCTTATCCTCGAAAATCTGCTTGACAGGGTTGACAATCTTATTATAGGTGGTGGCATGGCCTATACTTTTATAAGGGCCCAGGGAGGAACAACAGGTAACTCCCTTTGTGAGGAGGATAAGCTCGACCTTGCACTTCAGCTTATCGAAAAGGCCAAGGCCAGAAAGGTTAATCTGCTGTTACCGGTCGACAGCCTCAATGGAGATAAGTTCGATGCGGAGGCAAAAACAGAGCTTACCCCGGCATCGGCAGTCCCGGCAGGCTGGATAGGAATGGATATCGGTCCTGAATCATTGAAAACGTTCAGTGAGGTGATCCGCAAATCCAAGACTATTTTATGGAATGGTCCGATGGGAGTATTTGAAATGGAGAAATTCTCAAAGGGAACAACCGGAGTGGCCCTTGCAATAGCTGAAGCCACAAAAGGTGGTGCTTTCAGCCTTATAGGAGGTGGTGATTCCGTTGCAGCCATAAACAAAAACAAGCTTGCCGATAAGGTGAGCTATGTTTCCACCGGCGGAGGTGCAATGCTTGAATATATGGAAGGCAAAAAGCTTCCGGGAATAGAAGCGGTAAGGAATAAGCAGTAGCCCAATTTCCGGCCGGGGTTATTCTCAAAACAGGGGAGGAGATAATATGGTTAAAAAACTTGTCTGGATATTTGTTGCCGGCATCCTTCTTGCAGCATGCAGTAAGGAGCCGGCCATACCAACAGAAGGAGAGATCGTGCTCAACAGTAAACTGTTCGGCACAGGACCCTACTATCCCTACGGATTTCTTTTTAGTCAGGCTAAAAAGGTATCTACTCTCTCTTCTCCACCACCCGACATAACAATAATTGCTGAGACTGATCTTGCAGGGGATGTAACCGGAGCCTCCATTTCAACCACAGGATTCTTAAACTCATTTCATCTGGTTGGAGGGTTTCAGAACCTGCAGGAAGCAGAGACAGCCTTCAATAACCTTAAAGAGGTTACAACTCCGGTTTGGATAGCAATGGCCCAGGACATAGAACCTTTCCAGGTCTATCTTTTCAGAACCAGAAATGACACCTATGCCAAGTTCATGATCATGGAACTTATTGTTGAGAAGCGCGATAACCTGCCGTTTGCTGAAGTTCGTATAAAATGGATGTACCAGCCCAGCGGATCAAATATTTTCCCCTGATGGAGAGCAGTTGATCCGGCAAAGGTTTTTTCAGTTAAAGGGGATAAGGAATTCGATAAGTTTGCTCTGGACCTTTTCCATTATCAGGCTGAAAATAACGATACCTATAAGGAATATCTGTATCATCTGGGCCTGTCGGCATCATCCGTCAACGACCTTTCATCTGTCCCTTTCATGCCTGTAGAATTCTTTCGTATCACGGAGAGTTGTTACGGGCAGGGGGAAGGAGGAGAAGATATTCACCAGCAGCGGTACAACAGGAGCAGTATCAAGCCGGCATTATGTAACCGATCTGTCGCTTTACAAAAGTAGTTTCCTGCGAGGATTTGAGCTTTTCTACGGCCGCCCCGACGAATATGTGATAATTGCCCTTCTCCCCTCTTACCTTGAAAGGGAAGGCTCATCGCTTGTCTATATGGCTAATGAGCTGATACAGTTATCGGGTAGTGAAATGAGCGGCTTCCTTCTTGGCAGGGAAAAGGATATACCTGAGAGAATATCGCGGGCTAAGAGGAGTGGTCAAAAGGTACTCCTGCTGGGAGTTACCTTTGCTCTTCTTGATATGGCTGATAAGGGTCCTTTTGATTTTTCAGGAGTAACCGTTATGGAGACCGGAGGCATGAAGGGTAGAAGAGAAGAGTTAACGAGAGAAGAGGTTCATAAAACCCTGTGTAAGGCTTTTAATCTTAGCAAGATCCATTCAGAATACGGAATGACGGAGATGATGAGTCAGGCCTATTCAGCCGGAGACGGACTTTTCAAGCCCGTACCATGGTTAAGGATAATGATACGTGATGCATACGATCCGCTGACACATCCTGATCCGGCAAAACAGGATACAGGAGGAATAGATATTATCGACCTGGCTAATATCAACTCATGCTCTTTCATCTCAACAGGAGATATCGGCAGAGTGTTTCCCGACGGCTCATTTACAGTGCTGGGCAGATTTGACTCTGCCCAGCTCCGTGGTTGTAATCTTATGGTATTTTAACTCCCTGGTATTATAATCCCAGCTTGCTCTTTATAGCTGAAGGTATTGCATCCTTATGAACCATAATGAATATGGTCTTTGCCCTTACAAAGCTTTCCGACATGTTCAGGTAGCCGCCAAATTTGTTCCTTTCGGTTCCCCATGAGTTTTTGGTGATATAGTATTTGGTGCCATTCTGGTCTTTTACAATACCTGTCAGGTGCATCAGGTGATCGTCGGTGGTTACAAAGGCTTCGTAACCATCCTGCCTAATTTTCTGAGTTATCTTCATCTCCGGATAGGGGCGGATGAACTTGTATACCTCTTCAAGACGGTCGGCCTGTGGCATCTTCTCAAAGCGTGCCCTGTCGGTAGTGGAGTAGCTATCGGTATTCACAACATCGGGAACAATGGCAACACCATTGGTATGTGAGAATCCCTTCTCGCTGACATCGCCATCCCAGTTAACAGTATAGCCTTTCATAAGAGCATTATCCATGATCTCTATAAGCTCATCGAGAGGAACATTATAGAACTTCTCATGCTTCCAGTTATCAGGAACCTCAAGAAGGCCTCTGGTATAGAAAGGGAAGTGGGTAAATGATGTTATCTCCACATAATCATCCGGGTTGATCCCCAGTGATGAAGCAAAAGAAGCAGGGGTATAACTTACTCCTTTGTACTGGAAGGTGGCAGGAACCTCTCCAAGATAAATGTCAAGTATGCTCTGAACTATTTTATTATACTCTTTGCTCTCACTCTTCCTTTTAACAGGCACCTCAGCAACAGCGGCAAGGAAGGTGTTGAGTTCACCGTGATTATGAGTAGGTGATCCATAGTTAAGACCTGTATATACTTCGTTCGGAACTATACCCTTTTCGGAAAAAACTCTGAACCAGTCATGACTTAAACTGCCCTGTCCGAGGTTGCCGTTACCACGTCGCAGGTAATTGTCGCGAAGTCGGTCGACATAGTTCTGGCGTACAATGAACATCTCCGAAAGGTCATATTCACCCTTGCCCATCCTGAGCAGTTCAGACTCGACAAATGAGGTGGTGGCAAAGCACCAGCAAGTACCTGTACTCGACTGGTTTTTTACGGGAGTGGCTTTCAGGGAAACAACAGTGGTGAAATTGTAGCCCTCTTCAGCTGGCTGGCTCTTCTTCTGACCCTGTGAAACAGTGGTTAGAATGACAGAGGCCATGATAAGGAATAAGAACTTCTTCATAATTGCAGATTATTTATTTTCGTTAAAGTCAGATCCAAAATTGGAAAATGTAAACGACAATATCAATGTTTGAAAGCATCTGTACAGAATATTATGAGAGTGGTTTTACAAGGGAGTACGAATGATCGATCCATCCAAGAATCTCCCTGTCTGGGACAGACCCGTCACAAACCACTGTATTCCAATGCTTTTTGTTAAAGTGCCAGGCCGGGGTAACAACCGGGTAACGTTCCCTTAGTTCAATGGCCAGCTCCGGATCGCATTTCAGAGTGATGCCCCTTGCTTCCTCTGACAGATCGAGCAGGGCAAACATTTTGCCGGCTACTTTGAAGACCAATGCCGTGTCATTAAATGGGAATCCTTCTGTGACTCCTGGTTTTGAGATGCAGTATTCCCGGATTTCCTCGAAGTTCATTTTGGTTGAATTTTACCAGCAATATAGCGCAATTGATATTTCTGATTTATTGCAAAATATTACTGCTAAAATACCCTTTTTGTAGGATGAATGTGCATTCCGGCTACAAGAATTGCAGTAATGATATTCTCGGTTTTAAGACCCCGTTTTTTTTCACTTGCGACAGTGTTTCGAAAGCCTTCAGCAATAAAAATTAAACTTTATGCCATATAATTTAAATCCCGCCAGAAATTTTAATCTTTTTGAAATATAGCTTCTTGGTTCAGCTTGCTCTTATATGCGAACTTTACCTTATCGAAATCATCATGTTTAACTAATTAAAAAACAAGAAACTATGAAACGTTTAACACTTATGTTTTTGATTTTTGGAACAGCCATTATCGTTTTTGGTTGTGAGAAAAGCGAGAAAAATGAACCTGAATTTCCCGGGCTTTCAAAAAGTGATCTGGGAATAGCCGCTATGAAAAGTGCGAAAGTTAAAAGAACATTTGAAGGCAAATGTACTCCTGTTGAAATGACTGCAGAAATCAATAAATGGTATGATGCTACAGATGACTGGAGAGTGACCGGAACCACCATTTGGGTAACGGCTGCTGATGGATTCTACGGAACATCCGAATTATTTGTAGATGCCAGGAATCCTCATGATGAGAACCGCGGAAAATGGGAAATTGAATGGAAGGGTGAAATAACGTTTAGCGAAGATGGAAAAGGAGCACTTGTGGTTGCAACGGCTGTTGGTAAAGGAGTGGAAGGTAAAGTGAAGGGTATGAAAGCCAAATGGACCTATACCATGAATTATGTGGGTGACCTGTCTAATTTCCCGGACCCGACAAATCCAACTTTCTTTTACCTCATCGAGGGTAATATTGAATAACCTCGGGGTCCTAAAAAGAAAGGTTAGAACGGATGACCTGGTTCGTCTCACAAACTGTTGATGTTTTAAATGTATGTTCTTTGAAGGTTTTGGGTTTTGAGTAATACTTTTCAGGAAGAGGAGTGGCATCCTCTTCCTTTTTTTTTGTAACTTACTTATACTAAAAGAGACACAGTCAATAATTAAACCCGACATCATGACAGTATATCTCCCCTCCGAGCAACAATACATCAATAAGCTTATTGGAATTGTTGAGGAAAATTTTTCCAATAATAGTTTCGGGGTTGCTGCACTGGCAAAGGGAATGGGCATTAGCCACTCAGGCCTTCACAGGAAATTGAAAGCAATATCCAACCAATCCATAAGCCAGTTTATTCGTGAAACAAGGTTGAAGCGTGCCAGGGAATTACTTCAAATACAGGCAGGTACGGTGGCAGAGGTCGCTTACAGGGTGGGTTTTGGGAGCACTACTTATTTTTCCAAATGTTTCCACGATCATTATGGTTACCCTCCTGGTGAGGTTAAGAAGCACCTGAATTCAAAACCCGATTCAGACCTGAAGACGGTTCATTTTGAAATACCTGAGAAGAAAATAAAATCTATAGCTGTGCTCCCATTCGATAATTATACGGGTGATGCCAATCAAACATTCCTTGTTTTTGGGATGCATGATGCCCTGATTGGTGAACTGGGTCAATTGGGAGCCATCAGGGTGGTATCAAAAACATCAGTATTGGCATATACCAATTCAGAAAAGACCATCAAAGAGATAGCCACTGAATTAGGGGTAGATGCGATTATTGAGGCGTCGGTGATGATTGTGGAGGGCAAAATCAGGATTCAACTCAAATTATTCAATGCCTTTCCTGAAGAAAAACAGCTGTGGGCGCAAACCTTTGATGTGGACATGGACAATATTTTGAAGTTATATGGCCAGGTGATCAGGAAAGTAGCCAGTGAAATTCAATATACCCTTTCTCCCGAGCAACAAACACAACTTGATGAAATAAGAGAGGTAAATCCCAATTCCTATAAGGCTTATCTTCGCGGTAAGTACAATTTATACCAGCAAACACCGGAGGGAATAAAAAAGGGTTTGGAATATCTTCATGAGGCAGTCCGGATCGATCCTGCCGAACCTCTGGCCTATGCCGGACTGGCACTCGGTTACCTGGATATTGCCCATGGACCTTTCAATGCCGGGGATGCCTATGTGAAAGCTGAATCGGCAGGGCGACAGGCAATAAAACTTGACCCAAATCTGGCAGAGGCCCAATTAGCCCAGGCCGAAATCTGCATGTATGTTAACTGGAACTTTCATGAGGCTGAGAACTATTTTAAACGGGCGCTCGAGTTAAATCCAAACTTAAGCATCGCGCATTATCAATATGCCTGGACTCTTTTTCTATTCGGCCGTAACGACGAAGCGCTCATTGAGCATGAACTTGCCTGGAAGTGTGATCCTTTCAATCCTGGTATTACTGCCTTCTTTGGAGCATTACTATCATACCTTGGCAGGTATGAAGATGCCATTCTTCAGGTTCAAAAGTCATTTGACATTTTAAAGGATTATCCAGTAGGTTATTTTGTCCTTGGTGAGACCTATCTTGCCATGGGCAGAACAGATGAGGCCATAGAAGCCCATAAGAAACTTGCAGAGTTAGCTCCACCATGGGGATGGGTACTGGGATATACATATGCATTAACCGGACACCGGGATGAAGCAGTGAAAATTCTGAATCAATTGGAAAGTGCTGAGTTGAGTGGCTGGAACGCATTGGGACTTGCGGTGGTGTATGGAGCATTAGGTATGTTCGATGAAGCCTTTAAATTGATTGGTTATAAACCACACCATGTATGGATACCATGGATCGCTGCAATGCCAATGTGGAAGCCATTACAGACTGATCCGAGGTATGAGGAATTTGTCAGGAGTTTAAAGCTCCCTGGTGCTAAATTGCGGAACTATCAGGTCAGCGTCTTGTGATAACCTGCCAGGATCAGCTTATACAATAGTCGCGCAACAATTCAATATTCATGACCCTGAAGCTAAAGTGTCGGGTAAAAAGCATCTTCAATATGTTCAATTTCAGGAGGGTCGATACCGGTAATTATACTGATGATGTCGAACCTCGACTCCTTGTTTATGTTAAATCTTTTTGTGTAGACAGATGCTGCCATTATTATACCCCTCTGTTTGGCAACGGTAACCGATTCTCTGGGGTGAACATAATAGCCGGCCTGAGCCGATTTCACTTCAACAAAGATTAGAAACTCCTTTGTTTCAGCTATTATGTCTATCTCGTTTTTACCGGCAAACCAGTTCCTGTTCCGTATCCTGTAGCCGGATTTGATAAGATATTCAGCTGCTATATCTTCGCCTTTATGTCCCTTTTCTCTTGTGTTATCCAAGTTCTATAATTCGATCAGTTTATTACGGATAGCAAAAAGAATTAAGCTGGCTGTGTTTTTAGAGCCAGTTTTGCTTAACAGATTTGCCCTGTGCTTATCGACAGTCCTTTTGCTGATAAAAAGTTCTTCTGCGATCTCCTGGTTGGAGAGCCCTTCACATATCTTTAATAGTATTTCGCTCTCTCTTCTGGAGAGGTTAGCCATTTTTGATTCTGTCTCTCTGGTCTTTATCTTCTGAATAACGTGATAAAGAAGCTCCTGTGAAAAGTAACTGCCTCCCTTAATAATGGTTGTAATTGCCTCTTTAACTTCATTGATTCCTGAATCCTTCAGCAGGAATCCCTTTACGCCGGCATCAACCATCCGGTAGTAATAATCCTCTTCTCCGAACATGGAAAGAGCAATTATTTTAAGCTCAGGAAATTGTTTCATTGCTTTGCCTGTGGCCTCCACTCCATCCATAACAGGCATATCAATGTCCATCAGAACAATATCGGGTTTATCTGCGGCAAGGGTATCAAGAAACTCCTTGCCATTGGATGATTCACTTACCACCTCAAGGTCAGTGAAACTGTCAAGAAGCATTTTTAGTCCGTTCCTGAAGAGCTGATGATCATCAACCAGGGTTATTCTGATTTTCGACATTAGTTTTAATGTTATCCTGTTTAACTACTTTAATAAATGAGCTTGTTCCCTTCCCGGGGCTGCTCTCACATATAAATACACCGTCTATTGATCTTACTCGTGTTGCGATATTCGACAAACCCATACCCTTCCTTTCCGGATCATTAATGGTTGTATCAAACCCTTTGCCGTTATCGGTCACCTGCAGTGTCACAAACTTCTCGTGTTTCTTTAGTTCAACCACGATCTTCTTTGCTCCGGAATGTTTGATCGAGTTATTTATCAGTTCGCAGGCCGCCCGGTAAACCACAACCTCCTGATCGGTCTGAAGTCGCATGTCGGCCAGGTTGGAGTGGAAAAGGATCTCGATCGTTTTAGTTTGATTGATCTTGGCAGTAAAACTGCTCAGGGCACTCTCCAGCCCGAAATTTGTTAGAATATGGGGGCTAAGATTATTGGACACCTCCTTGATAGTTCCGATAGCTTCATTTACAACATGTGTAGTGTTGGCAAGGATGGCTTTGCCCGATTCATCACTTATCCGTGTTTCCAGGGCTGAAAGGGACATCTTTACTGTCGAGAGGAGAGGTCCCAGCCCGTCGTGGAGATCTTTGGCAAATCGTTTCCTCTCGTTCTCTTCAGTGGTAAGTATAGCATGTATCACTCTTCTTTCCGACCTTATCCTGTCGATATCGGCTCTTTTAAGTGAGTAGAATATCTCACGTATAAGTATAATACCAACAACGAGCATTACCGATATTACAACACCTATCCATTCATCTATCATAAGAAGCTGAATTGAGGGTGGTTTCCAGTAGTATTCAACAAGCTGAATTATTTTTCTCACTGCCATGAATACCAGGGAAAGGGAAAGGAGTATCCATGATAACCTGTATTTGGTAAGCTTCATGAACCGCAATGCAATACTCGCAGCAACAATTTGCAGCACAATAGATATTATTAAAGCGATGAGTCTTACCATGGCTCGATGTGGTAATTACAAATATAAGGATAAAATGGTCAACACTTTTTATTATTTTTGGCAACCAAACAGATGCCATGAGGCTCCTATATACATTAGGTATCAGATTATATGTTGCAGCAATACATGTTGCATCTTTATTCGATGATAAAGCGAGACTATGGGTTTCCGGGAGAAAGGGGTGGGAGAAAAAGATCGTTACTGGCAAACGGGAAGAGAGGTTAAGAGTGTGGATACATTGCTCTTCGCTGGGAGAATTTGAGCAGGGGCGACCGGTAATAGAAGAGCTAAGGAGAACAATTCCGGACATATGGATAACTCTTTCTTTCTTTTCTCCCTCGGGTTATGAACTAAGGAAGAATTATGATCTTGCCGATGAGGTTCTTTACCTTCCATCCGACACCCCTTCCAACGTACGGCTATTCCTCAACCTTATTAACCCTCATATTGCTGTTTTTGTGAAGTATGAATTCTGGCTTAATTTCATTGAAGAGATCGACAAAAGGAAAATCGGAATATTTCTGATCTCTGCAATATTCAGACCCGAGCAGCACTTCTTCAGGTGGTATGGTAAAATATTTCTCAGGAGACTGAAACTCTACACCAGGATATTTGTCCAGAACGAATCATCCCTGATGCTTCTGAAGAGACACGGTATATATAATGTAAATGTTGCGGGAGATACCCGGTTTGACAGGGTTGCTGAGATCGCGGGTCAGGCCAGGGTGGTAGAAGAAATAGAGCGCTTTAAGAAGGGAGAGAAGCTTTTTATTGTGGGTAGCAGCTGGCCTCAGGACGAACAGATCATAGCCAGGTATATAAATGAGAATCCCCGGGCAGGAAGATGGATCTTTGCTCCTCATGAGATCAACGAAGTTCATCTTGCTTCTCTTGAGAGAAAGCTTAAGGTTCCTAATTGCCGGCTGTCGCAATCTTCAAATATCAGTAAAGATACCAGGGTAATTATTATCGATTCCATCGGGTTGCTTAGTTCGGCTTACAGATATTGCGATGTGGCAATAATCGGTGGCGGATTTGGCAAGGGTATCCATAATGTTCTTGAGGCCGCAGTATGGGGCAGGCCTGTCTTATTCGGTCCTAATCACACTAAGTTTTCCGAAGCAACGGCTCTCATTGCCTGTGGCGGTGGTTTCTCTTTCGCTTCGTACGGTGATTTTTCAAGCCTTACCGACCGTTTTGTTTCAGATGAATCATTCACATCAAATGCCGGCAAGGCTGCTGCAACTTTTGTGCGTAACGGAGCCGGTGCTACGGGCATAGTGGTCAGTAAGTTAAAGGCACACTTAGACTGCATAAAGCAATAAGTGTAAAATTTGTTTAAAACTCTTCGCTTTTTATACCCCCTCTTTATTCAGATTGTCGTATTTTATTCACCCTTAAATAAGGGAAAAATCTCTTATTTAAATTTAAGACAGAAGTCCTATTTAATAACTAAAACCTATTTATCATTTCTAATCTTAAAGGACATACCAGGCAAAAAATTTTGAAAAAATCAGGACTGGCTCTGGCTATGCTCCTGATTTCTGTTTTTGTAACGGGCCAAGCCTTGTAATTGGCGACTAACTAATTATAAATAATATACAACTAACAACAACAATAAACCTTTAAATTTTTCCTAATTATGCGAAAACTAATATTAATCTTCATGCCATTGTTACTGTTCATTGGAACAGCCACCTTGATGGCACAAGTAACAACATCAACTCTCAGTGGCAAGATTACTGAGACTGATGGCCAGCCGATGCCGGGTGCCACGATTGTTGTAACCCACATCCCTTCCGGAACCCAGTATGGTGCTGCGACAAACAGCCAGGGTCTCTATTCAATCCAGGGTATGCGTCCCGGAGGACCATATACTGTTAATGTAACTTTCGTCGGGCTATCAAACCCAGAGTTATACTGAGATTACCCTGTCGCTCGGAGAAAACACAACCCTGAACTCTACCATGGTACCAACCACGACTGAGATGACAGAGGTTATTGTGATTGGTTACGGGACATCAAAATTCAATACCACGCAAACCGGTGCAGTGACGAATATCACTAATAACCAGATAAATGATTTGCCGTACAGTGAGTCGCAGCATTACAGACGTTACCCGCCTTTCGCCCTATGGAGGCAATGGGATGACCTTTGTCGGCTCAGATGGTCGTACGGCTAACTTTACAGTGGATGGAGCGAATTTCAACAATAACTTCGGTTTGAGTTCTGCTCTTCCCGGTGGAGGCAGCCCTATTTCTATTGAAGCTATCCAGGAATTACAGGTTGTAATAGCCCCATATGATGTTCGTCAGACTAACTTTATTGGTGGTGGTGTAAACGCTATTACAAAATCCGGTACAAATACCTTCAAAGCCAGCGCCTATACTTATCACAGAAATGAAAACATGCGCGGTGATGCTGTTTATGGTACGCAAATCGCAGGTGCGCGTGATGTAGACCGCAATACATCTTCTGGTTTTACTTTGGGTGGACCAATTATCAAAAACAAATTGTTCCTCTTTGTAAACGGGGAAATGGCTAAAACACCAACCATTGTCAATCGTTGGAGAGCTTCAACTGACGGGGTCGCCGATGCCGATAATTATATTTCCCGCACAACAGTAAGCGATCTTCAGACAGTTTCAGATTTTGTTAAAAGTAAGTATGGATATGAAACGGGATCTTTCACAGATTTCCCTGCAGATGAAAATAACTACAAACTTCTTGCTCGTCTGGATTGGAATATCACAGACAAACATCGTCTGGCCTTACGTTATAACTACACAAAGAACCTTTACTATAACTCGCCAAATGCTTCATCTATGGACGGAGGTACCCGTATGTCTGAGGCAAGAATGTCACCGGCCTCAATGTCGTATGCAAATTCGATGTATTCAATGAACAATCTTGTTCATTCATTCTCTTTTGACCTGAACAGCCGATTGTCCGATAACTTATTTAACCAGTTTCTGGCAACATTCTCAAAACTTGACGATTTGCGCGGATCTACTTCCGATGAATTCCCATTTATTGATATTTTGAAAGACGACCAGGCCTACCTCTCTTTGGGGTATGAACTTTTCACCTGGAACAATGCTGTTCACAACAACGTCTTGAATATCAAAGACGAACTCACTTACTATTTAGGCAATCATAAAACTGTAGTTGGAGTTGCCTACGAACATAAAATGGCAGATAATGCTTATATGCGTAACGGTACAGGATACTATCGCTACACAAGTCTTGCCGACTTCTTAAACGAAGCAACACCTGAAATTGTGAACTTAACTTATGGCTATGGTGGAGAGAGCAATCCTGCAGCTCGCATAAGAACCAACAAAATTGGAGTTTACGGACAAGATGATTGGAGCGTTAGCTGATAATTTCAAACTTTCGTATGGACTTCGTATAGATGGGCTTTTCTTCGATAATAATGACCTGATAACAAACCAGGCTATCTATGACATTGATTATTCCGGTCGTAATATCAATACAGGAGAATGGCCTAAAGGCAATATCATATTCTCTCCCCGCATAGGTTTTGCATGGGATACATTTGGTGATAAGAGCCTGAAAGTTCGTGGAGGTACCGGTCTTTTCTCGGGTAATTTACCTCTTGTATTCTTCACCAATATGCCTACCAACGGTGGAATGGTACAGTATCAGGCACAGATTAACGCAGCGAACGCAGCAAGAAGAGGTTTCACAATGGATGAATTTGCCGGCGGTCTTGTAACTGATGCTAACGGAAATGCTAACATTGCTGCACTTTATGATAAGTTAATAACATTGGGATATCCTTCAACTATTTCTCCCGAAGATGGAACAGTTCCTTCTGCTATTGCGGCTGTAGATCCAAATTTCAAAATGCCGCAAGTATGGAAAACATCAATTGCTGTTGATTATGCATTCAAAACACCTTTCCCATTATCTGTAACGGTAGAAGGAATTTATAACAAAACAATCAACGGTGTTTCTATTTCTGACTGGAGTATTCCAAATATTGGTGGTTTCGCCCGTTTCAACGGTGTTGACAATCGTCCGATTTATCCTGCCGGTTATCGTACAGCCACAAAGGCCTTTGTGCTGGAAAACACAAGTCTGGGTTATGGCTGGTCAGGCAACATTACTTTCGATGCTCAGCCAGCAAAATGGCTCAGTTTGATGGCTGCCTATACACACATAGTTTCCAAGGATGTAACAGGGATGCCGGGATCTAATGCAGAATCTGCATTCACATACGTTCCAACAGTAGAAGGTCCTAACAACATCAGATTGCACAATTCTCAATACACCGAACCCAGTCGTCTTGTGGCATTGCTTACTGCCCACGACAACAGCGGTAACCGCTATAGCATTATCTATGAAGGATGGCGCGGTGGAGCTAAATACTCATATATGACGGTTAACGATATCAATAGTGACGGTTACAACTATGATGCAATCTATGTTCCAACTGACGATGAAGTGGCAAACAACGAGTTCCGCTTTGTTTCAGCAGACGACAAAACCCGCTTTATGGACTATGTGCATGCCAGTGATTATTTGAAAAATCAACAAGGCAAGTATGCAGAAGCCTATAGCGTTTACTCTCCCTGGGTACATCGCATCGACTTAAGCTATAAACACGATTTTGTGTTAAATGCAGGCAAAGACAAACATAAGCTGCAACTTAGCTTTGATGTCAAAAACGTGTATGAACTTCTTCAATTCTGAATGGGGTGTCGGCAAATATCTGAATCCGGCAATCGGTTCGGAAGCCCGTATCCTCAAATATGAAGGTGTGGATGCTGACGGTGTGGCTACATTCTCTACACCCGCTTCTATCCATGGTGATACCAAAACATTCACCCCAAGCTACTCATTGGGTCAGTGCTGGTATGCTTTAATTGGTGTCAAATATATTTTCAACTAATAAAAAGTACAGATAAATGAAATTAAAATATTTTTTCCCATTATTCATCGCGGCAGTTGCCATGATGGTAAGCTGTGACGATGAATTCAACTACGACGTTGCTTGATGAAATTCAGGTATCGTCGTCTTACGTGTCTATCCCGGTAGAGGGTGGTTCTACATCCATTACCGTAACAGCTAATGATAACTGGACATTAGAGAACAGTATACAATGGCTGACTATCTCTTCAACCTCTGGCAGTGCCGGTGAATCAACGCTTACCTTTTCAGCCGAATCTGCATTGGATGGTCGCAAAGGAGAAGTTAAAATTCAATGTGGAGGCGTAACTCAGAGAATAAACGTCATCCAGGGTCTGGCAACAATTGCACCTGCCACCTGTGCAGAGGTAATTGCCGGACCAGACAGCAAGACCTACCTGGTAACCGGCGTTTGTACGGCAATAACCAACACACTGTACGGCAACTGGTATCTGGAGGATGCAACAGGTTCTATTTATATTTATGGTACTCTTGATGCGAAGGGAGATACGAAAAACTTTTTAAGTTTAGGACTTGAAGTGGGTGATGAAGTAACTGTTCAGGGACCAAAAACCACCTACGGAACAGTGGTGGAATTGGTAAATGTAACAGTTATCAAAATCAACAAATCACTTGTGAAAGTTGATTCTGTTGAAAACGAAGTGCTTCCTATCGAAGGTGGTGAATTTATTGCATACCTTACCTGTAAAGGACAAGGCGTATCGGTAGATATTCCTGAGGATGCCGAATCCTGGTTGTCAATTTCCTCCATCCAATCGGCAGGAACGTCTGTTGTGGTGAAATTCAAAGCCGAAGCTAATACCGGCGGAGACCGTGGAACCACAATCACATTCCGTACTACTGACGGGTCTAAAGACTATACTTCAGAAACAACACTTAGCCAAACAGGAGCGATTATAGATGCATCTATTGCAGAATTCCTTGCAGCTGAAGTTGGAACTACACAATATCGCCTGACAGGTGTTATTACCAGTATTTCCGATGCTACATCTGGCAATTTATACATGAGAGATTTCTCAGGTGAAGTATATGTTTATAAAATTGTTGATTTTGCCACATACGGTCTGAAAGTAGGTGACATTATTACAATTGTCGGAAAACGTGCTGCATATAATGGAACTCCACAGGTAAGTGGTGCCGTTCTGGAAAGCTCTATTCCTGTAACTGCTGCTACCATTGCAGAGGTGCTGACTAAACCTGACGATCCCAGTACATACTTTATGGTAACCGGTGAAATTACATCGATTACCAGTACTACATATGGTAATCTTTATTTGAAAGACGGCGTAGATTCAATCTACGTGTATGGCTGTTATCCGGGTTATGGTGCAACAGGCGATGATAGAAAATACCTGATAGCTGACAAAGGCCTTAAAGTGGGAGACCAACTGACGGTAATTGCACCGAAGGGTTCTTTTAATGGATCACCCCAGCTTTCAAATAGTATTTATTTCAGCCACGTAAGTTCGAAGTAAGTAATACGAAACTGTATACCATAAATATGTGACGCGCAGCATAAGCTGTGTGACAGATAATAAAAGGGGCTGCCTCAAAGTGAGGCAGCTTTCTTTTTTATCAGCTTGCCGGGACTGATAAATGGTAGGACATCAGGTTGGCGGGGCTTTCTGCCCGGCTTGTCTGTTATTCAATATGCAAACCAGCAGTTATGAAGCACTCAACCCTCATAAAATCATATAAAACACTAATTCATACATTATCAGCCTTATAGTGGCGCCAATTGGAAGCTGCCCTCAAATGATAATAATTTTGCCTTAATTGTTTCTTCTCTGTCTCATAATTTGTTCAAAACTTCCTCTGGTCCCCCCATTGCTATTATATAAAGATTTGTAATTTTTACATCCCCTGATTTCTTGTCAGGCGGGAGATTGCATTTGTTGTAATGAGCACAAAATCAGACAATTAACTTTATACTTAAAATCACTAAATTTTAAAAATTAACCTATGAAGCAACTTTTGAAAAGGTCAGGTCTTGCAATTGCTGCACTCCTGATTTCAGTTCTTGCATTTGGACAGGGTGTTACCACTTCTGTTCTTAGTGGAAGGGTTGTTGACAATAATGGCGATCCATTACCTGGCGCTACAGTTGTTGCCCTTCACAATCCTTCCGGCTCGCAGTACGGAACAGCTACATCAATGGACGGACGTTTTTTTATTCCGGCGTTAAGGGTAGGTGGTCCTTATACTGTGACAGTATCATTTGTCGGTTATCAGGAAGCTACCTACACCGACATCTTCCTTTCCCTTGGTACTGATAATTTGTTTAAAACTAGCTCCTGGTCACATCCTATAATCTGTAAAATCAATGTAATTTACCAGTCCCTAATGAAATAGTATCACATGGGGATTATGTCATAATAATCAAACAATTAGAATCTCATTAACCAACTATTAACTAAACCTTAAACTATGAAAATTTTAAAAAGCCAATCTGGCGATTTTTTCACTCCTGATTTCAGTTCTTGTATGGTCAGGGTTTTACAACATCGGGCATGAATGGTCGTATTCTGGATAATGGCGGACAGCCAATGCCAGGGGCGACTGTTGTTGCAGTACATGTTCCTTCAGGATCCAGTATGCAACAATTACAGACAATGCCGGTAACTATCGAATCATCAATATGCGTATTGGTGGTCCATACCGGATCAATGTCTCTTTTGTAGGCTATACGCCTTCCGCTACACTGACATCTTCCTTAAACTAGGAGAAGTTTATGTACAGGATGTGACGCTGGCTGAAACAACAACAGCAGTTGGTGAGGTAAGTGTATCTGCTGGACTTGTCAACTCAATTCTGAATTCAGACCGCGCAGGTACTCAGACTAACATCAGCAGACGTGAGATTGCAACTCTTCCAACCATTAGTCGTAGTATTATGGACTTCACCAAATACACGCCTCAGGCGCAGGGAAATTCATTTGGAGGTAGAGATGGCCGTTTCAACACAATTACTGTTGACGGTGCAGCATTCAATAATAACTTCGGATTGAGCAGCAACCCACTACCGGGTGGTAATGCACAGCCTATCTCTCTCGATGCTATCGAAGAGATTACAGTAAACATGGCTCCTTATGATGTTCGTTTCACAGTTTACCGGTGCCAGTATCAACGCTGTTACCAAGAGTGGTGATAACACCTTTCAAAGGATCAGCATACACATACATCAGACCTAAAACCATTACCGGACAAACAGTTGCAGGTGATACCGTATCAGGTGCAAGAGAGAGAAACTCACAAAACTTTGGCGTAAGATTTGGCGGACCAATCATCAAGGATAAACTCTTCTTCTTTGTAAGTGCAGAGTATGAGAAAGAGAATAAGCCGGGTGTTTCATGGCAGCCAAGTAGTGACGGTGTTGCCGTTCCTGCAAGTCTTATTTCAAGAACACGTGAGTCTGACATGATTGCTGTAAGGAATCATCTTATGTCAACCTACAATTATGATCCGGGTAAATACAAGGATTTTGACCCATTCCAGGATCTTAATACCAAATTTTTGGCTCGCTTGGACTGGAACATTAACCAGAATCATAAGCTTACCGTTCGTTATAACGACGTGGTAGGTATTTCAGACCAGCAGACCAACTTTAACAGTGGTCCTCCAAACAACCTCGTAACTCAGGTCGTATCAGCAGCCAGTCACTTGCATTCTCAAATGCATTCTATGGTTTCCAGAATACTGTAAGATCATTTACAGGTGAACTTAACAGCACATTTGGCTCAAAGATCTCTAACAAGTTCCTTGCCAGCTACACTTTTATTCAGGACACACGTACAAGTGACTCTGACCTCTTCCCGTTTGTTGACATTTGGGAAGGTGGCGACCAGTACATGTCATTCGGATATGAGCTGTTCAGTTTCAATAACGACGTTACAAACAAAACACTCAGCATTGCCAATAACATGACAATGAACCTTAACAAGCATACTGTTACAGCTGGTGTTTCGTTCGACAGACTATTCTTCAGAAACTCATACATTCGTGAAGGTACATCATACTACCGCTTCAACTCGGTGAATGACTTCCTTACCAATGCTGATCCTATTGGTTTTGGTGTCACTTATGGTTTCAACGGTGTTGATGCTCCTGGTGCTGAGCTAACATTTGGCTTCGGAGCACTCTATGCTCAGGATGAGTGGAGAGTTAACCCAAAGTTAAAGGTAACATATGGTGTAAGATTAGAACTGCCGTTCTATCTCGACGAGATGACAGACAACCCTGCTATCTCTGCTCTTACTTTTGCTGATGGCGAAAAAATTGATGTCAGCACATGGCCAGATCCACAATTACTGTTCTCACCAAGATTAGGATTTAACTGGGATGTTAAGGGTGACAGATCACTTCAGGTGCGCGGTGGTACAGGTATCTTTACCGGTATGCTTCCATTTGTATGGTTTACAAACCAGCCAACAAACTCAGGACTTATCCAGGTACCAGAGATTGGTTGGGGACCAACAAGTCCAAACCTTATAGGATTCAAATTCAATCCTGATTATAAAGATGTTATCGCCAGCAACCCTGCTCTTTTCCCAACTACCCCAGGAACCCTGCCTAACAACTCAGGTCTGGCTCAGGTTGGCAAAGATTTCAAATTTCCACAGGTATGGCGTTCCAGCTTAGGTGTTGATGTTGAACTTCCATGGAATATGGTATTTACCGGCGAAGCTCTCTATTCAAAAGATATCAATGCTATCAAGCAGGTAAACATCAACGAGGCAGCTCCTCTTGGAACCATGATGGGTCCTGACAATCGTCCTTACTGGACATCGGCAACCAGAAGAGTTGTGAGTACAATAAGCAATGCAATGGTACTTGTCAAATACCGATGAGGGATATCAGTACTCATTGACTGCTATGCTTACAAAGAACTTCAACCGCGGTTTCTCAGGTATGTTTGCTTATACCTTTACTGAGGCGAAAGATATTACAGCTAACCCTGGATCTGCAGCTTATTCTGCATATTCCTCTAACACATCAACAGGTAGTCTGAACGATGTTGGTCTTAGCTATTCAAACTTCGCAACACCACATAAGCTTGTTGGTAACATATCATATCGTGTTGAGTATGCTAACTTCTTTGCAACTACTCTGTCTTTGACCTATCAGGGTTATCAGACAGGAAGATGGTCATACACTTACACTAATGATATGAATGGTGATGGTGCTTCTTCAGACCTGATCTACATTCCAAAGGACGCTACAGAGATCAACTTTGTAACATATAATGGTATGGCTCCTGCTGAGCAGCAGGCTGCATTCTGGTCTTATGTAAATCATAATGAGTACCTGAGCCAGCACAAAGGTGAATACGCCGAGCGTTATGGTCATGTACAGCCATGGATTCACAGGTTTGATGCTAAGATTCTTCAGGACATCTTTACTAACTTTGGTACAGATCGCCGCTATACACTGCAGGTCAGTCTTGATCTTCTCAACGTTGGTAACATGATCAACGACGAGTGGGGAACATATACATACAACCCACTTGCGAACTATGATAATGTAAGACCATTGGTTGTTAGAACATACGGTAATGCAACAACGGCTCCTGCTTTCGGTCTTAACGCAACATCACTTGCTGACTTTGAAGCAAAAACTACACTCTAATAAGAGTATAAGTACCGCCAGTACATGGGGTGCTCTTCTCGGAATTCGTCTCTCTTTCTAAGAGCTGGTATATTTTATTAATTGAAGACCGCCCGGAATATCCCGGGCGGTCTTTTTATGAATCCAGTAGCAGAACTAATTTTTATGAGAATGAACAGTTCTCCTCCTGAGAGCAGATAGTTGTGAAAATGCAAACAGTGTTGGTTTGGTTTTTTTGACCAGGTGTGTCGAATATTCAATACCTGAGGTAATCTCGATTCTAATCTTTAACTATCACGTTATCAGCGCTATAACACTAAGCCCCCCAGTATCAGAGGGATAGAGAACAGTCGTTGAAAACTACGCACTAATGTTAATAAAAATGACTTGTTCCCCAGCGCCACTCTTCCTAATTTAGCAGAACGTGCCTTCAAAAAAGGCCTCGGTAGGTTAAGTCTTTTACATTCACAGCATTAATATTAATTTTGCACCAGGTATGGGAGAACTGTTTTTAAAGGAATCGCACAGTAGAGTCAGGAGAAGTGAAAAAAGAGGAAACACAGCCGGAGGGGATAACCGGAGGTGTATCGATAATGAAGAAGGGAGAAGTTCAGCCTAAAACGTACGATCATGATGAGGTCTTAATCGCTTCCAGAGAATATTTCGGAGGCGATGAACTGGCTGCAAGTGTCTGGGCAAACAAATATGCATTAAAGATTCCTATGGGAACCTCTTTGAAAAATCACCCGACGATATGCATCGCAGGCTGGCAGCGAAATCAGCGCGTATAGAAATGAAATATGAAAACCCTATCGACGAGGAGATTATATACAGTGTACTTAAAGATTTTAAATATATCGTTCCACAGGGCGGTCCAATGACAGGTATCGGGAATGATTATCAGATTGCTTCACTATCCAATTGCTTTGTAATAGGTAATGATGGCGATTCAGACTCCTACGGCGGTATCATGAAGATTGATCAGGAGCAGGTACAACTCATGAAACGAAGGGGAGGTGTTGGTCATGACCTTTCACATATACGACCCAGGAAGTCCCGGTTACTAAACAGTGCCTTAACTTCTACAGGAGTTGTTCCATTTATGGAAAGATATTCAAATTCAACCCGGGAAGTAGCTCAGGATGGAAGAAGAGGAGCTCTGATGCTTAAGTATATCTGAATAAAGCATCCCGATTCAGAAAATTTCATCGATGCCAAGATGGAGAGCGGAAAGGTTACCGGAGCCAATGTATCTGTAAAGATTGACCGATGAATTTATGAAGGCAGTTAAGAAAATAAAACCTTCAGACAACAATATCCGATTAATTCTGATAATCCGAAGTTTGCAAAAGATATAGATGCCGCTAAGTTATGGAACAAGATCATCCATAATGCATGGAAATCAGCTGAACCTGGGTATCTTGTTCTGGGATACAATAATTAGGGAAAGTGTTCCCGATTGTTATGCCGATCTGGGATTGCAACTGTATCAACAAATCCGTGCGGAGAAATTCCATTATGTCCGTATGACAGTTGCAGGCTACTGGCCATTAAACCTGTACAGCTATGTGAACAATCCATTTACAAAGAAGGCTGAATTTGACTTTGAATTGTTTAAGGAACATGTAGGACTGGCTCAGAGAATGATGGATGATATTATTGATCTTGAACTGGAAAAAATTGATGCCATTCTTGCAAAAATTGATGCTGATCCGGAATCGGAAGAACTTAAAAGCAGTTGAAAGAAATCTCTGGAAAAATATTAGAAGAAAACACGCAGAGGGAAGAAGAACAGGTATTGGTATAACAGCTGAAGGTGATATGCTGGCAGCTCTGGGATTGAGATATGGAAGCGATGATGCAACAACTTTCTCTGTTGAAGTTCATAAAACACTTGCACTCGAAACATATAAATCATCAACCTACCTGGCAAAGGAAAGAGGTGCATTTGCAATTTATGATGCAGAAAGTGAAAAGAATAATCCATTTATTCTGAGAATGAAAGAGGCAGATCCTGTTATGTATAACAACATGGTTAAATTTGGCCGGAGAAATATTGCACTGCTGACTATTGCCCCAACGGGAACAACAAGCCTCATGACACAGACAACATCAGGAATTGAACCGTATTTTCTGTGTCTATAAAAGAAGAAGAAAAGTAAATCCGAATGATAAGGATGTAAAAGTCACTTTCTCGATGAGGTGGGTGACTCCATGGGAGGAGTTTAATGTATTTCACCATAAGTTTGTCGACTGGCTGAATATAAAGGATACGATCCCGATGAGGTTACCCGGATGGGCGATGAAGAGGTTAATAAGATAGTTGAAAAGTCACCTTATTATAAAGCAACTGCAAATGATGTCGACTGGATTGCAAAGGTAAAGATGCAGGGTGCGATACAGAAATGGGTCGACCACTCAATAAGTGTTACTATCAACCTGCCCGCAGATGCAAAAGAGGAGCTGGTAAGCGAACTCTATCTTACAGCATGGAAATCGGGATGCAAAGGAGCAACTGTTTATCGCGACGGATCAAGAAACGGTGTCCTGATAGCCCGGCAATAAGAATGAGTCGAAGAACGAGAGCTTCAGAAGACCCAAGGTGCTTGATTGCGATGTTATAAGATTCAATATAAATGAGGAGAAGTGGGTTGCATTTGTAGGACTAAAAGAGAGCAAACCTTATGAGATATTTACAGGTATAGCCGATGAGGAGATATTCCCTATCCCAAAATGAATAGTTAAGGGAAAGATCATCAAGAACAAGGATGATGATGGTAAAACACGTTACGATTTTCAGTATACCGATAAATACGGTTATAAGAAAACTCTGGGAGGACTGTCGCACATGTTTAAGCCTGAATTCTGGAACTATGCCAAACTGATATCAGGAGTGCTGAGTCATGAGATGCCTATTCCTGATGTTGTAAACCTGATCGAGTCACTAAGACTCGACAGTGAATCGATCAACAACTGGAAGAATGGTGTTGAGAGAGCCCTGAAAAAGTATATTCCCAACGGAACCAAGGCAAAGGGAAAATGCGGTGAATGTGGATCTGAAAACCTTGTTTATGAGGAGGGATGCCTGATCTGTAAAGATTGCGGCTCCTCGAAGTGCGGATAAATCTGGCGACGGGCTACAGGCAACGGGCGTCAGGAATTAAAGAAAACAGGGTGTCTCAAAAGTTATCCCAACCGTCATTGCTGTAGATGTTAGATATTTCGTAGACAAATTTATGTTTTGTTCGGCTCAGGCTCCGGCCTGAGTCGGTTTATGTTATCAGGCTCCGGCCTGAAGATGTTTAGCACAGACTATCAATAAAACCAGTTGCAACTATTGCAGGCAGAGCCTGCAGGAATAATCCGACGGCGGCAGAGCCACCGCCGAACGAAAAGGAAATGTTCGGCTCAGAGTACCATTACAACGATATCATGTTTCCAATTACTGATCACCGTTTACAAATAGCCTGAAGCCTGCTCTGCCCGTCCGAAGCCTCGGCTAAGGTGGGTCGCCTACTTTATAACCCCCAGCTCTTTTCCAACCTTTTCGAAAGCGGCAATAGCCTTATCGAGATGCTCTCTTTCGTGTGCTGCCGAAAGCTGAACCCTTATCCTTGCTCCTCCCTGGGGAACAACAGGATAATAGAAGCCTATAACATAAACACCTTCCTTAAGAAGTCGTGCTGCCACCTCCTGCGATAGTTTGGCATCGTAAAGCATCACTGCACATATTGCCGATTGGGTCGGCTTGATGTCGAAACCAAGATCGAGCATCTTCTTTACAAAATATTCAGTATTGGCATGCAGCCTGTCCTGCAGTTCGTTCGTCTCGGTCATAAGGTCAACCATCCTGATGCCTGCGGCAGCAACAAGAGGAGGGATGGAATTGGAGAAGAGATACGGCCTCGACCTCTGACGAAGCATCTCGATGATCTCTTTTTTACCTGTCGTAAATCCACCGATGGCACCACCGAAAGCCTTGCCGAGTGTCCCTGTTATTATTTCGACCTTACCTTTAACATTGTATAGTTCAGTTACTCCCCTTCCGGTCTTTCCCACAACACCTGCTGAGTGCGACTCATCGACCATTACCATGGCATCATATTTCTCTGCCAGCTTAAGGATGCGGTCAAGCGGAGCAACATTGCCATCCATTGAGAAGACGCCGTCGGTAACAATAAGCCTGAACCTCTGTTCCAGCGATTGCTGAAGCCTCGATTCGAGATCTTCCATATCAGCGTTTTCGTATCTGTATCTCTTTGCCTTGCATAATCTTACTCCATCAATAATAGAGGCATGGTTAAGAGCATCGGAAATGATGGCATCCTCGCTCGTGAGAAGAGGTTCAAAAACTCCTCCGTTGGCGTCGAAGCATGCAGCATAGAGGATAGTATCTTCAGTGCCAAAGAATGTGGCGATTTTCTCTTCGAGAAGCTTATGAAGGTCTGATGTACCACAGATAAATCTTACCGACGACATTCCATATCCGTGTGTGTCAAGAGCCTCTTTTGCAGCATCAATAAGTTCCGGACTGTTTGATAGTCCAAGATAGTTATTGGCACAAAAGTTAAGCACTTCCTGTCCGGTTGTCAGGGTTATTTTAGCTCCTTGCGGTGAGCCTATTATTCGTTCATTCTTGTAAAGTCCGGCTTCCCTTATTCCTTCAAGCTCTTTTTTGAGATGTTCCTGTATGGCGCTGTACATTTTGTGTTTGTTTAATTCAGGCTGCAAATTTAATCTAACTTAACAGATGGCCCGTGAATAATATCATATTTAAGGTTGAGAAAGTACAATTGTCGCATCTTTTTTACAAAAAGGGGATAAAAAAACCGGGCACGCTCTCTTAAAACGTACCCGGGTGAATATTTGTTCGCCTCTGAGTTGAAGATAGATGATATTACAAACCGTACTTTGCTATTATCTCCTGCTTCGACAATCCCAGTATACCATGTTTCTTACCCACCTTTTCGAATGCAGCCAGGGCTTTATCGAGATGGTGAATCTCGTGACCTGCCGATATCTGTGTTCTTATCCTGGCCTGTCCGTTGGGAACAACAGGGAAGAAGAATCCTATGGCGTATATCCCTTCACTGAAGAGATCCTTTGAGATATCCTGCGACAGCTTGGCATTGAAGAGCATCACCGGGACGATAGGACTTTCACCTTCTTTGATTATCAGACCGGCATCGGTCAGTCCCTTCCTCCAGTATAGGGTATTCTTCTCAAGCTTATCCCTTCTCTCGGTGCTTCCCGAAAGGATATCAAATACTTTAAGCACCCCGGATACTACAACAGGAGCAATTGTATTGGAGAAGAGGTAAGGCCTTGCTTTCTGCCGGCACATAGCCACTATCTCCTTATGACCGCTTACACAACCTCCCGAAGCGCCACCCAGAGCTTTGCCGAATGTTGTGGTTATAATATCGATCTTGCCTAACACATTCCTGAGCTCATGCGATCCCCGTCCCGTTTTTCCGATGAATCCTGTACCATGACTGTCGTCGAGAAAGAGCATGGCATCATATTTTTCGCAGAGGGCTACCATCTCATCGAGTTTTGCAATATCGCCGTCCATTGAGAACACCCCGTCGGTAATTACGAGCTTGATACGCTTACAGGCATGAAGCTTTAGTTTTTCCTCCAGATGCTGCATGTCGGAATGCTTGAATGTATCATGTTCGGCACTGCAAAGCCTCATCCCGTCGATGATTGAAGCATGTACCAGTCGGTCGCTGATCATGATATCCTCGCTGGTTAGAAGTGCCTCAAAAACACCGGCATTGGCATCCATGCACGAGGGAAAGAGAATTGTGTCTTCCGTGCCAAGGAATTTTGAGACCTTCGCTTCCAGCTCTCTGTGAATGTCCTGCGTACCACAGATAAACCGTACCGATGACATGCCATAACCCCTGGTGTTAAGTCCATCGCGTGCCGCGTTTATAACATCGGGGTGGCTCGATAGCCCCAGGTAGTTATTGGCACACATGTTAATTACCTTCTTGGGGCTGGAGCCCACAGGAAATTCAACCTCAATATCCGCAGCCTGTGTTGAATGAATAAACCTCTCCTCCTTAAAAATCCCACCCTTCCTGATCTCCTCAAGCTGATTAGTATAAATATCTCTTATTTTATTACTGTAACTCATGATTCAAAAGTTTTTGGGTTAAAATGAATAAAGGAATTGACAACATCCGGATATGCTGGTCTATTGTCCGATATATTCGTTCACCAGTTTTACGATCTTGTTGACCGAGTCAAAAGCTTCGGGTGTTGCCTTATCATCAGGTATCTTTATCTGGAACTTCCTTTCAAGAAACACCTTCAGCGACACCATTGAAAAAGAGTCGACGAACCCGCTTGATATCAGCGGTGTGTCGTATGTGAGTTCATCATCTTCATCCTCGCGGTATTCGTTTATAACGTACTGGAGGATGATGTCTTTCATATTTTCCATAGATTTTAGTATTTAAGATTTCAGTTATTTGATATTTTCAAGTAGAAGACAACAGAGAACACATTCTTTGCAGGTACCTGTTACCATTTCCCCGTCACCTGTCGTCAGTTGCCTGTCGCCTCTTAATCATTCTCCAGCGTCGATACATCGCCAATCTCTTCTCCCCACTCCTTGGCATGAAGGATGCGGCGCATTATCTTTCCGCTGCGTGTCTTAGGGAGGGAGTCGACATACTCTATCTCCTGAGGCATTGCCAGCGATGATAGTTTTTTCCTTATGAAGTTCATTATCTCCAGGTCGAGATCATCGGTTACCTTAAAACCGGGTTTAAGTGTAACAAAAGCTTTCACGACCTCCATATTTACTTCATCGGGCTTGGCAACGACTGCCGATTCCCCAACGGCAGGATGCTCAAGAAGTGCAGATTCCACTTCAAAGGGACTTACCAGATGGCCACCGGTATTGATAACATCATCATCGCGACCAATAAACCAGAAGTATCCCTCGGCATCTATGTAGGCTTTATCGCCCGACAGGTACCATCCGTTTACGAACTTCTCCTTATACTTCTCTTCGTTCCTCCAGTAATTCCTCATCATGGCCGGCCATCCGGGCTTGAAGGCTATCAGTCCTACCTTGCCTGTTTCCGTAATGGGTGTGAAGCTCTTATTATCAAGAACCACACCCTCGATTCCGGGGAAGGGTTTGCCCATACTACCCGGCTTGATCTTCATACCGGGATAGTTACAGATCATCATGGAGCCTGTTTCTGTTTGCCAGAAGGTATCGAGGAACGCTTTCCCGAAAACCCTCTCCGACCATATTACTGCTTCGGCATTCAGGGGTTCCCCCACACTTGCAAGGTGGCGAAGGGAACTAAGGTCGTACTTGCGTACAACATCTTCTCCTGCCTTCATAAGCGATCGTATGGCTGTAGGAGCAGAGTACCACATCGACACACGATTCTTTTCAATGAAGCGGTACCATGCATCGGCAGAGAACCCTGAGTCGAGAACACACTGTGTTATGCCCATACTCCAGGGACCAATAATACCATAGGAAGTACCGGTAACCCATCCGGGATCGGCAGTGCACCAGTAGATATCATTATCCTGAAGGTCGAGCACCCACTTCGTTGTAAGGTATTGTGAGATGAGGCTGTAGTGTACATGGTGGACACCTTTTGGTTGCCCCGTAGTGCCTGAGGTATAGTGCAATACTGAGGGCGATTCAGGTCCTGTCTTTGCAATTTGAAAGGTCTCCACAGGAGCGGCTTTATCGAGAATGAAAGGTATCTCCATATCGCAAAGATCCTTGCCCTCAGGCTGGTCGACGATAATAATGTGCTTAAGGTCAGGCAGCCGTTCAATAATTCTCCTGACCTTCGAAAGATGCTTTCTCTGAGTGATAATGGCCTTTGTACCTGCATTTTCAAGCCTAACGAACAATGACTCCTCGCCAAAAGCACTGAAAAGAGGCTGGACTACAGCCCCGGTCTTAAGTACTGCAACAAATGAGAGATAAAGTTCAGGGATACGGTCCATGAACAGACAGACCCTCTCCTCGGGAAGAATTCCCAGACCGGAAAGGAAGGAAGCAATAGTATTAGTAGCTATGCGAACCTGGTTAAAAGTGAACTGCTTTTCAACGCCACCGTATCCCTCCCAGATCAATGCAGTCTTTTCACCTTTACCCTGCTCACATATCCTGTCGGAGCAATACCAGCCTATATTAATGGGATCACCATGCCTATAGCCAAGCTCACTCTCAGCAATTGACCAGCTAAAGTTCTTTATCCGGTCGCTGTAGTTACCAATGTTCGACATAAAATAATGGTGGGTTAGGTTATTAACTACTCGTAAGTTAATGTTTTTTTATTAACAGTCAAAAAGTCTGGGCAACACATGTTGCTGATTACGAACATATTCTTAACAAAAAAGGAGCAGTTAAGTACTGATCCTTCTTACGGTGATGTTATAAGGAAATTTCTTCTCCCCCAATCAGGGAGAAGTTGTAGGGGAATAACTATATAGTTAATTACATAATTAATTACATAGTTAACTCAGTAATTAAAACCAGTCTTCAGTTGGCAGTTGGCAGTCTTCGTTGTCCTGACGCTACGGTCAGTTGATCTTCGCTCCGCTACGGTCTGGTCTGTTGTCCTGACGCTACGGTCAGGATCTTCGCTTCGCTTCGATCTGTTGTCCGTTGTCATTCGCCTGCCTTATTCCCAGCTAAGGATCACCTTACCGCAGTTGCCATCTTCCATGGCGTCGAAGCCCTTCTGGAAATCGTCGATATGGTAGCGGTGGGTAATAACAGGATTAAGGTCTAGGCCTCCTATTATCATCATCTCCATTTTGTACCATGTCTCCCACATTTCTCGTCCGTAAATACCTTTCATGGTTATGGCCTTAAAAATAATATCACTCCAGGGAACCTCAAAGTTGGATGGAAGAATACCCAGCAGGGACATGTTGGAGCCGTTGTACATATTGGAGATCATCTCCTTGAAGGCGAGAGGAGAGCCCGACATTTCAAGACCCACATCGAAGCCTCTCATTCCGAGTTTCTTTACTGCATCCGATATCTTCTCTCCCTTTGAAGGGTTTACTGTTAGAGTAGCGCCCATCTTTTTGGCTATATCCAGGCGATAGTCGCTCAGATCACTGGCAACGATGTATCTCGCTCCTGCATATTTTGCGATAGCTACAGCCATAGATCCGATAAGTCCCGACCCGGTAATGAGAACATCCTCACCCAGCAAAGGCCATGAGAGTGCAGTATGTGTTGCGTTACCAAAGGGATCCATTATGGAGGCCCATTCATCGGGTATCCTGCTGTCGAGAGGAATAACGTTTTTTGCAGGTACCTTAACATACTCAGCAAAAGAACCGTCAATATTAACACCGATACCAACCGTATTTTCACAAACATGCTCCTTTCCTCTTCTGCAGTTACGGCATACGCCGCAAGCCAGATGACCCTCACCTGTTACCCTGTCGCCCACCTTTGATATTTGCAACACCGGCTCCTACGGCCGCCACATGACCCATATACTCATGACCGATGACCATAGGTGTCTTTATGGTCTTTGCAGCCCATGGCATCCCACATATAAATGTGAAGATCAGTACCGCAAATAGCCGATTTCTTTACCTTTATGAGAACATCGTTGATACCGGGTTCAGGGACAGGTACATCCTCCATCCATAATCCCTTGGCGGGTTTTGCCTTAACAAGAGCTTTCATTTTAGCCATATCGTAGTATTATTATTTTAAACGGTGTTATTACTATGTAAAGGTAAAATATTTCAACCGTTCAAAACCTGATTTTTATTATTCTCACTAATTTGTCTCTCAATAACTATCTTTGCACCATATAACAACAGGGTAAAAGAATATGGTCAGGGTACGATTTGCACCAAGTCCTACGGGACCTCTTCATATTGGAGGAGTAAGGACAGCGCTTTACAACTATCTTTTTGCAAAAAAGAATGGCGGAGTATTTATTCTTCGTATTGAAGATACCGATCAGACACGATTTGTTGAAGGAGCAGAGGATTATATTATTGAATCGCTGGAGTGGTGCGGAATAAGGTTTGATGAAGGAATTCGCGAAGGCGGAAAATTCGGACCTTACAGACAGAGCGAAAGGAAAGAGATATATAGAAAATACGTAGACACGCTGCTTGAAAACGGATCAGCATATTATGCCTTCGATACACCGGAGGAACTGGAAAAGCTAAGGTTGGAAGCAGAATCAAAAGGAGAGGTTTTTACATATAATGGTTCTGTCAGAATGTCGTTGAGTAACTCTTTGTCGATGAAGAAAGAGGAATGGCAGGGGTTATTGGAGGATGGCAGTCCTTACGTTATCAGATTCCATACAGAGGAAGAATGCAGAGATCAGGATGACCGACCTAATAAGAGGGGACATTATTGTTAATTCCTCTACTCTCGACGATAAGGTTCTCTTTAAATCAGACGGGATGCCAACCTATCATCTGGCAAATATTGTAGACGATCATCTCATGGAGATAACTCATGTGATAAGGGGAGAAGAGTGGCTACCATCGCTTGCCCCTGCATGTTGGTCTTTACAAAGCTTTCGGCTGGGAGCCGCCACAGTTTGCACATCTCCCGCTGCTGCTCAAACCCACTGGGAAAGGTAAGTTAAGCAAAAGAGACGGCGACAAGCTTGGATTCCCTGTTTTTCCGCTGTTCTGGCCACAAGGGGAAACAGCAAGAGGTTACAGGGAGGATGGTTATCTGCCGGATGCATTCGTGAACATGCTTGCTATGCTGGGATGGAACCCGGGAACAGAGCAGGAGCTTTTTTCAATGGATGAACTTATTGAGGCATTCTCAATTGACCGGATATCAAAGTCGGGAGCAAGGTTCGACCCCGATAAAGCCAAATGGTTCAACAGTCAGTATATGCATAAGCTATCCGATGAAAAGCTGGCAGAAGATTTTGAAGAACACCTCCGAAAGAAGAGAATTAATGCCTCAAAGGGAACGATCTTAAAAATTGTGCAGCTCGTACGCGAAAGGATAACTTTCATCGGCGATCTATGGGAAGAGTCGGCCTTTTTCTTCATTGCGCCTGAAACTTATGATAAGGATGCTGTTTCAAAGAGGTGGAAGCCGGAAACCGCACAAATGCTGACAGATATCTGTCCTCAGCTGGAGTTGCTCGGTCACCTTCCCGTTGACGAAGCAGAAACGAAGATCAAAGAGTGGATAAATGAGAAGGGTTATGGGATGGGTAATGTAATGAATGCCCTCAGGCTTGCCCTGGTAGGGGAACTAAAAGGCCCGTCAGTATTTGATATTATTGCCGTTCTGGGGACAGATGAGACACAAAGAAGGATAGAGAGAGCCGTGAAAGTTCTTCCGCATTAACAACAATGTTCATAGATATTCATACACACAGGTCATTACCTCGTCGCAACATTCTCAATGTTGAGAATATCACGCTGGGAGAGGGTCCTGTCGAAAATATTCCTGAGTCCCTTTTTTCAGCAGGATTGCACCCGTGGTATCTTGATGAGTATAATGGCGATGAGCTGTTCAATGAATTAAAAAGGCTTAGTACATTCGACAATTTTGTTGCCGTGGGGGAGTGTGGCTTCGACTCGCTGAAGGGGGCCGCGGCCACTGTTCAGATGGATCATTTTAGTCGTCAGGTACGACTGGCAGAGGAGTTGAACAAACCAGTAATAATCCACAGCGTTAAATCATGGGGAGTTTTGTTTGAGGCTCACAGTATGCTTAGGCCAGCAACACCCTGGATGGTACATGGCTTCCGTGGAAAGCCCGATCTGACACGTCAGCTGGCTTCGCGAAATATATATCTCTCCCCCTGGGCTCCTTTTGTTATGCAGGGATCGGCCGGGGCACTAATTAATTCCATACCCCTGGATCAGCTTCTGATTGAAACTGATGGATTCGGGGTGAAAATAGAAGAGGTTTATGCCGAGGTAGCATCGATACTCAAAATAGCCATTGAGGAGCTCGAGGAGATCATCTGTAAAAACACGGTCAGATTTCTTGGTAGAGATAATACTGTTTTAGAAACATTTTCAGGCAAATAGATGGAAGAGTGGCTCAACCGTACAGTATTACTTCTGGGTGAGGAGAAGGTCAGGAAACTGGCCGGGAAAAATGTCCTTGTTGTTGGACTTGGCGGAGTAGGAGCCTATGCGGCGGAGATGATATGCCGTGCCGGGGTGGGCAGAATGACCATCGTCGACGGCGATGTTGTCAAGAGATCAAACCGTAACAGGCAGCTGCCGGCTCTTGAGAGTACGGAGGGAAAGTCGAAGAGTGCGATCATGGGCGACAGGCTAAAAGATATTAATCCGCAACTTGAACTGACAATAATTAATGAGTTTCTGCGCGATGACCGAATGATTGAGGTATTGCAGGATGACTTTGATTACGTTGTCGATGCCATAGATACTTTGTCGCCTAAGGTGTTTCTTATCTTTCATACCGTAAACAGGGGAATACCCATTGTAAGCTCTATGGGCGCGGGAGGTAAGGTAGATCCGCTTAGTGTAAAGATCTCAGATATCGATGAGTCATATACCTGTCCTCTTGCCAGGATAGTGAGGAAGAAACTCCATCGTCTTGGGGTAAGAGAAGGGGTGAAGGTTGTCTTTTCGGATGAGGTGGTTGATAAGGAGAAGATTATACTGACTGACGAGGAGACCAATAAGGCATCGATCGTTGGGACCATCTCCTATATGCCGGCCATTTTCGGGATATGCTGTGCTTCAGTAGTTATCAGAGACTTGACTACACAGGACAATTAGATTAACTTGTGTTAAACAAAATTACTATAAGTCTGTTTATTATCATCAGGCAATTTTTTATAAACCTAAAACAATAATTATGAGCGTATTAAAAGAATTCAAGGCTTTTGCCATGAAGGGGAATGTAGTAGACCTTGCTGTTGGTATCATTATCGGAGCATCCTTTGGCAAGATCATCTCCTCACTTGTTAATGATGTATTAATGCCACCCCTGGGGATTCTCCTCGGCAGAGTAGATTTTAAAGATCTCGGTATTGTTCTTCAGAAGGCCAAACCGGCAGTAATGAGTGGCGACGTAATGGTCAGCGATGCCATTGCTGCCGTATCAATTAAGTATGGTATGTTTTTCCAGAACACCATTGATTTTATTATTGTTGCCTTTGCCATATTTCTTTTTGTCAGGCTTATAAGCCGCCTGCAGAAGAAGGAAGAGGCAGCACCAAAGCCGGCTCCTTTGCCATCGAATGAGGAGATACTATTAGGTGAGATAAGGGATCTGCTGAAGAAATAGTAATTCAGGATTTCATCAATATTACTACACGAATAGTGTAATAGAAAAAGGCCACCCGAGGGGGTGGCCTTTGACAATTATAACAATTAAGTACTAAAGCGGGTTCTGTACTATAACTCCTTTTGTAGCATCGATCTCTGCTTTTGGCAGCAACCATGTCCACCTGATATCACCTGCAGGAATAGCAGATACTGTACAAAGTGAAGTCTGGTGAAGACCTGTATTGTTGGCACCAATAGGTCTGTTAAGATCAGAATTGGTACGTTTCAGGTCAAGAAATCTGTGGCCTTCTCCCCATAGTTCAACACGGCGGTACACCATTATCTCATCGATAAGAGCCTGGCCTGTATTGGTAGATTGAACATAAGATGGGTCCCTGTTAACGTTAACAGTAAAGAGCCTCTGCTGTGCAAGCAGTTCATTGGCAGCACCACCAAGGCGTGCATAAGCTTCAGCTGCAATATAATACATCTCGCCTGCTCTCATGTAGGGTACATCACCCCAGCTTGAAGCTGCATCGAACGCCATGAATTTCCTGTTCATATATGCATAACGGGCAAAAGTTGTCAATGGCAATGGGAAGTTAACAGTAGTTGGAGCCGGTTCCCAGAGTGTTTTGCGAACATCAGTTGCAGGAATAAGGGCATATAACTGCGCATTGATAGCCTTGGGGTTACCCCTGATGTTTGTTGAACTGAAGTTCCATGACATATAAGCAAAGAAGCTGTAAAAATAGACACCCTGCTCTGAGATCATCTCGGTTCCCCACATCCACTCCTGATTGCTCAGTTTGTTGAAACCTGCCTTATACTCGGTGTTTGTCATCAGGTTGTATCCTGCGCGGGCTTCATCGGCCATCTGTGCTGCAAGTGCATAGTTCTGCATTGCAAGGGCTACGCGCGCCTTGATACCCTTAGCTACGCTCAGGTTCAAATGTGATTTATGCGGACGTGCAGAAGCGGTACCAAGCAGTGTAATTGACTCATTGATGTCTGTCAAAATCTGAGTATATACTTCCTCTACTGTTGAACGCGGAATAGGTTCAATGGTATTCATGGTCATTATTGAAACGCCAAGCTGGTTATTTGGAACGGCAGAAGCATTGTACCTGTCGCCAAAGAACTGTACCAGCTGGAAGTGGCACCATGCTCTGTACGCAAGAGCCTGACCCTTTATAGCTGCTTTCTGAGCAGCATCCCCTGTGATATTGTCAATGTTGGCAATAATCATGTTGGCATTGGCAATGAGCTTGTAGTAGAACCTGTACACAAAGTATACTGTTCCGTTGTTCTCGTTGCGGTGACCATCCCATTTGTAGATAGTGTTGAACCATCCGTTACCGGCGGCTGTCATCACCAGGTCTTCGCCCATCATGTCTGTGTTGATCATTACTGATCCCTGTCCGGCCTGATCCTGGGCACTATACTGTATGTACATCGCCCTGTGGATACCGTTCAGTGTAGCCCAGGCGTTGTCAAGGGTGGTGAATACGGAGCCCTCGGCAACCTGGTCCGTAGGCTTGGTCTCTAGGTAGTCCTCGCTGCAGGAGTTGAATATCAACCCCATCACAGCGGTTAAGCTTAAAATATATAAAATTTTCTTCATGTCTAGTGATATTTACAAAGTAACATTTATACCAAAAGTAATAGTACGTGCAGGTGAATAATCATTGGATGTTGTTCCGCTGAAAGCCTGTTGTGTATCCATACCAACCCTTGCATTCCATAGTTTGAGGTTTTCACCGCTAACATAAACTCTTGCATTCGAAATAGTTATTTTCTGGAGAATGCTCTTTGGCAGATTATAGGATAAGCTGGCTGATTTGAAGTTCAGGAATGATGCACTTGTAAGCCATCTGCTGCTCGCTGCTCCAAAAGGAGTTGTTTTAGCATAGTCCAGACGCGGTACATTGGTTACATCACCAGGTTTCTGCCATCTCTGAAGCATATCGGTATGAAGGGCTGCTCCATAACTACCTGCATGCATAAGGGCAGCATAGGTACCATCATAGATCTGACCACCGATCTGATAGGTAAACAGAGTGGAGAAAGTGAAAGCTTTATAACTGATTGTATTGGCAATTGAGCCATAAACATCAGGAATAGCTGTTCCTTGATACTCATAAAGAGCATTGTTCTGGTCGGTGGTAACTGTGTCTGCACCAATATAGCGGATACCTGTTGCAGCAAGCTTATTGTTTGCAGCATAGAGAGCTGCACCGTCGGCTGGGTCAACACCGTACCATGTACGCAGCCAGAAATCATAAATACCATGACCAACCATCAGTTTCTTTGTTCCAGAGATGATCTCCTCCTGTGGTAGTTTGGTAATTTCATTCTTTAGAGTGGTTGCATTAACATCAAGTACCCATGAAAAATTATTATTTCTAATAATATTAAATGATAATGCTAATTCTAAACCTGAGTTATACATCGTTCCAACGTTCTGGTCCTGACTGAGGACACCGCTGGAAACTGGCAGTGGAACATCGAAAAGAAGGTTGTCTGATATTCTGTGGAAATATTCTACAGAACCACTTACCTTATTGAAGAAACCAAATTCCAGACCAACATCGAAACTTCTGTTGGCTTCCCATAGAAGTGAGTTGTTGGACAGAGTTGCCTGAAGGTAGCCAGGATAGGTAGCATTGTTATTACCAAGGTTATAAAGAGCCTGGTATGCATAGTAACCAATACCGGCATCGTTACCTACTTCACCATATGAACTTCTGATTTTAAGCATATCAATGAAGGTGATATTCTTGATAAAATCTTCCTGATCAAGTCTCCATGCTGCACTGGCTGAGTAGAAATCACCCCAGCGGCTGTCAGTGTAGAACCTTGAAGAACCGTCACGACGATATGATCCTGACAGGAAGTATTTACCATCATAGTTGTAGTTAAGTCTCGAAAGGAAACCTTCTGTTCTGTAGGTATCGGTGTAGGATGTTACGCTACTGGTGGTTGTAAAGTTAATCAGTTCCGAAATACCGTCAACGATCACACCTGTACGCATTGAATAGAAATAACTGTATGAATAGTCATAGTTTTCATGACCAGCAAGGAATTCAATACTATGCTTTCCAAACGACTTATTATAGGTAAGGAGTTCGTTGAATGATTTTGAGGTGGTTAAACTGTTGGTTCTGCGACCTCTTCCACCCGGAGCACCGTCACCTACAAATTTATTTTCGAAACCTGTCTGGTTGTATGCTGTTACGTCAACGCTTCCGTTAATGGTGAATTTGAAACCATCGAGGAACATAATGTCAACATAACTTCTTGCACCGAATACGTTTCTCTTATAAAGAAAGTCATTCCAGAGAGTCTCAGCAATGACATGTCTTCCACTGTGTGCACTTGGACCACGTGGGTCAGCATAACCGAGGATCTTATTGCCTGCAGCGTCCAGGATATAATCACCTGTAGCAGGATCATGGAGATGAACAGGATAGATCGGTCCAATTGTTCTTGTAAAGAAGAACGGGTTAACATAACCTGTGCTGCTTCCTGTTGACGAGTAATTTGAGTTACTCATATTTGCTGTAAGGTTCAGACCTGTTCTGATGAAATCACGAGGCTGAGCATTAACATTGATACGACCTGATACCCTGTCGAGGTTGGTCTTAATAAGGAAGCCATCATCTTTCAGGTAACCAAGAGAAACATAATAATCACTTCTGTTGGTACCACCGGACATTGTAAGGTTATAGTCTGAACGCTTACCTGTCTGCATGATCGGAGAAACCCAGTCAAGGTCTTCCTTGTAACGGAGTTCAGCAGCAGGGTTCAATGCTCCTGTAACAGGATCAAGAAGCTGATCGTTAGGAAGGTTGTAAGGGTTATGCATAAGAAGATCTACGATACCAGATACACCAGGTACCAGGTCCGAAGCTCTCTGTCCGGCTACATCCAAAGCATATGTTCCTGAGTAGTGCATGGAGTTCCTGTAGGATTCCCACATCAGCGACATATAATCATTTGGTCCTACCCTGTCAAATTCAGGAATAGCCCTACCGGAGTAGCCCTGTGAAGCTCTGAACTGAACTTCATTTCTGTCTCTGGTACCTTTCTTGGTGGTTACAAGAATAACCCCGTTAGCAGCTCTTGCACCATAAAGGGCAGTGGTTGCTGCATCCTTAAGTACTGAAATGCTCTCAACATCGTTGAGGTTAAGGTTGGAAATACTTCCTGAATAAGGAGAGCCGTCAACAACATACAGAGGTGAGCTTGAGGCATTTATTGATCCGAATCCGCGGATACGAACATCACCTGAGGAACCTGGCTCACCACCACCTGATGTCATCTGGATACCAGGAGCAGAACCTTCAATGGCCCTGTTTATGTTTGTTATAGGACGGGCTTCGATTTTTTCTGAATTAATCTGTGCTGCAGAACCTGTGAACGCACTTTTCTTGGAAGTACCAAATGCCACAACAATCACTTCGTCCATCTTAAGCAGATCGGTTTCCATTACAACATCGATCCTTGTTCTTCCTTCTATAAGAACTTCAGTAGTCTTCATTCCAATAAATGAAAGAACCAGTGTTGTTCCACTTTGAGGAGCATTAATTGTAAACATACCTTTTGCATCGGTAATTGAACCAACCGTGGTCCCTTTTACAATTACAGAAACACCAGGTAATGCCAAGCCATCATCAGCGCTTGTGACAGTACCCGTAATCTGTACCGTCTGGGCAACAGCCATTGTGGCTATCATTACAAACAGTACAAAAAGAGATAAGATCTTTTTCATACAAAACAATTTTGGTTAGTTTTTGGGTTTAAGTTTAATATCAAAATAATGGCCTAATGTATGCATTGAGTCCAATGGAGCACACTATCTTTTAAAACACATACCCCTAAAATCTAAAACACAGATATACAGAGATATAACACTATGGTTAAATTGAAAAACAGGCGAAAAATCCACAATTTTACTCTTCTCACTGACGAAAAAAATCATTTTTTAATCTCTTTTTAATCTCCTTTTTCTAATACCCATCTTTCACTAAAGGGAAACAGATTAATAAATTATCCGTAGGTCACTTGAATATCAGATATTACAAACAGAAGTGCCGTTTATGGTTTTAGGTGTGATACAGAGGCTGAATGGAGGGATCTGCTGACGTAAAATATTCTATATTGTAACCTGTAATTTAAAGAGTCACAAATATGAAAATGGTACTTTCAATTTCGTTCATTTTAATCTTGTCATTAACGGGTATCTGTCAGAATACGAAGAGAGAGCTTACGGTAAAGGAATATCTGCCATCTGCACTTGAAGAGTTAAGGTCCTTTATGGCAATCCCGAACGATGCGTTAAACACGGATAGATATTACCCAGAACATTGTATGGCTTAAGTGAGGCTTTTGGCAGAAGGGGATTTGCGACAGAAGTTCTTCCTACTACGGGAACTCCGCTCTTCTACGCCAGCAGATCCTATAAAGGAGCAAAGCGAACAATACTCTTCTATATGCACTTCGACGGTCAGCCTGTCGACCCTGCTGAATGGTCGCAGGAGAGCCCTTACAAAGCAGTCCTTAAGAAGAAGGGGGACAATGGCTATTCTATTGTGCCATGGGAAGTATTGAAGGACAATATTGACCCGGAGCTGAGAATATTCGGAAGGTCCGGCTCCGATGACAAGGGACCGATAGTTATGCTTCTTTCGGCCATCGATATGGCGGAAAAGGAGAAAAACGGTGTGAAGGTAAATATAAAGGTTATTCTGGATGGAGAGGAAGAGAAGGGTTCGCGGCAGCTGCCTGAGGCAGTAGAAAAGTACAGAGACCGGTTTTCAGCCGATCTGTTAATAGTAGGTGATGGTCCCCTGCATATGTCAGAAAAGCCAACAGTGGTATTTGGCTGTCGGGGTAATATGAGAATTGATCTGACGACCTTCGGACCGCGCAGCGACCAGCACAGCGGACACTACGGCAACTATGCACCCAATCCCGGGTTTATGCTTGCAGAGTTGCTTGCATCGATGAAGGATGAAGGAGGGAGGGTTTTGATACCAGGCTATTATGATGGCATCACCTTTTCTCCGTCCGATATGGCTATGATGAAAAAGGTTCCGGATGATGAGGTTGAAATCAGAAAGATTATAGGCATTGCAGAGCCGGAGAAGGTTGGATCTTTTTATCAGGAGTCTCTTCAGTACCCATCCCTTAATGTGCGTGGTCTTGAGAGTGCGGAAACAGGAAACAGGGCACGTACAATTGTGCCGGCAAGAGCAGTCGCTGCAATAGATGTGAGGCTTGTACCGGAGAGCGATCCAATAAGACTGGCGGGGTTGATAAAACAGTTTATGCAACAAAAAGGGTATTATGTCATTGACAGGGATCCGACCGAAGAGGAGAGGATGAGCAAGTCAAGGATCGTGAGGATGGATATCGGTGGGATAACACTACCGTTCAGGACAGATCCAGGTTCAGAACAGGCGCTTTGGCTGACAAGTACATTGACCCGTGGGCTTGGAGAGGAACCTGTTCTTATCCGTATAATGGGAGGATCGGTGCCTGTGTCACCATTTATAACAGGACTGAAAATTCCGGCGGTGATAGTCCCGGTCGTGAATAACGATAATAATCAGCATGCTCCCAACGAGAATCTGAGGATGTGGAACCTTATCAATGGTATTAAGACATTTCTGGCAATAATCGGGGATTGATCAGATTGTCAGAGTATTCGAACCTTCGGGTCTCATGAGCTCAGCCAGCGTTACAGGCTTCGGTTCATCAAATTATTCAACCCCTCCGGGGCTGTGGGTGGCGTTTTGTGCTTGACCACCACGGGTGTTACCCGTGGCTATTGTTTTAACAACCCCTCCGGGGTTTATCGTAATTGTTATGACAGATGGAATCGCGGAGGTGCAAAGAATTGACTCCGGATGGTCCCGAATGAAAGGGAGAACGTGGTGAGGTATTTAGAAAACAGTCACAGTATAGCTGGTGATGCGAGTCAGAAATTTGAAATAGACCTTTAGGATAACATTGTAGTTGACCCCGGTGAGACGCTGTTGATGGGGAGAATATTGTAGTGTGATTAGAAAGCAGTCACATTATAGCTGGAGATGCTGTTCAGGAATTTGAAATATACCTATGATGGAAACACAGAAGTTGACCCCGGTGAGACGCTGTTGATGGGGAGAATATTGTAGTGTGATTAGAAAGCAGTCACATTATAGCTGGAGATACTGTTCAGGAATTTGAAATATACCTATGATGGAAACACAGAAGTTGACCCCGGAGGGGTCATACAGAAATAGCCACAGTCCCACCTGTGGTAAGTATCATAATAATGAAATCCAGCCCCGGAGGGGGTGAATAGGAGTCAGGTAAGCAAGTAATCTTCGTTAAATTGGACGCCATTTTCGATGCAGAGTTTAGTTAACTCTTCCTTATAGCTCTCCTTCATATGATGGACCTCCTGATTACTTACATAATTTATAAGGTTCCTAAGAGAATTAGAAGAATATGTAAAAGCACCATATCCAACCTGCCACCCAGGGAATTCCTGAAAATCAACTTCACGGTTTTTCATCATATCGGAAGATGATCTCTTGAGGTCTCTTATTAAATCCGAAAGGGCAGAAGAAGGGTGAAGATCAAAAATAATATGAATGTGGTTTTTATACCCGCCAACAATATATGGATAGCAAGACTTATTCTTTAAAACCCCGGCAATATATTTGAAAAGGATGTCTTGGTTGGAAGGCATTAGGAATGCAGTGTAGTCTTTACTACCAAAAACTAGTTGGTAAAGTATTCTGGTATATGTTGACATGATGCTTAATATTACAGTGAGACAACTCTAATTTAGTAAAAATTATTCAACCCCTCCGGGGCTGTGGGTGGCGTTTTGTGCTTGACCACCACGGGTGTTACCCGTGGCTATTGTTTTGACAACCCCTCCGGGGTTTATCGTAATTGTTATGACAGATGGAATGGCTGAAGTGCAAAGAATTGACTCCGGATGGTCCCGAATGAAAGGGAGAACGTGGTGAGGTATTTAGAAAACAGTCACAGTATAGCTGGTGATGCGAGTCAGAAATTTGAAATAGACCTTTAGGATAACATTGTAGTTGACCCCGGTAAGACACAGTTGATGGGTAGAGTGTTTTAGTGTGATTAGAAAGCAGTCACATTATCGCTGGAGATGCCGTTGAGGAATTTGAAATATACCCATGATGGGAACACAGAAGTTGACCCCGGAGGGGTCATACAGAAATAGCCACAGTCCCACCTGTGGTAAATGTCATGACAATGAAAGCCAGCCCCGGAGGGGGTGAATAGCCTCTGCCTTGTTCATACCTGCGGCGGAGGACGAGCCCGGGCGAAGTCAGTGTGAGTGTGAGAGTGAGTGTGAGTTTTGAGAACAAAAAGAGTGAGTTGCTCGCTCTCGCTCTCTCACTCACTCTTTTTGTTGTCCCGTCAGGTCTCGAACCTGAACTCTTCTGATCCAGAATCAGACGTGTTGCCAATTACACCACGGGACAATTTCAGGTGGCAAATATAGAAAATTAGAAGATAAAAACAGAGGGCTTTGGTCACAATAGATAATGAAAGAGCAAAAAAAAGGGCAATGATTAAAACATTGCCCTTTCGTGAGAGGTTGTTATTTAAAAAAGCGAATAGAAAATAGTCAATTTGGGCCTCATTTCAGGCACCGGATAGTCACTTGATGCGAATCTCAGCCCATAGAAGCTGTTGTCGGGCCATTGTTTGAATAACATGCCCCAATTTGGAGCAGCGATCTCCTGTACCGGAACAAAAAGAGTTGTCACATCAACATCTACAAATTTATTGTTTGTGCTTATCCTTGGTACGAATACCTGATTGGCTACGATGCTCTTTGGCTGAGTGGCCCAGGTTACTTTATCCTCTTCCCATTGCTCGACTACCTGCTGCAGGACACCACCTACCATTGGCACAGGGTAGCTGCTGCCGGATGGGGGCAGGGTAATACTGTCGGTGGTAAGGGTTGGTGCATAATAAAGGGTTAACACCACTTTTTTAATTATTGCCGATTTTGGCAACTGGCTTCTGTCGAACATGATCAGGCTTCTGTTCGATCGCATTACCGTAAGAACAGGCTCCGAGATGAATGTAGCCTCGAAGAACTTGTGAGCTCCGAAATTTTTTTCAGGATCAAGGTTGCTTATCATGGCATCTATACCTGCTTCCGGTCCGGGTTGCAGAACGAGCATGTTGTTTGATCCCGGCCCCCACGGAATTTTAAGAGTGAGCGGATTCTCTTTGGTCGTAGCAATAAGTTTCTCGGCTGGGAAAAGGAATGTTTGTGTATCATATCCCTCCTTTTCGAGAATGAACTTATATGTTTGTGAACCGCCTCTTATTATTATATGATTTATTGTCCTTTCAAGGTAGAAGCTGTAGTGCCACCCGTCCTGTGCAATAATCGTTAGTTTGGCGTCTGTTATCTGCGTAGGAGCCATAATAAGTGGATTGTCGAGAAAGCAGAGGACATAAAAACTCAGAGGCTTTATTATCTGAATCCCAAAGCTTGCATATCCGAATTTGTCGGGCGACTGGTTGTTAACAGGCAGTACCTCGGGTACAATGCGGGTCACCTTGTCGCTCTGAATTTTAAATTTAAGCGGCAGTGGATTCAATACCAGATAGGCAAGAGGAGAATCCTTCAAAGGAGAGGCAAATACGGCAACACCGGAAGGATCTATAACAATGAATTTGGTAAGATTGTATTCTCCAGGAAGGAGCTTGACGCTTTCACTTATGAATCCTGATCCGAACGCATAGAGGGGAATCATCTCATCGGTAAGAACGGGCTTACCCTGCATATCCTCTACAGAAAGAAGTATCTGGAATGAAAGTTTTGTACTGTCGGAAGCCATGGCCGACTTAAGAGAAGAGGCATCGGCCTGCATGTTCATTGAGAACTCGGCCACACCGTCGCGATTATCTTTAATGTCGGTTTTCTCACATGCGGAGATCGCCATAACGGCAAGGGAAACCAATATTATTCGGAAGAAAATGAGAGATCGTTTCATTTCGCCGGGTTTTAGGTTAAACAAAAAATTAACGACACAGATAAAAGCCACAAAAAGAGTGCCAGATGCAATTTTTGTTACTTGCTCATCTTCGACCAGGTATCCTTCAAAGAAACGGTTCTGTTGAAAACAGGTTTTTCAGCTGTTGAATCGGGGTCGGCACAGAAGTATCCCAGACGCTGGAACTGATAACCAAAAAGAGGGTTGGCATTAGCCAGTGACGGCTCCAGCTTGCAGTTATTCAGCACCTTCAATGATTCCGGATTGAGAAAATCTTTGTAATCGGCATCCCTGTCATCCAGCGGGTCCTCACAACTAAACAATCTGTCGTACAGCCTCACTTCAGCATTAACGGCATGAAGTGCCGAAACCCAGTGCAGGGTTCCCTTTACCTTCTTGCCTGAATTGGGTCCGCCGCTGATAGTTTCCGGATCGTAGGTGCAGTGTATCTCCGAAACCTCACCGCTTGTACTGTCTGTTATAACATCGGTACACCTTATTATATATGCTCCTTTCAACCTCACTTCACCACCGGGGAAGAGCCTGAAATATTTAGGGGGCGGGCTGACCATGAAATCATCTCTTTCAATGAAGATCTCCCTGCTGAACGGAACCATACGTGATCCCATCGATTCATCCTCAGGATTATTTATTATCTCAACCTCCTCGCTTTTGCCTTCAGGATAATTAGTTATAATGAGCTTAACGGGATCAAGTACCCCAAAAACCCTGGGGGCTTTTTTATTAAGGTCCTCTCTTACTGCATATTCAAGCAGAGAGATATCGTTAATTGCTTCAACCTTGGTATAACCGATAAGGTCCACAAAATTTCTTATCGACTCAGGGGTGAAGCCTCTTCGTCTCAATCCGCACAGTGTAGGCATGCGCGGATCATCCCATCCGGTTACCAGTTTCCCTTTTACAAGTTCGAGGAGTTTCCTCTTGCTCATAACAGTGTATGTCAGGTTAAGCCTGTTGAATTCGATCTGGCGTGGTCTGTAGTCACTATCCTTAAGATGGTCGACGAACCAGTCGTATAGCGGACGGTGAACTTCGAATTCGAGAGTACAAAGAGAGTGTGTCACACCTTCAAAAAAATCGGACTGCCCGTGGGCAAAATCGTACATGGGGTATACCTTCCATTTCGTTCCTGTACGGTGATGAGGTGTGTCGAGGATGCGGTAAATAATCGGATCACGCATGTGCATGTTAGGTGATCTCATATCGACCTTAGCCCTTAAAACACGGCTTCCCTCCTTGAATTCACCGGCATTCATTCTCATGAATAGATCGAGACTTTCCCCTGCAGGGCGTTCGCGGTAGGGACTTTCAATCCCCGGCTTATCCGGTGTGCCTTTCTGTCTGGAGATCTCTTCTGCCGGCTGATCATCGACATATGCTGCTCCTTTGTTTATAAGTTCAACGGCGAATTCAAACAGTCGCCCGAAGTAGTCGGAGGCATAAAACTCACGATCGTCCCAGGTGAATCCCAGCCAGTTAATATCTTCTTTTATTGAGTCAACATACTCAACGTCTTCTTTTTCCGGATTGGTATCATCGAAACGAAGATTGCATTTACCACCGTGTTTTTGGGCCATTCCGAAATCGAGGCATATAGCCTTGGCATGACCAATATGGAGGTATCCGTTTGGTTCCGGCGGGAATCGGGTAACTAGAGTCCCTCCATTCTTTCCCTCCTTAAGATCGTCAATAATTATCTGTTCAATAAAATTGACCGGTGCCCCTGCTCCCTCTTTTGTTGATTCGTTGTTCATACGTTATTTGATAAGAATACAAAAGTAGCAGGAAAAAGGAACAAAAGAAAGTTGCAGGTTGCAAGTTGCAGGTTGCAAGTTGTTTTGTGTTTAGTTGATTTAATTTTATTCAGGAAAATCTCAGGCCAGGCAGTAACAGATCCGGAGGGGAATTGTAACTGCCGTCCTTAAGTTTTTAAAGAATTTCCCCAAAATCCATTACCTTCTCACATAATAACCTGCAACCTGTGACCTGCAACCCTGACGCCCTGACGCTCGCATAGCTCGGTCAGGATCTTCGACTCCTTCCAGTCGGTCAGGATCTCCGACCTGCAACTTGACAATGCCTCTTACTCTCCCGTCTTCAGATAATCCTTCAGCGCATCTACATACTCCCTGAATTTCTGCATCCCAAGAGGTGTGATGTGGCAAAGGGTAACCGGATAGTTGCCCCTGAATTTCTTCTCCACGGAAATATAGCCTGCATCCTTCAGTTTGCTTATCTGTACGCTCAGATTACCTGCTGTTGCGGAGGTTTTATCCTGTATGTAGGTGAAATCCGCCACCTCCGCTCCTGCCAGGATAGAGATAATGGCAAGTCTAAGCTGCGAGTGGAGGAGGGGATCAAGATCATTGAATGTCGCCATGGCCATTTCTTATTTTAAGAAGATATCCGGGAACGAGATAACCGGTGATCACAGCAACGGGCATTGCAAGAGGGGCAATCTCCGGACTAAGGAAGCCGGAAATGAGACTCAGCAGCCAAAAAATAAGCCCTCCGATAACCAGTGGTTTGAACTTCAGGATTATGCCCGACATAAATGTTGGAAAGCCGGCAAGCAAAAGCATAAATGGACCAAATGCCTGAGGACGGTCTATCATAAGGACAAAAAGGATTATGGCTGTTATCATAAAAGCGATCCATAGCCACATATACAAACCGTCGGCATACGTAGATATCCTGCTCTTGCGTCCGTTCCTGAATCCATATATCATTGATACAAAGATACCGGGGACAACGAATAGCCAGACATAATATGAATTGGTATAGTCAAAAAACTGGTAGAGGATATAATCGGATAAGCTGCATATGAATATGAGCCATCCCCAGAATAGCAGATGAAAACTGCTGTTTCTTACATTCACTTTTGCCTGATTGATCATGCTTGTAATGATCTTAAGGCTCTCTTCGTTTGTCAGATTATCTTTTTCCATTGAAATAGTTATTAAACACTTTGCAAATATAAACTACTTTATAATATAAACCAAATATTTAAAGATTTTAATTATTTAACCTTCATTTTAAACTTACAACCTGTAACCCTGACGCCCTGACGCTCGCATAGCTCGGTCAGGATCTTCGACTCCTTCCAGTCGGTCAGGATCTCCGACTTGCAATCCTCCTTCGTTAAAACTTCAGATTTTGCTAAAGCTACGTCTGACAATGTCGGAGGACGGAGCCTTTTACTTTTTAAACTTTGGCTCACTTTAAGTACTTTAGTCTTTTATTTTCAATACTTATGGGAACAATAAGGATAGAAGGAATGGAGTTTCAGTCGCTGCACGGCCATTTCGCGGAGGAGCAGCTCACCGGCAACAAGTTCATTGTTGACCTGGAATTTGAGACCGACACTGATAAGGCTGCTCTCTCCGACGCACTATCTGATGCTGCCGATTATCAGATTGCCTACCGGGTAGTAAGCAATGAGATGAAAGTAACCTCGAAGCTTCTTGAACATGTTGCATCTCGTATTCTTGACTCACTTCACCGTGAGATGCCTGGTATAGGCAAGGCGACAGTAAAGATAAGAAAAATGAACCCACCCATGGGCGGTAAGATAGGATCGGTATCTGTATCCATCACCAGATAAGTCAGTTATATTATCACATTAAAAGATGATCAAAGATTCATTTGGTCATCTTTTTTTTGCATAAATTTATGTCAGGTATACGCTACTTGTTACATAATAATTGAGTCATGAAAAGATCAATCATTTTTATGCTGGTTATTTTTCTTCCCTTAGTGCTCAGGGCACAGGACATGGAAGGAAGTAAAGATCACGTTCTGTTTGGTCGGATGAAAGGCTACACGATAACCGACTATTACAATGAGGATCCCGGTGAGCATGCGTTTAAAACCGGCCTCAATGTTACGAGCAAAGTGGAGGGTAGTCTTGACCTACATCTACTATGAGTCGACGACAAAGACTGTTCCCTCGAAGGTGCTTGAGAGTCATGCAAGCATGATAAAGAGTGCCGGAGGCAGAGTGGTTTATGAGTTTGGCGGCAACCAGTCGACACTCACGCTAAAGAAAGGAGGCAAGGAGTACTGGATAGATGTGTATGCCGGAGAAACCTGTTATTGTCTAACCATTGTGGAGAAGTAGGATCAGGGTCCTGTCCCGGTAATTATCTGTAACAATCAATTGTGACTTGTTATTATCCGATTTTTGTTATTTTTGCACCTCGAACGTTAAGTTTGCCAGGACCCGGTAAAACGGGACAAGGTAATCCGCGGGGCGGGAGGCAGAATTGTTCTTTTGAGTTTTTGATAACTATTATATGGTACTCCTTCGCTCTTTGAGCTACGGAGCACAGGGTCGGTTGGCCGCCCGCCTTCGCTAAAGCTTCGGCGGACAGGAGTGGCAAAGGCGGTTCGAACCGAACGACTGAAAGGAGAGAGCTCACGAAGCATGTCTGAAGGACATGATGAGCAATCCGCCACCCAAGGGGGTGAAGAAGATGTTCTTTAATGTACAAGAGTTATATAATCAGGGTCGGTTGGCCGCCCGCCTTCGCTAAAGCTTCGGCGGACAGGAGTGGCAAAGGCGGTTCGAACCGAACGACTGAAAGGAGAGAGCTCGCGAAGCATGTCTGAAGGAGATGATGAGCAATCCGCCACCCAAGGGGGTGAAGAAGATGTTCTTTAATGTACAAGAGTTATATAATCAGGGTCGGTTGGCCGAGTGGCTAGGCATTGGTCTGCAAAACCAGGTACGGCGGTTCGAATCCGCCACCGACCTCAACAAAAGCCCGTTCAGCTTCGCTGGCGGGTTTTTTATTTCATGCCCGCCATGCTTGCATGAGCGGGCAATGAAACAAACCCGCGAAGTGCCGCAGGCACTAACGGGCTTTTGTTGAATGGCCACCCCAGACCGGATCACCGGAGGTAATCCGCGTTACATATTTATTGGACTGAAGTCCTCTTAACATCACAACACTTATGCCATTGGCTTAAGCCAACGGCATTTGACTATACAAGAAATTTGCGACCGGCTGGAAAGAAAATCCCCGCAGGCACTAACGGGCTATTGTTTATTGATCACCCCCTCCAGGATCACCGAAGCTAATCCACCACCACTTATATATTGGGCTAATGCCCTTTTAATATTTTAATACAAATTCCACTGGCTTCAGCCGTAGGGAAAAAGAGAATAAAGAAGATTACGAGGGGTAATGACCCTGTAAAACAAGGTGGAATTTATGATGTCAATATGACAAATGAATAAAAATACAGAAAAAAATATAAAATAATATAAATTTTTTTAACATACTGTAATAGACAAATAATCAAGTATATATGGTATAGAATAAGCCACTATAGAACCTGTTTAGCAGTATAAATGACTAAATAAACGAACAAAAATATGAACAAAATAATCTTCATGATGTTTCTTCTTCATAAACCAAATAAAAAACAGAACTCATGAAAAAGCTAGGAACTATTTTTACGGTATTTATGATTTTTTCCACACTAATTTTTGCATCATGCGAAAAAGAGGAAAAAGAGAAATCAGTAATGGATATGACAATTGCTGAGTACGCAGTCTCAAACAACAACTTCTCAATTCTGGTTGATGCTTTAACTAAAGCTGATCTGGTTGATGTTCTCAACGGAGAGGGAAACTTTACTGTGTTTGCACCAACAAACGACGCATTCACAGCTCTATTCAGTCAGCTTGGTGTTTCGGGTGTTGCCGATCTTTCAGCTGAGGCCCTTACACCTATTCTCTTATACCACGTATTAGGAGAGGAGAAAAAGGCAGCCATGCTCTCTACAGGTTATTTCAATTCCCTGAGTAAGAGAAATAACGATGCAATAAGTATGAATATCAATGTTGGCATGAATGTTAAGATCAACAACAGCTCAACTGTTGTTATTGCTGATGTGGATGTCAAGAATGGTGTCATACACGCAATTGATAAGGTTCTTCTCCCGCCAACAGTAGTTGACCAGGCTATTGCCAACAGTTCATTCAGCATTCTGGTGGAGGCTGTTGTAAAAGCTGAACTGGTTGAAACACTCAAAGGAGCCGGACCTTTCACGGTATTTGCACCGACAAATGCAGCTTTTGAAGCCCTCTTTACTGAACTTGGAGTAACAGGTATTGCACAACTGACAAAGGAGCAGCTCATTCCGATCCTTCAGTATCACGTTGTAAGCGGCAATGTAAGGGCTGCACAGCTCTCAGCAGGTACCGTTCAGACACTTAACGGTCCGATAGAGGTCACATTAAGTCCATCACCAGCAATAAATATTGATGCTGACATAATTGTAACCGATGTACAGGCAACAAATGGTGTCGTTCACGCAATAGACAAGGTACTTTTGCCGGCATCTCCCGCTAAGTAATATTCATATCCCACCGAAAGAAAAATCTGCAATTATTGTTGCAGATTTTTTTTATTTATCACATACTTTACCCCTCTCATTATTATTAATTATATTTAGAATAGAGAAGAAAAGATGGAGAAGTACTCAATAAAGGACCTGGAAATACTGTCGGGAATAAATGCTCATACAATACGTGTATGGGAGCGTCGTTACAGTTTTATCAATCCCGAAAGGACAGAGACAAACAGGAGGCTTTACGGAGACGACCAGTTAAGGATGATAATAAACATTGCCATCCTGAAACGTAACGGGTTTAAGATCTCCAGGATAGCGACCCTCACCGGCGATGAGATAGATGAGAAGGTCTCTTTCATCTCGAGGGAGCTTTTTAATAAGGATACCCAGACCGATGCACTTGTTGTTGCCACATTGTCTCATGATGAGTCGGAGATTAACAGAATCCTTGTAAGATCGGTGATGGAAAAGGGTTTTGAATTCACCATATCGGGATTAATTTTCCCCTTCCTAAGGAGGATAGGTATAATGTGGCAGACAGGTTCTGCAGGGATAGCGACGGAGCATTTTGCAACTAATATAATCAGGCAGAAGATCATTTCTGCGATCGATTCTTTGCCACTGGAGAAGAGTGCAGGAAGCAAAAAGGTCCTTCTTTTCCTGCCTGAAAATGAATACCATGAGATTCCTCTGCTCTGTTACAACTACTTTATACGCAAGTGGGGTCATAATACTCTCTACCTCGGGGCTAATACTCCATTTGAATCCGCAGTGGCTGCCAGCACTTCCTGGAACCCTGATATTGTTGTTACATATGTTTTATCTCCCTCCCGGCAGATTGATCCTGAGAGGATCTCAGAAGAGCTGACAACAAAATTCAAGGGGAAAAAGATCCTGGCAGGAGGCATCCTGAGACTATCTTTCTCAGGGTCAGGATCAGACATGAAAAGCGGATCGGGCTCCTTTGAAGAACTTAAATCCATTCTTTCGTAGCAATACCCTGTTTCTTATCAGGATAAAAGTCTTAAATTGCAGTAGTTATCTCAGTAATTAACTCAGTAGTTAACTATATAATTAATTACATAATTATTAAACTATGGCAAACAGGAAATCTGAAGAGCGAAACATCCGCAGTCTGCAGAAAACAGCCGGCGGGAGCAGCTATGCCCTTACCATACCCAGGGAATATATTGTAAAATTGGGGTGGAGAGCCAAGCAAAAACTTGATGTTAAGCTGGTTGGTGATAAAATAATAATTGCCGACTGGAAAAAGTAGACATTAACCTTTCAGGGACTGGTAAAGACCATTCTTTGCACAAAAAAAGAACCCCGTAACCTTTCGGTTATGGGGTTCTTTATCTTATATCTTAAGCTAATACTACTTGGCAGCAGGATTAGGATGAGCGATTTTCTTCAGAGCTGCCTCATAGTTAAACTCCTTGTAGAAAGGATTCTCTTTATTGTGGCATGCAACGCAAGTCTCCTTGGTTGGTACTATAAGGCCATTCTTAATTGATAGAGCCTGGTCTTTCATAATTGTTGGAGCCTTGTAAGCACTGCCTGGTCCATGGCATGATTCGCATGAAACACCTTCGTAAGGCAGGATTCCTCCCTGAAGTTTTGCATCAATTGAATGGAAAGTGGAGTGGCACTTAAGACACTTCTGCTCTTTTGCTGGATCGGCAATACCGTTCTTCTTTGCATACTCCAGAGAAGCAGGGTTGGAGAGAGATTTTAAAGCCTTTGAATGGCTCTCCTCTGTCCACTTTTTGTACTGTTCACCGGTTGCTGGTTTGTTGTGACACATTTTACACTTGTCAGCACCGATGTACTTAAATGTCTGTGCTGATACAGTTGCTCCCATCATTACTATCAGGGCGATCAGCAGGGTTGTTTTCTTTATAAACATGTCTATCCTTTTTTGGTTAATTACTGTTTTTATAATAACATCTAAAACTTAGATTGCAATTATTGTACCAAACAAATATAAGATTTGTTGAAGAAAATACACATTATATGTGATTTTTATAACACTTCTAAATAGGGATAGGAGATTTGTTCCATATCATATGGATTATATTCAGGGTGGTTAAACTACTGATATTTACAAACATAGAGGAGCGTTATCTTTGCTGAAGACTTCCTTAATTAATTAAGGTAAGAGGGTGCCTCAGAAGTTCATTTTAACCGCAAAGTACGCCAAGTTAAGGCAAAGATCGCAAAGATAAAAAATGGATAAACAGCTCATTGCGAACATAACGGATATCTCGACGGACCAGGTGATATTTGATTACAAATCCCCTTATCTCAATCCAAACCGGTATGAGAATTTCAGCAGGACGGTGTTGTAAGGTTTATTTACCGAGAAAAGATCGTCGATATCGTCGCCAAACTTCATAATGCCTGAATCGTTGCTATGCTCCTCGCGTCTGCGACCATACCAGGTAAACAGTGGATCCCGGAACAAACTCCCATCTGACCACAAAGTTGGAGAGGAACTCACTGACGTTGAAGTTTGGATTCTCCACTCTGTAATCTGTAGAGCCATTGTTGTCTTCGTCAATAAGATATTCCCCCGCCCCTGCGTCATATCCTATTTCAGTACCGGAAAAAGTATAGAATCTGTCGCCGAAACTTTCAGCCTGTGGGGTATTTGTTATCATCTTTATTCTTGAATATTTCCCGCTTGCAATGAAGGGCTGACCCCAATACTGGATTGTAAGATCGGGGGTCAGATTATAGTTTATCCTGAGCGACATGCTAAGAACTTTCTGGTCAATAGCCCCGAAGATGTACCTATCATCCGAACCAAAGGATAGATCTGTAATATATTGTAGTTCAGATGATGATCTGGAATAGGCCGGATTCAGACTTATCCTGAGTGTATTGACAGGCCTGTAGGTAATTCCTAATCCTAACCTCAGCGATTCACCGGCATCATCATCGGTTTTGTTAAAATTGGAATTAATAGTGAAGTTTAATTTCTTCCTGTCGTCGGTTCCCAGGAAAATATTATAATTGCTACCTCCCGGATGCAGCATTGCCGGTCCTCCTCTCAGGAAACCGTTAACGAGTGATTCTCCATCGCGGTTGATTCCGGTACTTAATCTCCAGTAGTTCTTGAACTGTGTATTAATGTTAATGTTACCACCGATACCATGATATACCCCTCCGAAATCCCATCCGTTCCACAAGTTGAAATTAAACCGCATATTCCTGAATATACTGAAAGGCTGGTTAATGTTATATCCCGACCACACAACATTAAGTATCTGGTCGGCATCTCTTAGGTAGCCAAGATCATTTAGTTCAAATCCGGGTGATTTCCAAAGGTTGAAAATCATAAAGTTCCAGTTGCCACCTATTTTCCAAATTGAGATATTTCCGCCATGTCCAGAAAGTGAGGTTCTTGGCAGGATCATAATCGACATAATCATTATCGGGTCGCTGAAAATACCTTCTTGATGATTTCTGGGTCCTGTCGATGGCCTCTTCTGAACCATACACCTTACTGACAGCCATATTAGCCTGGAAGACATAGTTTTTATCCTTGAAGAACTGTGAAAAGTCAATTCCTCCGGTATGTGCCGTTTTGTGAAGATAATCAACACTTACTGTATCGAGATCGCGCAGGGTATTTGTGTACATACCCCCGATAATTGTATTTCCTTTGTTTGCATCCTTCTGCAGTCGTGCCACAAAATAGTTTGTGAGGGGCTCTACCGATTCTTTTCTTACCGTACCGTTATTGTCGATTTTGGCGAATTCCTCAGCTGCAACACTCTCAATTACACCTATCGACCATCCGTTCTCTGTTTTCCCGGTTAATTTGGCTGCACCAATAATACTTGTTTGGGTAGGGACATCAGCATACTCCCCGGAATTAAGATCGGGGTATCCCCATGGTCTGCGCCCGATCCTGCGTGAGTAAAACAGATTATCGTTACCGATATCACCATCGCCAATACCTGTCTTGAAGCTGGTAATGTTTTTCCCTTCAATAAAGAATGGTCTCTTCTCCTCGTAGAATGTTTCAAACGCACTGAGGTTAACTTCCGAGGGGTCGGCCTCCACCTGCCCAAAGTCGGGACTGATCGTAAAGTCGAGTGTTAGGTTGTTTGTTATCCCTATTTTGCCGTCAAGTCCTATATTGCGTTTGAAGTCGAAACCTGTGGCAAATGGGTTCCCATCTTCCTTCTCGTATTTGTCGAATCCGGCAACTACAAACGGTGTAAGGTCGAGTTGCTTCCTTGGCTTAACACCCTGAAGTCCATCAAGTTCTCCGAACATATGAACAAATCCCGGCGCTGTATTGGGAATAGGGTTCCAAATACTCATTTCATTGAAGCGGTAGATCATTCTGGTTACTTCAAAGCCCCATACTTCCCGTGAACTTGAGTTGAACCTTAACTGGGTAAACGGGATCTTTGCTTCCGCAACCCATCCCCAGTCGTAGATCTGAGTTTTAACCATCCAGATAGGATCCCATGTGGGATCTTCGCTCTGACCGTTGCTGGAGTGGATAATATCCATTTTAACCCCTGAAGAGCTGACAAAAAATGAAAAACTGGTTCTAAGGTCGTGATAACTGTCGAACATTACACCAACAAAGTCACCTTCAACATTATCGCGCCTGGTCATCCTGTTAATGATACTGTCGGGTGAGGAATCATAACATTTAACGGCGAAATAGATGAATGAATCATCATAAAGGAGTTTGAATTCTGTTGGTTGCGACGGTGGGAGGTTATCGTAGGGCTCAAATTGCCAGAAGTCACCCGACCAGTTTCCTTTTTCCCATGCTGCGTCGTCGAGAATAGCATCTATCGAAGGGGGTGTATCGGTGCGCTCTATTTTGTATCTCTTCTTGGTTGTTTGCCCCCATAACGATGTAATGGTTAGTAACAGAATCAGCAGGGCTGTTAGCTTTTTCATCTTCAGGTTAAGTTAGTTTGCGATTTAATGACGATTAAGTGACCTGTTTGTTGCACTTAAACCCTTTCTAAACCCTGAAATATTTAGTGTTACAATAGCAGTAAGTAGTAGATTATACACTCAACACCATTGCTAAATATCACTAAATGAGCTGTTTGACAATGCCAGATTCCTGCTTGTTATTGTTTTATAATAGCAGAATCTTTAATGTTAAGGATCATTAACAGAAGAGAACCGGTTAATCGTACAGTTTTAGGAATTCCCAGGTATTGCCCGATTGTCGGAGGAACTTCGTGAAATCGGATTGGGATATAACTAATGAAGCAGTGTTGATATTAGGATGGAAGGCAAGTCTCTCCTCTTGGCTGAGATTCTCATCGATGAAGAGGTGTACATGGTTCTCCTTATCGTTTATCAGTCCGAACGGAGATACAGAGCCGGGGGTAAGTCCAAGATACTTCAGCAGTCGTTTTTCTGAAGCAAAGGTAAGCTTGCCCTGTTGAAGGCGTTTCTCAAGATCATGAATATTAAGCTCGGCTTTGTAGTCAAGTATTACAAGATAATGTCTGTTGCCTTTGTGGTTTCGGAAAAAGATGTTTTTGCATCTTCCCGAGTTAAGGTTCACCCAGTATTTCAGTGCTTCTTCTATAGTTGGTACGGGGGGATGCTCGTGATACTCAAACTTTATTCCGATCGATTCCAGGAGCTTGTATAATTCAGGCTGACCCCTCATTATTCAACTTCATTCTTCGGGATGTATTCGAAATCCATATTGACAAGCAAGGCAATATCCTTGCCGGCCTCTTTCATGTCAGTATCTTCTCTGTCGTAGATCCACTGTATAACAACACGGTTCCCTGTTTCCCGTATTTTCTTGATCTCATTAATTATGTCGAACAGAAATTTTGCAGATGAACTGTTGAAGTAGCTCAGGTCGACCTTCATAATAAGAGGTTTCTCTTTATTGAAGCAGTACTCTTTTTCCGTGATCTGTTGATGAAACCCCCTTAACCAGTCTATGACAGGATTGTAAAGGCTTCTTACATCTTCAGGAGATGAGTGCCCGCTAATGCTAAGCAGTCCGCCTTCGGGGTTAAAATCAATTTCAGGGGTATATGCAGAGGGAGCTATATGTAACGGTTGCATAATTTAATTTTATAATGTGTAAATATATAAAAAAGACGAGATTCGATAATCGGAGAATGTATAAAGTAACCAGAGAAAGAAGGATTACTTTATGAAAATTCAGGCGAAGAGGTCACCTTTATCGGTATTAGGGTCGTAGCCGGCGTCATCTGGGAGATCACTTTTATGGTATGCTTCTACTGCAAGCCTGTCGCATTTTTCATTCTCAGGGATGTTGGAATGGCCTTTTATCCATATAAACTTAACAGTATGCTTCCTGTATGAGATCAGGAATCTTTTCCAGAGATCGGGGTTTTTCTTTTTGGCAAAGCCCTTTTTCTCCCAACCAAAGAGCCAGCCCTGGTTCACCGCTTCGGAAACATATTTTGAGTCGGTGTAAACGGTCACATTGCAGTCCCTTTACTTTAAGCGATTCGAGTCCTTCAATAACCGCCAACAGTTCCATTCTGTTGTTGGTTGTAAGTCGAAACCCGCCTGATTTTTCCAGCCTGTGCTTGCCCGAAATAAGCACCAGTCCGTAACCACCCGGTCCGGGATTTCCACTGGCAGCACCATCGGTATATAGTATAACATCAATTGCCATCGCCCAGTTGTATGCCAGTGTTTGACGTGAACAGTTTTATTGCGATGGCAAGCAGTATTATACCAAAGAATTTTCTCAGAATATGCAGTCCGGCTTCTCCCAGTATTTTTTCAAAAGTGGATGTCATACGGAGGACAAGGTAGACCACGCCCATATTGAGAAGAAGCCCGATAAGTATATTCTCTGTCTGGTAGTCGGCTTTGAGTGACAGGATCGTTGTAATAGAGCCGGCTCCTGCTATCAGTGGGAATGCAATAGGTACTATTGTTCCACCTCCGGGAGCATCATGTTTGAAGAGCTCAATCCCCATCACCATCTCTGTTCCAAGAATAAAAATGATAAATGAGCCGGCAATGGCGAATGAGGAGACATCGATACCAAAGATTCTCAGTAGTGGGGCGCCTATAAAAAGGAAAGCCAGGAAAATACCGAGAGCCACCAGTGTTGCTTTTGCAGGCTGGATATTTCCTGTTTTTGACTTGATATCCAATATAATAGGGATCGATCCGGGAATATCGATTATTGCAAAAAGAACCATGAAGGTTGCAAATATCTCTTTCAGGCTAAGGTTCATCGAACTGATTTTGGTACAAAGGTAGCGATTTGATTGAAGATAAAAGGTTGCAGTCAATAGGTGCTTGAGAAATGATTTGTTCAGACAGAGATATAAAAAAGGCTGCCCCGAAGAGCAGCCTTTAACTTTAAAACAGTTTTATTATTCACGGATCGTCATCTCATCAACAAGATGTCCTGCTCCTGAGTAGACATCGATAACCCACAATACATATCTTATATCCACAATGATCGTCCTTTGGAGCGCCGGTGAGAATGCAACATCTCCGCTCATTGCTTCCCAGTTTCCGTCAAAGGCGAGTCCTATAAGTTCGCCGTTACCGTTGATAACGGGGCTTCCTGAGTTTCCTCCGGTGATATCATTATTGGTGATGAAGCATGTGACAAGATCACCATTCTTAGAAGCGTACCGGCCGTAATTCTTGGCTTTCTCCAGTTCGAGGAGCCTTTCAGGCAGGTCGAATTCATAATCACCAGGCTTATATTTATCGGCAGCACCCTTAAGTGTAGTATAGTATTTATAAATAACACCGTCGCGTGGCTCATAATCCTGTACGGTACCATAGGAGAGACGCATTGTAAAATTGGCGTCAGGGTAAAGGGTCTGATCAGGCATCATCTCCTTAAGTCCTGCAATCCATAGTCTCCGGCCTCTTTGCAGGTCGAGATCAAATTTGGCAGATGCTGTAAACAGTTCCTGATTTTTTTCACCTACCGACAAACCTGCAATGAAGGCAGGGTCTTTCAATAATACCTTGAGGCTTGGGTTTGCCAGGAAAGCATTCAACTTGGCTTCACTTGCAAATACAGACTTTGCGAACATGTCATCCACAAAAGCACCTGCATTACCCTTGAATTTCTTGTCTACCACCTGATAGAAAGATGGGTGGAACTTCTGAGGTACATCAGCTTTGAACATTGCAAGCATTGCTTTACTTGACTTCAGGTCGGTAGGAGCGTTATAGTCCTTGTAGAATCCTTCGGCCATATCCTTAAGGTTCTTGGCAGTATCCTCTATTTTCTTGGCATCACCACTTTCGAGAGCTGTCTTCAGGCTGTTAAATCTCCCTGCAAAGGAGATGAGTTCAGATCCTGTGCGCAGACATTCACCCAGGTATTGCTGAGCGTTCAGGTATTCGGCTCTTGCCTCGACGGATGTTTTAATAAGATCCAGTGCAGTACCGTACTTATCAACCCTCGACTGATCGGCTTTCATCCACTCTGAGAATTTCTTCTCGATATTGAGTTTATCTTCTTTTACTTTTAGTCTCTCGAGTCCGCCCTTCTGGCCTATTGAGAATTTCCAGTAGTTCGATGAACCTGAATATTTGCTGGCGTACTGTATGTTGACTTTAGGGTCAGCCATCATATCGGCCATAAGTATCTCCTGACGGGCACCACGTATCTTGATCCTGTTGGGGTGTGTAATATTCTGTACCTCGTCGATCTCGAAAGAGGTCATATATCTCTGTGTACCACCGGGATAGCCCATTACCATGGCGAAATCATCCTTTTCTACACCTTTAATAGAAACAGGAAGATAGTGACGTGGCTTCAAGGGAACATTATCCTTTGAATATCCTGCAGGCTTACCATCGGGACTCATATAAACCCTGAAAACGGAAAAGTCGCCTGTATGTCTTGGCCATTCCCAGTTGTCGGTGTCGTGACCAAATTTACCGATCGAGTTCGGAGGAGTACCAACGAGCCTTACATCGCTGTAGATCTCATAAACAAGAAGGTAGAAGTTGTTTCCGCCATAAAAGGAAGCCACTTGTGCCCTGTAATGGTTGTCTTTTGTAGCTTCGGAGGCTATTGCCATTCTTGCGGCACCGGTCACTTTATTGAATTCTTCTTCATTCATGCCGTCTGTTACACCTGCAAGAACCTTACCGGTAACGTCCTCTATGCTAACTAAAAATGTAACCGACAACCTCTGGTTTGGTAATTCTTCTGATTGATCCTTAGCCCAGAAACCATTTGTAAGGTAGTCGTGTTCCACTGAACTATGGGACTGGATAGCTCCGTAACCGCAATGGTGGTTGGTAAGGAGCAGGCCTTTGGAAGATACGATCTCCCCTGTACAACCGCCACCGAAAATAACAATTGCATCTTTGATGCTTGGTTGGTTAAGACTGTAGATCTCTTCGGCACTAAGCTTAAGTCCCAACTCGGTCATTTTGCCCATGTTGAGCTTCTCTAACAGTGGCAGCAGCCACATACCTTCGTCGGCACGGGCCTGAAAGGAAAGGCTTAGCATAAAGATGATAAGCAGTGATAATAGTCTTCTCATTTTTGAAGTATTAGTTTTTAATTGAATATTACAAGAATAGTCAAAGATAGATTTCTCTCTTTAAAGAGCCAAAGGAAAGGAAGTTAAAAAGGAAGCTTTATCTGTGGATCGGTCAACCTGAAAGTGAGACGATGATAGGGGGTATGGCCTGACCTCAGAATTGCATTGCGATGTTCTATGGTGCCGTAACCCATGTTTCTCTCCCAACCATAGCCGGGATACTCGAGGGCGATGCTCTTCATCATATCGTCGCGATATGTTTTGGCAATTACCGAGGCGGCAGCGATGGACTGATAAATTCCGTCACCCTTAACTATCGTTTTCCACGGTATCTTTTTAAAGGGTAAAAAGAGGTGCCCATCGACAAGTAACATTTCCGGTTCACTCTCCAGTCCATCAATGGCATGGTGCATCGCTTTAAATGTGGCACGCAGAATGTTGATCTGGTCTATCTCCTTGTTTGTGATAAAGGCTACAGCCCATGCCAGGGCACTCTCCGTTATCTCTTCACGGAGTTTGTATCTGTCGGTTGCTTTGAGCTTCTTGCTGTCGTTAAGGTATGGGTTTGAATAGCCCGGAGGCAGTATAACAGCAGCAGCAGCCACAGGACCTGCCAGTGCTCCTCTTCCGGCTTCATCAATGCCGGCCTCACAAACTCCCTCTTTAAAACAATTAAGTAGTGACATAATACATATTTACTGCTTTTTTCTAAAAATTCCTTAATAATTACCTCCATGGAATTGCTTTTTCATCTTATCCTTAATTACCATTATGGCATTAAATGGTTAGGTCAGATGAATTTTTTTTATATTTTTGGAGGTTAAATTTCATTTATGACCAAAAGCAGTAAAACATATCTGTTTTTAGTAAGTTTATTTTTGTCCCTTGCCCAGACCTCAGGGCAGCAGGTTTCACATCAGGTATTTTTGCCGGCAGCATCAGTGACTACAGTTCAGGGATATTCCGTTTCACAGACCGTTGGTGAGACAGCGGTTGTTCTTTTTGATATATCATCGTTTGCACTTACTCAAGGTTTTCAGCAGCCCAGAGTTAAAGATGTGTTTGTCAGCAAACCGAAAGGAACGGGAGTAAATGCCTATCCCAATCCGGTTACACGTGAGTTGAAAATTCTTTTTTATGGCGATGCAGCAGCATCGTACGTCATACATATTTATAGTTTCAGCGGCACCCTTGTCTACTCAGATAAGTGCGGATTCTCTGATCAGCATTTTATTGAGGAGATCGTGGATATGTCGAATTTCAGTAAAGGGATTTATCTGGTAAGGGTTATCGGTGATGATGGCCGGATCGACCGTGTTTTTAAGATTGAAAAAATGTAATACCTGTCATTATGAAAAGGTTATTCTCCATATTATTAGCAGTACTGTTGTTCTCCGCAGTCCCGGGAATATTGGAAGCACAAAATGTACCTGCCGGGATACACTATCAGGCTGTGGCCAGAGATAATACGGGCAGGGAGCTTGCAGACAAGGACCTTTCGGTAAAGTTTACGATCCTCTCCGGCAGTCCCCTGGGAACGGTGGTCTATGAGGAGTTACATTCCGGTGTCAAGACCTCGAAATATGGAGTATTCTCCCTTATAGTGGGTAAGGGCACGCCCACTGGCGGATCGGTAACATTTGGCCAGATCGACTGGGGCAGTCTGAACCACTATCTGAAGGTTGAGATAAAATTTGCCAATGATTTCCTGGAGATGGGGACCATGCAGTTCATGGCTGTCCCCTATGCTCTCTATGCTTTAAAGTCGCTGGAACCAGGACCGCAGGGAATACCGGGAACACCTGGACCGGCAGGGCCGAAGGGAGATCCGGGAGATCCTGCCACTGATGATCAGGCACTGTCGTTTGATGGTAACATATTATCAATATTAAGTAAGATTGGCGGAATAAAAATCAATGAGGTCGACCTTACATCACTTAAGAATGATGCTGACTTTGACCCGACGAATGAGTTACAGGACCTGAAACTCGTTAACCATTATCTTAAGGTAACCAAATTGGCTTCTCCGGACTCAATTAATCTCAATCCTTATAACCAGACCCTTAACTGGGACGCAGGAAACAGGCTGATAGGGATAAGTAATTCGACGGCTAAGATCGACCTGTCGGAGCTGAAAAATGATGCTGATGCTGATCCTACAAATGAAGCAATTACAGATGTCAGAGTAAACGGAACAAACCTCGAAATCGTTGAGGGAGGTGTTACGAAAAGTGTTAACCTGAGTAGCAATATGGTGGCGTTTAGGGCGAAGAGGACTGTCTCAGTAACCGGGTTGAGTTTTGTTACTGATTATGATTTCATTGCTGACGGGGAAGAGTATGACAGTTCTTTATCTTATGATCCCAATACTGGAAGATTTACAGCACCTTTAGCCGGAATTTACACCTTTAATATTGGATTTAATGCTACAGGTATCGGCGATGTAAGGAAATTGTATGTCTATGTTGACGGGTTTTTATACGAAACACTTCAAACAGGTATTAATCAAGGCATGCTTTTGCATCGCTCTATTACAATTAAGCTTAATGCAGGTCAGTATGTAACAGTTCGGATTAACACTGGTTCCTCGTCTGAATCAGGTACCGGCTCATTTTCAGGGTACCGTGTTTATTAGAGATCTAATATTGATAGTTTAGTTATTATGCGGTAGTTCGTAGTCTCAGACTACGAACAGCTTTGCTATCAAATATAGTCAGCAGCTTAGTTAATTGATTATGAACATCTGCAGAGTACGGCAAGACACATCATCTATCCAATAATTGCATATTGTTTAAAAAACAACTATTCAGATTAAAACAACAAGGTAACTTCAATTTTTGCATCCAATCCGGCATAGTTTCTTGCACTTGAATATTGATAGTCTTCCGGTTTTTCAACAATGCCTGCCTTTACAGGATTATTGTGAATATAATTAAGTTTTTGACTGACAAACTTACCTGAATAGAGTTCTATCGGGTGGTTTTCGTGTGTCCAGATCTGAAAATTTTCATTGCGTTTATGTGACGCAGCATGTGCTCTGAATCTGTCGATCATCCAGCTACGGCGGCTTTCTGTGACTGTGATCGCGATGTCCAGAAAACTTTTAGAAGTGAATTTCTTGAAATCCCGTATAACATCGCTTAAATTGCCTTCAGGACAGTTTGCGATCAGATGGATGTGGTTGGTCATAATAACATATGCGAAAAGCTGCAATCCCTTGTTATCAATGCAATACTTCAGTGAGTCAATTATAATGTCACGATAATTCTTGCGGCTGAAAAGGTCTATCCAGTCGACAACCTGAAAAGTCAGAAAGTACAGGCCATGTTGGTCAGTAATCCTATAGCCGCGAGACATACAGCTAAATTACAAATTTCTTAAAATTGTAAAATAGCCTGGTCAATAAGAGATAAAAATGTGTGAAATGAGTTTGACTTTATTTAAGCTGGATCAGCACATTTTCAGGTTTGATGCGCAGGGTATAGATATATAGCTCCGGATCCCATCCTGCCGGCGGGATTGTCCATGTCCCTGATTGCGAATTCCCATGCTTTTGTCAGCTCGAAGATATCATATTCCGGATTGAAGTTAAGGGGGTCGTAACCCTCTTCAAACTTTACATAAGGAGTTATTCCGCTGAAGAATATCTTTACCTCCCTGAAATACTCCCTGAACATCGATACAGGATTGTCGAAGTCTTTTGCCATACGACGCTCCTGATAGAATATTGTGTCGGCCCCTGGTTTAAGACTGGCAGTATAAGGTGATCCTGTCTTAACAAGGAACGATACAGACACATCGCGGTCGGTTTCATTGGTAAACTCGAACCCATAGACGTGGTATTTGAAGCCCTTACAGGCTGAAAGAAGTATAAGTCCGGATATAAGAACGGTCAACAGAACTTTCTTTGTCATAGGAATAGGTATTTGGCTTTTATGGCACAAAGATAGTGCCAATATAAGAATTACCTATTCGAATTGATGAACTTCTGCATTATGTCCCTGTTGAGGTCGAGTGGAGGCATTGCATCCTCAGGGAGAAATGATTTGTACGGATGTGTTTTGCTGTACTCCTCAAACTCTTTTCTTGTTTTTTCAAGCAACGGTTTATTGGTAAGATAATCCAGGGCCGTTGCCGACATCACCTTTGCTCCGGCTATCACTCCTTTGCGGGCAGCTGAACCATAGTATGAGCTTACAGCCGACCAGTGGTGACCAATAGCGCCGGGAACACCGCCGGGGAAGTTGACGGTTGCCGTGGGTGCTACAAGGGTAACATCTCCAACATCAGATGATCCTCCTCCAACTTGTATCTCCGGACGCTGGCGGATACCGTTTACTTTTACAGGATAGCCCTTCTCCTTGGCTTCCAGTGATGACTGCAATCCTATGGCGAAATTGTTCTCTTCCTCTGTCCATTGGGGCAGTCCTATCAGTTCAATATTGCGCTGAAGTTGTTCTGCCACCGTTTGGTTAGAGTGTCTCTGATGGACACCTGTAAGTACCCTTATATCTGTCAGTTGTGTTCCTGTTGCCAGGGCCGCACCTTTCGCACAGTTAACAACTCTTTCATACATATCCTCGATACGGTCATCAGTGTTTCTGACGTAATACCATACAGTAGCTGCGTCGGGTACAACATTGGGTGCCTGTCCGCCGTCGGTAATAACATAGTGCAGGCGATGAGTATAGTGAAGATGTTCGCGCAGGTAGTTGGCAGAGACATTCATTATTTCAACGGCATCAAGGGCACTTCTTCCTGCCCAGGGAGCTCCTGCTGAGTGGGCCGTTCTTCCTTCGAATGTGAAGAGCACTGAAATAACTGCATTGCCACTTACTCCGTAACCTGTTCCAAAATCGGATGAAGCGTGGTTGTCAATTACAACGTCGACATCTTTAAACACCCCCGCTCTAACCATATAAGGTCTGCTTATCACAGTCTCTTCAGCCGGTGAGCCATAAAACCTTATTGTTCCCGCGATCTTCTCTTTCTCCATGGCCTTCTTAACGGCAATTACTGCAGCTACACCGGCGGTTCCCATCATATTATGACCGCAGCCATGGCCCGGTCCGCCGATGACAATAGGATCTTTAACCGTCGTAAGGGGTTTCTGTGATATTCCCGGCAGGGCATCGTACTCTCCCAGAACACCTATTACGGGTTTGCCGCTACCCCATGAGGCTATGAAGGCAGTGGGTATGCCTGCTATATTCTTTTCGACTGTAAATCCTTCAGCTTCAAGAAGAGATATCAGCAGAGCCGAAGACCTGAACTCCTGCATACCGAGCTCGGCAAAATTCCAGATGCTGTCGGAGACAGATCCGTACAATTCGAGTGCCTTATCTTCTGAAAGGTAGTCGAGTGCTATTTTCTTTGCCTTATACTGGTCAGCCTTTCCCAGGAGCACCTGTGATGATGGATCCTGTGAATTAGCAGCAAGTGGAATGAATGAGAGAAAAATGATTCCCAAAGCTAGAAGTGAATTCCTGTTTTTCATGATCATTTGGTTAGGTCTTTGACAAATCATCATCCTGTATGGTAATACCGGGTATTCGCCTTATTACTTCTGATGCATCCTTGTCGAGAGTCCTCGAAATCTGCTGACTGGAGATACCCGATGCAACATTGGGTGCGCTTCTAATTATACTTATAACCGACATGTCGGTATTTGTCTTCCGGATTGCGGATACTGTAATGTCACCGGCGGAAACCATGTTTTCTACCAGTCCGATTGTTTGTAACAAACTCACATTACCTGCCTCAACGATAACACTGTCGATTAATACCGGGGAATATGAAACAAAGCTGATTTTAACCTTATAGGTACCCGGGGCAATATTGTTTAGAGAGAATCTACCATCTATATCAGTTGTTGTTCCTATTGTAGTTCCGTCGATAGTTACTGTTGAGCCCACAAGTGTGATACCACTTTCCTGATCAATTACAATTCCTTCAATTTTACCGGTCTGGGCTATTACAGAATTGGTTGAGAAAATTATTATCAGGATTATTGAATTTATAACTGCTTTCATTTTTGATTTTTCAATTGTTTCCGGGCAAAGATGAAGTAACTCCTGCCGAAAGCCGGTTACAGATCGGTTACATTAATGATACATTGTTGTAACGTCAATCTAAACGCTGAGGACAATGTTATAAGATAAAATTTCCGGCCTGTAATTAGACAGGAGAAGGGATGTTCTGACTTCAGAACGGGAAATTTTTTAATACGACAATTATTTCAGGAGAGGAGGAAGCAATTCTATAACCGGTGTTCATTAGACGAAAGATGAATCCCAACAATAACCCTAGAAATCAGCTAACAGGTCGTATAAGCTGAATGACCTGCTGGGGATAAGCAATTGATGAGATTCATCGGCGATCGAAAAGAGTAGCCAGGGCCGAAAAAATTATGATCAGCTTTCTTAAGGTATATGTTAATCTTATGCTGGCAAAATGTATAAAAGGTAAGCCATGAAAGTATGCTATACTCAATAAAGTGGACCAGGTGGTCGATCCTGACGATAATTCTTTCGATCTTAATAGAGGGAATGCTGATGATGGAAGCGATGAGAGGATCAGGATGGTAATGATCCATAAGGCGAGCAAATACTTTGCCGCCGGCCTGCATCGCAGCAGGAGGTTAAAGAGTTTGTTTATCATAGAACGAATTTAATATAAAAAATCGTGTCCTCATCCCGCCCACTTGTTAAGCCCGACGATATTGAGTAATTTTGCAGGAAATTTCTTCGACTATGGTTACAATAGAGCAGATAAGGGAAATTATTGAGCGCCGGGATGCGTTAAGGAGGTATCTTTGACATCGACGGCAAAGAGAAGGAGATAAGTGAGAAGGAGAAAATAACCCGGGAGCCTGACTTCTGGAACGACCCGCCGGCAGCTGAGGAGTTGCTTAAGGAGATATCAGGACTTAAGAGCTGGACGGGATCATACGATAAGTTACTAAGTGCGACAGAGGATATGAATGTTCTCTTCCAGTTCTGGAAGGAAGGCGAGGGAACAGAAAAGGAGGTCGAGGAGCAGTATGAAAAAGCCCTGACGATACTTGGTGATCTGGAGATAAGGAATATGCTCCGGAAGGAAGAAGATCAGCTGGGTGCCATAATGAAGATAAATGCCGGAGCAGGGGGCACCGAGAGCAACGATTGGGCCGACATGCTTATGCGTATGTATATCCGGTGGGGAGAGACGAACGGTTATAAGGTGAAGGAGCTGGATTTCCAGCCGGGCGATGAAGTGGGTATCAAGTCGGTAACCCTTGAATTTGATGGGGAAAAGGGATATGGCTATCTAAAAAGTGAGAATGGCGTACACCGTCTGGTAAGGATCTCTCCTTTCAATGCGCAGGGCAAGCGACAGACCACCTTTGCTTCAGTATTTGTATCTCCCCTGGTGGATGATGCTATCGAAATAGAGATCAACCCTGCCGATATTACATGGGAGACATTCAGGTCGAGTGGCGCAGGGGGACAAAATGTTAATAAGGTGGAGACGGCGGTAAGGCTCCGGCATCAGCCATCGGGGCTTGTTATTGAGAACCAGGAGACCCGTTCTCAGATGAAAAACAAGGATAATGCTTTACGTATCCTCAAGTCGCACCTTTATGAGCTTGAATTGCGCAAGAGAATGGAGGAGCAGGCAATAATTGAAGGTGCGAAGAAGAAGATCGAGTGGGGCTCACAGATACGGTCATACGTGCTTCATCCATACAAGATGATAAAGGATCTGCGTACAGGTTACGAAACTGGTAATGTTCAGGCAGTACTTGACGGGGGGCTTAACGGATTTATCAAGGCATTCCTGATGGAATTCGGGGCTTTGTAAACCGTTAAAAATCATATCTGTCTGAGTTTCTAATCCTTTTATTTGGATCTAATAATGACAAATCGCATTTATTACTGTTTATATATAGCCTTAATTTGCAGGGCGTAAGAATTTAGCATTATGGCAGGACAAAGATTGTTTGAAAAATTTCCACCGATATCTACTGAGAAGTGGATGGAGAAGATCACCACCGACCTTAAAGGTGCCGACTTCGAAAAGAGGCTTGTGTGGAAAACCAATGAGGGATTCAGTGTTAATCCGTTTTACAGGAGCGAGGACCTTGAAGGGCTTAATCATCCCGACTCTCTGCCTGGCCAATGGCCATATGTAAGGAGCGGTAAAAAGGATGACAACAGCTGGTTCATAAGGCAGGATATTAAAGTAACTGATTACAGAGCAGCCAATGCCAAGGCTCTGGATATACTGATGAGAGGTGTCGATTCTTTATGTTTTGAGATTACCGATCCTGATTCTGTTTCAGAAAAAAACCTTGAAGTACTGCTCACTGATATCGAAACCGAGAGCATAGAGTTGAATTTTTCCGTTAAAGGGAAGGCGCTCGAGCTGCTTGAAGCACTAAAGAGTATCATTAAAAAAAGAGGAACAGATCCTGCTTCAGTAAGAGGATCAATAGAGGCCGATCCGCTTACAAAGCTTATGGTCAACGGATCGCTGTGCACGACCACCGACAAAGCATTCGACTATGTTGCCGATCTTTATAAAGCAGGTAAGGAGTTCACATCCTTAAGGAAGCTGCAGATACAGGCTACGGCTTTTAACAATGCAGGTGCCGATATAGTGACCGGGATAGGATTTGCAATATCGCTTGGCTCGGAGTATATGCATGCACTTACAACACGTGGGATCGATGCAGAAGAAGCTGCACGCGGCATGGGATTCACCTTTGCAATAGGCTCCAACTATTTCATGGAGATAGCCAAGCTGAGAGCAGCAAGGGTATTGTGGGCAATGGTAACCAGGAGCTACGGCACAGATGTCTGCATGAACATTCACTGTGAGACGTCGGAATGGAACAAAACTGTTTTTGACCCTTATGTTAACATGCTGCGCACACAAACAGAAGCCATGTCGGCCACTCTGGGTGGTACCGATTCACTTACTGTTGACCCTTTCGATAAGGTATTCAGAAAACCTGGCGAGTTTTCGGAGAGGATAGCACGCAACCAGCAACTTCTTCTAAAGGAAGAAGCTCACTTTGATAAGGTGATTGACCCTTCAGCAGGCTCATACTACATTGAGAACCTTACATCATCACTGTCGGCAGAATCATGGAAACTATTTGTTGAAACGGAGGACAAGGGTGGCTTCCTGAAACAGCTTACTGAGGGCGAAGTTCAGAAGAGAGTATCCGGAACATCCTCCAAAAGAGTATCGGATATTGCCTTCAAAAGGGAAATACTGCTTGGGACCAATCAATATGCCGATGACAAGGAAAAAATAGCTGCTGCACCATCAACCACTGAACCGGTAGCCGCAGGAGAAGGCGTTAAAGTTACTCCGGTGAGAATATTCAGGGGTGCTGAGGAGTTTGAAAAACTACGTTTGGAGGTATCAGCCCTTCCCAAACAGCCTGTTGTCTTCCTTCTCACCTATGGTAATCTTGCCATGCGTAAGGCCAGGGCTCAGTTCTCACAGAATTTCTTCAACACGGCCGGATTCCGTGTGATCGACACTAATGGTTTTGCAACCATTGAGGAGGGAGTAAAAGCTGCTGCCGGAGCTGATTTTGTGGTTTTATGCAGCTCTGATGATGAGTATGAAACAGCAGGGCCTGAGGCTTATAAACTGCTGAATGGTAAAGCTCATCTTGTTATAGCAGGGGCACCGGCATCGGCACCAATGTTGCAGGAGGCTGGTATAAAGTATTTTATAAGTATGCGATCGAACGTACTTGAGACAATGAGGACATTTACCGCCCTTATCAAGGGTTAAAATATTGATTAGAAAGAGATGAGACCAAAATTCAAATATGACGATCTTAAGAGCCTGAAGCAAACGGTTAAGAAGGGTGCTGAAGGAGCTAAGGGTGAGGAGTGGATCACTTCTGAACTGATACCGGTAAAGAAATATTATACTGCCGATGACCTGGCAGGACTTGAGCATCTGAATTATGCCGCAGGTCTGCCACCCTATCTGCGGGGGCCATATTCAGGCATGTACGCTATGATGCCCTGGACGGTGAGGCAATATGCCGGTTTCTCGACAGCGGAGGAGTCAAATGCTTTCTATCGGAGAAATCTGGCTGCCGGACAGAAAGGATTATCGGTAGCCTTTGACCTGGCGACACACAGGGGATATGATTCCGACCACGAAAGGGTTGTTGGTGATGTAGGCAAAGCAGGCGTAGCTGTGGACTCCATTCTTGACATGAATATCCTTTTCGACCAGATACCTCTCAACAAGATGTCTGTTTCGATGACCATGAACGGGGCCGTACTTCCGGTGCTGGCATTTTATATAGTTGCGGCGCTGGAACAGGGAGCAAAGCTGGAAGAGCTGTCAGGTACAATACAGAATGATATTCTTAAGGAGTTCATGGTCCGTAACACCTATATCTATCCCCCTGAGTTTTCGATGAGGGCTATTGCCGATATATTCGCCTATACTTCAAAGAATATGCCCAAATTCAATTCAATAAGCATTTCGGGATATCATATGCAGGAGGCAGGAGCTACATGCGATATAGAGCTTGCATATACTCTGGCCGACGGACTGGAATATTTGCGGACAGGCATCAGGGCAGGTCTCGATGTTGATGCATTCGCCCCTCGCTTATCATTTTTCTGGGCAATAGGGATGAATCACTTCATGGAGATTGCCAAGATGAGGGCTGCAAGAATGCTCTGGGCAAAACTTGTTAGTCAGTTCAACCCTAAGAATCCCAAGTCGCTTGCGTTGAGGACCCATTCACAGACGTCGGGCTGGAGTCTAACAGAACAGGATCCGTTCAATAATGTTGGAAGGACATGTATAGAGGCTATGGGTGCGGCATTAGGACATACACAGAGTCTCCATACCAATGCACTCGACGAAGCAATTGCATTACCTACCGAATTTTCGGCAAGGATAGCACGGAATACACAGATCTATCTGCAGGAAGAGACCAATATATGCAGGTCGATAGATCCATGGGCGGGGTCGTATTATGTTGAATCGCTTACGAAGGAGATAGCCGAAAAGGCATGGAAGCTGATTGAAGAGGTTGAGAGCCTTGGTGGTATGGCAAAGGCTATCGAGTCGGGAGTGCCCAAGATGAGAATAGAGGAGGCTGCGGCAAGAACTCAGGCTCGTATCGATAGCGGACAACAGGTGATAGTTGGGACAAACCGCTTCAGGCTGGCGATAGAAGATCCGCTGGAGATACTTGAAGTTGACAATACTACCGTTAGGGAGTCGCAGTTGAAGAGGCTGGCCAAATTAAGGGCCGAGCGCAACGAAGAGGAGTGTCAGAAATCTCTGGCAGCCATTACGAGATGTGTTAAAACAGGTGAGGGTAACCTGCTGGAACTAGCAGTAGATGCAGCCAGTAAAAGGGCAACACTTGGAGAGATATCATATGCATGTGAAACTATAGTCGGGAGGTACAAAGCCGTGATAAGATCAATTTCAGGAGTATACTCATCGGAATATAAGTCCGATAAGGAGTTCGAAGAGGCTCAGCTTCTTGCAACTCAGTTCGCCGAAAAAGAGGGACGACAGCCAAGGATAATGATAGCTAAAATGGGACAGGATGGTCATGACCGCGGCGCAAAGGTTGTCTCAACAGGCTATGCCGATATCGGATTTGATGTCGATATAGGGCCACTATTTCAAACACCGGCTGAGGCAGCCAAACAGGCAGTGGAGAATGATGTTCACATACTGGGTGTTTCGAGCCTTGCCGCAGGACACAAGACTCTGGTGCCTCAGGTAATAGCTGAACTGAAAAAGCTTGGCAGGGAGGATATACTTGTTATTGCAGGCGGTGTTATCCCTGCCCAGGATTATGACTTTCTCTATAAAGCAGGCGTTGTCGCAATATTTGGGCCCGGAACATCAGTGGCCAGAGCCGGCAAACAGATACTGCAGATATTGTTACAGACACTGGAATAGATTTTTATTTCTGAGGGGCAGACCATATTCTATTCGGATAAATTGTATTATTTTGTGGTGAGTTTATAATTCTATATCACAGCATATGATACGATCTGTTGTTCAAACTATTGTCATGGTGGTCCTGCTTCTTGCAGCTATGCCCGCAAATGCCCAGACCAATTATCACGACCCTTCAACATGGCTGCTGGGAGAAATATCGATGGATATGTTAATCAAAGAGCCTCATATGCAGTGGTTCAACCAGGGATTTGATGAATATTCTCCCTCCCAGTCAGACCTTGGGGCACTTCTATCACTAAGCAAGGAGGATATTACTATTACAATTGTTATGGGGACGTGGTGTCCTGATAGCAGGAGAGAAGTACCACGTTTTATGAAACTAATGGCTGCATGGGGATTTCCTCAGGAAAAGATCAGATTTGTTGGTGTCGACAGTCAGAAAAAGGCACCCCTGGGTAACTACGAGGAACTTGGTATCCTTAAGGTGCCCACATTCATTATTTTTAGAAACAAAAATGAAGTTGGACGCATCATTGAGTATCCTGAAACGTCTTTAGAACGGGATTTGGTTATAATCCTTACCAGAGATGTAAATAACGATAAAGAATAACACCATGGAAAATATTGAAAACAGGAATGCAGGTCACGGACTGGGAGTGGCAGCACTCATTACAGCAATCATAACTATAGTAATGGCCATTATCCCCTGTGTTGGAATGATTGCCATTATACCCGGGATCATTGCTATTGTTCTTGCAGCAGTAGCTATCTCACAGGCTAACAGGGTAAATGCACCCAGGGGGATGATGGTGGCGGCCCTTATAATTGGTGTGGTAGCATCCATGATCTCCATATCACAATATATTGTTGCAGCAAAGATTGCTACAGAAAACAATGGATGGAAAGGAGATCTGGAGAAAGCTATCGAGGAAGCCAGGAAAGATATCTTCAAGGAACTTGATAATGCCGATGTATCGATTAAGATACAGAGTGGTGATGATGTTGTTGAGATAAACACCTCTGCCAACAGGAAAGACCTCGAAAAAAAGCTGGAAATACTTGAGGGAGTGGTGGAAGAGGATACCATTAAGGTAGAGATAAAAAAATGAGATTATTGCAAAAGGGGTTTTCTGATTCACTTAAAGCTCCCTATGTAACGATCAATCTTGTTCTTGCCGGAGTAGTAATGATCATTTTCATTTACTCCGGCTTTTATAATCCCGACAAAAACAACTACCCGGTACAGTGTACTTATGAACTGACTACAGGGATGGAGTGCCCCTCGTGCGGAATGTCACACAGTTTCAGCTATTTAATTCGGGGCGATCTTGAATCGGCACTACTATGGAATGGTTACTCTCTGAGGTTATTTGTTTTTTTCGCCGGAGCTTTGTTGTTACGTATCGTCCTTACCGTTTACTGGCTGGGCATCGCCTGTCGACGATCGAAAAAGATTGGTGATCGCCGACATCACAATCTCCTCAATAATGTTCCTCCTTACATTTTACCCTTATTTCCGATATCTCTTTGTATCACTTTTCTGAATTGAAATATTCACTGAAGGCAGAGAAGGCATAATCCGACTCGAATCCCTTCGAACTGATATGCCTTACCAGTTTTGATTTAAGTTCGTAACGATTTTTTGCTTTTGCCGATTTCAAAAATGAAAATGCGATCTTCCTTACCTTTTCACGGTACTCATCTTCATCAAGATCAGCGATTGCTTCTGAAATGATATTGTCTTCGATCTTCTTAAATCGTAACTGCACCGTTATCTTTATCCTTCCCCAGCCATTATATTTGAATTTATCATTTACAAACGCTCTGGCATATCTTTGATGGTTTATAAAACCATTGTCTGTCAGGTTTTTAATCACATCTGTGATCATTTTTTCATCATCTATTCCCCACGATCTTAGCCTTGCCTCGCCTTCAGAGATGCATATTTCTCTTTGTCCTGCTATTCTTGAAAGCCTTGAAACAGCATCTTTAAATAATATTTCCTTACTCATCCTTACTGAGTTTTAGAAACCTTTCACGTCCGTTTATATCCTTAATTAATGATAGGTTTTTGAATCCATGACTGAGGGAGAGGGATCTCATTTCGCTACCCATTTCTTCATTGATCTCAAAATAGATCAACCCATTACCCTTGAGTATTTTTTGCGATTTCTCCAGAATATTGCGATAAAACAACAGGGGATCATTGTCGGGAACGAAAAGGGCAAGATGGGGCTCATAGTCAACAACATTCGGCAGCATTATCAGCTTCTCACTTTCCGTTATGTAGGGAGGATTACTGACTATGATATCAAATTTGGCACTTTCCGGTATTTCATCTGAAAGGATATCAACCATTTCAAATTTAACATGCTGGTCGTTTGCCTGACTGTTTTTTGCAGCTATCTCAAGTGCTGGGGCTGAAATATCCCATCCAAATAGATTCATCAAAGGCAGATTGGCTGCCAGTGATATTGCTATTGAACCGCTGCCTGTTCCTATATCAAGTATTTCGCCGCTTCTCTCCCCGTTATCCTTTATTATCATTTGAACAAGTTCTTCGGTCTCTCCCCTTGGGATAAGAGTTGCCTCGTTCAGCATGAATCTTAAACCATAGAACCAGGTATAGCCCAGGGCATACTGAACAGGCATACCTCCGGTAAGTTTCTTCAGGATCTCTTCTGCTTCGGTAATCTTCGCGGAGGGTATTTCAATACTCCTTAATTCAAATTCTGAAGCATTCTCTTTCTCAGCAAGATGCCTTATAACAAGGCCGGCAATTGAATTAGCCTCTCTCTTATCATAAAGTCTTACAAGATTACTTGTAAAATAATTCCTGATATCTTTGATATTGTTTGAGTGCCACTTCATAAATCAAAATTAGTAATTTAAAGGCATTGAATAATTCAGACCATAAAAGATATATCAAGCGATGCCTGGTTCTTGCTGCCAAGGCCGAAGGATATACCAGCCCAAATCCGATGGTTGGTTCAGTAATTGTTTACGATGGCAAAATAATTGGTGAAGGGTATCATCATTCTGCAGGGATGCCCCACGCCGAAGTAAACGCCATTGAATCCGTAAAAGATCATCGGTTATTAGGTGACTCGACACTCTATGTAAATCTTGAGCCTTGCTCACACCATGGCAAAACACCACCATGTGCCGATCTTATTCTGGAGAAAGGGATTCCAAAGGTTGTTATCGGGGCAACAGACACCAGTGCCAAGGTTGCAGGAAGAGGGATTGAAAGATTACGCAGTAACGGTGTTGAAGTTATAACCGGGGTTCTTGAGGAGGAGTCGAGATGGATAAACAGGAGATTTTTCACTTTTCATGAGAAACAACGGCCGTATATTATTCTTAAGTGGGCAGCCAGCGCTGATGGGTATATTGATATTATCCGGCCTCCCGGTCACCCGAGGGAACCATGGTGGATAACGGGTGACGAGGAGAGGGTGCTGGTTCATAAGTGGCGCTCACAGGAAGATGCAATACTTGTCGGGGCCGAAACAATAAGAAAGGATAACCCGTCGCTCAATGTAAGGTATTGGGACGGAAAAGATCCGGTTAAGGTTATCGTTTCCGGAAGGGGTGAACTGGATATGGCTTCTTCGGTTTTTACCTCAGGTGAGAGAGTTATCCTATTCACAAACAGCCGGGGAGAGGAGTGTGATAATATTGATTATGCAGGGCTCGAACCTGGTGAACACCTATGTAAAGCCAGTATGTTCGGAGCTTCATGCAGAGGTATATCATCAATATTGATTGAAGGAGGTTCTTCAATAATCAATCAGTTCCTACAGGCTGGAATATGGGATGAAGCCAGGGTTTTTGCCGGAAAGAAAAGATTCGGTGCAGGTGTGCCCGCGCCATCTATAAATGCGAACCTCGTTGAACGGAGAGAATTTGAAAAGAGCACATTATCTCTATTCCTCCCATTTCGTTAGGGACTTATTATTTGAATAAGAAACAAATATTCGTAAATTTGATTTTATACTGTCCGGGGGACAGGGATTTTAGTAAGGAATCTTTCTATAAGGATAAAAATACAATACTATGAAAAAGCGATTAATATTTTTCCTTCTGTTTGTAACATCGGTATCACTCATTGCTGAGGGACAAAGTGCCAAAAAGTTTCTTAAGGCGGGTGATGCGCTTCTCAAGAGTGAGAAATACAATGAGGCCGCTGCAGAATACTCAAAGGCCATTGAGATGGAGCCTACCAAATCCGAAGGTTATGTGTCAAGGGCTATTGCCTATGAGAATGGAGGTCAGATGGAGCTCGCATATGCCGATTTTGAAAAAGCCCTGGTTTTTGATCCTAATGAGTCAGACATAATGCTCGGACTGGGAAGGGTATGCAATAAGCTGGGTAAATTCGACGAGGCTCTTCTAAGGCTTAACACAGCATCGTCGGTTGACAAAAGAAATGGTGCAGTATACCCGGAGAAGGTAATTGCCATGATCGGACTTCAGAAGTACGACCAGGCATTGCGCACTGCAGATACTGCAATATTATTCAAGGAGTCGGCTGAAAACCTCTTCATGAAAGGGAGAGTATACGTACTCCTGAATAATGATATCATGGGGAAGAAAGAGTTCGAGAAGGCTCTCTCTAAGGAGAAAACAATGCACAGTGCCAGACTGGAACTTGCCGAAATACTTATCAGGGAGGGTAAACTGGGCGAGGCTCTTGGTCATTGCAATACAGTTTTAGAGGCTAACGACAAGAATGTCGCCGCATATTCCACCCGAAGCCGTATCTATGTCAACAGTATGGATTTCCCGAATGCCATAAATGATGTTTCAAAAAACATTCTTATTGAGCCTGATAATCCTGCCCACTATTTCCTGAGAGGCACTTATTATCAGAGGTTCAATCAGCATGGCAATGCTATTAACGATTTCAATAAGGTGATCCAGCTGAGGCCCAATGATCCTGACGCATATTTTGCCAGAGCAAAATCGAATGAAGAGACGATGAACTTTGCCCTTGCTGCGGCCGATTATGAAAAGATAACGGAGCTGTCGGAATTCGATATGAAGGCAAGAAAGAACCTGGCTGAGGCAAGGAAGCGACTTTTCGAGATAAACAGAGAAAGTGTACCACCCGAAATAATTCTGTCCTCTCCGATTCCTTCAGAAAATGTAATTGAAGTTCGCGGTGATGCAAAGGATTTTCTGATTGCCGGAAAAATAAGGGAGAAAAGTGATCTGGAATCTTTCAGGATAAACGACAAGGATGTTCATTTTGAGACGGAAAGGTGATGAATATGAATTTCTTGCTACAGTATCAACCGAGGGTACAAATTCTGTTAACATTATCGCCCGTGATGTATATAAGAATGAGAAGGTCATTAAGTTGGGGATGAACCGTACTGAGGTCAATCCGCCAAAGGTTACCATACTCACTCCTTATGCTTCCGACGACGGTCAGATATATCTGAACAACAACAACCCCAATATCTTTATTGAAGGTAAAGTGTCGGATGAGAGCCGGATTAAGACAATTTTCATTGAAGGAGTTACAGCAAGCTATTCGATGAATGATCTCAATCCGGGGTTTACGGCAACCATCGATGTAATGAATAAAAATAAAATTGCGGTTATTGCAGAGGATATTTACGGTAACAAGAAAAGTACCGAGTTCACATTAAACAGGGAGGGTGCAGTCCTTTCAGAAAGCAACCCAATGGGTAAGACATGGGTTGTCTTTATTGAAAATTCCAACTACTCGACCTTTGCCAGTCTCGACGGTCCGATTAAAGATATTAACCTGATGAAGAGAGCCCTGACTAATTATGAGATCCATAATATCATCCACAAGAAGGATATGAAGAAGGATGAGATGGAGAAGTTCTTCTCGATAGAGCTTCGCGACCTTATTAAAGCAAATCAGGTTAAGTCACTGCTGATATGGTATGCAGGCCATGGAAAATTTATCAATGATGTTGGTTACTGGATCCCTGTCGATGCGAAAAGGGACGATGAATTTACATATTACAATATTGGAGGTTTACGGGCCTCGATGGAACCTTATGTGAACTATCTGACACATACCCTGGTAGTTACAGATGCCTGCGAGTCGGGGCCAAGTTTTTACCAGGCAATGAGATCGGAGATAAAGCAGCGTAGTTGTGACGACTGGCAATCAACACAGTTCAAGTCGTCGCAGGTCTTTTCATCAGCCGGCTACGAACTTGCGCTGGACGACAGCCAGTTTACGAGGACCTTTGCCAATTCGCTCGCAAATAATCCAAATGCATGTATCCCAATTGAGGAGATAGTTACCAAAGTTTCAGGTGCTGTTGGCGGGAATAATCTGCAGAAACCAAAATTCGGCAAGATTACCGGGCTTAAGGATGAAGATGGAACGTTCTTCTTTATCCTTAAGAAGTAGAATTATGGGAATCATATTAAGATTGAAAAAAGGAGGCCGGGCATACTTAATGTTATGCCTTGCCTTTTGTTTTACGGGCTTATTACTCCATGCCCAGACAACCCATTTCAGCAAATACGGGGCAGAAGAAGGGCTTGGTTCTTCTAAGGTCTATTGTTCCCTTCAGGACCAAAGAGATAACATTTGGCTTGGTACAGAGAGCGGTGTGTCGAGGTTTGACGGGATAAATTTCGAGAATTATTCCTTTGAAGACGGGATTTCCGTCGGGGGAGTAAAATGCATGTCTCTGGATGATGAGGGAAGAGTTTGGTTTGGGCACCTCAATGGTGGTATTTCGCTATTCGACGGTGATCTCTTCCACAGGATGGAAGTTGATAATTTCAAACTAACAGGAGACATTACCTCTATTCGACAAGCAGGAAGTTATATTTGGGTTACTACCTCCGGTAACGGGGTCTTCAGATTTGGCAATCCCGGAATGGAAGATAATCTGCTGGTTGGAAATCAATATGCCGGAGCAGAAGGACTCAGCGATCAGGTGCATAATTCATTTGTTGACAGCCAGGGCAACCTCTATTGCCTTGCCGATCTGGGAATAAGAAAATATGTCGAATTATCAGACAGATTTGAGACATATCTGCCAGCGGGACTTACAAAATATTTTGCTGTAATATCGATGTTTGAGGACAGTAACAATAACTTTTGGTTCGGCACCTACAACGGAGGTTTGTATAAGCTATCGCCTCAAGGTGAACTGTATAATGTCTTTGACAAGAGGGACGGACTGGCTAAAAACTGGGTTACCTGTATTACAGAAGATTATCGAGGAGATATATGGGTTGGAACATGGGGTGGAGGAGTATCCGTTATCCGTGGTAAGGAGATACACTCTTTTGGTCTTTCCAACGGGCTTGATGCTCTTTTTGTGCAGAGTATATTGCAGGATCATGAAAACAACATACTCATTACCGATAACTATGTCGGATTAAGAATATACAAGGGAGATCATTTTAAAACCTATACGGGTGAATCGGTTCTGCCTGACAACAATGTTTGGGCTATTGAAGAAGATAATAACGGGGGATTCTGGTTCGGGACAAATAAGGGCTTGTCCTTTTTTAATCCCGATGCTGAGATGATTACACCTAAATTCTTCAATGAACCCAAATATATTATTGGCAATAAAGTGAGGTTTCTCAAAAAGGGTTTGAATGGCGAAATATGGCTTGGGACAGACGGCGACGGGCTATTCATGTTTACGCCGGGAACAGGTAAATTCATATATGATACTCATTTGAACTCTCTTCTATATTCCGATGGAGTTATCAAAGCCCTTGATATTGACAAGAATGGTATCCTTTGGGTTGGGACAAATGACGGAGTTGTTCGATGGAGCATTAAAGAAGGAGCCGGAAGAAGATATACACAGGGCGACGGCCTTTCGGGAAATGGCGTTATCTCCCTGTTCTGTGACAGCAATGGCGATACCTGGATCGGAACGGAAAGAGCTGTTGGGATCACCCGCTATGATAATGCTAAAGACAAGTTTGTTATTGTTGATATCGGAGAGGGACATATTCCCAAAATAATTACCGAAACACCTGACGGAAGGATCTGGGTAGGGTCAACAAGCGGTCTTAAGGTCCTTGACAAAGATACAATCGCAGGTCATTACACTGCTGAAAATGGACTGTTATCAAATAATATAACCTCACTCATTTCCGATCCTTCCGGGAATTTGTATATCGGATCTAACCAGGGTCTTAACAGGCTTGAGGCAGGAACAGAGGTGATCTCTACCTTTACTGAGGAGAACGGATTTACCGGCATTGAAGCAAGGAATCATGCCTCATTTATTGACTCCAGGGGCAGGCTATGGTTTGGTACTGCCAACGGAGTGACCAGGTTGGATACAGAACTGTTTCCCCCGGTTAGAACGAGTCCGGCAACTCATATCAGGAGGATGCTGATCAATTACCAGCCTCGTCATATGACCGATGGTATGAAGCTGAACTATAAAGAGAGAGCCATAGCTTTTGACTATTACAGTGTATGTCTCGATAATCCTAAATCGGTACGTTATATGGTAATGCTGGAGGGAGCAGAATCAACATGGCGTCCGGTTACAGCTCAGACCAGGGCTATATATTCCGCCCTTACTCCCGGGAAATATACTTTCATGGTAAAGGCTTCCAACAGTACCGGTTACTGGAACGAGGAGCCGGTTACCTACTCTTTTACTATTCGTCCGCCATTCTATCTCACCCCCTGGTTCATAACGTCAGTTGCGATACTCTTAATATTGGCAGTGATATTGTATATACGGATGAGGGAATACAAACTGGTTGTGGAGAAGAAGATACTGGAAGAGAAGGTGGAAGAACGAACAGCGGAAGTTGTTTTAAAGAGCCATGAGATCGAGGAAAAGAACAGGGATATTACCGCCTCCATCCGTTATGCCGAAAGGATACAGAGAGCGATGCTTCCGCCGGAAGATAGCTTTAAGGATACTTTCATACTCTTTATGCCGAAGGATATAGTAAGTGGTGACTTCTACTGGCTGCATGAAACAACCCAGAAGATTTTTATCTCTGCTGTCGACTGTACCGGTCATGGTGTGCCTGGTGCATTTATGTCGATTATCGGCTATAACTCACTGAACCGTATTGTAAAAGAGGAGAAGGTGAATATATCCGGAAAAATACTGGATCGCCTCCATGAGGAGGTTGTTAAGTCATTGCTTCAGCAGCATGAAAATGTTGTAAATGATGGTATGGATCTATCACTCAGTGTAATAGACAAGAAGAGTCTGATGATGAGTTACGCCGGTGCTTACAACCCGGCATTTATAGTGAGGGAAGGTGAACTTACTGTTCTTAAGGCCGACAGATTCCCGATTGGTATGGCATCGATGGAAAACAGAACCAATTTCACCAGTCAGGATTTCCAGCTAAGGAAAGGTGATATGGTATATCTCTTCTCTGACGGTTATGCTGACCAGTTTGGTGGTCCTGACCTGAAGAAGATGAAGACCGTGGCTATTAAGAATATTGTTCTCAGGATATGGTCAAAACCAATTGAGGAGCAGAAAAAGATCCTGGCCGAAGAGCTTATGGAGTGGAAGGGTGAAAATAAACAGATCGATGACATACTCTTTATTGGTCATCGTGTAGTTTAGCACTATATACGTGCTTTACTTATAGGATTCTCTATCCATCCTATATTTTCAGTGGCCATTTCGACAGCCTCTGCTGCGGTGGTTGCCACACGGAACATGTTCATATGCTCTTTACGGAAGAATCTGTTTTGAGCCATGTGATCCAGCAGTTCGAGGAACTTATTGTAGAACCCGTTATAGTTAAGTATAATTATAGCTCCATTAAACTGTCCCAGTTGTTTAAGTGTCATTGCTTCAGTTAGTTCCTCCAGGGTGCCAATACCACCGGGCAGGGAAATAATAGCATCGGCAAGTTCAAATAATTTGGCCTTGCGACCTCCCATATCCTTTGTAACATAAGTCTTGGTAATGCCAGGATGAGCCCAGCCTTCTTTTACCATGAACTCAGGGATCACACCTGTTACCTTCCCTCCTGCATTTAGGGCTGCGTCAGCTGCGGCACCCATCAATCCTATTCCGCCGGCACCGTATAAAAGTGTATGTCCCCCTCTGGCCACCTCTACACCGAGAGCAGCAGCTTCCTTGCTGAAGGAGTCATCAGATTTGCTGCTTGACCCCGCAAAAATACAAATATTCATAATGTTGTTAATTAAGCAAAAGGCCGATCAGATTATAATCGGCCTTTGAATAGTATCTGTTTTTACTAAAGAATTGCGTCAAGCTTGGCTGCAAGAACATTCTTGGGAACTGCGCCTACCTGTTTGTCGACAACAGTACCACCTTTAAAGAAAAGGATTGTTGGAATATTCCTGATTCCGAATTTACGGGCCACCGCACTACTGCTGTCAACATCGCATTTTGCAATGATAGCCTTACCCTCGTATTCACCCGAAAGTTCTTCAACAATAGGAGCGATCATTCGGCATGGTCCGCACCATTCTGCCCAAAAATCAACCATAACAGGAAGAGCGGCTTTTTCTACCTTCTCTTCGAAATTTGCATCATCAACGTGAATTGCCATAACTTTTTGTTTTGTATTGTGTACCAAGAAAATTCTGCCAAATATACTTAATTAACTTTAAAGTCAATTGCCGGATGGTCCTCTATGAAGGAAATCAGATTCTTTGTGATACCTACCCTCATTGCCCTTGAGAAGAGAGGTACAGCTATCTTCTCCTCCGGTTCCAGTATCATGAACCGCAGCTCTTTATCACCCGGATTCTCCCTGGTTATCTCAAGCAGTTCCTTTATCATCTCCTGGTTAACCTCCGATGATCTGATCTTGAGGGTCAGAGATTTCATCAGTTCCTCTTTTACACTTGTAAGCAGGTGGATCTTGTTGATCTTAAATTCCAGTTCGTTCTCCCGGTATTTTCTCTCCTGAACTTTTCCTTTGATAAGCAGGAAGTATCCGGGGTTATAATATTTTCTGTTCTCAACAAACTCCTTATCGAATTGCATGAAAGTATATGAGTCGGAGTAGTCCTGAACAGTCATCCTGCCGTAAGGTTTCCCGTTTTTGCTTATGGCATCCCGCGATTCAATGACCATTCCTGCAACCACCACATCTCTGTTCTTATAATCAGCCAGATTTTGCAGGTCGGCCATTGTAGCAGTGCAGAAAGTGTCGATCTCCAGAAGGAAATCATCGAGTGGATGTGAGGAGAGATAAATACCTATATGCTCCTTCTCTTTCTGAAGTTTCTCCAGCTTAGGCCACTCCGGGCAGTTAGGAGGTGTTGGTTTAACAATATCGAAGCCACTGTCGCCACCGAAAAGGGATGCCTGTGTTGAATCCCTGAGAGTACGGGCGTTTACTCCATATCGTATAAGATTTTCAATGAAGCTCACACCTTTGCTGTCGAGTGCAAAGAATTTCGCCCTGGTAACACCTTCGAAGCTGTCGAAGCTGCCTCCGTATATCATGGATTCGAGGGTTTTCCTGTTTAGGGAACCCATATTTACCCGTTCGAAAAAATCATTTATTGATGAGAATGGTCCATTAGCCTCTCTCTCTTCGATGATCTGTATAACTGCTCCTTCCCCAACGCCTTTGATGGCTCCCAGTCCGAAGCGTATATTACCATCCTTGTTGACGGTGAACTTTACTTCACTCTCATTAACATCGGGACCAAGTACCTGAATACCCATTCTTCTGGTCTCATCCATGAAGAGGGTTATCTTCTTTATGTCATTTATATTGCGGCTCAGTACGGCGGCCATATACTCGGCCGGATAGTTTGCCTTGAGATAGCCTGTCTGATAAGCTATATGTGCATAGCAGGTAGAGTGCGATTTATTGAAGGCATACTGTGCAAAGGCCTCCCAATCGGTCCAGATCTTCTCCACTTTGCGGGCCTCGTAACCGTTTTGTGTGCATCCTTCAACGAATTTGGCCTTCATCTCATCCATTATATCCTTCTTCTTCTTACCCATTGCCTTCCGAAGGGAGTCGGCCTGGCCCTTGGTAAAGCCTGCAAGTACCTGTGAGAGAAGCATCACCTGCTCCTGGTAAACAGTAATGCCGTATGTATCCTGCAGATAAAAGCTCATCTCAGGAATGGCATATTCTATCGGTTCTCTTCCATGCTTCCTGTTGATGAAAGTCGGGATGTACTCCATTGGACCCGGACGGTATAGGGCATTCATAGCAATCAGGTCCTCAAACCTGTTTGGTTTAAGTTCCCGGAGATACCTTTTCATTCCCGCTGATTCAAACTGAAACAGACCGGTAGTCTCACCATTGCTGAAAAGATCGTAAGTCTTCTCATCATCAAACGGAATATCGTCGATGACGATCTCCACCCCTTTGGATTTCTTTATATTCTTTATCGCATCCTTGATTATTGAAAGGGTCTTCAGTCCCAGGAAGTCCATCTTCAGTAGTCCCACCTCCTCAACATAACCGCCATCGAACTGGGTAACATTGAGTGTCGTATCCTTGGCAGTACACAGGGGGATATACTCATCGAGATTCTCCTTTCCAATGATGATCCCGCAGGCATGTACACCTGTCTGGCGTATTGATCCCTCAAGGACCTCTGCATACTTAAGTGTCTGCGCTATCAGTGGGTTGTCGGAGTTTTTCTCCTTAAGGAATTCCGGCACCTCATTATAGGCAGCCGCAATTGTAATGTCGGGTCGTTCAGGGATCATTTTTGCCAGCCTGTCGGCATCGGGAAGGGGCAGTTTTTGTACACGTGCAACATCCCGTATTGCCATCTTGGCCGCCATGGTACCGAATGTAATGATATGAGCAACTCTTTCCTGTCCATACTTCTTAACAACATAGTTAAGGACATCCTCTCTGCCGTCCTCATCGAAGTCGATATCGATATCCGGAAGTGATATCCTGTCGGGATTCAGGAAACGCTCAAACAGCAAACCATATTTTATCGGGTCGATATCAGTGATCCTCAGGCAGTATGCCACAGCCGATCCGGCGGCAGATCCTCTTCCGGGACCAACGGCCACATCCATATCGCGTGCAGCATTGAGAAAGTCCTGAACGATGAGGAAGTAATCGGGGAAGCCCATTTTCCTTATGGTCTCCAGTTCAAAATCTATTCTCTCCCTAATTTCAGGACTCATGTCGGGCCATCTCGATTCGGCACCTTTATATGTTAGAAATTTCAGGTAGTCATCCTTGTCGGTATACCCCTCCGGAATGGTAAAGTCGGGCATAACAGGCTCTCTGTTAAGAGAATAATGCTCCACATTTGATGCCAGCTCTACACTGTTCTCAAGGAACTCAGGGTTGTCGGCAAACAGAGCCTCCATCTCTGGTATGCTCTTCAGATACTCTTGTTTTGAATATCTTAACCTGTCGGGATCATCAAAATCCTTCCCTGTATTAAGGCATATAAGTCGGTCGTGTGCTTCGGCATCTTCCTCGTTGACGAAATGGACATCGTTGCTGGCGATAATTTTGACATCATGCTTTACCGACAGTTTTTTGTATGCTTCAATTACTTTCTGTTGGAGGGGCAATAGTTCCCTGTCTGCCAGCGGGTCTGTTGTCTTATGTCGTTGTACCTCCAGGTAGAAGTTGTCGCCAAAGATCTCCTTATACTGAAGAAGTGTCTCTTCGGCTGCCTCAATATTTCCATTGAGAACATTTGATGCTATTTCTCCGGCAATGCATGCTGATGTTGCCGTTATTCCCTCACTGTATTCTGCCAGAAGTGTCTTGTCTATGCGTGGTTTGTAATAGAATCCTTTTGTCCATGCCGAGGAGATAAGTTTAATAAGATTATGATAGCCCCTGAGGTCGCGTGCAAGGAGTATAAGATGATCTCCTGAGCGATCCTCTTTTTCAGTCGACTCGCTCATGCCTCTTTTTGCAACATATACCTCACAACCGATTATAGGCTTTATTCCAACGGCAGTGGCAGCGTTATGGAACTCCTTTGCACCGAACATATTTCCGTGGTCGGTGAGAGCTATAGAATCCATGCCCAGTTCTTTAACCTTGTTAACCAGTGCTTTAATATTGGATGCGCCATCCAGTATCGAATACTGGCTATGAACATGCAGATGTACAAACTTGGACATAAGAATAAGATAAAAGTGATTGAGAAGAGACAAAAATACAAATTATACTCCTCTAAGGGGCAGAAAATGTTCTACATTTTATTGTATAAAGAGAAAGGCTTTGTTTAAATTTGTTATAGCCATGACATTTTAAAAAAGAATTATGACAGTAAAATCGAGATTAACATCTCGCTATTCTTTAACCTAAATCTAATTTAACTATGAGAAAACTACTAGTGATTAGTTTAGTCTTCTTTGGTTTTGTTATTGCGGCTACGGCTCAGCAAAGAACTGTCTCTGGGGTTATTAAAGCCTCTGATGATGGTCTGCCTGTGATCGGGGCTACAGTTCAAATCAAAGGAACATCAGTGGGTGTTGCTACTGATATGGATGGGAAATACAGTATCGCGGTCGAAGAAGGCGCGATTCTTGTTTTCCGCTTTGTGGGTTACACAACAAAGGAAATACCAGTTGGGACTTCCTCTATTATTGACGTAACTCTTGATCCAGATCTTCTCAAACTTGATGAAGTTGTTGTTGTTGGATATGGAACCCGATTAAAATCGGAACTTACAGGTTCTATTTCGCAGATTCGTTCGGCCGATATCCTCAACACTACTCAGCCGAGTTTTGAATCGGCCCTTCAAGGTAAGGCATCCGGTGTATATGTTCAGGGTGGTAGCGGAAAACTCGGACAGGCAATAAAAGTCAGGGTTCGTGGTTCTTCATCTATCTCCGCTGACAACCAGCCGCTGTACGTTATTGATGGAATTCCAGTGAATACCAATAATATTGGGACAGCAGGTAACGAGCCTATGAATCCGATGGCTGACCTTAATCCTGCCGATATAGAGACAATCCAGATCCTTAAGGATGCCTCAGCTGCTGCTATTTATGGAGCTCGTGCGGCAAATGGAGTTGTTATCATCACCACTAAGAGAGGGAAAGAAGGTCAAACCAAATTTAACTTTACAGCACAGAGTGGTATAAGTGTACCTGCTAATAAAGTGGGATTCCTTAACAGGCAGCAATATCTTGCTCTTGTGGAGGAAGGATTCAACAATGTTGTGGATATTTATGGAACCGTTCAAGACGCATATGGATGGTGGGGCCTCGGACCTGGTGACACATGGGAGACTATTTTAGATGACGCTTTCCCTTATTGGAGAGATCCAGATGATCCAAATGACTTAACCAAAGGTCCAGACGAGAACTGGGAGGATAATGCTTTCAGAACAGGATCTACACAACAATATGACCTTTCTGCATCAGGCGGAACTGAAAAAACCAGATTCTTCGCATCGTTGGGATGGGCCAGTCAGGAAGCTGTTCTGATAAAGAATAATTTTGACAGGTTAAGTGCAAGAATTACTCTTGATCATAAAGCCAGCGACTTTGTGTCCTTTGGCATGACCATAAACCCCATAAGATCGCGGAGTTTCCGGGTTGCTAATGATAATGGATTCTCAACGCCGCTCCAAATGGTTGCGCTTTCACCACTCGATCCGGCATATGTTCCGGGAACCAACGAGATAAATACACTGACACAATATGAAAACGGCTTGAGCCCTGCTAAATACAACAGTTTCAATACAGAGACATTCAGAAATATTGGCAGCCTTTTTGCTCAGTTTAATCTGATGAAAGGTTTGTTTTTCAGGTCAGAATTTGGTTTTGACCAGACGAACCAGAAGGAGAAGGGCTATTGGGGCAGGTTGACCAATGACGGAGGGCCGTACGGAAGTGCGGAAGAAAGAACAGTGACCCTTCTGAATTATACCGTTAACAACTACTTCACCTTTGACAAATCACTTGGCAGACTTGATATGAATATGGTTGGGGGTATGATATATGAGGATTCATATATTGATACTCAGTTTAATGGAGCCGAGAATTTCCCGAGTGATTATTTTAAGAGAATTTCCAGCGCCTCTGAACCAAGCGGGGCAACAGGTTCTGGTACAGGCTATAGTTTCCTATCCTATTTTCTCCGTGGCAACTTTAAGGTGGCCGACAAGTACCTTTTCTCCTTAAGCGGACGTTATGATGGCTCCTCAAGATTCGGACAGGATAATCAATTTGGTTTCTTCCCGGCCGGTTCAGCTGCATGGATTATGACTAATGAAGAATTCATGAAGGGCTTAACCTTCCTTAGTTTTCTGAAACCCAGAGTTAGCTGGGGTGTTACAGGTAACGCGGAAATAGGGAACTTTGCTTCACGAGGGCTATATTCTGCCAGTAACTATGCAGGTTATTCAGGCCTCGTCCCTGTTAGTCTTCCGTGGGATGGACTCAAATGGGAAACTACTACCCAATTAAACGTGGGTCTTGATTTCGGGTTCTTCGATAATCGTATAACCGGGGAAGTTGACTACTATGTAAAGAATACTACAGATCTGCTTCTGTCTGTTAATATTCCTTCTACATCAGGATTCAGAAGCCTGGTACAGAATATTGGAGACCTTGAAAACAAGGGATGGGAGTTTATGCTAAACACTGCTAATTTCACAGGAGATTTTACATGGAATACCAGTTTCAATATCTCATTCAATAAAAACAAGGTAACAAATCTTAATGGTCAGGTTATTCAAGTTGGTAACTGGAGAGCCATGGAAGGACAACCTCTTGGTGTATTCTGGATGCCAGTCTATGCCGGAGTTGACCCGGCTAATGGCGATGCTCTTTTTTATGAAGATGATACCAAAACAACTACTACATGGAATATTGGTGCTGCCGATTTTCAGATTGCAGGTGATCCTAATCCAGACTTTGTTGGAGGACTCTCCAATAATTTTGGTTTTAAGGGAATTGATTTTGGATTTACGTTCCAGTTTGTCTATGGAAATGAAATCTTCAATGGTGGTCGTCAATGGCAGGCTGATGGCCTTTCATGGTTTGACAACCAGACTGTAGAATTCTATGAAAACTACTGGAAGGAACCTGGTGATAACTCTAAATATCCCCAACCTCGATTCCTTGAAGGAAATGGATATGGTGTTTCGTCTATGCTAGTATTTGATGGATCATACATCAGGCTGAAAGACATGACTCTTGGTTATACGCTAAAGTCGAATAAACTTGCAAATTATGGACTAAACAGTGTGCGAGTTTTTGTAAAGGCATTGAATGTACTTACTTTTACAAATTATCCCGGATGGGATCCTGAAGCCAACTTTGTTGGAACCGGACCATCAGCTCAAACTTCCAATTTAAGGCAAGGATATGATTTCTACACCACTCCTCAACCAAGAACGATCACTGGCGGAGTTCAGCTTGGATTCTAATCTAGAGGAACTATTAATTAAAAAACTCTAAAGATGATGAGAACAATAAAATATTTCATATTACTTGGGGCTGTTGGGATAATAACCTTGCTTACAGCCTGCGAAAAATATCTTGACCTTGATCCTGAGTTAGGTATCGATTACGATCAGGTTTATACTACTGAAGAAGGCGTTAAACTCGCGCTGGACGGAGCATATAATAACCTTGGAGGGGCTAATTTGTATGCAGGGACAAGCATATTTCAATCCGATCTTCTCGCAGCCAATAGTTCTACTTACCTTGTTTGGGATGGAACATTTGTGGGTTGGAGAAACATGTACAGGAAGATGCTTAATCCAAATGAAGGAACAATTGCTGCAAAGTGGAACGATGCTTACGAGGCAATAAATGTTTGCAATAATGTACTTGCAAACCTCTCAATTATTAGTTCAGCTTCGGAAAGAGACAGGGTGGAGGGCGAAGCTAAGTTTATTCGCGGAATCCTCTACTTTGAACTGGTCAGGTTCTTTGCTCAACCATATGGATATACACCTGGTAACACCCATCTTGGTGTCCCTATTGTTTTGACTCCAGTTATGGTTTTTGATGATGTTACGGAACCATCAAGAGCTAACGTTGGAGCTGTGTATACTCAAATTCTGAATGATCTGGGGGATGCTAAGGCTTTGCTTTCTCCCGGTAAAGCTGGCTCGAGCAGAGGCCTTGCAACCTCTACAAATGCAAGTGCTTTCCTTGCAAGAGTATATTTCTCTATGAAGGACTGGGTAAACACTGCTACCGAAGCAACAATAGTAATTAATGAATTTGGACCCGAGGCTCTTAATGTAACACCGAGAGCCTGCTTTAACAACCCTGGGTATACTTCTGAGGATGTCTTCATGATACGCCAGAATTTGTATAGCAATGCAGGATCTTCAAATAATGGTATAGGTACCTTTTTTGCAAGTATGCCAGGTTATGGCCGGGGCGATGTCAGGATTCAGTCTGCTCAGATCGCACTTTTTGAGGCTGGTGATCTGAGGGGAGGCCTTGAGGATAACCCGGAAGCCAAGGTCATAAATGAAATCTCAAAGATGTACTATTGGGGTTACGGTACCAGGGCGGGCCGCAGAAGGACCACTAAGTGGGGACGATATGATGCCTATATTAACGTAATCAGACTGGCCGAGATGTACCTTACAAGGGCGGAAGCTAACTTCATGAACGTTGGTGCACCAATAGGAGATACTCCGCTTAACGACTTGAACCTGATCAGGGCCAGAGCTAAGGCTTCACTTATTGCGGGAGCCGGAGATATTACTATCGACCTTATTAAAATGGACCGATATAAGGAACTATGCTTCGAAGGCCATGCACTGCACGATCTAAAAAGATGGGGTGGAAGTGTTGTGGCTCCATCAGGATCATCTTATGCAGGTGAATCCATTCCATGGGATGACCCGAGAATGGTCTATCCTATACCTCAAAGGGAAATAGATGTTAATCCTAATTTGGTGCAAAACACAGGTTACTAGTATTTCTATTTGATTCAATAAAAGGAGGCTGAGGGAATCAGCCTCCTTTTATTTTATTTGTTTTTGAAGATATAATTATGCTTTTAAGCTTTTTCAAGTTAGTTTTATATACTATTTAATCAGAATATCCTTTTTGTTTATATGAAAAAATTATTCTTGGTATATGCATTTATGATTGCATCATTCACTTCGATGTATGGACAGAAATTTACGCTTCACAGCGGATTATCAGTATCCAATGTGCAGTTTTTTATTGATACTGTAAGCATTGAACCAAATAAGAAAGCCGGGTTTCTGATCGGGCTCGATAGCGAATTTGAACTGGCTGAAAATTTTTATCTTAGCATAGGGTCAGACTTCATCAATAAAGGATTCCTTATAAAGGCAGATACTGTAAATCTGAGTGACTTCACTTTGAGAGTCAACTATCTGAGTCTTCCTGCGAATCTCCGGTATAAATTTGATCTGGAGGACTTCTGGATGACCTTTGAGGCCGGACCTTACTTCGGGATAGGAGTTTCGGCGAAATCAAAATCAGACGATAGTACTACAAAAATCAATTTTGGAAATGATGAAGGAGAACTTAAACTTTTAGATTATGGATTTAATCTGGGGTTCGCATTTGAAGTGGATGTTATAAAGTTTGGCATTAATTATAGCAATGGACTGAATAATATCTCATCCAGCACAAGAGAGACTTTAAAAAACAGGTGCTTCGCAGTTTACATTGGGTTAACCCTTTAGGCTTCACTCTAATTAAATTCCATTTTAAGTTTTCTTCTTGTCTCTTAAACAATAATAATATATCTTTGCAGCCACATTTTTATAAACTAATAGTTAAAGATTTACAACTAAATGGCAACTAAAATCAGACTGGCCAGAAAAGGCCGTAAGAAGAAAGTCATCTACCACGTGGTGGTAGCAGACAGCAGGGCGCCACGCGATGGCAGGTACATCGAGAAGATCGGTGTTTACAACCCTCTTACCAATCCGGCTACTATCGACCTCAATTTCGATAAGGCGTTGGATTGGCTGATGAAAGGGGCGCAACCTACAGATACTTGCAGGGCGATCCTTTCATACAAAGGCGTTATGATGAAGAAACACCTCCTCGATGGTGTTAAAAAAGGCGCTTTCAATGAAGAAGAAGCTGAAAAACGTTTCAACGACTGGATGAAGGAGAAAGAGAACAAGATCGAATCCAAAAAATCAGGTCTTGAGAAGGAGAGCGAAGATGACAAGAAGAAGCGCATTGAGGCTGAAAAGTCAATAAACGAAAAACGTATTGCCGAGATCGCCAGGAAAAGATCAGCACTTGTTGCAGCTGAAGCAGCAGCAGCAGTTGAAGCAATTACTCCTGATACCGAAGATGAGGCAGAAGAAGTGGCAGCAGAGGTTGCTGAAGAATCAGTAGTTGAGGCAGTTGCTGAAGAGGCAGTTACAGAAGTAGTAGCTGAAGAGCCTGTTGCTGAGACACCTGCTGAAGAAACAACCGCGGAAGAGACAACTGAAGAGGCTCCCAAAGAGTAGCTCTCTCTTCAAAAGTTGAAATGAAATCTGAAAACCTGATTTCCGGAGGTACTATCCTTAAAACCCATGGGTTTGAGGGAGCAGTAGTTGTAAAGGCAGAGAGTTGGTTGGCAGATAAGATTATAGAAGATGAACCGGTATTCCTTGAAGTTGAGGGGAAGCCGGTTCCTTTTTTTCCGGAATGGGTCGATGGTGCAGGAGCAACACTCATCATTAAATTCGATGGCTACGATTCAACCGGATCGATGACGGAGTTTGTAGGTTGTAAAATCCTCTGCCAGGTAACATCAGACAGATCGAAGGAGAAACATCTCTCACCCGAAATTCTTAAGGGGTTTATGCTCTTGTCAGATGACGGCATGGTCAAGTCGGTAATAACCGGATTCATCGATACCGGGTTTCAGCTCATACTTCAGGCAGAATTTAATGGCAGGGAAATACTTATTCCCTTTCATGAGGATCTGGTTGTTAATTTCGATGAGGAGAAGAGAGAGATAGTTTTAAGGATCCCGGAGGGGCTGGTCGACATCAATAACTGACCGGAATTGATGCAGCGGTGAATATAAAGCCTCGTCTTTAACCTGTATCAATTTAAACCAAATCATGAAAAGAGTATTATCATTTACGCTGGCACTATTCATGCTAAGCGGCTTTGCCATTGCGCAAGACAGTTTTAGCGAAAAGAGAGATGTCAGTGGTTTCAATTATGTTGCTTTCGGCGTTTCGGGGGATGTATATGTTACCATTGGAGACAAATACAGCGTAGTCCTCGAAGGGAACAAAGATCTTATCAAAGAGATTACTACAGTAGTAAAGGGAGAAAAACTTATGATCTCCAGCACCTCATGGAACAGACGGATGACAGGAAAACTGGTAGTTAAAATTACTATGCCGGAGGTTAAGGGACTCGCTGTTTCCGGATCGGGGAACATATATTCAAAATCGGATATGAAAGGGAGTGATCTATCTCTGGTGATAAGCGGGAGTGGAAATATAATCCTTGCTCAGGTAAAATATGAGAGTATGGAGAGTATAATTTCAGGCTCAGGAAATATAAAAGTTGAGGGACCGGGAAGCGTTGCCAGCGCTGAAGTAAAAATAAGCGGTTCGGGTGGTTACTATGCTGAAAATGTGCAGACAATGACATCGGCCTTTGTTATTTCGGGCAGCGGAAGCAGCAGATGTAATGTTTCTGAAAAACTAACAGCCAGGGTATCCGGTAGCGGGAGCATAATTTACGATGGCGAACCACGTATCGATGCCACTGTAAGCGGCTCGGGAAGGGTCAGATCGAAATAAAAGGATCCTATACGATATTTTAATCTGGTTTTCGGCCAAACATCCTGTTTATCTTAATGCGTCTGAACCAGCTTAGATCTCTTTCAGGGGGGACACCGGACTTTTCGGCATGTTCCCTCGCTGCTTTTATTATTCGCTCCGACGACTTGCCATCGGTGTAAGGGTGGTAATTATCAAGGTACCATTTCCGACCCGGCTTGAAGGGATCATCTGTAATACTCTTCTCAACTGCACCAGGAAGTTCAGCAGGATCATTAAGATCATACCAAAGAGGATTCCCACTACGCGTGTTTAGGGTAACTACCGGTTTGTCAAGAAGCATAAATTCGTAAATAACAGAAGAGGTATCACTAACCATAATATCGGATGCATGCATGGCAGGTAAAATATTCTTACCTTCATAAAGCACACAATTACTACGCCTTTCTATCTTTTCTTTGTATTCACTGACGATACTCTTATCGGTAAGATCGTGGAACTTAATGATAAGGAATAAGTTTAGTCGGGAAGCCACATTGAAAATCTCCTCCCTGAGAGCAGGAGCAGAAGTGAGGGAAGGGGAGAAGGTAGGAGCATAGAGTATTATACCGCTGTATCCATCTCCTTTATCCTTTAATGATCTTATGCCGGCATCATCTTTTAAATCACTGAAGAGGACGTCGAGTTTGCTCCATCCGGTCTCTTTAACCGCAAAGTTGCCATGTTTCAGGGCAAGATCGTTGAACCGGGAAGTGAACCATGGTCCGGGTGTGAGATAGAGGTCGAAATAGTGCCTTATTCTGAAGTGACCTTTCTTCTCCCCTGCCAGTCCGTGAAATATCTGAACCTTAAGTCCGGGCATCCAGTAGGGGACTTCATTGCCCGGACAAAATATTATTGAAGGCGACCATCTGTATATAATTTCCAGGTCTGAGGAGAATGAACCAGGGTGGTTATTTCCAAAACCTGAGGCTAAGCCTTCGGGAATGAACCACATATACTCCTCTTTCAACTTCTCAAGCTCAATAGCGATGGGTTTTAATATTCCCAGCGCATAAGGATGCTGTACAAAGAGGAGATACTTCATTTAATGACCTATTCGCTAAATAAATTATTGGCATTATTCAGATCTTCTTCAAAGTCAACCTCAATACACCTCATTTCGGAAATGTCAACAGGGAGGATCCTTAGCCCGTCTTCCGCTATAGCTGTCTCAAGTCCTCTCTCGAAATAGTCATTGTCTCCGCATTTCTCAAGATGCCTGATAAACAGCTCTATGTCTGATGAGGATATAAAATTGATACCAACAGCTTCTCCCAGGGCAGGTTTCACCTTCTTGCTGATATCTTTAATGAAACCATTTTTATCGATAGAATACTTAACCTCTTCCTCGGCCACTTCGCTGTTGTTTACGGCAACAAACGACTGGTTTTTATCAACAAGGGGAGTCAGTTTGCCAAGGATCTCACTGTCGAATACGACATCACCGTTAAGCCATAATACAGGTTCATTTTTGAATTTTTTCAATGCTCGCAAGAGGCTTTTTGATGTATTGGTCTGGTCGAATTGCGGGTTATAAATATAGAGAAGATCCGGGAAGGACTCCATAATAAGGTCCTTTTTAAAGCCTACAACGACAGCAATATCGGAGGGGTTAAAAAACCCGGAGATATTGGATATCTGGCGGGCCATAATAGACTTGCCGTTTTTAAGTGGTGTAAGAGGTTTGGGAAACGGGTTTCCTAGTCTGGAACCAATGCCTGCTGCAAGAATTACTATTTTCACCGGTAAAAAATATTTAATGAAACATCTGTATGAGTTGCAAAGATAGTGATTCGATCAACTTTCAGGTTGCAGGATGATGAAAGTTTGGGTGCTTCATTAGACAGGTTTGAGATGATAAATTCAACCTTCCTTATATTTTTAAGTAAAAAGGTGATATTTTCGCACAATTGAATATTATGGCAGCAAAGCAATTTACCAGCGACAGAAAGCTTGAAAAAGCCAGAAGCTTACTAACGATCATTGTTGGTTTGCTTGATGAGAATAAGATCAGATATCACCTTGAAGGAGGAACTCTGCTGGGATTTGTTCGCGACCGGGAGTTTCTTGAATGGGACCATGATATTGATCTTTCGATCATGTCTGACGACGCCGACAAGATACCCGGTGTACTCAAGGCACTCCGTTCATACGGATATCGAACCAGGGTACTGAACTATAGTACAAAGCCAGAACCTGCTTCTCCTGTAGAAATGAGAGTTATTAGGATAAAGCCACTTTTTTACTCTCTTGCCTCCAAAATTCTGCCATTTCTTAAAGGGTCGCTACTCACAGCCGACATATTTATAAAATATTATCATGGAGGATACGCATATTGGATGGCAAAGGGCAAGCTAATGCGTGTTCCCGAAAAACACTATTTGGGATTCGACCTGGTTGAATATCGTGGAAGGCTGTATAGTGTTCCTGCCGACCATAAGGCATATCTTCGTGCTAAATATGGCAACTGGAACGAACCGGTAAAAGAGTGGGATTGTTCAGTATCGGAGCGGACTATAGTAGGCTGAGACTGTTTCAGGCCTGAACATCATACTCCCTCAGGGCGTCATTAAGTGATGTTTTCTTATCTGTTGATTCTTTTCTTTTCCCAATGATGAGTGCACATTGAACACCATATTCTCCTGCCGGGAATTTTTTTGCGACGGTACCAGGTATTACAACTGATCTGGGAGGAACAAATCCTTTATACTCTACAGGAACGGACGAAGAGACATCAATGATCCTTGTTGAGCCGGTAATAACGGTATTTGCTCCAAGGACGGCTTCTGAACAGATCCTGGCCCCTTCAACAACAATGCTTCGTGATCCGATAAAACAGTTATCCTCTATAACCACCGGTGCCGCCTGGACCGGTTCCAGAACGCCTCCTATTCCAACACCACCGCTTAGATGGACATACTTACCCACCTGTGCGCATGATCCGACGGTTGCCCATGTATCAACCATGGTTCCCTCATCCACCCATGCACCAATATTTACATACGAAGGCATAAGGATCACACCGGGGGCAAGGTATGAGCCAAACCGTGCAATTGCCTGTGGTACCACTCTTACTCCCAGAGATCCGAAATCCTTTTTTACAGGTATCTTATCATGGAATTCAAAGGCCCCGGATTCAATTACTTCCATTTTCTGGATAGGGAAATAGAGAATAACGGCTTTCTTTACCCATTGGTTTACCTTCCACCCATCACCGTCAGGTTCAGCAACTCTTACAGTGCCCTTATCCAGTAACTCAATTACATCCCGTATAACACGACGAACAGCTGAGTCCTTTAGGAGTTCTCTGTTTTCCCACGCCTCATTTACGATTTTTGAAAGATCCTGATCCATATCATTATAATTTCCTGAGACAAAGTAAACAATAATCGGTTATGTTAAAAAATGTTACAAATGCCTGATTTATAATTGAAATTCATCAGATACAATATCTTTGAAGTATAACATTAAATCAAAAAAAGGGAATATTATGAAAACAAGGTCACTACTTACCCTGATTCTTTGCCTTCCATTGCTCATACCTTCAGCGTATGGCCAGGGTGCATTGAATTATAAATTGCCCTCAAAAGCAATAATTGATATTGTCGATGCTCCACTGACTCCGATGGTGATAATCAGCCCCGACAAACAGATGATGCTCCTAATGACACGTCCGGGTATACCAACAATCGCTGACCTGGCAATTGATGAGTTAAGGCTCGCCGGTTTAAGAATTGATCCTTCAATAAACGGACCAAGCAGGCAATCATATGGTACCGGTATTATTGTTAGAAAAATTACCGGTGAGGAGATAGGTAATATTACCGGGTTCCCTGCCGATGTCAAGATCGGGTCGGTTAGCTTCTCGGACGACAGCAAGAAGATAGCAGTAACTGTTATTGGGGCAGAGTCGATCGACCTCTATACAGGAGATGTGGCATCTCTTAAGGTTGACCTTATAGCCAAAGGGTTAAATACCCTGTTCGGTTCAAGATTCAGAGGAGGTGCAACATGGCTTCCCGACAATAAGAGTTTAATATTTCTTTCAATACCTGCAAACAGGGGGCCCCGGCCCGTTCGCAGCCTGGTTCCGAAAGGTCCGGTTGTTCAGGAAAATATGGGCAAGCTCGGTCAGTCCAGAACTTTCCAGGATATGCTTCAGGATCCTACCGATGAGGCTCTTTTTGAGTATTTTGGAACAAGCGAGGTATCTATATGGAACGGTACCAGTGTAATAAAGCTTGGTACTCCTGCCATGTATACCGATATTAATATATCACCCGACGGTAAGTACCTTGTTGTTGAAAAGAAGACCCGTCCCTTCTCATATATTGTTCCCTATAGCTACTTTGGAGGAACCACTGAAATATGGAATGTAACAGGAGAAAAGGTTAAGACCCTTTTAACAGAGCCGCTAAGGGAGAATCTCCCCAGAGGTTACGACATGGTTTATCCGGGTCCAAGATCATATTCATGGCGACCAGACAGGCCATCCACCCTTTACTGGGTTGAGGCTCTTGATGGCGGTGATTACAGCAAGGAGATGGAATATCACGATCAGGTTTATACCCTCGATGCACCATTCACAGGAACACCTGCAAAGTTTATTGCTACCACAATGAGATACCAGGGTATTACATGGGGCAAAGAGGATTTTGCATTGATCAATGAAGGTTTGCAGAAGACAAGAGTTGGAGTTGTAAGCTCTTTTAACCCTTCAAAACCTGAGGGGACCGTTAAGAAGATATTTGAAAACAAAATGGACGACCGGTACAACAACCCCGGAAGGTTCATTATGGAAAGAAATAATTATGGCAGAAATGTTCTCTTCTTTGCCGACAAAGGAAAATCTCTTTTCCTGACAGGTCAGGGTGCTTCGTCTGAAGGCGACCGTCCCTTCCTCGATAAATACAGGGTTGCTGATGGTAAGATCACCAGAATGTGGAGATCGGAAGCTCCCTACTTTGAGAATGTTGATGAGATACTTAACATAGAAAAAGGTTTGATCCTTACGAACAGACAGTCGGTAAACGATCCTCCCAACTATTTTATTCGTGATCTCAAGAGCGGTAAACTGACCATGGTTACTGATTTTACAAACCCCTATCCGGGGATGGCTGGTGTAACCAAGGAGCTGGTAACTTACAAGCGCAAGGATGGCATAGACCTCTCTTTCACACTGTACCTGCCTGCAGGATACAACAAGGAGAAAGACGGTCCGCTTCCTACTATCCTATGGGCTTATCCACGGGAGTTCAATGATGCCGATGCAGCAGGTCAGGTTAGCGGATCTCCCTATACCTTCACCCGCGTTTCAATTTTATCGGTACTTGTATATGTAACAGAAGGATATGCAGTCCTTAACGATGCAGCATTCCCGATTGTGGGTGCTGATGGACAGGAGTCCAATGATACATTCGTGGAACAACTGGTTGCCAATGCTGAGGCCGCGATCGACAAGGCTGTAGAGATGGGTGTAACCGACAGGAACAGGGTAGCTGTAAGTGGTCACTCATACGGTGCTTTTATGACAGCCAACCTCCTTTCACACACCAGATTATTTGCTGCCGGTATCGCCCGAAGTGGTGCATATAACAGGACATTGACACCATTCGGTTTCCAGAATGAGAGAAGAAGCTACTGGGAAGCCCCTGATATTTATAACACCATGAGTCCTTTCATGAATGCTGACAAAGTAAAAGATCCGTTGATGCTTATTCACGGAATGGCCGACAATAACAGCGGAACATTCCCTATTCAGAGTGAGCGCTACTTTGCTGCCCTTAAGGGATTTGGAGCAACAACAAGGCTTGTGATGCTCCCTTACGAAAGCCACGGATATGCAGCCAGAGAGTCAGCACTGCACATGCATTGGGAGTTTGTCCAATGGCTGGATAAGTATGTAAAAAATAAGAAATAGTCTGTTTTTAAACGATTAGAAAAGGAGCGGCATTTGCCGCTCTTTTTATTTGAAAACATGTCAAAAGTCATTTTTATGCTATTTTTGTTGCACAAAAGGAAAACTAAATTAGTTTTGCATCCATTACTTTCTGAAAGAAAAAATAGTCAAAATTGTATAACCTAAATCCTAAATTTTATGATTAACAGCTTATTCTGGATTGTTCCTTTCGCGGCGGTCACGGCACTTATTTTTGCCTGGATCTTCTTTAAGGGCATGATGAAAGAGTCGGAAGGAAACGACAAGATGAAAGAGATTGCGCAATATGTAAGGGAGGGAGCGATGGCTTACATCACCCGTCAGTACAAAGTTGTAGCGATGGTATTTGTAGTACTTGTAATTCTGCTGGCTTTTCTGGCGTATCTGGGCGTACAGAACCCGTTTGTACCTATTGCATTCCTGACAGGAGGTTTCTTCTCGGGACTTTGTGGTTACCTGGGTATGAAAACAGCAACATATGCATCTGCCCGTACGGCTTATGGCGCTTCTCATTCGCTTAATCGCGGATTAAAGGTGGCGTTCCGAAGTGGTGCAGTTATGGGGATGGTCGTTGTTGGATTTGGGTTGCTCGATATAGCTCTTTGGTTCGTTCTTCTTAATAACGTTATTTTCACTCCTGAGCACATGGAAGCCGGTATGCACTTCCTCGGTCTTACATTTGTTCATGCAGGAACAAACGATCACACTAAATTCATTGAAATAACAGCTACCATGCTTACATTCGGTATGGGTGCTTCAACACAGGCTCTTTTTGCACGTGTTGGCGGTGGTATATACACCAAAGCAGCTGACGTTGGTGCTGACCTTGTTGGCAAGGTAGAGGCTGACATTCCTGAAGATGATCCGCGTAACCCTGCAACAATAGCCGATAACGTTGGTGACAACGTTGGTGATGTGGCCGGTATGGGAGCTGACCTTTATGAGTCGTACGCAGGATCAATTCTTGCAACGGCCGCACTTGGTGCAGCAATCCCCGGGTTAACCGGCGATCTGCAGATAAGAGCGATAATTGCACCAATGATCGTTGCCGCAATTGGAATACTATTGTCAATTGTGGGGGTTTACATGGTGAGGACAAAAGAGTCTGCAACTCAGAAAAATCTTCTTAACGCCCTTCTCATAGGAACAGGTGGAAGTTCGGTTTTAATACTTATCGCAATTGCCGGTCTGGCAGCATTGGGATGGATAACATGGGGTGTCTTTGGCTCAGTTGTTGCCGGTTTGGCAGCAGGTGTTATTATTGGCCAGGGTACAGAATACTTTACCTCTGATGAGTATTCACCAACCAGAGGTATTGCCAAACAGGCATTGCAGGGTCCTGCAACAACCATTATTGACGGTATTGCGGTAGGCATGTATTCAACATGGATCCCTGTTGTTACAATTGTAATTGGAATTATTGCCGCTTATGGTTCGGCAGGTGGATTCACTAATTTCTCAATGGGTGTTTACGGTATCGGTTTTGCAGCAGTAGGTATGCTTTCAACATTGGGTATAACCCTTGCAACAGATGCTTTCGGACCAATCGCTGACAATGCTGGAGGAAATGCCGAGATGGCAAAACTACCTCATGAAGTAAGAGAGAGAACCGATGCACTTGATATGCTTGGTAACACTACCGCTGCAACAGGAAAAGGATTTGCTATCGGCTCTGCTGCCCTTACTGCTTTGGCTCTTCTTGCTGCTTATATGGAAGAGGTCAGACTATGGTTAGGCAAGGTCGCTGATAAGAGTGTTGATGGCTTTAAACAGGTAGGTGAAGTCCTTTTCTATAAAGGTGTTGAACCCGCTGTTCAGGAAGGTCAGGAAGCCATCAATCTTGCCACAGCAACAATAAGAGACTTTTCGCAGGCATACGACCTTTCAGTATTCAACCCACTGCTTCTGGCAGGTATTTTCCTCGGAGCAATGATGGCATTTGTCTTTGTTGCAATGACAATGAAAGCTGTGGGACGTGCTGCAGGAGCAATGGTTGATGAGGTTCGTCGCCAATTCCGTGAAATTAAGGGAATTATGACAGGCGAGGGCAAACCAGACTATGCAAGGTGCGTTGAGATATCTACCAAAGGAGCACAAAGAGAGATGCTTCTTCCATCACTTCTTGCTATAGCCGTCCCGGTTGCAACCGGACTTATTTTTGGTGTTCCCGGTGTTATTGGTCTTCTTGTTGGAGGCCTTACAACCGGTTTCACACTGGCCAGTATGCTAAACAACTCCGGCGGAGCATGGGATAATGCCAAGAAGTATATTGAAAAAGGAAACTATGGCGGAAAAGGAAGTCAGGCTCATAAAGCCAGTGTAGTAGGAGACACCGTTGGTGACCCATTCAAGGATACTTCGGGACCATCACTTAATATCCTTATCAAGCTTATGACAATGGTTTCTGTTGTAATGGCAGGCCTTACCATAACATACAGTCTGTTTTAGAGTTAACTAATAGCAGTCGTAAAAAAAAGGGGCATAGTCATTAAACTATGCCCCTTCTTTCTATTTCAGGTTATTTCGGTTTAAAAAGTCCATCCGGATTGCTTCCAAGCATGCCTGCCTGAAGCATATAACCGGGCACCCTTTTTAGTTTCTCTTTTGCACCCTGTTCGAGAAGTTCATAATGATGCATCTCATTCAGTTTATCACCGATAAACTCCAGATCATCATCGGTAAACTCCCAGTTCCTGGGGTCATACATCTTTAAGTTGAGAGCTCTGGTATAGCTTCTCAGCGATTTATCGCCATTGGTGTTGAAGTAAAAGTCGAAATAGGACATTGCCAACTCTCTCAGTGAGCGGTATACAGGCTCACGATACCGCAGAGTTGTGAAGTTCGACTTAGCTATGGCTCCCCAGTAATTGCCTCTGCGATAAACTGCAATAACGTGATCATCATCGTTCTCAGCCCTTAGATCTACAATAAGGGGCTCTTCTCCATTGAAGCGAAGGCAGGCAGCCGCAAATAGCGCACCCTCGAAACAATGTGCCTTCCTTTTTGAAATGACCTTTTCCGGGGAATTACACTCAGGAGCAGGATTGTAGGCTATTGAATCGAGAAATTCCTGAATAAGGAATGGTGAATTAAGTTTACTTAATACTGTTTTATTCTTTTCTGACCACATTTCCTGATAATAATTATTGATTAAAGTTAGTTGTACCCTGATTAATTAATCATAGATATACAAGGCACAAATTTAAAGTTACATCTTTATTATCTTTATAAATATTTAATGATATAAGTTATGAATAGACCAACCATTTCCGATATCAGGCAAGCTCACGAAAGGATAAAGGATGTAGTACATCGCACACCGGTCATGAGTTCCTCTCAGATAAACAAAATGGCTGGATGCGAGCTTTACTTTAAATGTGAGAACTTCCAGAAAGTGGGGGCATTTAAATTCCGGGGTGCAACCAACGCCGTAAGGTCGTTAACCCTGGAGGAGCTGGAAAGGGGCGTTGCCACACACTCATCTGGCAATCATGCTGCAGCCCTTGCTCTTGCTGCAGCCATGAACAATTCACGGTCATATATTGTAATGCCCGACAACTCACCCTCGGTTAAAAAGGCTGCGGTACTCGGTTATGGAGCGGAGATAACATTTTGTGAGTCAACACTTAAGGCAAGAGAGGAGACTCTTGCTAATGTAGTTAACAAAACCGGAGCTACATTCATCCATCCATATGATAATTTCATGGTCATCTCCGGTCAGGGCACAGCCGCCATTGAACTTTTGGAGGATGTTAGCGACCTGGATGTTATAATTGCCCCTGTTGGCGGCGGAGGTCTTATTAGCGGTACTTCCATTGCCGCAATGGCCCTGAAGCCAACAATTGAGGTGATAGCTGCGGAGCCGCAAAAGGCCGATGACGCATACAGATCATTTAAATCAGGTATTCTGGAGCCGGTAATAAGTCCGGATACAATAGCCGATGGATTGAGAACATCCCTGAGTCCATTGACCTACAGCATAATCAAGGAAAATGTAAGTGATATTATTACTGTAGGGGAGCAGTCGATAATAGATTGCATGTTACTGGTTTGGGAAAGGATGAAGATAATAATTGAACCATCGTCGGCAGTCGCTCTTGCATCGGTAATGGAGAACAAAGATCGCTTTAAGGGTAAAAGAATAGGGATAATAATATCCGGTGGTAATATCGATTTCAGAAGACTTCCCTTTAGTCAGCACGACTAAATGATGCCTTTATGGGCAAGTGATCTGAGAACTTCTCACGGAGGATCGTAAAGCCAGTATTTTTAAGCTTGCCTGAATATAGTATATAGTCTATTCTGTTTGGCGGATATTTCCCTTTGTAGGTATAACCAATGACCACGGCCGTTATCCACAAAAGTATCATTGAGGTTGTGCCGGAGATTATGATATGTGTATGAAACCGGCGTATCGTTAAAGTCGCCGGCAACAATAACAGGGTAAGGAGAGCCGGCTATGTGTGTCATCAGAATCTCGTGACTGTTCTGCTCGTTTTACAAATCCTCTTTTAAGTGTTGCATAGAGGTCAGTGATCTCACTGTAAAACTGATCCTGCTCAACGAGTGTCATCTCCTCAAGGAAAGAGTTTTCAATACGCCTCAGTCTGAATGATTGCAAGTGTATATTGTAGAACCGTATTGTATCACCGTTTATCTTAAGATCGGCATATATTGCAATTGATGATGATCCGGGGAAATTTATTTCCCCTCTTTTACGACGGGAATCTGGAGATCATAATATTGCCATAATTCCTCCCGTCACGTCCCTTGATGAATTTCTGATGTGTATATGTTCCCCTGCCAAAGTGTTTTTTAAGACCGGCAATCTTAAGAGTCGGTACTCCCCTGTACGAAATATTCCTGCAGCGAAATAACAGAGGCATTTTCAGCCTTCAGAAAATCGAGCACCCCTTTCTCTGAGGAGTCAGCAGAGGAACCCTTCAAGAAGGTTGAAAAGCCTGAGATTGTAGCTTACGACACTATATGAGTTTTCTGAGCTATCGGCTTTTGTGCCGGTGAACCTTGATGCTATTCTGAAGGTGTGTAACTCCGATGAAGATGGCTATGGCTGAGATAAGGAATTCCGGATTCAGTCTGAAGAGCCATAGAAGTCCGAAAAGAACATTAATAATCAAAAGGTATGGGTAGGCAAGTCCGAAATAAGCAGGGAAAACAAATATGGCAGGACTGATCCTTACCGAGAGGTAGGATATTAGCAGTGCAATAGCAAAAGCTAGATTAAACAGTAGTACTATTTTCTTAATAAATTTCCGCACTTCTCTCTTTTCTTCCGAACAACCGGTTGTAATTTATAAGGTAGTGATTTTGAAACAATTTTATCTTGTGAGAGTGTCTTATTATAATCAGGTTATTTCTGGCTCTCATTGAAAAGAAAATCCTTCTCATCCCTTGTCAGGCTATCGTATCCACCTTTGGATATCTTTTCAAGTATTCTGTTCACTTCAACCTGTTTCTCTTTTTTTACCTTATTGTACTCATAGTCATCGGTCGGTTTCCTGTATGTTACCTTTAACTTTTTAGCAGGCTTGAAGAGGGTAAAGATAGCATCAAGCACTTTATTCAGGCCTCGTCCCAGATCTCTTCCTTTCCTTAGGTTAAGAATGTAAAGGAAGCCCCACAGTGCTCCTCCGATATGAGCAATCTTCCCACCTGTGTTTACAGAGAAATCGACGACTGATGTAAGGACAAATATAATTATTGCCAGATACTTGATCTTTACCTTTCCGAAGAGGAAGAGATATACGGTGTATTCGGGGACATATGCTGCTGTTGCTATTACAATAGCCATAACAGAGGCTGAGGCGCCAATAGCAATAGACTCAGCCGTAACGCCTGCAAATGCAGGGAATATATTGTAGGACAGCATATATAATAGTCCGCCGGTCAGTCCTCCAAGAATATATACAGAAACCAGTTTTTTGGGGTCCAGATAATCAAGAAATATCTTTCCAAACCAATAAAGCCAGAGCATATTGAAGATAATATGGAAGAATCCCTGGTGGAGGAACATATAGGTAATAATAGTCCATGGCCTCGATATAAAGGAGCCGGGATCTGCAGGCAGTGCAAGAATCCTTAGAGCACCTGCAGCCAGAGCATCATTGGAGAGGAGCACCGATACCATCTCCACCACCTTGATAACCAGGAAAACGGCCGCATTGATATATATAAGCCTGTTAAGGGTCGTTCCTGATGTAAAGCCTTTTTTTATCTCTTGCCAGAGGCTCATTAGTAAAGTGTTTTAGTTGTTTTTCTCCATATCCTTATCAGGATGTAACCAAAGAGCATTCCCCCCAGGTGTGCCGCATGAGCGATATTGCTGCCAGGCTGGGTAACAGCAAGGTAAAGCTCTATTGCTCCGTAGATGATCACAAAGTATTTAGCCTTTATAGGTATTGGAGGAAGAAGCAGCATAAGCTGGGTATTTGGGAAGAGTACGCCAAAGGCAAGCAGAATCCCAAAGACTGCACCTGAGGCTCCAACTGTAGGAACATTAAGTAAATGGTTCAGTTTTGCCATTACAGGATCAACGAAATTGCTGTTCTGTGAAATGGCAAGTGCTCCTGAATCCAGTACATGCTGAAGCTGTTCCGGTGAGATCTGAGCCATTACATTGGTATACTGAATGGCCATTACTGTTTCGTGAACCAGTGCAGCTCCCAGTCCGGTCACTAAATAGTAGATCAGGAACCGTTTCGGTCCCCAGACTGTCTCCAGTACTCTCCCGAACATAAAAAGGGCGAACATGTTAAAGAAAAGATGCCACACCCCGCCATGTGCAAACATGTGAGTTACGATCTGAAAGGGCTGGAACATCTCCGATTTTGGGAAATAGATACCCAAAATGGTGTTCAGGTCTATGTCCAATGCAAATCTGGCTACATAATATGCCAGAAGAACAAGCAGATTAATTAAAATCAGGTTTTTTACTACCGGAGGGAGGGATGTGAAGCCCCTGGTATAATAGTTCATAGTTTATGAATTTTATGCTATTGCTTATAACAACAATTTGCGGACCACTGTTCGTTTAATATCGTAATTCCGCCAAATTGTCACGGGTTATCCAGTCTCTTTTCCAACTCAGCAGTACTAATAATATTAATTATTGGTTTTCCTGAAGGCGAATAATTAGGGTTGCTGCAGGCAAAAAGAGAGTCAAAGAGCGTTGACATCTCCTCAAGGGAGAGTTCTGTTCCATGATTGATCGATGAAGCCATTGCCAGAGATGCAGCAGCTCTTTCCAATGTTCCCATTTCGTTGTTGCCGTCGGATGCTCTGTATTCCTCTATCAGGATCTTTACCATTTCTGCCGGGTCGGGGTTCCATGAATCGGCAGGTATACCTGTTACTGATATTTCGTTTTTGCCAAGTTGTCTTATCTCAAATCCCAGCGAAACCAGTGCGTCGCTTATCTCTTCTACAACCAGCATATCACCTGCACTAAGGTCTATTGTAACCGGGAACAGGGTTGTCTGCGATGATTTGCCTTTCTCCGTAAGTATACCTGCAAATTTTTCGTAAAGGACACGCTGATGTGCTCTCTTCTGGTCTATTACCATGAGCCCCGATTTAACCGGGCATAGGATGTACTTGTTCCTTAGTTGCATAAATCGGCGGACGATATCATTGTTGGGAATATCCAGTCCCTTTGCATCATCATCGCCACTACCTGTTCGCCCTGGAAGGGGGATATATGTTTTCCCATCCCTCATTCTTTGACCTGCCGTTCTGGTCAAACCTGATCGATGACCTGTTATATACTGAATCGTTTCCAAATGGGTTAAAGGAGGTATTGATCTCAATGGCAGGAGGAGGGGGAACCGATGTGCCTGACCTGACCGGGAAATCAAGATATCCCTCCACATCGAAATCCATTGGCGGTACAATGCTGAATTTACCAAGTGCCTCCCTTACCGATGCCAGTACTATCTGCCATATCGCCCTCTCTTCTTCAAACTTAATCTCTGTTTTGGTGGGGTGTATATTTACATCAATGGTGGCCGGATCGGTTTCCAGGAATATGAAATAGACAGGTATGGCATCTGAGGGCAAGAGGTTCTGAAATCCTTCAGTTACAGCCCTGTGGAAATAGGGATGACGCATATACCTGTTGTTGACGAAGAAGAATTGTTCTCCGGGACTCTTCCTTGCTGCCTCGGGTTTGCCAATAAAGCCTGCTATTCTCACCAGGGTTGTTTCGGTAGAAACAGGAACAAGGTGCTGATTAAGAGGCTTACCAAAAAGCGAAACTATTCGCTGGCGGTGGTTGCCGGATGGTAAGGCGTAGATCTCATTGTCATTGCTTATCAGGGTGAATCTGATATTGGGATGAGCCATAGCAACCTTCTGGAACTCAGAGATTATATGTCGTGTCTCTGTATTGTCCGATTTCAGAAACTTTCGTCTGGCAGGTATATTAAAGAAGAGGTTTTTAACTGTAATGTTTGTACCGGGGGCGCATCCGCAAGGCTCCTGTGTCTCTATTTTGGATCCGGCAATGGATATATATGTGCCTGCTTCATCTTCCCAGCGCCGTGTTTTAAGTTCAACCTGGGCAACACCTGCTATTGAAGCCAGTGCTTCACCCCTGAACCCTTTAGTAGTTATGGAAAAGAGATCGGAGGCGTCGCTTATCTTGGATGTGGCATGCCTTTCAAATGAGAGCCGTGCATCGGTTTCACTCATACCGGTGCCATCGTCGACAACCTGAATGGTGGTACGGCCTGCATCCTTGATAATGACAGTAATATTTCCTGCCCCGGCATCAACCGAGTTTTCGACAAGCTCTTTAATTACCGATGCCGGCCGCTGAATGACCTCACCTGCAGCTATCTGGTTTGCAACTGAATCGGGAAGTAGTTTTATTATGTCAGACATTGATAATACCGGTTAACGGAAGAAGAGGAGGGTAATAAGAACCAGGATGAGGATAATTACAATAAGTCTGATGGCGGTATACTGTCCTGACCTTCTCATTTCTTCTCTGAAAGTATGTAGACATACTACCTCTTGAAATACCTGGCTTATAAGGTTTGTCTTCCCCTTCTATGCCCATCTCAGCCTTAATATTACGGATCCTTTCTTCTCTTGCCTCCCTTTCCGGGTTATAATATCTCGGGGTATAATTATACCCTTTGGGCCTGTTCTGCTTAAAAAAGCTGGGTATTGCCATATTTATATTTTCTCCAAAAATACAAAAATAAAAGCTAAGGCAGACAATTCTGGAATGTATTAAGAGTTCCATATTCCATATCGTCTGGCATTATATAGATAACCCATTATAGAATATTAGACAGCGAGATCAGGAAGAATAAGATTGTGTGTTTAAATGATTAAATTTGTTCAAATCCTTCCATATGAAAAAAATAATCTTAACTGTACTGTTGGGTACAATAATTTGGTTGTACACCGAAAGGTGAAGATATTTCAGTTACAACTTTCAATATAAGACTGGACACGCCTGTCGACAGTTCTAATGCGTGGCCTTTCAGGAAAGAACTTCTATCCGGATTTGTTGTCGAAATGTCTCCTGACCTGATCGGGTTTCAGGAGGTCCTTTTACATCAGTATACATTCCTTGATTCAGTTCTGAATGAATACGATTCATATGGTGCTGGAAGAAATGATGGTAAAAACGAGGGAGAAATGGTACCTGTATTTTATAAGAAGGAACTTTACGAGCTTAAGGAAAAAGGGACCTTCTGGCTGTCGTCGCAACCTGATGTGCCTGGAACAATAGGATGGGGGGCTGATTCTTCCAAGGATAGTAACCTGGGTAAGATTATCTGTTAAATCAACAGGTGAGGAGTTCTGCTTTTTCAACACACATTTCTCACATGTGTCAGACTCGGCAAGGCTTATGAGTGCCGGGATACTTGTCAGGGCGGTTGATTCCATTTCGGCAGGCACGGCCTTTTATTGTGACAGGCGATTTTAACCTGGAACCTGAGAGCGTTCCTTATTCAATACTTACAGGAGTGGACGGCAAGAGCACAATGACCGACACTTATATGTGCGATAATCATACAGGACCTGATTATACCTTTAACGGATTCAGGGATGTTGAAGAGGGGAGGAGAATCGATTACATATTTGTGAAGAAGGGGAGTGACACTCCTGAACTACAGGGTCGATGCAATTAAGAAGGAAAAGCTCTTTATTTCCGACCACTGGCCTGTTTCATCGGAGGTAAGGATAAAGCCCTCCAGATAAACGATCCGTTTTTTTTGAAATTCACAAACGTTGAAGCCCGATAATCTTAAACTCTTTTACGATATTGTGTCACAGCAAGTCCGCCGAACAGGATAGCCAGGGCAAAGAGAGCACCGATCTCTCTTATGACATCGAAAAAGCCCGATCCTTTGAGCATAACCATCCTGTTTATCTTTATCAGGTAGAATACAGGATTGAGATAATTAAAGATCTGAGCCCACATTGGCATACTCTCATAGGGAGTAAAAATACCGCTCATCAGAATGAAGATCATTGTGAAGAAGAAAGCCAGAAACATATACTGTTGCTGAGTGGATGAGAATGTAGAAAAGAAGAGAGCAAGACCAAGAACAGCAAGAAGAAATATGGCCGAAGCACCAAACAGGAGAAGCATGCTTCCTTCAAATGGTATTCTGTATGCTACCCATCCAACGAACAGTCCTAAAGCGAGAACAAACAGACCGATCAAAAGAAAGGGAATAACCTTTGCAAATATGAGCTGAAATTTATGAACGGGTGTCACATTTATCTGTTCAAGGGTACCTGTCTCCTTTTCCCTTACCATATTCAGACCCGAAAGCAGAAATCCGATGGCAGTTACCAGGATCACCAGGATTCCCGGAAGCATATAAAACTTATAGTTCAGCAGTTCATTATACCAGAAGCGTGTTGAGATAACAGCACCACCGGCACTGTTGCCGGCAGGCATCATTGTCATATTATGATCGCGTATAACAGCGGAGAGGTACGACCACGACAGTTGTGCCGAGGTGGCATTGATGGCATCGATACCGGCGAAAACGGATGCTTTCTCACCCCTCCTTAATGATTTTTCAAAACCCGGATGGGATTGTAAGCCTGATGTCGGCATCTCCTTTTTCAAGGATGGACATAGCCTCTGTTTCGTCGGAGCACATTTTTGTGATCGTAAAAAATCCGGATCCCTGTATGTCGGAAATAAGATCCCTTGACATTATGCTTTTATCGAAATCGGTAACAACCAAACTAACGTTCCTTATCTCGAATGTTACAGCAGGGACCAGCACAAGCATCTGTACCAGCGGAACAAAGAATATGGCCCGGAACAAAACTTTATTCCTGAATATCTGAAGAAACTCCTTTCGTATCAGAAACAGTAAAACTCTCATAGCTGCTATTCTAATCGTTTCTTAAATTTTCTGGCACTCAGGACAATGAAAAAGATTGTCATTCCAAGCAGTATAAGCGTCTCTTTCCATACAAGAGAAAGGCCACCCCCTTTAATCATGATATCCTTGATAATGACAATAAACCACCGTGGTGGCAATATAAGACTCAGATAGTGATAAAAAACCGGCATATTTTCTATCGGGAAAATGAAGCCGGAGAGTAGCATGCTGGGAAGCATAAGTCCGATAAGCGACATAAATATTGCCGACTGCATATTTGTTGCTACTGTTGATATAAGAATACCAAGAGACAGTGACATGAGGATATAGAGCATGCACTCTACGAGCAGCAGGATCATACTCCCTTTTACCGGTAATCCAAAGACAAACCAGGAGAGTAAAAGATCAGGCCCAGATTAACAACAGAAAGGAGGAAGTAAGGGGCTACCTTACCTGCAATAATATGTATTGGACGGAGGGTGAAACAAGGAGTACTTCCATCGTACCAAATTCCTTTTCACGGGTAATGGTTACCGATGTCATCAGGGCACATATGAGTATGAGTATCAGTGTTATGACTCCCGGAACAAACATGAAATGCGATTTCATTTCGGGATTATAGAACATCCTTACTTCGGGAACTATTCCTCCCTGCTGCAGCGACAGGCTTTTTTCGGCAAACAATGCAGAAATAATCCCGTTTGTATATCCTGTTACCAGGGAGGCTGTATTTGGTTCCGATCCGTCGGCAATTATCATGATCCCCCCGCTTTCGCCTCGTATTATATCTTCTCCGAATGAGGGGTCGAATATTACAGCTTCCTTAATTTTTCCTTTCAGGAACATTGAATCGATCTCCTCCATTGAATTGGGCATGGCAATTACTGAAAAGAAATCGGAGGCATCGAGTTTGGCAGTTATCTCTCTTGAGATAGTACTGTTCGATCTGTCGAAGACGGCAATAGAGGCGTTTTTAATGTCTGTTGTAACGGCATATCCGAAGATTATTATTTGCGCAAGAGGTATTCCAAAGAGAATGATGAGCGACCTGTAATCCCTGAAGATATGAAGGAATTCCTTCCTGAAGAAGACCATAAATCGTTTCATAATTCAGTCTTACTTGTTGGTCTGGCAATCTTTACAAATACCTCTGCCAGAGTTGAAGAGTTATACTTTGCTTTAAGGTTTGAAGGAGTGTCAAGAGCAACGATCTTTCCTTCACTCATTATAGATATACGGTTGCAATACTCTGCCTCGTCCATGTAGTGAGTCGTAACAAATACTGTTGTCCCTCCTTCTGCTGTCTCGTAGATCAGCTCCCAGAATTGTCTGCGGGTGAGTGGATCAACCCCTCCCGTTGGCTCGTCGAGAAAGACAATTTCAGGTTGGTGAATCATGGCCACAGAAAATGCTATTTTTTGCCTCATGCCGGGAGTGAGGTCAGCAATAAGTGTCTTCCCGAACCTGATAAACCCGAGTCGTCCAAGCAGTTCATCGGTCCTTTCCCTGATCTCCCGGTTGGTTAAGTCCGTAGATACCTCCGTACAGGGTGATGTTTTCCTTAACGGTAAGATCTTCGTACAGAGAGAATTTCTGGCTCATATAGCCTATCCTTTTCTTTATCTCTTCGGGCTCACGAAATGCATCATACCCGGCCACCATCACCTTCCCGCTGGTGGGTCTGGAAAGTCCGCATAAGATCTTTATGGCGGTCGTTTTACCTGCACCGTTGGCCCCGAGGAATCCAAATATTTCTCCCTTGTTTACAGAAAAAGTAAGATCGTCGTTGGCAATAAAATCACCAAACTTTTTATACATCCCCTGCACCGATATCACTTCTCTTTTATCCATTCGATAATTGTTGTGTTAACTGAAGAAATCTGTCTTCCATCCCTGGTGTTGTCAACTTCACCGTGGCATTCCGGATTCCTTTCGACTTCAGGAAGCTGGTAATACTTTCAGCCTCGGTTTCATTATCTGTGGAGAGGTGAACTGAATCACCAAAAAGGCTTGCATAGGAGAGGTTACCAAAACTTTTGAGGGCTTTCAGTGCATTGTAGGTATTATCACTTCTTATTGCATACAGCCTGCCTTCAAACTGGCTTCTGACAAATTCCGGTTCTCCTGTGGCAAGAATCAGACCTCCATCTATAAGGGCCACCCTGTCGCATCGCATTGCCTCATCCATATATGGAGTAGACACTAAAATTGAAACTCCTCTTTCCCTTATATTAAGAAGCATATCCCAGAATTCCGTCCTGGAAACAGCGTCAACACCTGTTGTTGGTTCATCAAGGACAATTAGTTTCGGATTGTGTATCAGGGCACATGATAGTGCCAGTTTCTGTTTCATACCACCTGAAAGATCGCCGGCTTTTCTTTTCTTAAATGGTTCAATATGAGAATATATTGCAGAGACCAGGTGGTAGTTTTCTTTTACAGAGACACCGAATACACCGGCATAAAAGTTAAGGTTTTCCTCAACAGTAAGGTCCTGATAGAGGCTGAACCGGCCAGGCATATATCCCGTTATCTTTCTTATCTCACGATAATCCTTGTTTGGGTCGAAACCGAAAACCTTTGCTTCTCCGCTGTCGGGTAAAAGCAGTGTTGTTAGTATTCTGAAAAGAGTTGTCTTACCTGCTCCGTCAGGACCTATAAAACCGAATATCTCCGATGAGTTGCAGCTGAAAGATACTCCTTTCAGTGCCTCAGTTGTACCGAATGATTTTGATATGTTTTTAGCTTCGATCATTTAGTCGGCACAGGCTTGTTGAGGAAAAGTTCACCGGGCATTCCGTTCTTAATATGCCCATCGTTGATTACCAGAACGGTTACTTCATAAACAAGTGTCACCCTCTCCTCCCTGGTCTGTATAATTTTTGGGGTAAACTCAGCCTTTTCAGATATAGCTGATACATACCCTTTGTAGCTGAAAAAGGAATCGGGCCATTTGTCAATTCTCACTTCACAACTGTCGCCAGGTTTGATTTCCGACAACTGCGATCCGCTGATAAATGCTTTCAGTTCCATGTTTTTCATGTCGGCAACAGAGAGCAAAGGTCTTCCTGCTGCTGCGAGTTCACCCTTTTCTGAATATATCTTTTGAACACTTCCCGCTACGGGGCATTTTACAGTAAATCTGGAGATCTGTTCCTCAAGAAGATTCTTTTTGGCCGATAAAACTTCGAGTTCCGAGCGGATAACTCTCTTTTGTGTCTCGTTGGCCTCTTTCTGTAGCTTAACAATGGAAAGTTGGTTGTTAAGGTCGTCAAGTTGTTTTCCCGGCGCCGCTTTTTCCTCAACCATATTTGATGTTCTGTCGATATTAAGACGAATATTGCTGGCCTGTTCGTCCAGCACCCTGTTCTGTGCGTCGATTGTTGACATTCGCACTGCCACAGATCTCATCGATGCTTTGAGTTCTTCCAGCTGAAGCAGCTGAAGCGATGAGTCAATTCTGGCTATTATCTGACCCTGGGCCACCTCCGACCCTTCTGTTATAGAGATCTCAAGGATACGTCCGCTTGTTTCGGACGATATTGTGACTTCTCTGGCTTCAAAATTACCGAAAGCATCAGCGTCCTGATCGCTGCTGTTACATGATATCGCTGCAATTAAAAGAAGCGGGAAATAGTGTATGACTTTCATTTGATTACTTATTAAATCCTTTAATGTAATTGTATTCTTCTACTGCCCGGGCAAGACTTATTTTATCTACCTCAAGCTTAAGTTCGGCTTCCCGAAGGGCGTTCATCTCCAATAAGAGATCGGATGCACTCATAGTACCGTTATCAAATCTTACAGAGACAGCATTGGCAATGCGTCTTCTTAATATGATATTGGTACTATCTGATTGCAAAGCATCATCAAGCTGAGAGATCTGAGCCCTTTTTGATGTAAGCGCTATTTCAAATTTCCTGCTAATCTCTTCTTTTCTCAGTTCAAGGATACTTTTACCAATATTGTTTATCTCTCTTTCCGTCTTTGCCTTATCCCAATCGAAAATTCTCCACTTGATACCAGCGCCAAAGTAGTAGTAGGTGTCAAATGAGTCGGAGAAGAAGTTATTGCCCGGAGGATTCCCGTATCCTAAGCCGGCAAATGCAGATGCCTTTGGCAAGCGCTGTGCCGTGAGGAGCTTGTCGGATTGCCCGATCTGGTATATTTTAAGATCGAACATAGCCAGTTCCGGTCTTGATATTTCGTCCTCTGATATTGTACCGTTAGGTAGCAGGAGGGTAGTTTCTTCTCCGATACTCTCTCCGGTTAACAGTGTCATTACCGCCAGGGCCGATTCGGTCATTATCCGGTTGTCGCTTATAAGCCTTTCGATCTTAAGCTTTTCAGCAGACAGGATATCGAGTTCATATTCAGCTATTAAACCATTTCCGGCAGCCGCTTCTGCATTAGAAAAACGAACTCCTATTGAGTTCATGTAGGTCTCAAGTATTCCCTTTTGACTTCTTAGAGCCAGAAGCGAAAAATAGACATCATTGACATTGGCTATAACCTGATAGATATCAATATCGTTCTGTAGTTCCCTGATCTCGCCTCCAATCTTCTCAATAGTTGTAAGATGTTTCATGGTACCTCCATCGTACAGTACCTGGCTTATTTCAACGAATACTTTGTACTGATCGTGAGGGATATTCATTTCAGGGATCGGAAATGGAATGGAAGAGAAAATGTTTCCAAGATCGGGAACATCGCTATTGTACCCTGCTGTCGCATTAAGATCTGCTGAAGGTAACCATCCGGTCATGATCTTTCTGCTTACAAGAGAGGATTGATCTTTTATAAGTGCTTTCTCGCCTGAGAGGGAGTGATTCTCAACAGCCAGACTATAACACTCAGGCAGTGTAAGAACTTCCTGCCCAAAAGTGGGGGTGATCGTACAAAGCAATGTTAAAGCTGTGATTTGTAGCCTGTTTAGCATATTATATATAATTAACTGTTCAAATGTTCTTTTTGCCTATTCCATTAATTCCTGAGATAACAAAATTGGCAGCCCATACCTTTCTCTCCTCAATAAAATTGTCAAAGTCAAATGATTCTTCCGGAATTAACCTACTCAGGATCTCCCTGGTTGCAAACGGGAAAACACTAATTGCGATCATACTGGCAAGGAGCTGTATCATATCTTCATTTGCCATTTTCCCGGTTGATGGGGAATCTTCATTAATTGTCGCAGCAGAACTCCAGATAAGATGGATAGGAGCATTTTTTAAAGACCTTGAAAGAACTTCAGGATTCTTCTGTATCTCGTTAAGTATAAAAATCGGGAGTCTGGGATTTTGCTGGAGGAAGCTGATATGGCGGTCAAAAAAGATCCTGATCTTCTCTTCTGCTGATATCCGGAGTGAGAAAAGCTCACCAAACTGCTCCATGAGTTTTACAAAAAGTTCATCGAATACAGTATTGAAAAGTTTCTCCTTCGATCGGAAATAGTAGTGTAGCAGGGCCTTGTTTATCTCTGCACGAATTGCTATTTGCTGCATTCGTGCACCTGAATAACCCCTTTCCAGGAACTCCTCTGTTGCTGCAGCAAGTATCTTTGATTCAGTTGTTTTATCTATTTTCAATTTATTAAATATATAGTTAAACCAAATAGATTAACCAAAAGGTTAAAATTACAACAGAATTATTTATTCTGCAAGGGAAATCGAAAAAATCGGTAGAGAATTTTTTTATTGTTGTTAGTTGTTTTTCTGATTTGGTGATTGGTAATTGAGAATGTATTACTCTATTGGCGGCATAAAATGTATCTTTAATCCTGGCGACAAACAGATATTAAATGATAAATGGTGCTGATTTTCAGATATTTCTAAAGCCTGTAGGTGCTGAATGCAACTTAAACTGCCTTTACTGTTATTACCTTTCCAAAAAGGATCTGTACAGTCAGAAAAAGAGGATTCTCATGGAGGACCCGATCCTTGAAGAGATTATAAGAGAGCAAATTGCCTGGTGCACAACTGAGGTCATTTCATTTTCGTGGCATGGAGGGGAACCTCTTATGGCAGGCATCGATTTTTTCCGGCGGGTGGTTGAACTTCAGAAGAGATATTTGCCTCCCGGCAAAGTTATTGTGAATGGCATCCAGACAAATGCGACTTTAATTGACGAAGAGTGGGCTGTTTTTATGAAGGAGAACAACTTCTCAGTTGGTGTAAGTATTGACGGACCTAAGGCTTACCATGATCATTACCGGAAATCGATCGACGGTGGAGGCAGTTTCACCAGAGTAATGAGGGGTTGGTCACTTCTTGAGAAGTATCAGATACCAAGGCAGGCATTATGCGTATTAAGCCGGATAAATGAAAATGATCCGATTGGAGTTTACACCTTTTTAAAATCGATAGGTGCAGAATATATTAGTTTTATCCCCCTGGTAGTTGATACCCGGGGCGAAAAAAACGGTGAGCTAAGTATCAGGGCTGATAAATTCGGTGATTTTCTGATCACTGTTTTTGAGGAGTGGAAAAGCAACGATATTGGCAGAATTAAGGTTCAGGTCTTTGAAGAGGCTCTTCGGCTGGCAGCGGGATTAGGGCATTCCCAATGCATATTCAGGACTGAGTGTGGCGGAGTGCCGGTTATCGAGAGCAATGGTGATATATACTCCTGTGATCACTATGTGAATTCTGACAACAAGATCGGCAAAATAGGAAGTAGCAGTCTGGGCAGTACTCTTGAAGGCAGCGCTCAGACTCTTTTTGGTTCAAAGAAAAAAAGCACCCTGCCACAATACTGTCTTAATTGTGAGGTATTGGATATGTGCAACGGGGAATGTCCCCGGTACAGGATCATTAACACACCAGACGGAGAGCCAGGGTTAAACTACCTGTGCGAGGGGTACAGGAAATTTTTTAACCATTGTTCCCCATTCGTGAAGCTGGTTGCAAGTCTGCAGCAGAGGAATCTCTGACGGTCAGGATTTTAGTTTTTCCTTAAGAAACTTAACACTCCTCTCCCAGGCAAGGTCGGCGGCCTCCTTATTATATCGTGTTCCTGTATCATTATTGAATCCATGCTGGGTACCGTCGTAAATAAAAATGGAGTACTCTTTTGAATTCTTTTTCAAGGCTTCTTCAAAGGCAGGAATTCCACCGTTGATCCATTCGTCGGTACCAGCGTAGTGAGCCATTATTGCAGCCTTTATTTTTGGAACATCTTCACCTGAAGGTGTTGTCCCGTAGTAGGGGACAGCTGCTTTAAGTTCGCTGCACTCTACCGCTACTCTGTTGGTCATTGCGCCTCCCCATGAAAAACCTGTGCATCCGACATTCCCGTTTGAGAAGGGATTTGTCTGCAGGTATTTTACAGCTGCGGCGAAGTCACCTGTAGTTGTTTTGATATCGAGCTTGCCGATCAGTGTGCGTGCTTCATCCTGATCTTCCGGGGTTCCTCCCAGAGGTGACAGTCCGTCGGGCGCCATTGCCAGAAAACCAGCCATGGCAAGCCGTTTGGTTACATCGATAATATGGGGTTGTAGTCCTCTGTTTTCATGTATTACCACTACGGCCGGATATTTTGACTTGGCGGCGGGATGGGCCATAAAGGCTTTAACCTCTCCTGTCATGCCCTTGTAGTTTACAAAGCCGGTAGTTAAGTCTGTATCCCCGGATGATGGTATGGATGCCATTAGATCACCTTTCTGCAATATGGGGATCAACGAGGCAGCCAGCATGGTGCTTCCGGTATAGAGGGCGACCTTCTTAAGAAAATGACGACGACTGGTTTTTCCATTGGTATAGGAATCATACAGTTTTCTGATCTCTTTTTCCATTGGTATAGTTATTTTAGCAATTGTGTATTCTTTCTCAAGTTATGAAAAAAAGGAAAAACGGCAGGTAATATCTTTTAATATATGTTAGAACTTTTCACTGTTCATCAAAATTAATATTGATAAATGATTTATTCTGCCTTTATTTCGGCAAAATATATAGGGGGGTGTTGCAGTTATGATTTCGAGCATCAATATCTCTCAGCCTTTTAGGAAATGATTAAAAAGAGAATCGGGGACCTTTTTCGGCACATTACGGGGAAGGATGAAAATTTCCCTCTGGAGCACCGCTTATTACTGTCGTCCCTACTGGTAGGTGGACTGGTAAGCGTATTTGGTTCAATTATCAATCTAGTCCTTACTACTTCACTGTTTGCAGTTTTACTTCCGCTTTTCCTTTTCGGGTTTGTACTTATCCTTTTTTATTTCATCCGATTCAGGAAAGTTGTGGAGCCTGTCATCATTCCAATTCTTATTGTATCAATAACAGGCATTTCAGCGATATGGGTTCTTAATGGAGGTATCAACGGTGCCAACATCATGCCGGCATTTGTAATTCTTATCCTGGGTTTAATTGTTGCACCTGAAAGGTCTAAGAAATTTATTCTGACATACTTTCTTGCCGCTAACATAATAATCCTGGTCGTACAATTGTATCGGCCCGACCTGATTGTTCCGTTTCCTACGGAAAAAGCCCGGTGGATAGATAATATACTAACCCTGCTTTATTCATCATATCTGATTTTTGTGATTATCAGTTTCTTTCACAAAGAATATTCTTTCGAAAGGAATAAGGCAGAGGATAGTGAGAAAAAACTAAGGCAGCTGAATGAAGATAAGGATCGTTTTATTTCGATACTGGGACATGATCTGCGTAGTCCTTTTAACAATCTGCTGGGTTTCTCAGAAATATTGGCAGAGGATGCCAGGTCGCTTAATCAGGATGAGATTACAATTATAGCAGAGAAGATAAATATCTCCGCCAAAAACGTTTACAAATTGCTTGATGATATGCTTTTATGGGCCAGGGCACAACAGGATAAGATACCGTTTAGGCCCAATCCATTAAGGATAGAGAATATTTGCAATGAGGTTATTGAACTGCTTGGCCCTGGAGCAAATGCCAAAGGAATCTCGCTTAATTATTCAGGGGCCAGCGACGATATGGTCTTCGCCGACGAGGAGATGCTAAAGACCATACTCAGAAACCTGATGGGCAATGCTATAAAGTATACTAATACAGGTGGTTCAGTGATCGTAACAGCAGAAAAAAAAGCGGAGGGTACAATTATAAGAGTATCAGATAACGGAATTGGAATTTCCCGCGAAGATATTGGCAGACTCTTTAATATTTCGGTAATAATTTCCAGCAAAGGCACAGCTGATGAAACCGGCACCGGATTAGGCCTCTTGATTTGCAATGATTTCATCCAGAAACACAACGGAAGTATCAGGGTTGAGAGCGAACCGGGTAAAGGCTCCAGTTTCATATTTTTATTACCTCACCAAACCCTTTTGTAGTGAATCGCGCTTATTGCGTGATCTGATTTTCATAACGGTAATCCTTCAACGGGTTCGTTTCTAACGTGGAGTAGAATCTCTTCAATTGAACAGTGCTTTCATTTAAAACTGTAGTTTCAGCCTTATTTGGATTGAAAACTAAAATTTATTAACTTGATAAAGAATTGTTTCGCAGGTAATTCAGATGTTAGTAAAAGTATTTTCCAGTGCCGTTCATGGTATTGATGCCGTTACTGTAACCATCGAGGTAAATGTTTCGCAGGGAGTGCGGTTTTTCCTTGTTGGATTACCGGATAATGCTGTAAAGGAGAGTCAGCAGAGGATTGAATCGGCAATCAGATGTTCAGGTTTCAGGTGGCCGGGGAAGCAGGTGGTTATCAATATGGCGCCGGCTGATATCAGAAAGGAGGGTTCTTCCTATGATCTGCCCCTTGCAATTGGTGTTCTGGCAGCCAATGAAAGGGTTTCGCCGGAGAAACTCAGGGAACTTCAGTTCATTGGTGAGCTCTCGCTTGACGGGACAATAAAGCCATCGAAGGGAGTCCTTCCCATAGCACTGAGGGCCAGAGAGGATGGATTCAAGGGGATTATTGTACCTAAGGCGAATGCCATGGAAGCTTCGGTGGTGGAGGGGCTGGAGGTTTACGGAGTGGAGCAGCTTACCGATGTTATCTCTTTCCTCGACGGGATATTGGATATTACACCGGTAAAGGCCGATCTGAAGGAGATTTTTGGTTCCTCAGCGAACAGGTATGAAAACGATTTCAGCGAGGTGCGTGGCCAGGAGAGCGTAAAGAGGGCCATGGAGGTTGCTGCCACGGGTGGCCATAATCTTATAATGATAGGCCCTCCGGGCTCCGGGAAGACTATGCTGGCAAGAAGGCTGCCGACAATACTTCCTCCATTGTCTCTCGAAGAAGCACTGGAAACAACACGGATACATTCTGTTGCCGGCAGGATGGAGGATAATGCCTCACTGGTGGTGAAGAGGCCTTTCCGTTCTCCTCATCATACCATTTCCGATGTGGCACTTGTTGGCGGTGGTACTTACCCCCAACCAGGAGAGATATCGCTTGCACATAACGGTGTTCTCTTCCTTGACGAATTACCTGAATTCAAGAGGAGTGTCCTCGAGGTTATGAGGCAGCCTCTTGAGGACCGTGTAATAACAATATCGCGTGCAAAATTCGTGGTTGACTACCCGGCCACCTTCATGCTTGTTGCCAGCATGAACCCCTGTCCATGTGGTTTCTTCAACCATCCGGAAAAAGAGTGCAGCTGTTCACCGGGAATGGTTCAGAAATATATCAGCAGAATATCAGGACCGTTGCTCGACAGAATAGACATGCATATTGAGGTGGTACCGGTTCCTTTTGATAAATTATCGGATAGCAGGGCTGGTGAAGAGTCGTCTGTTGTAAGGGATAGAGTGGTAAGGGCCAGGGCTATACAATCTGAAAGGTTTAAAGGGAGGAGCGTCTATTGCAATGCGCAGATGAGTTCTTCAATGATTACAAAATATTGCCGGCTTGATGATACCGGGAGTAAGTTAATAAGGACAGCCATGGAGGTGAGGGGACTCTCAGCAAGAGCTTACGACAGAATTCTTAAGGTAGGCCGTACAATTGCCGATCTTGAAGCATCGGAGGATATCAGGACTGAACATATTTCAGAAGCCATTAATTACAGAAACCTGGACAGAGAGGGATGGGCCGGGTAGAATAGTGATCTATTTCAGAAGATCATTAACTGCAGCAACAAACTCTTTTGGGTCCAGAGGCTTGTGAAATGTCATGTCGGCACCAAAAAGTTTGGCACTTGGAAGATAGCCGTGTGGCTGTAAACGACCACCTCCTGATATTGCTATGATCTTCAGATCGGGATTGCTCTTTCTCAGGTCAATGATCAGTTCAAGTCCCTCTTTCTCTGGCATTATTATGTCGGTAATAATGAGTGCGGGTTGTACTTTTTCGTAAACCTTCACAGCTTCTAATCCATTTGAGGCTGTATACACCTCATAACCTGCCCTTTCGAGCATTCTTTTCAGCATTATAAGTATTGAAACCTCATCGTCAACTATCAGAATTTTATGCATCACATTAAAATTTACTGTTTCAAATCCAGTACGCGGCGGATGGTTTTACTAAATTCACTCAAAACTAATGGTTTTATTACAAGTTCTGAAATTCCCAGCTCACTAATCATCTCATTGGTCAGACTATCTACAAATCCTGTAATAATAATTATTTTAATGTCGGGCCTGATCTCTTTAACTTTGGCTGCAAGTTCAGTACCAAGCAGTTTTGGCATTGCCTGATCGGTAACCAGAAGTGAATACTCATCGGGATTATTACTGAATTCGTCAAGAGCCGAGACGCTGTCGGTCTTAACAGTTACCTTGTAACCAAGATTTTCAAGCATCCTCTTCCCCATATATGTTATCTCCTGCTCATCATCTACAAACAGGATATGCTCATCGCCCTTGGCAACCTTTCTGGCAGCAATAGCTGATTCAAGACCGTCATCTTCATATTCCGGAAGGTAAAGGGTAAATATCGTTCCTGTTCCGGGTTCGCTCTCCACTGTTATAGCCCCGTCATAGTTGTTTACTATTCCGTGCACAACAGAAAGACCTAATCCTGATCCTGATCCCACCTCCTTTTTAGTAAAAAATGGTTCAAAGATCCGTTTTCGTGTAACAGAGTCCATCCCATGACCTGTATCGGATATGGTGAGAATAATATATCTCCCTTTTTTAAGGTTTGGTATCTCCTTTGCTTTCTTCTTTGAGATATTCACTGAACTGAGCTTCAGTTCAAGTATGCCTCCCTGCTCTTTCATGGCATGAACAGCGTTGGTACAAAGGTTCATAATGATCTGGTGCAGGTGGGTTGCATCGGCCAGTACGGTTCCTTTTGCCGAAGCAGATTTGAACTTAACATCTATTCCCTTTGGGATGGAGGCCATAAGCATGTTCAGTACTTCGTTGATTACTGCCTTCATCTTTATCGGCTTCTTGTCGAAGTCAACCTCCCGGCTGAAGGTCAGAATCTTCTGGACCAGTTCCTTTCCTCTCAGGGCAGATGTATTGATCTGCTCAAGATCGAACTTAAGCGTGCTTTCAGGAGGCAGCTCCTCCAGGGCCATATCGGTATAACCCAGAATAGGAGTAAGTATATTGTTGAAGTCATGAGCGATCCCGCCGGCAAGTGTACCGATTGTCTCCATCTTCTGAAGCTGAAAAAGCTGCTTTTCAAGTTCAGCCCTCTCTTTTTCATATTTTTTCCTGATCTCTATCTCATTTATTAATTCAAGATTGGAGTTGGTAAGCTGTATTGTTCTCTCTTTAACCCTGTTTTCGAGGGCATTATTTGCTTCTATAACCTTATTTCTGTTCCATCTCAAGAAGTTTTCTCATATAGAAGTCCTTTCTTGACGTAAACTCCAAGTAGATAACTTATGAACATACCTAAAATATTGGCACTGATGAAGAAATAATTATTGCTTACCAGTACTGACAGTGGCATATTTGAAAGGAATATTGCAGCTATTTCATAAGTTATTACAATTGACCAACCGGCAATAGAGGCATACACAAATCTAGCTCTTACTAAAGTATATCCGAATATGAAAATAAGAATGAGACCAGCATAATATGAGTAATTATTGGCAAATCTGGCAGAATATATTATCATTATGACGATCCCCAGACCAGCAATAAACATTATTAGGGCAATTGAGACCTGCATGAATCTCTTAAAATACTTCGTATAGGATAATGCAAAGAATAAAACAAAGGTAGGAGATACTAATCCGAACCTAAGTGCAACCAGAAAACCTCCTTAAGCGTGGGCACGGTTACTGCGTCGAGCAATGCGAAGGCCCCATAGAATACTAAGGCCAGTACCAGTGAGAAGCGGAAGGGTTTAAGGGTACGTTGGTAGTAGTCCTCAAGGAATTCTTCCTCATACTGCTCCATATTTCCGGTAAATTTGAGTGTAAGTTTATTAATGGTCCAATCATCGTTCGAATCTGAATGGAACCCAAGCAAACTATCTCCTGCACTCTTGAATAATTTCATCCCCGGAAATATAATTTTGAAAGGTAATAGAATGGCAACATTTTAACATGCTGTTCATTTTAATCCTCAGAAAAAGGTTTATCCCCAATGTTTCCTTTTCCACCGAGACCAATTCGTCTCTTATTCCTGCCTCAGATGCAAGTCTGAACAGGTCCTCTTCACTTCTAAGGTTCAATATCCATTCAGAAACGTTAACCATAAGTTTATGAGATGGATTATTGGTAAAGTTTCCAATAATAAACTCCCCGTCTTCGGCGAGACAATTTATGTACTTTGTTATGAGAAAAACAAAGTGTTTATCCTTGAAATAGTCGAACATTCCGGCACTCCATATCATGTCATAGAACTGGTAAGGTTTAAAACGAAGTGCGTTTATCCTGTTATATGAAATGTGACCGTTAAAGTTCTTATTCTTCTCTTTTGAATACTCAATGGCAACGTGATCATAATCAACAAGATCAAATGTAATAGGCGCATTGGGCATTCTCCTGCAAAAATTCACAAACATCACTGGCAGGCCCTGAACCGAGAATAAGCACCTTGACATCTTTTTTGCTCCTGTTCTACTAGATCCCTCAGTTTTTCCAGGAAATACTGCTTCCTGTTTCTTACAGCGATGGTCCCTTCCTGTTCATGAAAGTACTCATCCCATTTTCTATATCTGGGGTCAGGGTTGCAATATTTCTGGTAGATCAGATCAATAAGATAGAAATCACCAGGATATCCATAGAGCTTTAAAAAGGCCCGACCCATGAGAGTATTTTCATCAAGTGCAAACTTGAGAGTCTTACGAAGATCTTCGAACTGTGAAGGATGAAGCGCATAAATAATATTATTAAAGCGCTCATAATCAGCAAGATCTGGACCCCCTTTTCAATTAGGATAATAGGAATGATCTGAGTCTCCTTATTGAGTTTACTTACAGTACTTTCTTTCAATTCCATAGACGAGTAGACGTTAATAGGGAAATCACTATTAATAATAACCGAACAAATTTTTTATACACATATTGCAGAATCCGCCACTAATTTATTATTAACTTTTGACTTAATCAATAATTATATAATTGGCAGTTCATTTTTTATGGTAAATTGACAAAGATTTCATTTTCCTGATTTTGCTTTTAACCTCTTTATACGGGGAATAAAAAAAATGGTTCGGAATAATTTGATTTCTAATACACTAATTTCTATTTTTACAAAGACGGTAGCTTTTCCCGGAAAAATCTGATGGATATATTACGCAGGTTGCGAGAGAAAATGATGGAAGAACACCTCATGTTTGTCTACAGGGGTGTTGTAACCAATGAGAATTCTATTCCACTTCTTATGTTATTGGAGAAGGAGATGGAGAATTCAGAATTTGGATTCGTTGGCAGGAAAAGGTTGTTTATGTTTGTTCTTGAGAGTTTGCAAAACATTACCAGACACAGAAGCGACATGAGCCATGCCAAAATGTCCCTTGTCATTTACTCAAAGGCAGGCGATGGTTATACAGTTACTACAGGTAATGCGATACGAAACGATAATGTCCTCTATCTTGAGAATAAACTCAAAGAGATCAACAACCTCAAGCCAGAGGATGTAAGACTTGTGTACCGTCAGATGCTGGGTAATACGGAATTGAGTATTAAGGGTGGAGCAGGTCTTGGATTGATTGAAATGGCCAAGAAGACCGGTAACCGGCTCGACTATGACTTCGTAAAACTCGATGAGACATTTTCATACTTTGTGCTGAGCAAAACGGTCGACGAAGGTGGCACAGGAGAGCATAAGAGCGGCATTCGCGAGAAGTTCAAAGGCGATAGGGTTGTTGATATTGAGCGTGAAATGGCACTCAATAACATTTACCTTATATGGTCGGGTGATATTTCACCTTCAATAGGAAAGGAGATGCTCTCGTTTGCTGAACTCAAAATGAATGAGGAAGATATTGATGCCACAATTCGTAAGAAAGTCTTTAATATATTGGTTGAGATTCTTCAGAACGTAACTGTTTATAACCCAGGCACGGAGATTAGTGAGAAGCTGGGATTGCCGATAGCCCTTTTAACAATGGAAAATAATGTTTTTAGCCTCTCTTCAGGGAGCCTTATTAAAAACAGCGATGTTCCCCATCTGGTAAATAACATTAACACTGTTAACAGCATTCCCAGACCGGAATTAAGGGAGTATTACAGAAAATTGCTTAAGGAGAGAGTAGATGGCACAGGAAGTTCACCACTTATGGTTCTTGTTGATATGGCCAGAAAGTCGGGTAGCAATCTAAGTTATCACATGGAATCAATAACTGATGCTTACTCATATTATACTATAACCGTCAAGGTTGGATCCAATAACTCCTGACCATCATAAAAGAGACGTACCGTTTTGCCATCCCATTCTGCATAACTTTCTCCTTTCATCCAATCTCCTAGAATAACAATCCTGCTCTTTTCCGAGAGTTTCATGTTAAGGGGAATATGTCTGTGACCGAACAGGAAATAGTCGATATGTTCAGTTTTCAGGATCTCTCTCGAGTATTGTATCAGATGTTCCGCCTCTCCCATGAAAGGTGTTTGCATACCTTTACCCAGGCGACTGCTTAATGACCAGTGGTGACCTATACCAATTCCTATTCTGGGGTGGAGCGAAGAGTATAATTTTTGTGCAAACCTGCTTCTGAAAATTGAGAGCAACATCCTGTATGATCTCTGATTGCCACCCAATCCTTCACCATGGGCAAGCAGGAACTGACTCCCTTCAAAGTTTTCCCGTACAGCTCCTTCATGTATGCTCATCCCGCATTCATCTTTCAGATAGCCGGTGGTCCACATGTCGTGATTCCCTTTAAAGAAGTGGACAGGTATTCCGGAATCGGTTATTGAAGATACAGCTCCAAGAAATCGGGTAAACCCCTTAGGTACCACATTATGATACTCCCACCAGAAATCGAATACATCTCCCAGCAGGTATATCTCAGAGGCTGAGGGGGCAACACGCTCTAACCAGGAAACGACTCTTTTTTCCCTTTCCAGAGGGTCTCCGCCGGCTTTCAATCCAAGATGAAAGTCAGAAGCAAAATATCTTTTCCTGTTTTCTGTTGAATCCATTAATTGGCGAAGATCTGGTCGAGAGCTATTCTTAGATTACGGCCAAAAAGGTCTCTGTTAAGTATTGTCCCGTCTTTACCGATGAGAAAGGTGGAAGGCAATCCTGTAACATTGTAAAGTGTTGCGGTTCTTGGGTTTGATGGATCCTCTTCTCTTACGTTGATCCAGGGTAACTCATCAAATTTTATTGCTTTGAGCCACAGGTCCTCCGTATCATAATTAACCGAGTAAATTTCGAATCCCTTGCTTTTATATTTTCGGTAATACTCCTTTAGTTCCAGATTGAAGGTAATAGCTTCCTGAGAACGGGCACTCCAAAATACAAGCAACACATGTTTTCCCTTAAGGGAGGAGAGAGAGACTATCTTGCCATTGCTGTCGGGCAGGCTAATATCAAGGTCGCTTTCCTGCACATCACGCGTCATTCCTGAAAGTTGTGCCATATAGAATCTGTTCAATTCCATTTGAACGTTTTCCACCAATGCCTTTGTATGATCAGAATCGGGATAATATTTCTTTAATGAGTCGGAGACAATTTTCAGGTACTGAAGATCCTTTGGGTCATAGAGAACATATGTCTCATCATCAACTCTTTGGTAAAGCGCTTTGAGTGCCGAAAGAGATGTGATGTTATCCAATACAAACCCAATATTATAACTTCTTTGTTCCTTAAGTATTCTGAGGTATTCATTTGAAAGTTCTTCCTCTGTATTAGCAAAATCAGCCGATCCGGCTGCAGCGTCATACAATCTGTTCAGGGAATCAAGACTTCTTCTTGTTTCAAATAGCTTAAGATCGAGTTGCATAATTTTCTCGGATTCTTCCGACCCTGTTACGCTGTAACTTTCCTGCAATCTGTTGCCTAAAAATTCAATATTTATTTTTTCTCCCGGTGATACCAGCAGGGTGACAAACTCAACACTGTTAAACCCCAGCTGGAAAAAGTCCGGTCCGTCACTCTCAAGGGAGAATCTGAATGTACCATTTTCCTTGATCTCAGCAGAATCGACTCTTACAGGGGTTTCAATATCGAGCCTGTCAAGGTAAATATATCGGCCAGCCTTTCCGGGAACCGTACCTGAAATTTTCACTTTATTGTTTCCGGTACAGGAGAAAAGCAGCAGGGGTATAATCAGAAATATGAATTTAAACTTCATTTTGTGCTATTGATGATTAAAGGTTAAACAGATCATTAAGTGTTTTAACAAGGGCATCACCACGGAGGTCTTTTGCAATAATTCTGCCCTCCTTGTCAAGAAGAAGGTTATGAGGTATACCTTCTATTTTGTAAAGGGGAACAACACTTGAGCTCCAGTATTTCAGGTCGCTTACATGGGTCCACCTTCCTAATTTATCTTCTTCTATTCCCAGAAGCCATGCTTCTCTCTTATTGTCAAGAGATACCTGATATATTGTGAATCCCTTGTCTTTAAACTGATTATATGCATTAACAAGATTAGGGCTCTCCTCTCTGCAGGGAGGACACCATGCCGCCCAGAAGTCGAGGAGTACAATATTACCTCTTGTAGAGGAAAGTCTGATAGTGTCTCCTTTTGCGTTTGGAAGGGCGATCTCAGGTGCAACGGCTCCCTCTGATAAAACGCTATTCTTTTGCTTCTCGGCATTGACCCTGCTTATGAGGTTGGCCACCTGTTCGTGCAGGGCAATCACAGGCTCCGATTCAGGGTATTTTGAATAGAGGGCCGAGTCAACCCTAATGAACCATGCCAGATCTTTTTCCGGGTTAAGCACATAAGCACCCGGAGCAATCTGCTGATATAGAGCGATAAGAGAGGCAAGCGATCCCGGATCCTTGTCAATTTCAGATTTCGTATATTCGTTGAGATCGGTTATAACAGCCTGTGCTCTGCGATCGAGATCATCCATTATTGTCAGCAGGTCCGGATTGTTCACATTCTCATCATAGATCTGGCTAAGTTCTGTAAGGTCAGCAATTGCCTTCTTTAGTTTCATGTTGTACTGGATAAGCTTCTCTGTTCCTACTGATCCCTTAACCGATACTGGTGAATTAAGAGAGTCGCGATGAGCTTCAATAAAAACCTTCTCCCCGGGACCGGAGATAACAGTCATGAAATTAGCTTCGGTTATCTTGATCAGAAAAAACTTTGGGGTCTCTGCCTTCAGTTTGAATCTGAACTTGCCGTTTTCACCAATGTTTGCTGAGTCGATTGTGGCCAGTTCATCTTTCTTTAACTCATCAATATAAATATAGTCACCAGCCTTTGCGGAATCTATTACTCCGGAAATCTCTAAAGATTTGCTTTTGCATCCTGTTATCAGGGCAGTCAGTATCAAAATTGGGAGGATTAATCTTTTCATAATCATTTCAGTTATTGTTTTTTTCAACAACTGCAAAGATATTCTTTTTTCCATCGGCTTGAGGAATTAGCCTTAATTTAGGTTATATTTATACCAGACCTTAACATTTAAGGCCTAACTGTGGTTACTGTATAATGTAACTGATAAAATCAGTCACTTACTAATCTTTTTCATGTAAATTTGAAAAGAAATTGGAATGCAATGGCTTATATAAGTTTTGATAAATCTCAGATAGTAAATCTTGAGTTCTCACTCTCCAGAGAGGTATTAAGGTCAAACAGGGCCGGTTCATATTCTTCGACTACTATTGTTGGGTGCAATACAAGGAAATACCATGGACTGTTAGTATGCCCGGTTGATGCTTTTGGAGGCGAACGGTTTGTATTGCTTTCGTCAATGGATGTTTCTGTTGTACAGAAGGATAAGATATTTAATATAGGTATCCATAAGTACAAGGGCGATCACTTTTATCCAAAGGGGCATAAATATATCGAGAGTTTTGCCACAATGGTTATTCCCGAAATGATATACAGGGTGGGAGAGGTGGTCCTGCAGCAGGAGCGTATACTTATCCACAGGAACGAGCAGGTGATGATCCGGTATACGGTACTCGAAGCCCCGGAGCCGCTGAAGCTTCAGCTAAGGCCTTTCCTGGCATTCAGAAATATTCACTCCCTCTCTCATGCCAATATGTATGCCGATACAAAGGTAGAATATATCCAGAATGGTATAAGAATGAAGATGTACGAGGGCTTTCCCTGGCTTAATCTTCAGTTAAGTGATCCTTGTGAATTCGTTCAGATGCCCGACTGGAACTATGCCATTGAGTATCCTGAAGAACGGTCCAGGGGTTATGATTATCAGGAGGACCTCTTTGTCCCGGGATTTCTGGAGGTGGAGATGAAGGAGGGGAGCTCAATAATCTTATCTGCCTCTACTGAGGAGGAAAAACCGGGAGGATTCAAACAGAAATTCTCAAGAACAATGGCAAAGAAGGTTCCTAGAAGTAATTACAGGAACTGTCTGGTAAACTCGGCTCAGCAATTTATCGAGAGGAGACCGGGTTACACCGATATTATTGCAGGTTACCCATGGTTTGGCGCATGGGGACGTGATACTTTTATCAGTCTTCCCGGACTGGCATTGGCAAGGGAAGGTCTGAAGCTTTACAGGGAAGTGCTTGATACACAGGTTAACAGGATGAAGGGCGGGCTATTCCCAAATATGGGGAATGTTGACAATCCGGCTTTCAACTCGGTGGATGCACCGCTATGGTTCTTCTGGTCGCTACAGCAATACAGGAACGCAGGGGGGAAAGATGTTGCCACCCGTTATTGGAATGCTGCAAGAGAGATCATTCACAACTATGTAAAAGGGGAGGATTACTCGATCAGAATGCACGAAAACGGACTAATCCAATCAGGCGACGGGACAAAGGGCCTCACCTGGATGGATGCAATGGTCCATGGTAAGCCTGTGACTCCAAGAGACGGATTTGCAGTGGAGATAAATGCACTTTGGTATAACGCTGTCTGCTTCGCCCTGGAGATATCCAAGGAGAAGGGAGACAATGAATTTACTGACAGCTTCTCATATCTGCCCGACAGAATATGGGAGTCATTTAACCGGATGTTCTGGGATGAGGCTAAAGGATTTCTGGCCGACCGCGTGACGATAGAAGGAACAAAGATAATGGAGGTAAGACCGAATATGGTTATCGCAACCTCCCTGCCACATATAATGTTGTCGAATGAACAGGCAATCAGGATACTTGAGGTTGCAGATAAGGAGCTTGTAACACCAAGAGGCCTGCGCAGTTTATCGCCCAGAAACCCGGCCTATGTAGGAGTTTATTATGGTACTCAGGAAGAGCGTGACTCAGCTTATCATCAGGGTACCGTATGGCCATGGCTCATAGGTCCTTTTTGTGAGGGATGGTTGAGAGCATATGGTAAAAACGGTGCCGAGAAGGTAAGGAAACTGATATTTGGGTTTGAGGAGGTAATGCTTGAGCACGGAATAGGATCGGTATCTGAGATTTATGATGGCGATCCGCCACATGCTCCCCGGGGAGCAATTTCCCAGGCCTGGAGTATCGCTGAGATCCTTAGAATAATCAATATTCTGGACCGTAATTATAAACCTCAGATTAAAACATCGCTATGAAGGTCTTGATGTTTGGGTGGGAGTTTCCTCCGCACATATCGGGAGGGTTGGGCACAGCCAGCTATGGTCTTACCAAAGGTCTGTCGACGATCAAGGGGTTGGAAGTACTCTTTGTTGTACCAAAAGCATGGGGCGATGAAGATCAATCGAAGGTGAGGCTTATTGGTGCCAACAAAATTAAGGTTACAGAGAAACTTGATTTTTTTCGATACCTTCTCAAAACATATGGAGAAGATAGAAGTAGGTGCCAGGATCGTTCCTTATACCAATCCTGAAGAATTCTGGAAACTTTCAAGACTGTCCGAGGATAGTCATAAAATACTTACTCATACCACCAATCATGGTACTATTGAGTTCAGCGGACGATATGATATTAATCTCCTTACAGAGATAAAGAAGTATGCACTGGTTGCATCTGTTATTGCTGCAGAAAACGATTTTGACGTTATCCATGCTCACGACTGGCTTGCATACCCTGCAGGGATAGCAGCCAAAAGAGTGTCGGGCAAACCCCTTGTTATACATGTACATGCCACCGACTTCGACAGAAGTGGCGGGAGTGTCAACCCTGACGTATACGGTATCGAAAAGGAGGGAATGGATAATGCGGATAAGATTATTACAGTGAGTAACCTTACACGCGACATAGTAATAAACCGTTACAATATTGACCCGGACAAAGTAGTTACGGTATACAATGCTGTTGACCAGATCAGCGACAAGGAAAATATCAGTGTGGAGCGCTCCTTCGATGATAAGGTCGTAACCTTTCTGGGGAGAATAACCATGCAAAAGGGACCTGAATATTTTATCGAAGCCTCAAAAAGGGTCCTTAAGGAGATGGACAATGTTAGGTTCGTAATGGCCGGTTCCGGAGATATGATGGAAAAAATGATGAGACGGGCGGCGAGATTACGTATCACCGACCGGTTCCATTTTACAGGATTCCTCAGAGGCAATGATGTTTTCTCTATGCTTTCACTCAGTGATGTGTATATTATGCCTTCTGTTTCCGAACCTTTTGGTATATCACCCCTTGAAGCAATGCAGTCAAATGTCCCGGTTATTATCAGTAAGCAGTCGGGAGTAGCAGAGATACTCACCCATGCAGTGAAAGTCGATTTCTGGGATATCGATGCTATGGCAGATGCGATCTACGGGATCCTTAATTATCCTGCTCTTTCAAGAATGTTTATTGAGAACGGAAGGGAAGAGGTTATCAGACTCAAATGGGAGAATTCGGCCAGACATGTCGCCGATATTTATGAAGATGTCATATTGAATCAAACTATTTAGAAATGGCCAAGAAGAACAACAAGGCAATATGCCTCTATTTTCAGGTACATCAACCGTTCAGATTGAAACGATACAGGTTTTTCGATCTTGGTAAGGATCACTATTATTATGACGATTTCCTTAATGAGTCGATAATGACAAGGATAGCAGATCAGTGTTACCTGCCGGCCAATAAGATCCTGCTGGATCTGATCAAAAAGCATGACGGAAAATTCAGAGTGGCATTTTCTATTACCGGAATTGCGATCGATCAGTTACGCCTTTATGCACCGGAAGTGCTTGACTCATTCCGGGAACTGGCAGAAACAGGGGCCGTTGAATTTCTGGCAGAGACAGATTCACACTCCCTTGCCTCTATGAGAAGCCAGGAAGAGTTTGAAAACCAGGTTGAGATCCACCAGGAAAAGTTAAAGTCTGCCCTGGGTGTTGAACCAACTTCATTCCGTAATACAGAACTGATCTATTCTGACCAGATTGGTCAGTGGATATCTGATATGGGTTTTAAAGCAGTACTCACCGAGGGGGCTAAACATATACTGGGGTGGAAAAGCCCTAATTTTCTCTATTGCAATGCTATAAACCCGAGGCTAAAGGTTCTGCTAAGGAACTTTACTCTCAGCGATGATATTGCCTTCCGGTTTTCGAACAGGGAGTGGTCAGAGTGGCCACTAACAGCATCAAAATATGTTTCATGGATTAATAACCCGAATAGCGAAGGTGATCTGTTAAATATATTTCTGGATTATGAGACATTTGGGGAACATAATAAGGCCTCCACAGGAATACTTGATTTCCTGAGCCATCTGCCGGGTGAAATTCTAAAGAAAAAGAATCTGTCGTTCATGACCCCTTCTGAGATTGCTGAAAAATTTCAGGTTATCTCTGCTATTCAGGTCCCTTCACCTATATCATGGGCCGATGAGGAGAGAGATCTTACTGCCTGGTTAGGTAATGACCTTCAAAATTCGGCCTTCGAGAAACTCTATGAGCTGGCCCCTCTCGTTAACTCATCCAATGATCCGGATATTAAGAAAGACTGGGACTATCTTCAGGCAAGCGATCATTTCTACTATATGAGCACAAAGTTCTTCTCTGATGGTGTTGTACATGCATACTTCAACCCATACTCAACACCTTATGATGCCTTTATGAATTATATGAATGTACTCAGCGATTTTGAGATCAGGCTGAAACGAAGCAGCACCGGAGAAGACCTTAAGCGGAGAATGCTTAAGATGGAAGTCACAGTGAAGGAGATGGAAACTCTTCTGAAATCGAAGGATAAGGAACTTGATCTTCTCCGGAAAAAACTACTTTCCGGAAATGGTAAAGAAGCCTTGTCTGCTCCTGAGCCAAAGGTCAAAAAGATTGAAAAAGTGCCAACAGGAAAGAAAATTGTGAAAAAGAAAAGTACTAAGAAGATTACTTCAATTAAAAAGAAAAAATAATGGCAACAGGATTTCTATTTGAAACCAGCTGGGAAGTTTGTAATAAAGTAGGTGGAATTCATACAGTAGTATCGACAAAAGCTCTGAATGTTATTGAAGAACTGGGCGACAGGTTTATCCTGATCGGACCTGATGTGTGGAGGGAAGAGGGTGCGAATCCTGAGTTTTTGCCAGATGATTCACTCTTTCATTGACTGGAAACAGAGTGCTGCTGCTGAAGGATTAGGCGTTAGGACCGGTAGATGGAATATAGCTGGTAAACCAATTGTTATTCTGTGTGATTTCACACCATATTTCGATAAGAAAGATGAGATATTCGCCAAGTTCTGGGAGACTTATAAACTCGATAGTCTTTCAGGACAGTGGGATTATGTGGAACCTGCCCTTTTCGGATATGCTGCAGGAAGGATCATAGAGAGCTTTACCACATATTACCGGGAACATCACAATATAATTGCACAGTTTCACGAATGGATGACCGGGACAGGGGTCCTCTATCTGAAAAAGAATGCTCCATGGGTTGCAACATCCTTTACAACACATGCAACAGCATTAGGGAGGAGTATAGCCGGAAATAACAGACCGCTTTACAGTAAGATAAATGATTATGTTCCGGCACAGGTAGCCAGAGAGTTTAATATTGTTGCAAAACAATCACTGGAGAAGATCTCAGCTGCTGAAGCTGATGTTTTTACTACTGTAAGCTCAATAACAGGGTTGGAGTGCATCTAAATTTCTTGGTAAGGATGTTGATATTGTTACCCCCAATGGGTTTGAAGATTCATTTGTGCCTGGCAAAGAGTCTTTTAAAAGAAAAAGAGATGAAGCCAGGGAGAAACTTGTTGAAAGTGGCCTCAGCTGTACTTGGTTATGAAGTAAGTAAAGATGCCCTGCTGGTTGCCAACAGCGGCAGATATGAATTCAGAAATAAGGGTATCGATCTCTTTATTGACTCATTAGGAGAACTTGAACAGAAATATCGGTGATGGAAAGGAAGTGTATAGCCTTCCTGCTGGTGCCGGCCTACCATAAAGGACCACGCGGAGATGTTAAAGAGGCTCTGGGTAACGGTCATTTAACAAATGGTTCAGATCGGTTTCTTACTCATGGACTACACTATCCGGAGATCAGATCCTACCCTGTTAAGGGCAATGGCGCAATGGACTACATAATGAGCCCGATCAAAAGGTGAAACTTATTTTTGTACCCTCTTACCTTAATGGTAATGATGGTATTTTCAATATCCCCTATTTCGATATCCTTATAGGATTTGATATTACTGTCTTCCCAAGCTATTATGAACCATGGGGTTATACTCCCCTCGAGAGCCTTATGTTCTCCATTCCTACGGTTACAACAACCCTCTCCGGTTTTGGGATGTGGGTTAAGGATTATTATAAAGATCCCGGCATGGGTATAAATGTCATTGAGAGGAATGATGACAATGAAGAAGAGGTTGTTGCGGCGATCAAGAATTTCATAGACGCCTTCAGGTTGATGAGCCCAAAGGAGGTGGCCGAAGCGCAGCAGACAGCATACGAAGTGTCGAGGATAGCAATGTGGGATAACCTTATTGAGTATTACTGGAAAGCATACGATATTGCACTGGCAAAGAGCGAGGAAAGAAGAGATGAACCAAGGGAATTCGCAATGATGCTCTCTTCACCTGTGGTGGATATCAAGAAGCCACACCAGGTGCCTGTGTGGAAGGATATTTTTGTCCAGTCGGATGTTCCAGGGCGACTGGAAAATCTGAAGGAACTGGCATGTAATCTGTGGTGGTCGTGGAATTATGAGGCTGAGAAACTCTTCCGAAAAATGGATCCCTCATTGTGGGAAGAGTGCGGGCATAATCCAAGAATTTTAATTGAGAAGATTGACTATAAACGTCTACAGATACTGTCTGAAGATGAAGAGTTTATAGCCGATATGGACTTTGTATATGACAAATTCAGGACATATATCAATCGCCCTGACGATACTGATCAACCTTCTGTCGGGTATTTCAGCATGGAGTTTGGTATACACCCCTGCCTGAAGATCTACTCGGGTGGATTGGGTATTCTTGCAGGTGATTATCTGAAGGAGGCCAGCGACCATAACGTAAAGATCTATGGAGTGGGATTGCTCTACAGGTTTGGATATTTCAGTCAGAAACTTGGTCCGCGGGGAGAACAGATGGCTATTTATGAAACAGAGGATTATTCTCATCTACCGATATGTCCGGTAAAAAACAGCGAAGGGCAGCAGTTATTTATAATTCTCTCATGGCCGGGTCGGCAGGTGAAGGTAAGGATATGGGAAGCAAAGATTGGCAAGATATCGCTCTTCCTTCTCGATACCGATTCGGAGGACAATATGCCAGAAGACAGGAGCATAACTCATCACCTGTATGGCGGTGATAATGAAAACAGATTCAAGCAGGAACTTGTACTGGGCATCGGTGGAATAAGAGCCCTCGACGCACTTGGAATAAAGCCTGATATCTACCATAGCAATGAAGGCCATTCAGCCTTTATTGGCCTTGAGAGGCTAAGAAGACTTATTGCTGAACAGCACCTTACCTTCAGTGAAGGGGTTGAGGTTGTCAGGTCTTCGACACTGTTTACAACACATACACCTGTTCCTGCCGGCCATGATGCTTTTGATGAGGGACTACTGCGACGTTTTATCTCCCATTATGCTCAGCGTCTTAACATTACGTGGGATGAACTCGCTGTCGCTTGGCAGATGTGAAGGTGAAGCGTGAAAGGAAATTCAATATGAGCTACCTGGCCACACGATTATCGCAGGAGGTCAATGGAGTAAGTAAACTGCATGGTATAGTAAGCAGGGGAATGTTCAACAAATTATGGCCCGGATATCTGGAGGAGGAGCTTCATATAGGACATGTTACAAACGGAGTCCATTTCCCCACCTGGATAGCGCCTGACTGGTGCGATGTTTACAAGGGTTTTGCCGGAGAAGGAGGATTTGATCAGTCGGACCTGAAAATCTGGGATAAAATATATAAAATGCCCGACAAGAGGGTACTGGAAATAAAGAAGAAGCTTAAGAAAAAACTGTTTGCCCAGATCAGGAAGAAGCTTCAGACCGAAATGCTTGAGCGTCATGTAAGCCCAAGGAAATTACTGAGTATTAGCAGTCACCTTAATGAAAATGCTCTTACTATAGGGTTTGCGCGAAGGTTCGCAACATATAAGAGGGCAGGACTTATTTTTAAAGATCTCGAAAGGCTGAAATCGATTGTCAACAATCCGGATCGTCCTGTTCAGTTTATTTTTGCAGGGAAAGCACACCCTCATGACGGCGGCGGACAGGATCTTATTAAGGAGATCAACGAAATAAGTCAGATGCCTGAATTCACAGGGAAAGTTATCTTCCTGGAAAATTATGATATCGAACTAGCCAAATATATGGTCAGGGGCGTGGATATATGGCTTAATACTCCTACCAGACCGCTTGAAGCATCAGGAACTTCCGGAGAAAAGGCTGTTATGAATGGCACACTTCATTTTAGTGTCCTCGACGGATGGTGGGTTGAAGGGTACAGAGCCTTTGCCGGATGGGCGCTGCCTAAGAAGAGAACATTTGTAAATCAGGATCTTCAGGATGATATTGATGCTGAAACTATTTATAATCTCCTCGAAAACGAGATAGTACCAGCCTTCTATTCGAGTGATGATGAGGGCATACCACGGGAGTGGGCCAGCCACATCAAGAATACAATGGGCAAAGTAGCACCTCAGTTCACTACGAGAAGGATGATGGACGACTACCTGGAGAAGTACTATATACCTTTGTGGACCAGAAACAAAAAGGTTATCGCCGACAAATTTGAGCTGGCACGTACACTGGACCAGTGGAAAACAACGATGCGCAACGAATGGGACAAAATTGAGGTCCTGAAATATAATTTCGAGGTGCCCGGGGAAAATGTATATAAAACGGGTAGTAAATACACAGCTGAGGTTGTTCTGGATATTAAGGATATACCGGAGCATTATGTAGGTGTTGAATACATAATCACACGTATGCACCATTCGGGATCGCATAAATTCGTGGCCAAAAAAGAGTTCAGTCTGGTAAGTAAAAAGGAGGGCAAGTGTAAATTTAGGGTGGAACTGACACCTGAGAAAGCAGGTGCTTATTTTTACGGAATACGGTTATTTGCAAAACACCCCGAATTACCTCACAGGCAGGATTTCAACCTGTTAAGGTGGATCGATTAAAGATCTTTTATCCCGCGACTTTTCTTTTCCAGCAGAACCATTCCGGTTCTGGCTGGAAGGTAAAGTTTAAGTTGCAAAGGGTCGGTCAGGGAATACCTTCCGGTGCCGGGGACCGATCTGTAGAGCCCTTTTGCCTGTATGCGGTTGTATCCCCCGAACTCTTTCCTGTCGGTGTCTGTTACAACCTCGTAGGTTCCTTTTACCGGAATTCCATAGTCGGTAAACGATCTTTCAGGATTGAAATTGAAAACGAACAGTAAGCGGCCTCTTCTGAAAGCTAAGGTTTTATCGTTGTCGTTTTCGACAAGCAATTCAACCGTTGATTCTTTGTAAAGATCAAAATCTGATACAGTGGATAGCATTGCTTTGTCAAAAGCTGCCAGTTTGCTGAACTTAAGATCACTGTTTTGTAAGAGCGACCATTGTCGCCTTGCATACTTCATACTCCAGTTATTTCCTTCCCGTGGAAAATCGATCCATTCCGGATGTCCGAATTCATTACCCATGAAAGCAAGATAGCCTCCGCCCGATGTTGCCAGAGTGAGCAGCCTGATCATCTTGTGTAAGGCAATAGCCCTGTCAATCTTGATACTGCTATAGCTGTTGGACATACCATAATACATCTCAGCGTCGGTCATTCTGAAGATAAGTGTTTTGTCGCCTACGAGAGCCTGGTCGTGAGATTCGCAGTACGAGATCGTCTTTTCTTCAGGCCTGTGCTGTGAGAGCTCATGAAAGATCTCTCCCATTTGCCAGGTCTCGTCTACCTTGTCCTTAACCAGTTTGATCCAATAGTCGGGAATTCCCATGGCCAGTCTGAAATCGAAACCCATCCCCATTTTTTCTACAGGGGCGCCCAGGCCCGGTATGCCACTCATCTCTTCGGCTATAGTGATTGCAGCCGGGTTAACCGAGTGAATCAGTTTGTTGGCAAGGGTTAGGTAAACTATTGCGTCCTTATCCTGGTTGCCATTGTAGTAATCGGCGTAGGAGACAAAGTTCTTGCCAAGTCCGTGATCAAAGTAGATCATACTTGTTATTCCGTCGAAGCGGAATCCATCCACCTTATATTCCTCCAGCCAGTATTGACAATTCGATAGCAGAAAATGAACCACCTGGGGTTTTCCATAGTCGAAGCATAGTGAATCCCAGGCAGTGTGGATCCTCCTGTCGCCTCCATGAAAATATTGATTAAGAGTGCCGTCAAAAAGTCCAAGGCCCTCATTTTCATTTCTTACGGAGTGAGAATGGATAAGGTCGATTATTACCCTAAGGCCTAACGAGTGTGCAGTATCGATCAGCTCACGAAAATCGTCCGGTGTTCCGAACCTCGAGGAAACAGCAAAAAAATTGGACACATGATAACCAAAGGAGCCGTAATAAGGATGCTCCTGAACTGCCATAAGCTGAACGGTATTATATCCGGCCCTGGCTATATATGGCAGGATGTTGTCTGTAAATTCCCGGTAAGTGCCGACTGCCTCAGCCTCCGTTGCCATGCCTGTGTGAGCTTCGTAAACAAGAGGTGCAGCATTACCCGGATCAAAGGAGTTGTTCTTCCACTTATAAATCTCATCGGGGTGCCATATCTGTGCCGAGAAAATTTTTGTATCAGGATCCTGAACAACCCGGGAAGCATATGAAGGTATTCTGTCGCCCGAGCCGCCTTCCCATTCGATGGCCAGTTTATAAAGATCCAGATGCCTGATGCTTTCACCGGGAAGTTCTATCTCCCAATCGCCAGTGGAGTTGATCCTTCTCATCCGGAATCTCTCTTCCTTCTTCCATTGAGAGAACGTACCAGTCAGCCATATTGCAGTTGCATTAGGAGCCCACTCTCTGAATATCCAACTGTTTGTCCTTAAGTGCAGACCGTAATAGTGGTGACCCATGGCAAAATCTGCCAGTGATCTGTCGGCGGTAATAAATTTCTCCCTCTCAATGGCATAATCCCGTCTCTCCCTTATAATATCCCTGTATTGATCAAGGTAGGGGTCCGACAGAAAAAAAGGTTCCTGACCAGCGGCATTGCTCATATGGTGAAGTTAGTAAAAAACGATAATATCTTTCCACTCTGTACTAACCTATTGTACTGTACAAAAAAAGGAGGAAATTAATTGAAATTGATTATTAATTTTGCTGCGGACAATGATAAGACACATAAAGAATATCACGTCACCTATAGTGAGACCCGTTGTGGCTGTTGGAAACTTCGACGGTGTACATCAGGGGCATATCTCCCTGTTGAAGGCTTTGCAAAGAATGGCAAAGTCTGTAGATGGTGAATCTGTAGTTGTTACCTTCGACCCTCACCCTCAGGTGGCAATGGGCAAGGCAGGTACCCAGTTGTTGTCCGACCCTGCGGAAAAGATGGAGCTAATGGAAAAGGCCGGTGTGGATCATCTTCTCCTTTTAGATTTCAACGATGACTTTTCCCGCCAGTCGGCATGTGATTTTATAAAGGATTATCTGATAGACCAGATAGGTATAAATATTCTTTTTCTTGGCTATGACAGCAGGTTTGGCTGGAAGGCAGAAGGTAATCACGATATTATAGAGGCCTGTGCCCAAAAGTTTGGAATAAGGGTCGAAAAGGCAGGCCCTGAAATAACCGACGATTATACCATTAGCTCTTCACTTATAAGGAGATTGATTTCCGAGGGGAATATATCGGAAGGTAACAGAATTCTAGGGTACGATTATCAGCTTTCCGGCACCGTAATAGGCGGGAAAAGAATTGGGAGGGAACTGGGATTCCCTACGGCTAATGTGGAGCCGCTATATCAATGGAAACTAATTCCCGGGGATGGCGTTTATGCAGTTAATGTAATTGTTGGAGGACTGCGCCTGCCTGGCATGCTTAATATTGGAAGAAGGCCTACCGTTGATAGCTCCGGCGGAGCGCGGACGATAGAAGTCCATATTATAAATTTCACCAGTGACATCTATGGCGAGAACATACGTATCATTTTCCGCGAAAGATTACGTGATGAGATGAAATTCTCCTCGCTGGAACAGCTTGTTGAACAATTATCGATAGACAGGGTTAATGCTTTAAGAGTACTAGGGTAGATATTTGCCCTTAAAATATTAACTTTGCAATCCTAAAATATATATAACATGATCACTCAGGAAGTTCTTAATTATAAAGTTAAAGATATCACATTAGCCGAGTTCGGGCGCAAGGAGATAGAAATCGCCGAGAAAGAGATGCCGGGCTTGCTCTCTATACGCAAGAAATTTGCTTCATCCAAACCTCTTAAGGGTGCACGTATAATGGGGTCGCTGCATATGACAGTACAGACCGCAGTCCTTATCGAAACACTTGCAGAGCTCGGAGCTGATGTAAGATGGGCAAGTTGCAATATTTTCTCAACTCAGGACCACGCAGCAGCAGCTATTGCAGCAGCCGGAATACCGGTTTTTGCATGGAAAGGAGAGACCCTGGAGGAGTATTGGTGGTGTACCGCTCAGGCTCTGACATTCCCAAACGGGAAAGGTCCAACACTTATCGTTGATGATGGTGGTGATGCCAGTCTGTTTGTCCACAAGGGATATCAGGCCGAGAATAACAGTTCAATTCTGGATAAGAAACCGGGAAACCGGGAGGAGAAGATAATCCTTGAAACGCTGAAAGAGATGCTTGCGGAAGATCCGGATCGCTGGCATCGCACTGTTGCAGAGCTGAAAGGTATCAGCGAAGAGACTACCACAGGGGTACACAGACTGTACCAGATGATGGAAAAAGGAGAACTCCTGGTACCTGCCATAAATGTAAATGACTCTGTTACCAAGTCGAAATTTGACAATCTGTATGGTTGCCGGGAATCACTGGCCGATGGGATAAAAAGAGCAACAGATGTTATGATAGCCGGGAAGGTTGTTGTTGTTTGTGGTTATGGCGATGTGGGAAAAGGTTGTGCCAAGTCCATGAAATCGTACGGAGCAAGGGTTATCGTTACGGAAATAGATCCTATTTGTGCGCTGCAGGCTGCGATGGAAGGTTTTGAGGTAAAGAGGATCGAAGATACATTGCATGAAGGGAATATCTACGTTACCACAACCGGGAACAAGGATGTGATAACCACTGCCCACATGAAGAAAATGAAGGATCAGGCTATTGTCTGCAATATTGGTCACTTCGATAACGAGATACAGGTAGACGACCTGAATGTGATGGATGGGTGTTAAGAAAATTAACATCAAACCACAGGTCGATAAGTACCTCTTCCCCGATGGGCATGCCATATTTATTCTTGCAGAGGGCAGACTCGTTAATCTCGGTTGCGCTACAGGACATCCTTCATTTGTAATGAGTAATTCATTCAGCAACCAGACACTTGCTCAGATCGATCTTTGGACCAATAAGTATGAGATTGGAGTATACAGGTTGTCAAAGAGACTCGACGAAGAGGTCGCACGTCTGCATCTTGAACAATTGGGCGTTGACCTTACGATACTTACCGACGAGCAGTCAGAGTACATAGGTGTTGAAAAGAGCGGTCCTTACAAGCCGGAGCACTATCGTTATTAGTGTTTTGCTGCGATTACGACCTTTCTTTATCAGAAGCCGTTCCACACATAAATAAACCGTCCGTCAAACCGGGTGTTGTAATTTTTTAAAGGATAACGCCCGGGACCGGATATCGGTGTTCCAAATGATGGTAATACATAGTTGGTATTGCATGTAGGGCAAATAGCATAGATACCATCTACATTAACCCTGACGATTTCCTGTGTTGTTGAATATTCATGTGGACATGTTCGGTCAAAAGCAAGAAATTCACCCGGTTGGGAATGATAGATTATTATACCGCTGCCCTTAAATCCTGCCGCCCTGTTACCGTATCTGGTATTTGTTCCGTTTATCAGTGCAAAACCTCCGGGCTCATTCAGATCAAAAAATTCAGGATCATTAAGGTCGATTGAAAAGTCTACATAAATATCGGGGATAATATCATTCTCTTCCCTGCTGCAGAAAGTAAAAAGGAGAATAAAGGATGCAAAAAGCCAAAAAAGTCTTATTTTTGAGAATATCACCATTTGTCAGTTATTCACTGTTATTAAGGCATAAAGGTATAACTTATTAAAAATAGAATTATTGTAATGCGTAACTTCATCCCCAGAGTTCTTTCATTAATTATAATTATTAGCTTCTCCACTCTGATTTCGCCAGTGGAAGCATCGGGACAAACAAAGGCTATTAAGAGAATTGAAAAGAAGATGTTCCGGTCGAATGGGAGAAAGAGCCCTTCAATGGTAAAGGAACCCAAAGCAGCCCTCAAGGCGAAAAAAGCGCAGCAGAAGAAAGAGAAGAAGGGAAGAAAAGAGAGCGAAAAGGCATATAAAAAAAGAGTAAAGAAGCATAACGACCTGCAAAAGCCCGAAGTGAAGGCAAGACTGGAACAGAATCGCAAGGAGACCGACATCAGGCATAAGACCAGAGCAAAGAATGTAAGGAAGAGTTCAAAAAAAGCAAAAAGATAGAGATGGAAGAGAAAGATTTCGGGGGAATAATTTTTTATATTATTGCAGCTATAATAGGTATTGTTGGCTCCGTTGCCGGAAAGAAAAAGAAACAGGCAGCCAGCCAACTGCCGGATTTTGAGTCTGTTGACGAGGATATTCCGGATCCTTCCTACAGGAGGATCGACGATCCGTTTGATGAGGCCAGAAGGAGAATGGAGGAGACAATAAGACGGATGACAGGGGAACCGGTAGAAATGGATTATGAGCAGGAAGGTAGTTATGATGAGCCAATGGCTGCAGCCGCCAGCTCCGAAGGCGTCTCCTCAATAACAGAATCCATGGTTAAAGAGGATCGGTTTGACGAGCTGGTATCGTCAATGGCAACCAATAGAGACAGTGAAAATGATTCCTTAATATCTGTGGATGAAGATTCAATCGGTTCGGACATTGCTCGTGAATTCGAACTGAAAAAAGCAATAATTTTCTCCGAGATAATGAAACCCAAATTTTCATCCTATTAGATTGTTTTCAAGGGGTTAGAGGTAAAAAAAGTAGCAATTATTCAAAAATTGTTCTAAATTTGTAGAACGAAGAGTTCCCTGAGCGGGGATTCTTTCTTTTTTTTAAACTTGAATTGAAGTAACATGTCTGACATAGTTTATGTAACAGAAGAGGGCCTTCATAAAATGAAGGAAGAGCTTGATCAGCTGAGGATGGTTGAGAGACCCTCTATTTCACGCCAGATAGCTGAGGCAAGAGATAAGGGAGACCTGTCGGAGAATGCAGAATATGCTGCCGCCAAGGAAGCCCAGGGTATGCTGGAAATGAAGATCTCAAAGCTGGAGGACATAGTTGCTCGTGCACGTATAATCGACGAAAGTCGTATTGATACATCATCGGTTAAAATTCTTAACAAGGTTAAAATAAAGAACCTGCTTAATAATTCTGTTATGGAGTACCAGCTTGTGCCTGAAGGTGAAGCTAATCTTAAAGATAAGAAGATCGCCGTCGGATCACCTATCGCACAGGGACTTATAGGTAAGAAGGTAGGCGATATTACAGAGATAACAGTACCCTCTGGCACAGTCAGGTTCGAGATAGTTGAAATATCAATCTGAAAGAGATGGCTACTATCTTCACAAGGATAATTAAAGGGGAGATTCCATGCTACAAGGTTGCTGAGAATGACAAGTTCATTGCCTTTCTCGATATCAGTCCCCTCAAAGAGGGTCACACCCTTATTGTGCCCAAAGAAGAAGTTGATTATCTGTTCGATATTGATGATAAGACCATTGCTGAGATGATGGTGTTTGCCAGGAAGGTAGCCAGAGCCCTTAAAAAGGTAGTCCCTTGTAAAAGAATAGGAGTTGCAGTAATAGGATTGGAAGTACCTCACGCTCATATACATCTGGTGCCGATGGATTCAGAGGGAGACCTTGTTTTTTCTAAGCCCCGGGTGAAGATTACCCCTGAACGATACCAGGCACTGGCTGCTGATATAGCCAGTAAAATCGAAAAATAGCAAACCTCTTTATTGACTTTTTTAGGGAGATCCTGTAATTTTATTATCGGATTACTCTCGCTGTATGAAAATGTCAAAAGGTATCGTCGATGATCTCCTCTATCTTTTATTCCCGAGATTGTGTAATGGTTGTTTCGACCATCTGATGGCAAATGAAAAACTGATTTGTACTCAATGCCTTACCAATATCCCTGTGCCCTCTCTCTGGTCGACACCAGGCAGCGAGGTGGAAAAGATGTTCTGGGGCAGGTGCAAAACTGAGAATGTGATATCGCTCTCTTCTTACTCAGCCGGCACTCCTGTCCAAAATATTATACATCGTTTGAAATATAAAGAGATAAAGGAACTAGGACCATTTTTGGGTGCTTTTTTTGGGAAAAAGATGTTGAAACTGGAGTGGGTGGAAACTGTCGATGCCATTGTAGCCGTGCCTCTTCACCCCGACAAAGAGAGAAAGAGAGGGTTCAACCAAAGTGACCTTATTGCAGAGGGTATATCGGAGATAACAGGAATTCCAATATACAGTGATGTTATAGAAAGAGTATCGTCCACCGGTACACAGACCTTAAGGGGAAGATACGACCGCTGGGTAAATGTAGAAGGTCTTTTTCGTCTTCGCGACGGAGAAAGAATAAGAGGGAAACATATACTTCTGGTCGACGATGTAATAACAACAGGTGCCACAATTGAGGCCTGCGTCAATTGCTTTTCCGGGGTCGATGGATTGAGGGTAAGCATTGCATCAATAGCAGCAACGCTCGATTAGTTTCTATCCCTTTACCCGGTCAGGATTCTTACGCATAAAATCATTCCAGTTTTTAGGACCATCCTTGCCCTGCGGTTTTGATGACTGGTAATAGTGACAAAGGGCGACAGCCATTGCATCTGTAGCATCAAGAGGGATATCTTTTTTGTAGCTGAGAATGTTCATCAACATCCCTGCTACCTGTTCCTTGGAAGCGGCACCCATTCCGGTTATTGATTGCTTCACACTTCTCGGAGCATATTCCGATACCGGGACCGACCTGGATAGTGCCGCAGCTATTGCAGCTCCCTGCGCCCGTCCCAGTTTAAGCATAGATTGTACATTTTTTCCATAAAAGGGAGCCTCTATGGCCAGTTCATCGGGGTGGAACTCCTCTATGAGCTCAACAACCTTCTCAAATATGGTTTTGATCTTGATAAAATGGTCACCTGTTTTTCTGAGGTCGAGAATACCCATCGAAAGCGGCTCCGGTTTATTACCGGTAATCCGGAGCACGCCATACCCGGTAATACTTGTCCCGGGATCTATTCCAAGGATTATCCTTTCGGTGATCTCTCCTTTCAATACTGGGGTTTAATATCCTTTATTACAATGGTATTTGATTGCCATTCAGGCTTTTTACTCAACAGAGGCCTTGAAGTCTTTACATATGCCGACTTGGTACCCTGACCGGTTAGAAATGCTATAGACTCTTTCAGACATAGCTCATCCCTGTTATTGAAGTCCCTTGTCAGGTCGTCCGGGACATAATTAGTGACTGGAATACCATCGAAGAAATCACCCTGATCCTGAGCGTTGAATAGGGAAAAGGTTACCGGAACAAATGCATACTTTGGATTCGTTGAGGGGTAGCCGAACAGATACATTCCGGTAGGTTTTCCATAGGTAGTATCACCGATAAGTGTAACCGGGATATGAGCCCTCAGTGAGTTGATTATTACCTCACTTGCTGATGCAGACTCGCGTGACGAAATGACAACAAGGCGTGATAATCCCAATGGATGCGTCGTTGTTTTGAAGTATGTTGTTTCGTTTTCCGAGATCTTCTTGTCATTATGTTTATACCTGACAAAAACTTTATCTGTGGCGCCGTTGCCGATAATATAACTGGCAAGGGTGTGAGCTACGCTAAGCATTCCGCCACCATTATAGCGTAGGTCGATTATGAGATCTGTAACATTGGCTGCCTGAAAAATGGCAAAAGCTGAGTCCAGCTCCTGTACGGAGGGCTCAATGAATGATTCGAAAACCAGGTGACCGGTAATACCACTGCTAAGGTGAAGAGTATCGGCAAGAAGTACAGAGTTTACATTGAATGAGGCTTTTGTAGATACTATTGTAGTATCTGTTTTTCCCGGCCGTCCAAAAAGAAATGTATTGGGTACTCCGGCTTCTTTCGGACCCATTATAGTGTTATATAACGGGTCATTAGCAATATAGAGGGGAGCTATGTCGACCCCGTTAACTTTCTTGATTTCCCATCCGCGTCTTACCCCGGAAGCGAACAGAGGCGATTTCTTGTATATATAAGCAATACGAGCCTTATTGTCGCCGTCAATGCCCATATAATAACCGTGACCTGCAAAAGCGCCTGCATAGTATGAAGTAAATACATCATAAGGAACAGAATAACTCCATCTGTCAACTGGTTTGTACTTCATCGCCTGCAGAAGATCATATGGGTTGTCGAATAGCTTCTTATCTGTCACAGGTATATCTTTATACCAGTAGTACCATTCGTACATAAGTCCATAAAGGGCATCTCTTGCCCCTATATCTGCTGTCCATTCGCTATTTGGCTCCACCTCTTTTTTGCATGATGAAAGCACCACAACTGCCAGAATGGAAATTAAAATAAATCTTCTCATTGCTTTCTCCTCCTTTTAATATTCAGCTATTCAGAGTTTAAATCATATATTATGTAATAATCGGACTGCAGAGGTCCGATCAATCAACAAATATAACTAAATTATGTTCTGGATATTGTCCTCCTGTTCTGAAGAAATATGCCGGCAATTATGAAAATAAGGCCTATAGGAGTGGTGATATAGATTATCTCCACCAGGAATATGCTGATGAAAATAAGCGACAGGAAAGGAGCGAGGTAGACAAGATTGCTGATGAGGGCCGTCGATTTTGCATAGCTCATGGCAGTAAGCCATAGCCAGAAGGTAAGGCCCATCTCAAATATCCCGATATAAACCGAAGTGATAAGACCTTTGGTATCACGGAACATTGAATGGTCGCCTATTGCCAGCCATAGCGGAACCAATACTGCTGATGCTACAAGGAAGTTGAGAAAAAGCTTGACGGCAGGGTCGCGTTTATCTCTTACATTGAGGATAAAATAGAATGCCCAGAAAACAGAACTGCATGTTGCCAGAAATACCCCGAGGGGGTCGGATTTCCCCGGATGAAGAAGATTACCCTGAGAGGCAATAACATAAACACCGGCGAAGCTAATAAAGAGGCTGACAATGCTTTTCCTGGAAACCTTGTGTCCAAGAAGAGGTACCGACAGGAAGACAAGAATTATAGGCCATATCATATTAAGTGGCTGTGCCACCTGTGCGGGAAGAAGCTGATAGGCCTTCAGCAAGATAAGATAATAGAGAACCGGGTTTATCAATCCAAGAACCACACTCCTTGCTATATCTCCCTTCCGGAATCTGAAGGTGATACTCAATTTACCGGAAAGAGCTATTATTACCAGCAGTACCAGCGTTGAGGAGACCGACGCTACTGTCAGCATAGACAATACCGGCAGTGTCTCGAGTCCTATCTTGAAAGCAGTAGGGATAGTAGCCCAGGCAACGATTGCCAGGATCGCAAAAATTAACGACTTCCTGTTGTCTTCCATGGTATGGGGAAAGGATCAGGAAATAATATCGAACCCCGTAAACTTCCTCAATACTTCTGGCACAACTATTCCTTCAGGTGTCTGGTTGTTCTCAAGTATTGAAGCAACTATCCTTGGGAGTGCGAGGGCACTTCCATTGAGTGTATGAACAAGCTTGTTCTGTTTTGAGCTATCGCGGTAGCGGCACTTCAGTCTGTTTGCCTGGAACGACTCGAAGTTCGAAACGGAGCTTACCTCAAGCCACCGTTCCTGAGCCGCTGAAAATACCTCAAAATCGTATGTTAAGGCAGATGTAAATGACATATCTCCTCCACAAAGTTTTACAATGCGATAGGGTAGTTCAAGTTTTTCAACAAGGCCTTCCACGTGGCTAACCATCTCGTTAAGAGCATCATATGATTTATCGGGGTGAGTTATCTGAACAATTTCCACCTTGTCGAACTGATGAAGTCTGTTAAGTCCCCTAACATGTGCTCCCCATGAACCAGCTTCCCGTCGGAAACAGGGTGTATAGGCCACATTTCTAATTGGCAGATCATCTGTATCAAGGATGACATCTCTGTAGAGGTTGGTAACTGGCACCTCGGCTGTGGGTATAAGGTAAAAATTATCGAGGGTAGCGTGGTACATCTGTCCCTCTTTGTCGGGCAGCTGTCCCGTTCCAAAACCGGAATCTTCATTTACCACAATAGGGGGTAGTATCTCTTCAAAACCCGCTTTGATACCTTCCTCCAGGAACCAGCTTATAAGTGCTCTTTGCAGAGCAGCGCCCTTGCCTTTATAAACCGGAAATCCTGCTCCTGTGATCTTTATCCCAAGATCGAAATCAATGATATTATACTTCTTTATAAGGTCCCAGTGCGGAACAGATCCTGGATAAAGGAGAGGCATCTTACCGCCTGTCTTGACCACTTCGTTATCTTCCGGAGTTTTTCCTGCCGGGACAGATGTATGTGGCAGGTTGGGCAAAGTTACTATCAGCTCTTTGAGAGCGACCTCTGACTCATTAAGCTCATCATTAAGCTTTTTTACCTCATCTTTGATAGCGCCGGTCTTACCCTTCATCTCTTCAGCCTCAGCCTTTCTGCCTGTAGCCATAAGCTTTCCTATTTCCCTGGAGATAGTATTTGCTTCATTCTGCAGCGAGTCGGCCCTGACCTGCAACTCTCTTTTCCTGTTGTCAAGAGTTAAGATCTTTTCAATTACTGGAGCAGCATTAAAGTTCTTAACCTTAAGTCTCTCAATTACCAGATCGGGATTTTCTCTTAGAAGATTAATAGTCAGCATAGCGGTTAGATGTTGAAGTGTTGAATTATCGGGCACCTGCCCCACGAATGGTAAAGGTAAAAAAAACTCCTGAAAAGGCTTTTCCCGGGGAAAAGTTTTCAGGAGCTTAATATTCTTACGGTAAGAACTATTCGCTTACCGGCTTAACAGAAACAAATGACTTATTGTCTTTTTTCTTCCTGAACTCAATAGTGCCATCGGTCAGCGCAAACAGGGTATGATCTTTACCCATACCTACATTTTCACCCGGATGGTGAACAGTGCCTCTCTGTCTGATAATTATATTACCGGCTTTTGCTGTCTGGCCGCCAAAAAGTTTCACTCCCAATCGCTTACTTTCCGATTCGCGACCGTTACGTGAACTACCTGCTCCTTTCTTATGTGCCATGGTTCAATATTTTTATTTGTGGATTTACTTAATTATTAAGCCTTTTTGCTTTTAGGCTTTGTTGCACTGCTCTTAGGTTCAGCTTTCTTTGCGGTACTCTTGGCGGCTGTTTTAGCTGCTGCTTTTGGTGCTGCTTTTGGTGCTGCTTTAGTTGCTGCTTTAGCTGGTGCTTTTGGTGCTGCCTTAGCTGCTGCCTTTGGCTTGGCTTCTTTCTTCTCAGCTACCTCTTTTTTTGCCTGAGGTGCCTTTTTAACCGGTGCCTCAACAACCGCCTCGGCTACTGGTTCAGCTTTTTTCTCTTTCTTTTCAGTTTTCTTTGGAGAAAACTTCTCGTTAATAGTAACGATTTCAATCTGAGAAAAATCCTGTCTGTGACCGCTACGCTTCTGGTAACCTTTTCTTCTTTTCTTCTTGAAAACAATAACCTTATCGCCTCTTACATGAGCAATAATTTTACCTTCAACAGCAGCGTCCTTGATGTTAGGTTCGCCTATGGTTATCTTACCTTCGTTGTCAATAAGAAGTACCTTCTCAAATTCAACTTCAGCTCCCTCTTCGGCATCAAGCCTGTGAACAAAGATCTTCTGACCCTCTTTTACCTTGAACTGCTGTCCTGCAATGTCAACAATTGCGTACATCTCTAAATCATATTAAGTTACTCCGGGAGGCGGACCCCTAAAGATCTCTTTTAGAGCCCCCGAGGATTATTTTTCGGACTGCAAAGATATAAAAAACCAAACATTTACAAAGAACAGAGGGCTTTTTTATTTTGATATTTAACAGATTATAATCACAATATTTCGAAATTGATAAAGTCTTTTCGGGGATAAACTATTGATAAAAAATGATTCATTGCCCGGAATTGATATATGAATATAATTATATTTGTCAAAGCTCATCTGAAAGAGCTCTATCCTTTTCCACCGGATGAACAGAATAAAACTTAAAGTATTAGGGATCTCTTACAGTCAGACACAATCCGGGGCTTATGCTCTTGTTCTGGCAGAAGAAGAAGGTCAGAGAAGAATACCTATTATTATAGGCGGCTTTGAAGCTCAGGCCATTGTTATTAAGCTGGAGAGTCTCTCCCCGCCAAGACCACTGACGCACGATCTGATACATACCCTGGCAGGAGATTTCGACATTAAAATTAAGGAGGTCCTGATATATAAGCTTGAAGAAGGAGTATTCTATTCCCAACTGGTTTGCACCAGGGATGGTGAAGAGAAAAAGATCGATTCGCGCACATCCGATGCTGTTGCTCTGGCACTGAGGTTTGAGTGCCCCATCTTTACAACCGATGAGATACTTGAAAAGGCTGGAATTGTTATAAGCAGCGATATTGACGAGCCTAAGAAAGAAGATACACCCGGAAGTGCAGAGAAAATTCCATACAGAAAAGCAGGCGGAGAGTATGCGGGGCTGAGTGTTGAAGAGCTAACAGTAATGCTCGACGAAGCTGTCTCAGGAGAAGATTATGAGCATGCAGCAGCCATACGTGACGAACTGGAAAAACGAAAAAGAATGGGACAGGGATAGACCCTTCCATAATATTGCAGAACAACCGAACCAAATAATCATATAAACAGATGAAAGTTTTTGTAGCCCTACTTTTTTTTGCATTGTCGGTCCCTTCATTGGCGTCGGTGGCCCCTGGTGATACTATTCCGGCAAGTGATACCATCACCAGGATAACGGAGGTTGCCGATACTGTACAGTCATCGCAGGGGAGTCTCGCCACCGGTGGTGCCGTAGTAGACCTGACAAGTGCAGGGGGCTTCAGTCTTACCTCCTTCCTCAGGGGGCTGCTCGGGATGATTGTAATAGTACTGATAGCCTGGGTATTCAGCAATAACAGAAAGAAGATCAACTGGGTGGTTGTTCTTACAGGATTACTGATCCAGTTAACACTGGCGGTAAGCATTCTCTATATACCATTTGTCAGATACAGTTTTGAGTTCGTTGGTAAAATATTTGTCAAGATCCTCGACTTCACCAAGGAGGGGAGTATCTTCCTGTTCGGCTCTATGATGGATATGGAGAAATTCGGGATGATCTTTGCTTTTCAGATACTTCCGACAATTATCTTTTTCAGTGCCCTTACCTCCCTGCTTGTTTTATCTGGGTATAATTCAAAAGATTGTGTGGGGCCTGGCATGGCTTATGACCAAGTCACTAAAGCTTAGCGGTGCTGAAAGTCTCTCAGTGGCAGGTAATATTTTTCTGGGACAAACGGAATCACCTCTAATGGTAAAGGCCTATCTGCCGAAGATGAATCCTTCGGAAATAATGCTTGTAATGACCGGGGGGATGGCAACTCTTGCCGGTGGTGTGCTGGCTGCCTATATTGGCTTCCTTGGTGGGGCCGATCCCGTCCAGCGACTCATTTTTGCCAAACATCTCCTTGCTGCATCGGTAATGGCCGCTCCGGGAGCGGTTATAATTTCAAAAATACTGGTACCACAGGATCAACCAATAAACGAACAGATTGAAATAACCCGCGATAAGGTGGGCAGCAATATACTTGATGCCATATCGAACGGAACAACTGAAGGACTGAAGCTTGCTGCTAATGTCGCAGCTATGTTGCTGACCTTTATAGCCTTCCTTGCTTTTTTTAACTATCTGCTTGGCAAGGTGGGTCAGATAACCCATCTAAACGATGTAATTGCCGATGCTACGGGCGGTAATTATGCAGGACTCTCACTCCAGTTCCTTCTTGGGTACCTCTTTGCTCCGGTAATGTGGCTTATAGGGGTTTGCAAAGAAGATATTTCCCTCATGGGAAGATTACTGGGAGAGAAACTTATTCTTACGGAGTTTATCGGTTACATTAGTCTGGCCCAGCTGAAAGCATCATCAAGTTTTGCAGAGGCTAAATCAATTATTATGGCAACTTACATGCTGGCCGGATTTGCGAACTTCGCATCTATCGGGATACAGATCGGAGGCATCGGATCTCTTGCACCAAACCAGAGGGTAATGCTTTCACGATTCGGGATGCGGGCACTACTGGCAGGGACTCTCGCATCACTGATGTCGGCCACAATAATTGGAATGATTATAGGGTAATTCCTATTTTAGTCAGAATCGTTCGGAGGTAGGATAAAGAAACCATCACTTCTTTAAGGCTGATGATAATTGTGATTTGTAATTGGTCTAAAATGGTAGTAAAATTGTATCAGCACTTCATTTTTGATCGTTAACAATTAACTATTCCTGAACAGAAGGAAGGTTTGAATATTAGAATTGTAAAATGCGGCAGTACCTCGATCTATTAAATCATGTTCTGGTGAACGGAGAGCAGAAGAACGATCGTACCGGAACAGGTACGATTGGAGTATTCGGCTATCAGATGAGATTCAACCTCTCCGACGGCTTTCCGGTACTTACAACCAAAAAACTCCATTTGAAGTCGATAATCCACGAACTGTTATGGTTCCTTAAGGGAGAGACAAATATTGCTTATCTTAAAGATAATGGTGTACGTATATGGAATGAATGGGCCGATGAAAACGGTGATCTCGGACCGGTATACGGATACCAGTGGAGGTCGTGGCCCGACTCTAAGGGAGAGAAAATAGATCAGATATCCGATGTTATTGAATCTATTCGTAATAATCCCGATTCAAGAAGACATATTGTAAATGCCTGGAATGTTGGAGAGATCAAGAACATGGCCCTTCCTCCGTGTCATCTGCTCTTCCAGTTTTATGTTGCAGGAGGGAAGCTCTCCTGTCAGCTTTATCAGCGCAGTGCAGATATATTCCTGGGAGTGCCTTTTAATATTGCCTCCTACTCACTGCTTACCCTGATGGTCGCACAGGTTACAGGATTAGAACCGGGCGATTTTGTTCATACTTTTGGGGATGCACATATATATAATAATCATCTGGAACAGGTTAGACTACAGCTTACCCGGGAACCTCACAAACTGCCTGTAATGAAGTTAAATCCGGATGTAGAAGATATCTTCAGCTTCACCTATAACGATTTTACTTTAGAAGGCTACAACTCACATCCTCCTATAAAAGGAGAAATATCAGTATAATGATCACCATTATTGTCGCAATCTCGGAAAACAATGTTATTGGCAACGATAATAAGATGCCATGGCACCTGCCAGGTGACCTTAAGCGGTTCAAATCACTCACAATGGGTCATGCTCTTATTATGGGAAGAAAGACATGGGAATCGCTGCCGGTAAGACCATTGAAGGGAAGAAAGAATATTGTCCTTACACGTTCCTCAGGGATCATTCCCGGCCCTGATTTTATTGCCGGGAATATGGAGGAGGCACTTCGATTCGCCGGGAACGACGAAATATTCATAATTGGAGGCGGGGAGATATATAATCTTTTCCTGCCTCTCGCAGACAGATTGCTTATTACACGGATTCATTCAAAATATGAAGGCGATACATTCTTTCCTGAGATATCAGGAACAGACTGGAATGTGATCAGCACTGAAGATTTCAAGCCGGAACACCCCGAAACCCCTGGTTATTCATATGTTACCTATGGACGGAAGAGAAAAAAATAACTTTTTTTTCTCCTGCCTTTAAACCATTCATCCTGTTTCGTCTCTATAAGAGTGTGAACAGAAACAATAACCAATTAAAATTTGAGATCATGAAAGCAAAGAGATTTCTACTAATAGCAGCAGTGGCACTATTCGCCCTTACTTCGTGTGAAAAGAACAGCCCGCTGGAGCAAAAAAGTCTGGATATAGCAGACGACGATGCAGTGGTCGAAGCAGTTTATGAAGATATTTACAATTCTGTTGATATCGCCGTAGGTCTGTTCGATCTTGTTATGAATGAACCTGGACTAAAGTCCTCTTCAACAGTACTCGCCGACAGCTGTCCCCTTGTAACAATCGATTTCCCCGATGCAGAAAGGTGGCCAAAAGTTATTACAATTGATTATGGTGCAGGTTGCAGTGGTTTCTATGGTGCAACCAGAGCAGGAAAGATAATTATTGAAATTACAGGTCCGCGCAGGGTTATAGGATCAAAAAGAACAGTCACATTTGAAAACTACTTTATTAACGGTATAGGAGTGGAAGGCACCCGTACGGTTGAGAATATGGGACCAAATAATAATGGGAACGTTGTATTCAAGATTGTTCTTGAAAACGGTAAGTTAGTCCTTCCCGACGGGAAAGAACTTCTTCGTGAGTCAGTGCGTGAGAGAGAATTCATTGCAGGTTTTGCTACGAACAACCCATGGGATGACGAATGCCTGATAACAGGATTTGTTAACGGAACAAACTATGAAGGACTCAGATATCAGAATACTATCATTACTGCACTCCACTGGAAGCGCGTATGTGCCTTCTTTGTGAGCGGTATTGTTGAAATAAAGGTTTCAGGGGTAGAGCCATTCACACTTGATTATGGCGATGGTGAATGCGACGCTGTTGCTACAGTTTCACGCGGAGACCAGTCAAGGGAGATAACTCTCAGATTCAGACATCGTAAGATGATTGTCAGGTAATTAGTTAGTTGTTAATAAAAGAGGGCTGCCATCTGGCAGCCCTCTTTTATTTTATCAAATTGAAGTTATTAAGAAGCCTGGAGTACACTCATGTCTATCTTCTCGAGCTTCCTGGCAGCATATTCAATTGAGACAACCAACTCCTTTTCGTCATCAGATGGCATCTCGAACATTGCATCGATCATTATTGCTTCACAAATGGAGCGTAGCCCTCTTGCACCAAGTTTGAACTCGACAGCTTTGTCAACAATATACTCAAGTACTTCGTCGGCAAAGGTAAGGGTGATACCATCCATCTCAAACAGCTTGATATACTGTTTAATGATAGCATTTTTTGGTTCCGACAATATAGCCCTCAAAGCTTTCCTGTCGAGAGGATTAAGGTGGGTGAGTACCGGTAACCTTCCGATTATCTCCGGGATAAGACCATATGACCGCAGATCCTGGGGTGCAACATACTGAAGCAGATTATCCTTGTTGACTCTCTCCCTCGACAAAGCAGCTCCGTAACCCACAACCTTTGTGTTCAGTCTCTGTGCAATTTTCTTCTCTATACCTTCAAACGCTCCGCCACAGATAAAAAGGATATTCTTTGTGTCGACAGGTATCATCTTCTGCTCGGGATGTTTCCTTCCGCCCTGGGGAGGAACATTTACTATTGATCCTTCCAGTAACTTGAGAAGCCCCTGCTGCACTCCCTCGCCCGATACATCCCTTGTAATGGATGGGTTATCTCCTTTTCTGGCTATTTTGTCAAGTTCGTCAATAAATACAATACCCTTTTCAGCTGCCTTTACATCGTAATCTGCATTCTGCAGAAGCCGTGTAAGAAGACTTTCAATATCCTCACCTACATATCCTGCTTCAGTTAGCACCGTTGCATCGACAATAGTGAAGGGTACATGAAGAAGTTTTGCTATTGTTCTGGCGAGCAGAGTTTTTCCCGTCCCTGTCTCTCCCACGAGAAGGATATTCGACTTTTCAACCTCAACATCGTCTTTGGTATCTTTTTGTGTAAGTCTCTTGTAGTGGTTGTAGACAGCCACCGACAAGGTCTTTTTTGCCCACTCCTGGCCAATGACATATTTGTCAAGAAACTCTTTTATCTCCTTGGGCTTAAGGAGTTTAAGTCCTTCGATGCTGAATGATGACTTACTGCCGAGTTCCTCGGTCATTATGGTGTGAGCCTGATCAATACAGTGATCACATATATGACCGTCAAGACCTGCAACCAGTATATTGGTCTCTTTCTTTGGTCTGCCGCAGAATGAGCATTTATCCATCTTACTTCTTATCTTTTGGTCTGAAGAGGACCTCGTCTATCATACCATATTCCTTGGCTTCATTCGATGTCATCCAGTAATCACGATCACTGTCTTTCTCCACTTTCTCTACAGGGACACCTGAATGGTCAGAGATTATCTGATACAGCTCCATCTTCAGTTTCGAGATTTCGCGTGCTATGATCTCAATGTCGGATGCCTGTCCTTCTGCACCGCCCATAGGCTGGTGTATCATTATTCTGCTATGCTTCAATGCTGAACGTTTACCTTTGGTGCCGGCGGTTAGCAGTACAGCACCCATTGAGGCTGCCATGCCTGTACATATTGTTGAAATGTCGGCCGATATGTACTGCATTGTGTCGTATATCCCCAGTCCGGCATGTACCGATCCTCCGGGAGTATTGAAATAGATCTGAATATCTTTCCCCGGATCTGATGAATCAAGATATAGCAGCTGCGCCTGTATTATGTTAGCTACATAATCATCTATGGGAAGACCCAAGAAAATGATCCTGTCCATCATCAAACGGCTGAAAACATCCATACTGGCTATGTTCAACTGTCTCTCTTCTATGATTGTGGGAGAAATATAACTTGAAATTGCAGAGGAGTAGCGTTGCATGGTCATGCTGCTTATACCTCTTTTCGACAAAGCGAATTTGTTAAAGTCCTTTATATCGTTCATGGTAACTGTTTAAATATTAACCCTCAAAGATAAATAATTTAACTTAAATAGGGGTTGCCGGAGGCCGTTCATTCAAACAGTTTGCTGAAGGCTTCCGATTTGATCTTCTTCTCTTCGATCTTAACCATCTCCCTTATAACTGCAAAAGTCTTCTCGTCGAGAAGGTTATCGGCTATCCTCTTGGCGTCTTCTTCCCTCTTGAGCAGCTCCTGTGCATAATGGGCTATCTGCTCTTCGTTGGCATAATAGAGACCATATTGAGCAAACTGGTACCTTGTAAGGCTCTCGGCTCTTTGTTGCATCTCCTCGGGTGATATCCTTATCTCGTTCTCCTTGGCCAGCTTGTTTCTGATAAGCTGCCATCTGAGGTCATCCTTGAAGTTGTTGAACTCCTTCTCAACCTCTTCGGGTGAAACTTTTTCGTTTACCTTTTTAAGCCATCTCTTAAGGAACTCCTCGGGTAACCCGAAGGCGATACTTTTTATAGCCAGGTCTCTCAGGTCCAGATTAAGCTTGTATTCGCTCTCCTTTGCAAGTGACGCACCGATCTCTTCTTCCACTTTGCTTTTGAATTCAGCCTCCGATTTTACCAGGCCTTCACCGTAAACTTTATCGAATAATTCCTGGTCAACAGCTGCATTTTTAAAGCGGTCTATCTGCTTAACAGTAAAGATATAGTTACCATTAATGTCGCCTGTCTCTTCCCGTTTCACCTTTAATAATCCTGCGATCTCGTAGTCGTTGGGAAATGCTTTCCTTATGTCAAATTCAATTACATCACCCACCTTTTTACCGACAAATGACTTTTTGATCTTTTCATCCTTGATAACATCCACCGACAGTGTTACGTCGTTGGCGCCTTCTGGTCCCTGGGTCTCTTCGCCTGCTTTAATGTCACCTTTTAATGTGTCCTTATCCTCTGAGGTCTCTGCCCTTGTAAACTCCCCGTGCCTTCTGGCGTGGTTTGCTATATGTTCGTTTATCATCTTATCATCAATATCAATCTTATAAGATGTAACCTTGTTCTTTTTCGAAAGGGTAATATCAATTTCAGGTGAGAGACCTATTTCGAATTTGAAATTGAAGTCGTCGGATTTCTCAAAATCGGGAGTCTCTTCCTGATCGGTCTTTGGAATAGGATCGCCCAGTATGTCGAGTTTCTCAGCTGTTATATAGTCTGATAATCCGTCCGACACTAATTTATTTATCTCTTCTACCAGTGCCGATGTGCCAAACATTTTCTTAACCATGGTCATTGGCACATTACCCGGACGGAATCCTTTAATGGAAGCTTTTCTGCGATAGTCGCGTAGTACCTTTTCCACCTTCTCTTCGTAATCGGCCTTCACTATATTAATTGTAAGGACCGCGGTAAGGTTATCGATGTTTTCCCTTGTAATGTTCATTTGATATCTAAGTTTAACTATTATCGAAAAGGAGTACTGATAAAAATAGCCAAAAAACCGCCAAACCAGTGATTTACCCTGTTTTAGCGGTCTTTAGCCGTGTGCGGATGAAGGGACTCGAACCCCCACGCCGTAAGGCACTAGATCCTAAGTCTAGCGCGGCTACCAATTACGCCACATCCGCCTGGAAATCCACCGCAAAGGTAGAAAAAATATCATTTAAACAAAATGAAATGGAACTACCTGCGAAGTTCGAAGTTTTTGCCAAGATATACTCTTCTTACCTGCTCATCATCAGCTAGTTGAGAGGCAGTTCCTGATTTAAGTATTTTGCCCTCGAAGAGAAGATATGCCCTGTCTGTGATAGAAAGTGTCTCGTGAACATTGTGGTCGGTGATCAGAATCCCTATGTTTTTATCTTTCAGCCTGGATACTATTTCCTGTATATCTTCCACAGCAATAGGGTCAACGCCGGCAAATGGTTCATCGAGAAGAATAAAGTTAGGCTTAAGTGCCAATGCTCTGGCTATCTCAGTTCGGCGACGTTCGCCTCCTGAAAGTTGTATGCCTTTACTTGTCCTGATCTTCTGCAGGCCAAATTCATCAAGAAGTGTTTCAAGCCTTTCTGCCTGCTCTTGCTTATCTATTTTTGAGAGTTCCAGAACAGCACGGATATTGTCTTCGACGCTCATTTGGCGAAAAATGGATGCCTCCTGTGCAAGATACCCAATACCTCTGCGGGCGCGCATGTATACAGGCAACGTTGTTATATCATCATCATTCAGATAGATCTGTCCCTCATTTGGTTTTATAAGACCAACCATCATATAGAAGGATGTAGTTTTTCCTGCACCGTTTGGGCCCAGCAAACCAACTATTTCTCCCTGTTCTACCTCAATTGACACATCATTGACAACTGTTCTCTTGCGGTATCGTTTAACCAGGTTCTTTGTGTGAAGTTTCATTTTATTGCCTATAGATTACCTGATGGTTCTTTCTGAATTTCGCTGCTTTTTGCTGCTGCTCTTTTTTTCTCCTTTTTGATTACTCTGCCCGATATAATGATACCAACCTCATACAGGAAAAGCAAAGGGATACAAACCAATATCTGACTGAATACATCGGGAGGGGTGATAATTGCACCCAGTATAAGTATTACAACAATAGAATGTTTGCGGTATTTCCTGAGGAATGGTGGATCGACGATCCCTATTTTGGTAAGAAAAAATGTGACCATTGGGAGCTCAAATACAATCCCTGATGCAAGTGATACGGATGTCAAGGTGCCAATATATGAGCGCAGATTGATCTGATTGACCACCTGGTCACTCAGATTGTAGGAGCCCAGAAAATGGATGGAAAGAGGTGCAATTATAAAGTAGCCAAATAATATGCCGATCATAAAAAGGAGTGATGAAAAGAAAACGGCGCCTGAAGCATGTCTTCTTTCTGTCTGGTATAAGGCAGGCCTGAAGAAACTCCAGAATTCCCAGAATATATATGGAAAGGCAAGAATTATTCCTGCCACCAGCGACACAGATATATGAGTAGTAAACTGCCCTGCCATCTTAATGTTAATGATCTCAAAATATTTGGTATTGATGCAAAGTGCCGGTTGGCCAAGGTATTCACCAAGCTGGCAGAGTAATCGGTTCGTCAAAAATGATGGATCCCGGGGAGCAAGAATGATAGTGTCGAAAATAATATTCTTAAATATGAAAGCCACCACTGCAAAGACAAAGACTGCAAGTACGGATCTTATTATATGCCATCTCAGCTCTTCCAGATGTTCAAGGAAAGACATCTCCTTCTCAATAACTTTTCCGGTAACTTTCTTCTTTGCCATAGTAGTCCAAACTGTTCCTTAAATGAGCAGTAAAGATGGTAATTCTTAGGGAGCTAAACAATAAAGGAAAGAATGTAAAACATATACAATCATCATAAAATATATGAACTTTAATTATTATATTGTATCTTAATGTGAATAAACAAGGTGAATGTCAAATTGTTATCACTGGCAATTGCCAACAGTTTAAAATTCACCCTCACAGGCTTTAACTTACCGGAAGATTTCCGGCATTCAATTCATGGGGAAAATGGATCAGAAGCAGTCGATGAATGAATACCTTAAGAGGTATTTTGGGTTTGACACATTTAAAGGGAATCAGGAAGAGATAATACTAAACGTTCTCTCGGGAAACGACTCATTTGTATTGATGCCTACCGGAGGGGGGAAGTCTCTCTGTTATCAGTTACCGGCGGTTATGAAGGAAGGGACGGCAATCGTCATATCTCCTCTTATAGCCCTGATGAAGAATCAGGTTGACGCCATGCGTAATTTCAGCACCGAGGATGATGTCGCCCATTTCCTGAACTCTTCACTAACAAAAGCTGCAATTACCAAGGTAAGGAAGGATGTCCTGGGTGGTAGAACCAAATTGCTGTATGTAGCTCCTGAATCATTAACCAAGGAGGAGAATATTGAGTTTCTTAAGAAAATAGATATTTCATTCTACGCAATCGATGAGGCTCATTGTATATCTGAATGGGGACACGATTTCCGTCCGGAATACCGGCGCATCAGGCCTATTATAGATATAATACGCAGGGCTCCTATTATTGCCCTTACCGCTACTGCAACACCAAAGGTACAGCATGATATTCAGAAAAACCTTGGAATTCTGGATGCCGCGATATTCAAATCATCATTTAACAGGCCAAACCTTTATTATGAGGTAAGACCAAAGCATGACGCTGCCAAGGAGATTATAAAGTATATAAAGAACCATCATGGGAAATCAGGAATAATCTATTGCCTTAGCAGAAAGAAAGTGGAGGAACTGGCCGAGATACTTAAGGTAAATGAGATCAGGGCTCTTCCTTATCATGCAGGGATGGACTCGGCCACCCGGTCGCGGAATCAGGATATGTTCCTTATGGAAGATGCCGATGTTATTGTTGCTACCATAGCCTTTGGAATGGGTATCGATAAACCCGATGTCCGCTATGTGATACATTATGATATACCCAAGAGTCTCGAGGGATATTATCAGGAAACAGGCAGGGCCGGCCGCGATGGAGGAGAGGGACGATGTATTGCTTACTACTCCTTCAAGGATATTCAGAAACTCGAGAAGTTTATGCAGGGGAAGCATATCTCCGAGCAGGAGATCGGGAAACAATTACTTCTCGAAACAGCCTCCTATGCAGAATCATCGGCATGCCGCAGGAAAATCCTGCTCCACTATTTCGGGGAGGAATATACACCTGTTAACTGCGAAGCATGTGATAACTGTCTTCATCCTAAAACGCAGTTTGAAGGAATGGAATTCCTTACACATGCGCTCGATGCAATGCTTCAGGTGAAAGAGAAATTCAAGGCCGACCATATATCGAATATACTGGCCGGAAAAACAACAACGGCCATCAAGTCATACCGACATCATAAGCTGGAGATTTTCGGACTTTATGAGGATAAAGACGAGCGATTCTGGAACATGGTTCTTCGCCAGGCACTGATTGCCAAGCTTATAACAAAGGATATTGAGACTTACGGTTTGCTGAAGCTGACTCAAAAAGGGCACGAATATCTCGAAAAACCCTACTCCTTTATGCTGAGTGAAGACCATGATTATTCCGAGGAGTCAGAAGAGGAGAGCGGGTTTGGGGCTAAAACAGCAGCTGTTGATGATGAACTTTTCAGCATTCTGAAGGATTTACGGAGGAAGATATCGAAGCAGAAAGGACTCCAGCCATGGGTTATCTTCCAGGATCCGTCGCTTGAAGAGATGGCATTCCAGTATCCGATCACTCTTGAAGAACTTCAGAACATTACCGGTGTTGGTGCGGGCAAAGCTCAGCGCTACGGAAAAGAGTTCATAGAGGTAATTGAAACGTACGTTGAGGAGAAAGAGATCGTAAGACCACAGGACATGGTGGTGAAATCGGTCGTTAATAAATCGGGGATCAAGGTTTACATCATTGAAAAGATCGACAGGAAAATATCACTTGATGATATCGCAGAATCGAAGGGATTGGAGTTGGGAGAGTTGCTTACAGAGGTAGAATCAATAGTAAACTATGGTACCAGGTTGAATATTGACTACTATATAGATTCTGTAATTGACGAAGACAGGCAGCAAGATATATACGCCTATTTCAGAGAAGAGGCCGAAAGCGATTCCCTGGAAGATGCGATAAACGGTCTTGGTTCCGACTATGAAGAGGACGAAATTCGCCTGGTGAGGATCAAATTCCTGTCGGAGCAGGCTAATTAACGAACCGGTTCAGCTATTTTTAGGGTTCAGCCTCCATCTTTCAGGTAGCAGGAAAGAGGAACAAGGATCACTCAATGGATTAGCAGGATAAGCTTATCTTAACCACTCATACATAGTATAGTGTGTACTGTCCATCCCCATCGCTTCATAAGTTTTACGGGCTACAGTGTTGTTCGATTCAACATAGAGACGGAGTCCACCTGCACCTGCCTTCTCCGATTCTTCGGCAATGAACCTGTACATAAGCCCGAATATTCCCTTTCTACGGAATTCAGGCACTACATAAACCGACTGGAACCACCAGATATCTCTGTTTCTCCAGTCACTCCACTCATATGTTATCAGCAATGAGGCCACTACACTCCCGTCTGACTCTGCAACAAAATATACCCCTTTTGATGGGTCATCAAAGACCTTTTCAACCCCTGGAAGCAGTGTGTCATCACCAAGGGTCATCTTCTCCGTCTCCCAGGCCATAGCCTTCTGAAAGGAGATAATTGTTTTCGCATCGTCTCTGCCGGCTTCTCTTATTTTAATCATGTTTAATTAATTAATGGTATTCACTCCAGCTTTTGATCATTATATCGTTGGTGGTAAATTTACAGAATGCTAAAATAAATGCACTTGCAAGTCGGGCATTGGTGATAAGCGGGATATTGTAGTCGACAGAGCTCCTTCTGATACTGTAATCGTTGAACAGCTCATTTGCACTATGATCCTTTGGTATGTTAATTACCAGATCAACAATTTTATTCTTGATCAGCTCTATTGTATTAGGACTATTATTTTCGTCGGGCCAGTATGCCAATTCTGCTTCAACACCATTGTTTTCCAGAAACTGCCTGGTGCCCCGTGTGGCATAAAGTTTATACCCCTTAAGTTTCAATGCTTTTGCTCCCTCAATAAGTTCTGTTTTTGATTTTAATGGTCCGGTAGAGAGGAGAACCCCTTTTTCCGGAATGTTATATCCTACAGACAGCATCGCCTTTAATATAGCCTCATAGAAGCCTTCGCCTATGCAACCCACTTCTCCTGTGGAAGCCATATCGACCCCCAGGATAGGGTCGGCCTTGGCTAATCTTGAAAAGCTGAACTGTGGGGCTTTTACTCCCACATAATCGAGATCGAAGATCGACTTATCGGGTTTTGTGACCGGTAATCCAAGAAGGGCCTTTGTTGCGAGCTCAATAAGATTAGTCTTTAGCACCTTGGAAACAAAAGGCATGCTGCGCGATGCTCTCAGATTACACTCTATTACCTTTATATCGTTATCACGGGCAAGAAACTGGATATTAAAAGGGCCGGTGATGTTAAGTTCGCTGGCTATATCTTTTGATATGCGCTTTATTCGTCTTACAGTTTCAAAATATAGTTTTTGCGGTGGGAATACAATTGTTGCGTCACCTGAATGCACCCCTGCAAATTCAACATGCTCACTCATTGCATAGGCAAGAATCTCTCCTTTCAGGGCTACTGCATCTATCTCTATCTCCTTGGCATCTTCAATGAATTCAGAAACAACAACAGGGTGTTGTTTGGAGACACTTACTGCCAGATCGAGAAAGTTGCCAAGCTCATTCTCATTTGATACAACATTCATTGCCGCTCCTGACAGCACATATGAAGGCCTTACCAGAACGGGATATCCTACAGTTTTTATAAATGATTCGATCTCTGCTCTTTCTGTGAGTTCACTCCATGCCGGCTGATCAATTCCAAGGGTATCGAGCATCGAAGAGAACTTATGCCTGTCTTCTGCTCTGTCAATAGAAAGAGGGGAGGTACCTAAGATCGGTACATTCTCATTATGAAGCCTCATGGCAAGGTTATTGGGTATCTGACCTCCCATGCTTACCACTACTCCAAAGGGTGTTTCAAGTTCAATAATATCCATCACCCTCTCGAAGGATAGTTCGTCAAAGTATAATCTGTCGCTGTTATCGTAATCGGTGCTTACCGTCTCGGGGTTATAATTAATTACTACCGACCGGTATTTCTCACGCCTTACCGTTTCCAGGCAGTTAACTGAACACCAGTCGAATTCAACGCTCGACCCTATCCTGTATGCCCCTGATCCAAGTACTATGACAGATCTTTTATCGTTTTCATACCATATGTCATGCTCCGATCCGCTGTATGTCAGATAAAGATAATTGGTGGCAGCCGGGTATTCGGCAGCAAGGGTGTCGATCTGTTTAACAAAAGGTACTATGCCAAATGATTTCCGGTATGCCCTTACTTTGCTCATCTCCGATGCAATACTCTGAGGAGTGGCTTTTAAAACATAACGGGCGATCTGGAAGTCGCTGAAGCCCCGTATTTTGGATATGCGCAGCAGGTCAACAGGCAGTGTTTCCAGGCTGTCGTATTCGCTTAGTTCATTCTTGATATCCGTAATGTTTTGCAATTTATGAAGAAACCACCGGTCGATCTTTGTGAGCTCATGAACACGGTCAACAGTGATCCCTTTTTCAAAGGCCTCTGCAATTGAAAAAATACGCATATCGGTTGGCTCGGAGAGTTCTTTTTCAATATTCTCAAAAGAGAGATTTCTGTTGCCTACGAATCCGTGCATACCCTGTCCTATCATTCGCAGACCTTTCTGAATAGCCTCCTCAAATGTACGGCCTATGGCCATTACCTCACCGACACTTTTCATACTTGATCCGATAAGGTGCGAAACACCGTCGAATTTATTCAGGTCCCATCGTGGTATTTTACAAACAATATAGTCAAGGGCCGGCTCGAATGCTGCAGTGGTGGTTAGTGTCACAGCGTTCTTTAATTCATGCAATCCGTAACCAAGAGCAAGTTTGGCTGCTATAAAGGCCAGCGGATAGCCGGTTGCCTTCGATGCCAGTGCACTTGAGCGCGAGAGACGGGCATTTACCTCTATCACCCTGTAATCTTCCGATTCAGGATCAAGGGCATACTGGACATTGCACTCGCCTATCACTCCAATATGGCGTATTATCTTTATTGAGAGCTCTCTTAATTTATGGTATTCGCTGTTTGAAAGTGTTTGTGAAGGTGCTACAACTATACTCTCCCCTGTATGTATGCCCAGTGGGTCGAAGTTTTCCATATTGCATACAGTGATGCAATTATCATACGAATCCCTTACAACCTCATATTCAACCTCTTTCCATCCTTTAAGCGACTCTTCCACCAGTATCTGTCCGGAAAATGCCAGGGCCTTTGAGACCATCATCCTCAGCTCCTCGTGATTGGAACAGAAGCCACTACCCTGTCCTCCAAGGGTGTAGGCTGCTCTTATTATCAGGGGAAAGCCCAGCTTTTCGGCTGCCTCTGCAGCCTCATCCACGCTGCCTACTGCTATGCTTGAGGGTGTCTTTACATCAATTTCAAGAAGCTTGTTAACAAATAGTTCCCTGTCTTCAGTATCCATGATGGCTCTTACCGGAGTCCCCAATACCTTAACATTATATTTGTCGAAAATCCCATCCTTGTAGAGTCGCGTACCGCAGTTCAATGCCGTCTGTCCTCCAAAAGCCAGAAGAATACCGTCCGGGCGCTCCTTCTCGATTACCTTTTCAACAAACAGGGGGGTGACAGGCAGAAAATAGATATTGTCTGCAATACCCTCTGATGTTTGAACTGTTGCAATGTTCGGGTTTATAAGGACAGTATGTATGCCTTCCTCTCTCAATGCCTTAAGTGCCTGTGAGCCTGAGTAGTCGAACTCCCCGGCCTCACCTATCTTTAAGGCTCCGGATCCAAGAACCAGTACTTTCTTAATGTTGTTTAACTCCTTCATTTGCCTTCGTTGGATTTCGATTCTTTATATCTCCTTACATTATCCACAAATTCTCCGAACAGAAATGCTGTATCTGTTGGTCCTCCTGATGCCTCAGGATGAAACTGTGTTGAGAAAAATGGTTTTGAGGTGTGTTTCATACCCTCATTGGTATTGTCGTTGAGATTTGTAAAGAGAGGTAGCCACTCTGCTCCCAGGGTATTGTTGTCTACCGCAAAGCCATGATTCTGAGATGTTATAAATGATCTGTTGGTACCCACCATTAATACAGGCTGGTTATGACTGCGATGACCATATTTCAGTTTATATGTTTTTGCCCCGGAAGCAAGTGCCATCAGCTGGTTGCCCAGGCAGATACCAAAAACAGGTTTCTCCCCGTGAAGAATACCCTTCACTGCATCTATTGTAGGAGTGCACATTGCCGGGTCTCCCGGACCGTTGGAAATAAAAACACCATCGTAATCCGACAGGTCGGGCTTATGATCCCATGGTACTCTTGTTATCGTAGTGTCGTATTTTAGCAGATGTCGGATTATACTGTATTTAACTCCGCAATCAATAAGCAGAATACGGTAAAGACCATCTCCATATTTTTTTATGCTTTTTGTACTTACCTGCTCAACTAGATTGGTTCTGTTCGGGTCGAAGAAGTCAACAAGATCTCCCTCCTGTTCGATCTTACCTAGCATGGCACCCTTCTCCCTGATCCTTTTCGTCAGGGCTCTGGTGTCTATTCCATAAATTCCGGGTATATGGTTTTTTTCAAGCCATTCAGACAGGCTCTGGCTGGCGTTCCAATGGCTGTAATTGAAGGAGTAATCTGATACTATAAGACCGGAGATATGTATGGAAGATGATTCATAGAAGGCCAGAAGATCGTTTTCTTCATCCCTGCCCGGGGCACCGTAGTTGCCTGCCAGCGGGTACGAGAGGCATAAGATCTGACCCCGGTAGGAGGGATCGGTAAGACTTTCGGGGTAGCCTGTCATTGCTGTGTTGAAAACCACCTCCCCTGCTACCGATTTTGAGGCCCCGAATGAAAAGCCTCTGAAAGTTGAACCATCCTCCAAAGTCAATTTTACAGCCTTTCTCTTTTCCATCAGTTACTTTTTTAGATTTTCCAATGCACCTCTTATTTGTTCCAGAGCTTTCGTAAGAACAGCCCTTGGGCATGCTACGTTTATTCTCATAAATCCTTCTCCTCCTGGTCCAAACATGCTGCCCTGATTAAGTCCAACCCCTGCCTGTTCAATAAAGAAAGATGCAGTCTCTTCTGCCCCTAATCCCAATTCCCTGCAGTCGATCCATACCATATATGTTGCCTCAGGCCTGATTGTTTTTAGGGGATGAAGGTGTGTGCTGCAATAATCCATAAGGTACTCAATATTTCCGTTAACATAAGTGAGTAATTCTTCACGCCATTCAGCTCCCTTGCGGTAAGCCGCCTCTGAAGCAACAGCACCGAATATGTTTCCCCCCTCTATGTGCAGCGAAGAGGTTACTTTACGGAACTTACTCCTTAGTTCCTCGTTTGAAATGATTATAGAAGAGGTATAAAAACCGGCCAGATTAAAAGTTTTACTTGGGGCCATGCAGGTTATCGTAATACCAGCAATATCATCTGAAATGCTTGCCATAGGTGTGTGTTTGTATCCCGGCAGCACAAGATCGCTGTGGATCTCATCCGATATTAGTAGTATATCTCTTTCCAGGCAAAAGTCTCCCAACTCTTTCAGTTCATCCCTGGTCCATGATCTGCCTACAGGATTATGAGGATTACATAAAAAGAACATTTTCGTCTTGGGGGTTACCTGAGATCTGAGAGCTTTAAAATCAATCCTGTATTTCCCGTTTTCCAGAGTGAGTTCATTATGAATTATCTCTCTTCCATGATCTGTGATGGCAGCAAAAAAGGGGAAATAGACGGGTGGCTGTACAACGATCTCATCACCGGGGGAGGTAAATGCCATTGTACAGAAATTCAATGCCGGCACAACCCCCGGACTGAAACAGATCCAGTCATTTTCAATTTGCCAGCCGTGAATCTTCTTTATCCAGTCTGAGATGGAGGAATAATATTCAGAGGAGCGGAACGTATACCCATAGAACGGATGTGACATTCTTTCCTCCAATGCATCCTTTACCGGTGGGGGCACGGGAAAATCCATATCGGCAACCCAAAGTGGAATGATATCCTTTTTACCGAATATCTCGCCCCTGAGATCGTATTTTACTGAATTGGTGTTTTCCCGGGCCGGGAGTGTGCTGAAATTATATTTCATTTCAACTTATATTATGGTCCGGGTTACAAAAGTAATCAAAAAAGCCCGATATATGAACCTTTTTATTCTTTCCTATGTTAATAGAGTATTAAGCTTAGTAGGGGAGAAAGCTAATAAGCGTAAGCAGTTGTTTTTAGCTTTTAGTGTCAGTAGGAATCAATCACGGTGATTGGTTTCCGGCAATCATGAATTAACTCCTGTCAAATAGTCCGGAAGGATTTTTTGGGAAGTTGATCTGTCTTCTTTGATTGAACCGGAAACTTTTTGTCTCTAAAATTCACGGATGAGAGAATCAATACTAAAAGCTGTAATCGATCTTTTTGCAATAATTTCAGCCGGGAGTACCGGAACTGTCAGCAGAAAAAGAGTCAATATCCTGAAAACCTATCTTAACGGTTCATTCAGAGCAGCGGTGGTCGATGATTATATTAAGCTGTTCACCCAAAGAACAACCATTTATCGCGAATTTTTCAATGGCATTTCACCGAAGAATCTTAGTGATCAGGACTCAGATGTTAATAAGGTAATTGCCGCGAAATGTATAGAAGTGAAAGAGGACCTCACTCTTAATGAAAGGATGATCGTCCTCCAGGAGCTTTTCGAATTTCTATTGGCTGACAAATCACTAAACCTTCTGGAGAGAAGGATTCTGGAAATAATAACAAGGTCATTCGATATCCCGGAGGAGGACTCCAGGAATGCCATCTCCATGATTTACAGCGATGATCTGAACGAGATTTCCCCGGCAAATATTTTAATCCTTGGCGATAATACCGATTCCATGCCCATAAGCAAGGAGAGGAATTACAAGCATTGGAAAAAGAGCGAGATCAAGGGCCTTGATGGCCACCTGGTTTTCCTTTATGTTAATGTCAGTTCCACTATGCTCTTCATCTATAATGGATCATCATCTGTTTATTTTGACGGCAATGATATTGTTCCCAACAAAGCCTATTTCCTTGAGCGCGGGATGAGCATTAAAGGAAAGTCAATCAATCCCATATATTTTTCAACTGTTTTACGGGTTTTCATCGAAAATAAATTCGGCGATAAGATTTTATTTGAGGGGAAAAACATTGGGTATTCTTATAAAAATACAGGAAACGGTATTAAGCCTTTCAGTTTCTCCGCTGAAGGCGGTAATCTTATTGGTGTTATTGGTGGAAGCGGTGTTGGGAAGTCAACACTTTTCAAGATCCTTGCAGGAAGGTTGCTCCCTGAGCCGGGGACTGTTTTGTTGAATGGGTTTAATATAAATGATGAGTTCAATTCCAAAAGGGAGCAGAAGGGGGTGATTGGTAATGTTCCTCAGGAGGATCTTCTCATTGAGGAACTTACAGTCTATCAGAATCTCTATTTTAATGCAAAGCTCTGTTTTGGTAACCTCAGTGAAGATGAGCTTAGGAGAAAAGTATATAATACTCTCACCGATCTGGAAATAATGGACATAAGAGACCAGCAGATCGGTGATATATCCAGCAGGAAAGTTTCCGGGGGTCAGAGGAAAAGAATAAATATCGGACTCGAGCTTATGCGTGAGCCATCGATATTACTTGTAGACGAACCTACTTCCGGACTCTCCTCCAGCGATTCAGAAAAAGTTATGAATTTGTTGCAAAATCAGGCTCTGCGAGGCAGGCTTGTTATAGTAATTATTCATCAGCCCTCATCTCAATTCCTCAAACTGTTTGACAGATTATGGGTTTTTGACATGGGAGGATATATTATTTATGATGGTGATGCAGTTGACTCTCTTCACTATTTTAAGACACAGGCTTTACAGATTGAACCGGGTGAAAGTGAATGCCAATCATGCGGACATGTTGATGCCGGTAGTATTCTGGAAATTGTTGGGCAATGTGAGATAGATAAAAACGGACAACATAGCCGGGTTCGGCGAATTGCGCCGGAGGAGTGGAGCAGGAAATTCAAAGAGCATTTCAGAAATTCTTCCCAAAGGAGATTGAAACCAGGCAGCTGGCCTTCGGTAAATTATACTCTTCCCGGAAGGGTAAGAATGCTCGGTACCTTTCTTGAGCGCAATGTGTTGAGAAAAATCTCAGATAAACAGTATCTGGCACTCAACCTGCTTGAAGCACCTTTATTAGCGCTAATACTGGCATTCTTCTCAAAGTACAGCAGGAACGGCAACTATAATTTCGCGGAGAATATTAACTATCCCATTTTCCTGTTCATGGCCATTATTGTCTCTCTTTTCATTGGTTTGACAATTAGTGCAGAGGAAATATTCAGGGACCGACGCATTCTTGAAAGGGAGCGCCATATAAATATCAGCCGGTTAAGCTATCTTTTATCCAAAATTGGAACTCTTTTCTTCATTTCAGCTATTCAGACTTTGTCATTCCTCTTGGTTGCCAATGCAATCCTGGAAGTTAAAGGCATGCTCTTTCAGAACTGGGCGATACTATTCACCACAGCCTGCTTTGGAAACTTGCTGGGATTGGTTATCTCAGCAAGCATGAAATCTGTTATCAGTATCTATATACTTGTCCCACTGATATTGGTGCCGCAGATGTTATTAGCCGGAGTAATGATACGTTTTGACGACCTCCATTATTCATTGTCGGGGAGAGAAAACGTACCCTTTATTGGTGATGTCATGGCTACCAGATGGGCCTATGAAGCCATGGCCGTGGAGCAATTCCGGTCAAACGATTTTCAGGAACCGTTTTTTGAGGTAGACAGGGCCATTAGCCAATTGGAGTGGAAGGCAAATTTTCTTATTCCGGCTCTTCAGGACAAGGTGCAGGAGATGTTTGTTTCAAACCTTAAAGAGAAGAATAAAAAGGAATATGATAAGAATTACAGTAAACTGTCATATCATTTCAATGAACTGACAGATATTACGGGTTTAGAAAACGGTTTTACCGGAACAGGAAAGGATATTGATTCAATTTTTGTAGATGCGTCTTCACAATTTCTTGATTCTGCCCGTAAAGAACTTCGGAATAAAATCTATACAGTAACAATGGCCAGAGATCATCTCCATGATTCTCTCATTACTGTTCTGGGCAGTGAGGGGTTTACTGAAAGACGGCTTAATTACCATAACGAAAGCCTTGCTAATCTTGTTCTTTCGCGAAACAGGACTGATAAATTGTATGAATCTGAAAAAATGTTCATTCAGAAAGCCGACCCTGTATATTTGTCACCTCTATCGAAGACAGGAGCAGCACATTATTATGCACCTGAAAAAATAATTGGCGATTATGTTATACCTGCATTTTGGTTCAATCTGGGGATATTGTGGATAATGATCATTATCCTGTTCATAGTTCTGTATTACAACCTGTTGAAGAAACTATTGGTTGCCCTGGAAAAAATCGGCATCCCTAATATCAGATTATCACCCTACCAATTTGATCTGAAGATTTAATGTCGGTCAACCAGTCTCTACTGTTGACCATTTAATTGGTAAAACAGTATAATAATGAAACATTACATTAATAATAAATCATGTTTCAACCGACATACAACAATATATTTTATATTTTTACCAATCACATAGATATAAACTTTTAAAGCAGCTTAACATGAAGAGAATAATTACTTTGAGTCTGTCGATCCTTGTCATTTCAGGACTATCAATACTCCCTTCGTGCAAAGGGAAAAGCGAAAGCAAAAGCAAACCCGTTCAAAATGTTGAAAAACTTCAGAGTATAACCAAGGAGATCCAGGAGAGTGTATATCCCCTTCCCACATCTGCCGAGGTAATAAAAATGCTTACGGAACTTGAGGTTGGATATATTATTGGTATCTCCAATTCAGTAAAGAGCGCCGATAGCTATTTTACATCAAAAAGCAGGGCTATTAATCTGGGTATTTACGGTGCAGACCTGAGCTATGCCACTCTCTACAACATGCAGCAGGACGTAATTAATTACCTCGATGCCATAAGAAAACTTGCCGGAGAACTTAACATGGCAAAGGTTTATGACGAGTCGTTATATGAATCGATAAAGGATAACTTTGATAACAGGGATGAGCTGGTCAACGTATTGACAGGAGCATTCAACGATACATACAGTTATTTAAGCGAGAACGATCAGCAGGCTTTGGCTTTACTTGTAGTAGGTGGCGCTTGGGTTGAAGGAATGTACCTTACCACAAATGTTTCAGAATCGGTTTATCATGTAAAAGGGATCGTGGAGGTTCTGTTGGAGCAGAAACGTTCTTTTGAGCTTTTCCTCGATGTGGCCAGACCATACTCCGATAATGTAATGATTAAGGAGCTTCTTGAAACACTTAAACCACTGTCTGAGATTTACAGCCATATTGACAGCAGTCTTTCATTAAAGAATGTCGAGGACATCACGAAAGCCGTTGCAATTGCCAGAGAAAAGCTGGTTACGCCCTAAATGAAGTGGCGTTGATTCAGACTGTATTATCACTGATTTTTAATCTGGAATTGATATGAGGGAGTCGGTCCTGCTTGCGTTAATCCATATTTTTTCCATTGTTTCAACCGTAAATCCCGGTGGTGTAACGCTTCGGGGAAAGAAAATTCTGAGGGGTTATCTCAGAAGATATGTTAACAGGGAACTTGAGGAAGAGTACTTCAGCATGTTTGAAAGCAACCTTAAGTTCTACGCGGGAGAGCTGGAAGGAATAGAGAATTCGGATCTCTCCGATGAAGATTCTCTTATCTCTTTCCAGATCACAAACATTTGCCGGCAGATAAAGAAGGGACTCTTCCTCGATGAGAGAATGATAGTATTTCTGCAGCTGCTCGAATTTGTCTATGAAGATACCGTTGTATCAGATCAGGAGCAGAAGATTGTCGATATTGTTGCCCGGACCTTCAATATTCCCAGAAAGGAGTATAATGATGCTGTTGCCTTTATGATAGGTGCCCGCTTCGAAGAGGTGAATCCCTCGAACATGCTTATCATAGGTGATGAAATAATTTCAAGGCACCCGCTGTCGCGAAAAAAGAATTTTAGTCAATGGCATAAACTATTAATATCCGGACTTAAAGGGTACATAGCCGTTTTACATATTGAGAGTACCTCCACCCTTATATTTACATACGACGGCCCCAGTGCCATGTATTTCAAAGGGAGGGATATAATACCATGCAGGGTCTATCTGCTTGACCGTGGGGTAAATATAAAAGGGACCCGACATTGAACCGATCTATTATTCGAAGATCTATAAATCATTTATTGCCGACAGCTACGGGAAAGATGTTCTCTTTACCGGGAAATGATGTCAGCTACCTGTTCAAGAATTCAGGCTTTGGAGTAAAACCTTTCAGTTTTTCAGTTGAGTCCGGTAACCTGGTTGGTATTATGGGTGGGAGTGGTGTTGGCAAAACGACCCTTCTTAACCTGTTGAATGGCAAGCTAATACCACAAACAGGGTCTGTCTGCATGAACGGTCACAACATAAGTGAACAGACAGAAACCAGGAGACTGATACGTGGCCTTATCGGATATGTGCCTCAGGATGATCTTCTTATCGAAGAGCTAACTGTTTTTCAGAATCTATATTATAATGGGAAGCTTTGCTTTGGTAAACTTAACGATGCAGAGATAATTGAGCTTGTAGAGAAAGTAATGATCGACCTCGACCTTGATGATGTCAGAGATCACATGGTTGGGGATGTGCTTAACAAGAAAATTTCGGGAGGTCAGCGTAAAAGACTGAATATTGCCCTTGAATTAATGAGGGAACCTTCCATCTTATTTGTTGATGAGCCTACCTCCGGACTCTCCTCACACGACTCGGCAAAAGTGATGAATCTGCTGCGCCAGCAGGCATTGAAAGGCAGGATCGTCTTTACCATTATCCATCAGCCCTCCTCCGACATTATTAAGATGTTCGACCGGTTATGGCTGCTCGATAAAGGCGGTTATATGATATACGACGGGGATGCCGTTGATGCCCTGGTTTATTTCAAGACCGAGACATCACAGGCAAATGCTGCTGAGAGCGAATGCCCCAACTGTGGTAACGTCGACACCGAAAGTATACTTGAAATAGTAGAATCGAGAGAGGTCGACAATATGGGGTATCCATCCAAAAAAAGACAGATATCTCCGGAAGGATGGCATCAGCGATATAAGTCAAAAATATATCAGGACAAGGGCATACACCCGGTACCCTCTAAGTTGCCTCTGGTTAATTACAAATTGCCATCCAGGATTGGCATGGTGAAGACCTTCATCAGAAGGAACCTGAACAGAAAACTCTCCGACAAACAATATATTGCCATTAACCTTCTCGAGGCACCACTACTGGCTTTTATCCTTGGATATTTTTCAAAGTACAGCGGCGACGAAGGGTACACTTTTGCGGCAAATATAAATTTCCCGGTATTCATGTTTATGGCAATTATAGTTGCCCTTTTCCTTGGATTAACGGTTAGTGCCGAAGAGATCTTCCGTGACCGGAAGATTCTTGAGAGGGAAAAATATCTGAATATCAGCCGATTAAGCTACTTGCTCTCGAAAATTGGATTCTTATTTGTTCTCTCTGCGATTCAATCCATTTCGTTCGTACTGGTAGCCAATGTTATTCTTGATATCAAAGGAATGACTTTTGTGTATTGGCTTATTCTCTTTTCAACGGCCAGCTTTGGCAATATGCTGGGATTAAATATCTCTGCAGGAATGAGATCGGTAGTAAGTATATATATACTAATACCTCTTATTCTTGTTCCGCAGCTGCTGCTGGGTGGAGCAATGATCAAGTTTGACGATCTTCATAACTCAATCTCCGGCAAAAAATATGTGCCTTTAATAGGCGATATTATGGCAACCAGGTGGGCTTATGAGGCAATGGCAGTAGAGCAGTTTGCTCACAACAGATTTCAAAAACCATTTTTTGAACTGGAAAGGGAGATAAGCAGAAAGGAGTGGAATGCCACATTCCTGTTGCCGGAATTGGGCCGGGAGATAAGGGAATTTGCAGTTAACAGGCACAATTGGGATGATGCCTCCTTCAAAGAGTTTAAAAAATTGAATTACCATTTTGGGGAATTGTCGGAGTTTACCGGTTACCCTTTTAATCTGGCCGTTAAGGAAGCATTACCCGACTCAATATTTGTCAAGGAAGCTAACACCTTCCTCGATACAACAAGGAAAATCTTAAGAGATGAATTATATCTGCTCTCTTTAGTGAGAGATTCTGTTTACAGATCGGTCACTGACAAAATAGGGGTTGAGGGTTTTTTGAAACTAAGGCTGGCATATCATAATGAGAACCTTGCAAATATGGTGCTTAACAGGACAACCATTAAAAAGGTTTACAATTCTGAAGAGATGTTCCTTCAGAAGGCCGACCCGATATATATGGAGCCACTGTCGAACTATGGCAGGGCCCACTTCTTTTCTGCAGAAAAGCGACTCGGGAAATTCAGTATACCTACTCTTTGGTTCAATATTGGGGCTTTGTGGTTTATGACGTTGCTCCTGTTTGCTACATTATATCTGAACTGGCTCAAAAAGTTCCTCCGTTTTCTGGAGAATATGGGGTTACCGTATCTGCGGAAATATGCCTCACATTTAAGAAATTAACAGAGTGTTGAGATGGGTGGAGTAAGACCAAAAAAGAGTCTGGGGCAGCATTTTCTGACTGATAAAAGAGTTGCCGAAAGAATAGTCTCCTCCCTCAAGGCTGAGGATTGTTCACGGGTTATAGAAATTGGTGCCGGAATGGGAATTCTTACAGAATTACTTCTGAAAAGAGATCTTCCCGACCTTATGGTCATTGATATCGACACGGAATCGGTAGAGTTCCTCCGGTCTAAGTTTCCCGATATTGAAGGAATAGTGGAGGCTGATATTCTCAATTACGATTTTACGGCAGGCACCGGGGGTAATTGTGCAATAATTGGTAACTTTCCCTATAATATTTCCAGTCAGATCCTGTTCAGGGTCCTGGAGAAAAGAGACCGGGTTAATGAGTTGACAGGAATGTTTCAGAAGGAGGTTGCCGAGAGGATCTGCAGCGGCCCGGGAAATAAGGTCTATGGAATACTAAGTGTTCTGACGCAGGCTTTTTATACTGCGGAGTACCTTTTTACTGTGAGCGAGGGTGTTTTTAATCCTCCGCCTAAGGTTAAGTCGGGAGTGATAAGACTTATAAGAAGAGAGGAGTTGTCACTGGGATGCGATGAAGTCCTTTTCTTCAGGGTTGTCAAAGCAGGCTTCAACCAGAGAAGGAAGACACTCAGGAATGCGTTGCGTCAGTTATCGGGAAGCCTGGATGCTGACATATTATTTGCAGGTAAAAGAGCAGAACAACTTTCAGTTGATGATTTTGTATTACTGACAAATCAACTGGAAAAAAAAGGAGATTGATATGGAAAGTATGGCAAAGAGATTCGAACTGACCAAATCCTTTCTTTCAGAACTAAAGGAAGCGATCAGAAAGAAGGATGAAGAGGAAACCATCCGTATTATTGAAACCCTCCACGCTGCGGATATAGCGGAGATCTATTATAAACTTTCCAAGGAGGAGGCTCAATTCTTATATCTGCTGCTGGATCAGGATACCGCGGCCGATGCCCTCGCCGAGCTGGATGAAGACGAAAGGGAGGAATTTCTCGAATTCATGCCCTCGGATATCATCGCCAGGAAGTTTATTAATAACATGGATACCGATGATGCTGCAGACGTTATCGGTGATCTGTCGGAAGAAAAGCAACAGGAGGTACTCCGCCATATTGAAGATGTAGAACATTCAGGCGATATTCTTGATCTTCTTGCCTACGATGAGGATACCGCAGGGGGACTGATGGCCAAGGAGATGGTGGTTGTTAATGAAAACTGGACAATTCTTACCTGTCTTAAAGAGCTGGGTCGGCAAGCTGATGAGGTTGATGAGGTCTATTATGTATACGTGGTTGATAATGATGAGAAATTTAAGGGGATAGTCTCCTTAAAGAAGATGGTAACAACCAATAAGGCCACACGGGTAATGAATATCTGCGAAACAGATGTCATACCGGTCAGTACAAGCACTTCAGCCGTTGAGGTGGCACAAATAATGGAGAAATACGACCTTGTGGCTTTACCTGTTGTTGATTCTATTGGAAGGCTTCTGGGTAGGATCACGATTGACGATATTGTTGATGTTATAAGAGAAGAGGCAGAGAGAGACTATCAGCTGGCATCCGGTATATCTGAGGACGTTGAATATACAGACTCCCTGTTCATAAGGTCCCGGGCCAGATTGCCATGGCTGATAATAGGACTCGTGGGTGGCGTCCTTGGCTCAATGGTACTGACAGGTTTTCAGAATAACCTCCTTAAGTATCCTGAAATGGTGATATTTATTCCGATGATTGCCGCTATGGGAGGTAATGTGGGAATTCAATCCTCTGCTATAATTGTCCAGGGTCTTGCCAACAATACAATTAAGCATGGTCAGACTTTTAATAAGCTGGCAAAGGAATTTTCCCTGGCTGCCCTTAACGGAATAATTCTTGGGGGACTGATCTTCTTATACAATTACATTTTCAGTGATTCTTTTGCCTTAACATTATCGGTTAGCATGGCACTGATGTCGGTGATTATTTTTGCATCCCTGTTCGGAACAATACTACCGCTGTTACTCGATAAAATTAAAGATCGATCCGGCTTTGGCGACGGGTCCGTTCATAACTACCACAAATGATATTGTGGGCCTGACCATTTATATGATCATAGGCCAGAATCTGCATCTCTATTTTTCCTGAGGTCAGAACGAAAATCCGATAGCATCCACCGGATTCATCTTGGCTGCCGTTCTTGCAGGGGCATAGCCTGCTACTATGCCTATTATCCCCGATATCATAAGGGCAAGAATAGTGTTACCTGCCGTGAGGTGCATATCAAGCTCATACAGGTAGTTAATAATTGATGTCCCTATTAATACCATTAGTAGTCCAAGGAGCCCCCCTAACAGAGAGAGAAGAACCGACTCATATAGAAATTGCTGAAGGATAAAATATCTCTTTGCACCAAGGGCTTTCTGTATACCAATTATACTTGTACGTTCACGTACCGAAACGAACATGATGTTGGCAATACCGAATCCACCTACCAGTATCGAAAAGCCTCCGATAAGCCACCCTCCGACGTTAATACCTGCAAATACCGCATCAAAACCCTGTGAAAGCAGGCTTGCCCTGTTAACAGAGAAGGTTGATATCTCACCGGGCCTTATTCTTCTGGAGGCTCTTATTATCATAGTAAGCTCATCGGTAAGCTCCTGGGCAGCAACATCATCCTTGCCCAGAACTATTACCATTGAATCGATGAATCTGTTTCTAAGGTTTATAAATGTTTTTCCGAAATGCAGCGGTATTAACACAAGTTCATCCATGCCGCTGTCGCTCAGTCCTCCCTTTCCTTCCTTTTTAAATACACCAATTACCTGAGTTTTATAACCGGCAATAACTATCTCTTTTCCAATAGGATCGGCATAGCCGAACAGGTTCTCTGCAAGGTCGGCGCCAATAATAGCAACCGGTTTACCTGAGATCGATTCATATGGAGAGAAATATCTTCCTTTCTCAATTTCAAAGTTGCGTACAACTTCAAATTCATGAGTTGCGGCCCAAATACCGGCATTGCTGGCAACGTTTTTCTGGTACTTTACCTGCCGGGGAGCAATTGCTGAGAAACAGACTGCTTCAGATTTCGTGCTTGTCCGCTGTATTGCCTCATAATCTTCAAGCGACGGAGCAGGCCATTTTATAATATCCCACCATGCAAGATTAGGATCAAAGGACCATGGAAACTTCTGCACATAAACTACCCTGTCGCCAAGTGTTGATATACTGTCGCGGATAGATTTTTCCATCCAGTCGAGAACGGTAAATACCGAAATAATTGCAAAAATACCTATTGTTATGCCAAACAGAGATAAAAACGTCCTTAACTTATTGACAACTATAGAATTGACAGCAAATAGAAATCCCTCCTTTAATAGCTTGAAAAACATATAGTATGTTTATTGTTTTGTACAAAATGTAAAGATAATTATAAATGTGGTTTTTGCGATTGTGAATTCACTTAATAAATAACTCAAGGCAGGTTGGCCGTCACCAAAATAATATCTATTTTTATCGCTTGTTATCTTTCGGTATAGTCCCGTTCAATTAACACAAAATGAGTAGAATAAGAGTTAAGAGTGCACTGATTTCCGTGTACCATAAGGATGGACTTGAGGAGGTTGTAAAAAATCTTTCAGACCATGGGGTACAGATTATCTCCACAGGGGGTACATGGGAAGCTATAAAAGGTTACGGAACAGATGCCTTGAAAGTAGAGGATCTTACCGCCTATCCCTCTATACTTGGTGGCAGGGTGAAGACACTTCATCCCACAGTTTTTGGGGGTATACTGGCACGAAGGGAGGTCGACTCAGACCTTAAGCAGATGGAGCAGTACAAGATCCCCGCGATCGACCTGGTAATTGTTGACCTCTATCCCTTTGAGGCAACAGTACGGTCGGGAGCACCGGAAGAGGAGGTTATAGAAAAGATCGATATAGGTGGTATCTCTCTTATAAGAGCTGCGGCAAAGAATTTCAGAGATGTAGCAATAATTTCTTCTAAAGATCAGTACCCTGAGCTTATCAGGCAGATGAATGAAAATAAAGGTGTTACAACCATCGAATACAGAAAAGATCTCGCTACGAAGGCTTTTGCTGTCTCCTCCCATTACGACACACAGATATTCAATTACTTCAATGGGACTGCTGTGTCTGCCGGACTGAGAATAAGTATAGATAATGCAACCCCGCTGAGATATGGAGAGAACCCGCATCAGAGAGGTGTATTCTATGGTGACCTGAATGCAATATTCGATAAGCTTCACGGTAAGGAGCTGTCATACAACAATCTTCTCGACATAGAGGCGGCACTAGGACTGATTGATGAATTTAATGCCACCACCTTTGCCATACTAAAACACAACAATGCCTGTGGCATTGCCAGTTCCGACAAACTTATTTCAGCATGGGAAGGAGCTCTGGAGGCAGACCCGCTCTCTGCTTTTGGGGGAGTGCTGATAACAAACAGCACGGTCGACACTGAGACTGCTCAAGCAATAGATAAGATATTCTTCGAGGTAATAATAGCCCCCGCTTATTCAGATGAGGCTCTGTTAACACTAAGACAGAAAAAGAACAGAATAATACTCCTTAGAAAACCTGGGGTCAAACCTTTGCCTTCAATCTCAAGGAGTGTACTTAACGGTATCCTCTGGCAGGATTCCGATTCTTCATCACCCGCGGGAGAGGAAATGAAATGTGTTACAGAACTTCATCCCGACAGCAGGACCACGGCTGATCTGATTTTTGCACAGAAAATTGTGAAACACAGTAAATCAAATTCCATTGTTCTGGCTAAGAATGGTAAAATGCTTGCCAGCGGAGTAGGGCAGACCTCCAGGGTCGATGCTTTACGTCAGGCAATAGAAAAGGCCGGATCCTTTGGTCTCGATACCAAGGGTGCTGTTATCGGTTCAGATGCTTTCTTTCCTTTTGCCGACAGTATGGCTATTGCCAACAAAGCAGGAATTAAAGCGGTCATTCAACCGGGAGGCTCGGTACGCGATAACGAGTCTGTCGAATATTGTAACACACACAAGATGATAATGGTTTTTACAGGTGTAAGACACTTTAAACATTGATATATAAATAATTAAAAATAAAAAAATGGGTCTATTTTCATTTTTAACCCAGGAGATTGCAATTGATCTTGGAACTGCCAATACAATTATTATCCATAATGATAAGATTGTGGTGGATGAGCCATCTATTGTGGCTATTGACAGGCATACGGGTAAACTGATTGCCATAGGAGAGCAGGCGCGGCAGATGCATGGGAAGACCCATGAGAACATTAAGACGGTGAGACCACTGCGCGATGGTGTAATAGCCGACTTCAATGCCGCTGAGCAGATGATCCGGGGAATGATCAAAATGATCAATAAGGGACCGCGCCTTTTTGCACCCTCATTGAAGATGGTGGTCTGTATCCCATCGGGTAGTACAGAGGTTGAGATAAGAGCGGTAAGGGATTCAAGCGAACATGCCGGTGGGCGCGATGTTTATATGATCTATGAACCTATGGCCGCAGCAATCGGTATAGGACTCGATGTGGAGGGCCCCGACGGATGTATGGTTGTTGATATTGGTGGAGGAACAACTGAAATTGCAGTTATTGCCCTTGGAGGTATTGTCTGCAACAAATCAATACGAATTGCAGGTGACGGATTTACCGCCGACATTCAGGCTTATATGAGGCATCAGCATAATGTCAAAATTGGCGAACGTACGGCTGAAGATATTAAGATAGCCGTTGGAGCAGCTCTGCCTGATATTGAAAATCCACCTGCCGATTTTGTCGTACGCGGGCCAAATCTTATGACCGCCCTGCCTATAGAGATACCTGTCTCTTATCAGGAAATTTCACATTGCCTCGATAAATCACTCTCTAAGGTGGAGGCTGCAATTCTGTCTGTACTGGAGCAAACCCCTCCCGAATTATATGCCGATATTGTTTGTAAGGGAATTTATCTGGCCGGTGGCGGAGCTTTGCTAAGAGGACTTGATAAAAGACTTACAGATAAGATCAATATTCCGTTTAGGGTGGCAGAGGATCCGCTTCACGCAGTTGCAAGAGGAACAGGAGTAGCCCTTAAGAATGTTGACAAATTTCCATTCCTGATGAGATAAATAAACCCCGATGAGGAGCCTGCTCAACTTTCTGGAACGATACAGAAATGTGATAATCTTCCTGATACTTGAAATATTTGCTGTTTCAATGGTCGTCATGGAAAATAGTTATCACAATTCAAAGGTATTTAACGGAGTCAAGAGTATAGCAGGATCAGTACAGTCAGGGGTAAATAATATCAATTCCTACTTCAGTCTGAGACAAACAAACAAGGAGCTTTCGGAGGAAATAGTAAGCCTCAGAAATGCCCTCGACTTGCAGTTGGAAAGCAGGGATTCCCTTTTTATGTCGGTACACGACACCATCGTTTTTCAAAGTTATCAGTATATAAATGCCCGCGTGGTGGGTAATTCAGTAGCAAGGCAGAAGAACTACCTAACACTCGACAAAGGTTCAAGGCATGGAATTGAAACCGGAATGGGGGTAATAGGGAATGACGGTGTTGTAGGCATTGTGGTAGGAACCTCGAGAAACTATTCTGTTGTAATGTCATTCCTGCATCCCGATATGAGGCTTAGTGTGCGCCTCAGGAAAAACAACTATTTCGGATCTCTGAGATGGGCCGGAAAGGATTACCGGGAAGCTGTCCTTAATGATATACCTCATCATGTTGAGATCGCTTTAGGAGATACAATTGAAACAACCGGATTCTCTCAAATATTCCCCGAAGCTGTACCGGTTGGTACTATCATCGGTTATAATGAAATTACAGGCGACTTCTATACGATAGATGTTGAGTTGTCTACTGATTTCAAGAACCTCCAGTATGTAAACGTAGTGCGAAACCTTAGAAAAGAAGAGAGAGATCAACTGGAAGAAGGGAGGATGGAATAATGTACAGGGTAGTTAAATATGCAGCTCTGGTGGTTGGGATCATCCTTTTACAGATGGTTGTACTCAACAATATACAGTTCAGCGGCTATGTTAATCCTTTCGTATATATATACCTTCTGCTTATTATTCCTGTCGACACAGAAGATTGGGTACTTCTTTTGATTGCCTTTTTTATTGGTATTCTGATGGATATCTTTAGCGGAACACCCGGCATGCATACTTCAGCAACTGTTATGGCAGCTTTTGCCAGGCCATATATACTGGGTATCGTTGCCGTAAGAGATGGCTATGAAAAGGGATCAGTGCCATCGGTAGCAGAATATGGTTTAAGGTGGTTTCTGGTCTATTCCCTTCTAATGATCGTAACACACCATCTGGTATTATTCTATATGGAGGTATTTACCTTTCACGGGTTCTTCAGAACATTCCTGCGAGTCATTATCAGTTCGTTATTTACATTTGTTTCAGTGGTATTGCTCGAGGTCTATATTACCGGTAATATCAGGGGGAAGCGATGAAGGATTTTAACACAAACAGGAAGTACTTTGTTATGGCTATGGTGGTTCTCTCTGCCTTTATCCTGCTGGTACGTCTCTTCTATCTTCAGGTAATTGACGACTCCTCACGTCTTTCCGCTGAAAACAATGTACTTCGTTATGTCACTCAGTTTCCTGCACGGGGACTTATATATTCAAGGAATGGAGAACTTCTGGTATCCAATCAGGCAGCCTACGATCTTATGGTTATTCCCAATCAGGTTACAAAGATTGATACTGCAAAGTTCTGTGCACTTATCAATATCGATAAATCCTCCTTCTCCGAGAGGATGGCTGCCGCCAGAAAATATTCAAGACAGGCCCCCTCGGTCTTCCTTAAGATGCTGTCGTCTGAGGACTATGCAGCTTTTCAGGAGACTCTCTTCAATTATCCGGGATTCTATGTGCAGTCCAGAACTCTAAGAAAGTACTCCTTGCCGGTTGCCGCTCATATCCTTGGTTATGTGGGTGAAGTAGATGATAAAATAATCAATGAAGATACTTACTATAAATCAGGTGATTATATAGGTGTCAGCGGTCTTGAAAAAACTTACGAGAACGAGCTGAGAGGTAAAAAAGGTGTTAAAGTATTTCTTGTTGATGTATTGTCCAGGGTAAAGGGTTCATACGGAGATGGTGCGTTCGATACACTCTCTGTTCCGGGTAAGAACCTGGTAATTACAATTGATGCGGAGCTTCAGGCCTACGGCGAGAAGCTTATGGCAGGAAAGACCGGCAGTATCGTTGCCATCGAGCCTGCCACAGGTGAGGTTCTGGCTCTGATATCAGCTCCTGCCTATGACCCGGGACTCCTTGTCGGAAGGGTCAGGTCGGATAAAGTGAGGCTTCTTCAAAACGACACGCTTAAGCCACTGTTCAACAGGGCACTGATGGCTTCCTACCCTCCGGGATCAACATTTAAGCTTATCAATGGGTTGATAGCATTACAGGAAAAAGTAATTTCTCCCTCTACCTCGTTTAGCTGCAGCATGGGCTATCACATAAGAGGATTGTCCATAGGTTGTCACTCCCATCGTTCTCCACTGAATCTCCGCGATGCTATTTCCAATAGTTGTAATGCCTATTTCTGTAACGTTCTGAGATATATACTCGAAGATCCCAAAGTATGGTTCTGTAGCAAGCTGGTTACGATAACTGGAGAGGATGGCTTGAGAAATTTGGCTTTGGTACAAAACTGGGTGGTGATTTTACAAATGAGCTTAACGGATTTGTTCCGCAGTCGAGTTATTACGACAGGTATTATGGTAAGGGAAGGTGGAAGGCTCCAACGGTCCTGTCACTTGCTATTGGTCAGGGAGAGCTTGGTACCACACCGATACAAATGGCAAATATGACCTCAGCAATTGCCAACAGAGGTTACTATGTCACCCCTCATCTTATTAAGGAGATCGGTGGTGGAATACCTGTAAAAGAGGATTTTCTTATCCATCATGAAACAGGTATCCTTCCTGAGAACTTTGAAAAGATCATTGACGGTATGGAAGATGTTATACATGGTGAGGCAGGAGCTACTGCACGACATATTGCAGTAAAGGAATATATTACTTGTGGAAAGACCGGTACGGCCCAAAATCCACATGGTAAGGACCATTCAATATTTATAGCCTTTGCCCCCAGAGAAAATCCTAAAATAGCCATTGCAGTATATGTGGAAAACGTGGGTTTTGGTTCCACCATTGCAGCTCCGGTGGCCAGTCTTATGATTGAAAGGTATCTTACAGGAGAGGTGAAAAGAAAGTACATGGAAGATAATATTACCCGTTTTGTAATGACTAATGGTACGCCGCAGGAATAATCTTTTTGATAGTGTCGACAGGCTGACTATAATCCTGTTCTTGCTACTCATGTTTCTTGGGTGGTTAAATATCTATGCAGCGGTATACAGCGAAGAGCATCCAAGTATCTTTGATCTTTCACAGCGGTATGGGAAGCAGTTGTTATGGATTGCTGCTACTGTTGTTATTGCAGTCTTTATCCTGGTAATGGATAACCGGTTTTTTACATTTTTTGCCTGGCCTATTTATATTACCCTTATCATAATGCTCTTTGCTGTACTTATTATGGGCAAGGAGATAAATGGCGCAAGATCCTGGTTTGAAATAGGGTCATTCGGACTTCAACCTACTGAATTTGCGAAATTTGCCACAGCTCTCGCCCTGGCACGATATCTTTCGATGCATGGGGTATCGCTCAACAAGTTCAGTAATCTTTTGTTTGCCACATTCCTGTTTATCCTGCCGGCCGTTCTAACCTCACTTCAGCCCGATATGGGCTCCGCTCTGGTATTTATGGTCTTCTTTATTGTTCTTTTCCGGGAAGGTCTCAGCCCTTTTATTTTTATATCAGGACTATTGGCTGTGATCCTGTTCTTTGTAACACTAATGGTTGATAATTCAACTTATATTGTTGCCGGACTGATCATTACGGCTCTGCTTCTGGTATGGGCAGGTATGAGAGATGGTGCACTTATGCTTAAAAGTATACTTGTCCTTTCCGTTTTGGCAGGTGTCGGATTCCTTTCTGCTTACCTCATATTTGACACCTTAACGGTTGCAAAAATTCTTGTTATCTCTGTCTTTCTGGCTTCACCACTGGTTGTTTACTATGTTTTTCGTACCAGGGCAAATACCCTGCTTGTGATCTACCTGTTTCTGGCAGCCAGCTTTGTTTATACCTATTCCGTAGATTATGGTTTCGACAAGCTGCTGGAACCACATCAGAAGACAAGGGTCAATATTCTGCTTGGCAAAGAATCTGATCCGTTTGGAACAGAGTATAATGTTAATCAATCGAAAATATCTATCGGATCAGGAGGTTTTGCCGGTAAGGGTTATCTGAACGGCACCCAGACCAAATTCAAATTTGTCCCTGAGCAGAGCACCGATTTTATCTTCTGTACAGTAGGCGAGGAGTGGGGTTTTCTTGGATCGTTTGTTGCCGTAGCCCTGTTTATTGCGCTGATACTAAGGCTTATCTGGCTGGCCGAGCGACAAAAATCAGCATTCTCACGAATCTATGGCTATGGGGTGGCTTCCATAATATTCTTCCACTTCTTTATTAATATAGGTATGACAATTGGTGTTGTCCCTGTAATAGGTATTCCACTGCCATTCTTTAGTGCCGGAGGCAGCTCACTTTGGGGTTTTACCATACTCCTTTTTATCTTCCTCCGGCTCGACGCGGGCAGAACAGAGTACCTGATATAGATCAGAATGGGATTTTCAGATGGTGCGATAAAACAATCCCGAAGTCCTTCTCAACATAGTCTATTAATTGAGGGAAGAACTCCATAAAGTCATCTTCGAGACTATAATAATTCTTTTTAAAGGTCCGCATCAAAAATCTCGTCTCCCTGGGGAGCGTAGTTCTTCGACTAAGTGCATTGAACACACGTCGTATGCCTCCCTTCGTCTGGTAGGATTCCAGCCAGTTCTGAATAATGAATGACGACATATGATCTCTTACCTTTGGAGGCAGAGACTCACTGTTATTGACCATCGCACGGTAAAAGTTGTACGTTACACTCTCCAGCGGTCTCCGAGAAAAGAAATCCCACTCGCGTGTAAGAAAATGATCATAAAGGATGTCAACCACCACCCCTGCATATTTGTGATATTTTCTTGAAAAGTGGATCTTACTCCTGTGAACCACCGGGTGTTTGTCAGTAAAACTGTCGATATGGCGGTGAAGGATAATGCCTTTTCTTATTTCGTCGGGATAGTTCAGATAATCACGCCCTTTCACATAATCGCCAATATAATTTCCGATAATGATCTTTTCAGATTCACCGGAGAGATATATGTGGGCAAGGACGTTCATAATCAGAAACCAGGAATGAGACTATTAAACTACTAATAATTATTAAGGTTCCGGTATGATCATTAACCTCAAACTGATTAATCTCATAGAGGATCTTCCTAAAAATGTTTTTATTTACACTGATTTTAGGCCGTAAATTATAAATTTGTTAATTGCTTTAAAAGCAACACCGCAAATTAATTTATCAATAATCATATAATACCAGTATGGAAAAGAAAAATGTAATAATTATCGGTGCCGCAGGGCGTGATTTCCACAATTTCAACACCTATTTCAGAGACAACTCTGCTTATAATGTGGTGGCATTCACAGCAGCCCAGATACCTGATATTGACGGACGTAAGTATCCTGCCGAACTTGCAGGAAAACTATATCCATCAGGGATCCCGATATTTGCGGAGAACGAGCTACCGGAACTTATTATCAGGCTCAAAGCCGATGACTGTGTATTCTCCTATAGCGATGTTCCTTACCAGAGGGTTATGGCAATGAGTGCTATTGTTAATGCAGCAGGTGCTAATTTTATGCTTCTCGGCCCAAGGGACACAATGATAAAGAGTACCAAACCGGTTATTGCTGTAGGTGCAGTAAGGACAGGTTGTGGTAAAAGTCAGACCTCCAGAAGGGTGATTGAGCTGCTGATGGAAAAAGGACTTAAGGTGGTTGCTGTAAGGCACCCGATGCCGTACGGCGACCTGGTGGCTCAGAAGGTGCAGAGGTTTGCAAAGGTTGAAGACCTCAAAAAGCATAAGTGCACAATAGAAGAGATGGAAGAGTACGAACCCCATGTTGTCAGGGGTAATGTTATCTATGCAGGTGTTGACTATGAAGCAATACTAAGGGCTGCTGAGAACGACCCGGACGGTTGCGATGTAATCCTTTGGGATGGTGGTAACAACGACTTCCCGTTCTATAAGCCCGATCTTACAATTACTGTTGTCGACCCGCACAGACCAGGTCATGAGTTATCATATTACCCGGGCGAGGTAACTTTGCGTATTGCCGATGTGGTTGTAATAAATAAGATGGACAGCGCTTCCCCTGAAGCTATTCAGATTGTAAGGGAAAATATTGAGAAGGTTTGCCCTAAAGCAATAGTTGTTGACGGAGCATCACCTATAGCTGTCGATAAGCCAGAGATCATAAGAGGCAAGAGGGTTCTTGTTGTTGAAGACGGACCAACACTCACACACGGAGAGATGAAGATCGGAGCCGGAGTTGTTGCCGCCAGAAAATTCGGCGCCGCTGAACTCGTTGACCCGCGGAAATATGTCGTAGGTAAACTGGCTGAGACATTTGAAATATATCCCAATATCGGAACGCTTCTTCCTGCTATGGGCTATGGGGAACAGCAGCTTAAAGACCTTGAGACAACAATAAACAATACCGATTGCGATTCAGTTGTTATTGGTACACCTATCGATCTGAACAGGATCATCAAGATCAAAAAGCCTTCAACAAGAGTATACTACGACCTTCAGGAAATAGGGTCACCTAACCTGGTTGAGGTTATGGATACCTTTGTTAAGAAACATAAACTGGCTAAATAAGCACTGAATAAAAAAGGGTCTGTTAAAGACCCTTTTTTTTATCTCCTGTGCATCCCGTTCGGCGGAGGCTCCGCCTCCGTCGGTATATCCCTTGAGGCTCTGCCTGAAAAGTAAAGTGTGTGAAAAAGCTCGAACAGGCTAGAGCCTGTGATCATAGTCCGACTCAGGGTGTTTTAAATGAGCATTCCTCCAAAAACTTCATTGCGAACGAAGTGAAGCAATCTCCTGAATAACATGAGATTGCTTCGTCGTTTCACTCCTCGCAATGACGCCTTGGATTACTTTTAAGACACCGTCTGTGGTTGCATTTATTTATCACAGGCGTTAGCGAAGAATGATATTTTCCTATTTCATATCAAGCCTCTTCCTGAGTGCCTCTCCGTCTTTTTCATGCCCGGGCTTATTTAATAGTGCAAACATATTGTTCTTATATGCTTCTACGCCTGGCTGATCGAAGGGATTGACATCAAGTATATAACCGCTTACGGCACACGATACTTCAAAGAAGTAGATCAGCTGCCCTATATAATAAGGTGTTACTTCAGGTATCTTTACTATTATACAGGGTACACCTCCGTCACCATGGGCCAGGAAGGTTCCCAGTAATGCATTTCGGTTTATCTCTGAGATCCTTTTCCCCGAAAGGTAATTTAACTGATCATAGTTATCCTTGTCGGTTGGGACAGTCAGATGTGATGAGGGCGCTGTGACATCGATTATGGTCTCAAACATGATCCTTTGGCCCTCCTGTATGTACTGACCCATTGAGTGCAGGTCGGAGGTAAAATTGACGGCCGCCGGGAATATTCCCTTTCCTTCCTTTCCCTCACTCTCACCGAAAAGCTGCTTCCACCATTCCATAAACATTGAAAGTTTAGGGGCGTAGTTGGCAAGGATCTCAATATTGTAACCCCTTGCGAGAAGGAGGTTCCTTGCTGCGGCATAAATAAGAACCTGGTTCCTCTCCGGAGGTTCCGACAGGAAGCTTTCTCTCATATCTGAAGCACCCTTAAGCAGTTCTCTTATATCGGTGCCGCTGGCAGCCAGCGGTAACAGACCTGCCGCGGTGAGTACAGAATACCTGCCACCAACATCTCCTGGTATGGTAAAGATCTTATAATTGTTCTCTGTTGCCAGTTTTCTGAGGGCTCCTTTTTCCGGGTCGGTGATCGCTACAATGCGCTTCGAGGCATACTCCTTGCCTCCCTTCTCTTCAAGCAGCTGTTTCAGAATACGAAATGATATTGCTGGTTCTGTTGTTGTGCCTGACTTGGAGACAACAATAACCGAGAAATCGGCATCCTTCAGGACCATTGTCAGTTCCTTGATATAATCTTCACACAGGTTGTGTCCGGCGAACAGAAGCTTGCTCTTTCCCTTATTGTTTTTCAGCGGGAAATAACTTCCCAATGCTTCATATACAGCTCTGGCTCCAAGGTAAGAACCACCTATTCCAACAACAACAATGAATTCAGATATGCCTGCAAGGCGTTCAGCCTCAGTTACTATACCATCGGTAAGGGCTCTCATCTGTACGGGCAGGTCGAGCCATCCCAGAAAATCGCTCCCTTTACCCTTACCCTCGGTCAGATTGTTTTTATGATTCACGGCACGTGTTGCCTCAGAAAAGAGCTCTTCAAGGTCCACAAAGTCTTGCAGTCCCGAAATATCAATATCCACACTCTTTAACATCTACTTTAATTTTTTCGTAAGACTTAATATCTCTTTCGCCGGATCCTGGTTCTCATACAGTATTCTGTAAACAGTATCGGCAATAGGGATGTCGGCTTTAAGATCCTTATTTAATTCATTTACGCATAATGAAGCGTAGTATCCCTCGGCTACCATTGTCATCTCCAGCAGGGCATTTTTTACAGGGTAGCCTTTCCCGATCATTGACCCGAAGGTCCTGTTCCTGCTGAATTGAGAGTATCCGGTAACAAGCAGATCGCCAAGGTAGGCCGAGCTTTTTATATCACGGTCGTTAGGAAACACTTTATGAGTAAAACGATTCATCTCATTTGCTGCATTGGAGAGCAATACTGCCTGAAAATTGTCGCCATACCCAAGACCATGACAGATACCCGCGGTAATTGCATATATATTCTTTAGAACTGCAGCGTACTCCGTACCGATAATATCATCAGAGAGTATTGTCCTCAGGAAATGGTTTTTCAACAAAGCGGCAACTACTTTCCCCCTGTTATTATCGAGAGAGGCAACAGTGAGATATGTAAGCTTCTCCATTGCAACCTCCTCGGCGTGACTTGGTCCGGTTATTACAACAATATTTTCAAGTGGCACCTCATATCTGGAGTTAAGAAATTCGCCAACAATCATATTGTCCTGAGGAACGATGCCCTTTATTGCTGAGCATACTGTTTTCTCTTTCAGGGAGCCCTCTTTTAGTGGCGCCATTACCGATTTAAGGAAAGCAGAAGGTGTTACAAGAAGAATAATATCAGAGGCCTCAACTGCCTTGTTAATGTCATTGGTAAGATTTAGTTTGGAAGTGTTGAAGTTAACGGCACTAAGGTACCGGGGGTTATGACCGTGTTTCTTCAGGTGACGAAGAACATCATCTTCATGTATATACCAGCAAATAGACTTTGTATTGGGACAAAGCATCTTCACTATTGCTGTTGCCCAGCTTCCCGATCCAATTACTGTGATGTCTGATTTCATTGAAGGTGTCATACTCTCCCTGTTTTCGGGGCAAAGGTATTAAAAAAAATGCGACCGGATTAACCGGTCGCGCTTAACAGATGGATATATAAATAGAATTACCTGTTATGAATTCCGCCTGCACTGGATGTTCTCACATCCACTTTGGCTGGTTCACCACGGTAATAGATGTCACCCGCACTCGAAGCCCTGGCCTTAAGTGATTCTGTAACAGTTATCTTGGCATCACCGGCACTCGACACATTTATTTCTGCATCCTTCACGGTAAGATCATAAGCCTTAAGATCGCCGGCGCTGCTCATAGAAGCCTCAATAGTTTCAGCACTACCCGATAGTGTGATGTCGCCCGAACTGCTGCCATCGACAACCAGAGTCTTAACCTGAATGTCAAGGACAATATCACCGGCACTGCTTGTAGATAGCTCAAGAGATTCAGCCTTGACAGGTGTCTGCCCGATCACATCGCCTGCACTTGTAGTTTTTATGGATGTGATATCTTTCATGGTTACATATACCTTCTTCGACTTGGCCTCCCTGATATCTGATTTGGTATATACATGCAGATAGCCATCTTTTATCTCGGTTAAAATGTGACTGTGCAGATTCTCGTCGGCCTCAACCTTTATTGATTCTGTCGATCCCTGCGACAGGTATACATCAATACCTGTACTCACTTTTAGTCCGGTGAACTGTCCGGCCTCCCTTTCAGTAGTTGTAACCGGGCCTTTCCCATAAACCTTTTCTCTTACCTGAGAATCAATTGTATATGTGCATGATGTTATTCCAACGATCAATAATACAAGCAATAGTCTGAGCTCTTTCATATCTTATCAAATTATGGTTTCTGTAATTAAAGACAACAGAAAAAATAAAATGATGCAAAATGGGGTAAAAAAGATGAAATAATTAAGATTATAGTTCGAGCCCGTATGACAGCTTTACAATAAGTTGATTGGAGCTGTATTCCCACCTGTCGGTAATGCTGTTAACCAGATTATGTTTATAAACCACAAAGAGGTCGCCACGCGGTGTGAATGTCCACCTCAATCTTGAATACGAACCTGCATTTCTTGATTCGTTATCATATTGGATATATGAACTGAAGTTGAGGTTGGAGGTTAAATTCAACTGTACTCTGGTGGCATAAAGCTCCTGCGAAAATGAGCCGAAAGGCAGATCACCACTGTTTTTCTCATAATTTACCTCAAGAATGAGTTGCGGCAAGGGGCGAACCTTTAGCTCAACTTTGAACTCGTTAAGTGTACCACCGTAAAAGCCGCCGAACCACCAGGTAGCCTGTCCCCCTATCTTGCGTTTTGAAGCAGTCTCCAGTTCAAACCTGTATCTTGTCCAGTTGTACTCTCCGACGGGGATCTCAACACCTTCGGCAATATTGAAGGGTTCGTTTAAAGCCTCACCTGTTGGTTGCATATTGAACTCAAACCGGTCGCCACTTTCCAGAAGGAAGTGCAAAGGGGCAGATAAATACGCGATAGCTCTCCCATTTGTTCTCAAGGTTGGTGTAGAGGTAAGTCCTTGATTCAAAGAAAAATTGCCTTATGCTTTTCATCTCCGGACGGGGAGAATAATTAGCTCCCAGCACATAAGAATTGATGGCTATTCTGGGGAAGAATCCAAGTGAAGGAACAAACCCGTCACCGATATGGGTATAAGTAAATGCCATGTCGAGCAGATCGTTGGGATAATCTACTTTTAATCCGTAGGCGGTTGTCTCTCCGCTTACTCCATTCTTGTTATTGAATAACCCCCAGAAGCCTGCCAGCAGGTTCTTGTCGCCCATGAACTCAGAGGTCCGGTAAGTGAAATCGAGCCCGGCCATCCAGCTATTATCAATGTTATACGGGTCCCCGAATGTTGTTAGAATTCCGAAATGCGACTCTTTAAAGATGTTTTGCTTGATACGTAACACTCCCATAGTTGATCGTCCGAGAGTATCCAATTCCCCTGTTTCATTAACAAGCATTCCGAAATTGGTGTCATCGAGTTTTCCGTTTACTTTCAGTCCCCATCTTACCGGCACCTCCTGTCCTTCGATCAGGCCTATCCTTCTGCTGAAGAAGGGCATTGATTCACGTCCCAGACCAAGTCCGAAATCATAGATGTCGGACCCTTCCAGAAAGAACTGTCTCTTTTCCGGATAGAGGAGGGGGAACCGTGTTAGATTCGTCTTTCGTGAATCTACCTCTGTTTCGGCAAAGTCGGTGTTAACTGTTACCTGTGCTGTAATATCGGGAGTTATTTTTTGTGTCAGGTCGAGACTATTCGACCATTTTAGAGAGGCATCGGTTGTTGCCGACCGCTGAGCTTTGACTAATGTCGATACTCTCGGGGTGAGACCAAGGCCCATACTAAAGGAGGATATGTCGGTCAGAAGACCGGCCTGATTTGTCTGTCCCATCTTGAAATTACGGGATATTGAACTCCATCTTATAACCTCCAGCTTACGCTGTATCCTTCTCTCAATATTGAATCCCCACGATGTTAACCCTTTCTTAAAGGTAAGGCTGCTAACCGGTATCCTGATCTCGGCACTCCAGTAATCTTCACCAATAAAAGTTTTAGCCTCCCATATTCCATCCCAGTTGGCATTTTCTCCTTCTCCGCTGTTAGCAACCAATGCATCGTACCTGGCACCATTAGGGTTAATTGAGAAGATGAACCCATTACGTCCATCCCGGTAAGTATCGAGTACTATCTTGATATTATCTTCATTTTCCAGCTGCGAATCTCTCGATTTGGAAAAGCTTATCACACTCTGTGGGTCGGGGTCATAGCAAATTACACCTATAATTAGTTGCTTATCGGTAGCTGCTACTCTTGCAACGGTTTTATATGAGGGCTTCTCTCCCTCCTGCGGTTCAACCATAAAAAAGGAGGTAATAGAGTCACTCTCCATCCAGAATGATTCGTTCATGATCCCGTCGAGTTTAACCCCGCCTGTCGCATTGCCGCACCTGACTGATGGTTTCGGCCTCTCCTGAGCTGATATAGTGAGTAAGGACAGAAATGAGATGAATACAGTAAAGAGTAACCGGTAAATTGGTCGGATAAAAAGAGAAACCATTGGGCAAGGTTTAAATAGGGAATCGGTTTGCTGATACAATATTAATCAATATTAAATGGCACTGAAACCGAATAATGCTCAATAATAGATGTTTGTTGGCATCATTTGCAACAATTTAGTGAGCCTCTTCTGAAGGCCCCCTAAGGAACTTGTTCTATGAACAATTGCAGCTGCGGGCCTTACATTTGGGAAGGGTGAAACCGTCACCATTAATAAAGTCCTTCTCGATGCAGGTTTCCGGATCACAACAAGTGTAGCATACCCTTTTAATGGCAGTAAAATCGGTAAGCTCGATGTCAGGAGAAAGAAACCCTTTTTTTACCGGTTCCTCCCTCATCAGGTCGGTAGAGAGGTACTTCTTATTATCGTCGGAAAAGATAGTTACCACATTGGCGTCATCGCCAAGCATATTTTGTATCAAAACAGCTCCCAGGAAGTTAGCCCCTGAAGAGACACCTACACCAAGTCCTAGTTTTGAGGCGAGCATTTGTGCCAGAATGATTGAATCACCATCGTCAACAGCTATTACTTCATCCAGCGTCTTAAGGTTAACAATGGGTGGGATAAACTCATCGGAGATACCCTGTATCCTGTGCTTTCCTACTTTGTGGCCGGTAGACATGGTAGGGGAGTTTGAAGGTTCAAGGGGATAAAGTTTTACTGAAGGGTTCATCTCCCTCAGATATTTACCCACTCCCATTACTGTACCTCCTGTACCTACTCCGGCAACAAAAGCATCGGGAATAAGGCCACGAATCTTCATCTGCCAGTATATTTCAGGTCCGGTAGTTGCGTAATGAGCGTCAACATTAAGTTCATTTGAAAACTGCTTAGGCAGGAACCCGCCCGGGGTTTTCCCGGCCAACTCTTCTGCCATTGCAATACTGCCAATGAAGCCACCCTGCTCCTTCGAAATCAGGTTTATAGTTGCACCAAGACTTTTTATAAGATTTATGCGCTCTGAGCTCATCCAGTCGGGCATGAAAATGGTTACCGGATGGCCAAGAGCCCTCCCAACGGCAGAAAATGCTATCCCGGTGTTGCCACTGGTGGCCTCAAAAATAGGATTGCCTTCCTTCAGTAGTCCCTTTTTATAAGAGTTGTTAATAATATGCAAGGCTATCCGGTCCTTGATACTGCCGGTCATGTTGTGGTTCTCGGCCTTGGCATATATTACTCTTTTTCTTCCCTTATAAGTATAGTTGATCTTCAATAGGGGAGTATTGCCGATGAGGGATTTGATGTAGTTTATCTTATTCTGGTTGGTTCCAATGTGGGTCATGGTACACTTTTTAATTTCATGATTTGGGATGGAAAGATAAAAAAAATAAGACGAGATAATTTGTGTTATGCCATGTTAAGAAATAGCACTTGTTAAAAATCATAAATGCCCCGCCAAATCAATGGAGGGGCAGTTGATTAAAGTTTTATTTTGTTCCTGTTATTTTTTTAGCTGACTATCCAACCTCTCCTGTTCAATTATTCTGTTGGTGAGTATATATCCATACTCACGCGATTTCTTCTCCTTGTAACGTCCCCATGCTACGGTTGTCCACTCCTTTGCTGTTGGCAGGTCGCCAAGTATTTCATATACTACGGCCAGGTTGTGGGCGGCGCGTCCCCTGGTCTTCATGTGACCTGTTTCTGTTGCTTTTGTTAGAGCGGCGATAGCCTTGTCCCAGTCGTTAAGCTCCATCATTCTTGCGCCCTCCTCAAAGTTATAGTCTCCTTTCGACTTCTTGAAGTATTCTCTTCCTACCCTGAACCATGTGGGGGTTATGCGCCGGCCATATGACATTCCTGCGGCATGGCTTGCATTATTGATAGCTTCGTTCTTAACCTTTACCGTGTTTATGGCTGCCAGTATTGCAGGTCCTCCCGACTCCCATTTCATCGAATGTGAGAACCGGTACTCATCCTGAAGTGACCTTTCTGCAGGCCAGTACATCCTGAAACCGCACTCAACATTTGCAACACCTCCTGCGGCTGCTCCGGGTGAAGTTTTGGAAGGTAGCTTGGCGCCTGTAACAATAAAATCAGAATCGTAGGTCTCAAGACTTACAATAACATCAACACCATATTTTGCGGCAAGCGCATCAACACTGTTCCAGTCGAGAGGTGCCGGGAATTGAGAGCCGGAGCCCGACCCCTTCATCATCTCATTGGTTCTTATTACCTTATACCTGGTAGAACTGGAGAGACTCTCTTTCAGTCCGTCCAGTACATACTGGGTCGACACCTTATCCTGTCGCATCCCTTCACCGGTAAGTATACCCTCAAGCCTGTTAAGGTCGCTGTTCTCAGGCAGTGACCTGTCGATGAGGGCTATCGACTGTATCTCATTGGGAATATACAGCGGCGCCGGAGCCAGAACGTTGAAGTTCATCCTTGATGCTGAGCATGCTCCCAGAATAACCGAAATGAATAATAAGGGTAGAAGTTTTTTCATGGTGTTATCATATTTTTTCAAAAGATTACAAAATGTGTGCCACCGGGCAGGATCTCTCTATTTGGTACCAAAAAGGCGGTCGCCGGCGTCGCCGAGTCCGGGCATTATATATCCCTTCTCGTTAAGCCCTTCATCGAGTACGGCCAGATAAATATCAACATCCGGGTGGTCGGTCTCTATTCGTTTTACCCCCTCGGGAGCACCCACTATACATACCAGCTTAATGGTTTTGGCACCCTTGTCTTTAATAAGTTGTATGGCACCGGTGGCCGACCCGCCTGTGGCAAGCATGGGGTCAAGAACCATAACGACCGCATCGGGCAGGCTGGGTGGGAACTTGGCATAGTATGTCATGGGCTCAAGGGTAACGTGATCACGATACATACCAATATGACCCACCTTGGCCGTTGGAATAAGATTGGTTATGCCGTCAACCATCCCGAGTCCGGCACGAAGAACCGGTATGATCACTATTTCCGTTGCCAGCTCATGGGTTGAACATCTGGCCAGAGGGGTGTCAACGTCAACAGGTTTCAAAGGAACATCCCTGGTTATCTCATAGGCCATTAATCCCGATATCTCTTCCAGAGTCTCCCGGAAATCCTTTGTGCAGGTCTCTTTCCTTCTTATCTGTGCCAGTTTGTGTGTGATGAGAGGGTGATTGAAGATCTTTAACATAGTTTTTTATGCTTTACTGGAAATGATAGAGAAATACAACATCACCTTCAAGAGCCGGTTTCTTGCTATCCCTGATCTCAAGTGTTATATGGATCTCTGCTTTGGTGATCCCGCGCAGGTTAACTGCCGAGTTGAGCCTGGCTTTTAACCGGACCTCGCTGTTTACCACTACTGCCTGTCCGAAGCGGAGTTTCTCAATGCCGTAGTTGACCAGCATCTTCAGATTATTAACCTCAATGATCTGGTCCCAGAGAAATGGGAGGATCGAAAGAGTAAGATATCCATGTGCTATGGTTGCCCCAAAAGGACTCTCTGTTTTCGCCCTTTCCGGATCGGTGTGTATCCATTGAAAGTCAAGCGTTGCCTCTGCAAACTTATTTATCTGTTCCTGTGTAACAGTGTGATAATCAGAATAACCAAGCTCCATGCCATTGTATGCCTCAAGCTCGGCATGACTGTTTATTATTACCTTTCCCATAATTTGTATATTTCTTCGGAAAGATAATGATTTGAACAGAGATTTTCGCAAAAGGCCACAATAGGTATTCATTGTGGCCCCATTTGTAAAGTAGAAAAATAAACACTCCTTAAACATTTTAAGGTAATATTGATATTAAACCTTTTATGGAGTAAATTTGTGAATTATAGCAGACGTCGTTATTTAACCTTATCAACTTGAAGAGGCATCTTATTTCAATATTATTATTATTTGTACTGGGAGCCTGTGTTCCCACTGAACTTACTCCGGATCAGATAGAAAGGGAGAAGGAGCAGGTTCATAAACAGATCAAAAAGATACTCAAAGGATACGACGAAAAAGATCTAAAAACAATCCTCAGTACCTTTTCCACTTCTCAGGATCTTATGGCATTTGGATCAGATGCGGGAGAAGTTATGAGGTCGTTAAGTGACTGGGAGGCTCAGATGGCATACGACTTTCAGCTCTACGAATCTTCAAAATTCGGGGAGATGCAAAATCTCTCAATACAGGTTTCAAAGACCGGTGATCTGGCTGCAGCTGTATTTGAGTCAAAAGCTGAGATTGTAACAGGTGGTGTACCCTCCTCAATGCTATGGCGTTTTTCGACCGCTCTGAAAAAAGAGGATGGCATGTGGCGTATAATACATTGGGTGGCTTCTGTTGCAACGGAAGGAGAATCGGCAAGAGAGGTTGTTGAGAAGAAGATAAGAAGCAGCCTTAAATAATCTTATCTATTCGATCGGAATTAAACAGGTCGGCAAATAGCAGAGATTACATTTTTATGAAACAGTGCCGTATCACCCGAATCACTTACCAGGATATAGTATCCCGGAGCAAGGCTCCCTATTTCGATGCTGCTAACCTGGTCCCCCTCTGCAACCACTTTGCCCAGGCTGTTTATAATGCGATAATTGATGGTCTTGTTAATAAACAGATGCGTTCCTCCTGCCGGATTAGGATAGACAAACAGAGAGTGGCCCTCGGGAGTTAGGATTGTCTCCGTAGTTTATTGCTACGGGATCACATGGCAGGGTCTGTATCTGGCCGATGCCATCGGTCGCCTCTATCCGGTAACTGATCTTGTTTTGCGGGAAGACCGGATAAAGAGTCGTCTCATAGAAACCATCTGTTGCAGAGGCTATCATTTGCCGGTCATGGATAGCTCCGTCCAGGGAATAGATAAGCCTGACATTTAAAGGCAACTCCTTCGCCTCAACAAAAGCTCTGATTATTATTCTTTGATCCTTTTCATACAGAGTGGCTGATATATTTTATTATCGGAAGAGAAGGACCTGCCTCCATCTGGTTTAGCATCGATGTCTTCCTCCCTTGAAGAAAGGGATAAAGACCATATTTCACATGCCCTCCCCAGGGACCGTAATATGAGCTGTTGAAATCACTTAAGGTGAATCCGTAATCTCTTGGGTAGAAAGGATCGGTTGCGACAAAGGGAGCGATAAGGATTTTCTTCTCCTCTATTTTGTCGATCAGTGAGTCAACATCCAGATCACCTACCATCGTGTTGCAGTAATAGGTAAACTGAGCACGCAATACCGGGTCACTGATAAGCCGTGTGTAGAGAGGACGCTTTTCACTTCCTCCGGGGGCCCAGTTGTATATGTTTCGCGTCGACCAGTCGATATTGAACCAGTCAATTCCAAAGGTATTGTCGACATCGTACGGTATATATTCAAACTTACCGGTAGCCTTATTTTTATAGAGATAAAAGTTGTTCTTATTGAATATGTAACCGTCCCAGTTACCGCAAAAAATGTCGGCAACCATCACCTTCAGATAATCATAGGTGTTAAATTGATCACCTAATCTGCATGCCAGTCCACTTCCGGAGCTATTGTTAAGCACATCTATGAATGATGCCAGATCGAAGTAGTTATCGGTCTCTTCATTGATAGTAAGATCGTACACCCTTCGGCTTCCTGAAGCCAGCTTATACAGATCGGGTTGGGGACCAAGATAGCTAAGGTCCGCAGGCCAGAGGCACTTGTAAAGGTTTCCGGAGTTGTTACCGTATCGCGATTCTGCAAATTGCTCATCGATATGCTCTACATTTAAATAGAGACCGTAATAATTACCGTTGATGTAGAGCCTTACATGATTTGCCCTGGGTGCAGGGACTGCCCCACTTGCGCAGTAGATCCCACATCACCTTGGATCTCATTATGGATGGATCGTTATGCTCTCCGTTAAGATTGAGCTTTTCCAGTCCGTGAAACTTCCTCCCGGGAGTATAGGTGTTAAAGGATACCTTGAATGATTTTTTCTTGAGACCCTTGAAGTGTTCCCACGTAATCTGAAACCCACCTCACTGACAGCCTCGTTAAGCGATCCGTTATCGAACAGAAACTGAGCCCTGAACTCAATATCGCTGTATGGATTGTTAAATATCCAGGTCAGGGTATCGGGGTGAATTGTGATATCTATTCTTGGTACAACCGTATCGTCGAACACCGGCCCGGGAGGCGGGATCGCAGGCTGCCCGCAGAGGCTGCAGGTAAGGGTAAAAAGTAATAGAGTTACTATCGGAAATATTTTCATTCTATGTCAAAACACTTTCCGCGACAGGTAATAAACCGAAGACCTCACCTGATTCCGGAAATAATGAGGCCTAAAGTAACTAATTTGGAAAGAACCTGCAATCGGGGAAATGCTAACAGCGCAATTGAGAATTTTGACAATTAAGCTTCCAGAAAAAATTGGGAAATGAAATAACTACAGTTAATTATGTAGTTAACTATGTAATTAACTCAGTAATTAACTATATAGTTATTTTGTGAAAGTTGGCGGTTAAAGGCAGGGGGAGGGACAACTATTTTACTTTCAGTCCAAGTTTCAGACTAAGATCATTAATACCGTTTCGGGCAGCTTCTTCTGTTTCGAATTTCCTTACCGGTCCCAGCCTCCTGTTTTGTGGAGAGTAGAGAAATATCCTGAAATCGTTGACATGGACATCGAGCGATCTGTTGCTGCGGCTGTAGGTCCGGAAGCCGCGGTGTGAATGTTCTATACCCAGCAGCATATCTGAAGAGATCTCTATCCATTTCCCTGTTGGGAAAAGACCGAACAGCATATTTGAAAATTTGATCCTGCGATTTTCAACATCGAGAATGGTAACTACCGAACTAAAACCAATAAAAGCTCCAAAAACAACAAGGAGCAAACCCATAAGTGAATAGAAGGAGTAACCAACACCCACTGCGAACAGGAATATCCCTGTTGTAGAGCCGGAGGGGCCAAATGGTTTTTCGATCTTCTGTTTTTCTATCATCTGCATATCAGATGATGAAGGTAGGAAAAATATGTATCGGCTTGATTCTTCGGAGCTAATTTGCAGTAACCAGGTTAGTTGATATTAATAGAGAGTAAAAGCCCCAATCTGTGATTGAGGCTGATATATGGTACTCCAAAAAGATTATGGCAGGTCTTTTATTTTTTAATTATTTCTTCATAGTAGGTTTGCTCCAGAATTTCAGGTGTATAATCAACTCCATTTAGGCTTAGCACTCTGGTGAAAGCTCTGATATGATTCATTGAGGCTCTTACAAGGTTTTCATAAACAAAGCTTATATCCTTATTATCAACTGTGTTCTTTAATTCAAAGTCTAAATCGAAGATATCCTTTTCTTCAATCAGAGCTCCAACTTTCAAAGCTTCAATTTTTCCCTCTTTTCCTGTTTCAATTAATGTGTTGAATAGATCCTGAAGTTCCTTGTTTCTGAAAATTCCAATCTCGGTATCTTTGGCGGGATCTTCAATATCATATCTGTCAAGCAGATATTTTATGGCATCCATATGCTGTTGTTCGCTTTTTGAAATATTTTCAAACGGTCTTAATGGATATGTCTTATTTAGAGTTAAATATACATCTCTGGCAAGCTTCTCTTCTTCTCTTATAAAGAGTAATCCATCAATCTCTCCCTGGCTCAATTCTTCCTTAGGGATTGAGCTAATTTGCTCAATTAAGTAGCTCTCGTTAATTGAGTTCTGATCTGATACAGCTGATGGTTTTTCCACAACACTATCCTGAGCTTTCACGCAACCTGTTAATTGGATTGTTGTAAGAATTGTCACTATCATGACAAGTTTAATTTTTTTATTTATTGATTTCATAACTGCTTATTTTAATTATTAATATATACACATATATATATAGACAGATATTATACCAATTTTATTCCACAAATACTTAAAATATATCTCCCTGGTACCAAAATGCAATAACTGATAAACCCGCCAACCGGGGGGCAGGAGTTGAGAATCGGTTGGTTGAGGCCTGATCTGATAATCTTCAATTCAAATTTACATCCCCCTGGCCCCGTTGACTCCCTTTCGGTCGTCGAGCTCAGCTTTGCTTCGGTTCAAAGGGGGAATCACTAGCTTACCCAAGCAGCGACTGCCTCCGGACTCAGTCCCGGCAGATCAAGCTTGTTCTTCTTCTTGTAGCCGTTAAGGTCGTTGGCCAGCTTCCCCGGCTTGTCTACCTCCTTAAGCTTTTCGATGGTGGTGTAACCCAGTTTCTTCAGCGGCTCCACCCACTCTTCCGGCACACCCAGATCGATATATGCCTGTGGCCCGTCGCCGGTCGCCTGTGGCCTGGTCTCCGGCTTCATCTGCGGGAAGAAGAGAACATCCTGTATACTCTGCTGGTTGGTCATGAGCATAGCGAGCCTGTCGATGCCGATACCCATCCCCGATGTTGGAGGCATACCATATTCCAGTGCTCTTACAAAGTCCATATCGATGAACATCGCCTCATCGTCGCCCTTCTCTGAAAGCTTAAGCTGATCCTGGAACCTCTCCAGCTGATCGATAGGATCATTCAGCTCGGAATATGCATTGGCAAACTCCTTACCATTAATGAACAATTCAAAACGCTCTGTAAGTCCTTCGACACTGCGGTGTTTTTTTGTTAGTGGCGACATCTCAACGGGATAGTCGGTAATAAATGTAGGTTGTATAAAGTGGTGCTCACATTTCTCGCCAAAAATGGCATCGATAAGCTTCCCTTTTCCCATCGTTTTTTCCGTTGGTATCTCAAGCTTATTGCAGGCTTCTCTCAGATCCTTTTCATTCATCGCTCCTACGTCCAGTCCTGTCTGCTCCTTTATTGCATCAAGCATCCTCACTCTCCTGAAGGGTCTTTTAAAACTTATTTTATTATCTCCGAATTGGACCTCTGCTTTTCCATGGATATCCATTGCTACCTTTTCGATTATCTCCTCGGTGAAGTCCATCATCCAGTTATAATCCTTGTAGGCCACGTATATCTCCATGACAGTGAACTCCGGGTTATGGGTACGATCCATTCCCTCGTTCCTGAAGTCCTTCGAAAACTCGTATACTCCTTCATAGCCGCCAACGATCAGCCTCTTAAGGTACAGCTCATTGGCTATCCTTAAGTAGAGTGGCATATTGAGTGCATTGTGGTGAGTCTTGAATGGCCGGGCAGCAGCACCTCCCGGTATAGGCTGAAGGATAGGAGTCTCTACTTCAAGATAGCCCCTGGAGTTGAAAAGATCCCTCATCGACTGGAAGATCTGTGTCCTCTTCCTGAATACATCCTTAACCTGTGGATTCACGATAAGATCTACATAGCGCTGCCTGTATCTCATCTCATGATCGGTAACGGCATCAAAAACAACACCCTCCTTCTCTTTTACTATCGGTAATGGTCGTACCGATTTGCTTAGCAGGGTGAACTCCTTAACATGTATGGTTATCTCGCCCATCTGTGTCACGAAGACGAACCCTTTAACTCCGATAATGTCACCGATATCGAGCAGCCTTTTAAAAAGCGTATTGTACAGTGTTTTATCCTCACCCGGACAAATATCGTCGCGACGGATATATATCTGTACCCTGCCTGTTGAGTCCATCAACTCCGCAAACGAAGCATTACCCATGATCCTTCTCGACATGATCCGGCCTGCAACGCACACATTTTCAAACCTCTTGTCGCCCTCTTTATAGTTGAGGTTGATATCGCTGGCAAATATATTTGTCGGATATTCTGCTGCCGGATAAGGGTCTATCCCAAGAGAACGTATCTCCTCGAGTGATTTCCTTCTGATCTGTTCCTGTTCGCTTAGCTGACTGGTACTCATAATAGTAATTGAAATTTTCGCAAATGTAAGAAAAATAGAGAATGGTCAGAATTTAATCTCACCAAGTGCCTTAAGCTTATCGGGGCTTAATTTCTCGGGTTCGAAGCCAAGGTTTTTACAGGTTATACAGATAGCAACAGATTTAGATGCAATATCGATCAGATCGAAAGCTTCTGCGGCCGTGGGGGCTGTGGCAAACACGCCGTGTTTTTCGGCCACAACTATCCTGTGTCCCCTGAGAGATTCTGCAACAGCCACTGCCATAGCCATACTTCCGGGTGTCTCCCATGGTACAAATCCGACTCCCCCGGGGAGGAAGATCCTGGCCTCGGGGTGCATCGACCATATGAAAGCAGTCAGGGCATCGGTCGACTTAAGATCACTATTGTGTGTCAGGCTTATCAGTTCGGTTGCATGGGTATGTATTATAACCCTGTCGGCAGGGCGTAAACCAGACAACACGCTATGTATGGCAAGATGTGACGGCAACTCGGAAGTAGGCTTAAGGGGATCTCCTTCCCGACCCTTTCTCTCCAGAATATCATAGGTATTCTCTTCACTGCCGGGAACAAGCAGAACCATATTTTCATCGGCTCTATCTGCAATATCCCTCATGCGGGTGCCGGTACCTGTTATCAGCAGTCTGCTGCCTGCGTTTAAACTCACTCCTTCCGGGAAGACTCCGCCACCACTCCGTGACCATTTTTCTGACTTCTCATCCAGATCATTATCAATAAGCACTGATATGTTGCCGGCATTGCTCTCACCCCATCCTTTCGTCCAGACCAATGATGCAACTTCAGCAATTTCTTTAAGCAGTTTTTTCAATTTTAAAACGTTGAGGAGTTAATATAAAATATCGTTACAGATCTTTCTTCAAATGAACATCTCTTTGCGGGAAAGGAATAGTGATGTTGTTATCCCTTAGCTTCTGGTTGATGAGATACCTAAGATTGCTTTTAATATTTTCAACCCTGAATGAGTTTGTTACCCAGAAGTAAAGCTGAAAGTCAAGTGACGAATCACCAAAATCGATGAACCTGACAAATGGGGGAGGTTCTTTTGTTATTTGATCTTCTTCGTGGGCACACTCCAGCAGAACTTTTGTAACAAGTTTAACATCAGAACCATAAGCAACACCCACCTTAACATTGAATCTGGTGATCTGTTCGCTGTGCGACCAGTTGATGATACGATCCATGATGAACTTGGAGTTGGGGATCACCATAACTATATCGTCGCGTGTTTTCAGTTTGGAGGTACGAATGCCAATGTCTATAACCTTCCCCACTGTTCCGTCTTCCATCTGGATAACGTCGTTAAGCTGGAGGTTTCTTTCAAAAAGGAGCAGTACTCCTGATGTGACATCACTGAAGAGCTGCTGTATACCAAGTCCAACACCTACCAGCAGGGCAGCAAACCCTGCCAGGAGAACTGAGATCTTCATTCCGACGGTTTCCAGTAAGGCAACGATCACTAATACCCAGACGAAGTATTTGATAAGCTTAAAAATGGAGTAAAGACCGCCTTTTTCGAGGTTCTTTTTCTTCAGATAGCGCCAGAGAAGATATCTTATAATCTGCAGTCCGATGTATGTAGCGATGATAACAATGGCAGCGACAACCAGACCGCCTACTGTGATGTTGAATTTTTCGTTTTTGACAAGGACGAAGTGGAGCAATTCCCGTAATTCCATATATTGGCTGATTAAGTTATTGCGAAAAGATCAGTTTGCCTGATAAGCAAAGATAGTAAAATTGAAGTGGTTGATGGATTCCCCGGGGAAGTTCAATCATTAAAATGGTTAACTTTGTGAACTTCAATTTCAGGAGTTTGATGATATGGAGAAGAGAAGAAGATTACCCGACTGGATGAGGATGGAGAGAGCCAGTGGAGCCACCTACTCGGGTGTTAAAAGAATAGTTGAAACCAATAGTCTTCACACTATTTGTACCAGCGGTAACTGTCCGAATATAGGTGAGTGCTGGAATGCCGGCACAGCTACATTCATGATCCTGGGTGATATATGTACCAGATCGTGCAGTTTCTGCGGAACCCGTACCGGTAAGCCCTTGCCTCCTGATAAAGGGGAGCCCAAAAGGCTTGCTGCCGCTGTTAAACTGATGAAGCTTAAGCATGTTGTCGTTACCTCGGTTGACAGAGATGATCTTGCAGACAAGGGAGCGAACCACTGGGCAGAATGTATAAGGGCGATTAAGTCTGTTGGTCCCGGCATAACACTGGAAACGCTTATTCCCGATTTTGATGCCATCCCGGAGTTGCTTGATATTGTGATTGAAGCAGCACCGGATGTTATCTCCCACAATGTTGAGACTGTGCGCCGGCTGACTCCACAGATACGAAGCAGGGCAAAATATGAAACAAGCCTCGCTGTAATAAAGCACCTTTCAGACGCAGGAGCAGTAGCTAAGTCAGGTTTTATGGTCGGTCTTGGTGAAACAAGGCAGGAGATATCTGAAACAATGCAGGATCTTTTCAATAATGGATGTTCAGTACTTACCATCGGACAATATCTTCAACCCTCACTGGACCATATGCCTGTGGTGGAGTACATTCATCCTGAAACGTTCAAAGAGTACCATGAAGAGGGTCTTCGGACAGGCTTCAGAATAGTTGAGAGCAGTCCGCTTGTAAGGTCCTCCTTTCATGCGGAACGGCATGTGAGTAAGTAGCATTTTTAATTATCTTTGTTACTTATTTGAACACTTTGAGTCTTTCAGTACAATATGAGGATCTTGGTCTCAGGGATTATAAGGAGACATGGGATTATCAGGATACGGTTTTCAGGAGAATAATAGAAAATAAACTGGCCTCGGAAGAGAGGAAGCAGGATATTCCCGGGAGACTGATATTTGTGGAGCATCCGCATGTTTATACCCTTGGCAAAAGCGGATCGGAGGATAATCTGCTTGCTGAATTATATTCAGCTTAATGCTGCTAATGCCTCCTTTTACAAGATCGACAGGGGTGGTGATATCACTTATCACGGGCCGGGACAGCTGGTGGGATACCCTATCTTCAACCTGGAGGAGGCAGGGTTAGGGCTCAAAGAGTATATCAACAAGGTTGAAGAGATAATTATATTATCGCTAAGGAGTTTCGGAATTGAAGCAGGCCGGCTGGAAGGAGCCACAGGAGTGTGGCTCGATGGCAAGATGCCGGGGCGGGAGAGGAAAATTTGTGCTATAGGAGTGCGGGTGAGCAGGTATGTTACAATGCACGGATTTGCAATGAATGTAAATACCGACCTGACCTATTTTAACCACATTAACCCGTGCGGTTTTACGGATAAAGGTGTAACATCAATGGAGAAGGAGCTGGGCCACGAGCTCGACATGAATAAGGTAAAAGAGGTGGTGAAAGAAAATTTCAGGGAAGTTTTTAATATCTCCTGGAGAGAAGAGTAGATTATGGAAAAGATTTGGATCCCTAAGGATAATAGAGACCAGGAGCTCATAGGCACGCTTTCTGCTGAGGCAAATATTCCGGTGCCCGTAGCTACCCTGCTTGTTCAAAGGGGCATCAAATCACAAAAAGAGGCAGATAATTTCTTTAACCCTGTCCTTTCGGGTCTGTACGACCCGTTCCTGATGTTAAATATGCACCAGGCTGTCGAGAGGTTGTCATCGGCCGTTGAGAGGAAAGAGAGAATATTGATCTATGGTGACTACGACGTTGACGGTACAACCTCAGTTGCACTGTTATACTCTTTCCTTAATCGTTTTCATGCCAATATCGACTACTATATTCCCGACCGGTACAGTGAAGGTTACGGCGTATCGATAAAGGGTATCGACTATGCTGCAAATACAAGTTGCAAACTGCTGATAACGCTTGATTGCGGGATCAAGGCTGTTGAAAAGGTTAAGTATGCCAGGGAGAAAGGTATCGATGTAATTATTTGCGACCACCATCTACCGGGTGATATTATCCCTGATGCTGTTGCCGTTCTGGATCCCAAGCAGAGCAATTGCCCTTATCCCTTTAAAGAACTATCAGGCTGTGGTGTAGGGTTTAAGCTGATCCATGCTTATTCAATAATCCACTCAATACCCTTTGAGGAGATAATCCCATGGCTCGATCTGGTTGTTGTAAGTATAGCATCAGATATTGTTCCTATTATTGATGAGAACAGGATACTTGCCTATTTTGGGCTCAAACAGCTTAATGAGGCTCCCCGGATAGGACTTAAAGAGATAATAAGGGAAGCAGAGGTTAGCAGGACGCTTCTTATAGAGGACATTGTGTTTAAGATAGGACCGAGAATAAATGCTGCCGGCAGGATGGAGAGCGGTAAGAGAGCGGTGGATCTGCTACTGTCAGAAGATCAAAGGCTTGCCGCAGAGATAAGCAAGGAAATAAATATCTGCAATACTGAAAGAAGGAGTATTGACCGCTCAATAACAACTTCGGCCATGAGGATGATAAGTGATGCTGAGGGATCGAAGGACTCTTCCCTGAGCACCACTGTATTGTTTAATCCTGAGTGGCACAAGGGTGTCATCGGCATCGTTGCTTCGCGGCTGATAGAGACCTATTACCGTCCAACGGTGATCCTCACCGAGTCGAACGGAATGGCTACGGGCTCCGCCAGATCGGTTCCCGGCTATGATCTGTATCAGGCAATAGAATCGTGCAGTGACCTGCTTGAAAATTTCGGCGGTCATATGTTTGCGGCAGGCCTTACAATGAGAAGGGAGAATATACCTGCATTTATCGACAGGTTTGAAGCCTTCGTTTCGTCGACGATCACTGAGGAGCAAAAGATCCCGCGCGTTGTGGTTGATGCGGAGCTCCTTTTTGAAGAGATCGATGACTCGCTCTACTACTCCATAAACAAGTTTCAGCCTTTTGGCCCTGAGAATATGGCACCTGTATTTATGTCGACAGGTGTTTATGACAAGGGATCGGGCCGTATGGTAGGCAACAGTGGGGAACACCTCAAACTGGACCTCTTTCAGGGCGACAATATGATGTTTACTCTGTCGGCTATTGCTTTTGGGCAGGCCAATCATTATGAATATATAAAGAGCGGAAAGCCATTCGACATATGCTACTCCTTGGAGATGAATGAATTCAGGGGCAGGAAAAACCTTCAGCTTAATATTAAAGACATTCGTCCTTCAACAGGTTTCTAGAAGGAGCCTCTAAGTTGCAGGTTCAGGTAACTACTCCTGACCAATGATCCGTCGGCAACTAACCCATTGCGTACAGAATACTTGATCCTGAGATATATTTTTGGAAAGGGCTCATGTTCTGCCATTATGTAGCTGGCGGTACCCTCTCCGGAGAACATCGAAACATTAAAAGCAGATACCATGTCATTCTCCCAGGCATATATCCTCGACTCATAGCCATCAGTTTTATAGCCGGTGAACCTGCCCCAGACAGTGGTCTTCCATTCGGGAATCAATAGTCTGCTCTCAACAAAAAAGAGAGATCCTTTCTCTTTTATCCCGGATGTCTCTTTTATGATATATCTGGCAGAGAGGGTAAGGTTGGGAGCGGCGTGAAGGACCGGATAAATACTTACCAGATTACTTACTTGCCGTATTGATGAAAAACCGGGATCATCGGTACTTAATAACTCTTCGTTCTCTCTGTGCTGGAACAGGAAAATTAATCTCAGGTATTCTCCGCGATCAGAAATGATCCGCAGATCGGTTCTGCTTTTTGGATGTAAGGGCAAAATCGATCCATCAGGGGCATCCCTCCAGGAGAGATCTGTTCCCAGTTCCACAGTGATGTTCTTTATAAGAGAAGCACCGATACCTGCTGTCACCCCTGTTTCATTTGAGGCATAGGTAAAGGCTGATACGGGGTTACCATGATAGGTATAGAATCCAGGCGGATATCTGCGGCACGAGGCCGTGACGCTTAATCCCTTGCGGGGGTTAAGCCTCATACCCGCCAGGAGAGCGATATCGCCTGAATAGTCGGCTGTTCCTTCACCCCATATAAGTATATTTTCTTTATTGTATTTGAAATAGAGAGATAGAAAATCATGCCTTGCACCTCTGGTTGCTGTTGGTCCCTCCAGTGTAGAGAATTCAGGTAGCAAGGGGTGGCTGAACCGCACCAACGCTCCGGTAAGGCCGGCTCGTAAGAGTCCTCCATTCCATTCAATACCGGCGCCACCGGTAAAAATGCCAACAGCATCTTTCTTCAGCCTGTTAAGGGGGCTATCGTGATAACCGGCGGTGTAAAAACTCCTGATACTTGTTTCGTTATCTTCAGGATTGTTCCACAATGTGGCATCGGCTTTGTTTTCAGAGATGAATCCTGTCAGTTGAAAGTTCTTTACCTCAATAGTTCCTGCGACACCACGCAGGAACATATTTTCACCTGAAGAGGTATATGGCCGCAGGTCATTCTTCTGGATAAACATCGATTGAGACAAGGTATTGATACCGGTCCGGAATGCACTGTTTATGCCAATCCCCTGGCCTGCCCTGATGGAGTAATCGCCCAGAATAATACGAAAAGGTATCGTTCTGCCGGTGATCATAACATAGGCCGACATGAAGTCGGGGGGATTGTTATCTACCGGGAAAGAGGTCTCCCCTGCATCATTTTCAAGAGTAAACCCTGTACTGATATTGGTCCAGTCGAGCCGGTAACGGGCATATATCCTCCTTTCATCACCGAAGCTCTTTGATGAATCGGGTCGCCACATCAGTTTTGTCATAAATCTTTGCCGGGGGTATACTTTCAGGGGCAGCAGATTATTTCTAACCTCAAGCGATATATATGGCTCAAGCATAGTTGCCAGCTCCCGGTCGAATCCGGTGAGATAGGACAGTTCATAGAGAGAACCAACAGGACCATTGTACCGGATATACTCAAAAAGAGCTTTAACCTGGAATTCAGTGAGAAAAAACAGTTTTGATAACTCATCTTCGGTGGCGCTGTTAATGCGAACAGGATCCTCTGCAAGGATTAGTAAAGATTCTGTTAGCTCCTCAAGTAACATGGGGTCGCTGTTAAGCTCCGCCACCTCAAGAGCAAGCCGGAGTATCTCATTTTGTGTCTGACCCATGAGTGATGAGAGCGTAAGAAATAATGTAATAATGAAAGCAGCTCTCTTATTCATTTTCCATCCGGGATTGTCCACACCACCGATAATGAAGGGGTAATACCCAGAAGGGGATGGGAAGAAAAGCTAAAATCGGTTGTTATTCTGCGCCAGGTGTATCCGGCACCTGCGGAGAAGCCTGCAGGGTATGTGCAATAGCCAATACGCAGGGGTACTCGCTCTTCGATCCTGTATTCTATGCCAAGGCCGATTATGAGATCCATCCCCTCTCTCTTCTCGGCCATGGCTGCAATGAAGAACTCTTCAGTGAATGAATGTCCTGCTCCTGCCTTGATGCTGTATGGCCAGACATTTTCTGCCGGGAAATTATGAACAGGATTGAAGAGGGATATTCCAATGCGGGGCCCCCCGGGCAGATCGACGATCAGACCTGTTTCAGCAACCGGGACAACCCTGCTGACACCTTCCTTTGTAGATCTTTCTGTTACCAGATATATAGCCGTTCCTGCATAAAGAGTCTCCCATATCTTAACACCGGCGGAAAGGGATATTGTTGTACTGGCAAATCCCCCGAATCCGTACTGCATTATCCTGGCCCCTGCAGCTGAACCTTTTGCAGGAATGGTAATTGCTGCCGTGCGAGTTGTTAGCTCGGGGATCCCGAACCGGCTTTCAAGTGAGAATCCTGCCTCTGCAGAACGGCAAAAAGCAATCGAGGCCGGATTGTTGAACGAGGACCAGAATCCGGTTGATACTATTGAACTTCCACTCATTGCTGCCTCACTGGCCCCCTGCGACAGGAATAGTTGTCCAGGAGAGGGAAGGTGAGTAAAGCAAAGCAACAGCAGAATGAAAATCCCGGGCAGCGAGACAGGGCTTTTCATAGCAGTTTAGTAATACTACTAATTTACAAAAAAGAGTATTACAAGGCAAAAAAAACGGTGAAACCGGACTTAGTTGGTCTTGTGGTTGAACTTAACGGTTTTGAGCTCCTGGTTGGCCTTAACGATCTTGTTTTTAAGGCTCTCTTTGAAGTCGGCCAGTTTTTTCTTTAGCTCATCATCGCCGGTACTTAGTATCTGGGCGGCCAGGATACCGGCATTTTGTGCACCATCAATACCAACGGTAGCCACCGGAATTCCTGGAGGCATCTGTACGATAGCCAGCAAACTGTCTAGTCCGTCGAGTGAAGCCTTTATTGGAACACCGATCACCGGGAGGGTGGTCATGGCAGCAATAACACCCGGAAGATGTGCAGCCATTCCTGCTCCGGCAATGATCACTCCTATGCCTCTTTCCCTGGCTCCCTTGGCGAACTTCTCAACCTCGTCGGGTGTCCTGTGAGCAGAGAGAGCATTCATTTCAAAGGGGATCGCAAAATCATCCAGTATCTTGGCTGCTTTTTCCATAACAGGAAGATCGGAGGTACTTCCCATAATAATGCTTACTTTTGGCGTCATAATGTGTCTGTTATTTTCGATGTAAAATTACCGATATTTTATATATTAGAATCAACTTTTTTAACTCATTTGGCGAATGAAGGAAGTCACCATACTGGATAAGAGATTCAGGGAATATATTGCGGAAGATAAAATCGAAAAAAGAATTCGCGAACTGGCATCTGAAATAGACAGGGAGATGAAAGGTAAGGAGGTTATGTTTCTGGGAATTCTTAACGGAGCATTTCTTTTTGCTGCTGACCTTTTCAAGAGGATGGAGATACCTTGCAGAATAACTTTCCTAAAGCTTGCCTCCTACCAGGGGACTCAATCGTCGGGTACCATAAAGGAACTCATAGGATGGAATGAGGATGTTTCAGGAAAAACGGTCATAGTGCTGGAAGATATAATAGATACAGGAGGAACACTGGAAAGAATTGTCGGGGAGCTGGAGTTAAGGAAAGCAGGTGAGATAAAGGTGGCTACGCTTCTTTTTAAGCCGGAAGCATATACAAAAGGGATTAAGATAGATTATATAGGTTTTTCGATACCGAATGAGTTTGTTGTGGGCTATGGGCTGGATTATGACGGTTATGGGAGAAACCTTCCATCAATTTATTCAATTGTTGAATAACCGTTATTCTAACTATAAAACCCACATTATGATAAACCTGTTGCTATTTGGTCCTCCCGGTTCAGGAAAGGGAACACAGTCGGTAAAACTTGCTGAAAAATATGACCTTATTCATCTCTCCACCGGTGATATGCTCAGAGCAGAGATTAACGCAGGCACCCCTCTTGGTGAAAAGGTAAAAGGTATCATTGCAAGTGGAGATCTTGTTCCTGATTCAGTGGTTATCGAGATGATAGGGAACAGAATCGATGCTGCACACGATAAGACGGGCTTCATTTATGATGGATTCCCAAGAACCGTCCAGCAGGCTATCGCCCTTGAGTCGCTTCTGGCGAAAAAGAATCTCTCGGTCACAAAGATGATAGCCCTCGAGGTTTCTCATGAGGAACTGGTAAAAAGGCTTCTGGGCAGAGGAGAAATATCTGGAAGGGCCGATGATGCCAGTGAGGAGGTTATAAACACCAGGATTGATGTTTACAGGGAAAAGACAGAACCAATAATAGGTCACTGTACAGCACAGGGAAAGTACTTTCCTGTGGATGGTATGGGGAGTGTTGAAGAAATTTTTGAGCGCCTTTCGAAAGAAATCGATGAGGTATTAATCTGATATTATGTCCGGATCCAGTTTTGTTGATTATGTTAAGGTTTTTTGTCGCTCAGGTAAGGGGGGAGCAGGCTCTTCTCATTTCAGGAGAGAAAAATTCATTCCCAAAGGCGGCCCCGACGGTGGCGACGGTGGAAGGGGAGGACATATAATCCTCAGGGGTAATAGTCAGCTATGGACACTTCTTCATCTGAAGTACCAGAGGCACATTTTTGCCGGTAACGGCGTGTCGGGAAGCGGTGGGCAAAAAACAGGATCTGATGGAGCCGATGTTGTTATTGAAGTACCACTGGGAACAGTAGCCAAAGATGCCGAAACCGGCGAGATGATCTTTGAGATCAATAATAATAATGAGGAGAAAATATTAGTTATGGGTGGTCGTGGAGGCCAGGGAAATACCCATTTCAAGACGGCAACGAATCAGGCTCCGCGTTATGCCCAGCCGGGAGAACCGGCAATAGAGGGCACATATATACTTGAACTTAAGATCTTAGCCGACGTGGGGCTTGTAGGGTTTCCTAATGCTGGGAAATCAACCCTTCTCTCTGTTTTGTCGGCAGCTAAACCCAAAATCGCAGATTATCCGTTTACCACACTGGTGCCAAACCTTGGTATAGTAAGTTACAGAGATGACAAGTCGTTTGTAATGGCAGATATTCCGGGAATAATAGAAGGCGCCCATGAAGGTAAGGGGCTGGGTCACAGATTCCTCAGACATATTGAAAGGAATTCAATTCTCCTCTTTATGGTTCCTACCGATTGCGATAACATAAAGAAAGAGTATGAAATACTGTTGGACGAGTTACGGCAGTATAACCCTGAACTACTGGACAAGAAACGTATCCTTGCCGTTTCAAAATCCGATATGATCGATGACGAGATGGAGGGCCAGATGAGGGAAGAGCTCCCTGATATCCCCTCAATATTTATATCATCGTTAACAAGCAAAGGGATAGTCAGACTCAAGGATATGCTCTGGCTTGCCCTGACAACATAGTCTTGTATGATACTTAATGCCGACAGGGATCTGTTTTTGATTCTTAACTCATTCCATTCACCTTTTTGGGATGAGTGTAATGCTGATCGTCAGCGGCAGGCTAACATGGATACCTCTCTACCTTTTTATTATCTTTCTTCTTATCCGCGACAGGAAACAAGAGGCTCTGTTTCTGATCATCTCTGTTTTTGCTGCTGTAGCACTTACTGATCTTGCATCAGTCCATCTCTTTAAAAATGTTTTCATGCGTCTCAGACCATGTCATGAACCAGATCTGGCAGGAATGGTGAACCTGGTGGGTCGTTGCGGTGGGAAGTTTGGCTTTGTAAGCTCTCATGCAGCCAACTCATTCGTAATAGCAGTGCTATCGGCCCTCTATCTGAAGAGGAGGATTCTTACCCTCGGATTGATTTTTTGGGCTTCACTCGTAGCCTTTAGCAGGGTCTATCTTGGTGTTCATTACCCCGGTGATATAATTGGTGGCGCTTTACTTGGAACTGCTATCGCAACAGGTATATATTTCTCCATGTATCATTTACTGTTAAGGAGAAGATCAGGTAACTCAAAAGAGGAGTGATGAAATTCCTTCATATAGCAGGAAATGACCCCTGGTTTAATCTGGCTACAGATGAATATCTGCTGAAAGAGAAGAGAGATGATTTTTTCGTCCTTTCAATCAACAGCCCGTGTGTAGTAATAGGTAAACATCAGGTAGCCGCTGAAGAGGCTAACCTGGAATATGTCACCCATCATAATATTCCTGTAATAAGACGGATATCGGGCGGGGGAACAGTTTACCATGATCATGGGAACATAAATTTCTCGGTTATAAGATCCTCGGCCAGCGGTAAACAGATAAACTTTGAGTTATACACCAGACCTGTTCTGGAATATCTTATATCACTGGGCATAGATGCCTCTTTCGGCGGAAAGAATGATCTTCGTTACAGAGGTTTGAAAATATCGGGTAATGCCGAGCATATTTATAAGGAACGTGTATTGCACCATGGTACTCTTCTCTTCGACACCGATATGGAGATGCTGAGAAGATCGATCAAGCCAGGGAAGGCTCAATACACCAGCAGGTCTGTTAAGTCGAACAGGACCGATGTTGTAAACCTCTCTGAATTACTACCCCCTCAATATGGAATTACAGAATTCCTAAGTGGTTTCCGCTCATTCTTGATGGAAAAGGAATATTGTGATAAGGAGTATAATCTCACTGATAGCGACAGGGAGAGAGTACTAAAACTGGTGGATGAAAAGTATAAAACATGGGAATGGAACAGAGGATGGGGCCCACAATATGAAGCGAAAGTGGAGTTCATCCTTTCCGGGGAGAGATATATGGCACTGTTCGTGGTTAAAAGTGGTTATATTGTGGAGGCAAATGTTTCTGAAGGGACATATAGTTCCCTGCTAAAAGAGTATCTGATTGGCCAAAGGCATGATTATAAAGAGTTTGCAGATGGAATTGGAGCCCTGTTTAAAGGAGAAGCAGATAATATTGTTGCCTCTTTTTTCTGATCTCCGCTATCTGTGTTATTTTTGAAAAACATTAAAATCCAATGGACGCAATAAGGTCGGTTTTTGAATGGGTATTCGGATTACTATTTGTCCTTTTGATGTTTCCCATAACATTTCTCATATGGTTTTTAACCTGGCCATTCGACAGGCAGAGATCAATGGTGTCGTGGTGGATGGTCTTTCAGGGGATAGTTGTAAGCAGGGTTACTTTTCTGTGGAAGGTATTTGTTGAGGGGCGGGAAAAGGCAAAAAGAGGGACAGGATATGTTATCGTTGCCAATCATCAGTCAATGCTTGACATTGTGGTCATGAACCTTTTAAAATTAAATCTCCGGTGGGTATCTAAGATCGAGGTATTCAAAATCCCGCTCCTTGGATGGACTATGCTGATGGCAAATTATATCAAGATTGAAAGGGGAAGCAAGCAGAGTGCCATAAAGATGCTTGATCATGCATCTGACATTCTCAAAGACGATATTTCCGTTGTGTTGTTCCCCGAGGGAACGAGGTCGCGCGACGGGTCAATAGGTAAATTTAAGGCAGGAGCATTCCAGCTCGCAATAAGAAATGACAAACCAATCCTGCCGGTCATTCTTGACGGTACAGGAGATGTGCTGCCCAAGAACGGATGGAGATTTACAGGTGGTCATAAGATTAGAGTGAGGGTCCTTGATCCTGTTCACCCCGGATCGTTCGGGACAGGTAATCCGGATGAGCTGGCACAAAAGTTTCATCTCCTCATGTCAGGAGAGCTGGAAAAGATGCGAAAGGAGACATTGTCCTGATGGGCCATTCTGCTGAATACAGGCGGATCCTTGATAAAATGTCCTTTTATTCAGATCAGGAGGGCCTCTATCGGCGATATCTGAATGAGGAGGCCAACTGGGAGGATCACATTACCCGGTGCCATAAGTTCATAATGAGCAGCATTATTAAGAGCTCTCCTGAAGAGGTAATAGTCTTAGGTTCGGGATTACTTGTTGAGTTTCCGTTAGATGAAGTTCTGAAAAGGGTAGAAAGGGTAAAACTGATCGACATAATTCATCCGCCATATGTGAAAGATCTGGCAGCCGGCAATAACAAGGTTGAACTTATTGAGGACGATTTAACCGGTGGTATGATACAGGAAGTGTGGAATTTCTCGAAGTTGAAACCTAAAATGAGAGATCTGTCAGCTCTCGAAAATGGAATAAAAGAGTACGCTTTACCGCTTAAGGATAAAACCCTGATTGTTTCACTTAATGTTTTGTCGCAATTAGACATTCTGCTAAGTGATTATCTGATAAAAAAGGGAATGGCTGATGATGGTGAGCTTATTCCGTTCCGACGAAAGGTGCATGAGTCGCATCTGAATATGCTCGGGAAATCTGATTATGTACTCATTACCGATTATCGTGAGACTGTAATAGGGAGAAATAAGCAAGAGGTCAGGAAGGATCTGGTATTGACACCTCTCCCTCATAGTATGGATGAAGCTAATTGGACATGGAACTTTGATAATAGCGGTAATTATAACAGATGGGGTATTACAAAGTTTGATGTCGCAGCACTATTCGGAATGAGGGAAAAATAGGTTACCGGACCTGATCATTTGTTTCTTCAGTAAGCTGTAAGAGAGTTGCCAGATTGTGAAAGTCGTGGCAGTTGGTTAATTTTAGAATGACCATTGTTGAAAAATCGCATGGAATGGCGATGCATTATTATTTATATTTGCGCAAAATTCGGCAAAATGTCTGTTAATTATTCAGAAGAAAATATCAAGACCCTCGATTGGAGAGAACATATCAGGGTTAGGCCCGGTATGTATATCGGGAAGTTGGGTGATGGGTCATCGCAGGATGACGGCATCTATGTTTTGCTTAAGGAGGTACTCGATAATTCCATCGATGAGTATATGATGGGCTTTGGCAAGAAGATAGATATCAACATCACCGACAGGGAAGTCCGGTTAAGGGACTACGGACGGGGTATACCTCTTGGGAAGCTGGTTGAGGCAACATCGAGGATGAATACCGGAGCCAAGTACGATTCAAAGGCATTCAAGAAGTCTGTGGGTTTGAATGGCGTTGGTATCAAAGCTGTAAATGCTCTTTCTTCAAAATTTATTATTACCAGTTTCAGGGAAGGGCAGAAGAAGGAGGCCGAGTTTGAGGCAGGCATCATTACGAGAGACGAACCCCTGGCTGTTACAAATGAGGAGAATGGCGTAGAGGTTATCTTCAGACCTGACCCCGACATGTTTGGTAACTTCCACTATATATCGGAGTATGTTGAGACCATGATAAAGAATTATACCTACCTCAATGCTGGGTTGGTAATAAATTTCAACGGTTCAAAATTCATCTCAAAAAATGGTCTTTCCGATCTTCTTAATGAAAACATGAGCAAGGAGAGCCTCTACCCGATCATACACCTTAAGGGGGAAGATATTGAAATAGCATTGACTCACGGTCAGCAGTATGGCGAGGATTATTACAGTTTTGTCAACGGACAGAATACAACTCAGGGAGGGACACACCTGCTGGCCTTCAGAGAGGCACTGGTTAAAACCGTACGCGACTTCTATAAGAAGGATTACGATCCTTCCGATATACGGTCGTCGGTAATAGCGGCAATAAGTATTAAGGTGGAGGAGCCTATATTCGAGTCACAGACAAAGACCAAACTGGGGTCCAAGGATATGGGCCCCGATGGTCCTTCAGTGAGGAATTTCATTATGGAATTCATCAAGAAGCATCTCGATGACTTCCTTCATAAGAACAGCGAAACGGCAAAAGCCCTTCATAAAAAGATACTCGATGCAGAAAAGGAGAGAAAAGCTATCTCCTCAATACAGAAGCTTGCCAAGGACAGGGCAAAAAAGGCTAATCTTCACAATAAGAAGTTAAGGGATTGCAGGATTCATTTCAGTTCAAATAATGAAAGAAAGCTCGAAACAACGATCTTCATTACCGAGGGCGATTCGGCCAGCGGATCGATAACCAAGTCGAGGGATGTTGAGACCCAGGCTGTTTTCAGTCTTCGCGGGAAGCCTCTGAATTCATATGGCCTCACAAAGAAGGTGGTATATGAAAACGAGGAGTTTAATCTTCTTCAGGCGGCCCTGAATATTGAGGATGGACTGGAAGAACTTCGTTACAATAATGTCATAATTGCCACCGACGCGGACGTTGATGGAATGCATATCAGATTGCTGCTTTTAACTTTCTTCCTTCAGTTTTTCCCTGAGCTGGTAAGAAAAGGGCATGTCTATATTTTACAGACCCCTCTGTTCAGGGTGCGTAACAAGAAGGAGACCATCTATTGTTACAGCCATGATGAAAAACTGGCTGCAATTAAGAAACTTGGACCGTCGCCCGAGATGACGCGCTTCAAGGGATTGGGAGAGATCTCGCCCGATGAGTTCGGGAATTTTATAGGCAAGGATATGCGTCTCGATCCGGTAAGGATTAAAAAGGGCGATTCACTCCTTTCATTTCTGGAGTTTTATATGGGGAAAAACACCCCGGAGCGTCAGGATTTTATAATTGAAAACCTGAGGATAGAGTCCAATGATTTTGAGGAGAACGAGTAAGTTAATGAGAAGGGTTTATGGAAGAGGAAATTAAAGCAGGAAGCGAAAACGGTTATGTGCCATCGGCAATGCATACCGTTTCATCCGTCTCTGGAATGTATCAGGACTGGTTTCTGGACTACGCTTCGTACGTAATACTTGAGCGTGCAGTGCCTCATGAGCTTGACGGACTGAAGCCTGTGCAGAGGAGGATACTTCACTCTATGCGCAGAATGGAGGATGGACGTTACAATAAAGTTGCGAACATAATAGGGCATACAATGCAGTTTCACCCTCACGGTGATGCTTCAATAGGAGATGCTCTTGTACAGATTGGTCAGAAGGATCTCCTTATTGATATGCAGGGTAACTGGGGTAATATCCTCACCGGTGACGGATCGGCGGCACCAAGATATATAGAAGCCCGACTCTCGAAATTTGCACAGGAGGTGGTGTTTAACCCTAAAACTACCAATTGGCAGCTCTCCTACGACGGAAGGAACAAAGAGCCTGAGCTACTGCCTGTTAAGTTCCCTCTGCTTCTTGCCATGGGCGTGGAGGGTATAGCTGTGGGGCTGGCATCCAAGATACTTCCCCATAACTTTGTTGAACTGGTGGATGCAGCTATCCACTATTTGAAGGGTGAAGATTTTGAACTTTATCCCGACTTCCCCACCGCAGGGATGATCGATGTTGCACGTTACAACGACGGATTGAGAGGCGGTGTCGTAAAGGTCAGGGCCAAAATCGAAAAGGTCGACAAGAAGGGCCTTATGATCACCGAGATACCATACGGAAAGACAACGACTACCCTTATAGAATCAATTATTAAAGCGGGGGAGAAGGGAAAGATAAAGATCAGGAAGGTTGATGATAACACTGCAGCGAATGTTGAGATCATTATTCATTTGCAGCCGGGTGTCTCTCCCGACAAGACCATAGATGCACTTTATGCCTTTACCGACTGCGAATATTCGATAAGCCCTAATTCATGTGTCATTTCAGGCAACAGGCCCCTGTTTGCAGGAGTTAAAAACCTCTTAAAGAGCTCGGTCGACAATACTGTGCTACTTCTTAAAAAGGAGCTCGAGATAAGGAAGTCTGAACTCGAAGAAGATTGGCATATGTCATCACTGGAGAAGATATTTATCGAGAAGAAGATCTATCGCGATATTGAGGAGAGTGAAACATGGGAAGCCGTAATTAAGGCCATAGATGACGGACTGGCTCCATATAAGGCTCTTTTCCGAAGAGATATTACCAGAGATGATATCATTAAGCTGACAGAGATCAAGATCAAGAGGATATCGAAGTTCGATGCTAAAAAGGCCGATGAGATAATCAAGGGTCTTGAGGTTGAACTGGAGGAGGTAATAAATCATCTCGCCAACCTGATACCATTTGCCATAAACTACTTCACACAGATAAAGAAGAAGTATGGTGCAGGGAGAGAGCGTAAAACTGAAATAAGAAACTTCGATACAATAGAAGCCGTTAAGGTGGTTGCCAATAACACAAAGCTCTACGTTAACAGGAAGGAGGGTTTCATTGGCAGCGGTCTTAAGAAGGATGAGTTTGTTTGTGATTGCTCCGATATTGACGATATAATTGTCTTCCGGCGCGACGGAAAGTATATGATTACCAAAATCGATGATAAGATATTCGTTGGTAAGGATATCATCTATGTTCAGGTTTTCTTACGCAATGATGAGAGGACAATATACAATGTGGTCTATCACGATGGGCGCGATGGAGCATTAATGGCCAAGAGATGTGCAATAACCGGACTTACCCGCGATAAAGAGTATGATATTACAAGGGGTACAGAAGGGTCAAGAATAACATATTTCAGCTCCAATCCAAACGGTGAAGCTGAAATAATAAGAGTAACCCTCAAACCCCGGCCAAGGCTTAAGAAGCTAACGATTGACTTTGATTTCAGCGAGCTTGCAATAAAGGGCCGGTCATCCATCGGTAACATACTTACCAAGTATGGAGTACATAAGGTAATGCTTAAGGAGAAAGGCCTCTCCACTTTGGGAGGCAGAAAGATCTGGTTCGATGAGGCGGTACTGAGGCTAAATGATGATGGCAGAGGCAGGTTCCTTGGAGAGTTTGGGCCGGAAGACAAGATCTTGGTAATTACCAAGGCCGGGCAGTACAGGGTAACATTGTGTGAACTCTCAATACACTTTGAGGAGAATATTCTGATACTCGAAAAATACAAGCCGCAGAAGATATACTCTGTAATATACTGGGATGCCGAACAGGAGTACTATTACATCAAGAGATTTTCTCTTGAAGAGCAGGATAAACTTCAAAGTTTTACCAATGATCACCCCGATTCCAAACTGATAAGCATTACTGAGGTGGAATACCCAAGATTCGAAATCTCATTTGGAGGTAAGCATAAGGGCAGGGAGAATGAAATTATTGAGGTGGCAGGTTTTATTGGCGTAAAAGGCTTCAGGGCAAAAGGAAAAAGGCTCTCCAACTTCAGCGTTGAAAATATAATGGAGATAGAACCTGTAGTTAAGTCGGAAGCAGTTGTGGAAGAGACTATAGAGGAGGTAATTGATCAGGTGGATGAGTTGGATGAGGTGGATGAAAGTACAGATGATACACCTCCAAAAGACAAGAACGATCCGGCACAGATGAAACTTGAACTGTAATTATGAAGATCTTTCTCATTGGTTTTATGGGATCAGGGAAGTCAACCCTGGGCAGAAGAGCTGCCACCCGTATGGCCTTTAATTTTTTGGATCTCGATGAAGAGATAGAAAAGCGAGAGAGTAGAAAGATACCGGATATATTCCGGGAAAACGGAGAGGCCTACTTTAGGGAGGTTGAAGCTGCATTGCTGAGAGAGGTGGGGAGTATCGATGGAGATACAATTATTGCCTGTGGAGGAGGGACCCCCTGTTTCGCGGATAATATGGATTATATGAATAACGTTGGAATAACCGTATACCTTAAGTTGTCACCCGAAGCAATTTGTTCCCGTTTGGAGTCAGCAAAGACTGTGAGACCACTGATTAAGGATAAGAAAGGAGATGTTTTGCTCGATTATGTAAGGACAGCTCTTGATAAGAGGGAGCAATATTATACTATTTCACAGTTTACCATAAATGGTCTGGGCGCATCGCCGGGGGATATAGAAGTTCTTCTAAATGAAAAATGAATTCTTGCCACTCTTTTTATGGTGACCCCTGATGGTATTAATGATTGCTCAGACACAATTTTATTGTAAATTTGTGGTAACGGGGTAATCAACCTTAAAAAAGCTAAAGGTTTGCCTGCTGGTCTGATTTTAAATGAAAAAGAAAAGGTTAAATAGTGAGCAGTTAAATGAGCAGGATTTAAGGAGCCTGAAAAGGACCAATATTTTACTTGCTTTTTTTGCACTCCTCTCTTTCCTGCTTATGATAGTAGCACTTCTGTTGCAGGTACGCAGTGAAAGGAATCTTCGTATGGCACAGGCTGATAAGATCGAAGCACGATACAAGGAAGTGAAGGCTGTAACGGAGCTTAATCTTACCTCCAAGGCATTAACAGAAGCTGAGATAGAAGCTGAGAAGGCTGTCGAAAAAGTTGAGGAAGCAGGAAAGAAGGTTAATGAGGAGGTTAAGAAGAGAGCAGTTACCGAAAAGAAACTTTTAAAAACAGAGGAGGTTCTGTTATCGTCACAACAGAGTGAGGAGCAGGCCAGGAAACTTTCTGCCGAGACTTTGAGGCTAAGAATGCTGGCTCTTGGCAAGTCCATGGCAGTAAGGTCGTTATATATTGAAGGCGACAAAGATCTGCAGACATTACTCGCATATCAGGCCTATAAATTCAACAGGTCGAATGGTGGCTCAGCAATTGATAATGATATTTATACCGGACTTTATTCTGCGGTAAGGAACTATGGCAACAGAGGACGGAAAGATTATCAGTGGTACCGGCTCCGGTTTCTTAAGCATTGCATATGTGCCGGGTACACAGGAGTTCTTTACTTCATCATCAGATGGAAAGATACTAAAGTGGGATTTAAATGGTTCGGGGACAGATTATAAAGTAATTCACGAAGGTGCCGTTAGCGATCTGCTGAAAGTAAGTCCCGATGCATCATGGCTGGCTTGCGGAGATGTTAACTCAGTGATCCGGATGATACCCCTGAAGGGTAATAACATTGCCTTTGAACTAAAGGGTCATAAAGGGAAGCTTACTTCACTAAACTTCTCCAGGGATGGATCAACACTATATTCATCCTCGGCAGAGGGAGAGATACTTAAATGGGACCTTAAGGCAAAAACTTTTGTGGATATTGCTACCGGGGATGAGTTGATACGATATATCGATATCTCATTCGATGGTGAATATCTTGCCGGATTGTCGGAGAAAGGCAATGTTTCTGTTTGGGATCTGTTTGGCAATAACAGACCACTGAGAATTAATCCAGGAAGCGGTAATTTCACAATGATAAGGTTCAGACCTGAAAGTGGAGTTCTGGCAATAGGAGATGAGGCCGGCAATATTGAGATATGGGACATCAGACTAAGAAAGAAAATTGCTCAGATATTTACAGGCCAGGGGTCAATAAAGGATATAAACTTCAATCATCTACTGAACCTGATTGCTACTGCCGGTAATGATGGCTCCGTTAAAATATGGAATGAAAAGGATTTGGAAGAGGTGCCACTGATGATCACCGACAATGATGGCCTTGTGACCTCGGTTTCATTTAGTCAGGACGGAAGGGTATTCCTTACTGCAACAAATAAGGTCAATAATCTTATTGAGAGACCTTGTGTTGCTGATGCACTTGCTAAGGATATATGTATAAACCTGAGCAGGAACTTCACCCGGGAGGAGTGGCTCAGATTTGTCGCCCGCGACGTTCCTTATGAGGAGACTTGTACAGATGGTGAACGACGGATAAGAGTTATTGAGAAGAGAAATAATCCATAATTGCTCCAATAACATTCAATCTGCTTCCAGCGATTTTACTTTTTAAAAGGAATTTTGCAGAAACTGCATAAACAGAACAACTATAATATTGTTTTAACTACAATAAAAACTCTCAAAATGAATAACAGAAAAGTCCTCCTGATGATACTCGACGGATGGGGAATAGGCGATGGAAGCAAATCGGATGTAATTAGCCAGGCTAAGACACCTAATATGCACAGGATAAAAGCGGAATCGGTATCCTCCTACCTGTTGGCATCGGGTGAAAATGTGGGGCTGCCCGATGGACAGATGGGTAATTCGGAGGTCGGACACCTTAATATTGGTGCCGGGAGGGTTGTTTATCAGGATCTTGTAAAGATAAATAAGGATTGTAAAACCAATGAGATCAGAAATAACAAGATTCTGAAAGAAGCGTTTGCTTATGCCCGCGACAAAGGGAGAAGCGTGCACTTTATGGGACTTTTGTCGGATGGTGGCGTGCATAGCCTGGATAAACATTTGTACTCCCTGTGCGATATGACAACCGATTTTGGTCTTTCACATGTATATATCCATGCTTTTGGTGACGGCAGGGACACGGATCCAAGAAGCGGTGCGGGTTATATGAAAAGTCTTTCTGATCATATCAGTGGGTCCACTGCTAAGGTGGCATCTTTTATCGGGAGGTATTATGCCATGGACAGAGATAAGAGATGGGAAAGAGTAAAAGAGGCATACGATCTATTAGTTCATGGTGAAGGCTCAAAGACGAAGGATGTTGTTGAGGCTCTCAAAAAATCATATGAAGAGGGGATAACAGATGAGTTTGTGAAGCCTGTGGTAGTGGTTGACGAAAACGGAGATCCGGTAGGCAGGATCAAAGATAATGATGTTGTTATCTTTTTCAACTTCAGGAACGACAGGGCAAGGGAGTTAACAATAGTCCTTTCTCAAAGAGATATGCCGGAATTCGGTATGAAGAAGCTACCTCTCCATTTCTGCACAATGACTCCCTATGATGCCACATTCGAAAATCTCAAAATTATCTATCCGAAGGAGAATGTTACCCGGACATTAGGTGAGATACTGGCAGAGAACGGCAGAAGTCAGCTGAGAATAGCAGAAACAGAGAAATATGCCCATGTAACATTTTTCTTCTCAGGAGGACGGGAGGAACCTTTTAAAAATGAGAGCAGAGTGATGATTGCTTCCCCGAAGGTAGCAACCTATGACCTCAAGCCCGAGATGAGCGCTCCGGCGGTTACGGAGGCTGTTATCAGGGAGATAAACGGATCATCACCGGATTTTATTTGTCTTAATTTTGCCAATGGCGATATGGTTGGCCATACAGGCGTTTACAGTTCCATTATAAAAGCCATAGAGACTGTCGACAAATGTGTGGGCGAAGTAGTGAAGGCTGCAACCGCAAAGGATTATGAAGTTGTAATTATTGCTGATCATGGTAATGCTGATTTTGCATTGAATGAAGATGGATCGGAGAACACCGCTCATTCACTCAACCCTGTACCGTTTATTGTTATTTCGAAGAGGTACAGTAAGGCTGTTCCGGGTATTCTGGCTGATGTGGCACCTACAATTCTGATGATGATGGGCGTTAATGCCCCGGAAGAGATGAGTGGCAGAGTACTTGTTAGCTAACCAGGTAGCCCTGGGATGTAAAAATCATTATACTGCAACCTTTCCCTGTTCAACACGATATTCTTTAATAGTATCGATCTGAAGGTAGCGTGAAAGAAACCTGACTCCAATATAGAAGGGTATCGTATCCAACAGGGCACTCACCATCTTAAACATGTAGTTTGATAAAATGAGGATGGTTATTCCATGAAAGGCAGTCTCGCCTGGTTGAATATGTAATTGCGCTTTTTGCAAAAAACCATGTGATAACAACCACCGCAACCGAGTCGACCATCTGACTTGTAAGGGTAGAGCCGTTATTCCTAAGCCAAAGAGCTTTCCCTTTGGTCGCTTTCTTTAGATAATGGAAAATATGAACATCTATAAACTGAGCACTCAGGTAGGCCACCATTGATGCAAGTGTAGCTCCGAATGTCCAGTACCTTATCTGGAAGAAGGTTCTTTGAGGGTCATCCCATAGAGGTAAGTTGTCGGGCCCCAATACAGGTTTTGGCGGTAATATCCCACCAACCCAAAGTATCAGCAGGACCCAGATGTTAAGTAGCAGACCGGTCCACACAACAATATTGGCTCTTCTTTTACCGTAGAGTTCGCTAATGAAATCGGTACACAGAAATGTAATGGGATAGGGAAGTACGCCGACAAAAACAACGAATGGTATCTTCCTGCCCAGAAGAAAGAAGGAGAGATCGATCTGACGTGAAATGCCAAGAATATTTAGTATTGCAAGGGTACCCAGAAAGAAACCCACAAGAAGGATGAATACAACCTCCCGCCTTCTTTTTATTATGTCAGATTCATGATCGGTTGGATCAAACATAACCTAAAGATATTCAAAAAAATATAACACAATATCTGCTCTGCGGTTCATTGGATATTCAGGAAAGAGACAGATCAGACGATGATAAATAACTAAATTGCTTTTGAGCAAAGGGAGAAGCCATCGGTGAGATAGTTACCATAAACAACTTTTCTAAAGGGGCTATTCAAATTATTAGCCTTGATGCAATCTGAAAATAGTAATATTGCCTCCTTTTTTATTTAATTTGCCCCACACAATTACAGCTTTTGTTTTTTGTAATTGTTCATTACTTTGTAATATGGTCAGAATAGGAGCAACGATCGTCAGCCTGGATGTTTTGGAGAAGAGTTTTCACTGCGATCTCAAGAGATGCTTTGGCAATTGTTGCAGGTATGGTGATTCAGGAGCACCATTAACTTTTGATGAAGCTAATGAACTAAAAAGGATATACCCGGAAGTGGAAGGATTTATCACCAAAGAGGGGCGGGAGGCAATAAGAATTAACGGAACAAGTGTTGTAGACATTGAGGGGGAAAGGGTGACTCCCCTAATCGGAGGCAATGAATGTGCCTATACATACAGAATTGAAAATATTTATTTCTGCGGTATAGAAAAAGCGTGGAATGAAGGGAAGGTCAAGTTCAGAAAACCGATTTCATGTCACCTTTTTCCTGTCAGGGTAAAAGAGTTGTCGGGATTTATTTCCGTTAATTATGAAGATATCAAGATATGTGAAGCGGGCAGAAAAAGGGGCGTTGAGGAGGGGGTACCGGTTTATGTCTTCCTGAAGGACGCACTGGTACGACGATTTGGGATGCCGTGGTATAAGGAGCTGCTTCATGTTGCAAAGGAGTGGCAGAAACATAAAGGGAGTAGCTAGAATTGCACTTAAAAAAAATGGACTTTTCAACTGTTGCTCCCCTTGTATAGGGGGGCTTTTTTTTATATTTTTATACCAAAATATTGAAATATGGAAAAGATAACCTCATATATTGAACAGAACAAGGAGAGATTCCTAAGTGAACTTTTCGAACTTATAAAGATCCCATCCGTGAGCGCTAAGGCGGAGCATAAGGGCGACATGCTTAAAATGGCTGAGGCTTTTAAGAGAAGCCTTCTTGAAGCAGGTGCCGATAAGGCAGATGTGTATAATACAGCAGGTCATCCAATTGTCTATGGTGAAAAAATAATTAACAAGAAGCTGCCAACTGTTCTGGTGTACGGCCACTACGATGTGCAGCCTGCAGAACCATTGGATCTTTGGGAATCTGAGCCTTTTAAGCCGGAAATAAGAGATGGCAAGATCTATGCCCGTGGTGCCGATGACGACAAGGGACAGCTATTTATGCATGTGAAAGCATTTGAGTTCATGACCAGGTCGGGTTCTTTGCCCTGCAATGTGAAGTTCATGGTTGAGGGAGAAGAAGAGGTAGGGTCGGTAAATCTGGAAAAATTCTGTAAAGATCATAAGGAGATGCTTCAGTCCGACGTTATCCTTGTTTCCGACACCACTATGATTTCTCTCGATGCACCTTCAATTACAACGGGGCTCAGAGGTCTCTCATATATGGAAGTGGAGGTTACAGGACCCAATAAAGATCTTCATTCAGGGTTATACGGAGGAGCTGTTGCCAATCCATGTAACGTCCTTTGTGAGTTGATAGCTTCCTTAAAAGATGATAAGGGCAGGATAACCATTCCGGGTTTTTATGATGATGTGCTTATTGCATCGGAGGAAGAGAGAAAGCAAATGGCTCGCAGGCCATTTAATGAGAGTGCCTATAAGAAGTCGGTCGATGTTAATGAACTCTTCGGAGAGGAGGGATATACTACCCACGAGAGGCTGGGTATAAGGCCAACACTCGACGTTAACGGTATCTGGGGCGGATATACGGGCGAAGGTGCCAAGACGATACTTCCGGGCAAGGCAAGTGCCAAAATATCGATGCGTCTGGTGCCAAACCAGGATTCGGAAAAAATTGCCAAGTTGTTCGAGAAGCACTTTATCTCAATAGTTCCCCCTACATGTAAGGTTAAGGTTATTTATCAGCATGGAGGACAGGCATATGTAAGTCCAATCGACAGTGTAGAGTATCTTGCTGCAGCAAAAGCCATGGAGGAGTCCTTTGGAAAAGTACCCATTCCAATAAGAAGCGGAGGCAGTATCCCAATAATATCAACCTTTGAAAAGGTTCTTGGAGTTAAGTCAATACTGCTGGGTTTCGGTCTGGATTCTGATGCAATCCATTCACCTAATGAAAGCTATCCTGTTGCCAACTTCCTAAAGGGTATTGAAACAATCCCGCTCTTCTACAAGCATTATTCAAAAATGAAGAAGTGATATATTTCAAAAGAAGGGTTGCAAATGTGCAGCCCTTTTCTTTTCCGATATATTAGATTATCTCCAGCTTAACAAGCTCGATCTTTGTTGCTGTAGCCTTTATCACCCTGAAGGAAAAATGGCCGATCAGTATATTGTCGTTAGCACTGGGGATCCCTCCGTTATGAAACAGCAGGAATCCTGCAAGGGTCTCGTAGTCATCAGAATCAGGCAGATCAAGATTAAATATCTCGTTGATATAATCTATTTCAAGCCTTCCCGAAAAGATATAGTTCCTATCGTCTATTTTCTTTTCTGTCAGTTCATTTACATCATGCTCATCTTCGATGTTGCCAACGATCTCCTCCAGAAGATCCTCAAGGGTAATAATACCTGATGTGCCACCAAACTCATCTACAACAAGGGCGACACTAATTTTATCTTCCACGAACTGTTTAAGCAATTTGTTTGCCTGCATCGTTTCAGGGACGATAGGCAGCTTCCTCATTACGGCAGCAATACTCTGGGGCTTTTTCAGAATATCCTTAAGCTCAAAATAGCCTATAATATTATCGATATTTTCATGGTAAATGAAGATCTTGGAATGACTTGTATCGATAAGTTTTTGTTTCATCTCCTCCACAGTCGAACTGATATCAAGAGCCGTGATCTCTGTCCTTGGGACCATTGCTTCCCTCAGTTTTACTGTTCTGAGATCAAGGGCATTTTGAAATATTCTGATATCCTTATCTTCCTGTTCATCATCCTCCCCTTTCTCTGCCATGCTTAAAAGGAGATGGTCCAGATCGACCTTGCTGAAGACAACATCTTCCTGCCGGGTGGTCCTGGCTCTTTTCCCGGTTGTTATTCTGAGAATAATGTTTGAGAGGTATAAAGTCAGTTTTGATAGCGGGTAGAATAGGTAATAGAATACCAGCGTGGGAACACTTAGTGCTTTGAGAAAGAAATTAGGATTTATTCTGAATACGGTCTTGGGTATGAATTCGGCAATAAAGAGTATGATGATCGTTGAGATCAAAGTCTGAAGTAACCATTATTGTTGGCTCTGACGGAATAATTGATCCAATGAGCGGATTCAGGACCTGAGCCATTATTAATCCGTAAATAACCAGGGCAAGATTGTTGCCAATAAGCAGAGTAGCAATATACTGACCTGGGTTGGCAGTAAAAATTCCTATAATCTCCGAACCCAGTTTTTTTTGCTTTCTGTCAAGTTCGATCTTTAATCGGTTTGATGAAAGAAAAGCAATTTCCATCCCTGAAAAGTATGCAGAGAGAAAGATTGCAATAAGAATAATAAAGGCACTGCTCATGCCTCAAAATTACTCTTTTTTCTTTGCTTATTTCTAAACCAGGCCATGGCAAATGAAATAAGGGCCATAAGGAAAAATGCCAGGAATCTGTTTCCGCCTGAATATATCAGAGACCTTATCCCTGCGGCAACACAAAGTACGCCGACAACCAGCCATGCCACTTCCAGAAAAATCAATGCTTTTTTACTCATCGTCAAGATATATCGTTGCGCTCACGTTTTTAATTCGCATGCTTGTAAAACGGGAATTTGATTCAAGTCCTGTGCCCATAATTATCTGATCGGTTCGGGTAATTTTAACAAACCGATCGGTGTAAACTAATTCTTTATCCTCATCCCAGAAAAGGATCTCCGTTTCGAGTCTCTCATTATCCGGATTGACAACAACAACACCGTTTTTCAATTCCCAGGTTTTCTTGTTGTCATCATATCTGGCGGTTCCTGCATCCAGCGATGATGTGGGTTTATCATGACCGTCATAGAAAGTTACCTTTATGCCTTCCGGGAATTCTGAATAAGGCTCCTGGATTCCGGTAAAACGGTACAGAAGTGGTGCTTCAATTATCATTTGCAGCTTTGCCGAGTCGGTATAAACAGTAGTAAAATCCCTTACAGTAAGAGAGGGGAGGCTGTCTATGTGAGGGAGATTAATAATTTCGATATCCCTGCTGCAACTTGAAAAAAAAGCAGCCCCGGCAACCGGGGCTGCAAAAAATATAATAGACAATATTTTTCTGCAATATCTCAATTACTCGCGCTTGAATCTAATGGTTGTGCTTTCACCTATCCATCCGCCAACGGAGTAAGTTGCACCCTCTTCAATGATCCCTCTGAAGAAACAGTCCTCTTTGGATGGGAATAGTTTGGAGTATGCACTAATTGATTCATTTGCGAGGTCGGTAAGGGCAGGGTCGGTATTCTTTGCCTTCAGAAAATAATCAACGGCAATCCAATAAACAGCCCTGTTATCAAAGTCATCATTACCTAATTTTGTAGCACCGTAGGCTTTACCTATAAGAAGATATGCAGCGCCGTTACCACTGTTGGCTGCAATTGCAGAACGTGCATACTCTCGTACTTTCGGAAAGTCCTTGGCTTCCAGCTTCAGCGTTGCCAGTTTGGTGTAATATGATGATTTCTTCAGATTATCGCTCTCCATACCGGCTGCTTCAATATAATGCTTCTCAGCACTCTCCATATTGCCTCTCTGGAAATACATCTCGGCAAGCTGATAGGCTGAATTACTGTTTTTTTCAAGGGCATACAGCTTCTCAACACTTCTGAAGTAAAGATCCTGATCAGTGCATCCTGCATCATAGAGAAGGGTGATCACCTGTTTCAGAAGAGCACCATCTTTTGGATTTGCAGCTACCTTCGGGGTAAACAGTGGTATAAGACCTTCACAGGTAGCAGCACCACTTGTTTTAAATATAATATCGAGATTCGACTTCACACCTGCTGCCCTTGAGTCATCAGGTGTTCTGGCCAGTCTTGCCTCAATAAGTTTCGAAAGGGTAGCGTAACTGTTTATTACCACATCATTGGTAAGCTCTCCCATTGAAAAGAGTTTAGCATTTACTGCCATGAAAATAACCATGGCATCAGGGTCTACTATTGTTCCGGCACTGTTGAAAACATCGTTCAGTATATCAAAACTCCTCTTGAGGAATGCAGGACTATCGCTATTGAGATCCCATAGGTCTGTAGCCTTACGTGCTTCGTTTACGGCAGCATGTCCGAAATACTTTGATTTCTGATCCAGTATCTGAAATACGGTATCGATATAAGCCTCGTTTTTGCTTTCAATATAAAGGTCTTTATACATTTTCTCCCCCCTGATGTAGAGGTTAACTGAAGAAAGCGGGCAATCCTGCATGTTCTGTCTCCAGAAAGGAATAGCCATTTGATAGTTATTCTGGTCGTAATAGCTTCTGTAAAGCGATTCATTTTTCCTGCAGTTTACGCTATCTTCCCCATGTCCGAATTTTGAACCATCCTCTACGCCCTTTTGAGCAATTGCTCCCGTCGAAAGGAGGGCCAGGAAAATCAGGGTGATTACATTTCTTAAATTCGTTTTCATTTGTCTAAATATAATTTGTTAATTGTACTTTCTCTTAATAAACCAGTAGTCATACAGATTCAGACTTACCCCGACGCTGTAGTAGGTCTCATTATAGAGGCCAGGGATCTTGGATCCGTTACGCTGTGTCATGTCAAAATATATATTTGTCCGCGACATAGTTTTTCTCATTTGTAAACCTATACCAAAAGTGATGCCAAACTCTCGGATGCCTGAATCATTAAAGATAAGATAATTATCAGTTGTATGACCTCCAACCCTGTATTCTACCCTATCAAGAAACCTGTAATTTGAGTATTTACTTGGAACATATTCGAGTCCGAGGTGGAATGACTCACTATTTCTTAGGCTACCGGCGGTGCCTGGTAATATCGCTGACGACCAGTTGCTTACAATATAGTCAGCTGCGGCTGTGAATTTATCCTTTTTCCCGAAAGCAACCCCAAATCTCATGGTGGAGGGGAGGGTTGTTGTATTACCGGTGGATGATTGATAGCTTAATGTATCGGTTGAATATTGGGTACCGGAATATCCTGTATATCTCAATTGTAAGCTCTCAAATTCCGTTGAGTATGATTTTGATCCGGTAAATGAGAAGCCTCCATTCACGAAATAATCATTCTTGAGTGGCTGTGAATAGAGAACACCAAGGTCGTAGTTTATGCCGTTAAGCACAATTTTTTCACTGGAGCGATTATTAAAGAGGTTTGCATCTTCAGTAAATATAAGATGGTTAAACCTCTCAATTTCCCCAAAAAGAACCGTAAGATTCGCCCCAAACGATAAATTCTTGAGGGGTGAAAATCCTGTGCCCAGAAAGAAGGATGATAATCCGCCTTTACCTTCATGAATGTTGCTATATGAACCTGTAACAGGATCATAATCGGGATCGCCTTCTTCAACTGTCTCGGCAATCTTATAGTAAGCATTACTATAAGGTATCAGGCCTGCAGCAACGCCCCATCTCTTCATTATTGGGAATGCAATGATAAGATGATCGAAGTTAAAATCGTCGGTTGTATAGGAAGATGTGCCATCTGACAATTTAGCTACAGTATAATCCATCCCAAAATCGAAAACGAATGAGTTCGTGTCGATAGCGCTCAATGTTGCAGGGTTCAGGAAGGATATATTGACATTATTACCCGAAGCAATTGATGCGCCTCCCATACCAAGTGACCTGAAGTTTCCAACAGGCTCAAGGTTTCCGATCCCAAACCTGCCATAAGGCGAATTTAGAAGTTTCTGAGCGTCGACAGAAATTGCCGACATTGTTAATAATACTATTATGAAAAGGGTTGCTTTACGCATTATAATTTAGAATAAAATTTAATCCATCAGTAACTAGTCCGGGTCTGAGTATCACTCCTTCATCGATTAGTTGATGAAGGAATTCCGCATCGCCTCCGGTGATAAAAACCACTCCCTCGGCCCCCTTTTTTCTGAATCTGCGAATATACTCATTTATTTCAAAAACCAATCCATCTACAACACCAGTGGCTATTGCTGAGCCCGTATTTCTTGCAGGAAATTCCCCTGCATCTGTCGTGCTCATCAGGGGGAGGCGGGCAGTAAATTCCTTGAGGGCTCTGAAACGGATTGCCAGTCCGGGTGAAATTGTTCCACCGTTATACCTGCCTCCTGTAAGCTGATCATACGTGATGGCTGTTCCTGCATCAACTACCAGAACGTCTTTATGACCTGAAAAATTGTATGCGCCTGCTATTGCAGCCACCCTATCCATTCCCAGGGTTCCCGGGGTCTCATAATCGCTGCCGAATGGTAAAGGCGTTTCCCCGTTCATAATAATGAAAGGAATATCCCCTGAACTGAACTCCTGAACCAATTCAGAAGGAATATTGGTTACGGAGGAGATAATGGCTCTTTCAATATTATAGATTTTCAGAGATTGTTTAATCTCATTAATGTCGGTAAGATCCGATTTGAAATGCTGAATCATCTTCCCCTCAGCATATATCGCAACTTTGATCGACGAGTTCCCTATATCTATAATCAGGTTCATGGCAGGTTTAGCGGGGTAAAATTATTAAAATGTTGAAATTATGCTGTTAATAATATATTAAATAACTCAGTTTTTTGCCGCCGACTCCATCTCTTTGAGTATCGTTAAGGCGACAGATGTTGTTGTAATGTTCTTAATATAAAGTGAAAGTTTTGAGTTCTTTTGCTTCACCTCCATACGTCTTGGACGGGTGTTGACATACCCCATTACCCTAATAAATATTTCGCTTTTGTAAAAAACGGAATCGGGGTTGGAAATAAAGTGGAGTATCATTATCCCATTCTTCATAACCACCTTTTCAATACCCAGATTACTTGTCACCCACTTTATCCTTACCAGATCGAGCAGTGAATTTACCTGTTCAGGCAGTGGGCCGAAGCGGTCATTGATCCTCGCACTGAATTGGGTTAATCCCTCCTCATTACGGATCTCATTTAACTCCTTATATAATCTTATCCTTTCCGGTATGTTCGATACATAGCTCTCGGGCAGCATTATCTCCATGTCGCTGTCGATAGTAACATCATCAGTGAAACCTTTCCGGCTTTTTTCCTGTGGCAGGTCATTCTGTTTCGTCTCCATCAGAGGAAACTCTTCTTCGCGCAGTTCAGTTATTGCTTCCTGAAGTATCCGCTGATAAGTCTCAAAGCCTATATCAGCAATGAATCCACTCTGCTCTCCTCCAAGGATATTGCCTGATCCTCTTATATCAAGATCTTGTAAAGCTATGTTGAATCCACTTCCAAGCTCCGCAAACTCTTCTATAGCCTTCAAACGGCGTTTGGCTTCAGTGGAAACATTACTCAGTGGAGGTGTAAGAAGGTAACAGAAAGCCTTCTTGTTCGACCTGCCTACACGTCCCCTGAGCTGGTGAAGCTCACTCAATCCGAAGTTATGGGCATCGTTAATGAATATCGTATTTGCATTTGGAATATCCAGTCCCGACTCCACAATTGTTGTTGCCAGCAGAATATCGTAATCGCCGTATATGAAGTCGTACATTCTGTTTTCGATATCTTTACCATCAAGCTGCCCGTGGACTATTACTATTTTAACACCAGGGACAATACGTAAAAGAGTTGCCTTCAGATCGTTAATGTTCTGTACTCTGTTATGGATAAAGAATACCTGGCCATTTCGGCTTAATTCATATTCAATACCCTCCCTTATTATCTCCTCATTGAATCCGTGTAACTCTGTTATAATGGGCATCCTGTTCGGAGGAGGAGTACTAATAACGGAGAGGTCTCTGGCACCCATAAGTGAAAACTGCAGGGTTCGTGGTATAGGTGTCGCGGTGAGAGTGAGAGTGTCGACATTGGCTTTCAATTTCTTGAGTTTCTCCTTTACAGCCACTCCAAACCTCTGCTCTTCATCAATCACCAGCAATCCAAGATCCTTAAAGCCAACCTCCTTGCCTACAAGTTTGTGAGTGCCGATTATTATATCAATTTTACCGTTTTTAAGATCTTCAAAGATGGCCTTCTGGTCAGAAGCTCTCCTGTGCCGGCTTATATATTCAACGCGGACCGGGAACTCCTTTAACCGGGAGCTGAATGTCTTATAATGCTGAAGTGCAAGAATGGTTGTGGGTACCAAAACGGCAGTTTGCTTACCGTCGGTAGCTGCCTTAAACGCAGCCCTGATGGCTATTTCAGTCTTGCCGAAGCCTACATCCCCGCATATCAGGCGGTCCATCGGAACATCCGATTCCATGTCGTTTTTAACAGTAACCGTTGCAGTCTCCTGGTCTGGGGTGTCTTCATATATGAAGGAGGCCTCAAGTTCCCTCTGAAGATAGGAGTCGGGGGAGAACCCATATCCTTTCATCTTGATTCTGGTCGAGTAGAGTAGTATCAGGTCTCTGGCAATATCCTTTACTTTCGATTTAGCGGCGTTTTTCAGCTTCTGCCATGACCCGGTGCCAAGCTTGTTTATTTTGGGCGGAGCCGAATCCTTACCCCTGTACTTTGATATCCGGTGGAGACTGTGAATTCCAACAAAAAGAATATCATTGTCCCTGAATACCAGCCTGATAGTCTCCTGTACCTTCCCGTTGACCTCAATCTTTTCCAGACCTCCGAAACGACCTATTCCATGGTCGATATGTACAATATAATCGCCCGGGTTAAGCCCTGTTAACTCCTTAAGAGCCAGACTCTCCTTTCTGGTGAAGGAGCCCCTGATTTTGAATTTGTGATATCTGTCAAATATCTGATGGTCGGTTAAGATGGAAAGTTTGAGATCATGGTCCGTAAATCCACGATGAAGAGCTGACCGGATATATGTAAATGACACATCCGGACTAATTTCTTTAAATATATCCTTAAGCCTGTCGATCTGGATATCGTTTTCTGCCAGGATAATACTTGAATAGCCATTTTGCTGGGAGATCCTGTTGGCTGAAACAACAAGTTCGAAGTTCTTGTTGAACTGAGGCTGTGGCTCTGTCCGGAAAGAGATCCTGGTTAAGTTCTCTGAATATCCGTTACCTCCAATTTCAATTAGTCTGAAGGGTTTTGCTGAGTTGGAAAATTCTCTTCCATCGATGAGAGTATCAATAGATACAGGCAAAGCTCCTGACTCATTCCTGGAAAGAGCGAGAGAATATATGGTATTCATCTGGTCAAGGACCATTTCAGGATTATCGATCCAGATATATGATGATGGTGGAATGAAGTCGAGGATTGATACTGCCTCCTCATTCGTGGTAATTGAGAGAAGATCGGGTAGTATTGTGTATGCTGAAATTGTTTCCGATGACAGTTGTGTGTCGGGGTCGAAAAGTCTGATCGAATCGACAGTATCTCCGAAAAAGTCAATCCGGGCCGGCTTATCACCTGAAAAGGAAAAGAGGTCAACAAGACTCCCCCGGATAGAATAGTGTCCTGGTTCGGAAACGAATTCCACACGGCTGAAGTTATACTCCTGGAGTGCTTCTTCAATAAATTCAATAGAGAGGTTATCTCCCTTTTTTATTGACAGAGTGCTGCCGGTGAGAGTCTTTTTTGAAACAACTTTTTCAACCAGTGCTTCAGGATAGCTTACAATAATACATTTTCTCTTACCGGACCCCAGGAAATTCAGTGCGGTACTTCTGAGAAGAATATTTCCCGGGTCAGATTGCTCATGAACAACAGACCTTTTGAAAGCACTGGGGAAGAAGTAAATACTTTCGTCGCCGCAAAGAGTGAACAGGTCGTTATAGAAGTATGCTGCTTCCTCCTTATCGCGCATTATTACCAGGTGGGTTGAAACAGATGAACGATAAATGGCGGCCATTACCATTGAAGAGGCAGACCCCGAAAGTCCTTCAAGGAGCAAAGGAGCAGTTCCTGGTGTCACAAGCTCTCTCTGAACAGATAGGAGAGCCGGGTGCTCTGAGTAACGGGTGTTTAACAGATTAATATCCATTTCCTGATAATGGCTGCAAATATAGCAATGGCAATTCCTGATGTTATAAACTCTCTCTGAACGGATGGAGGGACGAATACTGAGTAACGGGTGTTTAACAGATTAATATCCATTTCCTGATAATGGCTGCAAATATAGCAATGTGCTGAATGTTTTGAAAATAAACTACTTCGAAGTGGAACTACTTGCCGAAGGTTTCTATAAAATGCTCAACTTTCCTGACCATAGTTGGAGATCCGACATAGAAGGGCTCTCTTTGGTGAAGTGATTCAGGTTTGATGTCAAGCACTCTTTTCGTTCCGGTAGATGCCATGCCCATTGCCTGCTCTGCAATAAAAGCGATAGGATTGCACTCATATACCAGTCGGAGTTTTCCCTCAGGAGAACTTTCATTTTCCGGGATAAAGGAATATGCCTCCCTTCAAAAGATTCCTGTGAAAGTCGGATACCAGAGATCCGATATACCGGGAGGTATAAGGACGGTTAGTTTCATTATCCCTCTCCTGACAATATTTTATATATTTTTTTATTCCCTCAGGGAACTTAACATAGTTACCCTCATTAATGCTATAGATCTTTCCGTTTTCGGGAGTTACGATATTGGGATGAGACAGACAAAACTCTCCAAGAGAAGGGTCAAGGGTAAACCCGTTCACTCCGTTTCCGGTGGTGTAAACAAGCATTGTTGATGAACCATATATAATATATCCGGCAGCAATTTGTGCTGAACCAGGTTGCAGGAAATCTTCGAGAGAAGCTCTTGTTCCTCTCTCGCTTACTCTTCTGTATATGGAAAATATCGTTCCTACAGATACATTAACATCTATATTTGAAGAGCCGTCGAGTGGGTCAATACAAACGACATATTTACCATTCATCCCCTGATCGCTGGTAAAAACTATTCTCTCTTCATTTTCCTCAGAAGCGACCCCGCAGCACTCCCCACTTGAGAAAAGTGACTCCATGAATACCTCATCTGCATACCTGTCAAGCAGTTGCTGAGTCTCTCCCTGGATGTTTATATCCCCCGTTTTCCCTAATATATCTACCAGTCCGGCCTTGTTAATCTTTTTATTCACCATTTTGGCGGCTGTGCCTATGTGGTGGAGAAGATAAGAGAGATCACCCTTGGCATATGGGAAATCTTTTTGTTTGATGATAATAAAATCATTAAGGCTGGTAATGTTGTAGCTGCTCATAATTCAAGGAAGGTTAATGCAAAAATAGAAAATCCAATTGGAGTTAGGTCTATAAATCTTAATTTTGCGGCAAACGATTTGAAATGAAAGTCTTTAAGTTTGGAGGGGCCTCGGTTAAGGACCCTGAGGGGATAAGAAATCTGAGATCCATTATTAAAAGGTATAACGATGATCTTATTGTTGTTGTGTCGGCATTTGGGAAAACCACTAATGGGCTGGAAGGAGTTCTGAAGAGCTGGCATTCAGGAGATAAAAAATATCTGGAATTACTCGACCAACTTTATTTGTCGCATACCCTTTTTATTGAATATCTGCTGAAAGGAGACAAAAAAACTTCCGATAAGTTTGAGGTCTCATTTTCAACTCTGAGGGAGTATCTTGCTGTTACAAAACCGGGTGATTACGATTGCGACTATGACCAGATAGTTACCTATGGTGAGGTGTGGTCGACAATAATAGTGACCGGGTATCTTAATTGCCGAAGGACTGGATGTAAAGTGGATAGATGCAAGGGAGAACCTGCTGACTGATGACAGGTACCGCGATGCAAATATATTATGGGCGGAAACCGAAAAAAGGTTCCGTTCTGCAATTGATTTCAAGAAGTCAAAGATCTATCTTACACAGGGTTTTATAGGAGGAACGATTTCAGGGAAGGTAACATCCCTGGGAAGAGAAGGATCGGATTATACAGCAGCAATCATAGCAAATGTTATGAATGCGCAAGAGGTAATTGTGTGGAAGGATGTTCATGGCATATTAAATGCCGACCCTGAGTGGATGCCCGATGCCAAAAAGATAGAGGCTCTCTCTTACAAGGAAGCAGTGGAGCTCTTTTTCTCAGGAGCCAAGGTTGTACATCCAAAGACCATTAAACCGTTACATAACAAGTCTATTCCTCTGTATGTAAGGTCGTTTGTGGCACCTGAAAATTCCGGTACGATTATTTCTGTCAGAGAGGGGAATGTAAATAAGTTACCCCTTTTTGTGAGGAAGGAGAACCAGGTACTACTTTCGCTGGTACCTGCCGATTTTTCATTTGTTATGGGTGAGAGTCTTGGTAAAGTATTCCATCTCTTTTATAAGCATGGCATTAAGACCAACCTGGTACAGGCAAGTGCGGTAAGTATTGCTGTTTGTGTTGATGATGATCCTGTCCGCATTGAGCGTCTTACCGATGACCTTAAAATTGATTTCAACATACGTTACAATAATAATGTTGAGTTGATCACTGTGCGACACTACAACAGTGAGGCTATGGATAGGGTAACCGGTGGCAAGAGTGTCCTCCTTGAGCAGAAGACCAGGAAATCGATCCGCTATGTTCTTAAAAACGAATGATTATCTGTTGGCCGGATAGATGATCTTGAAAGCGGCCTTGTATCCCATTCTTCGACCGTCGAAGTCGGTTATCCCATAGCCGGCAGTTACAGACCTGATGTTTTTTGTTATTTCACCCGTTTCATTGTTAAGATACCAGTCTTCTGTAAACTGGAGTTTTGCTATTAACGATCGGTCGTTATTAAACTCCTCTTCCAGTTTCTGAAGATCTTTTTTATTAACCGGTTCACCGGTGAAGAAATCGAAGGCATTAGCCCTGCCCTCATATACATCACTGAACAGTCGATCGATAAGAATCGAATCCTTCAAGCCCTCCAGCTTCTCAAATTCCCATGGGTCACTCTCCGGCTCCGGCTTTATTATGACATCATAAGAGATGTTGTCTGCTACCTTAACATATTCTGTCCTGAGCGTATCGGATGAATTATTGGTTTTGGAAGAGTTCTTTTCATTGTTCCTGCAGCCAGCAGTAAAGAGCATGCCAGTAATAAACAGGGGGAAAATTATAAGTGGGAGCAGGCAGTTTTTACCTATTGAATTCGAGCTTCTCTCCCCTGTGATTATTGTCGACTTTTCCGTTCTCATAAGCAACATTACCATTAATAATTGTGTAGTTAACCCTGGAATTGAATGTTTTTCCTTCAAAAGGAGACCATCCGCACTTATAGAGGATATTTTCAGGTGACACGGTCCAGGGATCGTCCAGATCCACAATGGCAAGGTCGGCCTTATATCCCTCTCTTATGAATCCTCTTTCCTTTATACTGAAGAGTATTGATGGATTGTGACACATAAGGGTTACTATTTTTTCAAGAGACAGTAAACCATCATGGTATAGCTCCAGCATGGCTACCAGTGAGTGCTGCACCATTGGTCCTCCGGAGGGACAGCTGAAGTAACTGTTCCCTTTTTCCTCTTTTGTATGAGGGGCATGATCAGTAGCTATTATATCTATTCGGCCATCTGTAAGAGCTTTTTTCAACGCTTCTCTGTCGTGGGGTGTCTTTATTGCAGGATTCCATTTTATGAAGGCGCCTTTGGAATCATAGTCACGATCGTCAAAGAAAAGGTGATGGATACATACCTCGGAGGTTATTTTCTTATCCTTCAGCTCTCCGTCTGCGAAGAATACCATCTCATCGGCAGTAGAGAGGTGAAGAATATGTAGTCTGGTACCATATTCTCTGGCAAGTTTAACAGCCAGTCCCGATGATTTCAGGCAAGCTTCCCTGCTTCTTATTAAAGGATGAGCCGAAAAAGGTACATCTCCGCTGAACAGTTTTTTATAGTGTTCGGTGTTCTTAATAATGGTGGGTTCATCCTCACAGTGACAGGCAACTGGAATTTTCACCCTGGAGAAGATCTGTCGAAGGCTCTCTTCATTGTCAACAAGCATATTTCCTGTTGAAGCACCCATGAAAACCTTTACTCCGCAGATCAGGGCCGGGTCGACCTTAAGTATCTCATCAATATTGTCATTTGTAGCTCCAAAATAGAAGGAGTAGTTGGCAACAGACTTTTCAGAAGCATCCTTAAGTTTGTTCTTAAGGGCTTCAACGGTAATTGTCTGTGGATTGGTGTTGGGCATTTCCATGAAAGAGGTTACCCCTCCGGCCACCGCTGCCCGCGATTCGGTAAACAGATCGCCCTTGTGGGTAAGTCCTGGATCCCTGAAATGGACCTGGTCATCGATAATTCCCGGAAGGACATACTTTCCGGATGCATCAATTTCTCTTACATTACCGGCTATCTGCGGTGAAGATTCGGTGATAGAGGTAATAACGTCATTCTCTATCAGAATGGTACCCGTGAAGGACCTTCCGTCACTTACTATTGTCCCGTTCCTGATCAGTAATCTTCCCATCGCAACGGCTTATTTCTTTATTTCCTTTTTATATTTTCCGGTAATAGCACGGAATTTCATTCTCAGAACCCCCCAGAAGGCTTCGTTAAATATACCACCCGACATTTTCGAGACGCCCAGCTTCCTGTCGGTAAAGACAATGGGTATTTCCACGATCTTATATCCCATGCACCAGGAGATAAATTTCATCTCAATCTGGAAGCCGTACCCGACCGACCTGATCTGTTCGGGTTTGATATTCATTAATACATCGCGGTTATAGCAGATAAAGCCGGCAGTAGTATCTTTTATATTCATACCGGTAATGATCCTGACATAAATAGATGCAAAATATGACATCAGCACTCTTCCCAGTGGCCAGTTAACAACATTCACCCCGGAAACATACCTTGAACCGATGGCAACATCGGCTCTACCTGAGGAGCAGGCCTCAAACAGGCGTACCAGGTCGTCGGGGTTGTGAGAAAAATCGGCATCCATCTCATAGATATAGTGATACCCGTTTCTGAGTGCCCATTCAAATCCTGCAATATATGCTGTCCCCAGTCCCAGTTTGCCTTTCCTTTCCAGGATATGCAGGTTCTTAAGTTCCTCCATTAAATTCTTTACAATTGACGCTGTTCCGTCGGGGGAGTTATCATCAATAACCAGAATATCGAAAGGCACAGGCAGGGCTGAGACATGCTTTACTATTGCTTCAATGTTTTCAGCCTCCTTATAGGTAGGTATTAGAACTATATTCTGCATTTTATTTATTAGGATTTACGAAAATACTCAATTTCGGCAAGATGGAGGCGGTGGAGTGTTTAATATTTATATATGAGCCATTAAAAAGGGTGGTCGAAATATAAAATCGCAACAGACACAGAGAATATAAACCAAGATATCAAAGAGATAAGAAAGGGCTCTGAGAATTTTGATAAAATATTTTATTATAGCTGTTGTGAGGAATAAAACAATTAATATCTTTGCACCCGCTTTCGACACAAATAAGTTCTTTTAAATCGGATGAGAGGAAGGTAGAAGAGGTTGAAAAAAGTCCGATAAAGATTTGTAAAAAGAAGGTGAAGTTGTATCTTTGACTCCCCAAAATTTTGATTGGGGATTTTTTTACAACGGTCTGTAAGGGAAAATCTAAGCAGATATAAGTTCTTTGAAATGATGGAGTAGCATAAACCAGGCGAGAGATAAGGAGCTCGCTTGAAGAAGAAACAAAACCTAAGTTAGTTTTATTTGAGTAGAGACTGGATCATCTTCAAAGTACATAATGATTTTTTACAATGAAGAGTTTGATCCTGGCTCAGGATGAACGCTAGCGGGAGGCTTAACACATGCAAGTCGAGGGGCAGCACGGGGTAGCAATACTCTGGTGGCGACCGGCGGACGGGTGAGTAACGCGTATGTAACCTACCCTGTACCGGGGGATAGCTCTCGGAAACGGGAATTAATACCCCATAAGAATACAGAACGGCATCGTTTAGTATTTAAAATTCAGGTGGTACAGGATGGGCATGCGTAACATTAGCTAGTTGGTAAGGTAACGGCTTACCAAGGCTACGATGTTTAGGGGTCCTGAGAGGGTGATCCCCCACACTGGTACTGAGACACGGACCAGACTCCTACGGGAGGCAGCAGTGAGGAATATTGGTCAATGGGCGCAAGCCTGAACCAGCCATCCCGCGTGCAGGAAGAAAGCGCTATGCGTTGTAAACTGCTTTTCTGAGGGAAGAACTATTCGTTCGTGAACGGATTTGACGGTACCTCAGGAATAAGCATCGGCTAACTCCGTGCCAGCAGCCGCGGTAATACGGAGGATGCAAGCGTTATCCGGATTTATTGGGTTTAAAGGGTGCGTAGGCGGACTAATAAGTCAGTGGTGAAATCCTGCAGCTTAACTGCAGAACTGCCATTGATACTGTTAGTCTTGAGTTCGGTTAAGGTAGGCGGAATGTGTAATGTAGCGGTGAAATGCTTAGATATTACACAGAACACCGATTGCGTAGGCAGCTTACTGGACCGACACTGACGCTGAGGCACGAAAGCGTGGGGAGCGAACAGGATTAGATACCCTGGTAGTCCACGCCGTAAACGATGATCACTCGCTGTTGGCGATACACTGTCAGCGGCTAAGCAAAAGCATTAAGTGATCCACCTGGGGAGTACGGCCGCAAGGCTGAAACTCAAAGGAATTGACGGGGGCCCGCACAAGCGGTGGAACATGTGGTTTAATTCGATGATACGCGAGGAACCTTACCTGGGCTTAAATGTAGATTGCATAGAGGGGAAACTCTCTTTTTCTTCGGAACTATTTACAAGGTGCTGCATGGTTGTCGTCAGCTCGTGCCGTGAGGTGTCGGGTTAAGTCCCATAACGAGCGCAACCCCTATCGTTAGTTGCCAGCGGATAATGCCGGGGACTCTAGCGAAACTGCCGGTGTAAACCGAGAGGAAGGTGGGGATGACGTCAAATCAGCACGGCCCTTATGTCCAGGGCTACACACGTGTTACAATGGCCGGTACAGAGGGCAGCTACCTGGTGACAGGATGCTAATCTCGAAAACCGGTCTCAGTTCGGATCGAAGTCTGCAACTCGACTTCGTGAAGCTGGAATCGCTAGTAATCGCGCATCAGCAACGGCGCGGTGAATACGTTCCCGGGCCTTGTACACACCGCCCGTCAAGCCATGGAAGCTGGGGGTGCCTGAAGTCCGTAACCGTAAGGAGCGGCCTAGGGTAAAACTAGTGACTGGGGCTAAGTCGTAACAAGGTAGCCGTACCGGAAGGTGTGGCTGGAACACCTCCTTTCTAGAGCAAGATGAAACAGTATTCCGACTTGTCGGAATCCTCCTTTATCGAACCTGGTTTATACTCCATTATTATATTATTAAAGTTGCAAGTTCCAAGTTGCAGGTTCCAGGTTGTTTATAGCAATTTAACCTGAAACCTGAGATTTGGAAACTGCAATCTTATCCAGTTCCGTAGCTCAGTTGGTTAGAGCACTACACTGATAATGTAGGGGTCCGCGGTTCAAATCCGCGCGGGACTACTGAAAAATCAGAGTGAGAGTGAGAGTGAGGAAAGAGATAACAATCTGATTGAATAGTTCATTGAAAGATACCGGTTAGCCGGTATTAAGGGGAATTAGCTCAGCTGGCTAGAGCACCTGCCTTGCACGCAGGGGGTCAACGGTTCGAATCCGTTATTCTCCACAATAAAAGTTGCAAGTTGCAAGTCGCAAGTCGCAGGTTTTAATAACCTGTAACCTGTAACCTGTAACCTGAGACTTTTCAGGTTCTTTGACATGATGGTAAAAAAAAGTTAATAAGAATTCACTCAAGAAAATAATTAAGAGCGCACGGCGGATGCCTTGGCTCTCAGAGACGACGAAGGACGTGACAAGCTGCGATAAGCTACGGGGAGGAGCAAATATCCATTACATCCGTAGATTTCCGAATGGGGCAACCCACCATGCTGAAGGCATGGTACCACACTCGTGAGGTGTGGAGTGAACCCGGAGAACTGAAACATCTAAGTACCCGGAGGAAAAGAAAACAAAAAGTGATTCCCTCAGTAGTGGCGATCGAACGGGGAAAAGCCTAAACCATGGATGTTTCGGCATTCATGGGGTTGTAGGACCGACAATATCGATATATATAGGAAGCAGAATAAACTGGAAAGTTTAACCATAGAGGGTGATAGTCCTGTATGCGTAACAATATATAAAGTAGTTGGTATCCTGAGTAGGGCGGGACACGTGAAATCCTGTCTGAATCTGCCGGGACCATCCGGTAAGGCTAAATACTTCTGAGAGACCGATAGTGAACTAGTACCGTGAGGGAAAGGTGAAAAGCACCCTGAACAAGGGAGTGAAATAGTACCTGAAACCGTGCGCTTACAACCGGTCGGAGCCACGCTTAGGTGTGGTGACGGCGTGCCTTTTGCATAATGAGCCTACGAGTTACTCCTCACTAGCGAGGTTAAAACTTTAAGAGTTGGAGCCGAAGCGAAAGCGAGTCTGAATAGGGCGTATAGTTAGTGGGGGTAGACGCGAAACTTTGTGATCTACCCTTGGTCAGGCTGAAGTTCCGGTAACACGGGATGGAGGGCCGAACCAGTTGACGTTGAAAAGTCTTTGGATGAACTGAGGGTAGGGGTGAAAGGCTAATCAAACTGAGAGATAGCTCGTACTCCCCGAAATGCATTTAGGTGCAGCCTTGAGGGAAGTCTTGCAGAGGTAGAGCTACTGATAAGGCTAGAGGGCTTCACCGCCTATCAACCCTTGACAAACTCCGAATGCTGCAAGATACATACTCAGGAGTGAGGCTGCGGGTGCTAAGGTCCGTGGCCGAAAGGGAAAGAACCCAGACCATCAGCTAAGGTCCCCAAATATATGCTAAGTTGAATAAACGAAGTGCGACTGCTTAGACAGCTAGGATGTTGGCTTGGAAGCAGCCATTCATTTAAAGAGTGCGTAACAGCTCACTAGTCGAGCGGTTGTGCGTGGATAATAATCGGGCATAAGCATATTACCGAAGCTATGGACGGCGCTTAATTGCGTCGTGGTAGGGGAGCATTCCAGTCAGCGTCGAAGGTGTGTCGTAAGGCATGCTGGAGCGTCTGGAAAAGAAAATGTAGGCATAAGTAACGATAAGAGAGGTGAGAAACCTCTCCACCGATAGACTAAGGTTTCCTGATCAACGCTAATCGGATCAGGGTTAGTCGGGTCCTAAGGTTAAGTCGAAAGGCGATACCGATGGACAACTGGTTAATATTCCAGTACCACCGTATACTGCGATGGGGTGACGGAGTAGTGAAAGATCCGCGTACTGACGGAATAGTACGTTAAAGGGTGTAGTTATATCACTAAGTTAATAGCTAAGTGATGATGAACCTGACAGTACCGTGAGCCTTCGGGCAAGCGGATAGTGATCCTAAACAGACTTCCAAGAAAAACCTCTAAGCTTCAGGTATATGGTGCCCGTACCACAAACCGACACAGGTAGTCAAGGAGAGAATCCTAAGGTGCTCGAGTGATCCGTGGCTAAGGAACTAGGCAAATTAGACCTGTAACTTCGGGAAAAAGGTCTCCCGCGCGAGCGGGACGCAGAGAAATGGCCCAGGCGACTGTTTATCAAAAACACAAGGCTTTGCAAAATAGAAATATGAAGTATAAGGCCTGACACCTGCCCGGTGCCGGAAGGTTAAGAGGGGGGGTTATCTTACTTCGGTAGGAGAAGCTCTGAATTGAAGCCCCGGTAAACGGCGGCCGTAACTATAACGGTCCTAAGGTAGCGAAATTCCTTGTCGGGTAAGTTCCGACCTGCACGAATGGTGTAACGATCTGGGCACTGTCTCAGCCACGAGCTCGGTGAAATTGTAGTCCCGGTGAAGATGCCGGGTACCCGCAACGGGACGGAAAGACCCCGTGAACCTTTACTATAGCTTAACATTGATTTTGGATAAGTGATGTGTAGGATAGGTCGGAGATTATGAAGCGGCTTCGCTAGGAGTCGTGGAATCATCCTTGAAATACGACCCTTCATTTATCTGGAACCTAATCCCCGTAAGGGGAGACATTGTTTGGTGGGTAGTTTGACTGGGGTGGTCGCCTCCAAAAGAGTAACGGAGGCTTCTAAAGGTGCCCTCAGCACGATTGGTAACCGTGCGTAGAGTGCAATGGCACAAGGGCGCTTGACTGTGAGACCGACAAGTCGATCAGGTACGAAAGTAGAGCATAGTGATCCGGTGGTTCCGCATGGAAGGGCCATCGCTCAAAGGATAAAAGGTACTCCGGGGATAACAGGCTGATCGCCGCCAAGAGCTCATATCGACGCGGCGGTTTGGCACCTCGATGTCGGCTCGTCACATCCTGGGGCTGGAGAAGGTCCCAAGGGTTCGGCTGTTCGCCGATTAAAGTGGCACGCGAGCTGGGTTCAGAACGTCGTGAGACAGTTCGGTCCCTATCTGTTGTGGGCGTTGGAGATTTGAGAAAACCTGACACTAGTACGAGAGGACCGTGTTGGACAGACCTCTAGTGTACCTGTTGTGGCGCCAGCTGCATCGCAGGGTAGCTATGTTTGGAAGAGATAAGTACTGAAAGCATCTAAGTACGAAGCTCATTTCAAGATGAGATCTCCTTTAAGGGTCCTTGTAGACTACGAGGTTGATAGGCTGCAGGTGTAAAGGCGGTAACGTCAAAGCCGAGCAGTACTAATTGCCCGTAAGTTTTCGGGGTAATATCTTATTAACTTTTTACCGTCATGTTAAAATATTGACAAATTTAAGGTGAAGCGACTTCAGGTTAATACCAACAGTAACTTCAGCGGAACCCGCGCAAGGTGGCAAAGGCATCCGCAACCTTAAAGATCTTAAGGTGGCTATAGCGGCAGGGTTCCACCTCTTCCCATTCCGAACAGAGAAGTTAAGCCTGCCAGCGCCGATGGTACTGCATTCGCGGGAGAGTAGGTCGCCGCCGACTTTAAAATGAGCCCTTCAGGAAACTGAAGGGCTTTTTTTGTATGTAGTAATCATGATTTGTTGCATGATTCAGAAAAGGCGTAGTCTGAAGACTACGCCATGACTACTACGCTATACGCTTCATTATAGCTAATCAATTAATTCATCATACTTCAATCCAGATCAGCCAAATAAATAATTACAATTAGTCACAAAAAAAGCATCTATTTATTTGGAGCAAAGCATAAATGAATTACCTTTGCACTCCCCGATAAAGGGAATCGTTCTTTAAGCAGCTGATGCGAATAAAAAAACTTCATTTTTTATAAAAAAAAGGAAGTTGGTATTTGGAAGTTAAGAAACTATTAATACCTTTGCAGCCGCTTTCAGAATGAAAGATGTTCATTGAAGTTTCAGGCCCGATAAAGTGAAGATTGAACAGAGCAGATGGGATGGAACGAACTTGACAAGCCGCAATAAAAGTTGTAACTTTAATGTCCGGATTTTTCCGGAGTTTTTTTGTGGTCTTCCTCTTGAGATTAAAGATAGAGAGGAAATGTTCTTTGAAATGATGGAGTAGCATAAACCAGGCGAGAGATAAGGAGCTCGCTTGAAGAAGAAACAAAACCTAAGTTAGTTTTATTTGAGTAGAGACTGGATCATCTTCAAAGTACATAATGATTTTTTACAATGAAGAGTTTGATCCTGGCTCAGGATGAACGCTAGCGGGAGGCTTAACACATGCAAGTCGAGGGGCAGCACGGGGTAGCAATACTCTGGTGGCGACCGGCGGACGGGTGAGTAACGCGTATGTAACCTACCCTGTACCGGGGGATAGCTCTCGGAAACGGGAATTAATACCCCATAAGAATACAGAACGGCATCGTTTAGTATTTAAAATTCAGGTGGTACAGGATGGGCATGCGTAACATTAGCTAGTTGGTAAGGTAACGGCTTACCAAGGCTACGATGTTTAGGGGTCCTGAGAGGGTGATCCCCCACACTGGTACTGAGACACGGACCAGACTCCTACGGGAGGCAGCAGTGAGGAATATTGGTCAATGGGCGCAAGCCTGAACCAGCCATCCCGCGTGCAGGAAGAAAGCGCTATGCGTTGTAAACTGCTTTTCTGAGGGAAGAACTATTCGTTCGTGAACGGATTTGACGGTACCTCAGGAATAAGCATCGGCTAACTCCGTGCCAGCAGCCGCGGTAATACGGAGGATGCAAGCGTTATCCGGATTTATTGGGTTTAAAGGGTGCGTAGGCGGACTAATAAGTCAGTGGTGAAATCCTGCAGCTTAACTGCAGAACTGCCATTGATACTGTTAGTCTTGAGTTCGGTTAAGGTAGGCGGAATGTGTAATGTAGCGGTGAAATGCTTAGATATTACACAGAACACCGATTGCGTAGGCAGCTTACTGGACCGACACTGACGCTGAGGCACGAAAGCGTGGGGAGCGAACAGGATTAGATACCCTGGTAGTCCACGCCGTAAACGATGATCACTCGCTGTTGGCGATACACTGTCAGCGGCTAAGCAAAAGCATTAAGTGATCCACCTGGGGAGTACGGCCGCAAGGCTGAAACTCAAAGGAATTGACGGGGGCCCGCACAAGCGGTGGAACATGTGGTTTAATTCGATGATACGCGAGGAACCTTACCTGGGCTTAAATGTAGATTGCATAGAGGGGAAACTCTCTTTTTCTTCGGAACTATTTACAAGGTGCTGCATGGTTGTCGTCAGCTCGTGCCGTGAGGTGTCGGGTTAAGTCCCATAACGAGCGCAACCCCTATCGTTAGTTGCCAGCGGATAATGCCGGGGACTCTAGCGAAACTGCCGGTGTAAACCGAGAGGAAGGTGGGGATGACGTCAAATCAGCACGGCCCTTATGTCCAGGGCTACACACGTGTTACAATGGCCGGTACAGAGGGCAGCTACCTGGTGACAGGATGCTAATCTCGAAAACCGGTCTCAGTTCGGATCGAAGTCTGCAACTCGACTTCGTGAAGCTGGAATCGCTAGTAATCGCGCATCAGCAACGGCGCGGTGAATACGTTCCCGGGCCTTGTACACACCGCCCGTCAAGCCATGGAAGCTGGGGGTGCCTGAAGTCCGTAACCGTAAGGAGCGGCCTAGGGTAAAACTAGTGACTGGGGCTAAGTCGTAACAAGGTAGCCGTACCGGAAGGTGTGGCTGGAACACCTCCTTTCTAGAGCAAGATGAAACAGTATTCCGACTTGTCGGAATCCTCCTTTATCGAACCTGGTTTATACTCCATTATTATATTATTAAAGTTGCACACGTCCGCAAGCTTCGCGGAGGTTTCAGGTTGATTTAAATAACCTGTAACATGTAACATGTAACCTGTAACCTTTAAAGTTCTTTGACATGATGGTAAAAAAAAGTTAATAAGAATTCACTCAAGAAAATAATTAAGAGCGTACGGCGGATGCCTTGGCTCTCAGAGACGACGAAGGACGTGACAAGCTGCGATAAGCTACGGGGAGGAGCAAATATCCATTACATCCGTAGATTTCCGAATGGGGCAACCCACCATGCTGAAGGCATGGTACCACATCGTGAGGTGTGGAGTGAACCCGGAGAACTGAAACATCTAAGTACCCGGAGGAAAAGAAAACAAAAAGTGATTCCCTCAGTAGTGGCGATCGAACGGGGAAAAGCCTAAACCATGGATGTTTCGGCATTCATGGGGTTGTAGGACCGACAATATCGATATATATAGGAAGCAGAATAAACTGGAAAGTTTAACCATAGAGGGTGATAGTCCTGTATGCGTAACAATATATAAAGTAGTTGGTATCCTGAGTAGGGCGGGACACGTGAAATCCTGTCTGAATCTGCCGGGACCATCCGGTAAGGCTAAATACTTCTGAGAGACCGATAGTGAACTAGTACCGTGAGGGAAAGGTGAAAAGCACCCTGAACAAGGGAGTGAAATAGTACCTGAAACCGTGCGCTTACAACCGGTCGGAGTGGCGCTTAGGCGTCATGACGGCGTGCCTTTTGCATAATGAGCCTACGAGTTACTCCTCACTAGCGAGGTTAAAACTTTAAGAGTTGGAGCCGAAGCGAAAGCGAGTCTGAATAGGGCGTATAGTTAGTGGGGGTAGACGCGAAACTTTGTGATCTACCCTTGGTCAGGCTGAAGTTCCGGTAACACGGGATGGAGGGCCGAACCAGTTGACGTTGAAAAGTCTTTGGATGAACTGAGGGTAGGGGTGAAAGGCTAATCAAACTGAGAGATAGCTCGTACTCCCCGAAATGCATTTAGGTGCAGCCTTGAGGGAAGTCTTGCAGAGGTAGAGCTACTGATAAGGCTAGAGGGCTTCACCGCCTATCAACCCTTGACAAACTCCGAATGCTGCAAGATACATACTCAGGAGTGAGGCTGCGGGTGCTAAGGTCCGTGGCCGAAAGGGAAAGAACCCAGACCATCAGCTAAGGTCCCCAAATATATGCTAAGTTGAATAAACGAAGTGCGACTGCTTAGACAGCTAGGATGTTGGCTTGGAAGCAGCCATTCATTTAAAGAGTGCGTAACAGCTCACTAGTCGAGCGGTTGTGCGTGGATAATAATCGGGCATAAGCATATTACCGAAGCTATGGACGGCGCTTAATTGCGTCGTGGTAGGGGAGCATTCCAGTCAGCGTCGAAGGTGTGTCGTAAGGCATGCTGGAGCGTCTGGAAAAGAAAATGTAGGCATAAGTAACGATAAGAGAGGTGAGAAACCTCTCCACCGATAGACTAAGGTTTCCTGATCAACGCTAATCGGATCAGGGTTAGTCGGGTCCTAAGGTTAAGTCGAAAGGCGACACCGATGGACAACTGGTTAATATTCCAGTACCACCGTATACTGCGATGGGGTGACGGAGTAGTGAAAGATCCGCGTACTGACGGAATAGTACGTTAAAGGGGGTAGTTATATCACTAAGTTAATAGCTAAGTGATGATGAACCTGACAGTACCGTGAGCCTTCGGGCAAGCGGATAGTGATCCTAAACAGACTTCCAAGAAAAACCTCTAAGCTTCAGGTATATGGTGCCCGTACCTCAAACCGACACAGGTAGTCAAGGAGAGAATCCTGAGGTGCTCGAGTGATCCGTGGCTAAGGAACTAGGCAAATTAGACCTGTAACTTCGGGAAAAAGGTCTCCCGCGCGAGCGGGACGCAGAGAAATGGCCCAGGCGACTGTTTATCAAAAACACAAGGCTTTGCAAAATAGAAATATGAAGTATAAGGCCTGACACCTGCCCGGTGCCGGAAGGTTAAGAGGGGGGGTTATCTTACTTCGGTAGGAGAAGCTCTGAATTGAAGCCCCGGTAAACGGCGGCCGTAACTATAACGGTCCTAAGGTAGCGAAATTCCTTGTCGGGTAAGTTCCGACCTGCACGAATGGTGTAACGATCTGGGCACTGTCTCAGCCACGAGCTCGGTGAAATTGTAGTCCCGGTGAAGATGCCGGGTACCCGCAACGGGACGGAAAGACCCCGTGAACCTTTACTATAGCTTAACATTGATTTTGGATAAGTGATGTGTAGGATAGGTCGGAGATTATGAAGCGGCTTCGCTAGGAGTCGTGGAATCAACCTTGAAATACGACCCTTCATTTATCTGGAACCTAATCCCTGTAAGGGGAGACATTGTTTGGTGGGTAGTTTGACTGGGGTGGTCGCCTCCAAAAGAGTAACGGAGGCTTCTAAAGGTGCCCTCAGCACGATTGGTAACCGTGCGTAGAGTGCAATGGCACAAGGGCGCTTGACTGTGAGACCGACAAGTCGATCAGGTACGAAAGTAGAGCATAGTGATCCGGTGGTTCCGCATGGAAGGGCCATCGCTCAAAGGATAAAAGGTACTCCGGGGATAACAGGCTGATCGCCGCCAAGAGCTCATATCGACGCGGCGGTTTGGCACCTCGATGTCGGCTCGTCACATCCTGGGGCTGGAGAAGGTCCCAAGGGTTCGGCTGTTCGCCGATTAAAGTGGCACGCGAGCTGGGTTCAGAACGTCGTGAGACAGTTCGGTCCCTATCTGTTGTGGGCGTTGGAGATTTGAGAAAACCTGACACTAGTACGAGAGGACCGTGTTGGACAGACCTCTAGTGTACCTGTTGTGGCGCCAGCTGCATCGCAGGGTAGCTATGTTTGGAAGAGATAAGTACTGAAAGCATCTAAGTACGAAGCTCATTTCAAGATGAGATCTCCTTTAAGGGTCCCAGTAGACTACGGGGTTGATAGGCTGCAGGTGTAAAGGCGGTAACGTCAAAGCCGAGCAGTACTAATTGCCCGTAAGTTTTCGGGGTAATATCTTATTAACTTTTTACCGTCATGTTAAAATATTTATGGTCTTAAGGTGGCTATAGCGGCAGGGCTCCACCTCTTCCCATTCCGAACAGAGAAGTTAAGCCTGCCAGCGCCGATGGTACTGCATTCGCGGGAGAGTAGGTCGTCGCCGACTTTAAAATGAGCCCTTCAGGAAACTGAAGGGCTTTTTTTGTAGTAGTAATCATGATTTGTTGCATAGCTTGGAAAAGGCGTAGTCTGAAGACTACGCCATGACTATGTTATGACTACGCCATGAGTAATCAACTACCCTCATTTATTACTATATTTGTTGTAATTAAGATCTATTTATGAAACTACTTACAACAGAAGATCTCGCAAAGGCAACTCATCTCAATATGCCTGGTGGAAATATTATCGCTTCTGCTCTGATGCAGTTATTTAAGTACAATAAACTCAATAAGCTATATTCCTCGACCGATCAGTCAGACCCAATGACCTTCATCGATTCCATTATCGAACTATTGGGTATTAAATATGAAATATCGGAAGAGGATATGAAGAATATCCCGGCTGAAGGAAGCTTTATTACCATCTCTAACCACCCTTATGGCGGAATTGATGCTATGCTTATTGTTAAGCTTATTTATGAAAAGCGACCCGACTATAAGGTCATGGCTAACTTCCTGTTGAAAAGAATTGAACCCATCAAGGATATTGTACTGGCAGTAAATCCCTTTGAAACTCATAAGGATGCAAAGTCGTCTTTTACAGGCATTAAGGAGGGGCTGGCACATGTCGATCAGGGTCATTGTTTTGGAATATTTCCGGCAGGTGAGGTTTCAACATATCAGGATGACTCTGCAATTATATCCGACCGCGAATGGCAGGCATCAGCACTGAAATTCATTAAGAAAGCTAAGGTTCCTGTTATACCTGTATATTTTCATGGAACAAACTCCAGATGGTTTCATATTCTTGGAACCATCCATCCTCTTCTTAGAACTGCAAAATTACCATCTGAGTTGTTCAACAAACGGAATAAGCCTATAAGAATACGAATTGGTAAGCCGATTTCGGTTAAGGAACAGGCGGAATTCACCGATATAGCCACCTATGGGAGATATCTGAGGGCAAGAACCTATTCTCTGGGAACCCTCCTTGAACCGAAACGCTTCTATTTTAAGAGATTCAGTGTTAACAGGAAGGCTGAACAAATAGTTGAACCTGAGTCAGTTGAAATTCTGAGACAGGAATTTGAGAATGTCAGATCGGAGTATGAACTCTTTACGAATAAGAACTACTCTGTTGTTTGTGCCCCTACTGTAAAGATCCCGCATATTTTTAATGAGATAGGGCGTCTGCGCGAGATTACCTTCCGTGAGGTTGGAGAAGGAACAAACAAGGCGATAGATATTGATGAATATGACTTCTATTATAATCATCTCTTTATCTGGGATACCGACGAGAACAGGATCGTTGGTGCATACCGTATTGGCAAAGGGAAGGATATATTAAACCTCTACGGAGTAAAGGGATTTTATCTCAATTCACTCTTTAAACTGAAGAATAGTTTTAAAGGTATTCTTGGAGAGTCGATCGAACTTGGAAGGTCGTTTATTGTTACCGATTACCAGCGTAAACCATTGCCATTGTTTATGTTATGGAAAGGAATACTCTTCTTCCTCTTGAAAAATACCGATTACAGGTATTTGATCGGGCCGGTAAGTATCAGCGCCGACCTGTCGAAGTTCTCACGTTCACTTATTGTTGAATACGTTAGAACCTATTGCTATAACGAGGAACTGGCAGCCCTCGTGGAACCACGTAAGAATTTCGTTCCTAAGCCCGGCAAAACAGTAGACAGGAAGATTTTCATCGATAACGCAGGAAACGATATTAATAAAATAGAAAAGGTTATCAGAGATATTGAGGCAGGATACAGGATACCGGTTCTTCTGAAAAAATACCTGGAGCTGAATGCCAAAATTATCGGGTTTAACGTAGATCCCAAATTCAATGATTGCCTTGATGGCCTCATCGTGCTGGACCTGTTCGATATACCAATAGATTTTGTTAAAGGGCTTTCAAAAGAGGTTAACGACCTCTCGGTTCTTGAGAGGTTTAATCATAAGGATCTTAACGGAACATCAGAGCAGGAAGAGTTATAGAATCAGTATAACCAGGGTATTTGAAATTAAGTCGCCGGTTTATCAAACAAGTCGGAGTTTAATGTGTTTATTTGTAATGAACTTATAATTAACCTAATACCTGTTTTATGAAAGCTTTGAAAATTATTATGATTGCTGTACTGGCAATTGTGATCCTTGTATTTGGTTCCGCCCTCTTTGTTAATGGAGAGTATTCCGTTGAAAAGAGTGTTGATATAAACCGTGGTAAGGCAGATGTTTTTGGTTATCTCTTACTTCTTGAGAATCAGGACAATTTCAGTGTTTGGCAAAAGATGGATCCTGAAATGAAAAAGGAGCACACCGGAGTTGATGGTACTGTTGGTTTTATTTCTGCATGGGAGAGCAATAACAAAGACGTAGGTAAGGGCGAGCAGGAGATAAAGGATATAACCGATGGAGAAAGGATCGATTACGAAATCAGATTCCTTGAACCATTTAAGTCTACAGATTATGCTTTCATTAAGACCGAAAGTCTTAACGATTCAACAACAGTTGTAACATGGGGCTTATGGGGTGAAATGAAATACCCAATGAATCTTATGATGCTTTTTATGGATATGGAAGGTCAGCTTGGGCCTGATCTGCAAAATGGGCTTGAAAACCTGAAGGTAATAATGGAGAGTCCTACCGCAGAAGCACCTGTAATGAATTAACAGATCCTTGCATAAATAAAAAAAGCCACCCTTTTGAGTGGCTTTCTTAATTATATCAGGGTCTAATAAAATCTGTATCTTTTATCAACCACTCCCATCTCTGTTCTGAGTGATTCGAACATCTCATATGAAGACCGTAGTTGCATCATTGCTGAAAGTCTTTCCTTAACCATTTCACCAGTTTCTGATGGAATCTCTCTGGATGCATTAACGTAAAGGCAATAAACCGCATTGGCACCCTTTACAGGTCCAACCAGTTTCCCCTCAGGGGAAGCCGATGCTGCAGCAACAAGCTCAGGTGCTACCCCTATTCCGGGTACAGAGAATGATCTGAAATTGATTGCTTCAGCATCCATTATCTGTAAATTGGAGTTACGTGCTATCTCCTCAATAGACTTGCCATCCTTTATAAGTTTAGAGAAATCTGCTGCAACAAGGTCAGCCTTTTTTTCATTCACAAGAAGAAACCTCACCTCACTCTTAACATTTTCCAGTGGAGCAAAACCTTCTTCCTGTACAGATGAACAGAACCCTACAACATACTTATCGCCCAGATCGAAAATTGCCTGATCGCTGTTATCCAGAACAAGATTTCCCTCCTCTGTATCGAAAAGTGATATTATAAGGTATCGTGAGTTCTCTAATCCGGGCAGACTTTTCTGGTCGGGAGCCACATCATTGGCGACCTTCTTAACCAGATTATTGTCGGCAATAGCCTTGTTGAACTTTTCCTGTGTATTGTTGGTACCCACAAATCTGCTGGCATTGGCATATATCTGCTGAACAGTAATTGATCCGGCTTCAACGTTTCTCTCAACGATCCCCAGATTATACTTTTTCGATCTGGCGCTCTGGTTCAGTATTTGAATGACATGAATACCGAATTGGGTCTCTACTGCAACAATATCACCCGTGCGACCACTGAAGCAGGCATTATTAAAAGGAGCTACCATTTGTCCTTCAGCAAACCATCCAAGATCACCGCCTAAATTAGCCGAGCCCTGGTCATCTGATAAGACAGTTGCCAGGGAGCTGAAATCTTTACCCGATTTAACCAGTTTAATAATACTGTCGGCTTCAGTTTTGGCTTGCGCCAGTGTCCTTACCTGATTAGGTGAAAGAAGGATATGTCTGGCCCTTACTGAATCGGGGCGTTCAGAAATATCGATCAGTCTGGCCAGCTTATAAGAGTTATCCACAAGCACAGGACCGAAAACTGCATTTTTATCACCGGCAACAGCAAAGTCCCTGAAAACAGGATCGATATTGGATGCTGAAACATAAAGGCCGGAATGACGTGTATCGGATGTAAGATTAATAAACTGTGCAGGATCTTCTGCCTCCAGAAACTCTTCTTTGGTCCTTTCTATCCATATCTCAGCCTGTTTGAAATCATCCTCTGAAGGAGCTATATCAAATGTAACGTATTCGATATCCCTTTTCGCGGTGGTCTTGTACTTGTTTTTATGATCGTTGTAGTACTCCTTTATGTCAGCATCGTTGATAACCACAGAGGAGTCTGCAATTTCCGAAAGATTTCTTGATACAAAAGTGAAGTCAACCTCCCTTTGAGCCATTTTCATTTCGAAGTCTGCCTGCTTCGAGGTAATATATAATCCTTTGCCAACGAGGTTACTGAATTTGGTATTTAATCTGTCGGTTACAATTTCGTTTTCGAAAAAGAGCCAATAGGCTTTAGCTGAAGGATCCAGATCGATATTCTTAAGGAAGCCTACCATGAACGACCTGTTGAACATGCCTGTCTCCTGGTCGGTAAATAGCTGAGCTACTATAGGGTGAGGTGTGTCGCCGAATACAAAAGAGTTTACCTCTTCATTGCTGACACTCAGACCTATCTTTTTGAATTGGGTTCCAAGAACCTTCTCCCTTAGCAACTGCTGCCAGGTCTGCTCCCTGATACTTTCGGTCATCTCTTCTGTTATGGTTGTTGCACCTGACAGCTTATAGATTTCAATCAGGCTCTGTGTTCTTGCATCAAAATCCTGGTATGATACCGCTTCATCACCTATTTTTGCTATTTCATAATACTTTTTGGCTTGTGATCTCTGACCACTGCCACTTCCCAGGAAGTCTCCGACAACAAAGATTAGGAGCGATACTCCAATTACCACTGCCACCAATAAGCCGGCCTTTTCGCGTAAATACTGAAGAGTTGACATTTATATATCTGTTAAACGGTTTATTTATCTAGATTTTTACAGGCGACAAATATAACAAATTTCAGATAAAAAAGGGCGGGGAAAGCAATTTGTAAAGCCTGTAAAATTGAGCTGGTTCGTGAATTCGTTCAGTTTATTAAAAACAAAACTGAAGGGGACAGTATGTGATAAAATATAAAAAGGGGCAAAAGCAGTAGAATAAACAATAATGTTTCAATAAAGGTACAAAGAAATGGGGGTATAGTCAAGAAAAACATAAAAATTTGAAAAAAATAACTGAAAATATAGGGGGTATGATGAAAAAGAACGTATTTTTGAAAAAAACATTTTTATGGCAGAATTACGATTTAGTGCATTAAAAGAACTCTTTTCGAGAACACCTGTTCCTCAGGATTACCCTACGGCAAATGTCTCTTCTCTTTTTGGAGTAAATGTCTTCGATATCATGAAGATGGAAAAGTATCTCTCAAAGGCGGCTTATCAGGCTGTATTGAAGGCTACAAGGGAGGGCTCATCCATAAACAGGGAAATAGCCGACCAGGTTGCTTCGGGACTTAAAGCATGGGCTATTGAGAGAGGAGCCACTCATTACACACATTGGTTTCATCCTCTTACGGATTCAACAGCTGAAAAGCATGATTCCTTTCTCTCTTTTGGAGATGACGGTAGACCATTTGAATCGTTCAGTGGCGAGGTCCTGGTACAACAGGAACCCGATGCTTCAAGCTTCCCCAGCGGTGGAATAAGAAATACCTTCGAAGCGCGGGGATATACAGCCTGGGATGTATCATCTCCTGCCTTTATCGTTGGTGATACACTTTGTATCCCCACGGTCTTTGTTTCATACACGGGCGAGGCACTGGATTATAAGGCACCGCTGCTGAAGACCCTCGCACTCCTCGATAAGGCTGCAGTTGAAGTATGTCATTATTTCGATAAAGATGTTAAGAAAGTAATCTCCACCCTTGGATGGGAGCAGGAGTATTTTCTTGTTGATGAATCTCTTTATTATGCGCGTCCCGATCTGGTACTGGCCGACAGAACTCTTATGGGTCATCAGTCATCGAAGGACCAGCAGTTATCTGATCATTACTTTGGTTCTATACCGGAGAGAGTAATGGCCTATATGAGAGAGTTTGAATATGAAGCATACAGACTTGGCATTCCGGTTAAGACACGACATAATGAGGTTGCCCCCAATCAGTTTGAATGTGCCCCCATATTTGAAGAGGCTAATCTTTCAGTCGACCATAACCAATTGATTATGGATGTGATGAAGAGGGTAGCCAGGAAACATAAGTTCCGGGTCCTATTCCATGAAAAGCCCTTTGCTGGCATAAATGGGTCGGGGAAACATAATAACTGGTCTCTTGCAACCGACAATGGAGTTAATTTGCTCAGCCCGGGGAAAAATCCAAAGGGAAATCTTCAGTTCCTGACATTCCTTGTAAATGTTGTTAAGGCAGTTCACGACAACCATGAATTGATCAGGGCAACTGTTTTCAGTGAGACAAACTCATGGAGGCTTGGTGGCCATGAGGCACCACCCGCAATAATGTCGGTATTTCTTGGCACTTACCTTTCCAGTGTTCTTGAGGAGATAGTGCAAAAGGTGCCGGATAAAAAAATGTCACCTGCACTTAAAACCGAACTTAAGTTAGGGATCGGGAAGATACCGGAGATATTACTCGACAATACCGACAGGAACCGTACATCACCATTTGCTTTTACCGGAAACAGGTTTGAATTTCGTGCTGTTGGGTCTTCTGCCAACTGCAGTTCGGCAATGATAGGTCTGAATGCAGCGGTAGCAAGGCAATTGGTGATATTCAGAAATGACGTTGAAAAACAGATAGCTAAAGGCAGGAAGAAAGATGAAGCTATATTCGCGATACTTAAAAAGTATATTGCTGAAACAGCGAGGATAAGGTTTGAGGGAGACGGATACAGTAAGGATTGGCACGAAGAGGCGAACAGAAGGGGACTTCTTCTTCCGGAAAGTGTCCCCGGAACATTCAGGCACTATCTTCTTCCATCCTCGAAGGAGGTTTTGATAGGACAGGGTATTTATGGAGAGAAAGAACTGGAGAGCAGGGTTGATGTAGAGCATGAGAAATTTATTAAAAAGGTACAGATAGAAGCCAGAGTTCTTGGTGATATGGCTGTAAATCACATTGTACCTGTTGCAGTATCGTACATGACCTCTCTGATTGACAATGTAAAGGGATTAAGGGAAGTCTTCAGTGATGTTGAGTACGAAAGACTTGCAGGGGCCAGAAAGGAAGTCATTATCTCAATTTCCGAGCATATTTCCGAGATAAAGATCCTTGTAGCGGAGATGATAGAAGAGAGGAAGAAGGCTAATGTGATTGAAAAAGCTGAAAAGAAGGCTCTTCAATATGAGCAGAAGGTTAAACCTTATTTCGACAGGATCAGGTATCATATTGATAAACTGGAACTAATAGTTGACAACGAAGTTTGGCCCCTTCCAAAATACAGGGAACTTCTTTTTTCGAGGTAGTTAAGTTTGGTTTGGTGGTTTTAAGTGGAAGCCGGTCGGGCAAAATATTGTCCGGCCGGTTACGTTATTGTTATAAGCAGGTTCCCGTTTTACTTATTATATTTACACAAATGATTTTTTAGTGATGAAGCGAATTCTCTGGACAATTATATTATTGACAATGATAATGAGTCAGAATGTTCTGGCCCAGAAGCGAAAGGCTGAAAGAGCGTATGCTGCTTTCAGCGCAGGTGAGTATTATGAGGCAATAGACCTCTTCAAGGATGCATATACCAAGACAAAAGAGAAGGAGGTAAAAGCAGATCTTTTGTTTATGGTTGCAGAGTGTTACCGTATAACCAACGATTCCAAAAATGCCGAGACATGGTATAAAAAAGCGGTCAAGGCACCTTTCATAAAGCCGGAAGCTCAGCTGATGTATGCTGAGACACTTAAAAAAAATGGCAAATACGATCTGGCTATTCCTGAGTTCAGGAGTTATAAGCAGATAGCTCCTACCGACGCGAGGGCGGATATAGGTATCCGATCCTGTGAACTTGCCAATGAATGGATGGCAAAACCCGAAAACTATGTTGTGGAAGATATTAAGGATCTTAATTCCAGAGAGTCTGATTTCAGTCCTGTATTTGCCCGTGATGATTTCAGCATGCTACTGTTTACCTCTTCCAGAGAGGATGCCTCCGGCAATAAGAAGCATGGTGCCACAGGACAGAGTTTTACCGATATATTTGAAACAAGACTTGACAAGAAAGGTAAATGGAGTATTCCGGTCCCTGCCGAGGGTATTAATACAGAGTTCGAAGAAGGTACACCAAGTCTTACCGGTGATTTTAAAGAGTTATATTTCACGAGATGCGAAGCGGGCAAGAGAGAGAAAAAGGGGTGTGTGATAATGTATTCAAGCTTCACTAACAATGCCTGGTCGGCACCTCAGAAGATCGATCTTTTCCCTGACTCTCTTGTTGCAGCACATCCTGCTATTTCTCCTGATGGTATGACTATTTATTTTGTTTCTGACGTCAGAGGGGGGTATGGAGGCAAAGATATCTGGTACTCAACACGACAATCGGCAGATGGTACCTGGTCAAAACCGTTAAATGCGGGTCCTGACATTAACACAAGAGGAGATGAACTGTTTCCTTACGTCAGAGCCAACGGCACATTGTATTTTTCATCCGATGGTCACCCTGGCATGGGAGGGCTCGATATTTTCAAAGCTATACCCCAGCCGGGAGGCAGCTGGATAGTACAGAACATGAAGTATCCTATCAACTCAAATGCAGATGATTTTTCTATCTCATTCGAAGGGATCAATGAAAAAGGGCTTTTTGCCAGCACACGAAAAGGGAAAGGTAATGATGAATTGTACAGCTTTGAACTGCCGCCATTGAGGTTTAACATTACCGGTATAGTTAAGGATGAGAAAACGAATGCGCCAATAATAAATTCAGTGATACAACTCATTGCCTCCGACGGGGATAATCTGCAAACTGAATCGGGTCAGGCAGGAGATTTCCGATTTATGCTCAAGCCTAATACAGACTATATCTTCCTTGCTTCAAAAAAGGGTTACCTGAATGGAAAGGAGAAGGAGTCGACCAGAGGCCTCGACAGAAGTCGTGATTTTATGACCACCATCAGCCTTACCTCAATTGAAAAGCCTATAGAGCTTCCGAATATATTTTATGATTTTGGGAAGTGGGATCTTAGACCTGAGTCGATGGTTTCACTCGATAAGCTTGTAGAAACATTAAACGATAACCCTAACGTTACCATTGAGTTGATGTCGCATACCGACTCAAGGGATACCGATGAGTACAACAACCAATTATCACAGAAAAGGGCTCAATCGGTAGTTAATTATCTGATAAGCAAGGGTATCGATCCTGCGCGTCTTTTGGCAAAGGGATACGGAGAAAGCGAACCCAAGGTTGTCGATGCTGAGACAAATTCGGCATACGGGTTCCTGAATCAGGGAGTAAGACTTACCGAGCAATATATTAACTCTTTGACGACAGAGGAGATGAGAGAGATCGCACATCAGGTAAACAGAAGGACTGAGTTCAGGGTGCTAAGGACCGATTTCTCACAAGGGAAATAATCGTTTCCGTTATCCTTTTAATTGACTAATTTTGCACTGTCGAAAATTTGATGATGCAATCAGAAAAATATAGCAAAAGAGGAGTTTCTGCCACTAAGGAAGATGTACATGATGCAATAAGGAATATCGATAAAGGAGTATTCCCCGGAGCATTTTGTAAAATTTCGCCTGACATACTCGGTGGCGATCCTGATTACTGCAATATTATGCATGCCGACGGGGCCGGGACAAAATCGGCTCTTGCATATATCTACTGGAAGGAGACAGGAGATATATCCGTGTGGAAAGGTATAGCACGCGATGCGTTGATCATGAATACAGACGATCTCCTTTGTGTTGGCGCTTACAACAATATACTTGTCTCATCTACCATAGGGCGCAATAAAAATCTGATCCCCGGCGAAGTTATTGCTGCGATAATAGAAGGTACCGAAGAGGTGCTGGAAGAATTAAGGGGCATGGGAATAGGAATATGGAGCACGGGAGGAGAGACAGCCGACATAGGTGATCTGGTCCGCACTGTCGTGGTCGATTCTACGGTTATTGCACGAATGCCCCGAAAGGATGTAATTACAAACAGGAGAATTGCTCCCGGGGATATTATAATTGGACTCTCTTCTTCAGGAATAACAAGTTATGAAAAGGAGTATAACGGGGGTATGGGAAGTAACGGTCTTACCTCTGCCAGGCATGATATGTTCGAGCACTCACTTGCCTTAAAGTATCCGGAAAGTTACGATCCTTCAATTCCGGAGGAACTTATTTACAGCGGGGGCGTGACCCTCACTCACCCTGTTAAAGGTACCGGACTTGATGCCGGGAAACTTGTTCTTTCTCCAACAAGAACCTATGCTCCCGTTATCAGGGATATCCTTAATAAGGATCGGGATGCCGTTAACGGAATGATACATTGTTCAGGTGGCGGACAGACAAAGATATTGCATTTCATTGATAATATGCATGTTATAAAAGACAACATGTTCCCCGAACCACCATTGTTCAAAATGTTAAGAGAACAATCCGGCACCTCCAGGAAAGAGATGTATCAGGTCTTTAATATGGGTCATCGATTTGAGATCTATACTACACCCGAACATGCCGGCTGGATAACGGAAATAGCCTCTTCCTACGATCTTGAAGCAAGGATCATTGGCCGATGCGAAGCTTACAACGGCAAAAAAGTAACCATCACCACCGGAGAGGGATCTTACGAATATTAGCTACCTGTTCTCTTCCCTATTTTACTCCCGCAGTAGCGTGAGTCCTACTATTTTATTAATTTTGCGCAAAATTTATCGATATGGCCAATAATCTTATTCTTGAGAGACTTGAGGGGGTGAAACAAAGATTCATTGAGGTCGGCGAGCTTCTTACAAGGCCCGATTCAATGAGTGACATGAAGAAGTATGTTAAGCTCAACAAGGAGTACAAGGAGCTAAAGCCGGTTGTTGAGGCTTATGACAAATATAAGCTTACCCTAACCAACATAACTTCTACCAGGGAGATGCTGGTAAAGGAGAAAGATGAAGAGATGAGGGAGATGGCTAAAATTGAGTTTGATGAATTAATGGCCCAGGTGCCAATAATGGAGGAAGATATAAAACTGCTTCTCCTGCCAACAGATCCGGAAGATGCCAAAAATGCTGTTGTGGAGATCAGAGCAGGTACCGGTGGCGATGAGGCCAGCATTTTTGCAGGTGATCTTTTCCGGATGTACTCCAAATATTGTGAGGTAAAAGGATGGAAGCTGGAAGTCAACCACTTCAGCGAGGGGACTGCCGGTGGTTATAAAGAGATCGTTTTTGCGGTGTCAGGAGAGGGTGTGTACGGTATATTAAAGTATGAATCGGGTGTTCATAGGGTACAGCGTGTTCCCCAGACCGAAACACAGGGAAGGGTACATACCTCTGCGGCAACGGTTGCCGTTTTGCCCGAGGCCACTGAGTTTGACGTTGAGATCCGCTCCGAAGATATCCGTAAAGATACTTATTGCTCTTCCGGTCCGGGAGGACAATCGGTAAATACAACTTATTCGGCTATTAGGCTAACACACGTACCAACAGGTGTGGTTGTTACCTGTCAGGATGAAAAATCACAGATAAAGAATCTGGAGAAGGCGATGAAGGAACTAAGGACGAGACTATACAACCTTGAGTACCAGAAGTATCTCGATGAAATATCCTCCAAGAGGAAAACAATGGTTTCGACCGGTGACCGATCGGCCAAGATCAGAACTTATAATTACCCGCAGGGAAGAATGACAGATCATCGCATTACGCTTACCCTCTATAACCTCTCCAATATTCTCGACGGTAATATTGATGAGATCATTGATAAGCTGCAGATGGCTGAAAATGCCGAAAGACTAAAAGACAGTAGTATTTAGTAATAGTTATGAATTCAGATCAACTGTTTGAGCAGATAAAGAGAAAAAGGTCATTTTTATGCGTTGGCCTCGACACAGAGCTTGGTAAGCTACCTCTGTCACTGAAAGGATCGGATGATCCTGTCTTTGAGTTCAACAGAAGGATTATCGATGCCACGGCAGAGGTGACGGTGGCTTACAAGCCAAATCTCGCTTTCTACGAGTCGCAGGGGCCTGAAGGATGGATTTCGCTGGGCAAGACCGTAGAATACCTGAAAAGTAACTATCCTGAAATATTTATTATTGCCGATGCAAAGCGCGGAGATATTGGTAACACCTCCAGAATGTATGCACAGACCTTCTTCGAAAAATACAATTTCGATGCTGTAACGGTAGCACCATATATGGGCGAAGATTCTGTTGTCCCTTTCCTCAATTACAACAATAAATGGGTTATTCTTCTTGCCCTGACATCAAATAAGGGAGCAGATAACTTCCAGTACATATCTGAAGAGGGCGAGCCTCTCTTTATAAAGGTTATTCGCAAAGGAAGCGAATGGGGAAACACCGATAATATTATGTTTGTGGTTGGTGCCACCCGGGCAGAGATGCTTGAAGAAATCCGAAGGGTTATCCCCAACCATTTCCTTCTTATTCCCGGAATAGGGGCACAGGGTGGTAGCCTTGAAGAGGTTGTCAGATATGGGATGAACCAAAGATGTGGATTACTGGTAAACTCATCACGTGGTATTATTTATGCATCAGACGGGAATGACTTTGATGTCGTAGCCCGCCAAAAGGCCATGGAGGTGGCAGCTGAGATGGCTTCACATCTGAGCCGGAGCGGATTGATCTGATAGCAACATACATTTTTCGGCTCAATACCTCTCTTCTTTTTCCTCTTTTTTGTATATTGGATTGCTGCATTTTATGTGCCATGGTAAGAGAGGAATTTCTTCATTTTATCTGGAAGTATAGCTTATACAGTGCATCCGGCTTGAGACTAAGCAACGGAAGTGCTCCAAAGATCATTTCTCCTGGTGAATTCAACCGGGATGCGGGCCCCGATTTCTTCAACGCAAGGGTTAAGATCGGCGAAACGGTTTGGGCCGGGAACATAGAGCTGCATAATTCATCATCCCAATGGTATGAACATGGTCACCATAAGGACTCTGGCTATGATAATGTTGTTCTTCATGTTGTTGTGGAGAATGACAGAGAAACAATAGATTCCATGGGAAGAACTGTCCCTACTGCCACATTAAGTTACGATGACAGCTACTACTCTTCATATCTGAAGCTGGTTAACAGTCCATTGGCAATACCATGCGAAAACGATATTGGGAAGGTGAGAGAGGGCCTGACAAGGATGTGGGTGGAATCGGTTGCTGTTGAGCGTCTTGAGCGTAAGGTTGAGGAGTTACTGGAATTGCTGAAAGTAACAGGTGATGATTGGGAGGAGTTATTTTACCTTAAGCTTGCGGAGAGTTTTGGAGGCAAGGTTAACAGGCAGCCTTTTGTTATGCTTGCCAGGACTCTGCCAATGAAAATATTAAGGCGCCATGCCGGCGATCTGTTTCAGACAGAGGCTCTTCTTTTCGGTACGGCAGGACTACTCGATGAGGGACTCTTCAGAAAATGCGGCAATGATAACTATTTTAACAGTCTGGCAACGGAATTCAGGGCACTGAAGTCGAAGTACAGCATCAATCCTATGCATGGAGCTATCTGGAAGATGAGCCGAATGCATCCCGCAGGATTCCCGACTATCAGAATTGCACAACTTGCTGACCTGCTGTCGCGCAACCCAAGGCTTTTTTCAAGAATTTGTGATGATGGACCTGTTAAATCGCTGATTCCTCTTTTCCGGTGCCAGGCATCTGATTATTGGGATAATCATTATCTCTTTGGGAAAGAAGTCCGGACGGCAAAGAGAAAGATGGGGGAAGCCTCAATAGAATCGGTTCTAATTAATGTTGTTTCACCTATCCTGTTTGCTTATGGCAAACGCCGGGATAAGGAGATGCTTGTTGAAGCGAGTATTTTGGTCCTCGACACTCTTAATCCTGAAAAAAACCGCATCACTGAAATGTGGTCGGATAATGGTCTCAAGTTGAATTCCGCATTCATGACCCAGGGTCTGATTGAGCTTTATTCAAACTATTGCAAAAAGAGACGGTGCCTTGATTGTCTTATTGGAAGTAATTTGATAAGTTTGGGTCTTGATATTGCCCGTCCCGAACAAACATTACTTGAACCCTGATTATGCCCGGAACCATTATTCATAATTTCACGAGCAGAGATTCTGTCTTCCGGTCTATACTAACAGCAATGGGGTTGCTCTTTGGTATAGGATTAGTAGGAATCCTGGGATTTATGATAATTGAGGGTTACTCCCTTCTCGATGCCGCTTATATGACTGTGATCACTATGGCCACCGTTGGTTTCAGAGAGCTAGCAGAACCATCGACAGGAGGAAAGATATTCACTATCGGACTAATTGTTGTTAGCTTCGGGATATTCGGTTACGTTGCAACAACAGTAACCAGATACATTGTAGATGGTATTTTTACACACTATTTTATCGACAGCAAGGTGAAAAAAAGTATTGATAAATTAAGTAACCACGTAATTGTATGTGGATTTGGACGTAACGGATCACAGTCAGTAAAGGAGCTGTTTGAACACGACAACGACCTTGTAATAGTCGAAAAAAGCGAGGAGATAATTAATGCGATCCGCGACTCCAAGGGATTCCTCTATGTACATGGAGACGCAACACAGGAAGGGGTTCTTGAATCAGCCAATATTGCAAATGCAAGGGCTCTTATTACCACCCTTCCAAATGACGCAGATAACCTTTTTATTGTTATTACAGCAAGGCAGCTGCACCCCGATCTTCTTATAATCAGCAGGGCATCTGATGATAACTCCGATATTAAATTAAAGAGGGCAGGTGCCTCCAATGTTATCATGCCCGATAAGATCGGAGGAACAAGAATGGCAAGGCTGGTGGTCGACCCCGATGTAGTGGAATTTCTCGATCATGTATTGATGCAACCTTTCAGGACCGGAGTAAAGATCGAAGAGATAACATGTAATAACATTGCTGATTGTTTTGAAAATTCATCAATCAAGGAACTGGATATACGCAATCAGTCGGGCGCCAATATAATTGGTCTCAAGAGGGGTAATGGTATCTACATTGTTAACCCTTCAGCCGACATAAGGCTTTCAGGCAGTGATCAGCTTTTTGTATTGGGTACAAACGAGCAGATTGAATCACTGCAGAAGCTCATTTACAAGGGAATATAAGCCTGGCTGCTCTGTTACTAATTCAAAAAGGAGTTGAAAACAGCTGGTCTGACCGGTAAGTTTGACAAGAGCGCGTTTTATTTTGACCAACCAATAATCCTTTTACATAAAGGAAGCAACTCTTAGCACGATTTTTGCGTCTAATATATAAACAGTTGTGTGATTATGGGTTACCTTCATTGGAGCTACATGATTCAACCCATGAACTATTATCAAATATTTTTAAAAAATAACCAATTGTTAGAGTTATTACATAAAAAATACTTATTTTTGCGTTCCAAAATTGGAGACACATTTTATATTTGGATTAACAATATATTTAACAGAGACATGTATTTAACCGCAGAAAAGAAGAGGGATTTTTTCCAGACATATGGCAGTTCAGATATCGACACAGGTACTGCGGAAGGTCAAATAGCTCTATTTTCCTACAGGATTTCACACCTGACCGAGCACCTTAAGAAGAACAAGAAGGATTACAGCACCCAGCGTGCACTTATCAAGCTTGTTGGAAAAAGAAGGCGACTGCTCGATTATCTGAAGGTAAAAGATATTGAAAGATATCGTGAGATTATAAAAGCGCTGAATTTACGTAAGTAAGCTAAATAGGCAATCCCGGATTGCCTTTTTTATTACTGTTAATTCGCACAGATTTAGTAAATTCACGTTTCACTAACAATTTCAGAAATGTTTAAAGTAATTGAGAAAAAGATAGATCTCGGAGATGGTCGTACTATTACGCTTGAAACCGGTAAGCTTGCCCGTCAGGCTGATGGTTCAGTATTATTGAAAATGGGTAAGACCATGATCCTTGCCACAGTTGTTTCAGCAAAAGAGGGTAAGGAGGGTGCTGATTTTATGCCACTCTCCGTAGAGTATAAAGAGAAGTTTGCATCATCAGGCCGGTTCCCGGGTGGTTTCCTTAAAAGAGAAGCTCGTCCTTCCGATTATGAGATCCTGGTTTCAAGGCTTGTTGACAGGGCGTTACGTCCTCTGTTCCCCGATGATTATCATGCTGAGACATTTGTTACAATAAACCTGATTTCAGCTGAAAAAGATATTATGCCTGATGCACTGGCCGGACTGGCAGCATCGGCAGCACTGGCAGTTTCAGATATTCCTTTCAACGGTCCTATCTCAGAGGTGAGGGTAGCAAGGGTGAATGGCAAGTTTATTGTCAACCCCGGATTCTCACAGGTTAAAGAGGCCGACATTGATCTCCTTGTTGGAGCTACCTACGATAATATACTCATGGTGGAAGGTGAGATGAATGAGGTAAGTGAGGAGGAGATGATCGAAGCTCTTAAAGTAGCTCACGATGCAATTAAGGTTCAGTGCAAGGCTCAGTTAGAGTTTGCTGAAATGGCAGGGAAAAAGGCTGTCAGGGAATATTGCCACGAGACCAATGATGAGGATCTCCGCAAGAAAGTGTGGGATGAGACATTTGATAAATGCTACAGTGTGGTTAGCGAACTTGTTGCCGACAAGCACCTGCGCAGTGAAAAGATCGAAGCTGTCATGGCTGGTTTCATGGAGCAGTTCAACGAGGAGAACCCTGTAAATGAGGGCCTTGTTAAGAAGTACTTCCACGATGTACACAAGGAGGCAGCACGGAAACTGGTTCTGGATAAAAAAGTAAGACTCGATGGCAGAAAATGCGACGAGATCAGAGCGATAAAATGTGAGGTTGACTTTCTGCCTGCAACACATGGATCGGCCCTCTTTACAAGAGGAGAGACCCAATCATTAACAACAGTGACTCTTGGGACCAAGCTCGATGAGAAGATAATTGATGAGGCCCTTAATCAGGGTACTGAGAAATTCCTTTTGCATTATAACTTCCCTCCTTTTTCAACCGGCGATGCCAGGCCCGCAAGGGGACTCAGCAGACGTGAGGTAGGACATGGTAATCTTGCTCACAGGGCTATTAAAAAAGTTCTTCCTTCAATTCTTGATAACCCATATACAACACGCGTTGTATCTGATATACTGGAGTCGAATGGCTCATCATCAATGGCAACGGTATGTGCCAGCTCACTTGCCCTCATGGATGCAGGTATTAAGATCAAAGGCACAGTTTCAGGTATTGCAATGGGACTTATCACCGATAAGAAAACAGGCGCCTATGCAGTGCTGTCGGATATTCTTGGTGATGAAGATCATTTAGGCGACATGGACTTTAAGGTTGCCGGAACAAAGAAAGGTATTACAGCAACACAGATGGACATCAAGGTTGATGGTTTGTCATATGAAGTTCTTTCTGAAGCTCTTTTGCAGTCGAAGAAAGGAAGAATGCACATCCTGGAAATAATGGAAAGCGTAATTGCTGAACCAAATGCCGACCTCAAGCCGCATGCTCCGAGGATCATTAAGATATTTATACCTAAAGATACAATCGGTGCTCTTATCGGCCCTGGTGGAAAGATCATCCAGGAGATTCAGGCAACAACCGGTACAACTATCGTTGTTGAAGAGATCAACGGTCAGGGAATGGTTGATATTTTCGGCGACGACAAAGATGCCATTACAGCCGCTCTCGACAGGGTTAAGGCTATAACAGCTGTTCCGGAGGTAGGAATGGTATATAAAGGTAAAGTTAAGTCAATTGTAGCCTTTGGTGCCTTTGTTGAGTTCCTCCCCAACAGGGAAGGACTGCTTCACATATCGGAGATCGAATGGCGCAGACTTGATACCGTTGACGAAGTTCTTAAGGAGGGACAGGAAGTGGAGGTAAAACTCATAGGAACAGATCCTAAGAACGGTAAGTTCAAACTTTCGAGAAAGGAACTATCTGCCCCGCCCGCCAAGGGAGAACAGGGAAGAGCGTGATCCTTCCAGAGAAAATTAATAAATACAAAAGGACCGGTTTTTTACCGGTCTTTTTTTTTCATATACCAATTCAATTTCTAAATTTACAGGCACTAACCTAATTATTGAATGGACAACCTGCCTGGGTACAATTATATTGTAATAGAGGGAAATATAGGAGCGGGAAAGACAACCCTAGCAACAAAACTGGCAAATGAGTTTAACGGTAAACTCATACTTGAGAGATTTGCCGACAATCCATTCCTTCCAAAATTTTACAATGATCCGGGAAAATATTCATTCCCGCTGGAACTATCCTTTCTTGCCGACAGATACAAACAGCAGAAGGAGGAGCTCGCTGAACAGGACCTATTTAAAAATTTCACGGTAGCTGATTACTATTTCATGAAATCACTGGTATTTGCCTCCTCAACTCTTGATGGAGATGAATATAATCTTTACAGGCAGATCTTTTATATCATATATAGCTCGCTACCAAAACCGGACCTTTTCATTTACCTTCATGTTAACCCTGAAAAATTGATCGATAATATTGCAAAAAGAGGAAGGGAATATGAAAAATCCATTAATATTGAGTATCTTACAAAGATTCAGGAGAGTTATTTTACCTTTTTCAAGCAAAATCCTGATAACCGGTATATAATTGTAGATATTAATAATATTGATTTTGTAGGCAATCAGGCCGATTATGATAAAATCATCAATGTAATATTCAAAGGGAACTATATAAAAGGCATTAATACAGTGATTTTATAGGAATTTTAATCTCATCCCAACTGATAATTCGTTGATTTTTTTTAGATTTGCATTGGCAACTGAAATAGTTGTAAACACCTGAAACAATAAAAACACAGGAAACATTAAACAAATAACAATTTGCATTATGAAAAGAATCGCAACTTATTTACTCATTTTTGTTGTTGCTCTTGCTTTCACAAGCTGTAGCGGACTTTCAAAAATGAAGAAAAACCAGGGTCTCGTTAAAGTACGAGGTTGTTCCTAAAGTGCTTGAAACACACGCAGGAATGGTTAAGGTACAGATCAAAGGTACTTTCCCCGCAAAATATTTTGATAAAAACACAATCGTTGAAGCAACACCTGTTCTCGTTTACGAAGGAGGCGAAACAGCACTTAAGAGTGTAAAACTTCAGGGCGAAAAAGTTCTTGAGAACAATGAGGTGATAAACTATGTTGGTGACAACTTCAATTATAACGACGAGTTTGCTTTTGTTGAAGGCATGCGTAAGTCTGAACTTGTTTTAAGAGTTAAGGCAACCAGAAAAACCACAAGCCTCGATTTCGATCCGATTAAGCTTGCCGATGGTGTTATCGCTACATCTACACTTGTAGAAGTTCAGGCCAAGCCTGGTATGATTGCGGACGCATTCAAAAGGATCATTCCTGAGAACAAGTCTGCTGACATACATTATGTAATTAACAGGGCAGAGCTTCGTAAGACTGAGCTTTCTTCTGACGATGTTAAAATGCTTCAGGATTATATTAAAATGGTTAACAGCACAGAGAACCTTGTTTTCAAAGGTACTACTGTTAGCTCATATGCATCACCCGATGGTAAGTTTGATCTTAACGAGAAACTTGCAGGTAAGAGATCTGAAGCTGCTTCAGGTTTTGTTAAGAAGACAATGGAAACTGAAAAGGTTGCAGATGTTACAAACCCGGAATTTATCACCAGCAAGTATACTGCTGAAGACTGGGATGGTTTTAAAACAGCTGTTGAGGCTTCAACGATCCAGGATAAGGAACTGATCCTTCGCGTTCTTTCAATGTACAGCGACCCTGCCGTACGTGAGACAGAGATAAAGAATATGTCTGCAGCTTTCGAGGTACTTGCTGAAGAGATCCTTCCTAAACTCAGAAGATCACAGCTTATTGTAAATGTTGACAAGATCGGCCGTACAGATGAGCAGATCCTTGAACTTGCAAAATCAGACATTAAAGTTCTCGGACTTGAGGAGATGCTTTATGCAGCAACTCTTACACAAGATGCCAACGAGCAGCTTGGTTTTTATGAGGCAGCAGCAGAAGCAGTTCCAAAGTGCTTCAGAGCTCACAATAACGTAGGTTACACCTATATTAAATTAGGAAAACCTGCTGAAGCAATGGCTGCTTTTGAAAAAGCAAAAGCTCTTCAGAATAACGACGTTATCAAGAATAACATGGGTTATGCTGCTCTTATGCAGAACGACCTTGTAAAAGCTGACGAGTATTTCAATTCCCTGGCTGCTCCGACAGCCGACTCTAAATTCGGTCTTGGTATAATTGCACTTAAAAAAGGTGAATACGACAAGGCAGTTAATCTCCTTGGCACTGAGCCTTCATTTAACCTGGCACTGGCACTTCTTCTTAAAGGTGATGTTAACAGGGCCAAAACAACACTTGAGTCAATGGAACCTTGCAAATGCGGAAGGCCTTCATATCTTAAGGCAGTTGTTGGTGCACGTCTTGATGATGCCGATTATACAATGAATAACCTGCGTGAGGCAGTAGGATACAATGAGAAGTGGAAAGCTGTTGCTTCTACTGATCTTGAATTCGCTAAATTCTTTGCAGACGAAACTTTCATGGGTATTGTTAAGTAACAATAACCTAAGCAATATAATAAAAAAGGGTGGCCATACGGTCACCCTTTTTCTATTTTCCTATTAGCTTGTTTGCCAGTTCCCACAGGACAATACCTGTTGTGACTGAAATATTGAATGAGTGTTTAGTACCATATTGTGGCAACTCAACACATAAATCACATAAATCGACAACCTCCTGTGACTACACCATTGATCTCATGACCAAAAATGAGAACATACTTCCTGTTGGTATCAACCTCAAGATCCCTTAACATAATACTGCCTTCCACCTGTTCGACAGCTATTGTTGTATAACCCTTGCTTTTAAGCATTATTACGGCATCACGGGCAGACTCAGTGTAATTCCATGCTACCGACTCTGTTGAACCAAGGGCACTCTTCTGTATCTCGCGGTGAGGTGGTGTAGCTGTTATACCGCACAGATAAATGCTCTCAACAAGAAAACTGTCGGCTGTCCGGAATACCGACCCCACATTGTGCATACTTCTTACATTATCGAGCACAATTATTACCGGTAGTTTTTCGGCTTTTTTAAACTCGTCTACATTTTTTCGGCCGAGTTCCTCATTAAGTAACTTTCTCCTCATTTTTTGTTCCAAAGCACCCAAAATTACACTATTTCTTTCTATTTTGCGACTCATTAAACTGTCCGCCTTAGGATAGGTAACCAATAATAAACGTCAGGTAATGAACATTCATGAATTTCAGGGTAAGGCAATACTAAAGGCTCATAATGTTGCAATTCAAGAGGGCTTTGTAGCAGAGAATAGCGATCATGCTATTCTGGTTGCAGGTGAGCTTAAGAAGAAGTATAATTCAGACCTATTTGTTATTAAGGCACAGGTACATGCCGGCGGACGTGGAAAAGGTGGTGGCGTTAAGCTGGCAAAATCAATTGAGGAGGTTGCAAAGATCACTGATGCTATGCTTGGAATGAAGCTGGTGACACCGCAAACAGGACCAGAAGGCAAAATAGTACATAAGGTTCTGGTGGCGCAGGATGTCTATTATAAGGGTGAAGCAACAATAAAGGAGTACTATCTCAGTATCCTCCTGAACAGGGATACCGGAAGAAATGTAATCATTTACTCCCCCGAAGGAGGGATGGATATAGAAGAGGTTGCGGAGAAGACACCTCATCTTATTTATAAGGAGGAGGTCGATCCCGGAGCAGGATTACAACCTTTCCAGGCCAGAAATATTGCCTTCAAACTGGGCTTTGAGGGTAAGGCCTTTAAGGAGATGACACGATTCCTTACAGGGGTATATGAAGCATATCTTTCGAGCGACGCTCAGCTTATGGAGATCAACCCCGTATTAAAAACAAGTGACGACAAGGTACTTGCAGTTGACTGCAAGGTTGTAATTGATGACAATGCTCTGTTCAGACAGCCTGAACTGCTTAATATGAGGGACATAGCAGAGGAGGACCCTATTGAGGTAGAGGCCGGAGAGTATAATCTTAATTTTATTAAGCTCGACGGTAATGTAGGTTGTATGGTTAATGGTGCAGGACTGGCCATGGCAACAATGGACATAATCAAATTGTCGGGTGGTGATCCTGCCAACTTTCTTGATGTTGGCGGTGGTGCCAGTGCTCAAACTGTTGAGGCGGGCTTCAGAATTATCCTTAAAGATCCTGCAGTTAAAGCCATCCTTATAAATATTTTTGGAGGTATTGTAAGATGCGACCGTGTGGCCAATGGCGTTGTAGAAGCATATAAATCTATAGGCGAAATAAATGTACCTGTCATTGTAAGATTGCAGGGCACAAATGCCGAAGAGGCCAAAACTATTATTGATAATTCCGGACTGAAGGTCTATTCAGCTCTTACTTTTGCCGATGCTGCAGAGAAAGTAAAAAAAGCTGTGGCCGGTATCTGAACTGCTTAATTTACTGATCTTTATGAGGCCGTTTATGTGTGCCGTCGCAGTAGGGCAGGTTGCTGCTCCTGAAGCATCTGCACAGGTATATATCGTTCGTGGTCTCCTTTAGATTCCTTTTGGGATCGGAAAATTCAAATATCCCTGAAATATGGAGCGGTCCGTTATCTATAACCTCTATCTCTAATTTCTCTTGTTTTGTAGTGCTGCTCATCATTCTAAGCTTAATCTTTGAAACCTGTTTTTCTGTGCATCCCATCGCAAAAAGGTTGACTTCTTGACTTTCCGCATCTGCAGAATGAGATGAAGCCGTTTTCTGCCTCCCTTTCCAATCCCGAACTCTTCATGTGAAACGTTCCCTCTACCACAATTGGACCATCAGGCATAATTTTTACCTGTGCAGTTGTTTTCTTCACCTCTTCCGCTCCGGTATCAATAAGGTCCGGACGACGATAAAGGATGTGATTTTTCTGTTCCCCTCCTATCTCTTTATTTTTGGATTCGTCATTCCATTTCCAGGCAAGAGCCTCTGTCGGGCACTTATTAACAGTTGCAATAATCTTTTCAGTGGGTGCCCCACTCATATTTATCCACGGCCTGGTGCCAGGGTCAAATACCTCTATCAATTCCCGGAAACAGGTGGATGCATGGATACATGCCGATGGTTTCCAGTAAACTGTAATGTCATCGCTTCTGTATGTCTTGTTTCTGTGTAGTTTATAATCGCTCTTTTGTTCCATATTGCTGCAAAAGTGTTGAAATCATAATTTAAAGTTATCCTATATCACATACATTCAACAACTATTTTTCGAATTGGTTTAAAAAAATGTATCCTTCCCCTTACTATTCCGTATACAATCTACTATTATCATTAGTCACTGGTGAGAATTGAAAGAAAAAATTTACAAAATCAGAATTAGTTCATAAATTGCAGACAGATTTAGTGAGATAGTCTAATTTGTTTTTTTTGAACAGAGGGAAGAAAGAAAACTCTAACTTTGTGATAGAGATTGGAGGTTTCGGCTTTCCCTTTAATTAATTTATGCATGGGCGTTGCTCCTTTATTCATTTTTAGCAATGTTTCCGGATGGCATCTTCCGTTAAGCACTGCCATTTTGGTCCCTGGAGCTATTTCAAGCACCCTTGCATTTATGTTGCTGCTCATTGTTGGTGCTCTTGGACTGACAACATCGATTGTGATCTATTTTTCATTGCGGCTTAAAAAACTCAATGTCCTGCTTGAATTGAAAAACAGGGAGATATCAGATCACAACAAAGCCCTGGTCTCAACCAATCAGAACCTTACCAGCGAGAGGGATCAGATCGCAAGGGATCTGGAGCATTCGGAATACTTTTTTCAGTCTCTTATTGAATCTGCTGATGATGCAATCTCTTTTCACAATACGGAAGAGGAGCTTGAATTTGCGAACAGTTCATTTTTTAAGTTCCTGGGAGTGACAGAAGCAGGAAAAAAGAGCTTCAGCCTGGGGAATTTTATTCACCCTGAGGATGTTGGTTTCCTGGCTGACAGGAGCAAGTCGCTTATTGATAACAGAAGTTACGAAGGAATGGTAAGACTCCTTAAAAATGGAGGAGGGTTTATTGAGTTCTCGGTCAAATCAGTATCTATACACGATAATAATTCCGGGTTGCTGGGCTACCTTGATATTTACAGGGATATCTCCGAACAGAAAACAGTTGAAAGAGCCCTTACAGAGGCTAAGGAGGAGGCGGAGGCAAGCAATCGCCTCAAGACCACCTTTGTAGCCAATATATCACATGAGATAAGGACACCCCTGAACAGCATAATTGGTTTTTCAAATCTGCTGAGGGCGGAGGATATTGACACAGTAATTAAGAATGAGTACCTGGAGCAGATTGAGTATAACAGCGACAGGTTAATGACAATAATTGGTGATATTATCGATCTTTCACGACTGGAAAGTGGTCAGGCAGGAATAAAATATGGCGAAGTTGACCTTCAGGAGCTGGTAACGGAAGTTTTGGCAGAAGCACGGAGATTGATCGTTAGAAATGAAAAGAGAATAGAGCTGATAGCTTCTGACAAGATGCCCTTGAATGTGGGTCTTGTGTATACCGACAGACACTGGCTTAAAAGGGTTCTGAACCATTTGGTTGAGAACGCTATCAAGTTTACTATTGAAGGAGAAGTAGTTGTTGAGTACATGGTAGAAGGTAATGATCTTTGCTTTATTGTGAAAGACTCAGGGATAGGGATAGAAAAGAAAAACCTGACCAGGATCTTTGATGAATTCAGGCAGGTAGATATGGGATGGAAGAGGACTTTTGAAGGACTTGGTATCGGGTTGTCATTGTCCAGAGAGGTTATTCAGATGCTGGGCGGGGAGATAAAAGTAGACTCGGAGCAGGGTAAAGGTTCGCAGTTTACCATAACCATACCGCTAAAGGTAATTGGTCCGGCAATTCGAGTTCCCAGTTCTGAAAGCATTATTGCAAACATCAACTGGAAGGGCAAAAGTTGTCTTATTGTCGATGATAATCTGGATGTCCTTGGATACCTGGAGAAAACTCTGGAGGATACCGGGATTATGGTTTATAAGGCTTCCTCCGGAAAGGAGGCACTGGAAATAATAGATAATGAACATAAGATTGATGTGATAGTTCTCGATATGCAGATGCCTGGTATCAATGGTATTGATGTTGTGGCAAGCATAAGAGAGTCCGGTAACAGGGTGCCTGTTATAGCGCAAACCGCATTTATCTTTGAAGATGACAAGAAGCATATCCTTGATGCAGGATGCGATGCCTGCCTGCTCAAACCTGTGAGAAAAGAGACACTTCTGTCTGCTATTGATCCACTTATTTCCGGGCCAATTTAAGTGCAAACAGCTATCCTCTTCTAATTCTGATTATTTTAGCAGGATAATCTATCTCTTTAATGGATCTATTCGCTGAAGTTATAATACCCCTTCCCGTACCAGGGCCATTTACCTACTCGGTTCCCAATGAACTGATGAATTCGGTTTCTCCGGGGATCAGGGTTGTTGTCTCCTTTGGAACTAAGAGATATTATACCGGTATAGTAAACAAGGTCACCTCAGCAAAATCACAATCCGTTACAGTAAAACCTATTGAGGCGATAGTAGATGATGCCCCTCTCATCTCAGGGAACATGTTACGGTTCTGGGAATGGCTGGCATCATATTATATGTGTACCCCCGGGGAGGTTCTAAGAGCGGCTATGCCATCACTCATGCTGACCGCCAGTGAAAGTGTAATTACTATTACCGATGGAACCAAAGGGGTGGAGAACCTGTCATACCCTGCTTCAGTTGTATATGATCTTGTTACCCGTGCAGGTGAGATATCAGTAGCCAAGCTGCCAGAAAAGCCTGGCGGTGTATCTCTTTTTAAGGTCCTCGATGAATTATCAAATGGCTATATTACTTTAAGAGAGATTATTCCAGAAAGGAAAGCAGCTCGAAAGGTGCATTTTTTATCTCTCACGAGGGCTATCACCGGTCATGAGCTGGGTGAGATAACTGAATCACTCCGTAAAGCCTCCAGGCAATTATCAGCACTAAACGCATGGCTTGAGTTGAGCGGATATGATGGCGGAGAAATTATTCCACCTGTTGAGCGATCGCTCGTAATGAAAAAAGGTGGTGTTGACCTTGTTGTTATCAAAGCCCTTTGCGGGAAGAATATATTTATTCAGACAGAGGAAGAGGCTTATAAGTTGTCCGAACCTGACAGAGAGAATATTTCGGGCATCACATTATCAACTATCCAGAAAGAGGTTTCCGATCATATTCTTGAATCATTCAAGATAAAACCCACCGTTCTGCTTCACGGTGTTACCTCAAGCGGTAAAACGGAAATATATGCCGACCTGATGAGAAAGGCAATCGGCAGGGGAGAGCAGGTGCTTTATCTGCTGCCCGAAATTGGAATATCCTCTCAGGTAGTAAAAAGGATGTTTAAATATTTCAGCAGGGGAGTCGAGCTATATCACTCGGGATTGAGGGAGTCGGAGAAAACTGAGCTTTGGAAAAGAATGAATCACGACACAGAGGGGAACAGCGTTGATGTTATCATAGGTGTAAGGTCATCAGTTTTTTTGCCTTTCCAGAGACTTGGTCTGATAATCGTCGATGAGGAGCATGATGGCTCCTACAAGCAACAGGATCCGGCACCAAGATATAATGCCAGGGACGCAGCAATAATGCTTGGGATAATAACCGGGGCAAGGGTACTCCTGGGTTCAGCAACTCCGTCATATGAGTCATATTACAATGCTATTTCGGGTAAGTACGGACTGGCAGAGCTTGGAACGAGGTATGGTGGTGCCCTGCTTCCTGATGTATTGCTGGCCGATGAGAAAAAAGCACGGAAAAGGAAGGCGATGGTCTCATATTTTACACCGGAACTCATCCGGGAAATGGATCAGGCTCTTGAGGACGGGCGGCAAGCAATAATTTTCAGGAACAGACGGGGATTTGCCACCATGATCGAGTGCAATGAATGTGGAAACATAGAGAGTTGCCCTGTTTGTGATGTAAAACTGGTTTACCATAAAACCCGTAATAAGGGAGTATGCCACTATTGTGGTTTTAGTTGTTCAGTTACAGGCAGTTGCTCGGTATGTGGCAGCAGGGCACTTTCCATTAAGGGATTCGGAACCGAGAAACTGGAGGAAGAGCTTAAGGTGATCTATCCCGGACGATCAATACAGAGAATAGATCAGGATACAACGAGGAAGAGAAACAGACTGGATGAAATGCTTACCGATTTTTCTGAGGGAAAAACAGAGATACTTGTAGGAACTCAAATGATCACAAAGGGACTCGATTTTCCAAATTTGAGGGTTGTAGGTATACTTAATGCAGATCAGATGCTCAATTTCCCTGACTTCAGGGCATTTGAGAAGAGCTACCAGACACTTGGCCAGGTTAGCGGGAGAGCAGGCAGAAGAGAGGAGAAGGGAGTAGTGATTATACAAACAGGAGAGCCGGGCAATGCTGTATTGCAGCATGTGATGAATCATGATTACCGTGGCTTGTATGATGACCAGATAGGGGAAAGGCAACTATTTGGTTATCCACCGTTTACCCGGTTAATAAGAGTTACCGTTAAACATAAAGAACGAACTGAAACAGAACGGATAGCAGCATTGCTGGCCGGACAACTTAGAAAATTATTTGGTAACAGAATTCTGGGACCCGAGTATCCACCTGTTGACAGGATTAAAGGATGGTACATAATGAATATCCTTTTTAAAGCGGAGAAAGGTGTGCACCTTGAAAAAGCCAAGGAAGCCATATCTCTTATCATTAATGAAGTAGGCCGTAAGAATGGAGGTAATAAACTTAGGATAAGCGCAGATGTCGACCCCTGGTAACCTTTTTTAATCGAAAAGATGCTATTTTTACAACTGGTTTGGCCGGCCCTGTAACCAATATATTTGCCGGAAGAATAAAAATATATTTTAATGAAAATAGAAGTTTCAAACGGAGAGATTGTTGATAAGCTGACCATTATTATGATCAAACTTGAGAGGATCTCAGATAAGGCTAAGATTGAAAATCTCACAAAAGAATATATCGTTCTTGATGAGGCTGTTGAAAAGATAATCAGCAAGGAGGAGAAGCTTTTTAAAGATCTGCTGGAAGTAAATACGGAGCTCTGGGAGATAGAAGATACCATACGCGACCTTGAAAGGAAGAAAGATTTTGGTGCGGAATTCATTGAGACGGCGCGCTCCGTATATTTTAAAAACGACCTGCGCTCCGAAATCAAAAGAGAAATTAATTTAAAGACCGGATCGGGTCTTATTGAAGAGAAATCATACGAAAAGTACTAGGATGAAGATCCTTGTGATAAGAAATTCGGCAATGGGAGATGTTCTTCTCACTCTTCCGGTGCTTTTGTCCTTTTCTGCACAATATCCTGGTAATGAGGTAACTATTCTGACCTCTTCATCATTTGCCGGTTTCTTTGACAAAGCCATGGGGATAAAGAGTTTCGGAGCCGATTATAAGCAAAAATATTCGGGCGCATCGGGACTTGTAAAATTGTTTATTGATCTGAGGGTAGAAGTTGCTCCTGATATTGTGATTGATCTTCATGATGTTATACGGAGCAGATTTATAAGACTCCTTTTCAGAATGGCCGGGATACCGGTATTCTCTGTCGATAAAGGGAGAAGAGAAAAGAAGAGTATTATCGCAGGAAAAGAGAAGAAGAGGCTCCCACATACTGTGGAGCGATATGCAAAGACTTTTTCAGATGCCGGGTTTGTGATTAATGTCGTTGGAGAGAAGTGGCTTACATCAGAAAGTCAGGTACCTTCAGTTATTGAGGATGCTGTTTCAGGCGGTAAAGTATTGATAGGGGTGGCCCCCTTTGCAAAGCATAAGCTTAAGATGTGGCCGATAGAGAAAATGAGTCTCCTGTTGCAAAGGATAGAGGCTGATTATGGTGCCACTATTATTCTTTTCGGGGGCGGATCGGAAGAGATCAAAGGTCTTAGATCATTGGCAAAGGAGATCCCGGGCAGCATCGTTGCTGCCGGACAGATGAAAATTGATGAAGAGATATCACTTATTTCACGGCTACAGTTAATGATAGCCATGGACTCTTCCAACATGCATCTTGGGGCTCTTGCGGGAGTACCCACAGTTAGTATCTGGGGCGCTACTCATCCTATGATGGGATTTAGTGCCTGGGGGCAACCGGAAGAATATTCGGTTCAGGTATCTGAGGCAGAGCTTGATTGCAGGCCATGTACTGTTTATGGTAAAGGAGAGTGCCGACGAAAAGATTTTGCCTGCATGAATACCCTCTCCCCCGACAGCGTTCTGGATGTTATAAGGAAGATTTTGGGATAAGATCGTAGTTTTGTGTTAATCAGTTTTAATGTAAGCAATATGCGGAATTTTACTCTTATAGAGTTGGCTCTCCTACTGTCAATAACCATCTCCTGCTCAGATAAGAGAAGCGGAGATGTGGGTCCCGAAGAGCTGGTAAACACTTTAATGGGCACTGATACCGAGTATATACTTTCGAATGGTAATACCTACCCTGCAGTAGCTATGCCCTGGGGCATGAACTTCTGGACACCACATACCCGCCCGATGAATAACGGCTGGGGGTACCAGTATGATGACCATAAGATTATGGGGATCAAACAGACCCATCAGCCCAGTCCATGGATAAATGATTATGGTGCATTCTCCCTGATGGCCATGGAGGGTGCACTGAAGGTAGGACAGGAGGAGAGGGCGTCGTGGTTTTCACATAAAGCCGAAGAGGCTCATCCCTGGTACTACAGTGTCTATCTGGCAGATTACGATGTTGTTGCTGAAGTAACGGTTACTGAGAGGGCTGCAATCCACCGGTATACTTTCCCGGAGAGCGACTCCTCTTACATCATTATCGATGGTTTTGATAAAGGCTCGATGGTCAGGATAATCCCTGACGAACGAAAAGTGATCGGATGGGTTAGAAACAACCATGGAGGAGTGCCTGCCAATTTCCACAACTACTTCGTGGCTCAGTTCGATAAGGGTTTTGATGATTGCTTTATCTGGAACGACGATATTATTGAGATGGATTCACTTTCAACGGAAGGGTTTCATACAGGTGCAGTACTTAGGTTCTCGACGGGAAAGAATGAAAGGATCAATGTTAAGATAGCTTCATCATTTATAAGTATTGAGCAGGCACAAACAAATTTGAATACAGAAGTTGGAGAATCGTCATTTGATGAGATTTCAGAGAAGGGCAAAAATATATGGAACAGGGAGCTTTCTAAATTAAAGGTTGAAGGCGGCACTCCCGATCAGCAAAGAACATTCTACTCAGCTCTTTACAGGGTCTTGCTATTCCCACGAATGTTCTACGAATATGATGCAAAGGGTAACATTGTCCATTACAGTCCATACAACGGAGAAGTATTGCCGGGGTATATGTTTACCGACAATGGATTCTGGGATACCTTCAGGGCAGTTTTCCCATTCTTCACGCTCGTCTTTCCTGAACTTAACGGGAAAATTATGGAAGGGCTGGTAAATACATATAAGGAGAGCGGATGGTTGCCTGAGTGGGCAAGCCCCGGACACCGCAACTGCATGATAGGATCTAACTCATCATCAATAATAGCCGACTCATGGCTCAAGGGCATCAGGGGGTATGACATCGAAACCCTTTATGAGGCTATGATTAACAGTAGCAAGTCTCAGGGACCTCTCGGTTCGGTAGGCAGAATGGGAGCAGGTTACTACAACGATCTTGGGTACGTACCTTATGATGTGGGGATAAATGAAAATGCTGCCAGGACTCTTGAATATGCATATGCCGATTTCTGTATCTGGCAGCTTGGGATTAATCTGAGCAAAGAGCCGGCTGAGACCGATATTTACAGAAAGAGGGCCTATAACTATAAAAATGTTTTCGACTCTACGAGGAAGCTAATGAGAGGCAGAAACCTCGACGGTTCATTTCAATCACCTTTTAGTCCATATAAGTGGGGTGATGCCTTTACTGAGGGCAACAGCTGGCACTATACATGGAGTGTATTCCAGGATGTTGAGGGCCTGATTAACCTTATGGGGGGTGATAAGGAATTTACCGCTAAACTGGATTCCGTCTTTACTGTTCCTCCTATCTTCGATGAATCCTATTATGGAACGGTAATCCATGAGATAAGAGAGATGCAGATAATGAATATGGGCAATTATGCTCATGGTAATCAGCCTATTCAACACATGGTCTATCTTTACAACTATGCCGGTGAGCCATGGAAGACCCAGTTCAGGGTTCGTGAGATTATGGATAAATTGTATAATTATACCCCCGATGGATATTGCGGTGATGAAGATAACGGGCAAACCTCCGCATGGTATGTTTTTAGCGCAATGGGCTTCTATCCGGTAACTCCGGGCAGCAATCAGTATGTTCTGGGAGCTCCTCTTTTTGATAAGATGACTATTACCTTTGAAAATGGGAATAAACTGAAGATAATTGCCAGAGACAATAGCAAAAAAAGTGTATATGTCAAAAATCTCAAATTCCGAGGGAAGACTATTGGTGTTAACTGGCTCGATCATAATGATTTGCTGATGGGAGGCAAACTCTTATTCCTCATGAGTGAAAAACCATCATATTCGCGGGGTACAACGAAAGAGGCTTCTCCATTTTCAATGAGCGGGAAATAGTTTTTTTTGAAGGAGATTTCTTAAATTTGTCTTCTCGGTTTTGGAGTATAGTCTTAACTAATAATCCGGGGTGTGGCGCAGTTGGCAGCGCGCGTCGTTCGGGACGACGAGGCCGCTGGTTCGAATCCAGTCACCCCGACAGATTTTGATTCAAAATTGTTTACCGGAAGCCCTGACGACCCTGACCGAAGTGTCAGGGTGTCAGGGTGCTGACAGCTCATCACGATGAGCTCGTCAGCATTCGAGTCTTCTCACCCCGACAAAAGGAAAAGCCTGGCACGTTGTGCCGGGTTTTGTTTTTCTGAAGCATTGAAAGCTTGCTTTCCAATGCGGGAAGAAAAATAAAGCCCATAATGAGCGTAGCGAATAAAGGCTTTTCCTTTTTGGTCACCCCCCTGGAAGTCCGCGAATCACGCCTCAGCGTGATGAGCAATCTTCTCACGGTTTAGAGAATTGGCATGGTTTGGAGGACCTTTCCTTTTGGGTCACCCCCCTGGAAGTCCGCGAATCACGCCAGAGCGTGATGAGCAATCTTCTCCATTTAATGGGGATAATAATTTTCTCAATACTTAGAATTAATTGCCCTGATGTCACAGCAATTTTCTAAATTGAGTTCATTGGTTAAATCTTTGTGATATGAAGTCAAATCAAATTGTATAGAATGATGAATTCAGACGATGAAGATGATATTATTCTTCCTGAAAGGCTGCCTATTTACAAAAAGGGGCAAGAGATCTTAGATGTAGTAATAAAAATTATTGAGTTAATTCCGGAGGACAATCAAACTCTCAATAATGTTAAGGACTTCATGCTAAGTGACGCTTCACAGCTAACTGTTAAAGTGGCAGGAGCGGAGGCTGCAGAATTGTACGATCTTAAAATGGAAAATGCTGCAATAATCCGGAAAGCAGCCCGTGACCTTATGGTACAAAACCATGCACTTGATATGTATGGTTTTGAATATGTCGAGTATTACCAGATCGTGAGAAATCTGCTTGAAGAGTACAGACTGCTTTTTATAGACTGGGTGGCAGGATTTGATAAGTGGGACTATGTTATAGACAGATGGGGCCTTTTTAACCCTCCCGGAGTCGGGCCATTCGATAAGGACCCTGACGATGATATACCCTTCCATGGATTTGGAGAAGGTCCCGAAGAGTGAATTTTGCCCACTAATAATTCATCCCGGCACCATGAGGTTTACCATGACATGTTAACTGGCAATAGCCATGATTGACTCCTGTGTCAACAAACCTTAATACATTTCCCGCTCCGACAGGGAATACAATGGATCTGTCGAAGTTTATTAGGTGAGTATTGCTCGTTGTATTTCCCTGAGAACTGCTTATTCCATGTGGGTCGTGACAGGCATTGCATGGGGTCCTTTCTTCTCTGATATGTTTGTCATGTTCACCGAAAGAGTTGTCACCAAGTATTGATGCCCTGCTGTGGCAGCTATAGCACAACTCATATGACGTTGCTGATTCAATAGTATTATCAGCCTTATCGTACCTGTATTTAAGTATTGATGGGTAAACAGATCCATGTGGACCCGAAGGTACACCCGAACCATTGCTTGCATGGCAGTCGGTGCAGTAAATAATGCTCAACTCTGTATAAGCGGGCCTGATAAGGCTTGGAGAAACCGGATTTTTGCCCGGCCCGCTGACAGGATGGAATGATGGTCCATTGATATCAAACTCCAGACGTACATTGTTTTGAACGATCTGCCTGGTTGTCCTGCTTGGTGGCTTACCCGGACTATCGGCATGACACCGGTAACACAGTTCGTACTCATATTGGATCGGATCAACAGGATTGCCGGATTGATTTATTCCCTTCACCCCTAAAGTAAAGCCATTTACAGCAGGCGCTACAGCTGTTGAGCTATTAGCAGCATGCGGATTATGACAGTCGATGCACTCCACATGCATGGTCGACGCCAGTGCAGGCTCTAAAGGGTCATGCGTTAACGTATAGCCATAAACATTATGAATGTATGGTTTTGAAAACTGTGTTTTAATATCTTTTGCAGCAACGGACCCATCATGACAGTTAATGCAGTTATTCTCCTCTGCCAGATAATTCAGTAACCTCTTTTTCCCCTGCGCATTATGGGGATTATGACAATTCTCACAGCCATTCTCTGACACATTGGTATAGGAGGTATGTGGCCATGGATCTGTTCCGGTGCCGCTCCATGTCTTCGTTGAAGTTTTATGGCTCGATTGACCCCAGTAATTACGGTCATGACACTTGAAGCAAAGCTCTGAGAATTGATTGGAAGCGACTAAGAAGTTGTTGTAGATATTATTGTGAGGATCGTGACATGAAGTGCACTGTACTTTCCCGTTTTCGAGTGTAACCGGATGGGTGATCGCCGATGGATTCTTCAGCTGACCGTCTGAGGCAGAGAGGGCGGAGTTGTACACAAAAGAGACAGGATGGTCATCGGACAGATCGGTCGTCAGATTACTTTTCCCGACAGGCATTCTGGTGATTCCCCCTGAGAATGATATATCAGTCGTACGACTTACAACATTGCCCAGTGCTATGGTACCATCATGACAAGAAAGGCACAGAATAGACGATCCGTCGGGTTGTCCCGGCACTGCATTGAGTGTCGAGCTGCTATAAAGAATATAAGTTGTTCCGGGATCCTCCCTGTTCCAGAGAGGACCTGAAGGATTACTGTTATGAGGGGTATGGCAGAAAATGCAGACTTCGTTTTCTGACAGAGCCCTGATAGAACCTGGTCCTGTAACAGATAAGTTATGCACCGTATTTACCACCGATTGAGGTGATAGTACTGAAAAGGAAAATATTACCAGAGTTATCGTAATCATTATCTTCTTTTTCATCTGTCCTCCCTTTTTTTAAGATGATAAACCTGTATCCGGCTATTGTAGCTATCTGATACATATATGTTATCGCTGGAATCAATATAGATCCCGGCTGGCATCCAGAACTGGAAACTGCCTGTGCCCCGGGTTCCAAAATAGTACAATAAGGTGCCTTCCTGATCAAATATCTGCACATTGTTAAAGAGAGCGTCAGCGACAAAAATATTCCCATTATTATCAGTCGCAATACCCCTTGGTCTGGCAAAGGAGCCGGTACTGTCACCCTGTTTTCCGAACTTATTTATAAATGTACCATCAGCTGATAGGATCTGAATCCTGAAATTCATTGAATCAACAATATATACTTTCCCATATTCATCGATCCAGATATAGGTTGGGAAGTTGAATTCACCGGGGCCTGTTCCACGCTTACCTATTGTTCTTATTCTCTCACCATTTTTGTTAAGAACTGAAATCTGATGGGAACCGGTTTCGATAACCCAGATCTCCTTTTTGAGTTTGTTATAAGCAATCCCTGTCAGGTCTGTTGAGTATCAGTTTATCATTTAGTGGTCTGACCAGTTTCATATCGGGTGAGAGCAGGAATATTTTATTGAGTTGGGAATCCGTAAAGATGATTCCCTCTTCACCAAAATCACAAATTCCAACCGGAGAGGGGAAAGTAGAGAGGCTCTTTTTATTTGCCGGTAATCCTTTTAACTCACCATCAAGATATCTCAAAATTGTACCGTCACCCTGATTAACAATCAGAATATTATCGGGGTCATTTGCAAGAACATTAACAGGACTATTAAATTCCAATGGCTCATTCCCTGCAATGAAGCCAAGTAACTTATTGAACAGACTCCTGTTCTTCCCCGGATTACTGGAGTCGATAATTTTTATCAGGGAGATGAAGGGGTCGGCCTCTACAGCGATAGCACTATCTGGCACTCTCGTCTGTCCAACGATAAGAGTAGTTAACAGGGCCAGAAGAAATATTAATTTTATTCTCATTATTTCAGGATGCTGCTTCTTAATATCTCTAATTAGTTGACCGCCTGTAGTGTTTCTCACTATGACATGCAGTCAGGCATGATCCGCCGTCAGGTTCGCTAATGTATTTTATTATCATCTCCCATTCACCGAATTGCAATTTATCAACAAGCAAATGCTCATAGGCAGCTCCATGCACATCATGACACATATTGCAGTTTCTTCCTTTCTCACGGTTAACATGCAGGTAATGAAGGTTTTTTGATCCTTCCCTGAAGCCGGTACCATATTCTGTTGATTCCTCATTAAAAAGTGCCTCATCATGGCACATGAAACAAATTTCAAACTCTTCAGCTGCTGCCTTCACATATTGTCCTTCCGGGAATGACCCTGTAAGGAGTCTGGCATTGGCAGAAAAATGTGGATCGTGACAGGTCACGCAACCTCCCTCTATAGCCTGATGAATAATATTGTTACCGGAAAGGAGGATCTTAATGTTCTTTATTTCTGATGAGTCTGTCCGTATTGTCTTGTTATGACAACTCAGGCACAGATCATTCCCATCTCTCTTAAGCAATCTTGCATTATTGGAAGAGTGAGGATTGTGACAACTTATGCAATTGAAGGGACCGGATACCATGCCGTGAGCCACTCTGGATGATACTGACTCATCGAACATGTCGGAATGGCAAAGGAAACACAACTCCGGAACATTTTCTGAAAGGACGAAACCGGTATTTCCATCTCCCGGATGCGGTTCCCCCGTTGCTGAATGACAGATATCACAACTGGAAGAAACATCCGGATGTAAGAAGTTCTTATCGGTTATATCTGAATGGCATTCAGTGCAATCCTGTCTGTTGCCTGTAATGTATCCTGTATCATTTGGATTCTGGCTTAGTATAAGAATGATTAATTTTATAAGCAGCACTCCGGTCATAGTTTATCAATTAGAATTTTCTTATTACCTCGCAAAAGGCCCCTGTATAAACGAAATCACTTCCCGGATAGCTTCTTGAATAGATGTCAACCCCTGCTTTAAATTGAAGCTGTCTGTAGGAGGATGTTAATCCTAACCTGGAGCTGATCAGATCAAAATCGATATTCCTGCCCCGTTGACTTAAATATCCGGCTTCGGCCTCAATTCGGGTTCTTAAACTCAGGTTATACGCAATTTTTCCTGAAATGTTAATATGTTGCTGATTGGTATTGTCTTCAATTAGCTTATAATCAAATATATCGCCGTTTAACGAAAGAAGCAGCCTGGTTTTGAATCTCCAGTTGAAATTGAGATAGTACCGATACCTTTTATATGGGATGATATTACTGTTGTAATTGTCATATTCAGCTCCCAGTCCGCCAAAATCCAAATCGAGGCGACATCCATAGATATTCTGATTGTATCGATTGATAGTAAGGAAATCTGTTTTCTCTGTTTTATTGAATGTTTGAATGGAGCCTCTGTAGTACAATTCAATCAGGTTGTGAAACAGAAGCAGGCTGGTTGCGAGAGAGTTGTTGTTGCTTTCATAGCTGTACGAGCCTGGCTGAACTGCGGTGTAATCGGCAACAATAGCCTGGTTGTCAGCTATAAGTCCGCCCGGTATCCGCTGAATCTCAACAAAATTATTCCTGACTGTTAATGTGTAATCGAAATTCAACTGATAAACAATTATTCCTGTTATGTCTTTTATCTCTACTGTTGGAAGATCGACATAGGGTTTGTTGAGAAGAACAATTCTGGAGTCAGTTAGAAGGTGCTCCTCATTAATTATTCTCACGGGAGCGGAAACACCCTCTACATCGAAAGAATTCCGGGCAAATCTGTAAGAAACATTGAGTCTGTTGTTGCCTATCTTCTTGGTGTAATTAATATCAATCAGTCCATTTGCATTCTTTTCACTGTTTACAGTCTGGTCGGTAACAGAGTACTCAAAAGCAATAGTGGTATTAAGACTTTCAAAGAGCCGGTGATTTAAAGAGGCAGATATCCGGTTTTGAACAAGAGTATTGGTCGGATAGTTTAGTCTATAATAATTGTAACCTGAAGTAAACCTGAAACCCGCAGGCAGAGTCAGCATTACCCTTTCAATCGCCTCACTCTTTTTAAATGGATTATCACCTGCCTGATCATATTGTGATATCTGTGAGTTAAGGTTATACTTTCTATTCTGGTCGAAATAGAGATTGTTGATCAATGCAATTTTGCCGATTTCATTGTTTATCTCTCTCGAACCTGCGTAATTGTATTTATAATTGTCGTGTGAATAAATGAGCTCATTAAGATCTGTCTTGCCAAATGATTTTGATACTCTCCCCTGAATATTGTTCTGAACCATATTAAATTCCCTCCCGGAGGGTTGTTCCTTTTGTCTCCAGTCGGTTTGATGGAAAGAGACGGAAACAGGAAGTATCTTATTGTTAAAAGTGAGCAAGCCTCCCCACCGGCGGTTATCCGACTTTATATTTGTGAGTAATTCCCGGTTATAATACGATTGGTTCAGGTTGACGAAGGAGTTGAAGGTGATGGCTTTGTTCTGGAATACCGTTGTATTGAAATCGAGCCTTTTAATTGTTCTTACTTCCGATCTGTCGGGTATCAGAAGATATGTTTCTCTTCTTGATTCCGGGTTATATTCAACATCAATATTGAAGCTGATTATATCCTGATTCCATAAGTAACTTGAATTTCTGAGAATAATTCCGCCAATAAAATAGAGGCTAACCTGATCTTCAGTAATAGCACCTATGTTACTTTTCTGGTTTTGATAATAGCTTTTAAGTCTAAGTTCACCTCCTGAGGACCGGGAATTGAAAAAGTGGCTCCGGGAGTTTTGCGAAAACGCAAGAATGCCCCATGCCGACATTGTGATCACCAGTATTAGCTTAATTCTGTTCAATATATACTTCTCAGTTCAAATAAAAGTTATTTCCACCTCCATGAGGGTTATGACACAGAGTACATTCAGTGTCGCCAATATCAGAATGTGTCTGATTATTCAACAGATCTTTTCCGTTATGACATTCGGTACAAATGTTCTGGCCCTTTCTAATCAGCAACTTCTCTTCTGTTGACATATGCGGGTTATGGCATGAAGTACAGTATCCGCCGGCAACAGGTCCATGCACAAAGTTGTATTCCTGAGAGAAATCAGTGTGACATATATAGCAGAGGTCAGGTAGCCGGATTATTAATTCGCTTTTTGAATGCTCGTCGTGACAGCTATAGCACTCTTTTTCCTGGTATGGATAGTGATAGGTGTATCCGGTGCCTGTTTCAAAAGGGACCTCTCTGAATATACGGGTTGTGTCGGTGTACACTAAATTCATTTGAGTTTCTTCTCTGTTTGCTGAATCCAGAGAAGGGACACCATCAAAAAAGAATGTTAGAACCTTGTTGCTTACCCTGGGGGAGCAAGAGACAAGGAAGGTAAAAATAACTATCAGAGAAATAGAGCTAACCTTAATTCTGTTCTCTGCCCAACTGCCCGTTTTTGGGTTCCACAAATCCATAAACACTTATTTTATCAGGCCCATACTGGTTTGTTACAAAAATTAGGTATTTCAAATTGAAACTGGCATCTACATACTTTGAAAAATAGTCAAGTCCTGAGTATGAAACTGTAACATCAGCAGGCAGCCACATATCACCGTGTCCGTTATAAGGGCCACCGAAATACATAAGAATTTGTCCCTCTTCATTGAATATCTGCACATTTTCGAATGCCGCATCCACTATGAATATATTATTCTGGTTATCAACGGTAAGTCCTTTGGGCCGCATCAGTTTGCCAGGGGAATCACCAGGGCCTCCTACTGTCTTAATATAAACACCCTCCAATGAAAACATTTTAATTGTGTTATCTCCCATATCGGAGACAAAAATTCCGGAATCATTAACAAATAGGTTTGTAGGCTGATAGAGGAACCCCTCATCTCCTGATTCCGTTTCCGGGAAACTGAATTTGAGTGACCCGGAGGATTTATCATAAACGAATACCTTCTGATCTTTTACAGAGACAACATATATAAGACCCTCTCTGATAACCACATCGGTAGGCTTAAATGACTCGCTTTGCTCGCCAATCTCTGAATAATATCTGCCTTCTTTATTGAAAATCACAACCTGTCGTCTGTTACCATCGGCAACATAGAGAAATCCATCATTATCAAGGGCACAGTTAAGGGGTAATTGCAACTGTCCCCTGCCACCCGGAGTAAAGTATTCAAAACTGTTATTGGCAAGATCCATTATAACCAGTCCACCTATTCCTGTATCACAAATGTAAATAGTTGATCCATTGACAGTAACGCCATAAGGCTTGACCAGTGGTTTTGGTTCCTCCTCGCCATAAATAAATTTTTTAAACGATGGCTGCTTTTCGGTTATATCTGATGAGCTACTTATAGAAGTCAGATACTGAACTCTTGTAATATTAGGCGGGGGTGGATAAATAACTAAATCATCTGCCGTAGTAGATTTCATTACTTCGCTTGCACATGAGCCACAAGTGAGTATAATTACTCCAAACAAAAAGAGCTTCACATAACTATTTTTCAGCAGACTATCCATGTCATTAAATTACAAAATAAAGGCGGCTATCGACCGCCTTCATTCTCAAAATACATTCTTAATTCCTACTTGAGATGGCAGGTCAGACAAAGCTGACTGTTTGTGTTACTCATCTTTAACAGATGAGGAACGTTATATTTATTATGGACATCGTGGCAAGAAGCACACTCCATCTTGTTTGCAAAAAGCATATCGTTGGCAATGGTTGAACCCAGCCCTGAATTTGTTGATGTTGGTGCCCTCAGGCTTCCGTCAAGAGTAGCAAGGGCGTCGGTATATTCGAATGAGATAGGATGCTCTTTGCTCATGTTGTTACCAGTAACACCTCCTATTTTTGATGCTGCCGGAATATAGTTTGTACCGGTTGTCACCCCTCCGAAGTTCTCAAGAGCCACAGTGCCATCATGGCAACTAAGGCAGAGTTTTGAACTCGCACTTGGGTTTGTAATTGTCAGGCCTCCCTGGAAGTCAAAAGTAGGAGAGGTGTAAAGAGTGTAAGAGGTGACAGATGTCGACTGATGGCTCCACAAAGGTGCAGATGGTTCGTTAACGGCTTTGTGTGTTGCATGACAAACCCCACACATCTTGTTTTCTGAGGGAGCCCATGATCTTGATGAAAAGTCATGCTTTGTTCCTGAGATCTGACCGTTTAAATTGAGGCTAAACATCAGAAAGACAAATAGTAATGTTCTTAAAATGAGAGGTGACTTCATGTTCTGAGTTTTATTTGTTATCACTTAACGGTGTCTTTACCCTAACAAGAAAGTAAAAAAAAGTGATATTTATCATAAAAAACCGAAGAAAACTATCAATTTCTAACGTCCAAATGTTAAGATATGTGCGTTTTAGCTACCTTGACACCTGTTGATCATATTTCCGTAAGTGTGTACTTCCTTGTCCCTAATCCGATCTTTTCGGCATGATCAAGGCCGATCTCCCAATGGACGTTAGGATGTGTCAGTCTGAATTTATCCTCACCTTTGAGGTCGTCGCCCGTTTTGTGTTCGCAAATGCGTGAGCCAGCCATTGCGGGTGCTTTCGTGACAAGATCGGCAGAAGCCTGATCGAGGGCAACAGGATCGAAAGAAGCGGCTATGCCAATGTCTCCAACTATGGGCATATCATTGAAATTCCAGCAATCACAATCAGGTGAGACATTCATAATAAAGTTAATATGAAAAGATGATTTTCCCCTCAGAGCTGCCAAGGCATATTCGGAGATCATCATACTTACCCTTTCACCCTTGCTCTTCCATACGACCCTTGCCGCGTCGAACTGACAAACTGCAATACATTGACCGCAACCTGTGCAAATTGCTTCATCAATATAGGCTATCCCGTTTTCCTGAACTGCAACAGCACCATAGGCACAATTGGATTCACATATACCGCATCCGGTACAGTTTCCTTCCACTATTTCCGGTGTTGCACCTGAATGCATCTCCTGTTTACCTCCGACGGAGGCACAGCCCATACCCAGGTTTTTTAATGCACCGCCAAAACCGGTCATTTCGTGTCCCTTGAAATGGTTAAGAGAAATCAGAATATCCGATTCAGCTATGGCGGTACCAATTTTTGCATTTTTGCAGAGATCAAGCCCAATGTCAATAAGGCGATAATCAGTTCCTTTTACACCATCAGCAATTATCACCGGGCATCCCGCAGAAAGAAGGTTAAAGCCATTCTCAGATGCGGCAATGATATGTTCGGGGCCATTTGATCGCCGGCCGTGGTAGAGTGTATTAGTGTCTGTCAGAAAGGGTATAGCATTCTGCTTCAGTAGGTATGAAATAATGCGGGCTGCATAGTTTGGTCTTATATAGGCCAGATTTCCCGGTTCTCCAAAATGTATTTTTACAGCTGTAATTTTCTTTTTGAAATCGATGGCACCAATTCCTGCCTTGTTGATCAAAATATCAAGCTTGTCAAGAAGATTCATGCCTGAAGAGCTGCGTAAGTTTGTAAAATATACTTTTGAAGGTTCCATTATTGAAGGAGATTAGATTGATAAAAAAAAGACCGGATCATTGCAGCGGAATGTTTTCGCTGAAATAATTCGGTCTGTGTTAATTTATGAGCTGATCAAACCGATAGTATCTCTGCCAGTTCAAGCAATGATCTGTCTACATCCTTATTAAGCTTAACTGCTTTTCTGAAGGATACAAGGACTATCTCGCCGTTCTGCAAACCAACCATTACACTTTTTTGATCATCGAGAAGTGCTTCTACTGCAGCGGCGCCCAGCCTGCTGGCATTTACACGGTCAACAGCCGAAGGAGAGCCGCCTCTTTGCAGATGGCCAAGAACAGTTACCCTGATATCATAGTCCTTGAAATCGTCTTTTAGCTTATTTGCTATTGCAAACGCACCACCCTCCTCATCGCCTTCGGCAACGATGATAATATTACTCGATTTTTTTCTTTTATTGCCATTCTCGATCATCTTCTTAAGGTTTTTGGCATCGCCCTTAACCTCAGGTATTATTATAGCTTCAGCACCGGTTGCGACACCACTGTTAAGGGCTATAAAGCCTGCTTCAGCCCCCATTACCTCAATGAAAAACATTCTATTGTGAGCACTGGCGGTATCCCTTATCTTATCTACAGCCTCAACAACGGTGTTAAGAGCTGTGTCAAAACCAATAGTGTAGTCAGTGCCGTATATGTCATTGTCGATTGTGCCTGGTATTCCTACAAATGGGATGTCGAACTCCTCGTTAAAAAGTCTGGCGCCGGTAAAGGAACCATCTCCTCCGATAACTACAACACCATCGATACCCTCCTGCTTAAGGTTATCATATGCTTTCTTTCTCCCCTCTATCGTCTTGAATTCTTCGCATCTGGCAGTTTTCAGTATTGTTCCGCCCCTTTGTATAATATCGCTGACGCTGTGGGCCTTCATTGGTTTGAAGTGAGCATTTATCATCCCAAGGTAACCATGTCTTATACCCACAACCTCCAGGTTGTTATAGATTGCTGTTCTAACAACCGCCCTTATTGCGGCATTCATTCCCGGTGCATCACCTCCTGAGGTAAGCACTCCGATCTTTTTAATTTTTCCCATATTATTTTATAAAAACGGTTGTAAATATACGAAAAAAGCAAGTTTTAAAAGCAGGATTAATATTACACCGTAATATCATTTATTTTAGTGAAAACTTTGTCGATTAGCCATTTAGGTGTGGAGGTGGCGCCGCATATACCCACCGAGGATGCATTTTGGAACCAATCGGCTATTATCTCTTCCGGCGAAGAGATGAGAAAAGAATTCTCGTTTTGAGCTTTGCAAACAGAGTAGAGGAATTTACCATTCGAACTCTCTCTGCCACTGACAAATATTATTACATCATGCTTTCGTGAGAACTCCTTCAACCGGGGTTCTCTGTTTGATACCTGGCCACATACGGTATTGAATACCTTCAGATACTTCTCCCTGCTTAGCCCTTTCTGTTCGAACCTGTTGCCGATCTTTTCAGCAATATCCCTGTATTTGTCACGACTCATCGTCGTTTGGGAGAAGAGGAATACTTTTTTGGTGTAGTCTATCAGTTCCAGGTCGTTGTCGGATCTGATTATCAGTGCGTTATTATCGATCTGACCGGCAAGGCCTACCACCTCTGCATGGCCGGGTTTACCATATATCACAACCTGACCATTTACTTTTTCCGATTCATTGAAAGCTTTGACTATTTTCTCCTGAAGTTTCTTAACAATAGGACAGGTAGCATCGATCAGCTTAAGATTATTCAGGCTGGCTTGCTGATATGTTGATGGTGGTTCGCCGTGAGCCCTGATAAGAACTGTTTTATCTCTAAGTTCATTGAATTCATCCAGGTCGATCGATCGTAATCCCAAGGAGGAGAGTCGCGCTACCTCCTCATCGTTATGTACAATATCGCCAAGACAATAGATCGGAGTTTCTCCCTCAAGGGATTTTTGGGCCTCGTCGACAGCATTTCTAACTCCAAAACAGAATCCGGATCCCGGATCTATTTCAATTCTCATTACCACCGTTGATTTTCGAATTAATCATCTGCATCACCCATTCCATCTGATCCTCCACCGTCATCTCGCTATTATCAAGTACAACTGCATCTGCGGCCTTTTTCAGAGGACTTATAGGCCTGTGCTCATCGGTAAAGTCGCGGTTGGCAATATTCTCCTTAATAACCGTCAGATCGATTTCCATACCTTTTCCCTTTAGCTCATTATACCGGCGCATGGCTCTGATTTCATGGGATGCTGTCATAAATATTTTCAATTCAGCTTCAGGAAAAACAACGGTGCCTATATCACGGCCATCCATTACTATACCTTTTTCAGAACCCATCTGTCGCTGAAGCTCCACCAGCCTGTAGCGCACCTCCGGTATTATACTTACATCGCTGACAAGTGTATTTACCTCCATTGATCTAATCTCTTTGTCAACATTTCTCCCATTCAGATGCACACAATTTTCAGTCATGTTATTGCCGCAATAGACAAAGCTAATGTTAATTTCAGGCAGGCTGCTTATAACTTTCCACCTGTCGAACTTTTTGGTACTGATAACATTGTTTTCAATACACCACAGTGTTACAGCCCTATACATTGCACCACTGTCGATAAATATATAATTGAGTTTGTTGGCAATAGCTTTGGCAAAAGTACTTTTGCCACAGGAAGAATATCCGTCAATAGCAATTATGATCTTCTTTTTCATATTCATTCTTTTATTAACCAGGGCTTAATTTTTAATGACCTTTTCAAAAACTCTTTGCGGGTTAAATGTAACAGAGAAATTATTTAAAGGACCCGAAATGTGATATAATGATCTTCCGTACTCCAGATCGAACCATGGCAGCCTAAATCCTGCACCCCATGAAAATCCAACTGTTGCCGGCCTTATTGAAGCCGCAAGTTCGCTCCTTCTTAAGTAGTTAAATCCGGACGCAAGATAAAATTTATCTGACGGAATAAACTCAACACCGAAAACAAGATGCCTGAGTATATTTTCACCAAATTCACTGTTTATCAATTCCTCTACAGATTCATTCGAGTATCGCTGAACAAGATCCCATGTTTCGAGGTGTATGGCAGTTGCAGAGAACCTGAAGGGTGCATGCGCAAGTTTGAGGGTCGCCCCTGCAACTATTTCAAAGGGAGGAGATGCCTTCTCCCTGCCGGCGTAGTCGGTGATCTGAATGCCTGCATTACGTATTGTTAATCCTGCCGTAAAAAGTGAGTCGCTGCTCAGATAAGCTGCTCCAAGGTCAAAGACAATACCAAAGGAGGTGTATTCTTCAAGGTGCGAAAGAACAGGTTTTACACTTATGCCACCGGAGATCCCTTTATAAACGGGCCTCGCCCAGCTAAAAGCAAAACTATACTCAGAGGCTCTGAATTCTCCTGTTATATTGCCGGAAGCATCAGCTCCGGTAAAAGTGCCGTAATTGAGGAAAGTTATTCCGGTTGCAAATGCCGATTTAGCTGACCCGGAAGAGATATAGGAGGCATTACCATAGTTAATGCCTGCATAGTAGTTCACATAACTGAGTTGAACAGCTTTCGAATGGATGTGGGTAAGGAACGCCGGATTAAAGTGTACGATATCGGGAGTGAAGCCAATGGAAGAGACATTGATACCTCCCAGAGCCGAAATACGAGGGGAAAATCCCAGATTCAGAAAATTATATACAGTCTCACCTGTTTGTGCTTTACCCGTCAGGGTTAGCATGACAAGTGAGAAAAGAGTAAACAATTTTTTGCCCCATCCAATCATATTAATTCAAAGATAATGCTCTATTATAAAAAACAACTGAAAGTGATACTTGTTGTCTCAGGCTGTTTTTCCCGGTAGAATTTCACCAATGATCCTCTTTTTTCTTCCATTCCTTTGTGAAAGGAAGAGTCCAGCTATCACTATTCCCATTCCGATCAGGCTTTGAGTGGAAATAGAATCGCCAAGAATCATCCATGCAAAAATTGCGGTAAATACAGGAATAAAGTTCGAGAAGACATTAGATTTGGTAATCCCCAGGTGTCTTACAGCATAGGCAAACAGAATGAATGCTCCTGAAGAAGCGAAGATGGCAAGCTTAATAACAGGCATCAGATTCCCTATTGTATGCTCCATCTTTAGAAATTCGGAGCCGTCGGTGAATATGAATATTGGCAGGAACAAAATTGTGCCGATAATATTCTGGATGTTGACAATATAAACAGGATTGTATGTGCCGGCAAGATTTTTAAGGACGAGTGTATAACCAACAGCCGACATTACTGCAATAAACATCAGAGCTATGCCAACAGGCTGTACAGAAAGGGAACCATCTGAATTGAAAACAAATAGCATCACACCGGCAAACGATAGCGCAATACCGGCATAGTTGAGAATTGTCAACCTTTCCCTGTATATAATCCATGCACCCAGTGCTGCAAAGACAGGGATCGTGGAGATCATAACAGATCCGACCGTTGAGGAGACATAGGTAAGTCCATAACTCTCTCCAAGGAAATAGAAGAATGGTTCAAAAAGTGATAGCAGAAGGAATTTATTTCTGTCAACCCGTGGTATCTTTACAAGTCTCCCCGTCGCCAGAAGGAAAATAGTCAGTATGGTTCCCGATATCACCAGGCGGAGAAAGACAATTGTAATAGGAGAGTAGTGTTGATTTGCAACCTTAAACCAGACAAAGGAGAATGCCCAGAAGATCATTGAAATAACTACAGCTGCGTAAACTTTAATTCCCGGTTTCAATATTGCTCTGTTTTTCAGGTGCGAAAATAGATTATAAATTTATCCTGACCTAAATCGGTTGATATTATTTTGCGCAGAGTAGATTTTTGGCTGAGGACCACGTCGACCATAAAACGTATACTTATCTAGAATATTTATAAATAGCAGAATATTAAGTATGTAGTAGCCACATTTTTTCGACTGAGATGACATATACCATGTAACCTGCCTGTGGGAGGTGTCATTTTTTTATATATTTGTACCCGCTGAATACCGGGAGATTGTATGCCTGGATTTCTTTCTGCTCCTTGTATATTGCGGGGCAGAGATTAATTAATAATAAAGAATTGGATGATGAAGATACTAGTTTGCATCAGTAATGTTCCGGACACAACCACCAGGATAAAGCTGGCAGAAGGGAACACTAAAATCGACACTACTGGAATTCAATGGGTGATAAACCCGTGGGATGAGCTTTCTCTAACGAGGGCTCTTGAGCTAAAAGACGATCCGTTGGCAGGTGTTACTTCCGTAACTGTTGTTCATGTTGGGCCGGCAACAGCAGAACCTACTATCAGAAAGGCTCTTGCCATAGGCGCCGATGACGCAGTGCGTATTAACGCCGACCCTGAAGATGCTTATTTCACAGCGGCGCAAATAGCCGAGGAGGCAAAAACGGGTGGTTACGATATGGTGATGTGTGGTATTGAATCGAGCGATCATAATGGTTCTCTTGTGGGAGGAATGGTAGCAGAATTTATGGGAATGCCGCTGGTCTCATCCGTTTCTGGGATTAAGATAGAAGGAGGCAAGCCGGTTGTTGTAAGAGAAATAGATGGAGGCAAAGAGGTTGTTTCTGTTCCATTCCCATTTGTTGCGGTGGTACAGAAAGGTATTTCCAAAGAGCCGCGCATTGCAGCAATGAGGGGTATAATGATGGCACGGACCAAACCTATTAAGGTTGTAGAACCAATATCTGTTGAGTCACTTACAAAGGTTGCAGGATTTGAAATGCCACAGCCCAGAGCTAAGTGCAAGTATATCGATCCGGAGAATCCTGGTGAACTGATCACCCTTCTTCAAAATGAGGCAAAAGTTATCTGATCACTTAAAAAACTTAGAAATGGCAGTATTAATATATACCGAAAACTGGGATGGTAAGTTCAAGAAACTATCCTTCGAACTTGTTTCCTACGGGGCAAAAGTAGCAGAGATGCTAAATACCCAGGCAATTGTATTGTCTATTGGTGAGGTAGGAGATGAAGAGCTTAAATCACTTGGGAAATACGGTGCTTCGAGAGTAATATCCCTTGGAGGAGATAAGGTTAAAACATTTGACAGTCAGGTCTTTACCGATCTTATTGCTAAAACAGCCGGGGAGGTCAACGCTAACACCCTGATCTTTGCGAATAACAATTCAGGTAAGGCCCTTGCACCAAGGCTTTCTGTCAGATTAAAGGCAGGTATAGCATCAGGGGTATCAAAACTTCCTGTAGCCATCGACCCTTTTACCCTTTTCAAGCGCTCTTACTCGGGCAATACCTTTACCAATCTGGTTATCAAAACAGAGAAGAGGATCATAACTCTTGCCCAGAACTCATTTGAGCTTGTAGAAAAAAGCACTGATGCTCAAATTGAAAAGAGAACGGCAGATATTGATATGTCTCTGAAGAAGGTTGTAGTTGAGGATGTGCAGAAGCAGACAGGCAAACTGCTTATCACAGATGCCGATGTTGTGGTCTCAGGAGGCAGAGGAATGAAGTCGGCCGACAACTGGGGTCCGTTGCTCGAACTGGCAGAACTGCTTGGTGGTGCAACTGCTTGCTCCAGGCCTGTTTCAGATGAAGGCTGGAGACCTCATGATGAGCATACCGGACAAACAGGTAAAATAATTGCTCCCAATCTTTATATTGCAGTAGGTATCTCCGGAGCGACGCAGCATATTGCAGGTGTCAGCTCATCAAAATATATTGTTGCGATCAATAATGATAAAGACGCTCCCATTTTTGAAAATGCACAGTATGGTATTATCGGAGATGCTGCAAAGGTGCTTCCTAAGCTTGTTGAGGCTGCAAAAGCTGCCAAAGGTAAATAGAGTGATCCTGTTTAGGAGAATTTTAATAGGGAACAGAAATTCATATTTCAGGTATGATTAAACAAATTGTTTTTGCTCTCTCTTTGATCGTCACACTTGCTGTCTTTGCTGTGACAACCAGGAGGATTCTGGCATTTTTCAGTCTGACACGGTCAGGCTTCCCTGTCAGGAATATAGGAAAAAGATTTCGTGTAATGATGAGCGTTGCCATTGGCCAGACACGGATCTTCAGGCATCCGGTGATGGGTTTTCTTCATGCTCTGGTCTTCTGGGGCTTCTGCGTTATTCTCATCGGCAGCATTGAGATGGTTGTCGACGGATTGAGCGGGTCTGAAAGATTTCTTTCCATCCTCGGGCCGGTATACAATATTATAATGGCATCAGGCGATATTTTTGCCTTTATTATCGCTCTGGCGATCCTGGTCTTCCTCTTCAGACGCACTTTCATGCATATTGAGCGATTTGAAGGAGCAGAGATGAAGAAAATATCTCATCTTGATGCTTCACTTGCCCTGACGATGATTTTCCTTCTCATGGTATCACTTCTGGGGATGAATACCTTTTATCTCCTGGAAATGAATAGCTCCGGTCATGCCGTGTCAGGATCATACCCCGTATCGTCCATATTGGCTAATTTGTCAGCAGGGGAATCAGAGAGTTTTCACTTCTGGCATCAGTTTTTCTGGTGGTCACACATACTTCTGATATTCATATTTGCGAACTTGCTTCCATACTCAAAGCACTTTCATGTGTTCATGTCGGTGCCAAATGTCTTTCTTACAAGACTGGAGCCTCTGGGCAAGCTGACCAATATGGATAGTATTACCCGTGAAGTCAAGCTGATGATGAATCCTGAGACAGCTTATGCTGAAGCACCTTCAGATGCCGTTGTTGAACGTTTTGGTGTGAAGGATGCAGAGGATGTAACATGGAAGAACTATTTCGATTCCCTGGCATGTACCGAATGCGGAAGATGCACTGCAGTATGTCCTGCCAGCATAACGGGAAAGAAACTGTCGCCCAGGAAGATAATGATGGACCTGAGAGCAAGGATGAAAGAGAAAGGTCCGAAGATGCTTAAGGAAGGGAAGGAGTTCAGCGACGGTAAATCACTTGTCCGTAATATGGTTACGGAAGAGGAGCTTTGGGCATGTACCACATGTAATGCCTGTGCAAGAGAGTGCCCGATAAATATTAATCATCCCACGCTGATCATTGATATGCGGCGGTACCTGGTTATGGAAGAGGGGGCTGCCCCCGGCGAGATAAAAGCCCTGTTCAGCAATATTGAGAATAATGGTGCTCCGTGGCAGTATCCTGCAGAGGACAGACTACTATGGACCAAGGACCTGGAAATGGTTATTAAATAAGTAATTTGTGCAAATGGCAACTAGGAAAATAGAGGTACCTGTGATGGCAGACCTCTTCGCGAAAGGAGAAAGACCTGAATATCTGTTCTGGGTTGGCTGTGCAGGTGCATTCGACGACCGCTACAGGAAAGTTGTACGGGCCTTCACCAAGATACTCACTCATCTGGATGCCAGCTATGCTGTTCTGGGCAAGGAGGAAACATGTACAGGCGACCCCGCCAGAAGAGCCGGCAATGAGATGCTGTACCAGATGCAGGCCCTGCAGAATATTGAACTTTTCAAAGCCTACGATATTAAGAAGGTTATAACTGTGTGCCCTCATTGTTACAATATTTTTAAGAATGAATACCCGGACCTTGGAGCCGATTTTGAAGTTATAAACTATATCACTTTCATTCTTGATGCTGTAGAAAAAGGTAAACTTAGGATTCCCTCAGATGAGCTGAAAAATATTAAAGTAACTTATCACGATCCCTGTTATCTTGGAAGAGCTAATTCAGTATATGCCGAACCAAGAAAGCTGCTCTCGGAGTTGAAGGTTGACCTGAAGGAGATGAAACGCAACAAGAGTTTTGCCCTTTGCTGTGGAGCAGGAGGAGCCCAGATGTTCAAGGAGGCAGAGAAAGGCGATAAGGAAATCTTCCTTGAGAGAACAGAGGAAGCTATAAACACCGGAGCATCAGTTATTGCTACCGCGTGCCCATTCTGTATGACGATGATGACCGACGGTATTAAATATAAAAACAGGGAAGAGGATGTAAGAAACCTCGATATTGCTGAACTGGTTGTTCAGGCCCTTAACATATAACCATAAATTGAGAAAATAATAAATCGACAAAAATGGAAAACAGCAATGCATTAAAGAGTGGTGAATTCCTTGTACGGGAGATCGATCCGGCAACCGTTTTTATTCCTGAAGAATTTGATGAGGAGCAACGCATGATAGCCGACACCTGCAGAGACTTTCTGGAAGCAGAGGTATATCCAAACGTTGAGAAACTCGACAAAGGCGACAGGGAATTAATGTCGGCAATACTTAAAAAGTCGGGTGAACTCGGATTAATGGGAATATCAATACCCGAGGAATTTGGTGGCTTCGGACAATCATTTGTAACCCAGATGCTTGCTGCAGAGACGATAGGAGCAGGGTACTCCTTCTCTGTTGCCTTTATGGCCCATTGCGGAATAGGTACACTGCCAATAATGTACTATGGCAGCTACGATCAGAGGCAGAAGTATGTAACTAAACTTGCAACAGGGGAGCTTCTGGGAGCATATTGCCTTACCGAGCCCGGAGCAGGAAGCGATGCCAATTCAGGGAAGACCAACGCTAAACTTGCTGAGGACGGATCGCATTACATTCTCAATGGACAAAAAATGTGGATCACCAATGCAGGCTTCGCCGACACACAGGTCGTATTCGCCAAAATTGAAAACGACAGGGTCCTGAGTGCCTTTATTGTTGAAAAAGATATGCCGGGTGTTGTTATTGGTCCCGATGAACATAAAATGGGTATCAAAGGATCGTCGACAGCACAGATATATTATACCGATGTGAAGGTACCGCTTGATAATCTGATAGGGAAAAGAGGCGAGGGGTTCCGTGTTGCACTGAGCATTCTGCATATGGGACGACTGAAGCTTGCAGCTAATGTACTTGGTGCATCCAAGAAAGCGATCAATGACTCAGTGAAGTACTCAAACGAAAGAAAACAGTTCGGTGTCCTTATCTCAACCTTTGGCTCTATAAAACATATGATCGCCGAACAGGTAATAAGAACATTCGCAGCTGAGGCAGCGACATACAGAGTGAGCAGGGACATCGATCTCCTTATGACACAATATAAGACAGAAGGATGCGATCAGGGCAGAGCCTCGATCGATGCTATAAGCCACTATGCCGTAGAGGCTGCTTTACTTAAGGTATACGGATCTGAAATGCTCGACTATGTTATCGACATGGCGGTTCAGATACACGGCGGTATGGGATACTCTGCTGAAATGGCAGTGGAAAGAGGGTATCGCGACTCCAGGATCAACAGAATATTTGAAGGCACAAATGAGATCAACAGGCTGCTTATAGTTGATACTGCAATGAAACGTGCCATGAAGGGCGATTTTGACCTTTTTGGCAAGGCTGAGGAGATAGCAGGAAAAGTGGCAACCCTTACAGCAGGAGCTAAAAATGGGGAAGGATATTTTGAAGAGAAGTTGCGCTATATCAAAAACTTTAAAAACCTGACCCTTCTGGCCATTAACGAGGCAACAAAGAAGTTCGATAAACAGCTTATCCATGAGCAGGAGGTGCTGAATAATCTTTCAAACATGATGATGGAGGTTTATGTAGCTGAATCTGTTGTCCTGAGAGTAGCAAAGATCGAGTCGTTAAAGGGTGAAGGAGGCATTTACCGCGACATCCTGAATGTTTTTGTATATGATGCAGCCGATAAGATCAGAAAATTTGCCAAGGATGCAATTTATACTATTCGTGATGAGGGAACTGAAAATATCGTAAAGGCAATTGATAACCTTACAGCTGTCAATGGTGTTAACACAAAGACAGCAAGACGGAGAATTGCAGATATGCTTATTGCCGACAATTCTTATAAACTCTAAAAACATAGATCAGTAATATGGCCCGGACCAGATTGGTCCGGGCTTTTTTCTGGTTATATTTGCAGAAATATTGATCGTATGAAAACTAATATATTATTCAAGGCACTGGGACTGGTAGTTGCAGCATTTTTACTCGTTGAATGTTCAACAGTACCCCTTTCGGGCAGAAGGCAGGTTAACCTCCTTCCGGAGTCAGAACTTGTTGCCATGGGGCTGACAAACTACAATGAGTTTATCTCAGCCAATACGATTAGCAGTAATATGTCCGGTGCTTCAATGATCAGGGAGGTTGGTACAGATCTTACAACCAGCCTTACTGAATACCTTACGCAAAACAATCTTCTCGACAGAATTAATGGTTACCAATGGGAGTTTTCTCTTGTTGCCGATAATACCCCAAATGCCTGGTGTATGCCCGGAGGTAAGATAGTTGTGTATGAAGGTATTTTACCCTACACCCTGGATAAGAACGGGATGGCCGTGGTTATGGCGCATGAGATAGCACACGCAGTTGCCCGTCATGGTAATGAGAGAATGTCGCATCAGCTGATAATACAATTCGGGGGAGTGGCACTAAGTGAGATAACAAAGGAAAAACCAGAAGAGACAAGAAATATATTCATGTCGGTTTACGGCATCGGTTCGCAGTTGGGAGCTGTATTGCCATACTCAAGGGAACATGAGAAAGAGGCAGACAGACTTGGACTGATCATAATGGCAATGGCTGGTTATAATCCTGAGGCAGCAGTAGCATTCTGGGAGAGGATGGATACGGCAGGAGGCACAGCTCCCCCTGAGTTCCTGAGTACACACCCCAGCAATTCAACAAGGATCCGGGAAATTAAATCCTTCCTTCCTGAGGCGATGAAATATTACAGGACCAAATAGGCCCTTCCAAATCTAATAACTTACACCGTCTATAAAACTCAGGCGCCTGCATGGGCGGCGGCGGCAGATGCCCTTATCTGCCTGATCGCCTGAGTCACCGAGTGAACTACTTCATCATCAGAGGTGATCTCTTTGATCCGGGCCCGCATCTTTTTGCGTTCATGCCTGTCGCGGGAGATCACTCTTAAAAGAGAGGCATCCTTTACCATGGCTATAAGCATTATCTTATCTTTTTCAGGCTCTCTTTGATGGAGTAAAACAGCTCTTAGCTGATCAACAAGGTCCATCCGTATCTTTTTATTTTTAAGATAGTACTGACGCCATGGGATGATACCCAGGAATCTTCTGTTTTCTACCCTTACAACCATCTCCTTTTCAAGAGATGATCCGGTTTCCCTGAACATAAACTGGAATTTCATTGATAACCTTCTTATCCAATAGGAAACTCTCTTAAAGTTCTTTGGGCTCTTCAATATTTCTGCAACTGAGTCATGGAGGGTCGATCCGGTATTTTTACACTCATGTATCACTTTCTTGTCCTCAAGCCGAAGTTCTCCATTATTATAGAAATCCAGAAATATTGCTCCCGTAAAAGGCAGCCTGAGATGTCCCCTGCCGTTAAAGAAGCCCCCTTTGTCGGGCTTCATGCTCAGGATAAACAGATTTTTGGATATAGGAAATTCCATCTTTTGATTTTTGATTTATTAGGCTCAAGTTATGATAAAATGGTGACCTGACAAAGGGAAACCCGGAACTAAGGCATTGACAAATATCAATTATATCGTTGACATAAAACGGTAACAATTACAGTATTTATCAACTACTTGTGTACGTAAAACATAAAGTGTAGATTTACCTTTGTTCAGGAATTAACACTCAATAATTATGACCCGAAAAAGAATAAAATCCATTGTGCTGACAGCTGCACTGGCAGCGGTAATTGGTGCAGGTCTTATCTCCTGCGAGCGGTACGTTTACGACCCTCCCACCATCGACCCTGATATCGATGTACTGTTTGCCACCGAAGTTGCTCCCATTTTCGTGAATGCAGCTTGTACCGGTTGTCATGCAGGAGGTATTAATCCGGATCTGCGTGCCGATAAATCGTATGAATCGCTTACCACAGGCGGGTATGTTGATCTGGGAACGCCTGCCTCAAGCAAGATATACACCAAGATATTATCCGGTCATGCGACCAGTTCAAACATAAGCGATGTAAACAGATTAAAGCTCCTTACCTGGATCGAGCAGGGAGCACAGAACAACTAACCATAAACCAAACATAAACCGAAACAAAATGAATAAATTAATTGCACTGATAGCATTTGTTGGGATACTCTCCCCCGTATTCGCCCAGGATGATGATTATCCTGAAAGGGATATTTTTGAAACATCCATTCTGGCTGATAATGCCACGACAACAATTACTCCGAAGGGGATGATCGAATTCCAGATATATCACCGTTTTGGTGTTGTAAAAAACGGTATTAAGGATGTTTATGGCATCTATGCTCCTTCAAATATCCGTCTGGGTCTGAATTATGGTATTACAGACAGGTTAATGGTAGGTGTTGGATCAACAAAAGATTACAAACTTCAGGATTTTTCATGGAAGTATCTGATCCTGCAGCAGACCATGTCGGGAAAAATGCCGGTTTCAGTTGCCTATTATGGTAATGCAGTTCTTGATCTCAGAGCAGACGATGCTTTCGGACCGATTGAGCGTTACAGGGATGTACACAGGTTATCATATATGAACCAGATAATTGTATCAAGAAAGTTCAATGATATGTTTTCATTCCAACTGGCTCCAACAGTTATCTTTTATAACTCTGTTCTCCGTGGCTACGAAAACCTGAACTTTGGTATTTCAGCAGGAGGAAGGGTAAATATGGGTAGCGGTCATGCTGTAATGCTGGAATATGATCAGCTTCTCACCAAGCAGGAAAATGAAGATTTCAATCCCAAGCCAAACGTAGTTGTTGGATGGCAGAAGGCAACAGCAACTCACTGTTTCCAGCTTTTCCTCGCAAGTTACAATCAGATAGTAGGTCAGCGCAATTTCCTCTTTAATCAGAACGATTTTACAGAAGGCGAATTCCTCGTTGGCATGAACATAACAGTAAGATTCTAATAAGAGCATGAGAAGAAAGCACTTGAAATTCCAGGCTCCTATTCTTGCTGCAATATTTGCGCTGACAATAACAACAGGTGTTAAAGCTCAGGATAGTATTGTTGCACCTGTGAGGGGGATTGAGAATGCACCCTACGCTGAGGATAACGAAAGTTGTCTTAAGTGCCATGGTGAAAAGAATTACCTTCTGGTTGACGCCGAAACCGGTATGAAGAAAAACCGGAGAATGTCAGAGAACCTTAAAGTATCCAGAGATAAGTTTTATCAGGGAGTACATTGGGGCTTTGGTTGCACCGATTGTCACTCATATGAATTCAACGAATTCCCTCATCCTATCAAAGCCAGATTTGAAGAACGTTTGGTTTGCATCGATTGTCATGGTTATGATGAAACCTTTGCAAAGTACAATTTCGAAAAGATCGATGAGGAGTTTGCCTCAAGCACCCACCATGGTATTGAAGGGTTTACTTGCTGGAAGTGCCACGACCCACACTCATATAAGGTTGGGATAAGGGACGCTGAAAACATAAGAACAGCTATCACCTACGACAACAATATGTGTCTGAAGTGTCACTCTAATTTTGAAAACTTCCAGCTTCTTTCCGACAGAGAAGAGATCAATATTGTCAATCAGCACTCCTGGTTGCCGAACCAGGTGGCTCATTTTCAGAATGTAAGATGCATAGAGTGTCATACTCAGATCAATAACGACATTCTTGTGGCACATAAGGTGATGCCTAAGAAAGATGCGGTAAGAAAATGTACTGAGTGCCATTCCAGTGATTCAAGATTAATGTCAACGCTTTATAAATTCCAGGCAAAAGAGGAGAGAAAGGCCGGTTTTCTGAATGCAATCGTCCTTAATGAAACTTATGTGATTGGAGCAACAAGAAATATTTTCCTTAACAGATTAAGTTATTTGATCTTCGCAGGTATACTTCTTGTTATTGGGATACACCTCTTTTTCAGAATCTTTAAAAAATAAGTGATGGGACACAGAATATATTTATACCCCGTTTGGATCAGATTATGGCATGTCGTTAACCTGTTACTGTTCATAGTACTGATAGGGACAGGTATTGCCATGCAGTATGCTTCAGCCACAGAAGGTTCTCTTTCACTGATATCTTTTGAATCAGCGGTAGCAATACACAACATTGCAGCCATTATACTCACCATTGGGTATGTCATTTACTTCGGCGGAAATATAGTAACAGGTAATGGTAAACATTACAAGATCAAGCCCAAAGGTTACTTTGCAGATCTTATGAAGCAGTTTCAGTATTATGCCTTGGGCATGTTCAGGAAAGAGGAGCATCCATTTCCTGTTAGTGAGACTCAGAAGTTCAATCCGTTACAGAAGTTCGCATATGTACTTGCAATGTATGTGGGAATGCCACTTTTAATAGTCACCGGCCTGGCATTCTTCTTTCCGGAGGTGGTTCCCAACAGAATGCTTGGAACAAGCGGACTTATGATCAATGCACTGCTGCATGCTGCTATGGGATTCGTACTCTCAATGTTCATGATCATCCATGTTTATACCTGTACACTCGGCAAAAAACCGTCAACTCTTTTCAAGAGTATGGCTACGGGATACCATGAGCATTAGAAACCTTATAGCTTAAGTATTTAACATTTTAAAATGAGGGATCGTATTTGCGATCCCTTTTTTTATCAGCAGGATTGGACTTGCAACAAATAACATGTTTAATGTTTAGCTGTATATATTGAACATTCTAAGTTCTTTAATGTTGCACTTTTATGAAACCAATAGTGATCACGGCGATATTATTTATAAGCATGCAAATGATTGCACAGGAAGTATATGATTTTTCACATGAGAGCAAGCCGGGCGACTGGTTTGTGGTAGATGACGGGGTCATGGGAGGCCGTTCCCAGGGCAATGTGGGACTGTCGGAAGAAGGCCACGGTATTTTCCAGGGTACGGTATCGCTGGAAAACAACGGTGGATTTTCCTCCATTCGTGACCCGCATGGAAGAGATCGAAACGAAAGGCTACTCAGCCTTTAAAATCCGTCTGAAGGGAGACGGAAAGAACTACCAGTTCAGGGTTCGATCGCAGCTCAATGAAAGGCATTCTTATCAGTACGAATTCCCGACCACGGGCGCATGGCAGGAGGTTACGGTACCATTTGATAAGATGATACCCGACCTTCAGGGGTATGCGGCTTAACATGCCTAACTATCCAGGCGAATCTCTGCGCGAGTGCTCCTTCCTGATCTCCAATAAAAAGAACGAAAGTTTCAGACTGGAAATCGACAAGATATGGTTAGAATCATCCCCTTTATAGCATTATTTACACTCCTGAGCACAACGATTATGGCATCATCAATTGAAAAGCAGAAATACAGGCTGGTAGCGTCCGAAAAAGAATACGAAATACGCTACTACCCGCCGGCCATGCTGGCCACCGTTTATAGTTCGGCAAAATCCTACCGGCAGATTTCCACACCCGGATTCCGGGCACTGGCCGGATTTATCTTTGGCGGGAATGATTCCAATACCAGGATTGCCATGACCTCACCCGTGCATATGGACATCAACGACAGTGTATCCACCATGAGCTTCGTTATGCCATCGAAATACGATGAGCAGAGCTTTGCCAAATCCCAACGATTCAAGGGTGAAACTGGAAAAGAGCCAGGCGGAATATGTGGCTGTGCTGAAATTCGGGGGCTATGCAAACGATGAAAAGATCGCACGCTACACCGAGAAACTGAGGACGGCACTGGAGAAGAAAGGTATCAGCTATTCAGGAAACTTTCGCTTCCTGGGATACAATCCGCCCTACCAGTTCATCGGCAGAAAAAACGAGATCATTGTCTCTGTCACCTGGCAGTAATTACTTATTCCGTCCAGATAAGATCGAATCCTTCAAATACTAAAAGGAATGCTGATATAACTAAAATGCAGGGAACTCGTAGACAAACCCGCAGGTCATGGTCATAAAGTGCAGCCAGTTTCTCACATAACCATCGCCGGGTCCGGGATCATTATCTGAAGTCCCGACAGCACCACCACCGAGGTAGCGAAGATTCAGGAACAGACCTGCCTCATCATTAACTTTAAGGCCCTGGCGCAGGCTCGCATCCAGTATGGCGCCAATAACTTCATTATCGCTTCCATTGAGGTAGCTGATGGGTGCGTAAAATCCATCCGCTTCCAATTCTGTATATGTCAGCTTGTTGCTGGTGTATCGGGTTCGGAATTTAATGATCGGAACCGGTCCGATGTCCCTGTTGGACCGGAAACGGGTACCGTCTGTTGATTCGAACGAAATGGTCGCATTCCGTATTTGCAATGAGGCTCCCAGCGCAAAGTCGAATTTTTCATTATCCGGAGCCAGTTCTTTCATATAGCTTATGCGGTAGAAGGGGAAGTTATAGAGATAGTTGACACCCGTACCAGCAGGGAATACCAGTTCGTCTATGACCAGATCCCTGCTTAAGAGTGCTGTTGACTCCAGTGTAAGGGGCTGGTATAAAAGTGTGATAGTATGTTTTTTCTTGATTTCCAGTTCAATTGACAGCCTGCTTACCGGGAACAATACATCCTGCCCTCCATCGGTAATATAATTGATATAGGTGCCGCTGTTGCTGAATTGTATCTGGTGACTGAGTACAGCCAGGTAGCCCAGTTCAGCTACTGCCCGCAGCTTAAAGTTTTTGTCTGTTGATGAAAGCTCCATTGCAGAAGATTGAGCTGAAGCAGCTGAAGATATCAATATGAAGCTTAGTAATAAAGTGGAGATTCTCTTTGCCATTATACGTGTCTTTTTATGATCATAGTAACAGATGAAAATCCCTTCTTGTTCATTAAACCTTAATGATCAGGGGGAGTACTCACGTCATCCTGCCGGGAGTGAGGGGGTTCTTGTTAAGGGAAAGGAGGCAAATATTTAAATGTGTTTTAAGTGAGTTGTTCTGACAAGAAGGAATACTTGCACCTACAAAAAAAAGTGCCCCCATGGGAGCACTTTCTGTCTGTATTGAAGTTCTGATTACTTCGCTGACATCTTTTCAATTGCATTGTCAAGGACAGCCTTAACATACTTAGGATTGTGAACGCCTAAGCTTCTGTCTTCGCTAAGTGTCTGCCACATAAGGTATGCGCCAGCCACGTCAGCCGTGAAAGTAGCTTTCTTGTTACGTCCGTTTGCAGGATCATAGATACCTTTGGTCTCAAGAAGGCCTTGCAGAGTAGCAAGTTTTGCTGCGATACTTGTCTGAAGAGTTGTTGTGTAAGTTTTAGCTTCAGCAGCAGAGTGGCATGTTAGGCAACCTTCTGTATTAAGAGTTTCTGTACCATGTACGTCATACTCCATGCTCATGGTATGGCCACCACCAAGATCGCCATATGCGTTTGCCATGTGGCATGTAACACAACCATTTGCAGCTCCTGTAAAGTGTGTATTGCTTGTCGGAATAGGAGTAGTACCTGTGATATCATAAAGTCCCTTTCCTGACAATACGTTTGCGGTTGGACCATGATGTGTTCCCCATCTGTCAGAAGTAAGTGTTATATCACCTCCGCCTACAACAGGCATAGGTGACACCGCTCTTGCCTGATGGCAGTTAGCACATAGATTAGATTTGCCTTTGTCGTAGGTAGCGCCACCATTAAGAAGTGGTTTTGCTGCTGCGAAAGTCAAATTCCAGTCTGTTGCGTCAAAATTCTTGTGAATGCTGTGACAAGTGTAGCAGTTTGGCTGCTGTGGGTTCTGGTACTGCATTGTTGCGTTGAAAGCTGTGTTAAAAGCTCCGTCTGGCATGAAATCAAGGAAACCCTGACTAACATGACATCTTGCACAATCGTTCGCAGGGGCTGGCCTGTTACCATAAGCTGCATTGTCATTCATGGCGTGAGTTGAGTGCTCGTACTGCAATTGCGCAGAAACAATGGTAGCAGAATTATTATGGCATACAGAACACTTGGCGGTTCCATCTACACCATTTGTACCATTTGTACCATCAACACCATCTGTTCCATCAAGACCTGCAGGGCCCATAGGACCTTCGCAAGCAAAAACGAAACCGGCCAGTAACAGTAGGCTGAAAATACGGATCAGATTCTTCATAGTTATTAAAAATTAATGTTTGGTTCGAGTTGACAAAATACGATATCTAATGTTAACCGAATAACAATAATGGTTGATATTTCCGAAAGATTTGAGGCATCTATGGCAACGGTATCATTGATATAGGTCACTGAGGTAGGTGATAAATATCACTTTTGCTAATGACAAATATTATAATTGACCTATATTTACATATATAATCAAACAAAGAGTGATGAAGGATAATACAATTGCAGATTGTGGCAGCTGTACATGTGGGTGGAAGAACTTTGACAACCTTTCTCAGGATGAGTTGAAAGTCATTAATTCAAACAGGTATGAGGCTTCTTTTAAAGCAGGTGAGATAATTTTCAAGCAGGGAGCTCCTACATCAAATGCTGTATTTCCTGGTAAGAGGGCTGGCTAAAATGTATATGGAAGGGGGAGGACGGAACTTTATTATCGGACTTGGGACTCCCGGAAATCTGATAGCAGGTCCTGCCGCTTATGTGAACTCACGGTATTCTTACACCGTTGCCGCTATAACCGATCTGAAAGCCTGTTTTATTGATTTTGATATTCTGCGTTCGATGGTCCTTCAGAACCCCAAATTTGCTGAGGGTTTTATTGAGGATATAAGCAGCAAATCATATCGGATGCATCACCGCATGTTCAGCCTTACACAAAAAAGGATGCATGGCAGGCTTGCAGAGGCTCTCATATTCTTCTCCGACGAGATTTTCATGAGCGATACATTTAATCTTATACTGTCACGTCAGGAGCTTGGCGAATATACAAATATGGCCAAGGAGAGTGTGGTACGAATCATCAAGGATCTGGAAGAGGAGAAAATCATTCAATCTGATGGGGGAACCATAAAAATCCTCGATCGCGAAAAACTTGAAATGATTTCGGAAAAAGGTTAACTATATTTGTCGCGCTAATAATTACATAACAATTGTTCAATTTTAAATCTATGAAATATATTCGATTGCTATTTTCGCCGGTCCTGATGGGGGCCCTTTTTATTGTATTTGCTATAAGCATGGGTTTTGCGACTTTCGCAGAAAATGATTATGGTGCAGCTGTGGCAAGAGACCTGGTTTATAACGCCAAATGGTTTGAAGCAGTAATGGTACTTCTTGCAATAAACATGACCGGTCAGATATTTATCTATAAACTTTACAGAAGAAGTAAAATTACCGTCTTCATGTTTCATGCGGCATTCGTGGTTATGATATTAGGTGCCGGTATTACAAGGTACTTTGGCACTGAAGGAATGATGCATATCAGAGAAGGTGAATCGAAAAACTTCTTTACCACCGAAAGCAAATATCTCGATTTTGAAGTCTCACGGAATGGAAACACAATAGAAAAGGTAGAAAGACCATATAATATTACTTCGATGAAGCTCGATGGTTTTTCTGCAACTATTAGTGATGGTAACACTTCTCATTATGTGGAGCTTGCAGAGTTTATTCCCAATGCTACAGAATCGATAGCAAATGACCCAACAGGAGTGCCAATGGGCTCTTTTCTTGTAACCAGCAGTACCGGTATGAGGGAAGTTCTGTTGCTAAAGGCGGGAGAGGTAAAAAACGCTGGCGGAATGAAACTCTCATTTATAGGTGAAGCAGGCGACTTCAATATAAGTATGGAAGAAGGTACCTTTTTTGTTACCTCGCCTGATGAAATTGTTGTTATGAACATGCGGAGCCAGGAGACACAAAATATAATGCCAGATACAAGGGTAGCACTTGAGCCAATGGTGCTTTACAACCTTAATGATTTCAGGATAGTGCCTCAAAGCCTGTCACCTTCAGGCAGAATAACACCCGTTGCTGTTAGGACAGAATCGGGGAGGACAGGACAGAATGCACTGGTTTTCAACCTCAGGTCAGGAACAGATGTGCGGACTCTCTATGTATGGGATAATACAAGTGATGAGAGATCATCATCTTCCTTTACTGTGGATGGAGCCGAGATCAGTTTATCATACGGACATAAAAGGGTAGATCTTCCCTTCGAAATTAAACTCAACGATTTTATCCTCGACAGATACCCCGGATCTAACAGTCCGTCGGGATACAAGAGCGATGTTACACTTATTGACAGGGAAAAGGGGATAGAAGCTCCTCATCAGATATATATGAATAATATCCTAAAACACAGGGGCTTCCGTTTTTATCAGTCATCATACGATCAGGATGAGCTTGGAACAGTATTATCCGTAAATATGGACTTTGCCGGCATGATGGTTACCTATTTCGGTTATGGTATGCTCTTCCTGTTCATTATTCTATCGATATTCAATCCTAAATCACTCTTCAGGAGTGTCAACGCATCTTACTGGAGTTCGCCATTAAGAAAAACTATTCTTACTATTGTGTTGGTTGTGGGTACTGCATTTGCAGGTAATCTGAAAGCTCAGAAGCTTGTTGTTGACCCTTCTGCTGCCGATAAATTCGGAACGGTTCTCGTTCAGGATCAGAAAGGAAGGACAGAACCACTCTTTACACTTTCCAACGACATTCTTCGCAAAACCTATCGCTCAGATAACTTTGAGGGGATCAACCCTATGCAGGTTTATCTTGGTTTCTATTTTGATTTCCGCAACTGGAGCAATGTGAAACTGATACGTGTCTCCAATAAGGATCTGCAGAAGGCTATTGGTATCAGAACTGGTTATGCTTCCTTCAACGATATCGTGACTACTGCGGAGCTGGGTGGCTATAAACTCAGTCGTATGGTAGACGCTGCCTATTCGAAGGACCCTTCTGAGAGAAGCAAGTTCGACAAGGAGGTCATAAAACTTGATGAGAGGGTAAATATAATTTACATGATAACCCTCGGGGAGTTTATGAATATCTTTCCAATGGGAGATGGCTCGACGAAATGGGGTAACTCAAAGACAGCGCTTCCCTACGCAAGAAATCCTCAGGACTCAACATTTATAGCAACAGTATTACCGGCCTATGGTGATGCACTGATTGCCGGCAACAATGAAGTTGCCGGTCAGTATGCCGAAGCCATCAAGACATATCAGACGAGGTTTGCCAACTATGAGCTTGCATCAGAAGGTAAACGGAAAGCGGAAATTCTCTATTTCAAACTTGGTATTTTTGAAAGGCTTTTCCCATTTTATGCAACTCTCGGACTTATTCTCTTTGTTGCTCTGGTGTGGGCTGTTATTAAGGGGAAAAAGGAGAGAAATACTTTTGTTAAGGTAGTCTCTTGGATAATTTTCTCGGGAGTAGTTGTCCATACTTTTGGACTTGCTTTGCGGTGGTATGTCTCAGGACACTCGCCTATGAGTAACGGTTATGAATCGATGATCTTCATCTCGTGGGTAACGCTTGTGGCGGGTGTTGTATTCAGCAGGCGGTCACCCTTTGCCCTTTCGGCTACAGCTGTACTTGGTGCCATGACCCTGATGGTGGCACACCTCAGCTTCATGGATCCTGAGATCACCAACCTCGTTCCTGTACTCCAGAGCTACTGGCTTACCTTACATGTGTCGGTAATCACAGGATCATATGGATTCCTTGGACTTGGTGCCATACTGGGGCTGGTGGTAATGATCCTCATGGCTCTTTCTGGAAAAAGTAACCTTAAAAGGGTTGAAGCAACCATTACCGAACTGACTGTTATCAATTTCAAGGCAATAACCCTTGGCCTTTATCTGCTTACCATTGGAACATTCCTTGGTGCCGTGTGGGCCAATGAATCATGGGGACGTTATTGGGGATGGGACCCCAAGGAGACATGGTCGCTGATAACTGTAATAATATATTCACTGGTTATCCACCTCAGGATGATACCTGGAATGAAGAGTATATATACTTACAATGTATTGTCCCTGGCTGCATTCTCTTCGGTGCTAATGACATATTTCGGAGTTAACTACTACCTGTCGGGGCTGCACTCATATGCTGGAGGAGACCCCATACCGGTTCCGCCATTTGTTTACATTGCTGTAGTTACTCTGGCCGCTGTTTCAGTAATAGCCTGGTTTAAATACAAGAAATGGAGTGCCGATCCTAAAAAGTAGGGCCTAAGGGTCATCATTAAGAATAAAAAAAGAGTGTCTGTGAGGACACTCTTTTTTTCTGGGTGGAAGACCGGGCTCGAACCGGCGACCTTCGGAACCACAATCCGACGCTCTAACCTACTGAGCTACATCCACCATTTTTCGGAATGCAAAGAAAATCCAAAATCCGCTAATTGCAAAATTTTATAATTAAATTCTGAGGGTTATTCTCAATTACTATATTTACATTAAATTAATAAGAGCAGGCAAATTTGCTGCTGGCAACTCTTATACAAAAAAATCCGGGACTTTGAGAAAAATCAAAGTTATTGATAACATTTCGGGACTTCAGTTTTTTCAACTGCTGAGGTTTACTGTATTTCTTATTATCAGTATTGTTTTTACCAAGATCCACCTTGCTAAAAACGAGATCGGTGCATGGGAGATGTTCCTCTTTATTGCCAGTCTTGTCAGTTTCTTCTGGGTAACCGGGTTAATACAGTCGCTCCTGCCTCTTTATCATCGTAATAAGACATACAGGCGACTGGGAGAGAATGAGAGCACCAAGTCGCCGGAGATATTCAACACTTTTATTCTCCTTTCCCTTTTCAGTCTCGTTGTGTTTGTCTCAGGCCATTTCCTCAAATCGGGATTTTCTGTTTTCGGCTACACCGGTAATGTGCCATATATAAATCTCCTTCTGCTTTATGTGCTGGTAAGTAACCCTGTATGTCTGATCGAGTATATATACCTGCTCAATAACCGGTCACACCGGATAATTCAGTACGGGATCTATACATTCGTTCCCCAGCTTGCCCTTGTTGTCATTCCTGTTCTGCTGGGTAAGGATATTATCTGGTCGGTGTACGGACTGCTTGTCATTGCAGGAGTGAGGTGGATATGGCTGATAATACTACTGCGCCGTATACTCGGAGATAAAGATCTCGGTGCCGTTCATAAAGGAGCACCTTCATTTTGGGCTGCCCCTTATAATTACCTCGCTGATAAGCGGTTCTGCGCAATATATTGATGGTATAATTGTATCGTCATATTTCGATGATCCGGGAGCATTTGCGGTTTTCAGATATGGTGCCAAGGAGTTCCCTCTGGTACTTATGCTGGCCAATGGCCTTAGTAACGCAATGCTGCCTGAGTTTGGAACCCGTTCGAGGATGAAGGAGTCGCTGGCTAAGATCAGGAAAAAATCGGAGAGGCTCATGCACTTCCTTTTTCCGGCTTCGATGTTAATGATGTTCTTTGCCAGATGGATATACCCCAGGGTCTTTAATTCTGATTTTCAGCGTAGCGCCGATATATTTCTGATATATATACTGCTGGTTATACCCAGGCTGGTATTTCCGCAAACCATCCTTATTGGAAGGAAGAAGACCAAAATAACCCTCTGGGGTGCAGCAATTGAACTTGCTTTCAACATACCACTGAGTTTGTGGTTAATAAAACCCTATGGTATCGTGGGCGTTGCCCTTTCTACATTTATTGTCTACACCCTGGAGAAGGTTTTCCTGGCAACCTACCTGTGGCGGAAGATGAAGATCAAACCCGGTGAATATATACCCCTTCTTACATACTTCATCTACTCAGCACTTATAACATTGCTGTTTGTCCTTATCGACCACAGGATAATAGACTTTAGATAAATGTCAATCCGGTTTTTGTTTAAATGTAGCTATCTTTGTCGAGGGATAGTACAGATGAGTTTTTAAGACTATATCATCAATAATGAGCGAATCAGAAAAATATTTTAAGAACTTCAGGGATAACACTATTGGTGTTGACAGCAGTTATACCGGACCATTCGGAGAGAAGAAGATCATTTATTGCGACTGGATAGGAAGCGGGAGACTTTATGGTCCTATTGAGGACAAATTAAGGAATAGTATAGGCCCTTTCGTCGCAAATACCCACACTGAGACCAGTGAGACAGGATCAAGGATGACCTGGGCTTACCATCATGCACAGAAAATTATCAAGAAGAGGGTTAATGCAGGCCCGGGCGACGTTCTTATTACGGCGGGATCTGGTATGACCACTGTTATTGCCAAACTACAGCGTATGCTTGGACTGAAATGTGCAAGTGCCTTTCACGGGAGTGGAAGTAAAAAATCTGAGCTGCCTGTGGTCTTTATTACTCATATGGAGCACCATTCCAATCAAACATCGTGGTATGAGACAATCGCCGATGTGGTTGTGCTGGAACCGGATGATAATATGCTGGTTAACCCCGAAAATCTGAGAAGGGAACTGAAAAAATATCACGATAGAAAATTTAAAATAGGTGCATTCACCGCCTGCAGCAACGTTACTGGTATAGAAACTCCTTATCATCAGCTGGCAAAGATAATGCACGAGAATGATGGCATCTGTTTCATCGATTTTGCAGCATCGGCACCATATGTGGAAATAAATATGCATCCTGCTGATCCAATGGAAAAACTTGATGGTATTTACTTCTCACCTCATAAATTCCTGGGAGGCCCGGGTTCCTCCGGTGTTCTGGTTTTCGACTCACAGCTTTATAGCAGTAAGGTCCCTGATAATCCCGGAGGAGGAACAGTCGACTGGACAAACAGATGGGGTGAGTACAAATATGTCGACGACATTGAGGTACGTGAAGATGGTGGTACCCCTGGATTCCTGCAGGCTATGAAGATCGCCCTGGCCATGGAGCTGAAAGAAGAGATGGGTGTGGACAATATAGGAAGGAGAGAAGCAGAGATCACTGAAAGGATGATAGCAGGATTGGGAGAGATAAAGGGTTTGCACCTTCTTGCCGATAATGTTGAAAAGAAACTGCCCGTATTCTCCTTTTATATTGAAAATATTCACTATAACCTTATTGTCAAGCTTTTAAGCGACAGATATGGCATTCAGGCAAGGGGCGGCTGTGCCTGTGCCGGAACATACGGGCACTTCCTGCTAAAAGTTAGTTATGATCAGTCGCACACCATTACAGAAATGATCGAACATGGCGACCTCTCATCTAAGCCAGGCTGGGTAAGGATGTCTTTTCATCCCACAACCACAAATGATGAAATAGATATGATCCTTCAAGCGCTGAATGAGATCTCAGCCATGTCTCAGGAGTGGGGTAAAGAATATAATTATAACTCCAGGAAAAATGAGTTTGTGCATAAGTCTCAGCCTGAAAATCATGACGAGAATGTTGTGGGTGGGTGGTTTAAATTGTAGTGTGTGATGAATATCAGAGAGATACAGAGCCGTGCCGATGAGGCAGAATTCATAAGTTTCCCAAAATATTTATACAGGGATGATCCATATTGGGTTGCCCCACTCGACAGAGAACTGGCTGCCATCTTCAATCCCTCTTTGAACCATTCATTTAAAAATGGAAAGGCGAAAAGGTGGATACTGAAAGACCCTGAAAACAGAACAATAGGCCGTATAGCTGCTTTTATTGACTATGTCAGGTCAGATGCCAACCTTCAGCCAACAGGAGGGATCGGATTCTTTGAGTCTGTTAATGATAAGAGTGCAGCTTTCCTGCTGTTCGATACAGCTAAGGATTGGCTTAAGGAGCAGGGTATGGAGGCAATGGACGGACCAATTAATTTTGGGGAAAATGATACCAACTGGGGACTTCTGGTGGATGGCTTCACCCACCCCGGATTCGGGATGCCTTACCACATGCCTTACTACCGTAGTTTCTTCGAAGAGTATGGATTCAAGAACTATTTTGAACAATACAGCTACCATAAAGATGTTAGTGCAGTGGAGGTCTTTCCTGAAAGATTCATGAAGATCGCTGAGTGGGTCAGCAAAAAGCCGGGTTACTCTTTTGAACATTTCCGGTTCAGCAATAAAAGGAGATATGTTGACAGTGTCGTAGAGATATACAATGCCACCTGGGCTCAGTTCAAGGAGGATTTTACTCCGCTCGATCCTGCGATACTTGAGGAGTCAATGCAAAAAGGGAAAGCATTTATTGATGAAGAACTTATATGGTTTGCTTTCCATAACGGTAAGCCTATAGCATTCTTTATCCTTTTTCCCGACCTCAACCAGATCATAAAACCCTTCCGCGGTAAAATGAGCCTGATGAATATGATCAGATTCATCTATGCCAGGGAGAGACATAAAATGACCAGGATGCGTGCGCTGGTGGCCGGTGTTCATCCTTCATACCAGAATGCAGGTATCGAGTCGGCCATCTTTCTGAAACTTTTTCATGTTTTCCGTAAGAAAAGATGGTATAAGGAGCTTGAGCTTTCATGGGTTGGCGATTTTAACCCTAAGATGATGTCTATCTATGAAGCTATCGGAGCAACAAAGGCAAAAACTCATATTACCTTCAGGTACATGATCAATAAGGAGAGAACCTTTATCCGCTATAAGGATGAAATGGCCGCCAAAAGAGGCATAGAAGCGGCTCCCTGAGCATAGTAATAAATCTGCTCTGCTAATTTGATTTTTAAATATTCTTAATTACCTTTGCAGACCATTTTGGAAGAATTAAGTAAGTCGTACAGAATAAAATAAATAACAAAGAGATGAGAAAAGAGATTCATCCTGGCAATTACAGGTACGTGGTATTTCAGGATATGTCAAATGGTCATTCATTTATGACCAGGTCGACAGCAGCATCAAAGGAGACTATTAAGTGGGAAGATGGCAACGAGTATCCGCTCATAAAGCTTGAAATATCGAATACATCTCACCCATTCTACACAGGTAAAATGAAACTTGTTGATACCGCAGGACGTGTAGATAAGTTCATGAACAGGTACAAGGATCACCTGGATAAGAAAACGAAGTAATTTATTACCGGATATTTTCCAGCCCCTCTTGAGGGGCTTTTTTTTTAATCATTAGTACCATTGCTCTGCACAAAACGGCAGGGACTATGTTGTAAAATAATTATGTAATTTTGTGGCTCAGCGGTAAAATTTATGGATAAGAAGAGTAAGAAACAGTTAACAAGTATTTTTTTTCCTGATATGACAGAGGGTGAAGGGGAGATCATACCAATCATTGCCGATGGCGATGATTCTGAACTTGATGAGATGGATGTGCCCGATACCCTGCCTGTACTGCCACTAAGGAACACTGTCCTTTTTCCGGGCGTGGTGCTTCCTATAAGCATAGGCCGTCCCAAATCGGTGCAGTTGATACGCGATGCCTATAAAAGCGACAGAATTATTGGTACCGTTTCGCAGAAAGATTCAGAGGTTGAAGACCCGGTATTTGGCGACCTTAATACCGTAGGGACTATCGGACATATTGTTAAATTGCTTGAAATGCCCGACGGATCAACAACAGCCATAATACAGGGGAGAAGACGGTTCCTGCTTAAAGAGCTGATTACGGAAGAACCTTACTTCATATGCCGTGCCGGTACACTCCCTGAAATAAGACCTGAAGGCTCGAGTCGTGAATTCGATGCAATTGTGGGCTCCTTGAAAGATATCTCGATGAGGATCATCAGGATAAATCCCAATATCAGCCCTGAAGCCTCCTTTGCAATAAAAAACATTGAGAACAGCACATACCTTATCAACTTTATTTGTTCCAATACCGATATCAAGCTGCCTGAGAAACAGAAGCTCCTGGAGGTTAACAGTCTGCGTGACAGGGGATTCCTGCTCCTGGAGTATCTTGTCCAGGAGATTCAGATACTGGAGCTTAAAAATGAACTGCAAAGCAAGGTCAAGGTAGATCTTGATCAGCAGCAAAGAGAGTTTTTGCTTCATCAGCAGATGAAGACCATCCAGAATGAACTTGGTGGTAACCCAATGGAGAAGGAGATTGAGAATTACCGTATAAAAGGTAAAGAGAAGAAGTGGGGTGAAGATGTAAGGATGGTATTTGAAAAGGAGCTTGATAAACTGAGCAGATTAAATCCGGCAGCTGCTGAATATTCGGTGCAGGTCAATTACATCCAGACCCTTCTCGATCTGCCGTGGAACGAGTTTACAACCGACCACCTCAACCTGAAGGATTCAAAGGTTATCCTCGATGAGGACCATTTCGGACTGGAAGAGGTTAAGGAGAGAATACTCGATTACCTGGCAGTATTGAAGCTTAAAGGCGATCTTAAATCACCTATCCTCTGCCTTTATGGTCCTCCCGGAGTAGGAAAGACAAGCCTCGGGAAAAGTGTGGCCAGAGCGCTGGGAAGAAAATATGTGCGTATGTCCCTTGGCGGGCTGCACGATGAGGCAGAGATAAGAGGTCACAGGAAGACATATATAGGAGCAATGCCGGGAAGAATCATTCAGAATATAAAAAGAGCGGGATCGGCGAATCCGGTTTTTATTCTGGATGAGATAGATAAGGTTGGTCAGGATTTTCGCGGCGACCCCTCGTCGGCATTGCTGGAGGTTCTCGACCCCGAACAGAACAACTCCTTTTATGACAACTTCCTTGAAATGGAGTTCGATCTTTCACATGTCATGTTTATTGCCACTGCCAATAATCTCGGTACAATTAGTCCGGCATTGCGCGACAGGATGGAGATGATAGAGATAAACGGCTACCTGGTTGAGGAGAAAATAGAAATAGCCAGGCGTCACCTTCTGCCCAAACAGTTCGATTCACATGGCGTCAAACCAGAACAGCTGGTATTGGCTGATTCCATTATTGAAGAGGTAATAGAAAAATATACTCGTGAATCAGGAGTCAGGTCTCTCGACAAGCGACTCGCCAAAATAATACGTCATACGGCAAGAAAGCTGGCAATGGGCAAGAAAGGGCCCCATGTTATAAAAAGCGAAGATCTTCTGCCCATACTTGGTCCGCAAAAGTACCACCGCGACAGGGCTTCTGATAACAGTATGGCCGGAGTAGTGACAGGACTGGCATGGACACCGGCAGGTGGAGAGATATTGTTTGTTGAGACCAGCCTTAGTCAGGGCAACGGCAAACTTACTCTTACAGGCAATCTGGGAGAGGTAATGAAGGAGTCGGCTATACTGGCTCTGGAATACCTTAAGGCAAACGCCGGAATCCTGAATATTCCTGAAAATTTTTCAGAGAAGTGGAATATTCATATCCATGTGCCTGAAGGAGCGATACCCAAAGATGGTCCCTCGGCCGGAGTAACAATGGCTACCTCAATCGCCTCCGCTTTCACTCAAAGAAAAGTAAGGGCAAATATGGCTATGACAGGTGAGATAACTCTCAGGGGAAAGGTCCTTGGAGTGGGAGGTATCAAGGAAAAGATACTCGCTGCAAAAAGGTCCGGCATAAAGGAGATAATTCTTTCGGAGGACAACAGAAAGGATGTTGATTCGATCAACAAGTTGTATATCAAGGGATTGAAGTTCCATTATATAAAAACTATCATGGAGGTGATCAATCTGGCACTGCTAAAACAAAGGGTTGATAATCCCCGACAGTTCGATTTTTAAGGGTTTGACAGGGTAATTATATTCACCTTTAGGCTATATTTGATCAAACAATACCGACCAAATGAACAAGATTGCAGTCTTTCCGGGCTCCTTTGATCCTTTTACCGCAGGCCATGAAGCTATAGTGAAAATGGCTCTTCCGCTGTTCGATACAATAATAATTGCTGTTGGAGTTAACAGTGTGAAAAATGGCATTTTCACTCCTGAAAAGCGGATTGAAATGATAAAAAAGGTCTTTATCAAAAATCCGGCTGTAAAGGTTGACAGTTACGATGGACTAACTGTTGATTATTGCCGTAAGGTTGGAGCGAAACATATTATAAGAGGATTAAGAACCTCTGCCGACTTCGAATTTGAAAGGGCGATCGCGCAGGTTAACAGGGTTATGGCTGCCGAAGTGGAGTCAGTTTTCTTCCTCTCTTCACCGGAGCACAGCTCAATAAACTCAACCATTGTGAGGGAGATATTAAGATACAACGGCGACGTGAGCCAGTTTGTACCGGAAGGAATAAATATCGAAGATTACCTCACTTAAAAGATTTCTATACAGGGCGGATAGAATTATTCAGCAGGTCAATAAGGGAGGTCCATGTGTTTGATCTGATCTCCTGTATCGATGATGGCGGCATCCATTTCCCGTCGGTGATACCCTCCTCACCATTAGGATTGACTATTAGCGGGCCCCTGTAATCTACAAGGAACCAGTATGTGGGCTTTAGGTAGTTAACATTGTTAAGCTGATAGGTGTGGTAGCTGGGAAGGAGAGGTTTAATAATTTTCATTTCTGTTATCCCGCACTCTTCTTCTATCTCTCTCAGCGCGCACTCCTCAGGCGTTTCTCCCGGCTCTATATGTCCCTTGGGCAGATCCCACTTCCCGTAACGTTTAATAAACAGAAAGTTATTGGAAGGGTGTTTTACCAGTCCGCCAGCCGCCTCTGCTATATTGAAGTATCCTTTGAATCTTAGCCAAAGATTATCAATGTCGGTACAATAGATATTAAGCGATTGAACTGACTGATCTCCGGAGAATTCCCTGATGAGGTCATAAAGGCCTCGCTCGTCATGGTATTTATGGAATATACTGTATTTTTGTAGCCGGTCGGGTTCAGGGCTGAGAGCAATGAACCTGTTTTCGAAATGGACCTTAATAATTTTCATATGGAAAAAGTTTCTTCGGCTGTTGCAAAATACCTGCTACAAATTAAAGCAATTAAATTGCAACCTTCAACACCATTTACATGGGCTTCAGGCTGGAAATCCCCTATTTACTGTGATAACCGTAAAATACTCTCTTTCCCTGAAGTGAGAGGCTATGTGAGGGATAGCTTTGCAAAGATGATAAAGGAGAAATACCCTCAGGCTGAGCTGATAGCAGGTGTAGCAACCGGAGCAATAGCTCATGGTGTACTTGTTGCCGAAAAGATGGGACTCCCTTTTATCTATGTCAGGTCAGGAGCGAAGGAACATGGACTTGGTAATCAGGTAGAAGGTTATTTCGAGAAAGGGCAGAAAGTCGTCGTTATCGAGGACCTAATTTCCACCGGTGGCAGCAGCCTTGGAGCCGTTAAGGCCCTGAGAGAAGCAGGATGCGATGTTCTTGGCATGGTTGCTATCTTTACCTATGGCTTCTCACGGGCAACTGATTCATTCTCCGATGCGGGATGTGAACTTAGTACCTTAAGCGATTATCATAGCCTTATTGAATCGGCTGCGGCATCCGGATTTATTGGTGAAGATGATGTGGCAACCCTTGTAGAGTGGAGAAAAAACCCTGCAGAATGGGGTGTAAAAATTTAGTTTGATGAGTTCAAAAAGTACCTTTAACAGCAGAGTTGCACATATAAAAGCTGCGCCGGCAACAGTCTACGCATTTATTTCCGACCTGCGCAACTTTACGCATCTTATTCCCGAAGGATTCCTCGATGATTGGCAGGCCGATAAAGGCACCTGCAGTTTTAAGGTCTCACCCCTTGGAAAGGCTACGGTAAGGATCTCTGATATTGATCCCGGTAAATATGTTGTTTACTCAGGGGCGGTGGAGAAAATTTGTTTCGGGATTGACGCAATTCTTTCCGGTAAGGAAGGAGATAGCTCCTCAATACAGATAAGGATAGAAACAGTTATGGATCCGTTTCTTAAACTACTGGCCGGCCCGCAGATCGAGAAAGGTCTGGAAAAGCTGATGGATCAGATCGAAAAGTTTAACGGCTGGGAAGAGGTTGCTTTATAAATTCAACCTCACGAAAGGAGTAAACCCGGTTTGAACCATCGTCAGCTTTAATTTTTAGCTGGCCGGTTCCGTTCACCCCTTCGATAGTCCCCGTGAAGATACCCTCGTTGTCTTTAAACTTCTGCTTTTGGCCTCTCTTATATAACCTTTCAAGGTAATCACTCCTTAATAGATCTGTTTCCCCTTTGATAAGCTGTTTGTATCTTCGATCAAGATATCCAAGCAGATCGCCAAGGCATTTATCTGTATCATAATATTTCCCTGTCAGAAGGGTCAGTGAGGTTGGATTTGGTATCTCTTCAGAGAATACTTTCTGATTTATATTTATGCCTGCTCCGGCAATTGTATGGTCTGTATTACTGCCGCTAATTGCATTCTCAATCAGAATCCCTGCAATTTTGTCATCATTTACATAAATGTCATTTGGCCATTTGATACAGGTATTGTCCGTTTCCTTAGCAGTAAAGTCAGCTATTCCGAGTGAGAAAAAAACAGAAAGCAGGAACTGGTCCTGCGCAGGCACCATGTCGGGATAGAGTATAACGCTGAATAACAGATTTTTATCAGCTTCCGACTCCCAGTGATTGCTGCCCTGTCCTCTTCCGCCACTTTGAAATCCGGCTTGAATTACAGTACCCTCAGCAGGTTTTTGCCGCTTCAGTAATTCGGTTGAATGGGAATTTGTGGATGACAGAATAGCATGTTTCTCTATTTTTGATCCTATTATCATAATAATGAGCGGTATACGATAATGAATAAGTTGCTGACAGCTTTTTTTATTTGCCTTCCCTGAATTGGCAGGAATATTGATAATATGTAATCATCGCTGCAAAGTTACTGATTTATGTAGTATTTTTGCGACGTTAACAAAGTAACTGATACAGAGTATTGATGAAGAGAAAAGCAGATGAAACACCAGGGTTGCTGGATTCTATAATTGCCGGAATTTTTGAGAAACAAGGAGAAAGAGTAGTTAAGCTTGATATGCGCAAGCTGGAGAACAGAGTAAGCGATTATTTTATTATATGTCACGGAAAATCGACTACTCAGGTCGACGCGATAGCAGAATCGGTTGTTCACAAGGTAAAGACCGACAGCAGGATACGTCCTGTTCATAAGGAGGGTCAGGAGAACAGCTTCTGGGTACTTATCGATTTTGGAGGAGTAATAGTTCATGTTTTTCTCGAGGAGCACAGAGGGTTTTATAACCTCGAAGCATTATGGGCCGATGCATCAAGTGAAGTTTTAGAAGATAAAGGGATTTAATCAGGATATATAATGGCAGACGAAAGAAACGATAACGGATCGGATATTAATAAGAAGGATGGCAAGCCGGGTAAGCCCTGGCTTAATTCAAACTGGATATTTATTGCCCTTGCTATCTCTATTCTCTTTTTCCCAATGTTCTTCAAGGGACAGGGAGCAAAGAAGGCCGGACAGAGAGAGATAGAGGCAATGGTCATGAACCATGATATTCAGAAGATAATAGTTGTTAATAAGGATCAGGCTGAGATATTTCTAAAACCCGAAGCTCTTACCTCGGGGAGGTATCCTGACCAGACACCCAGTAAGTTTCAGGTTGCAGGAGCGAAACCCAACTATTACCACTCTTTTGGTAATATCGAGTTGTTTGAGACCTTCCTGAAAGCAGCACAGGAAAAGGCCGGATACAGTGAGACAGAATTGATCTATCCAGAGTATGAGACAAGAAAGGACTATCTCTCCGGTATACTTGCCTGGGTTGTACCCTTCTTTTTCATCATAATGCTTTATATGTTCATCTTCAGGCGTATGTCTGCCGGTGGCGGAGGAGCAGGTAACATTTTCAGTGTGGGTAAATCAAAGGCCCAGATGTTTGACAAGGATACAAACATCAAACTCAACTTCAATGATGTTGCAGGATTAGAGGAGGCCAAGACTGAAGTAATGGAGATAGTCGACTTCCTTAAAAATCCAAAAAAATATACCAATCTTGGTGGTAAGATACCTAAGGGAGCGTTACTCGTGGGACCTCCGGGAACAGGAAAGACTCTCCTCGCAAAGGCTGTGGCAGGGGAGGCAAACGTGCCATTCTTCTCCATCTCGGGTTCCGATTTTGTTGAGATGTTTGTGGGAGTAGGTGCCTCCAGGGTAAGAGACCTCTTTAAGCAGGCAAAGGAAAAGGCACCATGTATTGTCTTCATTGATGAGATCGATGCCGTTGGTCGTGCCAGGGGCAGAAATGCCAATTTCGGCGCAAATGATGAGAGAGAGAACACCCTGAATCAGCTGCTGACTGAAATGGATGGCTTCGGTACCAATCTCGGAGTAATAATACTTGCTGCCACCAACAGAGCTGATATTCTCGACAGAGCACTTCTAAGGGCCGGCCGGTTCGACAGGCAGATACATGTGGAGCTGCCCGATCTTAACGAAAGAGAGGCTATCTTTAAGGTACACCTCAGACCCATCAAACTCGAAAAGAATTTTGACATTGGTTTTCTGGCAAAGCAAACACCCGGTTTCTCCGGTGCCGATATTGCAAATGTCTGTAACGAATCAGCACTTATTGCAGCGCGTAAAGGGAAGAAAGAGGTACAGAAACAGGACTTTCTGGATGCCGTCGACCGTATTGTAGGAGGGTTGGAGCGTAAGAACAAAATAATTTCGGTTGATGAAAAGAGGACAATAGCTTACCATGAGGCAGGACATGCAACCGTTAGCTGGCTCCTCGAACATACCAGCCCGCTGGTTAAGGTTACTATCATTCCAAGGGGCAGAGCTCTGGGAGCAGCATGGTATCTTCCAGAGGAGCGGCAGCTTTCAACCACTGAGCAGATAATCGACGAAATGGCATATGCCCTGGGAGGCAGAGCTGCTGAAGAGATAGTATTCGGGAAAGTGACCACGGGAGCCCTCAGCGATCTGGAAAAAGTCACCAAACAGGCTTATGCAATGGTTACCTTCTTTGGTATGAGTGAAAAGGTTGGGAACATCAGCTTTTATGATTCATCGGGACAGTCGGATTATGGTTTTACAAAACCATACAGTGAGAAGACCGCTGAGATAATCGATGCTGAGGTTAAGGAGATAATAGGTTTTTGTTTCAACAGAGCAAAGGATGTTCTTAATGCCAATCTGGACGGACTGAATAAGCTTGCCGCTATACTGCTCGACAAGGAGGTTATCTTTAGCGAGGATATGGAGAAGATATTCGGAAAGAGGAGAGGTGAGAAAGAAGTAGTTGCTGCACCGGATAAGGAGACCAAATTGCTGAAGAAAACAAGGAAAGAGGTAACGTTAAAGCCAAAAGCCGACAGTAAAAAGAAAACTTCCGGGGAAGTGACAGCAAAACCTAAAGCCAAAAAAGCTGTTTTAAAAGGCCCGGGAAGTCAGGATAAAAATAAAGCCTGATGGAAAAAGATTGGGTAATTGTCTTTGAAACACCTGAAGTTTATCTCGCCGATACGGCCAGGGCTATACTGGCTGCTAACGGAATAGAGGCAGTTGTAATGAATAAGAAAGACCGTGTATACAATATTGGAACGGTCGAGGTATATGTGAACCGCGACGATGTTATTCGGGGTAAGAAAATAATCTCAGAGCTGGAAAATTGAAAAACGTTGCTTTAAGATCCATAACAGGTCTGTTCATAATAATCTTTGTTCTGGGAGGTTTCTGGATTCATCCTTTCTCCTTTGTGATAACCGGCATGATAATTATGTCGGCTGCCATGTATGAGTACTACACACTTGTAAGCAGGACAGGGATAAGGCCGCAGATAATACCCGGGATGATACTGGGGATTACGGCTTATGCAATATCAGCAGGGATAGCCGCCGGATTGATCTCTAAACCATTTTATCTGTTGCTTATACCTCTTGTTTCTGTAGTAATGGTAATAGAGTTGTTCCGGTCGGTAGAGCAGCCTTTTAACTCGCTGGCTCACACCTTCTTTGCAATTTTATATATCACCATTCCATTCTCTATGTTTCCCTTCTCTGCTTTTGGGAGGGAGGGACTCCCGGCATTGGTTACCGGATTCGGATACACCTTCTCGCCGGGTATCCTTATCGGGTTCTTCCTTCTATTATGGGCAAATGATACTGGAGCCTATATTGTGGGATCGGTCATAGGAAAGCATAAACTCTATGCGAAAATATCACCGGCCAAGACGTGGGAAGGTTTTTTTGGCGGAATGATATTCTCAATAGCTGCAGCCTGGTTCCTGGCAGGGTGGCTGGGAGTGATTGACAGATTGGGTTGGGTTACGGTGGCCTTCATTGTTTCTGTGGCAGGTACACTTGGCGATCTTGTGGAGTCGATGCTTAAAAGAAGCATGAATGCCAAAGACTCTGGTGGCTTATTGCCTGGTCATGGCGGCTTTCTTGACAGATTCGACAGTGTGATAATTGCTTTCCCACTCGTATATTTTTATATAGTAATTTTTGGGTAGTTGATAATATTTTAAGAAGTTGAGATGAAGATACATAAAGAAGGGATGGTGACCCTTTTGCTGGCGTTGTTTTTCCTGGCAATATTAAACGTTATATTTATTTATATTTTGTCATTCCCAGCCTGGTTCAGGATAGGGTTTGCTGTGCTCTCATTTGTTTTTTATCTCTTCCTTCTGCACTTTTTCAGGCTACCCACCCGTAAAACCGACTACAACGATTCATTACTGTATGCTCCGGCCGATGGCGAACTGGTAGTTGTGGAGGAGACATTTGAGCCGGAATATTTTAAGGACAAGAGACTTCAGGTCTCAATTTTTATGTCACCAATGAATGTCCATGTAAATAAATATCCCCTTTCGGGAGAGGTTACATACTACAGGTACCATCCGGGAAAGTTTCTTGTGGCCTGGCATCCGAAGTCCTCAGAGCTTAATGAACGAAGCAGCGTGGTTATAAAAACTGAGGCTGCAGGCGAAATACTGATAAGGCAGGTTGCAGGAGCCGTGGCGCGCAGGATAGTTACCTACAGCAAGGTCGGTAAAAAGGTCAGGCAGGGCGAGGAGCTGGGATTTATAAAATTTGGGTCCAGAGTTGATATGTATCTTCCGCTGGGTACCAAGATCGAAATACCAATTGGTACGCAGGTGCGCTGGAATAAAAGCGTTCTTGCTCGTTTTTAATTCATTTGATAATCTTAATGTTTTTGTTTTATGAAGTTGTTGGATAAGGATGTATTGAGCGTGACCGGGGATGTGACATGGGTAGGTATACGTGACTACGATATAGAGACATTTGATATTGTAATGACGACAGAGTACGGTACTACCTATAACTCCTACTTTATTAACAGTGAGAAGAAGGCTGTTATAGAGGTTGCAAAAGAAAAATTCAGTGAGAGATATCTGGATAAGCTGAGGAGCGTAACAGATCTGGCAGAGATAGAGTATATAATCCTTGATCATACGGAACCCGATCATTCAGGCAGTTTGGCCAAACTGCTCGAGTTTGCCCCGGAGGCAACCGTGGTTGGCAGTGGTAACGCGATAAGGTATTTGTCAGACATGTTCTCCATACCCTTTAAATCGCTTATCGTTAAGGATGGCGACACTCTTGATCTGGGTAACAAAAAACTTAAGTTTATCACTGCACCTAACTTGCACTGGCCCGATTCGATATACACATATCTGGTGGAGGACAGGTTGCTTTTTACCTGCGACTCTTTCGGAGCTCACTACTGCAGTGCAGAGATGTTTGATGACAAGCTGGGTGATTACAGCGATTCATTCAAATACTATTTCGATGTTATTCTGAAACCCTTCTCAAAGTTTATTCTAAAGGCCATAGAAAAGATCAGGCCACTGGAAATTGAGATGATATGCCCGGGACACGGTCCTATACTCAGGAGTACATGGAAAGAGAAGGTTGATATTTCAGAGGAATATGCAACGGAGTACATTGTTGCAACAGGAGTGAAGCCCGACCGCAAGGTCCTTGTTTCTTATGTTTCTGCATATGGGTATACTAAGAAAATGGCCTCTTTTATTGCACGCGGACTGGAGGAGAATAAAGGGGTTATAGCAGAACTGGTGGATATTGAAACAATTCCGCTGGGTGAACTGGATTCAAAGCTTATAGAGTCGAGTGCAATACTTGCCGGTTCCCCGACAATTAACCAGAACACACTTCTCCCTGTTTACAGGCTTTTTGCACTTATCAACCCATTAAGGGATAAGGGCAAACTTGCAGGATCATTCGGGTCGTACGGATGGAGCGGTGAAGCACCTCAGATTATTTCCGGAGTATTCAAAAGCCTTAAGCTTGATTTCTTTGATGAGCCGGCAGCTCATAAGTTCGCTCCCGGAAATGAAAAAGAGGAAGCCCTTGTTGAATATGGCAGAGCATTCGGTAAAAGAGTGCTGGAAAAATGCGGATACTGATATTTTTGTGAAGGCAGATTGAAGAGCCGGTGCTGTTAACCACCGGTTATCGAACCTGTTGCTAATATAATGAAGCCCGTCTATGAAAGGCGGGCTTCTTCGTTTTACTTCTTGCAATGAGCCGGAGGGTCACTTCTAAATACCCTGCTTCTCCTTTTCAATTACTTGATCTTGATCTGCCTGCTAAGTTCAGCTTTCTTCTCCTCGCGGGGAATTGTTACTGACAGAATACCATCCTTGTAGGAAGCTTCTATCCTGGCTGCATCTGTTCCCTCAGGAAGGTGGAAACTCCTGCAGAATGATGAGTAACTGAATTCCCTGCGTGTGAATCCTTCACCATTGCTCTGGTTCTCATTCTTTTGCTCGGATGAGATCGTTAAAAGATCATCCTTAACATCGATCTTGATATCATCCTTTGAAAGACCAGGCACTGCCAGGTCAACAAAGTAGTTCTTCTCCTCTTCACGGATATTTACTGCCGGAAGGTTGTTGTTTCCCGGAACATTGAATGATGGAAAAATGTCGTCATCAAGAATGCTTTTCCAGAAAAACGGACTGCTGTTTCTTCTTGTAATCGTTGGTAACATAATTAATCCTCCTATAAATTTTTATTGTTAAACATTTAGTTTCAATTTCAACAGCTATATTTCAATTTCTGTACCGATCACAAAAAGCAGCCATAATGGCAGTTAGACTGGAAATTATAGCGACAAAAAGGCAGGAGGGCTATTTTTTAACTGATTTCTGATTCTGTCAAAACGGTATTGAACTATTTAATTCAATTTGAGTAATTTTATGGAATATTAATATCAGATGAAAGAGGAAAAAAAGGGATCATTACTATCCATACCTGCAATTCGTGCAATACTTGTTCTTGCAGGGATCTTGCTTGTTATTGCCGGCATATGGTTTTTCAGGACAATAGTTGCCTATGTACTTGTGTCAGGGGTGCTCTCTCTGGTCGGACGGCCATTAGTTGACATGTTCAATAAGATTCATATTAGGAAGGTCCAGTTCCCTAAAGCTTTGAGTGCGGCATTAACCCTGGTAATATTATGGGGTGTGTTTGGTCTTTTCTTCTATATTTTTATTCCTCTCATTACTGTGCAGATAAATGAGTTGAGCAGGGTCGACAGCCAGATGGTGGTAGATGCAATGCAGGCCCCGCTTGAGAAAGCGGAACAGATCTTCCAGGCTATTAACTCCGGGAAAGAGGAGTCCCTGTCACTTCAGGAATATCTGGTAAATAAAGTTTCAGATATACTCAATATTTCATTCATTCAAAACCTGTTTGGGACGGTGGTAGGCGCCCTTGGGAACTTTATTCTTGCTATGTTCTCCATCACTTTTATCACCTTCTTCTTCCTGAAAGATGAACCTCTGTTCTTCGAATCTATATTGATGTGGGTACCTGAAAAATATGAACAGGGTGTAAGAAATGCATTGTCGTCCATCAAACGGCTTTTAATGAGGTATTTTATAGGGATTATATTTCAGAGCACCTGTATCATGATAATGATAACCCTGGGTATGACTTTCATCGCCGGGTTATCGTTCAGCCAGTCATTGGTGATAGGACTAATAATAGGTGTACTTAATGTAATACCCTATGTCGGTCCGTGGATAGGAACAATAATAGCAGTTATACTGGGTGTTGCCACCAACCTGCACCTCGACTTTGCCAATGAAATAGTTCCCATGATAGGATACATGGTTGTGGTGGTAGGCGTGACCCAATTAGTCGATAACCTCCTGTTTCAACCTGTCATTTTTTCCAATAGTGTTAACGCTCATCCGCTTGAAATTTTTATTGTGATACTGGCTGCCGGCAGCATAGCCGGTGTTGCAGGGATGATACTGGCAATACCTGGCTATACAGTATTGAGGGTTTTCGCTAAGGAGTTTTTCAATAAGGTAAAAGCTGTTCAGAAAATCACCTCCGGCCTCGATAAAAAATAGTTGTTATTTGGTGAACAATAGAGTGGTGATGATGTTTTTTAAGTGGTGATGAGCATAATTAACACAATTGGAAAAAGAGTCGCCTCGGTTGTCCGGTTCTATGTGGAGGGCTTCCGCGAAATGCCTCAATGGGCCGTTAAGGTCTGGATAATTATTGCTGTAAAACTTGCGATCATTTTTCTTATATTGAAACTTATTTTTTTCCCCGGCTTCCTTAAATCGAAGTTCGAAACAGATGAGGAGCGGGCTGATTATGTAATTGAACAGATAACAAGATAATCATTCGGAGATGATAGAAAATATCGATTTGAGTTTGGTTGACTGGTCAAGGTACCAGTTTGCACTCACTGCGCTTTATCACTGGCTTTTCGTTCCGCTTACTTTGGGGTTGTCGTTTATCCTTGCTTTCATGGAGACCATCTATTTTCGCACCCGCGATGAGAAATGGAAACGTATAACCAAGTTCTGGATGACCCTCTTTGGCATAAACTTCGCCATTGGGGTGGCAACAGGTATAATACTTGAATTTGAATTTGGGACCAACTGGTCGAATTACTCCTGGTTCGTGGGCGACATATTTGGAGCGCCTCTTGCCATCGAGGGTATCTTTGCCTTCTTTCTGGAATCTACTTTCATAGCCGTGATGTTCTTCGGATGGAAAAAGGTAAGCCCGCGTTTTCACCTTATCTCAACATGGCTTGTAGCTTTCGGAGCGAATCTTTCAGCCCTCTGGATACTCGTGGCAAATGCCTGGATGGAAAACCCGGTTGGGATGGTCTTTAACCCCGAAACCGCAAGAAATGAGATGGAGAGCTTCTGGGCTGTTCTCTTTAACCCCGTTGCTGTAGACAAGTTTTTGCATACCATAAGTAGTGGCTTCGTTCTGGCTTCGGTGTTTGTGGTCTCCATAAGTTCCTGGTACATTATCAGGAAGCGTGAGATATTCCTGGCAAAAAGAAGTATCCTGGTTGCATCTGTATTTGGGATTACAGCTTCTCTTTTTCTCATCTTTACCGGCGACTCATCTGTTAAAACAATTTCAAGGGTTCAGCCATTGAAATTCGTTGCCATGGAGGGACGTTATGACGGAGGCAGCGACGCCGGACTGGTAGCGGTTGGTGTTCTGAAGAATTCCGGAGATATGGTAGGTGACAAAAGTGAGAAGGAGTTTCTGTTTAAGATAGAGATACCAAGCCTGCTCTCTGTTATGACCACCGGAAAGCGGGAAGGCTACGTGCCCGGAATAAAAGATTATGTCTATGGCAATGCCGACGAAGGTATAATGCCGGTAGCCGAAAAGATTGAAAGGGGGAGAGTAGCCAGGGACCTCCTGAAGGATTATAAGGATGCCCGTAAGACAGGGAATGAGTCAGTGACAGATTCTCTTAAAACCATCTTTGAGAACAGGGAATTTCAGGAAAACACATTCAGATATTTTGGCTATGCCTATCTTGACAGCCCTACCGATATTATTCCCAGTGTGACAATGGCTTTTTACAGTTTCCATATTATGGTTATTCTGGGATTTCTCTTTATCACGATCTTTATAGTCTCCCTATTCTTCCTTTTCCGTGATACTACGGAAAAACAAAAGTGGTTTTTATGGATCGCCTTCTTAACTCTGCCGTTGGCATATATCGCCAGCGAATCAGGATGGATCCTTGCCGAAGTAGGGCGACAGCCTTGGATAATACAGGATCTGATGCCGGTTAAAATGGCCGTATCGCAAATAACTGTGTCATCGGTTCAGATCACATTCTGGCTCTTTGCTCTTCTCTTTACAGGACTGCTTATTGCGGAGGTATCTATAATGGTAAGGCAAATTAAATCTGGTCCCAAACATTAAATCTGCTTATCATGACATACATGTTAACACATATTTTTCTTCAGGAGTACTGGTGGTTTCTCATTTCACTGCTTGGAGCACTGCTTGTTTTCCTGATGTTTGTTCAGGGCGGACAAACATTGATATTTACCCTTCCAAAAGGTGAATTGCAACGGTCAATGATTGTGAATGCCATGGGCAGGAAGTGGGAATTTACCTTTACAACGCTGGTAACATTCGGAGGAGCATTCTTTGCATCGTTCCCTCTATTCTATGCAACGAGTTTCGGAGGAGCATACTGGGTGTGGATGGCCATCCTGTTCAGCTTTATAATTCAGGCTGTGGCATATGAATTCAGAAGTAAGAAGGGCAATGTTTTTGGAAAGAGAACATTCGACACATTCCTGTTCATCAACGGATCGTTAGGGCCGTTTCTTATTGGTGTGGCAGTGGGTACGTTTTTTACCGGAGCACAGTTCTCACTCAATGAGATGAATCAGGTGACCTGGCTTAACAACACAAGAGGACTGGAGGCATTACTAAGCTTACAGAATCTCGCTCTTGGAGCATCTGTCCTCTTCCTGTCGCGCTTGCTGGGAATATCATTCCTGCTGGCTTCGGTAGATGACAAAGAGTTAATGGAAAGGAGTAAAAAACTGACACTCTTCAACTCCGGTCTCTTTCTCATTGCTTTCCTCGGATTTCTGTTTTTACTGTTAATGTCTGAAGGATTTGCCGTCGACCCCGTAAGCGGAGTGGTATCTTTGGAGAAGTATAAATACCTTCATAACTTCATCCAGATGCCGCTGATACTTATCTTCTTCCTGCTGGGTGTAGTGCTTGTACTCCTTTCCCTATTCCTTACATGGAGGCTTAACAGAAGGGCTATCTGGCCGGGAGGAGCAGGTACAGTTTTGGTTGTTCTTGCACTCTTTCTGGTTGCAGGATACAATAACACAGCCTTTTATCCTTCACAAGGCGATCTGGCAAGTTCCCTGACCATCAGAAATGCCTCCTCAAGCCATTTTACACTTAAGACCATGTTCTGGGTATCAATGGCCATACCTGTTGTAGTAGCCTATATATGGCTGGCGTGGAATTCGCTGACCTCAAGGAGAATAGATCTGAAAGAGATCGAGGGTGACGATCATTTATACTAACATTCAAAAGCTGACAAATGTATTTGAAAGAGATATTTACCTATTTACTCTATCCTGCTCTTATAGCAGGCACCCTTTTAATAATTATCGGAGTATTGAAACGATATGAAAAGGAGGTGGGTAGTATTACTGATGGCAAAGGTGAAAACCAATAACCGGCTATGGATCTTATAAAGCCCGAAAACTGGTTCGAATGGACAATTTCCCGACCGCTGATTATCGCCGGCCCGTGCAGTGCTGAGTCGCAGGGCCAGATGCTCGATATTGCCAGAGGATTGATGCGATCTGAAAGGGTTCATCTCTTCAGGGCAGGTGTCTGGAAGCCAAGATCTCGTCCCGGATCCTTTAACGGTGAGGGGCCAAGGGCTCTGAAGTGGCTGGCTGAGGTCAAGGCTGAAACAGGAATACGCGGAATAGTGGAGGTAGCCTCACCTAAGCATATAGAGTTGTGTCTCGAACATGGGATCGATGCTATCTGGATAGGCTCCAGAACTGTATCAAACCCCTTCTCAATGGACGAGCTTGCATTGGCCCTAAGGGGAGTGGACATACCTGTTCTTGTAAAGAACCCGCTTAGTCCCGATGTCGATCTCTGGACAGGAGCAATAGAGAGGCTCTTTGAGGCCGGACTGCGAAAAATTGCAGCCATTCACAGAGGGTTTACTCCCTACGAGAAGACCGGTTACAGGAATATGCCAAAGTGGGAGGTTCCCATTGAACTGAGGCGAAGGATTCCAGGCATAACGCTCATCTGCGACCCAAGTCATATCGCGGGAAGAAGAGATCTTGTCGGAGAGGTGGCCCAGAAAGGCCTCGACCTTAGCATGGAAGGATTAATGGTGGAAGTACACAACGATCCTGAAAATGCAATGAGCGATGCTGAGCAGCAGCTTACACCCGGTGATTTTATACAAATGCTGCAATCGCTGATCGTACGTTCATCCACCACCGATGACCAGGGCTTTCTTAACCAGCTTGAGGAACTCAGGAATCAGATGGACAGCATCGACCACCATATGCTCGAAATGTTATCGCAAAGGATGAAGATATCGGCGCGTATGGGCGAATACAAGTGCAAAAATAATGTTACTATACTGCAGATGGAGCGGTGGCTGGAGATACTTCGCACCCGTCAGGATATATCTCAATCACTTGGTCTGGATACTACGTTCTGTGAGAGCATGATGAAACTGATACATCAGGAGTCCATAAGGATACAGACAGAGGTTATGAACAACCTTAAAAAGAACGGTGATTGCGGATCAGCCGGCTCCAAAAAGTAGTGAAATAACTATATAAGCAGGAATAATAAAGATAAGACCTGTAGCTCCCATAATAATAAGAAGCAATACCCATACAGCCAACAAGGCTAATCTGCCCGTGTTGGATCGCAGTGACAGATCCTTTATTTTTAAAGATAAGAGAGGGATCCTGGTCACCGTCAATGCAGATGATATCACAACGGTTACAGCAATTATAAACGGGTTAGTGATTATCAGTTCAGAAAGGGTCCCTCCGCCAAATTGAGAGGCAGCAGCCAGGGAGAGTATCATGAACGCGTTGGCCGGGGTAGCAAGGCCCAGGAAATGATAGGTCTGCTCAGTATCGACATTAAATTTGGCAAGCCTCAGGGCCGATAGGGCTGGTACTACAACAGCCACCCAGGGAAGCCACAAGTACCAGGTGGCTCCGTTGGGCATTGCCGCAGAGATCATAAACCAGGCCAGCAGACCAGGAAAAACACCAAATGTTACCAGATCGGCAAGGCTGTCCAGCTCCTTTCCGAGCGGTGAGTATGCCTTGAGCAACCGGGCGGCGAAGCCATCTGCAAAGTCAAATATCAATGCTGCGGCAACAAGGATAAGGGCCGTTTTAACATTTCCGTTAACAACCATTATTATGGCTATAAAGCCTGAGGTAAGGTTTAATAGTGTAAAGGTATTAGGTATATGCCGTCTCATTTCAGATGTTTGATCTTTAAATGTATTATAAATTTTATCATAATGCTCAATTTGCATATTTTTACGTCAAACCTTGTATGAATGGAGGATAGAATAGATATAAAGATAGCTGTTGATTTTGACGGAACAATTGTTGAACATGAGTATCCGTCGATAGGGAGAGAAAAACTGTTTGCCTTCCAGACCCTGATCGAACTGCAGCGTCGCGGGGCCAGACTAATATTATGGACCTTCAGAAGTGGCAGGGAGCTTGAGGAAGCAGTAAAATATTGTAAGTATAATGGCGTGGAATTTTATGCTGTCAACAGCAATTACCCTGAAGAGGTGTACGATGAGACAATAAGCCGTAAAATAGATGCCGATCTTTTTATCGACGATAAAAATCTGGGAGGATTCCCCGGGTGGAGTGAGGTATGGCAGGAAATATTCCCGTATTCGTCTCACGAAGAGGAGGTTGTACGACAGATGCGACAGAAGGGCAACATTATTAACAGATTCTTTAACCGATTTTTTAATTGACAATTATGCGATATTATACACTCCTGGGTTTAGTGACGATAGCCTTCGTTTTGGGTGGTCACTCATGCAAGACTAATGAAAACGGAAGGTCGATCGGTAACCAGCCCGCCCGGGATGCCGGGGAACCTTCGATCGAGATGATAAAGGTAACAGCAACAGCGAATGGTGACCAGCTGTTATTTGGCGACCAGCTGGTGCTGATGATTGAACAGGTTAAAGATGCTGAATCTCCGGACTCGATAAAAGTGTGGTTTAACGGAGACGAATACAAAACCTACAAGGGAGAACTGCCGCAGATAGTGATCGACACAAGAGATGCAGGTAGTGTAGGAAAAAAGCAGTACAGGATATCTGCCTACAAGGAGGGCTACAGGCCCCAGGTAATAATGGGAAATGTTGAACTGCTTTCCGATCTTGTACCTGTAAACTACTCATACAGGGTGGTAAAAAGGTACCATCACGATCCATCGGCTTACACTCAGGGACTTCTCTTTTATGACGGTTACTTGTACGAGAGTACGGGACAACCAGGTGAATCGTCGGTACGAAAGGTGGAGGTTAATACAGGGAAGGTACTGGATATCACAAACCTTGAAAGCCGGTTTTTTGGAGAGGGTCTGGCCAGGGTCGACGGGTTTCTTTACCAGCTAACATGGACCTCCAAGGTAGGATTTGTGTACGACCTGGGATCACTTAAACAGGTTAAGAAGATATATTATCAGACAGAAGGATGGGGCCTTACCAATTATGGCGGCAACCTTATGATGAGTGACGGATCACAGAAACTTCGTGTCATGAGCCCTGAGGACTTTTCGATGCTCAGCTCCTTCGATGTTTACGATAACAAAGGCCCTGTTTCGCAGCTTAATGAACTTGAAAATATAGACGGTGAAATCTGGGCCAATATCTATACAACCGACCGGATAGTAATAATTGAACCGGAAACAGGCAGGGTGAAAGGATATATCAACCTGGCCGGTATACTGCCGAAGAGTGATATTGGACCCGATACGGATGTACTCAACGGTATTGCCCGGGATCAGGAGGGTAAGAGACTATTTGTAACAGGCAAAAACTGGCCGGCTCTGTTTGAGATAGAATTGATAAAAAAATAGCCTCCGTTAACAGGGAATTTGGTTATTAGAACGGGGTGAGGGTTAACTGCTTACGGTCAGTACTACGGCTATTCCGCTCAAAACGGCTGTTAATAACGTGTTGATAACCCCAAATAAAATGTTTACAATTACGATCTGACTCCTCCGAGGCGATAGATCAGAAATTGTATTTTTGAGACTCAATTAAAACAGTTTTAAACAGAGATATGGGAAAGATCATCGCAATCGCAAATCAGAAGGGGGGAGTGGGTAAGACAACCACTGCGATAAACCTAGCAGCAAGCCTTTCAGCACTGGAAAAGAAGGTTCTTATAGTAGATGCTGATCCCCAGGCAAATGCCACTTCGGGATTAGGGATTGATCTGAGGCAGGTGAAAAAAACAATATACGATTGTCTGGTCGACGGTCTAGTGGCAAGTGAAGCGGTCATGAAAACTGAGGTGGAGAATCTCTGGATCTTACCATCAAATATTGATCTTGTTGGTGCCGAGATAGAGATGCTTGACAGGCCGGAACGCGAAAAAGTACTTAAGAAGTCACTGGCAACCGTAGCCGATCAGTACGATTATCTGCTGATTGATTGTTCTCCTTCCCTGGGACTTCTTACTGTTAATTCATTAACAGCTGCTGATTCAGTGATCATACCTGTACAGTGTGAGTACTTTGCACTCGAAGGACTTGGAAAACTGCTCAACACAATAAAGATAATTCAGGGTAACCTTAATCCATTACTCGAGATAGAGGGATTCCTTTTAACAATGTACGATTCCAGGCTGCGGTTGTCGAATCAGGTTGTTGATGAGGTAAATAAACATTTTGAACAGATGGTTTTCAAGACCGTTATTCAGAGAAATGTTAAACTCTCAGAAGCCCCCAGCTTTGGCCAGCCGGCAATTCTTTATGATGCTGAATCACGAGGGTCGATAAACTACCTTAATCTGGCTGAAGAGATTATTGAGAAACACAATGTTGTAAAAAACTAATTGGTCTTATAGAAGAATAGTTGCAATGGTACAGAAAAACGCATTAGGCAGAGGTCTTGGAGCACTTATCGACGGTGTTGAAAAGGAGAACCTGGATAAAAAGGTTGAAGCCAACCTGGAGATAGCCATTGAAGATATTGAAGCCAATCCGTTTCAGCCCAGAACCCGTTTTGATGAACAGGCACTCGAGGAGCTGGCTACATCGATCAGGGAACTTGGTATTGTACAGCCACTTACGGTGAGAGAGATCTCGCCGGGCAAATACCAGCTTATTGCCGGTGAGAGACGGTTCCGCGCTGCAAGGATAGCCGGTCTTACACATATACCCGCTTATATTAGAACAGCCGACGATCAGGCCATGCTGGAACTCGCCCTGGTAGAGAATATTCAGAGAGAGGATCTCGATTCTATGGAGGTGGCTATCAGTTACCAACGGCTTATTGAGGAGTGCCGTCTTACCCAGGAAGCATTGAGCGACAGGGTAGGTAAGCAGAGATCAACAGTTGCTAACTACCTGAGATTACTTAAATTACCGGCTGAGATCCAGCTTGGATTGAGAAATAAGCAGCTCACCATGGGTCATGCACGCACCCTTATCAGTATTGAGGATCCCAAAAGACAGATCAAAGTATATTATAAAATTATCGACGAAGAACTCTCTGTTCGCAGTACCGAAGAACTGGTAAGACAACTGCAGGTTAAAGAGGTGAAGGATCCTGCCCGCACCGAAAGGAAGAATCAGCTTAATGAGGACTTCGGGAAACTGTCCAGCCATCTGGAAACAATATTCAAATCGCCCGTAAAATTCAGGATAAACGACAAGGGAAAGGGTAAAATAGTTATCCAATTCGATAATCCTGAGGAGATGGAACGTATTTTGGGCGTTTTCGATAAGCTTGCCTGACAAAATATATATATTTGCCTTGCGTTATTAAAGCCGGTAAATACCGTTTTAATCAGTGAGAAGAGCAGGCTATAAGGTAATTTTATTAATTCTGTTATCGGTCTTACCCAATGTAAGGGGTAATGGTCAGATATTGGTACAGCCCGATACCGCCAAAAGAAAAGAGTTCCTTCCCAATCCTCAGAAGTCAACCATGATAGCCTCCATATTTCCGGGACTGGGACAGGTATATAACCGTAAGTACTGGAAACTGCCTCTGGTATATGGCGGATTTGGGGCAATAGGGTATGCCGTATCTTATAACTCAACAAACCATTCGCGATTCCTTGAGGCTTATCAGGATTTTACCGACAAGATACCCGAGACACAAAGTTATCTCAAGATAATTACAAATGCCGATCCGGCCACATACGATCCGGTGCTTCACCCCGATACTTACAGATTAAGTGACGCTCAGTGGATAAGTGAACAATTACTGGCCAGAGTTGACTACTTTCGCAGATATCGCGATCTGTCATATATTGGCCTCGCTGCATGGTATCTGGTGACAATACTTGACGCCAACGTTGATGCAAGTTTGTACGATTATGATATTTCAACCAATATTGAAGCATTTGTTGCACCCGTACCTATGATCGATAACGAGATGGGAAAATTCGGAGTGAGTATGGGAATAGTTATAACCTTTTAAAAACAAAAAAATGAATATCCGTAAATATCTGTTACTGTCATTATCATTCCTTTTGTCTGCCGGCTACCTGTCTGCACAACAAAACAGTAAAGTGGAGGAGAATTATGAGGAGATAATTTCATACCAGCTCGACAGCCTTGTAAATAACTGGTACGTAAATAAGGCATATCTGTCAGCAAATGCAAACTACCCGTCAGAGAATCAGAAGTCAATTGAATTCCCTGATTCAGTATATATGGCCAGGATAGGGAAGCTCAATTCTACTATAACACTACCTTATAACAGCATTATCCGTAATCACATTCATGTCTATACATCACTCAAGCAGGACCGGTTCAGGGTTATGATAGGACAGGCGGATTACTATTTTCCAATGATAGAGGATATCTTCGAATCGTATGGTCTGCCTGTAGAGCTTAAATATATGGCCGTGATCGAATCGGCCCTTAATCCCAACGCAGTAAGCAGGGTTGGAGCAACAGGGTTGTGGCAATTCATGTATTCTACAGGTAAAATGTATGGATTAAAAGTTAACTCACTGGTCGATGATCGCCGCGACCCGGTCAAGGCAACTCATGCAGCAGCAAGGTATATTAAGGACCTTTACAATATTTATGGCGACTGGATCCTGGTGATCGCAGCTTATAACTGTGGTCCGGGTAATGTTAACAAAGCAATTAAGCGATCAGGAAATAAAAAGGATTACTGGGAGATATATTATCGTCTGCCCAGAGAAACCAGAGGTTATATCCCACAATTTGTTGCTGCTCTCTATGCAATGAACTATTACCCCGAACACGACATACAGCCGATAGCAATCGAATATCCTGTCGCAACCGATACTGTTCGTGTCAATTACGATATTCATCTTGGTCAGATAGCAGAGGTCCTTCAAATATCATTGGGTGAACTTAAAGCACTTAATCCTCAGTATCGTACAGGAATGGTGCCCGGCAAATCACAAACAAGCGCAATAACACTGCCTGTAGCACACCTGAGTGACTTTATAGCGCAACTCGATTCCATAACAGGGTATAAGACCGACCATTTTATCAGTGCTTCTGTTAAAGCTACCGATCCCTCGGTAAGCAAATACATGCCACCGCAAATAAGCGGAAAAACCAGACTGAACTATAAGGTTAAATCGGGCGATAACCTCGGATATATAGCATCGTGGTACGGGGTCGGATTATCAGACCTGAGATACTGGAATAATATCTACAAGAATACCATCAAAGTAGGACAGAACCTTGTCATTTATGTTGAACCATCCAGATCCGAGTACTATTCAGCAATTAATAATATGAGCTTCGAGGCCAAACAGAAAATGGTTGGAAAACAGGTGCCTGAAAATCAAAATGTTTCAGCGTCATCGTCTGTGCAGACAGGGGACTATGAATATTATACAGTCCGAACCGGTGATACGGTATGGGATATTGCAAAGAAGTTCGATAATGTATCGGCGACAGATATTTTAAAGTTGAATAATCTATCTGATGCCGGAAGAATTCAGGTTGGGCAAAAGCTGAAGATAAGAAGGAAAAGTTAATTTGTTCAACCTGCGGTTGAGGTATGAGACCGTCCAGGATACTACTATTTTATATTGTATTTATCTCTCTGCTGGCAGGGCTTTATCTCCTGATGCCGGGGTGGAGAGGATTGCCCGGACATCAAACTGTTGATTCACTGAAGCATAGGTATTATCTATGGCAGCACCCTTTAGCCAATGAGGATACTCTTCTTTTTACTCCTGCCCCCGATACAGTTTTGACATTTCCTGAAACGGAAAAGGCCGACAGCTCCTTGACTCCTGAGCCCCTTATCGACCTCGATTCCATTTATGAGCTTCAAGGCCGGATCAGAGTCCTCTACTATGGCGACTCACAGCTTGAAGGTGACCGTATTACGGCAGGAATCAGAAGAACCCTTATGCAGGAATACGGAGGATCCGGTCCGGGCCTGATACAACCGCTGATGCCAGTTATGTATACACGGTCAGCAGAAGTACGGTCATCCGATAACTGGAAGCGGTATACTTACCTTTCCTATATGAATGGCGAAACCGACAACAAGAAGTTTGGTCCGCTGGGTTCGTATACCCGATTTGAAGGTAAAAACAGCCCTGATGATGAGCAGATAACTGCTTCGGTTACAATATCTCCCTCGGTATTCTCCGATTCCCTTGCAGCAGTTTATGACAGGGTATCATTAATATATGGCAATTGCCACGATACGGTCTTTGTCGTAATCGGTGGTTCTGACACAACATACTTCACAGGTTATCTGCCTGTGTCGTCCGGTATAACATCGCTGGTTGTCAACACCCCGGGCGCAAGGGATGTCTCAATAACAGTTAAAGGAAAAGTGAGTCCCGATTTTTACGGGATATCCATCTCCGACTCGGTAGGGGTAATTGTCGACAATGTACCACTTCGCGGTAGTGCCGGGTTTGACTTCACAATGATCCAAAAGGAGAGCCTGGCGCAGGGACTGAGAATTATCGACCCCGATATTATCATCCTTCACTTTGGTTTGAATGTGGTCAAAAACATCAGGAGTGAGTATTCATTCTATACCAGGGGTATATACCGTCAGATATCTCTTCTTAAGGAAATATGCCCCGATGCCATAATAGTAGTAGCGGGAGTAACAGATATGGCTGAGAGGAGCGGAGAGGAATCATCGTATGATAATATTCCGGCCATAATAGCCGCACAGAGAGAAGCAGCCGACTCGGCAGGGGTTGTTTTCTGGGATTCATGGAAGGCAATGGGAGGTGCTAATTCGATAATCAGGTGGGCAGAAAGCCTCCCTCCGCTGGCACAACCCGACCTTACTCACTTTACCTATGCCGGTTCAGATACTATTGCAGCACTGATGATGAACGACCTGTTCGGAGCAGCAAAAGGTGAAAGAGCTGAACTCAAGGATACAGTTATTCATCTCCGTGTAACCACTCCGGCTGATTCGGTACTGGTACCGGTTACCGCAGAAAAGATCTCAAATGAGAGACCTTTTATAAAAGAGATTTTTGGTTACGATAGCAGTAAACCGTTTATTTTCACATCATTTGGATTTTGGGCATTCTTCCTCGCACTTCTCATTGGCTTTACTGTTTTCTATCGGAGGAGATCACTTAGATCGTTCTATCTGCTCATCTTCAGCCTCTATTTCTATTACAAAGCCGGAGGACTGTTCTTTGGATTACTGGTGCTCTCAACACTTATAGATTACAGTGCAGGCCGCATGATGGGTGCCTCGGAGAAGAGAGGTTTCAGAAGGTTATGGCTCATCGTGAGCCTGGTGGCAAATCTTGGGATGCTCGCCTACTTTAAATACACCGCCTTCATTACCGGATTAATTGTTGATATCACGGGACGAAATATAGAGACAGCCAACTGGCTGGCACAGTGGTCGAACCAACTGTTTGGCTCGGGATTCGATCCTTCGGTAATAATTTTACCAGTCGGCATCTCATTCTTTACGTTTCAAACGATCAGCTATTCCATCGATGTATACAGAAGAAAGATAGAACCTGTAAGGAATATATTCGATTTCGGCTTTTACGTCTCTTTCTTCCCTCAGCTCGTTGCAGGACCAATTGTAAGAGCATCGGAGTTTATACCACAGATCTACCAGGAGTATCATCTTCATAAGAGGGAGTTTGGTCAGGCATTGTTTCTGATCCTGAACGGATTGATCAAGAAGATGGTGATCTCAGATTACATTTCTGTGAATTTCGTCGACAGGATCTTCCTTGACCCATCGTTATATACCGGTTTTGAGAATCTTATGGCCTCCTATGGCTATGGTCTGCAGATCTATTGCGACTTTTCAGGATACACCGACATTGCTCTGGGAGTAGCCCTTTTGCTTGGCTTCCGGCTTCCTGTTAACTTCAATTCACCATATAAGGCATCAAGCCTCTCCGACTTCTGGAAAAGATGGCACATCTCCCTCTCACGCTGGCTCAGGGACTACTTATATATACCTCTGGGAGGAAACCGCAGAGGTGGTCTCTTTACATCCCTTAACCTAATGATAACAATGGTACTGGGCGGGCTGTGGCACGGAGCATCAATGAGATTTGTAATATGGGGGGCCCTCCACGGGGCAGGACTGATCATAGGTAAGGTAACAGGTAAACTGTCGTTCCTGAAAAGCAGAGCCGGCCGTTTTATCTCAATATTTATAACCTTCCACTTCGTAACCTTTTGCTGGATATTCTTCAGGGGTGATAGTCTTCATAATATTGGGTTGATGTTAAACCGGATCTTTACCGGATTCGATTTTTCAACTGTCCCCAAAGTGGTTTCCGGTTACTGGCCCGTTCTTTCAGTAATAGGCATTGGCTATCTGATCCATTTTCTGCCATTTAAGATCAAGGAGGCATACAGGGGGCTGTTCATACAGCAACCTGAACTGGTAAAAATATTAATAGCCGTTGGTGTGGTGGTAGCAATAACACTTATAGGGAGCAGCGATTCGCAGCCCTTCATCTACTTCAGATTCTGATCTCCCTCTTCAATCTGCAGGAATGGAGCCACTGCTCTCTCATAGATGCCTGTAACCCATGCAATTGTCATTCCGTAGTTAGTAATTGGAACAGCCTTGTCTATAGCCTTGTTGAGGCGTGCGTTGAGCTGACGTCTGGTTATCATGCAGCCACCGCATTGTATCAAAAGAGCATAATCACCCATGGGCCTGGGTATCTCATCCAGACCTGCAACAATATCAAAATCCAGCTTTTTGCCGGTGAATTTTCTTAGCCAGGCGGGTATCTTGTCACGGCCAATGTCGTCACATGCCACATGGTGGGAGCACGACTCCAGCAGAATTATCCTGTCGCCATCCTGCAGGGTCGATATCGCAGGTGTACCCTTAAGGTACTCATCAAAATTTCCTTTGTGATGAGCCAGCATAATACTGAAGCCTGTTAACGGGACATCAGGAGGTATTGATGCTGCTACCTTGGCGAAGGCCTGCGAATCGGTAACAACAAGTGCCGGTTTTATTCCGGTATTCTTTAAAAAATTCTCTATCTCCATCTCCCTTAGGACAATTGCAACAGCATGGTTGTCAATCACATCTCTCACAGCCTGCATTTGCGGAAGTATCATCCTTCCCGCCGGCGCTTCCGCATCAACGGGTGTTACCAGCAGTACAAGGTCGTCCCTTTTAATGATACCGCCCAGAAGTGACTTAAAGACCATACTCTTCTCGGGAATGGACTTTCTGATACGGGAGATGAGCTCCTCATAATTGCGTTTATCGGAGGAGGAGTACTCAATGAGCGGATTCCCTGTTTCACTTAATATAAAATCACGGAATGGTTGTGCGGGCTTTACAATATCACTTTTTGAATGAACCACCAGAAAGGGTATACCCTCTTTTCTGAATCTTTCGGCCAGATCTTTTTCATATTCACCCCAGATGTTATCTGTTACTGTTATCATGGCCAGATCTATGCGTGAAATAATGTTGAGTGTTCTCTCAATTCTCTTCTCACCCAGTGATCCGGTATCGTCGATCCCTGCCGTGTCGATAAGTACCACCGGACCAAAATCTGTGATCTCAAATGATCTTTTTACCGGATCGGTGGTTGTACCCGGACTATCGGATACAATGGAGATATCCTGACCGGCAAGACTGTTTATGAGGCTGCTTTTGCCATTATTCCTACGACCGAATATTCCTATGTGCGGTGTTGTATCTTTCCCCTTTGCCATAACAAAATCTTCAATCCCTGCCTTCCGGTTTAAATGCCGGAGCTACGCAGGCAGGTCTCCTTTTTACTTAATATTACCTGAGACAGGATGTGCATAAGCCACTACCTCCTTACCGGTGATCTCTTCAGGACAGAGAATAATAAGGCGTTCGAGAACGTTTCTGAACTCTCTTATATTTCCTGTCCAGTTAATTTTTTGTAGCTGCTCAATGGCATCCTTTGTAATTTTCTTTACAGGGACACCATAATCTTCGCAGATAATGCGGTTAAAGTATTCGGCCAGTTCCGGAATATCGTCGCTTCTCTCATTTAATGAAGGTACGTGGATAAGTATAACACTCAGCCTGTGGTAGAGGTCCTCCCTGAAGTTGTTGTTGTCGATCTCCGACCTGATATTCTTATTTGTTGCAGCCAGTACTCTTACATCAACCTTGATGTCCTTATCCGAACCGACCCTGGTTAGCTTATGTTCCTGAAGTACTCTTAGAACCTTGGCCTGTGCCGAGAGGCTCATATCGCCTATTTCATCAAGGAAAATGGTTCCTCCCTCGGCCAGTTCAAATTTACCCTTCCTCTGTTTTATTGCAGAGGTAAAAGACCCTTTTTCGTGGCCAAATAGTTCGCTTTCAATTAGTTCAGAAGGTATGGCCGCACAGTTAACTTCAATGAAAGGACCACCGCGCCTGTTGCTTTTTTCATGTATCTGCCGTGCAACGAGTTCTTTTCCCGTACCGTTGGCTCCGGTTATCAGGATACGTGCATCGGTAGGGGCGACCCTGTCGATCATGTCAACAACCTGTATTATTTTTTCGGAGTGACCAATTATCTCATACTTCTGGCTAACTTGTTTTTTAAGTGCCTGTGTTTGAGTAATTAACCGCGATTTGTCGGTTGCATTCCTAATTGTTATCAGCACCCTGTTCAGGTCGAGCGGTTTTTCAAGGAAGTCGAAGGCTCCTTTCTTTATGCTTTCAACGGCTGTATCTATGTTGCCGTGACCGCTTATCATAACCACGGGGGTGTCAGTACCGGCTTCAATTATTTTGTCAAGAACCTCAACACCATCCATCTTTGGCATTTTGATATCGCACAGTACTATATCATACTGTCCGTTACCAAATTGCTCCAGTCCGGTTGGTCCGTCCTCTGCCAGATCCACCTCATGGTTCTCATATTCAAGTACCTCCTTAAGGGTGTTTCTTATTGCCTTCTCATCATCTATTACCAGGATCTTTGCCATACACTTATTATCGTTATTTATCTACCTCTATCCTTAAACCCTCAACTTTGGTTCACCTGCCGGCCGGCCGGCAGGCTCTTGGCTACTCTAACCCTTATATCTTATCCATTTCCACATCTCCTTATATGACGGTTTCTTTCCATACATAAGGATACCTGTACGGTAAATTTTGGCTGCCAGCCATACGAAGAAAAGGAATGATACTACCATAAGACCCATAGAGAGGGCAAGTTCCCATGCCGGCACACCGAATGGAATTCGTGCCATCATAACGATAGGTGATGTGAGCGGGATAATAGAGAACCAGAAGGTGACAGCGCTCTCCGGATTTTCCATTGTACCCATGGCTACCATCAACCCCAGAATTATGGGTATTGTTATAGGCAACATAAATTGTTGGGTATCTGTCTCATTATCGACCGCCGATCCTATTGCAGCAAAGAGAGATGCATAGAGCAGATAGCCGGTAAGGAAATAAAATACAAAGGAGAAGATGATAAGTCCCCACGGTAGATTCATCGCACTGCTGAACAGTGATGCCAGTTCCCCAAGCTCCGGGTTGGCAGTTGCCGTATTCTGTTGAAGTCCCTGTAAGCCGGGTGATGTGGTCATCATCTCCTGAGGCATATTTTGTGTTATCTGACTTAACTGTTCCTTATCAAGGAATGTCGTCTGTACCACCGTAACAGCAACGAAAGTAAGTGTTATCCAGATAAAGAACTGGGTTAGTCCTACCAGAGCTATCCCTATTATCTTACCCATCATTAGTTCGATTGGTTTGACCGATGAAACCAGTACCTCCACAACCCTGTTAGTTTTCTCCTCTATTACGCCACGCATAACCTGTGTGCCGAAGATGAACACGAGCATGTACATCATGAATCCGCCGATATAAGCCAACGCCATTGCTATGCCTGTGTTTGTCTCTTTCACCACTCCTGTTTCGTCGATCTTGATGGTTTGGATTGATACATTTGTACGTATGCTGGCCAATATTTTATCGAGATCTTCAATATCGTAGGATAACAGTTTCTGACGCTCGATCTCCTTCTCCATAGCATTACTGATATGATCAATGAGTGACATAGGAGGCTGTTTTCTTGATATCAGCTGTACGGCATTCGGGACGGTGGTAACCACCGGCGAAATGAAAAGAACACCATAATAGCCTGCTTCAGAGAAGTTATTCTTAAGTACGTTTATGTCGGTATTTTCGAGATATACAAATTCCGTTTCCGAAGTATTTGGTATCTTGTTTTTGAAGAGATCAGATCCATCTTCAACAACAGCTATCTTTTTTTGCTCACCCTTCTGGCCGGTCATGATTATTACAGGCACAAAAATGACGGCCGCAATAAGGATGGGAGCAAGGATTGTCATAATAAGAAAAGACTTCTTCCTTACCCTGGTAACATATTCTCTTTTAATTATTACAGTAATCTTGCTCATCACTTTTGTTTTTTATTGTCAACAGATTCATTTCTTGATTCCACTACCCTGATAAAGATCTCATTCATACTGGGCAGGGCCGGATTAAAGGAAAGGACCTTGCCTGCTCCCAGCATATCTTTCAGCAGATCGTTTACTTCCACCTTATCGTGGGCTTTTAAACGGAGAAAAGTGTTCTTGTTTTCAGCTTTTGTCTCCAGGATATCAAACATAGAGCTGCCGTTAACTTTCGGAGTACCGTCGAAAAGCACCTCATACTCATTAGCCGCCCATTTTTTACGGATATCATTTACGCTGCCATCGAGGATCGTCTCTGCCCTGTTTATCAGCGTAATATTATCGCATAGCTCCTCAACGGACTCCATATTATGGGTTGAGAATATGATAGTGGCACCTTTCTCTTTCAGTCCGAGGATCTCTTTCTTTAAAATATTGGCATTAATTGGATCGAATCCGCTAAAAGGCTCATCAAAGATCAGCAGTCGTGGTTCGTGCAGGATGGTAATAACAAACTGTACCTTCTGCTGCATCCCTTTCGAAAGCTCTTCAACCTTCTTGCCCCACCAGTCAATTATATCGAGTTTAGTGAACCAGAATTTCAGCCTTCTCATTGCTTCGGCATGACTAAGTCCTTTTAGTCTGGCAAAGTAGAGTGCCTGTTCCCCAACTTTCATCTTCTTATAAAGACCCCTCTCTTCCGGGAGGTAACCTATCCGCGTCACATCGTCGGGACTAAGCTTACGGCCTTCGAGGAACAGTGTTCCTGTATCGGGTGCAGTGATCTGGTTAATAATTCTTATAAGAGTTGTTTTGCCTGCTCCATTGGGTCCCAGCAGGCCGTGAATAGATCCCTCAGAAACAGAAAGGGATACATCGTCAAGTGCTTTTTGGGTAGCAAAACTTTTCGATACATTTTTAGCTTCAAATAATGTCATTGCTATCGGGGTTATATTATTGGTAAGGGTAAATATACAAAGAAGCCATCCAATGGCAAATGAAATTTGTCAAATGGTGGCCCGTCGTTTCAAAGTACTGTTAAAATGTCTATTGTTCAAAATAACCTCTCATTCTCTCAAAGAATGATTTGTCATTTTTGTCCGGTTTAGGTATAAAGTTTTCAGACTCCCCAAGCTTTTCGATGATCTTCATCTCCTCTTTGGAAAGGTGTTTGGGTACCCACACATTAACGTTTACAAGGAGGTCGCCCTTACCATATCCGTTTACCTCGGGTAATCCTTTTCCTCTCAGCCGGAGAATCTTACCGGCCTGTGTTCCGGCTTCAATTTTTATTTTTACTGCACCCTCCACTGTAGGTATCTCTACCTGTTTGCCCAAGGAAGCATCGGGGAAGCTTATGAACAGATTGTAGAGTAGGTCATTGCCCTCCCTTATTAGTTCCGGATGATCCTCTTCTTCAATAACAACATGAAGATCTCCGTTAATTCCTCCTCTCCTCGGGGCGTTTCCTTTACCGGTTAGATTCATCTGCATTCCCCTGGCAACACCGGCAGGAATAGATACTTTTACTATCTCTTCTCCCTCTATAATACCTTCGCCATAGCATGTGGCACATTTTTTTGTTATGGTCTTGCCCTCACCGCCGCAACTGTTACAGACCTGGGATGTCTGCATCTGACCCAGTATAGTGTTGGTTATCCTCGTTACATGACCTGTTCCGTTACAAGCGCCGCACGTGGAGTAGCTACTGCTGCTTTCAGCGCCTGTACCGTCGCACGATTTACATGCTACATATTTATTTACTTTAAGTTTCTTATCTGTCCCGTTTGCTACCTCGGCCAGGGTCAGTTTTACCTTTATTCGCAGATTCGATCCCTTATTAACTCTTCTTCCGCGTCGGGTGCTTCCACCAAACCCTCCAAAGCCACCAAAGGCGTCACCAAAAATATCTCCGAAGGATGAGAATATATCCTCCATGGACATTCCCGCACCACCGAAGCCATTACCTGAACCTCCCATTCCTGCATGCCCAAAACGATCATATCTGGCTCTTTTTTCTTCGTTGCTAAGTACTTCATATGCCTCCGCAGCATGCTTGAAGTTCTCCTCAGCCGAGGAGTCACCGGGATTTTTATCAGGATGATATTTGATGGCTTGTTTTCTGTAAGCCTTCTTAATCTCCTCCTTTGAAGCGTTTTTAGGCACACCTAATACCTCATAGTAATCTCTTTTTGACATCCTGCCTGTTCCTTTCTTTTTTTGGCTTAATCTCCAACTACAACTTTCGGGAACCTGATAATTTTATCATTCAGGTAATACCCCTTCTCAACCACATCGACTACTTTGCCTTTTTGAGATTTATCCTGTGCCGGTACTTTGGTGATCGCTTCATGTGTCTCAACATCAAACTCACTGCCAAGTGCTTCTACCTCCTTTACACCACTTTGCTTTAGAAAATCCCTGAATTTATTGTATATCAAGTCAATGCCTTCTTTCATTGCCTTGCAGTCACTGTTGCTGTCCATCAGTTTCAATGCTCGTTCAAAGTCATCCATAACAGGTAATATCCTTAGAAGAAGTTGCTCGCCGGCATTTCTGGAAAGCTCCATTTTCTCTTTTAGTGTCCTCTTCCGGTAGTTATCGAACTCAGCTGAGAGCCGGATATATCTATCAGTAACTTCTGCCAGTTTTTCATCTGCGTTGGCAAAGGTCTCTTCCGAATTGTCAGTCTCACTGTTCTTTAATACCTCCTGGTCAGTGTTCTCTGTTTTCTCTGACTTATCTTTATTTGATTTCTCCTCTTTTTTCACATTCTCCATATCTTGTTGAACACTACCTTTTTTTATCTCATTATCAGCACCATTGCCGGACTTAACTTTACTATTCTTCTTTGCCATCTTCAAATTATTGACAGTTTAGTTGCTTAATCTTATCAAAATGTGAGCCATAGGCAAAGCTTTGCCAAATTGTCACATATAGGTTATGAATAACGGAACTTTGTTTCCGGGGCAGAGCTCAGGCTAAACGGCTGCTATGGCGTCTATTTCAATTTTGAATCCATAATGCAGCTCTTTTACCGGGACTATCGCCCGGGCTGGTTTTGTGGAGCCAAAAAATTCTGAGTAAACCTTATTGACGGCTGGCCAGTATTCAATGTCGGATACAAACACAGTAACTTTAAGTATTCGTGAGATATCGCTGCCGGCAGCTTCGACAATAGACTTAAGATTATTGAGGACCTGAAGGGTCTGTTCTTCTATCGATCCTGTTATTTTTTCACCTGTGACAGGTACAACAGGCACCTGACCGGCAACGTAAAGAACTCCGTTATAGACTGTTCCCTGCGAATAGTGACCGGCAGGTATAGGCGCCTTAGGAGTATTTATTACTTTAATATCCATAATTTCAAATATGTTTTAAGGGTTGGGAATAAAATGAAAGTCCGGTGTGGAGTCCTCTCAGACTCTTCGGATATCTGCACCCAGTTTTCCAAGGCGTACGTCAATATTCTGGTATCCTCGGTCTATCTGTTCAATGTTGTGTATCACACTTTCCCCTTCGGCCGAGAGAGCAGCAATAAGAAGCGCCACTCCGGCCCTTATATCCGGTGATACCATTGTTGTAGCTCTGAGTTTTACTGCCTTATTGTGACCAATAACCGTTGCCCTGTGAGGGTCGCAAAGAATAATCTGTGCACCCATGTCAATAAGTTTATCAACAAAGAAAAGGCGGCTCTCAAACATTTTCTGATGGATAAGGACGGCACCTTTGGCCTGTGTGGCAGTAACCAGAAAGACGCTGAGCAGGTCGGGTGTTAATCCAGGCCATATAGCATCGGCAATGGTCATTATCGACCCATCGATATATGTTTCTATCTCGTAATGGTCCTGCTGAGGGATATAGATATCGTCGCCTCTTCTTTCGAGGTTAATCCCCAGTCGCCTGAATGATTCCGGGATTATTCCAAGATCGTCGTAGCTTACATCCTTAATGGTAAGTTCCGATTCGGTCATTGCCGCCAGCCCAATGAATGAGCCTATCTCTATCATATCGGGGAGTATTTTGTGTGTGCACCCTCCGAGTTTATCTGTGCCGGTTATAGATATGAGGTTAGAGCCGATCCCGCTTATCTTCGAACCCATTGAAACAAGCATCTTGCAAAGTTGCTGTATGTATGGTTCGCATGCTGCATTATAAATCGTTGTTACCCCTTCTGCAAATACCGATGCCATAATAATGTTGGCAGTACCGGTCACCGATGCCTCGTCAAGATGAATATAGGCACCTTTAAGCTTCTTAGCCTTTACACTGTAGAAGGAGGCATTCTGATCGTAATTGAATTCCGCGCCAAGCTTCTGGAATCCAATGAAATGGGTATCCACCCTTCTTCTACCTATTTTGTCACCTCCCGGCTTAGGTATAAATGCCTCGCCTGTGCGTGCAAGTAATGGACCAACAATCATTATTGAACCCCTGAGGGCGGCACTCTTCTCTTTGAATTCGTCGGAATGGAGAAAATCAATGTTTATCTCCCTTGCCTCAAAGGTTACCGTACCATGGCCGTGTCTGGTAACTGTTACTCCGATACATTCCAGAAGTTCAACAAGTTTATTGACATCACTGATATCGGGGATATTCGAGATAGTAACTTTTTCGGGTGTCAGAAGTGTTGCGCACAGAACCTGAAGGGCTTCGTTCTTTGCTCCCTGCGGGATAATGGAACCCTTCAAACGGTTACCACCCTTAACGAGAAATGTTCCCATTAATGTTTGCTATAAAGTTTTTTCTTTCCGTATTGTTTACCCTGTTTCCCTTTGACAATAGGCTTCTTCTTTTTCGGACCCAGAAGCTCGCGGGCCTCAAGTATCTTAATACCTTCGGTTACCTTTAATTGGCCCTTGGAGAGGGTGCCCAGATCTTTGATGATCAAATCGTCACTAACCGTTCCCTGGTTCCAGGTAAGGTAAAGTTTTTTCATCTGGTTAACGATAAGAGATGTGAGGTACTCCTTCTCTTCCCCATCCTCCATTTTGGAGGCCGAATCTATCATCATCTCGATAATTCTGCCGTAGTGCAGGATCTTAATACTGCCGTTGTGGTAAGGTATAATGTCGGGTTTCTCAATAAACTTAGACGGTTCCGGCATAGGGTAAGGTGAATCTATATCCAGATTGAACCCTGCAATAATATATAGATGATCCCATAGTTTGTGCCTGAAATCATCGAGGTCTCTCAGATGGGGATTCAGATTCCCCATTATCTGGATAATTGTTCTGGCCGCTCTGTTTCTTTCCTCCCTGTCTTCTATCGTCTTAATATGATCGACCATTATCTGGATGCTCCTGCCATATTCCGGCAGGGCCATATCTTCACGCTGTGTATTGTAATCAAAACTCATTTCTGTCTATTTTATGCAAAGCTACTAATTATAACTGAATGAGGCCTTCTTTTGGCTGTAATCATTGGGTGGTTACAATCCGAGGAAACGTATGGCCACTCCTGACAAGAGTATAACAAACCCGGCAATTACATGGTTATATTTCTCAATCGGTTTCAGACTTATACTGGTGAGTCCGAACCGTAGCAGAAGTACCATTGCGACCATGGTAAATATCGTTGCAATGGAGAAGAGCGTTGCAACTACCAGAACGCCACCTGTACTGCCCTGAGCAGCAGGGTACATAAGCACAGGAATAAGTGGCTCACACGGACCGAAAACAAAGATTATAAACAACACCCACGGTGTGGTTTTGAGAGGATCGGAGACATGCAAATGCCCATGCTCTTTCATGTGATTATGTTCGTGCAGATGGGTGGTGCCGTCGGGATGAATATGTTTATGTGTATGCCGTTGCTTTTTTATGATATTCCTCAGGCTAATAACCATATAGACGAGTCCGAATGCAATTAGTAACCAGGCTGCAATATCACCCCTGAATGATTCTATTGTTTCAAGCTTGAAAACAGAAATACCGATGGCTATTCCTATAAAACCAAGTATGACAGATCCAAGTACATGACCGATACCTGCGATAACAGTGATAATAACTGTCCGGCGTAAATTCCATTCCCTGGCCTTACCCAGCATAACAAAAGGAAGGTAATGATCGGGACCCAGAACGGTGTGAATAACTCCGATCGAGATTGCCGTAAATGATAATAATCCCAGAGATTCGGTCATTTTGAAAATTTGTTGATATGCAATATAGGGTATATTCTTTTAAATGGGTTAATGATCTACAGCAGTAAATCTGATAATAGGGGCACTGTTCCTCTCTATTTTAGCTTATTGCATAGTTCCACCTTGAAAATATCTTTTCTTCGGTCCTTAAGATTTCTTACAGCCCCATAGGAGTGAAGTTCGCGCAAGAGATCAAAGTCAACATCCACAATAAGCATCATCTCGGTATTTGGAGTGGCTTCTGCCTTAATACCTGTTGTGGGAAATGCAAAGTCGCATGGTGTGAATACCACCGACTGTGCGTATTGCATATCCATATTATGAACCTTTGGGCAGGTTGCCGACACTTCCGGCAATAGCCACATAGCACTCATTCTCAATGGCCCTGGCCCTGGCGCAATACCTTACCCGGGAATATCCGTTCTGGGTATCGGTGAGGAAGGGAACGAAAAGTATTTTCATCCCCTGGTCGGCAAGAATACGTGAAAGCTCAGGGAATTCAACATCGTAACATATCAGAACACCAACCGGACCACAATCTGTTTCAATGATCTTTATCTTATTTCCGCCCACCATACCCCACACCTTTGACTCGTCGGGAGTGATATGTATCTTCTCGAACGACTCGTACGTGCCGTTTCTGCGGCAGACGTATCCTATGTTTATCAGTTTCTCATCCCTGATATATGGGAAACTTCCTGTTACTATGTTTACATTGTAGGCAATAGCCAGTTTAAGAAAACGGTCTCGTATCTCGTCGGTATATATGGCCAGACTTCTTATTGCCTCGGCCTCTTTAAGGTGGTTGTATTCAGCCATCAGAGGTGCATTGAAGAACTCCGGGAATAAGGCAAAATCGCTCTTGTACCCTGACACCGCATCGATAAAGAACTCTACCTGTTCGAACATCTCGTCCAGACCCTTGTACGATCGCATCTGCCATTGAACCAATCCTAATCGCACCACGCTTTTGTAGCTCGACTGCTTCTGATCGGGTTTCCTGTAATAGATATTATCCCATTGCAGCAATACGGCATACTCTTTCGACTCCTTATCACCGGGAAGGTATCCTTTAAGCACTTTTTTTACATGGAAATCATTGGAAAGCTGAAAGGTGAGAGTCGGATCGAATAACTCCTTATGCTTAACCTTTGCAATAAACTCCTTCGGACTAAGTTCTGCAGCATGGGTGTGATAGTTCGGTATCCGGCCCCCGAATGTTATGGCTTTAAGGTTAAGTTTTTCACATAACTCCTTGCGCTCATCATACAACCTTCTGCCCAGGCGAAGTCCTCTGAAGTCGGGCCTTACAAAGACATCTATCCCGTAAAGAGTCTCACCCCTTGGGTTGTGTGTACTGAAAGTATACCCACCGGTGATCTCCTCATAAGTGTGATCATCACCGAATAGTTCGTACTTAACAATTATTGAGAGTGCACATCCTGCCACTTCTCCGTCGGCGATAATAGCTATTTGTCCTTCAGGGAAAGATATTGAGCAAGATTTCAAGATGCTCTTCATTCCAATGAATACCCGGCCAGTTTCTATATGCATCCTGCATGGTGCTTTTTAGTCCCTGATAATCATCTATTGTTAGTTTACGTAGCTCTATCGATCCTATCTCTTTCATAAAATTTTGGTTTCTGTCTTAATTTATTTTCCGTTTACCCGTAATATGGCTGATCTTATAAAATAGCTAAAATAGATGGAGTAACCCGGAAAATGCCCAAAGATATGGAGATTTATCAGGTTTTTTGCAATGAGGGGCCTATGCCATACCGGTCGCATTTAGTTGATTGAAGAGAATGCATACCGGATATTCAGGTTAAAGCAATCAGAACAGCAGGAATGTAATATATGCTATGTAGATCACCAGAAAGCTGATGCCTTCCCATCTGTCCAGCTGTCTCCCTTTGCCCGTAAAGATGAAAATGAAAAGCAAGAGACCTGCCCCGATATTTACCCACAGGTCGGTGAGGGAGAGAAGTGATACCGGTACCGATGAAATAGTAGCTGAGATACCGAGGATAAAGAATATATTGAAAATATTCGATCCTACCACATTGCCGATAGCAATGTCGACGTTACCCTTTCTGGCTGCAGCTACAGAGGTGGCAAGTTCAGGCAGGGATGTGCCTATGGATACTATAGTCAGACCAATAACCCTTTCGGAAATACCCAGCATCCTGGCAATATCGACTGCGGAGTATACAATTGCTTTACCGCCGGCAACGAGTAATACCAGTCCGCCCACAATAAAAACAGTTATAAGAAGAGAAGAAAGTTGCCTTACCTGTACCTCCTCCTGAATACCTCCCTTTTTTGAAGCCATTGCATTGTAAACCAGGAAAATTGTGAAGAACAATAGCAGTACTAATCCGTCATTGCGGGAGATGATGGTCTGGGCATCTTTATCTCCCATATTGTCAAAAGCAAGAAGTAAGACAGCAAGGGCGGCCAGTAACGCAAGCGGCACCTCTATCCATGTGGTTCCGGATGTGACCCTGAGAGGGCGTATTATTGCAGTTACACCCAGAATAAAAAGCACATTGAAGATATTACTTCCAATTACGTTCCCCAGAGTGATCCCCGATTCACCTTTTAATGAGGCAAAAACATTTACTACCAGTTCCGGGGCAGAGGTCCCGAAAGCAACAATGGTTAGACCAATTACAATATTTGGGATATTAAACCTCTTTGCAAGTGATGCAGCACCATCTACCAGTAAGTTAGCGCCATAAACCAGAGCTGCAAATCCAACGGCAAGTATTATCAGGTTGACCATAAAAACAGAATAAAATTGTTAAGCCCTGAGAAATTCGACCAGTATCACCAGCAACAGGAGGATTGTCACAGCAAGAAGCCTTGCAATAAGCAGCTTCTCTGTGAAACTACCTTTACCTCCTTTAAGGGTGGTTAAGCTCAATAGAACTATTACTACCAATCCTATCGCGATAATTATCAATATTGCGTTTGCCCATGGCCATCCTCTGAAGAAATAGATCAGTGCCATAAGAGCAAAAGAGAGAATAACAAGGCCTCCGGAATTAATGAAATGCCTCCAGCCCTTTTTTGTTTCAAAATCCCTTCCCCAAATTCCGGCAATAAGGTATAATACAGCAAAGACCGCAAGCACACCCGTAAGTATTCTCTTGTCGTTAAACGGGATTCCGGAAATAACAACTATAAGATAAACTGCCAGCAGTGATAATTCAAAAATCCACAGATATTTACCTACAACAGAACCGGCATTCAATTTACCGGCAGGTTCTGTTATTTCCTGCTTTTCTTCCAGTGATGTCATATCTATAAAGATTAAGTGAGTTTTACTATTTTATTTGATCGCTCTGTCTCCTTATTATATCAACAATTTTAGCGACAGGAAGTTTATCAACCCTGTTCCCGTTCCTTCCGGTAAATGGTTCAGCTGCAAACAGAGAGTTTATAATAGCCTCCTCTGTAGCCTCAGCAACAGCCTGAAAAAGAGGAGAGGTGTCTTCATTGCGAAGTACTCTGGTAGTTAGGAGCTCACCCTTAGGCCCATCGCTGATCCTTAACTCCTTAGCTGTGGAAAAGGCTATGACATAGTCGCCCGATCCGTTTGACCCCATACCTCCGGTACGGGCGAGTCCAAGCATTGCACGCCGTGCCAGTCGCATTAAATTGCGGTCGCTCAGAGGGGCGTCTGTTGCAACTACTATCATGCACGATCCATCCGGGGTAGGATCAATTTCACCTTTGTAGGGATATGACCCTGTCTCTTTTCCAACAGGTACGCCCGCGATAGTCAGCACTCCCCCAAAATTTGTCTGAACAAGAACACCTACCGTATAACCTCCCAGCGATACGGGCAGGACCCGGGAGGAGGTTCCGATACCACCTTTGTAGCCGAAGCACACTGTTCCGCGACCGGCACCCACCGAACCCTCTTTCACAGGCCCGGTTGATGATGAATTTATAGCTCTGAGAACATCCTCTTTTTTTACTTTTAAACCCCTGATATCGTTAAGATAGCCATCATTGGTCTCACCAACGACAGGGTTAACTGACCTTACTTCTTCATTGCCTGGCAGAGCGAGTGTATGTTCTATCAGTGCTTCGCAGGCAACAGGTACACTAAGCGTGTTGGTGAGAATGACAGGAGTTTCAATATTGCCAAGTTCATTTACCTGTGTGTATCCAGCCAGTTTCCCAAAACCGTTGTAGGTAAAGATCGCTGCCGGTACTTTCTCTTTGAAAATGTTGCCGGAATGCGGGAGAATGGCAGTCACACCAGTATGTATCTCTTGTCCGTTGTCTATTGTTACATGGCCAACCCTTACACCTTCCACATCGGTTATTGCATTATACCTTCCTGGAGAAAAGATGCCTGTCTTAATACCATAATCCCTTGTTCTTTTTGCCTCCTGACAATTAAGAACCGATCCTGATACAATGATAAGAAACACTGAAAGCAGGTACTTCATTTCCGGTAAATATGAAAGGTGAAACCTCTATTTGGTAACAATTACCACAACACCTCCGGCTCCTCTGACACCATATATTGCTGCAGAAGAATCTTTAAGGATGTCGATGGTTTTAACTTCAGACGGACTAATACTGGAAATATCAGAAACAGCAGCTCCATTAACAATAAGAAGGGCCTCGTAATTGCCGTACAGGTTCCCGGAGTTTCTGATAACGATACTGTTTCCGCTGACCTTAACACCGGGGAATCTCCCTGTAATTAACTCGTAAATGGAGGTATACATTGAAAATTCATTGTTCTTTTCGGAAAGATGTGATGATAGCATGTGTGAGATTTTCAGAACTCATGTAGCCATTGTTTACCACCTCATTGGTATACTTTTCCCCTTTGAATATCATGTTAATGACCAAAGAGTCTTTATCCTTCAGGTTAACGGTTTGTGTTAAGAAACCGCTAGCCTTAAATGTGAGGGCATCTTTTTCGCCGCAAACAATCGAAAACCTTCCGGTTGAGTCAGTCGCTACTGAAGATTTTGTCCTTTTGGAAATTACCTTGGCGTTTTGAAGGTAATATGTATCAAAGGACTTAACTACTCCTGTTACCACTCTTTCCTGGGCCGAAATTGTAATTGCAAACAGTAATAATATGACTGTAATAATCGATTTCATAATTATGATTTTAATTCTTTAGCAAGTTACGAGTTTTTGGCTAATCTGGAACAGTTTGCCCCGCGATGGCAGCTTTAAATTGTATCTCCTGTTTTGTCATATCACTGCCATAATTCACTGTTTGCCGGTCAGGACCTCAATCAGCTTTTCTTCCCGTCTGGAAAGGGAGAAATTATCAACGATCCTTTTGCGGGCACCTGATGAGAGTTCCTCTTTATTTATGATCGGCAGTGCTATCAGTCTGTTTATCGCGGTTAATAACAGCTCTTTTTTCTTCTCCTTTATAATGAATCCGGTGTCGCCAATTATCTCTGAAGTTGCTCCCACATCAGAACCGACAGGTATACATCCCATTAACATCGCCTCACAAATAGCATTTGGAAATCCTTCAGATAGCGATAAGGAGAGATAGATACCAGCAGCTTCCATGAGTATCTTTGCTTCTTTACTCGACACAGGTGGCAGCAGTTTTAAATTTCCGGGAATCAGGGGAGCAAGCTGGCCGATCATATCAGAGGAGAGGCCTGCAATGGTGAAGTTCATATCAGGCTTCTCTTTTGCAAGGTCAATGATCATATCACCTCCCTTAAGCAAAAATCTGGTATGGTCGGATATAAATGCTACAGTAAGGAAGCTGTTAAAGTCCTTCATTTTTGTTCCCCGGGAGTACTCCGTATGGTCATAACCATTATGTATGACAGTGTATGGGGTGCTGATCTTAGGAAAGAAATTGAGAAATCCCTGCTTTTTGATCAAAACCTTATCGTAACTGTATTCTGAGTCGACCAGGGTTTGCGACACGGGTAATATCCTTGTGGCAAAACGGAAAGAGATACCGATAACCCTGGAGAGTAGAGGTTTACGGAGACTTCCGTAATTATACTCGGGAAAGGAGACACAATCGGTACCACCCGTGATAATATATACAGGCTTGCCTGTTATTCTTCCGAGAACTACAGGCACTACGGACCAGTATCCGCCAAACATTATGATTATTGCCTCTGCGGACCAGATATACCTTAGCAGAAAAAGTTTCTGACGTACCATGGTAATCGGTAACAACAGCTTATTGTTCCAGTTTAACTGGGGCGCTAATACCTTAAAATGGTTCCCCAGAAAGCGAATGTCCCTTTCAACAAATGATGACCGGGAGGGGGAAATATAGATTATCTTCTTCATCAGCCCTTTATCAGAGCAAAATTATACTTCATACGCCGGAAAAGCTTCTTTGTGATCTTTTCAAGTGTCGATATTTCTGTAATTGCCTTATAGAAAGGTTTTAAGGTCATAATGAAAAGGGTATAATCCGTTTCTGTGTGGAATATCTTTAGAGCCTTTTGCTCCAGCAGTACTATGCCGGCAGCATAGATGCTGCCGGATAAAATATCGGTATGGACCGGCTGATCGATGATTTGTAATTTTTCCGGCTGCTCCCTGTGCAGAAACTCGAGATGTGAAGGATTGGGGACGCTGGCGAAAATTATTGATCCTTCATGCATGGCTCCTGCAAGTTTCGTGAAAAGATCTCCGTAAGCTTCAAATGGGATGTGTTCCAGAACGTCGGCGAGAACGATGAAATCAAATTTCATCTCTGCAGCGAAGTCTGACATATCAGTAGTGAAAAACTTCATGCTTTTATGAAAACCGGTTCTTGCCCTTGCCAGTTCAACACTTTCACCACTGATATCAGTAGCCACAATATTGCCTCTGGTAGCAAATGATGCTATCATGGATGTAAAAACGCCAACCCCGCACCCTATCTCAAGAATATTGCTGTCTCTCCTCAATCCATGTCTTATAAGCTCATTGATGAGTGTGTAATGCCGGAGATTGGCTCCTGTTTTTACCTGTGATGAGCTGAACTTGTTGTAATAATCAGCAACCTCCCCACTATTGACTTTTTCGTCCATTATTATACTTTTTTTGTTCTTTTATCCGGGGATATTACCTGGTTCCCCTTTTCACAAACCCGGGATAAGGATTAATTTTATCTTTTCAGTGAGTAACAAACCGCCTTTAATGGTCCCGGGATCTGTACACACTCTATATCTGTTAAGCAATGCCTGTGACTATTTCCCTGATAATTTATTCTTACTCTTTGAATATTTTTTTAAAGATAATTCTTCCAGTAATGGTAATTGCGGTCTTGTCGAAAAAATCATTTCAACAGGTATTCCAAACAGCTCCGAAAACCTGAAGGCAAGATCAAGGCTGGGGTTAAACTCCTCCCTTTCAATATAGCCTATTGTCTGGTAATTAACTCCGGTCCGCTCTGCAAGCTCTTTGCGTGAAAGGCCCAAGTCTTCACGCAACACATTTATTCTGTTGTATATCTTTCTGCTTTTCATAAGATCAACTATATTATAAATATACGATATAATATGTTATTAGTAACTTAATATATATAATAAATACAATAAAATGTTGTAGATATAAGGTGATGTTACCTGCTCATCTGAGCTTCATGCCGGGGATATAAGAGAGTAGGGTTTAATGGATATGGCACAATAAAAAAGCCTCACCAAATAAGAATATTAGAAAGCGAGGCTTTAGCTTGGTAGTATGGTTAAGCCCGGATGCTTAATCCTCATTTAGTTTCTTAGCTTCTTTTTCCAAATCCTTGATAGACTCTTTCATCTCTTTTTGAAGTTGCTCCATCTCCTTATAATTATCACTTCCGAAAAAGTCAGCTGCCTTTTTCCTTGCACCGAATCCTGCAATAAACATTATTGCAACAAGTGCAGCCAGTACCACCGTCACGATTTTGGATGTGCGCTGATCTCCCTTTAGTGTTGTTGTGAGTGCATTATAGAGCAGCCAGAGACCATATAGATTGATCAGCAGCGATACGATGGCTCCCAGAGTAAGATTAAAGCCGGAGAAGAAACTGAACAGGGAAGCCAGCGGCATCAGAATAAGAAGACTTGCCGACACCCTTACATTGGCTTCGAAATCTGTTGACCCCTTTGCTATAGCAGAGAGAATCATCAGGATAATAGCACCGACGAAAAGGCCTACAAGAGCACCAATGACCGAAAAGATTATCGCCATGAAACCTACCGCACCACCAAGCATACTCGATGTAGCTCCTCCAAGGTGGAACAGACTCCAGACAAAAGAGAGAAGACCTGCGATAAGACCATAAACAGCTGCTTTAATAACCGGAGCTACAAGTCCGCCTGTAACAACCATTGAAGTAAAATACTCCTTTGGATTGAGGAGTGTATTTTTTGACTCTTCAAAAAGTTTGTTAAAATCGAATGATTCGTTTTCCATCTTATTAAGTGTAAGTGATTAATTAGGTAATATAGTAATATTTTTGTTTTGAGGCTAATGCTGTTAATATTTTCAATAGCTATCTTAATATTATGCCTGAGAGATTTATGTGGTCCATGTTACCGACCGGCTCTCCCATGTAATATACTTCAAGGGCATCCGGCCATTCACCCTCATAATTTCTCTGTAATATAGTATTGATAAGACTTATCGTGGTTGATTGCCCTCCTGTTGAGCCCTGAAAGAAATCATACCATGAAAAGTATGGCTCTGTTGTCCCCGGGCCTGTGTAGGACTTATCCTCTCTAAGATCGATCCTGATGGTTTTAATGCCTGATGAGTCGGTATTTATATTCATGAGCTCAATGTCCAGTCCATTAAAGCAGATAGACGACAAGGAATCCAGTAAGGCTGTTACTTTCTCCTCTACAGAGCTCTTTATGCTGATCGCTATTGTATCAAATGGTACGGCAACCAAAAAGGAGGGACTTCCACCGGGAGCAATAGAATCGCCTGCTCCATATATAATAAATGATTCCTGCGAAGATCCGGCTTTTCTCCCTTTACACGATCCGGCTGACACTAATATGATTGTAATTAAGAAGATCAGCAGGACCATTCCGGGTAACATTTTCAGGGAATCATCTTTCATATCAGGGTAAGCAATTTTATGTTTGAAATTAGGCATCATCTTAAACGGACAGAATGAATGTGCCAATACTATCCGGACAATAGAGATATGGCAGGCATTGAGTCCTTAGCAACTGTTATCATGCCCCGATTACTTTGGCCAAAAGGGTTGCAATAAATCCTATAAGAGCTGAGAGTCCGGTAACAGAACCGCCTATATGAAAAGCTTCAGGAAGCATTGTTTCCGCTATCATCGTTAGCATGGCACCGGCCGCCAGGCCATCGACAAGTGCAAAGAAGAGGGGTGAGGCATTTTCAAAATATACATTGCCAACATATGCCCCTATACCGGTTACAATCATTATAGATGTCCACATAAGAATTATCTTCATATAAGGCATTTTTTGTTTTTTCATTCCCACTGAACTTGAGAGGGCCTCTGGAAAGTTGGAAAGGAAAAGACCTGCAAGCAGCGATATACTTATTGAGCCATGGAGCAGCAGGCTGGAGCCGATAACGATAGATTCTGGTATACCATCGAGCATTATACCCATCCATATGGCCATTGAAGCATTACCATGCTCCTTCACCTCCTGGTGGATATCTTCACTGGTAACATTGCCCCTTTTTTCGGCCAGATGTCCCAGGGCCTCGTTGTACCAATCTTCTGAATGTACATGGGAGTCCTCTTTACCATTGGGAGAAAGAATATAGTTCTCCTCCGCAATTTTCATCAGGTCCGCTTTAATAGTTGGGTTTATTGAAATAAGGTTATCAACGGCTTCCCTGGATACAAGCCAGAGTTTCATGTCGTTCTTAACTACCGCATTATATGGATGAGGACTTAGGGATAGCATTTCTGCCAGTCCATACACATCATTTGGTTTAAGTATTTTGACCACCTGATTTGTTTTGTCATCCATAATTATCGCTTCGCCCTCCTCTATGATGTAAATAATATCACCCGGGTCACCCTCGTGGACCATGAATTTACCTTCCCTGTATGTGAACCGGTGCAGGAGTGGCATCAAAGCATTTGCATGAATGGGATCGAGTTTTGAAAGGAGTTTGACCTTGCTCATCTTTTTGAGAAGGAGCTTCTCTTTTGCCGAATGTTTGCGTGTTATATGAGTGAATATCGTTGCACTTTTACGTAGGAAACCGCCTTTACTGTTAATGACCCTGTTTAGTAAAACGAAGAATAGTCCTCCCAGTATCATCCCCAATGCAAGAGGATAGAAATGTCCTTTCTCCAGGGAAACAGCTACCAGGTCTATTGTCAGAGCAGCCAGCAGAGCACCTGCTCCCATTGCCATCAGTGCAGCCAGCACCTTGGGCTTTGGTGTCCAGACAAGGGCGAGCATGGCACCCAAAGGCAGAGCAACTGCACTAATTATTCCGAAGAGGAATGCATCTAGTTCAATAATACCTGTCATAGCAATCGTTTTTATAAAGTTAAAAAACCTATTTGATTGGCAGGCTTATAATTGTCAAATTTTATTATTGCCTGAATAAAAGGTATTTGTTTATCTTCGATATATTTCCAGGACTGCCGAAAAGGTAGAGTATGTCATCCTGTTCAATTGTTATATCAGGAGATATTTCAGAAATGTATTTATCGCCCCGCCTTATGGCAAGGACAGTAATACCGAATTCAGTTCTTAATCCGGATTCAGATATGCTCTTTCCAATTATTGAGTTCGGGGAATTCTGCACCGGGATCGTAGAGATCTCCATATCCGGTATATGAATCCCGATCTCCCTTTTCTTGGAATGGTACGATGGAATATTTCTAAGGTATTCGTAATTTCTTGTCCGGCAATTGTCCACAAATTCCTGGATCTCGTCATGCGGGACAAGGTATTTCCTCAGCACATGTGTAAAAATCTCAATGCTGGTCTCAAACTCTTCGGGGATAACATCGTCGGCACCAAGTTTAAGATTCTCCTCCACCTCTCTCATATATTTTGTCCTTACAATTATATGAGCTGTTTCTGTGAAGCTCCTTATCGCCTTTACCACCTCACGTGTTGTGGTAGGATCGGATATGGCAACAACCACTACCCTTGATTCATGGATATTTATATGTCTTAGCAATGATTCATCTGTGGCATCCCCCAGAATAGCATTGAAGTTTGATGCTTTAGCTTTCTTATAAACATCTGAATCATGTTCTATCACGACATATGGTATTCCCGATAAAAGGGCAGCATTGGCAACATTCTCTCCGTTTAATCCGTAGCCAACAATTACCAGGTGATCATGGCAGTTTTCCTCAATAACTATTTCAGGCTGTTCTTTTCTCTTTATCCTTGATATCCTCCGTCTCACACCATCCGGAAGAGGTGCTTTCAATATGATCTTGGCTATTTTTGGTGCACCATTGATAATAAATGGTGTAGCTCCCATTGTAATGATACTTACAGAAAGAAAATACTGATAGGTATTGCCTTCCAGCAGCCCGTAGCTCAGTCCTATTGCAGAAAGCATAAAAGCAAATTCACCAACCTGAAAAAGGTTAAGTCCGGCAATTACAGAGTTCAGTCGTGGAGTCCCACTCAGCCGTGATGCGGCAAATCCTGTTATCATCTTGATAACGATTACGCCTATGGCAATGGAATGGATAATCAGTAGATTATTTATAAAAAACCTGAGATCCAGCAACATACCTATGGAGACAAAGAAAAAGCTCAAAAAGATCTCTCTGAACGGGTAGATATTGGCCTTTGCCTGATGGCTATATTCGGAACCTGATAGGATAAGCCCTGCAAAGAAGGCACCGAGAGCAAGAGAGAGACCAACATATGATGTGAGCCAGGCAGTGGCAAAACAGAGTACGACAGTTGTAATAACAAAAAGTTCCCGGTTACGTGTTTTGACAACAATTTCGAAGAGGAGAGGTATTATATACCGGGCCATCAGTATGAGTACGACTATCGTGGCAACCATCTTCACTACCATCATCAGCATAGCACCACCCTGTGGTTGTGCCTCTCCAGCCAGGAATGGGGTTATCAGGATCATGGGAACCACGATGATATCCTGAAACAGAAGAATTCCAACTGATGCCCGCCCTTGCGGGGTTGCCAGCTCACCTCTCTCCTGAAGCATTTTCAGAACAATAGCTGTACTACTGAGTGATAGCAGAAATCCAATGAACAAAGCTTCATTAATGCCGAATCCAAGAAACATGGAAAGGGCCATTGAGATTGCTATTGTAAGACCAACCTGCACTGTGCCACCCAGAAATACTGTCCTTTTTATTGAAACAAGGGTCTTTACTGAAAACTCAAGACCTATTGCAAAAAGAAGAAAGACAACACCTATTTCGGCCATAAGCTCTACCTCGTGCGGCCCTTCAATAAGGCTAAGACCATAAGGACCAGCTATAATTCCTGCTACAAGAAAGCCAATTATTGGGGGCAGCTTTAATTTCTGGAAAATCAGGATCAGGGCAAGCGATAGCCCCAGGATTATTACTACGTCAGTTAGCAAATGCGACTCCATTATTTAGTATTTGTTGACAGAAATATATAAATAATAAACCAATAGTATTACCCATTAACCTGGTTCCTGCTCTTAACAATGAGATAGGAGCTAAAGTTTCCCGGGGCGGTGGATTCCCTGGTAATAGTCAGATATTCCGACCACCGGGCCATTGATACCACTATAATTGACTTGCCGCCATTGGACGTTAACCGTGGGAATGTAGTCGTTACCGATGATCCGATTGTTGCATTCAATATCTCATTCGATAAAAACTCTTCACGTTTCAGAACCATGTTGAGATCATGGATTATGCATGGCGATTTGCTTCCCTCTGCTATACTCCTGGCGAGTTTCACCGTTTCTATATCGTCGGAAGAAAAGAGAGGGACAATAACAGTCTCTATGTCGGTAAGATCATTGTTAAGGAAGACACCCACCGGCACCCTGCTTTTGGATATTACTGTTCTTACTCTTTCACTGAACTGGGCCTCGTTAAAGAGCTGCTCTCTGCCTTTGGCTACATCCACAAGTCGTTCAGGATTTAGAATTTTGGAGAAAAGATTCAATAACTGCCCCAGAAATGTTCCTTTTAAAGTTACCGGGCCCATCCCTATAATGAGGAAGTCATATTCTCCGTTATTAGCAGTCTCGAGAATTCCCCTGGTAAGATCGCGGGAGGGTTTGAATAACCGTTTCAGGTCTACTCCAAGCAGTACGGCCTCATCACGGATCTCTTTGAAACTCTCATCTTCGACAGCTTCCTCATTGTACAGTTTCATCTCCCTTAGAGGAGCAAAGTGTAATGCGGTGATTGATGAAGTTGTCTCCTTCTCTTTTGTCAGTGAATTTGCTACCCGGAGCATCGATTTTCCGCTTTCAGGATTGCCGAAAGAGAGGAGTATATTAAACCTTCTGGCAACAGACTCTTCCTTTAGGGTTTCTACTGTAGCCTCGGGCATTAAAATGTCGATGATCTTAAGTCCGGGACCGGTTAGCAGTGTAGTTGTTACAGCCATGAGAACCATAATGACAAATAGCTCGGGGGTAAGCAACCCCAGATCAAACCCAATATTAAGAACAACCAGTTCCATCAGTCCACGGGTGTTCATAAGGGTCCCTATGATAAGGGAATCACGCCATGTCTGGCCAACCAGTCGTGCCGGGATGGCACTGCCGATAAGCTTGCCTGCCACTGCAAGAAAGATTACGACAATAGCGATAAGCCACAACGATCCCTCATTCAGCAGACCTATCTCGGTCCTTAATCCTGTCGACACGAAGAAGAGGGGTAAGAACAGAACAACGGCAATGTCTTCAATTTTACCGGAAAGGATCTCTCTGAACTTAATATTTTCGGGCATTACCAGTCCGGCCATAAAGGCACCGAAAAGAGCATGAATACCAATGATCTCCGTAAGCAGAGAAGAGCTAAGGAGGATAAGAAGGTACAACCCTACCACCCCTTTGTTAAGCGTCTCCTTTCCGGAATGAGAATCTCCCAGTCGGGCCAGAAATGGTCTGATTACCAGTATCATAATGAGGACATAAGTAATTGCAAGTCCTATTGTGTTAAGGGCCGAGACCAGTGAACCTGCCTTTACAATGGCTATTACCACAGCCAGTACCGACCATGCAGTAACATCATTAAGAGCGGCACTGGTTATTGCCATTGCCCCGGTTTTGGTACGTGAGATACCTCTCTCCTGTACTATCCTTGCCAGAACAGGAAAGGCTGTTACGCTCATCGAAAGGGCTATAAACAGGGAGAAGGGAAGAAACTCCCCCAAGGTTGGAGGAAACCGCTTAAAGAGATAAAATGCAAGCCCTATGCCCAGCAGAAAAGGGAAAAGTATACTCGATTGACTTATTACGGCAGCATCCCTCGCTTTTGTCTTCAATATCTTCCAGTCGAGCTCCATCCCAACGATAAACATGAAGAGGATCAGTCCTGTCTGACTTAGTATGTGAAGGTTATCGAGGGAAGAGACAGGAAAGAGAAGGTGGCTGAATCGGGGCATTATCCATCCCATTATTGAAGGACCCAGTGCTATCCCGGCTACGATCTCTCCCACAACAGTTGGCTGACCGATTCTGGCGAACAGCTTGCCAAAGATCCTTGCAACCATCAGTATAATTATTATCTGTAGCAGGAGAAGTGAAAATGGCTGGTCGAAGATGGCTGAAATATAATGAGACACAACGTTTGATGGCTCACTGTAATTACCTGCTGCTGCAAGGGCCAGAGGAACTATGGATCCGACAGAGATCAATATAAACCGTGATTTGATTTTTACAGATATTAAGGCTTTCATTCCTGGTATGAGTTTGCCGGAGATTGCTTTACCATATCCGTTTGTAAGAAACATGATAATATTTGGTAGGTAATTGTCAGCTAAATTACTATTATTCCTATTTTGGCTGACTAATTGAAATTAAATTACCATGAATAATTATGTAATGACAGGAACGGTTATAGTTCTTTTTGCACTAACCTTCTATTCCATTGGTGTTATAACCGAACAGAAAGGGAAAAGAGTAACCAGACGGGTTCTCACTTTTCTGACCATGGGTATAATAGCTGACATTACAGCCACCATATTCATGATAATAGGTTCATCAAAGGGGATGTTGAGTATCCACGGTATAATAGGTTACTCTTCGCTTCTGGGTATGCTTACAGATAATATCCTATTGTGGCGACTAAGCCTACGGGCGGGTATAAACGCAGAGGTGCCCCGTTTTGAGCACCTCTGGTCGCGTTATGCATATATCTGGTGGGTCGCTGCCTTTATCACCGGCGGACTGCTGGTTGCTTTACGATAGATTATCGTTATGACAACATGAATTACCCTCCTGAATGGGAGGGCATTTCACTGTGCCATAGGAACAAAATACGCAGCAATCACCCTCAAGTGGTTTCAACAACTTGCCACAGTTAGTACATTCATAAAAGAACTGACAGGAATTGACCGGCATGGTCTCAGTCTTACTGTTTCCGCAGTGCGGACATCTTATCTCCGAAACCAGTTCTGTCATTTGCAGTCAACTAAGTTCTTTTCCTCTTATCTTTTCTGCCACCCCACTCAACGGGACTCTTTTTGGCCTGTGTCTTTTTCCATGCGCCCCTGCTTGCAGGCTTACCTGTTCGTCCGGCCGTTTTGGAGCCTCTGTCAGTTTTTTCACTGTAGCGTGCTCCGGCAGGCAACTTGTCCTCAACAGTATTTGAAAGTTCCACCTGTACTTTCAGGTCCTCCATGTAAACATTCTCAAATGATTTCAGGATAAGCTTCTCAAACGACTTGTCTATTTCGAAGAATGAAAACTTGCGTTCCAGTTCGATCTTTCCGATAGGGATATCCCTTCTTCCTGTTACATCATTGATGAGGCCAATGAACTCAGCTGTTCCAAGTTCCTGCTTTTTGCCAACATTGATATAGAACCTTGAGAAACCTGCTCCTGCTGAACGTCTCGACTCATTTCTTTCGCCTCCTCTGTCGTCCCTGCTTCTTTCAGGCCTTACTCTTTCGCTTCTTTCGCTTCTTTCGCTTCTTTCGCTTCTTTCGCCTCTTTCGCTTCTTTCACCTCTGCCTCTTTCGCTCCTGTTCCTTTCGCCTCTGCCTCCTTCATCTCTGCCCGAGTCTCTTCGCCTGTCGCGACTGTCGCCACCTACTGGTACATTCAGATCCGGTGCTTTCTTATAATATTCAAGGAAGGTATTGAACTCTACAGAGACGAATTTCTTTATGATATCCTCTTTGGACATATACTCCAGCTTTTCCATAATTGCCGGTAAGAATGCGTCGATATGCGAATCGGCTACATCTATCTTCTCCATTTTATCGATCACATTAAAGAGTCGTTTTTCGCATATCTCCCTGCCACCGGGAACCTCCTTGTATGTGAACTTCTTGCCTGCGACTCTCTCGAGCTGCTTCAGTTTTCCCTGTTCCCTGGCATGGGTAATAGTTACACATATACCCATTTTACCTGCTCTGCCTGTTCTTCCGCTTCTGTGAATATATATTTCCGGATCGTCGGGAAGGTTATAGTTGATCACGTGGGAGAGATCTGTTACGTCAAGGCCACGGGCCGCCACATCTGTTGCAACCAGTAGCTGAAGTGAACCGCTGCGGAACCTGTTCATAACATAATCGCGCTGCGGCTGAGACAGATCGCCGTGAAGAGCGTCGGCATTGTAACCATCCTGAATAAGCTTGTCGGCCATATCCTTGGTCTCCATCCTGGTCCTGCAAAATACAATACCATATATATCGGGATTGATATCGGCAATTCTTTTTAAGGCTGCATACCTGTCGGATGCTCTTACCACATAGTAGTGGTGACTGACATTATCTGCACCTGTATTTTTCTTGCCAACGGTGATCTCAATGGCACTATTCATATACTTTTTTGCAATGCTCCTGACACCGTCGGGCATGGTTGCAGAAAAGAGAAGACTCTGCTTTTCCGCAGGTGTGACAGACAGGATCTCGTCGAGGTCCTCCTTAAATCCCATGTTAAGCATCTCATCGGCTTCGTCAAGGACCAGCCATTTGATGGATCCTATTTTAAGAACTTTCCTCTTAATAAGGTCGAGTGTTCTTCCGGGTGTGCCAACAACAAGATGTACTCCGCCTCTTCGTAGCGGGCGGATCTGACCATCGATACTGGCGCCACCGTAAACCGCAAGAGAACTGAAACCGGGTACATATTTAGAGAAGTTGTCAAGATCGCGGGTGATCTGCAGACATAGTTCCCTGGTGGGACAAAGGATAAGGCTCTGTACTTCAGTAGACTGAAGATCAACCTGCTGGATAATAGGCAAGCCAAATCCGGCTGTTTTGCCTGTTCCCGTTTGTGCAAGAGCAATTATATCGCTCTCTGAGTTTAAAATTGCAGGAATCGTCTTTTCCTGGATGGGAGTAGGGGTCTCAAAACCCATCTCACCAATGGCCTTAAGCAAATTTTCGCTTAAACCTGTAGATTTAAAATTTTCCATTTAATAGTTGTAGTCGGGTCTGTAAATCCAATCCGCCTTTAAGCCCGTGTTATTTTTCCATGGGGTGCGAAAAGGACATTGTTACTGCCACTAAGCCAGTGAAAAGGGATATGATTCCTCCCGGCACCACAACTCTCCCGATCCGGGAAAGAGGGCGCAAAGGTAGTATAATAATCGGATAAAAGACAAAAGATTGAAAATTTAAATGTAAAAGAGTGAAGATTGGTTCATGTGATAAGGAATCATAATAACAATAACAGGCAACAAATTTTTGACTATTTTTATAAAAGAGAAACCCTAACTATCCCTTGTTATGAAAAAGATCAGTTCACTTATTCTTGTTGCCATAATATTGTTTTCCTACTCCTGTGGAGGAGGAAGAAGCAAGAACCTGAAGGACGAAAATGCGCTGGCAGCCATTGCCCTTTCCAACCTGCCCCCCGACGAGGGATTCAGCGAGTTTATCTCATCATACACCTCCGGTGTTATGCCGGCAAATGGAGTAATAGAGGTTAGAATCTCGCCTGAGTTTGCAACTACAGCAAACAGAAAGAATGCAGGAAGCCTCTTTACCTTTAGTCCTTCAATAAAGGGAAATGCCGAGTGGGTTGATGATTATACAATAGTGTTCAAACCATCTAAAATTCTGCCATCAGGAACACTCTTTTCGGCCACCTTCGATCTTGGTAAGATAGGGGAGGTGCCTGAGAGGCTTAAGATATTCCCTTTCAGAATACAGACTTTAAAAAAGGATTTCAAGGTTACAATTGGTGCTCTGGAATCGGAACTGCCGGAGGGCGCATCATATACAATGCGAGGGGAGCTTGTTACCTCCGATTTTATGCCGTCGGGCGATGTTGAATCCTTACTTCAGGCTAAACTCGGCAAGAGGAGTATTATTATTGAATGGGAGCACCCCGAAAACGGGAATACTCACCTCTTTAAGGTACAGAAGATTGTCAGAGGTAAAGAGGAGATGAACCTTAATCTTGAATGGGACGGTGCTAAGTCTGGAATAAAGGAGAAGGGATCGGAGTCGGTAAATATTCCATCCATTGATGACTTTTACATTCGCAATGTTACGGTTTCATCAAAAGAGAATCAGCGCATCGATATTGAACTTACCGATCCGCTTGACCCGTCACAGGAGCTTGAAGGTTTGGTTTATCTCTCTCCCAGAAAACAGATAAGTTTCGATGTAGCAGGAAACAGGATCTCTGTTTTTCCGGCTGAAAAGCTGAGCGGGGAGATCACTGTTATTGTTGATGCTTCGGTCAGAAGCAGGAGCGGCGTTAAACTTAAGGATACTTTTAAGCGACAACTCAACTTTACAACTATTCTTCCCGGAATAAAGGAGGTAGGGTCAGGAGTCATTATCCCTGCCTCAACAGGACTGATCCTTCCGTTCAGGGCCGCCAATCTTAGTGCCGTTGATCTTACCATAATTAAGATATTCAGCAATAATATCCCCTACTTCCTTCAGATGAATACCCTGACAGGCGCCAGCTATATCAGGCAGTTTGGAAGGCCTGTTTATAAGGGTAAAGTAGACCTATTGACCAATAGCACTACTGACCCCAATAACTGGAATCTGTTTACCATCAACATTGCTGATTTTATAGCAGTGGAACCGGGGATAATTTACAGGGTGGAACTGGGTATGAGACGATCATATTCGCTATATCCGTGTTCAGCCGACGCGTCAACAGGTAATTACGAGAAAGCACTCGACAGACTGAACGACTCGGGCTTCGAATGGTGGGACAATTCCAGCGACTGGTATGAAGATGGTGAAGAGGCTCTCTTTTATGAGTTTGCATACGACTGGCGTGAGAGGGAGAATCCATGCTCCGATGCCTACTATACGCCCTACACCAAGCTTAAGAAGAACCTCATTGCAACAAATATAGGTCTCATCGCTAAAATGGGGGGTGACGATATTGTTCATGCAATAGTTACCGACATCAATACTGCTGATCCAATGGCTGATGTAAATATTGAGGTCTTTGATCTGCAGATGCAGTCGCTGGGTTCTGTAAAGACAAACAAGGATGGCTTTGCATCATTATCCGTAAGCCGCAAACCTTTCTTAATGATAGCAAGCACCGGCAATGACAGGAATTACCTTCGTTTGGATGATGGTAACTCACTCTCTCTTAGTTCATTCGATGTGGCAGGAGTCAAGCCTCAGGAGGGTATGAAAGTTTACATCTACGGAGAGAGAGATGTATGGCGACCGGGCGACTCCATATTCCTTTCTCTCTTCATTAAGGAGCTGAACCGTGATATTCCGCAGGACCACCCTGTACAGATGGAGCTGTTGAATCCAACAGACCAGAAGGTCGATTTTCAGGTCCAGAGTATCAAAGGCAGAAATCTGCTTGTTTTTAAGACCAAAACATCTGAGGATGCTGTTACAGGAAGCTATAATGCTGTTTTCAGAATTGGGGGCGCAACCTTTACCAAAAGGGTAAGGATAGAGACTGTAAAACCTAACAGGCTGAAGATCAACCTCTCTTTTGATGCAGAGATCCTCGGCGGCGGAAGATCCGGCAACAGTGCAACACTTAATGCCAGATGGCTCAGCGGTGCTGTCTCGGGTAGTCTGAAAAGCAGTGTCGAGATGCTCCTTAAACCTGTGAAGACAGAGTTTGAGAAGTACAGTCAGTATAATTTTGATTATCCCGGACGACAATTTTACTCAGAAACCGAGACTATTTTCGACGGGACACTCGACAGTAATGGTGATGCAAAATTCAAGCTCTCACCATCTGAAATAGAAAATGCACCGGGGATGCTGATGGCAAATATAACAACCCGGGTATTTGAGAAAGGAGGGGATGCAAGTATAACGCAAACAGGAATTAAATATGCTCCCTATCCTGTGTTTGTAGGAATTAACCTTCCCGGTCTGAAAGGCACTTCAAGGATGTTGTTCACTGATGCTTCCAATGATATTAAGCTGGTAACAGTGAACCATCTGGGCCGTCCTGTGAGAGCCGATGTGAACGTATCGGTATACAAGCTGTCGTACCGCTGGTGGTGGGAGTCGAACGAGGAGTCGCTGGGCTACTACGTTAATAACAACTATTATAAGCCTGTCTTTAAAGAGACAGTTACAACCTCCCTGCAGGGGGAGGGAGGATTGAGCTTCTCGATTCCGGCTAAGGAGTGGGGACGATACCTTATCGTAGCCACTGCCTCTACAGGTCATTCAACGGGCAAAGTACTGCTCATTGACTGGCCATGGGAGAGTGGTGCCAAGAGTGGCGGCGGAGGCGAGGCTGCAACTGTCCTTGCTCTCAATACCGATAAGGAAAAATATAACACCGGGGAGGATATATCCATCTCTTTCCCTTCACCTAAAGGAGCCAGGGCAATTGTTTCCATTGAGAATGCCTCAGGCATCATTGATAACTTCAGGGTGGAAACCGTGAGTCCGAATACCACCTTAAAAATAAAGGCCCTCCCGTCAATGGCACCCAATGCTTATGTTTATGTTTCTGTTATCCAGCCTCATGCACAAACCATTAATGACATCCCGGTAAGGATGTATGGCATTGTCCCGCTAATGGTTGAGGACCCGGCAACAAGGCTTAACCCTCAGCTGGAGGTGCCGGCAGAGGTACGTTCGGAAAGGAAATTTGAGGTTAAGGTAAGTGAGGCAGGGAAAAGACCAATGAGCTATAGTCTCGCGGTGGTTGACGAAGGATTGCTGGATATAACCGGTTACAAAACCCCAAACCCGTGGAATTACTTCTATGCACGCGAAGCTTTAGGGGTTAAGACATGGGATATATACGACTATGTCCTGGGAGCCTTTGGTGCTACCCTGGAAAAAGTATTTGCCATCGGAGGAGATGATGCATTCCTCGACCAGGCATCAAGGAAAGCACGAAGGTTCGAACCGGTGATCAAGTTTCTGGGACCATTTACCCTCGAAGGAGGAAAGACAAATACCCATGCTATTACACTGGCTCAATATACCGGATCGGTAAGGGTGATGGTGGTGGCAGGAAATAGCAGGTCCTTCGGCTCGGCAGAGAGATCAGTCATTGTGAAAGACCCTCTCATGCTTCTGGCTACTGCACCCCGGGTGCTTAGCCCCGGCGAAAAGGTGACATTACCGTTATCACTTTTCGTTCTCGATGAAAAGATCAGGACGGTGAATATAAAAGCAGAGAGCAATGAACTGATACGTTTCACAGAGCCGACAAAGGTTGTTACTGTTGAAAAGACAGGCGAGAAAGAGGTTGAGCTTTCAATGGTTGTATCTGAAAAGCTGGGCAGAGGTACAATGAAGATCACTGCTGAGGCCGGAGGAGAAACTGCTGTATATTCGATTGAAATTGAAATACGAAGCCCCAATCCGAAAGAGACCCGCTCGGAGTTGAAGATCTTAAAAGAGGGAGAAAGCCTTGACCATTCTTTTAACCTTTTTGGCATGACGGGGACCAATAGTGCAAGGGTTGAAGTAACCTCCCTTCCTCCTGTGAATCTGGAGAAGAGATTAGGCTACCTTACCGGTTATCCTCACGGTTGTACCGAGCAGATAACCTCCTCGGCATTCCCGCAACTTTATCTTAAGGATGTTATGGCAGGTTCTGAAATAGATAATGCCCTTATATCCAAGAATATACAAAAGGCAATACAGGGAATAGCCGAGAGGCAGATGGCCGGCGGTGGCCTCTCACTCTGGCCGGGAGCTTATCAGCCCGATACATGGGTTACCTCCTATGCAGGACACTTCATGATTGAAGCAGGAAGAAAGGGTTATAATATTCCTTCATCATTTATGTCGCGATGGACCACTTATCAGAAAAAGGCCGCCCAGGAGTGGCGTTACGATGCAAAATACAGACAGACGGCAATCGTACAGGCGTACCGACTCTATACCCTCGCTTTGTCGGGGAACCCTGAAAAAGGTGCTATGAACCGCCTCAGGGAAACAGCCGGAATACCACGTATGGCCGGATGGATGCTGGCAGGAGCATTTGCGGTTACCGGCAGGCCGGAGGCTGCATTGGATATTATTGACATGCGTCTGATGGAGAGCGAACCCGAATTACAAAATTACTTCTACGGCAGTCCGGTAAGGGATAAGGCAATAATACTGCATACATTATTGCTGCTTAAAAATGAAGAGCAGGCTACACTCCTTCTTAAGGAGATAGCCGACAAGCTATCTTCTGAAGGATGGTACAGCACACAGTCAACTGCATGGGGTCTCTTCTCATATATGAAATATATTGAGACCTTCGGAGGATCATCGGGGGCAGAATCTAAGTTTTCTATTACTGTCAACGGAGAAAAAAGCAATCAAAAAACACCGGCCGGAAAAGTGGCGACATGGACCGTTAAAAATCCTGCTGAGGCAAACTCTGTTAAGTTGACCAATAATTCATCATCACCTCTCTTTGTTAACCTCATAACTCAGGGTGTCCCTATGGTGGGGGATGCCTCCAGGGAGAACCGTAATTTGTCGGTAAAGGTTGAATACAATAACATGGAGGGTCTTAAGATCGACCACAGTAACCTTAAGCAGGGCACCGACTTTATGATGGTTGTTAGCGTTACAAATAACTCTTTCTCACCTGTGAGCAACATTGCCCTCACCAACATGATGCCCTCGGGCTGGGAGATCAGAAATACGAGGTTGTTTGAGGCAAATTTCGGAGTTAAGGAGAGCTCTTATGATTATCGTGATTTCAGGGACGACAGGGTATATACCTATTTCGGACTTAAGGAGGGTGAGACGAGGACATTTGTGATCCTTCTGAATGCAGCTTACAGAGGAGAGTATTTCCAACCGGCAATATGGTGTGAGGCGATGTACGAGGAGAATTACTATTCCCGCATACCCGGTGGTAATGTTAAAGTAACAGGTGTGCCGGTTGAGTAAAAGAGGTAAGGTTCTGACAGCTGTAGCAGTGGCTTCATTGGTGTTGTTTATGGTAACACCAATGCCTCGGTTCAATGATCCGCTGTCGACTGTCGTTGAGGCCAGGGATGGCTCACTTCTTGGTGCCAGGATTGCTGCTGACGGTCAGTGGCGCTTTCCGGCTTCCGACTCCGTGCCTTACAAATTTGAAAAGGCACTGCTTACCTATGAAGACAGATATTTCCATTATCACCCGGGAGTGAATCCTGTCTCTATGGTCAGGGCAGTTATTCTTAATGTGAAGAGCGGCACAATAATCAGCGGTGGAAGTACCATCACGATGCAGGTAGCAAGAATAGCCGGCAAAATCGGTCCGAGGACATATAGAAGGAAGATCGTTGAAATTTTATCGGCATTAAAACTGGAGATCCTGCGATCAAAAAAAAGGATCCTGCTCGATTATATATCTAATGCACCCTTTGGGGGAAACATTGTTGGCCTCGAGGCTGCCTCCTGGAAGTATGGAGGAACTTCTCCCTTTAACATGTCGTGGGCGGAGGCGGCAGCATATGCTGTCCTCCCCAACTCCCCGTCGCTGGTCAATCCCGGCAGAAACCGCGATATGTTAAAGACAAAAAGAGATAAACTGCTTTTAGAGATGTATCACAGGGGCTTTTTCGACAGCATCACCCTTGAACTCTCAACAGAGGAACCTGTTCTCTCCGATGCTAAGCCCATACCCATGGTGGCTCAGCACCTTACCGACTACTTTCACAGGACAATGGAGGGAAAACGAATAGTGACCACTATCGATTACAATCTCCAGAGGAGGGTTTCGGAGAGAGTGCATCAGCACTCCGCCATTCTGAGTATGAACCAGATAAGTAATGCCGCCTGCATTATTATCTCACCAAATAGCGGAGAGATACTGGCATATATTGGAAACAGTATTGCTGACACATCGGGCGGGAATGGTTATTATGTCGATATTTTAAGCTCCCCCAGAAGTACGGGCAGCATACTTAAGCCATTACTGTACGCGGGTATGCTGACATCAGGCGAACTCCTTCCCAATACTATTCTTCCTGATATTCCAATACGTTTTCAGGGTTTTGCTCCCAGGAATTTCAACGGAGCGTTTTCAGGAGCGGTCCCCGCATCACTGGCACTCTCCCGATCACTGAATGTGCCTGCCGTTAAGATGCTTCAGGATTATACCCCTGAGCGGTTCCTCCTTCTTCTCAGGAGGACTGGTATTGCGTCATTCAACAACGAAGCCGACCATTATGGGCTGAGCATGATATTGGGAGGAGGGGAGGCTTCATTATTTGAACTTGCCGGTATGTATGCTTCAATGTCGCGTGTTTTAATGAGATATAACGCTGAAGGCAGATATCTGGTGAACGACTATCATCAGCCGGTAATGGTAAGGATTGAAAGAACGGTAGAGGCTGAGACTGTTGACGAGAACCCGCCGCTAAGTGCAGGGGCAATATGGCTGACACTTAATACTCTCAGAGAGGTCAACAGGCCCGAAAGTGAGTCGGGATGGCAGTTTATGGGCAGTACACCGCCGGTGGCATGGAAAACGGGAACAAGCTTTGGATTCAGGGATGCGTGGGCTATTGCCACAACCCCTGAATATGTTGTAGGAGTATGGGCCGGTAATGCCGACGGTGAGGGCAGACCGGGATTGACAGGAACAGCTGCAGCTGCACCGCTCCTCTTTGAAATTATTGCCGACATTCGTCCGGAACAATGGTTCGGCAAACCCGGCGGTGATGAGCTTACAATTGTAAAAATATGCAGCGAAAGCGGCTACAGAGCCGGTCCCGACTGCCCTGAGACCACCGAGCAGTGGATACCTGTCTCAGGGTTGAGAAGCGCTGCCTGTCCCTACCATAAGATCATTCATCTTAACAGGGAGAGGACCAGGAGGGTAAACAGTTCTTGTTACGATCCCGGCGAGATCATCAATGAATCACGATTTATACTGCCTCCTGCCATGGAATATTTTTACAGGAGGAGCAATACCGGTTACCGGCCGCTGCCTCCCATGGCCGCCGGCTGCTCCGACGACAGAAAGATAGCCGAGATGGAGTTCATCTACCCTCCCGCCGGCTCCTCTCTTTTTATCCCCCGTGACCATACAGGCGAACGGGGTAAGATCATTGCTGAAGCAGTTCACCGGAACAGTGGTGCCACCCTTTTCTGGCATCTGGATGAAAATTATCTCGGAAGCACCAGGACCATACATCAGATGGATCTCATGGCTGGTATTGGCAGTCATAAGCTTACAATAGTAGATGATGCCGGCAATATTGAAGTTACCTCCTTTGTAATTGTCAGCGGTGAGAGATAAGCGTAAGAGGTGTGTCAGGAGTAAATTCAGGTCGTCATTGCTGTAGATGTTAGATATAAAGCGAACAAATTTTTATTGTTCGGCTCAGGCTCCGGCCTGAGTCGGACTATGATAACAGGCTCCAGCCTGTGAGGACTTTTTCACACACTTCACTTTTCAGGCAGAGCCTGAAGAGATAATCCGACGGAGGCTGAGCCTCCGCCGAACTGATTATCTAATATGAAATTCAGGGAATAATTGCCTCACTATTTTGATAAACCCTCTTTAAGGTTTTAGAATATAAGCCGGTTTCCAGCTATTTATTCACCCCTGTGGTTTCCCTTCATATCCCTCACTGTCTGTGCAAGTCTGATGAACTCCCCGCGGTAACCCTCTTCATCGTTACTTCTTGCACCGCGTGCCATCTCTATTACACTTCCCAGGGTAAAGTTTCCGCTGTTTTCAGAATTTCTCAGGATCATCCCAAACCCTGCCACAGCAGCAGAAAACCTTAGATTCTCTGAAGCCTCGGATATTTCGCGCACCGGACCGGAAAATGTTTTCTCCATAAGCGTACTCTTCGTACCTGTGGGCTGCTTGTATCTAACCTTTATGGTCATCATCTCTTCGCTTACATCTGCCCTGGCCACAGGCTTGTTAACCTGGTATTTCAACGGATCAACGGCCGGCACTTTACTCCTGGCATTAACAGGTACAAGCTCGTAGATAGCAGTAACGGTATGACCTGCACCCATTTCACCTGCATCCTTTTTGTCGTCGTTGAAATCTTCATCATTAAGGAGCCTGTTCTCATATCCTATAAGTCTGTATGACTTGATATGTGCCGGGTTGAACTCTATCTGGAACTTGACATCCTTTGCAATAGTGAAGAGTGTTCCTCCAAATTCGCCAACCAGGGTTTTCCTTGCCTCCTGAAGATTATCGATATATGCGTAGTTGCCGTTGCCTTTATCGGCGATGATCTCCATCTTATCATCTTTATAGTTACCCATTCCAAAGCCGAGCACTGTAATGAAAATACCTTTCTCCCGCTCTTTCTCTATGAGGCGTTCCATTTCAGCATTACTTGAGGCCCCGACATTGAAATCACCATCGGTAGCAAGTATTATGCGGTTGTTGCCACCATCGATAAAGCTATCATGTGCAAGTTTATAGGCTAGCATTATTCCCTGTCCCTCCGGCTGTTGATCCACCGGCATTAAGTCGTTCAATAGCCTGAAGTATCCTCTCCTTGTGATTACCGGGTGTTGGTTCCAGTACAACACCTGCAGCACCGGCGTAGACAACAATGGCCACTCTGTCCTGAGGTCTCAGCTCATTTACAAGCAGGGTAAATGCCGATTTAAGCAGCGGGAGCTTATTGGGGCTCTCCATCGACCCCGACACATCAATAAGCAATACCAGGTTCGATGGAGGCAACTCGCGTTTGTCAATCTCTTTGCCTTTCAGACCAACATGAAGCAGGTAGTGACTATTATCCCACGGGCAAACAGCTGCTTCGGTGTAGACCGAAAACGGATGTTCCCCTACGGGCTGAGGATAATCATATTTAAAGTAGTTTACCATCTCCTCTATGCGTACTGCATCGGCCGGTGGTAAAGAACCCTGATTAATAAACCGCCTGATGTTTGCATAAGAGGCCCTGTCCACATCAATTGAAAATGTTGAAAGTGGGGCATTCATAACATCTTTGAAGCCGTTCTCATGGATAGTTGTATAGCCCTCTGTATTGAAGTTGTTATTATATCTTCCGGGAAGGCTGTTCTGCGGTGCAGGACTGTAGTACGATGATGAGGCGTCTTTCTTCTCTCTTCGGGCGCTGATGCCGGATACTCTGCCCTCCATTTCCGTGCCATAAGCTACCACTACCACCTCATCCAGAGCCATGTTGTCAGGGAACATCTGAACATTTATGACCGATCGGGTACCGATGTTCTCTGTTTTTTTAATATACCCTATAAAAAGGAACTCCAGAACTTTATCAGAATCATTCACCACGATCATGTATTTACCATTAAGGTCGGTAACCACACCATTGCCTTTGTTTTTAGTTATCACGGAAACGCCCGGCAGAGGAGCCCCCGTTTCATCTGTAACCACTCCGGTTATTGTTTTTGTAACCTCCGGACCGGCTATTGTTCCCATCATGAGAACCGCCATTAAAATTGATAGTACTGTTTTCATAACATTGTCTGTTTATTGGTTTCTGTAAATGGGATGCACCATTATCAATTATTCCATAAAAACAGTTCATTTTTTTTCTTTGTGTTATCTTTAATAGATTTCTTATTTATATAAAATCGCCTTTTATGGCGCTTTGGATAAAAGCCAGGGGAGGCAAAAACCTGCCCGACGAACTCCTTCTGAGTAAATATCTTGATACAGGTGAGCTATCTTATCTGGGAACTCTCTATTCAAGATATATGGATCTTGTCTACGGGGTATGCCTGAAGTACCTTAACGACAGGAGTGGTTCCCAGGATGCAGTAATGGAGATCTTTGAAAAGCTGGTCACGGAACTAACCAAAAGAGAGGTAATTAGCTTTAAAAGCTGGCTCTATGTCGTTACAAGAAATCATTGTCTGATGGCGATAAGGGCCGGAAAGGTTGATGTAAGAAATACCAGATCACTGGACGATGTGGCTGAGGTGTTTATGGAAAATGACAGTGAACTGCATCCTTTAGATGATGACAAATGGAATAATGATAAGGCACTGGAAGATTGTATCAGCAAACTGAAAAGGGAGCAGAAGGAATCTGTCCGGCTGTTCTACTACGAGAACCTGTGTTATCGTGATATTGCTGAAAAGATGAACCTGGATGAAAAAAAGGTTAAATCTTATCTTCAGAATGCAAAGAGGAATTTGAAAATTTGTCTGGAGGGAAAAGATGACTAAAAGAAGAGACAAAGAGTTAAAAGGATCGGAGCACAGGAGGTACCTTGAGAACAAGATGACTCCGGGTGAACGCAACCGTTATGAGAAAATGGTTCAGAGAGATCCGTTTGCCGGTGAAGCGGCAGAAGGATTCCAGACAGTCTCCGGTGAGGAGCTTGACAGTGACATTACTGCTCTCAGAGAGAGGCTGTCAGATCGCATCAACACCGGCAGCAAAAGAAAAATAGTAAGCTATGCCGTGGCAGCAGCTACCATTTTTATCATTTCAACCTTTATTTTAGTGAGGGAGGCAAGGAAACCATCGCTGTTGCTGTCTGATAATCTTGCGGCAGAGAAGGTCCGGGAGGATACAACCTTTTCGTCTGAGCGCATAGAAGAGGTCATGATCAAGGCAGATGAAATTAAGGAGTCATCGAAGAAGGAGATCGCCTCTTCTAAAAAGAGTACAACACCTGCGGCAACTGTTCAAAAAGACAGTCAGCTCCTTTCAATTGCAGCTGAGGATGAAGTGACACTGGCCGGAGAAATTTCGGTGCCTGTAATTGATATCCCGGTTCCTTCGGCCTCAAAAAAGGAGATGGCGCCATTGAGGGAAAAAGGGGCTGTGGCACCTGTTATCACAGGGCAGGTGGTCTCCTCTCTAGACGGTGAGCCTATTCCCGGGGTTACGATAGCCCTGCAGGGAAAGGCTGCTGGTATATCTACCGATATCGACGGAAGATTCTCTATTAACGCCGACACCAGCTCCATCTTAACAGCCCGTTTTATTGGTATGAGGAGTGTTGAAATACCGGCAGGTCAGGCTGGCAGGGAGAAGATAGTAATGGATCCTGATGTCATGAGTCTGGATGAGGTGGTTGTCGTTGCGGCGGGAACAGCAAGGAAAAGTGAGTGGTCATCATCAGGTTCTGTTACGGTTATAGACATGACCACGATCGATAACATATCGGATTATACCTCAGCGATGCCTGAAGGAGGATATGCAGCCCTCAAAAAGTATGTGGATGAGAACAGCCGTTTCCCGGAGGGATACGAGAACTCAAACAGAGAGGTTGTGCGTCTGAAGTTTACCGTTACCATGTGGGGAGAGGTGACAAATATAGAAGTTGTCAGATCTCCGGGTAAGCCATTCTCCGACGAAGCTATTCGTCTTCTTGGATCAGGACCTGGATGGGTACCACCATCCCGGGATGGCGTTGCGGTAGCAGGCAGTGTAACGGTAAGGATAGTGATAGAGAGAAAATAAAGACGAACAATATTCCAATCAATCTTCAAGCTTATCAATCTTCCCCAGCATCCTTTGAGTCCACTGTATCTCTTCTGTTATGAAAGATGAGTTGGCATCACAAAATGTCAGGTTCTTTTTTGGGTTATTGTGAATACAAAACTCAAGCAGTGGAGTCGTTATTATCCTGTTCAGAAGGTTGCCAATTAAGGTTAAATGGTTTCATATGCTGAACAACTGAAACCAATGTGTGTTTTAGAGTAATACGATTTGATTTATGAAAAGATTGATCCTTCTTCCTGTCATTATATTCCTGTTCACTTCACTCAAGGGACAGGAGATTGAAACTATAAACTTCGATCAGTTGAAACCAAGGCTTAGCGTATCCAACGATACCGTTTATCTTATCAATTTCTGGGCTACCTGGTGTAAACCGTGCACCGATGAGATGCCGGAGCTGGTAAAGCTGGCCGATGAACTAAAGGATAAAAATTTTAAACTTCTGCTTGTCAGCCTCGATCTGCCTTCACAGGTTGAAGCCAGAGTCAAGCCATTTGTAAAAAAACTGAATATTAACAGTGAGGTTGTATTGCTTGACGATCCCGATTCGAATCGCTGGATCAATGCGGTCAATCCAACATGGTCGGGAGGAATTCCTGCTACGCTTATTATTTCAAAGGATTTCGGAAAATTTATTGAGGGCAGGGTAACATATGATGAGGTGAAAAGGATCGTTACCCCCGGTATTAAGTAGTGTTAACCTAAATTGAGTATTATGAAAAAAGGATTTCTTTTATTATTATTGGTTGTTGGAACAACTGCTTTATTTTCACAGGGTTATAGCGTGGGAGATAAAGCATGCTGATTTCAAATTAAAGAATGTAGATGGTAAAATGGTAAGCCTTTCCGATTACAGGGATGCTAAAGGTTTCATCGTAATATTTACCTGTAATCCATGTCCCTATGCTGTCGCTTATGAAGACAGGATAATTGATCTGGATAAAGAATTTAAACCTAAGGGTTATCCGGTAATTGCTGTTAACCCCAACTCCGTGGCAGCCAGTCCTGAGGATTCGTTCGAAAAGATGGTGATCCGTGCTAAAGAGAAAGGTTTCACCTATCCTTATCTGTTCGATGAGAAGACATACTGTATACAAGACCTACGGTGCCACCAAGACTCCTCATGTGTATATCCTTAACAAGGTAAAGGGTGAACTGGTTGTTGCTTACATAGGTACGATCGACAACAATTATAAAGATGCATCCACAGCTACCGAACATTATGTGAAGAGTGCAGTTGTGAGTCTTATGTCAGGCAAGATGCCTGAGCCAGCCACAACAAAGGCAATAGGATGTTCCGTTAAAGAGTAGAGAATCATTTCTTTCTTGAAGATTTCGCCCTGGGATTGAATTCCAGGGCGATTTCTATATAATAATCAAGCTCCTCATCCATATCATACCCTTCAGGATCGACAAAGAGGAATCCCTTCATCCTTTTCCCTGTAAAGTCCATCGGGCGGCAACCCTTTCTCGAAAGAGGTTCATGCTCATTTTCAGGATCGGTTCTCACCATCAGATTATCCTTTATTATTCCAAGGCACATCTTGTCGTCAACCATAAATGCCAGTCCGCCCATCATCTTCTTCTCCGAGAAGGAAACTCTTTTCTGATTAAGGGCTTGTTTAAGCCTGTCGGCAAGAAATTCATTATAAGCCATTTTCAATCATTTATCGCCTTATTGTATTATCGGGGCAGTTGCAATCATATAACTTCTCAAACCTGTAAATAAAACCTGCGCTAATAAATCTGGGAAGAATGTTTGTTCCATCGAGAAATATATCATTGTCGGTAAGAATGATACGGTCGGCTGCTATCGCTGTTTCTGCAAAGAAGTCCAGTCTGCCTGTAATATTGTATTTCCATCCTATCCCTGCTGCTGCTCCCAGTCCCGACATTGCCACCTCTGCCTCGACAGTTGTTGCGGGCACTCCCGTTCCATAGTATAAACTCCCGCTGAACCAGGCCCATGTGTATCTAAGGTCGCCAAAGAGATAAAACTTTTTTCTTCCAATGCGGAATATCCGTTCCACCCCGGCAGCAAAGGTGTGCTGCGTATAAGTGCCGTCGAGACGGTTTAAGACCGCATCAGAGGATAGGTGGTTGCCTGTCAGAGAGCTGTAATCGTAACTGCCTCTCAGTTTTATCCCTTTTAGAGGAACTTTGAGATAGAACTCGGGGATGGGGTCAAAGAAGAACTTACTGCTTCCTGCCGGACTGAAGCCGACAGGGGTGAAGGGGTTCATCTGAACAGGTGTGACGGCGAAACCCACTTCCACTCCCGATTCCGGGAGGCGGGTTTTGGGTTGGGCAAGAAGAGCCCCGGAAAGCAGAGTGATAAAAAATGCTATGGATATTGTATATCTCATATTCATTGTCCGGCTATACCCAGATTTGCACCAGCTGTCATTTCTGACCTTTTCCCCAGGAACTTACCTGTGGATTTACATCTTTTGGTGCCAGCGTTTCAATCTCCTTCGATGATTTGATTTCCTTATTGGCTGGTGATTTTACATTTTTTACCAGGGTTAAAAATGTAAAATTAACCTATTTATTATATCCATCTCTTAACCAACCTAATTAATTGTAATCAGGTTAAACAGGAATGAGTCGGTAAGAAATCCCGTGAAATTACCTCACGATACATATAATAATGACCATTTATAATTGTCCGATCCAATTTGAAATAGCCTCAGATCCTTTTATTACTGTTGATTTCCCATGTGAGCCTCCTTTGATTATTACATAACTCTTATTCTTCCCTTTCCATGCTGCATAGATCTCATCACAACCCGATTTATCAACAATATTGTCATTTTCACCATATAATAGAAGTAATGGGAGGGTTACCAGCCTGGCATTTTCAGACATTGCATCCATTATTTTTTTTGATGCAGACATACAGCGCATGCTGAAGTATTTAACCAGAAGAGAATCGTTATTCCTTTGTTCCGATTCAAGTCTGTCAGTCTCATCCGTTATTAAGGCAGGGTCTCCGGCCATATTTACAACAGGTTTGTGAGGAGCAAAAACATAATACCCAATATACTTCAGGTAATCGGAGAAACCCGGACTCATCCCCTTTGCAGCCTTAAGTTTGTATGGAGGGTTTACAAGTATGATGCCATCCAACCCGGGAAGTTTAGCAGCCACCTCAAGTGCAAAAGCACACGACATGCTGTGACCAAACAGGAAAACCTTTTTATTACCTGACAAATAAGCGCTGTCTCCTTTTATAATTTCACAGTAATCTTCAATAATTTCATCAGGGTCAGTATCTCCCCTTTCACCCTCAGAATAACCTGTGCCTCGCGGATGAACGACAATTACACGTTTTGAATCAGAGCCTAAAATATCAATTATTTCCCCTTCACTTTTGTGATTAATACCGGTTATCCCCGATATAATGTAAACGGTAGTGGAAGGATTTATGACAGGAATATACTCCCGGATATATATTTCCGATCCATCCCTGGCTGTATAAAAGTATCCTCCCTTTTCATTAACAGGTACTCGGACGAACAGAGTTCTCTGCGCTTTTGCAGGAAGTAATAAGAAGTACAAAAACGAAAAGAACAATTGTATTTGTAGTTGTTTTAATGATCGTTATCGTCCTGATGGATTCCATATTCTAATTATTTTTGATAGTAAGCTTAAAAACCCCCAACCCTATCGCATTCTCTTTATCAGCAGCTGTAACTATTACTGTATATTCTGACAGGTTCAGAGGTGAACCGTAAAATCTCCCGGTAATTTTGTCAAATTTCAGCCATCCGAGGAAGAGGCTTACCGGTGTTGAGTGTAGCTGAGTATATGAAATCGGTTTCTCCATCTTCATCAAGGAAAGCACCTTCAGGAATCTTAAAATCAAAATTACGATCCACAAATCCAACCTGATTTTCAAGTCTTTTTTGCAGAAAGGGGACACTATTGGTATTCTTCAGACTGTCAATCAGATTATCAATCCGGACCCAGAATATCCCCACATCCGAATAATCGGGTTTAGTACCTGTTGTATAAAACAGGTACTTATTATCTTCTGTTACAAATGGGCCCCAGCTTGCAAGTCCGAAATTTATTTTTTCACCAAGGTTTCTTGGGCTCGTCCAGCCTCCATCTGTTTTGGGGTAACTTATTGCCAGACCGTCAATTCTGGCAGTAATAAGAAATGACTCATCTCTTGCAATATAAAAATCAAGGTTATCCCATTCTGTATTTATAGGTCTGCCCAGACTCAGTGTTGTTGTATCTGCCCCTTTTATTATAAGCCGGCACCAGTCACTTAATCCGGCTCCGTTTTCTGCTATTGAAGAGATGTATTTATTCCCTGTCTTCGTAACGTGGTAATAATGAGCCTTATCAAGTTTTGTTAAAATCCTTTTCGGGTCACTCCAACCAGATTCTTTCCTGATTGAGATATATGTTGAAGATATGTTTTCGGCATGCATTCTTTCAAAATACAGTGTATCTCCATTTCGTGATAATGCAGGTCCGAAACCGGTAAACAGATCGAAGGGGCCGTTCCATTTTCCGTCTGAGAATGTGTATCTTTTTATATTATCACCAATGATGGGATAGTAACTTTTGATTTCAGAATAATAGATCTCCCTGCCATCGTTTGAAATTGCTATCCTCTCTGCAGCAAAAGAACCTGGATTTACAGACAATTCGAATCTCTTTGGAATACTTCCCGGAGGTGTTTGTCCCAGATACAAACGGCCTCCTGGTTTTTCCTGAGAGAAAACCCAATGACCCAGAAACAGTAAAACAAATAACGCTGATTTCTCCATGGACTGGTTATTTGTTTAGAACATTATTTTAAAATCCAGTATCAACTCCTCCACGGACCGGTTATATGTCTTTCTGAAGGCAGTTGTCTTATCTTCTATGATATACATCTCCTTAAATAGTTCAATACTCCATTTGTCAATCAGGTATTTTGTAAACAATCCGGACAGCGGATATGCGACAGGCCAATTGTTTTCAGCGGGCCCACCCCAAAAACTCTGGATTTCGCCTTTTACGACCAGATCTGTAATATCATAATCAATATACTTTTTCAACATTCTTACATTGCTGTTTACAATTGATGTATCATTTCCCCATTGGTAATACTCCTGTATACCTTCACTGAAAAAAGCATTAATTGAAAGGCCAACGGATTTCTCCCACAAAGCATGAAAGCCTTCATGTTTGACTATATCCAGGTTCAGCCCCACACAATGCAACTGTTTCATGAAAACTGTGCCAAAAGTCCTGTCTTTGGGTAACACACCATATCCTTGCATAAAATAGAAGTTTGCAAAAAAAGTAGCTTCATTAGGCTCCGAATGTAAGTAGCATATTATTTTTTCTTCGGGAGGAGAAATAGTTAACTTTTTACATATTTCTGCGAATACTGAATCTGTCATTGAGACAAAATTCGCCACCAAATCAGCATCGATTTTTTTGGAGAAATAAATTTTTAAGAACTTCGTATTTACTTCTCGGTAATTGTTATTCCTGATCGCAATTAAATCAATCGTAAATTCCTTTTCAGGTTCATATTCACCCAGTATAATCCTTTCATTATTACTTACAATTGTATATTTATACTGTTGAAACTGCGATTGAAGCTCCCAAACTGACTGAAGTGAATTCCCGGTATAAACCATTCTGGTAGGGGAACTATAAAAAACACCATCATTTTTAGCTTCGTATTGCTTACTTAAGAACTTAAAACCGCTTTTTGTTTTAATAACCGACACATTAAATTTTTTCCAGTTTGTGAAACCATCAACCGGACCAAAAATTAACAATGGTTTTTTATAGTCTGCAGCAGTTAACTCTGATTCTCTTTTTGCCCTTAAGGCAGTATCAAGTAGGAAATATCCGTACATTCTTTGATACTCCTTGTCACTCTTATACTTATCGGATAAAACCATTATTTTATCCTTCTGATCATAAAATGAATTCCAGATACTACCGGTGCTATCAGGTTGCGGCAATGTTAAAATGTCAATATATCCCTGACAATTGATCAAATTAAAGAATGAAAATAGCAGTGCTGACAGAATAATTGTTTTCATTTTTGGGTATTTAATGGATCGTGTGCTTATTTGATTTGTGTCTTTTCTTGGTTCTGATGGATACAATATGTTGTTATTTTGTAGGAGCTTGCAGACTGCTAGAAATTTTTCGTGTTGTTTCATCATTGCATAGTTCAAGACTGATCATCCATAGTTTATCCAGTTCTTCCGGACTGAAGTCCATTTCTCCTTTTTTCATTTCAAGGAATTCATTTCTTTTCCATGTGACAAACTTTCCTGACCTCTTCAGGCTCTCTTCCTGACTTTCTGTAAATAATGGAGCCATAATCAATCCGCATTCCTCTATTGATATGAATGTCCCGAAATACTTCATTATGCTTGCCATTGCTTTCATTGAAGCCGGGATGATATTAACCTGATTACTCCATACAGTTTTGGATATTTCAAAGCCGATGAAGGATATTTTTGGCCCCTCGTTACCATTGTATAGATCGTGCAGTTTAGCAAGGAACATTCTTTTGGCAACCATGGATTGGCTAATCCCCTTTTCGTAGCTCCAGTTATTTCGCATCTGAAGGTCTTCCCAGAATATTCTGCCACCGCGGGTTACATTGAAAATAATCCTTCCACCATTCTCCGAGTTTTCCAGCAGGTTCAACAGATTTAAAGTGAGCATAAACTGGGACAAATAGTTCACCTGGAAATGTGGATCCATTTCATCTTCGGTTTCGACCCTTGATTGAGCATAACCCAGCCCTGCATTTATGAAGATACTATCGAGGTATTTGTGTTTACTCTTAATCTCGCATATTGCATTCCGAACATTACTAAGCTTGGCGAGGTCACATAAAATATATGATACCCTTTTATTCCCTGTAGTTTCCTCAATTTCCCTGATTGTCTCTTCTCCCAGCTTTTTCGACCGGCACAGCAATATTATTTCATGTACCTGATTGTCAAGCCCGGCCAATACTTTAGCTACCCCTTTGCCCATTCCGTTTGTGGCTCCTGTTATTAATACTTTCATTTTGATACTTCCTTTAAGTTAGAGTTCTTATACCGCGTGTTGGCGGGCATTTATTTTGGTCATTACATTTTGTCATAAATATTTCTTGGTATTCTCTTCAAAATAAAAGCAATAAATCCCCAACGCTTTGTGATATAAGCAACTTTCTTTTTGTTTCTTATCGCCTTGTAAATCTGTACAACTGCTTTATCAACAGGCATAACCCAGAATAATCCTTCCCCCTTTGCCATTTCTGTATCTACAAGACCTGGTCTAATGTCTGTTATATATATTGTATTCCCTGAACTGCTTGCTTTTTGTCTTAGTCCCTCTAAATAATTCATTTGATATGCTTTTGTCGCATTATATGCAGGTGCTTGTCGACTTCCACGTAGTCCGGCAATAGAACTTATCGCTACTAAATGACCATATTGTTGATTTTGAAAAAAGTTAAATGACCAATCTGCCATAATTGTAAATCCGGTTACGTTTGTGTCAATAATCCGTTTTTCAATATTAAAGTCCAAACTCTCGTTTTCATCCCCAGTCCCTGAACATAAAATGAGTAAATCAAGCCCTCCAAGTTCAGTTTTAAGCTCTTCTATTTTCTTAACAACATTTAAGGTGTCAGTTATATCAAAGGATTTGATTAAATAAGAATTACTCTTCTCATTTTTCAACTCATTAAGTAATTCCTTTCTTCTCCCTGTGATACCCACTTTGAAATTGTTTTCAGCTAACAACCTTGCAATTCCTTTTCCCATTCCTGATGTAGCTCCTATTACTATCGCTTTTTTCATTCTTATCTGATTCTTGTTATGTGTCGCCTCATGCAATGCCCGCTAACTACTTATTAATATTTATCTGCTTATTCTGTTCCTTTACTAATTGTTCGTACAGTTTATAAGTATCATCAAAGGGTTCTTGTTTTGTGTATGAGTTAATTTCTTTTTGATCTTTCATCCACCTGTAAAGCCAAGAAACTCCCCATTTTTTATAATATTTGTTCTCTTGCTTATAAATACTATCTTGCAATACCTCATCGAAACTGACAAAAGAATAATTTTTCTTTTTCAGCTCATTTACCAGTGTTGGTAGATAATCGGCATTTATTGTGTTGTCGTGGCATAAATATATCTGATTGATTTGTCTTCCGTAAAGTTTTTCTGCAAGTGAATCGAAAAAATCAAAATATTCCAAAGTTGTAGATATATAATTTTTTGCCATTTCTTTAGCCCTTATAGTATCCTTTTTGTTTAGGTAATATTCATAAATATAATTAAACATCCAGTCTTCGCTCTCAACAGTAAATGGCGCTATTACGTATTTTTTTGATGAAATATACTTTACTGCGTCAAGGTGCTGTGTACTGTCTTTCCCTAAGTCATTGTATGGAAAACGAAAGTAATTGACGGATTTATCGTAATTGTCAGCTAATTTCTTTAAGATGAGTTCTCCTTTCTCAACGTCTCTTTTGAATGAATCGATACTTATTGCAGAGTATTTTGAGTGGTTGTAGGTGTGGTATCCGATTGTGGTATAGCTTCTTTTAATCCAATTGTTTAAAAGTTCAATATTTTGGGTGGTACAGTCGTTTTTGTTTAGTAAGCCAACCGTAACGAATATTGTAACAGGAACATTTAATGAGTCTAATTTTGATAAAAGAATCGGTTTGAAATTATCATTTTGATATTTAATGGTATTCGGAACATCATCAATCGTGATTGCGACCTTCTTTTGTCCATGCGTCAAAATTGGCAATAATAATGCAAGTAAGAGAAGTGTCCGAAGTAAATTAGTCTGGTTTCTCATATATTATATCTGGATTAGATTTATTTTTGTCATTAATAGGTTTTGCTAACAGTATTTACTTTTTAAGAATGGATTGTTTAGTCAAATTTTTCTTTAGGAAGTCCAAAGGATTTTCAAAGTACTCGCTTAGTTCTTCTTGACTCATACATAACCAGCTCGCACAGCAATAATCATCTATTCTTTTTTTAATTTCAAAATGCAGATGATCATAATTGCCGTTAAACCTCTTTGCCTCAGATTTTGTATACAATAACCCAATACTTGTATTATAATCAACCTCATCACCATTTTTAACAAAAATTTCTTTAAGATGTATGTAGGAGCTATAAATAAATGAACCATCATTTAGTTTATGCCTAATAATTACAGTTTTATTTGGTGCTATCGGGCGAATTAAACATACTATTCCTTTATTAATTGGATATACAAATACAGTATCCTTTTTATCTGATGGTAGTATATCTATCCCTGAATGTTTATGGCCTTTTGCATGACCTGAACGATAAGTTCCAAATCCACTTATTATTTGAATCATATTTAAATCTGATCGATTTTGTATGTTAAAAGGAAGAAACCATTTTTCTGCAATTTCTGAAGGTTCTACATTCATATAAAACTTCTTCATCTTTTTACTATACTTTTTAATGCTGTCAGATTGGATAGTAGCACAATTTAATGTGTCCATAACTTGATTGGAATCTTTTTTTAGTACGTTATTGTTTTTATCATTATAATTTGAAGAACAACAATATAGTACAACAACAATTAGTAGTGGGGAATACTTCATTTTTACTTTTTTCAATTTTTGTAATTACGTAATCAAATCACAAAGAAGTTTAGTAATATAACCGCTAACTTATTATTAGATCAATGGTGGTGCTGGAAACCACCTGATAATGATCAAGATTCATTTTGTCTGCTTATTCTGTACATAAAAATCAACCAGATTGTCATTTGTATTTATATGAATCTCAGTTGGACTATCTGATAATGACAGAGTTCTCATTTTCATTTCGAGATCATATGATCTTCTGCTATATTTCATCAGCGAACCTGTTGCTGCATCAATTGCCCAGCCAAACAGACATCCCAGGTTGACAACACTAACCACATTGAATTCTTTATCAAGGGTAAATATTCTGTTCTCATACCCATCAAGTTTGAATTCAATTTCAGTAGTGTTCAGGCTTCTTTTTACCGGAATCCGGCAGGGGGTTCTGCAAAGCTCCAACCCGTCCTTATACACTATTGCCCCTGCAGGATTTGAATTTAGGCTTATAATGTCGGTTGTCCCTGTAAACAATGTGGCACACCCTGATATAGACACACTGAGTGTAAGAAGAAGTATTGCTTTTAAAATCGCTTCTTTAGTAAAATCCATTTTTCTCATCTTTCTATGTCGGTTACAAAATAATTGCTTAATAACTCTGATTTTGCTGTCCGCAACAGGAAATTGCCGGTGACGATCCAGTTTCAGAGTTCCTGATATGTCCACCATCGGCCACCGCACCCCTGATCTTATACCCGCTTTTTTTGAAAGGAATCTCTTTCAGGTATTTCAGAGCGTAGTTTAAGACTTCGTCCTCCATATTTATTATACCCTTTACAGTTCTATTGACGACAATGTCTGGTTCTATGCCTACTCCTACATATTCAGACCCATCGGGGTAGAAACTTTGAAGTCCGCAAATATAACCCCAGCTGCCTGGTAAGGTTATTTTGTAAAGGGTACCGGTAGAACCGGCGGTTCTTTCTCCCAGAGTTGTTATATGTGTAATGCCTCTTATTGGAATAAGGAAGTCTTCCCCTGCCGAAATCGTCCTGTTCCCGATGAGTACCAGGGTTGGAACTACTATACGCTTCTCATCCAGGTCATTCAGATATGGCTCATACTCAAACTCTGTGTACAGCTTATTGTGGAAATTAAGGAAGGCTTCCTTTCTTGAGGCATTTCCCACTGTATCATCAGCATTTAAAAATGCACCGTTTCTTTTTAAATGGGTAATATGCTTTCTCGACCGTGAGCTGTGAGTGTACAGGTATTGATCCTCACAGAAATATTTCAGTATTTCAAAACCTGCCTCTGAGTTTCCTCCACTGTTTGCCCGAATATCGATTATGAGTTTTTCGGCCCTGTATAAATCAGGGAGAAGCTTTTTAAATGATCCGATAATTGTCGTATCCTGGAAAGAATTTAAAGCCAGGTAAGCAACATTATCCGGGAACCACCTGAACTCAACAGGCTTCCTGTCTCTAATTTCCGGAATAGTCTTTGGAGGGAATTTCTCACCAAGATTACCATGTACCAGCCTGATAGATTTAATCGCATTACCGGGGGTTCTGATTTTGATCAGATACTCCATCCCTGGCAGGCCGTCCATAACATAATAAGCAGCCTTGTTCAATCCCGACTGACCGGTAGAGGCAGAAATGTAGGGGATGACATTTTTTTCTAAATACAATTCTGTTTCCAGCCCGTTAACCTCCAGTAACTCACTGCCTAAAGGAATTGAATCCCTTTTACTTGCGTTTATCCTGGTGACAATAACTTTATTTTCAATTCTGCCAAACTCGATTAAGTAACCTTTGTAAATAGAGGTGTACCTGTCAACATTCGGATATCTGCCCACCCCCGTATGTTCATCCTTCAGGAATGCCATAAAAAACGATAATTCCCGGTAATACTCATAATCATTGCTGGTTTCCAGAACCCTGTTAATCATTATGTTATACAAGCTGTCCCATTTTGCTGATCCAATCTTTTCGAAATATGCAAAATTGTATTCGACCTCTTTCCAGATAGTCGATAGTCCGTAGATTTTCTGAGCATCTGAATAAGTATCAGGGATCTGTCCCGCGATGGATAGTTGAATCAATAAGAAATATATCAGAGCGACCTTTTTCATTTAAGTCCGGTGTTAAGGCTAGAATTTTACACCAATATATAAATTGGGTTCAAAGAGGAAGAAATTATTCCATTTGCTTTCTCTTTCCTGAAAACTTTGGGGAGCTTCTGTATCAATCGGCCAGTAATTGACAATGAATTTGAGGTTCAACGAACATTCTGTTCTTAAACAACTGGATAAATGGTACCCGGCATGAAATGTTGTATATAACTTGAAACCATCTCCTATTTCTGTGCTATTTTCATGTCGAGATATGTTTTAACAGCGGTAAGACTTCTACGGTGGCAAATAAGCCTTTCCACAGATACGCTGATAAGTCACACCTATACCACATTCACTGAGTCTGCCTGGAAAGAATGCTGTCTCATCAAGAATATAGCGGATCCCACATTGGTATGCCCATTGGGGCAAAAAGCTTCCATGTTGCTGACTTTAATTCCAATTCTGTCTTTTGAGTAAGGTTGTATCCAAAATGAAATTCATAATGGTGAGTATTGGTTTTTTCTTCGCCAATATTTGCAAAACTCAACCATGTAGTACTTACTGAGAATTTGCGGTAAGGTACACCCTCTTTGCCGGCTTCTCCCTTTGTCTCTTTGAACTCCTGACTGAATGCCATTGTTGCGAACACGGCAATCATAAGTGTTGTTGAAATTAATTTTTTCATCTTTTCTGTTATTGGTTTAGTATTTAATTCTTAGGTTCCCCGTGATCATCCGGATTAATGGAGATCAACTTAAGGTTTAAATCCCTGATGATATTTAATATCCCGTGCAAGTGAGCCTCATCCTTAATCTGTCCGGTCAGGATGGTATTATCACCTTCATAACTGATATTCATACCCTCAAAGCTGTTTTTCCAGTTCCTATCAAGCTGCCCCTGTATTAATATTTTGATTTTACCTTTCATATAGTAACTTGTCTTACTCTCAGCAAAGGTCAGGTACACCCGGACAAAAAAAATCACCCGTGCGGGTGATTTTGAGGGTGATTTATAACCCAGGAATGCTATAATTCTGCAGGATTATCTCGTAGCCTGAGTTCTAATTTCACAATCAATTACTTTTAAAAAAATTGTCAACATGGGGTTTATATCCTTTAAACACCTTCATACTATCGATCGAATCTTTACAATAATCATAAAGGGTATTGTACATCACCTCCATTTCATCGGGCGAAGATTTAATATGACCCTCAACCATTATTTTCATAGCCTCGTTTTTATAAAGTATTTTTGAATATATGGCTAATAAAAATGAAGGAAAGTGGTACAGATAATAAGGAAAAACAGTCATGCTGTTTATTCCCTCTTTCCTGAAATGAGAAAAACATTCTGTCATTGCCTTGTATGAATCCTGAATAACACTTGATTTTACAAAAGTCTGAATAGCTCTTACCTGTAAAATATGATGCAAGTGCGCATGCAGCCCATACATAGTGAAGTTTTAGGTAGGCAACGATATTTTTTGAATAAGAGGGTCGCAGGTTACTGAATTTCAGCTCACGGTAAATATCTTTCTCAATCTTGTTTATCTGCATTTCCAATATTGCCGATAACCATACTGTTAATAAAACTATTGAAAACAGAACATTCTATCTTATTGCCGTTCCTTCCTCCACCCATAATAAACGGGTATAAAAAAGATACATTCTTCCCAAGTAAGCTTTCTATTTCATCATAGTCATTAAGTCCTATGTTTTGCATAATAAACACCGGAATCCTTCTTAAAATACTCATTGTATTCCTTTAGGACACTGATTAACTGATTTGATTTTACAGATAACAGAAGAGCGTCATAGTTATCAATGCTATTCAATGAATCGATAAAATTCGGCATGTACCTGACAGTTGATATCCTGTTCTTCCTTTTCCTTAGATCACAACAAGTAATATCAATCCCATTAAGTCTTAAAATCGTTTATTTTATCGCTTCTGACAAAATGTGTAATATCATTTCGTTTTTGTAATTGCCAGCCGGTTGTGCTGCCTATTACACCTGTGCCAAAAATCAAAATTTTCATACCTGTTGTCAACTATAATTTTTGTAATTTTTCAAGTGCCGTTTTTGCTTGCTTAAAATCAGGATTTAATCTTCAGGGACTCACTGTAGCTCTCCTTTGCCAGGTCAATATTCCCCATCAGTTGGTATGTCTGACCTAAAACATAATGATAAATCTCAGAAGCCGGATATAAACTGATGAGGTACTTAAACAAATCGACTGCCCTTTCAAACTCCTTTTCATTTTTTTTGTCAATTGCCATATCAAATAAAACTCCTGCTTTCGGGACTACGGTAAAACCATATTCCGCTGAAAGTTTCTCAAAATGGGATTTAATCTCAGGAATACTTAATTTTTTCCTTTCTGCATTCATTGTACATTCCGAAAAGAAATAAAGCAAGGCATTGTTCAGAGTTATAAATGGAACGTGACCTGCATTTTCTATCAGATCGACCTTGCATTGAAAGCCTGCCGGTGATTGTTTCAGAACATCTTTGAAATCATTAATATACCTCAGAACCTCAACATAATCAAGGTCTCCATAAGATACATACAGCTTTTTATTCAAAGAGGGATTGTTCTTTAAAAAAGCTCTGGGTTTTATCAAGGATAGTATTGAGGACACCATCCAAACATCGGACTTGCAACAACATATCCATTAAACAGATCAGGTTGACTCATTAAGCTATACAAAACAAACAGACCGGTATTGGATTGTCCGAATAATATTTTATAATCATTTGTCCTGTAGTTTTGTTTTATCTCCGGTATAAGATCCTCTTTCAGAAATTTACTGAAAGAATCTCCCAGCTTTACATTTCCGCTATCATCGGGGCATGACCTGTAACTAGCTGCCACTCCGGTATTTGATATTCCTATAAGTATCATATCAGGGATCCTTTCATTTGACAGATTATCCAGAGTAGAAGCAGCATTCGCAAATGAAGAGACATGATTGTCCGTTCATCATATAGATTACAGGGTATTCTTTCCCGGAATTATCATATCCATCAGGCAGGTGAACCAGATAGGTTACCTCTCCTCCAAGTATTTCTGATTGAAATTTCCGGTACTTTCCAATAGAAACATCTTCCTGGGCAAATAAGGTTGTTTGAACAAAGCAAACAATAAAAATCAAAACAATTTTTTTCATACGGTCATTTGTATTCATCCACTTTAAAAGTAAGTTGCACATAGTTGTTAAAAGGCCAACTCAAAACCTAATTTCATGATATAGCCCTTTTAGAATAATTAACAATGGTCTTATTTGTCGTTAAGGTCAAATTTCCAGATACAATTGGTCCAGGATCTGTCAGGTTCAGTGATATTTAAATGTTGCAGGGAAATCCGGAGTAACACACATGGATGTTATAATCAACTTTTCCTCCTTTAACATAGTTGATGATTGGATCCATAATCCGCTGCTTTGAGCCCCCTCCGAAAGTTGAATATTCAATTGTCTTCAGAGTTTTGTCAAGTATAAGTACCACCAAATCCAATCCGGCATCAATTGACTGGTCCGGAGCATCTTTTGTCACAGGAAAATCTTTTGATGCCGATGTTCCAACCAACACATATTGTTGCTTTTCGGTTTTTGCAACAAATCTTAACTGATCGGTTCTTGAACCTCCTATGAAAGTTGAATATACCGGCTTATTCGATTTCAGGTTAAATCGTGTAATAAAACCATCAGCATTACCTCCAATATACTTTTTACTTATTGCGTCGGAAGTGACAGGGAAATCGGGTGATTTTGTTTCACCGGCGAGAATAATATTATCTGCATCTTCAAAAAAGATATAATTGACAACATCGGTTGAATCCCCTCCGATAAATGTGGAATATTTAATCTCAGAGAGTCTTTGATTGAGGATTGTAAGAAAACCATCCTGGTTTCCGGATTTCAATTTTTGATAAGCATTTTTTGTTACAGGGAAATTTTCAGAATAAGTCTGACCGGCGAGAATAAGTTCTCCATTTAAACCGAAAGCACATGACCTAATAAAGTCCATAGAACTTCCTCCCAGATAAGTAGAATATAAAACCTTATCAAGATTCAGATGATAATGCTGTAATTGTTATATCTCCAACTATGTATCGGTTGGTACTATCAGGTGGTGTGGAATTATCATATTCCTTTTGAAAGGCGCCTTTAGTTGTAGGATAATCCTGAGATTTGGTTTTTCCCATTAAATAAAGTCTGTTTTTATTTACAGATAATCTTGTCCAATGATCACCTCCTGAACCTCCCAGGTATGTAGATGCAATATATTTGCAATCGTTGGAGAACTTAATAATGTAATGATCATTCTCACCCTTAATTGATTTTTGATAAGCATTATCTGAAACCGGCAGATCCTTTGAATCTGTTGTAAAGCCAACATACACATTGCCAAGATCATCAATGGCCATCTGCAAACAGTAGACTTCTGATCCTGAACCGCCTATATAAGTTGAGTAAATCAATTCTCCTTTTGGTGACAATTTCATTAAAAATGGCATCGCCTCCGGTAACATCATCAGGAGTATGTCCTTTGTAGTTTTTTTGAAAAGCATCATCCGTAACCTTTAACCCTTCTCTTGCACCACCGGCAACAAAAATATTTCCATTTTTGTCCACTACAGAGGGAGTAGAGGTGTGGGATCCACCACTGGGAGCCAGATAGCCTGAGAAATCTACTTTCTGGGCGAAATTATTGGAAACGATACCAATTGAGACTAAAGCCGTAAGGAATAATGTTTTCATATTCTGATTATTTTAAAGTTTTATCGGGTTAATACTCAACAAAGGTCTGGCTCACACATCAAAAAAAAATCACCCATGCGGGTGATTTTGCGGGTGATTTATTTGTTACGGGAATTTGAGGGACTATAATAATCCCATCTTTTTTGCCCTGGTTACGGCATCTGAACGGTTATTGGCATCAAGCTTGATGAAAATGTTCTTCAGGTGTGTTTTAACAGTGTTTATCGAAACAAAGGTTCTTTCGGCAATTTCCTTATTCGTCAGGTTCTCAGCCATAAGCTTCAGAGTGGTCAGCTCGCGTGCACTTAATTCCAGTTCCGGATTAGTCTTTCGTCGTTTTTTCTTCGTCTCAACAGCCTGTCTGAACTTTTGCATAAAGCTATCAGGTATCCTTGTCCTTCCGGCAGCATGTCTCTTGTATACATCATTAAGCAGAACACCCATCTGGTCGAGGTCAAAAAGAAAATGTATTATCAAATTATCATCGGCCGCCATTTCAAGTGCATCAATATATTCTGATACCGCTTTTTCGTGTTCATTCCTCCTTAAATACATCAATACATAAACAAGTTTAAGGTCAATCAGTCTTTCAATTCCATTCGACTTTTTTGCAATTACATATATCTCCGACATAAGCTCTTCTGCTCTGGTGTTTTCGTTCTGCTGCAGAAGCAACCGGGCAAAATGAATGTATGAGTAGAGGGTTTCAAAAGTTAACTTCAGCTGTTGTCCTAATCCAACTTCTTTAGCAAAATCTGCTGCTTTATCAATTTCATGTCTCTCGATAAGGAGGTATATTTTCCATCCGATATAAGTGGATGCCAGAAACGGAGCTATTTTATACCTCTTCAGGACATCCTCAAGTTCACATATCTTATCAAAGGCTCCTTCTTTGTCTTCAACAGCATGAAGTGCATATGAATAAGCCAGTAATGCCATTATTCTATACCTGATATCCCTGGCATTTTCACATAGCTTGATATGCTGTCTTAGCGTTTTCAAGAGCTTCATCAAAATTTGTCCAGATACATTGAATCACCGACATCATTGAAAAAAGACCGGAGAAAGTCCATTCAACCTTCGCAATACCTGAAAAACCACGCCTGTTCATAAGCGAAAGTGTGTCGGAGCATAGAGCAAATGCATTCCTATACTGGCCTAATGCACACCGGCGCGACACAATTGCTGACGTTATCGTAGCAATCAGATATATATTATCTGTTTTTTTGCTGTACTCAAGCGCACAATTAAAAGCATCCAGACCTTTATGCACATCGCCCCTTACCAGTTCAGCATTTCCGATGAAATACCAGGCCCATCCTGTCCACAACGGGTTGGTTTCAGAAAGGTTATCAATGGCAATTTCACTATATCTTTATTATTGTTTCCGGAGGTGCTGTAAATAATTTCATATAGGCCAGTGTGGTTGCAAGTTTCCCGAAAAGAAACTTGTTGGCCAGGATGGTTTCCTTTGCCTATCCTTCTCCATTAATTACAGCATCTATCACTTTTTGTGCATAATCAAGATATTTTTCAGACTCTGCTGCCTGTCCTGCTGTGATTAAAATCCATGAATAGTACAATGCGAATTCCTGGTTACTTCTGATAACCTCATCAGGCAACAGTTACCATACCTGAGGATGGCTGAATGATGGCCGACTTCCCACATTCTCTCAACAATCCGGCCGAGAATCTTGATGGATTGTTCAAAGTTCCTGATTTCAAGTGCATGATCTAATGGCCAATTCGTAAAGGGCATTTTCTTCAAACCAGGCAGAGGCTTTATTGTGAATATCCTTAATTTTTTCCTGGTCAGATTGCAGGAAACGCTGCTTCAACAAGCCTGCAAACAAATGATGATACCTGTACCATGTTCTGTTTTCATCCAGGGGAATAACGAACATGTTATCTCTTTCCAGCGTTTCAAGGATCAACTGGCTGTCATTCCTGTTTAATACAGCATTGCAGAGAGGAGCAGACATCTGCTCCAGTACTGAGGTTTGAAGTAAAAACTCCCTGATGTCGTCTGTTTGTGTCTTTAAAACCTCCTCAATCAGGTAATCCATTATATAACGGTTATCGCCTTTCAGTTCATGAATGAAGCCTGAGATATCTTCACTGCCCTGCATTGATATAGCCGCCAGTTGCAATCCGGCAATCCAGCCTTCTGTTTTTATTTCCAGAGAATGGACTTCGTCAACAGATAATCCCAGTTTAAGCTTCTTATTGAACAAAACAAAAATATCATTTGCAGAAAAACTTAGGTCTGACAACCGTAACTCAACCAGCTGATGCTGACTCCTTATTCTTGAAAGAGACAGAGCCGGATCGGAACGGGTCAGGATCACAATATGGATATTACCGGGAATATGCTCTAATAAGTAGGTAACCAACTTTAGTACCTCGTTGCTATTAATCAGATGAAAATCGTCGAGAACCAACAAAAAGTGCTGATCAATACCGAGTAATTCGTTGATCAGCAGGCTGGCAACAGATTCAACAGACGGTGGATTGGGTGAATTTATAAGTCGCAGGGCACTTTGCCCGAAATTCGTGGTGAATTCGTCTGAATTCCCGCAATTACATAGCTTAAAAAAACTGTCGGATCATTATCACCATTGTCAAGTGAAAGCCATGCAGCCGGAATTTTGTTCTGGCTTATCCAGTCGCTTACCAGGGTTGTTTTGCCATACCCGGCAGGGGCAGAAACAAGAATCAGCTTCCTGCTCAGACCGGTGTCCAGTTTTTCAGACAGTTCCGATCGGTGCACTACATTATTTCCCGCAGGGGGAATATGTAATTTCGTTAAAAGCATGAGTGAAGTTAAGAAATATATTTATTCCCGAAATGCTGGTTTCAAGTGAAAATCAGCAACATGTAAATTCCCATTAAACCTAAGAAACGGGTCATATTCTTGCTAAAACCGATCTATTGAGCACTTTCAGCTCATTTCCTCAATCAATCTATTTCACCAGCAGTTTCATCTGATCTTCAATGGCTCCGGGGGTACTCATTATTTTTGTGAAAGTACCCATGGTAAGTGATGGCCAGTGAAGGGCTATCCTGTAGCGGCCATGAAGTATTGTTGCCTTTTTACCTGTTAATATTATCTCGTATGGTAAAGCTGCCAGATGGCTTTCTCCAATAATAGGAAGGTAATGTGCCTCTCCCTTTTCCGGATCGTTAAGTGCCACCCCAAATACAGCGATCTGTTTTTCAGGATAGACCGAGGGAATAGACCTTTGCTGTTCCGCCGACGGCCGCCTTGAGATTTTTTTCAATAGTCTCAACCCCGTTTGAAAATGAGGCGAACTCACCAATTGTAACGGGATCGTTGAAGGTGGGCATCCCCATCATGTACTTGTACCTCTGCAGTTTGGCTTTGTCCACCTCACCACCCATTGGAGTAAGAGTCCCAAGTACCGGCCTGAGAGCACCGGCAATGGCATCGGTGATTTTTCTTCCCTCGGTTATTTTTACCGCTCCCGGCTCTCCAAAATATGCATTGAAAATGTAATCGGTGTTGATAACGGTAACAGTTGTTGAACCTTTTTCTGATTTGAATCCTAATTTGACTGCCGCCGCCAGAGCCCCTCTTTCGCCTGCACCAGCTGCAAGGGACTCCAGATCGGGTCTGGTGAACAGAACCACCCTGAGCGAGTTGTTTTTACCGGGACGAAAATCACCGATCTGCCTGAACCCGGCGTCGTTCATCGCTTTAACGACTGTAGTTACAGCCTCTGCCTCAGAGGAAAACTTTTTGCTGCCCTCAAAATAGGGAGATATATTTTGACTGAAGAGACTCCCTGAAATAAGAGAGATAATAAAAATCGTAAGAAGTTTTTTCATAGTTACTTGTTTATCTGGCTAAGGTATATGATTTTGTTATTCACTCTTATCCGGAGAGAGGGAAACCGCCGTTTGTCTTTCTTTATTTACCGTCAAACGGAGTACATCGGGACGGGAGTAGTGCCCTGCAGGATCAAAGTTCTGCCTTTCGCGAAGAACATTGTTGAAGTCGAGATCGGCAACGATCAGTTTTTCAACATCCACAACCGGCTCCACCACCCAGGTACCATCAGGACCGGCGATGCAGGATCCGCCATTGGCCAGAATATCAGGGCTGGCCGATGCGATGAGTGAGTGATGCGGAATATGGGATCCTATATCTTCCCTGAACAGCATCCCGGATGATGATATAACGTAACTGCGCGACTCTTTGGCAATGAACCTTGTTATATCCTCAGTATTCCTTTCCTGTCCGGGCCAGACAGCTATATGAAGATTTTCACCCATACCGTACAGTGCCATCCTGGCCATGGGGATCCAGTTCTCCCAGCAGTTAAGTCCGCCGGCAGTGAATGGTCCGGTCTTGTGAACCACAAGGCCATTACCATCGCCTTGAGCCCATACCAGTCTCTCCTCATAAGTAGGCATAAGCTTTCTGTGAGTAGAAAGGATCTTGCCCTCAGCAGAGATATGGACCAGGGTGCAATAGAGACTATGCCCTCCACGATCTGATGCCCTCTCAATTATTCCTAGATATATAGCAATATTATGCTTTGCAGCCGAATTGCATATTTCATTCAGGTCGCCGCGATCGATAACAACAGCTTCCCTGCAGTAGTGTGCATAAAGATCCTTCTGTATATCGGAATTGAACATAGCGCCTCCGGTAAGCCCTACCCAGAACGGATATCCGGGAAGTATTGCTTCTCCAAATACTGCCAGGCCACATTTTTCCTTACCGGCCTTCTCTATCCATTCACATATACGCAATTCAGTACCTTTTCTGTCAAGCCATGATGGCCTCATCTGAATAACTCCAACACGTAATATTGATTCGATCATCTTAAAACAGATTGTTTTTTCACCGGATCTCGGATTTCGCTGGAAACCCATTCCAAAGGGGGATTCAGACCCAAATATATCATAAAGGGCTCTTGAACTCCAAAATATTGGTCATAAAATGTGACTTTTAACCTAAATGGGGGTACTATATTGTTTAAAACCTTATATTTGAATCATATTTGAGAGAAGATATCTGAATTACCAAATACTTGCCCTGATCTCACGTAGTAAGTACAATGTTATCTGGTTCGGTCCTAATCTCAGTACAATTATTAATTAAAAGCAGAAGAAATGAACATTTATGTTTCTAATCTCAATTTCAAAGCTGAGGACAATGACCTCAGGGAATTGTTTGAAGAATTTGGCGAAGTATCGTCAGCAAAAGTTATCACTGACAGGGATACAGGCCGTTCCAGAGGTTTCGGTTTTGTAGAAATGAACAACGATGAAGAAGGGCAAAAAGCTATTGAGGGATTAAATGAAGTAGAATTCATGAGCAAGGTCATCAATGTGGCTGTTGCAAAACCCAGAACAGACCGTCCACAAGGTGGTGGCGGTGGTGGTTTCCAGAGAAGAGGTGGTTTCAACTCCGATCGCAGAAGCAACAACAGGTACTAATCCCCTGATTAAAAAAGTGAGGGTCCCTTCTTTCGAAGAGACCCTTTTTTTATTCTTATTGGTGAATGGTCCGCTATTTTCTCAAAAATTTCAGGACATCATCATAATCAGGTTCATCAACTATCTCAGGTACTTGCTGAGTATAGGCAACAACACCTTTTTCATCAATAACTATTACGCACCTTGAATGCAATGATTCCAGCCCGCCTTCAGTCATTGTTAACTTATAATCTTTGCCAAACTTTCCCGATTTGAAATCGGAGAGTGTTTGTACATTATCTATTCCTTCAGCGCCGCAAAACCTCGCCTGAGCAAAAGGAAGATCACGTGAAATGTAAAGGACTTTTGTGTTGGCCAGTGTTGTGGCCTCCTTGTTGAAACGCCTTACCGAAGCTGCACAGGTACCGGTATCAATCGATGGTGATATGTTTAATACCAGCCTTGTGCCTTTGTAGTCACCGAGCTTAACAGTCGACATGTTGTTTGCCACAAGTTCGAAGTCAGGAGCTTTGGATCCTGCTTCAGGAAGGCTCCCAATTGTATTTATGGGGTTTCCTCTGAGTGTAATTTTTGCCATAATATTTGTAGTTGTCTCTTCTTGTTTATATTATTCTAAACAACATTAATACAGCTATTGTTCACCATAATTGTTAATAAACATCCTGTAGGGATGGTTTTAAATATCCAGGTCGACGGCTCCCTTGCTATTTAGGCGGAGCAGCTACTACTGTTATGGTATCAATCAGGCCTGATCCGTCGGGCTGAACGATAACCAAAAGGTATTTCCTGGGTACCGTAAATACCGCCTCTAGCTCCCTGCCATCAAGTTTCGGGATTTCAGACGGGCAATATTTCTCATCGGCTTCGTAATACTTCCATACCTTTATGTAAAGAGTTGTATCGGATGAATTGGCTTCGAAGTGAGAGAAGGTGTGACAACCGTTGGGGCCAATATCACCATAAAATTTTATAGCTGTGGGGACAGTGGCAGTAAAAGTTGGTGGGAGGACAACGCTGTCGATCAGGACAAGATCGAACCTTTTACCAACATCAAGGTTGCATCCACCCGAAAAAAGCAGCAGTGAAAAAAGACCGGCTGTAATCAGCAAGCTTCCGATATGCTTAATGTTGTGGTGTTTAGATTTCATAGCGTTTTAGTTTTCCTGTTCTTCTTTTTGCACAATAATAGTACCAAAAATGATGGCTGGAGGGATAAACCCGGTAAAACAGCCAATAAAAAGCGATGACTTAGCAAGCCCTTTTACTTTATTTTATACACCTGTAATACCTCTCCGTGCCTTAGGAAGAGCTTCCCGTCAAATATGTAGGGGTGAGCCCAGTAAGGACCTGACCCTTTGGTAAACCGGAAAGAACTAATAACGTTAAATTCATTATCGGCAGGGTTTACCAGGCCAACATTACCATTCTTCTCCTCAAAAATATAGAGCAGGCCATCGGCATAAATAATGCTACCCTTTGTATTCCATGATGACTCATAGAGGACTTTGCCGCTGTTCCAATCCATGCTTACCCACTTGCCTTTGCTGTTATTTTCCCAGTTCGAGCCGAAAAGCTTATCACCTGTAAGTATAAGTCCACCATGGTGGTTATCAAGGAGAGTGTCGACGAATTTTACCGACATACCATTTAGTTCAGGGTTAACCTTAAGCATAACAGCCGGGTGGTTGTACCCTTTGGAGATAAATATCTCATCTTTTTTAAAGGTAGGTGAACTTGCCCATATCAATCCTGGCTGATCCCATTTCTTCATTTCGAAATAGTTGAAACTCATTGCAATATCTCCTGTCTCCGGGACCAGGGCCATAAGGTGTGTTGCAGTACTGGCAAGAATAAAGCGCTTGCCATTTACTGTGTATATGCGCGGTGACACATATGATCTCTGGCCTCCCAGGCTCTTACTTTGCCAGATCATTTTACCGGTGAGTTTATCGAAGGCAACCACAGCTGTTTTCTTTCCCCCGGGCGAGCATATAACTTTGTTGTCAACAATTAGTGGTGACTCGGAAACACCCCAGATGTGCCATTCCCCTTCGTAGTCACGGTCAACATTGACCGACCATATTGTTTTGCCATTGGCGGCATCCAGGCAACTTAGTTCGCCCGTTCCGCTTATGAGGTAGATCCTGTTATCTTCAATTGTAGGAGTGCTCCTCGTATCAGGAAATGACTGTCTCCACGATGTGCCATAGGGAACCTTCCAGTTTATCTTGCCCGAATAGTCAATAGACCATATCCAGTCAAGGGTATCTACCATTCCGGTGATGTAAATTGCATTTTTTGTACCTACAGGTGAGGAGTACCCTTTGCCAAGACCTTCCACTTCAAGTATCAACTGAGGTCCTTCTGCCGGCCATTGCTTCAGTAACCCGCTTTCGGGGAATATTCCGTCTCTTTCGGGTCCGCGCCACTGATAAATCTGCGGATAGATCACTCCTGTTATGAATATAAGGATGAGGATAACGATCGGTCTTCTCATGATAAGTATTTAATTTATTGGTGATTACGTGTGTAAATCTTTAAATCCGGATATTGTTAAACCGGGTAGCCAATATAGTAATTAAGATGGATAGATTAAAACAGCAGGTTTAGTATATAGCCTGCAAAAGCTCCTCCAATGTATAGTAAAAGCCGGATTGATCTTTTTCAGTCCGAATGTTACGGCAAATCCTGCGACTGCTATTACTATGGCCTGCCAGTTGGTTATTGATACGGCCCCCATGTGCAGAAGCACTGAAGCCATAACTGCAACCGCGGCGATATTGACACAATCAAGAAAATGTCCCATAATAACTGACTTGCGCATTCTCGGTACTAATGGGTTAAGTATCCACACAAAAACGAATGATGGCAGAAAGATACCGGCCGTAGCACCAACTGCACCCCAGAATCCATTTATCTGATAGCCTATGAATGTTGCTGTAGAGGAGAGGGGGCCAGGAGTAAACTGTCCTACGGCGACAGCGTCGATCAGTTGTTGGGTTGTAAGCCATCCTTTTTCAACCAGCTCAGCATCTATATATGCAAATAGAACATAACCACTGCCATAGAGGAGTGCCCCTATTTTAAGGAAGATCCAGAATAGCTTCATGGAGGAAAGAGCAGTTGCAGCAAATCCTGTTGCCGGAGCAAGACCAAAGGGTATGAAAATAAGCCTCCCTGACTTGATCTTTGATTTAAACATGAAGTATGATGTACCGATAATCCCGGCTGCCATCAATGCCATAATTTCGTTTATTCCAAGAAGGGAGGAAATGAGTACCAGGATTCCGAGAATTGTGAGTTCAATACCTTTTATAGCTTTTCTGCCCAATCTGAATATTGCCGCAGCGATAATAGATAATACGGCGGGTTTAATACCAAAGATAAATGGTTCCACCGACGGAAGAGTGCCGTATTTTGAGTATAACCATGCAAAAACACCTGTAATAAAGGCCGCAGGAATAATAAAGGAAAAGCCTGCAACAAACAGTCCCGGTAATCCGGCCCTCTCATGTCCGCAATGCATTGTAAGCTCAGTCGAATTTGGTCCGGGGATAAGATTTGTGGCTCCTACCAGATCGAGGAAATGATCCCTGCTCATCCATTTTCGCCGGTTAACCACCTCTTCCTCCATCAGTCCGATATGAGCCGCAGGCCCGCCGAAAGAGATAAATCCGAGCTTAAGGAACAGAAGAAATACCTCCTTTAACCGACTCCTCCTGGTCTCTTTTTCTTCGACAGACGCTTTCATTGCTGAACTCTCCGGTATATTCCGGCTAATGTTACATTTATATTTATTATGATCAAATTGTATCTAAAGTAAGTAAATAGGATGAAAAGTGTGGAATTATTCCTTAATGATATTCCTCTACTTCTCAGCAATGATAGATGCCTGCGTCAGTGCGCTTTCAAATGAGGAGAAGATATTGGGTTTCCCAACCATTTTCATTATACCATACTGCTCAAGATCAGCCAGCACATGATCATTAACCCCGGAAAGAATAACGGTGGTGCCGGTATTCATTATTGTTTTTATTGCCTCTTTAAAATTATGCAATCCTGTTGCATCAACAAAGGGTACATGCCGCATCCTTATTATAAGTACTCTTTCTTTTCTTCCTACACTCTTAATTACCTCAGAGTACTCTTTTGCCGATGCAAAAAAGAGCGGTCCGCTGATCTCGTAAACGGAAACACCTGCGGGTAAACCTGAGTAGTCGTCAAGCACATCGCTGTCCATCGGAGATTTAGCATCGGTCTTAGCAATGTCTGCCATCCTTTTCATGAAAAGCATTGCTGCCAGAACAACACCTACCTCAATTGCTACAGTAAGATCAACAAAAACCGTCAGGAAGAATGTTGTAAGCAATATGATCTTGTCTCCTGCGGCCCCCTTCATGACAGAGAGGAATGAGCGCCATTCACTCATATTATAAGCAACAACTATCAGTATGCCGGCCAGACAAGACATTGGTATTAAGCTGGCCCATTTCCCAAAGAAGAGGAGTATAAGCAAGAGGGTTATGGCATGAACAATCCCTGCCACCGGTGTTCTTCCGCCGTTCCTTATGTTGGTAGCTGTTCTTGCTATAGCTCCTGTAGCGGGAATACCTCCGAAAAAGGGGGTTACAATATTTGCCACTCCCTGGGCTATCAGTTCGGTGTTCGACCTGTGGTTACCACCTATCATACCATCGGCAACAACTGCCGACAGTAGTGATTCAATACCCCCCAGCAGTGCAATGGTAAGTGCCGGCTGAAGGTAATTCCCAATGCTGGAGAAATCTATATCAGGAAGGTGGAAAGATATTTTGCTGGAAATGGTGCCAAAAAAGGAGCCGATAGTGGTAACCGGTATGCCGGCGATCTTAACCAGCAGAGTAACAGTAATTATCGCAATAAATGACCCTGGTATTCTGCTTATATACTTTCGTGACACAGATATTATCAGGATCGTTCCAATAGTAATAAAAAGTGCATAGATATTTGTTGTGCCAAGAGTCTCCCAATAAGTACTCCACTTTTCAATGAATTCGGAGGGCACTTTTGCAATCTCCAGGCCAAGCGCATCTCTTATCTGTGTCGAAAAAATCACAAGGGCAATACCCGATGTAAAGCCAACAATCAGAGGACGGGGGAAATATTTAAGCAGATTTCCCAGTCGCATCAGCCCAAACCCAATAAGGAAGAATCCTGCCAGAATGGTTGATATAAGTAAACCATTCAGTCCATGCTCCGAGATGATGCCAAAGACTATAATGATGAAAGCACCCGTCGGACCGCCAATCTGTACCCTGCTTCCTCCTAAAAGTGAGATCAAAAACCCTGCAACAACAGCGGTAATTATTCCTCTCTCAGGAGATACTCCCGATGCAACAGCAAATGCAATTGCAAGGGGCAGTGCAACTACACCGACTACTATTCCTGAGAGAAGATCTCCGGAAAATTGTTTCCCTGAATAACCATTTTTAAGAATGGAAAACAGCTTGGGCTTAAACAGTGGTTCCATATTGTATTACCGGAAATAAAAGGGACCCGTTTAGAGGTCCTTTATTATTAAACTGCAAATGTAAATAATATTCAATCCATTAATAACCGTTTAAAGGTTGCAGTTATTAATTGTTACCAAAGGGTATCGAGAACCCAAGCCATGGAATGGCGATTAGGCCTGTTCCCAGATTGACGGGTATCACACCGCCATAATCAAGCGAGATCCTTGGCCAGACGGTTCTTCCTCCTAACATTATAAGACCAAAATTGTCTCCCGATAGCCCAATGAAGTAGTTCTCTGTAATAAAGTAATTTCTTCGTCCTGCCCTTACCATTGCACTGAATGTTATCAAAGGTGCCGTGGCCCATTCGCCATCGGCAAAACCATAACCTAAACCGAAATTTGCATTGGCATCCCTGTCCCCAAGTGTAGCAACTCCATATGCTATTCCAAAGGTAGTGCCATCTTCGCCGAGGATGGCTCCGGCCAAAACCCCTCCTCCGATATTGAATTTATCCTTAACAACCGGTATCGAAACCTTTGGTGCTATCCAGGCAGGAGAGGGCCCTTGAAAGAGGAAGAGAGGTACCATCCCCACACCAACAGAAAAATTGTCGGTCAATCCTAATGAGGCCTGACTGAACATTACCCATATATTCTGATAATATCCTTCTCCCTGCTTTAGTCCGTACCCGTTGGGTTGCCAGAAATACCTTGTAGCCTGCAGATTATCCATCCACACCTCGCCATTTCTAATAAGCTTGTCATCAATAAATGTAGTTGTACGGATATCCTTTAAGGATATTGATATGGTGCCATAAGTTTTTGTGCTTATGGTCAGTTTCTCCGGGTCTTTTGAGATCAGATACCCGGTAAATTCATTCCCTTCCACAGTCTCAATGTGTATAAGTCTGAGAGAATCAGCCGATTCCTGACCTGCACTGTATTGGAATGGGAGTGAAGCTAAAAAACAGATCAGTGTAAAAGTTAAAAGTTTTGATTTCATTGTGCTTATTGTCAGAATTTTTGTCCGGATTTTTGGGGCTATCAGCTTTTCAGATACCTGCCGTATTGAGGGATCATTTTTTCGCTAAGAGCCAGGGTATTTGCACCAAATGTGCGCATTGAATATCCAAGGTCAGAAAGATGTTTCATGCATTCATCGAATGTTTCCGTATTGAAATGCTGACTCTCGAAAATGATGACCGATGGTTTTGTCTCCCGGATATCAAAAAGCTTTATTATTTCAAAATCATATCCTTCTGTATCGATCTGTAAAAGGTCGATCTTTGAGATATTATTTTCGGAGAGAAGTGTCCTTGTAGTTATGAGTCTTACCTTATCTGTGGCTATGCGATCCTCCCATGCTTCAGGAACCTTAAGTCCTTCCTTTGAAGCTTTGCGGTCCACCACCCCTCTGTCGAAGGAGTTTACCAGTGTTTCCCTGTTAAAGCTGGTAAGTCCGTTTGCCCATCTCTCATCGCTGAAGGCAATACGGTAGATCTCACCCGATCCATTTTCCGGAGCAAGGGCAGCATTAACAGCAGTAATACCCTTATTTAAGGCATAAACCTTCCTTAGCTTTTCAAAAACACGGGGCTGTGGCTCAAGAAGAAGACCATTCCAGTTGTCTCTCTTGATAAATTTATGTATCGGATCATGATTGATACCGTCGTTGGCTCCTATCTGTATAACGGTGAGATCATTACCAATGCTTTTTGAATAACTGTTAAGGAATTCATCAAGTGTCCCTCTGCGGGGAGAGTAAAGGATTTTGTAATAACCGATAAATAAAAAGCTGTTGCCGGCACTGAGCCTGAACCGAAGATTATTATAACCTTTTTTTAGTTTGGATCTTATTTTATTAATATTCATTTAATCTTATTATCGTGGTAAACACTCTCCTTTTTAAAAAGCCTCTCTCTGTACCGGTAAAATAGCTTTGTCGCAGGTATGAACGGATCTTCAAACCGTGACATACCATTTTGGTTTATTTGTTGCAATAACTGACTGTGTTTTTTGATGATTTTAAATCAGGATTTTAGCCAAAAGCCCGACCGCAAAGGCGATACTGAAGCTTAGCAGTGTCCCGATTAGTATATATTCTGTTCGTTTACGGTCGCTGCTTTCCCTCAGGTCGCCGAACCTGAAAATGGACTTGGCGGCAATGAGAAATCCTACAGAAGGGAAATGGCCTATTAGAATGAATGTTAATGCCAGAAAGCGTTCAAGCCTCCCTATCCATTTGCCTGCATCCTTAAGTCCGCCCGACTCTTCATATTCCAGCTCCCCGCTCCATCCTGCTGTTGCCGCAGTTATAAGGTGAGATGCAGGCCAGATCACAACTATGTAGGCGATGGTTATCAGGAGTATATCGCCGTATGACATGACCCATCCGATAAAGCTGAAAAATTGAGTGTACAATCCATAAACGGTAAGCCACAAGATTAGTATTGCCAGCATATGGACCGCCTGGTCTGTAACAAAGAGTGCGAAACTCTTTTTTCTGGCCGATGTTAACAGATCTGTTACGGCATGTACTGTCATTATCACCCCACCCATAAATAAACCCCTCACATCAGGGATCAGGATAAAAACGAGCATACCATGGATAAAAGAGTGGAGGTAAAGGAAGTGCGATCTAAGTCCATACTCTCTTTTATGCAACACCCAACTGTCGGGTTGAAGAAGAAAGTCTCCCACAAAGTGAGCAAGTACCAGCTTCACCAGTATAAATAGATAAACTGTCTCAATCTGTTCCATAGTGCTCGGTTATTAATGCATTGAAGTAAATGAGAAAAGACCTGATCTGATCATAATTGCCATTCTCCAGCCTGTTATGAACAGCAGGCTGTGATATCCCCAGGGCAGCAGCCGTATCCTGCTGCGTCTCGCCATATAGCAATTGCCTGAATATTGCCTCAGAGGCCTGTAATGACCATCGTGAGATGATCGTGTCGGCGAGGGCTGTGGTAATACTTAGTTCTCTGTTAAGGGGAGATATTGAGGCTGTTGCCGTTATCCTTGCCGATTCACCTTTCATCGTGTCAAGCCGCTCCCCTGAAATAGTAAAGGCTTCCCCAAAAGATTCCGATATCCTTTCTGAAAGATTATCGACAGGACCAATGCCAACTGAAATTCTCGCATCGAGAAGGGCGTTATGCCCGGTCTGTTCCCTTCCGGAGTGAGCCTTTTGAGGATCTCTCATCCTCATGGATCGTACTTTGAGTCCTGCTCTCATGATAATCGCAAGAAGCATTGAATCGGCAGGTCTTAGTGCCACCATCTGAAAACTGTCACCCCTGAAGATCTCTAACGATGTCTTCATTTTTAATGTACTCTCGATCTCCTGCGTTACATCCCTGATGATATCAGGCAGCATCCGGGCAGTAACGATACTCCTTGAACCAATTATATCACCTGTGATAACCCCTAAGACCATTTCAAACGGTTTACTTTAGTAAAGGTATGAAATTAAATTATATTGATACCTTATAATACTCAAATATAATATATAGATATTATAATTGCAAAATATTATACTCCAGTATTATAAACACACTCAAAGCATGGGGTCCCTCTCTTTTTGGGTTTCGGGCTGACCAGCCACCTTAAAGCTGAATATATCGGGGCGGTTATAGTGTCCACCTGTGTCGAGGTCCATTTTCCCCCGCGTACAATCATCAATATCGATATCCGCAATAAGAGCTCCGGTTTTGTCGTAAAGTGGTCCGGCAATGATTTTCCCCATAGGAGATATAATAACGCTTCCACCCCGGCAATTTCCGGCTGACTCTGATGATAATTGGTTCTTTATGAATTCAGGATAGCTGTCTGGCCCGGTAAATTGATTTGCGGAGAGGACAAAGCAGCGCCCTTCAACAGCAATATGTATCATCGATGATATCCACTCATCGCGGCAGTCAGCGGTGGGGGCAAGGTATATCTGGATATTCTTCATGAACATCGACATTCTGGCGAGGGGCATATAGTTTTCCCAGCAGATAAGTCCGCCCATTCTGCCTATTTCGGTGTCAAATGTAACCAGGTCCTTACCATCCGATTCGCCCCATATCACTCTTTCTGAGGCGGTAGGCTTTGATCTTTCTGTGAATACCCATTAGTCCATCTGTCGGCGAGAAGTAGAGCATGGAGCAGTACAATGTGGCGCTCTCGCCTGTTTTCTCTGTTGCACCCATAATAATGTAGCAGCCGCATTCCCTCGAAAGAGCCTCCAGTCTGGCAATGTCAGGTCCGGATGAGTCAATGCTTTCACGATGGTATATATTGAACAGATCGCGGCCCTCGTTGCTTCTGCTACCTACAACAGTACCAAAAGATAATCCCCTTGGATAACCCGGAATAAATGATTCCGGAAAAAGGATTAGCCTGCACCCTTTTGAGGAGTATTCTCTGACAAGGGCAGAAGCCTTTTCCAGACTCTTTTCCTTATCGAAGAAGACCGGACTCTCCTGAATAACACAAACCTTAACCATCATGGCATACTTTTTTATAAAACTACGAAAAAGGGGGGAATGAAAAAACCCCGGTGGATGCCGGGGTTTTTTATGTTTGAGATAATATTAATGTATAAATAAGAGTTCTACCAGAATGAATATCGGCAGCAGAACTATTATTGAGAATTTGAACATGTAGCTGAAGAAATCAGGCATCTTGATCTTATTCTCTTCGGCAACAGCCTTAACCATAAAGTTAGGTCCGTTACCAATGTATGTCATCGCACCAAAGAAGACAGATGCCACAGATATTGCTTTAAGCAGCGCTTCAGGTATTCCGGCCACCATTGGACCTACGGTCTCACCAAGACCCAGAGCCAGGGAATGGAAGGTTACGGCCGTTGGTGTATTATCGAGGAAGCTCGAGAGTAACACCGGTGTAGTAGTAAAACTGGCGTGCTGTTTCCACTCCAAGTTCAGCAGCATTTGTCTGCAGGTATACAAGCCATGGAACCATTGTAATGAAAATGCCAAGGAAGAGGTATGCAACTTCCTTAATCGGATGCCAGGTAAAGTTATTATCCGTCCTTAACTGCTTTGGTGTTACAACCATTGAAAGAACAGCCATCAGGAGGATAACTCCTTCACGAACAAATTTGAAGTAAGCGTTTTCCTTTATGAAAGGCAGATACTGTTCATTCAGAAATGCAACAGACAGTACTACACCAATAAGGAAGAAGAAGTTATACAACCCTTTTATTCTTATTGGGGCCAGTTCCAGTTTATCACTCCTCAAAGCAGAAATAGGTTCTTTCTTATGATAATAGGTATCAACAGCATAGTAAATGATCAGCAGCAGTGTGTTGGTAAACAGCCATTCAGGAGCAAGCTTAAAAAACCACTCAAACGGAGCACCGCGAAGATACATCATGAAGAGGGGCGGATCACCAAGAGGAGTAAGCAGACCACCGGCATTTGCTACTATGGCAATAAAGAACAGTATTGTATGTACTTTGAAAGTTCTCTCCTTATTTGTCTGGATCACTGGTCTTATGAGTAGCATAGCTGCTCCGGTTGTTCCCATGAGAGATGCCAGGACGGCTCCGATACCAAGGAAAAGAGTGTTCACCGAGGGTTTTGCCTCAATGTCTCCTGTCAGAAGTATCCCACCCGTAATTGTAAAGAGGGCGCCAAGCAGAATAATGAAGGGAAGGTAATCGAAGATCATTATGTGAACCACTTCCTGACTGAATCCATCTGCCAGAAGATAAACAAGCATTGGGATACCCAGTACCAGAGCAATAATGAGTTTGTTTCTGTTCTTTTCCCAGAAATGGTTTGCCACTAAAGGCAGAACTGCGATGGAGCCCAGCATCAGAATGAAGGGCAGCATTGCAAGCATCGGAATGCTTTGAACTTCATGGTGCATAATCAATCGGTTTTAATGATAGAATAGGTTAAAATAACGGTCGCAAACATAAGCAAAAATAGCATATATTGAACCGTAATATGATTTTTTATACCTGCTGTTGCAAGAATAACAGTTGCTTATGCTTCCAGTGGGAAAGTGATGATTACCTCAGTACCTTTTGATCTTTCTGAATGGATACTGATCTCTCCTCTGTTTTTTCTTGTAAAATCACCGATCATCATTAATCCGAGCCCGCTGCCCTGCTCTCCGTCGGTACCCGGAGTCGACTGAGTGAAATTTCCTGAGAGGGCATGTTCAATTGTCTCCTGTTTAATACCTGTACCTGTATCAATAACTGCAAATCCTGCCCTTCCTGTTTCCTCAATCGTACGCAGGGTAACTGTCTCCCCGGTATGAGAAAACTTAATAGCATTGGAAATAAGGTTCCTTATAATGGCATCTACCATCGAACCATCTGCTGTTGCAAAACAATCATTCGCGATCTCGGGAATGATCTTTACCCCTTTCTCTTCAGCGATGGAAAAAAAGTATTCATAATTTTTCTGCAGCAGATCTGAAATATTTACCTTTTCATACTTCAGGACAAAATTGTCAAGATTGCTTGCCGTCCAGTGGAGCAGGTTCAGAAGAAGGTTATATGTCGAGCCGCTTAAGGATTCGACCTTCTTTAAAAACTTTTCCCGTGCCTCCTGGTCCAGTTCCTTATCGGTATTTATAAATCTCAGGTATTCTGTAATACCTCCGATCGGTCCCCTCAGATCATGGGCAACTGTTGAAAAAAGCAGGTTCCTGTTTTGTACCTCTTTCTCCAGATCCTGCACTATCCTGGTTGTAATTAGAATTATAAAAACGAACAAGAGGAGTGACTGAGTGACTGAAGTGGAGAAAAATAGTATAGAGGTCGGAAAGGTTGGATCGTCAGCACCTGATAAAGCTGTTCTAAGGAGGTAAGCCATTCTTGCCAAATGGGTCAGGCCGTGAATGGAAAAGACTAAGAGGCCGAACAAAAACGGAGTATTGTATGGCTTGGCCGGAGGCCGGGAGAATTCCCTGATAATAAGTATGGCATAGATTATACTAACGAATGAGAAGATAGCCATTCTAAGTGAAGGCTCATGGATAACATATACAAAGAAACCTCCTAAAACAAGATAACCTGCAACAAAAGAAAAGTGAATCTTTCTGCTTCTGGAACTTGCTTTATATTCGAGGATACCCATATAATATAATCCCATACCGGTCAGATTAAAAGTCCCCGATAAAAGAAATAGAGTATTGTAACCGGTCGATTCGGCAGAAAGGTTAATAAGGATTCCCACAGCCAGGACGAAACTGCCAACAGCCCAGATTCCGGGGCCTTTTATCTGAGCCGACTTGCGCCCTAAAATTACCATAAGGATACCCATCATCAGGGTAATTATAAGGGTTACTGCCAAAAGACTTAAAAAGCTCAGGTTGGTCATGGTGTTTTAATGGAGCAACAATTTAGGATAAATATTTTATTTATAGTGTGTGCTTTACTCAGACAATGATTATTTAATCCTTTTTTAATTGGTAGTGGGTGCCTACTGTTGTATAATCTCTATCGACGAACTTTAAACATTAAATCATATATTTAGTCCCATATTTTGAACGTTCCTAAACTTAATATTATGAGGTCACTGAAAATTTCAATTTTACTGTTCGTTTTTGCCGGTTTTATATCACATGGTCAGACGGTTTACGAGTGGCGCAGCAATGACAGAAATGGTATATTCCCCGGTAGTGGTTTGCTAAAGGAGTGGCCATCTGAAGGACCACGTCAGGTATTGGAACTGACAGGCATTGGTAACGGATACGGCTCTCCGATATTCACATCCGATGGTTTTTTCATCACAGGAGAAAAGGATACCGTGGCGTGGCTATTTAGTTTTGCATTGGATGGAACCCAAAGATGGAAAGCCCCTTTTGGTGAGGAGTGGGTAAAGTCGTTCCCAGGATCCAGATCGGCACCGACAATAGTGGGAGATCTGCTCTATGTAACATCAGGGATGGGTAACCTCTATTGCTTTGAAACCAAAACAGGCAAGAAAGTATGGTCGGTTGATAAAATAAAAGATCTTAATGGTATTCACTCTCTGCATGGACATTCGGAGTCGCCTGTTGTACTCGAGGATATGGTTTTCCTGAATCCCGGTGGTACCGACACTAACTTTGTTGCTCTTAACAGGTTCACAGGAAAGATAATATGGACCCTTAAAGGCAACGGTGAGCCCCATGGATACAACTCTCCAAGACTCATCAGAACACCTAAATATGATATACTTGTCAGTTTCAGTGCCTATGCCCTTATGGGTATAGATGTGAGGAGCGGGAAGGTTCTATGGACACACGAGCAGACCAATACTCCTCTTGAGAAGAGGAAGCCCGGGATTGGCGACACTCACAGCAATACAGTTCTCAGCGATGGTAAGTATATCTATTATGTGGCCGGAGATGGCAACGGCGGTGTTAAACTGGAACTTACCAATGAAGGTGCCGGGATAAAGGAGGTTTGGGTAAACAGTACGTTTGACGGTTATATGGGTGGCCTGATAATAAGAGGTGGCAATCTCTACAGTTGCACCACAGCAAGGCGCGACATCAAATCAGCGGATATCAATACCGGGATATACAATGACTCTCTTAAAATTGGCCCCGGGGCTCTTATTGCTGCCGACGATCTGTTCTATTATTATAACCAGAAGGGTGAAGTATCCCTTATCTCGCTGGAAACAGGCAAGATGGATGTTAAAGGTTCATTTAAAGTTACCAAAGGAGAAAAAGAGCATTTTGCCCACCCGGTAATAAACAAGGGAGTTCTTTATATCAGGCACGGCGATTACCTGCTGGGGTATGATATTGAAAAATAGTCCTATTCTTTACCGTAAAACCAGATAAGAGGTTCATCAATAATGGCTCTCCACGATCCCCAGGAATGACCCTGGTTCACCTCTTTATACAAGAGAGAATAGGATTTTGACAGTAGTACATCCCTCATAGTTCTGGCCCTCTCCTGGGTGTCATAGATCACTCCGGTTGCCATGTATATCTTTACTGGCAGGAGGGGAGAAGCTGAGTAAGAATCGATCATTGCCTGGTTGAATGCCGGAGAATGAATGGCTATATTCCTGAAAACATCGCTGCGGTAGTAGCCAAACCATGCTGAATTCCAGCCACCCATCGATGTTCCCAGTATTCCACGGGTTGAGGGGTCAGCATTTGTCTTCCAGTTGCTGTCTATAACAGGGACAAGTTCATCAGCTACGAAGTTGGCAAATCTGCTGTTGGCAGCATACTCGGTCATACGCCTGTTCTGCTGAAGGTTGGACGGATTACGGGGATCTATAAATACAGCTATAACTGGCTCAATTTTCCCGCTGTGAATGAGGTTGTCCAGCACACTCACCATGGCGCCAAGCTTCTGGTCAGCATACTCATGACCATCAGTAACATAAATTGTTTTTAGTGAGTTTAACTGCTCATAATTCCAGGGTGTATATACTTTGTACTGAACCTGATATCCCAGATTAGAGGATGAGCTCATGATCAGTTTATTATCACTAAGCGTACCTCTGTTTACTCCGCTGGCTACTACTGTTTCATCGGGGAATACCCAGCCAGGCATGCGAAGTTCTGAATTTGGTCCGGCACCGCCCCATTGCGTTTTATCATTGAGTGGGTCGAGGATCCAGTTACCGTCAACAACGATCTTATAATCGAGTCTGGCATCATGAGGGAACACCTGTTCACATAGCCACATATTGGCCAGTCCTGCTCTCTTCCCCTGGAAATCCTTGTGCTGTGGGGCTCCATCCGTTGAAATCGCCCGGCCAGCTTACACTGGCGGCCTGTCCGTTATATAAGAAGGCTACCGAATCATTCATAATGAACGGTATCTGACCGTGCTGCTTCAGGCTGTCGATAAAGTCCGACAGCAGCAGGTTCCTCTCCTCCGATCCTTTAATTGATGAGAGTGTCAGAATCGTCTTCCGGAAATGGGCGTAGGAACTAAAGGTTGTGTATACAGGGTAAACAGGCTTATCCTCGATCTTCTCGTTGCATGATACGGGAATAAGCAGGCATACCAGCAAAAAGGAGGTAAGTGCTGAATTCATATGAAGATAATTAGGTGCTAGCCAGCCAGAAACCTGAATGCCTGGTATACTAATATAGCCGGCCATACCAGCGCTTTAAGCACGCCTAATACACCTAGCCAGAAGGATGTAGCCTGTGAGACGAACCAGATAACTGAGCCTACTATTCCCAGACCATAAATTGCTCCGCCTGATGCTTCTCCATGATATTGTCTTGCCATAACAGATCGTTTTTATGATTTGAATTAACAAATAAATTCGTGTTAATGCAACTTATTCCGGAGAATGGATTTGAGGGTCACAGCTGGAGGCCAAGACTAACCCCTTCGTAAGCAATAGAGAATGAGAATGTTGTTCCTTTGCCATGACTTGATGTTACGCTTATTTCCCCTCCAAGCATTTCGGTATAGGCCTTTGCAATAGAGAGCCCCAGACCCGATCCTTCATACTTCCTGTCGAATGAAGATTCAGCCTGTACAAACCTGTCGAAAATAATATTCAGCTTCTCCGGAGGAATTCCGTGACCACTATCGATGACCTCAAAATGGACGAACTCACCTCTTACCTCACAGTCGATCACAATTGATCCTTCCGTCGTAAACTTAATTGCATTCTTAATAAGATTGGTAAGTATTGAATCAAGTTTTCCCTTATCTGTCTTTATTATCTGTTTCCCCTTTTCAACCCTGTTACGTGTTTCAAGTAAAAGGCCCTTGGTTTTAGCTTCTACACTAAAGACATCATAGTGATATTCCAGCACCTCACTAAGATTAACGACTGATATGTTGATCAATGCCTGTCCCGATTCTATCCTTGATATCTCCATAATATCATTAATGGTTGCAAGCAACCTTTGACCGCTTTTTTTAAGGACTCCGAAGTATAGCTCCTGCTGCTCTTCTTCAAGATCCTCATCCTGCAGCAGGTCTATGAACCCCATTATGCTGTTCATAGGAGTCCTTATCTCATGGCTCATATTTGCCAGGAAGGCCGATTTGAGTCTGTCGCTCTCCTCAGCCTTGTTCTTAGCTGAGATCAGTTCCATCTCCTGGTTTTTCTTGACAACGTAGACACTGAGCTGATTTGCGATTGTCTCAAGTATTTTCAGGCTTTCGTTGTCGTATGCCAATGGATCGCTGTAGCTCTGAACGACATATACACCTATTATCTCCTTATTGTTAAAAAGAGGGACCCCAAGCCACGATTCGGGTACTGTTCCATAACCACTGATTCCCCTCTCTTCTGCCAGTTTTTTATAATTGATACTGGAAAGAAGAAGAGGCTTCCCCTCCTTAACTACAATACCGGAAACAGATTCAGACGCCTGTCCATTCAGTGAAATCATCATTTTCATCACTGAAGAATGGGGAGAAGAAAGTATCACTTTCCTTCCTGTAAAAGGCCATAAAAAAGTTGGAGGAATCCATAATTGTACCAAGTTCATGCTGCACAACCTGAAGCAACTGCTCCAAGGTCGCCTGTTGTGGCAACTGCATGGGCTATATTATACTGTATTTCTCCTATCTTCTTCTCTCTCTCCCGTTGAGTAATGTCGGCCATGAGATGAACAGCACCGGTAAGGTTATTGTCGCTGTCGGTGATGGGGTCGACAGTAATTTCAAATACACTGCCGTCGATCTCAATGATCATCGTCTCCCTTTTAAGGGTATCTTTCATCTTAACCATTGGGCACCCCACCACAGGATTTGTGAGTGAGTGGACAAGGCAAAAACATTTGTCCGTATTTTTTCCTGCATTAAACCGTTCTATCAATGCCTTGAAAGATCTGTTCGACTGTATAATGTTATGGTTGGTATCTATCAGCGCAACACCCTGTTCAATTGCATCAAAGGTCTTATTCCAGTTATCAACTGTCTGACTTATTTTGTAGTCACTCTCTTTTTTGTCGGATATGTCCCGTGCTGTGGCTATCAGGACATCCTTGCCAAAATAGCTACCCCGGTTAACAATTACATCCTTTGGGAATACCTCGCCGTTTTTCCTTACAGCCCAGAATTCAAAGTGGGCGGTTACACCTTTCTCCTTTACCTCGTTTAGTTGACTTATAATATCTTCAAGATCATTTAATCCCGGTGCTGCCACATCACCCGGGGTTTTACCTATCATTTCTTCCCTGGACATCTGGTACATTTCTGTTGCACCCCTGTTCACATCGATGAAGGTGAATGTTGAATCCAGAATATAAATTGCGTCAGTAACAGTGTTGAAAATTTCAAGGTAGGTCTCCTTTTCACTTGAAGGTAAAATTTTTCTCCCTCCATCATCATTGAGGGTTAGTGAGACCGTTCTTTTCCTCTGTCTGATCGCTCATTTTTTGTTTGGGGTTGTAAAAAAAATGACTGTAATTGAAGGTCCGAAGATTCCTTTGAACCATGTCTGTTTCAGTCAACTAATGTAATAAAAATTTCAGAGCGGGGCTTATATGTTAAAAATTTTCACATTTCCGGAATAGGTATAAAAAGAGAGAGTCGCCTTGCAAGGGAAAAAGAAAGAGCCGCCATGCATGGGGTAAAGAAAAGAGCCGCCATGCATGGCGGCTCTTTTCAAACCCGTAGACATCACGGGTCCTTTTGTTTTGTTATTCCGTCCATACCTTTCCAACCGAAACACCATGGCAGCTGCTGCACTGTCCGGTAGTAATGGCAGGTCCCATGTATTTTGTTACTGTGCTACCCTGAACGGCAACATAAATTCCTGTTCCGAAATCTATAGCTTTGGTAGTAAAGAAATTACCTTTACCGTCAACCTCAACAGTCTGTAACAGTGTTCCTGTTCCGCCCTGACCGGAGTAGAGTTTTACCACTCCGTTTGGCAGAGGGGTGGTCATGGCGCTGTTATAAACTGTCCCGGCCATGGTGAAGATACCCTCACCGGCGCCGCCGGTCTTATGGCATTCCATGCAGTTAAGTCCTGCATTGTGACTCTTGGTTCCATTATTCAGGCTTACCAGTGACTTCATCATTTTCAGACCCACTCTTTTCACAGGAAGAGGTTACAACCAATATAGCCATGATCCCCGCAACAAATAATAACATCTTGCTTTTCATAACCTTCAATTTTAAGTGATTATTGAGATTATAACGAAGTCATATAGTGTTAAGTTGCTAACAGTATGGCTTGTTTTTATATAAACAAAAAAAAGGTGCCCCGGGAGGCACCTTTTTAAAGTATTAGAGTGTAATAATATTAATACTGGTTTTGAACCATTTTTGGGTTAGCATTAATCTCACTCTGTGGAATAAGGAATAACCACATCGGATTAACACTTGGCCTGTCCTGATACATACCTGTTAAGTAAAGGTTTGGATCGGCTCCTGTTCCTACCGTCAGATCAAGTACCTCGTCGTTCCTTAACATATCGAACCATCTGTGACCTTCCATAAACAGCTCAATTCTTCTTTGAAGAAGGATCTCATCGATAAGTGCCTGTCCGGTGTTGGTAGACAGAACATAGGCTTCATCCCTTGCTGAAACTAATGTAAACAAGGCTGCCTGTGCCAGTGCTTCGTTAGCAGCACCACCCTGACGAGCCAGTGCTTCTGCTTCTATAAGGTACATCTCTGCGGCCCTCATGAGAAGGACGTCCCTTGGATCAATAGTAGGACCATTGTCCTGATACAATTTATGGTGCATATAAGGAACCAGATTGTGAGCAGTTGACATCAGAGCTATTGATCCTGTATTAAGCAACTGAATCAGCAAAAGCAGTTGAAGACGCATACCTTCCGGCATTTACCCCTGCGTTCCATGCACTGAAAGTACTTGGAGCATTAGCAAAAATCTGGTCTTTCCTGTAGTCTGTTGCAGGTATCTGGGCGTACAACGAATGGTTCATGAACTTAGGATTACTCCTGTTTTGTGAACCATTAAAGTTGTTTGCACAGTAGTAGAAATAGGAATAATAATATGCAGTCTGGTCCTGGATCATTTTTGATCCCCAAATCCACTCGGGATTATTCCAGTCGCCGAATCCGGCTTTATACTGAGCTTCGCTCATTAAGCTATAGTTCTGGCGGGCTGCTTTAGCATGAGTTACTGCTTTTGGCCAGTCGCCAATAGTTAAGTATACTCTTGCCGCAATACCATTTGCCACATCAATATTAAGGTGTGACAGATCTGTTCTGGATGAGGCAGAACCAAAATGTGTAATTGCCTCATCAAGATCATCAATGATCTGGTCATATACTTCCTGAACTGTATTTCTTGCTTTTCCCTCGTAAGGAGGCTCGGTGGCAGTCATAATTGGAACACCCAGATCTGTTGAAGGGTTACCAATCATATAAGCCTTACCAAAAAACTTCACCAGCTCAAAATGGCCCCATGCTCTGTAAGCATACGCCTGACCCAGAACGTTATGCAGTTCATCAGACATCTGAAGTGCCGGAGCTGCATTGATAATATTATTTGCCGAGGCAATAATATTGTAATAGAAGAACCATGAGTATTCCACATCACTCCTTGTAGCACTGGTATGCATGATCCACTTAATTCTGGAATTATGCCATCCGTTACCGGCTTTTGAATGCATAGCATCACTGGCTCCATACTCCGCAGTAGGAATCATAAACTCCATTCCGGCATATGCAGCTGATATATCCGTTTTGAGCATACATTGCCCTGTGGATACCGTTCATAGCCAGCATCATGTTGTCAACTGACCCGAGAGCTATCTCTGTCGAAACAGCATCGGTAGGTACGGTCTGTAAGAAATCTTCCTCACATGAGCTTACACCCAGTATGATTGCGAAGATTAATACGAACCTTAAAATTTTATAATTTGCTTTCATTGCTATTATCTGTTAATTACATTAAAATTAGAACTGCAGATTCAGGCCAAAAATTATTGACTTGCTTGGGGCGTAAGCAAATACGCTCGTTCCACCTGAGAAGCTATAGGATGGGTTCATCCCTTCTCTTGCAGTAAACATATATAGGTTTTCACCTGTAGCAAACACACTTAGATCCTTTTACTCCCCAACTGTTTCAACATGCTTTTCGGCACATCGTAGCTTAATGTTAAGTTTCTAATATTCAAATAATTAGAAGATATAAGGAAAAAGTCAGATGTTGCATATAGCGCTGAATTAGAATACTGCAGTCTCGGGAAGTCAGTAATATCTCCAGGATTCCTCCAGGACTTAGCTACATCAGGATGGAGTGACTCACCCGGAACCGCATCAAGCAATCCCTGATATGTACCATCAAGCATCTCTCCACCAAGTGAATAGGTAAGAAGAACACTAAATGTAAATCCTTTATAGGAAAGTGTATTTGTAATAGAACCTTGCAGATCAGGGAATGCAGAAGCTCCTACGTAGCCATAGCCTGCAGCGTTATGGTTCTTTGTAAGTACCGGATCGCCATTAACGTCGTATGCCAGTTTTGTTTCGCCGGTTGGATTACCGTCACCATCGAGTACATCTTCCCATACATGGAATCTTGTGGCACCGTCAGTAGGGTCAACATCGTAGAATTTCCTTAGGTAGAAATCGTATAATGAGTGTCCGTTAGCCCATCTCTTTGTTCCGTTGATGAACGGGTCAGGAATAAATGTGATCTCATTTTTATTGGTTGATCCCATAAGGTTAATATTCCATCTGAAGTCATTCTTCCTGACGACGTCAGCACCAATATTGATCTCAAATCCACTGTTAAACAGCGAGGCAATGTTCCTTGGCTGACTTAGCAAGCCCATAGACAGTGGCAATGGCATATCATACAACAACTCATCAGATTTCCTGTAGTACCATTCAACACTACCATTGAACCTGTTATAGAGTGAGAAATCCAAAGCAACATCGGAAGTTCTGTTTACCTCCCATGTTAATGCTGCATTACCTACCTCTTCCCAGCGAATACCAGGACTTGTTCCGTTCGGGTAAGTTCCGTAGAGAGCCTGATAACCACTGATATTGTCGTTACCTACTTCTCCGTATGATGCTCTTAGTTTCAGGTTATCAATCCACTCAAGATTACTCATAAAGTTCTCCTGACTTATTCTCCAGCTACCTCCTACAGAGTAGAAGTTACCCCATCTGACATCCCTGCTGAAGTTAGAGGAACCATCTCTACGGTAAGAACCTTCAACATAATACTTATTATCGTAGTTATATTTTAGTCTTGCAAAATAACCTTCGATTCTGTAATTAGTAGTGTAACTGGTATTGGTTGAAGTATTCACAAAGTTATTCAACTCATAGATACCAGTAACAATAAACTGATTCTTAAAGCCTCTCTGGTATGTATAATCTCTGGCAAAGGATTCATGTCCTACCAGTGCTGAAAAATTATGAACTTCATTTATAGTCTTTTCATAATTGAGCAGCTGGTTGAAGTTAACTGAAGTCCTTGTGTACCGTGACTCATCCATCCTTGCAGTAGGGGCGCCGTCACCGATCTTTGGGTTTTCATAACCTTTGTATTGGTAGTTATTCAGATCAGCAGTTGCATTAATTGTTGCAGTAAGACCATCGATTATGGTAAACGTGGCAAAAACTCTGTTGCTCAGGTTGTTCCTTTTATAGTCATCACTATTCCAGTTCAGCTCTGCTATTGCATGTCTACCCTGGTTAATAGGTCTTGAATGGAGTCCGCCATCATCGTACTGCTTCTGACCTGCACCATCGAGAATATAATCTCCGGTTGTCTGGTCAACCAGGTAAACAGGATAAATAGGAGCTGTCATCTGTGCGTTTCTGAACGGGTTGGCATATGTTGCAGAGTTTGAAGTACCAACATCACTGTTTTCGAGTGAAGCAGAAAAGTTTGCTCCAATTTGCAACCAGTCCTTAACAGTATAGTCAATATTCAATCTGGTATTGATACGTTCGAAGTCGGACATAATTGTATAACCTCTCTCGTCAAGATATCCCAGTGAGTAGAAATAGCTTAAATTCTTACTACCACCTGAAATGTTCAGATCGTAGTTCTGCCTGTAACCTGTTTGCTGTGAAGGTGCATACCAATCCAGATCAGGGAAACCGATCTTTGCAGTTGGGTTTATCTTTCCATCAGGCGCCCACAATCTGATTGTTGGGTGTTCCAACAAATGGGTTGTAAGCCAGCTGGCCAAAGATATTAGTATATGCATATGCTCTTCCATCAGCAAGGGTTGGGCTGGCACCTGACCAGAACCTTGACTGTCCAAAGGCTTCTGCCTGAAGTTCATAATAATCAAAGGCATTAACTGTGGGATAGAATGGAAGGGCCTTGTCAATTACACCTGCCTGAACTTTAAAGTTAACAATCATATTTTCACTGCCTTTTTTACCTGATTTGGTTGTAATAATAATTACACCGTTTGCAGCACGTGAACCATAAAGAGCAGTTGAAGAAGCATCTTTAAGTATTGTTAACGACTCAATGTCGCTAGGGTTAATACTCGCCAGACTTCCGGAGTACTCAGCTCCATCTACAATGTAGAGAGGCGAAGAAGAGGTGTTAATGGTACCTAGCCCGCGAATCCTTACATCAGGTGAACTACCTGGCTGACCTGAGTTGGAAGTCGTTTGTATACCGCTTGTAGAGCCTTCCAGTATTTGTCCAACATTTGACAAAGAACGCGACTCCAGTTTCTTGGAGTCAATTACAGCGGCAGAACCAGTAAGTGATTCTTTCTTTACTACGCCGTAGGCAACAACCATAACTTCGTCAAGCCCCATAACGTCTGGTTGCATTGTTGCATCAACGACAGAGCCTTCAATTGGAAGTTCAAGTGTAGTCATCCCAATAAATGAGAAGACAATTTTGGTTGCATTTGCAGGAACACTCAATGTGTACTCACCATTAATGTTTGATGTGGTACCCATAGTGGTTCCTTTCGCATAAATCGACACCCCCGGTATTGGCTGGTTATCCTCTGCAGAGATAACCTTACCGCTTACCTGTCGGGTTTGGGCATGAAGCCCCAAGCTACACATTAGTAGCAATGTCGACAAAATAATCGTAAGTTTTTTCATGGATGATTTAGGTTAATTAGTACTTGATTTTTATCAATAGCCCGCCATAGAATAGGGCTATTGACCTGCCAATAAAATCAAAATTTTTCAAGAACCAAAGATTAAATGGGCCATAATGTTATATAGCATCTGCCTTGAAAATACCTTAAACAAACCTCGGGAAACATCTTTAGTCCCTTATTGGTTGGGTCGTTTTGTTTTGATATACTTGGTGTTACGGAATCTGAATGCCGACCAGTCATCGTCGATCGAGATCATTCTTACTCCGGCGAAACCATTCTGGGTGAGGGGCTCCCATCCATGGTCGCGATCGATATCGGATCTGTAGTTCTTTGAACTCTTCTTGGGGTAACATATCCACAACTTGCCGTCAGCAGCTATATTGTTCATTCCCAGGGGAGCTATTTTTTTAAGCTGCTCCAGATTTTCTGCAAACAAAACAAGGAACTCATAAAGAAATCGGGGATCTACCTTTGTATCTACCATCACACCTTTTAATTCTCCCGACATTACCCTGAATACCTCAGGAGGAGCATCAATTATGGCCAGACGGTCATAACCCTTGTAGTTCATTTTGTTGAGAAGAGTCCCCATGGCAACCTTATTTCCGGCAAAATTAGTCAAAATTGGATTAATAGTTCCGATTTGAAGTTTGATATCGGTTACTATTGTTATACCTTTGTATTATAATACACGGGGTGCCTTAAAATACGGGCTGAGATCATACCCTTTAACCTGATCCGGGTAATGCCGGCGTAGGGAAGTATATCTCTCCTTTTCCAAAGCACATCCGTCAAACATAATTAAGAGATGAATATCAGGGTTTGGTTGATACTGCACATGATAGTGGCAGGGGGTTTGTTTTCAGGAACAGCAATTGCTCAAAACGGTAAGATAAGTGGTTATATCAGGGACAACAATGGCGAGCCTGTTGCCGGAGCAACCATTGTGGTAAGTGATTCATACCTGGGTACGATAAGTGACTACAAAGGGTTTTTCTCTATCTCAGGAGTAAAGAATACAACCGTAAGATTATCGGTCTCATTTGTCGGCTACAGAAAGGAAATTGTCGATACTGAACCGTCCGGTACTGAATTGCAGATAACTCTTCAGGAGGAGACCTACACCACCAACGAAGTGGTAATAAGAGGTATCAGGGCAGGAAGCAAGACCCCTGTGGCTCAGACCAATATCGACAGGGATTATCTGAATGAGGTCAGTAATGGTATGGATATGCCTTTCCTGTTAGCACTCACTCCCTCTCTTGTTGAAACCTCGGAGGCAGGCAACGGGATAGGGTATACAGCCTTCAGGATCAGAGGCAGCGATGCCAGCAGGATAAACGTTACAATCGACGGTATACCCCTTAATGATTCAGAGTCACAACAGGTATTCTGGGTAGATCTTCCCGATCTGGTATCCTCGGTATCATCAATACAGATACAGCGTGGTGTTGGTACATCAACAAATGGCGCCGGTGCTTTTGGGGCCTCCGTTAATATTCAGACCGAGGTGCCACCGGTCGATCCTTCAGCTTCTGTTACAGCAGGCTTCGGATCGTTTAATACATTCAGGTCGTCTGTTGAGGTGGGTACAGGTATCATCAGCAAGAGGTTCTCACTAAATATGAGATATTCAGCTATTACTACCGACGGTTATATTGATTACAGCGGCTCAGATCACAGCTCAATGCATGTTTCAGCCTTATGGCAGGGCGACAGGTCACGGGTAAAGGGTAGTATCCTTATTGGGAAAGAGAGAACAGGTATCAGCTGGTGGGGCGTACCTGCCGATATGGTGGAGAGCAACCCGAGATATAACCCGGCCGGCCAGTACACCGACGAGTCGGGAAATGCCCAATACTATAAGGATGAGACAGATAACTACTGGCAGAACCACTATAATCTGACATGGTCGGGACAGATGGCACCTGATCTGTTATTGAATATTTCCGGTCATCTGACAACGGGTAATGGCTATTATGAACAGAGGAAAGAGGAGAGAACGCTTGCTGAATACGGATTACCTGATCTGCCCGGCCCTGTATACAGAAAGCGACCTGGTTGAAAGAAAATGGCTCGATAATATGTTTGGCGGAGTGACATGGAGTCTGAATTATGATCCGGGAAAAACAAGTCTGATATGGGGTGGATCCGTTAATAATTATAGCGGAGATCACTTTGGAAGGATAATATGGATGCAACACCCCGGGACGGTTGAAAAGGACTACCAATGGTACTTTAATAACGGTTCAAAGCAGGAGTTCAATACCTTTCTTAAAGCCGAATCTGCCATATCCGGTATATTGAGATTATATGGCGATATCCAGTACAGGTACATCGACTATTCTATTCATGGGTTGGATGATGAACTGAGAAATATGTCAGAAGATCTCTTCTATAATTTTATAAATCCCAAGGCAGGGGCTTTCTTAACCATAAACAACAATAATGAGGTTTATGCATCCTTCTCAGTGGCAGGGAGGGAGCCCACAAGAGCCAACATTACCGACGCCGTTGGCGATAATCAGGCAACGCCGGGCCATGAGACCCTCTACGATACAGAATTGGGATATAATCTCAAGAGGTCGTTATTCTCCCTGAATATCAACCTATACAATATGAGTTATAACAATCAGCTTGTACCTACCGGTGAGTTAAGCAATGTCGGTTATCCGATAATGACCAATGTTAAGGATAGTTACAGGAGAGGAGTGGAGATCTCATACTCCGTACAGCCCGTGCCAAAGATCGGTTTCAATGGCTCGGTCACTCTAAGCCGGAATCGTATTCTGGACTTTACTGAGTATTATACCAATTACAACACCAGCGACTGGAGCAGCGACTATCTCTCAAAACCGGCGAGGGATGTTGATATCGCTTATTCCCCATCTCTTTTAGCAACAGGAGAGCTTAGGTTCGATCCACATGAAAAAATTGGTCTCTCCCTTTCCGGTAAATACGTCGGTAGTCAGTATTTTGATAACACCAACAGTAGCAACCGGCAGATAGACCCCTACTTTGTTTCCAACCTAAGGATCGATTTTAAACCAACCCTCAGGTTTGCCCGGGAGGCAGGAGTACAACTGCTAATCAATAACATATTCAACAACTCATACATAAGCAATGCTTACGGTGGTAACTGGTATGAAGACGGAGCAGAGCAAACATGGGCCTACTACTTTCCCCAGGCCGGAATTAACTACATGGTTCGTGTAAATATAAGTTTCTGAGAAAAATGAACTGGCTGACTGATCACTATATTGAAATTTTCGGGGCTGTTGCAGGCATTGTCTTTGTTGTTCTTGAGATAAGACAAAATGTATTGTTGTGGCCGGTAGGCATAATAACTTCTGCCGTTTATATATGGGTTTTCCTTACATCAAAGTTTTATGCCGATATGGCTTTGCAGGTATATTATCTTGTTGTGAGCTTCTATGGATGGTATGTATGGATAAAGGGCGGGGAAAAGAGTGATTTGCCTCTTCCTGTAACATTGACAGGCCGGAGAATAGGAATTTGGCTTTCATTAATATCTGTGGTACTGTTCCTGGCTATCTGGTATGTGCTTAAATACCACACCGATTCGCCGGTGCCTGTCGGTGATGCCTTTACAACTGCTCTTTCGGTGGTGGCTACCTGGATGCTTGCACGCAAGCTGCTGGAGCACTGGTATTTATGGATAATAGTAAATATTGTATCACTTGCATTGTACATTTACAAGGGATTGTACCCTACATCAGTACTTTTTGCAGTCTATTTAGTTATGGCATTTGCAGGGTTGATAAGCTGGAAAAGATCCATGGATGATCTGATACAAAAGGAGGAGAGATTATGATTGAACCATTAAGAACAGTAGAAGGAAACAGTACGGTTATCGTTGCTAACGGGGCATTCCCTAAAACGGCTTTAGCATTGAGGTGTCTCGATGCAGCAAAAAAGATAATTTGCTGTGATGGCGCCGCAGAAGAGCTTGTGAGGAGAGGTTACATCCCCGCAGCAATTGTTGGTGACCTCGACTCACTCTCCATGGATATTGCCAGGAAGTACAGCGATATACTTTACCCCGATGCCGGTCAGGAAACAAACGACCTTACCAAGGCTGTTGAGTGGTGTGTTGATAAGGGAATTAAAAGCGCTACAATACTTGGAGCAACAGGATTAAGAGAGGATCATACTGTTGGTAATATATCGCTGCTGGTGGAATACCTTAAGGTAATTGATGCCATTATGGTAACTGATCATTCTTTGTTTTTTGCAACCGGCAGCGGCCGTTTCTCCTCCTTTGCAGGACAGAAGATAAGTCTGTTCGCTCCATATGGCGATTCGCGGGTTACCTCCTCAGGATTGGAATATCCTCTCAAAAAACTGAGGCTCGACACATGGTGGAAAGGTACCCTTAATGTTTGTCTGAAAGATTCATTTGAACTGGAGGTCGAAGGCACTCCTGTCATAATTAGCCTGCTGTTATGAATCAGGCTTCATACTTCTGCACCAGAGTCATAAGCTGCATCCGGTTTCTCACATTAGCCTTGATATATATTCTGTGAGTGTGGTCCTTCACCGTCTGAAGGGTAATAAAAAGCTTATCGGCTATTTCTCCGTTACTTAATCCGTTACATATCTCCTTTACTATTTCTGACTCCCTTGCCGATATGTCGTAGTTGGTGCAGAAGTCTTTAAATGAGAGTGCTCCTGAATCAGATGAAACAGGTTCGGGTTGTTTTATACGGTATCTTATCCATACCGGGACAAAAGCTTTGCCGGTGAAGAAGAAAAAGATAAATGCCAGGCCGATAATCTGATTTCCGGTATAGTTTATCAGCAATATAGCCTCGATAATATAGAAGATAGCTAGGGAGGCAGCAAGCAATAGCCTGTCGGGATACAATAGAAGCATCCTCTTCTCTTTTTGTGTTATGAGGAAGAGAACAGAAAGGAATATGGTTATTGATCCCGGACCCAGATAGAAATATTTCAGCAGAAGCATAGCATCCAGCTCAGGCCACTCGTAAAACGCCCAGCCGGTAGCAAAAACTAGTCCCAGATGAATAAAGAGGAATGCAAAGGTAAAGAAGCTCTCTTTTTTCCGTAATGTTATCTCCCTGGTGAATTTTATTAGCATCAGCCATGCCAGTACAACAAATGGTAATCCCATTAATACAAAAGTGTGGATTATCCTTTTGAGCAATTGATCAGTGACAATTTCCGAGATCATTACCTTTATAATTGTCTGGCCCCAGAGAGCATAAAATCCGAAAGTGAAGATGAATATGAGGAAATAAAGCATACTTGTAAGGCCTGATACCCTGTTCATTGACCTGAGTCTGTTGCCAAGCAGTATCCCCCCTGAGGTTAATCCGGCAGAGAGAACGAAAATTACTGATGTCAGGAGAATCATATTATAAAGGTAGTAAATCAGAATTTTACCCTGCAAATAAACTAACTCTTCAGTTCTTACACCCCCTACTAAAGTAGGATTTTTGGATTTCACTACTATGGTATTGACTCTCTGTTATTATCCATCCGTAATTTTGAACTGTTGATCGGAAAATTCACTTAAATAAATAGTCATGGAAAACATTGAAAAACAAAATCGCAAACCATCATTCGGGAATGCATTCGGACAGGGATGGGATACTATGTCGAAGCAGTTCCTTACTCTGCTTCTTGTTGTAATAATCGTTGGTCTGGTTACTATCCCTGTACAGATCTTAAGGATAAATCTTAATCCAGATGATTTCAACTGGGGATATGAGCCTTTCAGACACATGGAGATGAGCGGATTTGGGTTTATGGCAATTTTCTACGGAGTATTTGCACTCTTTTACACTTTGCTAATAGTGCCTGTATTCTCTTATGGGGCAGATCTGATTTTTGTTCACGCTGCAAGGGGTGAGAAGCCCAGATTTGACACACTGATAGAGGGTTTCAGAAAAAACTACCTTCATATAATACTCGCCAATCTGTTGGTCGCTGCCCTTGTTATTCTTGGTCTTATTGCTCTTGATAATTCCCGGTATAATTATTGGCTGCAGGCTTGCATTTGTAGGTTATCTGGTTATGGATAAGGGGCTTGATCCTATTGAGGCAGTAGAGGAGAGCTGGAGGCTTACCAGGGGTCATGGCTGGAAGATATTCTTCATGGGTTTTGTCTCGATATTCATTGCGATTTTCGGACTTATCCTTGTATTTGTTGGAATACTGCCGGCAATAATATGGATAAGCAGCTCATTTGCATCGCTGTACGAACAGGTGCTTGGCGATACAAATGGTTTGAAGGAAGAAGAGGTAGTGGCAGCAGCTGAATAAGTTAGACGTTGTTATAATTGAAAGTTGATATTATAATAATTGTAGCACGTAGTTTCCAAACTACGTGCTACTTGTTTTATTTATATAGCTATTAGTTATTAGTAATTAAAATAAAGTATAATTTTATATTACTAAAACGATATTATTATGAAGATCAAGGTATTTGTATTGGTACTGAGCTTAATGCTCATTGCACCTGCAGGTGCGTTTTCACAGATCAATCCTTTGAAGAAGGTAACACAGAAAGCCGGCGAATCCATAGGGAAAGGATTAACGAATATAAAGAAGAAGAGCGGAGAGGAGACTGAGAACAGCTCCGAAAATACCGAGCAGGAAGTAACAGAGAATAGTGAGGTAAATGAAGAAGTAAGCGAGAAACCGGCGACAATGCCAAAAATGCCATTCGGAAATCGTGGAACAACTATAGCCTCACTCAGACCTACTCCTTTAAGAGCGAATGGTTATGGATATGACTCTGTACGATAAGGGGAAAGAGGCAGGAGAGATGACCTACACACTTCATTTTTCCGTCGATGAGGAAACGGTGCAATGGTATCGAAAGGGCACAATGAACAGCGACGAGGGTACGATGCCAATGGAAAGCACCATTATTATGGATAATAGTAATAAATGCATGATCATGCTTACCAATGTTGGTGGACAGAAGATGGCAATGATCTCATCACTCGATGCAGAGGCTGCAGAGTCAGAATGCTGGAAACCCGAAATGTTAAGATCACCAAAACAGGAAGGTCAAAAACTATTATCGGCTATAAATGCGATGAGTACAAGGTTGAAGAGGATAAGACCATATCGATTGTCTGGATCACAAAGGATATAAAACACCCCTTCACCGGTAAGGAGATGAAATCATCCGGCATGATCGGGTTCTACGATGAGGGTGAACTCAATGGAGGAATGGTCCTTGAGATGGAATCGTTCGACGAAGGAGTGATCGTGGCGAAATCAGTTACAACAGAGATAAATTTCAATGCACCGTCCACAATATCAGTTGAAGGTTACAGTATGATGCAGTTTAATAACAGGAGGGCCAAGAAGTAAAAAGCAGACAGCACGTAGTTTCACACTATTCAGCCCGTAGTTAAATACTAAGTCCGCCGTAGTTTCAAACTACGGCGGACTTGCTTCCAAATTAGGCTCTCTCTATTCCGTCTGCTTCAATAAAATGAGTAATTTCGCGCATAAGAAGTGTGTCAGGCGTTAGCAGATAGCAGTAATGGTAAGCAAGGAGATAATAGAAAAGGGAGCAGAGATAATCAGAAATGGCGGACTGGTAGCATTCCCTACGGAAACAGTTTATGGTTTGGGAGCCAATGCTCTCGATCCGATAGCAGTTGCAAAAATATTTGCTGTCAAGGAGCGACCGGTATTTGATCCGCTCATTGTTCATATTGCCGATATTTCCGATCTCACCAAACTGGCCGACATACCAACAAAACTGGTAATGGAGGTGGCCAGAAGATTCTGGCCCGGACCTCTGACCATGGTACTTCCCAAAAAGGATATCGTTCCTGATATTGTAACGTCGGGACTCGATACGGTAGCCATAAGGATGCCATCGCACGAAGTCGCCAGGGCATTGATCAAAGCATCAGGTTGTCCTGTTGCTGCCCCCAGTGCCAACAAATTTGGAAGATTAAGCCCTACAACAGCTAAGCATGTCGAGAAGCAGCTGGCAGGGGTGGATCTTATCCTCGACGGAGGGGAGACAACAGTAGGCATTGAGTCGACAGTTATAACTTTTCATAATGACGGTTTTGAGATTCTCCGGCCGGGAGTGGTAACAAAGGAGGAGATTGAATTGGTTATACCTGCTTCCAAAATCAGCAGTACGAAGAAAGGTCTCTCATCGCCGGGGCTGCTTGATTCACACTACAGTCCTTCCAAACCGTTATATATACTAAATGAATCGGATATCCCTGCATCAGGGAAGATAGCATATATAGCCTTTATGAGTATCCCTGCAGCAGGAACGTGGGAAGCCACAGGCGTCCTCTCCGAAAAGGGGGATCTGGCTCAGGCTGCCGTCAATCTGTTTGGCATTCTCCATGCTATGGAGGAGTCGGATGCCGATTTTATCATTGCTGAGCCTGTGCCTGAAAGGGGTATAGGCATTGCAATTATGGACAGGCTGCGTAAAGCCGCCTTCCGATACACCGGCAGGTAACCGGCTGATATCACAGATCTGTTTAAATACGACGTAGTTTGGCGAACCGGAGGAGGAGTTTTCTTCTTACCGCCAGCAGCAAAGTTAACCATGGCGGTTGTGTTGGGGGCCTCTCCTTCAATAGCTTCGATCACACCCTTGCCAAACCTTTCATGCTCCACCTTATCGCCCACAGAAATATCGGTAAGAGGCTCCTGCACTGCCGGGTCTCTCTGTAAACCTGTTGCCTGATGACATAGGCTTCATTTTGCCCGAGGGAGGAATAACAAGCGGCTTAGGCTTATAGGCGGGTCCTTCACTCTCTCTGGTATAAATACCTGCACCCGGACGAGCACTCTTTGCATTAGGATAGTATATGTACTTCTCATCCAGTTCTTTAAGGAACCGGCTGGGCTCTCCGCGTTCCAGATTGCCCCACTTGTAGCGGTTAAGGGCATAGCTTATGGTCAGCTCCTTCTCAGCCCTGGTAATGGCAACATAAAACAGCCGTCTCTCCTCCTCCAGGTCTCTGGGATTGTGCTGGTTCATTCCCGAAGGAAAAAGGTTATCCTCAAGTCCTACCAGATAAACGTTCCTGAACTCCAGTCCTTTGGCAGAGTGCACGGTCATTAATGTTACCTTGTTCTTGTCGTCATCCTTGTCGTTATCCATATCGGTAAGAAGGGATACGGAAGCAAGAAAAGCATCCAGCCCCTCAGGGTCACCGTTGGTCTGTGCCGACTCGGTAAATTCCTTTATACCGTTAAGAAGCTCTTCAAGGTTCTCAAAACGGCTCTTCTCCTCCGGCAGCTGACCCTCCCTGAGTTCACGGAAAATGCCTGTCTCCAGGGCTATATCCTTTGCCAGGTTAAAGGCATCAACACTTTCCAGCCGCGTCCTGAAGTTGGAGATTAGAGTAGCATAAGGTTGAAGTTTGTTGAGTATGGCGTTAGGGAGATGCTGCTGCGGCAACTCACCGGATATCATATCCCAGGGTTTGAGATTGAGGCTTACCGCTGTTTCAAATATCCGTTCAATGGTAGTGTCACCGATCCCTCGTTTGGGATAGTTGACAGATCTTCTCAGCGCCTCCTCATCGTACGGATTAACGGTCATACGGAAGTAAGCAAGAATATCCTTTATCTCTTTCCTCTCGTAGAATGAGAGACCTCCATAGATACGGTATGGTATGTTCTTCTTTCGAAAAGCCTCCTCAAATATTCTCGATTGTGCATTGGTACGATACAGGACGGAGAAACTGTCCCATTTTAGCTGATGACGAAGGGAGGTGTCAAAGATATCTGATGACAACAGTAAACCCTTCATCACCATCGGTAACACACTGAAATATTCGTACGTTCTCACCTGTCTCATTTTCTGAGAAGATCTTCTTCTTTATCTGTCCTTCGTTATTCTCGATTATTCCGTTGGCCAGATTTACAATTGTCTTGGTCGATCTGTAGTTCTGCTCCAGCTTGAAAAGTTTATAGTCGGGATAGTCATTCTTGAAGTTGAGGATATTTTCTATCCTGGCCCCGCGGAAGGAGTAGATACTTTGTGCGTCGTCGCCTACAACGCACAGGTTACGATGTTTGGCAGATAGTTGTTTGACAATAAGATACTGTGCATAGTTGGTATCCTGATACTCGTCGACAAGTACAAACCTGAATTTCTCCCTGTAGTGCTCAAGTACCTCCGGAAAGTCTCTCAGGAGTATGTTGGTATTCACCAGCAGATCATCGAAGTCCATCGCATTTGCCCTGAAGCATCTCGCTGCATAATGGGTATATATTGTTGCAATTTCCGGCTGGCGGTTTGCGCGGTCGGCTGATATCAGTTCACTCCTGCCGGAGTATATCTGTGAGGTTATCAGGTTGTTCTTGGCAGCTGATATTCTTCCGTATACCGATGAGGCCTTGTATATCTTGTCATCAAGATTAAGCTCCCTGATAATCTGTCGCAGCAATGATTTTGTATCCGATGCGTCATAGATGGTGAAGTTCTGATTATATCCCAGCCTGTGACCATCGATCCGAAGTATCCTTGCAAATATGGAATGAAATGTTCCTATCCACAGTGCGGAGGCTGCTTCATATCCCACAACCTTCATTATCCGCTCCTTCATAGCTCCTGCTGCCTTATTGGTAAAAGTAAGGGCAAGTATGCTGTATGAGGGTACTCCCGTTTCAAGAAGCCTTGCTATCCTGTATGTCAGTACTCTTGTCTTACCTGCTCCTGCACCGGCAATAACCAGGGAAGGACCGTCGATACTTAGTACGGCTTCCTTCTGCTGAGGATTCAGGTCTTCAAGATAACTATTTGACATATTGTAAGTTGCGATTAATAGATTGCGGATTGTAAAGGTAGGGCAATCATTTGAAAAGTGGAAGCATTAATTCTTTAGAGCTGGAAAAACTTTTCAACATGGAAGGTCTGTTAATCATCATGACACACTTGCACATTGAGAATTTACTCCTATAGGGTGCCAGGCTACCAAAAAGAATTTGCCTTTCTTTTCAATTTGAGCTATATTTATGGAACAGATATAATTAAACCGGAACACCAGATATGGAACCTCCATTTAATTATATAATCAATCAGAGCAGTACAACCTCTGAGTATGGAGTTTCCATCTTACCATTACAATAATTATTATATGATGAAAAAGATAATAGTACTAATGGCACTACCTCTCCTGATCTTTTCGGGGTGTAAGGTAGATGAGAGTGAACAAACCGATCTGGGGCTGCTTACCCCCTTCTTCCACGTACCACAGAAATTCAACGGGAAGATCAGGGAGATTACAATAATAGGGTACTGGGCTGAGGTAAACGGCACAGAGGTTAATAAAGGTAAACAGTTATCCTCGGAGGAGCTCGACAGTCTGAATCTTATAAACCATTTTCATATTGAGTTTGATGAGTCAGGAAACGTTTTGGGGTATTCCTACCTCGATGATCACAACAAGCCATTCCTCTCATACTCCTATGAGATAAATGACGGTCTTCCCGTTAGCGGATCATATACTGAAGCGGATGGTGGAGAGTACAAGCAGAAGATAGTGTATGACGATGAGGGAAATATTGTGGAGATCAGGAACATTCTGTCGGACAAAGATTCGGTAATAAATTGCAGAAGACTGGAGTACCCTGAAAAGGGCCGGTATTCATCCATTAAGATATGTTCCGGAACAGGAGATATCAGCAGGTATGCAAACTATATCTGGAATGATTCCGGTTTGATCATCCGTGTCGAGAGATTTGCCAACACCGGCCAGTTTAGCGGAGGGCTTGACAATAACTACGGCGATGATGGCTTCCTCAAGTCTCAGACAATTATTAATGCGGATAAAAGTGTTGGACTCCTTTATGAATTCCGCATTGAAAAAAAGGACAAGCACGGCAATCCTCTGCTGGTTACCAACCTTCACGACGGTGAGGTGGTATTTGTCGATGAGTATTCCTATATCTATTACTAGGTACTGCCTGCCCGACTGAACAGTGTTCGGCCGGGGGTGATGATTTAACTATTCAACCCACTCCGGGGTTGATTGTGTCCTTGCGTCCACAACCACAGATTTCACCTGTGGCTATTATATTCGACCCCGCTGGGGTCGTAATACAACACTAGGGATCTATTAATTTTACTTTTATTAACCCCGGAGGGGTTATTATACAATAGCCACGGGTAACACCCGTGGCGAGCAAGTCAAAGTCAACCCACAACCCCGGAGCGGGTTGCACCTTCTAACCTGTATGGGGACCGAGCCTTTAGTCGCGACATATGTCGGGGTAGCGAAGGGGACAGCCTGCTCTGCCAGCCCGTAGCCTACACCTACGCATTGCTTCCGCCTACGCGGTTGGCCGGCTACCGGTTACCGTTACCGGTTACCTGAATTATTATACCTCAGTCGGGTAGATGCATAGGTAAATATTTATTATACTTGCGTTGGAATAACAAAATCGGCGGATCTTCGTTATTCCTAAAGATTAAACCCCGGCTGTGTATCTGAGATTAACACTTCTTTTCCTTATTATACCAATGACGCTCTTTGGCCAGCTTTCGGGCCCGGGAAGCACCGTCACACGTTTAACGGCATACCCTTCAGGAGGAAGCCCCGACCCTGTATTTGTTTTCTGCACATCATCACCTGCCGACAGGGGAGCAATGATGGCGATAAGCCCGGGAGGCACAGCTCCTTTTACATTTACATGGAATAGCTGGAATAATGTCAGCAAAGCATTCGACATCTTTATAAAAACGGAAGTATCTGCATTCTCTTCACAGATAGTCAACCTCCAGGAGGGAGGATACCGCGTAAGGATAACCGACGGGGGAGGATATGACACAACTCTAACCGGCTGGATCTTCCTGAACAAACCAATAGCGGAGGCCTCTCTTCAGAATTTTACCTGCGATTATGTGGCACTGAAGGGTAAGGCAAGAGCCGATATTTTCACCTACAACGACCCTGTAACAGGAAACGCGGTTAACCTCCCTGGGAGCGTAACTTTTTTATGGAGTTCAGACCCGGTAAGTTCGATCCCGTTTCCATCGGCCTATACTAACCCCGCACTGTTCGAAACAAATCCTGTCACATATAATCCTCCGCTTGATGATGTTACATATAAACTAACAGTTACTGATAACAACACCTGCCAGAGTGACTCTGCCTTTTTTTATACAAGCATTCATGTCAAGGCTGATTTTGATGTTGATCCCGCGGAAGGAGAAGCACCCCTGGAAATAACCGTCACCGATAAATCTATAAGGGCTGCCAGGTACATGTGGTTTTTTGGGGATGATACTATTTCAACCCAAAAGGATCCCGGCCCGCATAAATATTATAAACCCGGCGAATACACCATAAAGCTTTTTATTGAGAGTGATCTTTTTTGTACCGATTCGGCTGACATTAAGAAGGTTACGGTCCTGCCGTCGATGCTTGATATTCCCAACGTTTTCACACCCGATGGTGATAATATAAACGATGTTTTTATTGTTGAAGCAGCTTCATTAAGGTTCCTGCAGGTTCAGATATTCAGCAGGAGCGGACTCAAGGTTTATGAGTTTGCAGGCAACAGCGACACGATAAGTGAGTGGACAGGATGGGATGGCAATGTAAACGGTGGTTCATCAAAAGCTTCACCCGGTATTTATATGTATATTATCAAGGCTGTAGGATGGGATGATGTGGTTTATGAAGGAAGAGTCTACCGCGGCGTCCTCTATCTCTACAGATAGAAACAACGTCATAACGTCATAACGCCATAACGCCATAACACCATAACGATATAACTAAACGACACATTATGAAAAAAACAATCTCAGTATTGACAATTCTCCTTACAATTGGAGTATCAACCGGCCTGGCTCAGTATGAAAATGAGACTGATGCCATTAAAAAGGCAATTCAGGAAGGATATGTCGACGGATTGCAGAATTACGGAGATACGGACCTGACCAGGAAGTATATCTATCCGGGATTCTTCTATACAGCACTCACCAATAACCAGATAACTCACTTTCCGATCTACAACTGGATCGAGAATGTTGAAAAGGTAAAGATGGAAGGGAAGGTTCCTGCCAGAAAGATCACTGTGGAATTTGTTCAGATAGATATAACCGGTAATGCAGGGATGGCCAAAATAAGGCTCTTTGAAAACGGAACAAAACTGCTCTTTACCGACTATCTTTTGCTCTACCGCTTTGAGGATAACTGGAAGATCGTGCAGAAAACATTTTTCCGTCATCCCGCTCAATAGATCTGATTTTGCAAGAGATAACTATATAATTAATTACATAGTTAATTACGTAGTTAACTATATAGTTATTGAAATTTTCCTGTTGTCCGTTGTCCGATGTCTGTCGCCTGCTATAATTATTGCATCAGTCCTATTACCAGTCCCATAAGTGTAAGTGCAGTGAGACTGTAACCGCCGTTAATAAGGAAGAGCGCAAATGTTTTTTGTTCGTATAGGTAGTTGATCCCGAAAAAGGTCATTACCCAGCCGAATCCTGCCATGAAACCTGCCACTGCACCGAATATACGTGCATCGGGACCAATAAACATTGCCAGAAAGAAGGCAGCTACAAACGATAGCAGAAAAGCAAGACCAAAGATCTTAACCATGTTACCGCCTGCTATTGACTCATCGGTAAAACCATTATCCTTCATCCATCTGGCTCCGAATACGGGTTTTGCATACCATATGCTGCCAAGGACGAATGCACTGACTGCTGCGAGTAATACCGCAAGCCAGTTTAAATTGTTGAAAAGCTGTTGCCAGATCCATATTTTTTTCTTTTTTAAACAACCATATGCGAAAAATGTTCGCCAATGACCATGACAGTCAGCCTACAACAACTTTTTTCTTTTGAAGTACCAGACCAATAGCAGGGAGATGGTTATCATTATACCCCAAAGGACAAAATAGCTGTATGGCCAGTGAATTTCAGGCATCACCTCGAAGTTCATGCCATACACCCCTACGAGAAAGGTGAGCGGGATGAATATTGTAGCAGCCACAGTAAGCACCTGCATTGTCTTGTTTGTTGCCAGGGAGATACTGGTGATGTACCTCTCTTTTAATGAGCTGTTCAGTTCGACATAAAACCCTGTAGTCTCTATGATCTGGATACAGTGGTCTTTAACATCGTGGAGGTGAGAAATAGTTGTCTTTGTTATTAAGGGCCGGCCAATTATCAGGAGTTGATTTACCGTTTCTCTGATGGGGAAGATAGTTTTCCTTACTGCCAGAAGAGATCTTTTGTTTGTCATAAGATGTTTAAGTATACTTTCCTGTGCACCTTTATCGATATCCTCTTCAAAACTGTCAATTTCATCATCGAATTTTTCCAGCGCTGTATAGAAAGTATCTACCGCCATGTCAAGAAGGGTATACATCAGGTACCCTGCATCTCTTTCCCTTATTTTCCCCTTCCCGGTTATTAATCCTTTCCCTGACCTGCTGAAATACATCGGGACCCTTCTCCTGAAATGATAGGATATATCCATCACCCACAATTATAGCCAGATGTATGATCTTGCTGCTCTTCCCGTCATTGGATTTTATAAATGCTTTTGAAATTATAAGAAGGGAATTATCAAACTCTTCAAGTTTAGGCAAATGGTCGGAGTTAATAATGTCTTCCAGGAGAAGAGGAGTTAGCCCGAACCGGGTGCCGATCTTTGCCACCAGCTCAATGTCGTGCAGTCCGTTAACATGATACCAGTAGGTGCTCTCCTTTTCGTGCTGTTCAATACCCATGTTCTCATTCCACTCAGTCTCATTAAATGAATCAGGGTTATAGTTTAGCACCGAAGCAGAACCTTTCTCGTCAACATCATCGCCAACATAATAGAGAGTTCCGGGGGGTTGTCCTATTTTTCTTGATACACTTCCTGCCCTTATCTTACGGGGAATTATTTTATTCAATTTTCTTGCCATGATAATGGGTTTGAGTCTATTTGTAGATCTTATTGTCGCCTGCAATAACAGTTTTTCCGGAGTATTCTTTGCCGATCTCAGTGAGTACATCATCATCTGTTGCCCCCCATGCCAGGAGATGATAAAGAATCAATAATTTGGGTTTTGCTTCATTGGCAAGTTTGGCCAGTTCGTATGTGCTTGTATGGTTTTCAGCATGATAAGCTTTCCAGAATTCATCCTTAAGTAGCCATTTCGAATAGGAATAGACTTCGTGAATCAGAATATCTGCATTTTTGGCGTACCTGACCAATGCTTCTGAAGGGGTAGCATCGCCTGATACAACGATTACCTTGTCGGATGTAGTGAACCTGAATCCAAAGGCATTGGGCCATGTGCCGTGCTTAACCCTGAATGCCTCAACAATAACATTTTCGTCCCTGTAAATTATACCGGTATCAATTACATGAGTGTTGACCCTCCACCCAGTATTGTTTGCGGGTTCACGTCCATAAATCCGGTATTTGATATCTTCATCATATGCTTTAAGGATATTGTCTGTCATCTCAGTAATGCCCTCAGGACCATAGATCTCGAGGGGCTTATTCCGTCCCAATACCCAGGGGGTAAGAATGAGATCGGGATATCCTGTAGTATGGTCGGAGTGCAGGTGTGTGAGGAAAGCAATTGTGAGATTTGCGGCACTCAAAGCATCTATTGTGCCTCCATATTCCGGAGAATGCCTGGAAGCCTGCCTTACCAGACCAGGTCCGAAGTCCACAAGGTATGCCTTGCCATTAGCTATTATTGCCAATGAGGGACCGGAATGTTCCGGATCGGCATTGGGTGTTCCCGTGCCAAGGAATACTACAAACGTTTCTGATGCCGGCTTTAATTGTGAAACGGCAGGGCGGTTTAAGACCACCAGTGACAGAGATAAGATCAGGGCTATACGGTACATAATATTTATCTGTTGAATGATGCTAAAAGTAAGGATAAATGAACAAAGTTGAAATTACTCTATTCAGTGAAGTAATACAAAGATGTTGGTGTTCACCATAATATTATCCCTGTTTTAGGGTGTATTGCAAATGAAACCGTCCGATTCATTTTGGGTGGTTTTTCGTTATATTTAAGTTTTGTAATCATCGGTTATGCATATTATAGTTTTCTACCTGGGAGTTTTGGCAGGTATATTTCTGGAGGGGGAGATGGTAATGATCTCGTCTGTAATTGCTGCACATCACGGATATCTGAATTTATGGATTGTAATTGGAACAGGTGTTACGGGAACATATCTCTCTGATTGTTTCTACTTTTTTCTCGGCAGAAAGAGGGGGGTAAAGTGGATAGAAAAGCAGGAGAATCTGAAGAAAAGGGTTGCAGTAGTTGATGCCAGACTTGTTAGAAACAAATTCCTGGTTTTTATTGTATACAGGTTCATGTATGGATTCAGGATGGTTACTCCCCTTGTATTGGGTGCCGGCAAGACCAAAACGGTGAACTTCCTGTTCCTGAGTGCTATTACAACAGTGATATGGGCAGCTGTCTATACCTCCATGGGTTACCTTTTTGGAGAACTGATAGAATCGCAACTGTCGCACATAGAGCATATTGAGAAGTATATAATCGGCGGATTCATATTTATCGCCTTAGCCTTGATTCTTCACAGCGTTATAAACGGAAAAATCAGAAGGAATCATTAGTTTATATTTCTGCGAAAAAAATGGTGTGGTCATAATGGTTATTGGGAAAAGGATTATTGTAAACGAAATAGTTTTAAGTCATGGGAAAAAGCAAAATTTCAGGATCAGAGATAAAAGGTGGTGAAGCTGTTCTGGGAAGCGACCTCAGACAGGGAATTTTTGAATGCATCAAAAAGGATTACCCCGGTTTTGATCAGGATTCCCTGATTTCCATCGAGGAGCTCAACCATTACCGGAGAATATATATGGCTTCACTTATTTCGGAGGAGAAGGGTGAATTGGCTGCTATTGATCAGGATGTAATGGAAGCCATCAGGAACAATTCTGTGCTCTCCGAGAATATCCAGGATGAAATTGAGGGCAAGCTGACTATTGGTCAGAAAATGGCCGACAAGATCGCAGTCTTTGGAGGGAGCTGGACCTTTATAATCTCTTTCTTTACTTTTATAATGATCTGGATAGTGGTAAATATCATTTTTCTTACAACCAAGCCATTTGATCCTTTCCCCTTCATACTTCTCAACCTGATCTTATCATGTCTCGCATCGATACAGGCACCTATTATTATGATGAGTCAGAACAGACAGGAGCAGAAAGACAGGAGCCGTGGGGAGCACGACTATAAGATCAATCTGAAGGCAGAACTTGAAATAAAACTGTTAAGTGAGAAAATGGACCACCTCCTTGCCCATCAGAGCAGAAAGTTGCTTGAGATACAGGAGTTGCAGACCGATTATCTCGAGGACCTTATGAAAGAGGTTAAGAAGAAGTAATTTCGATCAGCAAAATGCACTCTTTCTCTTTTTCCCGATGTGCCCCGACGATTCGACCTTTTTGATATAGTCGGGTGCGAAAGGCACCTTGCATGCAGTGCCACCCATCTCAACACTGACGATTCCGATTTTTGCAGCTGTCTCCTTCCCTTTATCGGTAAGTTCGGGAATAAATGAGGCTGTGGCAATGACAAAATTATTCATTGCATACCTTACCCGGTTCATGGAGCCATGGATCTTTTCCTCAGCCTTGTGAAGAAGTTCCCTGTAGAGTTCAATATCAATCTTTTCAGCTGGGGCCACCGAAGCATAGGAGGCAAGAGTCGACCACCCTGCATTGGCAATAAACTCATCCGGTGATTCGATCCACTCTATGCCCAGTTCAATGGCAAAGGGACTTTCAGAGGCAGCCCATGCCACAGTAAACTGACTCAGCATATACCAGTATGCCTCGTTTACCCACCTGTTCAGATCCTGTTTTGAAAACTGCATCGGATCACAGATCAATCCGGCAAAGTACATAGCATCTGAATTTCCGGAAGCATACAACTGCAGGGCCAGTTCATGATCTTTGCCTGTCTTCTTCATTAATGCCTTCATATCACCTACCTTAACTCCAAAGAAAGGTTCCTTCGCCCCATGTTTTGTTAAAGTCTTTTTAGTTTGCTCACTGCCAAGGAGAGAGAGCTGCTTCATTGTTTCTTCGTAAGTCATAAAGGGGTTGATTGGTAATTGGTTGATTGTAGGATTAGGTTGATTGGTGGTTTGTCGATTAGTAGTTTGTTAATCCCCTCTTGGGAGGGCCTGCCCCGACCGAAGTCGAAGATCCTGACCGAGCTATGCGAGCGTCAGGGCGTCGGGGGTTGGGGTGGGTAAAATTAGGTTGACAAGGGTTGAGATTGCCTGCCTGCCAGTAGGCGGGCTTCGTCGCTACGCTCCTCGCAATGACGTATAGTCTGTTACCTGTCGACCGTCGCCTGATTTTTAGATTAACAAGTCAGCAACGAAGATTGTTTTGGCCTGGCCGGAGATAAGTACTCTGTCGCCCTGAAGGCGGAGCTTCAGGATACCCCCTCTTTTTGATATCTGATGAGAAATAAAATCCTTATTTCCGGTTTTCATCGACCAGTAAGGGACCAATGCACAGTGTGCAGAACCGGTAACAGGGTCTTCATCAATACCGATTACGGGGGCAAAACAGCGCACAACAAAATCGAATTCGGATGAATCGGAGGGGGCCGTTATCATAACATGCCCGATATTTTCCTTGACCATCATCGAGAAATCGGGTTTTGCTTCCCTTACCTCCCTCTCTGTTCCTACTCTTATCAGTACCCACCCATAATCGCTCTTCCAGGCCTCCATAGAGTTAACACCAACAGCTTCATTGAGCTTTTGGGGAATGCTGCTCTGTTTAACAGCAAAAGCCGGAAAGTCCAGTGTGATCCATTCATCGGTCTTCGTTGCTTTCAGATCGCCTGCTTTGGATTTAAAGACAATCTCATCGCCGGGGAAGAAGAGGCCCATTTCATATAGTATGTGAGCAGATGATAATGTGGCATGACCACATAATGATACTTCGGCAGCAGGGGTAAAGAACCTTATCCGGATCTCCCCGTTCTTCCTTATAATAAATGCTGTCTCAGAGAGATTCATTTCCGCGGCAACGTTCTGCATCCAGTCGTTGGATGTAAATGATTCGGTCAGGCAAACAGCTGCCGGATTTCCTTTGAAAGGCTCCGACGTGAAGGCATCTACCTGATATATGGTTCTTTTTTCGATCATGACAATTGAATTAGGATGAAATCTTTATCTAATATCAACATAATTGGGATAAAAGTCAATAGCAGACACTTTTCTCCATTCACCGGTAAAAATCTGCCGTTAGCAGTAATTAATTAATTATTTACGTTAGAAAACTTGGAAAACCAAAAAAGTTTTCTCATTATTGCACCGAATTTGAAAGATATGGAAGTTGTTGATTGCAGTAACAGGATAATTACCGAGGCAGCAAAGATGTTCAGCGCTTATGGAATAAGGGCTGTGACGATGGACATGCTGGCAGTTAACCTGGGAATGTCGAAGAGGACCATCTATGAAAACTTCAGTGATAAGGATGAACTTCTCATAGCAGTTTTGAACTGCATGGTTATAAAGAGGAGAGATCTTATAGAAAAGGTCCTGCGGGAGACACCCGATGCAATAACTGCTATTTTTCGTCTTACAGAATTGATGGGAGATCACCTCAGAGGTGTGAATCCGGTTTTCTTCGAGGATATGAAAAGGTTTCACCATGAGGTCCTTAGTAAATCGGGCTCAGCTCATCAGATTGCTGATATGAGCGATGGCAAACTAATTATTGACAGAGGAATATCGGAAGGACTATTCCGTGATGACCTTAATTCAGATATTGCAAACAGGTGTCTGGCGGGGCTTATTCAGTTCAGCTGGAGACCCCGACCACTATCCTGCCCGCATCCTTTTCGAAGGAGGAGATATGGAAGCACACATTTTTAAACTATATGAGAGGGATTTCCACCACAAAAGGCCTGGCCAGGATTGATGAGATTCTTCAGAATAAATAATCACAGCAAAGAATAAATATCTAAATATGAAACTAAGATTACTATTAACTATTTTATGTGCATCGATGATCGTATCAAATTCACTGGCCCAGGAGTCTGCGAATGTGATGGAGCTTTCGATTGCAGAAGCGCAGGAATATGCGTTGATAAACAACAGGAGTGTAAAATCATCAAGACTTGATCGCGACGCATCAAGGATGGCTGTCTGGGAGGCTATCTCCAATGGTTTGCCTCAAGTGAATGGAAGTGCCTCCCTTAACGATAACCTGAAACTTATGACCACTCTTCTGCCAGGAGAGTTTTTTGGAACACCAGGGGTTAAAATACCTGTTCAGTTTGGATCGAAGTACAATTCAGGGTTTGGTGTCCAGGCATCTCTTCTCCTCTTCAGCGCCCCCTATTATGTGGGTATTCAGGCTGCAAAGATATCAGGCAAGATAAGTGACGATGCAGTAATGAAAACAGAACAGGATATTAGGGAGAGTGTTATTGGAACATATCACCTTATATTGATATCGAAAGAGTCTATAGGTGTTCTTGAGGGCAATATTGCCAACCTTGAGGAGAATCTCAGATCAACAAAAGCAATGTTCTCGGTTGGTATGGCAGAGTCAACAGATGTCGATCAACTGGAGATGTCGCTCGCAATGGTAAGGAATACAAAAAGCTCAATGGAGAGAGGTCTGGAACTTTCCTACAACCTGATGCGTTTTCAATTGGGTCTCGATGCCGGCACAACCTTCATGCTTAAGGATGATCTCAATACAGTTATAGCTTCTCTCAACACAGACGAACTGCTTAAGGAGAAACTGGTATTGGAGGACAACTTCGGATACAGGATGGTCAAATCACAGCAAGAGCTGTCTGCTTTAAACCTGAAAGGTCAGAAAGCGGCTGTACTGCCAACTTTGTCGGGGTTCTATTCCTATTCAAAGAGTGGTATGGGCGACAAACTGAATGATCTTCAGTGGTTTCCTAATTCAATGATAGGCCTTCAGCTCTCTGTTCCAATTTTTGCAAGCGGTATGCGGTACTCACGAATAAAAAAGGCCGAGTTCGGTATGAAGAAGGCAATGGAAACAACTGCACAGGTATCCGACCAGATTTTGCTACAGGAGAAACAATTGAGATATAATCTAAAAAGTGCGGAGGAGCAATATCAGCTTTCGCTGGGTAATATAGAGGTTGCAAAGAGGGTTTACCAGAGCACTGAAAACAAATATAAGCAGGGTATGGTCTCGAGTCTTGAACTCACTCTTTCAAGCAACAACCTTTTGCAGGCACAGAACGGATATATTTCATCGTTGATGAACCTGCTCCAGACCAAACTCTCGTTAGACAAACTATTGAACAATTATTAATAAGAACCATATAAATTTCAAATAATGAACCGATTGATTAAGATTTTAATGCTGGTGCCTTTTGTTGCTTTCATAGTAGCATGCCAGCCAAAAGAAGGCAATGGTACCGATGCTGCCAATGTTGTATCTGCTGATTCAGCGGCTATCCCGGTAAGTGTTATTCCACTGGTTAAGACCGACATAGCCCTAACCATTGATTATAGCGCAACAGTGCAGGCTTACGAGGAAGTTAACATGGCTCCTTCCATGCCTGGACGTATTGAGAAGATATTTGTTGAAGTTGGTGACCGGGTTAAGAAGGGAGACAACCTCTTTCAGATGGACCGTACTCAGCTTCTTCAGACAAAATTACAGTTCCAGGGACTGGCAAAAGACCTGGCACGTCTTGACACCCTTTTGCTTACAGGAAGTGTCAGACAGCAGCAGTATGATCAGATGAAGCTTCAGTACGATGTTACAAAATCCAATATGGAGTACATGGAGGAGAACACGCTCCTTGAGGCCCCGTTTAACGGGATAGTAACAGGCAAGTATTTTGAAAATGGTGAGATGTATTCAGGAGCACCTACAACCATGACAGGTAAATCAGCTGTGGTTACCGTTATGCAGGTATCTCCGCTGAAGGTTATTGTCAGCATTTCAGAACAATACTACCCGCAGGTCAGGAAGGGAATGAAAGCAACAGTTACTTCTGATATATACCCATCATCAAAGTTCGAGGGGAAGGTAACACTTGTTCACCCTACCGTTAACGCTATGACCAGGTCGTTCAATGTTGAGATCGAGATTAACAATGACAAGGAGATACTGAAGCCGGGAATGTATGTTAAGGTTTCGATGCTGATAGGTGAGATAAACACCTTTGTAGTGCCTGCAAATACTGTAATGGTACAGGAGGGGACCAATAACAGATATATATTTATCGCAGAGAATGGAAAGGCCCGAAGGATAAAGGTTATTATGGGCAAGAGATTCGATGAGAAGTTAGAGATCAGATCGGAGGAACTCACTGAAGGTGTTAACCTTGTTATCGAAGGGCAGGCCAAACTTTCAGACGGAGTAAGTGTGAAGGTGATCAAGTAGTTTAAGATTAGCAATAAGATATTATGAGTATATATAGCAATGCGGTAAAAAGACCCCTGACCACGATCCTTATTTTTGTAGGCCTGATGGTTATGGGGATATATTCGCTGGTGCAACTGCCGGTGGATCTTTACCCCGAAATAGAACTGCCATTTGTTACTGTAGTTACTTCCTACCCTGGAGCAAGTGCTGCAGATATTGAAACAAACGTTACCCGGCCTATTGAGGGGACACTTAATACCATCTCAAATCTCAAGGAAATAACCTCAACATCAAGTGATAACCTTTCTGTTATTTTTCTTGAATTTGAGTATGGATCGGACCTTAATGAAGCGTCAAATGATATAAGGAGCAACCTCAGCTTTGTTGAACGGTTGCTTCCGGAAGATGCTGAAAGTCCAACTATTCTTAAGTTCAATTCCAGTTTCATGCCTATTATCTACTATGCAATAACAGCGGAAGAGAGTTATGCAGGTCTGGAAAAGTTACTCGATGAGAGGATCGTGAACCCGCTCAACAGGATCGAAGGTGTCGGCTCTGTTGGTTTGGCTGGTGCCCCCGGAAGAGAGATATATGTTGAAGTCGATCCCCGGAAGATGGAGGCTTATAACATTACTGTCGAGCAGATAGGTAATATAATAAGGGCTGAGAACCTGAACATGCCAGCCGGATATATCGAAATGGGAGCACTTGATTACCCGCTAAGGATACAGGGTGAATTTGCTGAGAGTGATGTGATCAAGAGCCTGGTAGTTGGCTCATTTAATGGCAGTAATATCTATCTGCGCGATGTGGCCGAGGTTAACGACACCATACGGGAGGTTAGGGCCGAGGAGAGGATAAACGGAGCGACAGGACTGCGACTGTTTGTTCAGAAAACATCCGGAGCAAATACTGTTAATGTCTGTAATGAGGTTGAAGCACAGATAGAAGAGCTTCAGAAGACGCTTCCGGCCGATGTCAAGATCGCGAAGATTTTCGATACTTCAGATTTTGTTGAGGACTCGATAAGTAACCTGACCTCAACGCTGATGTATGCAGCGATCTTTGTGATACTTGTAGTGCTATTCTTCCTTGGAAGATGGCGGGCAACGATTATTATAATATTAACCATACCAATATCTCTTATTGTTGCATTTATCTACCTCTATATAGCCGACGCATCTATAAATATTATCTCATTATCGTCGCTTTCAATAGCTATAGGTATGGTAGTGGATGATGCGATAGTGGTACTGGAGAATATAACGCGGCACATCGAGAGGGGAAGCAGGCCACGGGAGGCGGCCATTTATGCAACCAACGAGGTATGGCTGGCCGTAATAGTGACAACACTTACCGTGGTGGCAGTTTTCTTCCCGTTAACACTGGTGTCGGGACTTACAGGGATACTTTTCAGACAGCTTGGTCTGATTGTTACTCTCACAACCGTCACATCCACGATAGCAGCTATAACACTTACTCCTACCCTTAGTTCGTTAATGATGAAGCTGAGGCCCTCAAAGAAGGTGGAGAACAAATATGGCTACGATAATACAATAAGAAAGGGCCTTGACTGGTTCGACAGCTTCTATGAGAAGACACTGCGCTGGGCACTCAGGCATAAGACAGTGGTCTCTGTCATCTCAATAGTTGTTTTCGTGCTTTCGATGTCGCTTTTCACTGTTATAGGCACTGAATTCATGCCGTCGGCCGACGAATCATTTGTTGGTGCAAACGTTGAACTCCAGACAGGAACACGCGATGATCAGACAAGACTCACCACCTATAAGATAGAGGCACTGGTAAAGGAGAAGTTCCCTGAGGTGACACTTATTTCAGCATCGACAGGTTCGGATGATAATGGCAGCTTTGCCTCTATTTTCAATGCAGGAGGAACGCATACCATTAATATTACCATGAGTCTTGTTCCGCCGGAAGAGAGGGACAGGGATGTCTGGCAGATCGCCGAAGCCCTGAGAAAAGAATTTGCAGAATATCCTGAAATAGTTAACTATCAGGTAACAACTACCCAGAATATGGGCAGTTTTGGAAGCAATGCCGTGGATGTAGAGATATACGGGTATGACATAAATGAGACCAACTATGTTGCGGAGCAGCTTAAGGAGAAGTTCTCTGTAATAAAAGGAGCAAGCGATGTTCAGATAAGCCGCGACAAATCGAAACCCGAACTTCAGATTATTCTCGACCAGAATAAGATGATAATGCATGGGCTTAGTACAGCCACAGTTTCTATGGCTGTCAAGAATCGTGTCGAAGGAATGACAGCCACCAGATTAAGGCAGTTTGGGGATGAATATAACGTAACAGTAAGATTCAAAAATCAATTCAGAAACTCACTGACTGAGATAGAGAACATTGGTATTGCCACACCAACGGGCCAGATTGTGCGTCTGGCAGAGATTGCCGAGATCAAGGAGTTCTGGTCGCCACCTAATATTGAAAGAAAAAGGAGGGAGCGCATAGTGAGGGTATCCATTACCCCTTATAAGGTCTCTCTTACTGAACTTTCAGTAAATTTGCAGAAGGCAATAGATGAGACAGATATTCCTTCAGGAGTGATCGTGGCAATATCGGGTGCTATCCAGGATCAGATGGATGCAGCAATGGACATCGGACTTCTGATGTTGTTAAGTCTGGTCCTTGTTTACCTTGTTATGGCTTCTCAGTTTGAATCACTCAAGATGCCTTTCATTATAATGTTCTCCATACCATTTGCCTTTTCAGGGGTAGCTTTAGCCTTGTGGCTGACCGGGACAACACTTAGTCTTATCTCAGGTATCGGAGCCGTGATGCTTATTGGTATTGTGGTAAAGAATGCTATTGTGCTGGTAGATTATATCAATCTTATGCGTGAGCGTGGAATGGAGTTGTATGAAGCTGTAGCAATTTCGGGAAGATCGAGGCTAAGACCTGTTCTTATGACCTCCCTTACAACTATCCTTGGTATGCTGCCGCTGGCGCTCAGTGTGGGCAACGGTTCAGAATTGTGGAGCCCGATGGGTATAGCCGTTATCGGCGGACTCGTCTTCTCAACAATTGTAACACTTGTGATCGTTCCAATAGTGTATGTGATATTTGCACGCAGGGGCGAGAGAAGCAAGAATCAGGCAATCTACAAGGAGCTTGCATTCCTTGATGAAAACTAAAAAAGAGAAAAGATGAAAGCAGTAATGATAATATACAATCAGGCACTCACCGAAAAGGTGGAGTACATGCTTACAGTACTGGGCATCGACGGATACAGTATGTGGGAGAATGTTAAAGGCAGTGGCAGCAGGGGAGGAGTACCTCACCTGGGCACCCACACATGGCCCGAGATCAACTCCTCGATGCTGGTGTTTGTTGATGACGATTTGGTCGACCCTATCCTTGCCAAGGTAAAGAAGATCGATGGTGTTAATGAGGAGGTAGGTATAAGGGCCTTTGTCTGGGATGTGATGAAGACAGTGTAGTTAAGAACCTACATATCTCATAAAACAAAATAGCCCCGGTTCTCCGGGGCTATTTCTATTATTAGAGGTGTTGCCACTATTCGTCTTCTTCCTCTGACTCGTAAGCCTTGATGACGGCATCCTGTATCTCGGAAGGTACCTGAGCGTACTCGGCAAATTTCATCGAATACATTGCCCGTCCGCCTGTTATTGAGCTTAGTGCGGTAGAGTACTTATTCATCTCTGCCAGAGGCACTTTGGCTTTAATAACCTCAAAGCCCTTCTCGCTCGACATACCGAGAACCATACCACGACGTCCCTGAAGGTCGCTGATAACATCACCCATCCTGTCGGCGGGTACCATGATGTCCACATCGTATACAGGTTCCATGATCTTTGGTCCGGCAGTCTTAAAGGCCTGGCTGAAAGCATTACGTCCTGCCAGACGGAAAGAAATTTCGTTTGAATCGACCGGGTGCATCTTACCATCGTAAACATAAACCCTTATGTCGCGTGCATATGATCCTGTAAGTGGACCAACCTCCATTTTTTCCATTATACCCTTAAGGATTGCAGGCATAAAACGTGCATCGATGCTTCCACCAACGATACAGTTTATATACTCCAGTTTACCACCCCAGGGCAATGACTATCTCCTCCCTGTCGCGGTTAGCCATCTTTATCTCCTTGCCATTGATAGTCATCATAGGTTTAGGAGCGGAACCTTCCTCATAACGTTCAATTACCATGTGAACCTCACCAAACTGTCCCGATCCGCCCGATTGTTTCTTATGCCTGTAATCGGCCTGAGCAACCTTTGTAATAGTTTCGCGGTATGGGATCTTAGGTGCAAGATAGTTGGTCTCTATCTTGAAAATATTATCAAGATGCCACTTCAGAATATTAAGGTGATATTCACCCTGTCCTGAAATGATGATCTGCTTCAGTTCCTTTGAATATTCTATAAGTATTGTAGGATCTTCCAGATGCATCCTGTTGAGAGCTTCACCAAGTTTCTCATCATCACCTTCACTCAAAGGCTTGATAGCTGCGCGGTATTTAGGATTTGGAAACTTCATACCTGGGAAGCTCCAGTCCTGCCCGGGTGCATTGAGTGTATGGTTTGTCTTTGTGTTTTTCAGTTTCACGAAGGCTCCGATATCACCTGCATTCATCTCCGATACCTTGGTCCTGTTTTTACCGGCACAAATATATATCTGAGAAAGTCTCTCCTTCGTTCCGTTCGATGTGTTTACCACATCCATGCTTTCAGTAATTTTTCCGGAGATAACCTTAAAGTAGTTGATCTCGCCGATATGCTCCTCCACAGATGTCTTAAAAACAAAGGTTGAAGCAGGTCCGGCAGGGTCGGATTTGATCTCCGTGTTCTTATTGTTAATGAAGCCCGGAAGGTTTTTAGCCATAGGAGCAACATTTACTATGAACTCCATAATCCTGTCGACCCCAACGTTTGATTTTGCTGAGAGACACAGCACAGGGAAGAGACCTCTTTTTGTGATACCTTCCTTAAGACCTTTTCTGATCTCATCCTCTGTTAATGTATCGTTAGCAAAGAAAAGTTCCATAAGAGACTCATCGCTCTCAGCGGCTTTTTCTATCAGCTGTGTCTGAAGTTCAGATGCTTTCTCTGCATACTCAGCAGGAATATCTACCAGTTCGTATTTGCCGCCATCCTTACCATAGCGGAGCATTTTCATCTTGATAACATCAATCACAGAGTTGAAACCCAAACCTTCATTAACAGGGAACTGGATAAGTGTTACGTTTGAACCAAGCCTTTCACGCAGCATCTCAACACTTTTGTCAAAGTTTGATTTTTCGTGATCCAGGTCGTTTATACCTATAATAACCGGCTTATTCATATTGGCAGTATGGCGGAACTGGATTTCTGTTCCAACCTCAACTCCATTCTGAGCATTTACCAGAAGCAATGCACAGTCGGCTGCATAAAGGGAAGAGATAACACCACCGCAGAAATCATCGAGACCGGGTGTGTCGAGAATATTGATTTTGGCATTGTTAAACTCTGTATAGAGTACAGTTGAGAAGATAGAGTTACCGTTTTCATGCTCAATGGGCCTGTAATCCGATACGGTGTTCTTGCCGTCGACTGTTCCTCTTCTGTCGATCACACCTCCATTAAAAATCATCGCCTCGGCCAGGGTTGTTTTACCCGAGCCGGAGTTTCCAAGAATGGCGATATTCTTTATCTGGTCCGACTGATACGTTTTCATGTATGGAAAATATTCGTTATACTTTATTTATATATATACATTTTGGGCTGTCAAAAATAACAAAATTTTGAAAATTGTTTAAGAACGTGTCGCTCAATTACAAAAAAATTCTTTTCTTTGCGGCGGTTTTAGGACCACAGGAGTACCGGTTATCCCTCCGGAGTAAGTTTATAAAAGATTTTCTACATAGGGGCTGGTCGGGAAGGAACCTGTTAAAACTTACATTACAGGTAGATTTTATTAGGGTTTTTATCTCTTCCATCGGAAGGGTGCAGAGCATTTTAAGCTTAAGCGCGGCCATTAATAATATGGTAGAGAATAAAAACAAATATGTTGCGAATAATAAATTAATATAATACCTTTGCAAACCGATTTTTTTCGGGAAGCAATAATGCTAAATAACTGTATATATGCCGACAATACAACAATTAGTAAGAAAAGGCAGGAAGACTCTGCTTGATAAAAGTAAGGCTCCTGCTTTGGATTCATGCCCGCAGAGGAGTGGTGTCTGTGTTCGTGTTTATACCACGACACCAAAGAAACCTAACTCAGCAATGAGGAAGGTAGCCAGGGTAAGACTTACCAACGGTAAAGAAGTTAACGCATACATTCCTGGTGAAGGTCATAACCTGCAGGAGCACTCCATAGTACTTATAAGGGGTGGCAGGGTTAAAGACCTTCCGGGTGTCAGGTATCACCTTGTACGTGGTGCCCTTGATGCATCAGGAGTTGATGGCCGTACTCAGAGAAGATCGAAATATGGAGCAAAAAGGCCAAAGAAGTAACAGTTAAAGTAATCAGACATGAGAAAGTCAAGACCAAAGAAGAGGATTCTTTTACCGGATCCAAAATTCAACGATCCATATGTAACAAGGTTTGTAAACAACCTGATGTATAGCGGTAAGAAAAACCTGGCCTTTTCCATCTTTTATGACAGCCTCGATATAGTAGCTGAGAAACTAAAGAACGAAGGCAAAACTCCGGTTGAGATCTGGAAGCAGGCTTTGGAAAATATCACACCACATGTTGAAGTGAAGAGTCGCAGGGTTGGTGGTGCAACATTCCAGGTACCGATGGAGATCAGGAACGATCGCAAGACAAGCATCTCGATGAAGAACCTGATCCTTTATGCACGTAAGCGCAGTGGAAGGTCAATGGCCGAGAAGCTTGCTGCTGAAGTAGTTGCAGCCTACAATCTTGAAGGAGCAGCATATAAGAAGAAAGAAGATACACACAGAATGGCTGAGGCCAATAAAGCATTTGCACACTTCAGGTTTTAATACCGCGGAGGCAGAATAGAGGATGGATAAAGATCTGAAATATACCAGGAACATCGGGATTATGGCCCACATCGACGCCGGTAAGACAACAACTACCGAGCGCATCCTGTTTTATACAGGCCGTACTCACCGTATGGGAGAGGTTCATGACGGTAATGCCCAGATGGACTGGATGGTTCAGGAGCAGGAGAGAGGAATAACCATCACATCAGCTGCCACAACTACATACTGGAAATATCGTAATCAGGATCATAAGATAAATATTATCGACACACCCGGTCACGTGGACTTTACTGTTGAAGTAGAACGTTCACTGAGGATACTTGATGGTGCTGTTGCAGTATTTTGTGCTGTGGGTGGTGTTGAGCCACAATCGGAAACTGTCTGGAGACAGGCAAACAAGTATGGTGTTCCAAGAATGGCCTTCATTAACAAGATGGACCGCTCGGGAGCCGACTTTTTTGGTGTTGTTCAACAGATAAAGGATAAACTGGGAGCAAATCCGGTGCCTGTTCAGATCCCGATGGGTGCTGAGGAGAAGTTTGAAGGTGTTATCGATCTTATTGAAATGAAATCGATAGTATGGTATCCCGATGAAAAGTCAGGTACCAGATATGAATTGCTGGATGTACCTGCTGAGTTTCTGGAAGAGGCTGAGGAGTGGAGAGGCAAATTGATCGAGTCGGTGGCATCTGTTGATGATACACTGCTCGAGAGATATCTTGAAGATCCTGCACTCATTACACCGGAAGAGATAGAGGCCGTTTTGCGTACATCAACAATTCAGGGTATTGTTATACCTGTCTTTTGTGGTTCAGCATTTAAGAATAAGGGTGTTCAGAGACTTCTGGATGCTATTGTTGCCTATCTGCCATCACCGGTTGATAAGGGTTCAGTAAAAGGAATCGATCCAAGGACAGGAGAAGAGGAGATAAGAGAGCCACTGGAGGCAGAACCTATGTCGGCACTCGTATTTAAAATTGCCACCGATCCGTTTGTTGGCCGCCTGGTTTTCCTCAGGGTCTATTCAGGAACTATTAATGCAGGCGACACAGTCCTTAATGTAAGGTCAGGTAAAAGAGACCGTATTAACAGGTTGTTCCAGATGCATGCCAATAAGCAGATTCCTATCCAGAGCATTCAGGCCGGCGATATTTGTGCAGCTGTTGGATTAAAAGATCTTAAAACAGGTGATACCATCTGTGCAATAAATAAGCCTATAATCCTGGAATCGATGGATTTCCCGGAACCTGTGATAGGTGTGGCAATTGAGCCAAAAACCCAGGTCGATGTTGATAAATTGTCTATGGCACTTGCAAAACTTGCAGAGGAAGATCCTACTTTCCAGGTGAAAACAGATCCTGACAGCGGACAGACAATCATCAGCGGCATGGGAGAGCTTCACCTTGAGATTCTGGTTGACAGGCTCAAGAGGGAGTTTAATGTAGAATGTAACCAGGGAGCACCCCAGGTAGCATATAAAGAGGCCATTTCACGCAGCCTTCAGCATCGCGAAGTTTTCAAGAAGCAGACCGGTGGCAGAGGTAAGTTTGCAGATATCGTTTTCGAAATGATGCCTGCCGACGATGGATGAGAGAGGTCTTCAGTTTGTTAATGAGGTTAAGAGGTGGTAATATTCCTAAGGAGTATATCCCGTCTGTTGAGAAAGGATTCCGTGAAGCTATGTCCAATGGACCGCTTGCAGGATTCCCTCTCGAAAGCCTCAAGGTCGTACTAAAAGACGGTTCCTACCATCCGGTAGACTCCGACGCCTTATCTTTTGAAATTGCAGCCAAACAGGCATTCAGGCATGCAGCTGGCAAATGTAGTCCGGTTCTTCTTGAGCCCATAATGCTCGCAGAGGTAGTTACTCCTGAGGAGTATGTTGGCGATGTTATCGGCGATTTCAACAAGAGAAGAGGAAAGGTCGAAGGAATGGAATCGAAAGCAGGTGCAAGAGTGATAAAGGCAAAAGTACCTCTGGCCGAGCAGTTCGGTTATGTTACAGTACTGCGCACTCTTACCTCCGGAAGAGCAACTTCAACAATGGAGTTCTCACATTACGATGAGGTGCCTGCAGAAATAGCAAAGAAAATTGTAGAAATAACAAAAGGAAAAATTCTTTAAGAGATGAGTCAGAAAATTCGCATCAAACTGAAATCTTACGACCATAACCTGGTAGACAAATCTGCCGAGAAGATCGTTAAGACAGTAAAATCAACCGGTGCAGTGGTAAGTGGTCCTATACCGCTACCAACTCACAAGAAGATTTACACCGTACTACGGTCGACCTTTGTTAACAAGAAGTCGAGAGAGCAATTTCAGCTTTCATCCTATAAGAGCCTGCTCGACATTTATAGTTCAACACCAAAAACGATCGATGCTCTCATGAAGCTTGAGCTTCCGAGTGGTGTTGAGGTAGAAATCAAAGTGTGAAACTGGTAAAGAAATTATAAAATGCAGGGATTAATAGGAAAAAAGGTAGGAATGACCTCCATTTTCGATGAAAATGGAAAGAACATTCCATGTACTGTGATCGAAGCAGGCCCTTGTGTTGTTACACAGGTTAAAACAATAGACAACGACGGATACGATGCTATTCAGCTCGGTTTTGACGATAAAAAGGAAAAGCAGCAGCAACAAGGCTGAAATGGGCCATTTCAAGAAGGCCAACTACAACTCCTAAGAGAAAGCTCATTGAGTTTACAGGCTTCCCCAGGGGCAGAATATAACCAGGGTGACGTTCTTACTGTAGAGCTTTTCAGACCCGACCGTTGGGTTGATGTAAGAGGATGGTCAAAAGGAAAAGGTTTCCAGGGTGTTGTTAAAAGACACGGCTTCAGCGGTGTTGGCGATGCAACTCATGGTCAGCATAACAGACTGCGTGCTCCGGGTTCACTGGGTGCATCATCATTCCCTTCAAGGGTTTTCCCGGGAATGAGTATGGCAGGCCGTACAGGTGGAAATAAGGTTATGGAGATAAGCCTCAGGGTAATGAAACTTATCCCCGAGAATAACATTATGATAGTTAAGGGATCCGTTCCAGGTCCCAAGGGTGGTTACTTAATAATTACGAAGTAATGGAATTAGCAGTATTTAATATAGAAGGCAAAGAGACCGGAAGAAAGGTAAATCTTAATGATTCTATCTTCGGTATTGAACCTAACGATCATGCTATCTACCTCGACACGAAACAGTATCTGGCGAATCAGAGACAGGGTACACACAAATCAAAGGAGCGTGGTGAGATAGCTGCAAGTACAAGAAAGATAAAGAGACAAAAAGGAACTGGTACAGCCCGTGCCGGTGGTATCAATAACCCTCTCTTTAGAGGAGGTGGCACGGGTCTTCGGTCCCCGTCCGAGGTACTATGGCTTCAAACTCAACAAAAAGGTAAAGCAACTGGCAAGAAAATCTGCACTTTTTTATAAGGTTCAGACCAACAATCTTATCGTCCTTGAAGATTTCTCTTTCGACGCTCCCAAAACAAGAGATTTCCGCAAGTTGAGCACTAACCTGAATTTAGCACAGAAAAAATCGGTATTTGTTTTACCGGAACAAAATATTAATTTATATTTGTCATCTCGAAATTTACAAGGCATTGAAGTCATAATAGCAAGTGAATTAAACACTTACAAAATCATGAGGGCTTCAACTCTTGTTCTTTTAGAGAGTGCAGTTGACGTTTTGCAGGCAACTTTTGAAAACTAGAAAAGAAGTGAGTGATGGAAATTTTACTTAAACCAATAGTTACAGAAAAAATGACAGGCCAGACCGATAAGTTTAACCGGTATGGTTTTGTCGTTGCCAAGAAAGCGAATAAATTGCAGATCAAGAAAGGCAGTTGAGGAGCTTTACGGGGTTAAGGTGCAGGAGGTTAACACCATGATTTATGGTGGTAAGGCCAAGAGCAGATTTACCAAGTCGGGCGTCCTTTCAGGCCGGACACCTTCGGTTAAGAAAGCGATAATAACGCTTGCTGAAGGTGATACAATTGATTTCTATAGCAACATTTAATTTGATATGGCAGTTAGAAAGCTAAAGCCTGTTACACCAGGCCAGAGACACAAGATCATCAGTACTTTTGAGACACTCACAGGTGCTGAGCCGGAGAAATCCTTACTTCGTCCGCTGAAAAAATCCGGAGGAAGGAATGCTAGCGGCAGAAGAACTATGAGATACATCGGCGGCGGTCATAAAAAGATGTATCGTGTTATTGACTTCGTCAGAGGGAAAGATGGTATGCCGGCAACGGTTAAGAGTATCGAATACGATCCTAACCGTTCAGCCAGGATAGCACTTGTTGTTTATTCCGATGGAGAGAAGCGTTATATTATTGCTCCGACAGGGCTGACAGTAGGTCAGACCGTTATGTCGGGAAAAGAGGCTGCTACCGGAGATTGGTAATACTCTTTTCCTCAGTAATATTCCGCTTGGTACAATTGTTCATAACATTGAGCTTAAACCTGGTAAAGGTGGTGCTATTGCAAGGAGTGCAGGATCATATGCACAGCTTGCTGCCCGTGATGGAAAGTATGCCACAATAAAGATGCCTTCGGGTGAAACAAGGATGATACTTGTTACATGCAAGGCAACGATAGGATCTGTAAGTAACTCTGACCATAACCTTGAGAGATCGGGTAAGGCCGGACGTTCACGCTGGCTGGGCCGCAGACCAAGGGTCAGAGGTGTTGCCATGAACCCTGTTGATCACCCAATGGGTGGTGGAGAAGGAAGAGCTTCCGGCGGACATCCAAGATCACGTAAAGGTCTTCCTGCTAAAGGTTTCAAAACAAGAAGCAAGAAGAAGTATTCGGCCAATTATATTATTGAGAAAAGGAAAAAGTAACTGATATACTATGAGCAGATCAATTAAAAAAGGTCCTTTTATAGACTTTAAACTCGAGAAGAGGGTTCTTGACATGAATGCAAGCAACAAAAAGACTGTGGTTAAAACATGGTCGAGAAGATCGGTTATTTCTCCTGATTTTGTTGGACAGACTATAGCAGTACATAACGGTAACAAGTTTATTCCTGTATATGTTACTGAGAATATGGTAGGACATAAGCTAGGAGAATTTGCACCAACCCGTACCTTCAGAGGTCACGGTGGCAAGAAATAAGTAGACTTGTAAAACAGAAAAATTATTGAGTAATGGGTGCAAGAAAAAGAATATCAGCTGAACAGCAGGAAAGAGGTAAGAGAAGAAGTCGTTCCAGGCAATGCTCAGGAACTGTCCGACGTCACCGCGTAAGATGAGGCTGGTAACAGATATGATAAGAGGGATGGAGGTAAACAAGGCACTTGATGTGCTTAAGTTCAGCTCCAAGGAAGCTTCACGCAAGGTTGAAAAACTTCTGCTGTCGGCCATTTCAAACTGGCAGGCTAAGAATGAAGGTGTTCGTATCGAAGAGAGCAATCTTTATGTAAAAGAGGCTTCATGTCGACGGCGGACGTACTCTTAAAAGACTTCAGACTGCCCCTCAGGGAAGAGCATACCGGCTTCGCAAGAGGTCAAACCATGTAACCCTGGTGCTCGACAGTAAGAATAATTGAAGTAGAAAAACAGATCAAACTGAAATAAATGGGACAGAAAGTTAATCCGATAGGTAACAGATTAGGTATTATCAAGGGATGGGATTCCAACTGGTATGGCGGAAATGATTTTTCAGCCAAACTGGTTGAGGATACAAAGATCAGGGAATATCTGAATGCACAGGCTTGCAAAAGCCAGTATTTCAAAGATAATTATTGAGAGAACCCTGAAGCTTATAACCGTTACCGTAAACACTGCACGCCCCGGTATTATTATTGGTAAAGGCGGACAGGAAGTTGATAAACTCAAGGAGGAGCTCAAGAAGATCACCAAGAAAGAGGTTCAGATCAACATCTTTGAGGTTAAACGTCCCGAACTTGATGCCAATATAGTTGCCAACAATATAGCCCGTCAGATCGAAGGTAAAGTTTCATACCGTCGTGCTATCAAAATGGCTATTGCTTCAACCATGAGAATGGGAGCAGAAGGTATCAAAGTTGTTGATCTCCGGTCGTCTTGGTGGTGCTGAAATGGCAAGAAGCGAAACATATAAGGATGGACGTATTCCTCTTCATACATTCAGAGCCGATATTGACTATGCACTTGGCGAAGGCTCATACAAAGGTTGGTCTGGTAGGTGTTAAGGTATGGATCTGCAATGGTGAAGTTTATGGAAAGAGAGATCTTTCTCCGAACATAGGCGCCAAAAATGCCGCTCCAAAAGGCAAGGGCGGTGGAATGAAAAGAAGAAAAAAGAGTAAGCAATACCTGATAATATTTACTTTTAATTAACAGACCAATGTTACAACCGAAGAAGAACAAAATACAGGAGAAGCCAGAAAGGCAAGAATGAAAGGTAATGCACAGCGTGGCAACCAGCTTGCATTCGGATCCTTTGGCATCAAGGCTCTGGAGACAACCTGGATCACGGACGTCAGATTGAGGCAGCTCGTCAGGCAGTGACACGTCATATGAAACGTGAAGGTCAGCTCTGGATAAGGATCTTCCCCGATAAACCTATTACCAAAAAACCTGCGGAAGTACGTATGGGTAAAGGTAAAGGTGCACCGGAAGGATTTGTGGTACCAGTAACTCCGGGCAGAATATTACTTGAAGCCGAAGGTGTTCCGTTTGAAATAGCAAAAGAAGCAATGCGCCTGGGAGCACAGAAGCTTCCTATTACAACCAAATTTATTGTACGTCGCGATTACGTTCAGGAATAAATATTTTGAGTAATGAAAACATCTGAAATAAAAGAATTAAGCAACCAGGAGCTTGTTGAGCGTATCGACAACGAAAAAAGTATGCTCGTAAGAATGAAGCTTAATCATGCAATCAGTCCACTCGACAATCCGCAGAAGATAAAGTATGCAAGCAGGACAATAGCAAAGCTTATGACCGAGATAGCGTCATAGGGAGTTAAATGAGAAAACAAATAGCTAGTAGTCAGCAATGGAAAGGAATCTAAGAAAAGAACGTATAGGTGTTGTCGTTAGCGACAAGATGGATAAGTCTATCCTTGTGGAGATAAAACGCAAGGTTAAGCACCCTATCTATGGCAAATTTGTCAGCAAGACAAAAAAGCTGATGGCTCACGACGAGGAGAACTCAAGCAACATTGGCGACACCGTTCGCATAATGGAAACCAGGCCATTGAGCAAGAACAAATCCTGGAGATTAGTAGAAATCATTGAAAGAGCTAAGTAATCATGATACAACAGGAAAGCAGATTAGCTGTAGCCGATAATTCAGGTGCGAAGGAGGTGCTTTGCATCAGAGTTCTTGGTGGTAGCAAGAAGAGATATGCCTCTGTAGGCGACAAGATCGTTGTAACGGTGAAGAGTGCCATCCCTTCAGGTGAAGCTAAAAAAGGTATGGTTACCAGGGCAGTAGTCGTAAGGACAAGAAAAGAGATTCGCAGACCCGATGGTTCATACATCAGATTTGATGATAACGCAGTTGTGTTGCTTAACGCTCAGAATGAGGTGCGTGGAACACGTATCTTCGGACCTGTGGCAAGAGAGCTGCGCGACAAGTATATGAAGATAGTTTCACTTGCTCCTGAAGTGTTATAATATATAAAAGAGTACACCGATGCAAAAGAAGTTGAAAATAAAAAAAGGTGATACGGTTATTGTTATAACCGGAGAGTCAAAAGGCCAGAAAGGTCGCGTCCTTGAGGTAATCAGGGATAAGGAAAGAGCTATTGTGGAAGGTGTTAATATGGTTTCAAAACATACAAAACCAAATGCACAGTATCCACAGGGTGGTATAATTAAGAAAGAGGCTGCCGTTCATCTTTCAAATCTTATGATCGTAGATCCTTCACAGCGGAAACGCAACCCGTGTAGGAAGAAAATTGAACGATAAAAATAAATTAGTACGTTATTCAAAAAAATCTGGAGAGGAGATTAAGTAATGTATACGCCTGCGTTAAAAACAAAGTATAAAGAAGAGATCGTCCCTGCATAATGAAAGAGTTTGGATACTCTACGATCATGCAGGTGCCCCGGTTGGAAAAGATAGTTATCAACCAAGGGATTGGACAGGCTATCGCCGACAAGAAATTACTTGAGTTCGGCACTAAGGAGGTTACAGATATTGCAGGACAGAAAGCTGTTCAGACTATGTCGGTTAAAGATATCTCCAACTTCAAACTGAGAAAGAATATGCCTATCGGTGTAATGGTAACCCTTCGCCGTGAGAAGATGTATGAATTTCTCGAAAGACTGATTTCTGTTGCCCTGCCTCGCATCCGCGACTTCAAGGGTATCAACAGTAAACTTGATGGCAGGGGTAATTATACCCTTGGGATCACCGAGCAGATCATTTTCCCTGAGATTGACCTCGATAAAATTGCCAAGATCATGGGATTGCAGATAACATTTGTTACCTCAGCAAAGACTGATGAAGAGGCTCTGGCACTGCTTAAGAATTTTGGTTTACCATTTAAGAATATTAAAAACTAATATAGTATGGCTAAGGAATCAATGAAGGCCCGCGAGGTTAGACGTGCAAAACTTGTTGCAAAATATGCAGCTAAAAGAGCACAGCTAAAAGCCGATGGTGACTATGTTGCACTGAGCCGCCTGCCTAAGAACTCAAATCCGATACAGACTGCGTAACAGGTGTAAACTTACCGGCAGACCAAGAGGATATATGAGACAGTTCGGCGTAAGCAGGATTCACGTTCAGGGAGATGGCTTCAAACGGACTTATCCCCGGTGTTAAGAAAGCCAGCTGGTAGTAGTAGTGATAATAATTATATAATATAATATAGAGATGACTGATCCAATTGCAGATTTCCTGACCAGAATCAGGAATGCCATCATGGCAGGGCATAAGGTAGTTGAGGCCCCGGCATCAAATCTGAAGAAGGACTTAACAAGGATACTTTACGAAAAAGGGTATATCCTTAGTTATAAGTTCCTTGATGAGAGGTCCGCAGGGTACAATTAAAATAGCTTTGAAGTATCATCCGAAGAGCAAGCAGCCTGCTATTAAAAGTATTGACAGAGTTAGCCGTCCTGGTTTAAGAAGATATGTTGGTGTTGATGAGATGCCACGTGTTCTTAACGGACTGGGTATTGCCATTCTTTCAACCTCACACGGTGTAATGACCGATAAAGAGGCGAAGAAGGAGAATATCGGCGGCGAAGTTTTATGTTTCGTTTACTAATAAGGAGGAAGAGTTAATGTCACGTATAGGAAAATTACCTGTAGACCTGCCCGCTGGAGTAACAGTAACTGTTGCTGATACCAACGAGGTAAGAGTGAAAGGCCCCCTGGGTGAGTTGACACAGGTTGTCGACAAGGAAATCAGGGTGGAAATTGAAGGAAACCAGGTTTTAATTGAAAGACCATCAGAGTCTAAGAAGCACAAATCGCTTCATGGACTTTACAGATCGCTTATATCCAATATGGTTGTTGGAGTAAGCGAAGGTTACAAGAAAGAACTTGAACTGGTTGGTGTTGGATACCGTGCTGAAGCAAACGGTCAGCAACTGAGCCTGAGCCTTGGTTATTCACATGAAATTATGGTTGAATTACCAAAGGAGATAAAGCTTGAAGCGAAAACCGAGAAGAGATCCAATCCTATTATTACCTTACAGTCTATTGACAAGCAGCTGATAGGACACGTTGCTGCAAAGATCAGGTCACTGCGTCCGCCGGAGCCTTACAAAGGCAAAGGTATTAAGTTCGTTGGAGAAGTGCTGCGCAAGAAGGCCGGTAAATCAGCAAGTGTATAATCTGGTAAAAAAATTGAATCATGGCCTTAACTAAATTTGAAAGAAGGAATAGGATCAGGATGAGGATCCGTAAAAAGATATCCGGCACATCATCAATACCGCGTTTAACGGTATTCCGCAGTAACAAGCAGATCTATGCTCAGGTGATCGATGATCTGACTGGAATAACCTTAGCATCTGCAGGTTCTAAAGAGAAAGAGGTATGCAGCCGAGACTGAGGGCAAGAACAAGATTGATCAGGCTGCAGCTGTTGGTAAACTGATTGCCTCCAAATGCAAGGAGAAAGGTGTTGAAACTGTTGTTTTCGACAGAGGTGGATACCTTTATCACGGTAGAGTAAAATCATTGGCAGACGCAGCACGTGAAGGTGGCTTAAAATTCTAAGGTATTATGACAAACGGAATAAGAAAAGTAAAAACCAGTGATCTTGAACTTAAGGACAGGCTGGTAAGTATTCAGAGGGTTACCAAGGTAACAAAAGGTGGACGTACATTCAGTTTTTCAGCTATCGTTGTGGTAGGAAATGAAGACGGAATTGTTGGCCATGGCCTGGGTAAAGCCAGTGAAGTAACTACAGCTATCTCCAAAGGTATTGAGGATGCCAAGAAAAACCTTATAAAAGTACCTGTTATTCACGGTACTATACCTCACGAGCAGACTGCTAAATTTGGTGGTGCGAGAGTATTCCTCAAGCCTGCCTCAGAAGGTACAGGTGTTAAAGCCGGTGGTGCTATGCGTGCCGTACTCGAGAGTGTTGGTGTTAAAAACGTACTTGCCAAGTCTAAAGGGTCTTCTAACCCTCACAACCTGGTTAAGGCAACATTTGCAGCTCTTCTTGAACTGCGTGATGCTTATACAGTTGCCGACCAGAGGAAAATAACGATGGATAAAGTATTTAACGGTTAGAAAATAATCAGGTAATGGCAAGAATTAGAGTAAAACAGGTTAAGAGCATTATAAGCCAACCGGAAGTACAGAGAAGGACCATGATAGCTTTGGGTCTGAAAAAGATGAATCAGACTGTTGAGCACGAAGCCACACCAGCAATCCTGGGAATGGTACGTGCAGTACAGCATCTGGTAAAAGTAGAAGAAATTTAAGCATTAAAATACTTATCTAATTATGGATTTAAGCAACTTAAAACCAGCTGAAGGATCGGTCAAGCAGGAGAAGCGCATTGGTCGCGGACAGGGATCCGGTAGAGGTGGCACATCAACAAGAGGCCACAAAGGACAGAAATCGAGATCGGGCTACAGCAAGAAAATTGGTTTTGAAGGAGGTCAGATGCCTATACAAAGGCGACTTCCTAAATTCGGTTTCAAGAATGTTAACCGCAAGGAATATAAAGGTATCAACATAAGCACTCTGCAGGAACTAACTGAAAGATTGAGTCTTGACAAGATTGATTTTCAATTGTTTGTTGAGGCCGGCCTGGTTTCAAAGAATGCAATGGTTAAGATACTTGGAAACGGTACCCTTGAGCGTAAACTCGAGGTACACGCCCATGCATTCAGCAAATCGGCTGTAGCAGCGATCGAAGCAAAGGGAGGAACCGCCGTAAAACTTTAACTTTATGAAACTGATTCAGACTGTAAAGAATATTGCAAAGATTGAAGATCTACGTCAGAGAATCATATATACCCTCCTTATCCTGCTATTGTACAGGCTTGGAAAGTATATTACTCTTCCTGGAATTGATCCTTCACAGCTTGCAAACCTTAAGTCTCAGACATCAACCGGTATAATGAGCCTTCTCGATATGTTTTCGGGTGGTGCATTTTCTCAGGCATCTGTCTTTGCACTTGGTATCATGCCCTATATCTCAGCATCTATTGTCGTACAGCTTCTGACAATTGTATTTCCTGCATTTCCAGACGTTTGCAGAAAGAGGGAGAGAGCGGCAGAAGAAAAATGAACCAGTATACCAGATATCTGACTATAATTATTCTTGTGCTTCAGGCACCCAGTTACCTGGCTAACCTTCATTACAGCCTGCCGGAATCTGCATTTATCCTTAAGGGGACATTCTTCATGATCTCCTCGGTAATAATGCTTACTGCAGGTACTATTTTCGTAATGTGGCTGGGTGAAAAGATAACAGATAAGGGTATTGGTAACGGTATCTCACTGCTTATAATGATGGGTATTATAGCCAGACTTCCACAATCACTGCTTTTTGAAGCCGGAACAAGGCTCAATGGTGCAGGTGGACTAATTGCTCTTCTTGCTGAAATTCTGATTCTTTTTGTTATTGTGCTTGGATCAATTCTGCTTGTTCAGGGAACACGCAGGGTGCCGGTTCAGTATGCCAGAAGAATAGTAGGAAACAAACAGTATGGTGGTGTTCGCCAGTATATACCTCTTAAGGTTAATGCTGCAGGTGTTATGCCAATCATTTTTGCACAGGCCATCATGATGTTACCCATCGTGATAGCAGGTTATTCAAATTCAGCTTCAGGATTTGTTGTAGCTTTTTCAAATATGTACGGATTTTGGTACAGTTTTGTAACAGCTATTCTAATCATACTATTCACCTATTTTTATACAGCTATTACTATCAATCCTGTGCAGATGGCAGAGGATATGAAGAAGAATGGTGGCTTTATTCCCGGTATCAAGCCCGGCAGGAAAACTGTAGAATTTCTCGATACTATTATGTCGAGGATAACCCTTCCGGGTTCAATTTTCCTTGCTTTAGTAGCCATTCTTCCTGCAATAGCCGTTAATTTTGGTGTTTCGGGCCAGTTTGCCCAGTTCTTTGGTGGTACTTCACTTGCTGATTCTTGTCGGGGTTGTACTCGATACGCTTCAGCAGATTGAAAGTCACCTGCTCATGCGTCATTATGACGGATTAATGAAGTCGGGCCGGGTCAAGGGAAGAACCGGTGCCGCAACAACTATTTGATTTGTATTAGTTCTTTGATGTTTTTAATCAAGACGGAGGAAGAGGTTGAGTTGCTAAGGAAAAGCAATATGCTGGTGTCGAGAACACTTGGCGAGCTTGCTTCAGTTATAAGACCGGGTGATTACAACCCTGGAACTTGACAGTATAGCTGAAACCTTTATAAGGGATAATGGCGCAAAGCCTGGTTTCAAGGGTTACAATGGTTTTCCCAACACACTCTGCACTTCCGTCAACGATGAGATTGTTCATGGTATCCCATCAAATTATGTACTGCAGGAGGGCGATATATTATCGGTCGATTGCGGTGTGCTGATGAACGGATATTATGGCGACAGTGCCTATACCTTTGCTGTTGGTGAGATAAGTGATGAGAAAAGGCAACTCCTTTCCAGTACGCTTGAATCCCTTGAAGAGGGAGTGAAGTTTGCAATAGCAGGTAACAGAATAGGCGACATCTCTTATGCCGTTCAATCAGTAGCAGAACGAGCCGGTTTTTCGGTTGTTCGCGATCTGGTTGGTCATGGCCTCGGCAAGCGGCTGCACGAGGCTCCTGAAGTACCAAACTACGGGAAAAGAGGGTCGGGACCAAAACTGGATCAAGGACTTGTGATCTGTATTGAACCAATGATAAATATGGGAGATAAGGAGACAAGAACGATGAAAGATGGATGGACAATCAAAACGGCTGACGGTAAACCTTCCGCACATTTTGAATATGCTGTTGCTGTTGATAAAGGGAGAGCTGATGTTTTGACAACTTTTGAATTTATAGAAAAAGTCTTAAATAAAAGGTAAGTATGGCAAAACAACCATCTATAGAACAGGATGGGACAATTATTGAAGCCCTGTCGAATGCGATGTTCCGGGTAGAACTGGAAAATGGTCACGTAATAACTGCCCATATCTCCGGTAAAATGAGAATGCATTATATCAAGATTCTGCCAGGCGATAAGGTTAAGGTTGAGATGTCTCCCTATGATCTCAGTAAAGGAAGAATAAAATTCAGGTACAAATAAGAAAAATTACAGCAATGAAAGTAAGAGCATCTGTAAAAAAACGTTCAGCCGACTGTAAGATAGTCAGAAGAAAAGGGCGTTTGTACATTATTAACAAGAAAAATCCCAAGTTTAAGCAAAGACAGGGATAATTTAACTAATTTTGCACACTAAAATTAAGAAAGAGTTATATGGCACGTATAGTTGGTGTTGACTTACCAAGAAACAAAAGAGGCGAAGTAGCCCTGACCTACATTTATGGAGTGGGACAGAGCACTGCTCAGAAGGTGCTGGATAAAGCCGGTGTAAACAGGGAAACCAAGGTTCAGGACTGGAATGATGATGATATCAATGCCATCCGTACGTATCCTGGGTGAAACAACTAAAGCTTGAAGGTGAACTACGCTCTGAAACACAGCTTAATATCAAACGCCTTATGGACATTGGTTGCTACAGAGGTGTTCGTCACAGAATTGGTCTGCCGGTAAGAGGTCAGAGTACCAAGAATAATGCCCGTACACGTAAGGGTAGGAAGAAAACTGTTGCTAACAAGAAGAAAGCTACTAAATAATTAGATGATGGCAAAGAAGACAGGATCTTTAAAGAAGAGGGTCGTAAAGGTTGAACCAATTGGACAGGCACATGTCCACTCATCATTCAACAATATTATTATTATCCCTGACCAATAATTCAGGTCAGGTAATTTCCTGGGCATCAGCAGGTAAGATGGGATTCAAAGGTTCAAAGAAGAACACTCCCTATGCAGCACAGATGGCTGCTGAGGATTGTGGTAAAGTTGCTTATGACCTTGGCTTACGAAAAGTTAAGGTATTTGTTAAAGGACCTGGTGCAGGTCGTGAATCTGCTATCAGAGCAATCAGCAATGCCGGCATTGAAGTGACCGAAATAGTTGATGTAACCCCTATGCCGCACAACGGTTGCAGAGCTCCCGGGCAGAAGGAGAGTATAATTCCAGGTTAAGATAGAGTAATTTAAGAAAAAAATAGATATCACGATGGCAAGATATATTGGACCAAAATCAAAAATAGCAAGAAAATTCGGCGAACCTATCTTCGGTCCCGACAAGCACCTGGAGAGGAAAAATTATCCTCCCGGACAGCATGGACTGAACAAAAGAAGAAAGAAAGACTTCGGAATATGGTGTTCAGCTGAAGGAGAAGCAGAAGGCAAAATATACCTATGGGTTGCTGGAAAAACAATTCCGCAATCTTTTCGAAAAAGCTTCACACAGTAAGGGTGTTACCGGTGAGGTACTCCTTCAATGCTGGAATCGCGGCTCGATAATGTGGTATTCAGAATGGGAGTTTCTCCTACAAGAGCCGCAGCACGTCAGCTTGTTGCACACAGACATATAACTGTTAATGGAGAAGTTGTTAATATTCCTTCGTTTCATGGTTAAACCAGGTGATATTATTGGAGTTAGAGAGAAATCAAAATCTCTTGAGATAATCTCCGAATCACTGACCGGTGGTCATCACTCAAAGCTTCCTTGGCTGGAGTGGGATGATACACAGATGGCTGGTAAATTTATGACCATGCCGGAGCGCTCCGATATTCCTGAAGATATAAAGGAACAGTTAATTGTTGAATTGTATTCTAAGTAATAATATTAAGATATATTCTATGGCCATTTTAGCATTCCAGAAACCAGATAAAGTAATAATGCTGGAAGCGGACGAACAGTATGGCAAGTTCGAATTTCGCCCGCTCGAACCTGGTTATGGTATAACTGTAGGCAATGCCCTCAGAAGAATACTCCTCTCATCACTTGGAAGGATATGCCATCACCACAGTAAAATTCGAGGGAGTAGAACATGAATTTTCAACCATAACAGGTGTGATGGAAGATGTAACCGAAATTATCCTTAACCTTAAACAGGTCAGATTCAAAAGGATGATAGAAGATGTCGACCAGGAGAAAGTTGTGGTAAAATTATCAGGTAAGGACCAGTTTACTGCAGGTGACCTTAAAAATGTTGTCTCAGCAGTTTCGAGATCCTCAACCCTGAACAAGTTATCTGCCGCATGGAACCGGATGTCAAATTGCAGATGGAATTGACTATCAGCAAAGGCAGAGGATATGTTCCGGCAGAAGAGAACGAGCCTGTTGATGCAGAATTTGGCCTTATTGCAATTGATGCTATTCATACCCCGATCAGAAATGTGAAGTTCGCGGTTGAAAACTACCGTGTTGAGCAGAAAACCGACTATGAGAAGCTTGTAATTGAGATCGAAACCGATGGGTCAATTCACCCGAAAGAGGCTCTCAAAGAGGCAGCAAAGATACTTATTTACCATTTCATGCTCTTCTCCGATGAGAAGATCACTCTCGATTCAGAAGAGAGAATGGCTAATGAGGAGTTTGATGAAGAAGTACTCCATATGAGACAACTCCTGAAAACGAAACTTGTTGACCTCGACCTTTCAGTAAGAGCACTTAATTGCCTTAAGGCTGCAGAAGTTGAGACACTTGGGCGACCTTGTCAAGTTTAATAAGAATGACCTGCTTAAATTCAGAAATTTTGGAAAGAAATCACTGACTGAGCTTGACGAACTGCTCGATAATATGAGCCTTTCATTCGGAATGGATGTGGCAAAGTATAAGTTGGATAAAGAATAATTAGATAACCGGTAAGGATTTAAAGAAATGCGACATCAGAGAGTTATAAACCATTTAGGAAGGACCAGTTCACACAGGAAAGCAATGCTGGCAAATATGGCCACATCGCTGATCCTTCATAAAAGGATCACTACAACAATAGCGAAGGCAAAGGCACTCCGCACCTATGTTGAACCATTGATCACAAAATCAAAGGACGATTCAACACATTCAAGGAGAGTAGTATTCAGTTACCTTCAGAATAAAGAGGCTGTAACAGAACTTTTCAGGGAAGTTTCCCCAAAAGTAGCTGACAGACCGGGAGGTTATACAAGAATACTGAAGACCGGAAACAGACTTGGTGACAATGCCGATATGTGTTTTATTGAGCTTGTTGACTTTAACGAAGCAATGCTTGAGGCTGCTGAAGGTAAAGCTAAAGCAACACGCAGACGCAGACCTGCTAAAAAGAAGAGTGATACCGAAGCGATAGCTGCAGCACCAGCCAAAGAGGCAACTCCTGTTGCAGATGTAGTAAAAGAGGAGGTTGTTGAAGAGACAGCTACTGAAGTTTCCGGTGAAACAGAAACTGAAGTTACCGACACTGCTGAAGAGACAGGCGAAGCTGAAACAACCGAAGAAGAGACAAAATAATAGTTGTTTTAAAATATTCATGAGGGATATCACAAATGTGTTATCCCTTTTTTCGTATATTTGTTTATAGAATTAATTAATCATAAAATATTATGGGTCAAATAGTTAGCGTACATGCAAGAGAAATTCTTGATTCAAGGGGCAATCCAACTATCGAGGTTGAGGTTGTTACCGCAAGTGGTATTACAGGAAGGGCAGCCGTTCCGTCAGGTGCCTCTACCGGAGAGAATGAAGCTCTGGAACTCAGGGACGGAGATAAGAGCAGGTATCTGGGGAAAGGTGTGTTGAAAGCAGTACATAACGTTAATAACGTTATTGCTGAGGAGATACTTGGTATGGTAGTAACCGATCAGGCAGGGATCGATATGAAGATGATTCAGCTTGATGGTACCACAACAAAGAGTAATCTGGGTGCCAATGCCATTCTGGGTGTATCACTGGCCGTAGCCAAAGCGGGAGCAGCTTATCACGGACTGCCTTTATACCGTTATATTGGCGGGGTGAATGCTGTGGTTCTTCCGGTGCCCATGATGAATATTATCAATGGTGGATCACACTCCGATGCCCCAATAGCATTTCAGGAATTTATGATCCGGCCCGTAGGAGCACCAACCTTTAGTGAAGGTCTGAGGATGGGTGCCGAAGTATTTCATGCGCTGAAGAAGGTGCTTAAGGATAGAAATCTTAGCACTGCAGTTGGTGATGAGGGTGGTTTCGCTCCGGCCCTCAAGGGAACAGAAGATGCCCTTGAGTCGATATTGAAAGCCATTAAGGCGGCCGGATATGTGGCCGGCAAGGATATCACAATTGCTCTCGACTGTGCTGCCTCAGAGTTTTATAAGGACGGAGTATATGACTACTCAAAATTTGAAGGCAAGGATGGCGCTAAGCGTTCATCAGCGAAACAGGTTGATTTTCTGGAAGAACTAATAGGAAAGTACCCTATCGATTCTATTGAGGATGGAATGTCTGAAAGCGACTGGGACGGCTGGAAATTACTTACCGACAGGATAGGCGACAGGTGCCAGGTGGTTGGCGATGATGTCTTTGTTACCAACGTTGAGTACCTTAGGAAGGGGATTGAGATGGGTTGTGCAAACTCTATTCTTATTAAGGTAAACCAGATCGGGACCCTTACAGAGACTCTGAATGCCATAGAGATGGCTCACAGAGCAGGCTATACAACGGTGACATCGCACAGATCGGGCGAAACAGAAGATAGCACTATTGCCGACATTGCAGTAGCAACCAACTCCGGACAGATCAAAACAGGCTCGTTGAGCAGATCTGACAGGATGGCAAAATATAACCAGCTCCTGCGTATTGAAGAGGAACTCGGTTTTCTTGCTATTTACGGGATATGATCATTGTTAATAAACCTCTTTTTTGGGTAAATTTTGCCATAAAAACAGAGGGTTAACATCTGTAAATGAATATAATAAGGCGTTATTAACAGTTTGTTGATAACGCCTGTTTATTTTGCGTTTATAACCTTGAGGCATAAAAACTTGACAATCCGTAATATTTCATAATTTTGATATATCAGGTGAGCGATAAAAGACAGCTCCGAATGATATGGGAATCGAAATGGCGGCTTAACTGACGCCGGGAAGAATCCTCCAGGGCTAGCACCTGCATATTAAAGGAGTCGGTATCCGGAAAAGAGATTCAAACTATCCGGTGATCGTTCAGGAACCTTAGGGCTCTTTAAATGATTGTCTTCAACGGAATACGTGAAAGGGTTTCGGCCCCGGAACGAAAGCTGTGTTAAGGTTGCAAAATCTTTATTACAGATGAACCGTGAAGAATACCATCCCTAAAATGAACTCCTTCGGGAGCGATTCAGGGGAGTCTGGATGGAACAGTTGTAACAGGCTGCTCCGGAAGGATAAGGGCCAAGTCCGGTTCGCCGGGTCTTAGCCGGTCATAATAACAGTAACCTGGCGTCTGTAGCGGCTTGCCGCAAGGATGAATGGGAACTATTCGAACAGGGTAGTTCCCATTTTGTTTTTATATTCTCTAATTTCATTTTATCCGCATGTTCCTTTTATAGATTAGGTATCTTTGCAAAAATTATTTTTGCGATGCCTTATAGCGGACTAGCCGAATTTGTAAATAAATTAGAGTCACTGGGTGAAGTTCAACGAATAAACACTTTTGTTGACCCCGAACTGGAGATAACAGAAATAACCGACAGGATAACAAAATCGGGAGGGAAAGCTCTCCTTTTTGAAAATAACGGAAGCAGGTTTCCTCTATTGATAAATTCCTTTGGCTCCGATCGCCGGATGGCAATGGCAATGGGAATAAGCGATATCGAAGAGGCAGGCCGCGAAATTGAAATATTACTTGGTTATTTTGACTCCATACACCAACCATGGAAGTTTATTACCAAAAATTTCAGAAGATTACTTAACCTCCGGTCTATCCTTCCCAAAAAAAGGAAAGGACGGGGTAAATGTCAGCAGGTGGTTATTAACGATCCCGACCTTTCGATACTGCCGGTGCTGAAATGCTGGCCCTACGATGGGGGTAAGTTTATAACGCTCCCACTGGTTCATACAATAAACGCCGATACAGGTAAGAAAAACCTGGGAATGTACAGGATGCAGATACTCGACGATAAGTCAACAGGTATGCATTGGCATCGTCATAAAACAGGTGCTACTCATTTTGAATCGTGGAAGAAGAAGGGAAAACCGATGCCTGTTACAGTAACACTCGGAGGAGATCCTGTTTACACTTATGCTGCAACAGCTCCACTGCCTGAGAATATCGATGAGTATATGCTGGCCGGGTTCCTTCGCGGTAAAAGGGTGGAGCTGGTAAAATGCCTCACCAATGAATTATTTGTGCCTGCCGATGCAGATATTGTGATCGAAGGATTTGTTGACCCATCCGATGACCTTATCTGGGAGGGCCCATTTGGTGACCATACGGGGTTCTACTCTCTGGCAGACTGGTATCCACGTTTCAGGGTTACCTGTATTACGCACAGGTCAAATGCCATATATCCTGCTACGATTGTAGGGGTGCCACCTCAGGAAGATTACTGGTTGGGTAAGGCTACCGAGAAGCTCTTCCTTAAGCCATTGAAGCTGACCATGATGCCTGAGATTATTGATTTGCACCTTCCCGCTGCCGGGGTGGCTCACAACCTTGTGCTTGTGAAGATCACAAAAAAATATCCGGGTCAGGGCCAAAAGATACTTAGTTCTCTTTTCGGAGCAGGACAGATGATGTTCAGCAAGTATATTGTCGTTGTCAGCTCTGATGTTGATCTTGAAGATTATAATTCTCTTATCAGGGAGATAGTCGTAAATACGGACCCTGCCTTTGATTTTATGATGACCTCCGGACCAATGGATGTACTGGATCATGCCTCAGATGTAGAGTCATATGGCGGGAAACTCGGAATAGATGCAACGGTAAAGACTTTGGAAGAGTTAAAAGGAAGAAAAATTTCCTATTACTCCAATGATATCAGTGATTTTGCACTCCCTTCAGATAGTGCATACAGCCACATTAAGTTCAACAGTACCCTTATCGACCTGGGAATACCTGTCATAATTCTGTCGGGGTTAACGGAGGAACTGAAAGAGGTAGAGAAAATAATTTCAGAGTTGAGACGAAAAGTAGTTTTCGAAGGAAGATTCCTTCTGTTTGCAATTGTAGACAAAGAGGTGGATATATACGATAGTTTTACCGTAATGTGGCAACTTCTCGGTAATACTGACCCGAGGCGTGACATCGTTGTATGTGCGGAAGGAGAGGTAATAGTTGATGCCAGGATCAAGGCCGGACATAGCCACTTCAGCCGCGACTGGCCTAATGTTGTGGCTTCATTACCATCAACAATAGAGAAGATAGACCAAATCTGGGGTGAGACAGGTTTAGGAAATTTTGTTAAGTCGCCTTCAAAAAAGTATGGTGCACTTACACATGGTGAGTCAGCCACGGTAAGTTATGGAAGGGGAGAGGCTTAATATTTGGATTTTACTCACAGAGCTACCTCTTTTTGATTATTTTTAAAGACGCAAAGTAAAGAAGATCCTGATCACTCCGCTGGTAAACATATTAACCTCATTTTTTCATCTGTCTGGTATAACGGGTATCATTCTCGTTATCGGCAACTCTCTGTTAAGGATTCTCCTGATCCTTGGTTTGTCGGGCATCGCCATCTATGTGATTGTCTTTTACCAGACAAGGATCATTATCCGTACCAGAAAGTTGTTGAAAGAGAAGGAATTGGCCTTTTCTGAAATAGAGCGGCAAAGGGAGGAACTTGAACTAAAGAACAAGAATATTACTGATAGTCTGGTCTATGCTAAAAGAATCCAGGAAGCCCTGCTTCCTTCAGGCGCTTTTATGAAGAGGACGTTGCAGGAGCATTTTGTCTTTTTCAGGCCAAAAGATATAGTGAGCGGAGATTTTTATTGGGCTGCCGGACGGGATAATGATATATTCATAGCGACTGCTGATTGTACCGGTCACGGAGTACCGGGGGCCCTTATGTCAATGATAGGTATTGAAATACTTAATGATGCTGTCAATAAAAGGGCGATGAAGGAGCCTTCTCTGATACTCGATTTTCTTAACAGAGGACTGCAGGCAACCTTTAACCGGGAGAGCAGTGATAAGGGAATACTAATACGCGATGGCATGGACATAGCTCTTATCAGAGTTAACCGGGAAAGCGGTGAGATGGAGTTTTCAGGGGCTATGGCACCTTTATATGTCATGAGAGATAATAATCTAATCGAGTTACCGGGCGACAAGATAAGTCTTGGTATCAATGTTGGCAGACAAACCTTTACCAATAAAAAATTCACTTTGCTGGAGGGTGATGTGGTCTATCTTTTCTCAGATGGTTATGTTGATCAGTTCGGGGGGGAGAGTGATAAGAAATTTATGTACAGGCGTTTCAGGCACCTTATTACATCAATGTGGGATTTCCCCATGGAAGATCAAAAAACTATCCTTACCGAGAGTATCCAGTCGTGGATGGGTGAAAATGAACAGGTTGACGATATGATGGTGATAGGTTACAAACCTTTCCCTGTACGATCATGAGTGAATCACTCTTTCAATTACACCTATAAGATCCCCTGGTTGTAACGGTTTCGACAGATATTCATCCATTCCGGCAGAAATGCACTTCTCCTTATCTCCAAGCATTGCATTGGCAGTAACCGCAATGATAGGAGTATGGGCTCCGGTATATTTCTCAAGTTCCCTGATCTTCTCTACAGCTATTAGTCCGTCCATTACAGGCATCTGAATATCCATAAGGATCAGATCGTATCTCGATTTGCCGAACTTGTCAAGGGCCTCTTTCCCGTTTATTGCAGTATCGATATTCTTTACCAGCTCTTTAAGTGTAAGGATAAGAATCTTCTGGTTAATAGGGTTGTCCTCCACAACGAGGACATTAAGATCGGATATCTTTTTCTTCCTGGGTTCCTTCTTAACAAGTTCTACTATCCTTGATGCGCTGTCCTCCTCTTTTTTCCTGGGTTCAGGAACTGTGAACGGCATGCTGAAGGATATACTTGTACTGTCTGATTGCACTGTTTCTTCCAGATTTCCACCTTCTTTTTCAATCAGTTTTGAGGCCAGTGGTTCATACGACAGATCGTTGTTGAAAAGAGAGAAAGAGACATCACTGTCAAGTGTGAATGTGTATTGTTTCAATGTTCCTTTTCCGGGAGCAACTGAGATACCAACCATGAGTCTGATCTGGGTCTCCCTCGTCAGGCTTACTATTGAATTAAAGAGGTCGAGCAAAATCTGTTTAAGGATTATGGGATTACCAATACATATCTGATCTTCAAGTGCGTCGTCACTGAGAATGAAATCGATATTACTGTCCTCTTTGCGCCTGAAGAGTTCAATGGTATTCCTTACTGTAGACTGAATATTGAAACTGATATCCTTTCTCGATTCATAGGAGAAGCTCTGGGCACTTTGCATCGTTAGCTCATTGAGAACTGTTGCAAGGTTGTTGTTTGAGGCCACAAGGGTCTGCAGTAACTCCATCTGGTGTTCATTAGTCTTGGTCTCCATAAGAAGATCACCAAGTATGGCCAGACTATTAAGAGGTTCCCTCATTCTGTGAGAGAAGTCTGTTATCAGGGCCTCCTGCTTTGTCCTCAGGGCATAGGTCTCACCTAAGGTGGTGACAGTATCTCCCATGATCTTAATAATATACCATAGGGCAAAAGCAAGAAGGATTGAAGAGATAGCACCCAGCAGCAAAGGAATTGTATTTCCAATATTAAGCACGGCTAAGAGAACCGACATCAAAAGCGACAGAGAAGTAATAATTATTAGAATTAAATACTTTCTTTCTTTTTTGATCAGGTCTGATATCTTACTGAATTTTGGTTCAGAAGTACCTGGAGTCGTATCGTTTTCTTTCATTAGGAATGACTATCCGGGCTGTAAATTTAATCAAATAAACCAAAATATATTAAGCAGATGATTTCCTTTACTATAAAAGGTTATTTTTGCTCTCGTGGTATGGTATTTGTATCTTTTACCCCATAACAGGTATTATGAACAGAAAAATTATCAGCGGAATAATAACACTCTCGGTTTTCTTAATTCTGGGTCAGGCTTCTTACGGGCAGGAGGTTGAGATGGTTCAATATACACCTGATTTTCGTTTTAATGATGGTGTTTTCCTGAATTTCGATCAGATTAAGAAGAACAGTCCCATTCCAAAGGCACGTATACTCACCTCTTCTGATTATAACGACAAGGATTTTTTTAAAAATCTCTTTGAGCACGACAATATCTACTTTTACGACAATATGGGTATCAGGCAGGAGGTAAAAAAAACGGATATCTGGGGCTTTGCCAGAAATGGAGTCCTTTATGTCCAGGTGCAGGAGAATTTTCACCGAATTACATATGTTGGCAGTATCGCTCACTTTGTTGCAGATGTAACCACATACGATTCAAGATATTATAATCCGTATGGAGGTTATTCTCCCTATGGGTCGCCATATGGTTCTCCCTACGGCTACTATGATCCCTATTCCTCCTTCTATAATCCTTACTCACCATACAGGCAGCAGTCAACTGCCAGAAACGAGCTTATGCAGTTTGTTATTGAGTTTGAATCGGGCAGGGTGCTTGATTATGATCCTGCCAATGTGGAGGTCCTCCTCATGAAGGATCCTGAGTTATATGATGAGTTTGTGAAATTATCGAGAAAGAAGAAAAAGCAATCGATGTTCATTTTCATCAGACGCTTCAACGAACGAAACCCTTTATATTTACCCAAGAACAAATAGATGAAGAGAGTCTCAATTTTCGCCCTGGCGTTATTTGCTGTCGTTAACCTCAATGGCCAACCGGTGTTCCCGACGGTAGAGGAGATAAGCCAGATCATGAAAACAACAACATGTGTGGTCCTTGAGGAAGCTATGTTCTCCGAGTACAATGCTTTTATAAAGAAGGCTGTCGCGGAAAGCTGGAGCATGACACCTACTAAGTTCATTACGAATGATGAGTTTGATGTTATGATGACAGACCCCTCATATTCCTTCATAATATTGACACAAACCTCTTTCGATAAGGACAAGTCTGGATCGACATATAACTATATAAACCTGCTATTGGGCAAAAAGGTAAAGCAGATCGAAAATATGCCTGAGTTTTGTGCCGTTCCTCTCTCTTATGCCGGGGATGATGAAGATTCAGACGAATTCGGCTATAAACTTGGATCGGTACTGCTGTTTATGCAACAGCATGTTAAGAGACTGTCTGAAAGTCCTGAAGATAAGGGCCTTGGCTTTCTCAAGTATTATAATGCTTTTGTTCCTGAGATAGCAGACAAGACTATTCTTGTAAGGAAAGAGGATATGGCACCTTCGCTCAGGACGATAGCTGCAGTTAAGAAGTTATACCCACATAATATTCAGTTTGTCGACAGTGAAGAGATCAAAAATGCGATCACTGAAAAAAGGGCAGGAGTACTGATCCTTCACAAAGTAGGGCCGGTAGGAGATAAGAGCCCTGGTTATGTGTTTAAGATGTTAATAGGAACTGATGATTCGAAAATATATTTTTACGGACAGCATAAGATTGATCCTAAAAATCCCAACGGACTGCTGGAATCTGACCTGAAGAGAATGGCCCGATTCTAGTCCTTCGATGGTGCAGCAATGAATAGATAATTACGTCTTTAATAAAAAAACTATGGAAATTAAGGACCAGATACCGGAACCCGAGAGAAACTGGGCAATGCTTTGCCACATTTCGACTTTTGCGGGATACATTATGCCCTTAGGTGGAATATTGGGACCACTGATTCTTTGGCTCTCCAGGAAAGATCAATCGGAATGGATCGATTACAACGGAAAGCAGGCACTTAACTTTCAGTTGTCTATACTTCTTTATATGTTTTTAACCATACCTCTTATCTTTATTGTTGTAGGGATTCCTATAATGGTATTTCTGGTATTCCTGGAGATAGTATGTGTCTCTATTGCATCAATAAAGTCAGCACGCGGAGAGGTGTACCGTTATCCTATTTCCATCCCATTTTTTCAATAATCTTTCCCCTCCATACCATCTGAATCATATTATGCCTTTTTTAAAGGCATAATTTTCTATTTTTGTTGAAAATACTCAGATGGCATCCAAACCAACCATACCGAAAGGAACACGCGATTTTCTTCCTGCTGAGGTAAGCAGAAGGAATTATATATTCTCAGTTATTAGTGAGGTGTTTAAGGTTTATGGGTTCAGTCCCATAGAGACTCCTGCAATGGAAAACCTGTCAACCTTACTTGGAAAGTATGGTGATGAAGGGGACAAACTTCTCTTTCGCATACTTAATTCTGGCGACTTTACCACAGCTCTTCCCAACGACCTCGTGAAAGGGTATGAGCCGGGCATTCTTTCCGGTATGATCTGCGAGAAAGGATTGAGGTACGATCTTACTGTTCCTTTCGCGAGATTTGTGGTTCAGAACAGAAATGAGATAACATTTCCCTTCAGGAGATATCAGATCCAGCCGGTATGGAGAGCCGACAGGCCTCAGAAGGGGAGATACAGAGAGTTCTTCCAGTGCGATGCCGATGTAATAGGAAGCGACTCTATGCTTAATGAAGCTGAAATGCTGAAGATGGCAGACACTATCTTTTCGAAACTGGGAATGGAGGTTGTCATAAAGGTTAACAACAGAAAATTATTATCGGCAATGGCCTCCATCATTGGAGAAGGATCAAAAATAACTGAAATAACTGTTGCCATAGATAAAATAGATAAGATAGGTAAGGATGGCGTGTGGAAAGAACTCTCTGAAAAAGGAATTTCCGCTCCTTCACTGGAAAAACTTATTCCTATAATTGAACTTAGCGGAACCAACACTGAAAAGATTGCAGTACTGAGAAACATATTTAAATCGGACCCTGTTGGCATTAAAGGCCTTGATGAACTGGAATCGATGTTCTCTTTTACAGAGGCCATGGAAATAAGATCTGAAGTTGAGTTGGATCTTTCCCTAGCCAGAGGACTGAATTATTACACCGGAGCTATAATCGAGGTTAAGTCAAAGGATATGGAGATCGGCAGTATATGCGGAGGTGGAAGATATGACGACCTTACAGGTATCTTCGGGATGCCCGGCGTTTCGGGGGTTGGCATATCCTTTGGTGCGGACAGGATTTATGACGTGCTGGCTCAGACGGATGGTTTCCCTGCTGACACCAGAACCGGTTCAAAGGTTATGTTTGTCAATTTTGGTGACAGTTCGGAGATTCAATCAATTAAACTGGTGACGGCTTTAAGGAGAGCAGGAATACCAGCTGAACTTTATCCAGATCAGGCAAAGCTTAAAAAACAGTTTGCTTTTGCTGATTCTCTAAAGATCCCATACGTAGCAATACTTGGTGAGGAGGAGAGGGCAGAGGCTAAGATCACTGTCAAGGAGATGAAAGAAGGTACTCAGGTGACGATCCCTTTAACGGAAGTTCTTAATTATTTTAATAAGTAGGGAAGATGGATCTTGTACATGAAATAAGCAATAAAAAGCTTTCGATCGAGAGGATAGAGGATCTGATCGCAAAGAATCTCAGGTTAAAACTTTCAGCTGATTCTGAAAAGCTTATCGTTGATTGTAAGGAGTATTTGGGAAGGAAACTTGGAAAGAGCGCTGAACCTATTTATGGAGTAACCACAGGCTTTGGAGCCCTTCATAATAAAATTATCAGCGGCGAACAGATCGTTCAGCTTCAAAAAAATCTGATCATGTCTCATTCCTGCGGTACCGGCGATGAAGTGAGAACAGAGATAGTACGGTTGATGATACTCCTCAAGATACATGCTTTAAGCCTGGGGCGATCGGGAATTTCATTAGAGGTAGTGGACAGACTTATAAATTTCTATAATCAGGAAGTTTATCCGGTTATTTATGAACAGGGATCACTTGGTGCATCGGGCGACCTGGCTCCTCTGGCTCACCTCTCACTGCCACTTCTGGGGTTGGGTGAGGTTAATTATCTGGGAAACAAGGTCGCAGGGGAGGAACTCAACAAGCTTTTTGGCTGGAATCCTATAGAAATGGGACCCAAAGAGGGATTGGCTCTTCTTAACGGCACACAATTTATGAGTGCCCACGGATTATATGTAGCCATCAGAATGAGAAGGCTATTAAAAATACTGGATATTGTTTCTTCGATGAGCCTGGATGCTTATGATGGCAGAATTGAGCCCTTTGAAGCATGTCTTCATACAATAAGGCCTCATGAGGGTCAGATTAGGGTAGCTGCTTCCATTATGGAAACGCTGAAAGGGAGTTCTATATTGAAGAATCCCAAGAAACACGTGCAGGATCCCTACTCATTCCGGTGCATTCCACAGGTGCATGGAGCATCACACGATGCTCTCGATCATGCTATGAAGGTTATACTTACCGAGATTAATTCTGTAACCGATAACCCAACTGTATTCTATGAGGACGACAGGGTCATTTCGGGAGGTAATTTTCATGGTCAGCCCCTGGCACTGGTGTTTGATTATCTGGCCATAGCCATTGCTGAAATCGGAAATATCTCGGAGCGACGCATTTACCGGCTCATCTCAGGACAACGAGGTTTACCTGAGTTTCTTGTAAGCAATGCAGGACTTAACAGCGGGCTGATGATACCACAGTATACAGCTGCATCTATTGTAAGTCAAAACAAACAGTTATGTACTCCCTCATCTGTCGACTCCATAACATCGTCGAATGAGCAGGAAGATCATGTAAGTATGGGCGCCAATGGGGCTACCCGCCTTTTGAGGGTCCTTGAAAATGTTGAAAGAGTTATCGCTATTGAACTTATGACCGCTGCCCAGGCACTGGAATTTCGCCGGCCGCTGAGATCGTCTGAAAAGGTTGAAAAATTATTTGATGCATACAGGAACGTAGTCTCCTTTATGGAGCACGACAGGGTGATCTACACTGATATCAGATCGTCGGTTGATTTTATAAGGAGTGCGGATATATCTTAAGTTATCTTCTTTCCCGCAGTGGCTGCTCAGGCAGTTCTCCATTTAGTTGCCTCAAAAGTTGAGCCTTATACTGGTTTTCGGTCTGATAGACCAGCAGAACCTTCATTGGAGGGAGTATCTCCTTAAGTTTTTTGTGTAACTCTTCAGTTAGTCTTATCTCTTCACTAAAAGAAGCAATAAGCTTATCGCCAGCCTCCGTTATCTCCTTGTCCGACATCTTTGTGCCATCTTTTGCAACACGGTTCATAAGTTCAGCCCTGTCGATCTGGACCTGATTCTTCTTATTAGTATAGTTATTATAGACAGGCCAGAATTTTTCAGCTTCGCCGGAAGTGAGATTCAACTTACGCGTGAAGAAAGCTATTTTATAAGCATTGAGCCGGTCGGCATTTGATTGCCCCTGTCCCGATAACATTGTGCTTACAGTGAAGATGAGAGCAGATATTATGATAATGGATCTTTTCATTATTCCATTGTTAAAGTAGTTCATATATATTACTTAGGGCCACATCATTATTTACAAGATAATCAATGATAGCTTCCTTGTCAACATCGGGCACCGAAAGAGGATCATTCATCAATGCTGCCTGCTCTTCAATCAGATAAAGGTCGATGTCGTTGATCATCGTTTCATCAAACATGATCTCCGAGGCAGCAAGGTCGCTCACACCATATTCGGGTTGATCGGTGAGCTTAACAATCACCGTCGTGATAAGGGCGAATGCTGTTATCATTGCTGCCAGGGCAAGGTATGGCCTTACCCGCTTTATGAACGGTATAGCAATGATCTTCCTCTCTTCGGCATCCCCGATCTTTGACATAACCCTGTCGGTTAAGGTGTCAAAGTAGTCTTCCGGGACCTTGAAAGGATTCTTATTCGGTATGTTTTCGTGCTTCTTCATCACTCTGTTTGATAAAATTAGCATTAATTGGTTTAATCAGGGGAAAGATATTTTTCAATTTTTTTTACTGCATGGTGGTAGGAAGCCTTTAAAGCGCCTACGCTGGTATCGAGAATGGAGCTCATCTGCTCATAGGTGATATCGTCAAAATATTTCATATTAAATACAAGTCTCTGTTTTTCAGGCAATTTAAGCATGGCATCCTGGAGTTTCTGCTGGGCGGCATCGCCATCAAACCATGTATCACCTTCCGCCGCCGATGAAAAATAGTCGCCTATATCATCAAAGTTCACTCCCTGATGTTTACTCCTTTTTCTGACTGCGGCAAGAGCTTCATTGGTTGCGATCGAGTAGAGCCAGGTATAAAGAGAGCTCTCACTGCGAAAATTATCGATACTCTTCCAGCAGTTTATGAAAGTGTTCTGTAGGGCGTCATCGGCGTCATCGTGCACAATGACAATCCTCCTTATATGCCAGTAGAGTCGTGACTTATATTTATCTACAAGAAGCCGGAAACCCATATCGGGATTTTCCTTGATTCCCTTAAGTATATCGCTATCTGAAATTTCCCGGCTCACAGGTTAACTTTTACTATTTAGTCTGATTGTATCAAAAGTAAAAGGTTTAACCGTGGTTTAAAATATTTTCAGAGGAATAGACTTGCCTGATTCGATTTTGAACCTCTTTTCCACAGTAAGAGAGGTACTTCGCGAATACATTGGTCTGAAAATTATTCTGTATTCTCCGGGGAGAAGGGTGAGAGTGTTACTTTTTTCCGATGTGTTGACCGAATAGATCCACTCAATACGATTATCCCTTTCAACAAAAAGTTCGCAAATACCTTCCACCGAAAAGAATAGAGTTACAAGACCTGGCTGTGGCAGTGAAACAGTTGTTATTTCGTCGGGTTTAACCACAACTCCCTTGAGGTATGTTGGCGGCAGAGTAGGTATTTCAAGATCCCAATTACCCGCAATATATTTGGTTTTGATAAACATCTTTTGCCTGAAGGATGGCAGGTTCTGACCTTCGGGTTTTACCAGGAATTCAAGGTCGCGGTACTGATACCCCGATGCCTGATTCAGTATAAGTGATCCCTGAGGAGCATCTTTCGCGATAACATTATGTTTTCCGGGAGTTAGAATTAATCTGTCGATAGTTTTTGGGGGCCTTGTATGGATAATTACTTTGTAGTCAGTTAGCGGATCTACATACAGGGTATCGGGGTTGCCCCGATGGTTCATCGTATGAACGAAATTGTATCTTAACCTTCCTGTGAAGTAGTCGTAAAAGGTCATTACGGCATCTGTTTCATTAGGTAATCCTTTGGCATCCAGTAGATTGACCTGAAGAGTTGTTTCAGTGAGTGCATGGGTTACCACTATATCTATTACTGTACCAAATGACTTTTCATCAGTAGCATTATACACATTACCTATACAATTAAATGAATCCTGTATTGAGGGATCCAGTCCAACTCCAATAATGAATGGTTTAAGAATGATCCCTGCCGTCTGAAGTTCTCTTGCGACCAGACATGGATCGCCATCGCATGCTTCAATGCCGTCGGTGATAAGAATTATTACATTTCGTTTTCCTGCGGCAGGGGGAAAGTCATTGGCAGCCTTTGACAGAGATACAGCCAGTGGTGTGGTGCCACGAGGCTCGTAGTACCTCAGTCTTCTTATTATTTCGGTTCCTGAATTTTTACCAAACGGAACTTCCAGTCGGGTATCGTTGCAATCCTGAGGAGGCACAGGGTTCTGATGTCCGTAGACCCTTAGCGCCATTTCGACGCCTTCAACTCTGGAGAGGCTGTCAACCACCCTGGTCAGTAATCTGCGTGCAACGTCGATCTTCTTTTCGTTTTCCCATTTGGCGGCCATGCTTTGGGAACAGTCGAGGATAAACAATATCCTTGCGGGTTGCTTTTCAGTCTGGCCACTTACTCCGGCATTTAAAATGAGGATGGTCAGTAATGAAATAAATAATCTGATTTTTATCAATGATCGGTTTATTGGTATATTCAAAGTTAAGTAATTATGAAATCATTTAAAACCATAGGTTGATTAAGAGTCTCTTTTTGGTACCTTTGCCGTATTAAAAAATATTGAAATTATGCCATTACAGTGCGGTATTGTGGGGATTACCAATGTTGGAAAGACAACCATCTTCAATTGTATTTCCAATACAAAGGGTGAAACTAATTCTTTTGCATTTAGTGCAACCAAGTCGAATATTGGAGTTATTCAGGTTCCGGACGAAAGGCTCTATGAACTTGAAAAGAGACAACCTACAGATAAAATTATCAAAACTACAGTCGAGATCGTTGATATTCCCGGACTGGCGAAAGGATCCAATAAGGGGGAGGGTGTGGGAAACCGATTTCTTGCCGACATACGGAATACTGACGCACTTATCCATGTCGTAAGGTGTTTCGAAGATGAGAATCTGCCGCATATTGACGGGTCGGTCGATCCTGTAAGGGACATTGAAACCATAGACCTCGAGTTGCAGGTTAAGGACCTTGAGTCGGTTGAAAAAAAAATAGAGAGGCTGGCAAGGCAGGCTAAAAGCGGTGACAAGGATGCAAAAAAGGGCATTGAGGCCCTTGAAAAGTATAAAGATCACCTTGAAGGGTTCAATAATGCGAGATCGCTGGACCTAAAAGAGGATGAGCGCCGGGTGGTGGATGATATCTTTCTTCTGACCATGAAGCCTGTACTCTATGTCTGTAATGTTGATGACAAATCATGTGTAACAGGCAATAAGCATTCCGAGAGGGTTAAGGAGTTCCTGGCAGGGAAAGGGGAGGAGGCTATTCTTATTGCAGGGGTGGCAGAAGCTGAAATCGCTGAACTGGAAGATGAAGAGGACAGAAAGGCTTTTCTCAGCGATATGGGCCTTGAAGTACCTGGTGTAAACAAGCTTGTTCAAGCTGCCTATGCATTGCTCAACCTGCAAACCTTCTTTACCGTTGGACCAAAGGAGATACGCGCCTGGACCATAAAAAAGGGAATGACAGCACCACAGGCAGCCGGAGTTATTCACTCCGACCTGGAGAGAGGCTTTATCAGGGCAGAGGTAATGAAATACGATGATTTCGTGAGACTGGGATCAGAGCAGGCCTGCAAAGAAGCAGGACGTTTCGGAATAGAAGGTAAAAACTACATCGTCGGTGATGGTGACATACTGCATATCAGATTCAATGTTTAGATAATGAGAAGAATAAGTACCATACTATTCTTCATTACTCTTTTTGGTTCCATCCTGAGGTCACAGGAGAATCAGCATCAGAAATTATTGGATAATATTTCAATTTACGGTTTCGCCGAGGTCACAGTTTTAAGAGCTGACGTACCCGACGAGATGGTACTTACCAGAAATGTATCGATAGTTTCCGCCAATAAAACAGAATATCTGATAAGCCTCTCCTTCAGGAGTGTCGACTGGTTCATCGGTGCCGGTTATCCTTATCGCATCACCGAGATAAAGGGTTTGCCACAGGTTGATCCGGCCGTCAGGCTGAAAGGATTAACGGAATGGAATGTATACCCTACCTTGAGTCAGTACGATTCGATAATGAGGTCATTTGCAACTAATTACCCCGCCATTTGCCGTCTGGATACCATTGGTACAAGCGTGCTGGGTAAAAGTGTTCTTGTTCTTAAGATATCGGACAATGTAAATGCAGACGAGGATGAACCTGAAGTTTTCTATACATCTTCAATGCATGGCGATGAGATTGCAGGAATCGTCCTTTTCCTCCGCCTGGCAGACTACATGCTAAAGAATTATGCCACAGACACAAGGATAGCCAATATTGTAAACAACACCCAGTTATGGATCAATCCGATGTCAAACCCAGATGGGACTTACCGGAGTGGTAATACAATTTCTATTCCTACACGCTATAATGCCAGTGGTGTTGACCTGAATCGCAACTTCCCCGACCCCGGCCAACCCGGCGAGGTGCAGGCGAAAGAAAATGTTGAGATGATCGCATTTATGAAGTCGAGGAGGTTTATCCTCTCAGTAAATGTTCACTCCGGATTTGAGGTTCTTAACTACCCCTGGGACAGGTGGGTGGTTCCACGGATACATGCCGATGATGATTGGTTCAGGAGGACATCACGGACCTATGCAGATACGGTGCACCTTTATTCACCTTCTACTTACCTCGATGAGTACGACAATGGTGTAGTGAGAGGATCTGACTGGTATCAGATACTGGGGGGCCGTATGGACTATGTTACTTATGAGCTGCAGGGAAGGGAACTTACGATTGAAATTGACAATACCAAACTTACACCACCAGACAGTCTGCCAAGGCTATGGCAATACAACTACAGGTCATTTCTAAGGTATATTGAAAATGCTCTGTCAGGAGTAAAAGGGATCGTCACCGACTTTGACACCGGGGATCCGTTAAAAGCGAAGGTTTTTGTTAACTATCATGACAAGGATAGTTCCCATGTCTACAGTTACAATGACACAGGAAGGTATTACAGGATGATTGCACCAGGCACGTGGAGTTTTACTTTTTCTGCAGCCGGATATGCTGACTCCACGGTAAGTGTCACTATGCCTGATATCAAGTCATCTGTTGAGGTAAATATTGCACTGAAACCATTGGTTACGGTCATACCCGATACTCTGGAGAGGAATATTATTCTATATCCTGTACCGGTTGACGGTGATCTGAATATTTTTATTCCGGGAATTCCCCGGGAAAATGTTCCCGTCATTATTTTCGATATGTCAGGACGGTTGGTCATGAGCACGAAGGTCGTTACAGGGGGAGGTTTACCGGGGACTGTCAATCTGTCTAACCTCCGGCAGGGTTACTACATTCTCAGGATATCGTTACCCTCAACCGGCAGGGTATTCCAGAGGGCTATCGTTGTAACAGGCAATTAGAATTTTTTCCGTTGACCTTCACATTCCTCATTAATTATTGGTTTCCGGTATAAAAGAGATATTTTTGCATCTTTCAAAGGATAAAAATGGGAACATACGCAGCAGTTTTTATTGGCGGAGGAATAGGCAGCCTCGCAAGATTCGGGATGTCAAAAGCCATTACCAGCAGTATTAAGGGAATTAATCCTATGGCAACTCTTGCCTCCAACTTTTTCAGTACGCTTATTCTGGGAATTGTATTATATCTTTCAGTAAGCAGGATAAATTTATCGGATAATGTAAAGGCTCTCATAATAGTAGGTTTCTGTGGCGGTTTCAGTACTTTCTCCACATTCAGCCTTGAGACCTTTGAATTATTCAGGGCCGGGTATACCTTTTGGGCAATGGCCAATATTATAATAAGCATAGTCCTTGGGATGGGAATCATCCTGTTTTTGTTTAAATATTTCAACTAATAATCTCCCGATAGATGCACAGAATTACCCTTTTAATAATTATGATTCTCTTATCATTACCAGCTATTAATGGTCAGGGTCCTTATATTCCGCCGTCAAAGCCGAAGTTGGTAGTTGGTATTGTTGTGGAGCAACTTCGTTACGATCAGCTGGAGATGATGCTTGAGAAATTCAGGGAGAACGGGATAAGGAGGCTTATAAACGAAGGCACATATTACAAGGGAGCATCCTATCAGTACCTCTCCACCCAGTCTGGTCCGGGTCATGCTACAATAAGCACAGGTGCCGAGCCCTCAGCACATGGCATTGTGGCTGATTCATGGTATGAAACATTAAGAGATGATCTGGTTTATTGTACCGCCGATCCATCAGTATATCCTGCAGGAGGGAGTTTCGAGAACGGATTGCAGTCGCCGGCAAAACTGCTGGCTTCAACCTTCACCGACGAGCTGAAAAGAAGTACCGGTGGTAAAAGTAAGATATTTGGTATATCACTGAATGATCATGCGGCAATACTCTCGACGGGCCATGCCGGTGATGCGGCATATTGGTTCGATAATACTACAGGAACGTTCATGTCGAGCACCTACTACCTTAAGAATCTCCCTCCATGGGTTATGGATTTTAATGCAATGAAATATTCCGACTCTTATCTGAACAGGGTATGGGAACCATTGCTCCCATTAAAGGAGTACTCATGGTGCCAGTCCGATACCGGTTCATATGAGACAGGATTCGATGGTGTGACATGGTTCCCCTATGATCTGAAAAAAATGTCCTCTAAGGGCCTTCTCGATTCGAAAAAGAATTACCCGCTGATTAGGGAGACCCCTTATGGGAACACCCTCGTTACGGATTTCGCCATAAGGCTTATTGATGCCGAGGGAATGGGACTTGATGATATTACGGATAACCTGACAATTGCATACTCTGCCAATGATAATATAGGTCATCGGTTCGGACCAGCATCAGTGGAGGCTTCTGATGCACTGCTAAGGCTGGATATAGAAATAGAAAGGTTACTCAACTACCTGAACGATAAGGTAGGAAAGAAAAATATTCTCGTCTATTTCACATCGGCCCATGGTGTTGCTGAAGTACCCGGATTACTTGAGAATATGAGAATACCTGCAGGATATTTCAGGCCCAATCAGGCACTTACAATAGTGAAGAGTTACCTGAATGTTACATACGGCCAGGGTAACTGGATCAAGGCTTATCATGATAATCAGCTCTACCTCAACAGAACTCTTATCGAGGATGCAAACATACAACTTGAGGATATTCAAAAGCGTATTTCAAGATTTCTGGTTCAGTTCAGCGGGGTAGCTTCGGCAATACCAACATATTCTTTTGAATCGGGATTGCAGGGCGATGGCTTCCTGAAAAAAGCATGGAATAACTATTACCCAAAGAGAACAGGCGATATTATTATTACACTCGATCCGGGCTGGATTGAGAAGGGAGACTATTCAACCACACACAATTCACCGTATGAGTACGATGCTCATGTGCCTCTTGTATTTTATGGATGGACGGTAAACCGCTCTTCTGTTACAAGAAATGTAAATATGACAGACCTTGCACCGACACTTTCGGTACTCCTCCGTATTCCCAGACCCAACGCTTGTTCAGGGGAGCCCCTTCAGGAACTTTTCAGATAATGGTATGGTTTTTGAATATTAGTCCTGCAAATGGGATAATATTTATCATCTGTTTCTGTAATAAGCCCATTTTTATATATTTGCAAGATTGAAAATTTAAAAGAGAAGAAATTATGTTAAGGAATTCAACAAATTTAAAGAAATCACTCCTGGTACTGACCATTGGGTGTTTAACTTTTATTGCCCAGGCACAAACAACGATTGTTCAGGTAGGTGAGGCGTTTAATGAAGGAGTTCAGCTTATAAAAATAAATGGAGATATGGCTGTTGCAGCTTTTGAAAAAGCGATTACTCTTGCCGACGCTGTTGGTACTGAAGAGGCAATGCAGGTAAAGAAGGATGCGATGGACCAGATACCAAAACTTCATTATGATGCAGCAAGAGGATTGGCCGGCAAGAATGATCTTCCAGGAGCTATCACTAAGCTTGAGGATTGTATAAAGGCATCCGAGAAATATGGTAATACTGACTATCCGCCAAGAGCAAGCAAGACTCTGGCTCAGATATATGTTGCTATTGGTCTTGGCGATCTGGGAAATAATAACTTCGATAAAGCCATCGGCAATTTCGACAGTGCCATAAGTTATGATGCAAATTACGCCAAGGCTTTCCTTGGAAAGGTTACTGCTTTTGAGTCGATGAATAAACTCAATGAAATGGCAGCTGCCGCCGAATTAGGAACAGAAGCAGCAAGAGCATCACGCGATGCCAAAACAGGCGGCGATATACAAAAAGTTGTAAGGGGTGCCTACTATAATGCAGCTCAGGTTGCACTGAAAGATAAGAATTGGTCCAAGGCTATGGATTATCTCTATCTGGCAGAGGAGAATGGTTATACCAATTCTACCCTCTATTACCAGCTGGGATTTGCCTCATATTCGATGGAGAAATATGAGGATGCTATTGGAGCATTCGAACAGGCAGCAACTCTTGAAATGGGTAGTGCAGAAGATAAGGCTAAGATCCAGTTCCTCCTTGCAAAGTCGTATGAAGCCACCGGTAATAGCGATAAAGCATGCCAGGCTTATAAGAAGTCAATGGTTGGTGAATTTGCAGAAGCAGCAAAGTATCAGGTTGAGACCGTCTTAAAGTGCGGGAATTAAAATATAGAATTTGGAAGTAAAGGTGTTCACGATTGTGAACACCTTTTTTTATTCATCTTTCAGATATTCTCATAGTTCTTTTTGGTCCAGACTATGGCATAATTATCGTAAGTGGAGTAGTTAAGGGTAAAACTGTCGTTAATGATTTTTGATTTAACGATTCCTTCTATTTCTCCTGCTTCCTTTATTGCAAAAGGTTTTATTATAATGTCTTTCCTGAGGCTTATGCCAGGCTTGTCGCAGATCTTATACAATGCTTCTTTCGCGCACCAGTGAATATATAGATGGTATTTGCGCAGTTCTTTATCCCGGGTGATCTTTTCACTCCTGTTAATGAACTTAAATGCAAAAGCAGAGATATTGGAGCTCATGAATTCAAGATCAATTCCAACCTTTTCCGATCTGCTTAAGAGTATAGCTGTAAGCTTATGAGAATGGGAGATACTTATAAAATGAGAGCCATCTTTCAGAAACGGTTTGTTGAATTTATTATACAGTATTGAAGCTTCCGGGCCTATCAGCTCCATGAGCAGCGCTCTGACCGAGAGAAACTCGATCCTTCTGCTGTTGCTTCGAAACTCCTTGTACCTCTCCTTATCTGTTGTTTTAAGGCTTACCATTTTCAGCAGGGTACAAAGATCCTCCTCGATCTTCCATACCCCAAGAATGGAATCCTTATCTAGATAATGTTTCGTTATACATCCCATACCCTGGTATTGATATTAATTCCACCTGAGGGTTTCCAGGAGGTGAATAATATCCTCCCTAAGGTACGATAAAACCGGTGCAAGCGAATCGGCATTTGGCTGAGCCATAAAATAAAGGGAGCCTCTCAGGAAATGTGTTGTGCTGTCGGTAGCGAAAAACTGTAGTGATGAGGCTGTATTTCCTTTAAGGTCATAAACTATACCATATACTTTCTCAGCATCATTTATCCATGATGTTTCATAAATGGCATCGGCTTTAATACTATGTTTAAATGCCAGATCATGAGTATCGTCGAGCAGTTGCGGCAGGTTATGGTCTATCCTTTTGTAACTAATGTAAAGCTTGGCTTTGTTCTGTGGGAATTCAATATTTATCCAGCATGGTTCTGTTGTTCCGTCAATATTATTCGAGACAGTGGCATAGACAGGTATTTCAAATCGATAGGGACATGTAGTATCGTATAATTGGTACTCTTTCTCTGGAAGGTCAATCCTAAAATATCCTCTTGGCTTAGGTACTTCAGTTTTGCCGGTGCATCCAATCAGAGCAATCGCCATCAATCCTGTAATGATAAGATATCTCATTATTTCTGCCTCCCGGCAATTGTAACTTTAATCTTCTTGATCCTCCTGTTATCGACCGAAGCAATCTGAAAGGTATAAGGGCCAATATCTATAAGTGTATCCCGTTCCGGAATTTCTCCTGCTACTTCAAGAAGCAGTCCGGCGAGTGTTTCCGACTCACCTTTCTCCTCGTCGAACAACTCATCATCGGCACCAATTATCTTGAGAAAGTCATATAGCATTGTTTTCCCTTCGAAGATGAAGGTCCGTTCATCTATTTGCCTGTAGAGGATCTCCTCTTCATCTGTTTCATCGGTGATCTCTCCGACTATCTCTTCCAGAATATCCTCAAGGGTTACGATTCCGCTTGTACCGCCATATTCATCTATAACAACGGCCATATGTATCTGCCTTGTTTGGAATTCCTGAAGAAGCTCGTTGATCCTTTTTGTTTCAGGCACAAAATAGGGAGGGCGTATCAAAGTTTGCCACTTGAAATTTTCGGGTTTATTAAGATGCGGAAGCAGGTCTTTAACAAACAAAATGCCCTTCACATTATCGAAAGAACTGCTGTAAACGGGGAACCTTGAAAACCCTGTTTCAATGATTATAGGCAGTATCTTTCCAAAGGGAAGTTTCATATCGAAGGATGTAACATCCATTCTGGGGCACATAATGCTTGTAACAGATATGTTTCCGAATTTCACGATACCCTCAAGTATCCTTTTATCTTCTTTTATATCGTCGCCGGTAAGTTCCAGAGCATCCGACAGATCGTCCATGCTTATCTGCGGTTTTCTGGCAACAGCTCTCCTCCTGACAAAAGCGGTGGAAAACATCAAAAGCGATGTCAACGGCCTGAAAATCTTCTCCAGGATGTCCATGGGTATCGACATCAGCAATGCAAATTTCACATGATTCCTGTTAGCATATACCTTTGGGAGTATCTCACCAAAAAGAAGTAAAATGAATGTTATTGAAGCTACCTCAACCAGAAAGCCTAATAATCTGTTGTCGCCAAAATTGAATGTCTGGCTGCTGATGTAGGCAGCTATTATAATGATGGCGATATTAACCAGGTTATTTGCAACAAGAATGGTGCTTAATAATCTCTCAGGCATGGAATGAAGTTTCATAACCATCTTTGACCTCAGATTCTTTGATGAGCTGAATTTGTGGAGATCATTAGGACCCAATGAGAAAAAAGCAACTTCAGAGCCGCTGATCAGGGCCGAGATAAAGAGCAGGAAGATTACTGAAAGTATTGCTACAATAGCGTCTATTCCGGGAGTATTCACAGTAATTCCACCTGTGAGTGACAAATAAGAAAGAGGATCGTCGGTTTCCAAGTAATTGAATTTGAGTTAACTAGAATGGTAGGTCGTCGGCCTGGTCGTTTGGACCAGAGGTATCATCAAAAGTTCCACCCTGATTTCCGCTTGACGATTTTCCTTGAGAAGGTGTCTGATTGCTTCCATATTGCTGAGAAGGAGTGTTGTCCCTGGAGCTGTCGCTGCTTTCATTATCTGATCTCTTGCCCAGCATTTGCATTGTATCTGCGACTATTTCGGTAACATATCTTTTTACATTCTCTTTATCGGTATAGGACCTTGTTCTTATTTTCCCTTCGATATATAGTTGAGATCCCTTTTTTACATATTTTTCTGCAACCTCTGCAAGTCCACGCCACAGAACAATATTGTGCCACTCGGTATTGGTGACCTTATCTCCTTCTTTGCTGCGATAGGTTTCACTGGTCGCGATGGGGAACGTGGCAACGGGTACATTAGTGTCGATATACCTTACATCTGGGTCTTTCCCAACATTACCTACTAAGATGACCTTGTTTACGGACATACAATTTCAGATTAAGAAAATTAATTTTCAGGAGTGTAAAGTTAGCAAAAAATCAGTTTCATACTCCAAATTAACACTATATCATTTCAATGACCGGCATTCTGAAGGAGATCAATCTTAAACGTAATAGCAGGTTATGAATAGATTAATGTAAGGTGTATCAGATAAATATAAAACTCATTCTTATTAAAATTTGTTGTAACTGTTTCAATTTAAAGAAATAATATTTTTATATTTGCACAGTTGAAAAAATCGAGTAACAAAATAATTTGTCCAATTTAAAAATTGAGTAAAATGACAAAAGCAGACATTGTAAATGAAATTGCCAAGAATACTGGTATAGAAAAGGTGACAGTGCAGAAAACTGTTGAAGCTTTCATGGAGTCGGTTAAGGATTCAATGGTAGCCGGTAATAATGTTTACCTCAGAGGTTTTGGTAGTTTCATTGTTAAGAAAAGGGCTAAGAAAACTGCTAGGAATATATCAAAGAATACTACTATTATTATTCCTGCCCACAATATACCTGCTTTCAAGCCGGCTAAGACATTTATCAGTAAAGTAAAAAGTAACGTTAAGAAGTAATTAAGGGATCATGCCAAGCGGAAAAAAACGTAAAAGACATAAGATGGCCACGCACAAACGCAAGAAGCGTTTGAGGAAGAACAGGCATAAGAAGAAGAAATAAGCGGACCAGTTGTGGACATCTGCTGAATAGCTAAACCTAAAGATCATTCGGTCTTTAGGTTTACTGCATTAGTGTGGGAGACTTCACATAAAATATATATAAGTGTGAGTAAAGAATTAATAATTGATGCCGGTGAAAAGGATATATCAATTGCCCTCCTCGAAAACAAGCAGCTCAATGAGTTACATAAGGAACAGAGAAATGTAAGTTTTTCGGTAGGGGATATATACCTCGGTAAGGTTAAGAAAATAATGCCAGGCCTGAATGCGGCCTTTATAAACGTTGGTTATGAACGTGATGCATTCCTCCATTATCTGGATCTGGGAGCTCAGTTCAGGACCCTTCATAAATTTTATCATTCCGGTATTAACAGGAAGGGAAGGATGATCCCTGTTCAGAAATTCAATTCTGAACCCGATATCGATAAGGATGGGAAGATATCAGATATTCTTGCCACCGGTCAGACAGTACTGGTACAGATAACAAAAGAACCTATTTCTACCAAAGGGCCAAGACTTGCTTCTGAGATATCACTTGCAGGAAGAAATCTTGTATTGCTTCCTTTCTCCGATAAAGTATCAATATCTTCCAAGATAGAGAGTGTAGAGGAGAAGAACAGACTTAAGACACTGATCCAGAGTATCAGACCCAGAAACTATGGAGTTATAGTAAGGACTGTGGCAGAGGGTAAGAAGGTGGCTGTGCTGGATAAGGAGTTAAGAGAACTGGTAAGGCGATGGGAATCGGCCTTCTATTCAACCCGAAAAGATATTAAGCACCCTAAACTCTTTATTGGAGAAGTAAACAGGACAACCGCTATTGTCAGAGACCTCCTTAACATGAGTTTCAATTCAATTCATGTAAATGACGAGGTTGTGGCGGGTGAGATAAAGAACTACATCAGCGACATTGCTCCTGAGAAAGAGAAGATCGTTAAACTGTATAAGGAGCCGGAGCCGATCTTCGATCATTTCGGTATCTCCAGGCAGATTAAGGGACTATTTGGAAAGACTGTATCCTTTCGTCATGGTGCATATCTTATTATCGAGCATACGGAGGCGCTGCATGTAATAGACGTAAACAGCGGTAACAGGTCGAAGTCCGGTAACGATCAGGAGACCAATGCCCTGGATGTCAATATGGAGGCAGCGACAGAGATAGCCCGACAGCTGCGACTTAGAGATATGGGAGGTATAATAATCATCGATTTCATCGATATGCAGTCGGCGGAGAACAGGCAAGCTCTTTACGACAAGATGAAGGATGTGATGAGCAACGACAGGACAAAACACAATATACTGCCCCTTAGCAAATTCGGGGTAATGCAAATAACCCGCCAGAGGGTTCGTCCTGAGATGAACATTACCACTCTGGAGAAGTGCCCTACTTGTCTTGGTTCCGGAGAAATAGGGCCGACGATCCTGCTTACCGACGAAATTGAGACAAGACTGACTACCATACTTGAAAAGGTTAAAACACGGAAGTTTGTTCTTAAAGTACATCCTTTTGTGGAGGCTTACCTCAGGAAGGGACTTATTACATTACTTATGAAATGGAACCGTAAGCACGGTGTTAATATCAAGGTGATGCCTATTGAATCATTTCCTGTAACCACCTACCAGTTCTACGACCGATTCGACAATGAGATAGATCTGACCTAGTGGCCAACAACAATTTGTTTGAAACAATGTTATTATTAAATACAACCCTGTAATTAGGACTTGTTATGAAGAGATTTTACGGAATAGTTGTTTTTCTGCTTTTTTCTATAGCTATGTCAAGCCAGGTATACGATCCTGTATCATGGCAATTTAGCTGGGAAAAGAAATCAGACAAAGAGTATGAAATAGTAATGAAAGCAGTAATAGAGGAAAGATCACACCTCTATTCCATGGATATTCCTGAGGGCGGACCAATACCAACATCCTTTGTCTTTGAAACCGGTGATTTTGAATTAATTGGCGAAGTAAGGCAGTTGTCATCAACCGAGGTGGTTTTCGATGAGGGCTTTAGTATGGATATCGCATATTTTAGTCATGAAGCAGAATTCAGACAGACAGTCAGAAGTGATAAAGAAAGTTTTAGCGTTAAGGGCCTTGTTAATTATATGGCATGCGACGATGAAAAGTGCTCTCCTCCTAAGGATGAGGAGTTTGAGATTACCATTTCAAATGGTGGGAATATTCCTGTGACAACAGGAATGCAGCCATCTGAGAAGACAAGCAAAGGCTTCCTCAGCTTCTTTCTCCTTTCAATGCTTGCAGGCTTTGCCGGAATACTGACACCTTGTGTATTCCCTATGATACCTATGACAGTCGCTTTCTTTAGCGGAGCAGGAGCAGGGAAGGGAAAGTCGTTGCTTAATGCGATGGTTTTCGGGATTTCAATAATCCTGCTCTATTCATCACTGGGAATAATAGTATCACTTACAAGCGCAGGAGCAGGAGTAGCAAATGCACTCAGCACACACTGGATCCCGAATCTGCTCTTCTTTTCACTCTTTATATTGTTTGCCGTCTCATTTCTGGGGGCATTTGAAATTGTTCTTCCTGCCAAATGGATTAACAAAACTGATTCAAAAGTAGACAAAGGCGGGATTGTGGCAGCTTTCTTCCTGGGTGTGACCACCGTGCTTGTCTCATTCAGTTGTACTGGCCCTATTGTAGGCGCGCTTCTTGTTGAGGCTGCCAGTGGTGATGTATTGAGACCAACTATAGGAATGTTCGGATTCGGACTTGCCTTTGCAATACCTTTTACACTGTTTGCACTATTCCCCTCTGTTATGGATAAGCTTCCAAAATCGGGCGGATGGCTCAATTCAGTTAAGGTGGTCCTCGGATTCCTGATGCTTGCCTTCAGTTTCAAATTTATTGCAACAATAGATTCAGTATATGGTCTTGGTATAGTAACCCGCGATCTTGTACTTGCCGTATGGATCGTCCTTTTCTTTATTCTTGGAGTCTATCTTCTGGGTAAGATCAGGTTTTCTCATGATAGTGAAGTAAAGCACATAGGTGTATTTAGGTTAATAATCGCTATTGCATCTTTTTCCTTTGCCGTTTACCTTATACCGGGGCTTTTCGGTGCACCACTATCAGGTGTTTCAGGGTTGTTGCCGGCACGCGAAACAGCGAAGTTCGATCTGGTAGACCTTGTATCCAGACGTGTTTCACAGAATGGACCGGTAGCGATAGCAGGCAACCAGGTCTCCTCAATATGCGAAACTCCAAAATATGCTGATAAACTTCACCTCCCGCAAGGACTTGAAGGTTACTTTGATTATGAACAGGGAATGGCATGTGCCAGGTCGCTGGGTAAGCCGGTGCTTCTGGATTTTAAAGGGCACGCATGCTCCAATTGCAAAGAGATGGAGAGTAAGGTGTGGAGCAATCCGGAAGTTTTTAAGAGATTAAAGGAGGAGTTCGTAATTATTGCCCTGTACGTTGATGACAGAACTCAGTTGCCCGAGAATGAGTGGATTACCTCTGCTCTGGATGGAAAAATTAAAAAGACCATGGGTAAGGTCAACGAAGATTTTGAGATTACCAGGTTCAAGACAAATGCCCTTCCTCTCTATGTGATCCTCGACAACGATGGAAATACCCTTAATAATCCGATGGGTCATAATCTGAATGTGACAGAATATGTCAACTGGCTTGACGAAGGTATTGCAAAATACAAGGCTCTTAAATAGAGTTACTTAAACAGAAAACTGACGCCAGAATTATCTATCCAAACATTAACTTTTATATCACCCAACTACTAGAACTTACCGAATTTAAGGGTCACCGAGTACCCCGGACCCCTGAGAGACGATACACTAACATACTCACTGTTACCCAGTCCTGTATTGAATGATGAGGGATATCTGTAGCTTGCACCAATCGATAGCCTGAAGAATCTGGTCATATTAAGTTGGATCTCGGCAGCAGGTTCGATAATAAGAAAAGTTTCTGTCTCTTCGATAAAATTGCTTCCTCCAGGGTAGTTATCTGAAATGTATGATATACCTCCGGCCCCAAAGAGGACAGGAAATGAAAAATGGATGGGGGATCTGGGCATAAGCACTGGCTCTATATACAATCCACCATAGCCGCCGGCGACAAAGACATCGCTGTTGAGTGCGGGGTTGTAGACGACCTCGTTAATGAAGCCATTGCCTCCGAAACCAATACCGAGAACATGGTTTGCTATCCAGGTCATCCTGGCACCTGTTGTTACGGCATGCCTCCCTGATATTGAGGCATAACCCATCTGAACGGCGAAATAACCACCTCCGGATTTATTTCTGCCCAGAAGTGTCTTCATCTCTTTGCTTTTGTAGTACTCAAGTTCCGGGTCTTGTGATAAAAGAGTTGTACTTATGAAAAGGGTTATTGCTATTATTAGTAATGGTTTCATGATATGATAATTTAAGTAGTTGCTGATCGGTTAGAAACAATAAGAAAAGGAGATCCCCAGGTCGCCAGGAATCAGATTAACGAAGGCCGGTAATGTTATCTCGGCATATGGTTTAAGATTAAGTGATATTGCCAGAGGTATCTCTCTGAACCGGTATTCTATGCCTCCATAGCCATCGATCCCGACAAGGGGAATGAATCGTTCATTACCGAAGTAATAGTCTTCGTTAAGGTATCTGAGCCTGTTGGCAACATAAAAACCGGCATGGCCGCCATATCCCCAAACAAGAAAAAGATTATCTGATATCTCACTGACTGACATTTCATAAAAGACTTTCAGGGCTGTTAGCTGAACTCCCTGGTTCCTGAAACTTAGCATCACATTCATACCCGTTTCTGCATTGCCTCTTGCAAGGTGAAACTGGTAGAAAATACCATTTGTAAGTCCTGTCCTGAATCCGGCTTGTGATTGATACTGCTGGCCAATGACCGGAAAAGTGATGGTGGCCAGGAGCAAAGTATAAAGAATTTTTTTCATTGGTTATTACAAGAATATAATTTTACCACTACCTGTTACATTCTGGAATATCCGGGGATTCCCCTTCAGAAAAATATTACCACTTCCCGATAAGAGGGCATTAAGAGAATCGTCTGCTTTTACCCATACATCTCCGGAGCCGGAAATAGTTATTCCGGCATCATTCACAACGAGGTTTGCACCAAAGAAATCGCCTGATCCGCTGCAGAAAACCTGCAGCTTGTCGCTTACACCCTTAAGAGTTATATCACCTGACCCTGAAATGAAAAAATCACTATTGGAGCAGGAAATATTTTCAATTGAAATGTCGCCACTTCCACTTGAACGTGTCTTAAAGAGGAGTGACGACTCCAGGGAACTTATGTAAATGTTGCCTGAACCACTATTCAATATATATGTATTATCTCCTGAGCAGAACTCTACAACAGTATTGCCCGATCCTGATGATTCAACTACATCGGTAGATGAGGAGGTGATGAATATTCTTGGCTTAGAAGTATAGTCAAGACAGTGGGTACCGTCAATTGTGCCAATTTCCAGAATCCCTGCTGAAACCTTAGTGGAAATGTATGGCATTATATTCGATTCTGCTTCAACAAGCACCGAGGCAGTAGCTCCATAGGTGCAGATTATGTCAAAGCTGGCACTGTTAGAAATACCATGAAAGGAGTTTACTGTTCTCTCTTCTGAGACTACATCTCCATTCCCATCGATGCAGAGGAAATTGCCTATGCAACCTCCCTGAAGAAGTAAAAGGGGTAAAATAATTGCTATTGCTAACCTTCTCATAATGTATGTGTTATTTATATTTCAATCTGAAAGATCCCCTGTCAATATCGAGTTTTACAACCTGATCGGTTTTCTTTGTCCCGATAGTACCATAAAGCAGATACTCCTTCTTCTCGTCGCTGATTGTTTTTTCTTCAATGTTAGAATTCTCTGAGGGTAACGTGATATCTGCGTTAATTCTTCTGGCATCGAGATTAAAGGAACTGCCTTTAGGCAAAGAGATATAGCTGAATGTGTTGAATGAGGTTATCTCCAGGGCAGAAAAGGAGGAGGTGGTTATATCTGCGTTCAATGTGCCGTACTTCATATCCAGTATTGCTCCGGAAGAGAGGCTGTTTATTGAGAAATCGGAGAAGTAGGAGGTACCTCTTATCTGTACCAGATCGTCGATGAACCACTTATCTCTTCTTGAGTCAATTTTTAGTATGCCTGTTCTGTCAATATCTATTTTTGAAGATCTTGAAAGAACACTTAAGTCGCCTGAAGAGCCAATTGTCAGGTCGGAATAGTTCAGGTCGAGTGAACCTCCTTTTATTCCTTCTATATCGGCATTACAGAAGTATACCGACAATTTTGTTGATCCCCCCAGTTTTCCGGTTTTAAGTGTTCCGTTGGAGATGGTTAATTCTAATGGTGCTGCCTGATCATCAATGATTATATCGCCATATCTGTTTTCAATAACGAGCCCAACACCAGCCGGGATTGTTATGTAATAGTTAATAGTAATCTTTGATTCATAAGGTATTAGCGAACCGGTAATACCCTTAAAAGTCTCCACCATGTCTGTAATGCTTTTGCCAAAGGTTGTGGTTCCTCTGACCGACATGGGAGAGCCTGTCAGGTTTATTTCAACCCCATCCATCATTTTGCGTAGTCGTGCACTGCTTGATGCCATTGCTTCAACCTCTACCCGGATCGTTACCGTGTCGGCCTTTGCGTGGGCCACATGAACCGTTCCGTACTTATTAACGATCTGCACCTCAAGTTTGGGCATTACCGGAAATGACTTCTCAAATGTCCTTTTTTCCGAGACTGCCTGGCCTGAAATGGAAATGGTATTTATTACCAGTGTGATGATTAAGAATATTCTATAATTCATGGTTCTCTTTTTTCATCGGACTATTGCTTCCGTCCATATTTGAGAGCAACATTTCAAGTAGCTCTACTTTTCTCCTGTAGTTTAATATAAGGGCTTCTATAACCTCTCTGTTGTCAGCGTTATCTTTCAGGTCGGCTGAAATTTCTACTGCTATTTGGTCGAGGTCTTCAAAGTCTTTTTGTAGTTCGGCACCCAGATCAGGGTAAGTCACAAATAGGGGCTGTGCGATCCTTAGCATCTCCGACAGCTGGTTTCCGTAATAAAGCTTCGACTCCTTAAGTTCAGTAATATCAGACTCATATTTGTCGCTGGTGGACTGGTTGCCCATTTTATAGACTGTGAAGGTTGTCCCAACTATAACCAATACCGTTGCCGCAACTGACACTATGCGCCAAGTTGTTACCCGGGGTGTTTTTTTAACGGCACCCCTGATCCTTTGCCATACTGCCCTGTCTGGTTCGTACCGGTCAAGACTTTTCCTGTTTTCCCTGATAAACTTTTCAAGTTTGTCCATCTATTTTCCTCCTAATAATGATCTGAGTTTTGCTTTTGCCCTCATATACTGGGATTTTGATGTTGATTCAGTTATCCCAAGTATTTCAGAAATCTCTTCATGATCATATCCCTCTAAAAGATAGAGAGTTAATACCATCCTGTATCCATTGGGCAGCATTTCAATTGCCTTGAATACTTTCTCGCTATTGTACTCATCATTGTATTCCTCACTCTCATAAATCTGTTCATGTTGTTCCGGGATATCATCAAAAAAGGTCAGCTGTTTCCGGTTTCTTATAAAATTTATCGAATGGTTTATCACAATCCTTTTGAGCCAGGCACCGAAGGTGGAATCATATCTGAATGATCCAATATTTCTGTAGGCCTGTGTAAATGCATCCTGGAGTATGTCTTCTGCATCCTCTCTGCTGTTAACCATCCGGTAAGCAAGGTTATACATCGCTTTTGAATAATTTCTGTATACAGCATGCTGAGCCTTACTGTCTCCATCCCGACATTTCTCAACTAGCGGATCTGTTTTAACTTTATACTCCTCCGGCATAACTTGTTGCATGAGTAAAAGACACGTGGTTATTTACGGGGTTGCATGAAATAAGAGGAATTTTTGATCAATGGCCTAATTTTAAGAGGCACAAGGGCCGGATAAAAATCTATAGTCTGGGTACCTGAGTGCTTTGCTGATTGGCAAGGCGTCTGCTTTGCCGGGCTCCCTTATTTACCAGGTAGACACCTGCCATAATACCTGCCACAGATACCACCATGGAAGAACTTAGAGATTCGTTGTCCAATATGCCCCAAAAAGTGGCAACTATTGGTATCATATAGGTTACGGTAACCGCAAAAACAGGTGATGTCTTAATAATAAGAATATTGAATATAGCTGCAGCGAAGGCTGTCCCCACCACCGAAAGAGCAATGATGGCAAGGAGGCTTAATTGCCATCCCTCTGTCTGTGTAATCGAACTGAAGTCGGAGAATAGTAATGAAACACCTGCAAATGGACCAATGGCAGCGAATCCCAGGGAGGCAATAGCAATACCGGATAAGCCTTTCATTCTACCAACCTCGTTTGATGATATCCCATAGAAGAAAGTGGCGATAATGATCAGCACACCATATGGATCAAAAGAGAGAGAGCCCTTGTAAACTAATCCGGCTGCCCCAAGAAAACCAATAACTATGCCGATTGTCTGCAAGGAGACCACCTTCCTGTTATAAATTATGAATCCTACCAGCAAAGTGAATACGGGAGTAAGAGAGTTGAGCATTCCCGCCACTGAACTGTCCAGCCTTGTCTGAGCTATAGGAAAGAGAAAAGCAGGGATGCCATTACCTAGAAAACCAATGATTAAAATATGCTTTATCTGTTCTCGCTTAAGGTTTTTCAGATTTATAACAGCAAATGGGAGAAGGCAAAGGAACGAAAAGAATATACGTAACTGACCTACCTGGATAGAAGAGAAAACGATAAGTCCTTTTTTCATCAGAATGAAGGAGGATCCCCAGATCAGCGATAATAACCCTAAGACGAGCCAGTGCCAGATTTTCCTTTCTTCATTCATAAGATTGCAAAAATACAATTTAACCACATGTTAATGCATTACCCCCTGTTGTTTTTGACATAAATAGATGGATGGTAACAGAAAGAGAACTATATTTGCCAAAATTTTCAGAATGTTTACTGCTATAATACTTGTTTTGAAGGGTATAGTGATGGGGTTGACAGTGTCGGCACCCATTGGCCCTAATGCTATTATGTGCGTAAACAGGACTCTCCAAAAGGGTCGGATTTCCGGTTTTTTCTCAGGAATGGGAATTGCCACAGCTGATACATTATTTGCTATTATGGCAGGACTGGGGCTGGGCTTTATCATCAATTTTATTGAAGAACAAAGATTTATACTTGGGATTATTGCAGGCGTCATTGTTCTGCTTCTTGGGTTGAATGTTTTTTTGTCGAATCCGGTTAAGGCTTTTCGACAAAGGGATAAATCGGGAAGTAACCTCTTTGAGGATTTTGTGTCGATTCTGGGCCTTGCCTTGACAAATCCGGTTTCAATATTCCTCTTTATAGCCTTTTTTTCGGGTTCTGCCCTGGAGAATGAAGGGACAAGATTCTTTCTTTTCTATTTGATATCCGGCGTATTTGTCGGTGCCGTCCTGTGGTGGTTCATGTTTAGCTCCCTTGTAAGCAGGTTCAGGAGGAATCTGAGACTAAGAAACCTCGTTAAAATCAATAAAATTACAGGGATTGTATTGATTATCATAGGTGTTGTAGCACTGGCTGCAGTTTTTACCACCTATTAAGGTTTGTTCATCAACGGTAGTGGTCTATTTATAAATATCATGGGTGAAATATTGCGTTGCCCTTTTTTTTTAAGTATATTTACTAGGTTATACAATAGATCAGAGCAATGAAAAAGTATACTTTGTTAGCCCTGTTTACGTTGTTTTGCTTCGTCATCTCAGGTCAGGCCAAACAGCAGGTAATAGCCACCGCAGGTGGTTATAAACTAAAGGATAATACTATTTCTCTGAGTTGGACGCTTGGAGAAACAATAACTCCAACCTCAAAATCCTCCGATGGCTTCCTTATACTGACTCATGGTTTCCAGCAAATCATTGTTATAACTACCATTGAGGAGGAAATTTTGAATCCTGTTTCAGTTATTGTATATCCAAACCCGGCTTCGGAAAGGGTTATGATCCGTTTCGATACTCCTGTTACAGGAGAAGTTAAACTTCTCATGACCGACGGAAATGGGAAGATAGTACTAAATGAAACTATAGGTGATTCTGTTATCGAACATGAGGTCAATCTTCAGAACTTTTCTCCCGGCCTCTATTTTATTCGTCTCGTGAAAGGTAATCACATAAACGTATACAGAGTTGTCAAACTCTAACGATGCTTTTACTGTCCAAAAGCAAATCCATTCTTTTCATGGCTGCCCCGACCACATGCGTCGGGGCTCTTTTTTTCATGCTTTATAAAATGTCTTTAAATGGGAGAACTGATTGCTAAATACATATATTAGCAATCCAATACTTCACAAAATGAAAAACATATTATTTCTTGCATTCGCGCTGATATTGCTCAATTCATGCGGTGATCCTGAGGTTAAACTTGCTGAGAAAGCAGATAAGATCCATGAGAAGATCCTTACTGTGGACACACACTGTGATACTCCTTTAAGAATGATGCGTGCCGATTTTGATCTTGGAACAAGGAATGATAACGGTTGTGTGGATTTCCCCAGGATGGTTGAAGGAGGACTTGATGCAGAATTTTTTGCGGTCTACCTCGGACAGGGCGATCGTACCCCTGAGGCTTTTGAACTTGTATGGGATGAGACGAATATGATATTTGATAAACTATTGGCCAATCTCAAACTGAATGAGGCGCAAGCACAAATTGCACGAACTGCTGATGATGCATACGCTATAAAGAAGGTAGGGAAGAGGGTTGCATTTATTGGTGTGGAGAATGGATATCCTATTGGTCTCGACATAAATAAAGTTAAAACGCTGTACGATCTTGGAGCCCGTTATATTACACTTTGTCATTCGAAAAACAATGATATCTGCGATAGTTCCACCGATCCCAAGGGACCGGAACACGACGGTTTGTCCGATTTTGGTAAAGAGGTCGTTGCTGAGATGAACAGACTTGGGATGATGATAGATGTATCACATATCTCCGACAAATCATTTTATGATGTATTAGAAGTATCCAAGTCACCTATTATTGCATCGCACTCTTCAGCCAGAGCTCTTTGCGAAAGTCCAAGGAATCTAAATGATGAAATGCTGATGGCATTGAAGAGCAATGGCGGTGTTATTCAGATATGTATCCTTAGCAATTACCTTAAGCAGCCAGAGCCTAATCCTGAACTGGAGTCAAAAGTCAATGAGATAAGAGAGAAATACAGATCGATGGAAAACATGAACGATTCGCTGCAGATGGCAATGAGAGTTGAAATATGGGAAACACGTCAGGCATTGGAGAAGAAGGCAAATGTTTCAGATGCTGTTGATCACATCGACCATGTAGTAAACCTAATTGGAATAGACTATGTTGGTATTGGTACCGATTTTGACGGTGGTGGCGGAATAAACGGTTGCAGCAATGCTTCGGAGATGAAGAATATTACCATTGAGCTTCTCAGAAGAGGCTATACCAAAGCACAGATAGAGAAAATATGGGGAGGAAATGCGATGCGTGTTCTCCGACAAAATGAGATCGTGGCTAAGACCCTTTGATCTATTCCATTTTTTCGAAAACGGTTTCAGATCCTTATCAGGTAATTACTTCTTATCCTTCTTTACCCTCGAGTACTTAAGGAAGCTCAGCATATAGTCAGGCAGTGCTTTGTTGGGATCTCTCTTTCGCAGATCAAGTGATATTCCAAGCTTCTTTAGGATTGGTACCTTGTGAGTTTCAACAAATTCAATAAGAGTACCATCGGGATCTTCAATATATGAAAAATGTCCTGCTGCTTCACCCATGTCAAAGCTCTTTCCATCATGGCTGCCCTTACTGTCGACGGTAAAAGGATGACCTTTCTTAACACAATGCTCCCGAAGCGCATCCATTCCTGTAATATCGTAACAAAGGTGGATAAAGCCAGGATCGCCCCAATAGCGATTGCTGTATATCTTCTCAGGGACGCGGTCCAGTGAAGAAATAAGTTCGATAGTACTGTAGCCTAATAATTTGCTAAAATGACCGGTGAACGGTTTGCTTCTTTTAAGTAATACTCTTCTGAATCTGGCGTCACCACCCGGCAGCGAACTCATATCCTCAAATGAGCCTGATTTGTCATATAGAACCACATCGTAACCGAGGATGTCACTATAAACACCCATAGCTTTTTCAATATCACTGACCCCTATTATCGCGCCGTAGGTACCGCCGTTTACCATTCGCAGGTTCATAAGCCAATCGGTGGCCTCTGTAAACTGAAAAATATTTCCAAATGGATCTTTGATAAAGAATGTCCTGTAGCCATTGGGATCATGCATAGGCTCTCCCATTAAGGTTACTCCCTCTGCTTTGAAATATTCTCTTGCTTCGTCAATATTGCGGACCTTCATTTTACAGGCGAAAATACCCAGGTCTCCTGCAAGAATCTGTCTTTCTGATACTTGCGGTTCACGGCATTTGTACTGCCATATTTCAAACCCCCCACCACTCTGAAGATTATAAGCAAGGATGGCATGTCTGGTGCGAGGTAAGCCACCGGTGTAAGGCAGCATCAGTTTCGCCTGAGCCTCTTCTTCAAAAATTCGGCAGTCCATACCGAAATGTCTGATATACCATGACCAGGCCTCCTTAAGGTTACCCACACCAATACCCATCTGTTGTATACCGCTAACTATATATCCGTTCATATTTCTATTGTTAAACTGCGCTTATCCTCCCTGCTAACCTGAAGAACAACCATGGTAAATACTTTCTTATATATAACATTATCAGCTCGTTGCTGCCAACGAGTATTTCGAATCTCTTCCTTTCAACTCCTTTTAGTATTATCTCTGCTGCCTTCTCCGGAGTAATACCTTTGTCAAGGCCCGGATCCATTTTGCCATGAACCTCGCCATTTGAAACAAGGGCATTATATGAAATGTTTGTTCTTACCCGCCCGGGGATAAGTATTGAGACATCCACTTTTTTCTTACTCATCTCAATCCTCATTGTCTCGAAGAAACCATGCAAGGCATGTTTTGAGGCTGAGTAGGCCGACCTTAGGGGAAACCCGAATCTGCCAGATATACTGCTGGTGGCAATGATATGTCCCGACCCCCTTCTGATCATATGTGGCAGGATTGCTTTGGTAAGGGCAATGGTACCGAAGTAGTTTATTTCCATTATTCTTCTGTCCAGCTCGATCGGTGTATCGGCAATTTCTGATCGCTGACTAAGCCCTCCGATATTAAAGAGAAGATCGATAGAACCGGTCTCATCAATAATAGTGTCCACGAGAGAAGGTATACCGGAGGTCTCTGCCAAATCGAAGGGAGCTAATCTAACGGAGCCTTCCCCTGTCTTACAGTTATCTCTTACCCTTTCGAGTTGATCCTGGTTATTGGATGATATAATTAAGCTTGCTCCCCGGGAATATAGTGCATATGTCAAAGCTTCGCCTATTCCCGAAGAAGCACCTGTAATCCACACTTTTTTCCCCCTGAAAAAATTTCCCCCCACTTTATAATGCGTAAATAATAGTGTTCAATTCGTTAAAATTATCTCTCAATTCATAATATTCCTTATTCCCTGTAATCCTGTAATACCATACCTTTAACCCCCCGCCAACTCTTAAAAAGAGTAGTTTCCAGTTCCAGGCAAAAAGGCCTGATAGCGGAATGACAGCCGCAACAACCAATGCCAGCCAGAGCGGGGATATAAAGATCAATGCCAGAACAGTATATATTGGCAAAATAATAAAAGCAAGAACCAGTGAAAGCCCATACTTAATGGAGCTATGAAACTGGGAGTCGGGTATATTCCTCAAAGGCAGTTTTGGCACCTGCAAAAATACAATATTAAATGCAGCTCCGAACAAAAAGAGAGGAAGTGTGGCAATTAAAAGGACAGCCCCCATTAAAAGCCAGAATAAAGGATTTTTATTCTTCCCGAGTACCCGGTAACCCAAACCAAGTTCCACCGCTTTCTTCTTGACAGCCAGCGATATATTACAAGCTTTGCGATAAAGTTCGTTGTTAGAATCACTAAGCCTGGAAAGTTTGTTTATTAGTATCCTGTCCCTGAATAATTTGGGAATCTTTATCCTGTCGCTGTACTTACCATTGATGATACTTCTCATCTCGTCGATAGCCTCATAATCCTCCTCAGATTCAATATGTACAAGTAATTTCTTCATCTCGGAGGAGAGTCTGTCACGCAGTTCATTCATCGCTTTTGGCGGGTTCTCCCTGTAGCTGTCATAATATTCCGAGACACTAATTGGCTTCCCATAAACAACAGTAAGAACCTGTCTGAATCTGTTATAGTTGGTAAACTCCAGTCCAACAGGAATGATCTTTATATTGAGGGAGTAGTCACATGCCTCCTCTGTTTGAAAAGCTATCCTGCAAATACCTTTCTTAAGTTGACGCAGACGCCTGAACCCTGCATGGTTACCTTCAGGCAGGATGCCAATACCATTCTTGTTCTTAATTATATCAATCGTCTTAAGAAACGTGGCATCGTTGTTCTTCATCTGGTCGTAACCATCCCTGATCCTGTAAACAGGAAGCATTTTTAGAAAATACAGGATCGACGCAATCAGTTTCTTCCTGAAAATATCGGATCTGGCAAGAAACACTATTTGACCCTTTGTTGTACAGGTAACCGCCAAAGCATCCATTAATGCGTTCTGGTGGTTAGGAGCAAAAATATTGTGCTGGGTAGGGTCAATATTGTCCCTTCCATATACTATAACCCGCCTGTAGAATACTCTGTTATGCCACAATGAGGCAAAAAACTTGAGTAAACTGTAACCCGTACTGTATTTTTCGATATTATCCCTGCCCATCTCCCCGTTTATTCTGTCTTCTTATTGAATGGGATAAATGACAATGTTCCGGCAAGAGTTAATCCGGAAAGGATATGCCAGATCCCCCACCATGCTGTTACAAATGCCATTCCTCCGAGAGCCAGCTCCGGAGGGAATATTTTGGGATTGAAGAGCAGCACAAGACCAAGTCCGCTGTTTTGAATACCGGTTTCTATAGATATAGCCCTCTGATCGGCAGGTGGTCTGTTAGTGATTCTTGACAGGGAGTATCCTGTAAAAAAAGCTACTGCATTATGCACCAGTACTATAAGAAAAATGTATTTTATATGTGGTAAAAAGTGTTCATCATTACCCATAAACAGGATAACTACCATTGCAAGGAATAGAATTATGGAAATGATCTGAAGAGGCTTAATAATAATTTTTGTAGCCCTGGGTAAATAGTGATTGAACAGCATTCCGGTAATAAGAGGTATCCCAAGTATGATAAAGACAGTCTTGAACATCTGAATCGCATCGATGCTAAGGGGTCTTACATAGTCGCCGGTGGCATTGTTCTGAAGGACGGAGATAAACCACTTACCGTAGATGGAAAAGTTAAGTGGCGTAAGTACCAGGGCTGCCATAGTTGCTATTGCAGTGAGACCTACAGACAGAGCAGCATTACCTTTAGCCAGGGAGGTCATAAAGTTGGATATATTCCCACCGGGGCAAGCTGAGACAAGGATCATACCCAGACCTATGGTAGGGGTAATGTAGTTTCTGAATAACAATACGATAAGAAAGGTAATAAATGGCAACGCCACAAATTGTGACAAAAAGCCAACTATAACCGATTTAGGGTCGGTGATCAGCGCCTTGAAATGTACCAATTTGATTCCCAGGGCAACACCGAACATGATTACCGCCAAAGTAAGGTTCAGGGCAAAAAGGCCATCCTGTGAAAAGTTCAACCTTATTGCATCAAGAGCTTTAAATGATTCGAGCATAGGTTTAGGTTTTGGGTGTGAGTAATTTAAACCTGTTAATCCAAGGGTTGCCCGAAGATAGGAAAATACCTATTCCAACCTAATCATGTTATATATATCATAAGGCATACTTTCGAAAAATGGGTATAAGTACCACCTTTCTGGGAGGAGCGTTTAATCGGGATCTTCCCGGAACCGATCAATAATCCGTCTCTCTCTTTTGGTAGGTCTGCCGGTACCTCTTTGCCTGAAACCAAAAGGGGGATTGACTTTAACGGAGAGTTTGGATTTTTCTGCTTCGGGGGTAAGGTCTTCGAGAGATTCCTTTACCAGTGCCGCTCCTACACGGTTCTGAATAGGAGAGATAACTCTGTAGGTATAAATGACGGGAGGCTTCCTTACGATAATAATATCACCGGTCTTGATCACCCTGGATGGCTTTACCGGTTCGTCACCCATAAGCACCCTTCCTTTCCGACACTCCTCTGTCGCCACACTTCTTGTCTTATAGACTCGTGTTGCCCAGAGGTATTTATCGATCCGGGTGTCGTTACTTTCCATCGTCAGACTTTAAATCCGGACCATTGGTTTTATCTTTACCAAGCCGGTTGAAATTTGTCATGGTAAGTTCAATCCCGATCGTGCCGAATGATTTTATCATATCTATTACCAGTGGTATCTTCTTTTCCACAGCTTCCAGTTCACTTTTATCCCAGGTGCCAAGTACGTGGTCTACCTGACCACCCTTATGGAAGCCATTGCCAATGCCAAATCTGATCCTTGCATATTCGGAGGTTCCCAGAATAGACTCGATGTGACTTAAGCCGTTATGGCCACCTGCTCCTCCTTTCGATCTTATCCTTACGCTGGCAAGGGGTAATGAAATGTCATCCACTATTACCAGAAGGTTCTCCAGCGGTATTTTCTCCTTCTTGAGCCAGTAGTCTATCGAATGACCGCTGAGGTTCATGTAAGTAGAGGGTTTGAGTAGCACAAATGACCTTCCGCGATGTTTCACTGTGCAAACAGCTCCGTAGCGCTGGTCTTTAAAAACAATATTGGATGCCCTTGCAAGGGCATCCAATACCATAAAACCTATGTTGTGCCGTGTTTCGGCATAATCATTTCCAATATTCCCAAGTCCGGCGATTAGATATTTCAAGACTTGATATTTGATTCCGACAGGGCGGATTGTGTTATTCAGCAGACTCTCCTGCTGCGGTTGATTCACCTTCTGTTTCTCCGGCAGCTTCAGCGGCCTCAGCAGCAGCTTCAGCAGCAAGGGCATCAGCTTCTTCATCAGCCTTCGAAATCCTGGATGTAGCAACGGCAAGAACCATTGATCTGTGTGGGTCGAGGATCTCTATGTTCGGATAGTTAAGATCACCAACCTGGATAGTATGGTTGAGTTTTACATCTGAAATATCAACATCAAGTTTTTCTGGCATATCCTTGATAAGGCCTTTCACCTTGAGGTTTCTTCTCTTAATTCTTAGTTTACCACCAGCTTTAACACCCGGGGAATCACCAAAAATATTAAGAGGTAAGTGGATAATTACCGGTCTTCCTTCAATTACCTCAACGAAGTCGATATGAAGTATCTTGTCTGTAACAGGGTGGAACTGAATCTCCTGCATAATAGCGTTAATAGGCTTGCCTTCAATTTCAATGGTTACAAGAAAAGCATCAGGTGAATATACAAGATTCTTGAAACTGTTCTCATGTGCATGGAAATGAGTGATATTCTCTCCACCATATATTATACATGGTACATTACCTTTTTTTCTGATACTTTTGGTAGCTTTCTTACCCAATTCAGTGCGAAGAGATCCGTTGATTGTGATTTTTTTCATTGTCTTTCTGTTGTTGTGCTACTCAAGGTTGTGCCAGGCAACCTCCCATCACACATTTGACATTATGATTTTAGAATGTTTAAAAATTGGCGTGCAAATATACTTAAAAGTATCAAAACAAAAAATTGGTACTTATCGATTTATTGGAGTACACCGAATAGATGGTATTTGCAAATATTTCAGCAATTGAAAGCACCTTTATTTTTGGCGATTTGATGGTCATAGGTATTGAGTCTGTAACAACAAGCTCAACTATGGATGAATCTTCAATTCGTTGTATGGCATTTCCCGAAAGTACTGCATGTGTGGCGAATGCCCTTATACTTGAGGCCCCTCTGTCTTTCATCATTTGTGCAGCAAAGACCAGAGTACCGGCCGTATCTACCATATCATCCACAATTATTACATTGCGTCCCTCAACCTCTCCAATAATAGACATCTCCTCGATAGCGTTCGGCTTCTTTCTTAACTTATAGCAGAGAACCAGCTCAGACGACAGATGCCTTGAATATGCATTTGCCCTTTTTGAGCCACCCATATCAGGAGCAGAGATAGTAAGGTTTTCTAGACTAAGATTCTGAATATATGGTGTAAATATTGCTGAGCTGAACAGGTGATCTACTGGTACATTGAAGAAACCCTGTATCTGATCGGCATGCAGGTCCATCGTAATTATTCTGTCAACACCTGCTGCCGACAGAAGGTCGGCTGATAGTTTCGCCCCAATTGATACCCGGGGACGGTCTTTTCTGTCTTGTCGGGCATATCCAAAGTAGGGGATAACAGCTGTAACCTTATATGCTGAAGCTCTTTTGGCTGCATCGATCATCAGCAGTAGCTCCATGAGATTATCAGAAGGTGGGATAGTAGACTGAACAATATAGACATGACACCCTCTGACCGACTCATCAAAACAGGGTTGGAATTCGCCATCACTGAATTCTGTAACTGATGTCTTGCCAAGGTCAACTCCAAGGTCCTCCGCCATTTTAGCGGCTAATTCTTTACTTGCCCTGCCGGCGAAGATTTTTAGTGGTGCATTACCGTGCATAACCTCAGAGTTTTGTTTCAGGTCACAAAAATAGGAATTAACTTCTAATCGACCGCCCCGTATTGATAACTATCTATTAATTGTGAAACATAATTTAGCAATTCTTCTCTCCCTTCTGCACTTACTGCAGAAGTGATAAATGATGCCGGAAGAGTCTCCCATTTTTCAAGCATTGCCTTTTCATAATTGGCTAACTGACTTTTGAGTTTACCCTTGGTTAGTTTATCACTCTTGGTATATACCATGCAAAAAGGTACCCCGTTCATTCCGACCATCTCCATAAAACTCAGGTCAATGGTCTGAGGCTCCAGGCGGCTGTCAATTAATACAAAAAGGCAAACAAGATTTGTTCTTTTTACTATATAGTTGACTGTAGCTTTGTTCCACTCCTCTCTTTTCTTTTTTGATACTTTGGCATATCCATAACCCGGAAGGTCGGCCAGATACCAGTTGTCGTTTATGATGAAGTGGTTAATAGTCTGAGTTTTTCCTGGCTGGCCTGAGGTCTTTGCCAGTTTATTGAAGCCTGTAATCATATTCAGCAGGGAAGATTTGCCGACATTGGACCTTCCAATGAAAGCAAATTCCGGCATATCGGCCTTTGGGCAATCTTTAAGAGCCGGACTGCTCTTTACAAATTGTGCTGTTATTATGTTCATATCTTTCTTAGCCCTTCTATCCTTTGCATGAACTTCTCTTCATCGATAATCACCCTGCCGTGTGTTCCCTTTCCAACTATTCCGTTCCTGTCGCTAACCTCAACATTGAAGATTAACCGCCTTCCGTCTACCTCCTGTAAATGAGCGTCACAATTGACTTCCTCTCCCAGACCCGTGGCTCTGAGGTGGGAAATATTGACTTCGGTACCTACCGTGGTATATCCCTCCGGGAGGTATTTCTCCACACACATTAATGCACTCTTTTCCATGAAGGCAATCATCGCCGGTGTGGCAAGAACATCAAGCGTACCCGATCCCAAATGAGACGCTGTGTAATCCTTTGTTACCTTAACCGAAATCCTTAGTTTCAATCCGGGGGTGACTTTATAGTCCATTGTTGATATTGTATTAGTTTGGGATGATTATTTCAGTTGAAAGGTATTTGGCATTGGCATAGGCCGTGGGGTAGACAGCAATTACACTGATCTTCCCTTTAATAGAGCCTCTCTGTAGCTGTAATAGTCCGGAATCGCCTGCAACAGGCAGCCTCCTGCAGTTGCTCTCTATAAAAAGGCCGTCGGTAAGTGATCCGGAGTACCATGTAGCGCTCCTGGAACCATTTGACAGATCCAGATAGATGTTAATGATTCCTTCTGATGAGGGTGTATCTGATATCCGGTATTTGATTGAAGGGTACTCATTAATGATCCGGCCACTCTGATGATATTCAACAAGATCATTTTTAGGGACTGAGTTAACAAAGCTCATTTTAGCCTTAACTGCTCCACCTCTGAAATACTGGATCTGGGTCCCATTTATCGAATCATTTGCATAGGGTGTAATCCTGTATAATTCACCAGTGGTATAGTACCATCTGGCAGTATCGGTTTTGATCTCATTGGTGTAAAATATTGTCTGGCGGATCATACCATTAGGATAGTATGTTGTTGTTAACCCGTTACGGATACCATTCCTGTAAGTAACCTCCTTAAGAAGGGTTCCGTCCTGATAAAATGGTTTAACACCGGTGAAACCATCTTCCTTTCCACTATTGGTTTCTGTGGTGGAGGCGATCTCCTTTTCGCCTTTACTTGTTTTGCAACCGGTTACGGAAGCTATCAAAGTTATGATCAGGCAACTATAAAAAACAAATCTTCTCATTTTCAGACTATTGGGTTATTAATGAAAACTTCAAGAAGGGAGCATTCACCTCTGGGTTCAAGAGTAATATCGCCCATCATTGCTGGTATGAGAACCGATTCTCCTGACTTTGCGGTCTCAACTCCATCCGGCCATTTAATGATCATCTCACCATCGATAACAAAGTATATCACAAATGAGTCTGTTAGATTATAATCCTTAATCACCTTTTTATCAAAGTGAATAATATTTGTCACAAAGTACTCACAGTTTACCAGATTCACTGTCTGGTTCAAAATTTCAGGTGAAGGTACCGGACCACTAGTTTTGATGTCAATATCTATCGCTTTTACTGCCTGTGATAGATGAAGCTCTCTATTATTCCCCTTGCTGTCGCTTCTGTTCCAGTCAAAAATCCTGTAAGTTATGTCCGATGGTTGCTGGACCTCCGCTACCATCACACCTTTACCAATAGAGTGGACAGTCCCGGCCGGGATAAAAACAAAATCTCCCTTTCTAACATTGAACCGGTTGAGGAAATCACAAGGATCACCTTTCTTAGCACCCTCCATAAGTTGTTCAATAGTTGCCCCGTCCTTTAGACCACAATAAATAGATGAATCAGGATCAGCATCCAGAACATACCACATCTCTGTCTTACCCGGTTCTCCGTGTTCTTCGATGGCCAGTTTATCACCAGGATGTACCTGTATGGAGAGATCATCCTGAGCATCTATTATCTTCAGTAGAATCGGGAATTGAATACCATATTTTTCAAAATTAGTATCACCAACCAGGTCACCCATATAAACCTCTGCCAACTCTTCCAGATTATTTCCGGCAAGAAATCCGTTTGATATGATGGAAATATTCTCATTAAGGGATGAGATCTCCCAGCTTTCCCCAATTGTGCCATTAGCCTGGCTTCCTTTTTGGAATATTTCAGATATACGGTTACCACCCCATATTCTTTCTTTCAGAATAGGCTCAAACTTAAGAGGATATAGATCAGTCATGCTTGTTGATTAAATTAATTTCTGTTGTCTGGGTATCATTAAGTTTGATATGTTAAAGGTACAAATTGTAAAAAATGATACCTACTTAAATTGAGGTGGTCTCTTAAATTACTAAATTTGAATAATAACCACAAAAATAATAGAATATGCTTATAGTAGGAATTGCAGGAGGCACCGGATCGGGAAAAACTACCGTTGTCAGGAAGATAATGGAATTTTTCCGCGACAGGGAGGTGGTTGTGATGCCTCAGGATTCATACTACAAGGACAATCGTGAAATATCGCTGGACGAACGACAAAAAATAAATTTTGATCACCCGGAATCAGTGGAGTTTTCACTTCTGATAGAACATCTTAAGATGCTGCAAAAAGGACAAAGCGTTGAAATGCCTGTCTATTCATATCTCACCTGCCTCCGATCGGAGGAGACCATTCCCGTTCAACCCGCCACCGTGGCTGTTGTTGAGGGGATACTCATCCTGACCGATCCGGATCTGAGAAACATGATGGATATTAAGGTTTTTGTTGACGCAGATGCTGACGATCGCTTGGGTCGGGTTATTATGAGAGATATTCAGGAGAGAGGGAGATCGGTCATGGCCGTTCTTGAACGTTACCACGATACCGTTAAGCCTTCTCATCTCCAGTTTATTGAACCTTCGAAACGGTATGCTGATGTTATTATACCCGGTGGTGGAGAAAATCAGGTGGGCATCGAGGTCCTTGCTTCAATTATTGAAAAACACTTACTCCTGAACAGATGAAAATAGAAGAGCGCCCCGAGGATATATTCTTCATTGATATAGAAACAGTACCGCAGAATAAGTCATTTGACCTTCTTGACCCAACAATGGCTTTGTTGTGGGAAAAGAAATCGTCATATTTCAGGAAGGACTCCGAAATGAGCGCTGAAGAGGTGTATGAAAGAGCCGGAATATACGCGGAATTTGGCAAGATCGTATGTATTTCAGTGGGTTATGTTGAAGCTTCCACTCCTGTTAAACTGCGACTGAAATCTTATTATGGAGATGACGAGAAATCATTACTGGAAGGATTTTCTTCTCTCTTAAAGAAATATCCCGGAAGAACACTTTGTGCTCATAACGGGAAAGAGTTTGATTTTCCTTACATAGCCCGCAGGATGATAATCAACAGGATCAAGTTACCATCAGTACTTGATATTGCAGGTAAGAAACCATGGGAGGTTAAACTGCTTGATACAATGGATCTATGGAAATTCGGTGATTATAAGCATTTCACCTCTGTTCATCTGCTTACAACGGTGCTGGAACTCCCTACTCCCAAAGATGACATAGATGGAAGCATGATCGCAAAGGTCTATTATGAGGAGGGAGATATAGAACGGATAGCTTTATACTGCGAAAAAGATGTTGTGGCAGTCGCAAGGATTTTGTTCCGTTTTATGGATCTTAATGATATCAGCGACAGTAGCATAGAGTCAGTTACCTTCAAAGCCGAAAGCTAATCCAGCAGTGATGTGATAACTGCACATACTTCTTCAGGTTTCTCTGAATGAAGCCAATGGCCTGCATCTTCAATACTATGCATCTCTGCAGCCGGAAAGAACTTAGTTATTTGGCTCATTGAGTCAGGAGGCAGATATGGAGACAAGACACCTCTGAGAAATATTACAGGGAAGCCGGTTACGGGCAAAGGAGTCGTCTCAAAAGACTCAGTAACCGGAGCAAAAATGTACTTGAAATTGGAACTTATTGCTTCAACATTAAGTTTTAAACGGAAATATGTACCCTCCCTTACCGCGTTCTTGGCCAGAAAAATTCCAATATTTCTATTACCGACACAATCAATAAGATACTTCTCTACAGCACTCCTTGAATCTGCCTTCTGTGCATCAAATCCTTTGAGGCACCTTATAATACTTTTATGATAAGCGGAGATCTCCTCGGCTTTTCCCTCTGTAATAAAAGGAGAGATGTCAGCCACAACCAAACCCATCAATTGATCAGGATACCTGAGGGCAAAGCAGGTCGCTACCTTTCCCCCCATACTGTGACCAACCATAAAGACTTTCTTAACTCCTCTTTCACCAAGAATGTCCCTGATGTCATCGGCCATTAGAGAATATCCCATTTCATCCGAGTGTGGTGACCTTCCGTGATTCCTAAGGTCTGGCAGAATGACAGTGAATTTATCCTTAAGCATACGTGCTATGCTCATCCAGTTGTCGGATGAGCCATAGAGCCCGTGCAGAATAACAAGGGGAGGGCCACTACCAACTACTCTGTTAAAAAGTTTCATCCTTCCCGGTTAACTGCCAGCTTGCTCTTGTACATCATTATTGTGTTTTCAAGACCATAGTAGAGTGCATCTGAAATTAGGGCATGACCAATTGACACCTCATCGAGCCATGGTATCTTAGAACTGAAAAAGCTCAGATTCTCCAGGCTAAGATCGTGGCCTGCATTTATACCCAATCCTGCCTCTCTGGCCAACCTGGCTGCAGCAAGAAAACCTGCTACTGCCTTCTCAGGGTTTCTTGGATATAACGACGCAAATGGCTCTGTGTATAGTTCAACCCTGTCGGTACCGCTTAGGACGGCATATTCAATATTAACCGGATCTGTATCTACAAAGATTGAAGTTCTGATCCCTTTTTCCCTGAAAATGGATATAATGTCTCTGAGTAACTGAAGGTTGGCTTTGGTATCCCATCCGGCATTGGATGTTAATGCATCCGGAGGGTCGGGAACAAGTGTTACCTGATGAGGTTTTACAGTGGTTACAAGTTCTATGAACTTCTTGTCGGGATAGCCCTCTATATTGAACTCCGTTGTTATTATAGGTCTTATTTCATAGACATCGGAGTACCTTATATGACGCTCGTCGGGACGAGGATGCACTGTAATGCCATCCGCTCCGTAGCGCTCACAATTAATTGCAGCATCAAGGACGCTGGGAATGGAACCTCCACGGGCATTTCTGAGGGTTGCAATTTTGTTAATGTTTACACTAAGTTTTGTCATATGCCCGCTATTTTCTGTTATCATTAGTACCTTAGCACAAAATTACAACAACTGAATCTTTTTTTTTACTTTTAAATCATATTTTAAAGTTATCATATAACCTATGTTTGCAATAGAACTCGTTTCTGATGTTATTCCTGCCCTGAAAACCTCCGATACAGGACAGGAGGCACTTAACTGGATGGAAGTATTCAGGATTAGTCATCTGCCCATAGTTAACAATCAGGATTTCCTCGGAATCATATCAGATACAGATATTTACGATCTTAACAAGCCCGAGGAGGCAATAGGTAATCATAAACTCTCTCTTTTCAGAGCCTTTGCTCTGACAGGACAACACCTCTTTGAGGTTCTGGGAATTGCTGCGAGAAATAAACTCACTATCGTCCCTGTATTAGACGAGAATAACCACTACAAAGGTGTGGTTACTACCTCTGAACTGGTAAAGAGAGTTGCCTCTCTCTCATCTCTTGATCAGCCGGGAGGCATTATTGTTCTGGAACTTTCAGAAAGAGATTATTCCCTGTCACAAATAGCACAGATCGTTGAATCTAATGACATTAGAGTTTTGTCGCTTTATCTATCAAAGAAGGAAGATTCAGTAAATATGGAGGTGACGCTCAAACTAAATACTACCGACATAACATCGCTTGTAAAAACATTTGAGAGATACAACTATTCTGTAAAGAGCTGGGCCACAGAGGACGATGGTCTGGATAAGTTCTACAGCGACAGGCTGGACCTTCTTTTCAGGTATTTAAACACATAAAGATGATCAAAAAGGTTGCTGTTTTTAGCAGTTTTAAGGATGATATAACCATTCAATGCCTGTCACGGCTATTGCACAGACTGGAAGAAAGCGGCGTCGATTGTTCTCTGGTTAGCACTTCGGGAACGAGAGGGCTAGCAGGAAACCTTGAAGGGAAGAAGATTTCCAGAAATCTGGATAACATGCCCACTCCCGATTTTGTCTTCAGCGTAGGCGGAGACGGTACTTTTATTGAAACAGCTACCAAGGTGCTTAACCTGAACTTACCCATTGCAGGTATCAATACCGGGCGACTAGGGTTTCTGGCCAACGTCTCTCTCGGTGAGATAGATGCAGCCGTAGAGGCAGTCTTGAATGGCAAGTTCACAATTATTGAAAGATACCTCCTTGAGGTAGGAAATCCCGACCCATTGTTTGGAGAGGGAGAGAGCATTGCCCTTAATGAGATAACCGTTCAGAAGGCCGACCTGAACATGATCACAATTAAGGTGAGGGTAAACAACAACTACCTTAATACATATTGGGCCGATGGAATGATCATTAGCACGGCAACCGGATCAACAGCATACAATATAAGCACAGGTGGCCCCATCCTTACCCCCGGTGACAACAGTATAATCCTTTCTGCCATTTGTCCACATAATCTTACTATCAGACCTATTGTCCTGCCGGGATCAAGTGTCTTTGAGATAAGCATCGACGGAAGGGGAGGTGAGTTTCTTGCAACTTGTGATTTCAGATTCAGGAAAATTTCGATCGGAACTAATATAACCATTCGTCAGTCGGGAAAGAGGGTGAAAACCGTTATGCTTGATGACAGGGATTTTTTCAGCACACTACGTTCAAGACTAATGTGGGGTGCTGATAATCGCAACTAACACTTATTGACTGACACAATAGGGTATGGTGTTAGTTTATTATATTTGTATTTCTATTACTAAATATTTACCATGAAAAGATTGCTGCTCCTGGTAGTAGCCTTTGTGTCGATATCTGTTTTGGCAGATGCTCAGCTATGGAAGCTTAAAAGATATGAGCTCCAGTTGGGCGTCGGACCCTCGCAATTTTTTGGTGATATCGGTGGATTTGCCCGGACAGAAAATGTTCTTGGCTTTAGAGATATGACATTTAAGCAAACACGATTAAATACAAGCTTAGCCCTGAAATACAGAATTACGGAGGAGGTTAATGTTAAACTGAACCTCACTTATGGATTACTGAGGGCAAATGACCAAAGAGGTTCAAATGTTAGCAGGGGTTATGCTGCAACTACTTCTATATTCGAACAATCTGTTTCAGCAGAATACTATTTTGTGAGAAACAAGGCCGAAAGATCCTATGCCTATATGAAGGGCAGGGGATTACTCTCATCCCTGTTTTCCACTTCTGATGTTTATGGTTTTACAGGAATTGGCGGAGTCTACTACAATGTTATACCAAATGATAAATTTGAACCTTATCTGGAAAACTCTAAAGGGTATGCGCCAATAATACCTATAGGTTTAGGGATTTCGACGGCATACTCCTCCTCAGTCAATTTAGGAGTTGAGTTCACAGGACATTATGTTTTCTCAGATAACATCGAGGGGTTAATATCACAATATAACCGCCCCAACGACGTTTATTATTTCCTGAATCTTACATTTACTTATAAATTAAATAACACCCCTGGTGGCTTACCAACCCTCTTCAGGAGGTAGCAGGGAAATAGAATGTTTTAATGAAAAGATCCATTTTTCTTATTATAATCCTTCTTGGGCCGGTTGTTATGTTTGGTCAGATGAATGCCGATTACGGTGTTTTAGGTGGCACTACATACTATATTGGTGATATTAACCCGGTAACAATGTTTAAATCTCCAATGCCGGCAGGAGGGATCTTCTATCGCTTCAACTTTAACCCCCGCCAATCACTCCGTCTGCACCTCCTTGCCGGTGGACTGGTAGCAGATGAAACCTCCTCCAACAATAGTTTCCAGACCAATCGTGGTGCAAACTTCTCGGGTATGGTCACAGAGCTGGCTGCCCAGTTCGAATTTAATTTTTTACCTTACTCTACTGAAGGAAAAAAATTTGACTATACACCCTATTTTGCAGCAGGAGCAGGATTGGCTTTTATCAGCACCTCTGCAGCCTCCACTTATGTGCCGGTTATCCCATTCTCTGTAGGCTTCAGGATAAATGTGGGAAAAAACCTCGGAGTTGAAGCAGAATATGGTTTTCGTAAAACTTTTTATGATAACTTTGACGGCTTGAATGACCCGGTTAGCCCGGCAGATGTTTCATCGGTCCATAACAACGACTGGTACTCATTTGCGGGAGTGGCATTTACATGGAAGATAATTAGCAGACTTGCGGGATGTCCGGCTTATGCAGATGTTGAAAACAGTAAAAGGAGAAGGTAGAAGATGTCTCTTCTTGAGGAAGTAAAAAATAGTAAATTACCACAGCATATTGCCATCATTATGGATGGTAACGGGCGATGGGCCAGACAAAGGGGTGAGCCACGTGTCTTTGGTCACCGATATGGTGTTAAGGCTGTACGTGAGGTTATTGAGGCAGCAGCTGAAGCAGGGATCAAATATCTTTCTCTCTATGCCTTCTCAACAGAAAACTGGGGGCGGCCGGATGAGGAGGTAACAGCTTTGATGTCTCTGATGATCCAGTCTCTCAATGATGAAACAGAAAACCTCCTGAAGAACAATATCAGGCTGAAGGTAATAGGGGATACCGAAAGACTGAAAAGTGATGTAAGAGACCGGCTTGACGATACAATTGAAAGAACAGCAGATTGTACAGGACTGACTGTAATTGTTGCTATAAGCTATAGCGCAAGGTGGGAGATTGCCCACGCTGCGAAAAAAATAGGAGAGGAGATCGAGGCAGGTAAGATAAACTCATCGACAGTTAATGAAGAACTGTTCGCTGAGTATCTCACAACAAGGAATATCCCCGACCCCGAATTGATGATAAGAACCAGTGGAGAACAAAGAATAAGTAATTTTCTTCTGTGGCAACTGGCGTATACCGAATTATATTTTTCAGAAATACTTTGGCCCGATTTTGGTAAGGAAGATCTTTACCGGGCAATATTAAGTTACCAGAACCGTGAAAGAAGATTTGGTAAAACAAGTGACCAGATATTGGATAAACCGTGAAATGATTATGAAGGACAGGTTGAAAAAGGGATTAATAATTTGCCTGATGGCCCTCAGCGCAACAACAATTTTTGCTCAGGGCGAAAGGGAGATAATAGATTATTCTTATCCCGATGAATATGTAATTGGAGGAATAACCATTTCAGGAATAAAGTATCTTGACCAGAATGCTCTGATAGGAATATCAGGATTAAGGATTGGCCAGAAGGTTATGGTACCTGGGGACAAAATTTCTCAGGCAGTTGAAAAGCTATGGAATCAGGGCCTTTTCTCCGATGTTGAGATAACAGTAAAATCAATTGAGGGGATCAACATCTACCTCGATATCTATCTTCAGGAGAGACCAAGACTTACAACAACAGTATTTACCGGACTGAAAAACAGCGAAACACAGGACATCCTTGAGAAGGTTAGCCTTCCTAACGGATCGCAGGTAACAGCTCACGTCCTTAACTCCACCAGGAAAATTATCATTGACCATTTTATGGAGAAAGGGTTCCTGAATACAGAAGTTACCATTGTTGAAAAAGATGACCCTGAGAGACCCAATAATGTCATTCTGAATATTATTGTTGATAAAAAGGAGAAGGTAAGGATAGGCGAAATTAAATTCATGGGTAACGAATATTTTAAGGAGACAAAACTCCGGAGAATAATGAAGGATACGCGCCAGAAGAGTATTAATATTTTTAAGCCGTCGAAGTTTATCTCTTCAAAATATGACGATGACAAGGTAAAGCTTGTTGAGTTTTACAACGAAAACGGATTCCGCGATTTCTATGTAATTGCGCGACTCAATATATCCCATATCGGAGGATCGTATTGGGATGGCTATATTTGTTGACGAGGGGAATCAATATTTTTTGCGTAGTATCGATTGGGTAGGTAATTCTATCTATACCAAGGAACAGCTTAATGCTGCCCTCAATATCAAAAAAGGAGAGGTTTATAATCAGACTCTTGTGAATGACAGATTATCTGTCGATGAGGATGCCGTTAGCTCACTCTATCTCGATTATGGTTATCTATTCTCAAGATTAACACCTGTTGAGTCGAAGATAGATGGTGACTCTATCGATCTTGAGGTAAGAATTTATGAAGGCGACCAGGCAAACCTTAACCGCGTTATCATTTCAGGAAATACCAGAACCAACGAACATGTTGCAAGAAGGGAACTATATACCCTTCCCGGCGACTTGTTCAGCAAACAAAATATTATCAGATCGGTAAGGCAGGTTGCTGTACTTGGCCATTTCGATCCGGAAAAAATTGTTCCTCAACCTATTCCTAATATGTCGGACGGAACGGTTGACCTTTTATATGGACTCGAGGAAAAGGCAAATGACCAGTTTGAAGTTTCCGGTGGATGGGGAGCAGGAATGCTTGTCGGTACAGTAGGGGTGAGATTCAATAATTTCGCAATGAGAAATTTCTTTGATCCGAAGGAGTGGAGACCATACCCGTCGGGCGACGGACAGTCATTAAGCATAAGGGCACAATCAAACGGAAGGGTTTACCAATCTTATAATGTATCATTTGTTGAGCCATGGCTGGGTGGTAAGAAGCCTAACTCATTCTCTGTCTCGGGATACAGATCAGTACTGACAAACGGAACAAAGAAAGGTCAGGATGGCCGACAGGCAATGGTGATCGATGGTGCTACCATAGGATTCGGAAGAAGACTGGAATGGCCCGATGATTATTTCTCCCTTAACAAACGAGATAAGCTATCAGCGTTATGATCTCATGAATTACAGTCAGTTCCGTTTTCTCTTCGAGAATGGGACCTCTAATCTTTTCAGTATATCAACACGACTACAGAGGTTTAGTGCCGGACCAAACCTTATTTATCCGAGAGGCGGATCAACCATAAGCCTCTCATTACAGCTTACACCACCCTATTCTCTCTTCTCGGGGAAAGACTATTCAACGCTGGGCGATGAGGATAAATATAAATGGATCGAATTTCATAAATGGGTCTTTAAAGCAGATTACTATTTCGAAATAGTTGATAAACTGGTTCTTAACCCCAGAGCTGCATTTGGATATCTTGGTCATTATAACAAGGATATCGGTCCTTCTCCTTTTGAGAACTTCTCTGTTGGGGGTGATGGTATGACCGGTTATAGTTTCTACGGTCGCGAGATAATTGCACTCAGAGGCTATGAGAACGGATCACTTACACCTGTAAGCAGTACCGGTGCCTCGATCGGAAACCTCTATACAAAACTGACCTTTGAACTAAGATACCCCATTACACTCAATCCACAGGCAACCGTATATGCACTTACTTTTCTTGAGGCAGGAAAAGCCTGGTATGAATTAAAGGAATTTAACCCCTTCAGGGTGAACAGATCGGCCGGAGTCGGGCTTAGAGCCAATCTCCCGATGTTTGGCCTGCTTGGAATTGACTGGGCGTATGGTTTTGATCCTGTTCCGGGAAGACCAAATGCAGCAGGATCGCAATTCCACTTTGTGATTGGCCAGCAATTTTAATATTCATTAAACTTGAAAAAGATGAAAAAAGTTGTTCTAATATCAGTTATGATCCTTATGGGTGCATCAGCAATGGCCCAGAAATATGGATTTGTTGACACAGACTATATTCGCAAGAATATCCCGGCTTTTGAAGCTGCACAGCAGAAGCTTGATGAGATGTCAAAAGTTTGGGAAGCTGAAGTTACTGTCGGATATGAAGAGGTAGAAAAACTCTATAAGGCTTATCAAAACGAGTCTGTCCTTCTGTCAAACGACATGAAAGCTAAACGCGAGGAGGCAATCATTAATAAGGAGAGAGCCGTGAAGGAACTTCAGAATAAGTACTTTGGTGTAGAGGGTGAACTCTATAAAAAACGCGACGAAATGGTCCAGCCTCTACAGGATGAGATACTTAAAGCTATTAAGGAGATCGCTCTTGAAGGAGGTTATGCTGCTGTTTTTGATACAGCTGCAGGGATGAATATCCTCTTCGCTAACCCAAAATTTGATGTTAGTGACCAGGTCCTTCAAAAGTTAGGTTATAAGAATTAATTGATTAGTTTTGCACAATTGTCAAATGAAAAACAAACAAAAAATGAAAAGAGTATTCGGGTATATTATCCTTGTGATAATTCTTGTTTCGGGACAGAGTGTTATGGCTCAGAACTTAAAGTTCGGACACATAAACAGTGAGGAACTTTTTGCCATAATGCCGGAAAGGGATTCAGTGATAAAGAAACTTGAAGTGGTAAGGACAGACCTTCAGAACAACCTTGAACTTATGAATGTTGAGTTCAACAACAAATATAAAGACTATGTCGATAATCAGGCTAAGATGACTGCTCTTGTAAGACAGACAAAAGAGCAGGAGCTATCGGAACTCCAAACCAGGATACAGAACTTCCAGAATGCTGCATCACAGCAGTTCGAGGAAGAGAGAATGGCTCTTCTGGAACCCATTTATACCAAAATTGAAAAAGCTATCAAGGATGTCGCAAAAGAGAACTCTTTTACTTATGTCTTTGATACATCAAAAGGGGTTCTTCTCTATTTCGACGAAACAAAGAGTCAGAATCTCCTTGCCCTGGTAAAAACCAAACTTGGTATTAAATAATCAGCATTATATTGTAAATTTGACCATCCTTTTAAGGGTGGTCTTTTTTTTAACATTTACACTGTAAAATGAATCGTCCTGTAGGTATCTTTGATTCAGGTGTTGGAGGGCTTACCGTGGCCCATGCAATAAAACAGATTTTGCCAGGTGAAAACCTGATCTATTTTGGTGATACAGCACACCTTCCCTATGGTGATAAATCGGCAGAGGCTATTCTCTCATACAGCCGGAAAATAACCGAGTTTCTTCTCAGCCATGATGCTAAAGCAATACTCATTGCCTGCAACTCTGCATCAGCATCAGCATATGATGCTTTAAAAGAGGAGTACGGGAAGGAAATACTGATCATTGATGTCATCGATCCTGTCGTTGATTATATAGCCGGTGCTTCCATAAAAAACGTAGGTGTGATAGGTACAAAAAGAACTATCAGCTCAGGAACATATGAGAACAAAATAAGAGAAAAAGCACCAGGCACAAAAACAGTGTCACTGGCGACTCCTCTTTTTGTTCCGATGATCGAGGAAGGATTTATTTTCGATGATATAAGCAATGCAATAATAAGAGCTTACCTCTCCGATACAAATCTGCAGGGAATTGATAGCCTGGTCCTTGGATGCACCCATTATCCTATCATCAGAAACCAGATAAGCAAATTCTTTAATTTTAATGTCGATGTTATCGATTCGGCAAGGATAGTATCTATCCATCTCAGGGAGGTTCTTGAGAAAGAGGGATTGATCAATCCTGGTAAAAAAGGAGCTGACCGCTTTTTTGTTTCCGATTACACTCCTTACTTTGAGAAGATTGCAAGAATGTTTTTTGAGAAAGACATAGATCTGGAAAAGGCCGATATCTGGTCTTAGGTAGTTTTATCGTCTTTATACCATGAGGCATACATCAGATAATTATCAGCAATCCTTCTGATCATCTCCCTGTTCTGCTCTTCATTTACTTTTTTGATGAATTTTGCAGGCACACCGCCATATATGGTTCCCGGAGGGACCACTGTACCGGCCAGGACAACCGAACCAGCGGCGATAATTGAGTTCTCCCCAATTACAGAGTCGTCAAGAAGAATAGCACCTATTCCAATAAGAACGTTTTCTTTTATCTCTGCACCATGGACAACCACATTATGTCCGATAGATACATTGTCGCCCACCAATATTGTACTCTTTTCAAATGTGCAGTGCATGACCACCCCGTCCTGTATGTTTACCCTATTGCCAATTCTGATTGAATTAACATCACCTCTTATAACAGCATTGAACCAAACAGTGCATTCATTACCCATTATAACATCACCGGTAATTGTAGCATTTGGTGCTATGTAACAATCGGTCCCGAATTCCGGCTTGAATCCCCTCACACTTCGAATAAATCCCATTTTGATTCCTTTACTAATTCAAAAATAAATATAACTAATTAGGAGGCACTATATTAACATGATTTAAAACATGACCAAAATCATTCTCAAAATATACAAATTTTAACTCTTTCGTTTCTTAATTTCGTTACTTTTGTACCGAAATAGAATGCATATAGGAATCGCAGAAAGGTGTTATAATGCAGGAATAAATCAAATTGTATGCATATGAAAATGAAGGTGTTTTCGTATGCATTTCTTTTTAAGGTGAAGCAAATTAAAACCATATAATCAAACAACTTAAGCAAAATGAGTAAGAAAACTCAGGTCATAGAAAGAGATGAAGTGGTGATTCGATTCTCCGGCGACTCCGGCGATGGAATGCAGCTGACAGGAACCCTGTTTTCCAATGCTGCGGCTCTTTTTGGAAATGACCTATCCACATTTCCGGACTACCCTGCCGAGATTCGGGCACCGCAAGGTACGGTCGGAGGCGTCTCCGGTTTTCAGGTACACGTAGGACAAAAAGAGGTGAATACACCTGGCGATTATGCTGATGTGCTGGTAGCTATGAATCCTGCTGCAATTAAGGCGAATGCAAGGTGGATCAAAGAGGGAGGTACGATTATTTATGATCAGGATAGTTTTACTGAAAAACTTATTACTAAGGCAGGTTATAAAGCCGACCCTATCAAAGAAGATAGCCTCGATGTATATAATATAATAGGTGCACCCATTTCAACACTGGTAAAGGAGGCACTAAAAGATTATGGCCTTGAGCCTAAGAGCGTGCTCAGAACCAAAAATATGTTTGCCCTTGGAATGGTTTACTGGCTTTTTAACAGGAAGCTTGACCATACTGAGAAGTATTTTGAAGAGAAGTTTGCCAAGAAGGAAGGAATTGCTGAAGCCAATAAGGTGGCACTGAGAGCCGGTTATTTTTTCGCTGAGACAATAGAAGCTCTTACACCCACTTACCAGGTTAATCCTGCCAAAATAGCAAGCGGAAAATACAGAAATATAAACGGAAACGTTGCAACAGCATGGGGTCTGCTCACTGCCAGTGAGAAATCGGGACTTCCTCTCTTTATTGGCTCCTATCCTATAACACCTGCAACGGGAATCCTCGAGGAACTTGCCGACAGGAAAGATCTTGGTGTTAAGAGTTTCCAGGCAGAAGATGAAATAGCCGGTATTTGCACCGCAATCGGAGCAAGTTTCGCAGGAAACCTGGCTGTGACAACAACTTCAGGTCCGGGACTGGCTCTTAAATCTGAAGCTATAGGACTGGCAGTGATGACAGAATTACCGCTGGTAATAGTAAACGTACAAAGGGGTGGCCCCTCTACCGGCTTGCCAACTAAAACGGAGCAGTCCGACCTGCTTCAGGCTTTATATGGGAGAAACGGGGAGAGCCCGGTGGTGGTGATTGCTGCCAGCACTCCTTCAAATTGCTTCAACTATGCTTTCGAAGCTGCCAAGATTGCCCTTGAACATATGGTCCCGGTTATTTTGTTAACTGATGGATTCATTGCAAATGGTACAGAACCGTGGAGAATACCATCGACTGATGATTTACCCGAAATAGTGCCACCTATTGCCAAACCTTCAGGAAAAGAGTACCTCCCATATCAGAGAGACCCACAAACTCTTGTCAGAAAGTGGGCAATCCCGGGTACGCCAGGAATGGAACACAGACTAGGAGGTCTTGAGAAAACAGTGAAGGGAACAGTCTCTTACATTCCTGAAAACCATCAGGCAATGGTTGAATACAGGCAGAAGAAAGTAGATAATGTTGTTTGTGATATTCCTCAACAGAAAATATATGGTAAGGAAGAAGGAGATCTTCTGGTAGTTGGATGGGGAGGAACATACGGCCACCTCTTAACAGCTGTTCGTGAAATGCAGGGAGAAGGCAAAAGCGTTAGCCTGGCTCAGTTCAACTATATTAACCCATTACCTGTAAATACAAGTGAAGTATTCAAGGGGTTCAAAAGGATTGTAGTTTGTGAACTGAACTCTGGTCAGTTTGCCTCTTATTTGAGGATGAATTTCCAGAAGTATGTCTTCGAACAGTATAATAAGGTGCAGGGATTACCATTCACCAACAAAGAATTAATAGATAAATTTAACAGTTTACTGGAGGAATTATAATGGCTGAAGAGATTTTAACACAATACACAGCGAAGGATTTCAAAAGCGATCAGGAGGTAAGATGGTGCCCCGGTTGTGGAGATCATGCTATCCTTAGTTCCATTCAGAGAGCACTCGCTGAGGTTAATATACCTAAGGAAAAATATGCCTTTATCTCAGGAATCGGATGCTCTTCAAGATTCCCTTATTACATGAACACATACGGGTTTCATGGAATTCATGGTAGAGGAGCTGCCATATCAAGTGGTGTGAAAGTAGCTAATCCTGATCTGAGCGTATGGCACATAACAGGAGATGGCGATGCCCTTGCAATTGGCGGAAACCACTTTATTCATGTTGTCAGGAGAAATATTGATATTAAGATTATCCTTTTCAATAATGAGATCTACGGTTTAACGAAAGGTCAGTTTTCACCTACCTCAAAGCAAGGATTGGTAACCAAGACTTCGCCTTATGGAACCGTTGAAGGTCCCTTCCAGCCAGGAGAACTTGTAATTGGTGCCCAAGGCCGCTTCTTTGCCAGAACAATAGATTCAAATATTTCCCTCTCTACACATGTTTATGCCGAGGCAGCGAAATACCATGGTACTGCTGTTGTGGAAGTGCTGCAGAATTGTGTGATCTTTAATGATGGTATACATGACCATATTAACAACAAGGAAAATCGTGATGACAGAACAATCGTTCTCAAGCATGGTGAACCTATGATTTTTGGTAAGAACAGGGATAAAGGATTAATTCTTAGTGGCCTTAAACTTAAGGTGGTAAATATTGGTGAAGATGGTATTTCTGAAAAGGATATTATGATCCATGATGCCACGGAAGAAAATCCCGGGGTTCATCTGATGCTTGCAAATATGAACTATCCTGAATATCCTGTCGCTTTTGGAGTAATAAGGGCAGTTAAAGCACCTACTTATGATGATCTTGTGTCGAAACAAATAGGATTTATACAGGCCAAATCATCCATAAAAAATGTAAATGACCTGCTGAACAGCGGATCAACATGGGATGTTAAATAATCCTGTCATCTGATAATTGTATGAAAGGCATCCTGAATATCAGGGTGCCTTTATTCTTTCATGTGACCATATCATATGATCCCTTTAGCGGGAAAGTGTTATATAATCAATAGTTGAACTATTTTATTAATTTTATTGCATGATACTTCATTGGCGGAACAAAGCTATCATCAGTTATGTTAGAAGAGTGTCCGTGGGATGGAAAATGTAGTTGCCGACTTAATTTTGCTGTTAGAATGGATGAACTAAGAAGAGAAGAACCTGATTATTCCAGATTGCTCTATGACCAGAAGGAGCGTCTGAAGGAGTTGGCATGCATAAATCAGACTACACGGATACTGAAGAGAGGTCGCCCTTTAGATGACGCTCTGAAACAGGTGGTCATGCTAATACCCCCTGCATGGCAGTTCCCCGATTTCACGGTTGCTAGAATTATTTATGAAGGCAAGACATTCTCTACTCCTGTATTCGAGGAAACCGATTGGGTGATGCGACAGGAATTCAACACAATTGACGGTGAATCGGGAAGGATAGAGGTCTATTATACCCGAAATCTGGGCGATTTTGATGAAGGGCCGTTCCTGAAAGAAGAGCGTGATCTTATTCTCAACCTGGCAAGTCTTATCACCGGCTTCATTAACAGCATGAAAGCCAGAGAAATAATCAGGACCAGCAAGGAACAGGAGGATATAGAGGAGGCCCAGGATATTTCAAGTCGTAAGCTGCTTCAGAGGTTTCTCGACAGGCATAATGCAGAGCGTGATGTTTTCCACGACCTTATGCCTTTTAAAGTTAAAGAGATACTACTCGTAGCCAACCTTTACGATGCTTACTCCATTGAAGGAGAGGGCAGATTCTCTGATCATATCCTTGGTGAATATCACCAGCTAAACCTTACATCTATACCAAGAGTAACTGGCGTCTCAGGAGAAGAAGAGGCATTCAACAGACTGAAAAAGAGACACTACGACCTAATAATCATAATGGTTGGGGTCGATAAAAAGAGCCCGGTACGACTCTGCCAGAGAATTAAGGAGGAGTATGCATATATTCCTACCTTCCTTCTGCTTAATAACCATCACGATGTGGCATATGTCCAGGAACAAAAGGATAATGGTGTTCCTGTAGATAATTTCTTTGTATGGACAGGTGAATCCAAAGTCTTTTTTGCAATGGTAAAATTGCTTGAAGACAGGGTCAATGCCGATAATGACACTCAAAAGGGATTAACCAGGGTTATACTTCTCGCTGAAGATTCTGCGGATTATTATTCCCGTTATCTTCCGATGCTCTACACCCTTGTCCTGGAACAAACAAAACACCTTATTGAGGATGTGTCGACGGACGAGTTATATAAGATCCTTAAATTGAGGGCCAGACCCAAAATATTGCTGGCGACTACATATGAAGAGGCTATTGAGGTTTATAATAAATATAAAGAGAGCCTTCTTTGCGTGATCTCGGATATGCGATTTCCAATGAACGGTGTCTTGAACGAAAATGCGGGTTATGAACTGATAAGACATGTAAGAACTGATTTGCCCAACCTCCCAACGCTGCTACAGTCGTCCGACCCTGCCAATTCAAAATATGCCTATTCCTTAAGGGCAAGTTTCATAAACAAGAATTCAGAGAGTCTTCTTCACGACCTTAAATCATTTATAAATTATTATCTGGGCTTCGGTCACTTCGTTTATCGCGACAATAAAGGTCGTCAGATTGCTGTTGCAAAGTCGATGAAGGAGTTTGAATCATACCTGGAGACGATACCGGAAGATTCACTCATATACCACGCAATGAAAAACCACTTCTCCCTTTGGCTGATGGCCCGCGGAGAGGTTCAGATCGCTAAGCTTATCAATCCTATGAAGGTAAGCGACTTTGAGAGCCTTAACGAGCTCAGGGACTTTATGGTGAGTATCATCAAAAAGCGCAGGCGGGAGATGAATAAGGGGAAGGTGGTCAATTTTGAGGAATCGGCAGTTATTGATGAAACAAATGTCGTTAGTCTTGGAAGCGGTTCGCTGGGTGGTAAGGGCAGGGGATTGGCTTTTATCAATACACTGATATACAGCTTTGAACTGGGCCGGATAATTCCGGGTATCAATATTAAGTCGCCTGTAACAGCTATAATTGGCACAGACGAATTTGACATGTTTCTTGAACGAAACAACCTGTCGGAGATCGTCAAAACTGAAAGGAACTTTCAGACGCTTCAGGAGATGTTCCTGAAGGGCTCACTGAGCTTTAGTCTTGAAAAGAAACTGAGGGTCTACCTCAAACTTATAAACAAACCTCTAGCTATAAGATCTTCAAGTCTCTTTGAAGATTCAATGAGCCAGCCATTTTCCGGCGTTTTCGGCACCTACCTTTTGCCAAATAACCACTCCGATTTTGAAACCAGATATAAGCAGGTCTCCGATGCCATTAAGCTTGTATTTGCATCGGTGTACTCAAAAAATGCACGTACCTATTTTGAGGCTATCAATTATAAGATCGAACATGAGAAAATGGGGGTAGTAATACAGGAGGTAGTGGGTAACAGATTCGAGAATGCCTTCTATCCTCATCTGAGCGGGACGGCACAATCCTTTAATTTTTACCCTGTTGCGCATATGAAACCGGAAGATGGGTTTGCTGTTACAGCAGTGGGATTGGGCCAGTATGTGGTTGAAGGAGAGAAGTCATACAGGTTTTCTCCGGAATACCCTAATATTGATATTATCTCGCAGACAGACCTCTATAAAAATTCACAGGTTGCATTTTATGCCGTCGACATGGCGAAGGAGAATATCGACCTTCTGGAGGGTGAAAATGCAGGATTGATACAGCTTGAATTAAGTGATGCTGAAAGACATGGAACATTGTTGCATTGTGTCTCTGTTTACGATCCCGAGAACGACAGAATAACACCGGGTCTTGATGTTGCAGGGCCCAGGGTAGTTAATTTTGCCAATATCCTTAAATATGAATATGTCCCTCTGGCCCGTACATTGTCGGTTATACTGGAAGTTGTAAAAGGTGCCTTTGGTGCGCCTGTTGAGATTGAATATGCCGTTGATCTGAGAAAAGACCCTGCAGGGAAAGCCTCTTTTTATCTGCTTCAGGTTAAACCACTTGTTGGAATGGGTGCCGGTTATAATATTGATCCGGATTCCATCAATCCCGATAATATCATTCTAAAGAGCACAAAGAGTATGGGTAATGGTTTGATTGAAGAAATTACCGATGTAGTTTACGTTGAACCAGGCAAGTTCCTAAATACAAAAACCGAGGCAATGGCGGTTGAGATAGAGGCCATTAACGATAAAATGCGCGAGGAAGGCAGGAGTTACGTTTTGATAGGACCTGGAAGATGGGGTACCCGCGACCGTTTTATTGGCATACCGGTAGCATGGCCACAAATATCAAATGCAAGGGTTATCGTGGAGACAAGTTTGCCCGATCTGCACCTTGACGCATCGCTTGGATCGCATTTCTTCCATAATGTCACATCAATGAATGTTGGGTACCTCTCAGTTAGTCATAGCTCCCGTGATGAAGTTATCGACTGGGAATCTCTTGGCAGGGAGAAGAGTATCTTCAGGGGCAACTACTTTAACCATATAAGATTCAAAACTCCTCTTAAAATAATGATGGACGGAAAGAAAAGAGTGGCCTTTATTATTAATGAGAAAAAAAGAAAGATTAAGAAATGACAATTGTTGACGGTATTCTGGAACTTCAGAAGTACGATTTTACTGATCCTTCCTTTAGCCTTCTCATGCAGAAGAGGATTCATAGGGTACTCATAATATGCAGTAATTATGATAATTACATGCTCGAGGAAGATGGCAGGGTGGATGAACAGATATTCAATGAATATGTCTCGTTACATCTTCGTTACCCCCCTACATTTGTGCAGTGCGATAATGCTGCCGATGCCTTTAAGATGCTTAAGGAGGATAAGATCGACCTTGTAATCTCCATGTTAAGCCTTCAGGGGAATGATACATTCCAGATGGCAAAAACTATCAAGAAGGAGTATCCGGAAATACCAATTGTAGTTCTTACCTACTTCTCCAGAGAGACATCCATCCGACTGGAAAAGGAGGACCTTTCTGCTATTGATTATGTATTCAGCTGGCTGGGTGATTCTGCCCTCCTTTTGGCCATTATCAAGCTTATTGAGGACAGAATGAATGCACAGAATGATGTTGACAATGTGGGGGTGCAGGTAATTATTCTCGTGGAGGATTCAATAAGGTATATTTCAGCATACCTGCCCAATTTATACCGTATTGTACTTATCCAATCGCGCGACTTTCAGAGGGAAGCTCTTAATGAGCACCAGAAGATGATAAAGATGCGGGGAAGGCCAAAGATACTACTTGCAAATAATTTTGAGGAGGCACTCTCGTTGTATGAAAAGTATAAATACAATGTACTGGGGGTAATATCCGACATAAGTTATAAAAGGAATGGCGTAATTGATGAAAATGCCGGTATTGAACTCCTTAAGATAGTGATGGAAGATGATAGCAAGGTTCCATTCCTGCTGCAATCATCAAATATTGAGCTAAAGGCAAAAGCGGAGGAGCTGGGAGCCGGGTTTATCAATAAATACTCCAAATCCTTATCTCTTGAATTGAGAAATTTCATTATCCAGAACCTCGCATTCGGACCATTCGTTTTTCGTGACCCTGATACAAAAGAGGCGATAGCTATTGCAACCGATCTTCAGTCACTTCAGCAAAAACTACTTACCATACCCGATAACTCCCTTGAATACCATGCTGCCAGAAATCATTTCAGTAAATGGTTGAATGCAAGAGCTCTCTTCCCTGTCGCTCAGATGTTTAAGTATATCAGGAAAGAAGATTTCAACTCAATGGATGAGATGCGGCGATTCATTTATGTTGCAATATCAAGTTATCGTCTAGGGAAGGGCAGGGGTGTAATTGCAAAATTCGATAAAACCAGTTATGATGAGTATCAGATCTTCTCCAGGATAGGAGAGGGATCGATTGGTGGAAAAGCACGCGGCTTGGCCTTTATCAACAGCATCATTAAAAAGAATAAGCTATTCAATAAATTTCCTAATGTACTGATCACCATACCCCGGACAGTTGTTCTTACAACTGATATTTTTGATGAGTTCATGGAAAAGAATAACCTATACTCGATTGCTCTCACCGACCTGCCCGATGAGGAGATCCTTAACAGGTTTGTCAATGCAGAACTTCCGGGAGGGGTTTATCAGGATTTCTATGCCTTTCTTAGCGTTTCCCGCAACCATCCAATAGCAGTACGATCATCTTCTAAGTTGGAGGACTCTCACTTTCAGCCATTTGCAGGTATCTACTCAACTTATATGATTCCCCGTGTTTCAGATAACAGAATGATGGTTAAACTGCTTTCCGATGCGATCAAACAGGTTTATGCCTCTGTATATTTCAGAAGCAGTAAGGCTTATATGATGGCCACAGCAAATGTGATCGATGAGGAGAAAATGGGCATTATCCTGCAGGAGGTATGCGGGAATCGTCATGGGGATAAGTACTACCCAACTATTTCAGGGGTAGCCAGATCAATAAACTTCTATCCCATCGGATCGGAAAAAGCTGAAGATGGGATTGTTAATGTTGCTTTTGGATTGGGTAAGTACATTGTCGATGGAGGAACCTCACTACGCTTTTCTCCCAGACAACCAAAGAAAATTCTTCAGCTGTCATCTCCTGAAACGGCACTTCGCGATACCCAGAAGGAGTACCTATCTCTTAATCTTGATGTTGCCAGCTTTGTTCCCTCAACAGATGACGGAATTAATCTCATAAGACAAAATATCAAAGATGTGGAGGATGAAAGTTCATTGCGTCACCTCGCCTCTACCTATGATTTTAATAACAACATGATACGCGACGGGATTGGTACTCCCGGGAAAAGGATCATTACGTTTGCAAATATTTTGCAGCATGGTACCTTCCCCCTTGCTGAAATTACCGGAAGCCTTCTTGAACTGGGACAGAAGGAGATGAACGGACCTATTGAAATTGAGTTTGCAGTGAACCTCGAAAACCCTGCTCCTTCACCACATGTCTTTAATTTCCTTCAGATAAGACCTATTGTTACAAGTGATCATTCCCAGGCAATAGAAATCGAAAATGCTGACAAGGAGAATGCCATAATCTACTCCGAGTCGGCATTGGGCAACGGTTATTTCAGGGGCATAAAAGATATTCTCTATGTAAAACAGGAGTCGTTTAATGCTGCTCATACAGAGAAAATAGCACTGGACATCGACAGGATAAATGCTCTGTTCATAAAAGAGGCACGAAACTATGTGCTTATAGGTCCCGGCCGATGGGGTTCGAGCGATCCCTGGCTGGGGATACCGGTGAAATGGCCTATGATATCAAATGCAAGGATAATCGTTGAGGCCGGACTGAAAAACTATAGAATTGATCCAAGTCAGGGGACGCACTTCTTCCAGAATCTCACATCATTCCGGGTGGGCTACTTCACCATCAACCCATTCATAAAGGAAGGTATTTATGATATCGATTTTCTGAATGACAGACCTGCAGTATATGAGGATGAATTTGTAAGACATGTAAGGTTCGAGGACCCCTTTCAGATAATGATAGACGGAAGATCCCACAGAGGACTAATCAGCAAACCAGTAAAGGCAGTAAAATAATCTTTGAATTATGAGCACATCAGAAATAACTTATACAGGCAACTTAAGAACCAGGGCAGTTCATACCAGATCCAGGGAGGTGATTATTACAGATGCCCCTGTTGATAACAAGGGTAAGGGCGAATTTTTTTCACCCACGGATTTGCTTTCCAGTGCCCTTGGCAGTTGCATATTCACCATAATGGGAATAGCTGCAGAGGAGCACAATTTCTCTATCGATGGGGCAACTTGCTCTGTAACAAAGATAATGACTGATAACCCTCGTGCGGTGGGTGAGATCAGGATAGAATATGATTTCACAGGCAGAGAATATACTGAGAAGCAACGCAAAATTCTAGAGTACTGTGTTAAAACATGCCCGGTTTCCAGGTCTCTTAAGGCGGAACTGTTTCAAAATGTAACACTCCGGTTCTGAAATAAGGGATTATTTTATACTATCCCTTAACTAACCGCTGCACTCTCCGTTTCTGCCTCCTTGTCGATCTTTTTCACAAGACCCTGCAACACATTTCCGGGCCCTACTTCGGTATATCTCTTTGCTCCGTCAGCCGACATTCTGATTATCGTCTGGGTCCACCTTACTGGTGAGGTAAGCTGAAGGACAAGGTTATCTTTTATCTTGTCAGCAATGGTCTCAGGTAATGCATTAACATTTTGATAAACAGGACAAACTGGCTTGTGGAAAGTAGTTGACTTTATTGCCTCCTCCAGTTCGAGACGCGCCGGTTCCATAAGGGGTGAGTGAAAAGCACCACCTACAGCCAGCTTCAAAGCTCTCTTGGCACCTCTCTCCTTGAGAATCTCAATTGCCTGGTCAATACCCTCTTCAGACCCTGAAATGACCAGCTGACCGGGGCTGTTGTAGTTGGCAGGAACAACAACCGCATCGATCGAATTACATACCTCTTCAACAACACTATCGTCGAGACCCAGGATTGCTGCCATAGTTGAAGGCGTTCTCTCACATGCTTTCTGCATGGCCATTGCTCTCTTAAACACCAGCTTAAGCCCATCTTCAAAATCAATAGCCCCGGAAGCCACAAGTGCAGAGAATTCCCCAAGTGAATGACCTGCAACCATATCGGGCTTGAACCTGTCACCCAGAGTGAAAGCCAGAATTGTTGAGTGGAGGAATATAGCAGGTTGGGTTACCTTCGTTTGCCTTAGATCTTCATCAGTACCGGAAAACATCAGATCGGTTATTCTGAAACCAAGTATTTCATTGGCTTTTTCAAACATTTTACGGGCTTCCGGATAGTTATTGTAAAGATCCTGCCCCATTCCAACAAATTGTGCCCCCTGACCAGGGAATAGATATGCGTTCATAAACCGGGTTTAAGTTAAACTTATGCGCTGCAAATATAAAAAAAAGTAGTCGATCCTATCTGAGATTCATACCGGTAAGGTGAATAAACTCCTCACGTGTTGGCAGATTATTGAGGAAACATCCGGAAAATGCAGAGGTCGTTGTAACTGAGTTTTGTTTCTGTACACCCCTTATTTGCATGCACATATGCTGAGCTTCTATTACGACGGCTACGCCCAGGGGTTTAAGGGTATCCTGTATGCAGTTCCTTATCTGTGTTGTAAGCCTCTCCTGTACCTGCAGCCTCCTGGAGTAGGTCTCTACAACTCTCGCAATTTTACTTAATCCTGTTATGTATCCATCGGGAATATATGCAACGTGAGCCTTCCCGAAGAAGGGTAGCATATGGTGCTCACACATCGAATAGAGGTCAATATCCTTAACAATTACCATTTGCCTGTATTCCTCTTTGAACATTGCAGAAGTGAGAATCTCAACAGGGTCATGATAGTATCCCTGAGTCAAAAAAGTCAAAGCTTTTGCAACTCTAACAGGGGTTTGTGCCAATCCCTCCCTTTTAGGATCCTCACCAATGAGCTCGAGTATCCTTTTGTAGATATCTGCCATTTCAGTCAAAGTGGCTTCATCCCAGGTCTCGATCATGTTATATCTTTCGGCCATTTTATTTGATCCGTGGTTCACCTTCTTAATCTTTGCCATAATATTCGATAAAATTATTTTCCGTCTCTTCAAGCCTTACGCAATGAAGAATTACATTTTCCTTACTTATTACCGGTTCCAGTTTTTCCCAGATTGCAATCGCGATATTCTCAGTGGTTGCTATTTTCCCCGACATAAAGTCAACATCAATGTTAATGTTCTTGTGATCAATAATATCAATAACATGGTCCTTGATAATCGACTTCAATTTGGTGATATTCATCAGGAAACCGATCCTGGGATCAACCTCACCCTTAATTGTTACATAAAGTATATAGTTATGTCCGTGCCAGTTTGGATTAGAGCATTTACCATATATCTCAAGGTTCTCGGAATCTGACAGTTCCGGGGAAAACATTCTGTGTGCAGCACTGAACCTTTCTCGTCTGGTAATAAAAATCATCCTTTTCAAACTATTGTTAGGTATTATAAAGATGCTCCAAATTCAAGAATAAAACAATATCTTTAATATAATGTTGTATAGATACTGAGAGAAATGAGTTTATCGGGTAATATATTGTTAACTGCTGCTACCGAACTGGAGCTTAAAGAGACTGTAAGGTTGTTAAGCGGATCTTCAGATCTGACAACCTTTAATTACGGACGGATGAGTATTGAACCACTTATAACTGGTATTGGTATGGTTCATTCATCCTATAGTCTGACGAACAGGCTTAAAAGCGGCACTAAACCGGATATGGTTGTAAATACAGGGATAGCAGGTTCCTTCAGGAGAGATATCCCCCCGGGATCGGTTGGTTACATCATAAAGGACAGATTCGCTGATTTTGGAATCGATAATAATGGTTGTTTCATCGATATTTTTGAATCGGGGTTAATGGAGCAATCTGAAGGAGCATTTGAAAAAGGGTGGGTCCTTGCAGAAAGAGAGCTGTCTGACATCCTTCAGCAGGAGATAATGCCTCTGACGGCTATTACGGTCAACACAGTCTCCGGTTCACCTGAAAGAATCAATATGCTTAAGGGGAAATACAATCCTGACATTGAAACAATGGAGAGTGCGGTTTTTTTATATATTTGCAGACTGGAAAAAATTCCATGTATGGCAGTCAGATCGGTTTCCAATTTTGTGGAACCAAGGAACAGAGGGAACTGGGAAATACCTCTGGCACTTAATAGTCTGGCAAAGAATATGGGGCGAATATTTAAATCACTGGGGAATAAATAATGAAACTTTCACTTGGGTTCTCACCCTGTCCGAATGATACCTTTATTTTCGACGCCATGGTACATGGCCGTATCGATACCGAAGGGCTGGAGTTTGAGTACGTTCTTGCCGACGTTGAGGAGCTTAACAGACGCTCCTTTATGGCCGAACTCGATATCGTAAAAGTAAGTTATCATGCCTATGCTTTTTTAGCTGAGGACTATCTGATCCTGGATTGCGGAAGCGCTTTGGGTCATAAAAATGGCCCTCTGTTGATCTCAAGAACCCCGATCAAACCAAATGAGTTGGAATCGGCTGTAATTGGCATCCCGGGTAAGTTTACCACGGCAAACCTGTTGCTTTCAATTGCATTCCCCGAAGCAGTAAACAGGAAGGAGATAATATTCTCGAGTATAGAAGACGCTGTTATCAGAGGTGAGGTAGATGCAGGTGTTATAATACACGAAAGCAGATTCACCTATGAGAGTAAAGGCCTTTCAAAAATTGCCGATCTTGGTGAGATATGGACAAAACAGACAAACCACCCTATTCCTCTGGGTGCAATAATAATTAACAGAAGAATTCCTGAGCATATTGCTCATACTGTTAACAGGGTGCTTGGTAGAAGTATCGACTTTGCACAACACGATAGCTCATCCTCTTTTACTTTCGTTAAGGATAACGCTCAGGAGATGGACCCTGATGTTATGAATAAACACATTAAACTCTATGTGAATGAGTTTACAAGATCCATGGGAGCGGGGGGGAAGAGTGCAGTAAGGGCACTATTCCAGATTGCAGCAAATAAGAATGCAATCCCGGAACTTCCCGACAGGATATTTCTTGACGAAGAGTAATTCTCAATTTTACTCTGTTGCCACCCTTTCGAAGACATGCTTTTTGGCCATGAGCGAGAGCGTGACTCCCCGTGATAGGAGGAAAAGTATAAAGGCAAGCCAAAGGGCATGGTTACCAATTACAGGCCTGATCAGAAAATAAGCAGGAAAAAATATAATTAATGTTGAAATAAGCATAGAATTTCTCATTGCACTGCCTGCTGTTGCACCAATGTAGATACCATCCCACAGGAAAGCAGGGAAAGAGATCAGCGGTATAGCCACCATCCAGAAGATGTATGGCTTAGCATTATTTATAACTTCTTTATTATTAGTCAGAAGCATTAGTATATTGCTTCCTGCAAAAAGATATATCAGGGCAAAAACCAACCCTGTGACCCCGCCCCAAATGAATATTGTCCTGACCATTTTCCCAAGATTTTGTTTGCTTGCAGCACCGATATATCTCCCGGAAAGAGCCTCGCCGGCATATGCGAGACCATCGATCAAAAATGAGAAGAACATAAAAAACTCCATCAGCAGGGAGTTGACTGCCAGGATCGTCTCCCGGCCCTCTCCGCCTGCGTCAATACTTGCACTTCTGGCGGTGAAGTAAGAAAATACGATAACCAGACACATGGTTCTGATAAAGATATCCTTGTTGACATTCATAAAAATCTTAAGGTCCTTTAGTCTGAAGGCCCTTGCCAGATTAAGATATTTTGTCAAACGACTGTAATAGAGCATAAAGAGTAAAACAGAAAGGAGAAGCCCCAGATATTGTGCAATAACTGTTCCCAGCGCCACACCCGCGGTACCCATATGGGCATATACAACAAGGGTATAGCTGAATATAACGTTGAAGATATTGGAAGCTATAGCCACAATCATCGGAAAGCGGGCATTCTGCATGCCAATAAACCATCCGAGAATAGCATACTGGCCCAGGGTGGCCGGAGCAGCCCATATCCTGATCCTGAAATACTCCAGAGCCAGGGACTCAACCTGTGGCTCGCCCTTTATTAATCCAAAACCGATTGTGGAGATAGGTTTCTGAATAAGCAAAAGAAAAATACCACCGGCGATGCCGATCAATGTTGCTTTGGTAAGAATATGAAATGTCTCCGGAAGATCCCTCCTTCCCCAGGCTTGTGCCGTAAAGCCACTGGTACCCATCCTTAGAAATCCGAAGCCCCAATAAATAAAGTTAAAAATAAGGGCACCCAGAGCTATGGCTCCAATATAATCATCGCTACCCAGATGTCCCATTAAAGCAATATCAACAATGCCGAGAAGCGGGATGGTTATGTTGCTGATTATGTTTGGTATCGCAAGCCTGAGGATACTTCTGTTTACACCTGGTTTCATATTTTGAAAAGCAAGAGGTGGCAATAGGGGAGTAAAAATAACCATTAATGGATAGAATCAGGAAGATAGTAATATGCTGTGGAATTCGTATTTTTGAATAAATACCCCAATCGGAAAGAAACCTAACATATATATTATGAAAATTGAATTGCCAGAATTAAAGTATCCATTGTCAGGACTCTCACCAACATTGAGTCAGGAAACATTGGAATTCCACCATGGGAAGCACCATCAGGCTTATGTTAACAATCTGAATAAGCTTATAGCCGGCACATCTCTCGAAAAGGCAACACTTGAGGAGATAATAATGAATTCCGATGGCTCCATTTTTAATAATGCGGCTCAGATATGGAATCACACCTTCTATTTTGAAGCATTCTCGCCAAAGGGGAAAAGAGAACCCTCAGGGCATATTGGCGAAGCTATAGAAGAGTCGTTTGGCTCTTTTCAGAATTTTAAAGAGGAGTTTTCAAAATCAGCTGCCACGCTGTTTGGATCGGGATGGGCATGGCTTGCAGCCGACAGCAGCGGCCGCCTCTCTGTTTACCAGGAACCTAATGCAGGCAACCCGCTGACAAAAGGATTGAAGCCCCTCTTAACATGCGATGTTTGGGAACATGCGTATTATATCGACTACAGAAATAACAGGGCTAACTACATTGAATCTTTTTGGAAAATCGTCGACTGGGATATTGTTGGTAAAAGGATGTAAAACAATAATTTGGTATTCATTAATAAAGAGGTGATGGATTTCTATTCCTTAGTGAAGAAAACAAGGAGTTTCAGGCGCTTTGATGAAAGCCGCAGGATCGATGAGCATGATCTTATTCAACTTGTCGATACTGCAAGGTTTGCACCAACGGGAGCGAACAAACAACCTTTGAAATTTATAATTGTAAAGTCGCCGGAGAAATGCAACATGCTTTTCCCATCAACGGCCTGGGCTGGTTACCTGAAGGACTGGGCCGGACCAGTTAAGGGTGAAAGGCCTGTAGCATATATTATTCTCCTTGGTGATAACAATGCAGGGTCCGGGTTTCTTACCGATCTTGGTATTGCCGCTCAGACTGTTGTACTGGCAGCAGCAGAGAAAGATATCGGGGCCTGCATGATAGCATCCATAAGAAGGGAAGATATAAGAAGAGACTTTCAAATTGAAGAGCGCTATGAAGTACTTCTGGTAATTGCCCTGGGATACCCGGTGGAGAAAGTTGTTATTGAAGAGGTGGCAGATGGTAATATTAAGTACTGGCGGGATAAGGATGAAGTGCATCATGTTCCCAAACGATCGTTGGATGAGCTTATTCTTAAAATTGAGTGATGGTTAAATACCTTCTTTTTGTTATTGCATTTTTGGTCATTAATCCATTCTCCATTTTGGGTCAGAAGAGAAGTGTCCTTTTAAATGGTGTTGTTATGGATGCCGAAACCCACATCCCGATTACTAATGCACATTTCATAAACTCAGCGGGTCATTCAGGAATTACAAATGAAGCTGGTCAGTTTGCAACCCTGATAAATAGTGGCGACACTATTATTTTTTCTGTAATAGGTTATTCTACCATGGTTTATCATGTTCCCGATTCTCTTATGGCAAGAGAGTATCTTGCAGGTATATTTCTTTATACCGATACCATCGCAGTTGGAGAGGTCATAATCAATCCCCGAATTGGTAACCTTAAAGCCGAGATCTTAAAATATGAGCCATCAACAGAGGAGTCCGTTGTTAATGCCAGAAATAATATTTCTGTTTCGGTTTATCAGGGATTGGCCGGGGCTAATGAGCTTGGCGATCCGCTGACAAATTATGAACTTCTGCGGCAGCAGCAGAAAACTCAGGCATATGAGAGAGGAGGGATCCCATCTGACAGGATGGTAGGATTTAACCCGATAACATTTATTCCCGGACTGATCTATATGATGGTTAATGGTTTGCCTGAGAAGTATGAACCACCTGCACCACGAGTAACAAATATTGATCTTGAAAGGCTAAAGATGCTTCACAATCAATATCTGGGGAAACAGGACAGTATAAAAAAATGAGCTTCCACACATATAATGCATGAAAGCTCATCAAGCAGCTATTATTCTAACCCTTATAAAATATTGCTTTAATGATATGTGTCGCCATTTTGGGGTTCTCCTTAAGACGGCGTGTTGAGTAGCCAAACCATTGCTTACCATAGGGAACATACACCCTCATCACGTGACCCGCGTCAACGATCATCTGTCTTAGTGACGGGGTAACACCATAAAGCATCTGGAACTCGTACATGTTCTTAGGAACACTGTTTTTTTCAATCAGAGCAAAAGCTCCGTCTACAAGAAATTTATCGTGTGTGGCAATGCCAACATAGATCTTATTCTTAAACATGAACTCAAGATCTTTAAGGAAGTTTTCGTTTACCTCATCTCTCTTCTTGAATGCAATTTCCTCAGGCTCAACGTATATTCCTTTACATAGCCTGTAGCTTAACGGAATATCAGCTTTGTTAAGGTCTGTCATCTTCTCAATATCAGAAAGCGTTCTTCTCAGGTAGGCCTGCAGAACAAGCCCAACGTTACCGGGGAATTCCGCTTTCAGCTTCCTGAAGAGCTCAATGGTAAGGTCGGTGCATGGAGAATCCTCCATATCTACCCTAATGAAGTTATTGTAAGATGCGGCTTTGGCAACGATCTCCCTGATATGTCCATATGCTACCTCTTTGTCAAGAAGAAGACCGAAGCTAGTTGGCTTTAGTGAATAGTTGCCATCTATTCCACGTGCTTCGGTATAATCAATAAGATGCAAATACTCCTTCTTATTTGCCTCAGCCTCGTCAAGGTTCTTAATGAACTCGCCCAGGATATCGATAGTGACCTTGATCCCTTTGCTGTTAAGATCTTTGGATACACTCATCGCATTATCAATTGTCTCACCTGCGATATAGGGTCTTGAGAATATCCAGATGAATTTCTTTGGGAAATAGGGTAGTACCGCGGCAATAATCTTATTAAACATCTTATTTCAATTTTTATGATCGGCCAAAATTAGCAATCTGAACTATTTGACAGTTGTGTTATGCTGAAAAACTTCTCAGCAGTGGCAAAATAAAACAATAGTTTACTGCTTCAATATGACGTTTGTCAGTGGTTACTTCTGATTTAGAGCAGTAAAATTGCTAAATTGAAAAAATTTTCAATAGGTGCAACCAATTAAATTCTTGAAATGTCTACTAAGTGGTCAGGAAAGAATATGACCGACCTTCAGCTAATAGAGGGGTGCAAAAAGCACGACAGAATTGCTCAGAAGATACTCTTTGAGAAGTATTCGAGGTTTCTACTGGGTATTTGTCTGAGGTATGCATCCGATAAGGCAGAGGCCGAAGATATTCTTCAGGATTGTTTCGTAAAGATATTTTTCCATATTGGAGATTTTTCAGGAACAGGTTCTTTTTCAGGTTGGCTAAGACGAATAGCAGTTAATACATCTATTACCAGTTATCATAAAAACATGAAATACAGGTATCAGATGAATATCGATGATTACTCAACTGTTGAAACAGGTACTGCCGGATATAACGACAGCCAGTTCACATCTGAAGAGTTATTACGGATATTGAATGAACTGCCGCCGGGATACAGGATGGTTTTTAACCTTTATGCGATAGAGGGTTACAAACATAAAGAGATAGCTGAACTGATGTCGATAGATATTAATACATCCAAGTCTCAATATAGCAGGGCAAGAGCACTTATAAGATCGAGGCTGGAAGAACTGGAGAAGATAAAAGACAGATATACAGAATAGAATTACTAAAATTGAAAAAGGGGGATAAAATATCGGGAATAGAGGAACTCTTCAGAGAGAAGCTGGAGTCAGTTGAGGTTTCTCCATCCGATGGACTGTTTGGTTCCATTTCAGCCAGGGTGGCTGTGAGGGAGTTTTTCAGATTCAATCCCCGTCGTATAAATATCTGGTATACAGCGGCTGCCGCAACACTGGCCATCACTACATCACTATTATTCAACAATCCGGCGAGTCCTGATAAGCCCCCGGTAGATAATATTATTGCCGACACCTCTGTTATTGAAGGATCCGTTGAAAATAAAACGGCACCACCTGATAAAGTCTCAGAAGAATCAGGGCAAGAAAGAGTCGGCAAGGATCAAGAGAAGACCACTATCCGGAACTTCCCGAAATTCAGAAAGTTTCACCGATACACTGATCAATAACTCCAATTCCCGGGGAAATGCAGTTTCTGAAACTCTTAAGGCAAGAGAATTGTCAGTAATTGAAAACAGCAGCGAGACTAAATTCAGGGAGTCGGCAATAACGGTGGTGAGAATCAGCGCATCCGTTCTTTCGGGTTGTGAGCCTTTATCTGTTCATTTCACCAATAACTCGCTGAACTACGATTCGTGTCGCTGGACTTTTGGTGACGGAGGATCTTCCACATCTGACAATCCGGTATGGCTTTTCGATGAAGCAGGTGATTACAACGTTAGCCTTGCTGTATTCGGGACCGATGGTCGTATGGCACAAACCCAACTTAAGGTGCGCGTTTTTCAAAAGCCTACAGCACGGTTCGAAATTTCAGATGCAAAACTAAATAGCCCTGCTGAAGGAGTTAGAATGTCAAATCTCTCGACCGATGCCGTTAAGTATAACTGGTCTTTTGGCGATGGTAACAAGTCGGAAATGGTTGAGCCTGTTCATAAATATCAAAAATCCGGCGATTATACAATCTCATTGCATGTTATTAGTGCCGATGGATGCCGTGATTCAGTGGAATTGAGGGAATCAATTACCGGTATCGGATATTTTATTGAGTTTCCAAATGCTATTATTGCCAATACCGACGGACCAACAGGAGGATATTATTCAGTTGCTTCCGACCAGACATCATCTGTATTCCACCCGGTATCTTCCGGAGTAGCCGATTATAATCTGAGAGTCTATTCAAAAAGAGGAGTGCTCATTTTTGAAACAAACGACATGAATATTGGCTGGGATGGCTACTATCGCGGTCAGCTGTGCGAGCCGGGAGTATATGTATGGAAGGTCAGGGGCAGATACCGCAATGGAGAGTTGTTTGTTAAAATGGGCGATGTAACCCTCTTCAAACAATAAATATTGGTCAATGTTTTGAGTTGATTGGTCAAAATTTACTAAATATTGACCTAAAAAATTGCTCTAATTGTAGTTCTGTTTAAAATAGGGCGTCACCTTCCTAATAAATTTTCGTATAATAGTAGTGAAATTAGATTTCATTTATTTATTTTCGTGTGTGACTAATAACCTTGGCCCCATTGCAAGCAAAATATAAATACCTGTTTATTCTGTTTGTCATATTTTCGGTTGAATCTAAGGGCCAGGACCCTCAGTTTTCTCAGTTCTATGCCAATTCGCTTTATCTGGCACCTTCGTTTGCAGGAGCAACCCAGGATATGAGGCTCTCTATTAATTACAGAAATCAATGGCCTGCCGTCCCCGGCGTCTTTCATACCTATAGTGTGGCATTCGATAAATATATGCCAAACTTCAATTCGGGGATAGGATTCCTTGCCACACACGACGTTGCCGGTTCAGGTGACCTGAGCACAACAAACCTGGGTGTACTGTACAGTTACGACTTCAATATAAACAAGGTGTGGCACGTTAGGCCAGGAGTACAATTTAAATTCTCATACCTGGGCCTTAACATCTATAAGCTGATATGGGCGACCCAGCTTAATGTTGGTGGTACCACCCCAAGTATATATCCTCCCCCTTTTGAAAATGTTGCCGATGTCGACTTCGGAACATCCGTTATGTTCTATACAGAACAGATATGGGCCGGAATAGCCGTTGATCACCTCCTTAAACCAAAGGTCTCCTTCTATGGAGAAGATGCCTTCATCCCTGTTAAAGTTGATATTTTTGGAGGAACCCAGATACTGGCAAGGGGAAGATTGCGTCAGAAATACGAAGAAGTACTGTCAATTGCCGCCAACCTTAAGTTTCAGGGAAACTTTTTCCAGAGTGATGTAGGCTTGTATTATTACAGGAACCCCATAATTTTTGGAATGTGGTACAGAGGTGTGCCTTTTGTTACATCACAGGCTGGTGATGCAGTAATTGGGCTCATAGGATTTAAGACCGATCAGGTACATGTAGGGTATAGCTACGATTTTACCATTTCAAACCTCATAGCCGCAACCGGCGGATCACATGAGATCTCCCTGATATTCGAATTCACAACCTTCTCCGTGGGAGGGCGCAGGAAAATTCATGCTATTCCCTGCCCCGAATTTTAACTTCCCTCAAACATATTATACCTGATTCTCCTGGCTGGCCATCGGAGACAGAAAGATTATTTCTTACATCACTGACCCTCCTGTGCTCATGAATATAATTTTTCTATATTTGTGCCTGACTTTATTTTAACATCAAAACGAATATGAAAAAATTACCTGTTGTCCTTAATGTTGTGTTACTCTTAGCAGTGGCTGCTCTTTATTTCATTGTCTTTACAGGCAATAAAAAGGTTGAAAGTGGTGAGATGCCCGCTCAGATTAGCGACGTAAAATCACAAGGCATTGCTTATGTCGAAATTGATTCTATACTGTATAACTTTGAAATGTTTAAAGATCTTCGTAATGTCCTGATGGATAAGCAGAAAAGCTCAGAAGCTCAACTGAACTCAAAAGGACAGGCATACGAAAAAGGAGCCCGTGATTATGAGGAGAAAGTCCGCAAAGGTCTTGTTACAAGGGCTACAGCAGCTCAGATGGAACAGGCCCTGATGCAACAGCAACAGGATCTTGTTGCCCTTCGCGACAACCTTCAGATGACTCTGATGGAGGAGGAGCAGGTAACCAATCGTCAGGTACTTGATTATATCTACAAATTCCTCGAGGAATATACAGTGGAGAATAATTACCAGTATATATTGGGCAAATCATTTGGAAGCACTATTCTTTACAGCGACCCGCAACTTGAAATCACTAATGAAGTGCTGGCGGGTCTCAATGAGAAATACCTTGCAGAAAAAAAGATCAAAAAGTAGTTAATGAATTACTTGCCCCTGTTCAGGGAAGAGATATCTCGTGATACAGGGATTATTGTTGTTATTCCGGCTTATGATGAGCCTGATCTGCTTGAGACAATTGACTCGTTAAGCAGTTGTAAAAGACCCGATTGCGGGGTGGAAGTGTTGGTGCTGATCAATGCTCCTTCGAATGCTTCGGAGCAACAGATAGAAAACAACGGTAGAGCTGAAAAAGAAATTGAAAGCTGGTTGAAGGTAAATAAACCTTTCTTCCGGCTTTTGGTCTTTAATAACGGAAGATCCGATAACATGAGGTGGGGCGTTGGAATGGCCAGAAAGAGAGGGATGGATGAAGCAGCATACCGATTGTACCAGGCGATGAATCACAGGGGTGTAATAGCATCTCTTGATGGCGATTGTATTGTTGCAGAAAATTATTTTGTCACTATCGAAAAAGAACTGTTGTGGCAAAAGAATGCGAATGCGGCCTCACTCTTTTTTGAACACAGGGACGTATCAACAGTCACCGATCAGGGAAATGCAATACTTCTATACGAGTTGCATCTGCGTTATTATTTCCAGGCGTTGAAATATTGTGGCTATCCGTGGGTTACTCATACAGTAGGTTCATCAATGGCTGTAAAAGCTGATACCTACAAAAAATCAGGCGGAATGAGCCCAAGGCAGGCAGGGGAGGATTTCTACTTCATCCAGAAGCTGATACCTGTGGGAGGATATCTTAATATTTGGAATACAGTTGTATACCCTTCAGGCAGAGCAAGCAACCGGGTACCCTTCGGCACCGGAAGGGCCGTATCTCTGATTATGGATTCAGGAGATATCTCCCTGAAAACATACAATTTGCAAGCCTTCAACGACCTTAAGACGCTGTTTCGCTCTGTTGATCGTCTGAAAGATCATGAATTGTCAGATGAAGATGTTTCTGAACTAATTCCTTTCTCCCTGAGACAATTTATCGCACCGGAAAAATGGAGGATGAAGATCATTGAAATTGAAGCAAACACCGGTAGTCAGGATGCATTCAGGAAAAGATTCTTCCAGTGGTTTAACATGTTCATGATTGTAAAGTACCTTAATTATGTACATGTCACTATGTTTCAGAAGGTGTCTGTTGCAGATGCCGGGAAGGAACTTCTTTTATTATTGGGGAGAGACCCGGGAAATAATAGTTACGAAATGTTATTGGAATTCAGGGAACTGGAAAAGAGATACTACCACTTCCTGTTCCTCCGTCTCTTAACCTCTTTTTCCTTCTCAGGCGTTATTATTACAAAAATATCCTCCCCGGGTTCTTTCATATAATACTGCTCCCTCGCAAATTTTTCCAGATTCTCATCGCTTGTCCTAAGCTCATTAAGTTTCCTTCTCTCCTCCTCAATGCGGCCTGAATAATACTCCCTGTCTTTCTCTAACTGATGGAGTGTTCTCATATCCCTGAACCTGTCAACAAGATTATTACCGTCAAACAAGGCTACCCATATCAGAAAAACGGCGGCGGTCAGGATATATTTATTCCTGAATCGGGCCGGTATTTTATCCTGTATGTTTTCCCAGTTGATCACAATACAAACCTATAAAGATTTTCCCAAACTTATGGGAGATAAACGATCTAAATTGGTTTGGTACTTATCCACACACTGATGCCGGTTATTTTTCGGAAAGGAAGGGATAGGTATAGTCTTCAGCGGGAAGAAAGCACTCTTTGATAGTTCTGGGACTGACCCACCTGAACAGGTTAAGTGCCGATCCTGCCTTGTCGTTTGTACCTGACGATCTTGAACCTCCAAATGGTTGATGCCCTACTACTGCACCCGTTGGCTTGTCGTTGATATAGAAGTTACCTGCTGAATAGCGGAGTCCGGCTGTTGCACGTGCAATTGCCTCCCTGTCTCTGGCAAATATAGCTCCGGTAAGACCATATACGGAAGTCTTGTCAATAAGCTTGAATGTTTCATCAAACTCATCTTCCTTGTAAACAAAAATGGTAAGGACCGGACCAAAAAGTTCTTCCTGCATAGTAATATAACAGGGATCCTTACTTAGTATGATTGTAGGTTCAATAAAATAGCCTTTGCTGTCGCTGTAATTACCACCGGCAATAATCTCCACCTGGCTGTTCTTTTTAGCCTCTTCAATATATGCAGTTAGTTTTCTGTATGATTTTTCATCAATTACAGCTGTAACAAAGTTTTTGAAGTCTTCGGGACTTCCCATCTTGAATGACCCTAATTGTCTCAGTACCTCTTTCTTTATCTCGGGCCACAGATTATCCGGCAGATAGGCTCTGGATGCAGCAGAACATTTCTGTCCCTGGAATTCAAAGGCACCACGGGCCAAGGCTGTTGCAACCTGCCTGGTGTTTGCCGATTTATGTGCCAGTATAAAATCCTTGCCGCCTGTTTCCCCTACTATCCTTGGGTAATTCTTATACTTGCCGATATTCTCACCGATGGTCTTCCAGATAGAGTTAAATACTGAGGTGCTGCCAGTGAAATGAATGCCGGCAAAATATCTGTTGTTAAGAACAACGTCTGCTGTTTCAGGTCCCGGCGTGAAAATAATATTGATTACTCCAGGAGGCAGGCCTGCCTCCATAAATACTTTCATGATAATATCGGCTGAATAGATCTGGGTATTAGAGGGTTTCCATACAACCACATTCCCCATAAGGGCCGGAGCTGCAGGAAGATTGGCTGCGATAGAGGTGAAATTAAATGGACTCAGAGCGTAAACAAATCCCTCCAGAGGCCTCTGTTCAAGTTTATTCCATGTGTCGGGATGGTTCTCAGGCTGTATAGAGTAGATCTCATTCATATACTTTACATTGTACCTCATAAAATCTGCAAACTCGCATGCTGCGTCTATTTCAGCCTGGTGAACTGTTTTACTCTGCCCCAGCATTGTTGTAGCGTTGATCAGGCGGCGGTATGGACCGGCTATTAAACTTGCAACCTTAAGAAAGATCGCTGCCCGCTCTTTCCAGGGCATGGCGAGCCATCCGGCTCTGGCCTCCAAGGCTGCATCAATAGCCATATTTACCTGGACTTTGTCACCGGCATGGTAATGACCAAGCAAGTGGGATCTCTCATGAGGAGGCCTTATCTCTACAAGATTACCAGTTCTGACCTCTTTGCCTCCGATTATCATTGGAATATCGGCAGTTGATGATTTGAGATCCTTTATTGTTCTTATTATTTCTTCCCTCTCGGGTGTGCCCGGGGCATACGATTTTACAGGTTCATTATATGGCTCGGGTACAGATAGTCTGTTCGTCATTGTATGTTAATCTTATGTTATATATTGCTAACAAACAACAGGGCGTAAGGTTTAAATACTAATTAAGAGTAACGTGGAGGGGTTTGTCAGCCACCGCTCATGAGATATAACATCTGGACATCATCACCCGCTTTTATGATGGCAGTCTCATACTGGTCGGGCTTTATCAGACGACCGTTTATCCTTATTACTCTCATTCTGAAAGTAAATTTCTTTATCTCAAGCATTTCACTAACGCTCATCTTTTCCTTTCCAAACTCCTCCTCACGGTTATTGAGCATTATCTTCATCTCACTTAATTTTATTCATTAATATTTCTGTTACGATATTGGCCTGCATGTTCGATACTATGCCTACCCTCGGTGCAAGGGGCACTCTCTCTTCCGATACCTCAGAAATACCGTCACCGCATATCCATAGGTTCTCTCCAGCCTGCTTAGATGCAAGCAACTCGTTTTTCCCCCAGCCGGCCAGTCCCGATGCCATTACCAGCGGAACTCCGGGCAGAGCAGATAATACCTCCTCAGCGAGCATCACCTTCATTCCGGCATCGTCAAAAGCCTCTACTATAATATCGCACTGTCCGAATACTTCAGAAATATTGCCTGGATGTAACCTGGTAAGTATTGCTGAAATGTTATGATTGGGAGATATCCGGAGCAGATTTATTTTCAAAGCATCAACCTTTGGCATTCCTATCTGGTCGTGAAAAAAGAACTGCCTGTTAAGATTCGACTCAGTAACAATATCGAAATCAGCAATTATCAGGCGACCTACGCCGATCCTTACCAGGGATGAAGCGCAATTTGAACCAAGTCCTCCGGCACCTGCGATGCCTACTGTAAAACGGGAAAGATGATTTCTTACTTCTTCAAATTTCATCTGATCTCTTGTTCAGTTATTCTAAAAGTCCCCAATACGGATTTTGACCAATCGGTTACATGCAAAGATATTATAAAACCATCATACAATTAATTGATAATATGAGGCATGGTAATGATTACCCGATAAATAGCTAATTTTTAGCGATATGCATTTGGAAGCATATTGATTATTGTCATTATATAGGTTAATTTTAGACGCTATATTTGACAATTCAGGAATATTACAATAATAAGTATATAAGAATATGGATATCAATGCATTAAAGGCGAAGCACAAGATGCTGAAGAAATGGGACTACAACTGGAAACCACTTGAGATGGGGTATACCGATAAGACCCTTTACATAAATGTAGGGACCAATGAAATCAAGGAGAAAGACGTCCCGGCAGTTGTAAAGGAGAAATTTATCGGCGGTAAAGGATATGGACTCAGACTGCTTTGGAATGCAACGAAACCTCGCACGGCATGGAATGATCCTGAAAATGAAATTGTTATTTCCAGCGGCCCTATCGGAGGAATAACCCAGTACAGCGGTTCAGGCAAATCGCTTGTTGTTACCATCTCACCTCAGACCGACTCTGTAATCGATAGCAATGTTGGAGGATTTTTCGGACCCTTCCTGAAGTTTTCCGGTTTTGATGCAATTGAACTGCAGGGTAAAGCAGAAAAGGATGTTATAATTTTTATCGATGGTGTAAACCATAAGGTTGAGATATTTGAAGCTCCGGCGGAAGCAACCGATAGTCATCTTCTGACAGAACAGCTTACTGAGATGTTCGCTGAAACAGAGGGCGAAAAGAAAAATATTGGAGTTGTATCCAGCGGTACTGCTGCCGAAAATTCACTCATCGGAATGCTTAACTTCAGCTTTTATGACCCTAAAAGGAAAAAGGTCCGCCTGAAGCAGGCTGGTCGTGGAGGTATAGGCACAGTATTCCGTGATAAAAAAATTAAAGCACTGGTATGTAAGATACCAGGTGTAAAAGGTAATCTTAATAATGTCGTCGATCTTTCCGCTATTATGGAAAGAGGCAAGCGGTTCAACAGAGAGATGAAGGAGCTGGACGATAAGCAGTGCCAGATGAGACAAACAGGTACCGCACACCTTATGGAGATCATGGATGATCATGACCTTCTGCCTGTCAATAACTATAAGTTCGGTAGTCATCCCGATGCGGCTAAAATCGATTCATCAGTCTGGAAGAAACATTTCACACAAAATGTTCCTGATGGTTGCTGGATCGGATGTAATATGTCATGCACAAAAGGGGTTGATGATTTCATTGTCAAGACCGGACCTTATAAGGGTGCTGTAGCGATTGTAGATGGACCGGAATATGAGAATGCAGCCGGATTGGGATCTAACTGCGGAATTTTCGATCCTCAGTATATAATTGAAACTAACTTCTATTGCGATACTTATGGTATCTGCACGATAACATGGGGTACATCAATGGCATTCATGATGGAGTGCTTTGAGAATGGTATCCTTAATGAGGAAAGAACTGGCGGACTGAAGCTTACCTTCGGAAATAAGGAGGCGGCTCTTGAACTGCTCCATCAACTTTCACGTGGCGAGGGATTTGGGAAGATCGCCGGTATGGGTATCAGGAGAATGAAGAAGTATTTTGTCGAAAAAGGATGGGGCGATGAGGCTTTCCTTAACGACATCGGTATGGAAAACAAGGGACTTGAATACTCAGAGTATATGTCAAAAGAGTCTCTGGCACAGCAGGGTGGTTTTGCCCTGACAAATAAAGGACCGCAGCACGATGAAGCATGGCTCATTTTTATGGACATGGTTAACAACCAGATCCCTACATTCGAGAAAAAGGCCGAAGCACTGCACTATTTCCCAATGTTCAGGACCTGGTTCGGACTGGTTGGATTGTGTAAACTGCCATGGAATGATGTTGAACCGGAAAATAACGGGGAGACAGATGAGCCGGCCAAAGGTACCTGAGCATGTTGATAATTATGTTACAATATATAAGTCGGTCACCGGTCGCGATTTTGATAAGTTCAGACTCATTGAGGACTCAGAACGTGTATATAACTTTCAGCGGATATTCAATATCCGCAGGGGTTACGGACTAAGGGTGCACGACCGTCAGCCTTACAGGGCATGTGGTCCCGTTACTGTTGAAGAGTATGAATCAAGGGCTGAAAGATATGATACCCAGATGAAGGAGATAATTGGAGTCGATCCAAAAGGAAAAACAACTGAAGAGAAGATCAAAATTACCAGGGAGCACCGCGAAAAGCAGTTCGAATCGCTTATCGATGCAGTTTATAAGAGAAGAGGATGGAACAGCAATGGTGTACCCAAATTAGATTTTGTTAAGAAAATAGGTATGGATTTCCCCGAAGTACTGGAGGTAATTACACCTTTGCAGTAATAGAACAAAGTTATATCGTAAGGTTGGGTGGATATTTTATCCACCCTTTTTTTTCATGTTTTATGATATTATTCTTTGGATGCGATATGAAAAAAATGTAATATCGCCCGAATAATAAATAATATCTCTTTCCATGAACAAAGCAGTCCAGTCATTTATTTTGATCCTGATAGCAGCAGGGTTGAACGGACAGGCTCCTGATGCTGTAAGCGGTGCTACCCTGAAGCCAGGGCAAATGAAGCAATACAAGCAGGATCCGGTTGTAAGAGCAAGATACAACAATGACAATTTCGATAACTTTCCTGCTATAAGACTTAAGGGAGTTATGCCCGAACTGTCAGGCGAGGTATTGAATCCGGGAAAAGCATCAACCAAAGGCCTGTTAGCAAGAAGTGTGGTTGTAAAAGAGATAGTATTCGTATCGGGTAGTGAAGAGAAGCAGTTTTCCGGGGCATTCAGATATACCGGATTTCCACTGGCTGATCTGGTGTCCGATCTTGTTGTGGATAAGAAGAATAAGGACGAGTTTGGATTAAATCTCGACCTCTATGTAGTTGTGGAGAATAATAAGGGAGAGATGGCTGTTTTCAGCTGGGGCGAACTGTTCTTCTCTCGCGACGGTAAGAATATTATATTGGCAACTGAGGTGGCACCAATATTCCCTACATCATCTGACGACAGGTGGGATATACCCTCCCGAATCAAAATTGTTGCAGGAAACGATCTCCTTTCTGTGCGTAATATTGAGGATCCCGTATCTATAAGGGTGGTCTCGTTCCCTGCCAGCTTCCCGGGAGCTAAAGGCTCGGAGATTATTGCCCCACAGATAAATATTAAGAGTGGCGAAAGGACCATTGTAATTGATAAGATCGGTACAGATGAGGCATCCTATACCTTTACTACTGCCTTTTTCGGTCTTCATATGGGTTTAAGGCGAATATCCGACTTTTCAGGGTACTCCTTCGGAAGTGTCCTTAAAAAGAGTTGCGATATTCTTCCCTCTGATCTGCGCAGCGGACTAATTTGTTTAGGAGCAAGCGACGGATACAGAGTCGTTTATTCCTTGTCGGAGTTTATGAATAGGGACGGACTGGAGACTCTGCTTCTGATAGATAAGGGCCCGGACCAGGACGCCAGGTTTACGGTTTTCCCTACGGGCGACTTTTTTGCCGACCGGCAGCTTAAAGGCCCGGGTATAGGTTATATAATTAATATTGAAAAAATGAGAGAATCTGTTCTTTCCGATATGCAAAAAAAGTAAATTTGCTTCCGATTATTAAGTAACCTACAGAGTTCTTTGTTTTAATCTTAAATCTTCAATCTATAAGTTATGTTTAAAGTAAATGAGTACTTCGACGGAAAAGTTAAATCCCTGGCTTTTGAAAATAACGAAGGACCTGTTACAGCAGGGGTTATGGCGCCGGGTGAATATGAATTCGGCACCTCAAAAATTGAGTATATGACTGTTACTTCCGGCTCTCTCACAGTTCTTCTTCCCGGTAAGACCGAATGGGAAGAGTACCTGCCATTTGAAACATTTATTGTGCCGGCTAACTCAAAGTTTGGAGTAAAGGTAAAGGAGCAGTCGGCTTATAAGTGTGTTTACCGGTGACCGGAACCGGTGACCTGTAACCGGGCCGAGCGTGAAAAAAAAGCCCGGTGGGCTTTTTTAGCGAAGGAGCCAGACTACCGCGCGGGCAAACCTGCAACCTGTAACCTGTAACCTGCAACAACTATTACATGGCCGGACCTGAAGGATCAAAATACAGAGACATTTTTCTTAAGTACCATGTATGGCTTGAGACTATGGATGGTGACCCAATTATTGAGGCTCAGGGTTTTGAACTCCTGAAAGAGCTGTCAAAATTGTCTTCAATTACCGGTGCATCAAAAGCGATGGGTTTCAGTTACAGGAAGTCCTGGGATATTATCCGACAGATGGAGTATCATTTGGGGCTGAAACTTGTCGATAAGAGAAGAGGTGGGGCACATGGTGGCCAGACAACACTTACCAATGAAGGTGAAAAGCTCCTTGAGGCTTACAACCAGTTAAACGGAGAGCTCGACTCAGCAATCCATAGTATAGCAAGGGTCTTCTTCAGAAGGATTAACGATATAAAGGAATAATAATGAAGAGATTAAATATTTTCATATCGGCATTATCAATAGTGCTGCTGCTTTCCGGCTGTAATTCATCGGGCTCAAAAGAGAAAAACCTGATAATATTTCACGCAGGAAGCCTTTCAGCCCCTCTTAGAAAAATTGCCACCATTTATGAAGAGCAAAACCCGGGTGTGAAAGTTCTCCTTGAATCGGCGGGCAGCGTAGTTACGGCCAGGAAAATAACAGAACTGAAAAGGCCGTGCGATATAATGGCTTCGGCTGATTATTTTGTCATTGACAATATGCTTATACCTGATTATGCAGGATGGAACATACACTTTGCAACCAACGAAATGGTGCTGTGCTATCAGGAAAATTCAGCTTATCTCAACGAGATCACAGCTGATAACTGGCAGGAGATATTATTGAGAGATGATGTAATTTACTCCCGGGCCGATCCGAATGATGACCCATGTGGTTACAGAACAATTTTTTCATTTATGCTCACTGAAAAGCAAAAAGGGTTACCGGGACTGACAGATAAGCTGCTCCTGAAAAATGCAAACTATGTAAGACCAAAGGGGATCGATCTGGTAGCTATGATCGAGACTAAAAATGTAGATTATATATTTGAATATAAGTCTATTGCAGTGCAGCAAGGACTTAAGTTCATTGAACTTAATAAAAGCGTAAACCTGTCAGATCCGGGCTTTAGGGATATTTACTCTTCAGTGTCGGTCAATATTAAGGGTTCTGAGCCCGGACAGGAAATTGCTGTTACAGGCGATTATATACTTTACGGTGCTACAATACTTAAGGATGCTGTCAATAGGGCTGATGCTGAGGGATTTTTGCGATTGTTACTGAGTGATGCGGGGAGAGAAATTTTTGCATCCGATGGTCAGAATCCGATTATTCCTCCTCTTAAATCAGGTCCGGAGGAGTTGCCTTCTTCATTGGCAGAGTTCTTATCAGGTCAAGAAATTCCCATTCCAATAAAATAAGCATATTGCCACTAATCAGTATAAAAACAAGAAGCGATTTTTTCAGACTATCACTGATATTCATGTCTGGTCTGATCCTCCTTTTTATTATTGCACCTCTACTGGGGATGGTTCTTCATACCTCTCCTGATAAGTTCATGGAAACCGCATCTGACAGAGAAGTACAGGATAGTATCTGGCTTACCCTAAAGGTATCATTCCTCGGTACGCTCTTTTTTGCTTTCGGATCGATACCACTGGCCTGGTTGCTTGCAAGGAAGGATTTTCCCGGTAAGAAAATCGTGCAGGGTATTGTTGACATACCTATAGTTTTGCCTCATACCGCAGCGGGAATAGCACTGCTTGGAACTGTTTCACGGGACGGGGTTTTAGGTAAAATGGCTTCGGCCATTGGACTCGATCTTGTTAGTAACCCTGTAGGAATAGCACTTGCAATGGCATTTGTAAGTGTCCCATTCATGATAAACTCAGCACGGGATGGTTTCTCACAGATACCGGAAAGACTGGAAAAAACCGCAATGAATCTGGGAGCAGGTCCCGCGAGAGTATTCTTCTCAATATCGGTTCCATTGGCCTGGCGCAGTATCATTTCAGGATTTATAATGATGTTCGCCAGGGGAATGAGCGAGTTTGGAGCTGTTGTAGTTATTGCTTACCATCCTATGATCGCCCCTGTATTGATCTATGAGAGATTTACTTCTTACGGACTTGCATATGCAAGACCCGCTGCTGTACTTTTTATCCTTGTAGCTCTGGCTGTCTTTATTTTATTCAGGATGATCTCGGTCGAGAGATCGGAATCAAAAACGGGTTTTAATGCTGAAGATTAACAGGATAAACAGGCGCCTGGGCAACTTTGCCCTTACCGATGTTAACTTACAATTGTCGGAGGGAGATTATTATGTGCTTCTTGGCAGAAGTGGATCAGGTAAGACTCAGTTACTTGAAACGATCGCAGGGATGGGGAGACCGGAATCCGGCTCCATAATACTTGATGGCAGGGATATAACCCGTACAGCGATCCAGGAGAGGAATGTAGGCATTGTTTTTCAGGACTTCGCAATATTCCCGCATCTTACCGTATTTGGGAATATTGCCTATCCTTTAAAGAGTCTGAGAATTGATAAGAAGGACCTTCGTTCCAGAGTTGAGACTATTGCTGAAGAATTCAATATAAGCAGTATTTTACACCGAAAGCCACAAAATCTTAGTGGAGGAGAACTCCAAAGGGTAGCTCTGGCAAGAACTCTGGTAAAAGCCCCCAGGTTGCTGCTTCTTGATGAGCCCCTGGCATCAATAGATGCGAGCCTTAAAGATGATATCAGAAGGCTTCTTAGAAGACTTAACCGTGAAGGGCAAACCATTATACATGTAACTCACGATTATACTGAAGCGTTGAGCCTTGCTAACAGGGTAGGGGTGATCCATAATGGAAAGATCATACAGGAGGGCGACCCTTCTGAGGTCTTTGAGAACCCGGTAAATAAATTCGTCGCCCGCTATGCGGGAAACAGAAATTTTTTCAGGATAGAATTTGAGAGGAAAGGCGACGGGTGGCATGGAAAGACACGCAGGGGAACCAATTTTCTTCTTGATGGCGGCAGTTTCCCCGCAAGCGGCCTGATTATGGTAAAGGAGGGAAAAATTGTATTGTCAATCGAACAGCAGAATGATAAAATTGTTAACTCTTTTAAGGGGAAGGTAATTGATATCCTGCCCACAGGACACGGGATCGAAGTAGCTGTTGAAGCAAAAGATATATTCTACGTTGACTTGTACGATAATACCGATCATTATAAATCATTCCGGGAAGGGGATGAAGTCTGGGTTTGCATACCAGCTGAGGCTTTGAAAATAATCCCGGATTAAAGGCATTGAAGTGGAGAAAGAAAAAATGATAGAATTCGATAAATCAGTGGAGATTGTAATGTCTCATATCCGGACCACCGGATATGAGGAGGTCAACTTCCTTGACTCCCTGGGCAGGATCCTTGGTGAGGATATTTACAGCGATGTTGATATGCCTCCATTCAATAAGTCCGCAGTCGACGGATACGCTTGCCGGAGGACGGATATGGCAGAACCATTGATTGTGCTTGAAGTGATACCTGCCGGTAAGGCCCCGAAAAAAGCAAGTGACGAAAGGGACCTGCTCAAAAATAATGACAGGAGCCGAACTGCCCCTGGGAGCCGATTATATATTTATGGTTGAGGATAGTGAGATACTGGAGGGGGAAAAGGTACGGTTCAACGGTCGTGAAGGCAAAACAAACATTCTTTTCAAAGCCGAAGATGTTAAGACCGGCGATATGGTACTAAGTAAGGGAAGGCAGGTAAGACCCCAGGATATTGCCGTTATGGCCTCTGTGGGTAAGACCGTGGTAAAGGTAGGGAAAGCCCCCAGGATAGGTGTCATTAGTACTGGTGATGAACTGGTGGAGCCGGGAACCATTCCTTCAACCTCTCAGATCAGAAACAGTAATGCTTATCAGCTCCTTGCCCAGACAAAAAGGGCAGGAGGTGTCGGGAAATATTATGGGGTTGCTGTCGATAACTTCGACCAGACATATGAACTTGTTTCAAAAGCTATTGTTGAGAACGACATAGTTCTGCTTACTGGTGGAGTATCGGCAGGAGACTGGGATTTTGTGCCTGAAGTACTGGTAAAGGCAGGTGTTAAAATTCTGTTCAATAAGGTACGCGTCCAGCCCGGGAAACCTGTAACATTCGGGGTTCATAACCAAGGAATCGTTTTTGGCCTTCCTGGAAATCCGGTATCATCATTTATTCAGTTTGAACTGCTGGTGAGACCTCTTATGGGAAAAATGATGGGAAGTGAATCCAGAGACAGGGAAACATTACTGAAGATGGGTTGCTGACTGGAAACGGAAAAACAGTGGAAGACTGGCCTGGATCCCGGTACTGATCGATGAGAATAGTGAGATTCATCCGCTCGATTACCACGGCTCGGCTCATATCTCTGCCCTGCCAAATGCTGATGGTATTATCTCAATAGCACCAGGTAAAAATGAATTAAAGAAAGGAGAGTTGGTAGGTGTACGACCAGTTTGAAAGGAAAATCGACTATCTGAGGATATCTGTTACCGACAGGTGTAACCTTCGTTGTACCTATTGCATGCCTGAGGAGGGTATAAGGCTTATGAAGCATGAGCATATACTTACTTTTGATGAGATAATCTCTTTTACCAAAGCAGCAATCATCTTCGGTATTACAAAGGTAAGGATAACAGGAGGTGAGCCTCTGGTGAGAAGAGGAATAGTAGACCTCGTTGGTATGCTGTCTGAATTGAAAGAGATTGAAGATCTTAGTATGACAACAAATGCAACACTGCTTGAAGACCTTGCTGCACCGCTGAAGAAAGCAGGCCTTATGAGGGTGAACGTGAGTCTCGATACCATGGACCCTGAAAAGTACAGGCTCATTACCAGAGGGGGCGATATTTCGAAAGTGATAAAAGGTATCGAAACAGCTATTGGAGCAGGACTCTCACCTGTTAAAATTAATTGTGTGGTCTCAAATGAAAGGAATGAAGATGATGCCAGGAGTGTCGCCGATTATGGAAAGAGTATCGGAGCTGAGGTGAGGTTCATTAGTCAAATGGATCTTGAAAATGGGCACTTTGGGGTAGTGGACGGCGGAACAGGAGGTAATTGCACCATTTGTAACCGTATAAGACTAACGGCTAACGGGAATGTAAAACCGTGTCTCTTTAATAACCTTGAATACAACATTCGTGAATTCGGCAATGTTGAGGCAATTAAACTGGCACTGGCAAATAAACCGGTATGCGGTACATCTAACTCTTTAGGATCATTCTATAATATTGGAGGATAATAATTATGGCTAAACTAACCCATACCGATAATGATGGCAAGGCCAGGATGGTTTATGTCGGTGATAAACCTTCTCAGAAGAGAATAGCTCAGGCTAAAGGACACATAGCTCTTTCCGAAACCGCATTGCAGTTGATCAGGGAGAACCGTATGAAAAAGGGAGACGTACTGGCGGTAGCAAGAATTGCAGGGATAAATGCTGCAAAAATGACATCATCCCTTATTCCCCTTTGTCATAATATTTTTATCGAGGATATCGATGTTGAAGCTTCAGTTATTCCTCATGGGGTAGAGGTTATAGCTACAGCACGGACAACAGGCAAGACAGGTATTGAGATGGAAGCACTTACAGCTACTTCTGTTGCCCTCCTTACCGTGTATGATATGTGTAAAGCCGTTGACAAAGAGATGGTTATAAGCGCAATTAAACTTGTTCTAAAGCATAAGGAAGATGTTGCCTGAAAAATTTAAAGTACTGGTGCTTACCCTTAGCGACAGAGCAAGCAGGGGAGAATATGATGACCTTAGCGGACCTGTTATCATGGCCGAAGCGGAGGATGTTCTTACACAGGAAGGGTGGCTTTCAGAAATTGATTACAGGATAATTCCTGATGATTCCGTCAAACTAAAGGAATTAATGATCAATGCCATCGCTGGAATACAATATTATATTCACCACCGGTGGAACTGGTATTGGACCACGTGATATAACAGTTGATGTGATAAAACCATTTATCACGAAAGAGATACCCGGAATAATGGAGCTTATCAGAGTTAAATATGGACTCAATAAGCCTAATGCTGTCCTTAGTCGCGGTGTAGCAGGGTTAGCAGGCAATGCACTGATTTTTACCCTGCCAGGCTCAGTAAAGGCGGTGAAGGAGTATATGAATGAGATAAGAACTCTTTTGTGTCATACCGTACTGATGCAGTATGGGATCGATTCTCATGGAAAACCAACTCCTGATTGTCTGCCTTCAAAACTGGTTCTCAGATCTTGCTCTGTTGGAGGAATTTATAACCTGATAGCCAATCACTCTGTCGTACCTGTCGTAAGGTTTCCTCAGGTATATGATCACCAAATAGTCATTCTCCGTTTCGAAATGACTCCCTTCATATGGCCATCTGGCGCTGTAAAATTCTTTTGGCTGATCGATAGCTGTACCTGTAATTGTACCAACCCTGCTTTAGCAACATTGTGCTCTCATACCTGTTGTCTTTAAAATTCCAGTCCATCAGAGGGCCTCTTCCAGTCTCTCTGTTTGTCAGTGCTCCCTCTATTGAAACAGTCCCTTCCTCCAGTCCGGCCACCACAGGAAGTGTAAAAAAGACATTGAAATAATCGGCATCGGTATTTGCATCAAAACCTTCCTGATTGGCAATTATAAAACGTCCGTTAAAATCGGGGTAATAGAAATAAGGTTTGAATTCCCTCTCTTCAGATGGGAAAAGGAAGACCTGGTAGATACCATTTTCAAACACTATGTCCCTCACAAATTCAGTCTTATATCTTCTGCTTTTAAGATCAAAGTATCTGAATTCGTTACCACCGGGAAAGAGATTCTTTTCCGTTAGCCCGGAGATCTTTATTTCGCCGGCTCCGGCAAGGTCGGGCTGCATCTTCTTCGCTCCGCTTTCCCAGTTGCCATTCTGAACAGCATATATCTTTACTTCGTTTAGCGGGTCTGTTATGTTCAGTCGCGATACATTTACAGTTATATTAAGCTGTTGGTGAGTCTCCGACTTAGAAGAGATAATGGGTTTTGTAACATACGCTTGAAGATCGCATGCTCTTTCAGCCACAATGAACCGTCGCGAAAGGATCGGTCGGTCTTCTTCTCCGGGACGGTGAATAAGGATAAGGTAATTTCCGGAAACCTTAAACCGGTTTTCTGCCTGCGGAAATTCGATTTTATAATGTACGTAGTTGACTTTTGTATTAAAGGAAGGTGTGGCATACTCTATCCTGTTTGCCGGGAAGCCATCTGTTATCTCGTATGAAGAAAGACCCGAAGGCGACCAGTCACTGTTGCAATGAACAAATGAGTAGTCCAGTCCCTCGATCATATCGGAAATAATGTCGAATCTGAACACCAGTGGTTCCTGTTTTTCGAAATCTATTTCGGGATAAATAAGCTTCCAGCCCTCCTTTTCAAAGAATGTTGCTCCTATTCTCTTTTCAGTGGAAATGTTTGATAGCACAAATTTATCATTCACCAGTGTCGAAGGCGATGAGTGGTTAAGCATATATACCAACAGAATAGGCCAAATATGGAGCATTGGGGATTGCTTTTTGTTAATAACTTCAAAAATAAAAAAAAGGTATATGGAAGCTGTAAGTTTTGATAAGTAATTGTAATATATGATATTTGTCATGCTGTATTGTTAGCCCGCTAACAATAGAATACATTTGCATGAAATTAAAGAAAAACAAGCTTTTTCGTATGTCAGAAACAATCAAACTTAAGAAAGGACTTGATATCAAGTTGGCAGGTAAGGCTGAGAAGATTCTCACCCCGGAAATACCCGCCACCAGGTATGCAGTTAAGCCGGTTGATTTTGCAGGACTTTACCCCAAGGTATGTGTTAAACCTGGTGATGAAGTTAAGGCAGGATCACCGCTGTTTTACGGGAAGTTTTTCCCGGAGTTCAAATTTACCTCTCCGGTAAGTGGAAAGGTTGTAGATGTGGTAAGGGGCGAGCGACGAAAGCTCCTTGAAGTAGTTGTTGAGGTAAAGGGCGATGATTACATCGATTTTGGAAAGGCCGATCCTTCCAAAACCGACCGCAGTGTCATAAAAGAGAAGTTATTGATGTCAGGATTGTGGCCTGCCCTGAGGCAAAGACCTTACAATATTATTGCAAGGCCCGATCAGACCCCAAAGGCGATTTTTATATCGGCTTTCGACACGGCACCTCTGGCACCCGATCTTGACTTTATTGTCAGAAACCTGCCCGAAGGTAACTTCCAGAACGGACTTGATGTACTAAAGAATCTGACCGACGGGAAGATCCATCTGGTACTTAATCCCGACTATCCGGCAGCTGACGTGCTTAAGAAAGCCAAAGGAGTGGAGTTTAACTATTTCTCAGGTCCTCATCCCGCAGGCAATTCAGGTATTCATATTCATCATATCGATCCTGTTAATAAGGGAGAGGTTGTATGGGTGGTCAATATCCAGGATGTTTATTCTATTGGCAGACTCTTCTCTGAAGGTATTTATAAACCGGAGAAGATAGTTGCACTGGCAGGAAGCGAAGTTATTAAGCCAAAATATTACAGAATCCGTTCCGGTGCCTGTATTGACAAGATAACCAAAGATAATATCAAGAGTGATAATGTCCGCTATATAAGCGGCAATGTCCTTACCGGAACCAAGATAGAACCAGATGGCTTCCTTGGCTATTATGACTCCTCGGTGACCGTTATACCTGAAGGTAATTATTACGAATTCCTCGGGTGGCTTGGATTAGGATTTAAGAAATTCAGTTTCTCCAAGTCATTTCCTCAGCTGGCTTGTACCTGGTAAAGAATTCAAACTCGATACCAACTACAATGGAGGCGAGAGAGCCCTGGTTGTTACCGGTGAGTATGAAAAAGTATTACCGATGGATATTTATCCAATGCATCTCCTTAAGGCAATTCTTGCCAACGATATCGACCTGATGGAGCAACTTGGTATATATGAGGTGGCAGAAGAAGATTTTGCTTTATGCGAATTTATATGTCCTTCCAAAACCGAGATTCAATCGATTATCCGAGAGGGGCTCGACTCGATGGTTAAAGAGATGAGTTAGTAATTAAAATCTGTTCTTTATAATGAAAGCTTTAAGAAAACAAATAGATAAAATTAAGCCACATTTTCAAAAAGGAGGCAGACTTTCAATGCTGCACTCTTTCTTTGATGCCGTGGAGGCTCTTATTTTTGTGCCCGATAAGGTTACTCACAGAGGAGCTCATATAAGGGATGCAGTCGATCTCAAGAGGGTTATGATAACCGTCTGGTTCGCACTGATGCCTGCCCTCCTTTTCGGTATCTACAATGTGGGACTTCAACACTTCAACTCAATAGGCGTAGAGGCTACACTCTGGGAGATGACATGGTTCGGATTCCTTAAGTTCCTGCCTCTCCTGATAGTTAGTTACGGTGTCGGACTGGGACTGGAGATAGTCTTTGCCCAGATAAGAGGACATGAAGTTAACGAAGGTTTCTTCGTAACAGGACTACTTATTCCATCTGATCGTTCCTATCGATGTTCCGCTATGGCAGCTGGCAATAGCTACAGCCTTTGCTGTTATTATCGGTAAAGAGGTTTTTGGTGGAACAGGTATGAATATTCTTAATCCTGCTCTGCTGGCCAGAGCCTTTCTCTTCTTCAGCTACCCGGCATGGATGTCAGGTGATGTGGTTTGGGTAGAAGGGCTTAAGAATGCAGCAGTAGTAGCCGACGGTTTTAGCGGAGCTACACCGCTGGCATTGGTCGCCGCAGGAGAGATAGCCAAGCTGCCATCAGTAATGGAAATGGTTATTGGTACAATACCAGGGTCGATAGGGGAAACATCGGTAATAGCTATCCTTATTGGTGCCGCTATTCTGATCTTCTCAGGTGTAGGATCATGGAGAATTATGGTGAGTACTGTAGCCGGAGCATTGGGACTGGGTCTTTTGTTAAATCTGTTTGGTGTTAATGCCTATATGCAGATACCACCATATTACCACCTCATAATGGGAGGCTTCGCTTTTGGCACGGTATTCATGGCTACTGATCCGGTTACTGCAGCCCAGACCCAAAAGGGGAAATATATTTATGGATTCCTTATTGGTATTCTGGTAGTTATGATAAGGGTGCTTAACCCTGCCTTCCCGGAAGGAATGATGCTTGCCATCTTACTGATGAACGTCTTCGCACCACTTATCGACCATTATGTTGTGGAGGGAAACATCAAGAGAAGACTTAAAAGAGTAAAAACCGCTTAACTTCCATATCGATGAAAGATTTTAGTAACAGATACATTTTCATCTTCTCCATTGTGATGGTTTCGATTACTGCTATTGTGCTATCCAGCGCAGCAATACTCCTTCAGCCAAAACAAGCAAAAGAACAGGGAAGTTGAAAAGAAACAAAATATTCTGGCCTCCGTGGGTATTGAATCACCCAAAAGTGAGACAGAAGCTCTTTATGCAAAGCACATCATCAGCAGTTTTGTTATTAATACTGCCGGTGAAATCCAGCCTGGTGTTGATGCATTTACAGTTAACCTGAGAGCAGAACAGAAAAAGGCAGTTGAATTGCAATCACTGCCTGTTTTTCAGGCAGTATTAGGCTCGGGTGATACAGTACTGATCCTTCCACTTGAAGGGAAGGGCCTCTGGGGACCGATATACGGCTATATTTCACTTAAATCTGACCATAGTACCATTTTTGGAACAACCTTCGACCATAAGGGTGAAACTCCCGGATTGGGCGCTGAGATAAATACATCATGGTTCGAGGATCAGTTTAAAGGGAAAGATGCTGTTTGAAGGTGATCAGTTTAAATCGGTGACTGTCGTAAAAGGTGGTGCACCTGCTGATGATCAATACGGTGTTGATGCAATAAGCGGCGGGACAATTACCAGCAAGGGACTGGAAGCCATGTTGTACGACTGCCTTGTAAAATATAGTGATTACCTTATTAAAAGCAAGAAGTAATTATGGAGAGGAATGAAAGAGAGCCGTTATTTTCGGCTAAAAATATGAAACTGCTTACCAACCCTCTGAACGATGAAAACCCAATCACCGTTCAGGTACTTGGTATATGTTCAGCTCTGGCAGTTACTGTTAAACTGAAGCCTGCGATTGTAATGGCTATATCAGTAACCGTAGTACTGGCATTTTCAAATGTGATCATTTCACTTATGAGAAAATCAGTACCTGGCAGGATAAGGATTATTGTTCAGCTTGTAGTTATTGCTCTTATGGTGATTCTGGTTGATGAATTCCTGAAAGCTTTCGCATTTGATGTGAGTAAACAGCTGTCGGTGTTTGTCGGACTTATCATTACCAACTGTATAATAATGGGACGTCTGGAAGCTTTTGCTCTTGCCAACAAACCATGGCACTCATTTCTCGACGGGCTGGGCAACGGAGCCGGGTATGGTCTTATCCTGATTATCGTGGCATTCTTTAGGGAACTGCTTGGCTCGGGAACACTCTTTGGTTATCCTGTGATGGAAAAACTGGGTCTCTACTCCATAGGTTATGAGAATAACGGATTAATGATCCTGCCTCCAATGGCACTTATAATTGTTGGGATAATGATCTGGGTTCAGAGAGCGAAGAATACTAAACTTATTGAAAACAAATAATATAAGAAGCTTTCATGGAAAATCTTATTAATATATTCGTCAAGTCGATCTTTATCGACAATATGATTTTCGCCTTCTTCCTTGGTATGTGCTCATACCTGGCTGTTTCGAAGACGGTGAAAACATCCATGGGTCTTGGTATAGCTGTTATTTTCGTTTTAACCATTACCGTTCCTGTCAACTTCCTGCTGGAGAACTATCTCCTGAAAAAGGGAGCACTGGTATGGCTTGGTGATGGTTTTGCAGGCCTCGACCTTAGCTTCCTCTCATTTATTATGTTCATCGCTGTTATCGCATCAATGGTTCAGCTTGTTGAGATGATAATCGAGAAATTCAGCCCCTCACTCTACTCATCACTGGGTATCTTCCTTCCACTTATTGCCGTTAACTGTGCAATATTAGGAGGAGCACTATTTATGCAGGAGAGAGAGTATGCGAACATTGCCGAAGCAACCGTATTTGGCTTTGGATCGGGTGTTGGCTGGCTGCTTGCCATTATTGGTATTGCTGCCATAAGGGAGAAACTGAAATACTCAAATGTTCCCGATCCTCTCAGAGGCCTGGGTATAACTTTCATTATTACCGGCCTCATGGCAATTGGATTCATGAGTTTTATGGGAATTAAACTTTAATCGAAAAATTTAAAACAATGATTATAGGTTTTTCAACAGCAGGCACTGTTCTCTTTAGCGTAGGAATTTTTCTTATAGTTATTCTTTTGCTGGTCAGTATCCTGCTTTTTGCCAGAAAAAAGCTTACACCGCAAGGGGATGTCAAACTCCAGATCAACGATAAGGAACTGATAGTATCCCCCGGAACAACTCTGCTCAATACACTGACAGGGAACCAGATCTTTCTGCCATCGGCTTGCGGTGGCGGTGGAACATGCGGAATGTGTAAATGCCAGATAGAAGAGGGCGGCGGTTCAATACTACCTACCGAAACAGGCTTTTTTACAAGAAAAGAACAGTTTAATAACTGGAGACTTGGTTGCCAGGTTAAGGTTAGAAGCGATATGAAGATCAAACTTCCCGAAGAGATACTTGGTATCAAAAAGTGGGAGTGTGAAGTTGTATCCAATAAGGGTGTTGCCACCTTCATTAAGGAGTTTGTGGTTAAACTTCCCGAAGGAGAAGAACTTAACTTTGAACCGGGTGGTTATATTCAGATCGATGTTCCCAAATATGACATCTCTTTCCGCGATATGGATATCGAGGAAAAATTCCGCGGCGATTGGGATAAATTCAATATGTGGGATCTCAAAACTAAAAACAGTGAAGAGACCTTCAGGGCTTACTCAATGGCCAACTATCCTGCAGAAGGTAATATTGTAAAGCTTAATATCAGGATAGCAACACCGCCATGGGACAATGCCAAAAAACAATTTATGAATGTTCCTCCCGGATTATGCTCATCATTTATCTTTACCAGAAAACCGGGTGACAAAGTATTCCTGTCAGGTCCTTACGGCGAATTCCATATCAAGCATACCAACAATGAGATGGTTTACATTGGAGGAGGCGCCGGAATGGCTCCGCTGAGATCACAAATATTCCACCTTTTCAATACTCTTAAAACCAACAGGAAAGTGTCGTACTGGTACGGTGCAAGATCGATGAGAGAAATTTTCTATGAGGATGAATTCAGGGCTATTGAAAAGAAATTCCCTAATTTCAAATTCAATATTGCTCTCTCAGAACCTCTCAAGGAAGATAACTGGACCGGGCTTACTGGTTTCATTCATAAGGTACTGCATGATACATACCTTAGTAAGCAGGACGATCCGGATGATATTGAATACTACCTCTGCGGACCACCTGTAATGAATGATGCCGTTCTCAAAATGCTCTATGATCTTGGAGTTCCAAATGAGAATATCGCGTTTGATGATTTCGGTATTTGAGATAATTCATTTCTGATGCTATTTATATCAAGAGAGGGCTGCTTTTTGCAGCCCTCTCTTTACTTGTGGAAAGGGGGAATGTGTTGCTGATCCGATCCTGATCGGTTCCCGGATCATTTGTAAAGCTAAATATTTGCATCGTCACATGATAATTTTTTTGGTGAGTGACCCGTGACCTATGATAAACACCCTCAAACTAATGACATATTTTTGCAGGGGTCTGTTAAAATCAAATAATCAGGCATTATCATCGCTCCCTCTCTTTTTATATCTTTGAAATAAAAATGCGAATCAGTTTCATTATCCCATTTCTTGCCCTTGCTGTTTCATGTACCAATAATTCCGTCGAACCGGTAAGGCTCGCCGGCGAAACACAGGGAACCACCTATTCAATTATCTATATCAATCCCGTCAATCCACCAAAACCGGAGAAGATCCACGCGGAGATCGAGGCTTTGCTCATTAAGTTTGACTACTCTCTCTCATCATACAACCACCACTCTCTTATATCTTCAATTAATGAAGGCACTACCGACTCGGTAGACATATGGTTCACTGAGGTTTACAACGCATCTCTTAAGGTATGGAGCAAATCGGGAGGAGCGTTTGATATTACTGCCGCTCCCCTGATTAAGGCCTGGGGTTTTGGTCCTGATGCTATGATATCGTTCAAAGAAGAGATAAAGGACAGCTTGCTTACTTATGTGGGAATGGACAAGACATCGCTGAATAACGGAAGGATAATACGCACCATTAAGGGTATTACCTTTGATGTTAACGGTATAGCTCAGGGGTATTCCGTTGATGTGGTTTCCGATTTTCTGAGAAGCAAAGGAATAACCAGTTTTCTTGTTGAAATCGGTGGTGAGGTCAGAACATCGGGGACTAAAAACGGTGCAATATGGAAGGTGGGAGTTGATAAACCGGTTGACGGTAATTACTCCCCTGGTGCAGATATCCAGGCAGTTATAGAACTGGCAGACAGATCTCTGGCAACATCCGGAAATTACCGAAAATTCTATATTGGCGCCGACGGACTTAAATACTCGCACACTATTGATCCGCGTACCGGATATCCGGTTAGGAACAAGATCCTTAGTGCAACAGTAATAGCATCAGATTGCGCCAGTGCCGATGCATGGGCCACAGCCTGCATGGTCGCCGATATAGATGGAGCAATAGAATTCATTGAATCAAATCCCGATCTGGAGGGGTACTTTATATACTCGGGCGATGAGGGTCAATATATGGAATGGATGTCGAAGGGAATGGAAAAACTGTTAAGCCACCTTTAGCTGAGTTTGATTCCGCATCCGGCACAACCAGCCGAACCGGTATCAATGGGATTACAGCCTACGTCTACATTCTTTGCACAACCAATACCCATTTTACGCATATTCTTGTTGTGACCGACATGTGTATCGGGGAATCGGCCATTCTTTTTTATAAGAATGCTTAAACCAAGTCCTGCAACAGATATTAGTATTATGATCGCACTGAAGAGTAGTAACTTAATAAACATTTCTATCGGTTATTATATTAAAGGCTCCGTTTTTAGCTGTAAATTGTAGGTTGAGCACTTTTGTGATGCAAATATACCAATCATTATTTATAACGATAAAACAACTTTGCTGATTCTTTGTTTACCAAAAGTAAAATATAGCACTTAATAAAAATGGCAAAATCAAAATCTGCTACAGTAGTTTCAAAAAGCAATTTAAATACAAAGGAAGTTTTAGCCGATTACCGGCTGGCATGGCTCAGCAGGAATCTAAGCCTTACCGGAAGAAAAGAGGTACTGACAGGTAAAGCAAAGTTCGGTATTTTTGGTGACGGTAAGGAGCTGGCACAAATAGCCCTGGCAAAACAATTTAAAGATGGTGACTGGAGGTCGGGTTATTATCGCGATCAGACGTGGATGATGGCTATTGGACACTATACTTCTGTTGAATTCTTTCATCAGCTGTATGGTAATATTGATAAAAAAATCAATCCGGGCAGCGGGGGCAGGGTGTTCAATAATCACTTCTCCCTTCCAAATATCAACCCCGACGGATCAATGCGGAACCTTACCGAACAGAAAAACTCTTCAGCTGACATTTCACCAACAGCAGGACAGATGCCCCGTTTGCTGGGACTTGCCTACGCATCGAAACTATTTCGACAGAATAAAGATCTGCATCAGTTCACCCATCTCTCCAATAAGGGAAATGAGGTTGCCTTTGGATCAATAGGCGATGCAAGTACATCGGAAGGGCACTTCTGGGAAACCATGAACGCTGCAGGTGTACTGCAGGTACCAATGGCTATAACAGTTTATGATGATGGTTACGGCATCTCGGTGCCTAAAAAATACCAGACCACCAAGGGAAGTATCTCTGATGTTCTTAGAGGCTTTGAGTTGGAAGAGGGTCGCCCCGGAATAAAAATATTTAAATCAAAAGGATGGGATTATCCGCATCTTATAGAAACATACAAAGAAGCGATAAGCTTCACCAGAAAGAATCATATTCCTGTGCTTATTCATGTTGAGGAGGTCACTCAGCCACAGGGTCATTCAACATCCGGATCACACGAACGCTACAAGGATGAGGCAAGGCTGCAGTGGGAAAAGGATTTCGACCCGCTGGTAAAAATGAAAGGAGTGGATACTGAAGGAAGGTATTGCAACAGAGGCCGAACTGGATGCTATTGAAGAGGATACATTTAACGAAACAAGGGAGGCAAGGAAAAAGGCGTGGGAGATGTTCCTCGAACCAATGAATGTTGAGCGGGATGCTCTGGTTAAGATAATTCAGGCCAGACAATGTCATTGTGTAGAAAATGTAAAAGAGGATGCAGTAGAGACAATCGTTGCTGAACTGTCACGCGTTGTTAACCCTATACGAAAAGATAATTTCGTGGCAGCCAGAAAGATACTCAGAAATATCTGTACCGGATGTGCCAAGAAAGACAGTCTTAGAGTTGATCTTCAGCGATGGCTGTCAAGAAATTACGAAATTGCCAGGGAGGGCTATAACTCTAATCTTTATATAGAGAACGACAGATCGTCACTTAAGGTAAAGCCTGTGGCTCCTCTATTTGGAAAAGAGCTTGTTGAGGTACCCGGAAGGGAAATTCTGCGCGATAACTGGGATATTCAGTATGGACGTAATCCTAAACTGGTAACTTTTGGAGAGGATGTTGGAAATATAGGCGGAGTAAATCAGGCCCTCGAAGGTCTGCAGAAGAAATATGGCGAAATAAGGATCACCGATACAGGGATCAGGGAAGCTACTATTCTTGGACAGGGAATTGGACTGGCTCTCCGTGGCCTGAGACCGGTTACTGAGATTCAGTATCTCGATTACCTTCTTTATGCGATACAGGGACTAAGCGATGATGTGGCTACTACTCATTACCGTACTGCAGGACAGATGATAGTACCGATACTTATTAGTACCCGTGGCCACCGACTGGAAGGTATCTGGCATTCGGGATCACCAATTAGTATGCTCATAAATTCGGTTAGAGGGATGTATGTATGCGTGCCGAGAGATATGGTAAGGGCTGCAGGATTCTATAACACACTCCTTGAGGGTGATGATCCGGCAGTTGTTATCGAACCTCTGAACGGTTACAGACTCAGGGAAAGGAAACCTGAAAATCTGGGTGAATACAGATTGCCTTTGGGTATTCCTGAGATAATGACAAAAGGAACTGATGTTACAATGGTAACTTACGGATCAACGGTAAAGGTTGCCGCCGAAGCTGTTGAGCAGCTGTCAAGGCATGGTATATCTGTGGAACTGATAGATGTTCAGACACTTGTGCCATTCGACCTGAATGGTACCATTATAGAGTCTCTTAAGAAAACAAACAGGATAATATTTGTTGATGAGGATGTACCCGGAGGAACCACGGCCTATATGATGCAGCAGGTTATAGAGGTTGCAGGTGGTTTCAGGTATCTCGATTCAAAACCAAGGACACTTACAGCCATGGCTCACCGACCTGCATATACCACCGATGGCGATTATTTCTCCAAGCCCAATAGCGAAGATATCTTTGATAAGGTATATGAAATAATGAATGAGGCAGAACCTGCAAAATATCCGCCTATCTATTCATAGAGAATATCCTGTATCGATCAGTTAAGGGGATGGACGTGTAATTACACGTCCATTCTGTCTTCTTCCATAGTAAGAGGCTCCCTGCTTTCACCTTCGGCAAATTTCCTGATCTTAATGTTGAACCCTGCCATAAAGATCGACATCAGGGGACTGATAAGGTTAAAGAATGCCCATGGGGCATAGGTAAAAACCGGCACTCCCAGAACTGACGACTGTGTTGCACCGCATGTATTCCACGGGATGAGGGCAGAGGTTACGGTACCAGAATCTTCCAGAGTACGGCTGAGTAATTCAGGTTTGTATCCCATATCGCGGTAGATTTTTGAGAACATGCGTCCCGGTACCACAATAGCAAGATATTGATCTGAGGCTGTCACGTTGAAGAAGAGGCATGTTGCAACTGTTGATGCAACCAAAGAGCCGGCGCTGTGAACCATCTTCATAATATAGCCTGTTATCTTGGCAAGCATACCTGCCGAATCCATGATACCTCCGAATACCATAGCTGCAATGATCAGCCATATAGTGTTGAGCATACCTGCCATACCTCGGGTAGACAGTAGCTCATTAACAGCCGTATTATCTGTCGTTACCGAGACACTCCCATACATCGATTTGACAACAGCCAGATATGATTGCAATGAATAGTTACCTTCTACACCTGCTATCTCACGAATGATATTGGGTTGAAATATTATCGCAAACAATCCTCCGGCAAGAGTCCCTGCAATAAGTGCAGGCAGCGGCGGCACCTTTTTAACTATTATGAAGATAAGAAATGCCGGTACCAAAAGCAGCCATGGGGTAATTACAAACTTCGAGTTAAGTGCATCCAGAACTGCCTGTACATCGGTCTGATTACCCGAAAAATCTTTCGTGAAACCAATTATCAGGAACAAAATCAATGTTATGATCATGGTTGGTCCCGTGGTATATACCATGTACGAAATATGTGTGAACAGGTCGGTGCCGGCCATCGCAGGTGCCAGATTGGTAGTATCTGACAGTGGCGACATTTTATCACCAAAGTAGGCACCACTTATTATTGCTCCTGCAACAATACCCTCGTTTATCCCTAATGTCGTTCCAATCCCCAGCAGGGCTATTCCTATAGTTGCTACGGTTGACCATGAGCTCCCTGTAGAGAGGGAAACAACAGAACAAATGACCACCGAGGCGAAGAGAAATATCTTTGGATTTAAGATTTGCAACCCATAATAGATAAGCATGGGGACAACCCCGCTTATCATCCAGGTCCCTGCAAGTGAACCTATAAGAAAAAGGATCAGTATGGAAGGCATCGCAGAACTTATGCTCTTCACAACAGTGGCTCTTACATTGCCCCATCGATGACCCAACCTGATTGCTATTACTCCCGCAATGGTGGAGGCAAGAATTAATGCCATCTGGTTGGCTCCCGATAATGTATCATCACCAAAAAACTTAACATTAAGCGAAAGGAACAGGATAAGAAAGATCAGAGGGATGAGTGCCTGAACAAGTGATGGTGCTTTTATCGGTTTAGCCATGTGAGGGTAGTTTCAGTCGATTAATTGTGATGCAATATACTTTTTTTTAAACTATATTATTGATTGTGTAAAACATGGACGCGGCTTTTGGGTTATATATAATGCATGGTAATGAAATGATATAATTTTGTAACTTACACTCATATACAGTAAAATGGCCAAGGAACTGGATCTTTTTTCAATAAGGCCGGAAGATAAGATACCGGCAAAAGGGAAGGTACTTATTTCAGAACCTTTTCTTAAGGATACCTTTTTTAACCGTAGCATCGTTTTGCTCACGGAACATAATGAGGACGGTACTATAGGGTTTATACTTAATAAGAACCTCGACATTACTCTTGACCAGACACTGGAAGGATTTGAAAATTTTAACGAATCGCTCTCAATGGGCGGACCGGTACAGCCTGACACACTTCACTATATACACACAACAGGCAGCTCTATCCCGGGCAGTATGCTTATAGGTAAAGGAATATGGTGGGGAGGCGATCTGGAAACGATAAAGGACCTCATAGCCACCGGACAAATGACAGGTAGACGATATCCGCTTCTTTCTCGGTTATTCAGGGTGGGGCAAAGGTCAGCTCGAAGAAGAACTGAAAGAGAACTCATGGGTCATTGCCGATGTTTCACCATCATATTTGATGGATAACAGCAGTGCCGACATTTGGCGTAGTGTAGTAAGGAGCCTTAATAGCAGATACAGGATATGGGCCGACTTTCCGGTCTCTCCGGAGATGAACTGACAACTATTACTGGCTAGTGCATAATTTTGAAAATAAGCTCTTTAAGCAGATCGCCCGGGGAGCTGCTTATGTCGCCAAATCCTTTTGATTTAAGATCATACTGGCGCAGTAACCCAATAACATATACACATCGGTCAGGACTATAACGTCGGGCAGCCGACTCGTATTCAGTCACAAAAAAAGGTCTTATCCGGAGAACTGATGCAATGTTGTTCTTCGACTTATCGGGAGTATAGTGGTATGTCAGAATTTTAACGAAATAGGAAAAGAGTGTGGCTATGGTTACCGGAAAAGGAACCTCTTTCTGGTTCTCGCCCATATAGAGGATTATCTGGTTGGCTTTTGTCAGATTCCTTGCCCCAATGGCTTTCTGTAACTCAAAATTGTTGTAATCCTTGCTTATACCAATGTTCTCTTCAATGGTGGCAGGGGTTATCTCTTTGCCGGTTCCTTCAAGGGCAATGACAAGCTTGTTCAGTTCGTTAGCTATCTTGTGAAGGTCGGTTCCAAGATATTCTGTGAGCATCTGTGACGCGTCGGGCTTTATTCTTAATCCCTTGACCTGAAGGTACTTCTCTATCCAGGCAGGCACCTGATAGTCGTAAAGCCTTGACGATTCAAGATATACAGCAACCGAATCAAGCATCTTGCTGAATTTGGTGCGCTTATCCAGTTTCTTGTACTTGTAATTTATAACCAGAATGGTGGAGGCAAGGGGACTCTGAAGATAATACTCAAGCTCTTCAATTTTTTTTAGTGACTGAGCCTCCTTAACAATAACCACCTGATGGGTCGACATCATTGGGAAGCGCCTGGATATCTCAATAACAGATCTTATATCAGTATCCTCTCCGTACAGAATGGTCTGGTTGAAAGACCGTTCGTCGGGCTGTAGCACATTCTCCTCGATATAATCGGTAATAAGGTCAATAAAATATGGCTCCTCCCCGGCAAGGAAGTAAACAGGTTTGAAAATCCTGTTTTTCAGATCCGACATTATCTCCTCAACAGTAAAGGCCATGATCAGAACCTGAGATGTTTAACCGAAACGCCGCTGTCTCTTATATACCTTAAAGATTCGATGCCGATCTTCAAATGGTTCTCAACAAAATTGTCGGTTACCTTCTTGTCACTTGCTTCTGTCTTGATACCTGTTGAGATCATAGGCTGGTCAGACACCAGGAGCAGGGCTCCGCTGGGTATCTCGTTGGCAAAGGCCACAGTAAATATTGTTGCTGTCTCCATATCTATGGCCATGGCCCTGGTCTTCATCAGGTACTTCTTAAAACGCTCATCATATTCCCAAACCCTCTTGTTGGTAGTGAATACGGTACCTGTCCAGTAATCCAGTCCCATTTCTGTTATGGTATGAGAAATGGCACTCTGAAGCTTAAAAGCAGGAAGCGCCGGCACCTCCGGGGGCAGGTAATCGTTTGAAGTACCGTCGGATCTTATGGCTGCTATTGGCAGAATAAGGTCACCAAGTGTATTCTTCTTCTTTAATCCTCCGCACTTACCCAGGAACAGAAGGGCAATAGGTTCTATTGCACTTAAAAGATCCACAATGGTGGCAGCGTTGGGACTACCCATGCCGAAGTTAATTATTGTGATGTCTCCTGCTGTGGCGCTGGGCATGTTCTTCTCCTTGCCGTCGATGGCGACTTTGTTCCACTGGGCAAAAAGGTCTACATACAACTGGAAGTTGGTCAGGATTATGTACTTCCCGAAACTCTCAAGAGGTTTACCTGTATATCGTGGTAGCCAGTTTTCTACTATTTCCTCCTTTGTTCTCATATATCTTCTCTCTACTTATTGGTTATATTTGTCAATAAGAAATGGTGAACCAAAAATACGAAAACAAAGTTGAAACAACTTAATCTGCCTGAATATTCATTTACCATCACTGAAGACGGAGAAAAGGCCAGAATATTTGATGCCATCAGGAAGAAACATGTGGCACTTACTCCGGAGGAGTGGGTCAGGCAAAATTTTATAAGGTATCTGATTAATGACCTCGGTTTCTCACCGGGGCTGATAAGGGTTGAGTCTCTTTTCCGCTTTAACGGATTGGAGAGGAGAACCGATATCCTTGCCCATAACCGGAAAGGAGTACCTGTTTTAGTTGTTGAATGTAAGGCCCCTGAGGTTAAACTCGATGAGCAGGTATTCGATCAGATCGTGTGCTACAATATGAATCTCCTGGTCCCCTTTATGGTGGTAACCAACGGACTCACCCATTACTGTTCCGCTTATGATCATAAAGCCGGAAATTATACTTTTATGGATTATATTCCATATTACAACGATCTGCAGAATTATTAACCGATGATTGAGGTATCCTGTGCAATAATAAGAAATGAAGAGGGGCAAATTCTCGTGGTACAGAGGGGAGGAGAGTCTGATCATCCTTTCAAATGGGAATTTCCGGGGGGCAAGATCAAGCATGGCGAGAGCGGAGAGAACTCTGTTATCAGAGAGGTAAAGGAGGAGCTGGGAATGAAGGTAGTCATCTTCGAAGGGGAACCCGTGGTTGTGCACGATTATAAAATTAAGAAAATTGCCCTCCATCCATACATATGCGATACTCTTGATGAGCCGGTATTGACAGAACATATTAACTATCAGTGGGTTGAATCGGCAGATCTAAGTGGTATCGATCTCTGCGAGGCCGATCAAAAGGTGGCAGAGAATCTGCTCGGATCGGGTAGTCCGATCGACATCACCTCAGGGGAGCCTGATTATGATGTCTCAGAGCTCCGACACCAGCTGAAAGAGCTTGTCGAAAAAGCTTTTAGCGCCGGGGCAATAGAACTGGTTGCTGCAAAGGCAGATGATCATAATGAGGCTATTGACATACTTTTGGAGTTTGCTTCAGCCACTTCTGATAGGTTTGCGTTCAGGGCAAGCTGGATATTGACTAAAATATGTGAATCTGATACCGCACTGATTGATGACATTGCCCCGCGACTGACTGGCCTGCTTAAAGAAGCAACACAAAATGGTATCATACGATCGTGGCTCAAGATCTTGTCTGATTCAGATGTAAGTAAACTGGATGAGACGGATCAGGGTTACCTGGCTGACTATTGTTTCAAATTACTTGGAAGCGGGTTTTCCGAGATCGCTCAAAAAGTCTATTCAATGGCAATTCTATACAAGCTGTCTCTCATTTATCCCGATCTGGCAAATGAACTGGTAACAGCTATTATGCTCGCAGCTGAAGAGGGCTCAGCCGCAATTAAAGCGAGAGGGCAGATGGTAATAGCCGACCTTAAGAAATCGGGTATTATCTAGCGTTCTTTTTTAACCAGTCCGTTATTATATCAAGCACTTCCGGGCTAACAGTCTCCTCAATTGTTCCGTACTCTTTTGGCAAGCCAGTGTCGCACTTCTGAAACAGGTGGTTCACTCCTTCGATATTGTGGATTTCAACATTCTTGTTACCGTTCCCGGAAACACCCTTTTTAATGGCAGCAAGATTATCCCCGGCAATGACCTGTGTGTCCTTGCTTCCATTGAGCGCCAGGACAGGACATTTAACATTCTTCCAGTAAATCCCCGGATCAGTTTTAATAAAGAATCTCAGCCAATCATATCCTAAACCGTTGAAGGAGGCCTTTATGTTATTAATAGCTGCATCTTTATCCTCACCGACAACCTTATTCTTTTCCAACACTTTGGAATATATCTTAACGATCCCGGATTCTGCCACCTTATTGTCATACTCCTTTTCAATGAGAGAGTAGAATTTACTATTCATTTTACGGTTAGCCTTGATTATATCCTCAGATACACCTGATAATCTCATTATGATCGCCTGCTGCGCAAAGAGCAGCTGATCACCTTTAACTCCGGGACCTGCAAGAGAGATTATAAATGCAGTCTCCTCCCTTGCTGATGCAACAATCGGAGCAATGAGACCGCCTTCACTGTGACCGATAAATCCGATCTTCGATGGGTCTATCTCTTTTCTTGACTTCAGATAATCCATGGCAGAGGATGCGTCTCTGGCAAAATCGAGTGATGTATTGCCCTGCATCGGCCCACCCGATAGGCCGACACCCCGGTCGTCATACCTTAATACTGCAAACCCCTGGCGCGTGAGATGGTCGGCGATTACCAGGAATGGCTTGTGACCCATCAGCTCTTCGTCCCTGTTCTGTGGACCTGATCCGCTGATAAGAATTGCGACAGCGAAAGGACCTTCTCCTTTTGGTAAGGTAAGGGTTCCGGCCAGCCTGATACCATCGGCTTTGTTGTCAAAGAAGATCTCCTCAGAGGTATATGGATATGGTTTCTTCGGCTCCTGCGGCCTGTTAAGTGTAAACCCGCCTGGCAGAAGTGAAAGATCAAGAGGCGTTTTGTTGCCCGACTGACTCCAGGTGCCGCTGAGTGTTGTATCACTGGTGAAGAGTGCCTTATAATCTCCTCTAATTATTGGAGCATCAACAATAATAGAGTCGCCCTTAAGTGTAACCTTCCCCATGGGAATCCCCTTTGCACCCTGATCGGGACTGTCAAGGGTGGCCGTAAGTGAATCATTACCCGATAGTGTAAGATTGATCACCAGCCTGAGGTCCATTGTACCAACAGAGATCTTTCCAAGCCACGATCCGGCTACCTTTGAAGGATTGGGGGATACTTGGGCTTCAACTAATAAAGTGGATGCAATAAGAAGGAGTATGATCTGGAACGGGACTTTTATTTTCACTTCTTTCTGATTTGAGTTATAGCGAAACAAAAATAATCATTTCTCCTTATGGTATGGTTCATTGAATTCAGTAATAGTCCAATCGCATTTCTTTTGTACTTTTACGTTTTATTGAAATTATGGAAAGCGTAGATACAAGAGGACTGAGCTGTCCCGCCCCGATCATTGAGGCAAGAAAAGCACTGAGGACCTTCCCTGCAGGCAGCAAATTCAATATCCTTACCGATAACCAGGTTTCTCTCAACAATCTGCTCAGGTTTTTGAAAGATAACAACTGTGGATGCAGCGTGGCAGAGAAAGTAGGATACTGGGAGATCTCAGTATCATCTTCATGCCGGACAGGAACTTTCGAAAGCAGAAGATTACTGCACAATATCAAATAAAACCTTAGTTGAAAAAGGATTCGTAGTCGTTGCCGGAAGCGAAAAAATGGGAGGGGGCGATGATGTTATCTCATCAAAGATGATGAACAACTATTTTAAGACACTTGCCGGTGCAGATTCCCTGCCTTCAGAGATCATTCTCTTTGGGTCGGGTGTTCTTCTTGGTGGCAAAGGGTCTCCGGTAGAGGAGTGGATTAAGATAATCTCCGATAAGGGTGTCGATATACTCTATTGCGGAACAAGTGTCTCTCATTATAATATTGATAAGGAAATTGTGGCCGGAAGAGTTAGTAACATGCTGGAAATCATTGAGATTACCGGTAAAGCAAAAAAGATTTTCAACCTCTGAAAGATATAACCATGAAGGTCGATCTACTTCAATTTACGGAGGCCGGAGGGTGCAGCGCCAAGTTGCCTGCCGGACTGCTTCAGGACATTCTCGCCAAACTGCCTGTATCGAGCGATCCTGATATACTTGTAGACATATCAACACACGATGATGCGGGCGTCTATCGTATAGCCCCTGATAATGCAATAGTTTTTACAACCGACTTTTTCCCTCCGGTATGCTCAGATCCTTATGAATTCGGTCAGATCGCAGCAGCAAACAGTATAAGCGATATTTATGCGATGGGAGCAAAGCCACTGCTGGCGCTCAATATTATGATGTTCCCTTCGGGGAAACTGCCAATGGATGCTTATGCAGATATTCTGCTGGGTGGTAATAACAAGGCACTGGAAGCAGGAATCCATATCATCGGAGGACATACAATAGATGATCCGATACCAAAATATGGGTTGGCTGTTATCGGATTTGTTCACCCCGACAGGATCGTTACAAATGCAGGGGTGGAAGAAGGCGATCTGCTTATTCTTACCAAACCTATTGGGACAGGTATTATTATGGCCGGACACAGGCTGGGCATATGCGGTGACAAAGAACTCAATGCAGCTTATGAAGCAATGAAACACCTTAATGCAGCCGGCGCTGAGGTGATGAAAAAGTACAATGTTAAAGGAGCAACAGATGTAACAGGATTCGGACTTGGCGGACACGCTCTGAAAATGGCCAGGGCCTCAGGGGTAACAATAACTATTCAAAGCAGTAAAATACCACTCCTTGAATCAACTTATTCTCTTGCTGCTGACGGATGCCTGCCGGGAGCATCATTCAGGAACCTGGAGTACTGCTCACCCGACCTCTCTGTCTCCAAAGAGTGCGATTATAACTCCAGGATGATTATATTCGATGCACAAACTTCGGGAGGACTGCTTATAGCCGTTAAGCCTGATAAGGCTGATGAAATGATTGGTGACTTGAAAAAGGCCGGTTACAGCGAAGCAACAATTATTGGCTCCGCCAAAAAAAGATCGGGTCATCTCCTGGAGATAGAATAATTACATAGTTAATTACATAATTAAATACATAATTAATTACATAGTTAATAACATAATTAATCAAGGATGAAAAGAGTTATCTACACCATTCTATGGGCATTGTTGTTGCTTATTGCTATTATAGTGATAAGAACATTATTGCAGAAGTCACTCCAGCCGGAAAGTGCTTCCTCAGACCTGCCAACTCCTGCTGAGGAGTGCTTCACGAGGCTCTCAGGAGCAATTCAGATCCCGACTGTCTCTTTCGATGTAGATATGCCTGTTGATACCTTTTCCTTCAATCTCTTTGGTTCATATCTGGAGGAGAACTTTCCTCTTGTTCATTCTACCCTTACTCTTGAGAAGTTCTCCGGCTTCAGTCGGTTATACAAATGGGAAGGATCCGACAATACTCTTATGCCGGTAATCCTAATGGCTCATATCGACGTTGTTCCGGCAGGTGACGCGGGTGAGTGGGAGCAACCACCATTCAGCGGACTGGATGACGGAACATTCATCTGGGGAAGGGGAACACTCGATGACAAAGGAGCAGTATTGTCGATGCTTGAGGCTGCTGAGATGTTGATCTCCACGGGATATAAGCCTGAGAGGACCGTCTATTTTGCGTATGGTCACGATGAGGAACTTTCAGGGAAAAGGGGAGCAGGTACTATAGCTGCTTACCTTAAAGAGAAAGGTGTTACTGCAGAATATGTCCTCGACGAAGGTATGGCTGTAACCAGCGGAATGGTGCCAATGATGAGTGCACCGGTTGCTCTTATCGGAACATCAGAGAAAGGTTATTTATCGGTAAAATTGTCTGCCGCGATGGATGGTGGTCATTCTTCCACACCCGAGGCGGAAAGTGCCCTTACTCTTATTTCAGAAGCTGTTGCCGAGTTGAATGAGAATCAGATGAAAGCTGCTATATCAGGACCGGTAAACGATTTTATTAAATATCTGGGACCTGAGATGCCATTCTATGCACATATGATATTTGCCAACAAGTGGATATTTAAAGGCCTGCTGCTCAAGATCTACCAGGGGAGCAGTTCCGGAAATGCCCTGGTTCGCACCACCACTGCTCCAACAATAATCACCTCAGGGATAAAGGATAATGTTATACCCACAAGAGCAGAGGCGGTGATCAATTTCCGGATACTTCCCGGGGAGACATCCGTGGATGTATTGGCTCATGTAAAGAAGACCATCGATGATGAAAGGATAACTGTTGAAGTAATTGATGGGGTGAGAGAACCGGCTCCTGTCTCTTCTGTTTCGACAACCGGATTCAATGCCATTGCCCTAACCCTTCGTCAGGTTTATCCCGAAGCAGTGATAGCACCAACAATGATGCTCGCTGCCTCCGATAGCAGGCACTATCTCCCTGTTTCATCCAATATATACAGATTTGCACCAATAAATGTTACCTCTGAGGATATGGCCCGCATACATGGGATTAATGAACGGGTTAAAAAAGAAGATTATCTCAATGCTGTAAGATTCTACTATCAGCTTATGCGAAATAGCAACTAATAAAATAAATGATAAGAAGAGCCCCCGATTTGTCGGGGGCTCTTTTATTTATTATCTCCAGTTTGGCTCTCTTATTTTATCTTTTCCGTTTACCGGATTGGCGTCTAGCACCCACATTCCGCGTCCGTGGGTGGCTATTATTATCATGTTATCGCGCGGATGGATCTGCAGATCATGTACATAGGTATATGGCAGATTACTACCAAGAGTCTGCCATGTGCTTCCCGCATCGGTACTGACAAAAACACCACCGTCAGTGCCAACATAAAGTATGCCTTTTTTAACAGGGTCCTCCCTGATAACATTTACTGCTCCAAGGGGAAGGTTACCGGAAATCTCCTTCCATGTAGCCCCAAAGTCATCCGATCTCCAGAGATACACCTGGAAGTCATCATCCCTGCGGCCTGTTTGTGCCATGTAAACTGTACCCATATCATATGCCGATGCTACCAGGCGGGAGACCCATTTCACAGGTATCTGGCTGTTCTTTATTTCACTCCAGTTTCCTCCTCCGTTTTTGGTTATCCACAACCGGCCATCATCTGTCCCGGCATACAGCAGCCCCTCTTTAAGAGGCGATTCATCCAGGGCAGATATTGTCTGATAATTTATATCTCCCATTTTAGCAGGATTATTGAACGACAGGTCGGGGCTTATGATCTTCCATGTGTCGCCCTTATCTGTTGATTTCATGACATACTGCATAGCGTGGTATATAACATCGTTGTTATGCGGTGACAAAATCGTAGGAGCAACCCACTGGCCTCTGTGGACAGGCTGGTCAGGGTATACTGCAGGCAGAAGATCCTTCCTGCTGGCCGGGTAATTGTTAATTTCGGCCCTTGCCAGTAATCCATAGAAGGTACTTGAGTAAATGGTATTGTTATCTCTCGGATCAATTGCATGTGAGCTGCCTTCAGCGCCAAGTGTATTTGTAAAGGATACAGGTCTTACCGAATTTCTTCCCGCGACAGATCGACCGTTCCGTAGAAGCTGTGATGATCCTGTATCGATCCCACAACTCTGAAAGGGGTGCTGTAAGTCATAAGCGATATTGTAAAACTGAGCAAGAGGTAATTCCCTGATCGGGAATTTCCATGAACCCCCGCGTCGTATGAGATACCCAGTCCGCCATCCTGTAACATTAAGCAGGTAGTCGGAGTTGGCCGGATCGATCCATAATCCATGATGATCGGCATGAGGTTCCCTAATAGATAGTGAATGTCTTACCTCCATCGGTCGACTTATTAAGCCATATACCCATCGTGTATATTGTGTTGGCATCGTTGGGGTCAACACGGATCTGGCCAAAGACCCAGCCGTATGTGGCTGAATGACGCTCCATAAAGGTCTTCATGTCGGCAGTCAATCCGCTAACCTGATCCCATTGGTCACCACCATTTTCCGACTTGTATATTGTTGCTCCCTTTATTACATCCTGCTTCTGTCTTCTGTATGAGTCCAGTTCACCGGGAGCTGCCCTGTATGCTATCTCATAATTGTCAAGATAAGCATAGAGTATATCAGGCTGACTGGCAGCGATATCGATACCTATACGTCCCCTCTTGCTTGCTTCAGGCAGTCCGTCATTGATCTTCTTCCAGTTCTTTCCTCCATCGGTCGATTTCCATATTCCGTTGTTCCTGGTTGTTTCATATGTTCTGGGGTCATTCCATTTTAATCTTATCCTTTCCCAGGTAGTGCAATAAACCACATCGGGATTTCGGGGATCAAGTACCAGATCATAAGCGCCGCTGTTCTGGTCAACATAAAGAACTTTCGTCCATGTTTGGCCTCCATCGGTAGTCTTGAAGACACCGCGGTCTTCATTGGGAGTCCATTCGTGACCTGTGGCTGCAACATAAACTATATTGGTATTCTTTGGATTGACCCTGATACGTCCAATGGTATGTGTATTCTCCAGACCCATGTTTTTCCAGCTCTTGCCTCCGTCGGTAGTCTTAAAAACACCACAACCCGGATTGGAGCTTCTGAATATGTTGGCTTCGCCGGTCCCTACCCATACAACGTCGGGGTTTACGGGATCAATTGCAATATCACCGATCGAAGCGGTAGGCATATTATCGAATACGGGCTCGAATGTTGTTCCTTCATTGACAGATTTCCATACTCCTCCGGTGGCCGATCCTACCCAGATGGTATACTGGCCTCCCCGTGGAGAGATACCCTCAACATCAGTGCAACGACCACTTATATTTGTGGGACCGATATATTGCCAGGAGAGTGCTTTGAAGGAAGAAGCCTCCCTCATATTTACGATTTTCTCTGCAGAGTTGATCTTCTCCCTGCTGTCCGTTACTGGTTTTTTCCCCTGCCCTGAGATCACTATAGGTGTCAAAACAGATATGATTAAAACCAGGATCGCTCCATTTATTTTCTTCATCATCTTCATAAGTGTCTGAATTAGTACCACTGTAAGTTCCAATAAAAATACCAATCTTTCAGCATACACGTATATGTTCTATAAGATAGTTGCTCTGCTGACAGTGAGTAAAATTAGCCGCTGGAATTGACCAATTATTTGCCCTTACTGGTTAGCTTTAGGAAGTGAGAAGATAAACTCAGCTCCATTGTCTTTCCCATTTCTTACGCTTATCTCACCTTTATGGAGCAGTATCGCATTCTTAACAATTGAAAGACCAAGGCCGGTCCCTCCGTTTTTTCTGGCCCTTCCCTTGTCTATCCTGTAGAACCTCTCGAAGATCCTGTTAAGATGCTCTTCAGGTATACCCGGTCCGTTATCGGAGAATGAGAAATGGTAGTGAGTTTCATCCTCATGATAAACAGAAAGCTTGATCACTACTCCGTTACCTCCGTAATGGAGCGAATTGTCGAGCAGGTTCTGGAAAACCGAAAATAGAAGTGTTGAGTTCCCATAAACTATTACCTCCTCACCAACCTGGATTTTTACACGGGCTTCCAATTCTGTGATTGAGGCAGAATTGGAATCAACAACCTCATTGATGGTCTCCCTCAGTACAATTGGCTGAAAGGCAAAAGAGTCAGTAGCCTCCTCAATTCTGTTTAAGGTGCTGATATCATTTATAAGGTCTGAGAGCCTGTCGGTTTGCTGGAGGGCCTTACGAAGAAACTGGACTTTATTCTCCTCCTCAAGCTCAGGATTATCACATAAGGTCTCAAGATACCCTTTAACCGATGATATCGGTGTCTTCAGTTCATGTGCAATATTTGAGGTCATCTGCTGCTTTATGAGACGGTTTTTCTCATACCAGGTAATGTCAGAGATGATGATCTCGAAACTGCGGTCATCGAAAACCACAGCCTGTATCCGGAAGTATTTACCCGATGCGGCTAGGGTAGTCTCTTTCCGCTGCGCACCTGTACTCTTTGGGTCCTGAGTTGTCTCCCTTATGAACTCATTGATCTCTGAAAAATGAGGAATGGTAAAGAAGTTCTCCGCTGATACGGTAAGTTCTCCGGAAATAATATTTATGTACTGTACAAAGTTATTGTTTACCATCTCCTTTTTCCTATTTGAATCGAAGAAGGCTATCCCTTCCTTAGCCTGATTGAGGTGCATCAGTAACTTCTCCTTTTCCCTCCCAAGATCATCTCTCGCAGCACTCAGTTTCTTATACATCCTGTGAATTTCCCGTCCAATGACACCGATCTCATTTTCGGGAAAAACAAAACGTGAAACATCCCCGTCTTTGGTTTCAATCATAAGGGCAAACTCCTTTAAGGTGTTTACCGATCTGGTAAACTTTGATGTAACAAGCATAATTACAAGCCACATTATGAGGAATAGGGAGAAGATAATTATTAGTGACTTAATTTCTCCGCGGAGAAAAATAGATACGGAATGATTGAATTCAAGCGCTGCCCGTACGAAATATAATTCGAAATGGTGGGAGTAGTAATAATATGTTTTCCCGGTAGTTGAGGATGGGCGTATTGAGTACCCTTTCAGATTGTAAAGTGAGTTAATTACCTCAGGTCGACGGAGGTGATTTTCCATGACTGAAACATCATCTACCTCGTTGTCATACAGAACAATACCTTTGTTATCGATAACTGAGATTCGAAGATTGTCGTGTGGTAAAATAGTATCCAGACTGTCTAACTTATTAAAGTCGAGAGTAGAAACCAGGTTGTTGCCAACAATAAACCTGTTCACCATTTCGGTAATATTCCCCAGATCGGCATTTAGTGACTCGATACGGAAATCTTTCTCCCGCTGGTACTGGTATGCCATCGTTGCAATGGTGAAAACCACAAAAATTGCGAGATAGTATAGAAACAGTGTGCTCCTGAAATTTAACTTATTGGCCATATCACTTGTTATTGTTCATTTACAAAATAGTATCCGAATCCAGGTTTACTTCTGATAAGGTCGCCATATTTACCCATCCTCTTTCTAAGGCGGGCAATGTTTACGTCGACAGTCCTGTCTGTTACAACTACACCTCCACCCCAGACCCGGTTGAGAATCTCCTCTCTTGAGAAAATCCTATCCCTGTTTTCCAGAAATAATTTGAGGAGGTCGAACTCTTTTCTTGGCAATTCTGTATCTGTCCCGGCGATTTGTAATTTCTTGAGAGTAATATTAAGCAACAGCTCTCCCGCAATATAGGTCTCCGGATTATCAGGGGTGTCATTTCTCCCTCTTTTAATTACGGCTTTTACCCTGGCCACCAGCTCCCGCACGGAGAAAGGTTTGGGAATATAGTCATCTGCTCCCAGACTAAATCCTGTAAGCTTGTCGTTTTCACTGTCCCTGGCAGTAAGGAACACTATAGGAACATTGATTTTGAGGTCCGATCTTATCTTTTCTGCAAGCCTGAAACCCGACATTCTGCCCATCATAACATCGAAGAGGAACAGATCGTAATAGTAAAGATCCCGCTCGAGGGCTTCCTCGGCGGAGTGGACAATGTCTACGTGAAACCCTTCAGCCCGGAGGTTGAATTCTATGATTTCGCACAGATCCTCTTCATCCTCAGCAACAAGTATTTTGCTCACTTCATTCATTCCGGCACTAATTTTCATCGTTATCTTCCAGGTGAAACCCTGAATGTCTGACATCAGTTCCTTTCATATTATATATTGTAACCTCGGCAATATTTGTGGCGTGATCTGCTATCCTCTCAATATTTGAAATTGTATTTTTCAGTTCGGTGTAGGTGAGGAGCGATGCCTTGGTTTTTTCATCGAGGTTTGATTTCTCGATTGACCCGATAAGCATCTTGCGGTTCATCTCATCTATTACTTCATCATTTCTTATGGTCCAAATTGCATAATCCATGTCATTGTTAATAAACGAAAGCAATGATTTCTCTACCATTGCCGAACACCCCAGGAACATATTGTTAAGGAGTGTAACCATCGACCTGAACTCTTTGGTTCCTCTTAGATCCTGAATGGTTCTTGCAATATTCATTGCCAGATCTCCTATCCTTTCAAGGTTGATTGATAGCCTGTAAATAGCTATTATCCTTCTAAGGTCAGTGGCCATTGGCTGGTAAAGGACAATGGTGTTTACAAATTTATCGCTGATTTCTACTTCATAACCATCTATCTCCTTTTCTTTGATCCGGATCGATTCTAAAATCGTATCGATACGGTTATCATCACCGGAACTGATCAGTTTTTCGAGGTCAGACATCTGGGCAAGTACAAGGTTTGCCATTTTCGTGAGAGCCTCATCGATCTCCATTAAAGCAATCTCTTTTTTCGTATTCATAAGTAATTCTCTTAACCGAATTTTCCTGTCAGGTAAGCTTCGGTCCGCTTATCCTGAGGATTTGTGAACATTACATCAGTTTTATCGTACTCCACCAGTTCTCCAAGGTACATAAACATTGAATAATCTGATATCCTTGCAGCCTGCGACATATTATGTGTAACAAGAAGGAGGGTATAGTTTTTCTTTAACTCCACCAGCAGATCCTCTACTTTCGATGTGGCTATAGGGTCCAGAGCGGAGGTTGGTTCATCGAGTAACAGGACATCGGGGTTGAAGGCGATGGCTCTTGCAATACAAAGTCTCTGCTGCTGACCTCCCGACAGGAATGTCCCCTTTCTGTGAAGAGAATCCTTGACCTCTTCCCATAGGTAAACATTATTCAGAGCGTTCTCCACTATCTCATCTCTCTCCTGCCTCTTCAGGCTTATGCCGTTAAGTTTATAGCCGGCGATTACATTATCGTAGATACTAAGTGTGGGGAATGGGTTAGGTCTCTGAAACACCATTCCAACCCTACGTCTCAACTCAATGGCGGGGATGGAAAAAACATTCTCCCCATTTAAGAAAACAGATCCGTCGACCTTTATATTGGGGTAGAGCTCATGCATTCTGTTTACAGCCCGCAGGAGGGTACTCTTACCGCAACCGCTCGGTCCCATTATAGCTGTAATGGCCTTCCTTTCTACAACTGCACTTACCGACTTAACGGCTGGCGTTCCCTCTCCATAGGTTATGGAGAGATCCTTCAGTTCCAGCAGATTGTTCTTGTTACTATCCATATTATCGTTTTCTTCTTTGTGAGGAGAACCTTCTTGAAAAAATGTTTATTGTTAAGACGAACCCCATAAGAAAAAGGCCTGAGCTCCATACCAGTCCCACCATATTAGGGTCGTTATAGAATTCCCAGACGAGAAGCGGTACTGCACTTGTAGGCCTGGAGATATCGTAATTGATAAGGGTTGACCCCAGTGCTGTCATAAGCAGAGGGGCCGTTTCGCCAATGATCCTTGAGAAAGATAGTAGTATCCCCGTCATCAGTCCGCTCATTCCGGATGGGAGCAGAACCTTAAGTATCACCCTGTGATAAGGTACGCCCAGTGCAAATGCCGCCTCCCGAAGAGTCTCCGGTACCATCTTGAGGGTCTCCTCCGTTGACCTTATTATAAGCGGAAGCATCATTATGGCAAGGGCTACGCTCCCTGCCAGTGCCGAAAAACCTGTCGTAATATGCTTTACAACCCAGAGGTACCCTATGATACCAAGTATAATAGATGGGACACCCTGCAGTATTTCAGTAAGGTTCCTTATCATCGCCGGATATCTGCCGGATTGATTCTCATAGAGATATACACCAATGGTTATCCCGGCTGGAATAGCAATTGCAGCCGCCATGACCGACATCAGAAGAGTTCCCAGTATACCATTGGCAATACCTCCGGGTATCACTTCGTTATTCGATACAGCCATCATTGCCTGAAACGTGTCGGGTGAGTTTTCAGTAAAAAAGGCAAGATTGATCTGGCGGTATCCTTTTACAAGCAGCTCACCAATAATGAGGATGATTGGTGTAACCGTTATGGCCGATAGCACTACCACGGCAACCTTGATTGCCCTGTCCTTCTTGTTCCTCCTTCTGATATTTGCGCCGAGATCCATCCCTTATCAGGTGAGCTTGTTAATTACCCATTTGCCGGTCCAGTTTATTAGTCCGGTTATTAAAAACAGAAGCAGCCCGAGTGCAATGAGTGAGGCCAGCTTTATCCCCTCAGCTTCTCCGAATTGATTGGCAATAAGGCTGGCCATAGTGTTGGCAGGAGCAAACAGTCCTGTTGGCATAGTATTGGAGTTACCAATAAGCATGGTCACGGCCATGGTCTCCCCCAGAGCCCGTCCCAGAGCCAGTATGTAACTTGCTACAATCCCAGACTTGGCAGATGGCAGGACTACATTGAAGATCACCTCCGATCTCGTAGCACCGAGGGAATAGGCTGCCTCCCTAAGTTCTGACGGGACCATCCGTATCACCTCGCTGCTCATGGAGGTAGCATAGGGGACGATCATAATTGCCAGTATTATTGCAGAGGTGAAAAGTCCGAAGCCCTGATCGCTCAGTCCAAGCTTTATTATCAGAGGTCGGAGCGCATAAAAGCCCCAGAGACCGTAAACAATTGAAGGAATTCCGGCAAGCAGGTCCACCATGGTCGAAATTATCCTGGCACCCATGGTCCCCTGATAATATTCAGCGATGTAAAGTGAAGCCGACATTGAAAGGGGAAGGCAAATGATCAATGCAAGGAGCGAACTAATAAGTGTACCGGCAATAAATGGCATAGCACCATAATTCTCCCTGCCCGTTGTTGGATTCCATTCTTTCCCGAAGATGAATCCGAGACCAAACTCCCTGAAAGCAGGCAATGATCCCTTCAATAATGAAAGGATCATTCCACCTGCAACAATCAGTATTATCAGTGACGACAGGAATAAAATATACTTTGTTGTTTTATCACTTCCGGCCATCGATGATTATATTTCTACTTAAGTTCCTTGCCATTAAAGGTAACAGTTTTTATCAGATCGAGAGCTTTGGAGGCTGCATCTGCCGGAAGGGCTGCATAGTTAACACTCATCGCTATCGCCTGTGCATCAGCTCCGAGCATCCACTCGAGGAGTTCAACAGTAGCTTTTGCCTGATTCTCAGTTCTGTTATTGTAGGCCTGCTCACGATAAAGTATGATCCAGGTGAATCCGCTTATTGGATATGCCATCTCTGCTGCCGAGTTGGTTATCATCACCCTTGTGTCGGCAGGGATATCACCCTGTGCGGCAGCACTCACGCTCTCTAAGACTGGGTTTGATGAAGTTGCCTGCCAGGTTTTTAAGGGATGCAAATGAGATGCTTTGTGCAAACGCATATTCTGAACCTATATATCCGATAGTTCCTTCACTCTGACTTATTGTACCGGCAACTCCGGGATTTCCCTTTGCACCTATACCAGCCGGCCAGTTAAGACTTTTTGAGGTTCCTAATTCTGTTGCCCATTTCTCGCTTATCTTTGACATATAGTCACTGAAAATATAAGTAGTTCCGCTGCCATCCGACCGGTATACCACCGTAATATTCATGTCCGGCAAGAGCTACTCCCTCATTTACAGATGAAATGGCCTTATCGTTCCATTTGGTGATCTTTCCCATGAATATTCCTTCCAGAAGTTCCGGGGTCAGGTTCAACTCATTAACCCCTGGAAGGTTATAGGCAATAACCACTGCACCAAGGCAAGTCGGGATGTGAATTACATCCGAACCAATTTCTGCCAGTTCCGAATCAGACAGGAATGCATCTGATGCTCCGAAGTCAACAACCTGGTCTTTAAGGCTCCGTATACCGCCGCCTGAACCGATACCGCCGTATGTTATTTCGGTACCATGTAGTTCAGAATACTTTTTAAAAGCCAGATTGTAATATGGCATAGGGAAAGTCGCACCAGCGGCTGTTAGCTGAACATCTGATGTTTTTTCTGTCTTCCCGCCAGTTGAATTGCAGGAGATCGCTACTACTGCAAGGAGGATAAAAATTGCTAATTTTTTCATTTTTGGTCTGTTTTATTAAATACTGTTTTAAAATTTCACTTCAACGTTTACCATGAACATCGAAAGATTACTTTGTGTTGCCTCCTCAGGCATCACAACTCTGTAATTGGGCGATATTCTCACACCCTTAACCGGACTGTAATCGAAGCCGGTCATAAGATAGCTACCATCATTTGCGATATTCCACGGATCGGTATCGCCGGCCAGAATATCTGAACCAGTGTTATCGTATCTTCCGTAAATGGCTACCTTCTTTGATACTTCAACTTCTCCGGTTATGTTGTAACCACCAATGTTTTTGCCCTCAACACCACCGAAGTTGTTCTGGAAGGTGTATTCGATACCCAGACGAGCCGGTCCGAAGCCATAACTTCCAAAAAACGTAGCTGTTTTCTGAACAATTTCGCCGGGTGTAAAATCGTACCCTGCTCTAAGGACCATACCTTCGAAAGGGAATAGGTTTATCCCTCCGGCTATATTATATGTAGAATCTTTTTGTACATTCTTATAACCTTCCCCGTTGACAACCATCAGGTCGGCTTCTGCAAAACTTCCCATTTTATAGCTTATTGAGATCCCGATGTCTGCACTTGAGTGAATTTTATTAAGATCCTGAAATGGTTTTTCAAGGAACCTGTAATTGAATAATTTTTCCTGAAGCTTAAAATAATTGGTGGTGATCATACCAAATCCTACGGTCATATCCCCGTTTTTGTACTGAAGATAGGCATTCTTAACAAATGCCGACATATTGTGTTTGCCTACCCCGGGGTCGCCTACATCAAATTGTACCTTTGCCGAAAATTGTTTCGAAAAATTGTGCTCATACCCAAGATAAGCACGCTCGATGGCGAAAGCAGTTGATGTGCCTCCGTCAGAAAAGCCTGTGTTAAAATTACTGAATATGGTTATTGTTGGTTTGCCGGAAGGTTTAAATTCTTCTTCCTGCGCACTTAAAGGGATGAAAATTAACAACCCTGCAATAAACATAGCCGAAAAAATCTTGTCTCCTTTTTTCATTATATGTTTCTGTTTAAATTTACTTCTGCAAAGATTCTCTTTTGTAATTACAATCTTGTGACAAAAATATTACAAAAGTGTTACATTGTGTCAGAATTGCTGCCATCCCCTCCGATCGAAGGAGGTAGCAGATAAATAGCTAATAATGAAACGGTACATATTTACTCTGATCATATCTAATTTATTAACCGGACCTGCAATGCAAAGTCAGGTTGTTGAGAAACCCAATTTCCTGCTGAAGAGCCATGAGACACTTGAATTAAAATCAATAACCCAGAGTGAAAAGGCAACAGTTGTTAGGCTGGAACTGACCAATTTCAGGGAGGGGGGAGCCTTTTGTATAGATAAAGGGACGAAGATCGTGCTCCCTGGCGGCAGATCTCTCAAGCTAGAGAATGTAATGGGAATGCCGGAATGCCCTGAAAATTATATATTCGCGACCATAGGAGAGAAGGTATTGTTCACACTTACATTTGATGGCCTGCCCGAGGGTACACCATGGATCAATATCATTGAGGGTTGTGACGACAACTGTATTTCTATCTATGGCATTGTGCTCGATAATGGCCTTAATCAAAGGATTGATAATGCTTACAAGTTTATTGATGATGGTGCTGTTGCAAATGCTATAACTGAGTTTGAGTCAATACTTGAAAAGATAAGAGGTTCGGGGCATATGTATGAGGCAGCTCTCTATTCTGTCCTTATTGAAATAGCCAGAGAAGAAGGAGACAGTAAAGGTTATGAGAGGTATATTAATGAACTTGCATCCCTTCGTTCTCCGGGAGCAACGTTGGCGATGAATAACCTGAAAGTAAGGGGGATTATTAAATAGGTTATGGCGTTATGATGTTATGGCGTTCCACCTTCGTCACGCCTTGGCGTGACTACGGCGGACAAGTATGATGTTATGGCGTTATGTTGTTATGGCGTTAAGAGGTTATCAATGTTCCTTAGTACCACACATCACAACTACTGGATACCCAGTCACTGGCAACCAATAAAAAAAGCGCCCTGAATACAGAGCGCTTTTTTGTTTTATATACCTTATAATTAGAAGCTGAAATTCAGACCTGCTGAAACAACCCATGTTTTTGTAAGGTAAGTGTCGGTTGCGGGAACCATAAGTCCTGATCCTGCAAGATTCCATTCATAATCTCTCGAACCTTCCTGATACATTGTGTATGATCCGCCAAGGTTAAGATCGATCATTGGAGACAGACGGATACCCAGTCCACCACCGAATGAATTGGTATTCAGAGAATACTTAAGATCGCTCTGATACAGTATCGTTAACACCTGTAATAGTCTTCAGATAACCTGCAGATACCCTGATAGCATCGCTAACGGCATACTGTACACCTAAGCCAAGCTCAATAAAGTTCTTGTCAATTTTATTAATATCGAGTGACTCGCTTCCGTCATAGTCAACATTCTTGTCGAAATAGTAGTTAAAACTACCTGTAGCCATAAGTTTATCCATAGGCTTGTACTCAACACCAACAGCCAGACATTGCTGGCATATCGGCAATAACCTCTTGCCATCAACAAACATTCCGCCTGCTCCTTTCCGTCAGAATCACGGTCTGGGTAAGCTCTAGTTTGGTCTGGAATTCATACTTAAGGGCTATGTTAAGATTCTCCATGGTGAAAAGTTAACAGAGATGATAGGTGTAAATCCTGATCCTGTCTCTTCTGCATCAGCATAGTGTCTGTGTGCAGCTGCATAACCTGTCATCTGGTTGGCATTTGATGTAAAACAGGAGCAACCCCGGTCAGGCTTGCAGAAGCTATTCCGATTGTCATTCCGGCTGCATTATACCGGCAGCTCAACATTTGTTTTAGCATCGAGCAACAGTTGCAGCGGCTACCATTAATGGCGTTGCAGATGGAAGCACCTGTAACAGCAGCGTTTAATCCACCAGCAGCAGATGTTGCACTTGCTGGTAATCCCTGAAGGGATGCAACACCCATCTGAGATAGCTTTTGCCGAACCATCCCCCTGTGTACTGAGTTCCAAAAGCAGGGTAATTGGATTTACGCTAACATCCTTAATGAAGCCCTGGTATGTGTTTTTTGCAGTCACAATCTGGCACCAACACCAACAGAGATCATATCATTGATCTCATAACTGAAGTTAGCCTGATATCCGAAATAGACTGAACTACCTTCGAAGAAGATGTTGGCATTATAGGCTGAAATGTTTGTAATACCTGGTACCAGAGGTGCAAGAGGAGCCAACTGACCCTGTAGTGCAGGAACCAGGTCTGCCAATACTCATTTCAAATGATGGAAGACCATTGTCATACTTGGCACCGCCACCACCACCAATTGGGTTGAAACCCGCTGAGAAAGCCATCTTACCTGTTTTAAAAGCAGCATAAACACTCGGAAATACAGGAGCACTTACAGTACCTACATACTCAACAGGACTTCCTGCTAAATAAGGATAAGTTGTTGTGATGGTCTTTGTCTGCCCGATTGTCTGGTTGTTCAGGCTGAAATGAAATCCATCCTCCAGTTTTGTAAGACCTGCCGGGTTGTAATAAACAGCGTCGATCACAGTCGAGGCATTACGCGACTGTAGTCTTGTAAACAAGGCACTCTGGTTAGTGTTAGTTACCAGTCCGCCAGCAAATAGACTGCCTGTCATAACAACGGCAGCAATGGTCATAAACAACTTTTTCATAGATAAGTTTTGTTTAGTTTAACAATTCTTGGAGGGGTCCTTCCTTTTGGAACACTCCCCCTTTCTTTGTTCGATTTTTAGGTTAAACATCTTTGATGCAGGATGTTACAAGTAGGTGAAAATTCGACCCATATTATACTTCCCCTGCCTGCCAAAAGGCGGAATAAAAGTAGGAAATAATTTAATATATGCAACAATTATGCTTTTTGTTCAAACAGAGAGGGGTTCCACACTTGTAGAACCCCTCTCTTATTGCTCTTATTCAAGAGCCGATATATTCGATATTGGTTATTTGGCCGGTACTATTGTTACATCCAGCGTGAACATGTCGTCTATCATGTTATCGCCCAGGTTACTGAAGAATTTTCCGGATCCGTAACGTATGTCGTATAGAGTACGATCTACTGTTACGAGAGCCTTATATTTGCCATCAGCCTGAACAACAGCAAACTTAACAGGATGGGTCATCCCTTTAATTGTCAGTTTACCGGAGACTTCTGCTTTGCCTGACATAAATTCTGTGGATGATTCAATAAGAAGTGTTGTTGTGTTGAATTTCTCAACACTGAAGAAATCTTCCGACCTTAGGTGGCCTTCAAGTCTTTCCTTCCAGTTGCCTTCAAGATCGTTGTTAACAATTGTGGTCATGTCGATCAAAAACTTTCCGCTTACTATTCGGTTTTTTTCAACTTTGAATGTACCTTCTTTAAGATTGATAGTACCGGTATGTGAACCAGATACCTTCTTGCCTGTCCAAACCAGTTTCGACAGATTTTTATCTGCATTTATTGTCTGACCTGAAACAGTGAAAACTGCTGTAATTGCAAAAAATACAATAAATGTTAGTAGTCTTTTCATAATATTCCTTTTCTGTTTATTTCTTATCTAACAAACAGATCGGGAAAAAGATCATTGGTGGGGTCAGTTTTTTTTGAAGCTAAATCCCATATTCTTGTAATCCATATAGTTGAAACCAACGGAAAGGCCAAGGGCCAGTGAGAAGGAGATGAGTGTTACACTGTCAACCAGTTCTAATGATGGATGGATATTAAAGAGGCGTTCCAGAAAAAAGGATATATATGAGTTTGTCTCCGGCAGCTTACCTGCTTTTTCGAGAATGGCCCAGTGCAGGTCGGTAAGAGGGCAGTAGCCGAATCCTTTGAATATGCCGATTACAAACCATGAAAATCCTGTAAGTAAAAGAAGAGCAAGATTCCATTTTCTGAGCTTCGGTATTGCCCACCCGGTGATATTAAAAAGGGTTAACGCTCCATGAAAAAGCATCAGACTCCAATCAGCTATATTATATATTGTTAATCCCACCTCCTGAAATTTTCGCACTACAAGTTATAAAATTCTGTTGGCATGCCGGAACTCGCTAATATTTTGCACTATGGGTGAGTAAATGATCATATTTTTTATTAATATTGCGTTCCCAAATGAACAACAATTAATTAATAACCTGCTAATATTTAAAAGAGATGATCAGAAAGATTTTTGCGATTGTAATTTTTGCAGCCATACTAACATCATGTGGCAATTCCGGCAATAATGTAGCTACAGAAGAAGCAGTAAATGTTGAATTTGCTTCACTTATAGAAAACCCCGATAGTTTTGACGGTAAAGACATTGTTAATTACCGGTAAGGTTGTTCATGTTTGTGAGCATAGTGGTAAAAAGATGTTTATTGTAGGAGAGAACCCTGATATCAGACTCCTTATTACTGCAGGAGAAGAGACACCTAAATTCCCAATGGAACTTCTTGGAAGCGAGATCTCAGTTGAAGGTCTTCTTACAAGGGTTGAGGCACCTGCAAAACCAGAAGGTGAACATAACATGGCTGAAATGGCTGAAGGAACAGCAGAAAAAGCTGAAGGTGAAGTTGCTGAAGTTGCTGAAGAAGCAGAGAAAGAAGTTGCTGGCGAAGCTTGTGAAACAGAAGCTGCTGTAGCTGCTCAACCTGTTCTGGCTAACTTTAAAATAGCTTACAAGAGTCACATCGTTAAATAGTATTTAAAGAAATATAATATAAAGGTCAGGCCTAAAACCTGGCCTTTAATTTTAATCTGGTATGAAGCTTTCGAAACTAAACAGGGTCACCCACAGAGATATAGGTTATCTGATTGCCGGGCTATCCCTTATTTATGCAATCTCAGGCATTACCCTGAATCATAAGAACGATTTCAACGCAAACTATATAGTCGACGGCAGGTCGTTTCAAACGGAAATAGACTTTACCCGCGATAATATTGATAAAGAAAAGGTGACTTCAATTGTTGAGGCGGCAACAGGCACACCCGATTTTAAAACCTTCTACTATCCTTCGGGCAACAAACTGAATATATTCATAGAAGGCGGATCGATACAGATCAATACCTTAACCGGAGAAGGAAGAGTTGAGAGAATATCCAAGCGACCTGTCTTTTACCAGTTCAACTTTTTACACTATAACCCGGGAAAGTGGTGGAAATGGTTCAGTGATATTTATTGCATTGCCCTTATCCTTGTTACAATAACAGGACTTTTTATTGTTAAAGGAAAAAATGGAATAACACGCAGAGGAGCAATTCTTACAATAATTGGAATAATACTTCCTCTTCTTGTTTCTTCTCTTTTATTGAGAAAAAGAATAAGACTAAGAACGACTCATCAGTTATGGTGAGTCGTTTTTTTTTGACTCTGATCCTTTTTTCTTACCTTAACTAATTATTATTATGCATTAATAAAACCTAAATAAACTTAAGCAGATGAAAATTAAATCACTACTCATTGTCACTCTTGTTTCTGTCATACTTTTTGCCGGATGTTCTACCACAAAAGTTGCTAAAACCGGGCCGATGGCTATGAAATATAAATTTGAAACAGGAAAGAGTTACAAGTATCATTATTCCAGTGATGCCGAGCAGCGACTCGATTTTAACGGGCAGATCGTTGACGCCCTGTCATCAGAGGTCACAGCTTATACAATTACTTCAGATCCTCTGGTGAATGGCACATATAAGCTGACAATTACCCTTGACACACTTATCAGAAGCCAGAGTGGTATGATGGGAAGCGTTAATCCAGACCTCTCTGCTCTGTTCGGAAAGTCATTCAAAATGACAATCAGTGAATTTGGAGAAGAAGGCAACCTGGAGGGTGATGAAAAGATATCATATAAGAATCAGGGCCAGGAAGTTATAAGCCTTGCCAACACCTTTAATCTTCTTTTTCCCGATTTCGACGGGAAACCCTCCACGATTGGTTATAAGTGGACTGAAGTTGATACAGCCTATATAAAGAACAATGCCGAAAACACCACTTTCTATGCAACAACAGAGAATACAATTGCCGGCAATAAGAAGGTAAACGGATATGATTGTCTTTCAGTTACTTATACATTTGCAGGATCAAGACAGTCAAGTATGTCTACGGAGCAGGGTGAGCTTTTTGTAATTGGTGACATTAAAGGCAGCGGCGAATATTGCTTTGCTCCTGAGCAGGGTGTCCTGGTGTCAGATTTCTCAACCCTCGACTTCAATGGTCGCGTTGAGGTTATGGGTGGAGTCTTCCCTATAACCATTCACTTTAATGTAAAGCATTTTCTTAAATAGGACAGGAGGGGTTTATCCTCCATTCCTGATTTGGATAATCTCCGCAGCAATGCTAATTGCGATCTCTTCCGGGGTATTGCTGCCAATGGGAAGTCCGACAGGAGATTTTACTCGTTGGAGCAGGGATTCTGAGAATCCCTGCTCTTTTAAATTGTTAAATATTGTTTTAACCTTATTCCGGCTTCCAATCATTCCAAGGTATCTCAGGTCGAGAGGAAGTAATTTCGACAATACTATTTCATCGGTCTTATGTGTGAATGTCATAATCACCGCAAAACTCCTTGATGGGATACTTACAACCTGATCTGCATTCTCATAATCAATTACCCTTTTAATGTCGGGATAGTTATTGGTGGCCATGGTTGACAGGTCATTCCTGTTATCAAAAAGTTCGACCCTGAAGCCAAGCATTTTTCCCACCTGACTTAGGGGAATGCTTACATGGCCGCCACCGAAAATGATCAGAGTTTCAGGATAACCCGTCTCCTCTCTCCAGAGTATATTTTCAGTTGAGGTGGAAGAATGAGCCCCCTTACCCTCTTTGAAAGGGTTGTAGGTGATCCCCTCTTTTGTAAATATCACCTCACCAGGAATATTTTCTGAGAGGTCGTTGACTATCCGCGTTACGATGTCAGTATGGGCCTTGTCCAGTAGCATAAAGAGATGTGTCTGTTCTCCTGCACAAATGAGACCCGACCTGTTTTCAGCAGCCGAAGGATCATGAACCTGTCTTAGGGTAAGCGGATCTCCGGTTCCCGTTTCCATCATCTTCCTGGCCTTTTCCACCATGTTGAACTCCATGATGCCTCCGCCAACCGATCCTATCATCTCACCATCAGATGATACAGCCATCTTAAATCCCCTTTTGCCCGGACTGCTGCCAAGGCTTTCAACAACTATGATAATGACCAGCTTATTCCCGGTAGATAATTTTGATGAAATGAATTCCCATATCTGCATTCGGACCCTTTTTTGAATTAATCTATCATAAAGATATCCAAAACGGACCAAAAAATGGTTTGTTATTTCTTTATTAAATCCGCATCTTGAATGACATAAAATAATAATTTTAAGTCTCTGAAATAAATGCTGTTTGAATCAAATATTAAATAAATGATTAAAGGTCAGATCGAAAGAATTAAGGAATTGTCTGAGAAGTACCGCGACTATACTGCCGAGAACTTAGGCAAACTAATAAGGATCAAATCAATGTCAGGAACAGAGGGAGAGGTGCAGCTCGAACTTAAACGTCAGATGGAAGAGGCTGGCTTCGACGAGATAAAGATCGACGGGCTGGGAAACGTTATCGGACGAATAGGAAATGGACCGCGTATTCTTGCCATCGACGGACATATGGATACTGTTGATATCGGTAACCCCGATAACTGGAGCTTCGAGCCCCTGGGCGGATTGATAAAGGATGGATTTGTCCACGGCAGAGGAAGTGTCGATCAAAAGGGCGGAGTAGCATCATTTGTTACCAGCGGCAGGATACTAAAAGAGCTGGGGTTTGACAGGGATCTGACAATATACTTTGTGGGCAGTGTTATAGAAGAGGATTGTGATGGTCTCTGCTGGAAATACCTGATAGAAGAGGAGGGCCTTAAGCCTGATTACTTCATCAGTACCGAACCTACCGATCTCAATCTCTATATTGGCCATAGGGGTCGTATGGAGATGCAGGTACATTTTTATGGAATTTCATCGCATGGATCAGCACCTGAAAGAGGCAAGAATGCTATTTATATGGCTTCCGGGGTAGCCCTGGAGATAGAGAAGCTCAACCACCGGCTTAAGGATGATCCGTTCTTTGGAAAGGGAAGCATCACTATTACTGAAATTAAAAGTACCAGTCCTTCTCTTTGCGCCGTGTCTGATTATGCCAGGATCCATGTCGACAGAAGATTGACATGGGGAGAGACAAAAGAATCGGCAGTGGCCGAGATCGAAGAGATCATTAAGGGGATGAATGCTAAGATAGAGATCCTTAATTTCCTTGAAAAAGCCTATACCGGACTTGAATACGGTATGGAAAAGTACTATCCTACCTGGAAAATGAAGGAGGATGATGAGCTGGTAATGAAAGGATCGGAGGCATTCGAGATGCTTTTTGGGAAGAAGCCGGGAATAGGTAAGTGGACATTCTCTACCAATTGTATTATGACCAATGGAGTATATAAGATACCCACAATTGGTTTTGGTCCGGGTAATGAGGTTCTGGCCCACGCTCCTGATGAGAAGGTGCCTGTTGAGCACCTTACTGTTGCAACTGCTTTCTATGCAGCCTTCGCTTATATAATTTGATCCTTTAAAGAATATAACTCATTGAATATGAATATATCAGAAAGAATTGCCGGCCTTAAGGCTATGTCAAACGGTTTGTATGGCAAGGACTTTTTACTTACATGGGAGAAGGCAGACAAGGATCTTCTTATCTTAATGGAAGTTGCAGAGATACTCAAGGAGTTGAGAAGGAACAATATCTCACCGCGTGTCTTCGACTCAGGGCTGGCGATCTCAAACTTCAGGGATAACTCCACCAGAACAAGATTCTCCTTTGCCTCAGCAAGTAACATGCTGGGACTGGCCGTTGCCGATCTTGATGAGGAGAAGTCGCAGATAGCTCATGGGGAGACAGTAAGAGAGACAGCCAATATGATCTCCTTTATGTCAGATTTCATAGGTATACGCGACGATATATTCCTTGGAGAGGGTAACAAGTATATGCGTGAGGTAGCTTCTGCTCTGGATGAAGGATTCGGGAAGGGTGTTCTTCCTGTGCGGCCCAATATTGTGAACCTTCAATGCGATATGGATCATCCTACCCAATCGCTTGCCGACCTTCTCCATCTTAAGAATGAGTTTGGATCGATCGATAAGTTGAGGGGTAAGAAGATCGTGATGAGCTGGGCTTATTCCCCTAGCTATGGCAAGCCTCTTAGCGTACCACAAGGAGTTATTGCACTTATGTCGCGGTTTGGGATGAACATTGAGCTTGCTTATCCTGAAGGTTACGGACTGATACCGGAAATAGTGGATATAGCCATGGAGAACAGTAAAAAGAGCGGTGGATCATTCAATATAAATCATTCAATGACCGATGCCATGAAGGATGCCGATATTGTTTATCCTAAAAGCTGGGCACCGTTTCACATTATGCAGGAGCGGACAAAACTACTGCTAGGCAATGATAAGGATGGGCTAAAAGAACTGGAGAAGAGCTGTCTCTCCAACAATGCGAAATATAAAGAGTGGGAGTATGACGCTGCCAGGATGAAGGTCACGAAAAAGTCCGATGCCCTCTATATGCACTGCCTGCCTGCTGATATCTCAGGGGTCTCCTGTAAGCAGGGAGAAGTTGAGGCTGGTGTCTTTGAGAAATACAGGATCAAGACTTATCTGGAGGCCGGGTTTAAACCCTATATCATTGCTGCAATGATGTTTACCAGCCGCTTTGAGAATCCTGGCGAAACCCTTTCCTCTATCCTCGATCGAAACCGCAAAAGGGTAGGACCAACGGCGAAGGTTGGGCAGGAGATCGGACTTTAGTCCAATAAATATGGTTTGCTGCTATTTATTGGAAGGCAGGTATTGTCCGGGACACAGCTCGCGGCTTAGCTTCCCGTTTTTCACAACAACAACGCCCGACTTTATAACATATTGAGGAGTACCCATTATCGGTAAACCATCATAAATATTGATATCAGAAGCCTGGTGATCTGTTTCTGATGAGATGGTACCTTCGGTCCGGGGGTTCCATATCACAAGATCTGCATCTGAGCCAACGGCAATTACCCCTTTGCGTGGATAAAGACCGAATATTTTGGCAGCATTGGTCGATGTAAGATCCACGAACCTTCGGATATCGATTGCTCTGTCAAGTACGCCATGAGTAAACATCAAAGCCATCCTGTGTTCTACTCCTCCGGCGCCGCCCGGTATTTTCCTGAAATCATCACTCCCCATCTCTTTTTGTTGAGAACTAAAAGGGCAATGATCAGTGCCGATAGTTTTTATAACACCTGATCCTACTGCCTGCCACAATGATTCGTTATCGGCCTTCTTACGTAACGGAGGACTCATGACATATGCTGAACTCTTATTGAAATCGCCATGATACAACGAATCATCAAGTATAAGATATTGAGGGCATGTCTCGGCATTTACCTTATTCCCGGCCAGTATGGCTTCCTTTATTAAATCTACCGATTCCTTTGCAGATATATGGACCAGATAGAGAGGACAGTCTATTCCCGATGCCATCTCAATAACCTTTTCAACAGCCTTCCACTCGGTATAAGGAGGTCTCGATTGTGGGTGAGCGTCGGGCCCGGTCAATCCCTGATCGAACAATTTATCCCGGAGAGTATCTATCTCATCACCTGTTTCGCAGTGAACCGCTGCCATACCGCCGTTTCGGCCAATAATCCCCAGCACCCTGCCAAGGTCATCATCGTCCAGGCCAACACTTTGCTTGTAGGCCATATATAACTTGAATGAATAGACACCACGTCGTCTGCACTCTATTATCTCCGCTTCAAGTTCTTCTCTCCATTCTATGGGGGACACATGGAACGCATAATCGGTGAATGCACACCTTGCTTCAATATCCCTTTCTTTAAGAGCCTCAACCAGTGACTCACCCTTTTCAGGCGTAACAAAATCAATTAAGGTTGTTGTCCCTCCGATAAGGGCTGCGATGCTTCCCGATCTGAAGTTATCAGATGAATGGGTGCCCGCCACTTTCAGCTGCATATGAACATGAGGGTCTATCCCGCCGGGGAAGACCAATTTCCCTGATGCATCGATAACACGTTCACTGTCAGCTGGTTTTAGATGTGAGGAGATGGCAATTATCTTGCCTTTCTTTATTCTAATGTCAGAAATGGAAGAACCCTCTTCTGTTATGACAATTCCATTATGGATCAATAGCGACATCAGGGTTTCTCCTTTCTATTTGCAATATAGCAAATGAAAAGCAAATATATTACAGGTCTATGCGGTAAGAGTTTTTGTGAACCAACCGTCTTTACCCTCTTCAAAACCAAGCCTTTTAAGATATCTGATATGTTTAGGGCTCAGTCCCCGTGCAATAGCGTTCCTGTAACCTGACTGCGAAAGTCGTTTTCCAAGTTTCTGGTAAACAAATTTCCCATTCTTAAAGTCCCGGTATTCGGGTATTACATAATCGAGTCCCACCCTTAGATTCTTTTCATCGTCGTGATGAGCGAGAAAAAGGCCAGCTACCGACATGTTTCTCAGTACAAAGAAGCTAACGCTGTTCATTTCCGGTTTATATGTAAACCCCGGAAAGAACTTCTGTATCTCCTTATCGTGGAATTCAAGAAATCGTATGAGATATTTATTGTCAGGTCTTATCTCCAGTGTTTCAAAAAGGTCCTTTTTGGAATATATGCCGATCAGAAAGTAAATATCCACAAACACTATAAAACCATTGAGGAATCCTACAGGCATAGCACCTATCAGAAAGCCATAGGTGGAAAAAGTGGCGGCACCGAAAAGATTCAGCCATCTGAACTTAAGGATAGAACTCATCGATAGTGAAATGGCAACTACTGCTGATGCCAGATACCCGATCCATTGTAAAAAATCAATCTCCATCTTATCTTTTTTTAGAGTCGCAAAGATAAGGAAAGGCTTAGATTTATCAGATTATCAGATTGAATACATAAATCCCCTCTTGGGAGGGGTAGGGGTGGGTAGAATGATTGTAAGGTACTCTACCATTAAATTGAGGACTTATCAGATTTCTCAGATTTCTCAGATGATTGCATTCTCTTCCAGAGAGCGTCAGCCTGTTCCCTGGCTTGCTCCTTTATAGCCTCGGAATCGACAGTTGTTACCTTTCTGTCTTTAACTATCAATCGCCCATCAGATATAACATGGCAAACATTGGAACTGTTAAGTCCAAACAGGAAATGTCCGACGAAATTCTCCTTCGACACAGGGGTAGGAGGATCGTAATCGAGAACAACAAGATTATTTGGTCCGTCGCCCGGGAATCTGTTTTCAGCAATATACCGTGTGTACATTTCTGAATCTGTTATACGCTCCGGTATAATTTATGTCATCATGCACCTGTCCCGACAAAGAAAGAGGCCTTTGCACTACGCAGCATATCGGAATGCATGCCGTCGGTGCCAAGCATTATTCTGTCGCCGAGGCCTTTGCTTTTAAAGAAACCTACATTATTGTTGAGATTACTCTCTGTGTTTTGAACTATCCAGACGGGGGAGTTGCTTATTATCTCTTTCTCCTTATTGTCCAGGTGAAGACAATGTGCCAGAATAGTTGCCTGTGATTCCAGAGCACCCAAATCCCTCAGGCGTGTAATTACTCTTTTATTGTAGTTCTTGAGTGAGTGTTCCTGATCGTACAGGTCTTCTGCAACATGAATATGAATACCGGAACCGGTGCTATTCATTATTTCAACGGCCCTGCCAAGTGTTTCGTTGCCAACGGTAAATGAAGCGTGAAGGCCAACCAGGCCAGGCCGGCTATTTAAGAATGATTTCGTCTCTTCTATACCCATGTTTGCTCTTTCCGCCCCGTCGCGATCGGTTATCTCATAACAGAGGAGAGAGGAGACCCCAACCTTTTCGAATGCTTTTGCTATAGTCTCCAGCGAACCCTCAATGGCAAAGGGGGAGGCGTGATGATCAATAACAAAGGTTGACCCGTTTTGCGCGCATGCCATCGCTGTTACCAGAGCGCTGGTTTCAATCATTTCCATGGTCAGCGACCGGTCAAGTCTCCACCATACATATTTAAGTATCTCGTGGAAGTTAACCGGAGTAACAGGAGGAGCAGGCATACCGGTTGCCAGGGCAGAGTATACATGATGGTGACCAATGCCGAACGACTTCGTAACATACATACCATTGCACTCCAGAATATCCAGACTATTCTGAGCCTTGATCTCTTCCGGGGTTGGATTGAATAGCAGAGGCATTTTAATATCCTCACTTACAATAATGTCACCTTCCGTTATCTCGAGCGATTGATAATCTATGAATCGGGTATTTTTCAGGAGCAGCGTCATAATACTAATCTTGATTACTTTCTTTTCTCATCAACGGCAGAGAATACCTTCTTTTGCCGTCAAATTGGGTCATTGCATTAGCTATAGCTGCAGCCGTGGGAACCAATCCTATCTCACCGATACCTTTGGCACCGTATGGTCCTATAGGGTCTTTTTCTTCAATGCCTATAACCTCTACTTCGGGCATACCTGTTGAACGGATTATTCCCAGGTCCCTGAATTTGAAACTGTCGGGGAATCCGTCATGCATCGGGAGATCTTCAGTAAGAGCATAACCCATTCCCATATGAACGGCGCCCTCTATCTGTCCTTCGAACATCATTCTGTTGAGGATCTTACCGGCATCGTGTGCTGCAACAATTTTTGATATCGTTCTCTGGTCGTCCAGTATCACCAGCTGGGTCGCATAGCCGTAAGCGAAGTGAATTACCGGATCTTTTTCTGAATAGCCAGGCTTACAGGTCCAGTCGCAGATGAATTTACCCTTATAAACCCGGCCGGTGAGATTTTTCAGCGATGAGCTGTCGAGGTCCTTTTTTATCCTCCTCCCGGCATCGATGATCGCATTTCCGACAAGTGCCGACGCCCTTGATGAGGTTGTCATTCCCGTTGGTAGCTGAGCCACAGTATCCACCTTTACCTCCACTATGGAAGGATCGATGCCTGTTTCCTGGAAAAGGGTCTGCATAGCGATCGTATGAACACCCTGTCCCATCTCGGTCCATCCATGTTCAATGATAACTTTTCTGTCTGATACAATGGTGATCTTTACCTCACTGTCATCAACCATTCCATTACCTACCCCGGTGTTTTTGAGGCCACAGGCAAGTCCTGAGAAGCGTGCTTTATCAAATTGTGGTTTAACGGCCTCAAGTGTTTTTCTTAGTCCCACCCCGTAAAGGCTTTGTCCTGTTGCTGTTTTTGATCCCTCCTTCAGTGCATTATCATACCTTATCTGCCATCTGTCGAACCCACCTTGGTGGCAAAGATCATCGATGCAGCTCTCGAGTGCAAATACCACCTGAGGTACCCCAAATCCCCTCATTGCCCCGGAAGGGATATTATTAGTATAAACGGTTATTGCTTCAATATCAACGGCGGGTACCTCATAACCTCCGGTGGCATGACCTACCACCCGCTCCATCACCTTAGTGCCAACGGAGGCATAAGCTCCTGTATCGCCAACTGCCCTTAACCTGATAGCCGTGAAACGGCCGTTTTTGTCACAGGCCAGCTTCATTTCCATAAGTACAGGATGTCTTTTAGGATGCATCCGTATCGACTCCTGTCTGGTAAGATGGAGTTTTACGGGTCTCCCGGAATGCAATGCCATAAGGGCAGAATGCGATTGGACCGTCAGATCCTCTTTGCCGCCAAAGCCACCACCGTTCTGAACCTGAATGATCCTTATCTTTTCCTCGGAAAGGGCCAGGAGAGAGGCTATCTGCCGTCTGTCGACATAGACACCCTGGCCCTGACTGTAGATGGTAATTTGATCATCTTCGGGATGCGACAATGCGCATTCCGTCTCCATGAAGGCATGTTCTATCCTTTGTGTCTTAAAATTGCCTTCGGACAAATAGGCGGCGTTTGAAAAAGCATCTTCACAGTGACCATGACTTATAGAACAAACCTCCAGAACATTAGACCTGTCGGGATGTACCTGCGGAGAATCAGGTTCCAGAGCCATCTTCATATCGGTCACCGGCTCCAGGACCTCATAATTGATAATTATCTTTTCGGCAGCCTTCCTGGCTTCATTCTCACTCTTTGCAATAACGCCGGCAATTACATCCCCGATATAGCGGGTGACCTCCCCAACGCCGATCATTACCGGCCAGTCTTTGAAGATGAGTCCCTGAAATCTTTCTCCCGGAATATCGGCGGCGGTAACAATGCTTATCACTCCATCTGATTCTATGGCCGGTGAGACATCTATGGACAAAACCCTGGCTCTGGGGTGGTCGCTGAAGCGCAGTGCACCATAGCACATACCCTCTAATCTCATATCATCAACAAACGGTCTGTCACCCAATGCAGTCTCAACAGACTGATATTTAGGCATAGATCCGCCTATTCCATGATCAGGTTCCTTTGAAGTATCTTTCCCATCCCTTAGAACCGTTAATCCCTGCTCAATGGCATCAACTATCTTAACATAACCGGTACATCTGCACAGGTTAGGCTTTATGGCCTTTGTTATCTCTCCTCTCGATGCTCCCGGATTTGAGGTGTACAATCCTTTGGCTCTCATTATCATTCCCGGGAGAACAAAAACCACACTGTACGGCTCCGTCGTGATGCAAAGGACTCACTCATAACCTTTCTGAATGGAGTTGGCAGTCCTTCCGGTGTAATTACCTCTGCACCATTAAGATCGGCCATCTTCACCCTGCAGGCAAGCATAATTTTTCCGTTTACCTCAACAGAACATGCACCGCATACACCCTCTCCGGAGCAGCCATCCTTCAGTGCCGTAAGGTTATGGTCAACCCTCAGAAAGTGAAGCAATGATTCCTTATCGTCACCTTCATATTTCAGACTGGCACTATTTACCTTGAGGGTGATCATCTCATTGCTGATTTTAGTTCATCGAGGCTGTTGTTTATCGAGGGAGGCATTGAGAGAGATATCTTTTAACGCCCCGGTATCCTTTAATCCACTACCTGTAAGCAGTACCACAACATCTTTTATCTCATTGCTTATACCGGAATCGAGGTACTTAAGAAATCCTGCAAAGGCTGCTGCACCAGCCGGCTCGGTGAAGATGCCGGTTGAAGAAGCCAGTGTTGAAGATGCCTTAATTATTTCATCATCACTCACAGTGATCCCTTTGCCTTGATACTTCCTCAGAAAATCCGAGGCCATATAGAAATTACGGGGAATGTCGACAGATATGGAATCTGCAATGGTTGCTGATGGTTTCAATTCAAACTCCTTTGCCGACATGTTCCGGACAAGATTATCACTCCCTTCAGCCTGCACTGCAATAATAATTGGCATTCGTTCAGCAATTCCAAGTTTCAAAAGATCCTCAAATCCTTTGTAGAGGCCTGAAAGAATAACACCATCCCCTGCAGGGTACGAAAATAATATCGGGTACTCTCTGCCCCAGCTGACTGAAAAGTTCAAAGGAGACACTTTTCTTACCTTCAATAGTAAGGGGGTTATAGGCAGTATTTCGGTTATACCATCCGAATTCCTTCGTTGCCTGGATGCTCAGGTCGAAACATTCATCGTAGGTGGCTTTAACAGGAACGAGCTTTGCCCCGTACATTATTATCTGCATCAAGCTTGGCCATGGGAGCCTTTTCTGGTACAATGATAACGGCATCCTGGCCCTGCGATGCACATATCCCGGCAAGTGATGATCCTGCATTACCGGTAGAGGCTGCCACGATGGTTCTGATTCCATGTTCTTTTGCATAAGCAGATACCAGCGCTGAAGCCCTGTCTTTAAAAGAGAAGGTGGGGTTAGACGAATCATCCTTTAAATGGAGATTGAAAGGAAGAGCTCTCCTTTCCGACAGACCTGAATAGTGAGAGTGGACTATTCCCGGTACGGAGGGGTGGAAGTGAACTATTGTCTCCAAGAGGGGAGAGGTCGATAAAATTATCTTTTTCCAGTCTGGCAAAATCTACATATTTCCTTCTTCAGTTTATCGTAGTTGTACAATACTCTGAGGACACCTTTTTGAGGGGAGAGGGGATTGTTTTTCTCGTTGCAGGAGGGGCAGAGATACATTACTCCTGTGGCAGGGTAACTTTTACCGCAGTCATTACATTCATAATGGAATTTTTCATTCATAGGGTAGCTCTAAAATATTTTCCTCCCGGCCCTCCTTATATTAGCTGAGGCCCTTAAGAAGACCTGTCCTCTCGTTGAAATCATTGATAAGTTCATCCCATCTATCAACCTGATGGAACATGGTATTCCATATATTCGGTATCGTTCCACAGCTGGTTCAGGTCCTCAACCTCTTTTCCCTGCTGCTCCACCCAGGTGAAGTATTTTAAATTATGGATAGCCTTCCTGTCAGGATAGGTGAGCTCTTTCATATTATCGGTATGAGTACCAAGGAGGCATCGTTCAAAATCCTTTATCGCCTGCTCCCTTGAATATATACCACGCTCCTCTTTCAGTTCTGCTATCCTCGATTTATACATAGCAGCTGAGTCGGTAGCGATGGTTACCAGGATATCATCTCCTTTCAGTTCAAAATATCTGGCTGTCTTTATTGCTGATAACAGATTGCCAATACCTGAAATACCCAATAAAGGGAGAAGATCAATAACCTCCTTTTCAACACCGGCTTCCCGGAGATATTTCCATCCGGCCTCTTCGTTGAATAACCTGAAGAGTCTGATTGTATCCTCATCGTCTATGGCAGTCACCACATCTGTATTCTTCACATTATGTATCCATGGAACATGTTTGTCGCCTATTCCTTCAATCCTGTGGCTCCCAAATCCATTATTGAGGAGTGTCGGGCACTGAAGAGCTTCACTGGCAACAACTTTTATCTGAGGGAAAAGAGTCCGCAGATAATCACCGGCAGCAATTGTTCCTGCCGATCCGGTTGCAGAAATATATGCAGCGAACCGTGAGGAGGGGGTTTTAAGATACCCATAAACCTCTTCGATGGCCTTGCCTGTGGTGTTATAGTGCCATGCAGCATTTCCAAATTCATCAAACTGATTGAAGATGATACAATCGGGTCGTGTCTGCCTTATCTCCCAGCACTTATCGTAAATCTCTTTTACATTTGATTCACTGCCATGGGTGGCAATTACCTCGGAGCCAATTTCGTCGCGCAGCCATGTAAACCGCTCTTTGCTCATCCCTTCGGGAAGTATGGCAACCGACTCAGTCCCCATAATTTTCGAATCGAATGCACCACCCCGGCAATAGTTACCAGTTGAAGGCCATACAGCTTTATGAAATGTGGGATCAAAACCACCTGTTACTATGCTTGGTGCCAGGCAACCATACGCCGCCCCTACCTTATGGGCACCAGTGGGAAACCATTTACCTACAAGAATGACAATTCTGGCTTTAACGCCTGTGATCGACTCCGGCAGCTCAATATAGTTGACCTTGCCAAACAGTCCGCCCTGAGCAACAGGTTCGTTCTTCCATGTTATCCTGAACAGGTTTAACGGGTCCATATCCCATAAACCTTTTCTGGTTAGCCTCTTTTTTATTGTATCAGGAATTAGTGACGGGTCACTCTGTTGCCTGAATGTGGGCAGTATAATTCCTCTTTCCCGGAATATTTTCACCGCATTGTCCAATGCTTTACTGTTGGATACTTCCGATATAGATTTAATCATTTTCCTGGTTTATGGTAATATGCAAGGTAATAATATTAGATATCTTAATTAAGGGGTAACAGTGTTGCCGCCCCTTCCAGTATGATGGTCATTTCAACAATTTCCTTCGTTGAAATCTCAAATTCTGAATTATTAACTCTGTTGATATCAAGAGGGATGCACTGCGGGTTCAGCGAAACAAGTAAGTCAGCCGTTTCGAACAGATAACCACTTGATATACTTGTGAGTACAGAGCTGGTACCATTCTGCTTGTGGTAAAGAGCCGGACCATTCTTTGTCGATGCAGCGAAAAAGCCTTCCGATGCCTTCTCGATACGATTCACTGGTAAGGTAGATATGTGGTTTCTCCAGATAGGGAGATCCGGCTGTAGGACAAAAAGTTGTGCAGTTGCCACATTCATTGCAGAAGTTAGCAATATTGAGTATTTGAGTTTCCTGACTAACCTTATAATTTCCATCTGCTGTTATCTCCACTTTACCATCTTTCGTGCCCTTTATGCTGTGGATCTCATATATTGCAGGTTTTACACTATAGGCATAGTTAGCCATGTTGGGACATACTGTTGTACAGATGTTGCATATCTGGTCGCATTGCAGACACCGGCTGGCTTCCTTTATTACATCGTCGGAGTCGAGTGTTCTGCTTATGAGGCTGAAATTTTTCCGGTCATCCAGATCAGGCTCCCAGGGAGTAGCCGCAGCCACTCTTAGGGCTCTGCGTCTCATTAACTCTTTTTTGCTTACAGAGGGATAATTCTTATGGACCGAAGGAGAATCAGGGGTCTCTGATCCTGAGACAATAAGTCCGGCTACCCGCCTTCCGTCGCCGATTGCTTTAATGGCTGTAGCAGCTCCTCTCATAGCGTCGCCGCCTATGAAGACATTGTCATAAGATGTAGTATAATCACCGGTTATATCTTTTTTCGCCCCTCCATTAAGAAAATCAAGATCGGTAGCCTGACCAATAGCAGGGATAACAGTGTCGCATGCTATTTCGAAATCGGATCCTTCTACAGGTATTGGCCTGGGCCTGCCTGAGCTGTCGCTGCCCTCAATTTTCATTCTCCTGCAGACCAGAGATGATAACCTGCCATCTTTCATGTTAACCCTTACAGGCGAAGCCAGTTCAACTATCTCAATGCCTTCATCGATCACGGCCCTTATCTCACCTCTGTCGGCAGGCATCTCATTGATTGTCCGCCGGTATACCAGCGTTACCTTGCCATCATGCGGAACAAGCCTGAATGCGGTTCTGGCTGCATCCATGGCACTGTTGCCCCCGCCAATGATTATCACATTTTTTCCCAGGCCGCTCTCCTTGCCGAGTCGGGCATTGAACAGGAATTTGAGGGGGTCGAGAACACCTGTGCCATTGCTGCCCTCTAATTTCAGTTCGGCTGAAAGTTGAGCTCCCACAGCAACATAAACATAATCATACTCAGATTTAAGCTCTGCGAAAAGTTCCGAATCAACCCTTACTCCATAGTGAATTCTAACACCGGTGGATTCTATCCTGTCAATATCCTTATTAATTGCCTCTTCAGTTAATCTGAAGCCCGGGATTGCAAATCGTGTCATCCCCCCGGCTTTATCTTTCTCTTCAAAGATATCAACTTTAAAATGCTGTAATCCAAGATAGTAGGCGCATGATAGTCCTGAGGGCCCGGCACCTATTATGGCAACTCTTACACCGATCTTCTTGTAAAAGCGGGGACTCCTCTCCTCCTGGTCTGCAACAAACCTCTTTACCTCCCTTATCAGAACAGGGGAGTCGTAGTTTATTCGTGTACATCTTGTCTGGCAGAGATGATCACAAACCATTCCTGTAACAGAGGGGAAGGGATTGGTGCGAAGGACCGTTTCAAAGGCCTTATGGAAAGATCCCTTCGCCGCAAAATACAGATACTCAGGAATTTCCTGTCCGGTAGCACAGTTTTCAACACATGGTGCTGATATGCAGTCGAAAATGCCCAAGAGGGCGTTTGCCCTTTATGGTTCTCTTGTCTAAAGGATCTTTCTGATATATCTTACTCTCCAGCGTCTCCCCGGCATAAGCGTTAAGGTTAGAAAGGGATGACTCAGCAATATTTGATTGTTTACCAATAGCCTGTATGTAAGTCTTCTATTGAATTGGCTTCTTCTCTTTCTGAACTTTGCAGTGGTTTCATCGAAATATTGCTTAAGTCTGGTATACCCCCCCGGTTTAAGAAGATCACTGCAAACAGTAATCGTCCTGAAACCACAGGAGAGGAGTTTATGCAGGTTGAATGCATCTGCCCCTGCTGAGAACGATATGTCAAGCTCACCCTTAAATTCATTCTGTAATCTTGCAGCCAGGTTTACTGAAACTGGATGAAGAGCCCTTCCGCTCATATACATCATCTCGATATCGCTGCCGAAAACCTCTTTGTTATTTACCGACTCAAGTGTGTTGGTCAGTTTAAGACCAAACTCAACACCCCCGGCTTTTGCTTTGGCTGTAAGGGAACTGATGAGCTTCACGGCATCGGGATACTTAAGATCGTGTTCGAATGCAATGTCGGGCACGATGGTATTAAATCCCGATTTCTGATTAAGTATCTCCCGCAGTTGTTCAGAACCAAGGAGGGTGGGATTTAGTTTTACGTATGTGTGAAGCCTCTTCTCAGTTATCAGGTAGGAGGCTATTGACTCAATCTCATCCGGCGGACACCCGTGCATTGTTGACAACGTAATATTATCGGAGATGCATGTGGGTATCTCTATGGATTCTATATCGGGGTATATCTCTTTAACTATCGATCTGTATTCTTTGAGCTTTACACTGCAATCATTCATTTTAGTGAAGAACCATTGCATATTGTCATTCATGATACCCTTAAGATCGTAACCGGCACTCATGTTGAATATAGTACCAGTCGGTATTTTACCGAATAGTTTATGATTCAGCAGGTGTATTATTATCCATGCCTTCAGGTATTCATCGTAGCTCTCGTTTATCTTTAGCTCCTGCGACCATTCACAGTTATAGCCCTCATCCTGCATGTCGATACACGGTTTTGGGACCTCCAGTTCATCAAGGGTCTGCACTGTTTTCAGTTCGATGAAGCGGGCGCCCATTAGCCATGCCACCACTATGTTCTGTGCCATCTGGGTGTGTGGACCGGCAGCAACACCTACCGGATTATAAAGTGTTTTGCCAAACTGTTCTCTCTTCAGATGTTCATGGGATAAGGGATTGAAAAAGAGATCATCCGATATCCCCAAAATGGATCCCGACCGGCCGTATTCATTGAGAATTATCCTTAGTAGTTGATCAATCGGTATCGGTTCAAATCTGTCGCTCATCGGGCACCATGGTTGGTTAAGACAAATCTAACGAAAAGTGAAGATTTTCCTATAATTGAGCTACATTTAAAAACGTTGACTTATCAGAAATGTTATCAGTAAAAGCAACATTTTCAGCAGTTATCCTTGCAGCAGGAAACTCCTCCCGGATGGAGAGGCCTAAACACCTTCTTAAATTTGATGAGAGTCACAATTTTTTAGAGATCATTGCCTCCTCTTTCCTCGATTTTGGATCGGCGGAAGTTATCGTGGTACTAAATGAGGATAACTATAACGATATGAAAAAAAGAGAGATGAGGGATGGGGTTGTTTGTGTGCTGAACAGTGAACCGGTCAATGGTCGGTTTTCATCACTTCAGGTGGGATTGAGAAGCCTGAGTAATCACGGACCTGTCTTTGTTCATAATGTTGATAATCCATTTGTAAAGAGGGAGACACTTTTGCGACTGACGCAAATGTTAGGAGAGTACGATTATATTAAACCAATGTTTAACGGGTTGGGTGGACATCCATTTCTTATCTCTTCCAACGTGGTTGGATCTATTCTTGAAAGAAGTCAACCAGATAGTGCATCTGAAGGATTTTCTGAATAATTTCTCCAGTATTGGTGTAGAGGTTACTGATAAAAATATCCTCGCCAATATAAACAGTAAGGAGGATTACCGGAACTCTATTCGAAAAAATAAAGGTAACCCCAAAGGGCGCAAAGATTGTCGCAAAGGACGCAAAGGGAAAAAATGTCAGTCCGCAATCATCAATATGTTTATAAAAGCATCCGGTTATAGCTTTTTGCCATACAAAGACATAAGCACTTTTTCGGGAGTGAAGGGGGCGTTGTAGTCAGGGACGAAAGAGGGGTTGAAGGCTGAAACGGCGTCATTGACAGCAAAATATGCCGCAATGCCATACATAAGCGGCGGTTCACCCACGGCTTTTGATCTTAAAATAGCCAGCTCAGGACCTTCTGCTCCAAGCGGAATGACTTTAACCGATGCCGGTGCGGAATAGATATCGGGTACCTTGTATTTTGAAAGGCTGTCGGAGAGGAGCAGACCGCTATGGTTGTAAGCAACCTCCTCCATCGTCATCCAGCCAATGCCCTGCATAAAGCCTCCCTCTACCTGTCCGATGTCGATATTGCTGTTGAGTGATGTTCCGAAATCATGGACAATACCAGCACTGTCAATAGTATATGTTCCCCTTATACAGTCTACAGTTGCCGTGATAATAGCTACCCCGTACACGTGGTAGGCAAATGGGTGTCCCTTTTCCACTGACTTGTCGAAGTGGATAAAAGGTGTTGCGTAGTGACCATTTTCTGTCAGGCACACTCTTTCGAGGAATGCTGTCTCAACAAGCTTCTCCCAACCCATGCCTGAATTTTTACCAGCTATAAGTACAGATTCATCCTTTATGGAGATTTCGGAAGGAGAGCAGTCATGTACCCTCCCTGCACACTCCGACAGACGGGTTAGTAACCTGTCACAGGCTATCCTTAATGCGTTACCATTAAGATCGGCACCTGAGCTGGCAGCTGTGGGGGAGGTGTTGGCAACACGCGTAGTATTCGTTGTTTCGATCCTTATCCTGGATGGGTTGACGCTAAATATTTTTGAGGCAACCTGTACAAGCTTGGTATTAACGCCCTGTCCCATCTCGATGGCTCCGGTACTGATGCCTATGCTTCCATCCTGATAGATATGAACCAGGGCCCTGGCCTGGTTCATTGGCGTTTTCGTAAAAGAGATGCCGAAACATATGGGCATCATTGCCATCCCCTTTTTCTTAAATATGTTTTTCTCGTTAAAAAGAAGGATCTCCTTTTTAAGATTGTCGACGTTGAACTTTTCCTTAGCCAGCGAAAGACATTTGCCGATATTAACATTTTTCGCAACCTGTCCGTATTGGAAAATATCGTTCTCCCTGAGCAGGTTTTTCTCCTGTATGATGGAGGCCGGCACCTTAATTTTACGTGCAGCCTTGTCAATAGCTGATTCAATAAGGAACATCCCCTGTGGTGCTCCAAACCCTCTGAAGGCTGTGTTGGGAGGCAGGTTGGTGCGACAGCTAAAAACTGTGACAGAGGTGTTGGGAATAAAGTAGCTCCCTGTGGAGTGAAAAAGTGTCCTTTCCTGTATTGCAGGAGAGAGGTCGGCTGCAGCACCTCCGTTCTGATAGAGTGTTGCTTCCCAGGCTATTATCTTAAGTTCTTTATTTAGTCCCAGCCTGTAATCACTGCTGTAGGGATGTCTCTTCCCTGTTGTCCTGATATCGGTATGCCTGGGGAGAATCAGTTTAACAGGTTTTCCTGTTTTCATTGCAGCCATTGCAGCCATTGCGGCAAAGGCGGTGGCCTGATCCTCTTTTCCCCCAAATCCGCCTCCCAGCCGGGCAACATCCACCTCTACCTTATTCATAGGAAGTCCAAGTACCTTTGCAGTGAGCTTCTGTACCAGAGTTGGCCCCTGTGTAGAGGAGAATATTTTCACCGACCTGTTCTCCATCGGTATGGCGTAGGCGCCCTGAGTTTCAAGGTACAGGTGCTCCTGGCCACCCGATTCTGCCGTCCCCTCAACTATATATACGCACTCTTTCCAGGCGTCCTCAGTGTTGCCCATCGAAAATGTCCTGGGCGGGACAAGAAATGATCCTCTTGATGCAGCCTCTCTTGGGTCGGTTACTGCTTCCAAGGGTTCATATTCAACCTTTATTTTAGATAATGCCTCCTCTGCCTGCAATGACGGATGTGGCTACTATCAGAACAACAGGCTGACCAGAATAGTGTACCGACCCTTCCGCCAGCAGGGTCTCATCTGCTATTATACCTCCTACCTGATTCTCCCCCGGAATATCCTGAGCTGTGAAGATGCCGACAACACCCTCGTATCCTTCTGCCCCGGCAAGATCCATTGACTTTATCCTGGCATGGGCAATGGGAGATGTATAGATACAACCATAGAGGGTCCCTTCATTCACCGGTATATCGTCGACAAAGGTCGACTTCCCTGTTACATGGCCATATGAGTCGATATTTTTCAATCTATTGGGAGGTCATTAAGTTTTCGGTCAGCAGAGATTTTAATTCATTGTCATTAAGATGGTTCCTGAAGAGCTTCATGAAGTGGGAAACGATCAGGTTTCGGAGCAGGAGTGATTTGTAATCCTTGGTTCCCCTTATGTCGGAGATAGGGCTAATATCCTTGTCAAGATGAAGGAACAAGTCGGAAAGAAGGGAGACTTCAATTCTCTTGTTTTTCAATAATCCGGAGGCTGACCTTAAAACCAGAGGGACCGGACCAACACCTCCGGCTGAGATAATGCAACTCCTGATTATATCACCATCAACCTCTGCCGACATGGCACTGTTAACAGAAGCAATGTCGAGATGGGTTCTTTTGCTTACCTTTTCAAAATTGAAAAGCAATGGACTCTTATTTGCCCTGAAGGTGATGGAATCAAGAATTTCTCCTTTTTTCAAATCGATGCTCTTGTATCCCAGGAAAAAATCTTCCAAAGCTACATTCCTGACTTTCTTACCGGTGGAAATAGTAAGATCGGATCCCAGTGCGAGAAATATGATCGTCAGATCTCCTATGGGCGATGCATTGACAATATTACCGCCAATGGTTCCCATGTTTCTGATGGGTTCAGATGCAATAAGTTTCATGATATCCTTCAAATCTGGAATCAGATTATTCATTGCTTCTGATTCTGAAACTTCAGAGATCGTTGTTGCAGCCCCCACTATGCATTTATCATTAACTATCTGAACCCCTTTTTTAGCCTTAAGGAGATGCAGGAAGGAAATATCCGCGCCTCGTACCTTTTCCGGGGCAGATACCATCAGGTCTGTCCCGCCACCAACAATAAGACAGTCGGGAGTATGATCAATATCTTGTACTGTAATTTTTTCAAGCCGCTCCTTTATTCCAAGGAAATAGTGTGGCAGGAAATGTTCCCTGACCAGCCATCCGACAGGGTCGTTGACGATTTTATCTTTTATGAGGTCGGTGATCTTCTCCGCTGCTCTTTCAATAGATTTGTAGCCCGTGCAACGGCATATATTACCGCTTATCGACTCTACAGCTTTTTTCATGTCGGGTTTGCCCGGAGACATTGTAAAACCTGTCAGCGACACTACAAACCCGGGAGTACAAAATCCGCACTGCGTAGCATTTTCCTCAACTATTGCGTTTTGTACAGGTGAGAGGTTATCCATATTAATACCCTCAACAGTCACGATATGTTTTCCATGGACTTTCCCCAAAGGAGTAAGACAGGAAACAATTGATCTGTAGAGGAGTGAACCATCATTATTGTGCCCTCCAGTACGGTACATGCGCCGCAATCACCTTCCCGGCAGCCTATTTTGGTTCCCGGCAGTGAAGATTCCCGCCTTATAAAATCCAGGAGAGGGATTCCCGGATCAAGGCTTGTCTCAATTGTCCTGTTATTGAGAATAAAATGAATCATTACTCAAATCTAATAAAGATTTGTCAGACTTGTCCGCCGAAGTTTCAACGAAGGTGGATTTGTTCTCGCTCTCACACTCACAATTTTCTGCGGTAGACAGGCTAACAAAGATGGATCAATTCAGGGAAAGTTTTTTCTTTGCGCTCTCTTTTTGTTCCTCTGCGGCCTTTGCGGTTACCTTTTTTGTCAGATTGCATAAATATATAGTTAACTATATAGTTAACTCAGTAATTAACTCAGTAATTATTCAAGGCACAAATATCTGTAATCACCTGATAATATTGATCTTCAATCTACTTATAGGATTCCCCGAACCAGAAATCTGCTGAGGGCTGGTTATCCAGACCCAGATAGCAGACGGCGATGTTGTTGGCAGCCTTCTTTCTTATCTTTGGATCACCGGATGAGGTCATGGGGATCAGTTCCTTGATTGCATCTTCCCAGTTGCCATACTGCATGAGTCGTAAGGAGTTTTTAAAGATTTTTCCGGTATAGACCTTATAAGGGATCCGGCCCACAGTAGGGAAGAATTTATCGTGATACTGTAAGGCAGCTTGTGAAGACAGCGCAACTGCTTCATCCTGAGCCTTGGCCAGTGCCGGCTGAATTGTTATTAGCCCGGAGAGGGTAGGCCTTGCCTTGTAGATCATTGACAGGTCTAAAAGACTCCTGTCGATGAGAGCTCCCTTATTATCGTAAAGTGAGACAAATGCTCTGTAAAGGAGATAGAAATATTTTGTCTTGGACCTGCTTCCGTCGTCGTCTTCCTCTACAATTGTTTCCCAGTCGAAGCCCATATAGAGAGAGTCGAATGTGAGGAGATGCGTTGAATTATATTGGTGACAGAGATCCATGGCTGCCTCTTCACTAAGTATATCGGTAAAACTATGGCCGCTCTGGTAAGGTACAAGAGTATCATACAATTCGCCCCTGATAAGATCTGATCCCTGGAAGCTGATTATAAGATTATCAATAAAGGAGTTTGTCCCTGCCCTGTAGATATCCTCATGCTTCTCCTTAATATATCCCGGTCGCATATAGTCGAAGTGGTTGCTGATGGCAAAAACATTGTTATCACTTTTCAGTCCGATTTCAGGAGGATATGACTGATTGATGAACATGAGCGTGGAGCAGCCCGGAGCAGTAACCACCAGTATTATGGTGACTATTATAAAAACTGATTTCCTCATGATATTATGGTTTACATCCTTATTACAGCTAATCAATTAATAAAGGTAAGTAAACTATTTAAGACGGCATCTCAGCATTACCGGTGCTTATTTATAAAAACGACCTTAATGTGAGTCCGCACGAGGAGATGCAAATTAGCAAAAACATTTTGAAGAGTTATTCACTGCTGTTTTTCAGAACAACCTTCAGATTGTCGGCTTTTGTAATGTTTAAATAAAACTCCCTGAACGTATTATATGATTCAGCAGGAAAGAGACCTTTGTTCATGCTTACTCTCCTGACATAGGTAATTTCTCTTTCATCAGAAGTTACTGTTGAAAGGTACTCTCCAAATTCTGTCTTATAAGAGCAATCTGCAGGTATCGATTCTACCTCCATATTTTCAGGAATAATGTAGATGATAGTATCGATATCTGTATACGGGTAATTTAGTTCGACCTCTCTGGTCCTTTCCTTTATCTTTGGAGGCACCCTGGTAAGTTTGTTGAACATATTGAGGGGAATGAACAGTCTCGAGCCACTTTGTGAACAATAGCCTTTTACGGTAAATGCATATTTAGAATATGCAACAGGCTCATCTTTCTCGCCTGAGAAGGAGAAGCTATTAACGGTAATATTATTGATGCCCAGATTATTGTAGAGCCATCGTTCGTTTTCTTTGGGTGAGTCATGAATCCTGCCAGAGATATTGTCGTACTGAAGGCCTGAAAAAATTATGTCAGTTTCTACCTGGCAAACATTATCCTTTCCAATATCCACAACAGCTTTTGTTGCCTGGATGTTTTCTTCGCGTGAGTAATCCCTGGATCTGACAATTTTGCCTCCGTCTTCTGTTACAACAAGAACCTTCCTGCCATGAGTAAAATTTCCAATATAGCCGAACGGAGAAGTCTGGCTTGTACACTCCAGCCAAACGGTATCACCTTTCAGGGGGACACATACAAAAACATGGTTCGACTGGTTACTCACAAATTCTTCTTTAAGATCTGTCGGATATCGGCCTGCATTAACCTTCACATAATGGGACCTTATACCTGCCTCCCTAAGCAGTGCGATAGCATAGTTTGAAAGGGCTTTGCAGTCGCCGTAACCCATTTGATCAACTTCTGAAGCACTCATTGGCTGCCAGCCTCCAATACCCTCCTGTATACTAACATAACGGGTTTTCTCCTGGACGAAATTGTAGACCGCCTTCACTTTATCCTTATCATCTTCAAATCCTGACACTAAGTTCCTGATCTTTTCCTTTGTCTCTTCCTTTAATTCATCCCGACCTTTAAGAAGGGTTGTCTGCCATAAGGCCAGATCACTCCATGTTTCCATATTACCTTTGAATCCACCTATTTCAAAATCTACAGGAGCAATATATACCAGAGGCAGAAATGTATCCGGGTCGGGACTGTACTCTTCCTCTTCACAGGGAGACTGGTTTTCCATGGACCACTCATAGGTGCAGATTTTACCGTTATCGCTAACTTTAACCTGTGAAGGAAGGTTTTTCTCAAGGTATTTGATCTTAAACCCGGAAGGTGTAATTACCCTAAATGAAGACTTCTCTACAGCAATGTCATATGACACCACCGGGACCCAGGGGGGCAAATGGAAAATACCATTATATGAATATTCGTATTCATACTCCACGGTATAAGGAAGGTCTTTAACCACGGGAATATAGACTTTCTGTCTTGTGTCGTCATAAATTGAAAAGCCTTGTGCTGAGCTAAAGTCCTTTATATCAGATGATTTAACTTTTTCAATTACTGCACCATCGCCATTGTATATGGTTGCCTTAAGTCCTCCAAGACTTCTGAAATTATCATAATACTCATTAAAAATTCCATTAGGAATTCCTGGTTTTGCGAGTATCGTAACTGCATACCTGACCTTGAATGTAGCCTTATTAATATCTGTTATGACCAACTCCTGGTCATTAAATCTTACTATAGCAACCGCCTTATCCTTTAATTCTTCAGGAATATAGGAGGTAGAATAGTCAGGCTTCTTCTGACCGTTGACCTGTAATGTCAACAGGGTGACAATCCATATAACAGCTACTCTCATATTTCAGCTCATTCAAAGGGTTCTCTTAATTACAATTTGCTCAGCGTGCTTTTCAACTATTTTATTGAACAGTTCCTTGATCTGCGTATATTCGTCGCTCAGGAAGACGACCTTATTAATGTTCAATGTATAATTGAGTCGTAAGACATTTCCTGATGCTGCTACTACGTATAAAAATGATGCGGTATTACCGGGAATGACATACTTGATCGACTCAGGCAGTTCTTCAAAGATATAGCCCTCAGGGATCTCCAGTAAAAGAGTATAATTCTCAACCTGCCTGTATGAAAAATCAATCGGGTATTTTCTCTCCTTAATTTTAAAGGGGTTGATCCTCACCTTTTCCAAAAACATTGGATTAAGATATATCATGTCAGGTGTTTGGTCGGTTGAACCTGTGATATTTATTATATATGTCTCAATCACAGGTTTATTCAAAGAGTCCAGATCAGAAAATTTAAATTCGACGATCTCGAGTTCCGGATTACTCGTTTCAATATCCCTGATGAATTCTTCCTGACTTTTACTGTCTGCGACTGATCTTCTGAATCTGAATGCAGAGTAATCCTTTCTGACATTGGAAATGGTACCCGACAACTCCCCTGTAGGACTCAGTTTAAGTCTCATTACAGAACTGTATTCGCTACCCAGTCCGGGGTCAAGATTAACCCAATCTCCGGACCCCTTAACTATTAGCCTTCCCTGGCCGTTCAGGCATCTCTCAGGTAGCTGACCGGCGGGAAGGAGAGGTTCTGTCGCATCAAGAAGAACAGTTTTATTATCAAGGATTACATGAGCAATGGTATAGTTCGATTTTGTTGCGGATGGAAAGAACGGATTTAGCAGGCCGTTGCTTCTTGTACTTAAAATAACCGGATTGGCATTAAAGTCGAGTTTTTTAAGTAAAACTACGAGCATTAAATTTATGTCGGCGGCTGATCCTGCACGGTCGTTAAAGGCACTGCGGAGCGACCCTGTGGAGAATATTCCTGAATAACCATTCCACTTCATGTGGTTCTTTATGAAAGTATGAGCCGCTGCAATGCGCTGCGATGGATCCTGATAGGCGGATTTAATACTGTTTGCCACATCGTTGAGGTAAGCGCCTCCGTCCAGCTGGTAACCAAAATTCTGTGATTCCAACAGATTCTTATTAATCGACTCCCAGCTCTCGGTGAAATACTTGACTGACGTATTGGGAAACATAGTAGATTCCAGCTCGAATTCAATCTTTGAGATATAATTCTCAAATGATGTTAGCATAGGTTCAGAAATAAAGGCCGGCATATCTATACCAACCATGCGGTCTATCTTTGTGGTATAGTTGAGTTGATTGGCACTGTAATCAGTTGTCCGGCCTGAAACACTTGTCTCCCTTGAGGTGTAATTGATCATCCCTCTTCCCATCTTCGTCTCCCTTACAGCCAGTGCTTCGTAACCTGACATAATAGGTTTGTAGTTATAATATTCCGGTATCTCAACCCGCAGTTCACTCCATGCTACCGGTATTGTCTCCTGGAAGTACCACTCATGCAGACTCCTAAGATAGTTGGACTTTATACCATACTCGAACTCAATGATACAGTTGTCCTGAACATCGGGCATCGTAAAACTTTTCGAGTTGTAATACATATTTTCCCTGTTGTCGATGAGGTCGCCTCTCGATATTTTGGACTTAACTACTTTCCCATTGGTAAGATTGTAAGTCTGAGCCTTAAAGGAGGTAACAGTCTCTTCCAGACCACCATAATCGTAAAGAGAAATTTTATGGTCGGCCCAATCATAACCGTTCTTATTGAAGATTTTTATTCTGTAAAACCTTGTATATACTGCCAGAAACTGCCCTGATGGAACATCATATTCAATTTTAATATTGCAGGTCGTCCCAAGTATAACAGCAGCGGCACTGGTGTCTTTTGGGTAAACTTTCATTGAAAGCTCTTCCTGATCAATCTCACCGAACTTAAATTTCTTCTCCTGTGCTGACAATGCAGAAGAGAATGCAGTTATTACAATTGCAAGCAGTAAGAAAATCCTAAATAATTTCATAAGTAGTAGATTATGAGGTGATTAGCCGTAAGTTTAAAAAACAGATATGATCTGCCATTTATGTTGGGATTGTATTGCGTACTAAATATAAAAAAATAGTTTCAATTAGAAAAACGTTGGAGATTGATTGAACAATGATTTTTAAAATCTTTAGGCCGGAGGATAAAAAAAAGCGTTATTTTACATAACTGCTTACTTTAGCGGAAGGTAGTGCAAACAGTTTTAACCTAAAATATGGTTCAATGAAAGCTAAAAGGAATTTATTTACAGGTATTGTATTGACAATAGCACTCCTGGCAGGATGCAGTTCCTATGCCCAGGACTGGACCGGGTGGCGCGGGCAGGACCGTGACGGACAGGTTCATGGTTTCAGAGCACCGGCTGCCTGGCCTGCAGCATTGCAGGAATCATGGAGTGTAAATGTTGGCTTCAGTGATGCTTCGCCAGCACTTTCTGGCAACAAATTGTTCGTATTTACGAGGGTCGACTCAAGCGAAGTTGTACGGTGTCTGGAAGCTTCATCGGGTAAAGAGTTATGGCGCGATTCCTATCAGGCAATGGCTGTAACAGGAGGCGCGCGACCCCATCCCGGGCCAAGGGCAACACCACTCGTTGCCGAAGGATCTGTTGTTACCTTTGGGGTAGGAGGTGTATTGTCGTGCTACGATGCTGAGAGTGGTAAATTACTCTGGAGAAAAGGAAACTCTGAAGGACTTGTTCCGGTCTTCTTCACGGGTATGTCGCCATTGTTCGTTGATGGTAAACTGATAGTATTTATGGGTGGCCCGGATAAAGGGGAGCTTGCTGCCCTCGAGCTTAAAACAGGCAAGGTTATATGGAGATGGGCTGGCGAGGGTCCCAGCTATGGATCGCCCGTTCGTATCAGGGTAGCAGGGAGCGATCAGCTTGTTGTTCCAACCGAAAAGAACTACACCGGGTTATCACTGACCGATGGTAAAATGCTATGGCAGATACCATTGAAGTTTGCATCAAAGTACCATTATAACTCTATTACTCCGATCGTAAACGGAGAATCATTCATTGGTACTGGTCAGGGCTACGGGACACAGTCGTACAGGATCTTTAAATCGGGGAATGAATTCAGTACCAGGCTTGCATGGACCAACGATTCTGTTGGTACAAGGTATAATACTCCCGTCCTGCGTAACGGGTTGCTATATGGTCTCAGCGACAAGCGTAAGCTCTATTGTATGAGTGCTGATGATGGAAAGCTGATGTGGATGGATAGCTCCAATCATCATGAATTCGGCACCACAATGGTGGCAGGTGATATAGCCTTTGCCTTATCGGCGTCATCAACACTGGTGGTTTATAAGGCGACGGAGAACGGATATTCTGAGATTGCCCGCTACAAGGTATCCGACGGGCCAATATTCGCCTCTCCGATAGTCTCAGGCAGCAGGATATTTATCAAAGAGGCAGAGAAGCTGGTAATGTATGATTTAAAGTAGTTAAACGGACGTTAGCTTACCATCCCTGAGGCTGAATACCTTGTCAGCATGCTGAAGTGCCTTGGTGCTTCTGGTAACGAAGAGTACGATAGTATCTTTTGGTATCAGTTTAAATGCCTCATCGATATCCTCTTCATCCATGAAGTTGAAGGCCTCATCAAGGATGAGCAATGATGGATTCCTGAGCAGGGCTCTTATAAGTGCAATTTTCCTTGCCTCCCCTGATGTGACGGAGCGACCATTACCATCTACTACCAGGTCGGGAGTGGCCTTTACCGATTCAGGGAGAAACCCCATGTATTTGCTTATCCCGGATTCTTCAGCATCTGTACCATAAGCGACATTTTGAAAAACCGTACCAGGCATAAGCGGCATCTCCCCGTCAACAAGGATAACCTCCTTTCTGAACTCCTCCCTTTTAATCAGAGTAATATCGGTGTTGTTAAGGAAGATGGAACCTGGCGACGCCTCATGGAGAAGTCCCAGTACCGAACAAAGGGTTGTTTTTCCTGCACCTGTTTCGCCGGTAACGGCAACCCTCATTCCCTTTCCAAGGGCAAGTGAAAGGTCTTTCAAAACAGGTGTGCCATTGTAGGCGAAAGAGAGGTTGTTGATACGAACAGTATCTATCTTCATACCGTTAAGGGAGACATCTCCGCCTGTTGTATCGGACTCTTCTTCAAAGATACGTTCGATCTTTCCGGTACTTATCAGTGCCATATTAAGGTCGCCTACAGCCTGTGCAACTTTTTTAACAGGTTTGAATGAGGTCTTTACCAGATAGAGGAAGAATGCAATATCGCCAAGATTGGATTCGCCGGCAAGAAGATACTTGCTGAAGAAGATAAACAGTATGGCCAGGACGATCATACCCATGAATTCGTTCGATGGCTTAAGGAAGAAACGCTGCAGGATAAGACGTCTTCGGTAATTGTAGTTATCGTCCACCAGGCGGTCGAAGCGCATCTTCTCCTTATCTTCTGTATTGAATATTCTTATCATTCTCAAGCGGTTGATACGCTGCTCAAGGAATGATGTGTAATCACCAACATTGTCTGATACGTCGAGGCTCGATTTCTTGATTATCCGTGCCACATATCTTATTATAATAAAGGAGAGGGGGAAGAAGAGAATCGTTATGAGGGCGAATCGGGGATTGATTATAAACATCACCGGGACAAACATCACAATATAGATGAAGGTGCGTGATATTTCAACAAGAATGTTTATTGTGTCGGTAAGTACCGCTACATCATATGTCACCCTCGAAATGGTATCGCCTGTCTCATTATTTCCCCTGTTTCGGAGGGGAGAGTTAAGAAGTTTGGCAAATATCTGAGACTTGAAATCCTGGAGGACCCTCTCAATGGCCAGATTCATGTAGACCTCCCTTGCATATTGAAACAATGCCTGTAAAAGGTAAAGGATAAGAAATACCACGGAAACCACAACCACCCCCTTGAATATCTCCTGGTTGCCTTTGAGTGTCTTATCTATCAGAGACAGGTTTTCTCCTATGAACTCAAGATCAATATTAAGTTTAAGAGGTATCTTCAGTTCACCACCGCTGGAATTAATTCCTTCAATTTTTGTTATTGTGTTTGTGAGGAACTTCAAAAAAGCACCTGTAAGCAATTCCATAACCCCTATCATGATAGTGGCAATAATGCCGGCGGCAATCTTCCTTTTCTGTCTCACCAGGAATCTCCACAGTAGCCTGAAAGCCTTATTGGTATTGATCCGTTTTGCTTTTTCCATTATTGATAATTTTTCTTTTCATTGATGGTATTCCACAATCCCGGGCCGGAAGAGATAACTGGAACAACGGCTCTTCCGGCAAAAAGTCTGGGGCGCAGAGATCCGGAGTTATTCACAACATCGTCAGGTGACGGTATCTCTGCATGCCTGTTCACAGAGATAACACTCATCCCAAGATCAGTCAGTGATTTTACGGTTGTAGTTTCAGGCAGTTCGCGGATACCGTTATACTGAACGAACCTTCCACTGTCGCCTTTCCATGTAAGTCCGACAGCTGCTACTGCGCCAATAATTCCGTCATTAGTTCCTCCATGGCCGGAAAGATGACAACGGGCAGCAGCTTTAAGTGCTTCTTCCTTTGTAACCACCATCCAGGTACACCTTAACCCAAATGAATAGAGATCGGGCATGGAGGGGTTTTCTTCGGTAACAACGCACAGCCCGGGATCGCTTCCTTCAACAAAGTGCTCTCTTATGTGGTTTACGGCAGTATCAATTATAAGAGGCACCTTAGAGGAGTCGGGAGCCTCTGCAATGACACACAGCGAACTGTTGTGTGAGGTCATGGGCACCATGGGTGAATGGAAGAGCTGCTGACGCACTACACCTTTACATATATAATCTTCAGGCAGTTTGTCCACGAACCATCGGGCAAGCTTTCCTGTGCCTCGTCCGCAATCGATCGTATCGGTGTCATCAAATCCAATAAATATTCTCATCGCTGAAGCATGATATTTACACCCAGTCTGTATATCGAACCAGGATAGAAAGTTTCGGTTACCGGGCCCTGTGTTGTTACAGAGGGCCTGTTAAGAATATTTTCTCCCGTGAAATATAGACTGCCCCATTTGGAGAAATAGTATTTAATCTTTCCCTCTGCCTGCAGGTAACCGTTCTTATTAATACCGTCTATTGGCAACCCTTCAGGAGAAATCACAGGGAATATGATCTTTCTGCTGTTGTAATGGCAACCTAATGAGATATTTACCTTTTTTAATGTATTGAGGTAGTCAATCTTTACATTAAAAAGATGATCAGGCTGGTCATCGATCTTCTGAATATCGCCTGAAAAGAGATTTCTCACTGATGATCCCAGAAATGAATAATTCACATTAAGCGACAAGCCATCTGCCACTGAAGCCAGAGATAATTCCGATTCAATGAAAAACCCATAGAGTCTGGCCCTGTCTATATTTATGAATGTGTAGACATTATATCCGGTGGCCGGGTCGATACCGGTATAGGAAAGGTTGATCATGTCCCACACCCACTTGTAATAGAGATTTAATGAGATGTAAGACTCTTTCTGGTAGTACCATCTGTCTCCCAGGTTAATGCCCCATGACCTCGAAGGTACAAGATCGGGGTTGCCGACCTCTATTACGTCCTTTTTGATCTTGACCTTTTCAATTGGCACCATGCTCATAAAGGCGGGTCGCGCAATATGCTGACCTATACCGATGGTGAGGTCGTTAGCCGGGAAAAGTCTCACTTTCGCATTTAGTGAAGGGGAGAGGCAATTGTAAAAAATGTCTCCTTCATCAGAAACGGTTGAGAAATCTGTATTTGAATGCTCATAGCGCAAAGAAGGAAGCAATGTTAGCCATGGTCTTAAGTCCGTCCTTAAAGCGAATGAGAAATAGCCAATGTTCTCGTTAAGGTTGTATGACTCATCGGACATATCCCATAGGAGATACCCCTGGGGCCTTGAAGCATTTATCCTCTTATTGTTTCTCATATTGGCGGAGAAACCTGTTCTGTAGAGCATCTCTGCCGGCAATCTGCCAAGCTTAAGCTCTTTCAACCTGTAATCAATGTCAAGGGTAAGGCTGTAATTATCCTGATCTTCATACTCCCTTGCCTCCTCTGTCATATCAGTTTTTTCACTTACCTGGTCCTTGTGTCTTTTTTCAAAATTATTGGCAAAGCCTGCATCTACCTTAAGAGAGCTCCTGCCCTTATTTAATTTCCAACCGGCATCCCAGGTATGGAGATATGATAGTTTATCATTGTTTGTGACTGTATTTCTGATATTCAGGGTTCCATCCTTCCTTCTCTTGACGTCGGCTGATTCGTATTCGTCTTCATCGAACCAGCTGAAAAATGCTTTCAGTATAAGTGACGAGTTTTTACCTGTGCTTATCGTGGTCCCTACGTTGGAAGAAATAATTCTGGTAGTGATTGTTTCATCTGATCCGCCCTCTATACCTGTTGAAGAGTCAGAAAGGCTGGTGCTAATCTCCCTTGAATAATCGCTTACAGAGATACCTGCATTAAGTTCGGTTTTACCGATATTCCTCTCCATTCCTGCTTCAGCCTTGATGCCAGGCGATGAGGTTGTATGGTGTTCCGGAGAGATGTGAAGATAGAGACCCTCATTTTTGACATCCTCTTTCAGAATGATATTTATGGTACCTGCAACACCGTCGGAGGTTTCATATGCAGGACTGTTGTAATCGACCTCTATGCGTTCTATCATCCATACAGGGATGCGGTCAAGTTTCAGATCGCGGCTGTCTTCACCACCGGCAGGCTTACGGCCATTGATAAGGACCGCCTGATACTCACGGTCGAGACCGCCAAAGCTTATGTTACGGTTAACACCGGGATCGCTGTCGATATAGACCATTGGCAGGTTTCGGACCACATCGCCGGCAGTGGAATAGCCAAAACTAACCAGATCCCTGCGGGTGATAACGACTTTGCCGCTTACTGAGTTATTCATTATTTCCCGTCCTTCTGAAAGAGATCTTCTTTCGATCAGAACTTCTCCTATCTCATATTGTGATTGCGCGCCAGCATTTGTGCACGGGAGAAACATCAGGATAAGCAGGAAATGACGGATCAGTTTTGCAGGGACCCTCATACTATATGGTTTGTCCGAATACTCTTATAGCATATGTGCCGGGCTTAAGAGGATCGTACAGGGAGACTTTTACATATATTATTGAGGTGCCGTGGGTTAAAATGAAATTTCTGATATTGGTGCCGTAGCCATGGTTTTTGTTATCGACATAAATGACAGAGAGGTCTTCGCTGTAAATTGAGACCTGTATGTCAGCAGTGTAGTTACTACCAGTTTCAGGCCTGTCAAATTCCATCCATTCTGCTGAAATGTTAGTGTATGCACCGCAGTCGACCTTCAACCACTTTGTCTCGCCGGTCCCAATGTTTTTATCGCTGAACTGGTCACTTAGCATAAGGTCCTTGGGGTTGGTTACAACATTGTCATATATCCCACGTACACGAATTGAAAAACTGCCTGACAAATCACCATTGGTATCTATAAATAACAACACCTGGTCATCTCCCGGTTCAATACTAACTATCTGTGAGTTTTCCTGGTATCCGTTATCAATATCTTCAAAATATGGTGTCAGCCCATCGGGACGGAAAGCGGAAACCTTAATATCTGCGCTGTAACTGTCATCGACCTTCATTGCATTAACATCTTTCCATGAGATATCTAGTTTCGACTCTGTTGCAATAGTTACTTTCATTATTATTGTCTCATTGGGCTTAATAATGAAATCCTGCCACTCACCGCTTAACTGCAGATCGATATAACTGGTAAATGGCTCCTCTTCCTTCTGACATGAGACAAGAAATAGAGAGATTGAAAGAATTAGCACTCCTGCTCTGAAAATCTTCATTGTGTTTCTGTTTTAGTATAGTTAAAAACGATATGCAAAAAAATACAATTCGGATGCGAAAATAGAATTTATTTTGAAAGAGCAAAATGACTTCTTAACCAAAGCGATAATTATCATTTGCGAAAGAGCAAAATCGATTTTTCATTTATCTTGGTTGATTGTTGCATTTGCAATCTGAATGAAAGGCGAAGGGCAAAAAAACTTTTAGTCATTAGGATTGTTTAGTGATTCGGTTGAATATAAATATCATTGATAACGCTATTAATTATAATTGAAACTAACTTTATTTAAATATTTGATCTATGAAAAAGCTCATTGTCTTCACTTTTCTTATAACAGGATTATCCACCGTGGCTTTATCTCAAGGTATATACCTGAGGGTAGGTGCGGGCTATGGCCTGCCAGCTGCAACAGCTCCTATTGGCGAGAATTACCTGCATAATTACGATTATAATGGAGGTAATCCGATAAATGAGTATTCTTCGGAAACAGTTTCCGCCTCCTTTGGTGCCGGAACCAATTTTGGATTTGCACTTGGTTACAAGTTTAATGAGAACCTGATCCTTGATCTGAATATTCAGTATCTGGCAGGGAAAAAGTTTGAGACAAGTAACATCAATGATTATTCTGACGGGCAGTACTCAACAACAGACAGAAGTATAGTTACTTCCAATTCAAGAGCATTCTATCTTAATCCATCTGTAGTGTTTTCTGCCGGTTTTGGTAAGGGTGCACCTTATGGCAGGTTTGGGATAATTGCTTCTTCACCTAAAATAATTGACAGCGAATCATATTATTCTGACAGTGATGGTGTCTATACCTCAGAGATCACCTGGGAGTCGAAAAAAGGGGTAGGACTGGGATATCAGGCAGCTGTTGGTATGAACTGGAAGATATCAGAGAAGATGGACGTATACGGTGAGGTGAACTTTGTTAGCATGACCTACTATGCAAAGGAGGCTGAGATGACTAAGAATAATCAGAATGGGAACGATATTTTAGGTCAGTTAACAACATATGATACCCATAAAATTTACCGGGATAAATTTGATCCCCAGGCTCCATATGACCCCTTGAAACCACAGGTTGAGGGACTTAAATCAGCACCATTCTCTGCTGTTTCGGCACAGGTGGGTATCCGCTTTTCTATATTCCAGTTTGGAGAGAGCTATTAGACCATAAACCGGATTTTCCTCCCTGTCGGCAATTGAATAACCCAGGTCGCTGTTAAGATTATGTCTGATCTCATCGGCATCCAGAATAACAGACATTATTCCTTAACGAAGGTCATTAAAAAGAAAAGTAGTTCTTTGCATTATAGTAGCATATGTTCCTTACCATGTTACCGGCAAGCTCCATATCGTATGGAATCTCTCCCTTTTCAATATCCCTGCCAATAGTATTACACAGTATTCTTCTGAAGTACTCATGACGGGGAAAGGAGAGGAAACTCCTGGAATCAGTAAGCATGCCTATGAACCTGCTCAACAAACCAAGAGAAGAGAGAGCATCAAGGTGCCTTTCAATACCTGATTTCTGATCCATGAACCACCATGCTGCACCCCATTGTATCTTTCCAGGGAATGATCCGTCCTGAAAGTTTCCGGTCATCGTTGCAAACACCTCATTATCGGACGGGTTGAGGTTGTACAATATTGTTTTAGTCAGTTTACCCTCGCTGTTAAGGCGATCGAGGAAAGCTGAAATGTTTAAGGCATTAGGGGTGTCGCCTATGGAATCAAACCCTGTATCAGGCCCGACTTTCAGCATCATGCCGGTGTTGTTGTTTCTTATGGCGCCTGCATGGTATTGCTGAACCCAGCCTTTCGCTGCGTCCATTAAGGCTAGATAATAGAGCATCCCTGATTTGAACATGGAAGCCTCCTCAGCATTAAGGGACTGCCCGCTCCTTACCCGGTTAAAGCATGATGACATCGCGCCATGGGTGAAATCATCGGTGTAAAATCGGTCAATACCATGATCAGATACCCTGCAACCCCTTTCATGAAAGAAATCATGCCTGATTTTCAGGGCCTCAAGGAGGTCATCAAATCGGGTAATACCTATATCACATACGCTTTGGAGTCTGTCAATATACTGATTAAACGCGATGGTATTACCGACTTGCATAGCCCTGTCGGGCCTCCAGGTTGGGAGCATTTTGATATTGGTTGCATTCATGGCATGAATGTCATGATATTCCAGGGAGTCCACCGGGTCGTCAGTAGTGCATACTACCTCCACTCTCATTTTTTTCAGAAGGTTCTGAACCGAGAAATCGTCTGTTTGAAGGAGCCGGCTTGTTTCATCGTATATCTCCTTAGCCGTCGCCGGATTAAGAAGTTTATCGATACCAAAATATCTCTTTAGTTCGAGGTGTGTCCAGTGATACAGCGGATTCCTGAGGGTATAGGGTACTGTTTCGGCCCATTTCGCGAATCTTTCATAGTCGTCAGAGTTACCTGTGATGAATTTTTCGCCGACACCATTGGTACGCATGGCCCTCCATTTATAATGGTCCCCGTCAAGCCAGATTGCCGTTATGTTTTTAAATTTCCTGTCATTGGCTATATCAGCCGGAGAAAGATGACAGTGATAATCTATTATCGGCAAATCTTCGGCGTACCCATGATACAACTCCTCCGCCACTTTGCTTTCAAGCAAAAAGTTCTCATCCATGAATCTTTTCATCGCTGCTGTATTTAAGAAATTGAAAGTGCATATCTGTTCCCTTACTTTTTAACTTCTCGCATACGTTACCTTCTCAGATATTAAAAAGTCTTCTGATGTGGCGGTCGTATATATTTTCAGTAACCTGCTTACCAATCAGATCGCTGTGTTCCTTCAGGAGATCTCTATAGAGTTCCCCCTTCTCAGCTGCGAGTTTATATGACACATGCATAAGCTGCCTGAAATCGGGATTGTACATCGGATGAGAAGGGATATGTCGCAGGGTGCCTGCCATAGTCTCTCCATTCCAGAGTTCTACATCACTGACAGAAGGGAGGTTATTCAGACTAATATCAGTAACGGTGGAATAGGGCCCGCACAGTTCATCGAACCGGGTCAGGCTTTCAGTATAGATATCCTTCACCAGTTGCAATGCATCTCCGCCGGCAAGGGAAAGTCCGATGACCTCCTCGAGCCATGTTGTCCCTGCAGTTTTGATATGAATGCCCTTGTCCCACTTTCTGATTAGATCTCCTATTGCAGGGTAGATACTAAATTTGTCACTGCCGCTGTGGATACTCAACTTAAGGCTCTGAGGCAATCCGAACTCCTTCACCGCCAGATCAATCACCAGAAGGTCCTGCTCAAAATCCTTGATGAACAGGTTAACATCACCAACATAATCTACCCCCTTATTGAAACGGCCGATAAACTTTGGAGCAATTGTCCCGGCAGGAATGCCCTCCATTGATATAGCAGACAGAATAAAGAATAGTTCAACCGGACTCTGCGCTTCGTTCACCTCATCCATACTAACTTCAGTTATAAAGGGAACCACACCTCTCTTGCTCTTTATGTGCCTGTAAATTGTTCCAGCCTGCACTATGGCAGATAGAAACTTCTCTCCAATCTCAACAAGTAGTTTCCTCGAGATTTCGGACTTCTCCTTCACCCCCGGAATGGAGAGGTGTCCAAGATATTTCAGGTTATGGTGAACAAATTTATCAATCGCCTGCCCGTTAGCCTCTTTCCCTATGTAATCGGCCACATCTATTGTGAAGAAATCGCAATGATCGGTGAATCTGTCTACGTTGGTCATATTGATATGGTCGGCATCAACGAAGTATGATCCTGGCCAGTTCAGGTTACTTACTGCACTGTCAGCCTCGATCCTGGTCTGGTGTGGATGGGAATTAATTGTCAGATGCTCCCGGTTGGATTTATTCCATACCGGAGTTATCTCAACCCCCAGTTCAAGGGCCCTGATCATAGCCTTAAGCTGTGCTTCTCCCTGCATTGAAAATCTATCTCCAATGCCTAATGAATATTTACCCAGATCCATCAGTTACCTGTTTTTTTGCAAAGTTAAATATTTTCCCGTGTGCGTACACGGAAATTGAACTTATTTTTGTTTCTTTGTTGTTATATCGAGGTTACAGACGAAATTATTTCTACTAGCGGGGAATGGGCAAACAAATTTCGAAAGTTAAAATATCAGATATCGCAAAACGTGCAGGCGTCTCAACTGGCACAGTCGACCGTGTGATTCATAACCGTGATGAGGTATCGGCCAAAACCCGCAACAGGGTTTTGGAGATAATGGTTGATATGAATTATAAGCCTGATATTCTGGCAAGCTTTCTTGCTTCACGCAAGACTATACGATTTGCATCAATCATACCCGAAGCATCAAATGACAGCCTTTTCTGGATGGACCCTGCAAAAGGACTTGTAAAAGCAATTGAACAGGTGAAACACTATGGTATTGACCATGAGATCTATTACTATAACTACTTCGAAAAAGGCTCATTTAAGTCAGCAATTGAAAGAGCGAAGAAGTGGTCGCCGGATGGAATTGTTCTTGCTCCTCTCTTCCCCGACCTGACTTCTGAATTTGTCGCATACTGTCAGGAGAAGGCTATTCACGTCGTTTTCATAAACATGAATTACTCAAATATACCAAAGCTCTCATTCGTTGGTCAGGACGCCCTTCGAAGCGGGATGGTGGCGGCCCGCCTGCTCGATTTGGGAATGAGAACGGATGATGCCCTCATTATAGTTAACATTATGAATGATAAGGTTGGGAACAGGCACCTGACAACCAGGGAGGAGGGGTTCAGAAGCTATTTTCTTGAATCAGATGGGTCATACAAAAGAGAATTAAGGACAATAGACATTCAAAGCAGTGATAAAAGGCAAATTTCCGAAGAAATTGAAATGGCTATCCATCCTGACGAAAACATTAAGAAGCCGGCGGGAATTTTTGTTACCAACTCGAGAGTGTTCCACGTTGCTGATTTCCTGGAGGAAAATTCGGAAACAGGTATCAGGCTTGTCGGATATGATTTGCTTGAAACCAATATACGGCATCTGAGGAATAACGTAATAGATTTTCTTATCAGCCAGAATCCTGTTGAGCAGGGATACCGGAGTTTCATGGCCCTTTTTGAGACCCTGGTATTGAAAAAGGTCATACCCGCGAACCAGTGTCTTCCAATAGATATTATTACAAAAGAGAATATAGATTTTTACTTAACTGACAGGATATATGAACAGACATGACTTCGAACAACTGAAAGGTAAAGTATGTGTAATAACCGGAGGTGCCGGTATATTAGGAACCTCCATGTGCGAAGCACTTGCAGCCACCGGAATAAATCTTGCCATTGTTGACCTCAACCTTGATGCAGCACAGAAAATTGCACTCGGTATGTCGAAGAAATATGGCATTAAAGCAACAGGTGTTTCTGCCAACGTTCTTGACAAGGCCTCGCTGGAAGTTGCCCGCAAAAAGATTATTGAAGAGCTCGGCGAGATTGATTTTCTGATAAACGGTGCAGGTGGTAACTCACCTAAAGCAACAACAAAGCTCGAGCAGATCGTCCCGGGAGAGAGCTTCTCCTGGGAAGACACTTTCTATGGTCTGGGTGAAGAGGGGTTCAAGCAGGTGTTCGACCTTAACTTCATCGGAACCCTTCTGCCAACCCTTGTCTTTACCCGATCGATGGTGGAAAGGGGGCAGGGTTCAGTTATTAATATCTCCTCAATGAATGCCATCAGGCCTCTGACAAAGATACCTGCCTATTCAGCCGCCAAGTCAGCCATTAATAACTTTACAGCCTGGCTCTCAGTACATCTCGGGAAGACGGGTGTAAGGGTAAATGCAATCGCACCCGGTTTTTTCCTGACCAATCAGAACCGGTTCCTCCTTACCGATGAAAAAAGCGGTGAACTCTCACCGCGCGGACAAAAGATAATAGCCGGCACCCCTATGGGAAAATTCGGGCAGCCTGATGATCTTAACGGAGCACTATTGTTTCTTCTCTCCGACCTCTCCTTATTTATAACAGGTATTGTCATTCCTGTTGATGGGGGATACAGTGCCTTCGGCGGTGTATAGCTGCCTTAATCAGAAGGTTTTTACCAACGCAAAAGTAATAACAGGCAATACCAATCAACAAACTCATAAAGAAGATCATGAACCTGAAGCAAAACTGCAAATACTCTTTGCTTGTTCCAACAAGCATGGGAGTGCGTATTACTCCGCTCAACGGGCAACCTGTCCATTCCAGCGAGCTGTTCAGAATGCAGGCCACCAGTGCCGAAACAAACGTTGCAAGCATTTCCTCATATCTTGGTCTGCCCGTGAAGGTGCTTACCACATTTGTTAAAGGCAGTCCTTTAGGCCAGTTTATCAAGTCGAACCTCAAATCACGGGGTATGGAATTCGAAGGACCCGAGGTTCCTCAGGGTGACCCGTGGGGTTATCGTCACCAGTTCAATATAGCCGACAGCGGGTTTGGCTCACGCGGGCCAAGGGTTCATAACGACCGTGCCGGTGAGGTGGGGCGCACTCTTAATGTCAGGGATTTTGATCTCGAACGCATCTTTGGAACCGAAGGGGTACAGATTGTTCATCTTTCGGGACTCATAGGAGCACTTTCGCAAGATACAGGCAAATTTTGTCTCGAACTAGCCCGGGCAGCAAGAAAACACGGAACGCGTATTTCGTTCGACCTGAACTACCGGGCATCTTTCTGGAAGGGACGCGAGAAGGAGCTGCGCGACATTTTTACAGAAATAGCCTCACTGTCTGATATTTTGATTGGTAATGAAGAAGATTTTCAACTCTGTCTTGGCATCAAAGGTCCGGAGGCTGGTGGCAAGGATATAGAAGCTGAAATTGAAGGATTCAAGACGATGATCGGGCGTGTAAAAAATGCCTTCCCGAATGCCTCTGTTTTTGCAACCACTCTGCGTGAAGTATTAAGTGTCAATGAGCATCTATGGGGAGCTATTGTCCTCTCCGGCGATCAATGGCAGGTAATAAAGCCCAGATCCATCACAGTGCTTGACCGGATAGGTGGAGGAGATGGATTTGTCGGCGGATTGCTTTACTCCATCCTTAAGCAGTGGCCTGATGAAAAATGGGCTCAGTTTGGTTGGGCGTCAGGCGCTCTTGCCACAACTTTTGAAACCGACTACGCACAGCCGGCTGACGAAGAGATGATATGGAGCATCTGGGAAGGAAACGCAAGGGTTAAACGATAGCAAACATTTGAATCAATATCAATTATGATCTATTTCGCTCAGGGTTCTGAAACAACCGATCTCAGTCCGGAGGACCTGAAGAAGGCACTTTTTGAAGCCTTTCAGAAGATGGGAAGCCCACGTAAAGTGCTGGCAATACCTCCCGATTTCACAAGATATCACTCCCAGGCAGGCTATCTGACAAGCCTAATCTATGAATACTTCGGCAAATCCCTTACCGACGTGCTGCCCGCGCTGGGCACACATGCACCCATGACCGAAAAAGAGGTTCTTAAAATGTTTAAAGGGGTGCCTCTCAACCTCTTCCGTGAGCATAAATGGCGAACCGATATAGTTACTCTCGGCAACGTCCCCGGAGAGTTTCTGAAGGAGGTTTCGGAAAACAGGGTTGATTACCCGTGGCCGGCGCAGGTGAACAGAATACTGACCGAAGGCGGCTATGACCTTATCCTCTCACCAGGACAGGTAGTCCCTCATGAGGTGGTTGGCATGGCCAATTACAATAAAAATATTTTTGTCGGAACCGGGGGCCAGGAGGGTATAAACAAAAGTCACTTTCTTGGAGCGGCATACGGTATGGAACGAATTATGGGCAGGTCAGACACCCCGGTACGTAAAGTACTGAATTATGCATCGGAACACTTTGCCGGCAACCTTCCAATTGTATACCTGCTGACGGTCGTCGCAAAGGATAGCGATGGCAATCTTAAAATCAGAGGATTATTCATTGGAGACGACCATGAATGCTATAACATGGCTGCAGAGCTATCACTTAAGGTGAACTTCATTATGCTTGAAAAGCCGTTAAAGAAGGTCGTCGTTTACCTCGATCCTGAGGAGTTTAAAAGTACATGGCTTGGCAACAAAAGCATCTACCGAACCAGAATGGCAATTGCCGACGGAGGCGAATTGATAGTTCTTGCACCAGGACTAAAGGAGTTCGGAGAAGACAGGCAGATAGACGCGCTGATAAGAAAATATGGATACCTTACAACACCTGAGATACTGGAGTTTACCCGAAACAACCATGACCTTCAAAACAACCTTAGCGCGGCAGCTCACCTTATTCACGGTTCATCGGAAAACAGGTTCACAATAACCTATTGCCCGGGGAATCTGTCGGAAAAGGAGATCAGGTCGGTGAACTTCAACTATGCAACCTTGAAAGAGATGATGCAGATATATGATCCGGCAAAACTTAAAGATGGTTTCAACATGATGAGTGGAGGAGAGGAGATTTTCTTCATCTCGAATCCTGCCCTGGGTCTTTGGGCCAGCAGGGAAAGGTTCGGCGGAAAGGTGTAATTACGCAGGCAGGATAGAATATAACAAACTGAAAAGCAGAGTATTATTAATCAAGTAATAACAAGGAAATAATAAAAATGAGAATGGAAAAGAGAGCTGACATAGGGCTGATCGGGCTCGCAGTAATGGGTGAAAATCTCGTACTCAACATGGAGAGTAAAGGCTATACTGTTTCTGTATATAACCGGTCTGTTGACAGGGTTGAAAACTTTGTTTCCGGAAGAGGCAGCGGAAAGAGAATAATCGGTACCCGATCGCTTGAAGAGATGGTAGACAGCCTTAAGTCACCAAGAAAGGTAATGCTGATGGTAAAAGCCGGCAAACCTGTTGACGATTTTATAGAGATGCTTATCCCTCTTCTCGATAAAGGCGACATTATCATTGATGGAGGGAACACGCACTATCCTGACACCAATCGCAGAACTGCATATCTCGAAAGCAAAGGTCTTCTCTACATCGGAACCGGTGTTTCGGGAGGTGAGGAAGGCGCACTAAAGGGACCATCTGTTATGCCAGGCGGGTCGAAAGCAGCCTGGCCTGCCGTTAAGGATATTTTCCGCAGTATTGCTGCAAAGGTTGAGAACGGGACCCCATGCTGCGACTGGGTGGGAGAGAATGGCGCCGGACACTTTGTGAAAATGGTTCATAACGGAATTGAATATGGCGATATGCAACTGATATGCGAAGCTTACCAGATTATGAAAGATCTGCTGGGGATGGAAGCGGGTGAGATGCATGAGGTATTCAGGGATTGGAATGAGGGAGAACTCGACAGTTACCTAATTGAAATAACACGCGACATCCTGGCTTACAACGATGAGGATGGCAAGCCAATGGTGGATAAAATCCTGGACACTGCCGGACAGAAAGGGACCGGTAAATGGACCGCTGTGACGGCTCTTGATCTGGGAATTCCACTTACACTGATAGGAGAATCAGTCTTCTCTCGTTGCCTTTCAGCTCAGAAAGAGGAAAGAGTTGCTGCGTCAAAAATATTATCGGGTCCTGAAAAGGTGTTTAAAGGCAATCGAAAGGAGTTTATTGAAGATCTGCGAAAGGCTCTGCTTGCCTCAAAGATAGTATCATATACTCAGGGATATGTACTAATGAAAGCAGCTGCAGAGGAATATGGATGGCACCTTAACTTTGGGGGAATCGCCCTGATGTGGAGAGGCGGCTGTATAATCCGCTCCGTTTTCCTTGGAAAGATAAAAGAGGCTTTTGACAGGAACCCCGACCTTAACAATCTCCTCCTTGACAATTACTTCAAATCCAAAATAATGGATGCTGATGCCAGCTGGAGGCGTATAGTATCAACTGCAGTGGCTAACGGTATTCCGATGCCCGCTTTTTCAGCAGCCCTCTCTTATTACGATGGTTACCGCTGCGAAAGACTACCTGCAAATTTACTCCAGGCTCAACGCGACTACTTTGGCGCACATACCTACGAGCGCAGTGACAAACCACGCGGAGTATTTTTCCACACCAACTGGACCGGCCGCGGAGGAACAACTGCTTCAACAACATACAATGTATAAGCTCTTCAAGACATACATCGACATGATAACATCTGATAACTTTTATCTGCCTTATCCTTAAACCGATAGCAGACCCGACAGAATATCAGAGGCAAAGAATAGAAAACAGCAACAATAGCCCGGAAATCTAAATGGCAGAGAAAATGAGACTTGCGCAAACACTTCATAATCAACTGATACTTGCTCTCGCAGCCATCATAATTATCATATCCTCCTGCAAAGAGAGAGAACAGGTAACTGTACTTAAACTTGCTCATGGTCTTGATAAAAGCCACTCTGTTCACAAAGGAATGGTTTTTATGGCAGAGAAGCTGAAAGAGAAATCGGAGGGGAAGATGAGAATAGATATCTACCCTGGCGGGCAGCTTGGTTCAGAGCGCGAAAATGTAGAAATGCTTCAGATAGGTAGTCTTGCAATAACAAAGGTTTCAGCAGCTATAATGGAAGGCTTTGCCCCTTCATACAAAATCTTCGGATTACCATATATATTCACCGGGAAGGATCATGCCCAGCGGGTTCTCGATAGCGACATAGGTCGGGAGATTTTGCTCGATGGTGAGAAATTCTGGCTCAGGGGACTTACATTTTATGATGCAGGAAGCAGAAGTTTCTATACGAAAGAGAGGCCGATAGAGCAGCCGTCTGATTTACGTGGTTTGAAAATACGCGTAATGCAGAGTCCATCGTCTGTGAATATGATCAGGGCATTTGGCGGCTCTCCCACACCAATTGCATGGGGTGAATTATACACTGCTCTTCAGGGAGGTGTTGTCGATGGTGCCGAAAACAACCCACCAAGTTTCTATCTGTCTCATCATTACGAGGTTTGCAGTTACTATTCGATTACCGAGCACTCAACAATCCCTGATGTTTTGCTTATTAGTACAAAGGTATGGAATCGCCTCTCCAGGCAGGAGCAATTATGGCTTCAGGAGGCAGCTGATGAATCTGCTGTATATCAGAGGGTTCTTTGGGCGGAATCTGAAAATGATGCATTGGAGAAAGTCAGGGAAGCCGGAGTAAAAATCATTTACCCCGACAAAGGACCATTCATCGAATTGGTACAGGGTATCTATGAAGAATCAATATCTGACGAAAAAATATACGATCTGATAGGTAGAATACGGTCACTGAAATAAAAGAATGAATGGCAGAGCAGCCTGATAATGAATTGAGCACTCCATTGGAAAACTAAAACTGAATCTATGCTGTTAAGAAAAATTGTAGACGCTTCTCTCGGGACACTGGTCACTCTCTTTATGGGTGTTCTGGTTCTGGATGTTCTCTGGCAGGTAGCCAGTCGTTTCATTCTCGGACACCCGAGTTCTTTCACCGATGAGCTGGCAGGTTTCCTGTTGATATGGGTAGGACTTCTGGGGGCGGCTTATGCAACCGGCAAGAGGCAACATCTGGCGATAGACCTTATTTCCAAAAAATTCTCAGAAGCCGGAAGGAAAAGGTTACAAATAGTCATCAACTTCTTCATTATCTCCTTTGCATTCATTGTTTTAATCATTGGTGGAAGTAACCTTGTTTACATTACATTTCACCTCAGACAAATATCTTCTGCCCTGCAGATACCCATCGGATACGTCTACATGGTAATACCACTCAGCGGATTGTTTATAACCTATTACGCTCTGTTTGAAATCAGTTCGATATTGAAAGGGAGACCATCCTTTACGGACGATGTATTAACCGAAAAGTATTGACAAATGGAATACATTGAAATTATAGTACTGGTTTGCTCATTCCTGGCTCTGCTATTGATTGGTGTGCCTATTGCCTACAGCATCGGAATCTCAGGAACAATTACCCTGCTTGTAAGCATCATGCCTATGCCGGCTTTTACAACTTTTGCCCAGCGAATGGCAACTTCACTTGACAGCTTTGCCTTGCTTGCAATTCCCTTTTTTATACTTGCAGGTCAGATGATGAATAAGGGCGGGATTGCAATAAGACTTATTGACTTTGCGAAAGTATTGGTTGGTCGCTTTCCCGGAGGACTGGCCTTTGTCAATATAATGGCCAATATGCTTTTCGGAGCCATCTCCGGGTCGGCAGCAGCATCAGCATCAGCCATCGGAAGCTTTGTGACTCCCAGGATGGTTGAGGAGGGCTACGACCGTGGCTTCAGCGCTGCAGTCAATATAACTTCAGCAACAACAGGACTGGTAATCCCTCCAAGCAATATACTTATTGTTTATAGTCTTGCCAGTGGAGGTGCTTCAATAGCGGCTTTGTTTCTTGCAGGGTACATTCCCGGTATACTCATCGGCCTGTCTCTGATGCTTGCTGCAGGTGCTATTGCCTACCGTAAAAACTACCCGGTAAGCGAGAGGGTTACCTTCAGAACAGGTATAATTAAGTTCCTTGACGCCCTTCCAAGCCTTTTCCTGCTGATAGTAGTCATCGGAGGAATTATTGCCGGATACTTTACCGCAACCGAGGCTTCAGCAATAGCTGTCTTATATACCCTGATCCTTTCGATGATATATAAACAGATTAAGATCCGTCATCTGCCTGAAATATTGTTGCGGACTGTAGGGGTTACTTCAATAGTCCTGCTGCTTGTAGGAACATCAATGGGACTTTCGTGGGTTATGTCATATGCCAATATTCCACAGGGTGTAAGTGAAGGATTGCTGGCAATCAGTTCCAACAAGATTGTGCTGCTGCTGATAATTAACATTATTTTACTGCTGGTTGGAACATTCATGGATATGACCCCTGCTGTTCTGATCTTTACCCCAATCTTCCTCCCTGTTGTGGCTGATCTGGGTGTTGACCCGATCCATTTCGGTATTATTATGGTCGTTAACCTTAGCGTTGGTCTGTGTACACCTCCTGTTGGGTCGGTTCTGTTTATCGGATGCAGTGTTGCAAAGATCAGTATTGAGAAGGTCATACGGCCTCTACTCCCATTCTATGCCGTAATGATACTGGCATTAATGTTGATAACCTACCTACCGCAGTTAAGTATATGGTTGCCAGGGGTTTTCGGCTTCTGAGATTCAGGTAGTATCTAAAAATCGACCTGCCCTCATGGCAGAGGGCAGGTCAATGATTCAGAGTTCCCTGATCTTTATACTTCTGAATGAGACCTTGTTTCCATGGTCCTGAAGCAGTATATGACCTTTTTCGCTTAATCCGAAATTTTCGTAACCTTTGTATTTGCTTTCCTGTACCAGATTTAAATAGTCTTCACTGCCTCTCTCATATTCAAGCACTTTAAGGCCATTAAGCCAGTGTTCAGTGTGATTATTTCAATTGAGACGATCCTTCCCGTGTTCCATTTACCGATACCATTGAACTTCTTGTTTCCGGCAGCAGGTATAAGGTCATATAGTGAAGCCAGGGTCCGGTTGCCGTCGCGACCCAGCAGTGCATCAGGATGAGTTACATCATCAAGAATCTGGTATTCCAGTCCTATAGCTGAGCCAGAGGTCTCGTAATTTTCTGTTACAAAATACTTTACTCCGCTATTGGCCCCATCGGTAATCAGAAACTCAAAACTAAGCATAAAGTTTCCATATTCACCGACTGTGACAATATCACCGCCTCCTTTTGATTCTGCTCCACCTGAGGGCAATACAGTTAGTATGCCATCCTGAATTATCCATCCTGAATCAGGAAAGACTTCCTTATGAGCTCCTCTCCAGTTTGTCGGGCTAACACCATCAAACAATAGTTTCCAGCCCTCCTTTTGCTCCAGTTCAGAAATGGTATTCGGTATCAGGTTTATCTGGAAAATTTCATTATTGTCGTTTGTCTTATATTTTTCCAGGTTCTCTGTTACTATCCTTATGTTTTTCCATCTCACCTGCAATCCTGCATGTTCATCGGGCACCTGATGCACCTGAAAGGCAATAAATCCTGAAGCGTCGAAATCATCAATCATATCAGCCGTAGGTATACCGTTTACCCATGTTCTGATGCGGTTACCGATTGCTTCAATCCGATATTTGTTCCAGTTGTACTTATCGAAAGCCTTTACTGCTTCATTGTTGTATGGTGTGACAGGGTAAAGCCAGGCTCTTCTTGCTTCGTCGTATATTCCACCACTCCAGGCCCTGGCGCTTGGATCGATTTCTACCTGATATCCAAAAACACGACCGTTTTTAACAGAGTCAAAACTGTGGCTTCTGATCTGAACCCCTGAGTTAAGCATTGAATCAATTTTAACTTCAAACTCAAGAATGAAGTCGGAGTACTCTTTTTCTGTACACATAAAACTGTTTGGTGTACCTGCAGTTGAGATGCCAACCATTTCCCCGTTTTCCACGAGGTATTGCGCCTTGCCATTAAGCTGTACAAAGCCTTCAAAGTCCTGCCCATTAAAGAGAGGCTGCCAGTCAGAGCTGTTGCAACCGCTGAAGAGCATTGCTGCGCCAAATGCTATCGGGAAGAATATTCTTTTCATATTAATCTGTTTTACTATTTATATTCGGGAAACTTCCATGGAGAACTGTAGGTTGGTTTAATAAGTGCGTTGGCATCTTTTTGCGCGAATTTGCCCGTTGCATTGTCCCAGGATAGTGGTTTTCCCAACCTGCAAGAGATATTAGCCAGGTGAGTCAGTTTAGCCACTTTTGCTCCGATGGCTACATCGGCATTGGGCAGTTTGCGTGTTACCATAGAGTCGAGGAAGTTAGCCACATGAGCGCCAAGTCCGCCACCAGCTACTCCTGTTCCCTTTATGACCTCGGATTTTGTTCTTAGCGGGACGGCTTCCATTCTGGGCGCAGAGTCAACCTGCGGGATGACCTCCCAGCCGTTGCGGTCGATTACCAATGTTCCGTTCTCACCTAAAAAGGCAAGTCCGTGCTCACGGCCATAAGGGCCACCAGATATTCCACAGGCATGGTCCCAGGTAACCGTTACATTGTCGTATACATAAGTTGTAAGCAAAGTATCAGGTGTTTCCATAGCATCGGCAGGGTATCCAAATTTGCCTCCGGCCGTATATACCTGTTTGGGAAGATCGAGATTCATTCCATAAAGAGCATAATCGAGAAGATGAACTCCCCAGTCAGAATTAAGTCCCCCGGCATAATCCCAGAAGTACCTGAAGTTATAATGAAAGCGGTTTGGATTGAAGGGGCGGTGTTTAGCCGGCCCAAGCCACATCTCATAGTCCACGCCCGGAGGAACCGGCCCGTCAGGCTGAACCGGGAGTGTCCTCTTACCAATCATGTACGCCCACACTTTTACAGTCCTTATACGTCCAAGTTTACCCGACTGAATAAAGCTTACAGCCTCCTGCCAGTGGGGATCACTGCGCTGCCATTGTCCGGTCTGCACGATCCTGTTGTGCTTCCTCGCTGCCAGCACCATTGTATCGCACTCAGCAATTGAATTGGAGAGGGGTTTTTCACAATATACATCCTTACCCGACTCCATAGCTGCTATAGCCTGAAGGCAATGCCAGTGATCGGGAGTAGCAACAATAACTGCATCTATCTCCTTACTGTCGATAATACGTCGCCAGTCTTTTGTAAGTAATGCAGGCTTTTTGCCGGCAATTTTTTCAATATCAGCAGCTCTGGAGTTAAGTATTTCATCATCTATATCGGCAAATGCTACGCAATCAACCTGAGGGAACTTCAGGAACGCCTGAATGTTTGACCAGCCCATGTTCCGTCCACCTATAAGGGCTACCCTTATGCGGTCGGAGGGGCTAACTAAAAAGTTGCGGCCATACAGGTTTTTTGGCAATGCACCCATGCCGGCAACTCCGGCTGCGGCGATTATGCCGTTTTTTACAAAACGTCTTCGGTTTACCATATTCTGTTTTTTATAAGATTACTCGATTAGAATAGATTATCTGTTTTCCTGTTTGAAGTTATTCCTTTTTGTGCAAAAGAGATTTCATTTCTGACATAACTTCTTCATATTCTTTATTTCCGGCCAGGTTTACATATTCAACAGGATCATTTATCTGGTCGTACAATTCCATGCCCTTCAGGCCATTATCCCATTCAATGTATCTCCATTTTTCCGTTTTAACCATTTTGCCAAGCATTTCTCCACGCCTCACAATTGCCCTGACTTCACTGCGGGATTTTTTCGAAGGATCCTGAACTGATCCTGCAAAGCTCTTTCCCTCAAGATATTGCGGAGTGTTTTTGAGCTTCATCAGCTCTGCTAGTGTAGGGTAGATATCAACATATTCAAACATAGCATCTGAGACCGCACCTTTTTGACCAACAGATTGGCCTGCAATAATAAAAGGAGCATTTGTGCCTTTTTCAAAGATAGTTACCTTGTTCCACCAATTGTGTTCTCCAAGGTGGTATCCGTGATCACCGAATAAGATTATCAGTGTGTTATCCAGCTGATTGGTTTCCTCCAATGCCTGGAGCAGTTTGCCAACCTGAGCATCAAGAAAGCTGACACACGCATAATAGGACCTAAGAAACTCCCGTTTGTCCTGTTCTGTAAATTTATTGAAAATTGTTGTTTCTCCCGGCAGGGTATGTTTATACGGAGGTTGCCATCCTTGCGGAATTACCGGAGGATTACAAATTTCCAGTGGGTACATATCGAAGTATTCTTTGGGAGCCACAAAAGGATCGTGAGGCTTGTGAAAGCCGACAGCCAGAAAGAAGGGCTTATCCTTTTCACTCTTAATGAATTCAACAGCCTTTTCTGCACTTTGTCCGTCGGGCTGATCAATATCAGTACCCTCTGCTGCCATCCATTCACACCATTTCAGCGCGTCACCCGTCATATTCCTTTTTTCGCCGGTACGGCCAAGAGGTGTTTGTGCGTAAGAGTATACTTCATCCCAGGCGAGGGTATCATTTTCATCTTTTGGGCCGTGGAAAACTTTGCCAAGCCCCATGGTATAGTAACCATTTTGTCTGAACAGATTAGGCAATGTTATCCTTTCCCCAAGAACTGACACCAGGGGCGTCCGGTTGTCAAGAATTCCAAGGTTTTCAGGTCGGAGGCCTGTTAAAAAAGATGACCTGCTGGGGCCTGAAACAGCGTAGTTACAGTATGCGTGATTGTAACGGACACCCATTTCAGCCAACCGGTCGATATTTGGTGTTTTAACTACAGGATGTCCATAACAACCAAGGGTTGTATTAAGGTCATCGACAACAATGAAAAGTACATTCCGGTCCGGGGGCAGATTGTCTGTTTTTGTCTCCTTATCAGATGGACCTATGCATGAGCTGGCCATAGCTGTCAGCAGTAATATTGGGTTCTTCATTTTCATTATATTAATGCTATCTGTTTTATATATACCTGTTAGCCTTGGTTTTGTGACTTTATGATTTATGGGCTACCTGTCAGTTTTTCCCCTTTCAGGTAATGTAAGGATTAAAGGGATCTCTCTTCTTAACATTTTTGCACCCATTCCTGTAAGCCACAGATAATGGTCTGACGGCATCCCATCATTACCAACAAAATGTGCCTTGTCACTATTGGGAGGGTTATCTGACACTTTGAATATAGCAGTTCCCTCATCAACCTCATCGAACATTGCAACATAGATCATCTGGGCACCGGCATTTATCACTGTGGCAATCTGATCCCAGTAGAATCGTCCTCCCAGTCGTGGTATTGCCGAGTAAGCAGTATATCGTGCAAGGTCGGGTTTTCCCAGAGATAGGTTCCGCCAGCTAAAGCCCGGGTATATACAAGGCACATAATCAATATTCTTATCTGCCGACCATTTGATATCAGCTAATAGATGGTCCCGATAATGTTCAACAAAATTATGAACATAAGGCGTAAAGCGCTGGACCATCCACGGCATAACAATATCTGCCGATTCGATAAGTTCATGGAGGTAGGGGTCAGGCAAGCAATCCTTGTTAAGCTCCCTGAAGTAAGTAGGTACACCCAGCATTACCGAGCAGCCGCCGTAAACAGGGTCATTCTTCAGGAAGTCTATAAGCCGGCTCAGCCCAATTTTCCGTATATTGTAAGAACGGTCCGGAAAACCGACGCCCCAGATAGCAACAAGGGGTTTCCCGTTATGGTAAAGATAGGTCTGGTTGTTGCCCTGATTTGTTATCCTCAACTCGTCAACCAGCATTTTCCAGTCTTCAATTACAGAGGAGCAATCTTCTCCATCGGACTTGAGTCCTGACAGATCGTACATTACAGCAATTGCCCTTCCATTAACTTTTGAAGCGTTCAATGCGTTCCGCAGATATCAAATCCTGCGATTTACCGCTGTTTTTATATCCTCTGGTTACACCAAAGAATCGCTGCATAAAAACTCCGTCAATTCCGTATTCCTTCATCCATTTGAAATGAAGGTCAGTGGTACTTTTATCAACTGAGCTGAAGACTTCTGCCGGCTTTCCATCGGACGATTTAAATTCGGTTTTGTAAGTCTTCTCATACTCCGACACATCGGGCCAGAAATCTATGGTATTGTTTTCATTATCGAATTTACTGTTGCTCCCATAGTGTACCCATCCTTCATTCACCGCATCGCCTGGTGCCCGGAACCAACCCTGATAACCGGCCATTACAAGACCCTTGTAACTAGGGAAAAGGCTCTCCTTTCCATGCCTGTTCTGGGCAACTAAACCCGACATGGAAGCGTTAATAATTAATATCAGCACAATGATCCTATACATATTCATAGAAGGTTTAATCTTTATTGAGGTTTAAAGAGTCCGGGAATTGCGGATGTCCCGGTTCCCCATTTCCTGTTGGGATATGGACCCATAACTAATTCAAGTAATCCGCCATTAACAATGTCATCGTGCGAAAACCATGGCCCACTTAACTCATGGCCATTGAGTTTCGCACTCTGAATATACTTGTTCCTTTCAGAACAATCTGGTGCAGATAAGACAAACTGTTTTCCGTTTGGAAGATTGATAGTCACTTTTGAGAACAACGGACTGCCAATGGTGTAAATAGGTATACCAGGAACCAAAGGATAAAATCCCATGGATGAAAAAACAACAAAAGCCGACATACCACCACCGTCCTCATCGCCAGGTATACCATGAACGTTGTCCTTGAACCAGGTATTCAGAAGCATCCTGATTTTTTTCTGTGTCTTCCATGGTGAATCGGTAAGATTATACAGGTAAGGAATGTGAAAACTTGGTTCATTACCCATTGAATACTGGCCAACAATGCCTGTGAAGTCGGGAAAGCGTGCATAGAGTTCATACTGGCTCCTGCCCAGATCTTCCCTGAACATCTGATCGAGACGGTTTTCAAAAGCAGCCCTGCCACCCATAAGTTTTTGGAGGCCAGGGATATCCTGTTGAACACCCCATAAGTATGTCCAGCCATTATTTTCATCGTAATAGTCGCGTCCACCCATACCTCCATCGAATTTAGGGTCGATTTCAATCCAATTTCCATCCTTGTCTTTTGGCATGAAGAACCCTTTTTCAGCCCAGTAGAGGTTCTTATAATTCTGAGCCCTTTCAGTGAAAAGGGTGTAATCATCTGTCTTGCCAAGTTCCTTTGCCATCTGTGCCAGAGCCCAGTCATCATAGCTGGCAGCAAGAGTTACAGCTACTGATTGTCTTTTCTCAAACGGATGCACCCTTTCAACGGTCTCCTTTTCACCCGGGTGCAGGGCAGGGAAGTAGCCATTATCATAATAAAATGAATCCAGTTCACAGGCCTCACCCATTCTCCAGGGTACCATTGTACCCTGCAGGGCGTTCTTTTTCATTCCTTCATAAGCCCTGTTAATATCAAATTCCCTTATTCCCTTTCTCCAGGCATCAAGAATCATAATTGTTGAATGGAATCCGTTCATTGGAGGTGTATCTCCTTCAACCTGTGGGAATTGCGGCATCCAACCCGACTGTTCATACATTCTGATATAGGAAGCTATCATGTCGGACTCCATTTCAGGATTAAGAATAAATCGTAGAGGATGCAGTGCCAGGTAAGTGTCCCATATCCAGTCATCGACATAAAAGTCCCTGTCATCCTCATGTACTTTACCGTCATAATTACTATAATACTTACCATCCTCGGTAATGTTTACCATTCTTTCCATGCAGCGGTACAGGGCAGTATAGAAAGTACGCTTGTAAGCTTCGCTGCCGCCTTCAACCTGAATTTGGTTAATTGCTTTTTGCCATTTCCCTTTTGCAACACCTTTAAACTCTTCAAAATCCCAGCCCGGAATCTCATTCATAAGGTTCTTGTTTGCCTGTTCGAAGCTGATGAATGATATACCATATTTGAGTTTGATAATACTCTTCCCGCTGTCCTGCCACGTTATCCATGAATTTCTTCCGTCTTTGCTGATAACGCCCTGACTATCAAAGATCCCAACTGCAAATGCCTGCATCCCGTTGAAGGAGACGCTTCCTTTAATTGTACCATCATCGTTCATTGTCCAGTCAGTTCCGTTCAATGCTTTTAGGAACAAGCTCCTGGCGCTACCCTCCGGATAACTAAACTGGTAAAAACCTGTTTTCTCACCGGGTGAATACTCGACTGTGATATTGAAATTTTCAAGCCAGGTTGAATAGTAGTAGGGAGATGCAATTTCAAGCTCCTGGTCCCATACCGAAACGGGTATCTTATCCGCCGGGAATTCGCCGGAAACCGGCAGGATATTAAAAACTGGACTTGACCGGTGATCTCTGACAATAAGAGGGAATGATTCTATCTGATCATCGCGGTAATCTTTCCTTACCGGATACATACGCACCATTCCGAATGGAATATGCATACGCGGACGGGTAGGCTGCAACAGGGGGGCTATTCCGCCAATATGTGGATCTACGAATTTCAGATTGTCGACTTTGTTGATACTCTCCTTGCAAGAGGAAAGTATGATTACGAATATCATTACTGACAATCGTACAACCCTGGTGGAATCTGACAGATTTCTCATTGCACTGACTTTTATTTACCTAACTGTTCTTTTTTCTTGCATTTTAGTAACCGTACACTTACTGAAGAGGAGCAAGCCGGGTTTTTGCGGAGAGTTTCCTGAGTTAATGGTATTTTTGGACAGTAAAAAAGAAAGGGCAGGACCTTATTGACATGGTCCTACCCTTTACCAAACAAACTACCTAACCAAACCTCTAACCTTAGAATAGTTGAACATTACTTCTTAGGAGGTATGACCTGAACTTCAAACGATTCAAACTTTACATCGGTATCAACAAAAACCAGAGAGTCGTTAACCTGATAAGTATTTGCGCCGTCGACGTAAGTATAATCAAGGTAAATAGTACGATGTTTTTTGCCATTATAGCTTTCAGCCTGTGAGTCCGTTTTGGAATAAAACTTCCCTGTTCCCGTGGCCAATACTGTAGTTGCATTTCTCCTTGCAACAGTAACACTTTTGTTGGCATCATCGAAGGTGAGCAACATACTGTATTTCGCATTGCCGCTTTCCTTGTTTGTTCCTCCCACTGTGGGCATATAATTCTGAGTCATCGACCTGGTAGTCAGCTTTGTAATGTCGTTATCGTCGATGAATCGTGTTGAATAAACAACCGAATCCAATGGGTTAGTTAAGTTTTTCCTTTTCCCTCGCAACAAGTAGACACCGTGAGTAGGATTTATATATTTGACCCCAAAAATGACATAATTCTTAGGCTGTACGGCCCAGTGGGATGCGATCCGGGGATCCGGGGTGGCAACTAAACCTGTAGAGAGGCCTGATAATATGGAATCTCCCTGAGCATCAGTAATACGCAATGGAATAACATAACGCAAATCTGTTGCAAGAGTGTCTGCAAAGAAAGCATCGGTTAAATCCACCCTTAACTTCCCGAAGAAACTTCCGGCCGGAATGGTTATCTTATCGAATGTTGCGCTATAATAGTTAGCAGGCATCAGTTCAAGTGTGGTTCCTGCACCAAAGTTAATGTCTGAAGCCAGTTCCGGTGCAAATTCTACCGTAATCACTCTGTCCTTTGTATTATTATACATTCCACCGATTGATGCTCCTATACTAAAGGCATGTTCAAGATCGATTGAATTATCTCCTATTACTTCATCTCCCAGCATTATGGTTCTTAATGGAGATTGGTGCGGGAAATAAACAGCCTGATATTCGAAGTCTTCAAATTCTATATCCCTGTTTTCACAGCCAGACAAGATGGTTACGATACTTAATAAATATATTATCTTTTTCATACTGGTATTTTTTTGCTTCTATAATAGGTTACTACTGCCATCCCTGGTTTTGTATCATACCATACTTAAGAGTCTCATAGTATGGTATAGGTCCGTAAATCTGATAATCGGAATAATTACGATTTTCAACTTCCATGTAGTTAAAAGTGGTTCCATCGGCTGATACTTCAACTCCACTAACCGGGTTTTTAATTTCTGTGATCAGATTCCAACGCCGCAAGTCCCAGAAGCGCTGCTCCTCAAAGCACATTTCAAGTCTTCTCTCATTACGTATCAGGTCAGTCATTTGTACCTGGTTAAGCCCATCTGCGTAAGCGGTGGAAGTTATACCTGCTCTGGTACGGATAGCGTTAATAACCTGTCTGGCACTAAAGCCTCCAATAATGCCATCAGGACCAACAGCTTCATTTGCCGCTTCCGCGAAGATAAGAAGTGCATCGGTATAACGTGCATAAGTGTAGAAATGGAGTCCTCCGGAATTAACATTCGGGTCGAGGTCTACATTTTTCACATTCATGAACTTTTTCAGATAGTAGCCGGTTTTTGTCGAACTGATATTTGAACTACCGAGTGCATCAAGACTCCCATCAGTTGTATTAATTGTGACCACTGTCGCACCTCTCGTAAAACTTGCTCCGTTAAACAGAATGTATTTTGCCAATCTGGGATCTCTTCCGGCATAAGGCGTGCTTGAATTTATTACAGCGGCAGGAGTAGGGGTACCGTCTGCCATGGGAAATGCGTTAACCAGGTCCTGAGTAGGATTGGTTAAACCCTGTCCGAACAGTGAGGGAGGATAGTTCGATAGCTTCCCAGTTGTTGGATGAGTTGACCCTTGTCGAATACCATAGAACCTCAGGGTGGTTATTATTCTGTCCGGGGACATTAGGATCGGTGTAATACTCTGTATGAACAGTATTGGCGAGATTAACATTGGTTAAACCGTTATTATTATTCATAAGGTCTGCTGCTGCAAGAGCTGCCATTTGATATGTGAATGTTCCGTCAGAATATGCCGGACTTGCCGCATATAAAAGTGTTTTTGCCTTAATGAGCCGTGCTACCGCTCCGTTTATTCTGTTAGTATTTCGCTCACCAATGGCAATATCGGCATTGGAATTACCTGTATTGACCCAGCGCACAGGCAGTTTAGATATTGCACTATCGCAGTCTTTAATGATAAAATTCACCAGAGCGTTGAAAGTAGCTCGAGGTATCTGGTAATCTTCAGGTTTTGATATGCTAAGTACATGATCAACAATTGGCACTCCAAGTGTTTCTCCATTCTTTCCTATACCTGCGTGGGCCTGAAGCAAGTTGAAATAGTTCCAGGCTCTTAGAGCATATGCTTCACCCCTCAGTTTCTTAGCAAAGTAGGCGTTTGTTTCTGCATTTCTCCAATACCATTCAATATCATCCATCTCATCCATGAAAGTATTTATGTATAAAATACTCTCATAGGCCCTGTTCCACTGGTCAAAGGGATTTGCAGTTGATGTCCATCCTCCTGCTACAACTGTCTTTACCGGGCTGGCAGGAACATTTGTTACGGCATCATCGGAGGCGTAAGACAGATTAAATGAGTTGTGAGAAACGGGAATATCGGTATAGGCACGAAGAAGAATTCCCTCAAAATAGGTCACAACAGATGAGACGTCATTTAAGTCATATGAATTGTCTTCCTCCGGCTCCAACATTTCACATGAGCTAAAGAGGCCTGTCAGAGCTATCAGGAGTGATATGAAATATCTGTATTTTTTCATTTTATTTTTATTTTAATAGTTTAAAATGATGCTATCAAACCCATAACCAGACCTCTGGTCCTTGGTACACCTCCTATTACGAGTTCTGAGTATTGTTTATTTGATCCCAGGACGACAGCATTATTTAATCTTACGTACAGCCTTGAATCTTTAAGGAAAGATACCTTTTCCGAGCCCGAAAAACTGTATGACAGCTGGATTGTTGGGATAACAAAAGAGTTATTCTTATATAACCAAAAATCGGAGTTGCGATTATTATGACTTGAGGATGATGCGGATAAGCGTGGATGAAGTGCGTTTACATCTTTGTTATCGGGGCCGTATGCATCGTTAACCATTTCGGAATACTTTACATCACCAAATACCCGGAAATAGTTGCCTGAACGGTAATTATAATCACCCATCTGACCAATTCCAAGAATAAAAAGATTAAAATCTTTATAACCAACATTCAGATGTAGACTAAACTGATTACGCAATCCATTGCCTATAATCCTCACGTCGTTATTATCTATTTTATCATCACCGTTTTGATCAAGATATTTAATATCACCCGGTTTTACAGTTCCGAAAGAAGGTACTGGTAAACCAGAGATAAGAGTTCCATCCGGATTGAAATCGGCTTCGCCGTAGAGTCCGTCCGATTTCAGCCCCCAGATAGCATCAGTTGGTGTTCCTGTTCTGGTCAAGGCGGCGTCTGCTCCTTCATAGAAAGGTTCCTCAAGTTTTGTTATGACCGGGGAAATGTAAGTAAAGTTACCACCCGCTGTTATTGAGAAATCATTTGCGACTGACATCTTGTAGCTCAGGCCCAAAGCAATACCCTGAGTCCGGTCGCTGTTATAGTTGTTGTAAACCAGATTCTCAAAGCCAAGTAATTGAGGATATGTACTTGACATAAGTGTAATATTATCGAGTGAAGTGCTGTTGAAATACTCCATTTCAAAATTTAAAGCCTTATCAAACATGGTTGCATCTACGCCAAAAGTTATGTCTCTTCTTTGTTGCAGAACAATATTATTTGGAATTGAAGCATAATTTGTAACCTGATTTGAAGAGGCACCGTTCTGATAATTAAAGGTTGTTCCTCTGGTGAAAGTGCTTCTGTATAGATTGTAGCTGGACCAGTTGTCATTTTTCGAAATACCATATGAGGCACGAATTTTCAGAAAATCAATAAATGAGGTATTCGACATAAAACCTTCCTCTGACAGAACCCAACCCAATCCAAATGAAGGAGCAAGTTCCATCCTGTTTCCTTCTTTCAGCTTTCTGCTTCCTATTTCAGTCAGTGAAACTTCAGCCAGATATTTTTTTGAATTCACATAGCTTAGTGCCACTGCAGCATGAAGCAACAAATCATCCTGCAACAATCCCGGTGTTGTTAAAATGTCATTATAGAATAAGGCTGTTGCAGAGACTTCATGGTTTCCAAAGCTACGATCGTAGTTTATGGTGGCGTAATATGAAATTTGTCTGGCAAAGTCAGAATTACCGCTGTTTGTGAAATACTGGTTAGCAGTTTTGTCAGTACCAAAAACGAATACTGTGTCGAGCAACCCGCTTACAGCGTCAAAGACCGGCTGGTAAACGCTGAATGTAGTATTTTGATTAGCATATATTGTATTATAGAAATTCATGCTTCCGAAAATACTTGCAGAGAGCCCTTCGGTTATTGAACCCATGTCAATGTTCAGTTGGCCACCCATTTGGGCACCTCTCTGAACGAAAGTTCTGTTGCCATTCTGGGCAAAACCACCGTAAACATTATTAAGGAAAGTTGAATTACCTCCCAATAGTTGTCCGTCAACCAGGTTAGCTTTTGAGAGCAGGTAATTGCGGAATTCGACATTTGTGATGATGCCGGGATCCCATAATACCGGATAGTTGTTCGGTAACTCTGTAGATGCGGTGGACCAGATGCTTTGAGTGTTGGGCTGCTTGTTGAATGACACATTGGCGTTTGAATAAACTCTCATCTTCATGAAATCGTTGATTTCAAATTCAAGATTTCCTCTGAACTTAAAGTTATTTGTAATATCACCCTGAGCGAGTATTCATCCAGCCATCAGTACCTGTCCAGCCTGTATTAAGGTAATATATCGCCTTATCGTTCCCGCCTGTAACATCGGCAAAGATCCTTGCCTCTGAAGTGCGCTCTTTCAGATAGAGGTCGGAATAGAAATCATTATCGGGGTAACGGGCAGGATTCGTACCACTGCGTGTACCATCGATAGTTTCCTGGCTATATCGGAGAGATGCCGGATCGATACCGTCATTAAGCTGGGCTTCATTAAATTTCTCCATATAATCAGCAGCATTCAGATATTTTGGCAAAGCCCTGGGAGTTGCAAGTCCATATTGGCCCATAACCCTGAACTGTTGTTTTCCGGCTTTACCACGCATTGTATTAATAAGGATAACCCCATTGTCACCCTGAGCTCCATACATTGCTTTTGATAGTGCATCTTTCATAATAACTATGGTCTCTACCTCCAGCGGATCTAAATTGCTCAGATAGAAGCTGTTCTGCCTGATCCCGTCAACCAGGATGATAGCATCTCCTGTTCCCCAGGTATTGGCTGATCCAATCAGGCCGAATGCCTTTCCATTCAGAATTTCGCCGATAGTCATATTCTGATCTCTCTTCAGTTGTTCCTGAACATCAATTGTAATAATTGATCCTGTTGATTTTCTTGAGGTAACAGTGTTGAAGGTAAGATTTACCTCCTTATCCCTCCAGTTTAGCTCAGGAATAGTATCTGACGTTATCCCTATATCCTGTGCATTTAGGCCATAAGATAAGGAGAGCAAAGCTATCAGACAGTATATCTTAAATATTTGATTCTTCATAATACGTTTCATTAATCTGTTAAATGGTTACCATTAACTACCAGCCAGGGTTCTGTTCCCAGTCCTTTGTAAATCTTGTAAGACTTGGGTCAAAAGGCATCCAATAGTGCTGGGCTTTAAAGACATAAGTAGCAACATCTGCCCTTGTAATGGATGATTCAACAATAGGTTTAAATCCAGAAGTACCACTGCCAACAACATTGAATCTTAAAGCCTGTAAATTTTCGCCGTCTTTAAGATGTGACCTTTTCCAGCGTCTGAGATCAAACCAGTAAACCCCTTCGTAAGCCAATTCAACTGCTCTTTCATTCCTGTAAAGCAGTCGGAAAGCAGGGTCAGAAGAAAGTTCTTCGCTATTTGGCCTATAATTACCTTCATAGAAGGGCAATGTTGTTGCAACATTTGGCTGACCGGCACGAAGTCTTACTATATTAACTGCGTCCTCTGCTGTCATGGATAAGCCGGCGGGAATGGTATTGTAACTCCCTGTACTCTCAAATACTGCCTCCGCATAAGTCAGGTAAATATCGGCTAATCTTAATAAGGGCGTAGAGCGTGTGGAAAGCATAGGATTATTTTTTGTGACTCCATCACATAAATATTTCCTGATAGCATTACTATTCAATGCCCCATCTGAATTCGACTGTGTAGTGGAAAAATTCATAGTTAATCCACTAATTACGTCGCCATGGGTATAAAAATTAAATTTAAACCGGTTGTCCCTGTCAACCCACCTTCTTGCCGGAAGTAAATCATAAGCAACCTGGTAGCGTGATCCGTCTTTCATTTCAAATAGATCCAGATAGTTCTGGGAGCCCTGAGCAGCCCTTTCATTGGTGAGTTGGCGATGACTATGGCCTCTTTGAGTTGACTGGCTGACCATCGGAGCGCCAAATCTGTCAACCTTGCGATGAAACAGAACCTCAGTAGTGCCAGGCGCAGTTCCGTCGGCAGTAGCAAAGACGGTTCTCATGTCTGCCCATGGTGTAAGGGCGTCAGCACCTAACGCAGGCATTCCGGCGGGTTGGGTTCCAACCAGGTTGACGGCTAAATCTATTGCCTCCTTGCATGCCAGTGCGCACCGGTCGAGCAAATCCTTATTATAATCCAGAACTCCGGTTGCCTGTTCATTAAAGAGAGGACTGGCAGAGTACTGTAATGCTTTTGCCTTAAATCCCAGGGCTGCCAGTTTGGTTGGACGTCCCCAGTCATTATTGGGGTTATCCCATACAGCCGGCAACAGGGTTGCAGCCTGATCAAGGTCATCAACTATGCGTTCAAATACTGCCTGGACATCTTTATAGGTCTTGCCATTTTTTTGGTAGGTCCAGTGGCGTTTCATATCCTGTTCTTCAGCTGTAAATACTTTGTCAACATAAGGTACAGTACCAAAAGACCTCACAAACTCATAATAGTAGTAGGCCCTGAAAAACAGTGCCTGTCCTTTCAGCCAGTTTCTCTGTTCATCTGTAGCATCTTTTAAAATGCCCGATTCCAGCTTTTCAAGACACATATTTGCAATACGGATATTCTCCCACATTGAGGAGTACAATCCGGCAGCAAATGCGTTACTTTCAGCCGGAGCATATATACCACGGTTGGTTAGCAGATAAAAATAGTTACCCAGATTCCCGTTAAAAACAGACTGACCGGAAGGTGAAAGTGCTTCACCGCCTATTGAGTGGGTAACCCTTGCCCCGTGGTTATTATAATCAACCAGGTTGTTTTGTAACTTATCCTGAAAACCCTGGAAAGCCGCATAAGTACCGAAGATTTGTTCTTCTGAAATATCTGCCTCCGGCGGGATGTTCAGATAATCCTCGCAGCTGATCGTGCTCAATACCACTAAAAGTGACACTGTTATTATTCTAATATATCGTTTCATGTTCATTTTCTTTATTATTAAAACTGGATATTCGCCCCAATATTTAACTGTTTCTTGGTTGGATAATTAAATCCGGGATCATCACTTCCCACTCCATCGTTGGGCATTTTCGTCCAGAGGAATAAATTTCTTCCGTTGACATACACCCTTAGGTTACTTATTTTCATTGGATTTGTCCACTTTTTCGGTAACGAATAACCTAATTCAACAGCCTGCAATCTTATGAATGAACCGTCAAACTCATAATATTGTCCTGTTGGGTTATAGCTCTTTGCAAAGAGAGCCAATGCAGGATAAGAAGGATTGATATTATTATACTCCGGAGTCCAGGTATCACGAATAATTTGGATAGGGACATATGTATTATCATAATAGAAAGCAGCCCCTGAACTTGCTGAAGCAGCAAATTGGATCTTTCTGGTGACATTATATGCTCCCACAAAATTCGCGGTAAGACTTAATCCCTTGTAATTTGAACCAAAGGAAATTCCGTAGTTATTCTGGGGATAAGTGGGGTATCCGTAAGGAACATTATCATCGTTACTGTAATATTTCCCGTCTGAGTTGAAATCAAGCATTATCATGTCACCCGGTAACAAAAAGCCGTTGCTTGAAGCATTGGAACCTCCTGTAGCGCAGTAAATATCGTCCCAGCTTTTATAGAACCCGGTTGAAATTCCCGACATGGTTTGACCCAGAGGTTTGCCTTCCGGTTTTTGATGAGGCAGAGTAAGCTCAGTTGATTCTTTGTAAATAACTTCACTTATTGCAACAGACCAGTTAGTTGTTACAAAAAAGTTGAAATCATTACCGATGTTATTGCGATAGGTGAACACAACTTCAGCACCATGTGATTTTGCCTTTCCTATATTTGCCGGAGGTGCAGGTTTACCAAATATTGGAGGAACCGTCGATTGCCTGTCAGAAGCCCCGATCAACATATCCTCCCTGTATTCTTTAAAGAGGTCAACCGTTAAGTTGATAGTATTCCTTAAGGCTGCGATTTCAAAGCCAAGATTCTGCTTTGTTGCTGTTTCCCATCTTAAGTTAGGATTGCCAGGGTTCCCTTCATTATATCTGATATACTCTCTGTATGCACCAGGATATCCGTAGTAATTTGATTCCATGGAATTCACGCTGTAAGTATTCCAAACAGTTAAGTAGGGCCATGTGCTGCCGGTATTTACGTTATCGTTACCGACTAGCCCGTAAGAGTATCTAACCTTGAGTAGATCGAGCCAATCGGCTTTGTCGGCAAGGAATTTTTCATTAGAAACCACCCAGCCTCCGGCTATGGATGGAAAAAAGTCGAAGCGATAATCAGGACCAAATTTTTCAGAACCATTATACGCACCGTTTGCTTCCAGGAAATAACGACCGTTGTAATCGTACGTAACACGGCCTACCCAGTCTTCCCTCTTACCGGGCCAGTTACTTCCCACCTCATTCTGGTTGCGGCTAAACATAGCCATGGCAGTTACATTATGGTTTCCAAACGACCTGACATACTGCATCATCAATTGGAAATAGAGGTTCCTTTCGGCAGTTCCAAGCGACACATCCTCAGCATAATATGAATTTGGGGACTTAACCCATCCAAATCCTTCTTTCCCTGCAGTAGGTTCTGTATAAGTGGTCCAGAGGTTCATGTCTGCAGCAGTACCATCAGCATTTTTGTAAACTTTGGCATCAAAGTCGTAGAAGCCTCCGTTGAGGTAAAAATTCTTGTCAATAACTTTCGTTGTTACACCTGCATCGCCAATGCTCCTGCCTGAGTTCCTGAATGTATTATCAAAGGCCAGCTTTCCTGAAAAAGATAACCCTTTGGTTATAAAATCCAGCTTCTGAGTAAGGTTGTAGTCCATGTTAACAACTGTACGGGGTAAATACGTTACTCCTGAATAATTAAAGTCATACCATGGGTTAGCAGCATTAAACCTTCCATTTGGTGTTCCGGGCACGCCATCCTCATAAACCCTTATGGGTACTTCCCCTCCAAGGTTTGACAGTATCGGGAATATACCATTAACTACACCAGTGATATTACGGCTGGGAGAGGTTTGCGAGCCGAACATTCCATAGAAATTGGCCTCAAGTTTTGTGGTTTTGGATATTTCAAAGTCAAAATTTGACCGGATATTCAACCTGTCAAATGTATAAGATGGTGTATATCCCTGTCCTACATCATAACTCTCAAATATGTCTCCTACATGATTATAACTTGCAGAAGTAAAAAACTTGACCTTTTCGGTTCCTCCACTGGCTGTAAGGTTAACCCTGTTGGAGAGGCCGAAGTCCTTCAGCATAATATCGTGCCAGTCCTGATTGGGATAGGCATAAGGATACTTACCGGTTCTGTAATATTCAATCTCCTTGTCGGAGGCATAAAGTTCAGACCATAATCCGTTATTGAAACGACGTGTACGTTCGATCGCATAATTTCTTGCAATAGCTCCTTCTGCCACATCGGCAACTTCAATTACCTTTGATGGGGTCTCAAAAGAATTTTCAAACTCCAGACTGAATTTTGTTTTTCCTACAGCTCCTCTCTTAGAGGTAATAAGAATAACCCCGTTACCTCCTTTAACACCAAATACTGCTGTGGCCGAAGCATCCTTTAGTACCGAAATACTCTCAACCTCGCTGATATCTATATCGTTCATCTGACGTTCTACTCCGTCGACTAAAATCAGAGGAGCCGAACTATTCCAGGTGGTCTTCCCACGGATCAGAATCTCCGATGGAGTGTATACCTTAATCCCTGTTGCATAATCTCCTCCCGGCATACCGGAAATCGAAAGAACCGAAACGCCTGGGATTGCACCAGCGAGAGCATCTGTAAGGTTATTAACACTCCCCTGTTTCTTAAGATCATCCACTTTGACATTACCAATAGCACCTACTACGCTCTGTTTCTTTTGAGTTCCGTACCCGATCACAATTACGTCATCCAGGGCAATGTCCTGATCCAGAAGCGTTATGTTAATAACCTGGTTAGCGCCTGTGACCTCAATAATTTCGGTTTTCATACCGATAAACCGAAATGATAATTGTTGCCCAACAAGAGCCTGAAATGTAAACCGCCCATCGGTACCAGTAGTAGTCCCTGTAGTTGTGCCTTCAATTATGACAGACACTCCCGGAAGGGGATTACCATCTTTGTCGCTCACTTTTCCACTAATTTGAACCTGAGCGAAAACCATCGTGCTGGTGAACAAAAGGATTGTAGATAGGGCAAGTAACTTTTGCCAATTTTTCATAGTAATCAAGTTTTTTAAGTATTAGGAATTTTTTGTAAGAATACTTTTGGTTTTTGGGTTAACTATAAAGATTTTTTTGGTGTTTGATGAATATTATTTTCAGGTTATTGGTTAGTGAGATGAAATTAATTCTATGGGTTTAATAAAATATTAATTAATGATTAATGAAATTAATTCACGCTAATATCCTCATAAAAAGTGATACATATAGTCAGATAATCAGTCATTTACAAAAAATATTTATTGCTATTTTTAATCCAAAAAATGTAACTGGATGTATCCGATTGAAGATCGTGATAATCAGTTTGCCTTAACAAAAAGTGCTGAGAGTCCATTTACCGACATTATATAAGCCCCGGTTTTCAATTCTGAAATATCTGCCATCCCGCCTATGATTTCACCTTCCATGATCTTAACACCTGTTATGCTGAACACATTATAGCGATTGTCATTACCAGGAGCCACAATGTTCACTATGCTTGATGCAGGATTTGGATAGAGCCATAATCTCCCCTTTGCAGAAGATTCAGTAACCAAAATTGCATCGGTAGAACTAATAGGGAGGAAGCTGACCAATGGAATTGAGCCCTCGATCATTTTTTGTATTTCCCTGCCTATTTGCAGGTACCAGTCATCAGGCAGATCGTAGCCATCTTCATTTAGAGGTACTAGGCGAGGGCTTAAAACCGGGCAGTTTTGTTGTGTCCTGGCCATTTTATACATGGCTGTCCCTTCGTCAATCTCGTCAAACATAGCCACGTATATGAATTTGTTCTGAAGTTTGCATACTTCATATACCTGCTTCCATAGATAGTTACCACCGTCTCTTGGATTCTTGTTACGGAGTGATGGATCGAAGTTTTGATATGCAACAGACGCGCCGGGAGAAACAGTAGGGTTATAGTCGATTCCACGAGCATCACAAAATGCTTTATCCCCTGCCATACGGTCTAGCCAGGTCTGATTGTAAGGGTCGTAAAATATTGGTCGCCAGGGAGAGATCATATCCAGTCGTTCATAAACCGGCATAAATCCTTCTTTTGTTTTGGTCCGCCAGTCATTCGGCACGCCACCCATTACATAAACCTTATATTTATTGTCAGAAGGTTGTTGAAAAGAGTCAAGTATTTGTGATGCCTCCTGCGGCGTCATCTGTCTGTTGGCAAACCCTAAACCCCAGAATCCGATAACGGGCTTTCCATCCTGATGGATATACATCGGACTTTCAGTTATTTTAAGGACGTCAACACAATGCTTCCAGTCGGCAATAATGTTATCAATATATTCCTGACCTCTTCCGGTTTCAGACTTGTCGTTATTACAAGGCATAATACAGAACTTAATTCCGTATTTTTCGCATGCACGTCTCACATGCATTGCTTTGCGGTCCATCTGTTCGAGAGTTGCAGGGTTATGGATATTAAGTTGTTGTCGCTGTAAAAAACATCCCTTAAGTCCGTATTCCTTCATCCAGCGGATATGCACATCAATTGTCTCATAATCGTTGCATGAATAAACCATAACAGGCGACCCGTCGGGATAAACCAGTTGAGTTTTATATAATATAGGATACTCACTGAAGTCGGGCCAGTTGTCTCCGCTCATGTGATCAGCGTCAGGTATACCGCCATCAAACCAGTGACTCCATCCATCCTCCGGTCCGCGATGCCATGCCTGGTATCCATAATAGGCACCATTGTCAAGATCGTTCTCCCACTTATCAGATTCCCGTGTGGTAGCTCCAAAAGCCATTGAAGGATCTCCAGCAAGGTGGTATACATCACGCATCGTTACCCGGTAAATGTATTGAGTATTAGGCAACAACCCACCATCGCTGTAATATGGTGAAGTTTGCCATCCGGAATCATCACCGCCCGCCTTACCTGTCAATTCTTCAAAATAATACTCAATAATACCACTGGCATCTGATCCTTTTACTGCAGTCATGTTAATTGTTGTACCTCCAATAACTGCCGGCAGAATATCGAAGGAAGCCAGACCGGGGGAGGTTGATGCTTGTTCATTAGCGGATGTGTTAAGGTGCAGACTCTCTCTCTCACAAGTGATTATACTCTCAACAACCCCAGCAATAAGATGTTGATTTACTCCTGATCGAACTGATACATTTTTGCTTGTAGCAAAGGCAATAATTGAGCCCAGTACCATGGTCGCCAGTTGTATGTTCATTTTCATCATTTTTTGAGGTTATCCTACTGAATAGAACCTGGGCTAAATGATTACAAACTTTTTTGCAAGACTAATAATAGCATTGGATATTATTATGATATAGCATCCTTTGGATTCACTTAACAGATTAACTTCGAACTGATCGGCACCAAATGAACCATTATTTATCATAGAGCCTGATAGGTTATAAATTTTATATTCTCCATTTTGAAGGAAATCAGGCACTTTAACATTGACGCTGCCTTTAGATGGGTTAGGATAAATCAGGATCTTCAGTTCACTGTCAGTTACCTGGTCAATTTCAGTGGATGTTGGATCCCCGGTAAACTCTCCATACGGCCTGTTCGGGAATGACTTCAGGTTCTCCTGCATTATTTTTCTCATATACGATGCCGTATCATGCTGATTTTCATATATGTTATTCAGTTCATGGGGGTCATTAACAAGATCAAAAAGCTGGTTTCTTTCAAAGTAAAGAGGGTTTTTAGCAGCAGCCCTGTATCCTAGGTCTTTATTTCTGGTATAATAAGGAGCATCAAGAAGTTCTCCCTGAAATCCAGGGAACTTATCACCATTTGCAATTGCCATTTCTGTTTCCGGATCATAACGGACAGCAATATATTTCCAGTTTTTGGTCATAACCCCCCGGGCATAGCCTAATTCGAAAAACAGATGATCATGAACCGGATCTTTGCTTCCAAGGAGGATATCCTTCAGGCTAACACCATCAATTGGAGCGATTTCATCCTTATCTACACCTGCCAGATCGAGGAATGTTGCCGGGAAATCTACATTCTGAACCAGTTCATCGTACGTTGAACCGGGTTTTATTACTGCTGGCCAGTACATCATAAGAGGAACTTTTATTCCACCCTCGTATATAGTTGTTTTACCCGCGTTGTAATTTCCATGGTCAGATGTTATTATTATCAGGGTATTTTCCAGTTTCCCTTTTTCTCTGAGCTTTTCAACAATAGCTCCGACAGCATAGTCGAACCACGTTATCCAGGCATGTTTGTCGTCTATTCCAAGAGCTTCAACCTCCGTTTTTATATTTTGTCTGTCAGGGAGGTATGAGTAGTCTGCTTCAACCAGACCTCTTGAAGTAAATTTGGGATTAGCATCCAACCCGTTAATATATTTCCCGTCTTTTTTTAACCCATGGAGCAGGGCCATGAGGTATGTTTTCGGAATAGTACAGGAAAGAATGGTTCATCTCCCGGATTGATCTATGAACTCAAGAGCTGACTTATTTTTCCATTCAACATTATGGACATTTAAGGAATCGTTATTGAGTTCTTTTAAATTTGCACTATAAACAGCATTTGCGTAATCAAAACCGAACTCCTTTACTCTTTTTACCCAAAGATCATGATTAAATGCCATTTTAGCTGAGACTGAAGGCACATTTGGATCATCACCCCGGTCATATGTTTTAAACCCTCCCAACCCCGTTATACTGGCGTTTAGAAGATCCTGATCAATAAGATGACTTTTACCAACAAACCCGGTCCTGTATCCAGCACTTTTCAGCAACCTGGGTAAGTTCTGTTTGTCTTCCTCCAATTCCACATTATTTTCCGGCCTGGCCATAGTACCTGAAGGATTCTGTGTCAGGAAAAAATTGCTTTCACACCTGCTGGCGTACATTCCGGTCAATAATGCATATCTGCTGGCAGAGCTAACCGAACTTGGCACATAAGCCCTGTTGAATATTATTCCGTTTTTTGCCAGGTTATCAATGTTTGGGGTATGGACAAATTTGTCACCGTTGAAACCAAATGGCCGTGATTGCGAAGAGTTGGGTTCCTCTATCGGGATAGGACTCTGGTCATCAGTCATTATTAAAATGATGTTTGGTCTCTGCTGGGCAGAAAGAGTAAGACCAATAAGCTCCGGAATTATTAACGGAATTCCTAAAAGATATTTTTTGTTCATTATATGTCCTGTTTAAAAAAAATTATCTCAATTCCCCTTACCAACTACCTGATCCTTTCCGGTTGAAGGAATATTACGTACAAATTCATCATAATTCTTACGTAGAGCTGCTATTACCTTCCTGTAATTATTGTCCCTGATCTTATTGTCGATCTCCAGAGGATCGGATTTTCTGACAAAAAACATATCACCAAACTTACGGAAGTCCCAGCTCTTATGAATGGCTGTTGGGTCAAGCATGATTCCTAATTTGCAATCCTTTGTGATAACTGTTGCCTGCGACCAGCTTTCGGAAACAAAATATTTTCTGCTCATTGGCTTTCCGTGAAGAAGTGTTTCCACCATTGATTCCCCCTGCAGAGGATATTTCATCTCCGGTAATCTCAGCCCGATCAGCTCAGCCAGAGTCGGATAAATATCAACCAGACTGACTAATTCACCAGTATGTTTGCCATTTCTTTTGTTCCCGGGATATCTTATTATCAATGGAACATTCAGAATATCTTCGTAAACATTCTGTCCTGCAGCTGCCTTTTCAACCATTCCGTGCCCCCCTACAAAATCGCCATGATCGGCACAATAAATGACGATTGTTTCATTTGTCAGGCCTGCCTCATCCAATGTTGCCAGAATTTTACCGACATGATGATCAATTTCAGTAACCAGGGCGTAATAGGCTCCGATATAGTTTCTCCAAAGCTGCTCATCGTCATATGCCTTATTGACATTCCACACCTTATTCCCCCCTTCCCGTATCGATTTCATCATTGGGGGAATATTATCCTTTGATTCATAAAGGCTTTCGGGTTTCCTGATCGACCCTCCGTTTATCCTTCCATTTCCCCATTCAGAAACATCGTACATATCCATGTATTTCTTCAGGGGGGTGTAGGGTTGATGCGGACGATAGAAAGTCGCCCAGCAGAAGAATGGCTTGTCACTGCCGGCCTGATCCCTGATCATCTGAATAGTGAGCATTGCGGTAAAGGCCTCCATTGTCATCTCTTCGGGCAGAGAGGAAATACGTGTTCCAAGGTCAGCCGTCGGTATTATAACGTTCGAAAATGATGAGCATGGCGATCCTTTACCAAACTCGGCGGCCCAGTCGTAGGCAAATTCCTTTCCGTATCCCATCTGTCTCAACCCACTCAGTATAGCTGTTGCCAGGTGATTCATAACAAAGATGACTCCTGTGGATATCCCATCCCGCATCAACAGCCAGTGAGGTATGTCGTTTCCCAAAAGCATATGTGTTGTAATTATTTAATTTGAAGACCGTTGCAAGCGATACCACCTGCTGCATCACTTCGGTTTCCTCTCCATTCGACAGCAACCCGAGGGTACGTGAATAAAGTCCAGTCATAAGTGAAGACCTTGAAGGAGCGCTGATACCGGTTGTACAATAGGCCCTGTCAAACACAACAGATTCACCAGCAAGTTTATCCAGATTAGGGGTTATCACGTCGGGATGACCTTCAAAACCCATCACCCTTTTATTGTGCTGATCGGAAAAAAGAATGAGCACATTGGGTTTCTTAATTACCGGTTCTGGTCTGGTTTTTTGTGCTAATGAAATACCAGCTGCTGTAAGCACCAGAGCCTCAATCACCATAATCTTACCAATCTTCATCCGATTATTTTTAAGGGATATAGAGGCTTTAGTTTTAAGCTTTGGATTTTGGCTGAAACAGGGATACAAACAGCAGGTATGTAATTGCTGCTACCAATACCATCATAGCCACAGTAACGCTTCCGCTGATATCGGTTATCCAGCCCATGAGCAGAGGTATTACAGCACCGCCGGAAACGGCCATGATCATAAGTCCGGAAATTTCGTTAGCACGGAGAGGGTACTTGTCAACGGTGAGCGAATAAATTATTGGGAAAATATTTGCCACTCCTAACCCTATCACGAAGATTATTATCATAGCCACTGAATCGGCAGGAGCAAAAATCAAGGATAGAATTGAGATCAACCCCAGAATGGCAGACCACAGGAAGAACTTGCGGGTTGAAATTCTGGTGAGCAGGATTGCTCCACCAAAAGTGCCAAGCATTTTCCCAAAGAAATATACACTTCGACCCGATTCAGCAAATGTTTGTGCCGAGTTGAATTTTGCCAGAAGAAACTGTCCGGAAAAAGCATTTACACCTACATCTATGCCTACAACAAGGAAGATTCCGAGTACCATCATACTTATGTACCCTGTTTTGAGTAATTTGAAAGAAGAGGCAAAAGTTGCACGTTTTTCGGTATTCTTTGTCTCCTCAATATTCGTTAGATAGAGCCATAAAACTGAAAGTACTGAAACTAAGCCGAATACAAGGAACAGCAGCTTCCAATCGCCAAACTTAAGTGCAAGCCAGCCGGCAAGAGGGGCAGCAATCATGGACCCTATGGCTTTAACGAACTGTGAGAAACTCAGGAAGCTCGACCGGCGATTAGAAGGTACAACATCAACAAGCAAAGGATTAGCTGATACCTGAACAATTGTATTTCCAATGCCAAGCATTGCAAAACCCACGAGAGCCATTTCGAAGGAATAGAAGAAATAGGGAAAGAAAAGACCCATAGCGGTTATCAGCATCCCGATGTTAAGTACTTTCCTCTTGCCAATGCGGTCCTGAAGGATTCCTACCGGAACCGACAAGGACAAAAAACCAGAGAAAGACAGCGGAGGGAATTAGCTGAGCGAGGGTATTGCTCAAGGTGAAATCTATTTTAACGCGATCGACCCCTATACCAACAAGATCACAAAAGCTCATAACAAAGAAGGACATGAGCACAGGGGTGACAAATTTCATTGAAATTTTTGACTTTGACATGATTATAGTTTTAGGTGGTTTTACATATTGGCTAAAAGTGGTTTGAGCTTCTCATAATAACTGTCATCAGCTAAAATTGAACTGCCGATTATGGCAGCTGTTTCTTTCAGTTCGGAAGTTTCGATCCTGACTTCAGCACCATGTTCAGATAAATATTCCTGGAGATATTTACCGAAAAGGTTGAATGCATTGGAGATGTTACCCCCAATAACCAGTACTTCGATCCTCGATTTTACAATCCATGGTTTCAGGAAAAGCCCCAGTTTGTGTCCAAAATCTGCAAATAGAGCTTTTGCATCAGCATCAACGGGAGCCAGCATGGCAAGCTCTTTCACTCCTGACAGCTGTTTACCGGTAATTTTTTCATAACGATTTAATAATCCTCGTGTTGAAAAATAATCGTCGGCATTTCCGTCTTCAAAAGGGAGATGCCATACTGCTCCTATTTCGGGAACATTTTCCCCACTCGTTACCGGCATGTGATTGCTCAGGAAAGCGGATCCAAAGCCAGTTCCAAGTGTGATAGAAAGCGAATTATTGGTTCCCCGGGCTTTCCCGATCCAATCCTCTCCAATGGCAAAGGCTGTTGCATCGTTTATAAACCGTATTGGCAACTCCTCCGGAAGGACCATCTTTTTATGCATGGCAGCAGGAACATTCAGCCCGTAGAGGGATTCATATTTTCTGTTATTTCCCTTGAACAAGGCGATGCCGTTGGTATAGTCAAAGGGTCCTGGCATGGCAAATCCAATCCCTTTTACATTTTCAAGTCCTACATTAGCGATTGTTCTATTAATAGTATTTACCCAGACACTTATGATCTCTTCAACAGATCCCTGATTGTCAAGGTCATTTTCTGAGAGGGTTTGGGGCAGGAATTTTTTTTCATTAATATGGCAGGCGGCACAGCTCACATGGCTTCCTCCAACATCAACACCAATGGCAATCGTTTTCATAAATATGTTTTTCTATTTTATGTTCAATCATTAACTGGCACAATAAATCTTGATTGCAGCTGCTTTGTTCAACTAAAGCATTATTGCATTTGTTATTTCATTTAAGCGTTTGTATTTCAAACTCAACGTATATTGGTTTGTGATCGGATGGATAGACCCCATTTATATTATAATCCACAACTTCGTAATTAAGAACTTTCAGCGATCCTTTGTAAAGGATCCAATCGATCCTTGTTGGATCTACAAATGAATTCATGAGCAAACCTGGATCAGTTCCATTATTATCTCCAACCAGTACCTTATATGGAGGACTGCCGGGCCGGCAGTTAAAATCTCCCATTAGAAGGACCGGGCGCTCAGGCGTCCACGATCCAAAACGATCGAGGGCTTTTATTCTTTCCAGAATCAGTCTGGAAGCATTCACCCTGGCCAGTGAATCGTAACGGCCATCGAAATAATGGGTATTAAAGACATAAAACTCCCGGTTATTCTCCCAATGTCCCCTGTAATCCTGGGGGTAAGGGCCTGTTTCACCTTTTGCCGGTCTGTTTATCATGGCAAGGCGCGCCCATGTTACCATGCGAGGATTAACCTTAGGGCCGCTGCCAATTATCTCAGGTGTTTCAGATAGCTGGAAGCTTTGCATCTCCCTCAGGCGGAATTTATCACGCTTAAAGAATATGGCCATGTGCTCATCGTCGTCTCCGCCTTTTCTTCCTTCGCCAATAACAACATATTCAGGCAGGTGATCTGCCAGATAGTCAATCTGCTCCTTCAGCCCTTCCTGCGTCCCGATAATATCAGGATCGTATTTCCGAATCATTTCGATCTGCATTTCCCGTCTCACTTCCCACGATGGCTCATAAGATGGACTGGCAAACTTCAAATTGTATGTCATGATTTTCAAAGTCACACCAGCATCATTTTTGCCGGAGCTTGTTTGACCAACTGCCAATTGACCTGTAACCAATGTGCCAAATACGAAAAAGCTGATTAAATACGAAATTATTCTCATACCCTTATTTTTTTTTAAAGTTATATATGTATAGGTTTCCTTTCCTGGGACACTGCTTTCATGACTCCTTTTTTTATTCTCCCCGGGGAATAACCAAAATTAAGAACATTTGCCGTGTTTGATTCTTGTCAACTCCTGAGACCAGAATAGCGTCGTTAGTTCTGTTCCACTGAGGAGCAGGATCTATGCGGATGTCACCAGCGTAAGTCCCTTTGAAAATTCCTTCGCTTCGGACATAAAACCCATCGCTTCGCCTAAAAACAGTATAAAAATTCTCAGTGCCCGATTTATACCCGTTTACCAGCAAGTTACCATCCGGTGAAAGAGAAATATCACCTTCGGGGTCCGGAAAAATTTCCGGATTACCTATTTGTCCGATTATCTTCTTCTGGTCGACATCATATAAAATCTGGTTTTTACCCTGTTTGCCAATCAGATAACTGCCTTCTGCCCATTCCGGGTGCCCTCCTATATGTATGTCGTGCATAGTCAATCCGGTTCCGTCAGCACGAATTGAGAATGGGGTGTTGATTCGCTTACCACCCTGTACATTCCACCCGGCTCTTACGAAAAAGTAAATAAGATCACTATTCCTATTCCAGAGGGTATGGTTTATGAATAGACCGTCATGCTCCAATTCAGGATCCCGTTCCTTTAATTTTATTTCAAGCTGTTGATAAGAAACCAGAAGTCTTTTTTCACCTGTTTTCATATCAACAATGAAAATACCGTCATTCTCTGGTGCGACTTCATCCTTTGACCAGTCCAGTGCATCCGGATAACCCGTCACCAATCGCAATCGGGCCAACCGCCCATAATTCAGACCAAGCCAGGCTGAACCATCAGCTGCTACGCCGCTATTGCCAATAGGTGTGTCATTGAATCGGTATTCCATCAACCTTTGCTTCTTTGTAATGTCGTAAAGTACAGTAAAAACTTTTCCACTTGCGGTATCCCTATCGTTAAAGAAAAATTGTGTCTCAGGCGCTAAAGGATTCCAGTAAAACATCGTTCCCTGTTGAGGATTCCACGCATGCGTTTTGTCAATCCGCAAAATCTCATAATTATCGCGGGTGTCAATTAATATAATTGTGGCTGACTCACAGGGAGCAGGCATTCGGTCGATTGTATCGATCTCAAGTCCAAGTATGTATCGCCCGGAAGAGTTCCAGGGAATTGTCTGGCATTGTCCAATATAACCGAAGAAATGATGTCTTGGCCCGGAAGTAAGTTGTTGAATCTTTAACTCGAATGATGACTGTCCATAGCTTTTTGGTGAATAAACCAATATAAGAAAGAAAGAAATTATCACTGTAGGAAAAACAAACAAGTTTCTCTTAAGGGAGGATAACATTCTTGAGCCAAAACTAAATTGCAGTTTTAAAAGGGATAGCTGTTTATCCGCTGATTTTATGATTAGAACATCCGTTAATAGGCTATCTTTTATCATCTGAATTACTATGCAAATATTACATCACTTAAATAATTTGTTGTATAAGTTCTCGTCCTTATCGAAACAGCCAGACATATAAATTACTGCCTGATCATTTTCAATAGTAACCGGAGAGTCTGACATGTAATTCCTCATCCGGCTGCCCCAAACCGAAACGGTTAATTTCTTATCACCGCGAACCAGCAGAAAATCCCACGACATGTTTTCAGGGACAGTTGTCAGAGCGCCATTCCCACCTGAAAATGCTTCAACATTAGTTAGCGAAGTATGCCCTTGTCCTTCGATGATAATTGGGTGAATATTCTCCACCTTTTCACCTGTATTGGCTATAATTGAACCCTGTGCAATTTGCCAGTTCCTGTTTTTGGTGTTGTTACCCCGTTTTAATATTCCGATTGCGACACAGTCGAAATTGAAATTAGTTAACTGTCCGTAAGATTCACCATCGAGTAGTATTCCACCATAAGTTCCAAAGGTGAAGATGTCTATAATCTGTGCGTTGTCGGTATGGTTAATAGTGTATGCGAATGTCTTTTTTGCCACCACAGCATCCACAACCGATCTGCTGAATTGACCGCCGATGAATCTTTGGGCTGCAGGATTAACATGGCAATGTAAAATGCGAGGGACATCGTAACAATAATCCATCCTGATAAATTCACCGCTTAAAGGATAGCCGTAACAGTGTTCAAAGGTCATTAGTTCGCATGGGTTTTCCCTGCTTGCATTGAAATCGAAAGCCAGATACTCGCCATAAAAAGTAAGACAGGAAAGATAGACTCCCTGTGCCCTGCTTGTTTTTGAGACCTGAATGGTTGCCTTGTAGGGTATAATTGCTGCCGGGTCTTTAATTGTCTGTTCAGGATACCAGAATTGTATGCCTTTGATCTGGGTAGAGGACTCAACAGTAATAAACGGATTCTCTGTGTCAGTAATTGCTATTACACTTCCTACGGGTTGCTTTTTTGAGGTGTGAGTTGTTCCCCTTGGAGTCGGGCCATGGACACCGATCAGGGAAACATTCTTCTTCAGAATAATTCCACCATCAATGCGATATGGTTCGTCAGAGGGTTCAACAAACAGGGCAGCACCACTCACAGAGGCCCAGTCGATTGCCTTCTGAAGGTTAATCTTGTTTACAGACGCGTCGTTTTCCGGTCTGACATCAAACTGGCGAATACTTGTTAATCCGGAAGCGACTGAAAAGATGCAGCCATGAATAAATATCACCAATATCAGGAGCTTTCTTTTCATTGGTCATTTGTTTAAAAGAACTTGTTTCCCGGTTTTACTGCTTTTTCGCGCAGCTTCCAGTATTTCAACAACTGTAAGGTTAATCTCGAGGGAAGCCAGATCAGTTGGTTTAACAATAGTTTCTCCTTTAATTGCCGAAGCAAAAAATGTAAAAGGATCGTTGATCTGGGTTTCAGACAAAGGCACCTTTGCAACCATTTCCTTTGATCTTTCATCAAGGCGGTATCTTATTGTTTCAGCATCGTCAATAAATGCATATCCTGAAGTTCCGTAGATGTGCATATCTTTACGGTTAAAGGGCCAGTTCCAGGAAGCATGAATCACCCCTTCCATTGAAGGATATGAGAGAATAATTGTTGCATCGTCATCCACTCGGGGATATACCTCTGGTTTATATTGCTTTAGAACAGCAAAAACAGCTGTGGGTTTTTCCCCTTTCAATATCCAGGTAATCAGATCAGCTCCATAGCAACCAAAGTCGGTCACAGCCCCGCCTCCATTCAACACGGGATCGGTCAGCCACTCTAGAAATTCACTGTTTACCCTGATTCCCTTTGGCCCTTTGTGTCCGTCGTAAACAATTATCTTTCTCAAATCGCCAAGTTCACCATCGCTTAACATTCTGAAAGCCTCATAATTTGATGGATACCAGGATGTTTCATAATTAGTAAGAAGTAGGATCCCATGCTTCTTTGCAAGATCCTTCATGGCAAGTGCATGTTTGACGGAAACCGCAAGAGGTTTTTCAACCATAACATGTATGCCCCTGGGGGCACACGCTTCAACAACTTCTAAATGTTCAAAAATAGAGGTGAATGTTATTACGCCTTCGGGTTTTGTTTTATCCAGCATTTCTTCCAGAGATTGGAAAATCAGGTTTTTATCGATTCCAAACTGTCTTGCGTAGCGGCCGGAAAGGGCAGTATCACTCTCGGCTATTCCAACGATCTGAATATCTTTTCGATCGGGATTACGCAGCAAAGGAAGAACATGTGAATGAGACAGACCCGCAACACCAATTCTTACAGCATTCTGTGCAACAGATGCATTTAAAGCAAGATTAAAAAAGACAATTAGGATTAATGCAATTCTCATTTGTAACACATTTGCGGCAGGTTGTTAAAATTTAACTGAATCAGGGATTTCTTCCAACCCAAAGAACTCATGTTCAATTCTGTCACTATATACTTTAACTATTCTCATTCCGGACGGAGCAGGACCCATTGGTTTTCCAAGAGCGCTCGAAGTCACCATTTGAATATTTCCATAAGATGAAAGGCTGTTCTTGTGTGAGTGACCAGAAAAAACAGCATCAACCTTACTGGTATTAAACAGATCGAGATACTTCTTGCGATCCTCAATGTCAATGTTCGAGTATTCAGTAGGCTCATCCACTGATTCCTTAAAAAAAGGATAGTGACCAAAAAGTAATAAATGCTGGGCACCCTGGCTCCCCCTGATCTCATTTACCAGCCAGTCGTATTGCTCCTGTTCTTGCTCAGCCAATCTCCCTTTGATAAGACTTGTGTTTAACCCAATGAAAGCGGAACCCTTGTGTCTGAAAGAGAACCTGTCTCTTCCATAATTATTCACATAATTTCTCAGGCTCTCTTCATCGGGTATCTGCCCAACATCGTGATTGCCCGGAGTGTAGAATACAGGAATTTCAGGATCAATCATTGCAGTAATACGTTTAAACTCTGCGATCTGTTCCGGCGAACCGGAATTATGCACAAAGTCACCTGTTATAACTACAAAATCGGGTTTCAGTCGGTTAATGTGCTCAACAGCCTTCTTATAGAGATATGTCTCCTTTTCAAATCCCTTATTATCTTCAAACATACCAAACTGGGGATCGGTAATATGTATAAAGAACCATGGGGATTCAGAGCTTTCCCATTGTGCAAACCCAGCAACCGAAATAAAAATCAGAAGGACAAGTATATACCTGCTTTTTAAAAACCCCATACTCTTTGCGTTTATTAATTTGCCACTTCAGCTTTATATAATCGTTTTATTTGAACCCTGGTCATTTCTCTGAGCTCATCAATATTTTTATCCATTTTCACCTCTGTTTTAAGACTATCGAGACGGATTTTCATTGCTTTAATAATACTGTCGTAAGCCTGAATCCCATAGATATTGTTCAGTTCTCCGGGGTCAGTCTTAAGGTCGTATAGTTCCCATTTATCAATGTCGTAATAGAAATGGATCAGTTTATAACGATCGGTACGAATGCCATAATGAGGCTGCACATGGTGCCAGTAAGGATACTCGTAGTAGTGATAATAAACAGCATCACGGAACGGAGGAAGGTTCTTCCCTGTAAAAAGGGGTAAAAAGCTTTTCCCCTGTATATCGCCTGGTATGGTTATCCCTGCGGCATCAAGCAATGTGGGTGCATAATCAATATTAAGCACCATATCGTTAGAAATAGTTCCGGGTTCTATCTGGCCCGGATAGCGTATTAAGCAGGGCATGTGAAATGATTCCTCATACATGAATCGTTTATCGAACCATCCATGTTCGCCCAGGTAAAAGCCCTGATCTGAGGTGTATACCACTAAAGTGTTTTGCGACAGACCGCTTGAATCCAGATAATCAAGTATCTCACCTATGGCATCATCAGCAGCTTTAACGCATCTCAGGTAATCCTTTATGAAATGCTGAAACTTCCAGTCTTTTCGTTCTGCATCTGTCATAGTCGAATCCGGAGTCCAGTACTCACCATTATTCCCATAAGAGTTCCATTTTTCGACATCATCTCCATGAAGTCCTTCGGGAGGTGGGATTTTGACATCTTTTCGGTTCAGGTGGCCGTCAATGCGCATCCAGGCCTCCTCAGCCGCTTCCCGTCCTTCGTATGTGTCATCGAAAGAAGCAGGGTAGGGGATGGTTACACCCTCCAGATAATTTTCATAACCGGGTCCCGGATCCCATGGCCGGTGAGGAGCCTTAAACTGGAACATCAGCATAAATGGTTTTTTCCTGTCTCTTCCTTCTTTGAGCCATTTCAAGGCATCTTCCTTGATCACCGTCGTGGAGTAACGGCCGGTTTCCTCAATAATCCTGCCGCCTGTTTCTTCAAAAACCGGATCAAAATAAGAGCCCTGACCCTCTTTGTTATAAAGAACCTTGTAATAATCGAATCCTGTTGGCTGAGTTCCCAAATGCCATTTGCCAATTATTGCTGTTTGGTATCCGGCTTGCTGAAAGAGTTTGGGGAAGGTTTGTTGGGAACCATCAAAATCTCCTCCTCCTTCGTTTTTATAGAACCCGTTTACATGACTGTATTTCCCAGTAAGAATTGATGCACGTGAAGGGCCACTAATAGAATTAGTGCAGAACATATTATTCATTCTGGCACCCTCCTTTCCAATCCGGTCGATATTGGGAGTAGGGGCAACCTGAGAAAGAAATCCACCATATGCACTTATTGCCGAAAGTGCATGGTCATCGGTCATGATAAAAAGTATGTTCGGCTTCTTTAATCCCTTTTCTCCAGGCTGACAAGCTGGAGAGATGAAGGAGGCAATTAGGATTGGCGCGATCAGGTTCCTTTCTTTCATGGTTTACATGGATAATCTTCTATTAGATCTCGGGAATAACTGCATCTTTCCCCCAATCCTTATTTGGCAGTTCACCTAAAATAAGTTCAAGGGTGCCACCTTCAATAATTTGCTTATGCGTTATAAAAGGGCTGTTAATCTCAGTCCCGTTTATAAAAGCTTTTTGAATATATTTATTTTTTCGATTCGCTCCTTTTGCAAGGATAGTAAATCTCTTGCCATTTGTAAGATTAATGGTTGTTTCTTCGAATAGAGGACTTGTGATGGTATAAAATGGCAGACCGGGAGTTACCGGGTACAGACCCATAGATGTAAATACAACAAAAGAAGTCATTCCTCCGCCATCTTCATCCCCCGGGATTCCAAATATATTGTCCTTGAACCAGACATCGAGTAAAAAACGAGTGGTTTTTTGTGTCTTCCAGGGGGCTCCGAAGTAATTGAATAAGTAGGGGATATGAAATGAGGGTTCATTCCCCATGGAAAATTGCCCAACCATTCCGGTTGAATTAGATCCGTTAACATAGAAATCATTTTTCTTCATCCCCAGAGGCTCCCTGAACATCTGATCAAGGCGCTTTTCGGCTTCTTTCTTGCCTCCCAACAACCGGATAAGTCCATCTATGTCCTGATGTACATCCCAGGCATAGGTCCATCCATTGTTCTCATCATAATAGTCCCTGTAACCTCTTCCGCCTGCAGATTTGGGATCAATGTTTATCCACTGTCCCTTGTCATCCATAGGCATAAACAATCTTTGTTCCGTATGCCACAGTTTTTCATAACTTTTCCCCTTCTCAGAGAACTCCTCGTGGTCATTGGTTTTGCCCAGATCTCCGGCAAATTCGCCTAAAGCCCAGAAATCATAACTGATACCCAGCGTTACAGATACCGGCTGACGCTTTTCAAAACTGTCAATTTGTGGCTCATTCTCTTTTTCGCCTGGATGCAGGGCGGGGAAGTATCCCTTTTCGTGAAAGAAATCGTCAATAGGTCGCCTTTCGTTTCCCTGGCGCCAGGGGATAAAGGTTCCCTCCATTAGGTTTTTCCTGATCCCCTCGTATGCCTTTTCAACATTATAATCCTTCAATCCCTTCCTGTAGCCGTCAATAAAAATGGCCGAAGAGTGATAAGAATTCATGCACATGTGATTGCCGTATACCTGTGGGAATGTGGGCATCCAGCCACTCTGCTCGTACATTAGAGTGTATGAATTCAGAATGTCGTTTTCCATCTGAGGATCAAGAATTGTTCTCAATGGGTGATGAGCACGATAGGTATCCCATGTCCAATCGTCGACAAAGAACGGGCGGTTGCTTTCATGGACCTTATTATCGTAACCGCTGTAATATCTGCCATCTTCATTGATGTCTACCATCCTTTCGTAGGTGCGATACATGGATGTATAAAAAGTTCTTCTCTGGGCTTCAGTACCACCTTTAACCTCGATCTGATTAATTACCTTATCCCAGGCATTCTTACCTGATAGTACCAGATCATCGAATGATGCGTTGGCTAATTCCTTTTCATAATTGGCTTTTGCCTGATCATGACTAATATAAGAGACAGCGTAAGTGACAAATAGTGTGTCAGGAGAAGATTCCGGAAATGAGAAAGAACACCTGCCTTTCTGAATGTCTACGGAGGTGTCCTTTATCAGATTGTTATTCTTATCACGAAACTCCCCATAAACATAGACAGTTACAACCAGGTCAACAGGATTCAATCCTTTAGTTGTTTCACCGGTCTTCTCCTGAAATGTGAATGCCCCGTGTTCATCAAAATCACATTTCAATTCGCCGGAGCCTCTGAACAATATATTCTTGGTTCCATTATCAGGGAATTCGATTTTATACGACGCGCACTTGCGTCCCGGAGCAAAGCTTACCCTTATATCATCATCTATAAGGTAAGTAGAATAAAGCCATGGATGAAGTACCTCAAGATCATGGTCAATATTCATTTTCTTATTCCATGCTGATGAAGTTATTTCGCCATTGGTTACCTTCATTCTAACTATTCCTGCCTGCCTGTGTGAAGTTACCTGCAGGGGGAATGCCTCAATCTGATCGGAAAGGTAATCCTGCCTTATGGGAAACATTCGGATCATCTGATTTGGCAAATGAAAGGTCGGATAAGTTGGAACTAAAAATGGAGCCACGTTCCCAATTGTAGGGTCGATGTATTTAGTGAAATCTTTTTGTTTGCAGGAGTTCAGACTTGAAATGGATAAAAGCAGAACAAATGATGCAATGACTCTGGTAAAACTGTTCATTGTGAAACTTATTTCTCTCGATTAATTATCCTTAAAAGAATCACCAGCCAATTAATTTTCTATTAATTATTCATAAAGAATATTAATACAATTTGAAGAATAAATCACAGGGATCATTAACACCTTAATTACAAATTACATACAAAATTGAAACTCTTGAAAAAGACTATATAAATGGTCTAAATTAACAACCCTGTTTTACAAGGTTTTTATTTATTTTGTCCATTGAAATGCAAAATATTCGCATTCTCCTTTTCCAATGTTTCTAATTCCGTGAGAATCGTTATTCATTAATAGAATTAACGAGCCAGGACCAGCTTTGTACGGTATGCCATTTATACTTTCCTCAACTTGACCTTTAATTATAAGAATAATTTCTTCCGATTCATGAACATGCTCAGCATGGCTGGCAGTACTTTCATTCAATGTGGTTGTATGCATTTCCAGTTCGCTGAGAGTGGCGGTTGGGCGTCGCATAAATTGTCGTGTTCCTCCTTTGATTGTTTTTCTGAATTCTACTTCGTTATAATCGTAAAACTTAGATCCCCCACTATTTATAGAGAGTTCCGTATTAACTGGTCTATTAACATCCCAACTAAGAAGATAATACGAAGCTGGGGCCTTTCCTGCATTCTTGATTGTTAATTGGTCGCCGGGCAAAACAAGAGTTACGCTTCCCTGTCCGATTACTTTTTTCTCACCGTTAAGGTTTTGCTCTAACAAGCCATCCTTTACAATTATTAGTTTTTCCGTATTGGAGCTGGAAAAATTGTCAGGAGAAACTACTCCTGTTTTTAAAGTTGTTACATGTATTTCGAAATAGCTAAACGTATTGGTAAAGCCTTCAAGAATATGCTTCTTTTCGCCATATATTGTGTGGTCTACTGTCAATTTATTCCAATCGTAAACCTTTGTATTTAGCTTCTCCTGTTTTTGAGACAAGGCTGCAAGACTAAAAACCATCATCAAGAATAAAACGATTAATGCATTTTTCATTTTCATCCCTGGGTTTTATTTGATTTGACAATCCTTACAGTTTTAGTGCTTTTTGCATCAAGATCGTAGCTCACATCAACAATATGAAAATCAGTCCCATCGAATTCCTGCACAATAGTACCTCCTGTAACAACATAAGTACTCCCTTTTGGCATTACAAAGCGTATTCTGGCTCCAGTAATTTCATAGGTAAAATCATTTACTATAGTACCAATATTATCTGAATTGCTTCCATCGTTAGACTTGCTATAAGAGAGTTTGAGTTTGATTGAGGAGTAATCTCCTTCAGCGACAAGTCCCTGGCTGGCAGCATACTGATCTGGGATTGGTGTGAAAGTACCAGTGGAGGCGTCCACTTTATATAAGTTAAACGGAGATTTTTTAACTCCAGTACCTAATATTTCAACGCAATATATAATACTCCTGCCATCTATGGAATAAGGATTGGTACTGGAGCGGTGAATATGACCGGCGATCATCATACTTAAAGGCACTCCGGCAGATTTGAACCGATTATAAATCGGAGGAAGACTTTCCTGAGGAACATGTTGATATGACATTCTGAAGTTACCTGCTCCTACTCTTTTAATCCAGTTAATGGCCTCATCTATCTGCCATTTATAGTTTGGGACATAAGCTGAGTCGCCCCCTCCTGTAGGAGGACACCAGGAATTATTTATGCCAATGTAACGAGCGCTGCCATATGTAAAACAATGGGTCTGAAGTCCATATAGTGTGTTCCAGTCTCTGGCCGGGGTTGCAAGATCGGGTTCAAGTGAATAGTTATTCATGTACGAATCGTGGTTCCCGGGACATATAAAGACAGCAGCATGTGCGTCATTAAGTCCTTTTATAACCTGCAGTGTCCGATACTCCGCCACTAAAGTATGTTCCCGCTCTTGCCTCTCTTTGATCCATGGACTGCTTATTGCCCCACATATTATCTCCTGTTTCAAAAATTATTTCAGGATCAATAATATTGGCAATATCAATTACTGCACTTTGTTCACGCAGGCTTGTAAGTGAATCACGGTCCGGATATTTCTCCCATCGGTGGCCATCTGAAATGTGAAAAATATAGTAACTGGTTTTATATTCCCTGATGATCTTTACTGATTTGAGAGAGATCTCATCTCCCGTAGAGGTATTTAGAATCAGATCATATCTGTCGGCAGGTGCATCTACGGGCACAGAGACAGTGATTCTTTGATTGCAGGTGTTCCCCGACCATTGATCATAGGTCCAGGTTGACATTGATACAGAGGTTATTGCCGCCTCAACGGTGTTGTACGGACCTCTCAATGTAACTGAACTTACTGTCTGTCCGGCATCGGCATTAAACCAGACCTCAAATGTTGAACCTCTTAGAACGATTGCTGTTGTTGAACGCCATGGATAAATAATTTCTCCACACCAGCCAATTGTTGAAGAGAAAAGTAAGCGAATAATAGCTACACAGTGTCGTATTTTTTTCATATAATAATTCTCTGATCCTACCTTTTAGTTTTCTTCTCCCAATGAAACGAATCCCCTTCAATAACAAGCTTCAAATCATTTTTTGGTGTAACACCGGTGCAAATTCCTTAGGTGCCGATTTCTGCATTTCCTGCATAATCGGTCGATATTTTTCTTCCCCTGCCAGATTGTACCATTCGTTGGGATCTTCCTTAACATTATACAACTCTTCACCACCATCGAAATAGGAGATGTACCTCCAATCTGTATTTATTACTGCATAGCTTCCTCTCTCATTACTTGGAAGGAACACATTTCTATCTTTCGATCTGGATGGATTTTTCAATGCAGGCACCAGCGACTCACCTTCAAGGTCTTTAACAGCCGGAAGATGACACAGGTCGACAAATGTTGGATAGATATCGATCAAACTAACCGTTGTTTCCACTTTTTTATTTCCGGGAATACCTTTACCTGCCCAGATAAATGGAACATGAGAAGTGCGTTCCCATAATGTATGCTTACCCCAGTGCATTTTCTCACCATGGTGAAAGCCCTGATCGCTCCAGAAGACAATAATAGTATTGTCTTTATAAGGACTGGCTTCCAGAGCATCTAATACACGTCCTAGCATTGCATCTGCAAAAGAAGTTGCGGCCAGGTAACCAATCACAGCATCCTTTAAAGCTCCCAATTCCTCGAGTTCAGCGTGCTGTTTAGACCGGTTAGTCATACTATTTCGGATTTTTTGCGGAAGATCATCCAGGTCATCAGTTTTATACACAGGTAGTTGGATTGAATCCCTGTTATACATGTCAAAGTACTTCTGAGGAGCGTAGTTTGGATAGTGCGGCGAATACAATCCCAGGGCAAGGAAGAAAGGTTTGTCGTGCTTTTGGTTCAGTATTTCACAGGCCCAGTTTGTGCGCATGGCATCTACCATATCATCCTCCTGCTCATCAGGAATCGGACCCCACTCAAGGTGCAAGGCCGAACCTCCCGCTCTTCCGGTTTTTGTATAGTAAGGGCTGTAAGGATATGGGTTTGGCAGCGGAACATCATTCATATGATAACCATTCATCTCCCAGCCCATATCTCTCATTTCCTGACTTCGTGAGAAGTATTCGTCCCAGCCTCTTAAATCAAGAAATCCACCCCTGTGATGATATATCTTGCCGGCGCCATAAGTACTATATCCACCTTGTTTAAAGGTCATTTGCAAAGTAACAAGGTCTGGATGATCGTATTGGAAAGGATCCTCCTCATAACATCCTGTTGTTGATGCATTTAATCCGGTCATTATGGCAGTGCGAGATGGTGCACTGAAAACACCGGGTGCATGGGCATAAGTAAAAACTTACTCCCATATTCGCCAAACGATCCATATTTGGAGTTCTGGCCTGATTGTAACCCAGGGGAGTTACCCAATCATTGAGGTCGTCCATTGCAAAAAATATCACATTGGGCTGATCCTCCTCCTTGTTTCTCTTTCTCCTCCTTGTTATCCGCTAATAGCAAAGAATAATCTGCCGATCCCAAAATAGAAATCATTCCAGGGATAAAGAGTAAGTTGGTGTATTGGTTTCATTTCGATGAAGTTGGTTACTCAAAACTATTTATGCTTTCGCCTTATTTGATTGGTCACTAACAGACCTGATTACTTCTAATGAATCACAACGGGGAAATTGGTGGAAATTCTTCATTTGCCGAATTTAAAAAACAATGTACCCTCCAATGGCTGTGAATCGATGGTGTAAACGTTTTTCTGCTCCCTGCGGCCCCTCCTCATCTGCCTTTGAAAACTTTGTACCAATAGCACTTATCCCATGGAGAATTGATATATCTCCTGAAGGGAACGGGGGATTTACCTCACCTCTGACCCCTGTGATATTGGTAGCTGTCTGGGGTGTGAAAAGGTGCAGATAAAGATTTTCAGTCGCAGAAATAATCGTAAACGGTAACTCTTTTGTTTCGATTTCAACAGCGTAGAAATTAGAGTAATACCCCTTGAATTCAGGAAAGACCCATGACTGCCCGGTTATTGTATTATTATATTCCTTTTCAAAAAAACCAAACTGCGGACCCTTAAGTCTGTTCTTCCATACGCGATATGGTCCGTCGGCGAGCAATCTGGCACCTGTGACTAGGTTCTCGGGGTATGAAAAAGTGATTCCCGCAAAGTCGCTTGACCCGCTAAAGATATATTGATAATCGAGTCTTAATACTCCCCCTGGCAACATCGTCCATCTGGCATTAAGGAGGCTATCGTATACCATATCTATCACCCAATTAACTCTATCAGGCTTGTAATTCATCTAGTTTGAATCCTGTTTTGAAACCTGCTGGTTGAAATCCATTTCCAAAAGGGATAGATTGATTGTCGCACAGAACATTCGTTATCAGTCCTGTCTTAATATTGAAGGTGACAGAAGTCTTACCCGAAGAGAGAGTTAAAAGTCCATCTTTTCCTTGGCGCTTACTTCATCAGTACTCTGCTCAGTGATCCTGGAGGCAAAGTCGGATGGCTTTGCTATATTCCACGACCAGGTATTGATGTTTCTGTCATACTGATCGAGTGAGGTTATATACAACACATCATAATCTTTCCAGTCAGCAGGAAGATTGACCGTAAGTATTCCTGCTGATCCCGGTCCAATATCGGGCGAAGAAATGACGCCTGATTGTTTCTGGATATTAAAATCCGGAAACGTATTTCCGAAACTGACAAGTTCGTATGTGAATTTGCATAACTTCAGGTTTGAATACAGGTATGTATTCTTTACGTTGAACTTGCCATCGAAACCAGAGTTGATGACAGGCTCTTCAATCTGAACGGGAGACCATATCTCCTTAATAGTGTAAAAACTTTCCTCCTTCTCGTGGTATGGACCAAGTATACCATCGGGTGCATTACTGCCCCAGACATCAATAGAGTCATTTTTATCCCTTCGCTCAACTCCTTCATCTGCAAATACCCAGAGAAAAGCTCCTGCTGAAAGTGGTTTCGACATCATGAAATTCCATTGATCGTCAAGGCCTGCGCCAAGACCGCCGTCATTCAATCCATGAAGAAACTCAGTCGGAAAGAAGATATCCGTGCCGGTATTAAGTGCATTTTCAACATATTTGAATTTTGGATAATGTTTAGTGTCGGTCCCGTTTATCTTCGACCAGGGTTCAATTACTGTCCTTTTCTGCGGATCATAAAGTGCGTAATCATCTCTGACTTCCTGGTTAAATCCCCCTTCGTTTCCGTTAACCCACAAAACAATGGAAGGATGATTAACATCTCTTTCAACCATCTGCCTGACCAGCCTTTTTGCAGTGGGGGTATCGTAAAAATCCTGCCAGCCTGCAAGCTCGTTTAGAACAAACATTCCCATTGAGTCGCAGACATCAAGGAAATACTGGTCGGGAGGATAATGACTCATCCTTACAGCATTCATATTCATATCCTTCATCAGACTTACATCGTCGACAGCAAGTTTTTTACTGCTTGTCCTGCCGGATGAAGGCCAGAAAGTGTGCCTGCAGACACCTTTGAATATAATTTTGGTTCCGTTCACATAAATACCGTCTGAGGGTCTTACCTCAACAGAGCGGAATCCGAATTTCTGAGTAATCTGATGGATAGTTTTTCTGCCGCTTACAATGCTTACGACAACCTGGTAAAGGTTTGGATGTTCCGGATTCCAAAGCGCAGCTTCTGGAAATAATCCCTTTATTATCGCCTTATTCTCAAAAATAGAGGAAGTAATCTGCTTGCCAAACGGCTCACCATCTATTGTTTGCAGTTGTGCGATTACAATCGAGGCTTTATCTACCCCAGCAGCATAAACATCCATATAGAACGAGCCGTCTGCCCTGGCGTCTATGGCAACCCTGTCAATATATTCTGACCGGGAAAGCTTCAAGATAAACAGGTCTGAATATACCCCCGAAAACCCAGTAATCAGCTCTTCTTTCCGCCCTGTTTATGCTTTCGTTAGCCGATTCCTTGCTTACCGTTACTTCGAGAAGATTCTTCCCTCCATAATTCAGAAGAGAACTTATATCATATCTGAACCTGTAAAAAGCACCCTGATGAACCGGTCCGGCTGATTTCCCGTTAATTTTGACCTCTGTATCGGTCATCGACCCTTCAAACACTATGAAAACCTTCTTCTTCTGCCAGGTTTTGGGAACTGTAAATTCATATTTGTACATACCCTTTTCATTGGCAACGAGATCAGATCTTCCGTAGAGATATGTGCCAAAGCCCTGCAACTCCCAGTTTGAAGGGACTCCGATTTTGCTCCACTTTCCGCTGTTCATCCCTTCCGTGCAGTAGAAATCCCATTGAACCATATGGTCCTTGTCTGTACCTGAAAGATAGATGGTCTCAGTTCTCTGAGCACTTGCAGAAAAAAATATTGAAATAATAAATAATATAATGATACTGCCTTTCATCTATCTATTACACTTGATGTTATCTATCTGATTTCGTATGACATACAGTTACCTGTAAGATGTAGCATAATTTTCTGTATTAACTATTTCCTGTCGAGGGCCTGTTGCTTTAGTAATTCGATCTTTTCGATTAACGAATCGAGCTGAAATGTCCTGACCATATCCTCTGCATCGGAATACCATGTTGAGAAAATTCCATGTTGTCCTTCAAGCAAAATGCTTTTTGCCTGATTTGCACTGGTATAAGCCAAATCCAGATTTTTGATCAGGATATCTTTTGTCGCCTGATTCTTGTACGCAGCGACAAAGTGGTAAAGTGTTTGGCTTAAGTAGGCCATATAATAACTATATATGCGTAGATTGTCGTTGAAGAAGGTTTGTCTATCCTTATCAAGCTGAAGCATAATTTTTGAGCAACGACTCGCAACGGCTTCAAATTTGGGTATGGTTTGTTGCATCCCATGGAGCAATGCATCCACCTGATTGTTACTTTGGTTATGTTCGAGATCAATCCGGAAGGTACGACCGGGCTCACTCTCATATCCGATATCGCGAAGTGGGTTCATATTTACCTCTTCGGTTGTGGAATAGAAGACATTATAAATATGATCAAATGCACGCGCATATCTCAGGTCCTGAAAGGTAAACTGGCGTTCCATCCCCTCAAACAGTGTTGGCTTTGGGTTCCAGTAAGAATTATAAAAATCTTTATAAAGTTGAGCTACTTCTCTTGCATGTTCAGCACCAAAATATTGTGTGCAGTAGTCAAGCATAAATCTATCAGTATCGTAACTTTCATAATCCCAAAGCATCTTCGCATTTGCTGAGAGCTCCAACACAAATTCCCTGAAATTGCCAACGTTCACTACCGAAAAGTAGAGAGGTGATTTGTTATTGATGTACCTGTAATTGAACTCCATTTTCCATGGACTTTCGGCAGGTGCCACGTGTGCTCCCGTGGACGCAAATCCGAAGTTCATATAGTAAGCCCAGTTTAACAGGTCTTGTCTGAACTTGAAATTCACCAGATCATTGTATGGATATGGATCGCGACGTGCGGCAACATAGGTCCAGATCATATTTTCACCTTCAGGTGGCTCTAAATATCCTTTGGCCATCAGGGTAGCCAATTCGTCGTAAAAAGTGATTCGGGTGTAGGGGTTGGGATTGCCAGTGACATCCTTTATGATATCCAGTTGAATCTGAAGCATCCTGTTAATAACCCCAGCCCGCTCTGTATCGCCTGCAGGGGCGTCTTCGAAGACACTCCAGAATGGTTGATCAACTCTTCCCCGGAAAGCCACTGTCCAAAGGTTTTCAATCCCACTCCTTTGTACTGTTTCTGCATTGTATTTAAAGAAATCGATGATTGCCTGTTCATTTGCAAGAAGCAGTTTCGGAGGCTCCATGTTTCTTACTTTCTCCCAATACGCCTCCCAGGTTCCGAATGAAGTATTCAGTCCGCTTGTGTGGTGAGAGGTAATGACCAATCCATATTTGTCGATTAAATAAGCGTAATCAGTCAACTTATAATCTGGCAAAATGGTAGAATAGGCCTCAACTGTATTCAGTTTGAGGCGAAGTGTGGTTTCAAGCCAAACATTATCATTCTCCGGTGAACTCTTCTTCCAGGGATTAAAGAAATCCTGATCGCCCGGTAAAATACTTCGGTACCTTACTTGTGGTGATTTAAAAAAGATATTCAGGTCAGGTTCAATCTTTATCTTATTCTTTTTTACAGGAAACCATGAGCTCCAGTATTTTAGGGGGGGGACACCAAGTATCTCTTCCGAGAAGGTGTAGATGGCAAAGATTGTTCCCCTGAGGTCATAACCTTCGAGATATATGCGGTTGTTTTCTGAATCGGCGTATACGCGATGCGATTCAAACCCGTCAAGTTCAAGGATTTTGCCGGAGGGGACTGAAAGTAACCCCGATTCACGGTTAACTATTACCAATTCAGTTTTATTCTTTTTGGAATTCATTTTGTCATGAACTTCAGGCATGAACTCCATCACCCCATTGAAATCCCTGATCAAAGCTGTTACCGCAATTTTTATCGGTCCTTCTTCCTTGTCAGAGAGTACAATTACCAGATCGTTTTTACCGAATTCCAGAGCTTTCCCGCTAATCGGATTCGCATTAGCCTGAGCAGTAAAGAACAGAATTGTAAGCAGTAGGATAGATGAGGTTATTCCTGAGTCGATCTTTGATCTCATTGTTTGTGTTTTTATTGATAATTAACTCCAACAAAAAAGGCCCATATTTTTGCTATTCTGCTATTGGCGGGAAAGTGGTGATTATCTCCATTCCTCTTTCCGACTCAAAAAATACAGCGCCGGTTTGAAATGGGACAAAGAATTTAGATCCTTCCCTGACAGGATATGATTGATGGTCAATCTGAATTTTGCCATACCCTTTTGTAACAATACCTATATAGAAAGAGTCAGCTTCTTTTTTAAACCTGTCATTAACAATAATTCTGTTCACACTGAAGCATGAGGTTTTCCGGGGATCGACCAGGGAATACTCAATGCTTTGATTCTGTTTGTCAACCACTCGTGGTTCAATGAAATAGTTTTTCCTGATGGCCTCAATAGGTGTATCCTGGAATGTAAACATGGAGATTGCAAAATCGATGCCCCTGTTCATGAAACGAGACTCCTCAGGCAACACGTATCCCCCTCGTTCAAATTCAATGCGCACGGCGAAGTCTGTTGGCTCCATGATCTCAATCATGAAAACACCTTCTCCTATTGCATGTGGCATTCCTCCGGGTACCATGAATACATCACCCGGCTTTATCGGAATCTTTTCGAAGCAGGAGAGCAGACCATCACCGTCCTGCTCCTCTATCATTCTCTTGAAATCCTGTTTGGCTGGCGGGTGCTGGAATCCCAGATAAATATAGGGCTCAGTCACTCCTTCACGTATGCTCAGAATAACATATGCTTCAGTTTTCCCGGAGTTGCTGTTCAGGTATTTCTGGGCAAAGGGAATGGTTGGATGGCACTGAATATGCAAACGGATTGATGAATCGAGGAATTTCAGCAAAAACTGGGTATTAGCACCATATTTCTTAAAGTGCCTTGCTCCAAGCAGATACTCAGGTTGCTCTTCGCAGAGCTTTTTAAGAGTAATAGTTTTTTCATCCAGCGTCACTTTAGATAAGCCCTCCTCGGTGAGATGTTCACGGCCTTTATTCACAGCGCGCGTAGTTGAGCCGATCCAATCTTCAGGGAAGTGTGTATCCTCGGGATTCTGGGCGCCTTCCATCTGGTCGAGTTTCATCCCGCCAAGATAGGTTCTCCATACCCTGTTTGGTGAAAGAAATAGTATTTTAGGTATCTCCATTGTACTTATTTTAAATTCGTTAAAGATTTACTTCCACGAGTCGGACAATAACCTGTCGCTGCCAGAAGTAGAGAAGCTGACCGAGCCAGTTTCGCAGAGAGCAGTTTGTCCGGTTGTTGTTTCCTCTACCGGAGGATTTCTCAGTTTGCCAATATTTACGCCTACACCCTTTAACCCGGTATAGGAGTTAAACAGAGAGAACAGCAGAATTGCTACAAGGATTATATTCGCAACCAGTTTGTTCTTATACTCCTTCATCAAATCCTTTCTGTTTGTAAGATAAAGGATACTGACAGTAGTTAATGGAAGCAGGACTGAGCTTAAAGCCTGAGAAATGATCATTACAAGAACAGGCCGCGCATTAAATATTGGTACAACAAGTCCCAGTAAGCCAATCAGTACTACCATTATCCTGTATTTCGGCAATTTCATTTCCCGCTCCTGGTTGTTGTAGTCGCATAATAACCATGGAAGCATTAAAAGATTGGGAAGCATACAGCCAACACCTGCAGCAATGATTCCAAGGGCAAAAATTGCAACGGCAAGAGATCCGGCAAGGGGTTCTAAAAGTGTAATCATCTGAACAGCATTTTCCAATCCCGGAGTGTTCGGATCAGCATAAATGGTACCTGCTGCTGCTGCCATTATAGCAGCACTTATCAGGAACATGAGAGAAGCAGAAATCATTGCATCTTTTCTTTGATGTTTAAAGTCAGCAATTGTCCAACCTGCTTCTTTTACCAGGGTTGTTCTTATTATAAACATTCCGGAAAAAACAGTTGTCCCAACCATGCCGGCAATAACCAGAAACGGGTTTTTATCAGCATCGGCAGGAATTTCAGGTATCCCTGGAATAAGACCTTTTACAATATCAATGGGTGGAGGCATCATTATGAAAAAGTTAATAATGAAACACAATCCCATAAATGAAACTGTTACAGCCAATGCTCTTTGAAATATTTTGGTTTTACCACCCCAGAAGATGAAATAGACTATTATAATGTATAAAATCGCGAAATAAATTGAGTCTATCCCTCCATCCACCAGGCGTTTTGACCATTCATAACTGATATCCGCAATAATTCCCATGACACCCATAACACTGCCTGATACTGCTGCAGTCAGTGCAACAATAAAGAAAATACCTACACCGGGATGAATATGTTTTCGAAAAGCCTGAAGAGCTGTCTCGCCTGTAACCAGGGTGAATTTTCCATATATAGATATCATGAAGGCGGTTGCGAGGCATGAAAGAAGAATAGTCCATAGCAATGACATGCCATAGTTTGCACCTGCTGCTGCCATGGTGGTTACACTACCCGTACCGATATTGGAACCTACAAGAAATATACCCGGGAGGAAGAGCGTCAATGTCTGGATGAATTTTTTACGAGCAGTTGTCATTATTTTAACTTATTAATTATTAATATTTTCCTGTTGTTATGCGATTAGAATAGCCTTATGTTGCAATGTGGTGCGATGATATCTCCAGTTTCATCTCATGTGCTTCTCCGGAGATCAGTGTTACTGTATCGGGTCCGCAATTTGCAGTTTCCACACAAAGCATTTTCAGGAATTCACTGTCACCAAAATCGGGCATTCGGATGGACTTTTCTGTCCAGGGATTCCATACCACAGTCGAAAGACTGTTTATCTTTTGAATTTGGATCCTTCGTTTGAATACTTCATCAACAATGTGGCAGGTGTGAGCTGTGTTTATGTAGATGCGGTCTGTTTCTGCCGAAAATGAGATAGGGCCATTTTGCATCACCGGAGGTAAACCTCCGGAGAGGGAGTCGATATAGTGCTGGCCTCCTAGTCCCGATACTGTCACCTCATGAATATCATGGATCAGAAAATAGGAATGCAATGCTTCACTGAAACTGAAATCGCTACCGGAATTATTATAGGTTGTAAGAGAAACCGAAAGTTTATCATTTAACTCTGCTTTTAGTTGCAGGGTTATCCCTTGCGGAGAGAGGGATGACGGGAATTCCAATGTCAAGGTGGTCACCTCTTGTGTAGCTGAAGCGGACAGGGGCTCCCATTCCGTCAGGCGAACGAAGCCATGAGATGGTTGGCCGGGATCGTAAGGATGTGGCCCGAACCAGGGCCAGCAAACAGGGATACCACCCCGTATAGGCTTGCCAGGCTCAAACCAACTCTTCTCGCTCTTCCATAAAACCGGTCGCTGGCCGGCGGGCTGATAATGTAAGATATGAGCACCATGCAGATAGACATGGGCCTCGGCTCCATTCCAGAGGAGCTCAAAATATGGCAATCCGCCATATCCGTTTTTCAGACTAACGCGATCAGGAATATGAATTTCTTTACCGATATTAGTGTCATAATCACTTTTAAACTTATGCCTTCGTATCGAATTCGCAATCAAGTGTCCGGAGAAATACGATGGATCGACTTTATTTATTTTTTTACCTTCGATGAGAAAGATGACTAAATCGTTCAATAAAAGCTTCATCACGATGCAGGTCTTCAAAGGTCGATTGAAGTGGTATTGCACGCTACCTTCATCACCAACGCTCATTGCAATAATCCGCACAAAACTGTGAATCTGGAAGGGTTATGCTAGTGGCATTAACCGGTATCTCGATCCGGTATGAAAACATATAACTATACTCATAGAGAGCATCCCCGGCAGGTCTGTGATGATGCGAAGCAGCCCATGCAATACGCTGGTTACGGACAAAAGCCGGGTGAATTGTTTTCAGATCATTGCGCAATGAGTAGGATAATTCAGCAACAAACCCTTCGAATTCCCGGTTATCCCATAATCCCATATAACCTGTCCAGCCACCTACCGATAATGGAAATTCCTTGTCTCCGGCCTTAAAGATTACATCTGTATCAACATCTGCCGCTGCCAGGATATGTAATACTTTTGTGCCTTCAGGCAGGGCAATAGTCTGCCCTTTGCACGCCAATGCATTGTATTTGCCCTCCTCACGCGGACCAATATCAAACAGGACATTGCCTACCTGAACAATTTTCTCCAATCATTTCTGCCGGATACGTTCCACCTTTGCCATCGAGGCTGCCACGATGACCTTCACTTCTGGGAGTACGGTCAATGTTATCCATCCTCACGGTTGTCATTATAGCTAAAAATATCAGTATCATATTCAAGTGCCACGGGTTGTGTCAGAGTGGTGGTTTTTGTTTCACCTGAAAGGTGTAAGAGAACTGTTTTCAGCTCATAGGGTGCAAAGTCCATGCTTACCACATTCTTGCGAACTGGAAGGTTAATTCCCAACTTGCGCTCAACACCATCAGTCTCTTCAGCGGCTTTTACAGGAATAACCGTTGAAGAGTTTCACTTCGGCAGAAGGTTTTCCCAAATAACTCCTGTAACCTGACAATAATACCCGATCCATCCTCAGCCATTTTAACCGCCTGAATATTTATCTGATCGCTATTGACATTAAGCATAGAGAAGGAACTTATTTTACCTTTATACCTTGGTACAGCGAAGGCTGCAGGGCGCTGTTCCATGCGCATTGCTTCCCGGTGTGATTTACCCTCGCGCCAGTCACCTTTATGACCTGTAATAGAATATGTAAACTGATGCCTTCCCCAGTCCTGCCATCTCATCTCACTCATAGTACCATCGTCAAGCACTTCCTGTTCACTATCTTTTGTGTCGGGTCCATGAATCAGGGTAAGTCTTATGGTATTGTCGTCAACCTTGTCGCTGCCGTATTTTGCTCCGGTAAGCAATGATACTCCGTACGTTCCTGATTTATCGGTCAGGTCAATCCATCCGTGATGAGGCACCTCGTATTGTGTCTCGTTGCGGTTACCCCGTTTAATGGTTCCCAAATCAAGGTTATATGTTGCTTCAGGTGCTTCCGCAGTTAAATGGAACGCTGCCTTTAACAAGGTGCCTCTGCTTTTCCAGTCAACCATATTTAATGTTTCGACTCGGTTACCATCATCTCCGGCAGAGAGTCTTATTCTTTGGGTTATCCTTGAACCTTCATTCTCTCTGATAACCTCAACAACAACCCTAACAGGCCCATCTTCAACAACTTTTACTGAGATCGGATTTGACAAAACAGTCCGGGCCGGTTGCTTTATATCTTTCCAGTATATTCTCCATGCCGGCTTGGTATCGGGAAAGTTTTCTCCAAACTCAAGTTGTACAGGTTTATCAAGCAATTCCTTCTCTATTCTTTTATCGAAAACACTTGCTATATCGCCATTGGTATCAATGGTTACCCTGAAATTACTGTTCTCCAGATAATCCTTACGAACAGTTAATTCTGGATTCTTAATCTGAGTTATTTGCGCGCGAATTGAATAGACAGTTGCTCCAACAGGCGGCAGGTCGGCAAGAAACAATATACGACGGATACCATCAAGCCCGGCAGTAATCTGCGAAGGTACTTCCTTGCCCTTTGCATCAAATACAGCAAGGAATTCTGTGTTTCTGAATTCTTCAGGGATCAAGGCTTCGACCACATCTTCACGGGCGAAGGAAAGCGGATTAAAAACGACAACAGGAACTCCCGGAACATCGGTATTAAGGAGTCTTGCCAGACTACCAATTGCATCTTTATATATTCCGGTAAAATGATTAAGTGCAACTATGCCATCATTCCATCCCTGTTCATGTGCTTTTGGGATGCTTGTTCCCGGCAGATTATCATGAAACTGGTTACGAAGAACCAATCTCCAGGCATCATTAAGTGTGCCATAAGGATATTGAGCTCCTGCCATAATGTACGCAGCTACGGCTGCTCGTTCAGAAGCATCAGACAATAACTCGGCATCGCGGTTTAGCTTTTTCGTATATGCCTGTGACGAAAGCACTCCTGTTGAGTGTTTTATAAGTAATAAATCTTTGTTCCAGGTTGGAAGTTTTTGGGCCTGCTCATCAGTTATGGCTCTGAACATAAGGTCAGCCTGTCCGGATACCACATTAACAGCTCCTTTTGTTTCCTTCGCCTTTTTAAGTGATTCAAGAGATACTTTTTGAACAACACCGCCACGGTCAGCATTGTTCTGATCACCTCCACCTATGTAGAAATAGTCGATTGGAAGGCCGCTAACCTCTCTGTTCTTTTCCAGGCGCTCAAGTGTCTCTTTATGGGTGGAATAGACATGTTCATGTCCGGATGCATAGTTCCCGGCATTTAAAGCTGCAATTACCCATTCCCCGTCGGGTCCTATCCATCGGCCTACATTAAAGGGAATACCGTTTGCTGATTCCCATGTAAGTTTCTGGGTAGAGAATCCGCGAATACCGCAGTGACTAAGAACTGATGGCAGTGAATAGGTAAATCCGAAACAATCGGGAAGCATAAACTCAAGACTCTCTTTTCCAAATTCATTTTTGAAATAGTTGTAGCCAAGCAGTATCTGGCGAACCATAGATTCGGTTGAAGGAACATTTACGTCATTTTCCACCCAGGAACTACCGCTCGGGTACCATCTACCCGCTGCAATCCATTCCTTAAGCTCCTTATATTTTTCAGGATAATACTCCTGTATCATTTGGTAGCGGCTTGCTCCCGACCAGTTAAATACATAATCAGGGTATTCCTCGAAAGCCCTGAAATTATCGTCCAGGGTGTTTCTAAGGAAATCCCTTATTACCTGGGGATAAGACCAGCGCCACATATCATCCAGGTGAGTATAGGGAACCACAAATAATGTTGGTTTAGTAATATCAATTGTCAGTGGGTCGATGGGTTCAACGGCAGTTTTGCCTGAGTTGCCTGTCTGTGCAAATGCTGCTATCGACAAAATGCAACTAAAGAAGAAAGCAATTGGTATGGTCTTCTTCAACCTGTAGCTATTCAAGATTTTTGCCTTCATAAATAATCCGTTAATCCTCAATTATGTTCTTTTTAACCATATAAATATTACTTTCTCTCGGGCATTTTTTTTGTGAATTGTATTTCGCCACGAAGCATTTTCCCTGCCATTCCAGTTAACCAAAGGTAATGATCGGTTGGTACCTCTTTCTCAATAGGAACAAACACACTTTTGCCTACAGGAACCTCATGTGCGCACTTCATAATAGCTGTACCCTCATCTATTTCATCGAACATTGCAACATAAATCATTTCAGCCCCGCTTTCAATGGCACCGGCAATCTGTTTCCAGTAAAACTCACCTTTATTTCTCGGTATTTTGTCTGAGCCGTCCCCTTTCATATTGTGCCATGAAAAGCCAGGAAATACGGTGGGGGCATAAGATTTACCATTTGCCTTGCACCATTCAACATCGCCAACTATATTTTCCTGCCGGAACTCCTCATAGTTACCCTCATTAAACCGACCGACCAGCCATGGATGAACAACATCGGCCAGCATAAGGACTTCATGTAAGCGAGGATCTCCTTTTGTGTCGGGGCCGAGTGTTCTCCACCGTGAGGGTATGCCCAGATGAATGGAGCAGCCACCATAATCCGGGTCATTTCTGAAGAAGTCCATGATATCAAATATCTCCGGGATATGGCCAGACTCTCTTGTTCCGGCACTTATTCCCCAGAAGGCAACCAAAGGTTTCCCGTTATGGAACAGGTAGGTCGTACTATCTCCCTGATTTGTCAGTTTAAGGTCATCGACCAGATGCTTCCAGTCATCAAACAAGAGTCTGTATTTACTGTCATCCATACTGCCTATATCGTACATTAAACAGATGGCAATTCCATATTTATTGGCAGCTTTAAGGGCAGAAGCCAGAACTTTGTCGTTATGATCCAGTCTGTTCTGACTGGTAAGTACCGAGAAGAAGCGCTGCATAAATACACCATCAATGCCATACTCTTTCATCCATCTGAAATGCAAATCCACTGTACTTTCATCGAAAGAACTGAATACATAGGCCGGTGAACCATCGGCGAACTTAAAAGGTGTTTTGTACTTTATTTTGTACTCATCCATTTCAGGCCAGTAATCAATAGTACAACTGCCATCCTCAAACTTTCCATTTTTATTATAATGAGTCCATCCACGATCGGCTCCATCGCCTTCGCAATTAAACCAACCCTGATAACCGGCCATAACAAGTCCTTTGTAACTCATAAACTTACTACTTGTTGCATGCTTGTTTTGCGCTGAAGTACCAATAGAAATCAACAATCCAAACAGACCTATTAGAAATATTTTGATTTTCATGGATAAGTGTTTTGAGAATAAAGTGTAATTGGGAGTATTTAATTTTTCATTAAAAAAGGGTTAACCAAATTAATTGATTGAAAAAGAGTTACAATTTCAAACCGGCATTACAGTTTTCACGGAAATATTCAAAGCTATTTAACAACTACAATTGCTTTTCCCTGAAATGTCGTAATCTCTCTTCCCGATGAATCACTCATCCTATTTTAACAAATATTTCTCCTTGTACAGGATTAATTGTTCCTCGGAATATTGTTTTAATGCCTGTTCCGGTATTCTGGTATTTTCAGGAATCGACTTAACGATATCATCTTCAATAACTTCATTGATTCCTTTGTCATTTTTCACCAAGGAAAAAGAATCGTATAGCTCGCCGGTAACAGTGAATGCTTTTACTTTAATTGTATTCCCGTTAACTTCAATATTCTGATACAATTGAGTCTCTGATGCTACCCTATCGCTCCACCTATCCACACTTAAACCATACATTTTAGGTCCCGACACGGAAACTATGTACATTGGAGGATTGGAACAGTCTTCACCAATTCTGGCCAAATTTTGCCCACGACAATAGGTGTGATCGTGTCCTTGTAGTACTAAGTCAACTCCATATTTTTCAAGTACAGGTTTAAGCAAATTTCGATATTTGCTGTTATCTCTTCCTTGCGAACACGAATAAACAGGAAAATGAGTGAAGAGAATTGTCCATTGATTCGGATTTTCGGAAAGAATTTTTTCCAACCAAACAATTGTATTCTTTCCGTCCTCATCATTAAAACTCATTGCAGGGGAATCTATAGCAATAAAACGTACCCCTTGATAATCAATATAATAAGTTCGACCTTTCAGATTTTCAGGATGGTTATCGGGATTTACAAATATCTGGTTCCACTGTTTCGAAAAAGTTCGTGGTCCATCAAGTGAGTTTGAGATATATTCGTGGTTCCCAGGTGTAGCAAGCGAAGGCATGGTTCCAAAAATCCAATCGCCGGCATAAAAAAACTCACCCCAATATTCATCGTTGCTTCTGCTAACAACATCACCTACGAACAATATAAAGTCAGCATCAGAAAAGTGAGAATAAGCTTTTCGGATAACACGTGAACAATGTTCTTTAATATAATCCTGAAAATCACCTAAATAAATAAAATTAAAAGGCTTAGCTTCATTCGATGAAGTTGTAAACTGAAACCACTCACTCCAATTTTCTCCATCTCCAACCCTGTAAGTATACATGGTTTCGGGTTTCAGCCCGCCAAAAACAACTTGATGTCCTAATGCAGTTGAATCCCCTTCCATCCAAAAAGTCGAAGTGCCTTCTATTGCTTTGTATTTTCTCTTCAAAGAAAGGTGAAACACTGGCTTCTGCAATCTGTCCGATTGAGCGCTTTGCGCTGGTCGAAGTTCTCCATGTTACCGCCCTTTCATTTCCGGGGTTCCCCGGTATGGACAACATAATACGATCCGGGACAATCGAAGAAGTTGATTCTGATTCGACAGGCGCTTCTGTTTGGAAAGAAAAAGAAAAGAATATGCTTAATAAAATCAGGGCTGAATAATATTTTTTCATAGGACCATTTTTTAAAATTTATGTGACAAGCTCATTGTATATGAATTCTGTATTGTTTTTCACCAACTATTTGGTGTCTGTTCGCGAACTAAAACTCTCTCTTCAATTCCTTTAACAAGTGGATAATTTACATCTTTCAAATATCCTACAAGTTTATCCCGCAGTTCTTCTGCTTTTGCTTTGTATTTATGGCGTTCCAGATTTGTGCCCAAAAGGTTATTCATCTCATATGGGTCGTTTTTTAAATCATAAAGCACTTCAACATTCTTACCTCCTTCCCGGTGAGTAGTCATAAGTTTCCACTCCTCTGTCCGTATCATTATCGAAGGGACTTTTTCATTACTCCATTGCCATTCCGAAACGGCAAAATCGTATTTTGGAGATCCTGTTCCCTCCATAATGCCTTTGAGCGAAAAGCCATCTGTTGGGATTGATTTAACACCTGCGTAATCGAGAATTGTGGGAAAAATATTGAGGGTTGAAACTGGTGTTGAAATAGTTTGACCTGCCTTAATTTTCCCGGGATAGCGAATTAAAAAAGGAACCCGAACCGACTCTTCATAAAAGCAGAATTTTCCGCGCATCCCGTGAGCTCCTAGCATTTCTCCATGATCGGAAACAAATATTACCAGAGTGTTATCCGTTAACTTTAATTCGTCCAGTTTATTTAATATTTTTCCAACCCAGTCGTCAATTTCTGTTACAAAGGCATAGTAATTTGCCGCCATATACTGAACCTTATCCTTCTCATTATATGGTGAAATTATTTCCCCGGGATTGTATGGAGAATTATTTCTTCGGTCTTCAATTGAAACAGGATTTAACATATCCATTGCTTTATACATTGAAGCATATGGTTCGGAGGGAGTTATCGGAACATGGGGACAGTGAAAGGAGCATGTCAGGACAAATTGTTCATTTTTCAGACGATCCAAAGCTTCGAGTGTTTGTTTGCCTTGCACCGCAGTTATTGTATAATCGGCTGGTAAATCCAGTACTCCGTGGACATCGTCCTGTCCCAGTTTTTTACGCTTTATTTCATCTTCCGGAAGGTCGCCTGATGGCAAGTACTTATACCTGCGATCAATAGGGTCAAGTTTGTATGGGACAGTACCCCCATAGAAAGTTGTTTCATACAATTCACCCGGTTTGAGGGGTTTTGTGGGAAAGTTCTCTCTGATATATTTCACATAAATGGATTCCCAATAAATGATCGGATCAGTTCCAGTTATCCCTTTAAGAGGAGGATTCATATAGACCCTCGCCATATGTTCCGGTGAGTGGAACTTGCCGTAAACTTCGGTGACAAAACCTCTTTTTGCGAGAATCTCATCGAAGGTTGGATAGTAACACTCGCCGGTTTTAGAATCACTGTTATCGCGAATTGTTGTTGTCTCGGTTAATCGTCCTGTTAGAATGGAAGTACGTGCAGGAGCAGAAACAGGGCAAGGTGTGACAGCATTACTAAAATTAACACCTTCACTGGCCAATCTGTCTAAATTTGGCGTTTTGATCATTTTATTTCCTGAATAGCCAACTGCATTCCAGGCTTGCTGATCGGTCATTATTAAAAGGACATTTGGGATCCTTTCATTCTGGCCATACACGGCAGTAGCAGCTGAAAGAACACCGGTAACCAACAAGGTGGTTGATTTGCAATAATTTGGAATCATGACTGTTTATTTAATCTGTAGATCCGTATTTCTTTTTCTGTTTTTTAACTCACCCATCGGTGTACTCATTTCAGATCGCCATTTTTCATATTTCAACTTCAATTCGTTTGTTTTATCCGGATTTTGGGCTGCCAAATCGATACTTTCTCCTATATCGTTTTCAATATCATACAGTTCCAATACTCCTTTTTTATCAAATACCAGTTTCCATTTCCCTTGCCGGACCGCCCATCTGTCTTCATCTCCATCGAAATATAGTTCCTCATGCAGTGGCTTTTTCAATTCCCCATTAATTGCAGGCAGCATATTTTTTCCATCGTACACCCTGTCGGCAGGCAGTTTTATGCCGAGAATAGCACAAATAGTAGGCATAATATCGATAGATATTACAGGTTCCCTACACACCGATGGATTTAGTTTTCCGGGCCAGCTTATGATAAAAGGCACCCGCAGTCCGCCTTCATAGACACTGTGCTTAAAGTCTCTCAGCGGCAGGTTGCTTGCTTTTGTAACTTTGGCACCTCCGTTGTCAGACAAGTAGAAAATAATTGTATTTTCATAAACCCCGGCCTGTTTGAGGGTCTTTATTATTTCTCCTACCGCAATATCCATACGATAAATCATGGCCATCTGGATATCACGCTCCGGATTTCCCGTTTTAAATCGCTCAATATCCTCCCCTGGGGCTTGCAAAGGTGCATGAACAGCATTGAATGGCAGGTACAAAAAGAATGGATTTTTCTTTTCTGAGTTAATTTTTATGAAAGAACAGGCTTCTTTTGCCAGAATGTCTGTCAGATAGCCTTCAGGGCTCACCGGAGTGAAATTCCTAAGGATACATTGGTGTTTATTTCCCTCGCTGCAGCTGAAATCGTAATAATCATGTCCACCGTGACCCAGAAATCCATAAAAATCCTGAAATCCCCGGTTCAACGGGTGATAAGCTTTCTCAAGTCCTAAATGCCATTTCCCGAAAATGCCTGTCCGATAACCCTCTTTTTGCAATATTTCTGCCAGAGTCATTTCACTTACCGGCATCCCATCTCTTGAATCATTGGCCTTATAGAAACCAAACCGTTGCTGGTACCTGCCCGTCAAGAGACCTGCCCTTGTTGGAGCAGAAACATAGGCACTGGCATAACCATCTGTAAAAACCACTCCATTTTCGGCCAATTTATCGATTGATGGTGTCGATATAGTTGAAGGTGAACGCTGGAAACCGGCATCTGCGTTTCCCTGATCATCAGCAAGTATTATAACAATATTAGGCCTTACTTCTGACTGCACGGCTGAGATAAAGGAAGAAGCCAAAACCAAACCACCGGTTAATGCTGCAGGCTTATTCCATAACAGACCTTTTATTCTCATGAGTGGAGTCGTTAACTGATTAATTATATGCTTTGATAGTTATATTAATCAAAGAAAGGAATTGTCATTAATTTTCAATTAATAAAAAATAAATTTCATTAATCAGTAAAGTAGAGTAATATGTATTTCATTGTATATCTGAAACATAACTATTCAAATTAGAATGAATATTTATTTTATACGGTTTCAATTAAGTGATTATTAATCAAGAATTAATTGCGCAAATATTTCTTGGTAAAAAATAAGTTTCATAATGAGGCATCTTTTATCTTCAATTATAGCACTCATATTCTGGTTTTCGACTTGCATTGTAACTGGTCAGGATGCCAAAATTATCTTTTCAAATCCACGGACCGAGACAGGAATGCAGTTTCTTGTTATTTCCAACCCTACGGCCGAAGCCTATAGTGAGCAGGCAATAAAGGGAGAGTTGGATTGCCGGTTTATTCCTGCAGGCAAGTATGGGTATTTCAAAGTTGATGATGGTTTGATTTTAACCACCGATGCCAGACTGATTTTCCAGATTACCTATTTTGATAACGGGCTTGGCAACTTTTCGCTTCAATATAATGCCTTATCAAGTAATTACAAATCGGTTTCCATAACAAAAACCAACACCAACACATGGATCAGTGTAAAAATAGCACTGGTAGATGCAGCATTTAACAATCTGCAAAACAATCAGTCAGATTTCAGGATTTCCGGGGAGGCATATATACGTCAGGTATCCATAAGTAAAGGGGAAATGGATCCTTCAAAGGAACCCGTTCCAAATACCACCGGAAGCAGTTATTCCGAGTTTAAAGGAAAATCGGTAGCCGGATATCAGGCCTGGTTTGCTGCCAGTGAGACAAACACCGGATGGGTTCATTGGTCAGCCAATACCCGGCCTCAGGTTGGCAATTCTTCCTTTGATATTTATCCTGATGTCAGGGATTACAATCCGGACATCTTAAGGAATACTGGTTTCGGGAATCTTGGTAACGGGGACCCATCCCTCTTGTTTAGTTCGGCTGACGTCATCGACGAGCACTTCGAATGGATGAAGGAATTTGGGATTGACGGTATCGCCTTGCAGAGGTTTATTGGAGATAATCCATATCCGGTTAACGATTCCCCATTCTCAAAACCGATAAAAGTTAAAAACGCAGCAGAGGCAAATGGGCGAATCTTTTACATTTGTTACGATATGTCTTCAGGTAAGGACGAGAATGCCTGGGCCGAGAGCATTAAATTCGATTGGGTTTTTAACATTGAGCAAGCTTATGCCTTAACCTCTTCGCCTGCCTATGCTACGATTAACAACAAACCTGTTGTTCAGATATGGGGTCCGGGGTTTACTTCAAGAGTGGGAAATGCGGCAAAAACAATAGAGGTCATTGAGTTCCTGCAAAGCCGGGGTTGCTATGTTATTGGAGGTGTTCCTACTGGCTGGCGTACAGAATCGGGAGATTCAAAACCGGGCTTCCTGGGAGCCTACAAAAGCTACGACATGGTCTCACCATGGACACCGGGGAGGTATAAAACGCTTTCAGGTTGTGACAGTCACAGAACCAACTACATTGTTCCGGATAAAGCATTTTGCGATGCAAACGGCCTTGACTATTTGCCCGTACTTTTTCCGGGTTTCTCATGGTCAACATGGAAGACCGGGGTCCCTAATTCAACTCCCCGGATTGCCGGAGAATTCCTGTGGCGGCAGGCTTATAACATAAGACTTAGTGGGATCAGTCAGATGTACTTTGCAATGTTTGATGAGTATGATGAAGGTACTGCAATTATGAAGGCAGCAACCGACTGGAGTATGATACCTACTGATCAGTACTTCGTCACCCTAAGTGCCGATGGTATATGGGTATCTTCAGATTTCTACCTGAGAGTTGCCGGAGCTGCCACAGCTATGGTAAAAAGTGCTGGTGATCCAACACCGGCATTGTCTGTTACACATTCCAATGGACCTGATTATTACCGGAACAGTTTTGAAAAGAGATATACGGAATATGTTTTGACCGAAGGAGGAACAGTTTATAATGGGATCTATAATCTGGACCCATGCTTCTATAAGCCCATAATCATGGAAAGTACCAATGTGTCGTTGCCGTCCATTGAAATCATTAATGATGAGGTAAACGCACACAAAGGATCATATCTGGTTAGAGCCTCAGGTAGTCCGGTTTCAGCAACTGCATCCAGTTACAGCTACAAGATTGCTGAGGTTAAGATCCCTGTTGTTGCCGATCTTAAACTTTCTTTCTGGAAGAAAACCATTAATGAGCTTGGAAAAAATGTTTCAATTGATCTGATGTTTCAATCCGGAAAAAGGTTAAGCCAATTGTCAGGCTATAAAAATAGTCTGGGAGGCAGTATGGATCCATCATCAGGTATTGGAACACCAGGGGCAGGGTGGGAACAGACTATTTGCATTTTTGGTTCAGGCGAGTTGCTTGGTGATGAGATAACGGGAATCGTCGTAACATACGACAAACCCTCAGCCAATGGTTCATTCGAGGCATTTTTCGATGATATTTATATTACAGTAAGTGATACTTTCCCTGTCTCTGTCGAAAAAATAAGGGCAGGGGAACAAAATATATACGTCTATCAAAGAAACCAGGCACTTGTTTTTGATGAGACCTTCTTAAACTCCATGGTGAAAATCTATGATTTTTCCGGAAAACTGGTTGCTGATTTTATCCTGGACAGATATGAAGTTCCTGTAAATATGAGAGATGGAATATATATAATTGTCATTTCCCTCGGAAATAAATTTTACAGGCAAAAAATACTTTTTTTGAATCTTAATGATTAACTGTCTGCAGTTTAACCAGGTCAATAATAGCCTATGATTTAGTCAGTTCGTTAAATGGTCTCTTAAACTCCTCACCATAAATTTTTTGATATTCCCTGACAAATTTCTCATAAGTCATTTTTGCCAGACTATGATTGCCCAGGAAGCACTCTGCCTTACATTTCAGTATCATAGCCTCTTCATTCACCTTATCGAAGTTAAAAATACAATCAGTAAGATGAATGATGAATTCCGCCTCCGTTTCCAGGTTACATTTTTCGGCAAATGTCACCAATGTGTCGACTATCGAATCTGAAATATCTGATTTAAAATCATCAAGCCACTCATAATTAGAATTGATCAGGAAACCTCCCTTTCTGGTAATTTCCAATAACCTGCAGATATTTACTTTTGTAAGATTTGTCTTTGAACCGGAGATTTCCACAAACTCATGGTAATCACTCTTAACGAGGTCGTTATTGAATATTATTTTCCAGTACCCCGTTTTCTTGGTTAGCTCAACCGCTCCAATTTCATTTAATATTGTCTTTAATTTGGCAATATTCACCGCCCTGTTATTCCTTGCACTTGAGGTAGACTTGCCAAACCATAGGTATTCCGATATCTTATCAGATGTAATTCCTTTATTATTCTTATAGGTAAACAAAAAGATCAGAAGAAAAAGTTCCTTCAACAGAGGAGAAAACTTATTCGTAATATCGACATTATTAAGGTTATATACCTGAAATCCGCCAAATAAAACTATCTGATAATTCTGTCTTTCGAGCGGTTTTCCCCCGACAGCATATCCAATCTTATTCCCAATTGCCGATTCAACAGGCTTGACTTCCTGTTTTGTCTTTTTCGTGATCCATCCCATTCTAAAGGCGTAAAGGGAAATGATAACCAAGAAAATTAACAGTGTACCTGCAATTATAATCATCAGAATGTTCCTGCTGTTATTGACACTCAAAGATTCGAGGCTACTGATTGAAGGGGGACTACCAATTGAGTAAATACTGATCTGTGTTGTTAATGAATCGGTTACGAAAGAAGTATAGGCAAAAAGCTTTTTTTGAGTACTGAAATAAAACAGACTGGCATTAGATCGGATATCATAAAACCTGTATGGAATCTTATCCCCCACAAACTCAACATCTGGCCTTGCAAGATTTCCTTTTATTAGTTGGAGGGTGCTTTCAAACTTTATCTTTTCGTATACGAGTGCATAAAAATCACGGTTTTCACCATTGATCCACAAACCGCTGCCAACACACATATCATCATATATCCGGGGTATCTCAAATTTTCGGAAAAGCACTCTGTCTTTTATTGAATACCCGATTAAATCGAAAAAACTATGCGGATTAACTAACTGGCTGCCCTTTGTACTCCCGTATCCTCCTAAAATAAAGATTGTATCATTCAGTGATCCAAGTCCCGCCAGATACCTTGGATAGAATATGCTGTCATTTCCAGTTATCTCCTGCCATTCTCTTTTGGTCAAATCCAGTCTTAGTATTTCATTATGATACATATACTGTCCATAACCACCGAAAATGTAGATTGCATTTTCATCAGGGTTAAAATAACTGTTGTAATGTCTGTAGAAGGTTTCTGAATTTGAAATGGCCTTAATTTCGTTCCATTTCCCGGATGAAACATCAAGACAATAAAATACCTTTTCATTCACAGTATAACAGTAAATCTTATTATCCAGAGTATTATAAACAGAGTTGAAGTTGTTGTTTATTGAAATTGTCTTATCACTATATTTTACTGACTCAACCAAGTTGTCTGATGCGGAATAAATTAGCAGCTCATTGTCCCCAATAAAAAATAATCTTCCACTGTCGCTGTCAGAGGCAATAAGTACCTGTCCTTTTATCTCTTTTTTGAATCTGTCTTCCCAACTGCTGTGATAGTGTTTTACCCATACAGGATTCTTTACTAGTGCATCTGCATTATCCAGTCTGCTTTCTGCTTTGCTTCCCTGCTCCTCATCCAGTGGCCAGTGATATCTGAGAACCCCATCTTCAGATATCCGGATATCTTTTATGTTCATCGAAGGGACATCAGAAGTTTTGAAGTTTCCATAATTGTTGGCACCAAAGAGTATTTTGAACGAATCATTCTTCTTTAATCCTATGTTTTCAATTGTATAGAATGAATCGGGAGTATAAAAAACCAGTTTGTCTTCGTTCAAAATGAATTTAACCCGCAAATTTACCCAGCCATCAAGGGCGTTATCTATTGAACCCAGATTAATGAGTGAATCAGAACTGCCTATTATCAAATGTAAAGATCTGGTTGGAAGAGAAGAAGTTACGAGGTCAATATTTTTGCCATCGATGGAAATTATCCTAAAAATATAGCCAAATAAACCTGAATATACATTTGGAGTTGAGAGATAAATATTGTAATCAAAAGACATCTCGAACTCCTTATGGAAATTTAAAAAATCGGAGGGAGACAGATCCAGTTCTGTACGTTTGTCCAATACAACATCATGACTTTGAAATTTGAGGCCATAGATCTGAGAAGAAGCGATTTCTGTATTAATAAATAGAAGAAAGAATACAGCGAACTGCAGTAATATAAAATAGATATTTCTTGTCAGTTTTGCTTTCATTTTGATCACCGTTCAGCTCACTTACTTCTGGAAGTGGAAACAAGGATATAAATATAGGTTTTTGAAATCAAATTTTGAATATTATCCAATTGAAGCAATAAAAAGATATTCATTGAAAACTTTATCGACGATAACAGTCAGTAAAAGAGGCATATGCTTGCCATTGGTAATGTTGTCCAACATTATGGTTCGGTTTAAAATCACTTCAACTTTTGCAGCAGAACCAATTAATCACAATCTTATCATGTAAACGAAGGAATTATTTTTCATAAATATGATGCTTTAACCAAAAAAGGTCTTGAATGAAAAAACATTCAAAAAACAATTTAACTTTGATTTAATCATTTTCCGTTATCAGCAAAAAGGATAAAACCGGTTAACGAACAGAAGAAAGGGCATCGTGAATAAGGGTAAACCGTACATAACATTCAGTGAAGCAGTTAAGAGCCAGGCTGCTCCTGTTTTCTCCTGTATGATAAAACCAATTGGTTCCGAATGTAATCTCGATTGCGTCTATTGCTATTACCTCGACAAAGGTCAGACAATATATGAGTCCAGGAAATCAGTTATGAGTCCTGAACTTCTTGAAAAGGTGACAAAGCAATATCTGGAAGGTAACAGCAGCCCGGAAGTCCCATTTGTCTGGCACGGAGGAGAGCCTCTTCTTGCTGGTATTGGGTTTTACCAAAAAGCACTGGCTCTGCAAAAGAAATATTGCGGGGGTAAGAGAGTCGTCAACTCTCTCCAGACTAACGGTACTCTTCTAAACAATGAATGGTGCAAATTCTTCCACGACAACGATTTTCTTATCGGCATTTCCATTGATGGCCCTGAGGATATACATAATGCTTACAGAATTAATAAAGCAGGGAAACCAACTTTCTCCAGGGTTATTGCCGGAATTGAAATGATCAGGAAGCACAGGGTGGAGTTTAACACTCTGAGTGTGGTCAATAGCAAAAGTGAGGGAAGAGGAACGGATGTTTACAGGTTCCTTAAACAGACAGGTAGTAAGTTTATGCAATTCATGCCCGTTGTTGAATATACTATTGATGCAAATGGCGGTTCACGACCTGTCATTGCTGCTCCGGGTACCAAAGGTGCCTCCATCGCCCCATGGAGTGTCTCACCACTGGGATATGGTAAGTTTCTGACCGATATTTTTGACGAGTGGGTTCTGACCGATGTTGGAAATATTTTTGTACAACATTTTGACCTGGCATTGGCCCAGTGGGTTGGCGTTAATCCGGGGTTATGCATTTATGCCGAAACATGCGGAGATGCACTTGCTGTTGAACATAACGGTGATGTCTATTCATGCGACCATTTCGTTTATCCGGAATACAGGCTCGGGAATATTACTGAAAAAGAACTCTGTCTGTTGGTTAAAGACCCGGGACAGGTCAAGTTCGGTCTTGACAAGCGGAATACCCTGCCGCGTTATTGCCTGAGTTGCAGATTTTATTTCGCATGCAGAGGGGAATGTCCTAAGCACAGATTCCTTACCTCTCCCGCTGGAGAGGCTAATTTGAATGCTCTGTGTGAAGGGTTTAAGTATTTCTATAACCATATTGAGCCATACATGGAACGGATGAAGAGCCTGCTGCTTCAGAACAGGCCACCGGCAGAAGTTATGGAGTGGGCCCGCAGGGGTAGAAGTCAGATCTGAAGTTAATAATAGTTAACTCTTTAACCGGGGTAAGGCAAGTCGTTTACTTTTATTACATTAGGATTCAAATTCAGTTTTATAGATAATTGATCTGTTATACCTACTAAAATTCTGACCCATGAAACCAGCGAGATCTATTTTACTCCTTTCCCTTCTTTTGCTTTTTATCTTTAATGCTGCCGCACAGCAAAAAGGTTATTACAGGTTTCCTGCTATTAATAATAATACAGTGGTTTTTACCGCAGAAGGAGATCTCTGGAGTATGGATATCACAACCCGAATACCCCTGAGAATTACTACCAACCTGGGACTGGAATCCCATCCATCAATCTCTCCCGATGGTAATTGGCTGGCATTTGTGGGTCAGTATGATGGCCCGTCGGAGGTGTACGTCATGCCCCTGAAGGGTGGTGCTCCGAGGCGCCTTACGTTCGAAGAGGGTAGCCCGATAGTGTATCAATGGACTCCCGACGGAAAAATTCTCTATTCAACTACGGCCTTCTCGACCATTCCAAATGCTCAGCTTCTGAAACTCAACCCTTCCGATGGCAAATCAGAGATCGTACCCCTTTCACAGGCTGATCAGGGTACCTATTCTCCTGAGGGCGAACTGTTCTTTACCCGGTTAAGGTTTCAGGGAAGCCACACAAAAAGGTATAAGGGAGGAACAGCTCAGTCATTATGGAAATTTGACGGTAAGAGTGAGGCAGTGCCGCTAACGGGAGACTACCCCGGGACAAGCAAAAATCCACTGTTTTATAATAACAGGATCTACTTTCTTTCCGACCGCGACGGGGTGATGAACATCTGGTCAATGGATAAAAACGGCTCCGGACTAAAACAGCATACATATGAAAAGCGGTTGGATCTTGATGATGCAGATATTTCAGGAGATAAGATTGTTTGCAGACAGGGTGCCGATATTATGCTGTATGAGATAGCAACAGGAAAGTTGGAAAAGCTTGATGTGGCTATAATATCCGATTTTGAACAGAGGCATACCAGATGGATTAACGACCCGAAATCTAAGATATCATCAGTAGATCTTTCACATAACGGAGAGAGTGTTATTTTGACTGCCAGAGGACGCGTTTTCTCTGCTCCGGTCGACGGATACAGGTGGTCGGAAGTGACACGTAAGTATGGAATAAGATATAAAGATGCTACCTCATCAGGGGCAGATAATGAAATAGTTATGCTCTCCGATGAGTCGGGGGAGTTTGAAATATGGAAGTCGGACCAGTACGGCTTTAAAGGCCCAGTGCAGGTAACGAAAGGGTCGAAGAATCTTATTGAATCATTCTCTCCTTCACCGGATGGCAACTTTATAGTCTTTAGTGAGAAGGATAACAGGCTGGCACTATATTCGAAAAGCACCGGTAAGGTTGTCACTATAGCTCAGAATAATTTTGGTTTCTCCGGCCCTTTTGCCTGGTCACCGGACAGTCGTCTAATTGCATATGGAGACGTGGCTGAAAACCAGATGAGATACCTGCGGATCTATGATACCAGAGACGGGAAGTCATACCAGGTGACCAGCGACAGGTTCGACAGTTACGATCCGATCTTCAGCAGAGACGGTAAATGGCTCTATTTTATCTCTCCCAGGACGTTCAGGACAGTGGTGGCAAGCCCATGGGGAAGCAGGCAGCCGGAACCATATTACGATAAAACCGAAATGATATATGCCGTGGCACTTGATAAATCGGCTAAGTTTCCGTTTTCTGAAGCAAACGAACTGAACAGGATCACTGTTGATTCTGTGAAGCCAGTATCAGCAGCTGTTGCCCCCGTAGCGAAAGGTAAACCCCGGACGGAAGTGGCGGAAGCCCCGGTAAGCCTTATCGGAGTTGGTGCCGAGTTGTATGAAGTGCCTGTGAAAGCAGCCAATATAGGCACCTTCAGAATCGGAAAAGGATGGATCTACTGGTCGGAGAGAAGCACATCCGATCGTACCAGCAACCTCTTTGCTCTTAAGATGACAAATGCCCGTAATAATGAAGCAGTTAGCATAGCCAGCAGTATCAGCTCATTTACCATTTCAGGCGATGGCAGCAAGATATTGATAAGGGACAGAAACGGTATTGTTGTTACCAAGGCAGACGGAACGAAACCGGATATTAAAAAGAACTCAGTGGATATGAAAAAGTGGGTATTCACAGTCGATCCTGTTGAGGACTGGAAGCAGATGTTCAATGATGCCTGGAGAATGGAACGCGACTATTTTTACGACAGGAATATGCATGGCGTTGACTGGCAGTCGGTGTATGATGTCTATTCTCCATTGGTTGAGCGCGTTACTGACCGTTATGAGCTTAATGACCTGCTCGCTCAAATGATATCTGAATTGTCAGCCCTCCACATGTTTGTCCGTGGTGGTGACCTCAGAGTTTCATCCGATACAGTAGCGAACGGATACCTTGGAGCAATATTGACACGAAGCGAAGAGAAAGGCGGATTTGTAATTGATCATATATTCAGGAGCGATCCTGACTTCCCCTCACAACTGGCACCCCTTGCCCGCCCCGGATCAAATATTAGCGAAGGGGATATTATTACGGAAGTTAACGGCGTCAGGGCCCTGGATGTAACCAATATTGGTCAGTTACTCGCAAATAAGGCCGATATGCAGGTACGGCTTAAGGTCAGGACTAAAGATGGAAAGATGATCGATGAGATCGTCAAACCAATATCTGCTTCTGCCTTTTCGAACCTTCGATACAGCGAGTGGGAATATACCCGACGGTTAAATGTTGAAAAGGTTTCGGATAACAGGATCGGATATCTCCATTTAAGAGCAATGGGTGGGTCCGATTATGACGATTTTGTAGAGAACTTTTATCCCGCAATAGGGAAAGAGGGGCTTATACTTGATATGAGGCATAACAGGGGTGGTAACATCGATAGCTGGGTGCTTGAGAAGCTTATGCGCAAAGCCTGGTTCTACTGGGCACCCAGACTGGGATCGGCAACACCCAGTATGCAATTCGCCTTTACAGGACATATGGTTGTGCTGGTAGACCAGAACACCGCATCCGATGGAGAAGCTTTCGCTGAAGGATTCAGGAGACTCGGGTTGGGGAAAGTAATAGGTGTCCGTACCTGGGGAGGAGAAGTATGGTTGTCGCAAAGTAACCTGCTGGTTGATAATGGAGTTGCCACAGCAGCCGAAACGGGAGTATACTCACCCGATGGCGAATGGCTGATCGAGGGGTGGGGTGTTGAACCTGACATTGTGGTAGACAACCTCCCTTTTGAAACCTTCAATGGCAGAGATACACAGCTTGAAAAAGCTATCGAGCACCTGCGGATGCTAATGAAGGAACAACCGGTAACGAAACCACCTGTTCCACAATATCCGGTTAAGGCATTTGACTATAAAAAATAATGAACGGCAGGTTAGTCAGAGACTGGCCTGCTATCTTTTCTCACCTGTTTCACAAGGACTCTGTGGTCTGTTGTTGCCATTTCCTGAGAGCGGCGCTCTGTCGGTTGTTATGCAAACAGACCAATGACCCATGGATCCCGGATTCTTTGTACTTACACTTACAGTGAGACTACCTGTAAAGAGGTAGTATTGACCTGATCTTATCGGGTATGGTTTACCATTCACAATAACATCACCACCTCCTGCTATCGGCATAAAAAAGAGACTGCTTGCCGCACCGGAGTAACTGAAGCTGCTGTTTGTCAGGTTATCCCTGTTGTATGTTCCCGACGGTGTTACCAGACAGAACTGCCATGCAGAGTTCCCCGGATTAATTCTTGGCCCACATGCTTTATCCTCAACAACTGTTACCGGCGGAGTGGTTACCGTCGTTACAGGAGGTGTAACTGTCGTCACCGGCGGAGTGGTTACCGTTGTTACAGGTGGTGTCACCGTCGTCACCGGAGGAGTGGTTACCGTTGTTACAGGAGGTGTACTGTCGTCACCGGAGGAGTGGTTACCGTTGTTACAGGTGGTGTCACTGTCGTCACCGGAGGAGTGGTTACCGTTGTTACAGGTGGTGTCACTGTCGTTACCGGAGGAGTGGTTACTGTGGTTACAGGTGGTGTCACTGTCGTCACCGGCGGAGTGGTTACCGTTGTTACAGGTGGTGTCACTGTCGTCACCGGAGGAGTGGTTACCGTTGTTACTGGTGGTGTCACTGTCGTTACCGGAGGAGTGGTTACCGTTGTTACAGGAGGTGTTACTGTCGTCACCGGCGGAGTGGTTACCGTTGTTACTGGTGGTGTCACTGTCGTTACCGGAGGAGTGGTTACCGTTGTTACAGGAGGTGTTACTGTCGTCACCGGCGGAGTGGTTACCGTGGTTACAGGTGGTGTCACTGCGTTACCGGCGGAGTAGCAGGAGTTGCTTTTCTGTAAGTAATAGTAGTACTTTCTGACCGGCGTCCGGCATCGTTTCGTCCCGCTACCTCAATTCTGTTTTCACCTTCTTTTAATCCGATGTTCGTTGCTACGAGTCCATCCGGACTGAGTGAAAAATTTGTAATTACCGATCCGTTAACAAATAGAGTTACATCATCCCAGGTGCGAACGTTAGTTGTCTGAACTCTTAATGGAAAAACATTGCGGTCGACTGTAACGGGCGTTGCCGGATTGATAAATTTAATCACCGGTGGCACTGGCGTTGAAACAGCCGGTTTGGTTACTGGTGGCCTGGTTGCCGTTTGTGTTGTTACCGGTGGTTGTCCGGGAGGATCGATCCTGACAACCTGTCTCTCCTGAGTAACCGGTGGTTCGGAAATAACTCTTCTTCCGGTATATGGGGGTGTGTATGTAGTCTCATAAGGTGCTCCCCCCCGGGAATAGCCACCGCCGCCGCCAAGTATCCATTTAAAACCCAGTGTGGTATAATGGATCTTATCCATCTTAGATCCGCTGATGATCTTATTGTCCATATCAATTCCAAAGGCACCATTTTTTTCGCTGAGGGAGAAGTTTGTCTTGTGCTCAATGCCCATTGAGAAACTTCTTGAAAACTGATAGCCTATATATATTCCTGCAGTAGGTAGCAGGGCTGCTTTGTTAACAACCTGTGTTTCAAACTCACCGTCGGACAGGGCGATAAGGTCTGCTTTTACCTCGCTACGTGGTTTGCCGGGATCGATAGGAGTAAAGTCATAGGGGCTGCCCCCTGCATCGAGAAGGTCTGAATATGAACGACCATGGGTTATCCCGGGACCGGCAAATCCCGTTACTACTATCCTTGTTCTTTCACGCAACCTGTTAAGCGTAAGCCCAATTTCAATATCATAGTTGAAGACACTGAGCTTATTGTTGCTGAATGTGCCGTCGAGGTTTTCGCGATGATCATACGCTATGTTCTCTGCTGCAAGGAAGCGGAACTTCCAGTCTACGGCAAGGAAAGCTTCGTCTCTCTTATAAAGATGTGAACCGAAAGTGAAATCGAATCCGACACCTAAACTGTTGGCAATATCGGAACTATGATACGAACCGCCCAGACCGAACCCGAGTGTCAGTCCATCATTGGTTGAAAAGTTTGCTCGTTGTCCAGCCATTGTACCGGAAAAAACCAGAGTAGCTGTTATTAATGTCAGAATTCGCAGTGCGTATTTCATTGCCGAGATGTTAGGTTAAGGTTATGACAGAGCTAAAGGTAGGGAAAAATATTTTGCATAATAGAAGGCATCCCTTTGTTACGCCTGTTTATAATGTTTTAATGGTTTGCGGAGCCTGACTTTTTATTATAGGGCATTTCTTTTATGGTTGTTATTACTCAAAAAAACTGACATAAAGTAGCTTTTTATGTTCTGTTAATTTCATAACTTAGGTATATAATTGACTTAATATCAACTTAAAAACGAAAGTATATGCGAATTCTAATAGCTGGATTTGCTGTATTTGTACTTTGGTCCCTCTTCTCTGTGTGGCTTTATGTTGAGAAGATCAGGCCCGGCATCAGCGGACCGGAAACAGTACAGCTTGCTCCTGAAAGTCAAAGTATTTTGGCAGACACAACATTGAAGGCCGTAGTCCTTATGCCTGAAGATCTGACTCTTCTGTTTGAATTTGATGATGTCAGTTTCATCTCTGATCCTCAACTGGAAGAATCGATGAGTGGGTTCAAATCCTGGCTGGATAATAATCCGTTGTCAAATTTGACTGTCACAGGTTATACCGATATTATCGGCACTGAAGAGTATAATCTGGCCCTCGGGATGAAAAGGGCCTTAAGTGTTAAGAGTTACCTTGAAAAAATCGGGATAGAATCTGACAGAATGGTAGTCAGTTCTAAAGGCAAGAGTGAGCCTGATGGCAGTCAGGCCACGGAGGCCGGCAGAGCAAGGAACAGAAGAGCAGTAATAAAAGTAATTAAATAGAGCATGAAGACATTATTAATACAGCTTGCACAAAGCACCGCATTTTATATTGTAGTGTACATACTCCTTCTTATTGTGGCAGGAGTGATCGGTTATATTACCGCATGGTATTACGCCAAATCAGTTTATACTCCGGTAATAAAAGAACTTGAGAAAGAGAAAGAGGAATTGAATACTCAGATGGCAGGACTGAAAATGGATGTGGGTGACCTGAAAAGGAAGGTAGAAAACCTAAACGAGAAAACAGTAACCCTCGAAAAAGAGTTGGCCGTAAGAAGAAAGAGATCAAAAAGCTTAAGGAGACTCCAAAGAAGAGTGAACCTATTAAAAGACAATAACTCCTCTCAGGTGCTCCCCTTTCAGAAGGTTGGCATATGCTTCATTGATCTCATCAAGCTTATAAATATTTGAAATAAGGGAGTCCAGGTCGAGTTCTTTGTTATGGTATAAAAGCTCGTAGTTCATGAGGTCCTTCACTGTGTTTTTCGTACCGTAGTATGACCCTTTAATGGTTTTCTCCTGTCTTGTCAGGGCAGCGGCACTGAAATTGGTTCTTGATTTTACAGGAGGAATGCCGATAAAGGATGCTGTTCCACCCGGACGAAGGCACTCAATGGCCAGTTCCTGGGAGGCAGGGTCCCCTGCAGCTTCGAAAGCATAGTCGATCTTTATCTCTTTGCAGAGGTCATATATCTTCTTGATATTCTCATCGTTATATTCAAAGAAGTCGGTGGCACCCATCTTCCTGGCAACCTTCTCCTTGTTTCTGTTTTTGTCAACAGCGATGATCCTGTTAACGTTACGCATCTTCAGTCCGAGCAGTACGTTAGCACCTACTCCGCCTATGCCGAACACGAGAACGTTAGACCCTTCCCTTACATCTGCTGTGTTAAGTACGGCACCCACGCCTGTCGTAACGGCACATCCCAGTATCGCTCCAACATCGAAAGGAGTTGTATCCTTCAGCTTTACGGCACATTCCTGTGGCAGCACCAGATGTTCAGCAAAGCAACCTACAGATGAGAGCTGATAGATACCCTCTCCCTTGCTGTTTTTGAAGCGCGTCGTTCCGTCGAACATGACACCTTCCCATGTGGGACCGTTATATGATTCGCATATGCTTGGATGATCGTGTGTACAGACGAAACAGGATCCGCAGTTGGGGGCTGAATTAAAAACAACTCTGTCGCCCTTTTTGAATCCGGTAACATCCGGACCAGTCTCCATAACTATACCGGAGCCTTCATGACCCAAAACAACGGGCATATTAAAGAGGGAGTCGCCGGTAACGAAATTCCAGTCGCTGTGACAGATCCCTGCAACCATTACCTTAACCAGGAGCTCTCTCTTCTTAGGAGGCTCAAGTTCAAGCTCTTCAATTTTAAATCCTTTATTTAAGCTCATAAACAACTGCTGCGCGGGTTTTCATAAGTAATTGTTTTTAGGAAGAGATGAAAGATAGTAATTGTCTTTACAAAGATTTTATGCTTTAGCACATGTTTGGAGATTCCAGAATCAGAAGACCGGATTATATATTTTAAAGGTTATCGGTTAAAAGCTTTAATTGCGGGGCAAGTAGGCTTTAACAAGAGAAGTTACCTGCCCTGGGATTTCTTTTTCAAATAAAACTCCTGTAGTACAAAAAATGCCTTTTTCCTGTTTCCTTCACTTGAAATTAGTCCTTTCCGGTTATAACCATCCTGGATAAGTGCCAGGTTACGCCTGGGGGATCTGAAGTCGGTCAGGATCCATGGACTGCATCCTGCGAAATTCGGTATCTTCTCAATCATTTTAAGGTTCTGTTCGTAAAGGTATGCCTGGTATTCTTCCGTCCATCGCTCATTTCGTTCTCCATGGTGCCCCTGAAGCGCTCCTCCTCCAAACTCAGATACGAAGAAAGGTTTGTTGAATTCAATCCGCCATACTTTATCCGGAGCCTTTTCAAGAGATCCACCATACCAACCCTGATATTGATTAATTGATATAATGTCAAGTATTGCTCCAATAGTGTCATTCACAACACTTACCTCCGGGTTCGCGGGATCGTTGTGAGTCTCCAATGCCGCACTGATCAGTCTCGTGGGATCGAGGGTACGTGCATGCTTAATGAGACTCTTCAGGAAGTTGTTCCTTGCTCCGGATACCGGTGTTTCGTTTGCTACTGACCATATTATGGTCGCGGCCCTGTTCTTGTCACGGTATATTAAATCACCAAGTTGTTGCTTCGCCTTTGACAAAACCGTCTCGCTTTCAAAATCTATGGTCCAGTATACTGGTATTTCTTCCCACACCATAATTCCCATTTTTTCGGCCATTCTGACCATATATTCATTGTGCGGGTAATGAGCAAGTCTTACAAAATTGCATCCTAATTCCTTAGCCCAGCTCAGCAAGAGGAGGGCATCGGCATCATTGAAAGCCCTGCCCCCGCGTAACGGGTTTTCTTCATGAATTGATATTCCCCGCAGAAAGAGAAGTTTCTCATTAAGGAGTATCTGAGCACCCTTTACCGAAATGGTCCGGAATCCTATTTGATCCTGTAACCGCTGGTACTCTGTTTCAATAATTACATTGTATAATTTCGGCTCTTCGGGCGACCAGTATTTAATCTCACTGCTGGGAATAACAAAATGTGCAACACCTCGGTCATCGGTCATTATAGTCTTCTCAATCCGCAGTTCCGGGATCCTTATTGTGACCTTTTCATTCCTGATGGCATCCCTTAGAACCACAGTACCATTGATATTGTTTTTAGCGTTCTTATCCAGACCTATGGTGTAGTCCTTTATATAAACCGCGGGCTCCTCAATAATCATAACATCCCTGGTGATGCCACCGTAATTCCACCAGTCGGTATTTATTGTGGGAATGGCATCCCTGAATCTGGTATTATTTACCTTCACCACCAGAGAGTTTTCCCCCTGTTTTAAAATCCCTGAAATCTCAAACTGAAAAGGGGTAAATCCCCCTTCATGGGTACCAAGTTTAACTCCATTTAAGTATACTTCGGCCATATAGTTTACGGCTCCAAAATATAAAAACAGATGGCTGTCATTACTCTTTGGGGTAAAACTGAATGTATGCCTGTACCATACCGTTCCCTCATAGTAGAAAAGCTTTTCAACCTGTGAATTCCAGTCTCCCGGAACATTAATAGTCTGACTATTGTCAAAATCATATTCTATAAGTTCCTGCTTGTCGACCGGCTTATAATCCATAAAGTAGGCAGCTTTCGGAACATTCTCCATCTGGTCAAAAGGGAAATAACGATAGTTGTAATATCCCATCTCATAAGGATCAACAATATAGTTCCATGTCCCATTGAGCGATGTTACATTCCTGTTGAAAGTATTGGTCAGAAACTCCTGTGAGTTAATGGTGATTACTAAGAGCGAGGCTGCAAACATCATAAGCAGTTTTTTCATATTTCCCTTTTTATATTTTAATACCGACAGTAAGGAACAATCGCTGCTTTTTACTCTCTGCCGATCTTCCAATCTTCCAATCTTTAACAATAGGTCATGGGCGAAATGTTTTTCAATACATTCTGTGACAACTCTTTGTTCTCTTCGGAGTTATCCTCCCATGAAAATAGTTACAATCAATCTTTTTTGAAAATAAATCGGAGCTTAAGAAGGTTCGATTTTGAATATTCGTAATTCTCTGAATAATAGGCGTTTCCATTTTTGGAAAACCCGATAGGGATTTTACCGTCAGATATTTTTAATAGCTCTTTTTGCGTATGCAGGACTATTTTCCATTTCCTGGTTACCGGCATATTCCTGTATTGACCAGCAACCGGATCGATGGAGAGAGAACTTTTAAAACCTGCACTTTCATATTTTATTTCGGTCAGAGCATATTCTCCGTTAAGGTATTCATTACTCCTGCCATCATCCTCGATAAGAATAAACTCTCCATTAGCACCATCATAAATATGGAGTTCAAGCAGGTCGTTGTTGCCCATCTCAATGGAGCGCGCATATTGTCTCTTTGGAATGATAGATCCTTGTTTAATAAAAATGGGGATCTTATCCAGGGGAGCATCCACAATAATGCTGCTGCCACCAGGAAAAATGCTTTCATCCCAGTAATTTATCCAGTTACTTCCTTCGGGAAGGGCTATCTCGCGTGTAGTTGATCCCTGCTCATAAACAGGAGCAATCAACATCTCCTGGCCGAGCAGGTAATCATACAACCTGGTGGGTCGCATCACCGGGATACCTGTTAGTCTTACATTGTGGGCATAACTGTATAAATAGGGGAAGAGCTCCATCTTCAAGTGTGAATAATAGCGGAACAGACTATCTGCACGTTCAGAGATATTGAATGCAATATTTTGAGTGGGATTTTCAGGTTGTGAAAAAACTGTAGTGAGGGGAACGAATAGTGCAAATTCAAGCCATCGTATATACAGCTCCTCGTCTATTTTACCATCCAGACCAATAGCAAAACCACCCATATCGTTTGCCAGAAAAGGTATCTTGTTATAGTGCCTTGTGGTATCTGTGTACATTCCAAGATTTTCTTTAAATGCCACTTTTGGAAGCCAGGGTGAAAAATCTTTGGTGGGATTTTCAATATTCCAGTCGGAACGGGTGTCATCGGTCCATTTGCCGGGGTAACGTTTATACTCATCACTGTCCACACCGGAACTATGGGATAAAATAAAACCCCTGCCATCTGACTCTTTACCAAGCAATTGGGTCGTCTTGAACATTGCTCTGGCTACGGGTATGGCATCAGTTTTATCCAGTTTTATGAAATCCATTCCCTGATCGAAAAAGTGCTTGACTTTTTCCCTGAACAAAGCAGTGGCCTTGGGGTTATTAAAGTCGATATCTCCGCACCAGGTTCCCTTTACCTGTTCGCTGTTATCGCCAATAATGGTTGTACGCAACCCATTATGCCATCCATCGGTTCGAATCTTTTCTCTGCTGAAGAATCCCTTCGTTCTGAACTCCTCATATACATCTTCATTCCCGGTGTACATTATAGCATCCCACATCCACATCCCGGCTTTTATATTCTCTCTCTCCAGGAAGTCACACATCTCTTTCAGGGAGGGATATGAAATAGTGTCTCCAACGAAATCCATATAACTCTTAGGACCCTGACCCTGGTTCTTCCAGTCCCAAATCCATGAGTCAATCCAGAACCCGTCTATTGGGTAATCATGCTCTATTATCCTGCTAACCAGTTCCAAAGACTGCTCCTGGTTGGTATAGGCACCATATAGAATTCCGAAAGCCCAGGCTGGCGGTAAAACTACGTTGGTATCAGCAACAGAAGAGCTCTGGTGAGTTACCTGGTGGTTAGTATCACTGCCTGTGCATCCGGGCTCCGTGATTACAATAATTGCCAGAGTGATGATGGAAAATAGTTTTACTGCTTGCATAAATGGTCTATTATCTTTTCGGCAATTAAACTGCCCATATTAAACTGTGCACTCGTTGTTAAATGAACACCGTCAACAGTTATATCTTCTCCATGGGTTGCCTTCAGCATTGAATAAATATCAATAAAAAGCAAATCATTCTTCTCGGATATATTCCTGAACCGGAGGGAAAAATCTGACAAACGTACATTGGCTCCGTCATATTTTCCGGAGCTTACCTTTATCTCTTCCAACGGGGGAGGGGAGACAACCAAAATTCCGGGGAGAGACTTTTCATTCTCTCTCAAAAACTCCTTCATCTCTTTAATAAGAGTATTGAGGTTTTTTGGTACCTCTTTTTTCCGTTTCTCAAAGATCGCCTTGGCATCGTTTGTACCGAGAGCACAAATAATGTAATCAAACTCCTGACCAGCGGGCAATTCACTGTAAGCTTCTTCAAGGTATCGGGTTATGTTTCTGAGTGTATTGAGATCCTGATTTTCAAGATTGTCAAATCCCAGGGTATTACCCGGTATTGACTTATTTACAATCGTTGAGAAGGGAAATAACTTCCTTAACTGGACCGGCCAGCCATCGTCGGCCGATCCATTGGAATCACCTATGGTCAGGATATTTATCTTACTCATATTATTAAGACTACCCACAGGAATAAGCGAGAGAGCCTGGGGTACGATCATTTCGTGCCCCCCTTCGAAAATATATAAACGTATATTCTCCAGTTCCCTGTAAAAGTGAACCTTCCTACCGCCCAAATCGAAAGAGGTGTCCGGAAAGGGATTCATCCTTTTTTCGACAAGATCAAGTTTAATAGTGTCAGGTACGATCCTGTTTGTTTCCCCGGGATATATTTGTCCTGCAAGAGTGTTGAACATGTTTATGGAATGGGTTACCGGGACAGAGCCGGTATAGCCATCATGAATTCCGGTATAAATAAACAGAGAGGCATCCTTCCTTTTAGCCACAGGAAATTCCATCAAAGAGGGTGATCTTTTTCTTGCCTCGTATGAGTCGAACCCCGTTCCGCCGGTAGTAATTTTCTCAATATCGCTGGCATAATCAAGTTTACGCCCTTTAGTCTCCCAGTACCAGTTTTCAATATTGGTAACAGGAGCCCATGCATGGAAGCTCTTTACCGGATAGTCAAGTTTCATAAAAGAGATCAATGTAGCATATCCACCACCGGAGACACCAATTATATGAACTTCTGACCTGTTAACATTCCCGTTTTGAATAGCATAAGCAATGGCATCTTCAATATCTGATACCACAAGCTCGCTGCCGCAGGCATCGGGTCTGTTATTCGGGCCTCTGAAATCGGGATGGATGTAGTTCCATCTCCTTAACGCTATCTCCTCAGCCAGTGGATCTTCCTGCAGGTAGTCCCCACTCCATGTGTGCAGGGATACAATAAGGGGTTGTGGATTTTCAAGGTTAGTTCTGAAGAATATAGCCTCCTGTTTATTGCCATCAAGAGTAGATTCAATCTCGATCTTAACAAATCCTTCAGGCCAGCTATTTTGATCCATTTTGGAAGGGCTGCTACCTTTTTCCTGTGACAGAAGTTGCAGTGGGATTACTACTAACACACAAAGCAATATAAGCTTCAACAGGTTCATTTGCATCAGGTTAAGAGACGGAAGGTATCGTTACTTTGAACGTTGGTAAACTCTTACATAGTCAACCTCAAATTTATGGGGGAACAAATCGTCGTTTATACCCATTCTGCCTCCCAGACCGCCACCGATGGCAAGGTTGAGGATAAGGTGAAAAGGTTGGTCAAAAGGCCATGCTTCACTTCCCTCACCATTATTCTTAAAGGTGAAGTAGTGTACTCCGTCGACATAACTTCGTATTTCGTTCTCTTCCCACTCGGTTGTGTAAACATGGAATTCTGTTGTTGCTGTAGGCACTCCGATCCTTTTTCCCACCTGAGTCCGCTTAATGTGATTAAACTTATCGGTATGGACAGTAGAAAAAACAGTATCCGGATTAAATCCCACGTGTTCCATAATATCCAATTCGCCGCTTTTGGGCCAGCCGCCGTACAGATTATCCGAAGAGAGCATCCATATAGCGGGCCAGGTTCCGAATCCTGTTGGTAGTTTTGCCCTTACCTCAATCTTACAGTACTTCCAGTCACCTTTGCCTTTTGTTGTAAGGCGTGCTGAGCTGTAATTCTTACCTGAAACAGGTTCCTTAACAGCCGTAATTACCAGAGTACCATTTTTGACAAAGCTGTTGCGTGGTTCTGCTACTGTGTACCATTGAGCTTCATTATTGCCCCATCCGGTAGAATTCCCCCTGGTATCGTAGTTCCACTTAGCTGAATCGGGTAACCCTTCAGTATCAAACTCATCATTCCATACCAATCGCCAGTTGTCAGTCAGTTTGTTGTCAGCGACTGATACCTTTTGCGCCCCGGTTTTGCACGAAGCAGACAAAAGGATTATCATTAAAAGAAAAATCGTTTTTTTCATTTCTTTTTTATTAAAAAGGGATGGGCGGTGAATGCCCATCCCTCTTACTCTAAACCTAACCACTAATAAACCTAAGAAACAACAGAGCTATGTATCTCTATTCGTGGGCAATTTCCCAGGATTTTGTAAAACGGGACTTCTGTCGAGGTCCTATTGTAAGTACCAGGGCACCTGGTTAATTCCATCAGATCCGCCGAATTGGTCGTCAATCGCCTTGAAGTAATTCACCGGATTCTTGGTCCGCTCATCCGTCGGATACATCCATCTTTTCGGGTAAACAGCCGGATCTTCAGGATTGAGGCTGGTTGCAGGATCCAGCGGATATACTGGCCACCCGGTACGAAGTACTTGCTCGTAGTTGCCACCATTCCCCTGGAAAAAGTCGATCATCCAGCGCTGTGTCCATATCTGACGAAGACGATCCTGCTTTGTTCCTGCGGTAGCATAGGCAGCTGCGCCGGTAAAGTAAGCATCGATGTATGCCTGGTTGATAGCCATACCCTGAACATATGTTGCAGTGTTGGGGAGAGCCATGTAGTAGCTAAGCATAGCTTTCACACCATTCTCATAATATGTCTGTGCTGTTCCGGTAACCCAACCTTCCTCAATAGCTTCAGCAATTATGAAGCACTGTTCTGAATATGTGAAGAAGAGCATCGGGTCTCCATTCTGGAAGAGAGGGTACCGCTTATTCAGCAGTGAATAAGCTCCTGCCGAGTTGTTAAGGGCCAGCTGATCAGCAGCCAGCTCAGTAGGTGCGCCGGCAAAAGCAGCGAAGGTATTAGGTGCTGCTCCTCCGGTTACTAAAGCAGCTGCCGGTTCAGCAATGTAGAATAGCCTGCGGTCATTCAATGTCTTAAGTGATTCAACCATCAATTGTGACACTCCGGTGTATTTCCTGCGCTCTTCGCCATTATACATTGGGTATGTTGCATTTGAATTAGTTGTGTAGACCAGTTTGAAATTGTCACTATTGCCTGTCATAGAGGTTTCCGGCAGCTACAATAGTTGCAAATCTTGCTTTCTGGTCAGCAGTGACCTTTTTACTCATTGTCTGTATAACCTTTAGCTGCATTGCATTACAGAGTCTGCGCCATTTTACAACATCACCGTTGAACATAATGTCGCCATCGAAGTTTACTCCCTGGGCGAAAAGAGCTTCTGCATCCTGGAAATCCTTAAGTACAGCGGCAAACACATCGGCCTGCTTATCATATTTAGGCTTGGTAATACCTTCCAGAGCCTTTCCGGCTTCTGAATATGGGATATCACCCATGTCAAGGGTGTTCTTAAATCCATACCATGCTTTCATGAAAAGAGCAAGCCCCTTGTATGATGATTCAAAGGTTGAGCCTTCGGCATATTTTGTCATATAACCAAGGTCAGTAAGCCTCTTGTATGCCCCAAAGCTGCCATATGGATAGTATGAATAAAAATACTGTCCGGGATTAGGGTTTGTCTCAAGCATTGCAATATGCTTGTTGAAAAGGTTACCCGAAGTGAAATCATTGGGGTTCGGATTCCAGAAACGGTAGGAGTCTTTCAATACTTGCGTGGCAAGCATTGAGGAGGTCACCTGGTTCGTTTTATTCGGGTCGGAGTTTATATCCTCAAAATTCTCGCATGAAACAGCGAAAATCATGGAAAGAGCCGTAATGACATATATTATCTTTTTCATTTCTGAATATATTAAAAGGTGAGTTTAATGCTACCTCCGAGGTATCTAACTGAAGGGTCCGCAAAATCTTCATTGCCACCATCAGGGTCAGAATATTTCCAGTCTTTTGACCAGAAGAGAACATTTTGTCCGATAAATCCAATGGATGCATCTTTGATAAATCCTACTCCTATTCTGTCCAGAGTACTGCCGGGGATATTATAAGTAAGTGATATTTCCCTCAGCTTCAGGAAGGTCCTTTCATAAACATCATTTGGGTTGGCACTTCCGCCCCATGCACTGGTACTGTGCATATCAATTGCAGCCTGTTTATACGTAGTTGGGATATCATTTGGTGCATATACACGTGTATCAGTCAATATTTTACCGTCAGGATTATAGGTCACTGTACCTGATACCACCTTTACACCCTGTCCGATGTAATTCAATGATCCGGGAGTAAGTGCGTCCAGTTCCCTTTCCGGGGTCACTGAATTGGGATGGACTCCCGATTGCCACATATAACTCTCTGTGCGGGTACTTAGTAAACCTCCTACTACACCGTCGAATGAAAGGTATAAGCTGATGTTTTTATATCTTAAGTTCGAGTTAACACCCCATATCCAGTCAGGGTTGCTGTACCCGTAAAGGGTATAATAACTGCTTCTCATTATTCTGCCGGTCGAAGCATAAATGTATTGCCCCTTATATTCTCCATCGGGAACACGGAGGTATTCGGTTAATGTGAAGGCATCAGTTCTGTCACCTACATTTATCCAGGGTTTCTTTGTGGAATATACTGAATCCAGTTTTGTATAGATCTCCTTATAAGTTGACCAGTTGAATCCCAGATCCCACTGAAAATCATTACTTTTTACAGGAGTAGTAGTCATTGATACTTCCCATCCCCGGCGTGAACGCTCCTCGTCGGTATTCAGATAGATGCCTGTAAACCCGGTTGCTGATGAAAGAGGACCAAGGGTCAGCATATCAAAAATACGTTTTGAATAGTATGTTACATCAAAAGTGAGAAGCCTGTTCAGAAGAATACCCTGCATACCAATTTCAGTAGTAGCCGAAGTATTCGGGCTATAGGAGTTAAGGTAGAGGGAGGAAGGAGCGGAAGCTCCGGTGAGTGTATTCCAGGTACTGGGTGTAACTGTGAAAACACTGTTGATAGCATATGGGTTAGGGGCTGATTTTGCCTCTGTCCATGATCCCCTGATCTTAAGAAGGTTTACAACGCTTGATAAAGACTCAGGAAGAAGCTCTGATGCAATAAAACTACCTGAAACAGATGGGTAGAAGTAAACTCTGTCCTCTTCTGGTACCTCAGGGTTGGCAAGCATGGAAACCCAGTCCTGGCGTCCTGTAAAATCAACATATACCAGGTTACTCCATGAAAGTGCCAGACGACCGAACAGGGAGTTTACCTGCCTGGCTACGGTGCTTTCAGCAACTGCGGCAGGGGTAACGGAAGCGTTGAGTGAGAAGTATTCAGGAATTGAAATACCACCCATGGTCTTGGCGTTGACGTTATCGTTCCTGTCGTAGAAAATTGTTCCACCCGCCAGATAATCAACGGTTAATTTATCAATAAAGGTTTTCTTACCGGTTAACATAAGATCACTGTTGAGACTGAACCCCTGTGTTCTTCCGGTCATATATGAACCTTTCCTGCTTTCACCCCATGGGTAAGGTATACCGGGTATTCCAGTGTTACCTGCAGAAGTATATGATCCCTGTGAGATTTTAAGTGCTCCGCGGTCAATGTAAAAGTCAAGACCTGTTCTGGCAGTGACAGTTAGCCAGTCACTTATATCATAACTTGTTGTTAGGTCGGAATTGAAAATATCCCTCGATTGCTCGTTCAGCCTTTGCCAGCGGTCGAAATAGGGGTTATTCTGACTTTTCCCTGAATAAGAGTTTGCTAAAATATTGTAACCAAAGTGGTTGTTCTGTACCTCACCGGGCTTGATCCAGTAATTGTCCTTATAATCAAGGATGTTGAAATCGGCAGAAGACCATATTAAGAGAGTGTACATAGGGTCGTATGAGGTGTAGCCATTGGAACCCATATTAGGTGTTTCTCTCTTGGTATAGGACATGTTGGATGTTAGTCTGAACTTATCCATGTTAATGTCCCCTCCGAGGGTATAGGTGTATTTATTCAGGATCGTATTGGGATACCTTCCCTTGTTCTCAGTGTAATTCAATGAGCTTCTTACCGCTACCTGATTATTCCTGAATGCAATACTTACGTTATTGTTGGTAACATAGCCCGTTTCGAGGAAGTTACTGAAATTGTCTTTTCCTACAGGCAGGTACTCATAATCCCTGAAGGTCTTTGAGATTGGATCCCACTGTGTACGTACCGTACCATCCATAAAAGTTCCCCATGACTGGTCGGAATTGATGTCATATAAATAAGCAGTACCACGGCCATATACACTTTGCTTTTCAGGTATGGCCAGAAATCCGGCAGTAGCAAGGGTATTAGATGAAAGGTTAACGGTAACTCCCACATCTCCGGCACTACCGTTTTTCGTGGTAATAAGAATGGCTCCGCTCTGTCCGCGGAATCCATAAAGAGCCGATGCCGGTGCCCCTTTCAATACCTCAATAGATGCGATATCTTCTGCTGAGATGTCGTTCACCTTTTTATTGGAGTAGGCTATACCGTCGATCACGATAAGTGGATCTTCACCCCTTACCTGAATTATTGGTTCAACGTTGAAGTCGGTTGAGTTCTTTACCAGAACACCGGCAACTTTACCGGTTAGTGAGGTTCCAACATCAACACCAGCAACTTTTTGCAGGTTGCTACCATCCACTTTCTGTACTGAATAACCAAGGGCTTTCTGTTCCCTCTTTATCCCAAGTGCGGTAACGACAACCTCGTCCATTCCCAGGACACTCTCAGCAAGTGAAATTTCAATGAATGTCTGAGACCCAACGGTTACTGATTTCTTCTCAAAACCAATGAAGGAGAAGAGCAATACCGCCTGGTCACCAGGCACCTCAATTGTAAATTCACCAGCAGCATTTGTAATAGAACCGGTGTTGGTGCCCTGAACCACTACAGTAACACCGGGCAGGGCCGTGTTATCTGTGGCGTTTGACACCTTGCCGGTAACTGTTTTTTGAGCAAATGCATATTGTATTCCAACCGAAAGAAGAAATACAATAATAACTGTCAATTTTCTCATAATTAACAAGGTTTAAGGTTAGTAATTATAAATAGAGTTAGTTTTGATAGTTAAATATTTAGTTTTGATTATTAAATATTTCATTTTTGATTTCATATTTGGAATTAACACCCCGGTTTTTTGCCGGATAAACACGACTTTCTGAGAAAACTCTTTTGGATCTTTAATTATTTACAAGTTACGAGTTTGTAAGGGGAGATGCAATTAAACTACCTATACAAGAACTCTACAGCCTTAAAAGTAATAAGAGAGGCTTCGAATGTACACAATGTGCGAGTGTTCTGTTGTCGCAGGTCTTCACCAAATAATTGTTTTATGGCTGCCTCCATCAATAGTTGTTAAGCTATTGTTTAGATATTTCAGGGGAGAGAGTCTAAACTTCCAGTATATAATCTACAAGGCTTTTGTTATGTGGAAGGTCCATCTTCTTTCTAAGCCTGTATCTTTTAATCTCCACACTTTTAACTGATATGTTTAGCAAAGGAGCTATCTCCTTTGTGGAAAGATTCAGACGAAGGTATGCACATAGCCTGAGATCATTGTGAGTTAATTCAGGATGATACTTTTTTACCTTGCGGAAGAAGTCCTTATCGGTATTGTTAAAAGCCTCCTCAAAAACTTTCCAGTCATTCTTATTGTCGAGGTTTTTATCGATCAGGTGTACAATTGGCTTGATCTCGGACGAACCAGATACTTTATCAAGTCCCTTCTTGATGGTGCCCAGCAGTTCATTCTTCTTTGCAATGCTCATCGTAGAAACAAACAATTCACTTGATTTACTCTCAATATCCCGCCTCAACTGTTCATTCTTCATCAAAATGATTTGTTGCTGTGCCTCAAGATTACTCAATTCATATTGTTTTTTACTTAACTCAAGTTCTCTGTCCTTCTTTATCCGGTAATTACGATTGTAAAGAATATTCAGAAAAACAATACTTATAAGACCTATTAAAATGTACCCGGCAATAGCCGTATTAGTTATTTGCCATGGTTTTTCTATCTTAAAACTATAGGTTCCTATATTGTCAGTCATCACACTTCCAACCCTGGCTCTTACATGGAATTGGTAATCACCATGTTTAAGGTTTTCGAATATTTGGGTATGATCGGAGCTCCATTTCGACCAGTTGCTATTAACACCTAACAGTCTGTACTGGTACTCTGTAGCACTGTATTTGTCATATTCAGGCACACTATAGTCAAATCTGAATGTGTTCTCTGAATGGCTGAAATCGCCAGTAAGGCCGGGATTTATATTAGTGATCTCATTGTTTACAGAAAGAAGGGAGACCTTGTTAAGGATGACAGAAAAATTTTGATCGCGGAACCGGGAAATATCTATCAGCAGGTAACCATCAACAGTTCCCAACAGGTAATTATTACCGGTCAGATGTGCTATGTTATCATATCCCGACATGGTTTTTCTCATCTGGTTGGAGATGGGAAGGGTTTTTATAATTGGATCCTCCGAGAGCTGGCCAACTGAAATACAAAAAATACTGTTCTTGGTAAATGCCCACAAGTTATTCTCATCATCCACAATAAGCTTTCCCGAAACATATTCATCATTTAGCAGGATCTTGCTTAATAAGCTGTCTATCACAAATTTATTGTTCTCCCGGTTAAGTCTGTAAATACCATGTTTATAGCTGTAATAAATCTGGTCCCTGAATTTTATTAAACCCGAATTTTTACCATTTGGAATATCTGTGTCAAGAGATACTTCGGTTGCCCTGGTAAATGTAATGTCAGGTACTACTTTAAAAATACCCTTATACTCATGGCTGACCCAGATTGTATTTTCGTCATCAACCTCGAAGTATCGAGCCGAGTAATAGAAACCTTCCATCTTGTTGCGATACTTCCACTTACCCTGCTGCTTTGACAAGATATAAATCCCGGAATAATTACCCTGAATAAGAAGGTCCGGCCGGCTTCCTATCTTCTCTATCTTCCATGTGCCTCTAATATTGCTTATCTCCTCTGCAGTGTCTCCCCTAACAAGGAAAGTCCCGGCGTGGTGACCACACAGCAGATCTCCATCTATCACTTTCAGGCACCAAACCTGTCCGGCTGTGTTATCAATAAACTTAAAAGGTTCCTGGCTACCATACTTCTTGAAAAAAAGTCCCTGATTTGTTCCCAGATAGAGGTAACCATTATGGATCAGGGAGGCGTATACAGTTCCAATTTCTCCCCGATAATCGTTGAATATCCTGATTGGTGAATTGAGATTTATACAGTTAATGCCATTATCCAGCCCAACCCACACATTCATCCCCTCATCTTCGAATAGTGATAAAACCGTGTTATTGTTCAGCCCGTTTATTTTTTTGATGTGATATCGTATCTCACCATTTTCTGACATGAATATCAGACCGTCGGAAATAGTCCCCAACGCATAACTATTATCACTTAACCTTAATCCGCAAAAGATAGATGTCTGACTCAAAATTTTGTTTGCAGGGATCTCCCACTTTCTGCATTTTCCATCGGTGTAGGTGTAGAATCCATTTTTCTGCAATAGTATCATAATTCCATCTTCCTGGGGAAATATATCCATTACCCTGTCATCCGCAAGCATGACGGAAGGGATGAGCAAATGTGGATTTCCCTCCTTGATGGTGTAAATTCCCTGATTGGCGACAAAATAGAATAGCCTTCCATCGATAACGTTCATCTTCTGAATATCATCATCAGCATTAATCACCTTGTAAGAATCGTCACCCGTATTGTAGAAGCAGATTCGCCTGGCCGACTGGAAAAGGATCCATTCTCCCAGGGTTTGTATTCCCCAGAAGTTTTCATCATCAATCATTTCCAATTTAAGTTCCTCTTTTAAGGAGATATAGTCGAGAAGTCCGAGATCGTTCTTTTGCCAGTATCCAAAATCCATATAGCAACCCGTATATATCCTATCACCCTCTACAGAAACCGTCCTTATGATTGAATTGTTGGGTGAGGGGAATAGTTGCCACCCTGACCCATTAAATTGCAGTAAGCCCTGATTGTTGGCTATGTAAATTAATTTATCAGGTGCCTGTGATATCATCCAGTTTTGATTGTCTGCACCATAATCAGAAGGGAAAAAGGTCAGGATGGGAGGTAGCTCCTGTCCTGAAAGATCGGTGCCCCCCAGTAAAGTACATACTAATACGAAGCTGGTAATAATCCTTCCTACATTGGAAGACCATCTTTTTTGCGGAAGTTCATTAGTCTGAACCATTGTGGATCTATTGTATACATGCTTTGGTCGGGCATATAGAAATTATAAGATTTACCTGCCGACAGCATTTCGGTATCAAAAATAACAATCTTTATCCTTTTTACAGATTAATAGTTTTCATTATTGCCTGTTTGCTATTGCCATTGTCCAACCCGCCCCAGTCAAGCTATGACGTGCAGGCTGTCATCTCACTGTCATAATTATTCAGGAGAGCTATTATGGTTAGTGCAGAAAGGTCACATCTCCGACCTTTTCGAAGTACGACCCATCCTCATACTGCCCGGTAGCTTTCCATACATATACACCCTGTATAGCCAGGCTGCCATCTTTGGAATAGCCATCCCATCCTTTGTTCAGATCAAGACTTTCAAAGATAAGGACTCCCCACCTGTTAAATATCTGGAGATGGTATTTTGAGACATTCTCGGAGAACGGTCTGAAAACATAATCCATTCTCTCGTAATCACCTTCTGTCCATTCTCCTCCGGTAGGGCCTGAGCCGTTCCATTTGAAGACATTTGCAAACCTGATATCCCCAATTATCCAGGCAACAATTATAGGTGTCTGTAGTGTGGTTGAATCGATACAGCCATTACTCGAATAAACAGTAAGGGTGACTTTGTATTCCCCCGGATTAAGGTACTGGTGCCAGGGATTCTTCTCTGTTGAGGTCGCACCATCTCCGAAATTCCAGAGATAGCTGGAGTCGTAAAAACTGAGATTAGTGAAAACGACTATCTGTTTATTATTCACTATGTTGGTAGGGTAGGCGGTGAAGAGAGCCGAAGGATTTTGGAACACAGTTACTGTTCCATATTGAACCGATTGTCCTGCAATATTATTGACAGTAAGATGTACCAGGTATTCACCGGGCATATAGAAGGTATGAACAGGCTCTTTCTCTCTGGAGTAGACCCCATCACCAAAATCCCAGGTATAATTTGTCCCGTATTGACTGTTGTTTTTGAAACTGACAGTCAGAGGAGCGCATCCTGACGGAACAACTTCAAAATCTGCCACAGGCAACTGAGGCATTCTTACAATTATGTGTATCGTATCTGAAGATCTGCATCCCCATCTGTCGGGTATTGTCTGATAATAGATTATATGTGTCCCTGTTCCTGCGGCACCGGGGTCGAAAAGATTACCTGTCAATCCATTGCCTGACCATATCCCGCCAAAGGGAGTTGCTGTTAATACCACAGGTGCACCGTCGATATACTGGGTCCCCGGATTTACAATGTTTATAGTGGGGATCGGCATTACAGTTATGGTAATATTGTCGAAATCGCTGCAATCGGCATTTGAAATAGCATAAGAGATAACATGATCACCGGTGCCGGCAATTAGTGGGTTGAACCTGTTCCCTATAACACCCGGTCCTGACCAGACACCCCCCAGATCATGAGCTATCAGAGTAACAGGGGGGCTATCGTGGCACAAGGTGTCAACAGGTGCAATGGTAGCATCGGGAGTGGCTACGGTAATTATTGTCTCTTCAATATCGGTGCATCCATTCATATCTGTAACAGAGTAGCTTACAATATGATTGCCTGCTCCGGGGGTGGAAGGGTCAAAGGTGCTTCCTGTAACTCCCGGCCCGGCCCATATCCCTCCTGGATCACGGGCAACAAGAGTGAATGGAGGATCAGAGGAGCATACTATGCCACCTGAAAGAATAGTTGCGTCGGGTATCGGGGCCACCGTAACAACCGTTTCATCATTATCGGTACAACCGTTGGAGTTGGTTATCTGGTATCTCACAATATGGTCTCCGGGTCCCGAAATAGCAGGGTCGAATAGGTTGCCTGAAACCCCTGGTCCCGACCATGTACCACCAGGGTCGTGAGCTGTAAGGGTTACAGGGCTGTCATTTGCACAAAGGGGATCTACCGGGTTAATAGTAGCATCGGGGTATGCTACAATAAGAATAATGGCTGTAGTCTCAACAGGCGGGTTGTCTCCATTTACAGGGTCGGCCGGTGGTCCCGGAATATTGGGATCATCATATGGATTACAGTAGTTCCAGTTACGTAGGGTAACTTCAAAATACTGGCCCAGGGCTTTGTCAGCTGCCACGTTAATAACACGAGCCCAGATACCTGAACCAGTAACCGGGCCGGTCAATGTGATAATATTGTCACGATAGGGGAAGGTCCGTAAAAATCCTTCAATTGTCACAGGACTCCCTGTCATTGTATTATCAGTGCCATAGATCCATTGTATCCATCTCGTATTAACGTTAGGATTATCCTCTTCCTGGGGCGGTACGCAATTGAATTGGGTAATATCACGGAAGCGTACATTGGCACCGGAGCCAACGCATATGGGATATATCTCGGGTGAGATATGCATTTCACCACCGTTACTGTCATCATTATCCCATACTGTTACTATCTGTTCCTGAGATGATGATGTACAGACAACGCCATTGACTATTAAGGTAGCCCGTGGATGATAATTACATACATCGCCTGCCGAAGTGTATATCATGGCAGCGGTGGCTTGAAATACTCCCGGGGCGACTTCGATGGCAGGAATTGTTTCAACTACACCATTGTCCCAGTCGTATCTGATGGTTACTGTTGTACCTGCATTATTGACCCCTGTATAGCTGACCTGCCATACAGTCCTTACCGGAGAACAAAGTTTGTCAGGAGTAATATTATTTGCTTTTGACAGTATTGAGCAGTTCTGGCCGTAAATATTCAATGGCAGAACCAATAGAAATACTATATAGATTAATGCTTTCATGCCTTTCCCTCTTTCTCCTCCTCTTCGTTAAACGTGAACCATCGACATTCAGTTACAATATCAATGGTGATATATAGTATACACTGACAGCTAAACCACTTTTTCAAGTACTGCGTGCGGTGATCTTTTTCCCGGGAGACCCAGATCAGCTATATTATAACGGGGATATTGGGGAAACTATATCGGGGTAGTAAAAAATCTTTGAGCCAACTGCTTTTGCCAATTGCTCTGTCCTACGTAGCTCGCCAGAGCGAAGGAGGGCCAACTGCCAACCCGCCTCCGCCAAAGGCTACGGACGGGCAGGCTGCCAACTGCACACTCACTCTCACACTCACACTCACTCTGTCATGGCGGGGGTGCCTCAGTCGCTGCGCTCCATGCCCTTTGCTCCATGCCCCTTACACCTTGCACTCCATTCTCCAGAGTACCCCGGCAGCAGTGTCAACTTAAGACATTATGGATTAGAATAATGGTATTTTCAACTAATTTGCAGGCATCATGCGCAAATAGTTATTATACTTATTACATTTCCGACAATTATATTTTAGTAAACCACAAAATCCTTCAAGAATGCGAAATATCACCAGGCGTACCATACAATTATCCATCATACTGATTCTGATGACTGCGACCATACAGGCCCAAAATTGGCCACAGTGGCGTGGTCCGGCTGACAACGGAATCGCGACTCAGGGAAACTATCCTGTAAAATTCTCTCCAACGGAAGGCATTCTCTGGAAGGCAGAACTTCCCGGGAAAGGCGGTTCAACACCAATCGTATGGGGAGACCATATAATACTTACATCGGCTATTGGAGAGGGCCCCGAGGGCGAAGATGGCGTGCTCTGTTTCAACTGGGAGGGCAACCTGCTTTGGCAGGTTAAGCTTGGCACTCAGAAGCCTGGCCGACATCCCATGGGTACTGGTAGTAATCCCTCTGCTGTCACTAACGGAGAAATTATATTTACGATATTTAAAAGTGGTACGTTGGCGGCTCTTGATTTTAATGGAAATGTATTGTGGAAAAAGAACCTTCAGGAGATATACGGAGCGTACGAATATCAATGGGATTTCGGTACCAGTCCGGTGCTTGTAAACAACAATGTTGTAATTGCGATTTTGCATGAAGGCAGTTCTTATCTGTTGGCACTTGAACAGGCGACAGGTAAAGTTGCATGGAAGGTTGACAGGAACTACCCCAGTGGAAAAGAAACACCCCAGAGCTATACCACACCACTGGTAATTAAGGAGGGCAACAGTACAACTATTGTCGTGTGGGGTGCTGATCATCTTACGGGCCACGATGCAGAAACAGGCAAGCTGAAATGGTCGTATGGCGGATTTAACCCGGAGAAGAAACCCACATGGCGGACAATCGCATCTGCAATCTATGATCAGGGAATCTTCGTGGTTCCATACGGAAGAGGGAAATATACGGCAGCAATGAAAACCGGCGGCAGCGGTAACATGACAGAGAATGAGTTTCTCTGGCAGAAGACAGGCATCGGGTCCGATGTAGCAACCCCGGTTGCGAGTGAAGGGAAAGTTTATATTCTTGGTTTTAACAGTGTTCTGTGGTGTTTGGATATTTTTACCGGGAATGAACTTTGGCAATCCACATTGCCGGGTGATGGAGGTGTTTTCTACAGCTCGCCCACACTTGCCGGTGATAAGCTTTACATATGCAATGACCGCGGATCAGTCTATGTTTGCGAAGTATCTCCGACAGGAATAACTGTACTTAATCATACTAGTTTCGACGACAATTTTGTTGCCACACCTGTCCTTATCAGAGACAGGCTACTTCTGCGTGGGACGAAGAGTCTCTATTGTATAGGGAAGTGATGATAATGAATTAAGGTGTCCTGCTCTGCCCGCCGTCGCTCTCACACTCACTCTGCTCAACTGCCGGTGTTGTTCTCTTCGTTCTCCATAGCCCGTAGTAGGCTTGGCGATTAAGGCCAATTGCCTGAATGAAAAAGCCCGCCTTCGCATAAAGCTTCGGCGGGCGGTTGTGGAGCTGGCGGGAATCGAACCCGCGTCCAGGCTGGGAGACCATATGCCTTCTACATGCTTATTCCGTCTTGATTTTCGAGGTATGCCAGGTGCCGGACAACCGAACATACCCTTATCTCCGTTTATTTCACCTTTGGGATGGAGAATCCCTCCGGCAATCCCCTAATTGCGAGCGCCTCCGAATCGGGTTGGAAAAGGGCTTGTCCGCCCGGGAGACGTCTTGTCCTGGCACCTAGTACCTGGATTAAGCTTAACCTACTTTATTCAGTTACGCAGCAAGAGCAAAATTATTTTCGCCATTTGAAAATTCGAAGCACATCTTTAAAGAGTCGCACTACAAAACTCTGCATGCTTACATACCACCTCATCCAGCTGTCAAAACCAGTCAGCCCCGTATGTTGTGCAAATATACACTATTCGCACCATTTATGTTCTATCGCACACAAAAACCGGACCGGAATTATTATCTTCATACGCCCTGAAAATGAATTCTGATATGGAAAAGATTATTAAGATCGGGATCCTTCGTGAAACGAAGACACCCCCGGACAAAAGAGTGCCGTTGACACCACCACAGATTGCTGCTTTGCGTGAGGAATACCCGTTAGCTGAATTCTATGTTCAGCCGAGTCCCATACGATGTTACACCGATGAGGAGTATGCTTACCTTGATATCCCGCTTAAAGAAGACCTTTCCGATTGCGACTTGCTATTGGGAGTGAAGGAGGTCGACAAAAAGAGTTTTATCCGGGGTAAATCGTATCTCTTTTTCTCACATGTGGCAAAGGAACAGCCATATAACCGCGATATGTTAAGGATAATCCTTGAGAATAAGATAAAACTCATTGATTATGAATATCTGACAACCGATAAGGGTCAGCGTGTGGTGGCCTTCGGACGTTGGGCCGGTATTGTGGGTGCTTACAACGGACTGAGAGGCAGGGGTATAAAGACCAATCGCTTTAAGCTTAAGCCGGCTCATCAGTGTCACGATCTGGAGGAGATGTGGGCCGGACTGAGGATGATCGCCCTTAAACCGGGACTAAAAATACTGGTTACGGGAGAAGGACGTGTGGCTGGCGGCATAATGGAAACCCTGGCTGTATGTAACCCGGTAATTGTCTCGCCGGAGGATTTCCTGACAAAGGAATATGATGTGCCGGTGGTTTGCCAGATAGGTCCGCAGGTATACAATGTGGCTAAGGACGGACGACCATTTGACTTTCCTCATTTCATAAGTCACCCCGACCAGTATATTTCAGTGTTTCCACAATTCACAAAGGCAGCCGATATACTTATAACAGGTCACTTCTGGGATCCGCAGTCGCCGGTATTCTTCTCAAAAGAGGATATGAAGGCCGACGACTTCAAAATAAGGGTAATTGCCGATGTTAGTTGCGATATCGACGGACCGATACCTTCAACGATAAGGTCATCAACTATAACAGATCCATTCTATGGGGTTAATCGCTTTAAGTGCATTGAAACAACACCTTTTGAGGGAGAGGATACTATTACCGTTATGGCTATAGATAATCTTCCCGGTGAGCTGCCCCGCGATGCCTCACTCGACTTCGGCCGGCAACTGATGGAAGAGGTAATTCCTGCACTTATCTCCGCCAACGATGCTCCGATAATAAGAAGAGCAACGATATGTGAGGATGGCAGGCTTACAGAGAAGTACTCGTATCTTAAAGATTATGTAGAAGGCAAATAGCAGAAGGGATAATGAGCTTAGCAATAGTAATAGTGGTTGTAGCAGCAACATTATATGTCCTGTTCCTTCTCTTTGCCCTGTCGTCATTCAGAGAGAAGGAAGGAAGAGCAGGCGTCAGGGCACTGATCGCTGCTCACATCATCCCGATGCCCTTATTGATCTCATTACTACTCTTCCCGGCGCATAACTACCTGGTATCTATGCTTATAATCATTGTGCTGATCCTGTTCACGGTTCTGATTCTTATTCCCTTAAGGCGTAAGGTTACCAGACTGGTCGACAGATCATTCAGGTACGATGAGCGGGATACTATGTTTGCCCGTAGAGATCTGAAGCCCGATACAGACAGATACAACTCTTACTATTCCCGGAACAGCGGGAAGGAGAAGGCCGACCTGTTATTCAGGTCAAAGCCCGGACTCCTTTCAGAAGGCTCAGCCTTTTTCAATCCATTGGCTTTTGCTTCGGCTGAGGCCTCATTTCATACCATAGCGGCCCTCTCTCACCTTCGGAAGAGTGACAATGTTACAGCCGTTGAAAAGGAGATGAAGCCCAACGGGATCACTGCTTTTCTTAAAGGTATGCTTGTTGAAAGCAGGGGCAAAAGATGTTGGTTTTACTACCATGCAGCCCTATCACTTCTACTCCTTTGCCGGAAGGAAGGAGAGGGCAGGCAGGGAGATAACAATCGACCATAAGTACGGGATAGCTATCCTGGTGGAGATGGACGGAGAGATGGTAGCCCCGGGCCCCGATGCCTCAATTGTTATGGAGTCGGCATCAAGGTATCTGACATCGGGAGTACTTGCCATTCAATGTGCAGAGACCATCAGGAATCTGGGTTATGAGGCAACAGCCCATATAGATGGCAACTACGATCTTATTTGCCCCATTGTGGCAGCGGATGCCGGGCTGGGTGAGATCGGAAGAATGGGCCTGCTTATGCACAAAAAATATGGACCAAGGGTAAGGATAGCTGTTGTTACGACAAACATGCCGGTAGTGGTTCATGAGGCCACGGGTGATGATTCGGTGATCAGCTTCTGTACCATTTGTGAGAAGTGTGCCGATACATGTCCGGGCAAGAGCATAAAAAAGGGTGAAAGGAAGATGATCAACGGCTCGCTCCGCTGGCAGATCGATCAGGAATCGTGCTTTACATACTGGTGCGTTGCGGGTACCGACTGTGGCCGGTGCATGGCTGTTTGTCCATACTCCCATGGTGATGGAGTTTTTCATAACTTTGTGCGATGGGGGATAAGGAATAACTATCTCTTTGCCAGTGTGGCTCTTTTGATGGATGATATCTTTTACGGAAGAAAACCGGCTCCAAAGGAGATGCCATCATGGATAAGGGTGAAGTTGGCAGTTGGCAGCCTGCCTGCCGGTAGGCAGGGGGTGGGTTAAAAATGGTGCAAGAATTTACAACCTGCAACTCCCAGACTGAAGTTATTCCAATAACTATATAGATAACTACGTAATTAACTATATAGTTAATTATGTAATTAATAGGTCAGAAAGATTTTAGTGGTGTTAATATGAGAGTAGTAATAATTGGTCCTGCGTGGCCATACAGAGGAGGGATAGCCGATTTTAACGAGAGGCTGGCGGCTGAGATGAATTTGGGTGATTATGATGTATCTCTGGTCACTTTTACGCTGCAGTATCCAAAAATCCTGTTCCCCGGTAAAACGCAGTTCAGTGACAAGGAGGCTCCTGCCAATCTGAAAATCAGGAGGCTGATAAGCTCCGTCAATCCCTTCTCGTGGTTAAGAGCAGGCCGTATATTGAGGTCTGAGGCGCCTGATATTATAATCTTCAGGTATTGGATACCATTTCTGGCACCGGCATTTGGAACAATAGCGCGGATAGTACGAAAGAACAGGAAGACAAAGGTCCTGTGCATCTTTGATAATGTAATACCTCACGAAAAAAGGGTTGGCGACACGCTCCTTACAAAGTTCTTTACCCGTGTGGTTGATGGTGGAATTGTAATGGCTTCATCGGTGGCTGACGACCTCAGGAGGTTCAGGTCGGATATACCGGTGGTTGTTACGCCGCATCCGCTCTTCGACAGTTACGGGGACCCGATGCCCAGAGAGGAGGCTCTCTCAAAGCTGAATCTCGATCCCTCTTACAGATATATTCTCTTCTTCGGTTTTATCAGAAAATATAAAGGTCTGGATCTGCTCCTCGATGCTTTTCGGTGTTTTTTGGAGGAGAGTAAGGGGGTTAAGCTGATAATAGCAGGGGAGTTTTATGAAAAGAGGACCATCTATCTTGAGAAGATAAACAAACCCGGAGTTAGTGAGAATGTTATCCTGCTCGACAGGTATATTTCGGGTGAGGAGATTCCGCAACTGTTTTGTGCCAGTGATCTGATTGTCCAGCCATATCGCAGTGCAACACAGAGTGGTGTTACTCAGGTAGCCTACTTTTTCGACAAGCCTATGCTGGTGACAAATGTGGGAGGATTAAAGGAGATCGTTCATCATAATATTGGAGGATATGTGGTTGAGCCCACCTCCAGGGAGATACAGAAAGCACTCATCGATTTCTTTGAGAACAACAGGATGGATAGTATGACCGGGGAGGTAAAGAAGGAGAAGGGTCGCTTCGGATGGCCGGTAATGGTTCAGCGTATTGGAGAGATTATCAGGATGTTATGATGTTATGTCGTTATGGTGTTATGATGTTATGGTGTTATGGTGTTATGGTGTTAAAGTCCCCCTTCGAAGGGGGATTAGGGGGATGTAATTTGTTTTCTGCTGTTCATCCACCAACCACAGCTCAAAGTAGTCTGGTCAAGACGTTAGACGAAGAAAGAGCACAAAGGGTTATGGTGTTATGGCCAAAAATGTTATGGTGGTATGAGGTTATGGCGTTATGAAAAACCATATGAGGATGGTTTATGATCATTTCTCCATTCCTGTCTTTTCTCTTATGAGGTAATCATTTCTGCCTGCCGATTTACGGTTAACCAGCTCACCGAGGAAGCCCGTCATGAACATAAATGAACCAATTATCATGCATGTGAGGGCGATATAGAAGTATGGGCTTTCAGTAACCAGAGGTGCCCTCATATGGTTTGAGAGAAACCAGAGTTTCCTTCCGCCCAGGTATAATGACATTACAGTACCAAGGAGGAACATAAAGGAGCCAAGGAAGCCAAACAGGTGCATCGGGCTCTTGCCAAAGCGTGTTATAAATCCAATAGTCAGCAGGTCGAGATATCCTTTAATGAACCTGTCGAATCCATATTTTGTAACCCCGAATTTCCTTGGGTAATGGCGTACCACCCGTTCGCCGATCTTCCTGAACCCGGCCTCTTTGGCCAGTATGGGTATATAGCGGTGCATCTCACCAAAAACTTCAATACTCTTAACCACATCGGAGCTGTAGGCTTTAAGGCCACAGTTGAAGTCGTGCAGTTTTATCCCTGAGGCTACCCTTGCGGTATAGTTATACAACTTGCTCGTATTCCTCTTTATGAACGGGTCGTACCTCTTTTTCTTCCAGCCAGAGACAAGATCAAATCCATCGGTCCTGATCATCTCCATTAACCCGGGGATCTCATCAGGGCTATCCTGAAGGTCGGCATCCATGGTAATGACAACATCACCTACTGACTGATCAAATCCGGTGTGAAGGGCTGCTGCCTTGCCATAATTCCTTCTGAACCTTATCCCTTTGACAAAAGGGTGGGAGGCGGCAAGTGTATTAATTACCTGCCAGGAGGAATCACTGCTGCCATCATCGATAAAGATCACCTCGAAGGAGTATTTTTTTTCATTGCATACCCGGGCGATCCACGAGGTCAGTTCAGGCAGGGATTCCTCCTCGTTAAAAACAGGAACTATTACGGAAAGATCCATATATTCTATTCCTCAGCGGAGTCAATCAGTGGATTGCCTTCTTTTTTAAGGAAGATACTAAGGATGAGCATTATAAGGAAAGACATGAAAACACCCTGGACTATTGACATAGCCGCCATGATTGGTGGGGTCATGATCTTTTTGTTTATACTCATACCCTGCTCAATAGCTGCCTCGGGCATTCCTTTGTCGATAAGTTTCTGTTCGGTGATGGCAAGGGTCTTCTCAATAAGACCCGGATCGATCACTGTATACAGTATATATGCAAATACAGCACCAATAATTGCGGCATATAGTGCAATAATCACACCTGCTCCCAGTGCCTGACCATAGGTCATGAATCCACCCAGATGATTGTCACGGTATGACTTTACGAAAATGAACAGTAACACGGCAAAAACAACAAGATAGACGTACCCTTGAGCCGGTGAAAGCAGAACATCCATAAAATAGGCTCCGAGAGTCCATACGATGCCAATCAGGGCAATAATAACACCACTGTTTAGATTAGCTTTCCAGGGAGAAACATTTGTATCCATTTTTATTGTATTTAGTTAGTCTGTTATTGTTGTAAGACAAATATAAGTCAAATAGGTAACATTTTGGAAGAGGGATGAGATATAATTATTTTGCGGATCACATTATAGTTTGTACTTTTGCCAAAGGGTAAGTCTTGTACGACCAGCTCCCGCTGAACTCCCCCAGGACCGGAAGGTAGCAAGGGTAGGTGGTTGTAGCGGTGCGATGCAAGTAGCTTACCCCTTTTTTTGTTATAACGGTTACCAGAAACAGGATTTACCTTAATGCGGATAAGGATATACAGTGAGAACCCCAATGATCGCCACATAAGGCAAGTCGTTGATATACTGGAGGTAGGAGGCATAGCGATCTATCCAACGGATACAGTTTACGGACTTGGGTGCGATGTCAATTCGGCGAAGGCTATTGAGAGGATTGCACGATTAAAGAATACGGATCCCACAAAACCTGATATGTCACTTATATTTTCCGATATGGGTCAGTTAAGTGAGTACACAGTTATCAGAGACAACAATCTCTTCAAGCTCTTAAAGAGGAACCTTCCCGGTGCTTTTACTTTCATTGTTCCCGCAAACACCCAGATATCGAGGATGTTCAAGAATAAGAAAAAGACTGTTGGTATACGTATTCCCGACAATGATATCGTTAGAGCTTTGGTGAGAGAGTTGGGAAGACCCCTGATGACCACCTCGGTGCATGATGATGATGAGGTTATTGAATATACTACCGATCCTGAACTGATGTGGGAGAAATACTCCTCCTTTGCCGATGTAATTGTTGACGGAGGTTATGGCAGGAACGAAGCGTCAACAATTGTTGACTGCACAGGCGATGAGCCTGTTATTTTAAGGCAGGGCCTGGGTATTCTTGAGTTGTGAGCCTACCTTCTGTAGAAGGTTCTGGAGAAAAGTATCAGAACCGTAAACAGTTCAAGTCTTCCAAGAAGCATAAGAAATGAGAGGAACCACTTTCCGAATATCGGGAAGTGTGAGAAGTTATGCAGTGGTCCAACCCGACCTATTCCGGGTCCGATGTTACCAAGGGTGGCTGCCACGGCACCGAATGATGTTTCTATATCGTAGCCCATCATAGCTATAATAATTCCACTGAATCCTGTAAGCAGAAAATAGAATACGACAAAGGCGAGAACATTAAGAATAACACCCTGTGGCAGCGCCTTATGGTTTAGCTTAACCGGCAGTACAGCATTGGGATGAATAAGTCGTCGCAGTTCCATTCTGGAGTTCTTCACGAGTATGAGCAATCTTACCATCTTAATGCCTCCACCGGTTGATCCTGCCGATCCTCCGGTGAACATAAGCATAAAAATTATGGTCAGGGCCAATGGTCCCCAATAAAGGTAGTCGGCTGTGACAAAGCCTGTAGTGGTTATTATTGAAACAACCTGGAATGCAGCATCAATAATTGCTCTTGCCAGCGGGGTCTTATGAAAGATTGTCAGGCTGGCTGCTATTATAGTTGTAAATATCACAACTATAGAAAGATAGAACCTGAACTCCTCGTCAAGGAGCAATTTTTTGAATCTCAGTTTTATCCCGAAGTAAGCAAGAGTAAAATTGGTACCGGCAATAAACATGAACACTATTATTACTATCTGTATGAAAGGAGAGGGGAATGCAGCAATGCTCTCGTTACGTGTTGAATAACCTCCGGTTGCCATGGTAGTGAACGAATGGCAGAGGGCATCGAAGAATGACATGCCCCCGATCATCAGGAGAGCTGTTTCAATAATGGTGAATCCGGCATAAATACCCCATAATCTCTTTGCTGTCTCCTTCACCCTGGGATGCAGTTTGTCGGGCGTTGGTCCCGGCACCTCTGCTGTAAACAGTTGCAGATTACCGATCTTCAGAATGGGAAGTAAAGCAAGAGATAGTACGATGATCCCCATTCCGCCAAGCCATTGAGTTAGGCTCCTCCAGTAAAGCAGTCCTTTATCAATGGATTCGATATCCGTTAGTATGGATGCGCCTGTGGTGGTAAATCCCGACATTGTTTCAAAGAAGGCATCGGTAAAAGATGGGATGGCACCGCTAATGATGAATGGGAGTGTACCGAATATGGAGAAGAGAACCCATGAAAATGTAACAATAATAAAACCTTCCCTTCTTCCGATCGATGTGGATGTCTTGCTAAAAACAAGAGCTATCACTCCTCCAGCCGCCATTGTTATAAGGGCTGCGAGGGCAATTGGCAGAGCAGACGATTCACGGTAGAAAAAAGAGAAGGGCAGGGCAGTAAGCATAGCTACCGCTTCAAGCAACAGCAGGAGTCCGAGTATTTTAAGACTTACCTTAAAATTGATCATTGCCTGTTTATCAGGTAAAGAATTTTGACAGTTTAGCGAAGGCCGATGGCAATGCAAATACAATCACCTTGTCGCCTTCTTCTATCCGGGTATCACCGGTGGCAATAAATGATTTTTCCTTGCGTGATCCCCCGCCCACAATTGCGTCTTTGGGGAATCCAATGCTTCTGAGTGTGCCCTCTGTGATCTTAGCACCTTTGGTAACGTTGAATTCCAGCACCTCTGCTGCTGTTCCGGTCATGCACTTAACCTGCATAACATTGGGGTTGGTTGTATGCCTGAAGATCCGACTGGCTGTAGAGATCTTTTTGTTGATAATTGTATCGATACCGGTATTTTCTGCCAGATTAATATATTCCATATTCTCCACCTCAGCAATGGTTTTCTTAACTCCCATCTTCTTTGCTATAAGGCAACTGAGAATATTGGTCTCTGAGTTTCCGGTAACGGCAATGAAAGCATCCATGCGCAGCAGGCCCTCTTCGATAAGAAGTTCAACGTTCCTTCCGTCGCCATGGATAACCAGTCCGTTGTCGAGAGATTCAGAGAGAATGGTACACTTCTCAAGATCCTTTTCAATAACCTTGATATTGGTTGCGTCTTTCAGGTTGTTTACGATATGTCTCCCTATCCTGCTGGCGCCAAGGATCATAATATTCTTTGCCTCAAAGTTCTCTTTTCCCGAGAACTTCATCATATCGCCGATCCCTTCTTTAGTAGAAACGACATATACCAGATCGCCCGCGGCGAACTGTTCGTTGCCTCTTGGTATTATCGTCTGCTCATTTCTTTTTATTGCTACCGCCCTGTACTGATCAGTAAGAAATGTTTTACTTACCTCCTCAAGAGTTTTGTTTATTATAGGTGCGTTAGATTCAAGTCTTTGAACATAAAGTGACAATTTGCCGCCTGAAAACTCCATGAATTCAGTGGTACCTGTCTCGTGTAGAAGTCCGAGGACCTCTTTGGCGGCAATGAACTCAGGGTAGATAAGAGAATCGATCCCAAGGGTTTTGAAGAACTCTTTAGTAAGAGGTTCCAGGTATTCCATGTTGTCGATTCGGGCAATCGTCTTGGCTGCACCGAGTTTCTTGGCAAGGATGGAGGCTGTAATATTGGTGTCTTCAGAATGAGCAACGGCTATAAAGAGGTCGGCCCTTTTCCCGATAGCTGTCTTAAGAATATCCACAGAGGTGGCAGAGCCATGAAAGGTTAACACATCCAGAACTGAATCTACCGGCTTAAGTCTGTTTTCCTCAGTGTCGATCAGTAATATTTCGTGATCTTCGCTGGAAAGCATTTTTGCCAGATGTGTTCCTACTTCGCCTGCACCCGCTATTATAATTTTCATAATTTATGGTCTGGAAAAATCATGGCAAAATAACAAATAATTAAGGAGATAGTGACTAGCAAAGGTCAATAATTTAAGTTGGCAGTTGGCAAAGGGCAGTTGGCAATTCCCAATTTAAGTTGAAAGCCGACAGCTATTGACGAGATTGGCGTTTTGGCCGGTACTTTTCAGGATTTTCAACCATATGATTCAACATCCTGCCAATTTCTTCGAATATCAAATAAACCATTAAAGGTTAACCGCAAAGGTCGCAAAGTAACTCACAAAGGCCGCAAAGAGTAACATAACCTCAAAACCTGCCAACTGCCCAACTGCTTTGCCCTTTGCCAACTATTCCCTAAGTTGATACCTGAAGCAACCATCCTCATTAAGGAAGTGGTATTTAGCTCCAGTCCGTATTGGATTCTGGCCTGACAGTAGTGAGCGTCGCTGAAGGACAACCCATTGAACTGATTCGGGCAGAGGTTTTACAGTCAGAGGATCGTTGCCTGTATAGCAAACGACGGCAGTCCCTTTTGCAGGGCTTAATGCAGCCTGCGGGTTGGTGGTTTTAAGGATCATCTTATCGCCAGCCTCATAATATGAAGTCTCTCTGTCATCAAGCAACTCTATTCTTTTAAGTCCGAATGTAAGGGCATGTTTTTTTGCCTCAGCACAGATGGTGTCCTGCTCTTTCAACAGGAAAAGATCTCTTTCCGACCTTATTCCTATGCAGGGAGATCCAAACGTTGCATAGACCACCAGTTCGCTGTTTCCGGAGAGAGGGATCTCCTTAACAGGTTTTATGAGGAGCGCTAATAACAAGACAGTAAGAAACAGGAGCGGGGTTCTCCTTTTTCCGTGAAGGAGGAAGTCGGCAAAGAGGAAAAAGAGCAGTGTCAAAAACAGTGCGGTCAGGTTGTCTGTACCTATCTCTGTGACAGATGCGCCGGGAAGTGAAGCTACGAAGAAGGTGACTTTTTCCATGGCAAGTGCTGAAAAGGAGGTGATATGTGCTATGATATCAGAAAGGAAGGGTACAGGAGAGGCAATGAATGTTGCGACTGAAGAGGTGACAAGGAGAAAGGCAAGAGGTATTACAGCCAGATTTGTGATCAGGAACCATACAGGAAATCTGTTGAAGGCTGCTATAGAGACAGCCGCAGTAGCGCCCTGTGCCAGGATCGAGACCACCGTAAGTTGCCAGGCATAGTTAATGATCCTGTTTCCGGGTCGCCATATTGCAGCCATAGGTTTAAAAAACAGGAGCAGTGACAATACAGCCAGGTAAGACATCTGAAAGCCTGTTGAAAACAGTTGCCCCGGTTCTGATACAAGGATAATAAAGGCAGAAGCCAGCAAGGTATTGATATTGTTAGCCGGACGGTCAAGTAACTGGCCCACATGGAACAGGGTGAACATAATTGATGCTCTCCTTACCGAAGGGCCCAGACCGGTGAGATAGGCAAAGCCCCACAGGGCAGCAATGGTTAACAACACCCTTAAAAACCTGAGCCTACCCCCAAGGAAGAAGAGTAATCCCCACGCCACAATACTAATAATACCGGCATGCAATCCCGATACTGCCATTATATGCATTGCTCCGGCACCTGCAAATGAATCGGTCTGATCGCTCTCCAGCATCTCTCTGTTACCAAGAAAGAGGGCAGTAACTATTGCCGTTTGTCTCGGTGGCATTTTGCTTTCCAGGAAAGCCGACATCCTCTCTCTTGTGATCAGGGCTTTCTGTTTCAGATTCAATTTTTGTGGTGCTGACCACTCTAAAATGTTTGCTTGCGAAACGAAGGCTACATATTTCACCCCGGCGGTTTTCATATATCTCTGATAGTTGAATCCTCCTGGATTATTATTATTTGTTATGAGGAGTGGTTTTAATCTGATGGTAAGATTGTTTCCAGGGACGATTATCTCCGGAGGTAACGTGTCGGCGTAAATGATCAAGCCTGTCTTGACCCTCTCCGACAGGTCACTTGTTATTACCATTGTAGCATCGACCTCGAATTTAATTCTCTCTCCGCTTTCTTCGGGATAGTCCCTGGCTATGCATTCAATTGTGATATAATCACCGGGAAGATCGCTCAGGTAGTTTGACTCCTGATAATAAAGGAGATAGCCGGTGGTGATCAGGATTATTGTTTGTGTAATTCCAAAGAGTACCGACCTCCACCGATCTGAAATTAAGAATGATGAAATTATCAGGATAGTTGCAGCAATAGCAACCATAATAACACCCGTAACGGGTATATCAATAAGTCCGGAAATGGCTATTCCGGTAGCCAATGGTAAAAGCAACCGGAGAAAAGGTATCTCCCTTAATAACACAGCAGCAGCGATTTAGCTACATCAAGTTAGGAAAAAAAAATGAATCAGCGTTGTCCTGGCAGTATTGTACGATAGTCGGCTTCGAATCGGCCTTTGCTAATATCGCTGAGTTTACCCTTAAGCAGTCTTCGTCGCAGCGGGGTTTAGTTTATCGGGGAAAAGCACACCGTCGAGGTGGTCATATTCGTGCTGGATAACGCGGGCAAGAAAGCCTTCATACACTTCATCATGAAACTTCCAATCCTGATCGTAGTATGTTATCCTTATCCTTTCTTCTCTTTCGACCTCTTCCCGAAGATTTGGAATGCTGAGACAGCCTTCAGTCATCTCCACAACTTCTCCCTCCTTCTCAACAATATGAGCGTTGATAAAGACTTTCTTGAAATTGGCCATATCGGGTTCATCTTCCTCCAGCGGCGATCCGTCGATAACAAAGATCCGAACCGGTTTGCCTACCTGCGGAGCTGCAAGACCTATACCATCGGCATTATACATCGTGTCGAACATGTCGGCGATAAGTTTATCGAGCCCTTTATAATCTTTCTCTATATCCTCCGCTACTTTTCTAAGTACGGGATGGCCATAAACGTAAATCGGTAAGATCATTTAACTAATAATTTTTTTTCTGATCGAGATATGATCTCAGAATCAATGCTGCACTTATTCTGTCGACCATACCCTTATCTTTTCTTTTTTCCTTTTTAACTCCGCCATCGATCATTGTCTGAAATGCCATCGATGATGTAAACCGTTCGTCAAAAGTTGCGATCTCAATATCAGGAAAGAGTTTCAATAATCTTTTTATGAACGGGTTGATATACCTAACTGCCTCGGAGGGTAAATTGTTCAAAGTAACAGGATACCCGATAACAATAGTATCAACTTTTTCTCTTGCTACGTAGTCGGAAAGGTATTTTTCAAGTTCAGCGGTAGGGAGTGATTCCAGCGGAGAGGCAATCATTCTTCCGGGATCGGTTACCGCCAGTCCTGTCCTTTTTCTTCCGTAATCTATTGCAAGTACTCTTCCCATGGCTGTTATTCAGCGCGAAGTTAAGGAAAAGGAGTGAAAAGTCACATTTTGCATGTTACTACTTTTCCGATTTACATATAAGGTGACTCTATCTAAAATAGTAAATTGACCTGAAACATGAAACCTGCAACATGCAACAAAAAAGGCGCCTTCTTGCGAGGCGCCTTTTTAATATTTCCATTCTTAGAATTCCATTGAAGCGAGACGCTTGTAGGAATTGTATCTCCATTTTGAATTCTCCTCAGCTTCAGCAAACAATCTTGTTGCTTCATCGGGGAATGAAAGTTTCAAAGAAGTATAGCGGACCTCTGAATTGAGGAAGCCCTGGAATTTAGTCCAGTCGGGCTCTTTTGAGTCAAGAATGAATGGATTCTTGCCTTCTGCCTCAAGAAGCGGGTTATACCTGAATAGATGCCAGTATCCGGCTTCAACAGCATTTTTACCCTGTGCCTGTGTCTTATTCATACCTTCCTTGATACCATGAGCGATACAAGGGGAGTAGGCAATAATAAGTGATGGTCCGGGGAAAGCCTCAGCTTCCTTCAGTGCCTTGAAATACTGGTTCTGGTTGGCTCCTATTGCAACCTGTGCAACATATACATAACCGTAGCTCATAGCCATCTGGCCAAGATCCTTCTTCCTTATCTTCTTACCCGAAGCTGCAAATTTGGCAACTGCTCCGGCAGGGGTTGCTTTGGATGACTGACCTCCGGTATTGGAATATACCTCGGTATCCATTACAAGCAGGTTGATGTTCTCGCCTGAGGCGATAACATGATCGAGACCGCCATAGCCAATATCGTAGGCCCAGCCATCGCCACCAAATACCCAGTATGATTTCTTAACCAGATATTGTTTGAGGCCGGCGATCTCAGCAGCAATAGTTGCTTTCTCTTTTGAGCATGCCTTAAATACTGCTTCTGAAGCTTCCTTCGACTCCTCGATATTATCCTTCACCTCCAGATACTTTTTGAACACATCGCGTGTGGCCTGTGAGAGATCTTTATTGTCGATATTCTCTGTGATAAGACGAATACCACGTTCTCTTAAGCGGCCGGCACCCAGTGCCATCCCGTAACCGAATTCAGCAGCATCCTCAAATAGTGAGTTTGCCCATGCAGGACCATGTCCTTCACTGTTTTTGGTATAGGGTGTGGAAGGAGCGGAGGCACCATAGATAGATGAACAGCCTGTAGCATTGGAGATAATCATCCTGTCGCCGTAAAGCTGTGTGATCGTTTTGATATAAGGTGTCTCACCGCAACCTGCGCAGGCTCCTGAAAATTCGAAGAGTGGTTGAGCGAACTGACTGTTTTTGACATTCATAAACTTGTCAGCAACGGTCTCTTTGTAACCTACCTTCTCATGCATATATGTCCATCTCTCTCCTTCAGCTATCTGAGTCTCAAATGGCTTCATGATCAGGGCTTTCTGCTTAGCAGGACATACATCAGCACAGTTTCCGCAACCGGTACAGTCGAAGAGGCTGAGCTGAATTCTGAACTTGTACTCTTTTGTTGATCCAACACCCTTAATAGTTGTTGTATTCTTTGGTGCATTGGCAACCTCTTCTTCGGTCATAAGGAAAGGCCTTATGGCAGCGTGAGGACAAACATATGCACACTGGTTACACTGGATACAGTTCTCAGCTTGCCATTCCGGTGAGAAAACAGCAATCGCTCTTTTCTCATACTGAGAAGTACCATTAGGCATAGTTCCGTCTTCCATACCGATGAAAGCACTTACAGGCAGATCATCGCCTTTAAGGTTATTTATCGGTACAACATAATCGTTTATGAATGCAGGGTTATTGTTTGCAGTAGCTGCCTTGGCTACAGGTAGTTTTGCCCATTCGGCGGGTACTTCTATTTTGGTAACCTCACCACCTTTATCAATAGCAGCATTATTCATGTTAACAATATCCTCTCCTTTCTTTCCGTATGATTTCTCAACGGCATACTTCATCTCCTTTACCGCCTGGGTATAAGGGATCACCTCGGCTACCTTAAAGAAGGCTGCCTGCATAATGGTGTTGGTCCTGTTACCAAGTCCAAGTTCCTCAGCTATTTGCGTTGCATTGATGATATAGAAGTTGATATTATTTTCAGCTAAATACTTCTTAACATTATCTGGTAGTCTCTTCTTTGTCTCTTCAGCATCCCACGGGCTGTTAAGCAGGAAAGTCCCTCCCTTCTTGAGGCCCTTCAGCATGTCATACTTGTCGAGATATGCAGGTACATGGCAGGCAACAAAATCAGATATAATAACCAGATAAGGGGCCTTAATGGGGGCATCTCCAAACCGGAGGTGAGAAACTGTAACACCACCTGATTTTTTTGAGTCGTAAGCAAAGTAAGCCTGACAATACTTATCGGTTGTGTCACCGATGATCTTAATTGAGTTCTTGTTTGCACCAACGGTACCATCCGATCCTAAACCATAGAACTTAGCCGAGTAAGTTCCTTCAGGACTGATCTTTACTTCAGGAAGTAAAGGCAGTGATTTGAAAGTTACGTCATCGACAATACCCACTGTGAAGTGGTTCTTAGGCTCTGCCAGTTTCATGTTTTCGTAAACCGACATCATCATTGCCGGGGTGGTGTCTTTTGAGCTTAGTCCATATCTTCCTGCAAGCAGTTTTATTTTCATTCCGGCAGCGTAGAACATCTCGGCAATATCCAGGTAGAGAGGATCGCCTGCAGCTCCCGGCTCTTTCGTACGGTCGAGGACTGAGATTATCTTAGCTGTTTTAGGAAGGACATCGAAGAAATATTTCGATGAGAAAGGCCTGTAGAGGTGTACAGATATGAGGCCATACTTTTCACCATTCTTATTGTAATAATCTACTACTTCGGATATTGTTTCGGTAACAGAACCCATTGCCACAATTATTTTCTCAGCATTGGGGTCGCCGTAATAACAGAATGGTTTGTGCGGTCTGCCTGTGATTTTACCTACTTCGTCCATATAATGGGCAACAACGTCGGCAACACCTTCGTAGTACTTGTTTGACGACTCCCTTGCCTGGAAGAAGATGTCGGGGTTCTGAGCCGTTCCTCTGGTAACAGGGTGCTCCGGGTTAAGAGCATTATCCCTGAATTGCTTCAGTGCATCTGTGTCGATAAGTTTCTTAAGATCCTCCATCTCAACTGTTTCGATCTTCTGGATCTCGTGTGATGTTCTGAATCCATCGAAGAAGTGCAGAAAAGGAATCCTTGTTTTAATAGCTGCAAGATGGGCTACTCCGGCAAGGTCCATTACCTCCTGAGGAGTTGATGTTGCGAGCATTGCGAAACCGGTCTGGCGTGTGGCATAAACATCGCTATGGTCGCCGAATATAGAGAGGGCCTGTGCGGCCACCGTCCTGGCACTAACATGAAAGACAGCGGGTAAGAGTTCACCTGCGATCTTATACATATTTGGTATCATCAGGAGTAGTCCCTGAGAAGCTGTAAAAGTTGTTGTCAAAGCACCAGCCTGAAGTGAGCCATGCACCGATCCGGCAGCACCTGCTTCACTCTGTAATTCCACTACCTTAAGTTCCTCACCAAAGATATTCTTCCGTCCGTTTGCAGACCACTCATCAACGTTCTCCGCCATATTGGACGAAGGAGTAATCGGGTAAATGCAAGCCACTTCGCTAAACATATAAGCTATGTGTGCAGCGGCTTCATTTCCATCACATGTAATAAAATTCTTCTTTGCCATTTTTGATTAATATATATAAAATGTAATAGGATGCTGTTAATAATTTAACAGCACAAAATTACTCTTAAAAAATTAAATATCAACTACCGTTCATAGAAATTAGAAATTCCTCGTTAGAATTGCTCTGCATGAGCCTGTCGCGAAGAAATTCCATTGCCTCCACACCGTTCATATCGGTCAGATAGTTACGAAGAACCCATATTTTGTTAAGGATCTTTTTATCGAGAAGAAGATCTTCACGACGGGTACTTGAGGCGGGTATATCGATAGAAGGAAAAATCCTTCTGTTTGATAGTTTTCTGTCGAGCTGAAGTTCCATGTTACCGGTTCCTTTGAACTCTTCAAAAATAACATCATCCATTTTGGATCCTGTTTCGGTAAGTGCTGTGGCAAGGATAGTAAGAGATCCGCCGTTTTCAATATTCCTTGCTGCTCCAAAGAACCTTTTAGGTTTGTGGAGTGCATTGGAATCGACACCACCGGATAGAACTTTACCGGAAGCAGGGGCGCATGTGTTAAATGCCCTGGCAAGTCTTGTGATCGAGTCGAGCAGGATAACAACATCGTGTCCGCACTCTACCAGTCTCTTAGCTTTTTCCAGTACAATATTTGCTACCCTTACATGTCTCTCTGCAGGCTCATCGAAGGTAGAAGCAATAACTTCAGCCTTAACGTTTCTTGCCATATCGGTTACCTCTTCAGGTCGTTCGTCGATAAGAAGGATCATGAGGTACGCTTCAGGATGGTGCTTGGCAATAGCGTTCGCGATCTCCTGAAGGAGTACTGTCTTACCTGTTTTAGGTTGTGCCACGATCAGTCCTCTCTGTCCTTTCCCGATAGGGGAGAACATATCCACCACCCTTACAGAAAGCGATCCTTCGCCGGGAGAGCAGAGTGAAAATTTTTCGTTAGGGAAGAGGGGAGTAAGGAAATCGAAAGGTACCCTGTCGCGTATAAAGTCGGGTGTTCTTCCATTTATCTCCTCTACCTTTATAAGAGGGAAATATTTTTCGCCCTCTTTTGGAGGTCTGATGGTTCCTTTAACGCTGTCACCCGTTTTAAGACCAAATAGTTTGATCTGCGACTGTGAAACGTAGATATCATCAGGAGAGCTGAGATAGTTGTAATCGGGTGAGCGCAGAAATCCATAACCGTCGGGCATGATTTCAAGCACTCCTGTATTGGTTACTATACCTTCAAAGTCGTAAGGTTTTTCCTTTTTCTCTTCTCTCTCAGGTTGTGGTTGATGCGTTCTCTCGACCCTTTCCGGCCTTTCGCGACGCTCATTTCTTTCTACCCTTGTCTCTTCTGAAACCAAAGAATTATCATTGGCATCATCAATAACAGGTATCTGCTCGTCGATAATACCTGAGGCTTCATCGAGGATCACCTTTTCTGAGGGCTGCTCTTTTCTTTGGAAGGGCCTCTCAGGTCTTTCAAATTTCTTTGGTTCAGGTCGCTCATCCCTGAAAGGATTCTCTTTTTTGGGCTGATCCTGATTGCGGTTGTCGTTCTGCCTTGGATCCTGGTTTCTGTTACCCTGATTGCGGTTGTCAGAATGTCTTGGCGATTGCTGGCGATTGTCCTGCTGCCTGTTATCCTGCTGCCTGTTATCCTGTTGCCTTTTATCCTGCTGGGTTCGGTTATCCTGCTGTGGGCGGTTATCTTTTGATCTGTTATCGCCTCGCTCATCACCTCTCTTTTCACGTGAATCCCTCCTTAAAGGGTCGTTCTCGTTAAAGGTCATCTTTTCAGCATTGGCGCTGACAACGGGAGTTGCCTCCTTACCGGCTGTCCTTGGTCCGGGGTGGTCGGTTCTGGGCCTTTTGGCCTTTCTGTCCTTATAACTGGACTGTGAAGGACGGCCTGATTTTTCAGATTTTTCCTTCATCGATGCCATCCGTGTTTCGGTTACATCAATTGCCTGCTGATCGAGGATTTTATAAATAAGATCCTGCTTCTTCAAAGATTCAGCTTTTTTAATCTTGAGTTCTTTGGCTATTTCCCTTAGTTCGGGAACAAGCTTCTTACTCAGTTCGAGAATGTCGTACATAAAATGTGTTGTAGTTACTTAAGATAGTATTGTATTGAAATGGAATGTTGGATTCTTTTCGGGTCTGAGGACCCTGTAAATGGCTCACTTGAAGGTAAGATACGGAAATCCGTTGCAAGTATAAGCAAAATGGTTAATTAATCAATGAACTTCTGAGATAAATGTGTTGAAAAGATTAAAATTGGAAGGGAAATAGCGCGATGAACTGACAAAGTTACTTAATAATGTTTAATGAATAGCACTTTAATTCGATAAATATGTTAAAAGAGTTTGATGTTACCTGATTTTTTTATTAAAATTGTGAAGATGTCGTTAATAATCGGCACTTATTATCCTTGCCATGCGCCAACTGAAGATAACGAAACAGGTAACCAACAGGGATACCCCCTCTCTTGACAAATATTTGCAGGAGATCGGAAAGGTCGATTTGATCAGTCCCGAAGAGGAGGTATCGCTTGCCAGAAGGATCAAACTGGGCGACAAAGCGGCTATGGGAAAGCTTGTAAAGGCAAATCTTCGTTTTGTGGTCTCTGTGGCAAAGCAGTACCAGAATCAGGGAATGACGCTTCCCGATCTGATAAATGAGGGTAACCTTGGTCTGATGAAGGCAGCACAGCGTTTCGATGAGACACGTGGTTTTAAGTTTATCTCATATGCTGTATGGTGGATAAGGCAGGCAATCCTCCAGGCATTGGCGGAACAGGCTCGTATAGTGCGGTTACCTGTCAATAAGATAGGGTCACTCAATCGTATCAACAGGGCATTTGCCAAACTGGAGCAGGAGTATGAGCGGGAGCCTTCCTCTGTTGAGATAGCCGAACTTCTGGAGATGGCCCCTGAAGAAGTTAAGGAAGCAATGCGCACAAATGGACGTACCATTAGTATGGATGCTCCCATAAGCTCGGAAGAGGATAATACGATGTATGATGTAATGATGAATCCTGAGACACCTTCACCGGACAGGAATCTCATCAATGAATCACTTGCTTACGAAATTGAAAGAGCATTAAGTTCTCTTTCCCCAAGAGAGGCTAAAGTGGTGAAGCTTTACTTCGGCATAAACATGAAGCATCCCTATACGCTTGAGGAGATAGGAGAGGAACTGGGCCTAACAAGGGAAAGAGTAAGGCAGATAAAAGAGAAGGCCATAAAAAGGATCCAGTATACCACCCGCTGCAAGATCCTGAAAACATACCTCGGATAGCATATTTTTATATCTTTGGGGAAAAGAAGAAGGATGAACCATCTTGTTGCCCCATCAATGCTATCAGCTAATTTCGGGAATCTCGCCCACGATGTTGAAATAATCAATAAAAGCCGTGCCGACTGGTTTCATCTCGATATAATGGATGGAGTCTTTGTTCCGAATATATCATTTGGCTTCCCTGTAATAAGTTATATAAAGAGCGTTGCCAAAAAGCCGCTCGATGTTCATCTTATGATCGTCGATCCCGATCGTTATCTCAGCAGGTTCAGTGATGCCGGTGCTTCTATCCTCACTGTTCACCTGGAAGCATGCACACACCTCAACCGGACTGCGGCCGCTATCAGGGAGCTGGGGATGAAAGCAGGAGTGAGCATTAATCCGCACACACCTGTTTCGGCCCTTAAGAATATCCTGCCTTATATCGATCTTGTGCTTGTTATGTCGGTTAATCCCGGTTTTGGGGGACAGAAATTCATTCCTGACACATATAATAAGATAAAGGAGCTCCGGCAGATGGCCGGGGAGCTGAATAATGAGCTTCTGATCGAGGTTGACGGAGGAGTAGGACCGGATAATGCCGCTGAATTAGTCGCCGCAGGAGCAGATGTGCTGGTGGCAGGAAACTCAATATTCAGTTCGGGCGATATCCCCGGGATGATATCAACTCTTAAAGATCTTAAGAAGGTCTGATCATTTTATCATTAAGCAGACTTCGGAGTTTCTCAGTCTCGTCAGGATGAAGCCATATTACAGACTTATCCCTTGCCCACCATGTTAACTGTCGCTTGGCATACCTGCGACTGTTCCTCTTTATTAGTCTGATTGCTTCGTCACGCGATATCTTGCCTTCAAAAAAATCAAAGAATTCCTTATAGCCTACTGTATTAAGGGCGTTATGGTGCCTGAGGTGCCTTAATGAATAGGCTTCTGCCTCCAGTCCCTCTTCGAGCATAGTGTCAACCCTCATGTTGATCTTGCTGTATAACTCCTCGCGGGGCAGGGTAAGGCCGATCTTAATTACAGAAAAGGGGCGTCCTTTTTTCTGATTCAGCAGGAATGATGAGTATGGCCGCCCGGTGGAGGCGGTGATCTCAAGGGCCCGTAACAATCGCTGTGGATTCTTTAAGTCGGCGGTGGAGTAGTGCGCAGGGTCTACTCTCTTGAGCTCCATGCGAAGACTTTCGATACCTTCCTTCTTTAGCTTAACTATATAGCTCTCCCTTATCTCAGGATCAACATCAGGGATATCGTCTGTTCCTTCGCATACAGCATCGATATACATTCCGGAGCCACCTGTCATCAAAGCAATATCATGGTTCAAATACCAATCACTAAGGTGTGCAATCACCTCCTGTTCAAAGATACTGGAGCTATAGTAGTCGGTTACTGAAATATGATGGATAAAATTGTGCCTGACAGTTTCCAGTTGTAGTTTTGAAGGAACCGCCGTTCCAATCGTCATTTCCCGATAGAACTGCCGGGAATCGGCAGAGATAATATCACAACGGAGCCACTGAGCCAGCTCAATGGAAGTGTTGGTTTTTCCGACTGCCGTCGGACCAAGAATAACAATAAGGTATTTATTCATCGGGAAAATTATCCCGCAAGGGATCAGAACTCTTCCTCTTCGCCTTCAATATTATCGAAGTCTGCCTCATCTATTGCATCGTCGTCATCGTCGAAGAATTTATCATCGCCCGATACAGGCAGATCATCCTCCTCTTCAACGTCAACATCCACATCAACGTCAACGTCGACATCCACACCAAGGTCAATATCACCATCGTCGTCGTCGTCATCACTCATCACGATAGTGCTTTGCTTTCTGCGTACGGCATTGCCAAAAACTACCTGCTTGGGTGGCAACCCCTTGGAACCGGTACATATGGGATATTCCATATCCTCATTTTCTTCGGCCTGGCCTACATATTCAATGAAAAGTGCCCTGTCGTTAAAAAAGTCAAAGACATAGAGGATCTTCTGGTTTTTCCGGAAGATGATATCATCGAAAACTGCATCATCCATTGTTGATGAACCTGTTCCCATCTCGAAAAGGGTAAACTCCTCCTCCTTCTCCCAATTGTCAGTGGCTATAAAAAAAGAGGCCATCTGAGACTTGTCAAACTCCAGTTCTTCCTGCAGAGAAGCATGAAAATCCATAAGAGTTTGTGTTTCGAGAAACTCAAACTCCCTTATAAACTGTTCATCCTCATCCGATAATACAACAAACTTATATACCATAGTACCTTTAATCTGAGGTGTGCAATATAATAACTTTCATTTTAATTTATCAAGCGATTTTTCAATTTTAAAACAAAACTAAATGTGTCGATATTATCGGCATAGTCAGACAGGGTAGGGGATTGGGCTGTGCCAAAGGGCAAATTGCCCTTGCCAATAATACATTGAATGACATTCTGATTGACAGAGGTGTCTGTTATAACATCCTTGATATCAGTGTATACCGAGTAATTAATAATTGAGACAGGAGAGGCAAAAGATCCATTTTCGCGTAATAAAAAGAAGCCTCCGTCGGTAAACGGCTCCCGGTTGACCAACATTATTGCCTTATAATAATCGAGGTTGTTCGCATATTTGTTGTGGTTCGCCAGATAACTCCATGATCTCCATTTTCCGATAAGTAGAGACGGGTCGTAACCTGCCGGGATATACAATTTGGAAACATTACGGCAACCGAGTCCGAAGTAGGCGAATATATCGTCGGCCAGCAGCTCCAGCTCTTCATCGGTCTCGTCGCCTGTTATAATGGCAACACTGTTCCTGTTGCGGCGGATTATATTGGGATATTTACCGAAGTAATATTGAAAATATCGTGAACTGTTATTGCTGCCGGTAGCTATCACTCCGTCAACGGGAGGAAGTATGCCATCTGTAAAGCTTACCTTCGATGCCAGTTCCTTATCTGTATCTTTCAGCAGGTTAGTGATGAAATAATAAAGTTCAGAATCCTTGCTGCTAAGCTTCACAACAGCCATATTACCTGAAATGAGTACGGTTAGGAGATCGTGAAAGCCGACCATAGGCATATTCCCTGCCATAATAATGCCAATCGATACCGGGTCGGAGAGCTGATGCACTTCAGGATAAGATGATACCCACTCCTCCAGTTTTTTAACAGTGAGGAGACCTGACCATTCCTTAAGGGCACGTCTCTGATTTTCGATGGTAAACCATGGATTCAGCTTAAACTGCTTCTCCATAGCCAGATCAAGCACAGTGGCATTCGATCCTGTTCCGTTAAGGGCATGGTCGATGGCATTCCCCAGCTTGTCGAGGGACCTGATCCTGTGTTCAAGATATGATGACCAAATCATGGAACAAAGATATCTATCTAATCATAATGGAAAAAAAAAGGTGCCTCTATTTTGGGGCACCTTTCATTGTTTTTATAAGGAGTTAATTTAGTGCAAAGTTAATTGCGACAGCGAATCTTACATTCACGGCTTCACCCTTGTTTTTACCGGGGACCCAGTCGGGAGCTGAGAGAATAGCCCTGAGTGCCTCTTCATCCAGAAGAGGGTTAACACTTTTGAGAATTTCTGCATTAATAATCTTGCCTTCAGTGTTAACAACGAACTGTACAAATACTTTACCCTGTATTCCAGCTTTTACTGCCTCTGCAGGATACTTAACATTGCTCATGACCCATGTCCGGAATTTCGTTATGTCTCCATCCATGAAAGTGGGCATTACCTCCGGAACAATATAGACAGAATCGGGTGCGGAAGATTGAATGTTAATTGGTTTAGCCATTTCAACTGCCTTGAAATCTGTTACAACCGGCTCCGGGAAGAGACCCATGGATGATAAGAGAATGAAAACTCCAAAGGTGAGAGGCAAAGCAAGGATCACCTTCAGTGACGCAAGCTTTGATGGTTGACTGTTTTTCATCATTTTAAACCTGTTTTTAAGTAGTGAATATTGGGAAAATGCACTTGCAGGAACGAGACGCCTGCTGCTGAAAGTTTTAAGAAGAAGTGTTTCTCCGTAATGAGCAAGATCAATTCCATTTGAAATGCAATCATCATCGGCCTGGTATTCATGAACCATCCTGACTGATCTGTTCATCATATAGATAAATGGGTTGAACCACTGGAGAAGTGATACTATCTCGATGATTAGCAGGTCGGCGAAGTGGAGGTGTCTGTTGTGACTCTCCTCATGAATCAGTATCAGATTGTAATCGGTTGCATCACAACTGGAAATAAATATTTTACCAAAGGCAGAAAAGCTTGAAACACTTTTTTTATTCAGGATATATAACCCCTTATCAGTGCGAGTAGACTGAGATATATGCCTGAAAAGAGAAATAAGCCTTACCAGCAGCAGAAGTGAGGCCAGTATAAAGCCTGTTGCGTAAATCACGACCACTGGAGCATATCCGGCCGCAATAAGCAGAAGTATAGGGTTATCATTCTGGTTACGAAAAGGAGAGATCCCTGGTTTGACAATTATTTCACCAAGATTGATGAATGGGTCAACCATGCCGCCGGAGATCGGTATAAGTGGAAGGAGAAAAGATATCAAAAGTGAGATCAGCAGATAAAACCTGTTACGTGAAAAGGATTTATCTCCGGACAGAAGAATCTGATAAAGGATGTAGAATGATGCGATGAATACCGCAACTTTTAGCATATATATAATAAAGTATGTCATTGTCATGATCTCTTCGACTTAAGTTCTTCAATTGACCTCAATAGTTCATCAAGCTCCTTAACCGATATATCCTTCTTCTCGGCAAAAAAACTGACAAGTTCGCTGAATGAATTCTCGAAATAGTCTTTTACCAATCCGTCCAGTCTCTCCTTCGAGTAATCTTCTCTTGCCACAACGGGGAAGTAAAGGTGGGTCCGTCCGTAAGCCTTATGACCGATAAACCCCTTTTCTTCAAGTATTCGTACTATTGTGCTAACGGTGTTATATGCCGGTTTCGGGTCGGGGAATTTCACCAGTAAATCCTTTACAAACCCTTCGCCAATATCCCATAGCACTTGCATAACCTGTTCTTCAGCCTTTGTAAGTTCTCTCATATCATAAATTTTAATGCAAGGTATAACTAAAAATCTAGTTATACAACTAATAATTTAATTTAAATTAATATTTTTTTATTATTCCCCTTTAAAGGAATTATTGTAATTTTATGTCATACCATTTAATAGTGAGGGTTAGGCATGAGGCTGACATTAATATTTGAAAACCTGCGAATCTCCTGGCGGGCAATAAGATCAAACAGGGTTAGAGCGGTACTTACGATGAGTATCATTGCCTTTGGCATAATGGCACTGGTTGGAATACTCACGGCCATCGATGCCATAAAGGGTTCAATTACCAATCAGTTTTCGATGATGGGTGCCAATTCCTTTTCCATCACCTCCAGGGGCATGAATATCCAGATAGGTAACAGTTCAACACGTACACGCAACTATTCGAGGATATCTTTCCGTGAGGCGATGGCCTTTAAGGAGAGTTTCAAGGAACCTGCCTGGGTGTCGGTATCTTATAATGCCACGTCGCTGGGGACTGTAAAATACGGCTCAGAAGAGACCAATCCTAACGTGTCAGTAAGCGGTATAGATGAGAATTATATCTCTGTGGGCGGATACCAGATAGGCAGGGGCAGAAACATTACATCCGATGAGGTAGATAACTACAGGCTGGTAACCATTATCGGCAGTGATATTGCAAGAAGCCTGTTCCCCGGAGATGATGATCCGGTAGATAAGATAGTTACCATTGCAGGATTGAGGCTTAGAATAATAGGTGTACTGGAGACAAAGGGTGCAAGTGCCCTCTCGAGCGATAATGTCTGTTTTATTCCGGTAACAACAGCCAGGAACTATTTTTCAAGGTCAAATATGACATTTTCAATATCTGTTATGCCTTTCAGCAATGAGAATATGGAAATAATGGCGAGTCAGGCAGAAGGGCAGATGAGAATAATCCGTAATCTGGCGCCTACCGATGAGTCGGATTTCAACATTACCAAAAGCGATAACATTGTTGCATTGCTGATGGAGAATCTTAAATACGTAACCCTTGCTGCAACGCTTATTGGTATTATAACACTGTTTGGTGCAGCAGTGGGGCTAATGAATATAATGCTGGTTTCAGTTACTGAAAGGACCAGGGAGATAGGTGTTAGGATGGCCCTTGGAGCTAAAAAGGCCAGCATTAAGAACCAGTTCCTCATTGAGTCGATCATAATCGGCCAGTTAGGAGGACTTATTGGCATTTTGCTTGGCATAGGTATCGGAAATCTTCTTGCGCTAAGCCTTGGAACAAGTTTTATGATCCCATGGGTATGGGTACTGACCGGAATATTTGTATGTTTTGTCGTTGGTGTAATGTCGGGCTATTTCCCGGCAGTAAGAGCGGCAGCTATCGATCCCATTGAAGCACTCAGGTATGAATAACAATATTTACCTCAGATGGAAAAAATAGTTATACAGGAAAACCATAAGAACTGTCCGGGTATTTTCTATTTTCCCGGACCACAGAAGCTGGAGATCAGCGGAAGGTCGATTCCGGAAAATCCGGAACAGGTATACACTCGACTTCTTGAATGGCTTGATGTTTACTTTAAGGATAATAACTTTTTAAAGGTTGATATTTTCCTTGAGTATATTAACAGTGGTTCTTCTAAGTACCTGCTGAACGTACTTCAGAAGATGACAGGCTTTATGGCCATCGGAAAGGATATAAGTATCAAGTGGCTGTATGAGGAGGATGACGAAGGAATGCTTGAACTGGGTGAGCATTACCGTGATGCCGCAGGGATAGCCATGCGAATAGAGATGGTAATATGATGGAAGAATAATGAATATCGAATAAAGATATTATTACCCGGATTTAACAAACCCGGGCTAATTATAAAGAGAAGGCCGCAACGGATCACCGTGCGGCCTTCTCTTTATAATTTACTATGCTTAACGCATAATCTACTTCATTAGCTTAGGTACAAGGTCAACCACTCTTGACGAGTAACCCCATTCGTTATCGTACCACGAAAGGACCTTAATCATATTACCGTTAACCATGGTACTCATGGCATCGAATATAGAAGAGGCAGGATTATGTATGATATCGACCGATACTATTTCATCTTCTGTATACTCAAGGATGCCTTTCATAGGACCTTCAGCAGCCTTCTTCATTGCAGCATTTACCTCCTCAGCAGTAACCTCTCTTTTCAGGGTCACCACAAGGTCAACCAGTGATCCTGTTGCTGTAGGTACGCGTACTGACAACCCGTCGAGTTTACCCTTCAGCTCAGGTATTACCTTTCCTACTGCTTTAGCAGCTCCGGTGGTGGTAGGTATCTGAGAAAGGGCCGCAGCTCTTGCTCTTCTCAGGTCTGAGTGTGGCAGGTCAAGGATACTCTGGTCATTGGTATATGAGTGAATGGTGGTCATATATCCTTTTTCTATTCCGAAAGTATCATTCAGAACCTTTGCAACAGGGGCAAGGCAGTTGGTTGTGCATGAAGCATTTGAAACGCACTGGTGCTCGGGCTTGAGTTCGTGGTCGTTAACTCCGAGAACGATCATTGCGTCGATAGTATCTTTTGAAGGCACACAAAGGATAACCTTCTTGGCACCGTTCTTTATATGGTCGCCATAACCACCCTTAGGACTCTCCTTCGAGCGGAATACTCCTGTTGATTCAACAACCACATCGGGTGTAACAGCCCACGGAATAGCTGCAGGATTTCTTTCGGCAGTAACTTTTATTTTCTTTCCGTTAATAATAATATTCTCATTATCGTGGGAGACTCCTTCCATCCTTCCCTGTGTGGAATCGTACTTCAGCAGGTGAGCAAGGGTCTTCGTATCGGTAAGATCATTTACGCCTATTATCTCTATTTCTGGTCTTTCAAGGGCGATCTTGAAGACATTACGGCCGATTCTTCCAAAGCCGTTAATACCTAGTTTAATTTTAGCCATATTAAAGTGATTTATAATAATTAAAGGAATGACAAATTTACGAAATAAAAAGGTAGGATTTACTGACTTTTAGCGGTTTTTCCTGATGAAAATAGTGCGCATGGAGTTAGAAGTGGGGTTAAGCGGATCTATTATGATTCCAACGCGGTAGCTAACAAAAAGGGAGAGGAACAGTGCCCTGTTATCCTCGCTGGCCATTATTGGTACTTTCTTAGGGTAAACACTGAGAGCCGATCCCAGCTCTACGGCATGAAGCACCTTGTCGTTGCGTGAGAACTCAAAGCTGAATCCGCCCTTGAGGTATGCTCCCGGAAGCACCTTAATCTCATCAAACCCTTTGGTAAAGGAGGCCTTGCTATAGATATCCGCAGGCTGGTGGATGGAGACCTCAAACTTCTCCTCTTTGATCTCAAAATATCCTGAGCCGGGAATTGGATAGAGTACACGGTAATAGATAGGCTTATAAGCAGCAATGGTTATTCCGCCGCTGGCAAAGTAATTAATTGCAATTCCTCCGAGGTCCTTTTTTGGAAAAATTTCTCTCTGAATGCCCATACCTCCTCTGATCGTTGCAACACTGTTAAGCTTGCCGAAAACAAAGGTGCCGGTTGTCTGATACCAAGGGTTAGAAAGCTTTACCTCTTTGGGGTGCTTCAGGAAATTAAAGTCGATTTCATAAAGAGTCTTTTTCCTTGGATCGATCCATTTCCCTTCACGGTAACCTCCTCCAAAACCATCTGAATTAAGAGCCAAAGAAAAGGTCCGCTCGTTTCTGTAATATACCCTGGATTGTTCATTTAACTCTCCCTGGCCATAAGTAACGGCGGAAACCAATAAGATTAAAACCGCTATTGTAAGCAGTCTCTTCATGATACTATGGGTTTAATTAAAAGGGGCGTTACCCCCGTCCCCAACAAAAGATCAGACGTTATTTTGAGCCACTTCCGACTGTGTGCTTGAATATGCCGGGCAAGTCTCCTTGTTACATGAACTAAGCGCGATAGCTGCAACAAATGCAACAAAAAATATTAGAGCCAGTTTCTTCATCCGAGTAGTATTATCTGTTACAAAAATAATTTATAATTCAATATAAACAATCCGTGTGCCAAAATTATGACTGAAGTGTTATTTGTCATCTTTTTAGTGTACAATTATTAAAAGAGCCTCTTTTTTTCCTTTTTCTGCCCTTTATGATAACACTTTGTCAATATACAAACAAACATTTACAGTAATGTATTGTTTAAATAGTTGATATTAAAAAAGAGATATGGAAAGTATTATAAAAGAAAAAACGGCAAAAGCTCTCTTATTTGTTTCACTATTTTTATTTACGCTAATGACACAGAATATTAATTCGCAGGAGGTTCCTGCATTCAAAATACTTACCGGCGAGGAGTCAATGGTTATAAAGAACAAGGGAACGGAGCTTCCCTGGTCAGGAAAGTATAACAATAATAAAGATAAAGGGACATATCTCTGCAAGCAATGCGGTAATGCTCTCTTTCACTCCACCGATAAGTTCGATTCGCAGTGTGGATGGCCCAGTTTTGATGATGAGATAGACGGTAGCATTAAAAGGGTAACAGACGCTGATGGAAGACGTACGGAAATATTATGCTCAAATTGTAACGGCCACCTGGGTCATGTATTTACAGGAGAGGGTTTTACTTCGAAAGATCTCAGGCATTGCGTTAACTCTGTATCAATAGATTTTGTACCTGCCATACTTCCTGAAGGCAGATACGGAACTGCAATCTTTGCCGGAGGATGCTTCTGGGGTGTTGAGTACTTCCTGCAACAGGAACCAGGTGTTATCTCTGTTGTGTCGGGTTATACAGGAGGTACGGTAAAAAATCCTGCCTACAGGGAGGTTACAACCGGACGAACAGGGCATGCTGAAGCGGTGAAGGTTACTTACGACCCTTCAAAAACAACATATGAGAAACTGGTTAAAGCTGTTCCTTGAGATACACGATCCTACACAGGTCGACAGGCAGGGACCGGATATTGGAAATCAATACAGAAGTGAGATCTTTTATCTCAATAACGATCAGAAGAGTATTGCGATGAAATATCTGGATATACTCAGATCAAAAGGACTTAAGGTAGCAACCGGTCTTACTCTTGCCACTGAGTTCTATGAAGCAGAGGATTATCACCAGGACTATTACTTCAACTCAGGTAAGCAGCCATACTGCCATGGCTATACGAAGAGATTTTAAGATTAATCAGATTATCAGATTGAAGATTTTCTATAAAATAGTTAGTGCGTAGTCATCAGACTACGCACTACTTGTTTATAATGAAGCTTGCTGTCTAGCTTAGCTTCTGCAATTAAGGATTAAAACTTAGGTATCCGTCCCGGTGTCCATGGTGCCTTTATGGCATCCAGTGACTTTTCCAGTTTGGCGATATCTTCACCTGCTTTGGTTATTCTTTCCAGCATTGGAGGGAATTCGATCTTCATAATATCGAACTGCTCTTTTGCTATCTGTGATATGTCGCCTGCTGACCGGAAACTTCCATAAGCCATAATGCTCAGACGTCTTGAGAGCGGTACATCCTGCGGAGGTATCTCCTCCCAGCTTGCCTTGGCTTCCAGTCCGTTGAATTTGAACATTATATCATCCAGATCTTTGGCTATCCTGTTGGCTTCAGCAACCATTGCCGGAGTAGAATTGGATGTCTGATGCAGTACCTGCATTATCGTGTTTATCTTTCCTGAAAGGTCGTTGGCATAGCTTACTGCACCATATACGGTTCTGGCGTAATCGCTTGCCTCTGTAAGCCATTTCATCCTTGCCTCCTCATTGGTTACAGGGAATGTTGAAAGACCCAGTGGTTTGCAGGTAAATTTAACCGGTCCTGCCAGTTGCTTAACATCACCCTTTGCATACATGCTAAGTGCAACGTTATAGTCGCCCGGCATTGCCATAATACCATCGCCTGACCTTCCCAGGGGGTTGAATTTCTGGGTTGTGTTTACAGGATTGAACCCGTCGTACCTGAAATTCCAGGTTATTCTGCCTGTTCCTTTCGATGCCGATTTATATAGTTTCTTAACTACATTTCCATCTTTATCGGTAATGGTGAAAATAAGGTAAGGAGCAATCTCTTTGCCTTCATCTTCCTGATCTTTCCAGCTTAAGCTGCGGAATTCTTTCACCCTTTTCAAAGAGAGCCTTCTCCTTTTCTGTCCTGATAGCCTTATCTGTCTTAGGCACATCCTTTACATAATATGTGAAGGTAGCACCGAAAGCAGGGTTAGGAGCAGTATAGTACATTGATCCCTGATTGTCGAAACCTCTCGACTCGGAATACATCTGTGCATCCTTTACCGGGAAGATGTAGCCTGCAGAGGCCTGGATCTTCTCATTGAAATGGCGAAGAGGGGTGTAGTCATCAATAATGTAGAATCCACGACCGAATGTTGCAATTACGAGATCGTTTTCACGCTCCTGGATAGCTATATCCCTTACCGGTATTGTCGGTAATCCTCCTTTGAGCTGAATCCACTCCTGTCCTCCGTCTACGGAGAAGAAGAATGAGAATTCTGTACCAACGAACAACAGATCCGGATTAACGAAATCCTGAGCGATAGTATGAACAGAGCCATTGGCAGGCAGGTTGCTGCTTATCGATGACCATGTTTTACCCTGGTCGTTACTCTTAAGTACATAAGGTTTGAAGTCGTCGCTTTTAAGGTTATTGAATGTTGCATAAACCACATTCTCATTGAACCTGTCGGCCATTACGTCGCTTACATAAGTGTATTCAGGAACACCAGGGAAGGTTTTGGTCATATTCCATGTTTTTCCGCCGTCGGTTGTAACAGCAACAACACCATCATCGGAGCCGGTATATATAAGGCCATCTTTGAGTGTAGATTCAGAGAATGACACCAGTGTTCCCCATAGTGATGTAGAGACATCCTTGGCGACAGCGTCGGCGCTCCAGTATTTGTCCATCACCTTGAACTGGTTGCGGTCTTCATTCCTGGTAAGATCGCCTGAAATTACATCCCAGCTTGATCCTCTGTCTTTGCTTTTAAACAGTTTGTTGGCAGCCATATAGATATGTTCTCTGTTGAAATGGCTTATTACAAGAGGAGTGTCCCAGTTCCATCTGTATGTTTGCTCTCCTTTTGGAGGCCATGGCTTAATAGAAACTGATTCTCCGCTTTTCTTGTCCAGTCTTGCAGCGTTGCCATACTGCGATTCGGTATATATAATATTCTCATCTTCAGGATCAACAGCTATCCAGAAGCCGTCGCCACCCTGTGTCACATACCAGTCGTCATTAACAACACCGTCGCGTCTGAGGCTTCTTGATGGGCCACCCATGGAGTTATTATCCTGTGTGCCGCCATATACATTATAAAATGGGAAGGCATTATCGGCAAACACCCTGTAGAACTGAGTAACGGGGAAGTTTGACTTGAAAATATAGTTTGCACCATCGTCAAATGTTTCATAGATACCACCGTCACCACCTATATACCAGTGTTTGGTATTTGCAGGATCGATCCACATGGCATGGTCGTCGACATGGCGTTCATTATTGCCTACTGCTCTCCATGTCTTTCCACCATCGGTTGTTACCTGTGAAACAGTTTCCATGCTGAAGACCCTGTTTACATCAACGGGGTCGCATACTATCTCGTTGTAGTACTGTCCGCTGGCGTTGTATGAGCTCATTTTCTCCCAGCTGGCGCCGCGGTTTTCACTTCTGAAGAATCCGCTTGATTCACCGGCTGCTTCAACGATAAGGTAAAGAACATCGGGGTTTACGGGAGAGATAGCCATACCCATTCCGCCAATATGACCTCCGGGTAATCCTTTCATTATCTTCTCAAAGGTTTTTCCACCGTCCTTCGACTTGTAAACAGCACTCTCAGGGCCTCCGCTTATCTTAGTATAGACATGGCGTCTGCGCTGCTCCGATGTAGCATATACCACATCAGGATTGCGGGGGTCGAGTATGACGTTATTTATACCTGTGTTCTCGCTTATGTTCAGAACTTTGGTCCATGTGTTGCCACCATCGGTGGTTTTATAGAGGCCTCTTTCGCCACCTGGTCCCCAGGCTGAACCTTCAGCAGCAACATAAACAACGTCACTGTTTCTTGGGTCGATAGCTATCATACCTATCTGTCTCGACTCCTTGAGGCCCATGTTCTTCCAGCTCTTTCCGCCATCTTCACTCTTATAGACACCGTCGCCATAGCCTAAAGCACGCTGGTGATTATTCTCACCTGTACCTGCCCAGATAACATTATGGTTATCGGGATCAATAGTAAGACAACCAATAGAGTAGGAGCCATAATTATCGAAGATTGGCTTCCATGTTACTCCGTTATTATTGGTTTTCCATATGTTACCCGACGATACAGCAACATAGATCTCCGAATGGTCGGAGGGGTTAACAGCAAAGTCACTTATCCTGCCCGATGCCCATGCAGGACCAATGCCACGCCATGAGAGGGCTGAGAAGGTTGAGGAGCTGAATTTAGTCTCCTTCTTTGCAGCCGGGGCTGCTGGTTCTTTCTTCTTCTGTGCATCAAGACCGAGCCGGAGGCTATCACTGCCAATGCCAGAATGAAAATTATCTTTTTCATCATAGGTTATAATTTATTGATTTGAAGTTAACTGAATTGCTAAGTTAAGAATTTTGAACCTCTGATGGGAGGATTATGCTGTAGAATCATTTTCTTTGCGGTAGAATCAATAAATGCAATGGAAAGTACAAGAAATATCCTGCTAAGGAGAAGAACAATACGAAAATACAAAAGCGAAGATATAAGCAGTGATCTGTTGAATGAAATACTGGAGGAGGGTTGCAGAGCCTCAACCACCGGGAACATGCAACTATACAGTATAATAGTATCCCGTGATGAGGAAGGGAAGGCCGCATTATCACCATTCCACTTCAATCAGCCTATGGTAAAGGCAGCACCGGTGGTGCTGACATTCTGCGCCGATTTCAACCGTTTTAACCTCTGGTGCAGACAGCGAAAGGCAGAGCCGGGGTATGACAATTTTCTCTCCTTTGTAACAGCTGCTATTGATGCCATAATTGTGGCTCAGACAGTCTGCATTGCCGCCGAGGCAAGAGGACTTGGTATATGCTATCTTGGGACATCGACCTATACAGCCGATAAGGTAATTGATCACCTGAAGCTGCCAAAAGGGGTGGTCCCGGTTACTACGGTAACACTGGGCTGGCCGGAGGAGATCCCTGAGCAGGTCGACCGACTTCCTCTGGAGGCGATAGTGCACAATGAAGTGTATAACGATTACTACACCGGAAGATATTGACAGGATCTACAAAGAGAAGGAGGGCAGGGCCGATTCGAAGAAATTTGTGGCAGAGAACAACAAAGAGACCCTGGCACAGGTATTCACCGACGTAAGGTACAAGAAGACAGATAATGAGCACTTTTCACAGGTACTGATGGGGGTGCTTAAGAAGCAGGGGTTTATTTAAGAGGTTGGCAATTTTCAGTTGGCCAGCCTTCGCCAGAGGCTACGGCAGGTAAAACAGTTGGCAATCTGGATTCACATCAGAGCTCCTCAAAGCTAAACACATCCTGCAGGGGCACCTCAAAGGTTTTGGATATGCGAAAAGCAAGCTCAAGGGTAGGGAAGTACTTACCGTTTTCTATTGCAGCAATTGTCTGGCGTGTAACGCCGGTACTGTCGGCAAGTTGTTGCTGGGTCATCTCTCCGCTGTGGAACCGAGTGTCCTTATATTGTTGTTGATAGTGTATTTTCTTCATATCAGAATCCTCTACGATAAAAACAAACCTTGGCGAATTCCGAAACAACTGCTGAGATAAATCCTGAGCAAATAAGAGAGAGAAACATTACATAGGGTTCCATTCCTAATACCTGAGTTACCATTGATATCATAAAACCCGCAGTAAAGATCCAGTGAGAGATCCGTATAGCTTTCAGGTCGATTAGTTTGTCCCTTTCATCAGTCTTGGTTTCCATATCCTCATCTGTCACTATCTTGTTTACAATGGCAAACAGGATCTGGATAACGATCTGTACTACTATTGTTATTGGTATCAGGATCAGAAAGGCTTTTCCCCAGAATTTGAAATCATTCAGAATATCAAAATCTACTGCTATGTACTTGTTATACACATGTAGGGAGTAGATCACAAATATCAGTATAAAGCTGATTGCCGTTACGAGAATCTGTTTTTCCTTGTTGTCCATAATAACCTCCTTTGTATGTTAATATTTTACTTAATGTTAAATAATATAGATACAAAGATAAATAAAATTAACATAATGGCAAATAAACTTAACATTAATTTGTATAATATTTTATGAGAGATCAAGGTCAGTTATCTGATGTTAGGGTCGGGGTAATTCCTGATCGATGCCAATCGACCTGATTACGAGGACGAAACGTCTCTATTGCAAAACTTTCTGAATTGGTTTGAGTTTCGACCCCCTGAACTTGAATGTGGCAGGGACGGGGCCAAAGTAGAATCTTACAATGAATTCATCGGTTTCTTTAATTTGGGTAATCATCCCGGGAGACAAGGCAAAGGTGAATTTATAGTCGATCCAATTATGTTCATCTGCCTCTGTGGTGAGACTGGTCACAACCCCGGTACTATCACTTTTAGCATAGGCTGATGTAGATGTTTGATTCCGTGACTTATATTCCGTGACAGGGTTAACCACATTTATCTCAAAAGTCTGGTCACCGGCCTTCATGTATCCTGAAGATTCTACACTGAAGCTTTCTGTTGATCTGTCCACTACAATATAGGCTTTAGTTATATCGCTGCCAGCCGCTATCTCCCTCTCAAAGATTACTGTAGCTGAATTGATCTCAGTTCTTCTCTCTTCGGGGTTTAGAGTAATCCTTGCAATTCTTTTGTCTGACTCCTTAAATTCATCACTGAATCTCTGGTATTTGGGATAAATAAACACTGAACATCCTGCAGCTAATAGGATTGTCGACAAAGAGAGTAGATAAGATATTCTTTTCATATATTGAAATTGGGGTTTTAACATATCAAATATAGAAAGATATTTGCTCCGAAAAGATAGTAACCATTTTTCCTTAAAAAGAAGCAACCAGACAGTCTGATTTATTATTTCAGACAACCTGGCTGCACCTTTGAAAATTAACCTACTAACCTAACCTATGAAAACGTAATTATATTTCAATTAAAGTGTTTGGAAGTTAAGGGTATGGTGACCTAGAAAATATATCTTATGGAGAGAGCTCCGCCATCGGCCCACCATCCTGAGTAACCAACGAAATTGAACGCAGGTTTCCAGTCAAGACTTATATTAAAAGGAATCTCAGTGAAACTATATTCCAGTCCCAGAATTCCGTCGACGCCAACAACAGTATAGTTTGTTCCCGGTTCTCCCCAATAATCTTTCTTATAATCGCCATTCCAGAAGCCAACATGACCACCGAATCCAAAATACCATTTCAGTCTGTTTGCATCAAAGGCTGTTGCGTGTATTTCGTAGAGACCTGTAACCATGAATCCACTCCATCTGCTGGATAGAATTCCCTCAAATGCCGAACTTGAACTTACGAAGTGCTTAACAGTCAGGCCATTTTCCCAACCACCTCTAAATCCAACACCTGTGTTATAATCCTGTGCTGAGCTGATCGATACCAGGCCAAATACGATCAATAAGGTCATTACAATTTTTTTCATCTGCTAATTATTAATTTCTTTTATATAAAGGTAGTCCTGTTGCCCAAAAATCTGTTACATAATTACTTAACAGATTTACATAATTCTCACATTAAGTAAGTTGTGTCATCTCAAATCTTGTACAACTGCTCTATTTCTTTTTAGCCGACATCAATAAGATAACGCCGCCTAATCCCATTACAGCAATACCTGTCAGTGGTGACCAGTCGAAATGGTGCCTTTTGTTTGCGGTGATACTTACATCACCTATTTTTGCCACTCTCTCTCTTGTGAAGAAGGTTACGGTTGTGAAAATGGTTAAGATTAAACCAAGGATAATGATTACGATTCCAGCTTTTTTCATTATTGAAGTTTTAGATGTTGTTTAAATTAAAATAATCCAGTAGCCATGTTCTCCATGTCTACCGGATTAATTTGAGTTTATTACATTGGTTTTGTAATGATATTTGCATCAAGAACAACTGCTGTCTGAGCAAGTGCTCTGCCATTCATTGATGCACCTGTTTGAAAGGTTATCCCTGTCATCGACAATAGTACTCCTTCGAAATGGGATGTGGTACCTAACGTTGCCTGTCCGGCTACCTGCCAGAAGATATTCTTTGCCATGGCCCCTCCTGTAAGGGTGATCTTCACTGCAGAACTCATATTAAGGTTCCCTGCAATCTGGAATATCCATACATCGGTGGCACTACCATTGATAGTAACATCGGAAGGCATTGTAACAGTATTTGTCCACTTGTAGAGCCCGGGTGCAAGTGTTTTACCACCAATATTTCCGGTGCCCAATTCCAGAAAATCAGGTTTTAGTCGGCCTGCTGCATCGTTATAAGCAGTAATCATATTACTTACGGCAGTAGTAAGGTTGACAGGAGTAGGAACGGCCATGTCGGCTGCATATAATTTTCCTGTCACTTGAACTGATGTAGCATATCCGGTTAAATTTGTCAGGGCAAGGCCTGTAATATAGGATGTAGCTGCCGGGCTAAGACCTAAATCTCCTGTTACTGCTGAGATTGAGATGTTATTGATAGCCGTTTTTGCAAGAATAACATAATTGGCCGACGTGCCCAGATTAACTGCAGCCCTTCCTGATGTAGATCCGCTGGTTGTGAAGTTCCATGCATATTTCGCGGTAAGCGGTATGCCATTGGTGTTTTTTGCCCCTGTAGTTATTGTTGCAGTATAAGCAGTACTGGCTGACAGAACATTAGTTGGTGTGAATGTTGCAGTTTTTCCCGAATAAGTTACTGTTCCGGGGACCAGTGTAGTGCCTTGCTTTACATAAAACGTAGAAGCATTGATCGTCAAAGGATCCATTAACTCACTGAAAGTAAATGTTACTTCAGTGTTTCTTGGGACACTTGTGGCATTATTTAGTGGTAAGGTCGAGGTTCCCTCCGGAGATGATCCTGTCTGGTCGTCTTTTGAACATCCAACAAGAATAGCAATCGATAGCACCGCTATGACTGATAACACATTTTTTAGTTTCATTATGTGAATTTTATCGTGACAGTATTATCACGTAACAAAGGTAATTACCTCCTTCTCCAACTGTTATAAGATTTACCTTATTAGTTGTATAATTACCACATAATAAGCGGAATATGATCACCGTCGGTCAATCACCACTTTCTTCTGCCGGCCAAGTAACCCAGCAAGAAACCTACTGTTATACTAATTAATACATGTACCCAGTTTATCCCGACCAAAACCGACCGATACACTTCCGTGCATCATCCCTCTAAACCAGGGTCCGCCACCTAACAGGAGGAAAGCCACTATAATGATCAGAATAGCGATTATATATTGTACCGCTCTGTTTGAAGTCCTCCTTCGTGCGTTCATCTTTTCACTACTTATAATAATATAAATCAGGCTCGTATGAGTTCAATTTATAAATTGAAAAAAACCTTTCTGATTTGGGTTAACAGTAAAAATACTCCTATTAAATACGAATGTTCTGCAAGTTGCCTAGTACTCCAAAGACGCTTAGCAGCCATATTACAACAACGATCACAACAACTGCATTCAGTATGTTTTTAAGAGTACGCTGCATGGGAATATAGTTATTCACCAACCAGAGAAGAACACCTACAACGATAATTACAAGAACGATAGTTAAGAGTGGCATGATTAGAATAGTTTAGTTTATTTATGAATATTTCAATGACGAAGTTGGCCTTTTTACGGCAGTTATTATTACACAACTATTACAATAACTTACATGATTCACACATTTTAAGCCGGAGTTGGCAAATAGTCAAAGGGGTTGTAAGCCACATTATTTCTCATCAGACTTTTTCTTAACCAATTCCATGGTACCTGTAGCATCAATTTCAAAAGGAATTGCCTTAAAGTCGCTGAAAGCATTTGCCTTAACATACATTTCAGATTAAGATCATATTCCACCATGTCATTGCCGGTTGCTATAAGCCATACTGTTTTTAAAGGCCTGCTGTATTCAAGGATGACAGGGAATTCAACTATCTGGCTTGAACCCGGTTTAATATCAACTGGCTGGTTAACCTTTCCTTTAGAAATGAGGGTATTTAAAATTTGTAAATTGTAACTGATTTCATTAAGCTGGAGGTCAATATTATTGCCGTTATTAATAATTTCAATTCTGAAGAGAGCCTCTGAGGTGTTATCCTTTATATTATATGTCTTATGCTCCAGTTTCAGGATCTTTATTTGCGGGGGAACAGGGGTTGCTATCCTGATCTTATTGTTGAAATTTACCTTCTTTCTTCCTATAAGAGTGTTATATAATATGTTGAAGTTCAGATCCATGTCAGTTGAATCTTGCCCCTGCAAGTCGCCTATTATCCTTTTTGTCTCCTTCAGTGATATGTTAACAGGTAGTTCAATAGGGTCCGTTTCGAACCACTTCTGATCGATCATGACCGGCAATGTCTCTTCCACTATCGTGAAACCATTCAGCTTGATCTCAAAATCGATCGTGTCGATCACCATTTTATAGGGCATCCTGTTTTGAAGGAAAACATGAAGGTTCAACAATGCGGAATCTTTTCTCAGATCAATATGAACAAAGCTTAATTCATCTATTGTGGGGAAGATCAGATTGATAGCTTTCTTAGGATTTAAGAAATAGTAACCTATAATTGAAACCACTACTATCGCCAGGGCGATTACCAGGATTTTGCTTTTCTTTGATTTCATCAGTTTTTGTAAATCCTTAGCCGGTTACCAAGCCTGTTTTTTTGCAAGTTCACGGGCCTGAAAAACCCATTTATCCTTTTGAATACTTCCCGGAACAATCTCAAGTACCTCTGTGATGGTTTCTACATCCTCATGTGTCAGCTTGCTGATTTGTTCAAAAGTATTTTTTCCAAGGAGGTCTAAGCGCTCCTCAACCCAAGCCCAAGGCAGCTAATGAGGGTTAAGTAATAAGCTTGGTGATTATGTGCAATACCTTGACGGTCGGTGCTCATTTATCAGGGGTATAATATTTCAACGCTTCCGGCATAAATTGCTTTAGTTTTCTTATTCTTGTTTCATCTGAAGGGTGTGTGCTCAGAAATTCCGGAGGACTTGCTCCTCCTGATGCTGACATTCTTTGCCAGAAAGGAATTGCCTCCCGCGGGTCGTAACCAGCCATTGCTGCAAATATCAATCCGTATTGATCAGCTTCTGTTTCCTGTTGTCTCGACCAGGGCAACATGGCTCCCAACTCGCTACCAATACCATACGACATCAGAAATAGATCCTGTGTCTCCTTCGGCTTTTGCGATAAGGCAATCTCTAAAGCCATACCTCCCAATTGCTGAGCCATGGCCTGACTCATTCTTTCGTTACCATGTTTGGCAATGGAATGAGCAATCTCATGTCCCATAACAATTGCCAGTGCCGTTTCGTTTTGAGTCACAGGCAGTAAACCAGTATATACAACAACTTTCCCACCAGGCATGCACCAGGCATTCACCTACTTTACTTTCAATTGTGTTGAATTCCCACTGATAACCCTCCATTACAGATTCTTTTCCCTGGCTGTTAAAATACTTTGTGGTTGCATTTGCAATTCGGGCTCCGACGCGGTCAACCATAGCAGCCTCTCTGCTGGTTCCGGGGCTTAATACCTTATGCTCTGTCTAAAAATGTCTTGTATTCGCCTGTAGCCATTAACTGTAAGTCTGATTCCCTTACCAGGCTTAACTGGTTACGGCCGGTTACCAGATTTAACGCACAGCCTGTTAAGAGACTGGCAATAATTGCAAAGGAGATTAAGTTCTTCATCTGTTTCATTTTAATTTTTCAGGTCATGTTCAACTAATAATAGGAGACTAGCCATAGATTCTCTTCTCCTTCAATGATTAATGAATCTTTCTCAGAAATAATCTGATATCTGTAAGCCAGACTTTGACAATTCTCTCACCGTCTCAACCTGGTCATTTATTTATGTTTTTTAAAATTCAGCTTAATTCTTAATAAAGGAGGCATGGTATCGCCTAATAGAAATCCCCATGGTTTTAATGGTTCGATATTGTCGAAAATAAGTTTTATAATGGCAAGGACCGGAATTGAAAGAAACATTCCCGGGATGCCCCATAATGCATTCCCTGCAATCACCGCAATAATAGAGAAGAGTGCATTTAATTTTACTTTGGAGGCAACTATTTTAGGAACGATATAGTTGTTGTCAATCAGCTGGATTACATAAAACGCTATCAAAACATACAATGCATCGAGAGGTGAGGAATTTATAATTATGGCAACAATCATTGGCAATATCACCGCAATAACGCCTCCTATATATGGTATTAGATTCAAAAATGCGCCGATAATGCCCAGCATTACAGCATATTCAATTCCAAGCAATAGCAATGCTGCAATTTCCATTACAGCCACAATTACAAACTCAATCAGTAACCCAATAAGGTATTGTTGTATAACACTCTTCGTCTGATTTACTATTTTGCTCACTTTAATTTTATTGTCAGTACCAAAGAGCCGGTGAATAAATTCGAGTAGAATAGGCTGGTAAAGCAGTATCAGAAAGATATATACAGGAAGTAGAAACAATGCCACCAGTAAGTCGGTAAATATGTTGATTGTAGGTCCTATAGCAGCCGAACTTCTGCTGATTATTTCTTCCTGTGTATTTGCGATCCAGGCATGAATCTTCTGAGGATCTTTATTGAAATACACCGCTCCGTCAGCGATTGTCTGATTTATTATGTTGGTAAATTTTTCAACAAGGGCCGGCCAATCATTAAAGAAACTGCTTAGTCTCGAAACCAGGAGGGTTCCGACTGCAACAATGACTAAAAAGGCAAGTAACGAAGTTATTACTATAGCAACCACCCTGTTAATTTTTAACCCTACAAAAAAACTGACCGCCGGATGTAGTAATATTGCAATGATAATGGCAAAAGCAACGGGGACTAAAATGCCTCTTGCTATGTATAGAATAGCAACTACGGCAAATAATCCCACCAGAAAGAAGGTTATCTTTGCATAGAATGGCAGTTTTATTTCTTCACCTGGCACGATCTTCAGAATTTATATCCGATCTGTTCAGAATATGTTGAATGATTGCCTGTCCAAATGACTTAATAGCATCGGAATGTTTAGAAACAAAATTTGCCACACCGATCTGAAGAACAGACCCTATTAGCTTTCTCATCAGATTTCCCGACCTGCCTACAAATATTTTCTTTGAGAGATAACCTGATGCTAATCCCATGCTGGTGCCTGCAAGATTGTTCATAAGGTGTGGTGAGGTGGTAATATTCTCCAGAGTGCTGATAAGCAGATTAAAGGGCTTTAACTTTTCATATGTAATATAGAATTGCTCTTTTAATAGCTCTCCTTTAACTGCCTGCTCAGCTTCCAGTATCAGTATCTCATCCTTAAGTACTTCAATTGACGTAATATCCCTCATTTGATCTTATTTAAGCATCTGTTTGATAAGATAGGTGTAAAGAGTCTTTTTAATACGTTCGTGCATAAACAGATGCACAATCAAACCTGCAAGACCGTAAAAACCTGCTACTATGAAGAATCCATAAAAGATCTTACCAAGTATTTCCCCAAGCCAGAAAGCCAACCCGAGATTGAATAAAAGCAGGAAAGTGGTAGTTAATACAATTACAACAGTGTGTGGAATGAACGATGAGACCATGTCTGATGCCTTATCAACACTCTTTAGCTTTACCAACTCGTAGGATGTTTTTCCGTAATCTGTTGCTTTTTCAAGCAACGACTCTAGCAGCTTCGTGTGGTCTTCCATGATTTAAATAGTGATTGATCTGTAATTACACGGAGTATTTAGTTCTCTGTCAATTTGAAGGGAAAGTACAAACGCTTAAAATACCTTGAACCTATTTCAACCCTTTGCGGTTTTTGTCTCTTTTTTCCCTTCTTCTGATCTGGCCCTTGCCTGTTCTGTAAAATCGGAAACATCATCTTTGACATCCTCAAATTTGCTGGTCACGGTTTCAAGAAATTCATCAAATTTCTCTTTTAATGAATCCGCATAATCCTCCCCTTTTTTAGTTATTTTTTTACGGGTAACGGTACCTTTTTCTGGAGCAAACAAAACCCCTAACAATGCACCGGCGGCAACGCCGGACAGTAATGCCAACAGTACTTTTCCTGAGCTCATAATTATGAAGTTTTAGTTGTTATAGAAGAATAATAAGAATTAGAATAAGGATTATCGCTCCCCCGGAAATATAAAGGCCACCACCTGGTGACTGGATCTCATGTTTAATTGATTTTACCTCTTTTCTAAGGTCTTTCTTCTCTGAAGCATCCAGTTCTGATTTATCCATGGCTTTGATTTCATCAAGTCGAAGGATAAGGGTCTTAGCTTCTGCAGAAATTTCAGATTCCGCAGGTTTTGTAGCAGGTGTTGTAATGGGATCCTCTACAGTGGTAGTTGCGTTTAATTGCAAAGGGATCAATGTCATTGATAAACATGATGCCAGCAGGTAAAATGCGATCTTTTTCATTTTCTTGATTTATTAATTGTTTTAGAATTGACTATTTATATTAATATCCAGGAAATTTTCAGAATACTTTCCTGCCCTGAATAACTCTGAGTAAAACTGCAATAATTGCAATTACCAGGAGTATATGTATTAAGCCTCCGGCGTTGTATCCAATAAATCCGATTGCCCAGGCAATTAGCAGGATCACGGCTATGACATAAAGTAATTTTCCCATGAGATAAGAGTATTTAATTAATAATGAAATATATAAAGTCAGTGTCAATAATAACTTCGATAGATGCCGGTGCTGTAATATTCTACTCGTAACCGCTTTTTATAATAGTAGAGATCATTTTGAACCGGTCGTTGGCAATAACAGTGGTTGATGTGTGAGCCGGTATTATAATTGACTGACCGGTAAGAAGGATATTTGAAACGCCATCTATAACTATCTCAGCCTTACCGTCAATTATCTGTACAAAAGTGTCGAACGGTGTTATTTTCTCTGCCAGAACTTCACCGCCATCAATTGAAACAACACTTATGTTACCTGTTGTTTTCTTAATAATAGACTTAATAACAACCGAATTAGGTACATACTCAATTATCTCCACGATTATATGTGCTTTTGCTTTTTCAATGCCGTTATTATCCATCGTCCAGATCTAAATGCCAGTAAAAGAGTAATGTTGACGGTATTATCAAATTACATAACAAAGGTCCGATAGTCAGCCTTGAGAATCGTTATATAATTCCGGAATTAAGTTACATCATTCACACATCGCCTAAGGCAGAACGCCTTATGTGCTTAAGCTTTTTGAAGTGGGACGGGGTGAGCCCGGTCATTTTCTTGAACTGGTTCGAAAGGTGGGCCACGCTGCTGTAATGCAGCTTCCAGGCAATTTCATTAAGAGTAAGGTCATTGTAAACCAGAAGCTCTTTCACCTTTTCTATTTTATGAAGCAGGTAGAACTTTTCGATAGTGACTCCCTTGACCTCGGAAAAGAGATTTGCCAGATAAGTGTAATCATAATTAAGTTTTTCACTCAAGATGATCGGAAAGATTCACCTTTATCTGATCATCGGTGTAGTGGACCAGTTCAATAATTACAGCTTTAATTTTCTCAACCAGGATACTTTTTTTATCATCCATTATCTCGAGTCCGCTTTTTCGCAGGGCCAGATCAAGTTGGGCGATCTGTTCCTGTGAAATATCCTCTTTAATTATAGCTTCGCCCAAATCAACAGCAATGAAATGCAACCCAAGATTTTCCAGTTCCTGTTTCACCACCATTGTGCAACGGATGCAAACCATATTCTTAATGTAAAGTTTCAATCTTATTGTAGCTTGGTTGTGCGGACGTTAAATAACAAATATACGAAATCGCCGGGACTAAATCATATTGGTTATGAGTTTGTTAGTTGTAAAGTGGTCCCTGAAATATTGTTAATTGAATAACGCGGATGCAATTTCTACCAGTACAAATCATAAAGATTTTCCAGGACAAATTATGATTTCCGGCTCTGAGATTTTGTTTGATCAGCCTTGCCAGTAATTGTTTGGCCCTTCTCTGTTATTGACAACGACTCATGCATTTTGATCCTATCTCTCTTAATAGGAAATGCTCTGAGGGAAATGTTTCGTGAAGACCTGATCAGATGCCGGTAATGTGTGAATTATGTAAATAATAGTAAGAATTACACAACCTTTAGCCCTTTGAACAGGACTACCTTTACATGAAATCATTAAAGATCTGTTTTGAAGCTATTTATCAGGTACATGGTAAGTAATCGCTGTAAAATGGCGGTTAAAGAGGAATTGAAGAAGCTTAAACTCCATTTCATTGTTGTGGATTTAGGGGAGGTTGAAATCATGGAAGATATAACCTCGAAACAAAGGGAGCAACTTAAGGAGGGATTATTGGCATCGGGACTTGAATTGATTGACGATGCCAGGTCTGTATTAATAGAGAAGATAAAGGGATTGATTATTGAAATGGTTCATCATTCTGATGAAATCATAAAGACAAACTTCTCTGATTATTTAAGTACAAAACTAGATTATGATTATACCTATCTGGCTAAGTTGTTTTCAGAAGTTCAGGGTACAACAATAGAGCAGTTCATAATCTCACATAAGATTGAGAGGATAAAAGAATTGATTATCTACGATGAATTAAACATTTCGGAGATAGCATGGAAGATGGGTTACAGCAGTGTCTCACACTTATCAAATCAGTTTAAGAAGGTAACAGGACTGTCACCTACGCATTTTAAGCAGCTAAAAGACAAAAGGCGCAGCCCCATTGAAGAGATCGGGAATGTAAATGATATAAACCAGAAAAAAACCACTTCTGCGGAGTTGTATCAGGCAACAATCTTGGGAACATTAAATACTAATAGTTATCAATATACACGAAGCCTGATCGAAGCCAGTTTAGATCCTTTTGTTACCATTAGTGCTGAAGGTAAGATTACTGATGTTAATATGGCATTGGTTAAAGCGACAGGCATTACACGGGAGAAGCTGATAAATACTGACTTTTCAGATTATTTTACCGAACCTGAAAAGGCTCAGGAGGGCTACCGGAGGGTTTTTGATAAAGGGTTTGTGGCAGATTATCCGCTTACAATCAGGCACAAAAACGGGCACTTAACCGATGTCTCATATAACGCTTCGGTATACAAAGATGATAATGGAGAAGTGCTTGGTGTTTTTGCTGCCGCACGGGATGTCACCAATCAAAAATGGGCAATTGAATTAAAATCTGCCAATAAGGAACTGGCCTTTCAAAATAACGAAAAGGAAAAGCGAGCGGCGGAGCTGGTTGTTGCAAACAAAGAACTGGCCTTTCAAAACGCTGAAAAAGGGAAACGTGCGGCAGAGCTTAGTATAGCTTATGAGGAGCTTATCTTTCAAAATAAGGAGAGGGAGAAACGAGCCGCCGAGCTTGTAATAACTGATAAAGAACTTCTGTTTCAAACGAGGGAGAAGGAGAAGGAAAAAATAGCAAATATTAAGCTTGCAGCATTAAGTGATACATTAAAGTTGGCTTCTCAATACTCTCTCAGTCTTATTGAGGCAAGCCTTGACCCACTGATCACTATAAGTGCTGAGGGTAAAATTACCGATATGAACGAGGCTCTGGTAAATATCACCGGGATATCCCGTAAGGAGCTTACAGGAACTGACTTTTTTGACTATTTTACTGAACCTCAAAAGGCGCGTGAAGTATATCAGAAAGTCTTTGCAATGGGGTCGGTTGCGGATTCACCCCTTACCCTTCGCCATAAAAATGGCAATCTCACAGACGTTTTATTCAACGGATCGGTTTACAAAGATGATGGGGGCAAGGTACTAGGTGTAGTAATTGTTGCCCGTGATGTAACTGAACAAAAGAGGATCGCAGCTGAACTAACCGAGGCCATAGTATTTGCTGAGATGGCCACATTAATTGCTGAGGAAGCGAAGAGTAAAGCTGAAAGCGCTACAGTGATAGCTGAAAATGCGGTGAAAGCGAAGCAGATGTTCCTCTCAAATATGAGTCATGAAATACGGACTCCCATGAATTCGATCATCGGATTTACCAAGGTGTTGTTGAAGACCAGTCTGTCGACAAAACAAGATGAGTATCTGAAAGCAATTAAAATGAGTGGTGATGCACTGATAGTTCTCATTAACGACATTCTCGACCTGGCAAAAGTCGATGCCGGTAAGATGACATTTGAGCAGGTACCATTCAAGATGACATCATCCATATCGGCTATGCTTCACCTGTTTGAACCCAAAATCCAGGAAAAGAATTTAAAACTGGTAAAAGAGTACGATAATAGTATCCCTGAAGTATTGGTCGGCGACCCGGTTAGGTTGCATCAGATCATTCTGAATCTGGTGAGCAATGCCGTTAAGTTTACACCAGCCGGGGTAATTACTGTCGGTGTACGACTCTTAAGTGAAGATGAAAAAACAGTAAATATTGAATTTACAGTAAAAGATACCGGGATCGGGATAATGGAGGATAAGATCGAGAAGATCTTTGAGAACTTTCAGCAGGCATCAAGCGGAACATCCCGGTTGTATGGAGGAACAGGCCTCGGTCTGGCCATAGTAAAACAGTTGGTTGAGTTACAGAATGGGACAATCAGGGTGAATAGTAAAGTCCATGAGGGATCTTCCTTTAGTTTTACATTAAGTTTTCTTAAAACCAATTCGAAGGCAGAAATAGAGATAGAAGAAATTGATCTGGATGCAGAATTAACCGATATTAAAGTATTGGTAGTTGAGGATATTGCACTTAATCAATTGCTTATGCGAACCTTACTGGATGATTTCGGATTCGAATGTGATATTGCCGGGAATGGTAGGATTGCCATTGAGAAGATGCAAACCAAAAAATATGATTTTGTCTTAATGGATCTGCAAATGCCGGAAATGAATGGTTTTGAGGCAACTGATCACATTAGGAACAAAATGAATTCAATGGTTCCTATCATTGCATTGACGGCAGACGTTACTACGGCAGACATAGCAAAATGCCAGGCCGTTGGCATGAATGATTACATTGCGAAACCTGTTGATGAAAGATTATTATATAGTAAAATGCTAGGATTGCTAAAGAACCCTGTACTCACCGGCGCGGCTCTGGTGGACCTTCCATTTGATAATATAACCAACAAATGTACCAACCTTGATTATTTAAAGATCCGTACCAAGTCGAACCCTGTTATGATGGAGGAGATGATATCCCTTTATCTGGAACAGACTCCCCCTCTGATTACTGCAATGAAGAAAGGACTTCAGGATAAAGACTGGGACGCGATATATTCTGCAGTACATAAATTGATTCCTTCATTTTCCATAATGGGTATAAGTGCCAGTTTTGAAAATATGGCCAGAGAGGTGCAGGAAAATGCCAGCACCCGGCACTATTTAGACAGGATGCCTGAAATGATCCGGCAGCTTGAAAATATTTGTTTGCAGGCCTGTGAAGAACTGGACGAAGAGTTGAACGCAATTAAGGATAGAACTAATGGATAAAGATAGGGTCAGACTTTTTCTGGTTGACGACGATGCCGTATATTTAAAGTTGCTGGAAATGGAATTTTTGCAGAAAACAGATTTTGTCCTGGAGACTTTCGGCACCGGGGAAGAGTGTATAGAATATCTGCCTCAAAACCCCGATGTAATTATCCTTGATTACCATTTGGATGGAATAGACAAAAGTGCCATGGATGGATTAAAAACGTTAGATAAAATAAAATCACTGAGTCCCGATACTCCTGTAGTGATGTTGTCTTCACAGGATAAAATTGAAGTGGCTGTAAATTGTATGCATCATAAAGCTTTTGATTATGTTGTGAAAAGTGAGACAGCCTTTGTAAGACTCCAAAAAGCAATAGAGATAAGCTTGAGTTATAAGAAAATGAATAAAGAGTTGAATTGGTATATGGAAAGAATGGGGTCACTTTAACTTGTATCCCCCATAGCAGGCTTAAGGAAGTATCCATCTCTCATAACTCCCGTAAAGCTCTTTTGTACTGAAGTTAGCTCTCAAAGAGAGAAATAGTCGTTAGCTGAATTTCGCAATTATATCAAAAAGTTCTGCAACACTTTCATTATTCAAATTATCATCTTTGAACTGTAAACTCCGTAACAATTTAATTAGCAATGAACCTGACAGACGATAAAGGACGCTGGATAGATCAGAAAGATAAACTGAAGCAAAAAATTTTTGTGCTTACAGGTAATGAGATGATATTTGAGGAAGGTAAAAAGGATGAGGTTCTTGAAAGACTCCAGGTCAAACTTGGTAAGTCAAAAGAAGAAGTAATAAGAATTATAGATTCACTTTAATCAAATCTTATTCAAAAAACAGACCCTTTTGCCGGATCAGTTAGTATAAAAAGAAGAGAGTGTCCCGGGATTTCCGGGACACTCTCTTTTAATTATAATAGTGGTAATCAGAACCTGTAACCCAATGAGAGTCCGAAGCCAATATTTTTAAGTGACAACGATTCACTGAACTCAGGAATAAGCCGTTGATCTTCCGGATTTATCATGAGCATTCCCAATTGAGTATCAAGTTGGAAAAACAATCCGCCTGCCGTTTCATAACCTGCAAAAATATTGCCACCGGCATCAAATCTTTTAGCATAAACGGTTAAGTAATCATCACCCGAGACAACAGTGTTTTTAAAGATGATATCTTTCTCAAATGTTACATTAGCGTCGTAAATACTTGATTTACCTCCTATTGCATAAGCAAAATAGGGTCCGAAACCTACCATAACAAAGCCATTGCCCAACGCACCTTTATACACTAAGTTAAGGGGAAGTTCAATATATGAGAGGTTATATGTCCCTGTTAGTGAGCCATAAGAATTTTTTGCTCCCTTTGTTGAGAACAGAAGCCCTGGCTGAAAGAAGAACTCGGGGGCTATAGGCAATTGAATATTGACACCGGCATGAAAGCCAACGATCATATCATTTGTAAGTTTGTCACCACTATTATCTTTTCCTGTTAAGTTCCGTAAATCTACGCCACCGATAATAGCAAAGGATGGTTTCTCCTTTATGTCACTCTGTCCATTTAACAGTGGTAAAGATAGGAGAAGCATCAGGGAAATGGAAATCAGTTTTGTCTTCATCATGATATTATTATTTACTTTATATTCTTTGATTGTTTTACTCTTTGATCCTTTGGTAAGGTGTGTACAACTAGTTACTTTGTCCTTTACCGGCCTCAGCCTTCATCTTTTCATTTGCAGTAATAAGAAATTCAACCCTTCGGTTCTGTGAACGTCCCTCGGCAGTAGCATTGTCATATTTTGGAATACCTTCTCCAAACCCTTTGATGGTCATACGGCTGAAGTTTATACCTGCACCAACGAGGTATGCTGATACTGATCCGGCTCTCTCTTCTGAAAGATTCTGATTATAAGAGACACTTCCTTTGCTATCGGTATGACCCTGCAATTCAATATCTGTATCCTTATATGTATTAAGCACCTGTACCAGTTTGTCAAGACTGGCCTTTGATTCGGTTGATAGATTTGTCTTATCAAATCCGAACAGAACATTACTGCTGAATTCTACAACAATACCTTCACCAACACGTTCAACCTTAGCTCCCGGGACATTTTTTTCAATCTCGTCGGCTTGTTTATCCATCTGATGTCCAATCACAACACCTGCCGCGCCTCCTACTGCTGCACCGAAAATTGCCCCCAATGCCGTGTTTCCCGCAGCTTTGCCGATAACTGCACCCATTCCACCGCCGGCAGCAGTTCCGATAACTGCACCTTTTTGTGTTTTGTTCCATGAGGCACACCCCTGGAAAATCAATGCTGCACTTAAAAGAACAGCAAAACTCATTTGTAACTTTTTCATCTTAGTGTTATTAATTGGGAAAAGATTCCATTAAATATTTCGCTACGAAAGGTAGTTACGCAAGCAGATGAAAATGTTACATAACATTTTAAAAGAGTTACATAATTCACATATAGAGTGAATAATTTCTTGTTAGAAGTAAAGAGTAAAAAGTAACCAGGGTAGAGTGTTACTTTCTGTTAAGCCTTCCTGGCCGCTATGAAGTAGTGTGATGAGCCTTTCAGCTTTATGGTTTCAATAATGTGAAAATCAGATCTGAGAATCGAGCCTGTGAATTCTGAAAGTTTGTAAAACTTCATATAGGGGAGAACGCCTATACGGTTCATTAAAGTAAAGAATACGACCTGAAGAGTATTTGCAAATGATCTCTCCCCGATACATGATGTTGAAATAATAACTCTTCCTTCAGGTTTCAGCAGCTCGTTGAATCTCAGAAAGACCCTATCAGTATCCATATAGAAATGAAGGATATTGAAAGCTATTATTACATCGAAAGAGCGGGGCTTAAGGGTTTCGTCATCAATCGTGCCCTTCAGAAAATCAATATTTTCAATCTCCATCTCGTCAGCTCTCTTCCTGGCGACTTCGATCATTGCAGATGATATATCCAGACCCAATATCTCCTTCACATCTCCGGCCAACGCACACGTAATAACTCCTGTGGCACATCCGCAGTCCAGAACAGAGTCGCTCACCCTGAGGAATCCCTTTATCCTTTTAAAGTCAGGTTCTTCTGTTCGACCAGAGCGTTTTTCAAACTGCTTTGCCATTCTGTCCCAGAACTTCTCTGCCTTTTTGTCGATACTCATGTCCAAGTGATCTGCTTTCCGACTCTTCATTAACTAAAATCAATTCTCTGGCTAGTGGTGAAGAAAGTTAATGTCCGTATTTACATAATAAAGGTACTCCATTTATGTTGGAAACAAGTCTCCGGATGCAAGTGTATATCCACCCTTCAGGGGAGTGTAACTGGAATAAGCTGTTAAAAAAATGAATCACCATATATTTAAATGGATGATCATTAAAATAGATGACAATAGCCAATGGTGGCAAGAGCAGAATATGCATTTTTCATCTGGCCGGTTTGTTATTATGTTGGCAATGCCTTATTGAATTTCGTAGATAATAGACTTATCTTAGTTTCTATTAGCATGTGCGTTGATGGCGGCGAAATATAAAACCACTATATTTTTATCCTAACTATTTTAAGATGACAGATTTTAACAGGAGAAGATTTATTCAAACCACCCTGGCCGGACTGACAGGGAGTATCATATTAAGCAGTGAATTAAAGGCTGATATGGTTTCCAGGACAAGGAACTTTGCAGGCTCAATTTCTGAAGATGACAACAGTGAGGCTTACTGGGAACTCATCAAACAACAGTTTGAATTTGAAAATGGCATCTGCTATTTTAATAATGCATCATTAGGACCGAGCCCTGAACTGGTGAGGGATGCGACGGAAAAATATCGCAGAATGCTTGATAGCTTCCCCTCGAAGTACATGTGGGGAGGCTGGAACGAGGAGAAGGAAAATGTAAGGAGAAAGGCAGCTCAGTTGCTTGGAGTCTTAACAGAAGAGATCGCCATTAACCATAACACGACTGAAGGTATGAATGTTATTGCTGCAAGTCTGAAGTTAAAGCCTGGTGATGAAGTAATTGTTGCTGATCATGAACATCCGAGCGGTACTATTCCATGGAAATACTGGCAGGAGAGTAAGGGTATTAAGTTGGTGCAGCCACAGCTGCCAATTCTTCCTGAAACAGCCGATGAGCTAGTTGATGTCTATAAAAAGGCCGTTACTTCGAAAACCAAAGTAATTTCAATGTGTCATATCGTCAATACAAACGGGATGATTCTGCCTGTGAAGCAGGTGTCAGAATATGCCCATTCCAAGGGTATTCTGGTCGCGGTCGACGGTGCGCAATCAGCCGGGATGTTACCAATTGATCTGAATGACATGGGTTGCGATTTTTATGCAGCAAGTTCTCATAAGTGGTTGTTTTCACCAAAGGGGGTAGGGGTTTTTTATGTTAAAAAAGAATCACAGAGACTTATCAACCCTTTGATAGTATCAAATGGCTACGAAGATAAATCTATTCGCAGGTTTGAAAACTATAATACACGCAATCTTCCGGATTATCTGGGTTTAGGAAATGCCCTTGATTTCAATTCACTTGTGGGACAAGAAAGAATCGGGAAGCGCATATATGAGCTGAAAAAGTATTTCAGAGCCAATATTGAAAATATAGGTGATTTCATAATTAAAACACCATCGCATGATGATCTGTCAGCAGGTATAATAGTGGTTGAACTGAAAGGGAAAGATGTTAACAACGTGCGGAACATCCTGCTTGATAAATATAAGATAGACTGTCGTCCTATGACCGAGCACGACCTGAATGCACTTCGAATATCTCTTTCGATATACATTACGAAATCAGATATAAACTATCTGATTAATTCCCTTGATGAGATATCTAAAAGTTGATTGAAAAAGAGATAGGGCATTAATTAACCACTGTCACCCATAATTAGCACTAAGATAAGGTAAAGGGGGCAAAGTCGAAAAAGGATTCAATACCTGCTTGTATTTCAGCATAGTCAGATAAAAGTGCTTCTCACTTTATTTATAATCAGCCAAAGATTTCTTCCACATTAAGACATCCTGTCCGATAATGTTCCTTACTTTTTCAGGTTCCTCGAACAGGGGGCTGTGTGCGGAATTCTCAAACGTATAAAACCCTTTTAACGGTGCATCTAAAGCCTCATAACAGTCTCTTTGCCAGGGTGTAGGATACAGTGTAGTCGTATATCCCGTGGAAAAAGTAGACCGGGATATTCACTTCCTTCACCTGTTTGGACAAATCAGTTGCAAGAATAGTATCCCAGAGGGGGTGGACGCCCGATCGGGCTTTGCCTCGCCATAAATTGAATTTCTCCTTTAATGTGTACTCCCTGCATAACAGCGACGGTATGAAAATGCCTGTTATTATTGAATTCATGTCACGTGTCGTACCAATTCCGAGCTTGTGCATTGCCTGGTCCCGCAGTTTGAGGTATCCGTCAGGGATCGTTTCTGTAACCGGCGAGGCCTCCAGTTTTCGTACCATTTTCCTGTTCCCTGCATCCCTGTATTGTGTCAGCATATATTCATATGCCATTCTTTCAGATTTTAACTGGTCCGACATCTGTCCGACGCCGATGTAGGCATGATACAACTCAGGTGTCATTACTGCAGCCTGTATTCCAATGAAAGATCCACCGGAGCGCCCTAACAGGTATATCTTATCCTGTCCAAAGCGAGTGCGAAGGTAATTGGTTACCTCCCGGATATCTGATATCATCTGATCAAGGTTCATTGTCTCCCTATCCAGGCCCGATCCGAACGATAATCCCGAGCCCCGTTGTTCCCACCAGACCACAGTGAAATAGTCTTCCAGACCGGTTGGGTACCTGCGGGTAAGAAAGTAATCGGGTATTCCCCCGTGCAGGTATAGAAGAACCGGATTTTCCTTGTTTTTGCTCTTGATGAACATCCCCTGCTTTATACCACCGATTTCAACATAGATCTTTTCTGAAATACTATTGGGTATCGGGTTACCATTGATGTCAACAAGCTGTTTGATTTTCCCCGGGCTGAATACCAGAAGCAGTCCGGTCAGGATCAGAAGGGAAGATATTAAGAGACCAGGTATTATCACAAGCATACTTTTTAAGTTTTTAATACTATTCATCACACCGAAGTAATTATCAATTTGTTATCTACTGTCTCAGGATCAGTCAGATGGTGTTTGTCTCATCTGAGTTACCTGTCCGAAAATAAATCTGCAGTAAAACTAATGAGTGTTACCCATGCAACTAAAATAAAAAGGAGAGGGGCGTGAATTGGGTTGCTGAAAGAGCTGATAGTCAGGATGACCTTGTAATATCCGCTATCCTTATGATTGAGCCTGTGCGCCGATCAGGATATTACTTTGTGGCTGAGTATTATAGGGGATGGTAAAATAGAAAGTTGACCCCTTTCCGGGTTCGCTTTGCAGCCATATCTTACCATTTAGCATCTCTACGTATGCTTTAGTTATGGCTAGTCCCAGACCTGCTCCCTGGCGTGCCTGCATGTCGGAGATGTCGGCCTGAACAAATCGCTCAAAAATAACAGCTTGCCTGTCTTCGGGGATACCAATGCCTGTATCGGTGACAAAACATTCAAGGAATTCTCCATTTTTGTGGTAGCCAAATTCTATTGATCCGTTATTGCTGTACTTAATTGCATTTTTCACAAGATTGGTGAAAATGGCATATACTTTCTCATGATCGGTATATATATCGGATTCTTCTGATTTAAGAGAATTCTTAACAGCGAGATTCATTCCCTTTGACTCAACTTCAGGTTTAAAGAAGTTATAAATATATTCTGTCAGCTCATTGATATTCGTTGACCTGATATCAACCTTCATCTGCCCTGCCTCGATCTTAGAGATGTCGATTATATTATTGATAATGTTGAGCATTCGTGCGCCACTCTTTTCAATGATGCCGATATACTCTTGTTGCTCCTCGCCTGTAAGATCAGAATTTTTAAGAAGTTCAGAAAAGCCCAGGATCCCATTCATCGGAGTACGGATCTCGTGGCTCATATTGGCCAGAAAGGCCGACTTAAGCCTGTCGCTCTCTTCTGCTTTATCCTTTGCCTTTTGCAGTTCAATCTCAGCAATCTTTCTCAGAGTAATATTGTCGCCAAAGCATGAACCTCCGACAACCTCCCCTTTACTTATTATGGGATTGAAAGTTATCTGAATGTAGATCGTTCCAATCGCTGCTATTAATGACGTCCTCAACGGTGAACTGCTCATTGTTCAGCACCCTTTTGTACCGTGACTTCCCAGACGTCACGGATTTCTTCAGGTAGTGCATTTACAAGGTTAACCCCAATATCCAGCTTTACACCAAAAGCTTGTAAAAACTCCTCCCGGAAGACCTGATTTATGAATAATATCTCAAAATTTCTGTTAAATGCCCAGATACTGTTGCTGGTACCTTCTATTATAGCTGTTACATTGGCACTGTTTGTTTCAGCTGCTTCCTTTGCCAGGATCACCTCTTTGGTTCGCTCCTTAATTGTTATTTCGAGATTTTTGTTAATATTTTCAATTTCAAATTTTTCTTTATCAAGTTCATAGTTTAGAAAGAAATTACGCCGGGCATAGAACTCTATATTATAGGCAGCAAACATCCCGATAATATTCGCGCTGATGAAAAATGAGTTAGTTGTGACAAGTATTAATGCAGGTGCATCAGAATAAAATATTGCTCCGATATTGAAAATAATCAGTGTAATCAGGCCCGCAATTGAAGCCAGGAAAAAACGAAGCTTGATAAAGAAATAGCCTGCTGAAAAAATAAGCATCATACCTGCATAATATGCATAGTTGTCAGGCACAAGCATTGTCATTATACTAATACCCGAACCTCCCAGAATGAAACTGACAAGCAATAACTCCTGCCAGATCCTCTGGAATATTTTAGTAAAAGAGAGAAGGAATACTGCAGACAATACAGGCACCACGATCAGATAACGAATAATGTGGAAGAGTCTGGCATATTCGGGAAACATAATTGAATCCAGATACCCAAAGAGGGCGTAGAGAAAGGTAACCATTACAAAGGATACTCTGAATTGATAGAGTGAGTCCCGGAAGTATGTTTTCAGGAATAGTTTTTCCTCCTTGTCAGGAAAGGCCAGAGTTATTTTATTGTAAATCATATCTATCTGCAGCATCTGTATTAGATGTTCAAACGGTCCCCATGCACCCGCAAGAAGGGAATTTATTCAGATCCCTTTCTCCATTTCCCGGGTCATGACATTTTAAATTACCATAACATTTACCACGCGGGTGAAAAGCAGACTGCTGCCATGCTGATGCTCATGCAAATTACCAACACGGAAGTTTCTAAACAAATTTAATAACAATTATCATATAACTATCATTTGACATTTACAATCAATAAAGCCATAATCATGTAAATGCCTAAACTGCTGCGATAATAAGGAGATGTTTTTATTATTTTCTCACATATAGTTTTCTTACTTTGATTCCCCGGTTACAGGATTTTTACGGTATCTGTCAATTGTGAGAACCTTGCCGTCGTCAGAGAGTGTATAGGTGTCAACAACCTTAAATTCCGCCATTACACCATTTAATTCCTGTGTGTCAGTATTACTTATAACCAGCACCTTATTATCCGCTGACCATATGGCGCTGTTCTTATTTTCCCCAATCTCGTGTTTGGTGATCTTTTCCACACCATCAAGTTTATATGATTCTGTTCCGGTTTCCCAGTCGGGTCTCTCAGGATGAGAGTATATTTCACCAAGTGTAAAGTCAGAGGTGGTCTGAGTAATTACAAGTACAATGGAGCCATCCCAGTCAGGTTCATGGTTGTCAGGAGTGCTCTTGCTCTTTTCATAGAGCCATTTCCCGGTAAAATTCGTTGGAGTCTGACCTGTTAGAGTCACACCAGCATTAAGTAGCAGCAAAACAATTGCAAAACACAAGAGCCCTTTGGGTCTCTTCTGATTGGACAGATTCTTTTCCATTGATTTAAGGGATTAGGATAATAACAGTAAAATATGATCTAAGTCAGATATTTGAAACAGAAGATGATCAAAGAATGATAGTTTTTTTAAGAACTACCTACACGAAGATAAACCCTGAATATCAGTTGTTTTATTTATCAGGTTAAAGTATAACAAAGACTGTATATATCCTCTTATGGAAGTTACCGGGATCAATAAAAGTCAATATTCAATAATCGGGCGATTTCAGCTATGTCATCCCTTACAGCAGGAACCAGGGATATACCCTCCTTCATCATTCTCTCTTCCGCTTCTCTCTCCGGGTCTCCGGGGATAAGCACTTTTTCCTCACCCTCAGCAGGTGTCGCATTTCTGAAAGTAGTTATCCATTTATCCATAACCAACTTGAACTCATCGGCCGGACGAAAGGCATCTATCCTCATTGCCCCGAAAAAATGACCGGTACCATCGCCTGTCTTCTCATCGAGAACTGGTAAATAGGCTACGCTTGGCGGCACGAATGGTCCGAAATTGGCACCTCCGAAGACTGAGGAAAAAATATCAACAAGTGCGGAGAGGCAGTATCCCTTGTGGCTGCCGTGAACTCTGTCGCCACCAAGGGTAAGCATCGACCCGCCTCTTTTTAAAATCGTTGGATCATCAGTTGGATTGCCCATCGCGTCCTGGACAAATCCCAGGGCAACTTTCTCATTTTTTTTCTCAGCAACGGCAAGTTTGCCCCTTGCAATAGGAGTCGTTGCAAAGTCGGCGACAAGAGGAGGCATCTTCCCTGCCGGGATGGCAACCGCGATGGGGTTAGTGCCCATCATACGGCTTACCGAAAAAGTAGGAGCAACAAGAGGATTGGCATTGGTGAGGCATATACCCACCATATCATGCTTCAGGGCCATCATCGAATAGTAACCGGCTATGCCAAAGTGGTTGGAATTTCTTGAGGCTACCCATCCTGTACCTGCAGTACGAGCCTTCTCAATAGCTATCTCCATCGACCTTTTCCCGGTAACCATGCCCACGGCATTATCGCCATCAACCACTGCAGTACTCGGTGATTCATGGACTATCCTTACATTCGGCTGAGTGTTTATCCGTCCGGCTTTCCATAACTCATAATAGTCCTTAAGCCTTATCATTCCATGGGAGGCATGGCCACGTATTTCTGCTGCGAGAAATACCTCTGCAATAGTCAGGCTGTCGCTGGCACTGCAGCCCATAGCCATAAACGATCGTTTTGTGAAATCGAGGAGATAGTTATAAGTATACATATCAGTTAAGAATAAATAGGGTAGTCGTTTCAGATCCGGTGATAATGGTTTGCACTGGCTTGAGCCGTGGGCATTACCGTAATATCATTTATGTTAACATGTGCAGGCAGATTGGCACAAAAGCTCACCACTCCGGCTATGTCGGGCGCGGTAAGAGGGTCGAGCCCCTTATAAGGGATCTCAGCTTTGGCCTCGTCGCCTTTGAACCTTACAATGCTGAACTCTGTAGTAACCAGACCGGGAGCCACATTTGTAACCTTAATATTGTGTTTAAGGAGATCGATCCTCATGCCCCTGGATATTGCATCGACCGCATGCTTGGTGCCACAATAGACGTTGCCGAACTCATATATCTCCTTGCCTGCTATTGACCCTATATTAATGATATGGCCTCTCTTTCTTTCCACCATTATTGGAGAGACGGCTCTGGTAACATATAAAAGTCCTTTTATATTGGTGTCGATCATCCTCTCCCAATCGTCGGTATCGGCCTCATCAATATGGCTTAGTCCAACGGCCAGTCCCGCATTATTAACGAGTATATCTATTTCTCTCCATTTACCCTTGAGCGATGCTATAGCAATGTCCACTTCCTTTTTAACACGAACGTCGAAATTTAGGGTCAGAACCTTTACTCCAAAATCTGTCTCCAGCTTCTTCTTAAGCTCATCAAGCCGTTCTTTTCTTCTTCCTGTAATGATCAGATCATCGCCCTGACCGGCAAAAATATTGGCACAAGCCTCACCTATACCGGATGTTGCACCTGTAATTAGAATAGTTCTTTTCATAAATATTTGCTTTAATTGAAAGAAGTAAAAATAGCTATCTTTATAATTGCAGCCAATCTTCAGTGACTGCTTTTGGACCATTCTTTCAAAAAAGCGTTTATCTCCCTATATTTGAGGGCTAAAAAAATGAATCAATGAGTACGGGACCCGACAGTGCGGAGATAGGCAGGATGTTCGATTCAATTGCCCCCAGATATGATTTCCTTAATCATTTTCTGTCATTTGGATTTGACCGTATATGGAGAAGGAGGGCTGTGAGAATTGTTGGTAAAAACTGTGATCCACGTAAAATAGTTGATGTTGCCACCGGTACAGGTGACCTTGCCATATCACTGACCAGGTTGAAGCCCGATAGTATAACAGGCATAGATATCTCTCCGGGAATGCTGGAGAAAGGAAGGGAAAAGATCGCGAAAAGAAAGCTGACCGGTATAATAGAGTTTAAAGAGGGGGGAGCAGAGAAGATGCCTTTACCTGACAACACATTTAATGCTGCCACTGTTGCATTTGGTGTCAGGAATTTCAATGATCCTCTGGAGGGACTAAAGGAGATGAACAGGGTTTTGATTCCCGGCGGAATAATTATGGTTCTGGAGTTTTCAAATCCTGTCAGCTTTCCTTTCAAGCAGCTTTTTGCCTTCTATTTCAGAAATATTCTTCCGCTTTTGGGAAGGATGATTTCAGGAGACAGCAGGGCTTATACATACCTTCCGGAGAGTGTAAAAGCATTTCCTGATAATGATCGATTTCTGGACCTGATGGAGCAGGCTGGCTTTGAGAGAAGACACCAGAGAAGACTAACAGGTGGTGTTGCAAGTATTTATACAGGTTTTAAGAGTGAAAGCAATATAAACTAGTTATTGTTGTTTATTATTTTAGAATTCAAAAACGAGCACTGTGAATAATTACACCCGATATCTCTTAATACTGATATTCATTACAGGCTGTGCAGGGGCTGCCGCCCAGAAGCAGAAGCCAAAGAATGAGTCGTGGTATGATGACAGGGCCCTTCATTTCGGGTTTAGTGTAGGATTCAATACAATGGATTTTGATATCACTCCCTCTCTGTCCAATTTTGCAGCCGACTCACTTTATCCTGAGGTATCAATCCTTAATCCGGGGATTAACATTCAGATAGTTACAAATTTCAGGCTCTCCAATTATATGGATGTCAGGTTCTTACCCGGAGTTAGCTTTGGCCACAGGAATGTAAGGTATTACAAAGGCACTGATCTTTATGACGATCGCCAGAGTCTCGAATCATCATTTCTTGAATTCCCGCTGTCACTTAAGTATAAGGGTATGAGGCTCAATAATATAAGGCCATATGTTATAACAGGGTTAAATTACCGGTACGATCTGGCCGGCAAAAAGGAGTATGATGATGAGGAGCCTGTATATCTCAGACTAAGGAGATCGGATCTGTACTATGAGGCGGGTGCAGGATTCGACTTCTACCTGACATACTTCAAGTTGTCGGTTGAGCTTAAGATGTCGAATGGTCTTAGAGACATCCTTGTACACGAACCGGCTCTGGGAAATGCACAATATGCGAACGCCATTGAGAAAATGAAATCCCAGATATGGGTAATCTCCTTCCACTTTGAATAGCAAGTCACTTATAGTAACATTTTCCTTGTCACCCGAGAAGGCAGTGTCTGAGGGTGAAATTGAAAGAGTGGCCAGGAAGGTTTCGGGTATCACTGAGGAGTCGCAGGTGAAGATCGTTAAGAAGAGTATCGACGCGCGAAGGGGAAACATAATAATAAACTATACAGCTGAAGTAATCCCGGCATCTTATTCGGAACCGGAACGCGCTCCTGTCTATACAGGCCAGGATGTAAGCCGGAAGGAAGAGGTAATAATTGTGGGCAGCGGACCGGCAGGTCTCTTTGCTGCACTGCGCCTGATAGAACTGGGACTTAAGCCGGTAATTCTTGAGAGGGGCAAAGAGGTTTCTGAGCGTAAAAAGGATGTAGCAATTATATCAAGGGATCATCTGGTAAATGAGGATTCCAACTACTGTTTTGGTGAGGGCGGGGCCGGGACATTCTCCGATGGCAAGCTATATACACGGTCGAAGAAAAGGGGAGAGAATGCCAGAATACTTGAATTACTTGTCCTTCATGGTGCACCACCTGAGATCTTATATGAAGCACATCCCCATATTGGTACCGATCGGCTTCCATCGGTAATAAAGAAGATCAGGGAGACAATCCAGGAGCATGGCGGGGAGATCCATTTTAACAGCAGGGTATCTGAGCTTGTTCTGAAGGGTTCAGTATTGAGCGGGGTGAAGACAAATGACGGACGTACATTTACGTCAAAGAAGATCATTCTGGCCACGGGCCATTCGGCAAGGGATATTTACAAACTCCTAAGCAGTGCTGAGGTGAAACTGGAGTTTAAACCTTTTGCAATGGGGGTAAGGGTTGAACATCCCCAGGAACTGATAAACAGGATCCAGTATCACAATAGCAAGAGCATACCTTTCCTGCCGGCGGCCACTTATTCGATAACACGACAGGTCAATGGCAGGGGTGTATATTCATTCTGTATGTGCCCGGGAGGATTCATTGTCCCCAGTGCCACCTCAGCTACTGAGGTTGTAGTAAACGGAATGTCGAACTACAACAGGAACTCCCCGTTCGCCAATTCCGGTATTGTTGTGGAGGTGCGTCAGGAGGATCTGCCAGATTCATACCTGAAAGAGGGAGCCATAGGCGGAATGATGTGGCAGGAAGAAATAGAGAGAAGAGCCTGGGATAGGGCAGGGAAAACACAAATGGCACCAACTCAGAGGCTTGGCGATTTCGTAAGTGGCAGATTGTCTGCCAACCTTCCAAAGGTCTCTTATTTCCCGGGTGTGACCTCATCGGCGCTTCATGAATGGCTGCCGCAAGGTATAAGTTCAAAGTTAAGAGGAGCATTCATGGAGTGGGGAGGCATAATGAAGGGATTCCTGACAAACGAAGCTGTTGTAACAGGGGTAGAGTCAAGGACCTCTTCATCGGTAAGGATACCACGTAATCCGGAGACCAACGAACATATCGAACTAAAAGGCCTTTACCCCTGCGGTGAAGGGGCGGGATATGCAGGCGGGATAGTATCCTCAGCAATTGATGGTTGGATAACAGCCTCAAAAATCGGGGGACAGGATATCAGCTGATCCTCTTCCTTCTGGCAAACTCAGAAAAGATAACAGATGCTGCCATTGACACATTCAGTGATTCGATGCCAGGAACAGATTCCGTCGCAGCTCCGGGGATAAGTAGCCCTGTCTTTACAAAATGCTGCAGTTCAGGTGATATACCTCTGGATTCATTGCCAAAAAGGACCAAACCTCCGGGGGTTAGTGGCAGATCATAAACCGATGTGCCATCCAGGGTAGTACTGTAAATATCGATATCAGATGATGAGGAGAGGTATGCAGCCAGATCGGTGTAGCTAACCCTTACCTTCATAAAAGCACCCATAGTTGCCTGTATAACTTTCGGGTTATAGAGATCGACAGAATTTTCAGAGCATATAATTTCATCTATCCCGAACCAGGCAGCTGCCCTGATAATAGTGCCCAGATTACCGGGGTCCTGAATATTCTCCAGCAGAGCATAGAGTTTTCCCGGATCGGGCATGGGTAGCTCCTTGTTATCGAAGTAGGGAGCTACAGCCATGGCGTTATGCGGTGACTTGAGAGTGCTTACAGACTTCAGCTCCTCGTAGGAAACAGAAATGATCTCATGACATCGTTCTTTTAAGCCGGAAGGAAGTGAACCAAGCCATTCAGGTTTGGCGGCTAGAATTAAAACCTCCCTTCCCGATTGCAGGAATTCCTTCACTACCTTATCTCCTTCTATTAGAAATAGTCCGGCTGAGTCTCGCTCTTTTTTTCTGTGGAGTGAGGTGATATATCTGGCCTTGTTTTTGCTGAGCATTCAGGTACGTAGATAAATTGCGTGTCTTATTTTATGATATATTTGCGTAAATCTGATACAAATTTGAGACTTTTTAGCTTAAATAAAAATATATCTGCCCTTGTCACTCCCGGGCTATTCCTCTTTTTGGTCATTATGAGCTCTTGTAATCCCACCAAGTATGTCCCAAAAGGTGAAGCTCTCCTTGACAGGAACTTTATTCATATGAATGAAGCGGAGGTAAAAATGAGTGATGTGGAGACACTCCTCAAGCAGAAGCCCAATAAAAGAATATTTGGTGCCCGATTCCATCTTGGGCTTTACAACCTCTCAAACATTGAAAAGGAGAGATGGCCTCATTCCTGGCTCCGTAATATTGGTGAAGAACCTGTTGTATTTGATGCCGACGGAACACAAAGGTCCATCCAGCAGATCAAGACCTACCTGGATTCAAAAGGTTACTTTAAATCGAAGGTTGATGAAACAATCGAACTCTCGAAGGGAAGAGCCAAAGTATATTATAATGTTGAGACCGGGACACCATATATTATCAGCAGTCTTAAATATGAAGTTGAAGATACGACTCTGATGCCCCTTATCAATTTCGACTCTGTGAACTGCATGATAGAAAAAGGTCACAGGTATGACCTGGATATCATCTCTGCTGAAAGAAACAGGATCGTAAGATATATTCAGGACCACGGGTTCTACGGTTTTTCCCCCGAGCATGTTTTTTTTAAGGTCGATTCAACACTTGGAAACAGGAGAGTGGGCATAACCTTTGGTATCAGGAAGGGTATGCGGATAGATCCCTCCGGCAGGGTTCAAATGGTGCCTCATGAAGTATACAGGGTGAGGGATGTATACATATATCCTGAATTTTATCCCAGGGAGGCCCTCTCAGGTAGCGAGGATTTCCTGGTTAAGTTTGACACAACTGAATATAATGGTTATAAATTTGTTACACCGCCCGGCAGGCAACGAATCCGACCTGAAGTAATTACACAATCGCTGTTTATTAAACCGGGATACACGTTTAATTTTACTCAAAAGGAGAGAACCCTTATTTTTCTTAATTATCTTAAGGTACACCGACTTGTAAATATTAACTATAATGAACTACCTCCTTCAATAAGGGGTAATGAGGGGGAAAAGATGCTCGATGCGGTGATACAACTTACACCTTTCGACCAGCAGTCTTTTACATGGGAGCTTGAGGGTACAAATTCTCTTGGCAATCTTGGGGGTGCCGTTAACTTTATCTATCAGCATAAAAACCTCTTTCACGGAGCAGAACAGTTCAGCATTAAGCTCAAGGGTGCATATGAGACACTCTCGGGAGAAACAGGTTTCCGAAATACTCAGGAGTTTGGTATTGAAGCTTCCCTAAAGCTCCCCAGATTTTTGATACCATTTATCAACAGTGAGAACTTTGTAAGAAGGTATAATCCCAGATCGGTATTTCAGGTTGCCTATAATTATCAGAAAGTTCCGTTCTATACCAGAACAGTAGCGAATGCCTCTTTCGGTTACACCTGGAACAAGGGTAATTACACCACACATACCATCAGGCCGGCACAGATAAATATTGTTAAGCTGCCATTCATCGATCCCGAATTTGAGCAAAGAATAGATACTTCATCGTTCCTCTCCTTCAGCTACAAGGACGTTATGATCATGGGGGGAAGCTACAGCTATGTATTCAACAACCAGAAGATCAAAAAATCGAGAGATTTCTGGAATATTAAGATAAATGCCGAGGCGGCCGGCAACCTTCCTGCAGCCTTCAGCAGAATCAGCGGACCCAGAGAGCCGGGTGAGGTGTATCAGATTCTTGGTCAGACCTTTGCCCAGTATATCCGAACTGATTTTAATATTGCCTATAATACCATAATCAATGATGCTTCAAGTATTGTTTACCGTTCGTTCATAGGACTGGGTATTCCTTATGGTAACTCGAGGGTTATGCCTTTTGAAAAGCAATATTTCGGAGGTGGATCAAGCGGTATAAGGGCATGGCAGGTCAGGTCCCTGGGACCGGGATCGTATTCCTCCCCGGAAAGTTCATTCTTAAATCAGACCGGTGACATTAAACTGGAGCTGAATGCCGAATACCGTTTCAAATTATTCTGGATAATGGAGGGCGCTACCTTTGTTGATGCAGGAAATATATGGACCTTCAATGAAGATTATGACAGGCCAGGCTCTTCATTTAAGTTCAACAGGCTTATTGATGATATGGCTATTGGAACTGGTTTTGGCTTAAGATTCGATGTTAGTTTTGTTCTCCTGAGAGCAGATCTGGGGATAAAACTTAGAGATCCTGCCCTTAATTCGGCATCGAAATGGATAAGGTCGAACAGGCCATACAATTTTAAGGAGGATTTCACTCTTGTACTGGGTATCGGATATCCTTTCTGATTATCGGCTTCCTGCAACCGTTTTAAAACATGTCACTTTATTTTCTTCACTTTAATTAAGTTTCATCTTAAATTGCCAACTTTGGGGATCATTTAAAACAGATACTTATGGCAGGAATAGATCTTACTCCCAGAGATGGTTTTGGCTCAAAGATAGGAGTAATAGCAGCAGCAGCTGGTTCGGCGATCGGATTAGGTAACATATGGCGGTTTCCCTACGTTCTTGGAGAGAGCGGAGGCGGTGCTTTCCTTCTTATCTATATAGGATTTATTCTGGCTATCGGATTCCCTGTTATGCTGGCAGAGATGACCATAGGAAGAAAAGCTCAGGCTAATGCTCTGGGATCATTCAAGAGACTGGCTCCCGGGAAACCGTGGTATCTTATCGGGCTAATGGGCATTGTAGCTGCTTTTCTTATTCTCGCGTTCTACAGTACTATTGCAGGATGGACACTTGAGTATCTTGTTCAGGCAATAAGTAACGGTTTCAGTGGCAGATCCTCCGAAGAACTCAAAAACAGTTTCGAAATATTCCAATCGGGTACTCTCAGACCAATATTATGGCAGGTGGTGTTTATGCTGCTGACAGGATTTATTGTTTTCAGCGGTGTCAGGCAGGGTATCGAGAAATATTCAAAAATACTAATGCCATTGCTTCTTGTTATTATTGTGATCATTAGTATACGCTCCCTTACCCTCCCGGGGGCCGCCGCAGGTCTTGAGTTCCTTTTTAAACCCGATTTCTCTAAAATTACGTGGGAGGTTATCCTTGGTGCGTTGGGACAGGCAGCATTCTCTTTGAGTATAGGTATGGGTACAATGATAACTTATGGATCATATATTGGCAAGGACGTGAATCTGCCAAAAACGGCCCTTCAGGTGAGTATTGCTGATACCCTTATTGCAGTGCTTGCAGGCGTTATGATATTCCCCGCCGTATTTGCATTCAGCATTGATCCAGCAGAGGGATTTGGTCTTGTTTTTATTGTTCTCCCTAATATTTTTGCCAAGATGGCAGGAGGATACTTCTTCTCAATACTCTTTTTTATACTCTTAAGTATTGCTGCCCTTACCTCAACCGTTTCAGTACTTGAAGTTGTGGTGGCCTACTTTGCTGAAGAATTGAAGATGTCGAGGAAGAAAGCTACAATTATTGCTTCAGTCGCAATAACTTTTATTGGTCTCTTTGCAACGCTCTCATTCGGGCCGCTGAAGAATATGATATTCCTTAACAGAACTATATTCGGTTGGTTCGACTACCTCTCTGCAAACATCCTTCTCCCCCTCGGAGCCATATTTATTGTGCTGTTCGTAGGCTGGGTAATGAAAAGAAAAGCGGTAGCTGAGGAGTGGTCATTCGGTGGTAAGAAGAGATTCCGGTTCGCACCGGTATTCATGATAATAATGAAATTCGTGGCACCGATAGCCATAGCGATGGTATTTATTTACGGACTGGGATTCTTTGGCAGCTAGGTCAAAGCAGGAGTATTTATATTAATAAAACTGATGGTATTTGCAATAACAGGAGCAGGTAATCTTAGCAGTTTAATCGACAATGCCTTTAAGCCTGTTGTTGAGTTCCTCGAACTTATCTTTTTCTTTGATCCTGTTGCAGCACTGGGTTTTGAGACAGGCTTCAGGATTCCACTTATAGTATTGTGGCTGATCTTCGGCGGACTCTTTTTCACGATCCGTATGAAGTTTGTTAATATAAGGGCTTTTGGCCACGCAGTATCACTGCTGAGAGGAAAGCATGACAACAAGAATGAGCCCGGTGAGGTAAGCCATTTTCAGGCTCTTTCAACGGCTCTGTCGGCAACGGTGGGACTGGGAAATATTGCAGGTGTCTCTATAGCGATTATGGTTGGTGGTCCGGGTGCTACCTTCTGGATGATAGTGGCCGGGTTCCTTGGAATGTCACTTAAGTTTACAGAGTGTACCCTCGGTATCAAATACAGGATAATTGACAGCAAAGGAAGGGTATCCGGTGGTCCTATGTACTACCTCAAAAGCGCACTTCAAAACAGAAATCTGCCAATACTTGGATCGCTGCTGGCAATTTTCAGTGGAATAATGATGGTACTTGCCTCCTTTGGTGGGAGTAATATGCTTCAGGCTAATCAGTCGTTTGCGCAGCTTACTTCAGTATTCCCGTCTCTGGCCGACTCCGGGATTCTTTTCGGAGTGGTCCTTTCCCTTCTTATAGCAGTGGTGGTGTTTGGAGGAATAAAGGGTATAGCAAAAGTTACCTCTAAGCTTGTACCGTTTATGGCTATATTGTATGTAGGTGCTGCCCTGGTTATTATTGGATTGAATATCAGTAAAATAGGGGAGGTGTTTATCATGATTATCTCCGGTGCTTTCAGTGCGGTAAGTATTAAAGGCGGTATAATAGGAGTTATGATAACAGGCTTTCAGCGTGGTGCTTTCAGCAATGAGGCTGGCGTAGGTTCTGCTGCGGTGGCTCATGCTGCTGCCAGGACAAGCGTACCGGTAAAGGAGGGCCTGGTTGCTATGCTGGAACCCTTTATCGATACCATTATTATCTGCACCATGACCTCTCTGGTAATACTCTTCTCCGGCGTTTACGGTACCAGTCATGGTCTGGAGGGAACAGAACTTACCTCAGCAGCATTTGCAACAGTGCTGCCCTGGTTCCCTTATCTTCTTGTGGTTGCTATCCTCTGCTTTGCCTTCTCAACAATGATATCATGGTCATATTATGGTATGAACGGTTTCAATTTCCTTTTTGGAAAGAGTATTGTGAGGCTTACCGGTAGCGAAAAGGCTTCGAGAGTATTATACTATATGCTCTTTTTTGCCTTTACCATAATAGGGTCATCATCAAGCCTGGGAAATGTGATAGCCTTTTCAGATATGATGGTCCTTACCCTGGCATTTCCAAACATAATAGGCCTGCTTATCGTCGCACCTGAGGTTGCCGGTGATCTAAAGAGGTATCTGGGGCAGATATAGTTTTTGGCGAAGATCCGGAAAAGTGCTAACTTGCATTGTATCAGCTGCAACAGATGAGGAAAGTGCTTTACAGGATATACTCGTTTCTCGGTTTCACGAGGAGGGAGCGAAACGCTTCCCTTTTTGTGATCGTACTTGTATTGATCGTCATAACATACAGATTTCTGACCAGTCCCGATTCAGTTGTTCCAAGAGATATCACCTCTTTGGTCATCGCAGAACCTGACTCTTCAATTACTCAGAATAACGCACCACAAACTGAGAATTATGGCAGGTCCGACCCAAACACAGCAACGGAGGAAGAACTGATTGCTTCGGGTTTCTCAGAGAGGCAGGCAAGAACTCTTATTAATTTCCGGTCGAAGGGAGGAAGATTTAAAAACGTGGATGATCTGCTCAGGGTGTACGGAGTTAATGAGTACGATCTTAAGAGGATCGGTCCGAATATTTACTTTGAGACAATTCAAAAAGAACCAGGTAAACCGGAGAAGATAAAGGAAAGTGGGCCTTATGAGTTTGTATCTGTTGACAGGCCGGCAAGTATTAATTCTGTTTCTGTTAATGTTTGCGATTCTGCCGATCTGGTATCCTTACCCGGAATAGGACCTGTATTTGCAGCAAGGATATTGAAGTACCGTGATCTGCTGGGTGGGTTTATAAATAAGGAGCAGCTATTGGAGGTGTATGGATTGTCTGACAGCACCCTGAACAAGGTTGCACCCTATCTGATATTTGATTCAGCGGCAGTTAAAAAGATCCCGGTTAACAGTGCAGAATTCGGAGAAATGATCCGTCATCCCTACCTCGGGCGAGGAGATGTTTCAGCCATAATTAAATTAAGAGAACTTTCCGGTCCTATTAAATCTCCCGAGGCACTTATTCTTAACAGGATAATAAGTGCGGAAAAGCTGAGGGCAGTTCTTCCATACCTTGATTTTAATTCATATTAATATTTTGGATTATTGTTTTGTAATAATAAAATGTTGTTCTAACTTTGCGGCTCGATTTAAAACAGATCTAGTATATGATTATTGTACCGATTAAAGAGGGCGAAAACATTGAAAGGGCTCTGAAGAAATTCAAAAGGAAATTTGAAAAGACAGGCGTAATCCGCGAATTACGGTCACGTCAGGCTTTCCATAAACCTTCTGTTACACGCAGAGAAGAGATTAAGAAGGCCATCTACGTTCAGCAGATGCAGCAGACAGAGGAGTAATCCTGTCTGCTTTATAAACGAATACCAAAAGATCCTCTATGGATCATCGTGATTCATTCCTTCGATACCTTGGTATTGAAAAGAGATATTCGCGAAATACTGTACGGTCGTATGGTGACGACCTTGAGGAATTTCTGAATTTTCTGAGTTCAGACGGAATAAAATTCGATCCAGCACTGATAGATTCAAAACATATCAGGAGTTGGATCGTTTTTATGATGGATAATGGCATGGCGGCATCGTCGGTCCACAGGAAGATATCGTGTCTCAGGAGTTTTTTCAAGTATCTCAGGAAGGAAGGGGTTATTAGCCGCGATCCGATGGAGAAGGTAGTTCTCCCCAAGAAGAAGAAGAGTTTACCGGTTTTTGTTGATGAGGCATCGATGGAGAATCTTTTTGATGGTTTTCATTTTGGTGATGATTTTCCCGGTACCCGTAACCGGCTGGTAATAGAGATGTTTTATCTTACCGGCATGAGGAGGAGCGAGCTTATCAATTTGCGCGACAGGGATATTGACCGTGACAGGAAGGTAATTAGGGTTTTTGGGAAACGAAACAAGGAGAGGATGGTTCCTCTACTGGATATGTTCATTGGAGAGATCGACGGATATATAAGCCTTAGAAATGGTAATGATTTTGAAAATAGTGAAGGGTGGCTTTTTGTTACAGATAAGGGGAACAAACTATATGAAAAGTTTGTTTATAATATAGTAAATAGGTATCTTTCTATGGTGACTACCATTGAGAAGAAGAGTCCGCATGTTTTACGTCATACATTTGCCACACATATGCTTAACCGAGGTGCCGATCTTAACAGTATCAAGGAGTTACTGGGTCATGCCAATCTGTCTGCAACACAGATTTATACCCATAATACATTTGAGAAGTTAAAAAAGATATATAAACAGGCTCATCCGAGAGCATAACATTAAAATAAAAGGAGGTACTACTATGAACATTCAGATTCATTCCGTCAGGTTTGATGCCGACAAGAAGCTGATTGATTTTGTTAATCAGAAACTGGATAAGCTTGTCATTGTACAGTGAAGATATTGTAAATGCCGAAGTATTTCTGAGGCTTGACAATGATCAGGAGAAGGAGAATAAGATAGCGAGATAAAGCTGGAGTACCCCGGTGGACCTCTATTTGCAAAGAAGAACAGTAAGACTTTTGAAGAGTCGACAGATCAGGTAATAGATGCCCTTAAAAAGCAGATTACCAAGCAGAAAGATAAATTACGCAGCAAGTAGGTCTGTATCAATAAAAAATAGTTATTCATTTTTTGATTTTTGGAAATTTAATTCATACATTTGCAAACCGATTTTTGAGGGTAAATTCTCACTATCGGGACGTTCTTTAAATTTGCCGATGTAGCTCAGTTGGTCAGAGCAGCTGATTTGTAATCTGCAGGTCGGGGGTTCGAATCCCTTCATCGGCTCTTGAAACTATTTGGATGTATGTCCGTTAGTGAATAACTCTGTTAAGGGGAGATACCAAAGTGGCCAACTGGGGCAGACTGTAAATCTGCTGGCGTATGCCTTCGTAGGTTCGAATCCTGCTCTCCCCACTATACAGGGTAGTAATAGTCGAAGAGGTTGATTATTGCTGCTGACAAAAATTATAAGCGGGAGTAGCTCAGTTGGTAGAGCATCAGCCTTCCAAGCTGAGGGTCGCGAGTTCGAATCTCGTCTCCCGCTCTTTTTTGTCGCCGAAGTAGCTCAGGGGTAGAGCACTTCCTTGGTAAGGAAGAGGTCACGGGTTCAATTCCCGTCTTCGGCTCAATTATAGAATGAATAGGTGATAATAATATATTTTAATTTAATAGCTTGGAATTATGGCAAAAGAAAAATTCGAAAGGTCGAAACCGCACGTTAATATCGGTACGATCGGTCACGTAGACCATGGTAAGACCACCCTTACCGCAGCCATCACCATGGTTCTTGCGAAGAGGGGTCTTTCCGAAATCAGAGATTTTGATTCAATTGACAATGCTCCTGAAGAAAAAGAAAGGGGTATTACTATTAACACAGCTCACGTTGAGTATCACAACTGAAAACAGGCACTATGCGCACGTTGACTGTCCGGGTCACGCTGACTATGTTAAGAACATGGTTACTGGTGCTGCCCAGATGGACGGTGCTATTATTGTAGTTGCTGCAACTGATGGTCCTATGCCTCAGACACGTGAACATATTCTTCTTGCACGTCAGGTAAACGTTCCTAAACTTGTGGTTTTCCTGAATAAGGTTGACATGGTTGATGATGAGGAACTGCTCGAACTTGTTGAGATGGAAGTTCGTGAACTTCTTAGCTTCTATAAGTTTGATGGCGATAACGCTCCTGTTATTCGTGGTTCTGCACTTGGTGCAATGAACGGTGAAGCTGTATTGGGAAGAGAAAGTTATGGAACTTATGGAGCAGTTGATGAGTATATTCCAATACCTCCACGTGACAATGAAAAGCCATTCCTTATGCCTGTTGAAGACGTATTCTCAATCACAGGTCGTGGAACAGTTGCTACAGGTCGTATTGAGACTGGTGTTGTTAACACAGGTGACGAACTTGAACTGATCGGTCTGGGTGCAAGCAAACGTAAAACAGTTTGTACTGGTGTTGAGATGTTCCGTAAGATTCTTGACAGAGGTGAAGCTGGTGATAACGTTGGTCTTCTGCTTCGTGGTGTTGATAAGAAAGAGATTAAGAGGGGTATGGTTCTTGCCAAGCCCGGTTCAATAACACCTCATACCAAATTCAAGGCTGAGATATATGTTCTTAAGAAAGAAGAAGGTGGTCGTCACACTCCATTCCACAATAAATATCGTCCTCAGTTCTATCCTCAGAACTCTTGATGTAACAGGTGAGATTACTCTTCCTGAAGGAACAGAAATGGTTATGCCTGGTGATAACGTTACAATCACTGTTGAACTTATCTATCCTGTTGCTGTAAACCAGGACCTCCGTTTCGCTATTCGTGAAGGTGGAAGAACTGTTGGTGCCGGACAGGTTACTGAGATTTTAGAGTAATTTTGGATATATAGGGCATCCGCCGAATAGGTGGGTGCCTCATTTTACACGGGTGTAGCTCAGTTGGTAGAGCACTGGTCTCCAAAACCAGGTGTCGGGAGTTCGAGTCTCTCCTCCCGTGCAAATTCGAATTGAAAGATGAATATAAAAAGATATTTTCAGGAAGCTTACACAGAACTGGTTCATAAAGTAACATGGCCTACATGGGGTGAGCTTCAGAACAGCGCTATTCTTGTTATGATAGCCTCCTTAATCATTGCCACTGATAGTATGGGTAATGGATTTCGGGTTTGAGAACATAATGGAGTCTATTTATAAATTACTCTACTAACAGGGAGAAGTTCAGATGAGCTGAGAATATTAAGAAGTGGTATGTACTTCGGGCTATTGGTGGAAAAGAGAAGAAGGTAAAAGAGTACATCGATAGCGAGGTTTCACGTCTTAAACTTGAGGAGTTATGTTTCTCAGGTACTTATTCCTACCGAAAAGGTCTATCAGATCAGTAACGGTAAGAAGATAAGCAAGGAAAGAACTTTCTTTCCGGGTTATGTACTTATTGAGGCTGTTCTGGTTGGTGAGATACCTCACCTTCTGCGTAATATCCCCAATGTGATAGGATTTCTGGGAACAAAAGATGGTGAACCTGTTCCCCTCAGAAAAGCTGAGATAAACAGAATTCTCGGTAAAGTTGATGAACTGATGGCCAGTGATGAGGAGCTTAATGTTCCATTCTTTGTTGGTGAATCGGTAAAGGTAATTGACGGACCGTTCAACAGTTTTACCGGAATTATTGAAGAGGTAAACGATGAGAAGAAGAAACTTAAAGTAATGGTCAAGATATTTGGCCGAAAGACCCCGCTGGAGCTTAGCTTCATGCAGGTAGAAAAAGAATAGATTAATTTAAGATATTGATAGTTATAACACTTTTATAATGCTTCCTGAGTAACTGTCATGCTCTCGCTATAAACAAAGCAAATTTTAAATTATGGCAAAAGAAGTTGCTGGATTAATCAAGTTACAGATTCGTGGCGGGGCAGCTAATCCATCTCCACCTGTAGGACCTGCATTAGGTTCTAAGGGTGTGAATATCATGGAATTCTGTAAGCAATTTAATGCCAGGACCCAGGACAAAGCCGGTAAAGTAATACCGGTAGTTATCACAGTATATGCAGATAAATCATTTCGATTTTGTTACAAAAACACCGCCGGTTGCTGTTCAGCTAATTGAGGTCGCTAAACTCAAGAAGGGCTCTTCGGAACCTAACAGAGTAAAAGTTGGCATCTATTACCTGGGACCAGGTGAAAACAATTGCAGCCGATAAGATGGAAGACTTAAACTGTTTTACAATCGAGTCCGCTATGAGCATGGTAGCTGGTACCGCTAGAAGTATGGGGATTACCGTTAAAGGTACGTTCCCTCGTAACAATTAAATTTTAACTGAGGAGAAAATGACTAAACTTACCAAGAATCAGAAGCTTGTCGCCGATAAAGTTGAAAAGAACAAGCTCTATACATTGACAGAAGCCGCAGGTTTGGTAAAGGAAATTACCACTACCAAGTTTGATGCTTCTATCGACATAGATGTAAGATTAGGTGTAGATCCGAGAAAATCCAACCAGATGGTTCGTGGCGTTGTTTCGCTTCCTCATGGAACGGGTAAAGAGACAAGAGTACTTGTTCTCTGTACACCCGACAAGGAGGCTGAAGCAAAAGAAGCCGGAGCCGATTTCGTTGGTCTTGACGATTTTATCGAAAAGATCAAAGGAGGCTGGACTGATGTTGATGTCATGATAACCATGCCTTCCGTCATGGGTAAGGTCGGTCAGTTAGGTAGAATACTTGGTCCCCGCGGACTTATGCCGAACCCGAAAAGTGGTACTGTTACCATGGAAGTTGGGAAGGCTGTTAAAGAAGTGAAGCAGGGTAAGATCGATTTTAAAGTAGACAAAATCGGAATCATTCACACCTCAATCGGAAAAGTCTCATTCGAACCTCATAAAATCGTCGAGAACGCAAGGGAGTTTATTTCCATGGTAAACAAACTTAAACCAGCAGCAGCAAAAGGAACCTACATAAGAAGTATTTTCCTCTCAAGTACAATGAGTCCGGGTATTAAAGTCGATCCCAAAGGTCTTGACGATTAATTCTTAAGTTTAAAACAAAAGATCAATTATGAGACGCGAAGAGAAAAATCAATTATAGACAGCCTGGCTGAACAGATAAAGGAGTACAACCATTTTTATCTGACTGATACTGCTCAGCTTAACGCTGCTGATACAAGTGACCTTAGAAGAAAGTGTTTTGAAAAGGAGATCAAACTGATCGTCGTTAAAAATACACTTCTTAGAAGGGCACTTGAGCAGTCTAGGAGGAGAACTTTGAAGAACTGTATCCGGTTCTTAAAGGTTCTACGTCAATCATGTTTACCAATACAGGAAATCTTCCTGCAAAACTTATTAAGGAATTCCGTAAGAAATATGATAAACCTGTTCTTAAAGGTGCATTTGTTGAAGAATCAATCTATGTTGGCGACAACCAGATTGATGCTCTCGTTTCAGTCAAGTCGAAAGAGGAACTGATTGGGCGATCTTATTGCTCTCCTGCAATCACCGGCGAAAAACGTTATTTGCGCACTCCAATCAGGTGGAAATATTATTCATGGTGTTCTTGAAACACTGTCAAAAAGAGAAGAACATAAAGTATAACCAACTTTAAAATTAAATAGAAATGGCAGATCTTAAGAAGTTTGCAGAAGAACTAGTTAACTTAACTGTTAAAGATGTAAATGAACTGGCTAAAATACTGAAGGATGAGTATGGTATTGAACCTGCCGCTGCAGCTGTTGCAGTAGCTGGTCCTGCTGCTGGCGCAGACGCTGCAGCACCTGCAGAAAAAACATCATTTGATGTTATCCTGAAAGCAGCCGGTGGTCAGAAACTGCAAATCGTGAAACTCGTTAAAGACCTTACCGGTCTTGGCCTTAAGGAAGCTAAAGCTGTTGTTGATGCAGCACCCGCAGCCGTTAAGGAAGGTGTATCAAAAGACGAAGCAGAAAATATCAAACAACAATTGGAAGATTCAGGAGCTGAAGTTGAACTTAAATAAGCATACCTTAATTCCAGGTTATAGGTTTAGTCCCGCTTAAATCGGGACTAAGCCTTTTGTTCGTTAAATAATAAGTTCACTTAATCCTTTTATAAATGTCCTCAAAAATTAAAGAACGAATAAACTTTGCATCCAGAGCTGATCAGCTGGAATACCCTGATTTTCTGGAAGTTCAGTTGAAGTCTTTTACTGATTTTTTCCAGATGGGAACAACTCCCGAGAACAGGAAGAAAGAAGGCCTTTACCAGGTTTTTGCTGAAAATTTCCCTATAACAGATACCAGGAACAATTTCGTTCTTGAGTTTCTGGATTATTCGATTGACCCTCCAAGGTACTACGATCGAAGAGTGTATTGAGAGAGGACTCACTTTCAGTGTTCCGCTCAAAGCAAAACTAAAACTTTATTGTACCGATCCTGAACATGAAGATTTCGATACAGTAATTCAGGATGTTTATCTTGGTACAGTTCCATATATGACCGAAAGAGGCTACTTTCGTCATTAACGGAGCTGAAAGAGTAGTTGTTTCACAGCTGCACAGATCTCCGGGCGTATTTTTCGGACAGAGCGTCCACGCAAACGGTACCAAACTCTATTCAGCCAGAATTATCCCTTTTAAAGGATCGTGGATCGAGTTTGCAACCGACATCAATAACGTGATGTACGCATACATCGACAGGAAGAAGAAACTTCCTGTTACAACACTTCTTAGAGCTATCGGTTTCGAAAGTGATAAAGAAATTCTTGAGATCTTTAACCTCGCTGAAGAACATAAGGTATCGAAAGCAAATCTTAAAAAACTTGTTGGAAGAAAACTGGCTGCAAGAGTTCTTAAATACATGGGTCGAAGACTTTGTTGATGAAGATACAGGTGAGGTAGTTTCAATTGAAAGAAATGAAGTAATCCTCGACAGGGAAACTGTTATTGATAATGAACATGTTGACCTTATTGTTGACTCAGGTGCTAAAGCTATCCTGCTTCATAAGGAAGATCAGTTACTGTCAGGATTTTGCAATAATATATAACACACTACAAAAAGACCCTTGTAACTCCGAAAAAGAGGCAGTTGTCTATATCTACCGTCAGCTCAGAAATGCTGAGCCACCCGATGAGGCAACAGCACGAGATGTGATTGACAAGCTCTTCTTCTCTGATAAGAGATATGACCTGGGTGAAGTGGGTCGTTACAGGATAAATAAAAAACTGGATCTTGAGACCGATATAGGATGTTAAGGTACTTACACGTGAAGATATTATTGACATCATCAGGTATCTGATTGAACTTATCAACTCAAAAACCGATGTTGACGATATCGACCACCTGAGCAACAGAAGGGTGCGTAACGTAGGCGAACAGCTTTTTGCACAGTTTGGTGTTGGTCTTGCCCGTATGGCAAGAACGATAAGGGAAAGAATGAACGTCAGGGATAATGAGGTATTTACACCAGTTGATCTTATTAACTCCAAAACTCTTTCATCTGTTATCAACTCCTTCTTCGGAACAAACCAGTTGTCGCAGTTCATGGACCAGACAAACCCTCTGGCTGAGATGACGCACAAACGCCGTATGTCGGCACTCGGACCTGGCGGACTTTCACGAGAGAGAGCAGGATTTGAGGTAAGGGACGTTCACTATACTCACTATGGAAGACTTTGCCCGATTGAGACTCCGGAAGGACCTAATATCGGTCTTATCTCATCACTCTGTGTTTATGCAAAAATAAACCACCTCGGATTTATTGAAACCCCTTACCGTAAGGTTGAAGGACGGGATGGTAAATCTTACTGAAGAGGGAGTTGTATGGCTGAGTGCTGAAGAGGAAGAAGAAGAAGATGATTGCTCAGGCAAATGCTCCGCTCTGACAAGGACGGTAATTTCTGAAATCCAAGAGCTAAATGTCGTTTTGAAGCTGATTATCCTTTTGAGGAGATCGAGAAAGTCGACCTCATGGATGTTGCTCCTAACCAGATTGCTTCAATTGCTGCTTCACTTATTCCTTTCCTTGAGCATGATGATGCCAACAGGGCACTCATGGGATCAAACATGATGCGTCAGGCTGTACCTCTGATGAGGCCTGAAGCCCCGATTGTTGGAACAGGACTGGAAGCACAGGTTATTCAGGATTCCAGAATACTTATCGTTGCTGAAGGCGATGGTATTGTTGAATATGTCGATGCAAATGAGATCGTTATCAGATACAATCGTACTGATGAAGAGAAATTTGTGAGCTTCGATGATGATATCAAACGTTATGTTCTTCCAAAATACAGGAAGACAAACCAGAATACCTGCATTAACCTTATACCTGTTGTAAAAAAGGGTGACAAGGTGCAGAAAGGACAGGTTCTTACCGAAGGGTACGGAACCAAGGGTGGTGAACTTGCTCTGGGAAGAAACCTGAAGGTGGCATTCATGCCCTGGAAAGGTTATAACTTTGAGGATGCTATTGTTATCTCTGAAAAGGTTGTTCAGGAAGATATATTTACCTCGGTTCATATCGATGAATATCTTCTGGAAGTTCGCGATACAAAAAGAGGACTTGAAGAGCTTACCTCCGATATTCCCAATGTTAGCGAAGAGGCTACCAAACATCTCGACGAGAACGGACTTATCAGAATAGGTGCACACGTTAAACCGGGTGATATCCTTATCGGTAAGATTACTCCGAAAGGTGAATCAGATCCTTCTCCGGAAGAGAAACTGCTTAGAGCTATTTTTGGTGATAAGGCAGGTGATGTTAAAGATGCATCCTTGAAGGCTGGTCCTTCACTCGAAGGTGTAGTAATTGATAAGAAACTGTTTAACAGAGCTATAAAGGACCGTAAATCAAAGAGTGTTGAGAAGCCTATTATTGATAAGATCGACGCTGAATTCAACAAAGGTGTTGAGGAACTGAAATCACGACTTGTGGATAAACTTTTTATCCTTGTAAATGGTAAAACATCGCAGGGGGTTAAAGATTATCTCAATGTTGATGTTATTCCCAAAGGACTCAAAGTTCACTCTGAAACAACTTCAGGAACTCGACTTCTTAAGTATAAATCCAAATAAATGGACCACCGATAAGAAGAAGAATGACAGCATTAAGCATGCTCCTTCACAACTATATTAATAAGTATAAGGAGATTGACGGTGTAGGTAAAAGGAAGAAGTATAACATTACTATAGGTGATGAACTGCCAGCAGGTATCGTACGTCTTGCTAAAGTTTACATTGCCAAGAAGAGGAAGATAAGAGTAGGTGATAAGATGGCAGGCAGTCACGGTAACAAAGGTATTGTTGCCAAGATAGTAAGAGCCGAAGATATGCCTTTCCTTGAGGATGGTACACCTGTTGATATTGTTCTTAATCCACTTGGTGTACCTTCGAGGATGAACCTGGGTCAGATCTATGAAACAGTTCTTGGATGGGCCGGTCAGGAACTCGGGTTGAAATTCTCAACCCCGATCTTTGATGGAGCATCAATTGAACAGATCAATGAGTATACCGAGGAAGGCCGGATTGCCACAGTATGGTAAGACATACCTTTATGACGGGGGTACTGGTGAGAGATTCGATCAGCCGGCAACAGTTGGTGTAATCTATATGCTTAAACTTGGTCATATGGTCGACGATAAGATGCATGCCCGTTCAATCGGACCATATTCACTTATTACCCAGCAACCGCTTGGTGGTAAGGCTCAGTTTGGTGGACAGCGTTTTGGTGAGATGGAAGTATGGGCCCTTGAAGCATTTGGTGCAGCCATATACTTGCAGGAGATTCTTACAATTAAATCCGATGATGTGATAGGAAGAGCAAAAGCATATGAGGCTATTGTAAAAGGAGAACCGATGCCGCAACCAGGTATTCCGGAATCTTTGAACGTCCTTCTGCATGAGCTGAGAGGCCTGGGCCTCAGTGTATTACTCGATTGAGTAGAGAACATTTTTTCAATTTGTAATTTAAAATACAAGATATGTCGTTCAGAAGAGATAACAAACCAAAAACCAGTTACTCTAAGATTTCCATAGGTCTGGCATCACCGGAGGAGATACTTGACCGCTCAAGTGGTGAAGTACTTAAGCCTGAAACGATTAATTACAGGACCTATAAACCTGAGCGTGACGGATTATTCTGTGAACGGATCTTTGGTCCGGTAAAAGATTATGAATGCCATTGCGGTAAATACAAAAGGATACGTTATAAGGGTATCGTTTGCGACCGTTGCGGTGTTGAGGTTACCGAGAAAAAGGTTCGCCGTGAAAGAATGGGACATATTTCACTTATAGTACCAGTAGCTCACATATGGTACTTCAGGTCATTGCCAAATAAAATCGGATATCTGCTTGGTTTACCAACCAAGAAACTTGATTCTATTATTTACTACGAGCGATATGTAGTTATTAATCCCGGTATCAAGGCCGTCGATGGTATTAACTATCTCGACTTCCTTACAGAGGAAGAGTATATGGAGATACTGGAGACACTCCCAAGAGAGAACCAGCTTCTCGATGATGATCATCCCGATAAGTTTATTGCTGATATGGGAGCAGAGGCTCTTCAGAAACTACTCTCAAGGATCGATCTGGATGAACTCTCATACTCACTGAGGCATAAAGCAAACACTGAAACCAGTCAGCAACGTAAGAATGAGGCTCTTAAGAGACTTCAGGTTGTTGAGGCTTTCAGAGAGTCGGCGAAGGTAAACAAACCCGAGTGGATGATCATAAAGGTTGTCCCGGTTATTCCGCCTGAACTCAGACCACTTGTTCCTCTCGATGGAGGAAGATTTGCAACCAGCGACCTGAACGACCTTTACGAAGGGTGATAATAAGAAATAACCGTCTCAAAAGACTTATTGAGATCAAAGCTCCGGAAGTAATCCTCCGTAATGAAAAGAGGATGCTTCAGGAAGCTGTCGATTCACTATTCGATAATTCAAGAAAAGCAAATGCTGTTAAAACAGATGCAAACAGACCGCTTAAGTCGCTCAGCGACAGCCTGAAAGGTAAGCAGGGTCGTTTCCGTCAGAACCTTCTTGGTAAGAGGGTTGACTATTCGGCACGTTCTGTAATTGTTGTTGGACCGGAACTTGACCTTCATGAATGCGGACTGCCAAAGGATATGGCTGCCGAGCTATATAAGCCATTCATCATCAGAAAACTGATTGAGAGAGGTATCGTTAAAACTGTTAAGTCAGCGAAGAAGATTGTTGACAGAAAAGATCCGGTTGTATGGGATATTCTCGAGAATGTACTTAAGGGTCATCCTGTACTCCTTAACCGTGCTCCAACACTGCACAGGCTTGGTATACAGGCTTTCCAGCCAAAACTTATTGAAGGTAAGGCAATTCAGCTTCACCCGCTTGTTTGTACTGCTTTTAATGCTGACTTTGACGGTGACCAGATGGCTGTTCACCTTCCCCTGGGAAACGCTGCAGTACTTGAGGCACAGATGCTTATGCTTGCCTCTCATAACATCCTTAACCCTGCTAACGGTGCTCCTATAACCGTACCATCACAGGATATGGTTCTTGGTCTTTACTATATGACCAAGGCACGCAAGAGTACACCGGAGCATATTGTTAAAGGAGAAGGACTGAAATTCTATTCCAAGGAAGAGGTCCATATTGCATATAACGAAGGTAAAGCTCATCTTCATGCAATTGTTACAGGTTAAAACCGACGATGTTGTTAATGGCGAGAAAGTTGTAAGGATGATCGAAACAACAGTGGGTCGTATCATTCTTAATGAAGTTGTTCCTGATGAAGTTGGTTTTATCAATGAAGTACTTACAAAGAAATCATTAAGAGACATTATCGGACTCGTACTTAAGAGAGCCGGTATGGCTAAGACAGCTCAATTCCTTGATGCTATTAAGAACCTTGGTTTTACAATGGCGTTTAAAGGCGGACTATCCTTTAACCTTGATGATGTGATCATTCCTGACGAAAAAGCTAATTTTCGTTGATGAGGGTTATGATCAGGTTGAGGAAGTTCTGGCTAACTATAGCATGGGTTTCATTACCAATAATGAGCGTTATAATCAGATAATTGATATCTGGACACACGTAAATGCAAAGCTTACACAGACCCTTATGAAGAAGCTGTCAACCGATAAGCAGGGCTTCAATCCTGTTTATATGATGCTTGACTCAGGTGCGAGGGGCTCAAAGGAGCAGATACGTCAGCTCTCAGGGATGAGGGGTCTTATGGCCAAACCACAAAAATCAGGTGCTACAGGTTCTGAGATCATTGAAAACCCTATTCTTTCAAACTTTAAGGAGGGTCTGTCGGTACTTGAGTACTTTATTTCAACTCACGGTGCCCGTAAGGGTCTTGCCGATACAGCTCTGAAGACTGCTGATGCAGGATACCTTACAAGACGTCTTGTTGATGTGTCGCAGGATGTTATAATTACTGAAGAGGATTGCGGAACACTGAGAGGTCTGGTTGCCACAGCAATCAAGAAAAATGAAGAGGTTGTTGAAACACTTTATGAAAGAATTCTGGGTACGTACAACTGTTCACGATGTCTATCACCCTCTAACAGGTGAACTGATTGTTGGAGCAGGAGAAGAACTGACTGAAGAGGTTGCAAGGGAGATTGAAGATTCACCTATTGAACAGGTTGAGATCAGATCGGTACTTACCTGCGAATCGAAAAAAGGAGTATGTGGCAAGTGTTATGGAAGTAACCTGGCAACAGGCAGAATGGTTCAGAAAGGTGAAGCTACCGGTGTAATTGCTGCTCAGAGTATCGGTGAACCGGGAACTCAGCTTACCCTTCGTACATTCCACGTTGGAGGTACTGCATCCAACATTACAACTGAATCGAGGATTATTGCGAGATATGGTGGTATTGTTGAGATTGATGAGCTACGACAGTGTTGAGAAAAAAGATAAAGAGCTTGGCAAGATAGATATCGTTATTGGCCGTCTTGGCGAACTTAGGATAATTGACAAGAAGACAGGTATTGTTCTTACAACTCATACACTGCCTTATGGTTCACGATTGTATGTTGCAGCAGGACAGGAGGTTGAAAAAGGTAAGACTAATTTGCGAATGGGATCCTTTTAATGCAGTTATTATTTCAGAAATGGCCGGTAAGGTCAATTTCGATCAGCTGATTGAAGGTGTAACTTATCGCGAAGAGTCAGATGAGCAGACAGGTTTCCGGGAGAAAGTGATTACTGAAAGCAGGGACAAGACAAAGAACCCTACTATCAAGATCATGGCGAAGGATGGAACTGAGCTTAAGTCTTACAACCTGCCTGTAGGAGCTCACCTTGTTACAGACCAGAATAAGATGGTTGAGGCTGGTGATATTCTTGTAAAGATACCAAGAGCAGTAGGTAAATCGGGTGATATAACAGGAGGTCTTCCAAGGGTTACCGAATTGTTTGAAGCACGTAACCCCTCTAACCCGGCTGTTGTATCTGAGATAGATGGTGAAGTAACTTTTGGTAAGATAAAGAGAGGTAACAGGGAGATAAGTGTTACCAGCAAAGATGGGGAGACAAAGAAATATCTTGTTCCTCTCTCAAAGCAGATACTTGTTCAGGAAAATGACTATGTAAGAGCTGGTATTCCTCTGTCTGACGGAGCTATTACTCCTTCCGATATCCTTGCTGATAAAGGGCCCGACAAAGGTTCAGGAATATATTGTTAATGAGATACAGGAAGTTTATCGTCTGCAGGGTGTGAAGATCAATGATAAGCACTTTGAAATCATTGTACGTCAGATGATGCGCAAGGTAGAGATTGTCGATCCGGGTGATACAAAATTCCTTGAAAAGCAAATTGTTGATAAACTTGATTTTATGGATGAGAATGACTGGATCTATGGCAAGAAAGTAATTGTTGAACCAGGTGATTCTAGACCTTAAGCCCGGAATGATTATCAGTGCCAGGAAACTAAGGGATGATAATTCTCTTCTTAAACGTCAGAGACCTGAAAGTTGATGAAGCCAGGGATGCTATTCCTGCTACTTCAAGTCAGGTTCTTCAGGGTATTACCAGAGCATCGCTTGCAGACAAACAGTTTCTTCTCAGCAGCTTCCTTCCAGGAAACAACCAAGGTACTTAACGAGGCAGCTATTCTTGGAAAGATCGACAAACTGGAAGGCTTGAAGGAAAATGTGATTGTTGGACACCTTATCCCTGCCGGTACAGGTCTGCGGGAATATGGCAATATTATTGTCGGATCACTTGAAGAGTATGAATCGATGATGAGTGAGAATTCTCCTGTTGTTACAGAAGAAGAAACTATCTGAAACAATCATATTCTCAATTATTGAGAACTAACAATACCGATGAATGTGTCTCCTGTTCGGAGGCACATTCTACCGGTTTAAAGTACCAGTGATGAGCGAACAGAAAAATCCCAACCAGATCAGCATTGAGCTCAATGAGGAGATTGCCCAGGGGACATATTCCAATCTGGCAGTTATAACTCATTCTGCTTCTGAATTTATTATTGATTTTGTAAGGGTGATGCCCGGAATACCAAAGGCACAGGTTAAATCGAGAGTAATACTTACTCCTGAACATGCAAAGAGACTTGTTGCAGCTCTTGAAGACAATATTTCAAAATATGAGCAGGTTCATGGTAAGATAAAAGATATTTCAGGTTCCGGGCCTATGATGCCAATGAATTTTGGCGGGCCTACCGCACAAGCTTGAATCCTAAGGGTTATGCAAGCCGCCTGTTAAATGAATTGGCGGCTTCTTTTTTGCTATCTTTCAAATATTGTACTTACTTTGTCGTTAACCAGATATGAAAACAATGAAATTAATAAGATTCGGGTGGATAGTACCATTTGTGCTGCTAATGACAATTGCTGCTACCGATAGCTCATGCAAGAAGCAGGCAAAATGTGGTTGTGGAAAGGATGTTATTTTCACTGTTACCAGCGAAAAGGCATTTGTCTATTTTAATGAGGAAACAGGTACAGCTTACTTTAACCCCATTACCAACTCACTTGCAACATTCTACTTCTGTAATCCCTCCGAGATGATGCCTGTTCTTACAAACTATGAATCCGGGGATATCCTTCTTATCACTGCTGATATCTATTACGATTGCAACTATATGTATCAGACAAGTAATTCTTCTTACTATCAGCCGATTTATCAGGTATATAATGCCCAGGTAACCCTGGTGGAAGATGATCTATACGGGAAATAGATACTAATTACACTATATTATAAGGGCGTCCGGCAGGAGGCCCTTTTTTTATTAATGGGCTTTATATCTTTCCGATTTTGTATCTTTATTTTCTGATCATGAAAAATGTATAATGTCTCAATAATAGGAACAGGGACGGGTAGCTTCAGTACTAGGACCAGCATTGGCCGGTGCCGGTAACAAAATTGTTTCGGTCCATTCGAGAAATTTTGAGCGTGCCGAACATAATGCATCATTTGTAGCTGCGATTCCGTCGGATGATCTGAGAATACCTTCCTCTGCCGATATTATTTTAATAATGGTGTCGGATGATGCAATCAAAGAGGTGGTTGATAAGATGAAATGCAATGATAACCAGATTGTTGCACATGTTGCAGGCAGTATTGGTCTTGATGTGTTTAATTCGCCTCCCGATAACAAGGGGGTATTCTATCCCTTGCAGACTTTTACAATGGGAAGGACTATCTCTCTTAAGGAGGTGCCCCTGTTTATTGACGGAGGGAGTGAGGCAACCAGGTCTGTTCTGACCAGTCTCGCTGAATCAGTATCAGACAGAGTAACCTACGCCAATTTGGAACAACGACGAATGTTACATGTAGCTGCCGTTTTTGCTTCAAACTTCACAAATAATATGTTACATAATAGTAACATTATTATGAAAAGGTCAGACCTTGATTTTAAGATGCTGGAACCGCTTGTAAAAGAGACCGTGATGAAAGCCTTTGATATGGGACCAGGTAAGGCGCAGACAGGTCCTGCCTTCAGAGATGACAGGAGGACTATCCTGATGCAAAAGGAATTATTATCTTTCGATCCACTACTAAAGGAAATATACAGTTCAATTTCAGACCTTATTGGTAATTATAGTAAAAACAACAAACAGACTGATGGCTAATTTCAGGGAAAAACTTGCAGGTGTAAAAGCCTTCATTTTCGATATAGATGGGGTACTTTCAACACAGACCATTACAATGAGTAGTATGGGAGTACCTTTAAGGAGTGTCAACCTGCGTGACGGGTACGCCCTGCAACTGGCAGTTAAGAAAGGTTTTATTGTTGCGGTTATTTCTGGTGGAAATTCCAGGGAATACCGAAAGAGGATGAAAACGCTGGGAGTTACAGAGGTATACCTTAACAGCAAATCAAAGATTGAACATTATAACAGCCTTAAAAAGAAGTTTGCACTGTCCGACGAGGAGGTCCTTTACATGGGCGATGATATCCCTGATCTTGAGGTAATGCGTACGGTTGGGATACCGGTTTGCCCTGCCGATGCCGACCACGAAATAAAAGAGTCTTCTTTATATATCAGCGACAGAAATGGTGGGGAAGGTTGCGTAAGGGATGTCGTGGAGCAAGCCCTTCGTTTAAGAAAAATGTGGCTCGATAATGATGCATTTACATGGTAGAGATGAAAGATTTCCTTAAACTTATAAGAGTGCCCAACCTTATTGTTGTGGCAGTCACAATGTACCTTATGCGGTACTTTATTCTCGAGCCAATTGCTGCCAATACCCTTGTACAGCTAAGTGGAGAAGGTGGAAATCTTGTCCCGATGCTTCTTCAGATGAATAGATTTAATTTCGGGCTACTGGTTTTTTCAACTGTTATGATAACTGCCGGCGGTTATGTAATCAATGACTATTTTGATGTGAAGACCGATCTGATTAACAGGGGGAAGGTGATTGTAGGAACATCTATCTCGAGAAGGAAAGCTATGATGTGGCACAACCTCTTCAACCTGTTAGGTATAATAGGTGGCTTTTGGGTAGCCTACCGCTCCGGCCATACGGCATTTGGTGTTCTGTTCCTTTTGGTTTCAGGCTTATTGTATTTCTATTCTTCAACGTACAAAAGGCAGTTATTGCTGGGAAATATTATTGTGGCCATTCTTGTTGCTATGGTCCCGATGCTCGTTGCTCTGTTTGAAATACCTCTCCTTTTTGGATTTTATTCCTTAAAGGTTGTGGAGATGCCGGACATATCAATCTTTTTCTGGTGGACAGGGGGCTTCTCTTTTTTTGCATTCCTGACCACCCTTACGCGGGAGATCACTAAGGATATTGCAGATTTTGAAGGCGACAATGCTTACGGGCGCCGTACTTTGCCGGTTGTTGCCGGACTGAAACTCTCCCGTTATATTGTTGCAGCTATTGCTGCTATAACGGTGGTATCGCTGGCAACCGTGTGGCTTCTCTTTTTTAATGACTATATATCACTCGTATATCTCTCGGTCGCAGTTATAACTCCTCTGATCATATTTATTTTTATTGTGCTGACAAGTGAGGGCTATAAGAAAATGACGGGGGCCGGAAATCTCTTGAAATTAGTTATGATTGCAGGTTTGCTCTATTCCGTGGTAGTAAAATTAATACTTCATTATTAACTGCCGGAATGGATTTCACTGAATTCGGAAAATTTAGATTCATACTTGCGTCGGGGAGTCCCCGACGAAGGGAGCTGCTTGAATCGTTAGGTATTGCTTTCAAGGTTGTTACACCGCTTGAAGAAGAGGATTTCTGCGATTCACTCGATCCTGCAGGGGTGGTAAAATTACTGGCTGAAAGAAAATGCCGGAATTTAGCCTCTGGAGGACATGAAGGGGAGGTGATTATATCAGCTGATACCATTGTGGTTTGTGATAGCCGCATCCTCAATAAGCCAGCTACCAGAGAGGAGGCTATAGAATATCTGCAGTTCCTTTCAGGCAGGACACACAGCGTAATTACCGGTGTGGCAATACTCTACAGAGATAAGGTCACACTCTTTTCGACTGAAACCGAGGTTGACTTTGGGGAGCTTGTACTTTCCGATACAGAATATTACATCGATAAATTCAAACCCTACGATAAAGCCGGTGCTTATGGTATACAGGAATGGATAGGGATGATAGGAATAAAAGAGATCAGAGGTTGTTATTACAATGTTATGGGGCTGCCCCTTTACGATCTCTACTCAAATCTAAAAATGATCTTAAACAGTAAAAACGAAAAAAATGAATCAGAGATTTAAAGGTGCCGGATTACTAGTACTTTTTTTGTTAACCTTTTTAGGTGCAAAAGCCGATGAGGGGATGTGGATCCCTATACTCATCGAGAAATACAATATTAAATTAATGCAGGAGAAGGGCTTTAAGCTTACGGCTGAGGATATCTACAGCATTAATAAGGCAAGCATGAAAGATGCTGTCATGCTTTTCGGCAGAGGTTGTACAGGAGAATTAATTTCAGGTGATGGACTCCTGATTACCAATCATCATTGCGGATTTGGTCAGATACAGGCCCACTCTTCCCTGGAGCACGACTACCTTACAGATGGATTCTGGGCAATGAACAGGTCAGAAGAACTGGTAAATCAGGGCCTTACGGTAACATTTCTTAAATATATGGAAGATGTAACAGAGAAGGTTCTGGATGGTGTATCAGAGGATATGACTGAAGATAATCGTGAAAGAAAGATCGCTGCCAATAGTGCATTGATCGTTGCATCAGCATTAGAAGGCTCCTCTTATACCGGTTATGTACGGCCATTCTATATGGGGAATCAATATTTCCTGTTTGTTAATGAGGTCTTCCGCGATGTAAGGCTTGTTGGAGCACCACCATTTGCGATCGGTAACTTTGGATCCGACACTGATAACTGGGTTTGGCCAAGACATACAGGCGATTTTTCTCTTTTCAGGATTTATGCCGATAAGGATAATAAACCTGCCGCCTATTCAAAGGATAATGTACCATACAAGCCGGCATATCACTTTCCGGTATCAATGAAGGGAATAGCCGAAGGAGACTTCACCATGGTATTCGGGTATCCTGGGTCAACATCACAGTATGTCCCGTCATACCATGTGAGCATGCTCAAGGATCAGGTCAATCCGGCTATGATTGATGTCAGAACCAGAAAGCTTGAAATAATGCTTGAAGAGATGAATAAGGATCCCCTTGTAAGAATAAAATATGCAAGCAAGAGATCATCTGTATCAAATTCATGGAAAAGATGGATAGGTGAAAATCAGGGACTGGAACGGATGGAGGCGGTTGAAAAAAAGAAGGATTATGAAAAGGGATTTAGTAGCTGGACTAATTCATCACCTGAACTGGTAAAGAAATATGGTGATATTCTCCCCGAATATGAAAAGGTTTATGCTGATCTTGGACGCTACACTGTTGCTAATAACTTTACAAGCGAAGTATTCTTCAGGAATGGTGTGGAAGCAATTGGTTTCGCTTCATCTGTTAATCCGGTAATTGACGCTATTGCATCGGGCGACAATAAGGTCATGATAAAGCGTTTGCAGGATCTCTCCGACGGATTTTTTAAGAATTATGACAAAGGCGTTGATAAGAGGATGTTTGCAGCATTGCTGGAGATGTACGGTAAGGTGATAGACGAAAAGTGGCAGTCACCTCTCTATAAGACCCTAAAGACCAAGTACAAAGGCGATTTCATCAAAGCTGCCGAGGTGTCATTCAGTAAATCACCTTTCTGTGATCAGGAAGTTATGAATGAGCTGATCGCTTCAGGAAGCAGTAAGAGTTTTGAAAAACTAAAGAAAGATATTTTCTACACCCTTGCACTGGATGTTGAATCAACCATAAATGTAAACTTTTCACAAACCCTTGGTGAACTCAACGCTAAACTACAGGTTTTAAACAGACGCTATATGGCAGCACTAATGGAGTATGATACCAGCAGGCTTATATATCCCGATGCCAACTTAACCCTTAGGGTATCTTATGGCCAGGTTAAGGGATATGAGTCCAGAGATGCCGTATATTACATGCATTACACGACCCTTAATGGGATAATAGAAAAGGATAATCCCGACATCTATGATTATAAGGTTCCTGCACGTCTTAAGGAGATCTTCGCCTCATCCGATTTCGGCAGGTATGCCGTTGATGGAAAGGTCCCGGTATGCTTCGTTGCCACCAATCATACAACAGGAGGTAACTCTGGCAGCCCTGTAATTAATGGCGATGGTCATCTTATTGGAATTAATTTCGACCGGGCATGGGAGGGAGTAGCAAGCGACCTTATGTTCAACCCTCAGCAAAGCAGGAATATAAGTCTTGATATAAGATATGTTCTCTTTTTAATAGATAAGTTCGCAGGAGCGGGTTATCTGCTTGATGAGATGACAATTATAGAATAATATTTAAACGGGGTTCTTAATAGATCAGAGACAGGTATAGCAGCACCACTTATCTGCGATCTTACTTATGCTTTGCGATCTCTGCAGTTAACCTTTTTTGAATTTGACCGCATAGACCTATTAAGAACCCCGCTTATATTATACCCACTCTTCCTTTAATACTTCTCCGTTTATTCCAACCATCATCATCTTAAGCGGCACCTTTCTGGTAGCCTTGCTTACTGCATTTTTTGCCATCTGCAAAAGACCGCTGCAGCAGGGCACCTCCATGATCATTACTGTAAGTGTATTGATATGTGCCTCATCGATCAAAAGTCTTAATTTCTCGATATAGGTTTCGGTGTTAGAATCCAGTTTGGGACAAGCAATACCAAGAGATCTGCCTTTGAGGAACTTACCGTGGAAGTTTCCCATGCTAAAGGCCACACAGTCGGCTGCCAGTAGCATATCGGAATTCCTGAAATATGAAGCATTTGGATTTACCAGATGCATCTGAACAGGCCATTGCCGCAATTCCGATGGTACCATGTCGGCTCCCAAAACTGCTGCAGCAGATGCTGCAGGCTTCTCAATAACTCTCTCCCTGCTGCCGGGACATCCGCCACCGCCATGAATATGTGAAGGCTGAACATGTACATGGTGATCTGCATGAACTGCACTTGGTTGCTGAGCTGTCTGCTGTCCGGGCTTATAGTTGTGAACGGTGCTTATTACCTCCTCGATACTGAAACCAGGGTTTCCATCGTATGACATGAGAAATGCAACACCTTCCTTCAGGTAACCATGCTCTCCATGGTCTTTCAGATGCTTAAGGTGAGCAATGATAGTATTCTTTCCTTTCCCGATCATCTCCTTTATGACCATTGTCTCATCATATGGAGCAGCCTCTCTCTTTTCAATGGTAATAGCATCCTCAGGGCAATGACCAATGCATGCTCCAAGACCGTCGCACATCAATTCACTTACCAGGCGGACCTTTCCGTCGATCACCTGCAAAGCCCCCTCATGACAATTAGGAACACAAAGGCCACAACCATTACATTTGTCTTCGTCTATTTTAAGTATATCTCTTATCATAATTCTTTGATATAAATGATTTTCAGTACAATTATCGGAAACTCCGGCAGTACATTTTGTAACATATGTTACAACTATCCCTTTTTTCTCTTATTTTACAAAAAAAACAGTGGATAGATCTATTCTTACAAGTTCGCCGATATTCAGGGGATTCGATGGAGTCCGGATAGAGGAGATATTATCAAACATTAACCACCAGGTAAAGAAGTATAATCCGGGCACAGTAGTGGCAATCAGTGGAGAGCAGGTTCAATCGTTGCGTATAGTAATATCGGGTGTTGTAAAGGGAGAGATGACAGATAGCTCCGGGCGTGTCCTGAAGATTGAAAATATTCCGGCACCGGGTGCTCTGGCACCGGCTTTCCTTTTTGGCGCAGCCAATACCTTTCCGGTGGATGTTGTAGCTCTGGAGCCCTCTGAACTTCTCATTATTGAAAAGGGTGAATTTATCAGGATGCTGTCACTCTATCCCAATTTATTGGAAAATTATCTCGATATGATTTGCAGCCGTTCTCAATTCCTCTCGGAAAAGATCAGGTTTTTCACATTCAAAACCATCAGGGCAAGAATTGCAGATTATCTCCTCGGGGTATCTGCGTCGGGTAAGGATAATATTAAACTGAAAATAACCCAGCATGAGATGTCAGAACTGTTTGGCGTTGCAAGGCCTTCGGTGGCAAGGGCAATGAAGGAACTCGAAGATGCCGGGATCATTAAGGCAGATAGAAAGGACATAATGATACTTGACAGGGAAGGATTGATTAATATTGCCCGGGACTGATGTCTTTAATTCAAGTGAGATGATGAAACTATTTAAAGCAGATCTTCATACCCATACAGTGCTTTCACCTTGCGGCGATCCGGATATGTCACCACACACAGTCCTTTCCGCAGCATCAGAAAAGGGTATTGATATTTTAGCTATAACCGACCATAATTCAACACTAAATGTTGGTGCTTTTGAAGAGATTGCCGCTGACTATAATATTGTTGTAATAGGTGGGGCAGAAGTGACTACAAGGGAGGAGATCCATTGTATAACCCTCTTCCCGGGAAAGGATGAACTTGAGGAGTTCCAGCGCTATCTTGCCTATCATATAGCAAAGCGACCAAATTCAGCAAGACTGTTTGGTCACCAGTATGTTGTTGATAAAGAAGATAATATACTTGATGAGATTGAATACCTGCTTATTTCAGGATTGGAGCAAACGATAAATCAGGTTGAGCATTCAGTTCACCAGCTTGGCGGACTGTTTATTCCGGCACATATCGACAGAGCTTCCTTTAGTGTTATCAGCCAGTTGGGGATTATCCCTCCCGGACTTAAATGTGATGCTGTCGAAATTTCACGATATGGGAACAAGGATCGTATCACCACAAAACATCCGGAGCTGGCCGGAGTTCCTTTTATCACCAGTTCGGATGCACATTTCCCTGGTGATATTGGAGTATCACCAACATCATTGATGCTTGAGGAACCTACATTCAGGGAGATAGGGATGGCCCTGGCAAACAGGGATGGTCGTTATATTGTTACAGAATGAAGAATATCTCACTGCACCTCCTCAATATACTTATTAACCTGACAAATGCCGGAGAAATGCAGATTACAGTGGCAAGTACTTCACACAAGGCTAATGATAAGATGATCTTTGAAGGATGGTCTTCCTGAAAAGAACTAATCCTTGGGCAGGTAAAGAATGAACCTGGAGCCATTGCCGGGACTGCTCTCAACAGCAATGTCTCCCTTGTTTATTTTGGTAAGTTGATAAGCAAGCTTAAGTCCCAGACCGGTACCCTTTTCTCCTTCCGTTCCGGGTGTGCTATCGAGGGGCTTATCATCGAATAGCCTGCCAACCAGTTCACTATCCATACCTATTCCCGAATCAGATACTATTATTTCAAGGTATCCCGGTTTAATCCTTGAGTCGTGTAACGAAACTTCTATAATTCCCTTAACAGGAGTGAACTTCACAGCATTGGACAGAATATTCCTGATTATGATGTCGACAAGGTCCCTGTCACACATCGCAATCCCTTTTCCCTTATGTGAGAATACCGTATTGATCTCTTTCCTTTTAGTCTCTTCCTTTAACAGACTTAGATTATTTAGGACCAATTCAGGAATGGTTGTTCTGGCAGGAGAGAAAATCAGTCTGTTTTCCTGTCCACGTCCCCACACCAGCATATTTTCAAGTAGAAGAATAAGCGTTTGGCCATATCTTATACCGCTGTTGACCATCTCTTTGGCCTTCTCTTCATCTTTTTCATCTTTGAGAAGGTTGAGCATATAAAGAATGCTTACCAGTGGCGACCTGAGGTCGTGGGCTATAACGGAGAATACTTTGTTCTTCAGGTCAATTGTTTCATTTAGTTCCCTGTTCTTCTCGTTCACCATCTTACCTCTTCTTTCCGTCTCAGCTTTTTGACTCTTTAGCTCTTTTGTCCTGGCTCCAACGATCTTCTCAAGGTTTTCATTTACAAATTTCAATTCCCTGCCTAACTGCTCCTTCTCAAAAAAATTGCGTATCCACTCATTGATGATAATTCCGGTCTGTAGAAATACAAATAGGATAATCATTGAGGGGAGCACGTATTGAGCTGTTGTGCTTATTCCTAATGCCGACATGATCAAATCGTGAATGCCACCTGAAAATAGTGCCATCATTGCAAGGAAGTGGAAATAGTAAATCCCTTTTTTTCTCACAACTTCAATTAAATTTAGAACTAATCCCGACACCATTACAGTAATAATTGCTGGGTACCATACAATCATAAGGTGTGAGAAGACAACAGTTTTGGTCAGAAGAACAAATATCGTAGATATTAGTCCGAGAGATCCGATGAGGTAGGCGAGGTACTTCATAAATCGAAATCGCAGGATCTCATTTAGAAAAAGGGTACCTGCACCGATTGAAAGAAAGAAGGTGATATATTCAAGTCGGATGACCCACTCCCAGCTAAGTTCGGTAAAATAGAAGATCAGGAACGGGGATGTAAATACCAGCCTCAGCGCGAAACCCAGAAGAGATAAGGAAAACCAGAGCATCTTTATGTTGCGGAATGACATAAGGTAGAAGATCATAAAGAATACACTGAAAGCCAGTAAGATACTGGCATTTGCCATTGCAAAGACAGAACGGATATTGCTTCTGCGGCTGGCTGCTTCTGAGCTTCCAAACTGCATGTTCACCCAGAAACCACCTCTGCGGTGATGGAAATTGGCAACATTAATGATAATATCAACAGAATCTTTGTCAGGCCGGAATGTGTATACAAATGGTTTATAGCCCGGAACAGTTGTCGGCTTTGTTCTGCCTGTATTGCCATTCCCTCCGGCATATTTGCCATCTACGAACAACTCAAATGAACTGTCAAAAACAGGGACTATAAGGCCAAGTTCACTGTCGAATTCTGAGGGCAGCAGTATCCTTGCGCGGTATGTTGCATAACCGAATTGCGGGATAGGGTCATCTCCATTTTTGTATAATGTCCAATAGGAGGGTACTTTACCGTAAAGATCAGGTACTTGAATAAGATCTGTTGTAAAATCAACAGGTCTGAGAAATTTATTCCAGTAGAATTCCCATGTTCCATTCAAGGATATCAGGTAATCGGCATCTATTTCAGACAGACGGAGATCGGCTACTCCGTTTCTGACCTTTCCCCTGTCTTCAGTGAGCGGTTTACATGAGAATAATGTAAAGAGTAATATAATAGCAGCGAATCTCATAATGGTATGTTGATCGGTGCTAAGATAACTGATTTCCTAAATATTTTAAGAAATCATGTGATGACCCCCGAATTGTTGTAGTATAGAAAAAGTGCCCGGCAGGCGGGCACTTTTTAGGGAAACTATTATTTTAATCCTCTGTTTTTAAGAAGGGCATCAATACCCGGCTCTTTCCCTCTGAAGGCAAGCCAGCTTTCCAGAGCATCTCTGGAGCCACCTCTTGCCAGAATCTCTTTCTCAAAGGCTGTGGCAACATCTTTATTGAAGATATCACCTGTTTCGACGAAAGCCTGAAATGCATCGGAGTCAAGAACTTCACACCAGATATAGCTGTAGTATCCTGCAGAATAGCCGCTGGCCCAGATATGGTTGAAGTAAGTTGAGCGGTATCGTGGTTTGATCTCGTCGATAAGGCCATACTTATTCATCTTTTCACTCTCGAATTTCTCAACATCCAGGGTAACAGGTTCTGTCAATGAATGATACTCCATGTCAAGCAGTGAGGCAGCAAGATATTCAATTGTGATGAAGCCCATGTTGAATTTGCTGGCTGCGTCAAGCTTATCTATAAGTTGCTGGGGAATGATTTCGCCAGTTTGGTAGTGCTTGGCATATACTTTTAGTACTTCAGGCTCCATTGCCCAATGTTCCATAATCTGGGAGGGTAGTTCAACAAAATCGCGTGAAACTGAAGTGCCCGAAACACTTGGGAAAGTGGAATTGGAAAGCAGCTGATGCAGGGCATGTCCAAATTCATGGAATAGTGTGGAAACCTCGTCGGGCGACAAAAGCGATGGTTTGTCACCTGCCGGAGGAGTGAAGTTGGTAACCATTGAGACAAGTGGTGTAATATTATTACCATCCTTATCGCGGTGCTGTGAACGGAAAGCTGTACACCATGCACCACCTCTTTTTGATGCTCTGGGGTAGGGATCAATAAACAGAATTCCAACATGATCACCATTTCTGGTTACTTCATATGAGAGTACCTCAGGATGATATTTTGGAAGATCATTCCTCGGAGTGAAATTAAGATCGTAAAGCCTGTTGGCAACATAGAAAATACCTTCAATTGCATTGTCCAGTGCAAAATAGGGTCTTATTGCCTGCTCATCAAGCTCATATTTCTCCTTCATTATCTTTTCGGTGTAATACCACCAGTCCCATGACTCAAGTTTGAAGTTTCCTCCCTCTTTATCAATTATCTTTTGCTGCTCTTTCGCCTCTTCCTTAGCTACAGGCAGAGCTGCTTCCCATATTTCAGCGAGGAAAGAAAGAACCTTTTCCGGATTCTTTGCCATATTTCTTTCAAGCACGAAATCAGCGTGGCTGTTATATCCCAGGAGCTTGGCTTTCTCAACTCTCAGTCTGGCTATATTGGCAACCACCTCTTTGTTGTCGTGTTCATTATTATTGTTACCTCTCATGAAATAAGCGGTAAAGAGCTTCTGGCGCAGTTCTCTTCTGTCTGAAGATTGAAGAAAGGGAACCATACTTGGAGTTTGCAGGGTAAATACGTATTTACCATCCATATCCATTTTTGTGGCAGTGCTTTTTGCTTGAGCCTTAACTCCATCGGGCAGGCCGGCCAGCTCTTCTTCATTTTCCAGAACGAGTTTGAAATCATTTGTTTCCGCGAGAAGGTTCTCACCAAATTTCACAGAAAGAGAAGAGAGTTCAGAGTTGATCGCCCTGAGTTTATCTTTATCTTCAGAGGAAAGGTCGGCACCGCCTCTTACAAATCCCTTATAGGTATTTTCCAGGACCCTTAGTTCCTCTGTGTTAAGTCCCAGAGTCTCACGTGCTTCATAAAGCGTTTTAACACGGGCAAATAGCTTTTCATTCAGATTTATGTCGTCGTTATGCTTGGCCGATATAGGAGCAAGCTCACGGTTGATGGCCTGAATGGCATCATTGGTATTGGCCGAGTTAAAGGGACCGAACGCTCTGGATACCTTTGTAAGGAGGTCGTCACTGTAATCAAGTTCCTTAATTGTATTCTCGAATGTGGGAGCCTCCTCGTTGTTAACGATCTTCTCAATGATCAGGTTCTGCTCCTCAAATCCTTTAAGGAATGCCGGCATAAAATGCTCGGGCTGGATCTTCTCAAATGGAGGCACATCAAATGGAGTACCATAATCGGTTAGGAGAGGGTTTGTCTCCTTCCTGGTACATGCTGAGGCTATTATTAATGCCATAGTAGTTAGTAATAGTAGTTTTTTCATGATTATGGTGTTATGGTTAGGTTATATAAACATGGATAAATATAATTAATTGAATTTTGAAATAAAGGATTGTCACAATTTCTTTCCATCCGACCACTATTCAAACTCGAACAGAGGGGTTCCTTTAACTACAAAATCACCATGGTGGACAACTATTTTTCTTATTTTGCCCGATCTGTCGGAAAGGATCTCTTCATACATCCGGCCGGTATAGACATAACCAAGTCGCTGACCCGGTTCAACTTTCTCGCCCTCTGTAACTTCCATATACTTTCCTATGTAGTACTCTCCGCCTCCGATATACAATGCAAGGGTACCATTAAGAGGAGAAAGAAACATATTGCCTGGTTGTTCCTGTGAAGCACCCTTCGACATAATCTCCTGTCGGGCCTGTCTTACCTCCTGTTCAAACCGTGTCCTGGCTATTCCTGTCCGGTAATCGCGATATTGCCTTTCGTGCATGGCCAATTCAAACAGTTCTTCGTCATCTTCACCCGGGTCCCAGCCATTTTCTTCCATCTCTTTTCTGAAGGCGGGTAATGCGTCAGGGTAATTTTCCTGTGGATTACCGGTAAAGAACTCTTTCCCCTGTTCCGATACAATATCCAATATCTCTTTGGCAGGCATGGCCGGCAGTTTTCCCGCTTTTCCCAGGATCATATCCCATGTGTTGTTGTCGATCATGGAATAACGTTCCTTACCATTGGTAAGTTGAACTATATTCATCAGGGCGACATTCTTGACGTACTGGCTGTAGGGTGTTACCAGGGGAGGGTAGCCCAGTATTGGCCATATATATTCAACTTCCTTGAATAGCGCCACAACCAGATCATCCTCGCTCATCTCTTTTTCACCCCTGTTCCTGAGCGACAGGTTTATCCCCTGATGAACCCCTTTAAGATCCGACATCATACTCCCCATCATACCTCCCGGTAGTCCGCTGCCTATCAGGAGCGACGACATCTGCCTGTTTCTCTGGTCAATAAAGAGTCCAAGGAAATCATCAATAAAACCCTGTGTAATGGAGCGCACCTTCATGTAAGCTTCCATATTTATTTCAGGTACATCGAAGCCGGCATCCCTGAGCATTGACTGTACAGCCAAAACATCGGGGTGTACCATACCCCAGCTCAGTGGTTCCATTGCTACATCGAGGTAATCAGCTCCGGCCTTTGCTACCTCAAGCATTGAGGCCATTGCAAATCCCGGACCGGAATGGCCATGGTACTCCACTACCATATCCGGATATTTTGATTTGATCTCTCTTACAAGATTTCCCAGCAAGACAGGTCTTCCTATCCCTGCCATATCCTTCAGACAGATCTCGTTTGCACCATGCTCTACTACCTTATCCACTACATCCATATAATACTCAATGGTATGTACGGGACTATGGGTTATCGAGAGGGCAACCTGTGATATCATTCCGGCCTCCCTGGCATATTTGATAGAAGGTTCCAGGTTGCGATGGTCGTTAAGACCGCAGAATGATCTCGAAATATCGACACCCTGGGCTTTCTTTACCTTGAACATCAATTTTCTGACATCCTGTGGTACAGGGTACATCCTTATTCCATTCAGTGCCCTTTCAAGCATATGTGTTTGTATCCCTGCTTCATTAAATGGTCTTGTCCATTCCCTTACAGCTTTGTTCGGATTTTCACCTGCAAGAAGCTGTACCTGTTCGAAGGCACCCCCGTTGGTCTCGATCCTGTCGAAGCAACCCATCTCAATTATGAAGGGTGCAACCTCTTTAAGTTGATCGATCCGTGGCTGATATTTTCCCGACGACTGCCACATATCGCGGTATATTAGACTGAATTTGATCTTTCTTTTCTCCATATGTTGAATTGTTTTGCCTATTGCGGAATGATCGCAAATGTAATGCAATTGAGCTATAACAAAGATTGATTTAAATCACTTTAACGATTTTTCACGTCTGAAGAAAAAAAAAGGTGAGATACCTTTTGGTACCTCACCTTTCTGAAGATCACCCTGTCCCGGTGACCTTGTCTCTTTGTTTTTACTTGCTTGCTGTAAGTTCAGCTTTCAATAATTTTGGGAAGAAACAGGCGATCATACTCGCACTTTCGACTTCTGACATAGTTCCTCTGGAGAGCACTTTCTGACCGAAATACTCCTTGCGATCCAGATTAAGGTCGTTTGTTAACAGTCCCTCCTTAGCGTATTTCTTGCTTACCTTCTCCACACCAAAGTAGTTTTCGTTACAAACATATTGTACCGTAAGGTCTTCAGATATAACAAGATATGTTTTACAGTTCTTCTCCTTGTCAACAACTACTGTAACCTCAAGGGGAGAATTCTCATAAGTGATGAGATAAGTTGCGGATTCTTCACCTAAAAGGTCTGTTGAAAAATCGATACGCTCCACTTTGTAATTACCAAGCGGACTATAGGTTTTTCCTGTTGCCACTTTTTTGTTGGCAAACGAGGTTAGGCTCACGGCCAGGATCAGTGTTAAAATGAATGTTACTCTTTTCATGGATCTGACTTTTAATTAATACTATATATTTATCAAAAAAGAAACCGAATTACATATCAATGACGGATGAGTTAAATAATTGATGCACAATTGAATGTTAATATAGTGTTAATGGTCGCAAATGCCTTTGAGTTCAATATATCAGACAATTGAACTCCTCTTTTTTATCACTTTTATACAGGATGATCAAAAAAACAGGTAAATTGCATCTTATATTTTATGATCGATGATCAATAATTTGAGACACAGTTTCATGATGAACCGCCTCGGACGGAGGCTTTATGAATGTCTCATGTTCTATGCCCGATAAGTAAGATTACCACACATCTTCTTTCTTTTGTTTAATCTTCTATTTATGAGGGCTCTGATATTTAACATTAAGCGGTTTGCAATACATGATGGTCCCGGGATCAGGACTACATTCTTCATGAAAGGATGTCCGCTGGAGTGCATATGGTGTCATAATCCGGAGGGGATAAAAAGAATTGCCGAATCTGTTGGTCGTATAGACAGGATAGGGGAGATGGAGTTTGTAAGGAATGAGATGATCGGGAAAGATTATGATCTGGAAGATATTTTATCAATTGCATGGAAAGACAGGATCTTCATGGATCAGTCAGGTGGGGGAGTCACATTCTCAGGAGGAGAGCCAATGTTGCAGATAGACTTTCTGGAGAGTGCAGTCAGGAGGCTTCGATCGGAAGGCTTTAATACTGCGATCGATACATCAGGGATGGTCAGTAAGGATTCTTTCAGAAGGGTTGTGAAAAATACGTCTCTTTTCCTTTTCGACCTGAAACATCCCGACAGCAATGTTCACAAGAAGATAACCGGCAAACCGAATAATGAGATCCTTAGCAACCTGCTCTTCCTTTTAGAGATGGGTGCTCAGGTAGAGATCAGAATACCTCTCATACCAGGGATAAATGATAGCGAAAAAGAGCTGTCGGGTTTGCGTAACTATATCACTAAAATTAATAACGGGTCAATAACCGCTATAAGCATACTCCCGTTCCATACCTCCGGTCGATCGAAATATGCCCGTCTTGGCCTCGATTATAAGATGGAAGGAACCATTCAGCCCGGACCTGAAAGGGTGAGGGAAGTAGTAAGTTTTTTCTCTGAGACAGGGATAAAGGTAATCTCCGGGGGATAAAAAATTAAAATTAATCAGAATGAAGTTGAGTGAAAGAGTAAATAAATTAAGGAGTCAAAGCCTGAACAGTGAGGAATACATTAGCTCCGAAAGGGCAGAACTGATCACCAGGTATTATTCAAACCCTGGTCTGGACGAGTTGTCGGTGCCGGTTCAAAGGGCAAAAGCATTTGAATATATCCTTTTAAATAAGACACTGGTAATTAATGATGGCGAACTAATAGTGGGAGAGAGGGGGCCAGGTATCAAGGCAACACCTACCTATCCTGAACTTAGTCTCCATTCACTGGAAGATCTGGAGATACTCAACTCAAGGGAGAAAGTATCATTCAGAGTGGATGAAAACACCCGTAATGTTTACAGGGATACTATTATCCCGTTTTGGAAGGGACGTAGCAACCGCGACAGGATAATGGGATCAATGACGCCGGAATGGCTTGACGCATACAAGGCTGGCATATTCACCGAGTTTCAGGAGCAGAGAGGCCCCGGACACACAGTCCTTGGCAGAAAACTATTCAGTACCGGACTGCTTGATCTGAAAAAAGAGATTGAACGGTCAATTGCCAATTTAGATCTTAATGGTGATGAGAGAGGTATGGAGAGGGCAGAAGAACTAAAAGCAATGAGTATCGCTGCCGATGCAATGATAAAGTTTGCTGAAAGGTATGCCGTTCGCCTGGGAGAGATGGCATTGACTGAGACAGGAAAAAGGAAAGAGGAGCTGCTAAGGATGGAGGCTGTTTGCCGCAAAGTGCCGGCCAATGCTCCTGAAACGGTTCATGAGCTATTACAGCATTACTGGTTTATTGCATCTTGGTGTTATAACTGAACTTAATCCATGGGACTCGTTTAATCCCGGAAGGCTCGATCAGCACCTCTACCCGGTTTGGAAGAAGGAGATGGAAGATGGGAGGATAAATTATGACGAACTGTATGAATTATTGGGCTGCTTCTGGGTCAAATTCAATAATCACCCTGCCCCGCCTAAAGTTGGTATTACTGCACTCGAAAGCAATACATACACCGATTTCTGTCTTATCAACCTGGGAGGATTGACACCCGATGGTGAAGATGGTGTTAATGAAATGAGTTATATTCTGCTGGATGTCATCGGCACAATGAGACTGCTTCAGCCTAGTTCAATGATACAGGTAAGCCATAAGAATCCGGATAGTTTTATACATAAAACACTCGATATCATTAAGACCGGATTTGGTCAGCCATCTGTTTTCAATACAGATGCAATTATTGAAGAACTCTTGCGTCAGGGCAAGGATATTCTGGATGCCAGAAACGGAGGTGCCTCGGGATGCGTGGAAACAGGTGCTTTTGGTACTGAGGCATATTGGCTCTCCGGCTACTTTAATCTGCCAAAAGTACTTGAACTTACACTTAATAATGGATTTGACACCAGAACCTCCCGGCAAATAGGTCCCAGAACAGGCGACCTGTCTCAGTTTGATACGTTTGAAGCCCTGATCAACGCATTTTCCATCCAGCTTAATTATCTGATCGACATTAAGATTAAAGGGAATATAGCTATTGAAGAGACATTTTCCAGTCACCTGCCTGTACCTTTCCTATCGTTGCTTATAGAAGATTGCATCAAGAACGGTGTTGATTACAATGCAGGAGGAGCCAGGTACAATACAACCTATATTCAGGGTGTTGGTCTGGGAACTATTACCGATATGCTGACAAGCATCAGGTACAATATCTATGATCATAAAAAATGTAGCTGGGATGATATGAGGGAAGCTACAGGGAGTGACTTCGTTGGTCACGAGGAGCTTCTTTACAATCTTGTTTATGAGACTCCCAAATATGGTAATGATGACGATTATGCCGATCAGAACGCACTTACTGTCTTCGAACTGTTTTATGATGCAGTGAACGGTAGAAAAACACCCAGAGGTGCTACTCACAGGATAAATCTGTTACCAACAACATCTCATGTTTACTTTGGAAGTGTCCTTGGTGCCACACCCGATGGAAGACGGAAGGGTCTCCCTTTGTCGGAGGGGATCTCTCCATACCAGGGTGCCGATAGTAATGGTCCTACTGCTGTGATAAGATCAGCTTCAAAAATTGATCACCTTCGTACAGGAGGAACTCTGCTTAATCAGAAGTTCAGTCCGCAATTCTTTGATGATGAGGGTAGTTATAATATAATTACAGCCTTAATAAGATCCTACTTCAGTATGCACGGCCACCATATCCAGTTTAATGTTGTTAATGCTGAAACTCTTAAAGCAGCACAAAAAAATCCGGAATTGTACCGGGATCTGATAGTAAGAGTGGCTGGATACTCCGATTATTTCAACGACCTGGGAGAGGATCTCCAGAACGAGATCATCAGGCGCACTGAGCACCGATAGTTACGTTAAACATTACCTGCTTTCCGGATCAGGGTTATATTTCTTATAGAATTTCTCCACCTTTTTAAGGGGGAGTACCGGGACCTTTAGTCCCGGGGAGGGGGTTTATAAGCGTGAAGAATTACTAATCCATTAAATTAGCGCTATAATACAAGTCATCAGAATAAGTAAGAAACTCCTATCTCAAACGATACCATTACTGGCACGCCATCTCCAAAAACATTCTTTATTTGCAAAAAAAGCGGGACTGTTTGCTCACAATCCCGCTTTTTGCGTCGTTCTGCACCGGATAAGGTTACTTACCCTTTTCCTGCTTCTTATCCTTTGTCTCATTGAAGACCGAAGTAGCCGTAGCCACAACGCCTGCAATATCTGTTAGGTTTGAGGGGATTATCATCGTATTATTTTTTGCAGCAAGCTTGCCGAACTCGGTAAGATACTGTTCAGCTACCCTCAGGTTAACGGCGTTCAGACCATTTTCTGATGAGATAGCATTGGCTATCTGGCGGAGTCCGTTGGCAGTAGCGGTGGCCACTTGTTCAATCTCAGAAGCACGCCCCTGAGCCTCATTTATTCTTTTCTGCATCTCACCCTCCGACTGTCTTATAAGCTCCTGCTTAACACCGTCGGCTACGTTTATTTTAGCTTGCTTTTCTCCTTCAGATTCAGCAATTTTTGCTCTTTTCTCACGCTCAGCACGCATCTGTTTTTCCATAGCATCTTTTATGCTCTGGGGTGGGGAGATATTCTTTACCTCGTAGCGTGATACTTTCACACCCCAGGGGTCACTTGCCTTATCAACAGCTTCAACAATAGTTGTATTAATTGTTTCCCTCTCTTCAAAGGTGCGATCCAGCTCAAGCTTACCGATAATACTCCTCATCGTTGTCTGAGCTATCTGGATCGATGCAAAGCGGTAGTCATCGATACCATAGGACGACTTCTGGGGGTCAATAACCTGAAGGTAAAGGATACCGTCTACTTCAACTGCAATATTATCCCTGGTTATACAGGTTTGAGATGCGACATCGATGGCCTGTTCCTTAAGGGTATGCCTGTATCTGACCTTGTCGATGAAAGGTATAAGGATATGGAAGCCTGCAACAAGAGTACCCTGGTATTTACCAAGGCGCTCAACTATGATAGCAGTACGCTGAGGTACAATCCTTATCATCGATACAATTAGTATAAAGCCGAGAAGGATTAGACCAACGAGAATGATTGTGGAAGTTTGGTCGACCATTGTTTGATTATTTAGGTTTTACAATTAGATTGATACTTTCTTTTCCAATTATTGTAACAAACTGACCTTCAGTTATTTTTTCGTCTGATATAGCAGTCCAGCTAGTGCCTCTGAATTCAACCTTCCCTTTTTTGCCAGGAAGAAAATCGATCAGGGCCATAGCCTCTTTTCCGGTGAATTCATCTTCAACCGCATCGGAGGGTCTGTCATCAGGTTCCAGAAATTTCTTCCTGATGGTTCGCCTGAGCGCAACCAGAGCAGTAATTGAAGAGACCGCAAAAATAATTATCTGCAGATTGATCCCCGGGTCGAAAATTAAACATGCAATCGACGCCATCCAGGCACCAAATCCGAAAAAGAATATTACAAAGCCTGGAATAACCAGCTCCAACAGTAGCATAACAAGACCCAGGATAAACCAAAGTACCTCAGGACGGGTTAAAAAATCCATAATTGTATCATTTGTTGATTAACTATTAAAATTAAGAAATCTTTCTTATTAATCGAAGCAGAATATCTGTTTTTGCCTTTCACGGAGCAATGACGGCAGACACCCCGGATTGCTGCATTTTGCGGACTATTTTTGATGTCAGATCCCCTGAAAATTGTAAATTGTAGGTAGAAGGTCAGCAAGTTCGATTCTGCTGATAGCTAATCTTCAATGCCATGGATAAACTGCACAATTATTTCAACGAGAGATACCGGAAAACAATACTCTCAAAGATCTCTAAAAATGATGGCCCGGTTATTACAATATCCAGGACAACAGGTTGCGACGGACGCCAGGTGGCATCTGCATTGGCTGAACTTTTAAACCGAAAGTATAACACCGACAAATGGAAATGGGCCGACAAGGATATTATTTATAAGGCTGCCAGGGAGATAAACGTCGGGTCGCATCGGGTAGAGGATATTTATAAAAGAGTAGAACTTTCCAATATGTCGGAAATGATAATGGCTTTCTCCGGCGGATTTATCAGTGATCAGAAAATTAAAAGGGTAATAAAAGAGGTCGTCCTTTCTATGTGCAAGGAGGGACACGTTGTTATGGTTGGAAGGGGAGGAGTCGTTATTTCCAAAGATATTGCCCAGGCGCTTCATATCAGAATTATAGCTCCTTTCTACTGGCGCGTTGAAAATGTCATGAGAAAAAAGGGGATGGATATAGCAACCGCTGAAACTTATATTATCGAAACAGACCAGAAGCGGCTGAACATGTTCCATACCTTTATGGACAAGAAACCGCTTAATCTGGATTATCTGTTCGATGCAACAATTAACAGGGCATCCTTCTCAGAAAGAGATATCTCGGCAATAATTGCTGATCTTTATGAGAAGAAAGTTAATTCCCGTTAAGAAGGACCTCCTCTATGGCTTTCCTGAATATCTCTTTGGTTTGTTCCGGGGTCTGACCTATCCCGCTGAACATTCTTGGCTGGCCCTCAGAAGGACATAATAAGAAAGTTGGTATGCTTTGTATGTTGAATGCTGCTGCTAACTCCTTCTCTTCGTCGGTATCAATTTTATAGATGTTGATCTTCCCCTTGTACTCTTTTGCCAGCTCCTCCAGAACAGGGCCTGCTATCTGACATGGTTTGCACCAGTCGGCATAAAAGTCAACAATACATGGCAGATCACCTTCGAAGGACCATTCAGCAGGATTCCCTTCGTAATTGAAAACCAGATTCTTAAATTCCGCTGAGCTTATGTGTATTGCTCCATCTTCCGAACCTCTGTTTTTAGAATCAGAAGCATTTACCTCTGATCTGTTGGAATTCGAAGATTCACTCTTTTTCAGAATGATGAATCCCGCTGCCGCAATGGCAACCACCACTGCTGAAATAATTATTATTCTCTTGTTCATTTGTGTGAATTTTACTCTTGATAAATGCCGGTTACTTTAACTAATTTCCTGTAGAATGCAAATATATATATAAACATGTATATAATTACATATATTATGCCAATAGCTGATATATGACTTTCTGTCATGCTTATAAATGCTCAATTTTACTCTGTTAAATAGGTATTTCCACCTATTAATCATATGTTCTTTTGTCGGAAATTTGCTTTATTGAATATTGCGATTCAACTCTTACAGTATACCCGAATAAATGTACAGTAAAATAAATAACCGCTTTAGGGGATCCTCACTGACTGCATAGATCTTTAACCTTCAATCAAATTCAATGTCTCCACTCTTTAATCACCTGCTGATACCTTACCTGATTGCAATGTTTCTGGCAATAAACATGGGCGGAAGTGGTACGGGTCCTTCATTCTCTGCAGCATACGGAGCCGATATAATTAAGAAGAGTCTTATTCCGGGTCTTTTTGGACTTTTCGTTTTCATAGGGGCAATTGTTGCAGGAAAAGCAACTGCATCCACAGTAGGAAAAGAGTTGATCGATCCTGACAGATTATCGTATGTTCTGGTTTCAATTATACTATTATCAGTTTCGATATCACTCTTAATTGCCAATATAACAGGTATTCCTCAGTCTACTTCTCAGTCCACCGTTCTTGCGGTAGCAGCTCCAGCGGCTTATTTGGGGGAACTTAATACTCACAAGTTGTTTTTCCAGATATTGCCTACATGGTTTATCCTTCCCGTCATCTCCTTCATTATATGTCTTCTGCTGGGGAAGTATCTCTATAATCCTATCAGGAAAAGGGGATATCTTATGAGTGGCAGCTTTAATAACCATCCTGCCGTAAGGTGGGTCATTATTATCATGTCACTGTACGTTAGCTTCTCGATAGGGGCCAATAATGTTGCAAATGCCTCCGGGCCTATTGCTAGTATGACACTCAATGAGCTGGGTCTTCAGGATAACAGTCAGAATTTCATAGTTATAATCATAATCAGCACATTGATGATCGCTCCTTCCTTTGGTATTGGCAGTTCGTTTTTCGGCACAAAAATTCTCAACAATACCGGAAAGGAGATCATAATGTTTGGCAAATTCGAAGCAATAATAATATCATTCGTCTCCGCCACGCTGCTCCTTCTTGCTTCAGTACTTAAGGGTATCCCTACCTCTCTGGTTCAGGTCTCTGTTGGTGCAATTCTTGGAATAGGGGTTGCAAAACTTGGGTTCAAAAACATATTCCGGAAAACTGAGGTAAACAAATTCTTTGCAATGTGGATCATTGCTCCTGTGATCTCTTTTTTATTGTCATTAGGAATGACTTGGGCCGCAGACCATTACGGCTTGCTGTAGATAGCTGTTGTCAGATTCAATATCCCTTAAAAAATAGGATTTTCTGCATAGAAATTGATTTTTACGATTAGTTTTGTATGTGAATGTTAATGGGGTAATTGGAATATCCGGTTGATACATTATTCTAAGGATTGATACTTTTCAAAAGAGAGTTCATACTTTCCGCGATTACACATTGGCTGAGGCGTTTAACAGAATAATTCTGACAGGGGGAGATGAATAGTAAATCAGGGAATAGTAAGCACCGGAAAGGGCTGTTTGGTTACAATGGAGTGTGGATGATCCTTGTTCTCATTCTTCTTTCAGGCGGTTTTTCAATAAGTTACTATTTTGCAGGTATCGATAAAGAGACTGAAAAGGCCCACGAACGCATTCAGGTTCTGGCCGATATGTCAACAATACGGGCGAGGCTTGAAGGATTGGTCTCGTCAACATTTAATTCAACTCTTGGTATAGTTCACTATACAGAGATGGAAGGGGTAATAAATTTCAGGCTCTTTGCGGGGATGGCTGAACATGCTGTTCGCGACAGTAAATATATATCCCACATTGCTATTGCCCCCGATAATGTTATCCGGTGGGTTTTTCCGGTTGAGGGTAATGAGGGAGCCATAGGCCTGGATTATATGCTTAACGACGAGCAGAAGGAGTCAGTAATACGGGTAATGGAGGAAAGGACACCTCTTCTTGCAGGTCCTGTTAACCTGGTTCAGGGCGGGGTGGCTCTGATCAATCGTGCTCCTGTCTTCATCAGCAATGAAACCGATGCAGATAGCTATTGGGGGGTAGTCTCAATAGTTGCCAGAATGGAAGACCTTCTTGAGGACAGTGGGGTATCTACTTCAGAACTTTATAAAATTGCTATCAGGGGCAGGGATGCACTTGGTGCAAGTGGGGAGATGGTATGGGGAGACCCTTCGGTTTTTAATTCAGAGCCTGTAATTCAGTATGTAAGCATACCCGGAGGGTATTGGGTTATCGGGGCTATACCCAATAGGGGATGGAGTTCACAATCGGTTTACTCAGGCGAGATCATGATCATAGGGCTGGGTATAACCCTGTTGGTCTCACTAATTGTTATTCTTCTTCTTTCCTCCAATTACCGAAGGAGATGCAAAAAATGCCCTGCTTGCCAGAGAAATGGAAGAGAGGGAGAATGCCGAAAAGGCACTTCGTAAAAGTGAGAATAAGTTCCGGGGGCTCGTTGAGCAGATGAATGATGTGGTAATGCGCATTACAACAGGTGGAATAGTTACATATTGCAGTCCGGTTATAAAAAGAGTTGCAGGATTAGACCCTGAAGAGCTGACAGGAATATTTGTCGGAGAACTGGCACATGATTTTGATGATGTCAGAAAGATTGTTGACGGGTTCAATTCTTCTCTCTCAAATGCTGAGCCGGAAATTATTAACTTCGATCTGAAGACCTCACAGGGTGATGTTATCATAGCCGAAATTGTTTTCAGATTGGTTCAGTTCGAAGGAAACAACGATTCTGTCCACTGCCTTTTGCGCAACATCACAGCACAAAAGAATCTTGAAAAGGATCTTGTAAGAGCAAAGGATGAAGCCGAAGCCGCTAACAGGATAAAGACGGCTTTCCTTGCCAATATGTCACATGAGATCAGGACACCAATGAACTCAATACTGGGGTTCAGCGACCTTTTACTTATTGAGGAGTGGGATGTGAGAACATTGAGGAACTATCTGGGTATTATTAACCAAAGCTCAAGGCGATTGCTCAACGTAATAAATGATGTAATAGATATCTCTATTATAGAATCGGGCCAGGTTAAGATCAAACCGGCAGTTGTTAATCTCGAGGCTCTCTTTATTAATATTTTCGAGCTGCATCAAAAATCTGCCAATGATAAGGGTATCGAACTTCGAAAACCTTCCGGAAAAGCATGCGATGGATTTGTATCGGATGAAACCCGGCTTTTTCAGATCTTAAGCAACCTGGTGGGTAACGCTATTAAATTTACCTCTTCAGGGTATGTTGAATATGGTTGTAACTTCGATAGTAATGGTATCATCCTTTTCGTAAAAGATACAGGAATCGGTATATCAAAGGAGGACCAGACAATTATTTTTGAGCGATTCCGACAAGCAGAAAGCAGTGCCAAAGGCATCTACGGAGGCACAGGGCTTGGCCTGGCGATTTCAAAATCACTAATTGAAATGATGAAAGGCACCATAAGTGTTGAATCGGAAACCGGCAAGGGAGCAACCTTCTTTGTCAAATTGCCATCCCTGGCAAATCCATTGCCTTCATCCAAATAGGATTTCTGTTCCATTTATTACTTTTATTAAACTCCCGTTAAACCTTTTCAGTTTAACTTTATCAAAGAGCAATAAATCATCATTATGAAGCTGAAGAGAAACATAGCCCTCAGTGAGTCAGGATTTGTTTTTGACCCTTCCACTGGAGAGTCCTATACTCTTAATGAACAAGGTCTTGAAATAATGGAGCTTGTAAGAGATGGGAAAACCGACGAGCAGATAAAGCAATTCCTCCTCGATGAGTATGAAATTGAAGAGAATGCTGCAGATCGTTATCTGTATGATTTTTCTGTTATGCTTAAGCAATTCAGATTATTAGAGGATGAAGGAGAAAATTAAGCTTACAATCGGAGTAACCGGTCTGAATAACACTGATAATCCGGGCCCTGGTGTGCCGGTGATCAGGGCAATCCGCGACTCAAAGGATTTTGATGTGCGAATTATTGGAATGGCTTATGAGAATCTTGAGCCGGCGATCTATATGCACGATCTTGTTGACAAGACATATCGGATACCATACCCCTCTGAAGGCGCTGATACTCTGATTAAAAGGGTTATAGAGATCGCCCGGATTGAGGGCATTAATGTAGTAATTCCAAACTTCGATGCCGAGCTTCTCGCTTTTATGAAGTGGGAAAAGAAGCTGGCAGAAGCCGGAGTAGCCACCTTCCTTCCTACATTGAAACAATTTGATGAACGGCATAAAGCAAATCTTAAAGAATTCGGGAAGAGGTACAATATAGATGTCCCTGCCGGTGCTTCAGTGGTAAACCTTACGGAACTTCGTACAGAGGTCGAAAAGATCGGTTATCCTGTAGTTGTGAAAGGTAAATTCTACGATGCATACATTGCCTCTAACCACGAACAGGCTGTCCATTATTACTCCAGGGTAAGCGCAAAGTGGGGATTCCCGGTAATTATCCAGGAATTTATTACAGGGACAGAGGTAAATGTTATTGCCCTTGGTGATGGGAAAGGGAATACTATCGGGGCTGTCCCGATGAGGAAGCTATACATTACTGACAAAGGGAAAGCCTGGAGTGGCATTACACTCGATGACAACACTCTTGTCGAGCTTACTAAACGGCTTATATCAGAAACATTCTGGAGAGGAGGGATGGAGCTGGAACTAATCAAAACGGATAAGGGTAAACTTTACCTGATAGAGATTAATCCCAGGATACCGGCCTGGGTTTATCTTGCTGTGGGAGCTGGACAAAATATACCTGAGGCACTTGTTAAACTGGCATTAGGTGAGACTGTAGAGCCATTTACCTCTTTCAGGAAGGGACTAATGTTTATCAGATATTCATATGATCTGATAACGGGAATAGACGAATTTGAGAATTTCTCCATTAAGGGAGAGCTATAATAGATTAAGATGAAAAAACATTTTGAAAGACCATACATAAAAAGGATACGGGCAGGGGTTCCCTCCAAGTTCGGAATGAGTGTCAACACTGAGCCAATTACTGAAATTGACGGTAATCTGATTTCATCATTAGTGAGTGATTATGGGTCGCCATTGTTTATTATCTCGGAGACAACTATCAGAGAGACCTTTGCAGAGGCACAACGTGCTTTTGAAACAAGGTATCCCAAAGTGCAGTTTGCCTGGTCGTATAAAACCAACTATCTCAATGCAGTATGCAGAACATTTCATTCTATGGGATCATGGGCAGAGGTAGTTTCTGGCTTCGAGTATCAGAAAGCTCTTAACAATGGCGTGGAAGGAAACCAGATCATATTCAACGGCCCCGACAAAAGTGAAGCGGATCTGACTCTGGCAGCAGAGAACGATTCACTTATCCATATCGATCACTTCGATGAGTTGTATTCTCTGTCGGCCGTGGCAGCATCTCTCGGAAAACAGGTTAAAGTGGCCATAAGAGTAAATATGGACACAGGGGTTTATCCCATGTGGGACCGTTTTGGTTTTAACTATGAAAATGGCGAAGCCTGGGATGCGGTTAACAGGATCATGATCGATAAAAATCTTGAGCTTACAGGACTGCACACACATATCGGAACTTATATGATGACTGCCACTGCTTATTCTGTGGCAGCTTCTAAACTGGCTGACCTGGCCTTCAGGACATTGCAACGACACGACCATAGAATAAAATATATTGATATGGGTGGAGGTTTTGCCTCCAGGAACACTCTTAAAGGAGCTTATTGGCCGGGGAAAGATACAGTTCCTGATATAGATGATTACGCCGATGCTATTACTTCAGCATTAATCAATTCCGAACTGGGAAAGGGTGAGCTTCCTATGCTTATTCTTGAGACAGGTCGTGCATTAATAGACGATGCAGGGTGGTTGATCGGTACTGTACTTGCAAATAAAAGACTCTCCGATGGCCGTAGGGCGACCATTGTTGATACAGGAATAAATATAATGTTCACTTCATTCTGGTACGACCATGAGGTTTATCCTTCAAAGACAACCTCAGACCATCTTGAGGAGACCTCGCTCTACGGTCCCCTTTGCATGAATATCGATCAGTTGAGGGAATCAATAGCTTTTCCGTTATTGAAAAAGGGCGACAATTTTGTGATCAAGAGAGTGGGTGCATACAATATGACCCAGTGGATGCAGTTTATTACCTACCGACCGGCTATTGTACTCATTGATACAAATAACAAGACACACATTATACGGGAGAGGGAGTCAATTTCGAATATTACAGACCCTGAACGAATACCAGATTACCTGAAAGGATAATGATCCTACTGTAACCATTATGGAAAAGCGTATTGGAAATTTTGTACAAACTATCCTGAACAGTTATTCTCAGGTCTTCTTTTCCAGAAGCAAGATCTTTGCCCTGATCCTCATGCTGGTTACTTTCATTGACCTTTACGCCGGGCTTGCCGGTTTACTGGCAATAGTCACCACGGCAATAGTAGCTTACATTATAGGATTTGACGATGATAACATTCAGAGGGGTTTATATGGATTCAATTCTTTGCTTACAGCACTCGCGCTGGGGATCTGGTTTGCTCCCGGGCCGGTCTTGTACCTTCTGATAATATTATCATCTGTTTTAACTCTTCTCATTGCCGTTACAATGCAGGGGGTTATAGGGAAATACAACCTTCCCTATTTGAGTATCCCGTTTATAATCAGTGCATGGGTTTTTGTTCTGGCCGCCAGCAATCTTACCTACCTGGGGTTAAGTGAAAGGGGTATCTTCACCCTTAATGAGATGTATACACTTGGTGGGAGCAGGGCTGTCTCTGTCTATAACTGGTGGAACAACCTCTCTTTACCTCAGGGAATAAGAATCTACCTGCTCTCGCTGGGAGCGATACTGTTTCAGTATAACCTGCTGGCAGGTTTGGTTATAGCCGTAGGACTGCTGTTTTTCTCAAGGATAGCCTTTACCCTTTCCTTACTGGGCTTCTTTTCAGCTTACTTTTTCTATGATTTTGTTGGTGCAGATATAAGTGAACTAAGTTATACCTATATAGGCTTCAATTACATACTTACCGCGGTTGCCATTGGTGGTTTCTTTATTATACCATCAATTGCGTCATATATATGGGCAATTGTTCTGGTACCTATTGTGGCACTCATCTCTATGAGCCTTACAAACATATTTGCTATTGTTTCCCTGCCTGTTTATGCTTTGCCATTTAATATGGTGGTCCTCCTTTTTCTATATTCCCTTATGTTCCGGACTTCCGGCGACAAAAATCCGGTAAGGGTAACTGTTCAGCAGGACTCTCCCGAAAAGAACCTGTACCTCTTCAAGAACGATACATCTCGGTTCAGATATGATCTGATACCTCTCTACCTTCCATTCTTTGGTAAATGGGAGATAGCTCAAGGATATAGCGGTGATGAAACTCATTTAGGTGAATGGAGGCATGCCCTCGATTTTGTGATAACAGGAAAGGACGGGTCGTGGTACTCAGGTGATGGTAAGAAAAGAGAAGATTATTATTGTTTCAAAAAGCCTGTTCTAGCTCCCGGAGATGGTATTGTTGAAACAGTTATAAATGACATTGAAGATAATGAGATAGGTGTACCCGATATCAAACATAACTGGGGTAATACCATTATAATCCGACACCACGATACACTGTACACATCACTTAATCACCTGTTGAAGGGCTCAATAAATGTAAAGGCTGGCGACAGGGTAAAGAAAGGTGACAAGATCGCACTTTGTGGTAATAGCGGAAGATCTACATATCCACATCTCCATTTTCAGGTACAGGCTTATCCGGCAGTGGGATCCCCAACTCTCGAGTATCCCTTTTCGAACTTCCTTCAAAACAGCAACAGCCATTCTGAATTAAAAACATTTTCTATTCCTGAGAAAGGTGACAAGGTCTCGGCTATCGAGGCCGACAAGTTGCTTTCAGTTTCTCTTGGGTTCAGGCCCGGTGAGGTGTTAGATTTTTTAACTCTTGAGAATGGAAACTGGGTAAGCGATGAGATCGAAGTATTCACCAACGAATTCAATTATCCCTATCTTGAAAGCAGAAAGAACGGGGCTGTTGCCTATTTCCTTAACGATGGCTCGGTTCATACCTTCAGTCAGTATTACGGTAAGAAATCAGGACTACTGTATTTCTTGTTCCTGGGTTGTTTCAGGGTGCCAATGAGTTTCAAATCGGACCTGATCATTGATGATAATTATCCCGTAAACCTGGTATATAAGAATCCTCTTCTCTTTTTTCAGGATTTCCTGGCGCCATTTTTCATTTTCCTCAGACCGGGGTACCAGCTTAAATACTCATTTACTGATAGCCTTATCGATCCCTCTTTGATGCGTCTGGAAGCGACAGTTACCTGGAACTTTCTTGGAACCAGGCGGAAGGAAATGAAAATAGAAATGACTTTTTCTGAGGATAAGTTAAAGGAGATCAAGGCATACGACGGTGAGAAAGTATTAATGCACTCAAAAGCCAAGGATCAATGAAAACCATCTTGATACTTCTATTACTCCTGATTACTATTCCCGTATTAGCACAGGAGAGAATGAGTTTCAGAGAAGCTGATAGCATGACCTATCAATTGTATGAAAAAGGAGAATGGCTGGAATTAAGTAAGAGCTCCAAAAAAGCTATTGCCTCTGGCCATGACTACTACTATATGAGAATGAGAGCCGGGATATCTTTCTTTAACCGTAAGAAATATTTCAAGGCACTGGATCATTTTATTAAGGCACTGGAATTTAATTCTGACGACAGGAATGCATTGATTTATATTTTTTGGTGCCACCATCTTTCCGGAGATACCGAACGAGCAAAATTATCACTCGAAAAATTATCCCCCGTTGATGCAGAAAACAGTATGAAAGAATCAATGTTTAAGGGCAATTCTTTCACAGCAGGATATTTTTATACAACAAGTAATACCTCATCTCTTATTGAGTCGTTCGACGACAATCTGCCATCCCTTCCTGAGGGCAGTCAGACCATACCATTATTGACCAGCGGTATATGGACCAGCTTCAGTGGCAGTGGGAGCAATGGACTCTCAACACAATTTGGTCTGTCATACCTGCACAGGAAAAACTGGCTCTACTATAAAGACAGTAGTAGCGAAGCTATTTTGCCTGAACAGGATATTTCTCAGGTCGAGGCTTATCTTGCATCTAAGGTGGCCGTGTCAAGGCATCTGACCATTTCCCCGATAATTCATTATGTAGGAACCAGGTTTGATTATCCTTTCAGTTATTCAGGCCCGGGATCTTCTCGGCTTGTAGTCGACAGGTTTGGGAAAAACCAGTTAATAGCAGGACTGGGCATAAGTTCAACATTTTCAATATTTGAACCGGGAGCTGAGATATTTACAACAGTGTATGATAATACCACCCCTTCCCAGATCACAGGCTCCTTAAGAGTCTATCCTCTCGGGAACAGGAACTTATATGCTGCAGCCTCATATTCAGTGTTTTATGACGGATTATTCACTGGCATGTTAAGTGAATATGTTTCCGGCGTTGAAGCAGGAGTACTGATAAAGGGAGGTGTCTGGATTGAGTCATTCTTACAATCCGGAGCTCTTAAAAACATGATACTTGAGGGTGGTAAGCTAGTGTTTAACGGCATGGAGGAGATTAATCTGCGATATGGGATCAGCCTTACTGTTCCTTTGAAATCGGGATTATCCCTTTTTAGTTCAGGAATATTATACAGGGGAGAATCTGTTTTTACTGAAACTCTGTTAACGGATCAGAATCTGAACAGACTTAAATTTAATAATATAACAATTACAGGAGGTTTGAAATGGAAATTTTAAGAGTTATAACATTGGCACTGCTTTTTCTAGTTATACCTGCTTTGTCAAACGGACAGGATTTTGATGTCAAGCGGGAAGCATTCAGAAAAAGTATAGAACTGGAACTTTCAGGAAATTACTCATCGGCTGTATCGGTGATTAAAACTGTGTACGACGAAAAATCATATGAAGCGAATTTAAGGCTCGGATGGTTGCAATATCTGGCCGGTGAGTTTACCGAGTCGATAAGGTATTACCAGAAGGCAATCGTACTTATGCCATATTCGGTTGAGCCAAGATTTGGAATTACCTATCCGTTAAATTCCATGGGTGACGTCAATAAGCTGGTCGAGCAGTATAATAAAATACTTGAAATAACCCCAAACAACTCAGTTGCCATCTACTGGCTGGGTGTGGTCCAATACAATAAGGGGGATTATGAACAAGCCAAAAAGTCATTCGAAAAGGTTATCAATTTATATCCGTTTGATTACGACGGATTAAATATGCTGGCATGGACACACTTCAAGCTTGGTAGCACCAGGGAGGCAAAGGTTTTATTCCAAAAGGCACTCCTGAATAACCCTGCCGGACAGTCGGCAATCGAAGGGTATGGCTTGTTGAAGTAAACAATCTCTCTTTAATTTCCATTATTAACCTCTTTGGGTTATTTTTGCAGGATTCCGGATAAATTTTAAAGATGTCCGGTTAAAAAAAATAATATTCTGCTGTTATGAGTGAATTCCTTGATTCAAACCTCTTTAGTTATCTTGTCCTGCCATTGCTTATTTTCTGTGCAAGGATTGCTGATGTCTCTTTGGGTACGGTGAGGATAATTTTTGTCAGCAAAGGTATGCGCTATATTGCACCCATCATTGGGTTTTTTGAGTCACTGATATGGATCGTTGCAATTAGCAAACTAATGCAAAACTTCGATAACTGGATATGTTATGCTGCCTGGGCCGCAGGCTTTGCTGCAGGAAACTACCTGGGCATTGTTCTGGAAGGCCGGCTGGCTTTGGGTCATGAAATGATAAGGGTAATTACGAGGGCTGATGCAACTCAACTTATTGCCCAACTTAGATCTGAAGGGTATGGAGTGACCAATGTCAGGGCAGAAGGTGCAGAAGGAGATGTTGGTGTAATTTTTATCGTTGTCAGAAGATCGAACGCCGGACATGTAATTGGACTCATTAAGAATTTCAATCCAAAAGCCTTCTATACAATCGAAGATATCAGGTTTGTAAACAGTGAGATCTTACAAAAACGGGTTTCCCCTCCTGGTAAGAGATGGCTCGAGTTCTGAGAAAAGGCAGTGGTGCAATTAGTATTACCACATCATTTTGGCTGCACTGCAGAAGAGTGCTGTTAAATCTTGTTAAAAGATCGGATAATATGCCATGTAACCTTCATATAAGGTTCGACTCTTAAAAATTCATATTAACTTTTCGTTCCATTAATAAATTGAAAAGATTATTCAAACAATTTAGCAGATTAGTAAATGAGTTATTTTAAGAGATCAAATAGGGTGAAATATGCAATTGCCATATCGGTATTGTTCTTGTTTATGGGAACGACGTTGAAGATAAATGCACAGACGACTGGGGAAGAAACAGGCCGTAAGGACGCACTTAATGTCTTCTTCGACTGCAGGAGTTGTGATATGAACTATGTAAGAGAGGAGATACCATATATTAATTACGTCAGGGATGTCAGGGAATCCCAGTTATATATACTTGTCACAAGTCAGGATGCTGGTAGCGGAGGGTCGCAGTATACGATAAGATATCAGGGTCAGCTTAGGTACACGGGTATGAATGACACTCTTACCTACAACAGTTCCCCTAATGATACCAGAACAGAAATACGCGACAGGCTGACCAATATGATAAAAATGGGACTAATGCGCTACGTAGCCAGAACTCCAATATTCAATGAGATTGAAATTGGCTTCTCAGAGTCACTGGAAGCAGCTGAGGTAATTGATAGATGGAATAATTGGGTTTTCGAGCTTCAGACAAGCCCTGAACTTGTATCTGAATCGTCCTACAAGGAACTCCAGTTCGAGAACTCAGTGGTTATCTCAAAGGTAACCACAAAGCTTAAATTTATTACGGAGTTTGACCAGAACGTAACCAGGAAACGATATATCGAGGAGGACACCGATACAACATATATCAGAGGATCCCAGTCCTGGGACAACCTGCTGGTATTTAGCTTAAACGATCACTGGTCGGCAGGACTGAGATGGGATCTTATAACATCAACCCAAAGGAATTATGACTTCAACACCAATTTCTTGCCATCTGTTGAATATAATTTATTCCCCTATTCCGAAGCCACCCACCGTCAGATGAGGTTCCTTTACAGTCTTGGATATGAGTATAGCAATTATACAGATTCCACAATTTACAATATGACCTCTGAAGGAAGGTTTAAGCATGAGATCAACATGGCTTATGAGGTTCAGCAAAAATGGGGAACAATTAATGTCTCTCTTAGCGGATCATCTTACTTCTATGATATCTCAAAAGCCCGGGCAGAGCTGGATGGTTTTGTAAGAGTAAGGATATTTAAGGGATTATCCCTCTCTCTCAGGGGAGGTGTTGCCTATATCAACGATCAGCTAAGCCTCAAGAAAGGGGAATTGTCGGAAGCCGAACGATTGTTGCGTCTGAGAGAGCAGGCAACCAGCTACCAGATTGAAGCCAGTGTTGGCATTACCTATACTTTCGGTTCAATATATAATAATGTGGTTAATCCAAGGTTTGGCAATTGACCCCTGACCTACTGGAAGTTGTTGTGAAAGTATTTCGGGAACTATCTTGATGTCAAAAAAGGTTGATTTTCTTAAAAAGGAGTCAAAAAAGAGAAGCCTTAACTGAACTTAAGTGGCTGAATTACGTATAATAATAGATAACTCATCTTTGTATTATGAAATATTATTTTGATAAAATAGTTCCGGCTGGTTTCGATGAAGCAAAGGTTCTTACGGTAGAAGCACTTAAGAAGGAAGGATTCGGGGTTATAACTGAAATTGATATGAAGGAGAAATTAAAGGAGAAGCTCGGAGTCGATTTCAGAAGGTATATTATCCTTGGTGCCTGTCATCCTCAGACAGCCTATAAGGCAATTTCTGTGGAAGACAAGATAGGTATCATGTTGCCTTGCAACGTTATTTTACAAGAGCTGGAGAATGGTCATACGGAGGTTGCTGCAGTTGATCCTCAGGCTTCAATGATGGCCGTAAATAACAGTGCACTTGGATCCCTGGCAGGAGACATACGTGAAAAACTTAAAAGGGTCATCGACTCTATCTGATGTAATTGACGGAGTCTCGTTACTCCAATTCATTATTGCTGCTTCATTCATAATTGTCTATATTCGCCTGAAATAATCAGCGATGGCACTTAATTATATCTGGATCGCATTCTTTCTGATAGGCTTTCTTTTTGCCCTCGCTCAGTTAATCTTCTTCGGAAACACAGCTATTTTCTCAGAGCTGGTATCTTCAACCTTCTCCAATGCAAAAACCGGATTTGAGGTTTCACTGGGATTGACTGGCGTACTTACCCTCTGGCTTGGACTGATGAAAGTAGGTGAGAAGGGAGGGGTAGTAAAGATACTTTCGAAGGCTATCGGACCTCTGTTCAGACGTATTTTCCCTGACCTTCCGGCCGGTCATCCGGCATATGGCTCAATTGTGATGAATATTGCCGCCAATATGCTTGGACTTGATAACGCAGCTACACCTGTGGGTTTGAAAGCCATGAAGGAGATGCAGGAGGTCAATCCGGAGAAGGACAAAGCCTCAAATGCCCAGATCATGTTCCTTGTCCTTAATACCTCGGGATTAACCATCATACCAATTAGTATAATGGTTTATCGTGCACAGCTCGGTGCTGCAAACCCTTCCGACATTTTTATTCCCATATTGATTTCAACATTCTTCAGTACAATGGCAGGGATTATTGCTGTTAGTGTTGTGCAGAAGATTAATCTTTTCAATAAAGTTGTCCTTGCATATCTCGGCGGTATTTCTCTGGTGATAGCCGGAATGATTATCTATTTCTCGCGACTTCAGGCAGATGAGATAACAACGGTTTCTACCTTCGTTGCTAATTTCCTGCTCTTCAGTATAATAATCTCATTTATTGTGCTTGCTGTTTTAAGGAAGGTAAATGTTTATGATGCCTTCATTGAAGGGGCTAAGGAAGGATTTGACCTTGCTATACGAATAATACCGTTCCTTATTGCAATACTCGTTGCAATTGGTGTTTTCAGGGCATCGGGGGCCATGGATTTTATTATCAGTGGTATAGAAAAGCTTTTTGCATGGATGGGGTTTGATACCAGATTTGTTGAGGGACTGCCCACTGCCTTTATGAAACCTTTGAGCGGTAGTGGTGCCAGAGGACTTATGATAGATGCTATGACGACTCATGGAGCCGACTCTTTTGTTGGACGGCTGACATCCACCTTGCAGGGATCAACTGATACAACATTCTATATTATCGCTGTTTACTTCGGCGCAGTAGGTATAAAAAATACCAGACATGCAGTGGCATGCGGTATTATTGCCGATGTTGCAGGGATAATTGCAAGTATCCTGGTAGCTTATCTCTTTTTCGGTAACTCCTGAGAATTTATTTTGTTACCCTTATTACAACACCACTAACCGGCGAAAGACCCGCGGTGTTATATCCTGTCTGCTCAACTATCTCCTTGTCGTTGAGGTAAACCATGAGGTAATATAACCCTGGCTTTTCAAATTTGAGCGGGATACGGTATTCTCCGTTTCTTTTTAATCCTGTAAGTTCCCAGGGTAGGAATGTACCGGTTTTATCTGTGGTAAAGTCACTGTAACTTCCTGTTTTGTTAAGCTCTTTTGGGCTTTTGGGTGTAGGGAGATCATCGCGGTAGATGACCATGAAATATGGAAATTTACCCTCCTTAATTGGCTTGAATATCATGAGAGATGATTCATTTACCTTTAAATTGTCAGGTACGTCGATAAAGGTGAGATAGCGTGCCACATACTCTTCGTAATATGAAAAGACATCTCCTGCAATGGCATATCCGATACCTACATGAGTATGCCCTTTATCTATACATGCCTTTTTATGACCATCATACGGAGGCTTCTCCGCCATGAATGAGCCATGTCCGTTTTTCAGTAAAACAGTAACATCCTGCTTATATGGACCACTGACATTGCTCCCCTGCTCATAATAGATATTTTCTGTAATGTGGTCCATGCCCCCGGCAAAAGCATAACGATGATATGGCTTTTCCCCTTTTAGATTCCAGTGCGAAATATATTGGTTTGCTGACGCTTCAGCTGCATTCTTGTTGGCAAGACGCGATGCCAGTATATCCAGACGTAGGGCAGATGCTTTATACTTTCGCCGGCTCTCATTTATAAGATCAAGCTGATAGAGTTTTATCGAGAGAACCTCCTCACTGTCGCGAAAATCAGTTAACCTTTTCTCTTCTTTGTCTTCCTTCAGGTAACTGGTAAGTTCCGGATGCCTTAAAAAACTGACTTCAAGAGATTTATTCCCTCTGATATTCCATCCGGGAACCAATGTTAGTACAAGAAAAAGACGGATCAGCATTTCTTAACTATTTTTTTTAAAGATAACATTAGATCAGTTAACACAAGGGGAATAAAAATCGACAGCCATGATTCTCAAACATCTATTGATGAAAACAATTTTGCTTAAATTGTGCCGTAATTGAATTTGAAAAATGCCGCCCGGACGACCAAATATCCTGACCTCTCTTTGCGCAGTATATATCCTGCAGTTACTGTTTATTATCAGTGTCAGCGGGCAGGAGGGCAATCCTTTGTTGATACATTATCCTGAACCCGGGGGGAGAGAGTCTCAAATATGGTCTGTCGCACAGGATGCTGATAATGTTATGCTTTTTGCCAACCGCCGGGGAATTCTGTCGTATAATGGCTATGACTGGAAAAATATAAGAGTTCCGTTTATTCCAATTGTCCTTCGCACCCATCCGGTTACCTCACGTGTTTATGTTGCCGGCAATAATAATTTTGGATACCTCGAGAAAGACAGAACGGGAGCTTATAGTTACAGATCAGTTCTGGAGGCATCATTGCATCCTTCAGTATTCACAAGGATAATTGTAACTGACTCATCCCTTTTTGTTTATGGCCTCGACGCTATTTACGAATTGTCAAATTCCAATTATAATCAGGATAACATTCTTCTTCCACCTGAAGGAGAACACTTTACCGGTATTTTCAAAGGACCTTCAAAAATTTATGTCAACGTTTCAGGTTCTGGATTGCACCGGATCGAGGCTGATACATTATTCCCTATTGTAACCGGTTACCTTACTGCTGAAAAAGAGGTACTCTTTTCACTCCCTTACAATAGAAACCTTGTTTTACTTGGTTTGAACGATAGCCGGTTATATCTGTTCGACGGGATTAAGTTTTATGATTTCGATGCCGGTGACGATGGGTACCTGGCAGGGAGCATCCTTTCGGAGGGATTGGTAATAAATGATTCACTTTATGCTTTCTCTACACTGAACGGGGGAGCCCTGATCTATAGCAGGGAGTTGAAAAGCCCCATATTCCTGCTCAACTACCAGAATGGACTGCCGGATGATGAGATATTCTCGATTGGGACCGATAATTTTGGAGGATTATGGATGTCGCACACTTTCGGCCTGACCAGGGCAGACATTACAATTCCTGTGAGAAATTTCGGAATATATCCCGGGTTGAAGGGAAATATTAATACAACTCTGCTGCATGGGGGTAAACTCTATGTTTCGACCAGCGAGGGTGTTTTCTATATGAAGGAGATAAGGGACTACAAGGAGTCATATGTCAGGGTGGAGGTAAGCCGGCAATCAAGGGAGATGGATCAAACACCTGAGATCGTATCCACCAAGGCCGATTTTTCACAGCAGGAAGCAGGAGAGAAGAGATCAAGACAAACAATTTTCAACAAATTATTCGGAAAGAAGGTATCCCCGGAATCAGAGGCGGCAGAAAAGCAGTCAGCTGAACAGCCTGAAAAAAAAGATGAATCTTCAGGTAAAGGCAGCTCTGCTAAGCGAAGGGTTGTGCAGCCACAGTTTGAGAGCCGTAAGGTTACAACTCTGATGGGAATTCGTTATCTCTTCGAGAAAGTTAAAGATCTTGATGAGAAGGCAAGGAACCTGATTCCTTCACCCGAAGGGATCCTGGTAGCAACAAACGGGGGCCTCTACTGCATTGAAAACGGAGCAGCCCTTCAGATAATAAAGGATTCATATATAAACGATATTATTGCATCCTCAACCCCGGATAAATATTATGCTGCAACCAACTCCGGTTATAAAACCATAACCTATAACAATGGATGGATTGTTGAGGAACCGGTAGCAAAGGTTAATATGCCGGTATATAGCATTCTGGAAGCAAAAGGCTATTTGTGGCTCGGCTCAGACGATGTGGCTTTGAGGATAAGCAATAGGAACAACTACCTTATGGTCGATACTTTTAATGTGGAAACCGATTTTCCTCAGAGGTATTTCATTGGCCAGTCGGGCGATACAATATTCCTGTTAATGGAATCGGGCGCATTCTATCTGAAGCCCGGTCTTCCCGATATTTATCCCTACCTGCCGGAACTGTATAATATAGATAACGGTTTCAGTTTTATCTTGTCGAGGGCGAAAAATCCCTGGTTCAAGTCAAAGGCGGGTTACCGATTTGGAGGTGACGTTGAAGGCCTTGACAGGATGACCTCCCTGCTTGGTCTGTCAGGTGATTTGAATTCAATAAGGGTTGAAGGCAATAATTTATGGGTTGTCGATTCCCAAAATCGGCTGCTCCGTATCGGAGGACAGACAAGTGACAATAGTTCAGAGGGTCCAAAATTACATTTTGCAGGTATAGCCGACGAATCCGGACAACTTTTTGAGCTTTTCGATACCTATTTTGATCAGGGTGATGGCGCAGTTTATATCAGGGCCGTCGCTCCATATTACTCTTTTCAGAGTGGTATGCAATACCAGTATATTATAGAAAATCAAATGGATGAATGGTCGAAGTGGAGTAATGATCCTGAGGTAGCCCTTCTGCTCTCACCTGGTTCCTATAACATAAGTATTAGGGCTAAGGATTTCTATGGCCGGATTGGAGAGCCCAGGATTCAGAGGGTAACAATTAAGCCCCCTTTTACAAGATCTATTCCATTCTATGTAATCATTGCCGTCGCCACAATAACCGGTTTATGGGGGTTTATCCGACTCAGGGAGGGCAAATTGCTGCATGATAAAAGGATACTCGAACAGAAGGTAAAGGAGAGGACTGCTGAGATCGAGTCGCAAAAAGAAGAGATAACATCCAGTATTGAGTATGCAAGGCGAATACAGGAAGCAATGCTGCCGGCCCAAAACATTCTCAATAAGACTTTCCCTGACCATTTTGTCCTTTTCAAGCCAAGGGATATTGTTAGCGGTGATTTTTACTGGCTGGCCGAGGATAATAAGAGAACATATCTTGCAGTATCCGATTGCACAGGGCATGGCGTTCCAGGGGCATTTATGAGTCTCCTGGGCATTTCGGCCCTGAATGAAATAATTAATGATGCAAAGTGTATAGAGGCAGGCGATATACTCACATTGCTAAGGGAGAAGATCAAAAGATCGCTTAACCAGACAGGTAAACCTGGGGAAGCCGCCGATGGTATGGATATGACCATGTGTATCTTCAACAGTACAAGAAACCAACTTGAGTATTCAGGTGCTTACAACTCCCTCTATATTGTAAGAAACGGAAAACTGACAGAGTTTAAGGCCGACAGGATGCCAATAGGAATATTTCATGGAGAGGAGCTGCCATTCACAAGCTATGTCGTTAAGCTGGTCAAAGGCGACCTTGTTTACCTTTTGTCTGACGGTTTTGCCGATCAGTTTGGAGAGAATAATAAAGGCAAGTTCAAAAAGGCAAGAATCAAGTCTCTTATACTTGAAGTTTCATCCCTGCCCCTGAAAGAGCAGAAGTTAAAACTGGAGAGTTCATTTGAAATCTGGAAAGGCTCTCTTGGCCAGATAGATGATGTCACAATTATGTGTGTTAAGGTATAATAGGGTTATTATTATATCTTTGTTCCATCTATTAAATTGTAGCTGTATTGACAGAAATGACGGATAAGGATCAGTTGGGAGGAAGGGATATTTCAATATCAAGGGATATGTGCAATAGTATACCCCATGTCGCCTTCAGTGTAGACAGGGGCGGTTTGATACTCTGTTGTAACGAAAAGGCAGAACAGCTTACCGGAATAAAAGAAGAAGAACTTAAGGAATCACGACTTATAGGTTTAGTTACCTTTAGTGATAAGGGATCGGAAGAAGTTCTGAACAAGCATATTAGTGAAGGATCTTTAGTTGACTCTCTTGAGCTCTATTGCAAATTTCCTAACAGGCATGAGGGGTGGTTCGATATCTCCATTGCTGGATTACCCAAAAACCAGAAATCTTCAGAGATGCTGGTAATATTCAGACCAGTGATTAGAAGAAAGCATGAAGAGGAAGAGCTGCTGGTAACAAAAAGAAGGTACGAAAACCTGCTAAGCAATTTACCGGGAATGGTTTACAGCAGCGGATACGACCGTAGCTGGACAATGCATTTCGTAAGCGATGGTTGCAAAGATCTTACAGGCTATGATCCTAACGATTTTATAGAAAACAGGGTGGTCTCCTTCTCAGATATTATTCATCCCGATTACAGGGAGTATCTTTTTAATGAATGGACAGTCAATATTAAAAAGGGATTGCCCACAAAGGTTGAATACCCTATTATTACTAAGGATGGAGAAGAGAAATGGGTATGGGAACAGGGTAAGGCTGTTTACGATGCAGAGGGTAATGTACTTGCTCTTGAAGGTGTGATAATGGACCTCACGGCCAGAAGGAAAATCGAAAAGGAGAGATACGAAAGCCGGGAACGTTTCATAGCAATATTTGAAAAATCACCGGTGGCCATGGCCCTTATACAGTGCAAACGGCAAAATGCTTGCACTAAACAGGAAATTTACCGACTCATTGGGCTATACATTGGAAGATATTCCTGAGATCGTTAACTGGTGGCCACTGGCATACCCCGATCCGGTTTACAGAGAAGAGGTAAGAGAAAACTGGAACAGGCTGTTGACAAGTATGGGGAAAGATGAATATGATATGTTGCCTCAGATACTATAATGTGGTCAATAAGCGCGGCGAGGTAATGGTAATAGAATTCCTTGTATCGAGGATAGGGGATGATAACCTGATAATCCTAAACGATATTACAGAGAGGACCAGGTCGATAGAAGAGCTGAATAAAGCAATGCAAAAAGCTGAAGAGAGCGATAAGCTTAAATCGGCATTTCTGGCTAATATGAGCCATGAGATAAGAACCCCGATGAATGGGATACTAGGATTCCTGGATCTGCTTAAAGGTGACGATCTCGATTACAGGACCAGACTAAAGTATATGGAGATTGTCAACAATTCAGCCAACAATCTTCTTACAATTATTAACTCAATAATAGATATCTCCAAAATAGAGGCAGGAGTAGAGAAGGTATTTCTGGAATCATTCCTTGTGAATGAAGTTATTTCAGAGGTAGTGTCACTAATGAAAATTCTTGCTGAAAGTAAAGGCCTTACTTTCCTATCGAAAACCGATGATACAGTCAGGAGTGGTATTACATTCCGATATGGCGAAAGTCAGACAGATACTGATTAACCTTATCTCAAATGGAATTAAGTTCACTGAAAATGGTAAGGTAGAAGTGATCTCCACCTTAAAGGATGGTCAGCTTAACCTTATAGTCAGTGATACTGGCATTGGGATCAGCGCCGATCAGACAGAATCGGTATTTGACCGATTCCGGCAGGCGGAATTATCGAGTGCAAAAAAATATGGTGGGACAGGTCTTGGTCTGGCCATCTCCAAATCGTATGCGAATATGGTTGGGGGTAATATTACAATAGAAAGTACACTGGGTGTTGGGACAAAATTCACCGTCATTCTGCCACTGTCGGTAAAATAGAATTTTAGCAAACCTCAGGGCATTAACAGAACATTTTTACCTTGTGCGCCCCTGTTCGCTAAAACATTAGACCGCTGTCAGTATCCATTGCCACTCTTTCAATGTTTTTCTTACTTTTTTGTAATCAGGAACAATTTCTTCCAGAAGTTCGTAAAACTGCTTGCCGTGATTCCTGTGGAGAAGGTGACATAATTCATGCACTATTACATAGTCGAGGCACTCCGGTGGTAACAGCACAAGCATTGAATTGAGGGTTATCTTCCCGGTGCTGCTGCAGCTACCCCATCTGCTCTTCATCCTTCTTACCGTTAGGTGGCTGACCCTGAACCCATATGGTGAAAGTTCCGTGAGCTTCTCATTTAGCCTTCCTTCAATACTTTTTAGTGCCTCCGTTTTATACCATTTTTCTGCCGTTTTCCTGTTTGCAGATATATCATCAGGATCTTTTGCAAAGATGATAAAGAGATTGTCGGACAAAACCATGGATCCCTTTCTGCCCGGCTCAACAGCCAGAGGGATCATTCGCCCGCCCCAAGGCAGTGCAGACCCGTTCCTGTACTCAACTACAGTTGCCTTATTGTTCCGGAGACCAGCCGAATTCAGATGTTTTTCTATCCAGCCCTTTTTTTCTGTCACAAAGGCCAGGATCTTTCTTTCCGAAAGATAGAGGGGGGCTCTTACTATTACCTTTGAACCTGCAGTTATACGGATGCTTATACTCCTTCGCCTCGATCTGATTATCTCAATAGGTATCTCACTGCCTGACTCCGTCATCTCATCTGTTTTTCAAATGCAAATATAAGAAGTTGGGCCTATGAAAGTAAATTTCATTCTACTTTCCGGGTGGTACCTGCGAAATCTTAAGACCGGCAAGAAATGCCAGTCTGGCAGCCATTTCGATCTTATGGTAATCGATCATATCCAGTTTGTCCCTAACAGTATGGTAATCAGCATGCAGTCCCGACGACAGGAAATAGGAGGGTATCCCTTTACTGTGAAAAGCAATATGGTCACTTCTCGGGAAAAGTGGTCCATCCACATCTTCGGTAATTTTTAAACCTGCTTGTGGCGATACCTCACGGAATACATCAACGAAATCTGCTTTTTTGGAAGAGTAATAGAGGACTATCCCGTCATTATCAGTAACGGATATCTTTTCACCCGACTCATGAATTGTATCTGACTCGTTTATCGTCCTTCCTATCATATCAAGATTGATCTCGGCAAAGATACTGGATAAGGGAACAGGTGGATTGGTGACAAATTCATTGGCACCGAAAAGGCCCATCTCCTCTGCCGCAGTCCAGACGAAAATTACTGAGCGCGATGGTCTGGAATCTTTTTCCCTGAAGGCCTCGGCAATTTCAAGTAATGCAACAGTGCCTGAGCCATTATCATCTGCTCCGTTATAGATACCACCCTTACCATCCCTCCCAATATGGTCAAGGTGAGCAGTGTAAACAATATAGCTCTCTTTCAGCTTCTTATCCTTTCCCTCAATATACCCGATTACATTCGAGGCAGTCAGGTCACGTTTTTCGACAGCATAGTTTACTGAAACAGTAATGCCTTCAATGAGTCCGGAACCTGGTTTGGTGCTTGAGTTTATTTCCCTGGCAATTGAGTTGAGATCTTTACCTGCTGCCTCCATCATTTTAGTAGCAGTATAACGGGTAAGGATCACAAGATTGAACTTCATAGGTGATTTTGCTCCGTTTTTAAGAGCGGTCGACTCATTCAGGTACTTGTCTATTCCTGCCTCATACAGACTGGACAACTCATGACCCGGATCGAGAACATAGAATATTATTGATGTTCCGCGTCCAAGGGCTGAAGCTATTTTAATATTCTCGGCCATATTAAGGATAGAAGATTTTCCTCCCGGTCCTTGTGACGCATCCCATGGACTCCTCGACATAAACAATACCCCCTGGTCTTTTACATTCATACCTGCATAATCGTCATAGCCCTTCCTTGAGTCGGTTATCCCGTAACCAACAAAGACTACAGAATCGGTAATATTAAATGGTTGTGGATCGGACGATACAACAAGTATGGAGTCAGTTTTGAAAATTGGTACTCCTGCCATATCATTAATTGAAAGATAGGTTTCCGATTGGATAGTCTTGGTGCTCACCAGATCGATACTTTGGAAATAGGAGCTCATACCGGGGACCTTCGTTATACCTATTCTCTCAAGTTCACTTTCAATATATTTGGTGGCTTTAGTATAACCCGGCTCTCCTGTACGCCTTCCTTCCAAAGAATCTGAAGCAATAATATTCAATTGTCTTTGCAAAGTAGCTGATTCGATACTCCTAAGACCCTTCTCCTGACCAAAGATGACCGATGGCATAAGCAGAGTGATAAATACAAACAATAATAAGCTACGGGTTTTCATGGCACACTTTTTTTAAGTTGATACAGAACATTTATCAAAATTACTATAAATGAAGGATAACTACAGGGACTTTGGATGGTTGAATTAAAATTCCTTAAAATGTTGTTAAATATAAGATCTCATTGGAATAATCCGAACCATAGGATTGTCTAAAAGTTAATATCAGAAATTAATAAGACGAACATGAAAACAGCAATCAGATTATTTTCAATTGTCGCATTTGTTACATTATCGATGACTGCGACAGCACAACAAGGTATGGGCAGACCACAGCAGACACCGGAAGAAACTGCAAAAGCAACAGTTGAGTGGATGAAAACTGATCTTTCGCTTGACAAAGCTACCGAGACCAAATGTTATGATATAATCCTGAAGTACACTAAGAAGCAGAGAGAAGAGATGCAGACTCTTATGGGTTCAGGCGACCGCGATGCCATCAGGGCCAAGAGAGATGAAATTACTGCACAGCGTGATAAGGAACTTAAAGTTGCTCTCGGTGAAAAGAAATTTACGGATTTTAAGAAAAAAGAGGCAGAGAGAAGGCAGAATTTGCAGCAGAGACGAAACGAACAAAAATAACTGGATTTGTTCCTGTGGTACTGTTCACAACAACTTGTGACAGAAAATAGGTTTTTGGTTATTTGTTTGCATCATAGGAATAATTCTGAAATAGGGAAGAGAGAGATCTTTTCCCTATTTGTTTATTATTGGTTGATATTGCAGAATATCAGTTGTTTAACAAAGATCAGCGATTCAGGAACCAGTGTACATAACCGCAGTTTTCACATACCAGATTCAGTGCTTTCCTGTTGGCCCAGTCCAGACCAAAAAATGTCATTCCTGTGGTGTTCATTAGAGTTGTCCTTTCCCAGAACTTTTCTCCCTTGCATACCACACAAACTAATTTGTTCCCTTTTATTATCCTCTCTTTGGATTCAGATCTAGATGCCATCGTTCTTTAATTGATTGAATAAGTTTCTTGAAAAGTTGAAGCCAATATAAGGAATTTGAGAGGATATGTACTCATTGTATCACTCTTTACGGTGAAGTATCAAAAGAGTTATCTCGGGTGACATACCAAACCTTACAGGTGCTCCTATCGTTCCAAGCCCGCGGTTTACATAAAGTGTCTGATCACCATTTTCGTATTTGCCGAACCATCTGGGATATAAGTATTTTGAAGGACTCCACTTGAGCCTGCCAATTTTTATCCCCGCCTGTATAGCATGGGTATGCCCCGAGAGGGTCAGGTCTATTCCTGAAAACCTTTCGGTTACCTCGTCCCATGAATTGGGATCATGACTTAACAGGATAAGCGTGGATGAATCAGGAACCAGTGCTATTGCGCTACTTATGTCACCATGGGTAACATCCGGGTGTCTGCCCGTACATGTCACACCGGCAAACCAAAGATCTGCACCTCTGATCTGCATTTTATATGATGTGTCATTTAGCAAAAGATACCCCGATTTCAGGATTAGTGAATCAACCATATTCAGGTTTCGGTTTATTAAAATAGTGTCGCTGCTGTTAAGGTATGTTCCTGAATCATGGTTTCCCCGGACAGCTAATTTTCCGTAAGCAGATCTCTCCATGAGCAGGATCTCCCAAAGTGACCCAAACTCACCGGCCCCTACAGTTACGAAATCTCCGGTGTTAACTATAATATCGGGAGAAAGAAGATTTATCCTTTCAATCGCCCTTTCAAGACCTCTCTTATTTTTATGAAATGAAGAGAGATGAAGATCTGATATCTGTACAATTCTTACTCCTTCCAGTGCCTGGTCCAACCCTCTGATATCAATTCGTGTTTCAAGTACCTTAAAATTCCGTGAAGCACTCATATTTCCTGCAACGCCAAAAATGAGGCCCGACAGAACCAGTATCATGAGTGGCTTCCAAACGATCCTCCTGGTACTGTTTAGTTTACCGCTAAGATAAAAAAGCCAGAAGAGAGAGTAACCTATCAGCCTGGGAATCCAGATGAAGAACAGCAGCCAGACAAACCATAAGACAAGATACATGCGCCATGGGTCGTCGGGGCTCGATGCTGTGTTGTACAAAACAGCTACTACACCCCATGTGGAGAAGGTGATAATCAAACCACTTACCATTAAGAATAATGAGATCTTCCTTTTGCCGGCATATAGCTTTACCAGCGCGGGATACTGGAGCAGGTCGGTTATAAGCAGTGTTAATATTATGCCCATATATGGTCCATTTAGTACAAAAGTATAAAAATGGAAGAATGTATCAGGTTTAAATATTGGTTTGTTAGATTTGTGTGGAATAAGGCGATGGTAAAAGTAGATTTTTATTATGGGTCCGTAGAGCAGGATTATGTCCTGACCTACGTTGTGATGGTTACTTCATGTAATGGGCGTTTTGTTTTTGTTAAGCACAGAAAGAGGGGATCATGGGAGATTCCGGGAGGAAGGATCGAGTCCGGTGAAAAGCCCGATGATGCTGCCAGGAGGGAGGTCTGGGAAGAGACAGGAGGTACGGTAAGGGAGCTAAAGCGGATTTGCATATATTCTGTTACCAGGGAAGGAGTGACAACATTTGGTGTCCTTTACAGGGTAACTATTGAAGAGCCTGGAGCGATTCCTGATTTTTCTGAAATTGACGACAGACAATTTTCAGAGGTGCTTCCTGAGATACTCTCATATCCTGAGATACAACCTGTTCTGTTTGCCGAGGCAACAAAAAGCTGATACTTAAATATAGTCTATCACTACCTTTTTCAGCCATTTATCCTCAAGCATTCTGGCTATCCTTTTAACAACGGTTCTCCTTATCTCAAGCTCTATCGGCAGAGTGGGATCCTGGTGGGCGATATTTATCCTGGTACCGGTGATAAAGTGTATCTCATCGCTCTCCATCATTAGTTTTACAACTTTGTCGGCCGGTCCTTTTCCAAGCTTCACACTGTTACTGAATGTTTTAAGGATTTCATGTGTCTTCTGCAGTGTAAGGATCCCTTCTGTCACAAGATCGATACCTTCCATGAAGCTCTCGGGAGGCAGATCGGGATCAGCAAATTCCAGTGTATCTATGATCCTTCGTTTCAGTTCCCGGGCCACAATATCAGCTGTAGTTCCTCCGGAGAGTATTACTCTGCCTTCGAACGACCGAACTCTTTCAGCCAGTTCACTATCTTTAGTCTCTTCGTAGGGAGGACCTGAGCAAATGAGCAGGCGGCGGGGTTCCCGGAAATATATTACGCTGCACGAGATGTCGTCTTTAGCCTTAAAATCATCGTTCCTGTAGGCAAACGATACAATCTTGGAACTGAGAATGGCGGCTGAGATCGACGGGTCGCCGTTGATGAGCGATCCGGCATAAGCGGCCACGTTTTCTCTCTCCCAGCCAAAAGGCCACTGTTCTGAACCCATTCCGCTCTGGGCAACACCATCCGACATCATAATGATCCGATCCTCCTTGTTGGGATAGAAGGTACAGGTCTGTAGCGACTTTCCCGCATTCCTGCCCGATTCCAGAATAACCTTGCTCCACGATGGTTCAAGTGGTGCGCTTCCCCTGAAGATCAAAGTCTGGGGGTTATCATACTCAAGGATTGTAACCTTCCCATCGCTCTCAATATCCACAATGGTGAATGTCGCATAACTGATCTTCCTCTCGCTGCAAACAGGCAGGGTGTTCATTATGATCTCAGCGATCTTCTCAACCTCTTTGTGCTCTCTTGTAAAATTAAGAGCCATTGTTGATGTGAGGGTAGCAAGCATATTAGCCTTGACACCATGACCCATGCCGTCAGAGAGAACGGTTATTGTCCTTATCTCCTCCTTGATATGCCGGTATAGAAAAACATCACCACAGATCCTCTCTCCGTCATGATTCCTTTGGTTGGAGTTTATCTCTATGTGGAAATCGGTATTCATTTGATCTGATTGCCGGAGTCTTTTCGTTTCCTGTAGGATTCGATTATCGAGTTGAGCATCTGCTCTGTTTCGGAGGCACCTTCGCCAAGCAGAAAGCCTATTTTCTGAACCATATCGAGGTTCTTGTCAATAACATCATTCATCCTGCTGATCACCTCCTCCCGCTGTACTTCCGGTGAATAGAGGTCACGAACAATTGCCCCGCAAATCTTATTCTGTCGTATCGGAAAGATCGAAACATTCAGCATCGTCTCCCCAAAAGGAACATCACGTGATATAACAGCTTCATTTTCTGTAAGTACATAGCTGAACATATTATATACGTTGAAGGGGAGAAGAGTTTTAACATCAGCACCTGCCAGCCCGGGAATAATATCCGCAATGGAGGCAGCCTCATCTCCCAGCATTGTGATAAAGCTAAGATTGGAATGGAGTACCTTAAGGTTCTGATCGACGATAACAACACCCGACGGCAGCTTTTCAAGCATCGAGTTCATCATGTCGGAGGCATTCTGCGCCACCTCCTTCTCCTTTCTGGCAAGCTCCTCTGAATCTTTCAGTGCTTTCCTTGTATCGGCCAGCCGCTTGTTGTTGAGCCGGAGGTTCTCAATGTAATCCTGCTTAACTCTAAGGTTATATGTATGACACATCTCGGGTATTGCCAGTCCCTGAGCTACAATTTTGGCAAAGTCTCTGCATGAACCATAGCCACACGACCCGCAGTTAGCCGGATTGCTCGACCCTGTCTTGCCAATTATCTTCAAAACATCTTCTATCGACTCCTCAGAAGGATCAGGCATCCTCTGGTCATCTACCGAAAAACTTCTGGCCAGGTCTGTTTTGGACCAGCGCTTCATATTCTTCTCCCACTCATCCCTGTCGAGGACATCCACTCTCTTTTGTGCATACCTTCTTACAAGAGACCTTCTCCTGAACCTTTCACGGTGGTGAAGCATACCCGGTCCCAGCAGACATCCCGGACAGAAGAACAGATTGAAATGGTGCTGGATCGTATCAATATGACTGTTGAAATCACTTAGCGCCTCCAGTACATCCTCTTTACCCGAAGCAGTAATTACTTCACTCGATACCAGATCGCGTTTAATCCCTGCCGCCTGCAGTATACCTGCGGGCAGAGGATAAAGAGCACCCCAGTTGCCAAAGGGAGGATCGAAATCCGACATCTTTACCGACTTCTCCTGGATACCCGATTCATTGAAAAGCTGACGCAATTCAAGAAATGTAAGTACACTGTCAACTATTTTCCTGCCTTTGTAAAGAAGCGATTCATCTTTATTGTCAATACAAGGCCCGATAAACACAACTTTACAATCATCGCCATGCAGATCCCTGGCGATGGCGGCAGCCGCTATCATAGGTGAGACAATAGGGGCCAGGTTGGGAACCAGTGAGGGGTAATATTTCTCGATAAGCTTAACCACACTGGGGCAGTTTGCTGTAATAAAGTACTTTCCGCTTGATTCCTCAAATAGTTTTCTGTAGGCTGCTGCAATTATGTCGACACCGAAACTTCCTTCATGAACCATGTCGAATCCAAGTGCACGGATCATTGCCACAAACTTTCTGTAATCAGTAATATCCTCAAACTCCGAGGCAATGCTGGGAGCTACTATGGCAATACGTTTTTTGCCCGACTTAATGATCTCCCGGGTTGATTCAATAGAATCGCGGTACTTTATTGCACCACTCGGACAACTGGTGAAGCAAAGGCCACAACCAATGCATCTGTCCGACAATATTAGGGGATGTTCCTTTTCCCTCCGTACCTCAATGGCGTTAACAGGACAAACCCTGATACATGTATAGGCATTGGAACACAACTTGTCATCGATCTGCAAAATAGGTGAATCTGACTTCATCTTTTGTTCTTTTTCATTATTCAGCAAGCTCCTCTTCCAGTAGTGCTTCAATAACTGCTGATGATACCCCTTTAATGGTTTTATCGTTTATAATAACAACAGGTCCCTCACTGCATAATCCCACACATCTGGCACCGCTGAATTGGATCTTCTCCTCAAGGTGGTTTTTTTCAATGTAACCTTTTATCTCCTTAACCAGCTCCTTGTTGCCGCGCGAGAAGCAACTGCTGCCCATGCATATTTTTAATTCAAGCTTTTTCTTCATCACGTACCTTTCGAGTGGCAATTAGTCAAAAATACAAAATATATCATTCATTGAAGGGGATCGTGTTTTTAAAATATCACTACCATGGTTAATTGCAAATAAATGATATACAGGACAATACAAACAATATATAAGAGATGTCAATCAATACTGTCTCTTTCGTAGCAATAAAGATAATTGTGGAGATTTCTTTTTGTGATGATAAACCTCATAATTTATTGTTAATAAAATAACAATGTTTGTAAAATAACAACAAAAATATATATTTGTTATTGAATATTGATCGGAGGATGGAAAAGGCATTAAAAGAGGTACTTGATCAATACAGCCAGTCAGGCAGCGGGGATCTTATAACGATCCTTCAGGAGATTCAGATCAAGAGGGGATTCCTGTCTGAAGAGGCTGTAACTGAAGTGGCTAAACTTCTTGATATAAGCACAACCAAAATCTACGGGCTTGCCACTTTTTATGATCAATTCAGATTTTATCCTGAAGGACGAATACATTTTCGGATTTGCCATGGTTCAACATGCTACCTGTCGGGATCGGGGAAAACTATTGAAACTTTCAGGGAACAGCTTGGAATAGAGCCTGGTGTAACCTCCAAGGATGGCCGGTTCAGCTTTGAGATATCTTCCTGCATGGGCGGCTGCGGTTTAGGACCAAATGTCTATGTTAATGGTAAGTTTGTTACCTCCGTGAGTCCTGCTAAGGTTCGGGAGATGTTGCTGAAACTAAAATACAGCGATGACAATGGGTGAGAAGGCGACCATAATGAAGGTAAATGAATTTCTGCTTTCAACGCTCCTTGGATCAGATAAGGATCAGCTGCCGGAACGGTCAGCATCGCTACTGAGTTTAATAAGAAGGGATAAGGTTGAAAAACCGGTAATTACCATTGCTTACGGCAGTGCTGCACGTATAGCAGGTGCATCAGCCACTCTGGAGGGTATTGAACGTTTTACCAGTGAATATCCTGCCGATTGTACCGTGTTGAAGGTAGGAGCCTCCCTTCCGGTCCAGTTTGAGCCTGTTGTAACCATTCAGTTACCTGGCAAGAACAGACTCTATTTCAGGAATATTACAGATGATAAGGTAGATTCGCTCTTAAGTGCTGTATTCCATCAGGATATTCCCAAAGAAGATCTTATTGGGCAGGAAGGGCAACAAGGAATAACACTTTGGCCCGCGATTCCCTTCTTAAACGATCTGTCGTGGTTCAGGGCCCAGAGGAGGGTGGTGCTGGCAAATAGTGGACTGATTGATCCATCAAGCATTGAAGAGTACATCGCAAGAGGTGGTTACAAAACATTTCTTAAGGTTATAAGCAGCTATACGCTTGAGGAGGTCTGTGATATTGTTGAACAGAGCGGTCTTCGCGGGCGAAGTGGTGGCGGATTTCTTACAGGAAAAAAATGGAGATATGCCCTGATGTCACCCTCTCCTGTCAGATATCTTATCTGTAATGCTAAGGAGAGCGACCCTGGTGCATTTACCGACAGGGCAATCATGGAGTCGGATCCACATCTGCTAATTGAGGGGATTGCCATATCTGCTTACGCCATAGGCGCTTCTCAGGCTATAATATATATCAGAAGGGATTCAGATTTAGCAATTGAACTTATAAGAACAGCCATTGAGTCTGCCAGAATATATGGTCTCCTTGGCGATAACATATATTCGAGTGGATTCAATCTTACCATTAAAGTGCAGGTTGAACCCGGTGCCTTTGTTTGTGGTGAGGAGACTGCCCTGATTGAGAGTCTTGAGGGCAGGAGAGGGATGCCTCAGCTGAAACCTCCATTCCCCACCTCCTCAGGATTAAATGGCAGGCCTACTGTCATCAACAATGTTGAGACTATTGCCAACATCCCGATAATAATGAAAAACGGACCCGACTGGTTCTATGGTATCGGCAGTGAAAGCAGTAAGGGTACCAAGATATTCAGTATATCCGGTAAGGGCCGCTATACTGGGGTTGCTGAGGTTGAAATGGGAATATCTATCGGTAGAATACTGGAGGATATTGCCGGCGGGTCGAGAGAATCGAAAGAGATAAAAGCAGTGCAGCTGGGGGGTGTATCAGGGTCTTTTGTTCCTCCGTACCTGTTTGACCTTAAAATAGATTATGACGATCTTAAGGGACATGTAGCCGGAATGGGAGCCGGCGGATTTCTAATACTCGATAAGGATACCTGCATCGTGGATCTTGTCAGGTATTTTATGGAGTACATACACCACGAAAGTTGCGGTAAGTGTATACCATGCCGTGAAGGTACGAGACGGATGTTCCGTATCATGCAATCGATAATTACCAGACCAGTAAGCGATGAACCCGGGGTTACGCTGGAGCGGTTTAAGGGTGTAATGCAACTGGAAACAATAGCACGGGTCATGAAAGATACATCCCTGTGCGGACTGGGTCAGACAGCCCCGAATCCCTTCCTGAGTGCATTGAATATCTTCAGGGATGAATTTGAGGAGCATATTTTCGACAGGAAATGTGAAGCATCAGTTTGCCGGGGATTAAGAACCTATGTTATCGATGTCGATAAGTGTAACGGATGCACAGCCTGTGCCTCACGATGTCCGGCAAATGCAATATACGGAACCAAACTTCAGCCATTTTTTATAGTGGATGAGAAATGTACCGGTTGCGGATTATGTTTTCCGGCCTGCAAGTTTAATGCAATTTCAATTAAGTGAGTATGCATATCACAATTGAAGTCAATAATCGAAAAATAAAGGCTGTTAAAGGCGAGACAATCCTTTCGGCTCTGAACAGTGCAGGCATAATTATACCAACACTCTGCCGGCTTAAGGAGTTGTCCCCCACAGGAGCCTGCCGTATTTGTGTTGTTGAAGTTGAGGGCAGGGAGCGACTGGTAACAGCATGCAGTCAACCGGTGGAGGAGTGGATGAAGATTTCGACACACTCGCCAAGGGTTATAAGTGCAAGGAAGACTATTGTTGAACTGCTTCTGGCAAGTCATCCCGACGACTGTCTCTATTGTGTCAGAAATCTGGAATGCGAACTGCAAAGGCTTGCAGAAGAACTCAATATACGTGAAAGACGCATAAGAGGGGAGAGGATCAAGATGAGGATCGATCAGTCGAACCCGTCCGTGGTAAGGGAGCTCAGTAAATGTATCCTCTGTGGCAGATGTGTTCGCGTGTGCGAAGAGATCATCACCGCCACCTCACTCGATTTTGTCAACAGGGGAGAAAAGATCCATATCGCTCCTGCTATGGACCGTGATTTTAACTTCTCGAGCTGTATCAACTGTGCCCAATGTGTACAGGTGTGCCCTACCGGCGCCCTCCATGAAAGGCATAACCTGCAGGAAGTAACAGAAGCGATCGACAGGCCGGAAATTCTAACGGCTGTTCAATATTCTCCTCTGGTGCCATGGGCTATTGCAGAATCCCTGGGGGTAAAATATACCCGTGATTTCGATATGAAATTGAACACTGTTTTACGTAAAATAGGGTTTAAAAAAGTGTTCAAAACAGGATTTGGCTCCGACATTCTCATTCAGATGCTGGCTGGTGATCTTATGAATAAAAAGAATGAAGATCCACTTATTGTATCAGCCTGTCCGTCATGGGACAAATATGTGGAGGAGTTCATGCCGGAATGGATACCATGGCTCTCCGGCATGAAGTGCCAGCAGCAGATCGCCGGTGATATTATAAGGAGAGGTGAAGAGCAACATGGTGAAAGCAGATCAGGCCAACTCTTCTCTGTATCTATAACGCCTTGCGCAGCAATGAAATATGAAGCAAGGAGGGAGTCGAATATGCCGGGAGGTATTTCAGATGTTGATACAGTGCTGACTGTACGGGAGCTGGCCCGGCTTATTAAAGTGTATGGTATCGATACTGCCTCTGTCGATGGGGAGATGCCCGACGAGCCGATGACCTCGCACAGTTCTTCAGCTGCAATGGCTGAAATGACCGGAGGTATTACAGAAGGGGTGATAAGGGAGATCTTTGCCATCCATCAAGCAGGCGAACCGGAAAAGACTCTTATTAAGAAGATAAGGTCGGGCAGGTCTTTTCGTGATATTACCTTTTCGTTAGCCGATCGTGAATTCAGAGTGGCTATTGTGGATGGTCTTGCTTCTGTGAAAACACTGAAGCATGAGATGAGTAAAGGTGCCAGATATGATCTGGTGGAAGTAATGGTTTGTAAAGGTGGCTGCGTGGCAGGGGGAGGATTGCTTCCCTCCAGAGATAACGACCTGCTTAGAGGAAGGGAGAAATATCTCTCCTCATTTGATGAGGTTGAAATGGTGCGACTTTCTTCGAAATCAACCGCGTCATACTATCTGGAAGGAATGAAAAAAGGAGATGGTGTTTTGTCCGGTAGCGGTCCATTCCGAACATTTTTCATAAAAAGAGATGTCTTAACCTGAATATAGTTATGCTCGTTTATACGGTTAAAGAGTTATGTCGTACCTGCTATGCCTGCGTCAGAGAATGTCCGGCCAAGGCTATCAAAATTGTTGGCGGGCAGGCAGAAGTGATCGAATCGAGATGCATCCTCTGCGGAAACTGTACAAAGGTCTGCAGCAGGGGTGCCAAACAGTTTTTGCATACTACCGATAAGGTAGAGATGCTGCTCAATGGTAGTGAGAAGACCGCTGCTATAATCGCTCCCAGCTTTCCTGCTGAATTTTATGATCTGGATGATCTGTCAAAACTCCCCGGAATGATCCGTGCTCTGGGTTTTGACTTCGTAGGAGAGGTCTCCTTCGGAGCCGACCTGGTGGCTCTTAAATACAAGGAACTTGTTGACAAAAAGGATGGCCACTATTACATTACATCCGATTGTCCGGCAATAGTGAATTATGTCCGTTTTTATCACCCCGGGGTGGTTGATAATCTTGCCCCAATTGTCTCTCCAATGGTGGCAATGACCAGGGTGGTAAGAAAGATATTGGGAAAAGATACCAGGGTGGTCTTCATCGGTCCGTGTATTGCTAAGAAAGCAGAAAGCAGGGAGGTCGATGCAGCTATTACTTTTCCTGAATTAAGGCTCCTTTTTGAAAAAGCGGGTGTCACACCCGAGAATAGTGAAAGCTCATACTTCGATAGCCCTACAGGCGCGAAAGGGTCTGTCTTTCCGGTAGCAAGAGGATTGCTTCAGGCTGCCGGCATAGACGACGACGCTATTGATGGGAATATTTTCGCAGCGGAGGGAAGAAATGATTTTCAGATTGCGATCCGTGATTTCGAATCAGGACTAATAGGAAACCAGCATGTTGAGCTTCTCTGCTGCAGGGGCTGCATTATGGGGCCGGGAATGACAAGAAATGGTAAGTCAGTAAATGGCCGGACAGAGATCTCAAAATATGCGAGCAGAAAAATGTCTGACCTCGATATCGCAGGGTGGGAAGAGAATATAAGAAAATACTCTTCCTTGGATCTGAACGCAAGGTTCAATGCCGATGACCAGAGAGTAAAAATGCCGCATGAAGAGGAAATCAATCAGGGTCCTGTCCAAAATGGGTAAGATATCCCAGTCGGATTACCTCGATTGTGGAGCGTGTGGCTATGAAACGTGCTATGAGCATGCTGTGGCCATAGTTAAAGGGTTGGCCGAGAACGAGATGTGCCTGCCTTATACTATTGAGGAGTTGCATAATTCAGTGAGAGATCTGGCCCTTTCCAATGAAAAACTATCATCGGTGCAGCAGGCACTTAAGCAGTCGGAGAAACTTGCACATATGGGTCAGCTATCGGCAGGCATTGCTCATGAACTTAATAATCCTCTTGGAGTGGTGATAATGTATGCAAATATTCTTCTTGAGGAGACACCTGTTGATAACCCCTTGAGAAAGGATCTTCAGCTTATTGTCGATCAGGCAGGCCGCTGCAGAAAGATAGTCGGCGGATTGCTCAATTTTGCCAGAAAGAATCAGGTTAACTACCAATTGATCGAGATAGGTAAGCTTGTGGAGATAAGTATGGAAAGTCTTATTATTCCTGCAGGGGTGGAGGTGAGGGTTCAAAATATCTGCACCAACAATTTTGTTTCACTGGACGCAGAGCAGATGACACAGGTCCTTACCAATATCATTAAGAATTCGTTTGAAGCGATGCCCGGCGGTGGCAAGATTGATGTGAAGCTGGAAGATACCATCAGTGAGGTTTCAATTACTGTGTGCGATACAGGTACAGGCATTAAGGAGGATGATAAAGTGAAGATATTTGAGCCCTTTTTTACAACTAAAGGAATTGGATCGGGGACGGGACTGGGCCTGGCAACAGCTTATGGGATCGTTAAGATGCATAAGGGGCAGATTTCAGTTGAATCCAACACCGACCCTTTGACAGGTCCAACTGGTACCTGTTTCCGTATTGTGCTTCCAAGGAGGAAGGAGTAAAAGCTTGTCCCGACCGCCATTTTTGAATGAATGGCATAATGGTATATTTTTGTATAAGAGAAATGATGAAAAAGGAAGGAAAAAATATTCTGGTGGTGGACGATGATCCCGATTATTTGATTATCACCGTATCAGCATTGCGAAGGGGCGGTTATGAGGTCGTTTCTGCAGGCAGCCAGGCGGAAGCTGAGAAGGTAATACCTACTTTTAAACCCGATCTTGCTATATTCGACCTTATGATGGAGCAGGATGACAGTGGATTTATTCTTTGCTATAAGTTTAAAAAGCTTTACCCTGATGTGCCGGTTATTCTGGCAACAGCAGTAGCGAGGGAAACAGGCCTCTCGTTTAATCCTTCTACAGAACTGGAGAGAAGCTGGATAAAGGCCGACAGGTACCTGGAAAAGGGAATGCGCAGCGAGGAGCTCCTTGCCGAAGTGAAGAAACTCCTGAAACAATAATTATGACCACTCTGAAAATATTGGTAGTCGATGATGAGCCGGGCATAAGGTCGGGCGTATTAAGGATACTTACGGGCTTCACAGTTACCTACCCTTTTATGGATGAGCTATATACTTATGATGTATATGAAGCCTCAACGGGAGAAGAAGGTCTGGAGAAGATAGTGTCACTTAAGCCCGATATCGTTCTGCTCGACAATAAACTTCCGGGGATACAGGGAGTTGATGTGCTGGCGCAGATACGAAAGATGGATCTTGATCTGGTTGTTGTGATGATAACATCGTATGCCTCCATCGATATTGCTGTAAACGCAACAAGAAACGGAGCTATTGATTTTATACCCAAACCATTTACTCCTCAGGAACTTAAGTCGTCTATCGAGAATATTACCAAGCAACAATATCTGAGGAAGATCACTAACCGGATGAAGGACGAGGGGAAGATGATAAGATATCAGTTTCTCTCGGTTCTCTCACATGAGTTAAAGGCACCAATAAATGCTGTAGAAGGCTATCTGCGGATAATGCAGCAGAAGCAGGAAGGAGAGCATATTGAGGATTATTCTGTTATGATCGACAGGTCTCTTCAGAGGCTGGAAAGTATGCGCAACCTTATTATTGATCTGCTGGACTTTACGAAGATACGGCTGGAACGTAAGGAGGGAAAAATTACAAATGTTAACCTTGAAAATGCCGCTACCGCAGCTATCACTACTGTTCAGCCGGCAGCAATTCAAAAGGATATCAGTATCACTCTTACTGCTTCTGATAATGCCACTATTATGGCTGATCCGGCAGATATTGACATTATTCTGAACAACCTTATATCGAATGCAGTGAAATATAATCGCGATGGCGGATCAGTAAACATCACCATCGAGTGTTCAGATAAGGAAGCAATTATTATATTTGCTGATACAGGTATAGGAATGAGCGAAACAGAAAGAGAACAATTGTTTCACGAATTTGGCAGGATCAGAAATGAAAAGACCCGCAATATTACCGGTAGTGGTTTGGGGCTTTTTATTGTAAAGAAAGTTCTCGATCTCTACAAAGGGACCATTGAGGTGAAATCCGAACAAAACAGAGGCAGTGAATTCAAACTTCTTATACCCAAAACAATATAACCTACCTAATCAATAGATAATGAAGAGACTACCAGGTAAAACAGTCGAGCGCTTAAGTGAATACAGAAGGACACTCCTTCAATACCATGCCTTGGGTAAGAATTATATCTATTCCCACGAATTAGCACAACTTCTTCACATTACTGCTGTCCAGGTACGACGCGATCTGATGCTGATAGGATACTCCAGCGTAATGAAAAAAGGTTATGATGTCAAAGAACTTATTACAACAATTGGCAGTATTATTGACCTTGATGAGGGACAAAACGTAGCAATTGTAGGTGCCGGTAACCTTGGGAAAGCCATTATCGGTTACTTCAAGGGGAAAAGATCAAAACTAAACATGGTTGCCTCTTTTGATAACGACCCTCAGAAAATCAATAAGGTGATATCAGGCGTAAAATGTTACGACATTAAGGATATGGAAAAGATCATTAAGGATCTTGACGTTCGTATAGCAGTATTAACAGTGCCAACTGACTTTGCCAGGGATCTGACAGAGCTACTGGTGAAATTCGGGATCAAGGGTATTCTCAATTTTACAACGGTTCCTTTGAATGTTCCTTCGAATGTGTTTCTGGAGGAGTACGATATGATTACCTCTATCGAGAAGGTTGCCTACTTCGTTAAGGAGTACTCCCTTTTTCCGGAAGACTAGATGCGTATTTTCCGAAGTTTTGAGGAGGCTGCTGTGATTACCCTGCCGGTAGTCACTACGGGATCATTTGACGGTGTTCATTTGGGTCACCGTGTCATAATAAACCGCCTGAATTCTATTGCCAGAGAAATAGGAGGCGAATCGGTGGTTATCACTTTTCATCCTCACCCAAGAAGAGTTCTTCATCCTGATACAACCGGAAAAGGTTTGCACCTCATAAATACCCTGGAGGAGAAGTTATATCTTCTGGAGGAGGCAGGCCTCGATAATGTTATAATAATTGAGTTTACAAGAGAATTTGCAGGAATAACCTCGGAGCAGTTTGTCAGGGATATTCTTACCGGTATTTTGCGCGCCAGGGTTATAGTGGTGGGTTTCAATCACCATTTTGGCAGGAATCAGGAAGGTGATTACAGGAAATTGTGGGAATGGCAGGGGAAATACGGGTTTAAGGCTGAAGAGATCCCGGAGCAGGAGGTTCAGGAGGAGACGGTAAGTTCAACAAGGATACGGGAATCGGTTGCATCGGGGTATATGCAGAAAGTTAATGCATATATGAGCCATTATTATCTTATTATCGGGAGATCAGGCGTTTTTGAATCCTTGAATGATGAAGCAGATCAGAATATCTTTGAAATAGTCATTGATGACCCCGATAAGCTTATCCCGCCCCAGGGTCTCTACGCAGCCCGATTTATTGAGGTGGAAAAAGGGAAGTGCCTGGTTATTGCAGATGAAAGCAATCGAATGTTTTGTATGGCAGCCGATCCCGGGACACCTGTCGATATTAAGCCGGGTGAAGTTATTGCCGTAACCCTGCATAAAAAGCTGGTTAGTACCGCGCCGTTTACCACTGAGAACCGCTCTCTCAATATTTTAAAGGCAATAGATGATTTAAAAGATCTTATTTATTGACTTTTTTCACCTAAATTGGTATAAGTGTGATCTATCTTTGCAGATAAACTCGACTGACCGAAAATGAGATTCACTCCCGAAAAGCTTGCTATTCCTGACAAAAGAATGCAGCCGTTTATTGATCCTGAGGAGCTGTGGAGGATACTTGATGATGCCAATCCCGGCCGGGAGGAGGTGCGTGCAGTAATTGCAAAATCTCTTGCAAAAAATCGGCTTACCCTTGCTGAGACTGCAATACTTATTAAGGCTTCCGACTCCGATCTTATTGAAGAGATAAAGGCAGGTGCCAGGGAGCTGAAACAACGCATCTATGGTAACAGGATAGTGCTTTTCGCACCATTGTACGTAGGTAACAAGTGCTCAAACAATTGCAGCTATTGCGGCTTCAGGGTTACAAACAAGGAGGCCTTACGGAAGACTTTAAGTAACAGCGAACTGATAAAGGAGGTTGAAGCCCTGGAAGATAACGGTCAGAAAAGGCTTATCCTTGTTTATGGTGAGCATCGCGATTATTCTCCTGAGTATATAGCCGAAACAGCACGACTGGTTTATTCAGTGAAGAAAGGTAACGGTGAGATAAGGAGGGTTAATATAAATGCGGCTCCTCTCGACATTGAAGGATTCCGTACCGTTGCTGAGGCAGGAATAGGAACATATCAGGTTTTTCAGGAGACCTACCATCCTGAAACATACAAGAAATATCATCTTAGCGGGAAGAAGGCCGACTTCAACTACCGGCTTACAGGACTCGACAGGGCACAGGAGGCCGGTCTTGACGATGTTGGTATCGGAGCTTTGTTTGGTCTTTACGACTGGCGCTATGAGTTGCTGGCACTAATAAGGCATACTAACCATCTCGAGGCTTGCTATAACGTGGGCCCTCATACGATCAGTTTTCCCAGAATCAAGGATGCAGCAATGCTGAACATGGATTCCAGCTACATCGTTACCGATGAAGAATTCAGCAGACTTGTTGCAATTATCAGACTTGCAGTACCTTATACAGGACTAATCCTTACTGCAAGAGAAGACCCTGCCTTGCGAAAAGAGGTATTGCAATATGGCGTTTCTCAGATCGATGGAGGCACTAAGATCGAATTGGGATCCTATTCCGATATTAAAAATGATAACCAGAATCTCAATAAGGAGCAGTTCCGGATCAGCGATGAGAGATCTCTGGCAGAGGTTATCGATGAACTGCTTGTAAACGACTATGTGCCCTCATTCTGTACCGCTTGCTACCGCCTGGGAAGAACAGGTGAGCACTTTATGGAATTCAGCGTTCCCGGATTTATAAAAAGATATTGCACACCAAATGCATTGCTTACCCTTGCTGAATATATTTGTGATTATGCAAGTGATGACCTGGCAGCAAAGGGGTGGAAAGCTATAGAGAAAAATCTTGGCGACCTTGAACCCGATACAGCCTCTTCGGTAAGGGAAAGGATTGAGGAGATAAAAGGAGGGAAAAGAGACCTTTACTATTAGATTCTTATCTGTCATGATAAAAATTGTTGTTCTGAAAATTACCGACAGGATAAAGGAAGCGGGACTTGCTCAGGATATCCTTTCGAAATACTCCTCTGTTATTGCTACCCGGCTTGGGTTCCATGAACTCAATGAAGAGATATGCGGAAGGGAGGCATGTATTATCCTGCATCTGACGGGTGACCCGGGTGAGTGGAGTTCGCTTATAGGAGAGTTGTCAGCACTTGGTGGTCTTCAGCTCATTGAGACAGATATGTCGGAGGCGGTAAATGAGATCATTTCGCCAAACCCAGATTGGGATTTTACAATTCTGTCGATCCTTACAGAAAGGGGCAGGGGCAAAGGAATTGAGGTGCAGAGAATACTTACATCATATGGTTGTGAGATAAGGAGTCGGCTTGGTGTAAATGAGTCGCTTTTTGGTAAACCATACGGACTCATTATACTGGAACTTAAACCCACATTCACAACCCCTGAGAATATCCTGAAAAAGCTGAATGCAATAGAGGGGGTTAAAGCCACTATTATCAGATTATAAAAAAAAGCTCCCTGCCAGATGGTGACAAGGAGCTCTTAAATATTGTTTTAGTTGCTATTCTTCGCGGTACCTCTCAGAACCCCTTAGCAGTTGTCCGAAAAAGGTTCCATTTACCATTATCTTGCTTGATCCGAACCATATTGCCCTGAAATAGACATTGTCGTTTATCGTAATTACGGATCCTCTGCCGTTACTGAAAACAGAAGCAAAGGAACTGCCTGCTATCCTGTCGGTATTCTCTTTTGAGACATATCCCGATAGAAGCGGGCTGTTTGTATAGACGACAGGGTTGCCGTAAGCATTCCCCGACTTTTTGATAACAGAGGTACCTGTTTTAAACACAGGCATATACTCTCTTGTAAACCCAAAACATAGTGGGTGAGTAAGATCGAGTTTAGTATTGAAGATAGTCCCGGGGATCGACAGTTTTGCATTGTCTGTATCTCTGTCGGCATACTTCTTATCAGTGCCTGGTGCGGTCCTCAGTTGAGGCACCTGTTCAACTGCGGCAAGTTTATTTCTTTCGGCCCATGATACACCGCCCTTATAAGCTATTATTGTTCCTCCTGTCCTGTTCCACTCCTTCACCTTTTCCAGTGCCTGGTCACCCATATCAGGGCTTCCTGCCACAATGATCACATTGTATCGGTTCAGATCAACTGAACCTGCTCTGGAAGATGGGATTAGGGTAACGGGAATTCTGAACCTGACATCGAAAAGGTGCCACAATTCACCGGCATCAGAGCTGCTGATACCATCCTCAACGAACATAGCGATACCGGGCTTCTGAAGAACAACATAATCGTTGCTTCCAAGATCGATACCTTCAATGGTAAGACCTGTTTTGACTGCCGATACCCTGACGCCGAACTCTGCTGCCGATTCATTGATAAATTCATACAGTGAGTTTTTGTCCAACGGCTGTCCGTAAGCATGGACCATTATTGTTCCAGCCCTAAAACTTTTCTTCTGACCTCCCTCATTAAAGGCAAACGGGAGAGTAGCTACCCTTGTACTAATACCCGCATCCATCAGCTTGTAGAGTAGAGCAGGGGAGAAGTAGTTGTCCCATTCGAAGAGATATGCATAGGAATCGGCACTTCCAGATGTTCCGCCGACCAGTTTAATCGGGTCTGTGACCTCAGCGCCAACAAGTCCGGGCATATCTTTGTCGGAATTGACAGGAGCATATTGGATGTTGAAAGCGTAAGGCATAACCCATGTTGATATATCATAGAAAATATCATCCTCAAACTTGGTTATTGGCTCAAAAAGGCTTCTTATAAATCTGTATTCCTTCTGTTTAAGAGGAACAATATAGCTTTCACCGGCTTTGTATTCAACGCCGTCACGGTTAATCGTTTTACCCAGTTTATAAACTATTATTTTGTGCTGTTGCAGGTTGTCAATCAGTAAGGCGAGGCGAGCCTTATCGTCGGGTTCAGTGAAAACGTAAGCCTTAACTCCAAAGCTGTCGGCCTCCTTTAAAGCACTCTGGTAGAACTCTCTCTGATAGTTCATGAGTGTCTCTTTCATTTTCATGCCAGCCTCCACTGATGACAGACTCACGAGAAACTGGTTCTTAATGGCAAAAGGGAATGATATCATACCCGAGGAAGTCTCCCTCAAATGGCCCTTTACGCCGGCCTGTTCGAAAAGAATACCTATGGACCCGTGTATATCAGGATAACCCGAACCTTTGCCCATATAAAAATCATCGAAATCCTCCTCGGAATAGTATAGCGACCCTGCTTCGTCGAGGTACTTTGCATGGTACTTACCTATTTCAGTTGTCAATACCTGGTTTTTTGCCGGGACATGGGGGTTCTGGCGTGTAGGTACTCCTGGTTGAAAGAAGAAGGTTGAAGAGGCACCCATCTCATGGTGGTCGGTATTTATATTTGGCATCCACCTGTGGAAGGCTGCAATCCTACCCTGAGATTCAGGATGCTGAAGCATAATATAATCGCGGTTCAGATCGAACCAGTAGTGGTTCGTCCTGCCTCCTGGCCATACTTCTGAAAATTCCCGTCCCTGTTCGTCACTGTTGAGGTTGGTGCTTTTATGCATATTCACCCAGGTAGAGTGTCTCTGCAGACCGTCAGGGTTAAGGCTGGGATCGATAAGAATGACCGTATTCTCAAGTATCTTGTCGATCTCATCACCCTGTGCTGCAATAAAATAGTAAGCTGCCAGCATGGAGGCATTCTGGGAACTTGATTCATTGCCATGTATGCCGTAACCCAACTTTATTATAATGGGCATTTTACTTACATCGGCTCCGGCAGATGCAGCAGGATCAGACAACATGAGGTGCTCTTTTCTTATCTGCTCAAGGCGCAAATGGTTGGCGGGAGATGTTATTATTAGCTGACCCAGTGGTCTTCCTTCATGACTTTTACCATATGGTTCCCATACAGCCCTGCTTGAAACCCTTGCCAGCTCCACCATATAAAAGTATAGCTTGTCATGCGTAACATGCCATTCACCAACCTGATGCCCGATCACTTTTTCAGGAGTGGGGACGGTTGTGTCATAGGTTACATCCTTGGGGAGGTAATATCCGAGGTTTACCTGCGCCGATGTCAATTGTGAGACAATAATGGCAAAGAGTATAAGAATGCTTCTCATCGTTATGGGTATTAAGTTTACAGACGCTAAATTTGTAAAAAAAGATTCAAGCAGTTACCTGTGGCCTGCTTGTTATTAAACATGAATGGAAAAAAGGAGGATTATCTTGCTCTTTTCCTGAAATGCAGAGAGTCGCCCCACTCCCCGTAACCGATCTCCCCATCGGCCAGTGATACTCTTACCTCAAGACAATTCCTGCAATCTTCAGCTGCTTCATCGGTGCAGGGTTTATTATCGTAGAGCTTGTAAGAGTCGCGGTACAAGCCGGGGGTTATATTTGGCATTATTATATTGGCTCCAACCTTTACAGCTTTCTCTCTGCCAACAGGATCTATTGCCTGCAAAGCCGTTGCTGCAGCAATATTAATATCCTTCATCATGAGTCGGAGTGTGGCTATCATCCTGAGAGTAAGATCGAATCTTTCACTCAAAGTTAATAGATCTTGTCCCGTCTCCGCCAGCGGTGTCCCGGTATATTCAATATAGGGGCCCATTCCGCACATATCGATGTCGATATCCCGCATGAAAATGAGATCATCAATCAGATTATCTGTCGTTTGGTATGGGAGCCCTATCATCACGCCTGTGCCTGTCTGGTAACCTATGGTCTTAAGATCCCTCAGACACCGGACCCTTCTTTCAAAATCATGATGCGTATCATTAGGGTGTATCCGGTTGTATAATGCCGGGTTGGATGACTCTATGCGCAGAAGATACCTGTGAGCACCTGCATTGAACCATCGACGGTACACCTCTTCACTCTGCTCCCCCAGCGACAGGGTAATTCCCAGTTCGCCGTTGGAAAGTTCTTTTATTTCTCTTAATAATTTCTCGATGCGCTCAGTGAAGGCTTCACCCTCCATTTCACCGCCCTGCAATACTATCGATCCGTAATTGCTCTCCCAGGCAAACTTTGCTGCCTCCAGAATCTCCTTATTGGTCAGGGTGTATCTCTCAACCTCTTTGTTGCTTTTTCTTATGCCGCAATAGAGACAATCCTTTGAGCAGATATTGGAGAATTCGATCAGACCCCTGAAGTAGACCTTTTTACCTACATATCTCTCCTTTATGGTGAGTGCCTCACTGAATAGTTCCTTCCTTTCTTCATCACTGCAGTCAAGGAGGTATTTTATATCACTCCTGGTATAATTATCCGCAGCAACTATTTCCGATACCTTACCCATCGATCTTCAGTTAAAAACCCGGTCACAAAGATAGTAACCGGGTTATCAAAATGATAAGATAATTATCATCAATTTATTCGGGGAGATCAGAATCCTCGTCCGAACATACCCCAGAACTGACCTTTCATCTCCTGCCACCTGCTCATTGTTGCAGAGGCGAAATCGTTGGTGTAGTTGGTCAGCAGTACCCTTGCCTTCATGTTCTCACCGTTTTTTACCAGTTCAGCAACCTGCTTCTCCAGCATTGGCAGCTCCCTGAATGCTTTCTCTTCGAAGGCCATTACTTCAGGTTCCATTATTAAACGGGCGCGTTCCCAGTTAACCGTTGCCAGCCTGTTTGCTTCTCTGAATGACCATATTGCGGCATCTGTTCTGTAGCGGTGCTGGCCACATATCTTAAAACTTTCAGGAAGGAACAGGTTGCCGGAAAAGATCGGTATCCTTGGACTCTGTCCCGGGTTGTCAAAACTGAACCATGCAACTGCTCCAACTTCATTTGGTAACCAGTCGCGGCATTGTATCACATGTGAATATGAACACCCTGCTATAGCGATGGTACGCTGACGCTCAACTGATCCGGGCTTAAGAGCGTTGAAGAGGTTTCTCAGATCATTGCTCATCCAGTTGCTGGCAACCGGGCTTTTTATAGTTTTCTCAACACTGTTACCATTCTCATCCTTAACATTTGCTGTTACAGTAAGATTCCTGGTCATATCAAATTCTGTCCCTTCGTAGGTCTCCCTGTAATATTTCATAACATCTCTTACACTTACCTTTTTGTCGGGCTTTACCGAGAAGGGTAGCTCTTCTGCCTCAAACGAGAGATTGAGTGAGGGTGCCATAGTACTGAGTATATAAAAGTCGCGGGTGGAGAATGGTTTCCTGCCATTTATCACCTTCCAGAATTTAAAAGTCTCTTTGCCGTCCCAGAAACCCAGCTCTTTCGCTCTCTTTCTCAGATCAGTACTGGTCATAAAATTGTTGGGGTCGTTGAAATCAACTTCCGAAATACGGGGTATGTTGGCCGATACTCCCACATGGTCGTCGGGAATGCGTTGTGCGACCCAGAGTGCAGAAGGCTTACCCTTACCTGAACCGGTAATTTCCAGCTGCCATACTTCTTTGGGATCGGCAAGTGTTATACATTCACCTGAATCACCGTAGCCATACTTCTCAGCAAGTTCACCTATAAGTTTAATAGCCTGACGGGCGGTAATGCAACGCTCAAGGGCGATCTTCTCAAGTTCTTCAATAAGAAACAAACCGTTCTCATTTTTAAGCTCCGGGCGTCCTGTGATCGTTGTCTCACCTATTGCTAACTGCTTTTCATTCAGACAGGGATAGGCAACATTAAGGTAAGAGTATGTCGATTCTATATCCGGGATCTCACCTTTGAAAATGGCCTTTGACATATCCCAGGCCTCCTCTGTATGCAGGGTTCCCCAATAAATCGCCTTTTTCGCGTCCGGTGCATTGTTCCTTGCCGGGACGATCTCCAGCCATGTCCTGTAGTTGCCATCGCAGCTGTGAGCTGTCATAACCGAGCCATCGGTTGACGCCAAACGGCCAACCATGATGCTGGTGCAACTTTCCGGATAACCGGGACCATCGGGATCGATCTCACTGTCCGGACAGAATGCAACGGATGGGATGAAGATTATTATTAGCAGTAACCATTTCAGGAATCTCTTTTTCATGATAATCGGGTTATAGTTTAATCAATAGGAAATTATTCTTTCAAAACACTCTTGGTATCTGCAAATGTAGCTTTTAACATCACTTCTCGACAGGAATGGATTATATTAAAAAACATAAGACAAAGAACATTCGAATCAATCAGTTATTGTAACTTAACGGTGTAGCCGGATCGGACTCCTGCAATCTGATATTTATCCTGTTGTTGGAATGGTTAAATTATTATATTCGCACATCAATTTTACAGGATGTTTATCAACCATTATCAGAAGGAGTTATTCCTCTACAGTGTGGCAGGAAACGTGGGCTTTTTAAAGAGATTTGCAGGATTGTGATCCTGCCTGCTTTCTTGATTTAACTTCTTATCTCCTACGTTATTATGATAAACAAAAAGCTAATAAATCCATCAAGTATTGCTGTAATAGGGGGCTCCAACGACCTGAGTAAGGCAGGGGGCAAGATCCTCTGGAATCTTCTCAGGAGCTCATTCAGGGGTGATATGTTTGTTGTTAACCCTAAACTCGATACTGTGCAGGGAGTAAAATCATTCCCCGACACTGGAGCCTTACCACAAACAGACCTGGCTATTATTGCCATCCCTGCCCGGTTCTGTCCGGAAACTGTTGAAATTCTTGCTTCTCAAAAGGGGACACGAGCATTTATTATCGTATCGGCAGGTTTTAGTGAAGAGGGGGAAGCGGGGGCTGAACTGGAGAAGAGAGTGGTGGAGATCGTCAATATATATGACGGTACGTTGATCGGACCCAACTGTATCGGTTTTCTTAATTCAAATTATAGTGGTGTCTTCACAACACCGGTGCCTGTACTTGATCCAATGGGTGTTGACTTTGTCAGCGGTTCGGGTGCAACAGCAGTGTTTATTATGGAATCTGCCATACCCAATGGTCTCAGGTTCTCGTCGGTATGGTCTGTTGGAAACAGTGCACAAACAGGTGTGGAAGATGTGATAAGACATCTTGATGAAACATATGTTGAAGGTGAGAGCCCCAAAGTGAAACTGCTATATCTTGAGAGCATCAGGAAGCCCGGGATGCTTCTTAAACATGCCTCATCACTTATCAGGAAAGGTTGCCATATCGCGGCAATAAAGGCAGGAAGCTCAGAGGCCGGCAGCAGGGCAGCTTCATCTCATACAGGAGCCCTTGCCACACCCGACGCAGCTGTGGACGCCTTATTCCGTAAAGCAGGAATAGTCAGATGCTTCAGCAGGACAGAGCTTGGTGCCGTAGCTGCCGTATTTATGCATCCTGTGCCGTCTGGCAAAAATATGGCTATTATTACTCATGCCGGAGGACCGGCAGTTATGCTTACCGATGCTCTTTCGGAGGGTGGTGTTAAGATACCTTTTCTGGGTGGTGATAAAACCGGAAAGCTTCTGGAATCACTCTATCCCGGATCATCGGTCGCAAACCCGATTGATTTTCTGGCTACGGGTACTGCCGAACAACTGGGGAGTATAATAGATACAGTTGAGAATGATCTCGATGAGGTCGACTCGATGGTCGTAATATTTGGAAGCCCGGGATTGTTTCCCGTTACAGAGGTCTATGACCTGCTCGATAAAAAGATGAAAAATTGCCGCAAGCCCGTTTATCCAATTTTACCGTCGGTAATGAATGCCCGGGAGGATGTTGAGGAGTTTATTTCCAGGGGAAGAATGAATTTCCCCGATGAGGTGATCTTCGGAAGGGCTTTTTGTAAGGTTATTAACGGTGGCAGAAGTTTTATTGAGGATAGCAATGGATACATTATTGATACCGCACTGCTTGGAACTGCTCTTGACGATGCTGAGGATGGATACCTCTCTCCCCACATGGTTGCAACGGTTCTCGATGCCGCCGGGATCAACAGGGTACCTGAAAAAGTTGTTCACTCCGCCAATGAGGCAGCAGATGAATCTGAGAAACTGGGATTTCCGGTAGTAATGAAGGTTGTTGGCCCTCTGCATAAATCTGACTCAGGTGGAGTAATCCTTAATATTAAGGATAGAAAAGAAGCAGAGGAGGCATACGGCAAGATCATGGCCATAGCCGGTGCCGTGGGAGCACTTATTCAACCTATGATCAGCGGAACGGAACTGTTTGTCGGACTCAAGGAGGAGGGTAGCTTCGGCCATATGGTCCTGGCTGGTATGGGTGGTATCTATATCGAAGTATTGAAAGACTTTTCTCAGGGATTGGTGCCTGTTTTTGATGAGGAAGCAGCTGAGATGGTGAGATCGCTGAAGTCGTATCCCCTGTTTAAAGGAGTAAGGGGTGGCAAGCCAATTAACGAGAAAGAGTTCGCTCAGGTGATAAGAAAGTTGTCGGCACTCGCAGAAGCAGCTCCCGGAATTCTGGAGATGGATATAAACCCGCTTCTTGCCGGGGAAAAAGGAATCTGGGCTGTTGATGCCAGGATAAAATATAGCAGAGAAGTTAAGTAATGAGTTCATAATGAAATTAAAGGATCTCGGTTTTCTGGTGTTTGTTGTAGCGGTCTTCCTTCCGTTTGTTCTGTGGGAAAGACTATTTGGCATCTACATAGAGATGAATTCCGGCCATCCATATATTACCAGCTTTATAAAATTTGCAGTTCTTGCAACATCCGGTGAGCTGGCAGGTGCCAGAATAAGGACAGGTAACTATTTTGTTAAAGGATTTGGCCTGTTACCGCGTGCAATAGTCTGGGGCTTCCTTGGGATAACCATTAAAATAGCCTTCACACTCTTCCAGACAGGAACACCTGATGTTCTTGCATTAGCCGGTTTCCATCCTGAAGGTGTGACCGGTAAAGTAATTACCGCATTTGCAATCAGCACGTTGCTTAATATATTCTATGCTCCGGTACTCATGACATTTCATCGTCTTACCGATGCACATATAATGAGTTGTGAAGGTAGTATGCGGGCTTTCATTACTGTTCCCGATTTTGGCCGTCTCCTCAAGGAGATCAACTGGGATGTACACTGGGGATTTATTCTTAAGAAGACGATTCCTCTTTTTTGGATACCAATGCAAACCATCACTTTTCTGTTGCCTGTGGAATTCCAGATTCTGTTTGCAGCAATATTGGGTATGGTTCTTGGGGTAATTCTTGCTTTTGCCGCGAGGTCATAGAGATGCAGTAAAACCTCTTTTTTTGATTTTTATTTTTGTATATTGAACGTCTTGAAACTGAAGAAAAATTGAAAAGAATACCGAAAGGACAAAGAGATATTATAATGATCGAATCATCACATAATGAGGATTATAGGTGCTCATTGGGTGTGGTTTGTTTTTTGATGCAGTTCATCCCGGAGCTAATCATTAATGGCAAGGGAGATTAACCTTGGAAAGTCGGGCAGTCAGGATATTACTGCCCTTTTTATTTTTATATGGACAATAAACTTAACATAGGAGAATCATTAATTGACCGGTTGATAGAGGAGTCTAATCTGCCGGATCTTGGAACAGCCAGTATCCGCGAGATAGTGAGACTTGCCAATCAGGTTGAAAAAGAATCGGGTGAAAAACTCATTAGGATGGAAATGGGGGTGCCCGGATTAGTGCCAGCCTCAATCGGAGTTAATGCTGAGATCGATGCCCTCAGGAGGGGCGTTGGGGCAATCTATCCCAATATTGAGGGTATCCCTGAATTAAGGGATGAGGCATCACGGTTTATTAAACTATTCCTTAATATCGATATAGCGCCATCAGGAATAGTTCCTACCGTTGGTTCAATGATGGGTGCAATGATAGGCTTCCTGGTAGCAAACAGGAACGATGCTTCAAAGGAGGGAACACTTTTTATCGATCCCGGATTCCCGGTACAGAAACAACAGGTAAGAATATTGGGTCAGGATCATTTATCATTCGACATTTATAAGTACAGAGGGGAAAAGCTGAGGGATAAACTTGAATCATACCTTAAGACAGGCAGAGTTTCAACAATACTTTACTCAAACCCCAACAACCCGTCGTGGATATGCTTCACTGAAGATGAACTTAAGATTATAGGAGAGCTTGCCACACGGTACGATGCAATAGTAATGGAAGATCTGGCCTATTTTGGGATGGATTTCAGAAAGGACTACTCGGTGCCGGGAGTAAAGCCATTTCAGCCAACTGTAGCTAATTATACCGATAACTATATGCTGCTGATTTCCAGCAGTAAGATATTCAGCTACGCCGGACAACGTATTGGCCTTCTGGCTGTTTCCAATAAGCTGTTCTCAAGAAAGTACCCCGATCTAAAGAGGTACTACTCTTCCGACAGCTTCGGTCACTCGGTGGTATATGGTGCATTATATGCACTCTCTTCAGGAGTGACCCACTCGGTTCAATATGGTCTCGCTGCCTTGCTAAAAGCAGTAAATGACGGGGACTACAGATTTATTGATGATGTAAGTATATATGGCGAGAAGGCCCGCCGGATGAAGAAAATATTCCTGGATCATGGTTTTAATATAGTTTATGATCATGATATGGATGATCCCATTGCCGATGGATTCTATTTCACTCTGGAGTATCCCGGACTTAATAGTGGTGAGCTCTTAAGGAGGCTGCTTAGTTTTGGAATAAGTGCTATTTCCTTAAGGATAACAGGTAGTGAAAGCATCTCAGGTATAAGAGCCTGCGTTTCGCAAATACCGTTTGAAATGTTTGATGTACTTGAGGAGAGAGTAAAACTTTTTAGAGAAAGTAACCCGATAAAACAATAAATAAATTCAAATAATATGGCAAAAGTTAAAGGTACAATCGTTGTAGATGTGGAAAGGTGTAAGGGGTGTGAGGTCTGTTCTGTATCTTGCCCAACATCTGTTATCTCAATGGCGGTAGAGGTTAACGGGAAAGGTTACAACTATGCGTACCCGGCATTACCGGACGCTTGTATTGGTTGTGCCAATTGTGCGATCGTATGCCCCGATGGTGTGATAACTGTCTATAAGACAAAAGTGTAAGTAATTAAAGTATTAATAAGTAAATATATTTAAATGGAAAAGGAACTCAGATTGATGAAAGGCAATGAAGCAATTGCCGAGGCAGCGATCAGAGCTGGTGCAGATGGTTATTTCGGATACCCGATCACCCCTCAAAGTGAGATACTCGAGTACCTGATGGAGAATGACCCTCTCGAAACTACCGGGATGGTAGTTCTGCAGGCTGAAAGTGAAGTTGCTGCGATCAATATGGTATATGGCGGAGCAGGATGCGGTAAGAAGGTCATGACATCTTCTTCCTCTCCCGGAATAAGTCTTAAGCAGGAGGGAATAACATATATTGCCGGTGCCGAATTGCCCTGCCTTATTGTAAACGTGGTTAGGGGAGGCCCCGGACTGGGTACGATCCAGCCAGCTCAGTCTGACTATTTTCAGGCTGTTAAGGGTGGAGGCCATGGTGATTACCATATGATAGTACTTGCTCCGGCGTCGGTCCAGGAGATGGCCGATTTTGTGGAGCTTGGCTTTGAGCTGGCCTTCAAATACAGGAACCCTGTTATGATCCTGTCTGATGGTGCCATTGGACAAATGATGGAGAAGGTATGGCTAAAGCCCCAAAAAGAGAGAATGAAGACGTTCCCCGATTGGGCTACTACTGGTAAAACAGCCGACAGGGAAAGAAACATTATTACATCACTGGATCTTGATTCCAACGCCCAGGAGATCTTTAATATAAAACTTCAGGCTAAATATTCAGAGATAAGAGAGAAAGAGGTTCTTCTCGAGGAGATCCAATGTGATGATGCTGAATATCTGTTTGTTGCATACGGTACAAGTGCCAGGGTATGTCAGAAAGCCGTCCAGTTATGTCGTGCCGAAGGTATTAAGGTAGGATTGCTAAGGCCAATTACACTATTCCCGTTTCCTGAGAAGAGACTTGCTGAACTGGCAACCAGGGTAAAAGGTATGTTGTGCGTAGAAATGAGCGCGGGTCAGATGGTCGAGGATGTTAAACTGTCGGTAAACGGTCGTGTTCCGGTTTACCATTTTGGCAGAATGGGTGGTATCATTCCAACTCCTGAAGAGGTGGTGGAGAACCTGAAATCAAAATTAATTGGAGGTTAAGTTATGTCTGAAAATATTGCTGCAAAAGATATGATCAAGGTTGAGAACCTTGCATACAGTAAAACTAAGCTGCTTACAGAAAATGTAATGCACTACTGTCCTGGTTGCGGACATGGTACGGCTCACCGTATCCTTGCCGAGGTTATTGAAGAGATGGGTCTTCAATCTGAAACAATAGGTATTGCACCTGTGGGATGCTCTGTACTAATGTATAACTACCTCGATGTTGATATGCAACAGGCAGCACACGGAAGGGCCCCGGCCGTGGCAACGGCTATTAAAAGGCTTATGCCGGAGAAATTCGTGTTCACATATCAGGGCGATGGTGACCTTGCTGCCATTGGTACTGCTGAAACAATACATGCCTGTAACAGAGGTGAGAACATCCTTATTATCTTTATCAATAACGGTATATATGGGATGACCGGCGGACAGATGGCTCCAACAACACTATCAGGTATGAAATCATCAACATCGCCCTTTGGAAGAAATACAAAGACGATGGGTAATCCACTAAAGATGACCGACCTGGTTGCTCAGCTCGAGGGAACTTATTTCGTGACACGCCAGAGTGTTCATACCCCGGTTAATGTGAGGAGAACAAAAAAGGCAATACGCAAAGCAGTGGAATACCAGAAAGAGGAGAGAGGTACATGCTTCATCGAAATAGTTTCTAACTGCCCCTCCGGATGGAAGATGACGCCGGTTCAATCGAATAAATGGATGGAGGAGAATATGTTCCCGTTCTATCCGCTTGGCGATATGAAGGTTCCCGCTGAATAGTTCAATTGTTAAAATAACTGATACAATAATGACAGAAGAAATATTAATAGCCGGATTTGGTGGACAAGGTGTCCTCTCAATGGGTAAAATAATGGCATACTCAGGTGTGATGCAGGATATGGAGGTTAGCTGGATGCCCTCATACGGACCAGAAATGAGAGGTGGAACAGCTAATGTTATCGTTATTTTAAGCGATGACCGCATTAGCTCACCTGTTATTAAAAGGTTTGATACTGCAATAATCCTTAACCAGCAGTCACTCGATAAGTTCGAGGAGACAGTAAAGCCTGGGGGCTTGCTTATCTACGACGGCAACGGTATTACCCGGCATCCAAAACGGACCGACATACTCGTCTACAGAGTCGATGCTGCCGAAGAGGCATCTAAAATGGACTCCTCAAAGACTTTCAACATGATCGTGCTTGGAGGTTTCATGAAGCTGAAACCGGTACTTACTCTTGAAAATGTTATTAAAGGACTTAAGAAGTCGCTCCCTGAAAGATATCATCACCTCCTTCCAATGAACGAGGAGGCGATTAACAGAGGTATGGAGATCATTAAAAAGGTAAATTGAAGTAATTATAATACTGTAGTATTATAAATTCTAAATATAAGTCCGTGGCCTTATGGCTGCGGACTTCTTTATTTAATAGTCTCCCTTTTTAAATTGAATTCAGACTATTCCCGGCTTATAAAGTCCTTTTGAATTGATGTAGTCAAGGGTGGAACTATCGATTAGAGATTCAACATCTTTACCGGAGATAATCAGTTGCCTTATTTCGGTTGATGAGATTTCGATCAGGGGTGCATCTATTAATCTTATTTTTGCCCTTGACAAAAGCTGCGACTTAGATATCAGGTCGGCTGGTGAATCTCCTGGCCGCGGATATACCAATAGCTCAAATCCTGCAACAATAGATTCAATTTCTTTCCATTTATCCAGTGTCACCAGATTGTCCGAACCCATTATGATGGCGAATTTCTTTTCCGGATATTTACGTTTCAGCAACCTGAGTGTATTAATAGTGTAAGAGGGTAGGGGCATATCAAGTTCTATTCCTGAAGCCGATATTTTTGGATTGCCTTCAAATGCCAGCTCCACCATTTTCAGGCGGTCCTCTCCGGGAATAAGGCCCTCCTCATCTTTCAGCGGGTTTAGCGGACTTACTATATACCAGACCTCTTCGACATCACCCAGGGTGGCAATATAGTTGCCAATGGCAATATGTCCTTTGTGGATCGGATTGAAAGAGCCGAAGAAGAGTGCTGTGATCATTTTGATTGGGTAAATTCCTTGACGAGGTCAACAACTTCCCTTAAGGCAGAGTCGAGGTTGAGATTAATCACAATATGGTCGAATTTACATGCCTCTTCCATCTCCTGTTTAGCCTTGGCTATCCTCATCTCTATCTTCTCGGGCTCATCTGTTCCTCTCCCTATCAGTCTCTTTCTAAGTTCTTCAGTTGAAGGAGGCATAATGAATATTGACCGGGCATCTTCCCCAAAATATCTCTTCAGGCTAAGCCCTCCCAGTACATCAACATCGAAGGCAACATGCTTTCCTGAAACCCGCAGCTTTTCGATTTCCGACTTGAGGGTGCCGTAATAATGGTCTTTGTAGACTTCTTCCCATTCAATGAATGCATCCTGACTGATAAGGTCGCGGAATTTATCAGCCGTGATAAAATAGTAGTGAATACCATCTTTCTCCTCTCCCCTGGGCAATCTGCTGGTTGCGGAAACTGAAAATCCGATATTGGGAACAATCTCCATCAGTCGCGAAACGATGGTTGTCTTTCCCGATCCGGAGGGAGCCGAGAAAATAAGAAGCTTACCCTTTGTTGCCATAATTATTGTAGTCTTAAAGAACGTTCAGAACCTGTTCTTTTATTTTCTCCAGATCATCTTTCATTCTTACCACGGCTTGCTGAATGCCTGCATCATTAGCCTTGGATCCTATGGTGTTTATTTCACGGCCTATCTCCTGGGTTATAAATCCCAGTTTCTTGCCGTTCGACTCCTCATTTTCCAGAACATCAATAAAATAGGTACAATGCTGCCGTAACCTTACCTTCTCCTCGTTGATATCGATCTTTTCGAGGTAGTATAGCAACTCCTGCTCAAACCTGTTCATGTCGATCTGGTCAGGGATACTGTTTTCCTTTAGCATCGCCAGCAGGCGTTCTCTTATCTTTTCAATCCTTTGACCTTCCAGTGGTTCTATGATCTCAAGAGTCTGTTCAATATTCAGAATACCTGCTCTAAGATCCTTTTCAAGAGCTTTGCCCTCCTCAATTCTGTACTGATCGGCCTTGTTGAGTGTATCTGTAAGATTATCAACGAAAAACGACCACTCTTCAGGCGAGAGCTCAGGCTTCTCCTGCTTCATTGTTTCCGGCAGACGCATTATTACTTCAAGTATCCTGCCTGATATATCTATAGATAGCTCAGAAGCTATCTGAGTAAGCTGATTATGGTAATTCAGGATAGCTGATTTATTGATCACGGGTATGAATTCATCTTCCAGTGAGTCGAAATTTACCGAGAGATCAATTTTGCCCCTTGAGAGTACTTTCCCTATAAGGTTTCTGATTTCTATCTCCTTCTCTCTAAAGAGCCAGGGCAGCCTGGTGTTAATGTCAAGTTGTTTGCTGTTAAGTGCACGGATCTCCATGGTAATTTTCCTTTGAGGGGTTTCAATTACCGCTTTACCGAACCCTGTCATTGATTTTATCATCCTCTGTCTGTTTATACAAAAGTAGGAAAAAGAGGGGATCAGCCCTCATCAAATTTTACAACGCTCATTTTCTTCCATCTGCCGGTTTTATAATATGCGAAATACAATATCAGTCCGACCAGCCAGCCTGAAGGTATTGCCCACCATATTCCGGAGGCTCCGAAATGCTTACTAAGGATAAGTGCAAGTGGTATTCTTATAAGCCAAAGGGAGATAAGCGAAAAGAACATTGGAATGAGCGTGTCGCCTGCGCCTCTCATTACACCTCCGTAGATGAACATCAGTACGATAAGCATATAAAATGAACTGACTATGGTAAGGTACTCATCACCGATCCGTATCACCTCTGCATCGCGGGTAAAGGCTGAAATCAGGAAATGTCCGAAGAAGATAATAATACCAGATGTTACTATTGTCACCGCCGTTGTCATAATTACCGTGGCCCTAAGTCCGGATTTTACACGTCCGGGTTTATTGGCACCCAGATTCTGACCTACAAAAGTTGCCAGAGCCTGTCCGAATACCATTGCCGGAATAGTAGCAATGGCATCGATCCTTGATGCTACTGAAAATGCTGCAATAACATTTGTCCCGAAGGTATTGACAATACCCATCAAAGCCATGATCCCAAGAGCAACAAAGGTTTGTTGCAGTCCTGTGGGCAGACCTATCCTGAAGCTCTGTTTGAATATCTCAAGGTCGAAGATGAGCCCTCTGATTGCCACCCTGATCACTTTGTGAGTTCTGTTCAGGTGATAAGCCGCCGCCAGGAAGACTACCCCGTTGGATGCTATTGTGGCTATAGCTACTCCCTCTACACCCATATCAAATACTATAACAAACAGAAGGTCGAGGACAACATTAAGGAGAGTTGCCGCAATGAGGAAGTAAAGTGGTGTTCTTGAATCACCCAGACCCCGCAGAACGGCATTTATGCCATTAAAAGCAAAAAACACGATAATACCTGCCATAATTATGCGCAGGTAGGATGTTGCCATTGGTAAAATCTCCGGAGGTAACTGCAACAGCTTCAGGATACTCTCGCTGAAGAATATACCTACTACCGATACAACTATGGCAGAGAAAAAACTATAGATGTACATTGTATCTATAGCCTTCTTAACGCTGACCATATCCTTGGCGCCGAAATATTGAGAAATAACAATTGTGGTCCCCGAAACCAATCCGATTATCAGAGAGACCATAACAAAAATGACCGGAAAACTTGCACCAACAGCTGCCAGGGCCTCCTTGCCAACGAAGTTACCTACAACGATGCTGTCTACTATATTGTAAAACTGCTGGAATACGCTACCGATAAGCATCGGTCCTGCAAAATTCAGGATCAGTTTTCCCTCTTTACCAACTGTCAGATCTCTCATTCAAATTTTTACGATCTGCAAAGGAAAACATAAATCACAGAATATGAAACTAATCTACAATCTTTCAAGTTTAACGGTAAAATGTCTCATTATTGGAGCCTCTTCAACTATCCTCATTCCTCCTTTTACTGAATCTCTTCTTTCCATAATATTACCAAGGCATGCAGCAACATACCCGATGTGGTTATCGGAATAGACTCTCCTGGGTATTGCAAGTCTTACCATCTCAAGAGCAGGGAATCTGTTTTCTCTTGTTACGGGATCCCGGTCGGCCATGATTGCACCTATTTCCACTCCTCTTACCCCTCCTTCAAGATACAGTTCAACTGCGAGGGTCTGCGCAGGGAACATCTCCCTGCCAATCTGGGGAAGAAAGCGCAAAGCATCAACAAAAACTGCATGTCCTCCGAAAGGTTCCTGCACGGGCACATTGTACTCCTTCAACTTTTCGCCAAGCAGTCGCACCTGCCTGATGCGTGATTCAAGGTAGTCGAAATCGGTCCCTTCACCAAGACCTATTGCCAGGGCATTCATATCACGTCCCGACATACCACCGTAGGTTATGTACCCTTCATATATTATATTAAAAACTGATGCCTTTTTGAAAAGTTCCTCGCTTCTCATTCCTATAAAACCGCCCATATTAACGATCGCATCTTTTTTGGAACTCATCGTCATGCCATCGGCATTGGAGAACATCTCTCTTACTATTTCCCTTATTCCGGTGTTTGAGTAGCCCTCTTCGCGGGTCTTTATGAAATATGCATTTTCTGCAAACCTTGCGGAATCGAATATCACTGTTGCACCATAAGCGTCTGCCAGTTTCCTCACCCCCCTGAGGTTCTCCATGCTTACCGGTTGTCCGCCGGAAGTATTATTTGTAAGGGTAACAATTATGCATGATATTCTGGATGGGGGATTCTCCTTTAGCACCTTCTCAAGCTTATTAAGGTCGACATTACCTTTAAATGGCCTTATAAGAGTTGTATCTGAAGCCTCGTCCACGGTACAGTCGACGGCTTTCGCCTTTCTGAATTCAATATGTCCCTTGGTAGTATCGAAATGTGAGTTACCCGGTACCAGATCGCCCTCTTTTACCAGAACAGAAAAAAGAACATTCTCCGCAGCCCGCCCCTGATGGGTTGGTAAAAAGTAACTGAATCCTGTTATATCATAAATGGCCTCTTTTAACATGTAGTAGGAGGAGGCTCCTGCATAACTCTCATCACCTTCCATCATCCCGGCCCACTGCCTGTCGCTCATTGCGCCGGTACCTGAATCGGTGAGAAGATCTATAAATACCTGATTCGAGCGCAGGCTAAAGAGGTTATAATGAGCCGCGTCCAGCCACTCCTTCCTTTGTTCAGGAGTACTGCGATACATGGGCTCGACCATTTTTGTCTTAAAAGGTTCTGTATAAGGGAGTTTCATTATCTTAAGGGTATTGACGATTTACAATTGAGATTAAGATTACGGAAAGGAGGTGATATGATTCAGAATGAATCTCTGCTCTTGATGTTCCTGTAAATCTTTTTAGTCATTTTACCCTTTTAAAATGCCTTTGTAGTTATTTCAACTATTTTTGCAAAAATAGGTGATTATCGAGATTATGGCAAATATTAATGCAAGAAGAATGGATAATGGAAAAGGAAGATGGGCCTGCTCTTTTTTTCTGCTTACACTTATCTTCTTTTCTACAGGGCGAATGTCAGCTCAGAATATCAATATATCAAATCCTGCAAATGCTGTTGGCCTTCAAAAGGCAGACAGTTCCATAAAAATGGATACTCAACAGGCTATTAAATTTATCGATAGAATTTACAAAAGGAGGGACCTCTGGAACGAGCCAAACGGTGAGTTCAGAAATTCACTCGGGCAACTCATATATCACCTCAATAATCCTCCATTCAGTTCATCAGAAGAATTGCTCAGGAGTTTTCCCTACGATTCGATAAAAGTACCGTATGAGAATTTCTACATATGGGATACCCTCAGGGTTGAATTCCCCTTTAACAGAAATGATACTGCCTCAATGTCGGCCATTGATTCGATACTGTCCGGAATCCATACCTTGAGAAAAGACACTATTCTGCTTGTTGTTGTAGATACCCTCACTGAAGTAGCATCGCATTACAATGCTTCGATATTCAGGCACTATAACAATCCTTTTGAGGCCGATTCTATTGTTACTGCAATTGGCGTCCTGCTCGATGAGGTTGAGAGACGAGACTCTGCAACCATATTTTTCAGAACCCCATCCGGACAGATTGTTCCTGTTGTGAGCAACAGCCGCACAGGTCAGGCATCGAGACTGTGGCTCAGGAATGAGTACAACGATTCCATTACTGTGTGGATAGGAAGCGACAGCCGCGATATTTTCTCCCTCTTTGTTGAGGAGGGGCTTATATTCAGAAGGCCCGGAAAACAGACCAATATCCAGAGTGCCCAGGTGGGAAGACTCGATATCGATCATTCCAGGTTGTCGGAAGTGAAGAAATATTATATCAAACCTGTCTACTGGAAAGTAAGGTACGAGACCAATTTTATTCTCAACCAGACATTTCTCTCAAACTGGGTAAAGGGAGGGGAGAGTAATCTGAGCATGGTGGGAGATATAACAGGATATGCCGACTATATCAAGAAAGAAGAAAATCTTGCATTCACCAATTTTGCCAGACTGAAGTATGGCCTGGTGGCCTCTACAGAGAATGGTGTAAGAAAGAATATTGACCTGCTTGAGACCTCATCGAAACTTAACCATAAGGCCTTCGGAAAATTCGACTTCAGTTCAACGGCACAGATCAAGACCCAGATAGCCAGAGGATACAGCTATACCAAGATCTCAGGTGTCGATACCTCGATACTTGTATCAAAATTCTTTAATCCTGTCACCATGACTGTAGGTTTTGGTCTCGATTATAAACCAACGAAGGAACTGTCGGTGAACATAGCTCCTCTTACTTATAAGGTCACATATGTATCAGACACCGCCAGCATCGATCAGACCAAATATGGTATTGATGCAGACAGGAAAGCAAGGCATGAGCCTGGTGTTGGTGTTATCATCAATCATAAATTCAACCCTTTTGAGACCGTTCAGATTACAAACAGGGTACAACTGTTTACCAACTACATAAAGAATCCCCAAAATGTAGACATCGACTGGGAATTAACTGCTTCAATGAAAATCAACTGGTTTACTGAGATCCGGCTCAATACCCATTTCATTTATGATGATGACACCCGTACTAAAATTTACAGAGACGGAGCTGCGGTACTTGGACCGGATGGCAAGCCCAAAGTTGTTGCACGAACACAATTCAAAGAGGTAATAGGCTTCAGTTTTGTATTTAAATTTTAGAGAGGCTTAACAAATATTCTGAATCTCTTAACTACCTTGCCACCAATGCGTTCGTACTCGGACCTCATCCTCACATTGTCTTCAAGTACAAGGTGACTGTCGAGGTACTTCATGCCCTTTTTGTTAACTGAATCCAGGATACTTGCTCCCATCAGGGCATCAATACCCTTTCCCCGGTGTTTCTTTGTTATCCCTCCAAGAAGCATTACCAGTTTGTCGGTTCTCTTTGCAGCATTCAGAACCTTTATAAATCCAAAAGGCAATAATTTGCCTCTTGCTCTCTTTAATCCGTCACTTATATCGGGCATGGCAATTGAGAAGCCGGCCAACTCTCCATTAACTGTTACCGCCTTTATAAACTCAGGGTCGAGTATAGGCAGATATCTTTTCGCCAGCTCCCTCTTTTCGGGATCGGAAAGTGGAACAAAACCATAGATCTCCGTAAAGGTCTCATTCATAAGCTCCAGAATGCCAATAATGTATGGCTTGAGATCACTCTTTTTTCTGAAGGTAATCAGATTAATGTCCTTGTTCGATTCAAAGCGGTTAAGGACTCTTTTAAATAACTCAGGCAGCTCTTTTGGAACCTCAGCAAGGTATTCCACAAGGTCTCTTTTTTTCTTAAAACCTGCCCCTTTTACCAATTCAGGAAGATAGGCAGAGTTGGTTGCAGAGGTTATAACCGAAGGGTATTCAAATCCTTCAACAAGAAGTCCCTGCGGGTCCTTGTCGGAAAAGCCAAGCGGACCAACGAGAGCATCCATGCCCATATCAACAGCCCACTCCTCAACTTCTCTTAAAAGACCGGTAACCGCTTCAGCGTCGTCATATGCTTCAAGAAAACAGAACCGGGCATGATCCTCCTTCTTAATTTGATTATACCTGTGGCTGATTATTCCCATTATCCTGCCAACAGGTTTTTTACCCCTGAAGGCCAGGAGCATTATTGTGTCGCAGTAGAGATAAGACTTGTTCTTTTTGGAGTTGAAGAGCTCGAATTCATCCATATAGATCGGAGGAAGCCATCCGGGGTTATTGTTGTGGACTTTTTCGGGGAGAAAAATGAATGTCCTAATGTCATCCTTTCCGGAGACTTTTCTGATGGTCAGGTCTTCCATACTGAAAAATTGCTTATGCCAATATAGCATTTTTTTAGGCCCGAAGACGGAAGGTTGTTTTTTTGTTGAAAAGCTAAAACGGGAGATAGATCGCTGCTATGGTAAAAGATGCAAAGATTATACTTGCAAACCCATTTGTAGTGGCGAATGCAATATTGACCCGTGAGAGATCGTCAACCTTTACAATTGAATGCTGAAAGGCAAGAAGAGCGATGAAGATAGCGGCACCTATCCAGTAAAGGATACCAAAGGAGCCTGCAATACCCGCAGCTACAACTATAACAGAGCTGATGACATGAATGAGTATTGACAATTTAAGTGCTTTGGCCGGCGATGTGCTTGCCGGAAGGGAGTGGAGTTTATTATCCCTGTCGAATTTATAATCCTGCAAAGAGTAGATTATATCAAAACCGCTTACCCATGTTAATACTATTGCCGAAAACAGAACAGGAACCAAATTAAACTTTCCTGTAACTGCAATATAAGCTCCGACAGGCGCCAGACTAAGACCAAGCCCAAGTATAAAATGACAAAGGGCTGTGAACCTCTTTGTGAGGCTGTAACCCAGAACTACCAAAAGAGCAACAGGGCTCAAAAACAAAACAAGCTTATTCAGGAATGCGGTTGAAATGATAAAGAGGATAGAATTTATTGCGATAAATGCTGCGGCTCTATCTGTTCTGATCTTCCCCGACGGTATCTCCCTTGAAGCCGTCCGTGGATTGGCGGCATCAAAATGTCTGTCAACCAGGCGATTAAATCCCATCGCACTATTCCTGGCAAACACCATGCAGAGGACAACGAAAGCAAGATCAAGCGGATTGAAGCTGTATCCATGATGTTTCACAGCTAAAAAGAAGCCAATAAATGCGAATGGCATGGCAAATATGGTATGACTGAATTTGACCATTGCAAAGTATTTGCCGATTCTTTCAAACATGGTAATCCGGTTTAAGGAATGTATCATAGTAGCTGAATAACTCGTTGTCCATGATCACAAAGAGCACCTCCCGGGGGTAGATATTATTACTTATGAACCTCTTAGTTTCATTTACGGCGATTTCCGCAGCCAATTCTTTTGGGAAATGATATACCCCTGTTGAAATTCCAGGTATTGCAACTGATGACAATTTCATGTTACAAGCCTCTGAAAGAATATTCCTGTAGCACAGCATCAGCAACTCCATCTCATCGTATATCCCTCCCCGCCATATAGGACCGGGGGTGTGGAATACATACTTAGCCGGCAGATTATACCCTTTGGTAACCCTAACCTCACCGGTGGGGCAGCCGTTCAACCCCTTGCACTCCTCCAGCAGTTCTGGTCCTGCAGCCTTGTGTATAGCACCGTCAACACCACTGCCGCCAAGTAATGAATTCCTGGCAGCATTAACAATGGCATCGCAACTTACCACTGTTATATCACCGCGTAAAAGCTTAATTCTGGCCATCTGTTTAACGAATGACTGCACCCAGTTCCTTGTGGAATGCAGTTGCCATTTCTCCCATTGTTTTCTCTATGTTTTTGTCTGTCAGGGTTTTTCTGTTGTCCTGGAGAATAAAACTGAGGGCATACGATTTTTTATTTTTACCAAGTGAGTCACTTTCATAGACATCAAAAAGCGTTACCTCTTTAAGTATATTTTTCTCAGTTTTAAAGGCTATGGCTCTAAGATCTTCAAATCGGACATCTCTGTCAACAAGTAAGGCCAGATCCCTTCTTACTGAGGGGAATTTTGGCAGCTCCGAGTATATGGTAGTTGTCCGGGTGTGGGCTGCAATTAAATTCTCCCAGTTGATCTCGGCATAAAATACCTCCTGATCAATTTCAAATCTTTTAAGATATTGTGGCGATATTCTGCCGCCTTCAACAAGGCTCTTTCCATTTAGTGAAAAGAGAAGTCCGCCACTGAAATATGATTTTGAAACCTCAGCAACATTAAGTGTTTGAGGGTCAATTCCCATTTTCGAGACAACCATTTCTGCAAATGATCGCAGGAGAAAGAAATCGGCAGGCTGACTCTTCTCATTCCAGCGCTCTTCCATCCTGGAGCCGGTAATGAAGAGTGCAAGAACCTGTTCTTCGCAGAAGTCATTTACAACAGGGAAATCACCCTTGACCCCTTTTAGGGAATAGACATTACCGAATTCAAAAAGCCTGAGGTTGTAATTCTGCCGGTTAATGTTCCATGCTATTGTTGATAGTCCTCCGAACAATAGAGTTCTCCTCATGGTATTAAGGTCGTTACTCAGTGGATTGGAGAGCTTAACCAAAGATCCTGCGGAGAACTCGGAAGAGTTTTCATACCAGGAGAGAGGAGTGAGGCTGTTATTCATGATCTCAGCAAAGCCATTTGATGAAAGCATGTCGGATATGCTTTGCATAAGCTTCTCTCTGTCGGGTTTTTTGATATATGTTATTGTAGAATTGATCCCGGCGGAAACAGGAATACTGTTAAATCCGTAGATCCTTAATATCTCTTCAACCACATCAGCTTCCTTAAATACATCCACCCTGTAGGCAGGTATTTCCAGCTTCAGTCCATTGGTATTCTCCTCTTTTATCTCAATTTCCAGAGACTTAAGGATCCCTTTAATGACCCCTTTATCAATTTCGATACCTATAAGGCGATTGATGTTATGGTATGTTACATCAATAATTCTTCTTTTAACAGGCTTGGGATAGATGTCGGTGATGGCTGATATCTCCCCTCCGGCCAGATCTCTTATCATAAGAGCTGCTCTCTTGAGTGCCCAGGTTGTGATTTCAGGATCGGCTCCTCTCTCAAAACGAAAGGAAGCATTAGTATTAAGGTTATGACGGCGAGCTGTTTTCCTGACTGAAACAGGATTAAACCATGCACTTTCAAGAAAAATATCTGTTGTACCATCAGTTACCCCGGAACCGGCACCACCAAATACACCTGCAATACAGAGGCCCTCTTTTTTATCACATATCATAAGGTCGGATGAGGATAGTTCCCTTTTCTCCTTGTCGAGGGTAATAAAGGCCGTTTTATCAGGGAGGTTCTTAACAATTATCTCGTTGCCTGATATTTTTGCAGCATCAAAAGCATGAAGCGGTTGTCCTATCTCCAGCAAAACGAAGTTGGTAATATCAACCACATTATTAATAGGTGTCTGGCCAACAGCTCTCAGTCTGTTTTTAAGCCAGTCTGGTGACTCAGCCACCTTTACACCGGATATTGTAAGACCACTGTATCGAATACAGTCTGCGCTGTTCTCTACTGTTACACTGCATTTGCATGGAGTGCTATTCTCAGAGAATTGTGATGTGTCGGGCTTTTTAGCCGTGGTAGTCTTACGGAGCGACAGGTAGGCAGCCACATCCCTTGCAACTCCATAGTGAGAGCCGCTGTCGATGCGGTTGGGAGTAAGTCCTATTTCAAAGATGTGATCCCTGGTGATCTTAAAATAGTCGCCTCCGGCCATTCCGGGAACGGCATCATTGCCTAACACCATAATTCCTTCATGCGAATCACCCATGCCAAGCTCATCTTCAGCACAGATCATACCTTCAGATTCAATACCTCTGATCTTCGAACGCTTGATCTCGAAAGATTCTCCACCCTTCCAAACCATTGATCCCACCGTTGCCACAGGGACAATCTGTCCGGCAGCCACATTAGGTGCCCCGCAAACTATCTGTAGAGGTCGGTCACCACCTGTATCAACAGTAGTAACGGAGAGTCTGTCGGCATCGGGGTGCTTGCTGCAGGTAAGAACCCTTCCTATTACAATTCCCTGTAACCCGCCGGTTACCGACTCCCACTCTTCCAGTCCTTCAACTTCCAGTCCGAGGTTAGTTAATATTTCTCCGAGTTTTTCAGGGGCAATATCGGTTTCCAGATAATCCCTGATCCAATTATAGGATATTTTCATTTGCCAGTTTGTTCAGAATGCAAAATTAAGAAAATTGATGTAAGAACTGTTCAGACAAGAGGTAAAGAGCCTATTTGTTTTCTCTTTTATTTTAATGATAAAGTAGAGGCTAACTTATGACTGGCCTGATAACGGGTAATTTGATTTGACTATATTTGTAGATCAAAAAATGAGAGCTAATGAAACTTGAAAAGGAAGACCGCCTGATATTGATAACAAATGATGATGGACTTTATGCCGGAGGGCTTAAGGCACTCGTTGAGGTGATGGAGGAATTTGGTAAGGTGGTAATGATCTCTACCGTAGAGAGCATGTCGGGAATGTCACAAGCTCTCACAGTAAAAACACCCTTAAGGGTTAAATTGCTTGAAGAGACTGATTCCAAGATCGTCTACGCCTGTAGCGGAACACCTACCGATGGTGTAAAACTTGCTATTAACCAATTGCTGCCACGGCAACCCGACTGGGTAGTTTCCGGTGTTAATCACGGGTCAAATGCTTCTGTTAGTGTTCTTTACAGCGGTACTATGGCGGCGGCACTGGAAGGTTGCCTTTATGGGATCGACTCCGTTGGTTTTTCCCTGAACTCGTTTTCACCGGCTGCTGACTTTACTGTGGCCAAAAGATATATCAGAGAGGTGATGAAAAGCCTTGAGTCAAACCCGCTGCCAAAGGGAGTCTGCCTGAATGTCAACATTCCTACGTGCAAAGAAGAGGAGGTGAAGGGGATAAGAGTGTGCAGACAATCGAGGGGTAACTGGAAAGAGGAGTTTGAAAAGAGAAAAGATCCTATGGGTAAGACCTACTATTGGCTTACCGGTGCCTTCAATAACCATGAACCTGACTCTCAAGATACAGATGAGTGGGCTCTGGCAAACAATTATATCTCGATTGTTCCGGTAACAGTGGATCTGACGGCTCATTTTTATGTAGAAACACTTAAAGAGTTATTCCCGTGATTAAAAAGAGTGATATTAAAGATTCGGTAAGGTTAGGAGTGATAATTGGTATCCTGGTACCGGTTGTGGCACTGTTGCTTTTTTATCTTTTTGCATCGGACGGAGAGTCACTTTATAACTTTTTCAGTAAGCTAAACAAGGGACAGATAGCAACCAAGTTTTTTAGTCTTGCTGTATTCCTGAATCTTATTCCTTTTCTCCTTTTTATGCGTTCCGATCGCTATAATACTTCAAAAGGAATCCTTGGAATTACCATTTTCTGGGCTATCCTGGTTATGATAATCAAGTTCATTTAATTATGAGGTATTTTATAATAGCAGGGGAGGCCTCCGGTGATCTTCATGGGGCCAACCTGATAAAGGAACTGAAACCCCTTGATAAGGAGGCTGTAATTGAAGGATGGGGAGGAGATATGATGGCCAGGGAGGGTGCCACTATCCGGATGCATTACAGGTCGCTGGCAATCATGGGCTTCCTTCAGGTTATTCTTAAAATAGGCCGGATCATTGCTAACCTGAAAAGATGCAAATCCGATATAATTGCTTTCAACCCCGATGTTATTATCCTTATCGACTACCCTGGTTTCAATCTCCGGATCGCAAAATTTGCAAAATCAAAGGGGTACAAAGTTTACTATTTTATATCGCCCAAGGTTTGGGCATGGAAAGAATCAAGGACGAAATCACTCAAAGAATTTGTCGACAGGCTGTATATAATTTTCCCCTTTGAGATTGAATACTTTGCCGGTAAGGGAGTCAATGCCTACTATTTTGGTAATCCTCTCGCCGATATTATCCAGCGTAAATCGGTGGTTATGTCCGACAAAGGGAAAATATTTGAGGAGACAGGACTTGAAGATAAGCCGGTGATAGCCATTGTACCGGGTAGCAGACGTCATGAAATAAGTCATAACCTTCCCGTTATGATGAATATTTGCAAGTACTTTCCCGACTATCAGATAGTTGTTACAGGTGTTTCAACAATTCCTGAATCCTATTATCGCAAATATATGAGTTCCTGGAATGAGGCCAGATTGCTTTTTGAATCGACATATGAGGTCATCTCTGTTGCCGAGGCCGCTCTGGTAACTTCAGGAACTGCAACTCTCGAAACCGCCCTTCTGGGTACCCCACAGGTGGTTTGTTATAAGGCAGATAATTTTTCATACCAAATAGCAAAACGGCTGGTTAAGGTTCGTTTCATTTCACTTGTTAATCTTATTATGGACAAGGAGATAGTTAAGGAACTTTTACAGAATGATCTCAATGAGGAATCAATTCTTCGTGAGTTAAGGGCGATTCTTAAAGGTGGCTGGAAAAGAGGAATTATGCTCAATAACTACAGGCTGATGGCTGATATGCTGGGAGAGCCGGGAATAACAATGAGAATAGCCACCGACATGGTAACTAACATTAAAAAGCCTTCATGAGATCATCTGTATTAATTGCCCTGCTTTTTATCCTGACCTTAAGTAATTCTTCGGCGGAATCACGCACGATCAGAGTGAAGCTGTTTTCTGAAATGCGGGAGAACCAATTTATACTTAGCGTTGAAACGGGCAGATATGAGGCAAGAATAAATAATTCACACTATTCATATCTCGAAAGAGGCGATCACCTGATCGCCATTGTTGACAAGGGCAGGGTGGTTGTTAAAATGACCGGGATAGATGGATTCTCAGCCGATTCAGCAGAGATAATACCACTATCGGATAATTCTGTTTTCCGACTGCAGCCGGGAGGCAAAAGTCATCTGAGGAGGAGTTATAAAGGAGGATTGACTGTTTTCCCGGACCTGCAGGTTCTTGTTCCCCTCAATATTGTGAAGGTTGAAGATTACCTTCCTGCTGTTGTCAGAGCAGAGGCCGGCCCCGGGGGTAAGCCCGAGTTCTACAAGGCCCAGGCGATAATTGCACGAACATATACTTACAATAATATTCATAAACACTCATCCGACAATTTTAATTTATGCGATGGGGTACACTGTCAGGCATATCACGGAATAACAACCGACCAGATCATTAATGAGGCGGTCTCATCAACCGAGGGTATTGTAATAATCGATAATCGAGGGAACCTTATTATTTCAGCTTTTCACTCCAATTGCGGAGGGGAAACAATACGATCAGAATGGGTTTGGGTCAGGGGCGAATCTTACCTCTTACCCGTTATCGACCCATGGTGTACCTCTTCACGCAATGCCATTTGGACAAAAACTATTCCCAAGGAGGAGTGGAAGGAATATCTCTACTCAAAAGGGTTAAGAACAGATCTGCTGGCTGATCACGATTTTATCTTCAGACAAACACGAAGAAGAGAGAACTATACTTTCGAGGAGTTCTCTTTGCCTCTGAAGCAGATAAGGACCGACCTGGATCTTAGATCAACCTTCTTCAGTGTTGAAGTTTCAGGTGATAATGTTACTCTCAGTGGCAAAGGCTATGGCCATGGAGTGGGATTATGTCAGGAAGGTGCACTGGAGATGGCAAAAAAGGGGTATCAGTATGACCAGATACTCTCGTTTTATTATGCCAATGTGTTACTTTCACCGGTTGAGAATACTAACCTGCCGGTTCCTACTGAATCGCAAAGGCAATTGAAATAGTCATTTTATTATTTTTGTGTAACCTGTTGAATTATGCTGTCAATACTTAAAAAGGAGATCACTGGTTTCTTCAGCACTCTTACCGGCTATGTGGTTATAGCTGTTTTCCTGCTGATTAACAGCCTTTTTATGTGGATATTCCCGGGCGAATGGAATATTCTCGATAATGGCTATGCCTCTCTTGATTCTCTCTTTATGCTTTCACCATGGGTCTTCCTCTTTCTTGTGCCTGCGATTACGATGCGTATGATCTCGGAAGAGAAGAGGGGTGGAACACTTGAACTACTGGTAACAAGGCCTGTTACTGAAAGAGCAATTATATCCGGTAAGTTTTTTGCATCGGTGGCACTTATCCTGCTGTCATTGCTCCCGGCAATAATCTACTACTTTTCAGTTTACTACCTTGGCGATCCTGTCGGTAACCTCGACAAGGGAGCAATATTTGGTTCGGCTATCGGACTTTTTTGTCTAGCCTCCGTTTACGCTTCTATTGGTGTCTTTAGCTCGTCATTGACCGATAATCAGGTTATTGCATTTCTTATAGCAGTGGTTCTCTCCTTTATTATGTACGCCGGATTCGACTCTTTTGCCCTCTTGCCGGGGCTCAAAGCTATAGATGAGGTGGTGATACAATTTGGAATAAATGAGCACTACAGGTCAATATCAAGGGGAATAGTTGATATCAGGGATATTGCATATTTCCTGGGGGTGGCGTTCATCTTTCTGGAGGCTACACGCCTGGTACTTGTTTCACGTAACTGGAAAAGATAGATATGAGCTCTTTTTTTAATAGTGACACGCAGCTGAAGATGAAAAATATTGCAGGGTTCCTTGCCATAGCTGCCGTTACGGTAATGATAATGATCATATCATCCTTTATCAGGGTCAGGATCGATCTGACGGAAGATGGCAGATATACGCTTTCAGCTCCTACGAAGGAGATACTGGGTGACATCGATGACAGGATACTGATTCAGGTCTTTCTGGACGGGGAGATGCCAATAGGATTCAAGAAACTGCGCAGAAGTGTAGGTGATCTCCTTAATGAATTCAGGGTCTACTCACGAAGGAAAATAGATTTTGAGTTCGTGAACCCTGTCGCTATAAAGGACCCCAAGGCCAGAGCCTCATTTCAGGAAGAACTTGCAGCCAGAGGTTTGACACCTATAAATGTTCAGGCCGGCGATGAGGAGGGAGGGACCTCGCAGAAGATCATCTTCCCCGGACTTATAATTAATTACAACGGAGCGGAGGTTCCGGTTAATTTCCTCAGGAATAATCCGGGAGTAAGCGCAGAACAAAATCTCTCTAACTCAATTGAAGGACTTGAATATGAGCTAATTAAAACAATACATACGCTCACCTCCGATACTATAAAAAGGATAGCATTTATTGAGGGTCACGGTGAATACAGCGAAGTGGAAACGGGTGATATAATGCTGGAACTTGCAAAGTATTTCAATGTTGACAGAGGCGTTATCCAGGGACGGGTAGGCGTTCTTGATTCATATGCTGCTATAGTTATTGCCGGACCAGGTGAAAAATTTGATGAATCAGATAAACTTGTCCTCGACCAGTACCTTATGAAGGGAGGAAGAGTGGTATGGCTATTGGATGCCGTTGACGTAAATACCGATAGTCTGGCAATGGGATCAACGGTAGCATTCTACAGAGAGCTGGGTGTTGAGGATATGCTCTTTAACTATGGTTTCAGGCTTAACCCGGTGCTGGTACAGGATAATCAGTGCCTTATCATTCCCGTGATGGCAACCTCGGCAGATGCCAAGAGCCAGTATATCCCCGTGCCGTGGATCTACTATCCTCTTCTTGAGCCTTCAGCCAACAGCCCGATAACCAAGAATATTAATAAGGTAAGGACCAATTTCACAGGCTATATAGATACTGTGGGGATGGATTACGGCATCAGAAAAACAGTCCTTCTGGCCAGCTCAGGACCTTCCCGGGTTGTTACTCCACCTGTGGTTATACGACTCGATGAGTTTCGTAAACAGCCTCCGGAATCTGCATTTTCAAGACCATCACTTCCTGTGGCTGTACTTGCCCAGGGGAAATTCCAGTCGTTATACCGAAACAGGATGGTTTCTCATCTTACCGACCAGAATGTTGAATTATTAAAGGAGAGCAAGGAGAGTGCGATACTGGTGGTTGCCGATGGCGACATTATCAGAAACGATGTGAGAAGGGTAGGCGGGGATTTGGTGCCGCTTGATCTCAGTCTCGACAGGTATACGATGCAAATGTTCGGAAATAAGGATTTCCTCATTAATGCGATCAACTATATTACAGATGACAGAGGTCTGGTCGAACTGCGCGGCAGAGAGATCAAGCTGAGGATCACCGACAGGGCTAAGGTTAAATCGATGAAGCTGTCACTTCAGCTTATTAATACAATAGGGCCTATCCTTGTCATTATATTTGCCGGACTGCTTTTTAACTTCTATAGACGCTATCGCTATGGTTCTTAAGAGAGTAAAGAAGTCGAATAAACTTATACTGGTGATCCTGGTCACGACGCTGATCGTAACACTCTGTATCTCGCGCGAAAAAGATCTATTCAGCGACCAGGCAACAGGCTTTGCCATACCGCAGGGTAAAGTCATAACACAAATAACCCTGGAAGGAGAAGAGTCTTCGGTGATACTTACACAGAAACAGGGAAAATGGTATGTTAACGGATCGGATAAGATCAACCGTGAAGCTATTGCCATCGTTCAGGAAATACTGTTCCAGGGGGAGATCAAATCACCTGTGTCCGATGATCTCCTTAAAGAGATACTTATGGATGAAGATCCACCCTCCACCCTTGTGAAAATAAAAGGCACAGCAGGACTTTCACGGAGGTTTACCATCTACAGTACCCAGACGAACCGCTTTGGTAACATAATAGTTCCTGGCAGTGGCAAGGGAGCTTATATCATTACTCTTAAGGGATATGACCTTAAGATTGGCTCTCTTTTTTCACCGAGGAGTGAAAGCTGGATGCCATATGTTATATTCTCCCATATGCCATCAGAGATCAGTGCCATAAGCGTTAACTATGCTGCCAATGACTCTGACTCATTCAGTATAACAGGTAATCCCGACACCGGCTACAGATTCTATGCCAATGGTACTCTCATGAAAGTGGATGAGAAAAAGATCGAAAGATATATTTCCTATTTTGTATATGTCCCCTTCACTGAAATATGGAGGCCACCGGCTACTGAGAGAGCCAGGGAGCCGGGTTCACAGCTCTTCTCTGTCGAACTTTCGCTCAATGACGGAACCTCGGTTACTGCCGATTTCTTCCAGGTTATTAATATTGAGGAGGGGGAGAGGATAATAAACAGTGATATCATCTTCGGTAAAATGAGACAATCAGACAACTATTTTATTGCCCGATACTATGATCTGGATCCTCTGCTTAAAAATGTATCCTATTTTCTAATCGGCAATAATTAGTTTGCGGTTAATAGTTTTTTTTGTAATATTGGTATTTCCTGCCGCAGTTTTAATTTATCTGCTTATCAGGTAGTTAATCCTTTCTTCAGGAAGAAATATTACTACAAAAACCAAAAAATAAAACGGATATATGAAATTTGTCGTATCAAGTACAGAACTTCTGGGTCACTTACAGGCTATAAGCAGGGTTATAAGCTCTAAGAATACCCTCCCGATACTCGATAATTTTCTATTTAACCTCACCGGAAATGAACTGATCATAACTGCATCAGATCTGGAGACCACCCTTATTACCCAAATGAAGATAGAAAATGCAAGTGGGAAGGGAATGATTGCTGTTCCGGCGAGAATTTTACTTGAGACACTGAAGGTTTTTCCAGAGCAGCCCCTGGCTTTTGATATCAACAACGATACCATGGCTGTAGTGATCAGTTCTGAGAACGGTAAGTTTAATGTCGTTGGGCAAAACGGTGTGGATTTCCCCGTTCTGCCGTCTATTCGCAGCGAGAAGAGAATAGCCTTTAATCTTACCGCAGAGATACTGATGTCGGGTATCAATAAAACCCTGTTTGCAACAGCTGATGATGAGCTTAGGCCTGTTATGGGAGGCATCCTGGTGGAAGCTTCAACAGAAGGACTTGTATTCGTTGCTTCAGATGCTCATAAACTTGTTAAGTATCAGAGAACAGACGCACGGGCAGAAGAGACTGCATCCTTTATCCTTCCCAAAAAGCCGGCCGCTCTGCTTAAAAATATCCTTCCGCGGGAAGAGGGTGTGGTAAGCCTGGAGTTCGACGATAAGAATGCATTTTTTACCCTTTCCGATTATAAGGTCGTTTGCCGCCTGGTAGAGGGCAACTATCCTAACTATAACTCTGTAATTCCAAAGAATAATCCCAGAAAGCTTATTATCGACAGGGCTGAATTTTACAATACGCTGAAGAGGGTTTCTGTATTCTCAAATCAGGCAAGCAATCTGGTAAAACTACAGCTTACAGGCAACCAGGTAGTTGTGTCAGCACAGGATATTGACTTTTCTATAAGTGCATACGAAAGAATCAAGTGCCAGTACTCAGGTGATGACATGGAGATAGGCTTCAAGTCTGTTTTCCTGATCGAAATATTATCCAACCTTTCATCTGCCGATGTACATGTGGAACTGGCTGATCCTACAAGAGCGGGCCTCTTCCTTCCGGCTGAAACAAGCAATGAGGCGGAAGATCTGCTGATGCTTCTTATGCCTATGATGATTAACGCCTGATGCTTTCAGGTCCGATTGAACAGATAATTTTAATTAATAGTTACAGTAAGATCTGAGGCAGGTTGTTTATCGGGAACCTGCTTCCGTCTGCTATTTCCGTAATAATGAAATAATGGCATTGAACCTGAAGAGACCACTGGTATTCCTCGACCTCGAGACCACAGGGATTAATATTACAGCTGACCGTATTGTTGAACTGGCAATACTTAAAGTCCAGCCCGATGGCTCGGAAGAGTGGCTTCACTCTCTTATTAATCCTGGTATTCCTATTCCCGAAAAGACAACAGCCATTCATGGTATCTCAAATAAGGATGTAGCCAATTCCCCGAAATTTGCTGATCTGGCCAGGAAGATTGCTGCCTTCATTGAAGGTTGTGATATGGCAGGGTATAATGCAATAAAGTTTGATTTCCCTATCCTTATGGAGGAATTCAACAGGGCAGGTGTGGAGGTTAATTTCCGCAAGCCCAAGTTCGTTGATGTACAGGTTATATTTCACCGTAAGGAGCAGAGAACCCTCTCTGCCGCCTACAGGTATTACTGTAATAAGGAGCTTACCGACGCTCATTCAGCCAAATCGGATACTCAGGCTACATACGATATCCTTAAGGCCCAGATAGAGAGATATCCCGACATTGGAAATGATGTGGAAAGCCTCGTCGGCTTTTAGTTCGCACAATAAGAATGCTGACCTCGCAGGTAGAATAATCTTTAACGAAGATGGGATAGAGGTATTTAATTTTGGTAAGCACCGTGGGAAACCTGTTACGAAGGTATTTGATGAGGAGCCGTCATATTATTCCTGGATGATGAATGGAGATTTCCCCCAGGATACCAAGGATGTGCTCACCAAGATCAGGCTGAAACCACTGGAATCGAAAAACAGCTAGAATGAAGATAATCTGTATTGGCCTGAATTACAGGACACATGCGATAGAAATGGGTCGGCAGTTTCCTGATGAGCCCCTTATCTTCCTTAAGCCTGATTCATCACTACTCCTTAAAAATAAGCCCTTCTTCCTTCCCGATTTTTCGGAAGATATCCAGTATGAAGCTGAGTTGGTTCTCCGTATCTCAAAGCTTGGTAAGGGAATAAGCAAAAAGTTTGCATACCGCTATTTTGATGCCGTAACCGTTGGTATTGATATTACTGCCCGCGATCTGCAAAACCGCCAATCCAGGGCCGGTCTGCCCTGGGAAATCTCAAAAACTTTCGATGGGTCAGCACCGGTAGGCCTGTTTATTCCGGTGGAAGAAGCCGGTAATCCTGAAAACATTACCTTCAGCCTTGATATCAACGGGAAAAGGGTTCAGACGGGAAACAGTTCAGATATGATCTTTTCCATCGGTGAGATCATAGCACATGTTTCAAGATTCTATACTCTTAAAACAGGTGACCTCATTTTCACAGGTACCCCCAGCGGTGTAGGTCCGTTAAGGAGGAATGACAACCTGGTGGCATCTCTTGGTCAAAAGAAGGTGCTGGACTTCAGAATTAAGTAACTGAGGTTTAATTCAGCTATAATAGTGCCCTGATAGATTTTTTAACCCCTGTCTTCTAACGTTCTCTGGAGTTGTAGACTCTCGCCACAGGATAAAGAAAATTGCTCTTCTCAATTATTGAGTGGGGCGCCTTCTGGTAGATAAACTGCAACTGGGCCACGGGGTCTGATGCAAAATCAGGGTCATTGCGCCTTCTCTCCTCAAATTGAGAAGCCAGTTCTTCGTCCTTGTCAAGAAGTTCCTTGGCATGGCTCTCAAATCCCCATATAGAGAAGAAATCCTGTCCTTCGAGTACTGCATCGAAGAAGTTCCATCTCAGGAACGAGGCCGGCCCTTCCGGTTCCAGCAGGGCAACAATATATTTATTAGAGACCTGATTGAGCTCTATCCTCATATCTCCCGCATAAAACTTTCTCTCACCGGTCTCCGTCCTTAATGAGATCCTGGAATTGACATAGTGCCCCTGAGTGGAACGTTTATCAGCTTCGGAAGATTCAATATAGTACGATTCAACCAGCATGGTGGTATCTTTGGGGAGAGGCTTCATTACTACTCCGTTGATACGTAACCGGGAGATCACATTTTCCCAGCCCTGCGGAACAATGTAAGCATCAGGAGCCTTAACGGTATGTTGAGGAAGGAAGGAGTAGAAGTATTTGATTGTATCGGTTCTTGGCTTCTCTCTGTTGTAGATTCCTGTAGGCCTCCCGGTAAGCGGCGTGGTCGTCATCTCATATTCATAACCTTTGAATTCCAGTAGCCGGTAAATAGTGGTATCCATCTTCCAGTCGAGAACATACTCTCGCTTTGCTCGGGTGCTCTCGATTGCCTCAGCTCTAAGTGTTCTTATCCTGCTATTGTAGTCGGATGTAAAAGATGTTAGTTGACCGATGAAGTCAACAACACTGTTTACCCTCTCCGGGAATGGTTTATATACCAGGTTCTCGGTCATAAAGGCAAAACTGTTGAACATCGATGCATATCCTGTTGAGTAGTATGGATGATCTTCAAAACCCAGGATCGAACTTATCTTTCCCCGCTCCATGAACTGTACATAGGGTATCATACCATAAACCGAGTTTTTCTTCATTCTGGAATAGAGTTCCGGTTCCATTACCTCAATAAAGAATTTACCCATGGGCTCCTCCATCCTCTGGTATTGTGTCGGCAGAAGGGTGAGGGTAAACTGATGGTCAGATCCGTTAGTAGTGTGGGTGTCGAGGAAAACATCGGGCTGAAGAAATTGCCAGATGGCGGCGAAGGTTCTGGCATTATGACTGTCCTGCTTCGCAAAGTCGCGGTTAAGGTCGAGATTGGTGGCATTTCTCCTGGCGCCCTTCTCTACCGGTCCGTTCTGGTTCAACCTGAAGTAGGGGCTCCTGTTGAGAGTACCTCCGATATTGTATACAGGTATAATGGCTATTACCGTGTTTTTTAAAACTTCGGTGCCCTTCTTATTGTAAAGTAAATTCCACGAATACTGTATCGACGCGTCTATACCTTCAGGCTCACCGGGGTGTATGCCATTGTTTATCAGTATAATGGTTTTTCCCTTTTTCTTAAGTGAAGCGGGATCAAAATCGCCATCACCCGATATCAAAAAGAGATGAATAGGTTTACCTATATCCGATTTACCCATCTCTACCAGCCTGGCCGTTTTATGGTCCTTATCCATCTGCTTATAGGCTGCTATCACTTCATCGTATGGCAGCGACTCATTCTTATCGTACCTGAGCCATGGGGCAACTTGTCCTGAGAGATTAAGGAGAGTTGCAATTATTATTACCGAAACAGATAGGAACAGCTTTTTCATATTTTCAAATTTAAGAGCGAAAGATATATTTTATGAAAACCATTTCTCAGGTTTTTAAACATAGGCTATCATCCGCCGGATTTAGCCGGGGAACAGGGACAGTTCATTTCTCAGAGAAGCCATAAAATCATTTACCATCGGGTCGTCTTCCGTTGATAAGTATTTATTAGTCAGCTCTGTAACGGGTATATCGCCTTCTGATTCAAGAATGGATAAAAGCCTGGACAGTGGGCCCGGCCCGTCGCTGCCATTTTGGTCAAGGCTGTTCAGGATATCGTTTGCTACATTGAATCTGGCAGTATGTTTTACCGGGAGCAGAGGTATATGGTCGTACATCGACATGAAGTTGTCGTACCTTGTCCTCATGTTCTTCCTTATTCTTGTTATAATTTCGGACAACGGCACTGACCTCCTTGAGTAGATATCGAGATACCTGTAGACACCTATAGCACCAAACGAATCAAGATCGTCAGCAACAGAGAGTACCGTATGTATGTCGTGGGGGTTACCGGTATAAACATCCTCCTTCCTGTCGTGAAATTCTACGGCATAAAGCATTTCGTTGTTCATCACAATGTTGATACCCTCTTTTTTCAGGAACGCTGTCAGAATATTCCTGCTGTGGATACCATGAATCTCCCCTCTGTCGATTGTGAGTCCCGTATCATGAAACCAAACAGCGAAGAAGAGGGCTTCAACAACGTTTATCGATATTGAGATACCGCTCTTCTCGATCGCCAGCAATATCTCTCCTGCAAAGGTCCATACGCGGGAATGATGATCAGGACCATGAGAAAATGGTCCTTTGTTATTGAAATAGTTGTAGCAGGCAGATTCTGCCAAAGGGCGGTATTTTCTTTCCGTCCCTGTCAAGTATTTGGTTACCATATTCGGCAAAAAAAAGGCAAAAGGAGATCCTCTTGCCTGACAATGCAAAAGGTAAAGACCAGTTAGTCTAACATGCTCTCAGCCAGATCCAGTATAGTAGTGTCTTCAAGAGTAACAATACCACCGTCGGGTCCCTGTTCCATGATTATTCCGGCACTTTCTCCCTTGTCGAAATTCCATCCTCCGAAATAATTCCTTACTGTGTCCTCATTAAGATCAAGGCGGTTAGCAATGACTTTCATGCTACCGCTGGGCAAACTGTCTTTGATCTTTCTCAACTCGTTGAATGTGATTGTTCTAGCCATATCCCAATTTTTCTGTTTCCTTCTGAAGGGTAATACCCTTTACAAATTTACTTAATTATGCTGAAGTAAAAAACTTCATTGCCTATAATATATTCTAATCTAATCGATGAGTTCAATTATTAATTTTTCCAGGTCTCTGATCATATACACATGGTAGTCACCAAGTGGTTTGAACCCTGCTTTTTCATATAACCTGAGGGCTCTGTCGTTAGTGTCATGTACTTCGATCTTAACCTGGTAACCCTTGCTTTTCACGAACCTCAATGATTCGTTGAGCAGTTTTTTTGCCAGCCCATTACCCTGGTACAGTGTACCTATACCAAAATGGTGCAGGTGCATCCTTCTTCCGTCGAAGGTTATCCAGGAGGTGCCGGCGATCCTGTTATCCTTATCTGACACCATTACCAGGAATATACCTCCCAGTTCAATGGCCCCTTCAACTATCGCCTCAGTGTCGCCTCTCTGCGGGCCTCCCAACCCGGTTTCTTTCCAAAGCTGCTCTATGGCTTTGAAATCACCTTTTTTATAATTTCTTATTGAGAACGATTCCTTCACTGCTACTCTTTTACAACATAAAGCTGTCCCGACTCCTCCTTAACCACTATGATGACCGATCCTCTGTCTATAAACCCCTCTTCGGCCCTGGCGTCGTATACTTTATTATTGATTTTCACCTTACCACTGGGACGCAGTACAGTGTGAGCTTCCCCGCTCTTACCAACAAGCGACTTCTGGGTGGTAACATCAAAACTAACATATCCTTCACTGTTATCCTGGACCTTTTCAAGAGCAAGGCTTCCAAAAAGACGATTGGGCGAGAATAGCTTTTTACTACCCCAGATAGAAAGTACAAAGGCCAGTATCATTGAGAAGAGGACAATCGCAAAAGAGACAAGCACCTCACGAACACCATCTTCTGTAGGTCCGAAGTTGAAGACTATCTTGTCGACCATACCGAACGTCAGGGCGGTGATGATAGAAATTATTCCAAGGATTCCGGTTATCCCGAATCCCGGGATTGCAAATATTTCGACAGCTATAAGTATTAGTCCAACCATAAAAACTATCACCTGCCAGTTAATAGTAAGATTATCAAGGTAGGAGGGTGCAAAGTATAATACGGCTCCCAATACTGCCGCAGCAAGGGGAAAACCTATTCCCGGAGTCTGCAACTCAAAATAGATACCTCCGATGATAAGCATTATCAATAATCCTGAAACTACCGGATTAACAAGAAACTGTATCATCCTCTCCATTCCTGTAGGGATGAATCTGGAGATGGTATACTCTTTGCCGACAGACCTCTCTATCGCTTCAGTAAGAGATTCGCATTCGCCTTCGCAAAATCCGAAGTTGATGGCTTCCTGTACTGTAAGAGTTAGTACCTGACCGGAGTCAATAACACCCTCCACAATTATCCTTGGATCGACCATTGCCTGGGCAATATCCGGATCCCTGTGCCACACCATCGTGGTATCACCGTTTTTAACAACAGGATATTTCCCATGTGCCTCGGCGGTCGATCTCATCATCCCACGCATAAACGACTGGTATTTATCCGGTACCTGGGCGCCGGTCTGGTCAACAACAGTGGCAGCACCAATGCTTCCTCCCGGTCTCATAAAGATAGAGTCGCAGGCAATAGCTATAAGGGCTCCTGCCGATATTGCCTGGTTGTCGACAAATACGTAGACAGGAATATCAATATTGAGTATGGCTGTCCTTATGGAATCGGCAATATCTACCTGACCACCATACGTATTCATGTGGATGAAGATATAGTCTGCATCAATCCTTTTTGCCTCCTCCAGGCTCTTCTTGGTGGTCCTCCAGACAGGAGCTGCGATCATCTCCTTGATCTCAAAGGTATAAACCACCTTTTTCCCTGGTTCCTGTGCAGATGATGTATAGCCAAATAATATGATCAGAAGCAACAGAGGTATTTTAATAAGGCTTTTTGAATTCATTTCCTTTATTATTATTTAAGGTTGAGAAACATTTCCATAGCTTCCCTTTTATCATCACCGAAGGGAAAACTGATGTTATTATAAAGATAGTCTAATATTTCTGCTCTCGTTAAAGCAGATGGCAGGGTAAAGCTGTCGACAGATAAATCAATATTATTTACCCCGTATTCCAGGGCCTCTTCGAATTCCGTAATAAACTGCTCTGGAATATCACTGTTGCCAACCCAGCAGGCAAATACGAAAGGCAGACCGGTAAGTTTTTTCCATTCAGTGGCAAGATCGTATCGGATAGGCGAATTCCGTTGCCAGCCTGAAACACTGGTCTCCGATAAGAACAACACCCTCTTTAGCTCCTACACCTTTTAATTCAAAACCGGTGCTTGTCTGCTCCCACATTGGTGTATGGTTCCAGTGATTGGCTGCAAGAACCTTTACCAGTTGTACCGATGTCATCGAACGGTAGTCAAGCCATATCTTTTCTATTTCATTGAACGGTACATGCGAAAGGAGGAGGACAGTTTTTACCGGACTGTTTGTGCCGATGCAGTATTTTGATATTATTCTGGGCGATTTGATAAGGGGCATTGAAGCCACCGGAACAAGGCCAATATCAACAGTTCCGTTAATGAGACTCCTGGCACATTCCGAAGGGTGTTCGGTGATCAGTTCATACGAATCCTGCCTGAGTTTACTGTTTAATCCAAATATAAAGGGGTAGCTGTTTATATACTTGACTGAGGATACTCTTATCTTTCCCATCTCTTCATTCCGGTTCTTTGAGCATTATTGAATCATCGAATTTACGAAATTAGACCTTTTTAACAGCGTAAAATGCTATTTTTGTTATCTCTTTTAATTCACATCTTAAAATCTGAGCAATGGAGCTTAATAGTCTAACTGCAATTGGTCCTGTCGATGGAAGGTACAGGAAGATCACTTCGGGTCTGGCTCCTTTCCTCTCTGAATTTGGACTCATCAGATACAGGGTATTTGTGGAAACAGAATATTTTATTGCCCTTTGTGAGGAGAAGCCTGCTAATCTGTCGGACTTTCCTGTTACCAGGTTTGAGCAGATACGGAAGATATATTCTGAATTCAGTGAGGGTGATGCTTTAAAAGTAAAAGAGATTGAGTCGGTTACCAATCACGATGTAAAGGCGGTGGAATATTTTCTGAAGGAGAAATTCACCGCTCTGGGATTGCAGAAGTGGAGCGAATATATTCATTTCGGGCTGACATCACAGGATATAAACAACACTGCGATCCCTTTGTCGCTTCGTGACTCATTCGACAATGTTTTGCTTCCTGCGCTGAATGACCTGGTCGCAAAACTGGAGGCCCTGGTGCGGGAGTGGAAAGATATACCCATGCTTGCCAGAACACATGGACAACCGGCCTCTCCGACAAAACTAGGGAAAGAGATAGAAGTATTTACAGTCCGTATAAGAAATCAGATGGCCCATTTTGACCATATCCCATGGCAGGGTAAATTTGGTGGCGCCACAGGTAATTTCAATGCTCATTTCGCTGCCTATCCTGAAATTGACTGGCATAAGTTTGCCGACACGTTTCTGGAGAAAAAGCTGGGACTGAAACGCTCCTTTCCTACAACGCAGATAGATCATTATGATAATCTGGCTGCCTGGCTTGACACGCTGGCCAGAATTAATACGATCCTTATAGATATGGCAAGGGATTTCTGGAGCTATATCTCTATGGATTACTTCAAACAGAAAGCAATAAAAGGAGAGATAGGATCCTCGGCCATGCCTCACAAGATCAACCCTATCGATTTTGAGAATGGGGAGGGTAATCTGGGGCTAGCTAATGCAGCAGCCTCCTTTATCGGATCGAAACTTCCGGTAAGCAGGTTGCAACGCGATCTTACCGATTCAACAGTATTAAGGAATATAGGCATTCCTTTGGCTCATAGTCTTATAGCATGGAGAGCCCTTGAAAGAGGTCTTAATAAACTGGTCGTCAATGAGACCAAACTAAATGAAGATCTTAGCAACAACTATGTGGTTATTTCTGAGGCTATACAGACAATTTTACGCAAAGAGGGCTACCCTAAACCCTATGAAGCACTTCTTGAACTGACCCGGACAGGCGAGAAGATAACCAGAGAGAGCTTCGATAGCTTTATCGACAAGCTCGCGATAGATGAAGAATTGAAGAAGAGGCTGAAAAGCATCACACCTTTTAATTATACAGGTAAGTAGGTATGAAGAGCATAAGGATACTGCTGAAGTATATAATACCTTATAAGTGGCAGGCTGCGCAGAACATCATTTATAACCTCCTGAGTGCGGTCTTCGCACTTTTTACATACACCCTGGCTGCACCATTTTTAAGGGTTCTCTTCAATAATGTTGAGGCTTATCCAGAGCCTGGTAAAATGGAGTATACTACCAAGTGGATATCCGATTTTCTTAACTACAACTTCTCACTCTTTGTAGCTGAATACGGGCAGGCAAGGACACTATTCATTGTAAGTATGATCGTTATTGTGGCGAGCCTGTTCAAGAATGGTTTCATCTTTCTTGCCAATAACAGTATGGCATACCTTAGGGCAGGTACGGTAAGGGATATGCGAAGGTCGATGTATGCAAAAGTGCTGAGGTTACCTCTCTCTTTCTTCTCCGACTCACGCAAGGGTGACATTATGACCAGGGTGTCGAACGATGTTCAGGAGGTTGAGGCGTCAGTGATGGCATCGCTTACTATGCTCTTCAGAGACCCTATTACCATTCTGATATTTTTAGGATATCTCTTCAGCAGCAGTCTTCAGCTAACACTTTTTGCCCTCATACTACTTCCCGTGAGCGGGATACTTATTGGCAAGGTCGGAAAAACACTTAAATCAGCATCCAGAATAGGTCAGCAGAATCTGGGGAAGCTTCTTTCCGTTGTCGAGGAGACATTGTCGGGGCTGAGGATCATAAAGGGCTTCAATGCTGAGGAGCAGATGACCGGTCAGTTTTCTCAGTCTAATGAGAAATTCACCAAGATTTTCAGAAGAGTAACAAGAAAAAGATATCTGGCATCTCCGCTGAGCGAGTTCCTGTCGACTATCGTTGTTATGCTCCTTATGTACTATGGCGGCATACTGGCCATCAGGGGAACAGGTACCATGACACCTGATAAGCTCATTGCATACCTGATAGTCTTCTCACAGCTGATACCGCCTGTTAAAAACCTGACAACCAGCTATTTTAATATACTGAAGGGTATGGCTTCGATGGAGAGGATAGAGGATATTCTGGATGCCGACGAGAAGATCCATGAAAAGGAGGATGCTGTTGATAAGGTTGAGTTCGGTCACTCCATTGAGTTCCGTAATGTTTGGTTCTCATATGGTACGGAACCTGTGCTCAGGGATATTAACCTTAAGATAAATAAGGGAGAGACAATAGCACTTGTTGGTAAATCGGGTGGGGGCAAGTCGACCATGGTTGATCTTATACCACGGTTCATGGATGTCGATAAAGGGTCAATTCTGGTTGATGGTATTGACATCAGGGATATAAAGGTCAAGAGTCTGCGCAGCATGATGGGCATTGTAAGCCAGAATCCGATACTGTTCAATGACAGTTTTACAGGGAATATAGCATTCGGCAGGAACGGCGCAGTAGGATCAGACGTTGAATCAGCTGCACGCATAGCTAATGCCCACGAATTTATTGTGGAAACGGAGGAAGGTTATGATACAGGGGTAGGAGAGTCAGGAAGTAAACTCAGCGGAGGACAGCGTCAGCGCATTAGCATCGCCAGGGCTGTGCTCGCCAATCCACCTATCCTGATACTCGATGAGGCCACCTCTGCCCTCGATACCGAGTCGGAGAGACTTGTGCAGGATGCTATTGTCAACCTGATGAAGAACAGGACATCCATTGTTATTGCACATAGGCTTTCAACCATCCAGCATGCCGACAAGATAGTGGTCATTGACGATGGCAGGATTGTAGAGGAGGGCACTCACAATGAGCTGCTTAAGAAGAAGGGCCATTATTATAAGCTGCATAAGTATCAGGCACTGGATTAGAGGGGGTTGATTGGTTGAATAGTTGATTGGTTAAGTGGTTGAATTGAGGGAAGCGAGCTCATTATAGTCTCTATTCTTATAATAGTTGAATGTATTCTTTGCGAGCTTAGTGTTTTACCTTGGCGCCCTTTGCGGTTAAAAGAATTTTTTTTGAGATCCAATTTAGAGAAGTGCCAGACTGTGACGTTGGCGATTTTTAAAGGTGGATTTTTCAAGTTACAGGTTACCTTTAGTTGGAATTGCAAAAAAAAAGCACCCCGTTTCCGGGATGCTTCTTTTTATAATAGTGAGTTGTTCTCATAAAATGAAGCCTGGTAGAATAATGAAATATACAATATAGAAGCAAAACATTTAAATTGTGCCGAAATATTATAATCTTTATTAAGTATTTTACTACTGTTTCTTAGCTATGTGTTGTGTTAATAATCCACATAAGACTGACAACAAATTATGGCCATAATTTCATTGTTAGGTTCAGTTCAGGCTCTGTTTTACCTGATACTATTTCAATCGAAACCCAAAAAAACTTTAAGTGATTATCTGTTAATGCTATTCACCTTACTGTTAGGTGCTATTTTTTTTGACCAGTATTTAAGAAACACAAACTTTTATCAACTGCATCCTCAGTATTGGGGAATTACCTATTGTTTCCCGATTTTAACTGCACCATTATTGTATTATTATGTCGTTCTGATTACACAGCCTGAACAAAAATTCAAACCCTGGTTTTGGCTATTGACGCTTCCATTCTTTGTTTTTCTTACCTATTATCTTGCTACTTACTATTTTTTGCCGACTGATAAAAAGAGTGCTTATTTCCATTTGGCAACCACCAACCCCTGGGCAATGATTTATGCAGGAGAATTTTTCCTGGTATTTAGCGGTCCGGTTTACTCTGTTTTGGGTCTGTTCAGATTAAAACGACATATTAAAAATATAAAAGGTAATTTTTCGTATACGGCAGGAATTGATTTAAGCTGGTTGAAAGCGATACTCATTGCTATAGTTGCTGTGAATGTAATCGGGGTTTTATTAAATATTTTCAGTGATGTTTACCCTCTTTTTACTTATCAAACAGGTGACAATCTTATGCATTCATTAAATGTATTATTAATCTTCTTTATTGGATATTACGGATTTAAGCAGGCATTAATTTATCCTTCGGGTATCGCGAAACCTGACCTGATGCAAAAGGAACAATTTGCAGGAATGCGATTGCCTGGAAATTCTGAAACAAGCCCAAAATATATAAAATCAGGACTTCAGAAAAATGACGTTGATGTTTATTATTCTTCTCTCATTCAGCTTATGGATTCGGAGAAACTTTTTCTCGACAGCAGGCTTTCTATCAAAACGGTTGCTGACAAATTGGGAATGAGTGTTAATCATCTTTCGCAGGTGATTAATCAACAATCAGGGAAAAACTTCTTTAAGTTTATCAATGAATACAGAGTTGAGGAAGCAAAAAAATTATTACTTGACCAATCCAATCAAAAATATACCATTTTAGCGATTGCCTATGATTGTGGATTTAATTCCAAATCATCTTTCAATACCATTTTTAAACAATTTACAGGGAAAACACCTTCAGATTTCATAGAAAATTCAAAAACTTAAATCGCTGATATTTAAGTGTTTGAACGTCCGGATTTACAGGCAGATGTCCGACCTTTCACGCCTGGGCGATGCATGTTGTTGCCCGTTGTAGTTTTGAGCAAAAATTTAAAACTCAAAATTATGAAAGCACAAAATTCACGTTTGTATTACATTGATTGGTTACGAATCCTAGCCTTCGGACTTTTGTTTTTATTCCATTCCTGGCGCCCTTTTGACCATTACAGTTGGAATATTAAAAATTCCGATCAAAGTATGGTTTTCGATTTGCTTACCTTTTTTACACATGGCTGGCGAATGGATTTGATATTTCTTATTTCAGGCGTAGGAACCTGGTTTGCCCTGAATTCGCGCAAATCTTCATTCTTTTTCGACAGAATAAAGCGATTGATTATTCCATTTATATTTGGGATAATTTTCATTATCCCACCACAAAAATTCTACGAAGCAATTTCATTTTTTGGATTTCACGGTGATTATTTTCAATTTCTAAAAGCATGGCCGGTTTACGCATTTTCGCAAAATTTTGGAGCAAGCGTCCTGTTTTGGTTCGGACATTTGGGAGCTCATATTTATTATCTTCCCTATCTTTTTACGATGACAGTAATAGTTGTGCCTGTTTATAAAATTATTCAGAACAGAAAATTCAATTTTGAAAAGCTTGAAAACTTAATTGTTACACCCTGGGGAGTTTTTCTGTTAGTATTACCATTGATTCTTATTCGTTACGGTTTAAAACCAATATTTCCCGGTTATACCGATTGGGCTGATTTCTTCTCATACATGTGCATTTTTATCTATGGATTTATTTTTATAAAAAATCCAAAATTTGTTGAAATCATTAAACAACGAATGTGGTTGTTTTTAAATATCGGCATTATCAGCAATGTTTTATTGTTCTATTATATTAAACAAAACGATGCACAATATGCAATTATATTTGAAACCGGAATATGGTTTTAATCATTTGTATTTAAGTGTTTTATCTGTACTTATTTCGTTTTGCTGGGTAATGTTTTTTGTTGGGCTGGCTGCAAAAAAACTCAATTTTAACCATAAATTCATTCAACCTGCAAACACTGCTATTTTACCTATTTACATCCTCCACCAGACTTTGATTGTAGTTTTTGGATATTATATTATTCAATTTAATACATCCATATTGGTTAAGTATCTGCTTATTGCCGGCACAGCAATTCCTTTATCGGTACTGCTTTATCTGGTATTGAAAAGATTTAGTTTGTTGCGATTTTTGTTTGGCTTGAAAACAGTAACAAAGAAAAATTCCATTACTCTTCCTGAGATCGAAAATATAACTCCGGTAAGCAGTGGAATAATGACTGGACTGAAATTTAAGATAATAAAGAGATTCATCATAGTTATCGCTTTTATTTTGGCAATAACACCAGCATATTCACAGAATAAGAATACCTATTCAAAAATTAACATTTTGGGAGCCGGTTTTGGAGTAGAGTATTTTATAAGCCCCAAAGTCTCATTTTTCAATGAATTAGGCTTATCGTATTGGGGGGGAATCAATGATAAAATACAAGGAGAAGAAATTTATGCTGATTTATCAGCCATCAATCCTTACCTGATGAGTTCTGTCAGATTCTATTTTATTCCTATTCATCCTGCAAAAAACGAAAATATCAGTATAGGATGGCGTATTTCAACTTCTTTCACCGGGAAATTCATATTAGACAAAGACTTTAAAAGAAGTGGCCTTAATTCAAATCAGTTAGGGGTTTTTGCCGGAACAACTATTCATTTTCTAAAGAAACTCTATTTAGAAATTGAATTAGGACCTGGATATGATTTTGGAAATCTGAATGATTACAAATTTAATCTGGTTGGAAATGCCGGATTTGGTTTTAGATTTTAACAATCTTAATAAATATGCCTACAAAATATCCCATTCCCTTTTGTCACATTTAAATTTGAAATTATGAAACCAACTTTCTTTAGGATCTGCTTAAGTACTTTATTTGTATATATGAGCATAACACCTACAATAGTTGTCAATGGACAAATTAATATTTTGACAGATAATCAACAAATTAGAGAACTAATAGCAGCTTATCACAACCAGAATCGATTCAATGGAGTAATACTTGTTGCAAAAAATGGTAATAAAATATTTTCAGAAGGCTTTGGAAATGCCAATCTTGAATTGAATGTTCCAAACTCACCTGATAAAAAATATTTGCTTGCTTCTGTAAGTAAAACATTTACCGCTACTCTAATTATGAAACTTGTTGATTTAGGTAAACTTCAACTTGACACAAAGCTCTCTGATGTTCTTCCTTGGTATCGAAAAGATAGTGGAGGAAATGTTACTATCAAACAACTATTAAACCATACGTCGGGCATTCCAAATTATATGAATTTAAGTATTCAGTCAGTTGACGGGTTAAATCGTGAATTCGGAACCATCGCAATTGATAAAGTCGCTTTTGCTAAGAAATACTGCCAGGGAAATCTGGAGTTTGAACCTGGAACCAAATGGAATTACAACAACTCGGCTTATTTTTTACTGGCACTGATAGCAGAACAGGTAACAGGAAAATCTTTTGATGTTGCCATGAACGAAATGATTTTCAATCCTTTAGAAATGAACGAAAGCGGAGATTTGCAGCCTGATCCTGAACACGTTCTTGATAAACTTGCAACTGGTTATGTGAAATCTATGGATGGCTTTCGCCGAATGCATTATTGGAACCTTTCAACTGCATTAGGTGCCGGATCAATCTATTCAACAATAGATGATATGTTAAAATTTGACCAGGCATTATATTCTGACTCCTTTCTATCAGCAAAAGCAAAATCGGACATGTTCACATCTGAATTAAATGGTTATAGTTGTGGATGGGAAATACGTGAAACCAGATTAGGCCCAAATTCTGAAATAAAAAAAATCCAGACTCATGAAGGTTTTTTATGGGCATGGCATACCCGGTTTTATCGTATTCCCGAAGATGGCTATTGTGTTTTAATTATAAGTAACACAGGGGATTCTCCTCTGGAAAAAATATTTACTGGGATAACAGATGTTTTATATGGAAGAACTCCCGTTTTTCCAAAACCATCACTAAGCATGGAGGTGAAAAAGAACTATGAAACTGCAGGAATAGAAAAGGCTATTTCTTATGGTAAATCTTTACTTATTTTAAATAGTTCAGAATGGGATACTGCCGAGAATGAACTTAATGCTTTTGGATATCAGCTGTTAAACTCCAATCTTCGAAACGATGCAATTAAAATATTTAAATGGAATACCGAATTGCATCCCGAATCATGGAATGTATGGGATAGCTATGGAGAGGCATTGATAAGTGTGGGAAGAAAGCAGGAAGCCATTAAAGCTTATCTAAAATCGCTTGAACTAAATCCCGGAAATAAATCGGGATTAGAGGCGCTTGAAAAACTTAAAAATTGATTGCAGATTGTTCTGAATATTCATGAAATAAGAAAACAAACCAAAAATTGTAAATTCTAATGAAAACAACAATGACTTTAGGGGGCATAGGTCCCAAATTGATGCTGATGTGTTTGCCTTATATTATTTTGGCCCTATTAGTAGGTTATAAATATCCTGAATTTCTAAACATTGCATACCTTGAAAATCTTTTTGCCAGAAACGTAGGTCTAATCTGGTTGATTACCGGGATTGTTTTTTGGATCTCTTCAGTCATCATTTTCCTCCAGGATTTTAAAACCGGAAAACTTATTACACGGGGCACATTTGGCTTGTGCCGGAATCCAATTTATGCTTCCATGTTAATTTTTATCATTCCAGCCTTTGCAATCATTTTCCATTCCGGTCTGATTGCTTCAATTGCTTTGGTTTTTTATCTGGGATTCAAAATATCGATACACGGAGAAAATATTTTGCTGGAAAGAACTTTTGGGAATGACTTCGAAAATTACAGGAAATCGGTTAATGAAATTATCCCTTTCCCACATTTTATCTTCAATAAAAATAGAACTATAACAAAAAACTAACCATTTAATTCAAATTCTCATGACGACAAAAAGTAAAAATATTCTTTTGTTTTCGGGAGCTTTGGCAGTAATTATTTATGTCTTACATGTTGTAATTGGTGGTATTTTATGGCAAGGTTACAGCCACCTGCAACAGCCCATAAGCGACCTTACAGCAACTGGTGCTCCGGATAAGATTCTGATGATGATCTTTACAACAATCTATAGTATACTGGCAATAATCTTTGCCCTTTCTTTTACTTTTTTTGAAAGGAGGGAACATCACAGGTTTGTATTTTGGGGTGGTATTTCCTTTATATTTTTGCATATAATATCTGTTAGTTATGGCTTTTTTCCGCAGGACCTGCCAGGAGTAAGCCCCACATTTCCAGGTATTATGCATATTGTGATCACTGCCTTGATTGTTCCATTTACTATACTTACTCCTTTGTTAGTTGGTTTAGGGTTTATAAAGAAGCCATTTTGGAAATCATTTGGAAGATATTCTGTAATTACCGGAATTATGATTGTAATATTTGGAGGGGCATCAGGTCTGTTTTATGCTGAAAAATTGCCGTATTTTGGTTTGGTAGAGCGCTTAAACATTGGCACACTACAGTTGTGGACTTTACTGCTTTCACTTAAACTGGCAAGAACAAAATGAGAATTATAAAATATGTGTTGCTACTTGGCTTCTCACTGATTCTCAATGGACAGCTAAAAGCCCAGGATAATAAGCGCCAGTTTCTGATTGGCAAAAACGACACGTTGGTCAACGATGCAGGATTTTATCTTGGGTTGCTCCATCGGCATCAGGATTTTTTTAGCAAAGCCTTCTCATTTCAGGGAATTGAGACTGCTGTAATTATTAACCATCAACTTATTCTTGGTGTTTACGGATCTTCTTTTGTGTCAAATCTTCAAACGGAAATCAATAACAGTACCGCCAATATATTTATCTGGCAAACCGGTTTAACAATTGGCGGAATACGGAGTGAAGAGAAAGCCCTGCACACTGGTTGGCTTATTAATGCCGGTTATTTTTCGCTCTTGGGAGACGAATCTGATTTTAAGCTATTTCAGCCCATCGACTCCGACATTAGAGCCAATGGTTTGATTATGGCTCCTGAATTGTTTGCAGAATGCAATATTTCCAGATGTATGAAATTCAGAATCGGGTTGGCTTATTCTTTTTATAGTTTCGAAGACCAGATATTAATAACACGTGAAGATTTGCAAAATATATCAGTTAATTTCGGTTTCGTTCTTGGCAAATTTGATTAGACTAATAAAAACTCAGGAGTGTAATAATTAGGGTATAAAACATTGGGGATAACGGGGCTCTCAATTTTTTTGCTTACAGCAAACTTGAATTTTCCCTGAGAGGAAAGTGCCGCCGAATTCCCCAATGATTTATACCGATGTCTGCTATTTTTTAGGTTTAACTCCCATATTGAAGAGTGTGAAACTGAAGATGTCGGCATACTGATCGATGGTCTTGCTGACAGGTGTTCCGGCGCCATGGCCTGCATTGGTCTCGATCCTGATAATTACCGGATTGTTACCTGCCTGTTTTGCCTGCAGTTCAGCAGCATATTTAAATGAGTGAGCAGGTACCACCCTGTCATCATGATCACCGGTGGTAACCAGAGTTGCAGGGTAGGATACTCCCTCCTTAACATTCTGAACGGGTGAATAACCCAGAATATACTCAAACATCTCCTTGCTGTCGTCGGAGGTGCCATAGTCATAAGCCCATCCGGCACCGGCTGTGAATTTATGATACCTGAGCATATCCATTACACCTACAGCAGGCAGGGCAACCTTCATAAGGTCGGGACGCTGGGTCATAACCGCTCCGACAAGAAGTCCTCCGTTCGATCCCCCCCTTACTGCAAGATAATCGGAGGATGTGTAGTTGTTTGCTATAAGATACTCACCTGCTGCAATGAAGTCATCAAAAACATTCTGCTTGTTCATTTTAGTGCCGGCAAGGTGCCACTTTTCACCATATTCACCACCACCGCGAATGTTGGCAACAGCATAAATGCCACCCATATCCATCCACACAGCGTTGACAGGTGAGAAGCCGGGTGTCTGGCTAATGTTAAAACCACCATATCCATAAAGGATCGTTGGGTTCTTGCCATTCAGTTTTGTACCCTTTTTGTAGGTGATAATCATAGGAATTTTAGTACCATCCTTTGAGTTATAGAATACCTGAACCGACTCGTAATTGTCGCCATTGAAAGCAACAGCCGGTTTCTTATAAACCTCAGTGGTACCTTCTACAGGTTCAAGCTTGAAAATTGTTGGCGGTGTAACATAGTTGGTGAAGGTAAAATAGAGCTCCTTTTGCTCTTTCTTACCACCAAAACCTGATGCACTGCCAACACCCGGCAGGACGATCTCCCTCACCTCCGTGCCGTCGAGATTGAACTGTTTTACTTTTGAAATTGCATCAACCATGTAGTGTGCAAAAATGTATCCCGACCCGATGGAGGGTGTAAGAACATTTTCAGTTTCAGGTATAACATCAACCCACGCAGCAGGATCTGGATTTGAGAAATCTGTTTTTACGATCCTGCCATTGGGAGCATTCAGGTTGGTATATATATACAGTGTATTTCCCTCAGTTGTGATTACATAGTGGTCCTTTTCGAAATTGGAAACCACACTTTTCAGTTTGCCTTTAGCATCGTTAAGATCCTGAACATAAAGCTCATTTCCGGTCGTGGATATAGCAGCGCTTATTACAAGGTATCTGCCATCCTCTGTTACTCCGCCACCCACATACCTTCTTTTGATATCTTTTCCAAAGACAATAACGTCTTCTGACTGGGGTGTCCCCAGTTTGTGGTAATAAAGCTTATGCTGGTCGGTCATGGCACTAAGCTCGCTGCCAACGGGCTTGTCATAGCTTGAATAGTAGAATCCGTCATTTCCCCTCCATGATGTACCGGAGAATTTCACGTCGATTATTGTATCACCTATCATCTCTTTTGACAAAGCATCGATAACAATAACTTTCCTCCAGTCGGATCCTCCTTCTGAGATTGAATAGGCACAAAGAGAGCCATCTTTGGAGAACTCAATTCCGCCCAGCGATGTTGTTCCGTCAGCAGAGAATGTGTTGGGATCGAGGAATACTTCCGCCTCACCGTCACCTTTCTGGCGGTAGATAACCGACTGGTTCTGTAGACCGTCATTTTTGAAGAAGTATGTGTACTCTCCTTCAACGAACGGGGCTGAGATCTTTTCGTAGTTCCACATAGATGTCAGCCTGTCGCGTATCTCATCCCTGAAAGGAATTTTAGCGAGATAACCGAAAGTAACTTCGTTTTGTTGCTTCACCCATTCACCGGTTTCTGCAGACATATCGTCCTCAAGCCACCGATAAGGGTCATCTACCTGAACATCGAAATAGGTGTCAGTTACTACCTCCTTTTTAGTCTCGGGGTATTCCATAGTAATAGCAGGTTTCTGGCTGCATGAACTAATGATAGTCATGATCACCATAATAAATAATAGTTTTCTCATAGTTTGATGTAATTTGTATATGATATTTATTTTTAAAGTATTACAGAAATCCAAAGTTAGGAAAAGAGATCATAATCACCAAGTCTAACTGGAATGTTGACCCGGAGCAGAACTGATTAGATTGGTTGAATAGTTGAGTATTAGAGTTGGTTGAATTAGTTTATTAGCTGAATAGGAAGGTAGTTCCAGACTTTAGACTAAATCTGTGTTTCAGACAATAACTATATAGTTAACTACTGAGTTAACTACTGAGTTAATTATATAGATAATTCAGTAATTATCCCATTTTATTTTATTGTGGTCGGCAATAATTGACTACATTCGAATTTTCTTTTCCGGTGAAAATTACTGAGACTTTAAATTACAGGAAAGTTTTTCTCTTTTGGGGACCATTAGCCCTTACATGGCTGATGATGTCGGTTGAGCAGCCCCTGCTTATATCGTTTATCGCGCGTCTGGATGATGCTAAATATAATCTGGCTGCCTTTGGAATTGCCGGGTCGTTTGCCCTTATAATAGAGTCCCCGATAATAATGCTGATGAGCGCATCAACTGCACTCGTTTCTGACAGACATTCCTATCTGAAGATGAGGCGCTTTGCCGATGTTCTGAATGCAGCTATTACTCTTTTACAGTTAGTGATACTTATCCCCTCGGTATTTAACTTTATTGTAATGGATGTAATGGAGGTACCTGAAAATGTTGCGCGTATTGCACACATTGCCCTTCTGATATTTCTGCCATGGGCAGCTTCAATTGGATACAGGAGATTTTACCAGGGAATTCTGATAAGAAGTAATCTTACACGACGCGTTACCTATGGTACACTTGTAAGACTGATTGTAATTGCCGTTGTTGGTGTTTCCCTGTTTCTATCAGGTATAAATGGTGCTTATGTAGGTGCTGCGGCAATGTCACTGGCTGTTTTGCTTGAATCAATTGCTACACGAATTATGGCCGACAGGTCGGTAAAGGAGTTGCTTCTAGAAGAATGATCCGGGGCCGGAGTCTTTGACATACAGGAGTATAACCCGCTTCTATTACCCGCTGGCACTGACCTCAATATTATCACTTGGCGTACATCCTTTCATAACTTTTTTCATGGGAAGAAGCTTAATGCCGGTTGAGTCGATGGCTGTTCTGCCGGTTGTGAGTTCGCTGGTCTTTATTTTCCGAAGTATGGGGTTGTCATACCAGGAGGTTAATATTGCACTTATTGGAGAAAAGAAACAGAATTATCGTCTTTTACGGGATTTTGCACTCTACATGGGTATTGGTGTAACAGCAGGTGTCTCTCTCCTGGCTTTTACACCGCTGGCAAAATTATGGCTGATAGATGTGTCGGGATTAAGTAATGAATTAGCCGGATTATCATATCTGCCATTAAAAATAATGATCTTCCTTCCTGCACTCACTGTGCTGCTCAATTTCCAGCGGTCAACATTAGTAATAGCAAAGAATACCGGACCGATCTCCACCGCGACAGCTATAGAGCTGGTGGTTATTATTCTGGTAATGTTATTATGTGTTGGCTTCCTCAATATCATTGGTGTTGTAGCTGCATCAATTGCATTTGTTGCCGGAAAGGGTATGGCTACACTCTACCTTGTACACAAGCAGAGATCTGTTGTCAGGTCATGGGAAGTTGATTAGTTGATTAGTAATCAGTTGATTTGTAGCTAGAAGAATCCCCTCCTGCGGAGGGGCCAGGGGAGGGTATTTACATGTTGCAGGTCCGGTTGTAGTTGATGGTTGAATAGTTGATTGGTTGACTAGTTGAATGGTTGATTGGTAATTAGTTGATTAGTAGTCAGTTATCCCCTCCCCGAGGGGTAAGGGTGGGTTTTAAATGTTGAATGGTTGATTAGTAATTAGTACCAGGTACACCCATCGTGATTATTCCTTCGCCTCACACGTTTGGCTCAGTCATCTCCCCACCGGGCACCCAGCACCCAGCCTGTCCACCGAAGTCCGATAGGACGAAGGTGGATACCCGGTACCCAGACCGGGATTACTCGCTCCTTTCAGTCGCTCATGATCCCTCACGGGGAGATGCTGACCAAAGCCAGAAAACGGCGCTCCTACGGAGCACCGTTCGTTTGATTTCTCTCTACCCTGTCAGAAGCGAAGCTTCTAGATTCGAAAGTCAAGATTCTCTCCTCCTTTGACGAAGTCAGAGAGCGGGACGTGACCATTAAGTGAGTCAAGATTAGCCAGTGGCTAATTTTAGGGAGGAGCCAGACTGCGGCGATGTGGCTTTTCGGGAAAGGGGGTGAGTTCGTGTTTACCGGGATTACTCGCTCCTTTCAGTCGCTCATGATCCCTCACGGGGAGATGCTGAGCCAAAGCCAGAAAACGGCGCTCCTACGGAGCACCGTTTGTTTGTTTTTCTCTCTACCCTGTCAGAAGCGAGCTTCTTCCGGGTATCCGAAAAACAAAAAAACCGTGATAAATCACGGTTTTTCTGGCTTTGGGCGGAGAAAGAGGGATTCGAACCCCCGGTCCAGTCGCCCGGACAACGGTTTTCAAGACCGCCGCATTAGACCACTCTGCCATTTCTCCGCCGCAAAGATAACAAAAAAATTATTTCGGCAAATGGTAGAGAATTAATTTTGAAAAAATTTATTAAACATCAGATATCAGATAGTATACAGCTTTGAGTCAACAATGTTAACTGTTTGATAGTCAAATTGTAGTTAAGCACAACATTATGGTATTTAGATAAGTTTTAGGAAATAGAAGTGATAATAATGTTAACATAATAAAATTGCGGAAATGCACTATTTGTGAAAAAATGCGAAATAAAAATTTGTCATTGCAGTAAAAAAAAATATATTTGTATTCAGATTGAATGATTTGGTCTAACCCTAAAAAATTAAACCATGACAAAAAAAGAATTAGTAAATGCAATTGCTGCTAAAGCAGGTCTTATCAATTAAGGATGCCAATAATGCTCTCAACGCTTTTGTTGAGGCTTTTGGTGGTGCTATGAAAAAAGGTCAGAGAATTCAGCTTCCTGGTATGGGTACTTTTAAAGTTGACAAGAGAAGTGCAAGAGTAGTTCGTAACCCACGTACCGGTGCAAAACTGAATGTTCCTGCTAAGAAGGTGGTTAAATTCAAAGCAGCTCCTGCGCTTACAAAAGGTCTTTAATCTAAATCTAGATTAATGAATTGAAAAGGGGTGTTTCACCCCTTTTTTTGTTATAATTATAACTGTAATAAGTAAGCATTTTACTCTTTTTTTTATACTTTTGGTATAGTCTATCCTGATCGGTAGTTGATGATGAATTGTATTATTGTTGATGATGATATTCTGAGTTGCAGATTGCTGGAGGAGTATGTAGCTAAATCGGGTTCTCTGAATCTGGTTGAGGTCTTACAATAACTCAGTTACTGCCAGAAATGTTCTTATGGAGACGGAATGATATCGATCTTATCTTTCTCGATATTCAGATGCCTCAGATGGATGGTTTTGACTTCATCGGCAGCCTGGAGATACCCACCTAATATAATTATTGTATCAGCAGAGGCAACTACGCAATGAAGGCATTTGATTCCAATGTTGTTGATTTCCTTCTTAAACCGATATCATATTCCAGATTCTGTAAAGCTGTTGATAAAACTACACGTTATTTTGCCCGCAAAATCATTCATGCTAAAGCCGGTGAAGAAGAGATATTCATAAAGAAAGGGTCGAGCCTGGTAAAACTGAAGGTAAAAGAGATAGCCTATATAGAGGCTCTGGAAAATTATGTTACCCTGAATACCACTGATGAGAAGTTTACCATTCATTTCACAATGAAAGCAATTGAGAATCAGTTGCCTTCAGGATTTTTTATCAGGGTTCACCGTTCATATATAGTTAACAAGTCTCTTATTCAGACCATAAAAGAAAGTTCTCTTGATCTGAGACTGGGATCTGAAATCAAACCGATTCCTGTAGGTAAATCGTTCCGCGACACACTTTTACGGGATATTAATGTTATGGCCCGGTAAGAAGTTATATCTTATGTTAACCCATCGTCAGCTTTTTCTATAACCATCTTGGACAGACAACCCGAACACCACTCTCAATTGAAGTGGTCAGGGCTGAAGGGTCATATATGTACGGACCGGAAGGTGAGAAGTACCTCGACCTTATCTCGGGAGTATCCGTATCTAATGTAGGACATGGTAACAAGAATGTTATAGATGCTGTTAATGAGCAGGCCGGGAAATATTTGCACCTGATGGTTTATGGCGAGATAATACAGGCACCTCAGGTAAAATATGCAGAATTATTAGCCTCCTTGCTTCCTGATCCCCTTGAGTCGGTCTATTTTGTAAACTCCGGCAGTGAAGCGGTTGACGGTGCTCTTAAACTGGCAAGACGATATACTGGACGGACCCGGTATAGTCTCATTCAAAAACTCATATCACGGCGGAACATTCGGAGCATTGAGTGTTCAGGGAAGCGACAGGTACAAGGAGAAATTCAGGCCATTGTTAACTGGCATCAACTTTGCAACCTTCAATGACCCTGATGCAATAAATATGATCAATTCAGATACAGGTTGCGTTATTGTTGAACCCGTCCAGGCAGAGGCTGGCGTGATATCACCTGAGAAATCGTTTCTGAAGAAGCTAAGGAGCCGGTGTGACGAGAAAGGCGCATTGCTTATCTTTGATGAGGTCCAGACCGGCTTTGGAAGGACAGGTAAATTATTTTCTGCAATTAAATATGGTGTTACACCAGATATTATAGTCCTGGCAAAAGCTCTCGGCGGCGGGATGCCACTAGGGGCCTTCATCTCTTCCAGAGAGATAATGTCATCATTATCTCATGATCCGGCACTGGGACATATTACAACCTTTGGCGGCCATCCGGTTTCATGTGCAGCAGGACTGGCAAGCCTCAGGTTCAATATCGAAAATAAACTCTCTGATGAGGCCGTAAGAAAGGGTGAGATTTTCAGGAAGTTGCTGAAGCATGAATCCATAATGGAGGTGAGGGGAGAAGGGTTACTGCTGGCAGTGAAGCTGAGTTCACCAAAGCTTGTTGATCAATATGGTTGCAAAAGGTCCGGAAAATGGTATCATTACCGATTATTTCCTCTTTTGTGATGATGCCTTCAGGATTGCTCCTCCACTTACAATAAGTGAGGATGAGATCAGTCAGGCTGTTACGACCATTTTAAATATTCTTGATGAAGCAGGTACAATAATATGAAGAGCAAAACAAAATATATAATTGTATCTCTTTTAATACTCTCATTGAGCATGGCATTCAGTGAACCTGCCGGGCAACAATCTAATAAACCGGACTGGTCCGATTCCCTTATCGCCCTCTTTGCCAGATCATCACAAGCCCGTGATGAAATGGAACTATACCGGCTTAACGATTCTATTGCCGATATAGTAAGGGATTTTGTTAAAACTGATTCGGTGTTTGATTATAATTTCAATGAATGTGAGGTATCTGGGACAAATAACATCTCCAGACTCACTGGTTAAGTTTATTACCTGGAACCAGAGAATTAATAGCAGGGATGTCCTTTACAATTTAATTGTAGTTACCAGAGACTCATTGAAGGGTAAATGCAATTCAGGATTTCTAAAAACACTTAACGGTAAGTTTCCGGTAAATGAAGAGCTTGCAATTAATGAAAAAAACTGGTATGGTGCTCTTTATTATGACATAAGACCATTCGCCGTCGATGGCAGAAAGTATTATATCCTGCTTGGTCTTGACCTCTTTTCGCCTGAGATCACAAGAAAAGTTGTTGAGATAGCTCAATTTGACGAGGGTCGGTTTAATATGGGATTTCCTCTTATCTTTCAGGGTGAAAAAAGTACAAACAGATTGCTTTTCAACTATTCATCATCCGTGTCAATGACAATGAGATTTCATTCACCCGATACAATTGTATTCGATCACCTTAGTCCCCGTGATTCAACCCTTATTGGTGATTACAGGTATTACGGTCCCGACTTTTCGTACGATGCCCTTATCTTTGACGGTGAAAGGTGGGTCAGGCTTGAGGATTTTGATGCCAGAAACAGAGAGATACAAAAATGAAAGTTAAGAAGATAAAACTTTTTTGCCTCGATGATCACAGGAGTTTCTCTGATGAGATAAGGAAGAAATTTGCCGACGACCACCGGTTTCAGATATACTCTACTAATAATAAGGAGGAGTATATAAAAACCCTTTCGATACAACAGTCTAAATTATCTGTTATTGTGCCTATCGCTGCCATCCATAATAACAGGGAGCAGATCGAGTCATTGAACCAGGTTTTCAGAGACCCTCGGCTTGAAAAGTTCTTTCATTCGGTAATACTGCTTGTACCACCGGAAAAATACGAGGAGCTATGCCTTGAGACAACCATCCCTGCCTACTCTTTTATACCGCGTAATACCAATTTCATGCTCAGACTCAACAATACCATCAAAAAGATGGTTAGTGAGCATAACCTTATAGCACAGAAGTATGCCAGAAATGTGTTTCTCTGGATACTTATCTCCATTACCGCTATTGATCCTGTTCTTTCTTGGAATTCATTTCTGACAATTAGACGCCACCCGGTCAATTAATCTCTTCAGTTCACAGCTTCAGATGACGAATTGTCAGTGTAGCCTCATTGGCATATTCTTTGAAGACCTCGTGCAGTTAATTGTCTAATCATAAAACTGAACGATACTATGCAACAAGGTAAGATTGGGGTAACAACAGAAAACATTTTCCCTATTATAAAGAAGTTTCTCTATTCTGATCATGAGATATTCCTGCGGGAGCTTGTGTCAAATGCTGTAGATGCAACACAAAAGCTTAAAACCCTTGCTTCAGTAGGAGAGTATAAGGGTGAAGTTGAATCGCCAAGGGTTACAATAAGCCTCGACAAGAAAAAGAAGACTATAACAGTCTCTGACAAGGGTGTTGGGATGTCGGCAGAAGAGATAGATAAGTATCTTAATCAGATCGCTTTCAGCAGTGCAAATGATTTTCTCGACAAGTATAAGGAGCAGGCTAATGCAATAATTGGCCATTTTGGACTTGGTTTTTACAGTGCTTTTATGGTTTCAGATAAAGTAGAGGTAATTTCAAAGTCCTGGCAGGATGGCGTACCTGCTGTTAAGTGGAGTTGCGATGGCAGTCCTGAATATACCATCGAAGAGACCGACAGAGCTGAAGCCGGTACAGATATTATTCTGCATATCGACAAAGACTCAAAAGAGTTCCTCGATGCAGGCAGGATTGAAGGATTGTTGAAAAAATATTGCCGTTTTCTTCCTGTTGAAATAGTATTCGGCAAGGAGCAGGAGTGGAAAGATGGCAAATATGTTGATACAGATAAGGATAAGGTAATAAACAATACCAAACCTGCATGGACACTCAAGCCGGCCGACCTGACCGATGAGGATTATGTTAAATTCTACAGGGAACTTTATCCTGTTGGGGAGGAGCCACTATTCAATATTCACCTTAACGTGGATTATCCTTTTAAGCTTACAGGTATACTCTATTTCCCAAAGATCAAGAGTAACATTGAGATCCAGAAAAACAAGATACAGCTCTACTCTAATCAGGTGTATGTAACCGATTCGGTGGAGGGCATTGTTCCTGAGTTTCTTACACTCCTTCATGGTGTGCTTGATTCCCCTGATATCCCATTGAATGTTTCGAGGAGTTACCTGCAGAGCGACAGCAATGTGAAGAAGATATCTTCTCATATTATGAAGAAAGTTGCCGACCGGTTGAATGAGCTTTTCAAGAAAGACCGCGGGGTATTCGAGTCGAAGTGGGATAGTCTGAGACTCTTTATCAACTACGGAATGATAACGGAGGAGAAATTCTATGACAAGGCAGTTAAGTTTGCCCTTCTGAAAAACAGTGAGGACAAATACTTTACCCTTGAGGAGTACGAAGCCCTGATAAAGGAGAACCAAACCGATAAAGACAAGGCAATAGTATATCTCTATGCTACCGATAAGGAGGCGTCAATTCAGTTATATTGAGAAAGCCAGATCAAAGGGTTACGATGTCCTTGTTATGGATGGACAGCTCGACACTCATTTGCTGAATCACCTGGAGACCAAACTTACAGGATCGCGTTTTGTACGGGTCGATGCCGATGTTATCGACAAGCTGATCCCGAAGGAGGAGGTTAAGGAGATGGCCCTTTCGGAGAGGAGCCGGGAAGATCTTTCAGTGGTTTTTGAAAGCCAGTTGAAATCGCCCGAAAAGTTTACTGTTAGCTTTGAGTCACTGGACGAATCGGATCTGCCTGTTGTGATAACCCAATCGGAATTCATGAGGAGGATGAAGGATATGGCCCAGATGGGAGGTGGGATGAGTTTCTACGGAGAGCTTCCCGACCACTACAATATTGTCGTGAATGGTAATAATCCTGTTGTGACAGGGTTGGTAACAGATTATGAATCTGCAATAACAGACTTCCTTAAAGAGAGTGAAAATGAGATCAGTGCAATAAAGGAGCAGGTCGATTTTCTGGAAACAGATCATAGTAAGAAGAAGAGCGAGGAGATATCTACAGCAGAGAAGGATGATCTTGAAAAGATGAGGAAGGAGCTTCAGGCCGCTAAAGAGAAAAGGGCCCAAAAACTTAAAGAGTATGCCGGTGGAAATCCAAAGGTGAAGCAGTTGATAGACCTTGCCCTTCTGGCAAATAATATGCTTAAAGGAGAGGATCTCAGCCGCTTTGTTGACAGGAGTATCAAGCTGCTGTAAAAGAGCGAATTAATCCGGATAATTATAATGGAGCCCTTTGGTCTATTACCAAGGGGCTTTATTATAGTAATCGGGCGACTTCCGACTTAACGTAATCGATAGCTATTCTTGACGGTTCTTTTTCCAGCTCCATGATCGATTCCAGCAGGAGCCGGCTATAATCCATTGCGCTGGCCTCCTTAGGCAAATTTCCGGCGGTCGAATTAATGATCTTTATCGTATTCGATTTGGCGTTGCGCACAACCTCCCAGGCCTGTGGTGTAACGTATATCTGTTGCGACAGATTATGTTCGAATTCACTCCTGATCGTATTTAGCAAGGCACCCTGTAGCTGGGAGGCACTCATACCCTGTCCGTTTGTTCTCATTATCAATGATTCGAGCGATATTCGTTCCAGCAGCAGGATAATCCTCTCATAAGCCTGAAGCCTCAGCGGGGTAACTGTTTTACTACTCTGCATTATCAGCTCCGAGCGGCGTCGGTCGGCATCGTTCTTTAAAAAACCGCGTATCATAAAATATGCCGTTAGAAGAACAAGAAGACCGGGCAGTGTAATTTTGAGAATATCGGTGACCATTTCCATGATTAATGAATTTACTACAAACATAAACTTTTCCCCTTTTACATTCAAACTGCTGAGTATTCTATTTTTCAGTATATAGAGATATAATGATTTAGAACACATGTATTAAAAAACAGTTTCAATATATTTGTGAATTCATAAACAATAAATCATAATCCTAACCTATCAGGAGAACAATGAAATATTTATCAGACAGGATCAATTCCGTTGCTGAGTCGCAGACACTGGCAATGGCACAAAAGAGCAGAGAGTTAAAGGAGAAGGGGCTAGATATTATTAATCTGAGTATAGGAGAGCCCGATTTCAATACTCCTGATGATATCAAGGAAGCTGCAAAAAAGGCAATAGACGATAATTATACCACTTATCCTCCTGTTTCGGGTTATACTGATCTGAAGGAGGCTATCTCTGCCAAATTCAGGAATGAAAACGGACTTGACTATAAGCCTGGTCAGATAGTTGTTTCGGCCGGTGGCAAGCATTCACTTATGAACGTAATACTCTGCCTGGTAAATCCGGGAGATGAGGTGATTATACCGGCACCATACTGGGTGAGCTATTATGAGCAGGTTATCTTTGCTGAAGGCAAGCCTGTGGTAGTCAGTGCAACAATAGATAATGACTTCAAGATAACACCTGCCCAGCTGGAATCTGCAATTACACCGAAGACCAAACTCTTTATATTCAACTCTCCTTCCAACCCGACAGGTATGGTTTATACAAGGGATGAGATGGAGGCTCTGGCAAGGGTTATTGCAAAGCATGAGGGGATATTTGTGCTCTCAGATGAGATCTATGAGCATATCACTTTCGATGGAAAGCACGAATCTATTGCTTCATTCGACTTTATCCATGACAGGGTGATCACGGTTAATGGCGTTTCCAAAGGTTATGCGATGACAGGTTGGAGGATAGGATATATAGGTGCTCCCAAGTGGGTTGCTGATGCGTGTAATAAGCTACAGGGACAGTTTACTTCAGGTGTAGCTTCAATATCACAAAGAGCAGCACTCGCCGCAATAACATCCAAAAGCAATTCCAGAGCGGTAATGAGAGAAGCATTCAGAAAGAGACGCGATCTGGTTTGCTCTCTTATGGCAGATATTCCGGGAATGAAAATAACAATACCGAACGGTGCCTTCTATATATTTTCCGACATCAGTTATTATCTGGGTAAGAAGTATGAATCGATGGTCATAAAAGATTCAGACGATCTGGCTCTCTTCCTTCTTGACAAGGCACAGGTTGCTACTGTTGGCGGAGTTGGCTTTGGATCGCCGGAGTGCCTGCGAATTTCGTATGCTACCTCAGAGGAGCAACTAACGCAGGCTATTGCCAGAATCAAAAAGGCGCTGGTGCTGTTGAAATAAGGTCAACGTATTTTAGGCACCGACAGTGTTATATCGTTATATCGTTATGAGGTTATGGCGCTATGGGGTTATGAGATGTACACTAAGGATTATGACTCCTGCGTCTTTATTACCCACCCCGCACCCCTCCAAGTAGGGGAATTCTTAAGGTCAATCTGACAAATCTGATAATCTGATAATCTGATAAATCTCTAACCAACATACTTATTGTAAGAGAAGATCTTTTCCGGATCTTTTCTTCTTTTGGTACGTATTGCTCCTTCAGTATATCCCAGGCTTATGAGCAGTTCAACCCTCTTCCCGGAAGGAATCCCGAGTACCCGTTTTACCTCCTTCTCGTTGAACCAGCCGATCATGCATGTTCCTACTCCTTCAGCCGCAGCCTGGAGGCACAGATAACCGGCTGCAATGCCATTGTCGATAAGCGAATAATCCTTGTCTTTTATTGTTCCGCCTATGCGCGATTCAAAGTTGGCCTTTTCCCTTACCATGGCAATAATAACAGGGGCCTGGTCGAGAAAGGTATTCATCCCTATAAGTTTGGCTGATGCTGCTTTCGCCAGCTTGGTCTTAAGTTCCGGGTCGTCGGCCACCACAAAATACCATGGTTGTGCATTGCATGCTGAGGGAGCAAGCCTTGCAGCCTCAAGTATGGTTTCTATAATGCTTCGCTCTACAGGTTTATTGATATATGTCCTGTCGCTCTGTCGCGTTCCGATAATTTCAAGTAATTCAACTCCTTTTACCATATTCTGAAAATATAAAGACGTTCCTGAAAGGTCAGGAACGTCTGCAATGATAACAAAAACTATTAGAAACTGCACCAACAATGGTGACCGGTTGTTACTAGTAGTTCTCAGAAAATATCTCGGTATAGTTATAAGGATGGAGACATGCAGGGCAGTTTTTCAGTGGTTTGGTACCAAAATGGACATAACCGCACTTTCTGCAATACCAGAATACCTTATCCTCGCGTTCAAAAACTTTGTTACCCATAACGCTCTCGAGCAGTTTCCTGTATCTCTCCTCGTGCACCTTCTCGGCGGCAGCGATAGCTTTAAAGGCGGTGGCAACACTCTTGAAACCTTCCTCCTCAGCTACCCTCGCGAATTCGGGGTATAATTCTGTCCATTCCTCCTTCTCTCCCTCGGCGGCTGACAAGAGATTGTCAGCAGTGGTTTTTGTAATCCCGGCAGGATAACCAGCGGTAATCTCAACCATTCCGCCCTCAAGAAAACTGAAGAATCTCTTCGCATGCATCTGTTCCTGAAGAGCTGTTTCAAGGAATATTGCAGAAATCTGTTCATATCCCTCTTCTTTTGCAACCTTGGCAGCAAATTCATACCTGTTCTTAGCCTGAGATTCGCCTGCAAATGCTTTGAGCAGGTTCATTTCCGTTTTTGTTCCTTTAATACTCTTTTCCATAGTAATGTTGTTCTATCTTTAAAAAATTATCGATTTTGAGCTCTATTTATCTAAATCAGAAACTAAATATATGTCAAATTTTCTAACTTCGGGAGAGATTTAAATACACTTTAGATAATTCAAAATGAGTATAAACAAAAAGCTTAAAACAGGGATTATCAGGATTGTTTTTGGTTCTGTTTCTTTTACTTCTTGGTTCGTGTAACAGAGAGGCTGATACCTATTATCTTTATTATCTGGGAGGGCAGTCCAATATGGATGGTTACGGGAAAGTAGATGAACTGCCCGATTCACTGACAACGGGTTATGATGGCATCATGATCTTTCATGGAAACTCAGCCAGGGATCATGATACCCTGGGAGGCCTTGGCTTGTGGAGCGAACTAAAACCGGGTCATGGTGCAGGGTTTAAGTCTGATGGTATTACAAACACTTATTCTGATAAATTCGGTCCTGAACTCACATTAGCCCTAAAACTCAGATCACTTTATCCCGACAGAAAGATAGCCTTTGTCAAGTATTCCAGGGGTGGGACATCCATTGATACTCTTGCTGCCAGACCTGCCGGCTGCTGGGAGCCTGATTTTGAAAATGGAGATGGAATTAATCAGTATGATCATTTTATCAAAACCATGGATATGGCTCTTGCCGTTAGCGATATCAACGGAGACGGGCACAGCGATAAGCTCTTGCCTGCAGGAATATTCTGGATGCAGGGTGAAACTGATGCAGCGTTGGAGGTAACAGCTGGTCTTTATGAGGAGAACCTGAAAAAACTGATAGGTAAATTCAGAGAATCTCTTGGCGATGTACCTGTTATTATTGGACGTATTTCTGACGGTAAGAATAGTTCGGTGGAAAATGTATGGAAATTCGGTGAAATGGTAAGGGAGGGTCAACTCAGATTCGTAGAATCCGACTCAAATGCGGCAATGATAACATCTACTGATGATTATAAATATTCTGATCCCTACCATTTTGATACTTTCGGGTATATTGATATGGGGGTTAAGTTTGGTGAATCGTATTATACATTAATTAATAAATAAATAGAAGTTATGGTATATTTTATGGTAATTCTGGGTATAGCATTGTTGCTTGTATTAATGGCAGTATCGGTCTATAACAGGCTGGTAAGGCTTCGCAACAACAGGGAGCAGGCATTTGCCGACATTGATGTTCAGTTGAGGCAACGGCATGATCTGATTCCTCAGCTTGTAGACACAGTGAGAGGATACATGAAGCATGAGAAGGATCTGCTTACTGAGATCACAGCCGCCCGTGCAGGTGCGATGAATGCAGGGACCATTGATGAAAAGATCTCTGCCGAGAACAGACTTTCAAGCGCTCTCGCAGGGCTTAAGGTTAGTGTTGAGGCATACCCTGATCTTAAAGCTAATCAGAACTTTATGAATCTGCAGGAAGAGATCTCCGATATTGAGAATAAACTGGCCGCAGCCCGTAGGTTCTTTAACTCAGCCACCAAGGAGCTTAATACCGGTATTGAGGTTTTCCCGGCCAATATTATTGCTGGTATGTTCGGGTTCAAGAGAGAGCAGATGTTTGATCTGGGTGCTGAAAGAGAGACTGTTCAGGCGCCTCCTAAGATATCGTTCTAACTATGAAGTATGTTGGATTGCAAACACAGATCTGGAGGAATAACTTCAGATCTATGCTTTTACTTATCATGTTCCCTCTGGTCTTCTTTGTATTGGTATGGCTCTTCTTCTATTTCATACCTACAGAGGAACCCAAGACAATTACTGATATTAATTACAATTTTTTACATACCATACCATGGGTAACTATTGGTGTCCTGATCTGGTTTGTAGTTGCCTGGTTTTCTCATACATCGCTTATTCAGTCGGCCACCGGGTCGAGAAAGCTTGAGCGTACGGAGAACAAGAGAGTTTATAATCTGGTGGAGAACCTTTGCATTCTGAAAGGCATGACGATGCCTAAAATAAATATAATAGAAGATGATTCCCTTAATGCATTTGCAAGCGGGATAAATACCAACTCTTACACCATTTCATTATCGAGGGGAATAGTCGATAAGCTTGACGACGATGAACTTGAAGGTGTAATAGCCCATGAATTGTCGCATATAAGGAACAGGGATGTCCGGCTGCTTATAATATCGGTGGTTTTCGTAGGGATATTTGCCTTCATTGCAGAATCCTTGTTCCGCTCTATGAGGTTCGGGGGCAGGGGAAGAGGCAATAAAAATCAGGGTGCTGCAATAGCAATAGCGATGGCTCTGGCTGTTGTAGGATACCTTCTGGCAATGCTCTTTCGTTTTGCGATATCAAGGAACAGGGAGTATATGGCAGATGCCGGTGCTGCAGAGATGACAAAGAAACCGCATGCTCTGGCATCAGCACTCAGAAAGGTATCGGCTGATCCTACAATTGAAGCAGTAAAGCGACAGGATGTGGCACAGATGTTTATTGAGAATCCTCAGGTAAAGGAAAAGAGCGGTTTTTCATTTTCATCGCTCTTTGCAACCCATCCTCCAATTGCCCAAAGGATATCGGTTCTGGAACAGTTTTAGTTCCTGGGGCCTCTTATTGGCTTCCGCCCTTCTTTTTAAAAAAGAATTTAGGCTCTTCCCCACGGAGGAGCCTTTTTATATTTTTTCGGTGAGTGGCAATCAATCCTAGTGCAACAACGACTGAGAATATCCTGAAAACAACCGATGGGGTGGGAAAGACCAAAAAGAGAAGGATGGGAAACATAATTCCAGCTGTCATAGATGACAGGGATACATATTTGGTCAGTATCAGGACAAGCAGGAAGACCACTATACTGGAGGCCGTAAGCAAGGGGCTAAGGGCAAGAAGGACACCAAAGGTGGTTGCTACTCCTTTGCCTCCCCTGAAGCCTGCAAAGAGAGGGAAAATGTGACCTGTTATCGCCACCAGGCCGGCGACGATCTGCAGATTAATGATCTCGACAGAGCCTGGGACTCCCAGTTTAAAGATCACCGGTAACATGGTGGCAAGTACTCCCTTACCTATGTCTACGATCATTACAGGAATACCACTCCTCCATCCAAGGACCCTTATGGTATTTGTAGCACCGGCATTACCTGAACCATGTTCCCTTACATCGATACCATGAAATAATTTACCGGTCCATACAGCTGTTGGAATACTTCCTGCAAGGTAGGAGAGAAATAAGATGAGTATTACCAATAGTGGGTCCATAATATATGATTAAGAGTTAAGGTAACTTTACAGTATCGGTCCGGCCGAAATCAGTTCTGCTGTCTCAGGATTCTTAGCAAACTTGCTGAAATTTGAAACAAACTTATCGGCCAAGTGAAACAGCTGCAATATGCCAGTTCTTCCTTTCGCTCCATGCTTTCCTCGGATCCAGCAGATCGCTGTTCAATCCTTCAAGGGTTTTAGGTATGGCAAGATTAAAGACAGGCAGGATGGTAAAATCATCATCCTTTATTGTATTATTCAGAATAGCATTGATTATCAGCCTGGTAGATGGCAGATCGATCCTTTTGCCTGTACCGTAAGGTCCGCCCATCCATCCTGTATTGACGAGCCAGGCCTGGCTGTTATGCTCTTTCATTTTGCGGGTAAGTTCCCGGGCATAGGTTATCGGATCAAGCATCAGGAATGCTGCTCCGAAGCATGCTGAAAAAGAGGGGACGGGTTCCTTGATCCCGCGTTCTGTACCGGCTACCTTTGCCGTGTAGCCACTGAGGAAATAGTATCTTGTCTGTTCCTCAGTAAGGCGTGCCACAGGTGGAAGTACTCCGAATGCATCGGCAGTAAGGAAGATCACCGTTTTGGCATGACCTGCCCTGGAAACAGGCTTGACTATATTATTTATGTGATAAATAGGGTAGGAGACCCTGGTGTTTTCTGTTTTGGATCCGTCGGCAAAGTTTATCTCTCCATTTCTGTGGACCACAACGTTTTCCAGAAGTGCATCTCTTTTAATTGCTTCATAGATATCCGGTTCATTCTCCTTCGACAGATTTATGCATTTGGCATAGCATCCACCTTCAAAATTAAATATCCCGTCATCATCCCAGCCGTGCTCATCATCACCAACCAGTGCTCTTTCGGGATCTGTCGACAGGGTTGTTTTGCCTGTGCCCGATAATCCAAAAAAGATCGCGACATCACCCTTCTTTCCTACATTGGCCGAGCAGTGCATGGAGGCAATATTTTTAAGAGGAAGGTAATAGTTCATGATTGAGAATATTCCTTTTTTCATCTCTCCGCCATACCAGGTTCCGCCTATAACGGCCATCCCGTCGGTTAGATTGAACATAACGAAGTTCTCTGAATTAAGGCCTTGCTTCTGCCACTCACTGTTTGTGGTTTTTGAGGCATTAAGTACTACAAAACCGGGTTCAAAATTCTTGAGTTCTTCGGGTTCGGGTCTGATGAACATGTTCTTTACAAAATGAGCCTGCCAGGCCACTTCCATAATGAATCTCACCTTTATCCGGGTATTATCATTTGCACCTGCGTAGCAATCCACTACATAGAGTTTCTTCCCTGACAACTGGTCGGAAGCCAGCTTCCTGCAGTGATCCCATATCTCACGGGTTATTGGCTTGTTGTCGGATTTAGGGTTGTCCGATTTCCACCATACATTATCTCTCGATGTGTCATCCAGAACAACATATTTATCTTTCGGGCTTCTGCCGGTGAAAATGCCGGTATCGACAGCTACTGCGCCTGACGATGTTTCCAGCCCCATCTCAAACCTGTCCTGCCCTTTCTTCACCTCCTCATTGTACAGGAGTTCATACGACGGATTATAAACTATTTCAACCGGATCAATAATTCCGTATCTTAATAAATCTGAGCTTTTTATCATCACTTATAAACTTTCGGTTATACTTCCAAAGGTATAAAAATAAAAAATGCTCCTATTTTAATGTTGCGGGTAAAGACAACAAAGTATTAAAGAACATCTTTTTGAACTGACACCCTGTTAAAAGGATAGGGTATTTTCATTTTGAACGGTCATATATAAGGGCAGCCAAAGGAGAATGCCTGTTTTATATAATCAGCATCAGGTTTACGGTTTAAAAAAAGGTTTGCTGAAATTAGGGGATAGATCAGGATTAAGAGAGGAACAGGTATTCTCCGCAAAAAAAAGAGGCATCATTCGATGCCTCTTTCCTTTTATGTGTAATAATACCTTTTATACAGATGATACTACATTCTCAGTTCCCAAAGCTGCCTGTGCTGCTGCCAGCCTTGCTATCGGTACCCTGAAAGGAGAGCAGCTTACATAGTCCATTCCAACCTGATGACAGAAGTCAACAGATGCCGGATCACCACCATGTTCACCACAAATACCTACTTTCAGGCCTTTGCGTCCAGTACGGCCTCTTTCAACGCCCATGCGTATTAGTTGGCCCACACCTTCCTGATCAAGTGTCTGGAACGGATCGGTCTTAAGTATACCCTTCTCAAGATAGATAGGGAGGAATTTACCGATGTCATCACGTGAATATCCGAATGTCATCTGAGTGAGGTCGTTTGTTCCGAATGAAAAGAATTCTGCTACTTCGGCGATCTCTGAAGCTACCAGTGCTGCCCTTGGAATCTCGATCATTGTTCCAAGAAGGTAGTCGATCTTTTCACCCTTCTCTTTGAAAACTTTCTCAGCAGTTTTGCGTATTATCTCCTCCTGCATCTTAAACTCCTTAACAGTTCCGATAAGAGGAACCATAATTTCCGGTCTGGCATCAATACCTTTCTTCTTAAGATTAACAGCTGCTTCCAGGATAGCCCTGGCCTGCATCTCTGTTATCTCAGGGTATGTATTTCCCAGCCTGCAACCACGGTGGCCGAGCATCGGGTTAAACTCATGAAGGTTATCAACCAGTTGTTTGATCTTTTCAACTGAAATACCCATCTCTTTGGCCATCTCCTTTTGGTTAGCCTCTTCGTGAGGAACAAACTCATGGAGAGGTGGATCCAGCAGTCGTATTGTTACACCGTATCCGGCCATTGCTTCAAGAATACCCTCGAAATCTTCTCTCTGGAATGGCAGAAGCTTCTCTAAAGCTTTTCTGCGACCCTCTTCGTTCTCAGAAAGGATCATCTCTCTCATTGCCTTTATCCTCTCGCCTTCGAAGAACATATGCTCTGTACGGCACAGACCGATTCCCTTTGCTCCAAAGTTGCGCGCAATACGTGCATCTTTTGGTGAGTCGGCATTAGTCCTTACGGTCATGCGGGTATATTTGTTGGAGAGTTCCATTATAGAACCAAAGTCACCACTTAATTCAGGATCGATGGTCTTGATCTTACCTTCGTAAACCTCACCTGTTGAGCCGTTAAGCGAAATCCAGTCACCCTCTTTGAGTACCTTTCCACCAACAGTCATGGTCCTGTCTTTGTAATTAATAACAAGACTTCCGGCACCTGAAACACAGCATTTACCCATTCCTCTTGCGACAACAGCTGCATGTGATGTCATTCCGCCACGTGCAGTGAGAATACCTCTGGCAATATTCATTCCCTCAAGGTCTTCCGGTGATGTCTCGATACGTACAAGTATTGTCTGGGGAAACATCCTGGCCTCGTCGGCAAAGAAAATTATCTGACCTGTTGCTGCTCCGGGTGATGCCGGCAGACCTTTTGCCAGGACGGCGGTCTTTGCCATAGCTCCCTTATCGAATACCGGGTGAAGAAGTTCGTCAAGCTTTGAAGCGGTTTGACGCATAAGCACATCCTTGTCGGAGATCAGTCCTTCCCTGAACATATCCATTGCAATAGTTACCATTGCGGCACCTGTCCTCTTTCCATTTCTTGTCTGCAGCAGCCATAGTTTGCCATCCTGAATAGTGAATTCAAGATCCTGCATATCCTTATAATGGTTCTCAAGTTTCTTCTGGATGGTGAAAAGCTCCTTGTAAACCGAAGGCATTACCTCTTCAAGTGAAGGATACTTCTTGGCACGGTCGGCCTCAGTAACTTCCGCAAGAACAGCCCATCTCTTTGAGCCTTCGAGGGTAATTTGCTGAGGTGTACGTATCCCGGCTACAACATCTTCACCCTGAGCATTGATAAGATATTCGCCATTAAAAATGTTCTCACCTGTTCCGGCATCGCGGGTGAAAGCTACACCTGTACCTGAATTATTTCCCATGTTACCGAAAACCATAGCCTGCACGTTCACTGCAGTGCCCCAGTCCTCAGGTATCTGGTTGATGAGCCTGTAATATTTTGCCCTGGGGTTCATCCAGCTGTCGAATACAGCACAAACGGCTCCCCAAAGTTGTTCCCATGGATCAACAGGGAAGTCTCTTCCTGTTCTCTCTTTAACGGCTTTTTTGAATTTCTGAACCAGAGCTTTGAGGTCGTCAACCGAAAGATCAGTGTCGAGCTCAATGCCCTTATGCTCCTTCATCTCTTCAATTATCTCCTCGAAAGGATCTGCATCCTCTTTTGATCTTGGCTTCAGATCAAGAACCACATCGCCATACATCTGAACAAAACGACGGTATGAATCCCATGCGAACCATGGGTTACCTGTCTTCTTTGCAAGCCCTTCCACCGCATTGTCATTCATACCAAGGTTGAGTACAGTATCCATCATACCTGGCATACTAACCCTTGATCCTGATCTTACTGAGACAAGACAGGGGTTCTCGAGGCTTCCGAACGAGGTGCCCATTATGGTCTCTATGTTAATTATGGCAGCCTTAACTTCATCCTTGATAAGTTCCACGACCTTTTCTCTGCCAAGTGTATTGTATTCGGTGCAAACATCAGTTGTTATTGTAAATCCCGGAGGTACTGGAACACCAATAAGGTTCATTTCAGCAAGGTTTGCACCTTTGCCCCCCAGAAGATTCTTCATCTGTGCCTTACCTTCAGCTTTCTTGTCGCCGAAAGTATAAACTCTTTTTACTTGTGACATAATATTTGTTATTGAATTGTTAAATTATTAACACTTAAAATCAAAGTGCAAATATATTGAAAATATTTCAAAACTGAAAATCATAAAAACGCTGATAATGAGCTGATTACAATGAAGGGTATTAACTCTGCCCCTTGAATGTATATCCTGCCTTTTCAATAGCAATTTTAACCGATTCAGGATCTATGCTTTTCCCGTCTACTCTTACAGTACCGGTTGCAAGGTCAGCTGTTGCACCTTCAACGCCATCTATGCCTTTAAGGCTTCCTTCCACATTTGCTTTACAATGGTTGCAGGTCATCCCTTCCACCTTAAAAGTAGAAAATAGCGGAGATGTTGAGGAGTCGCTTTGTGATTGATTTGTTGAATTCATCTTTTTTGAATCTATAAAATATTTCTTAATGAAGCCGAAGATAATAAGAGCCACCAGGGTAACAGCTGTTGTAATCTGGAGCCATTCAGGCAGCAGTCCATGATTATGTGAGGCGTGGCCAAAATGATCGGTAATTGAGAACCACTCACGTGGTAACCAGTTTATTATGGTGCCAAAAAGCATAGCGCCTGTAATGATTGAAATGAGGTAGGCAGCAAGTGTCTTTTTACCCATCACTTTTCCTATCATAGTTATTGTTGCCGCATTGGTAGCAGGGCCAGCCATTAGCAGCACAAGTGCGGCGCCCGGTGATAGGCCTTTTAAAAGAAGTACTGCAGCAATAGGAACCGATGCTGTGGCACAAATATAGACTGGAATGGCTGCTATCAGTATTAGTATCATCCCTGCAAACTCATTGGAAAAGGTATTTGCAAAGAAGTCATCAGGAATTACCACGCTTATAGCAGCGGCTACCAGAATACCGATGATTAGCCATTTGGATATATCCTGAAGAAACTCAACAAACGCATACCTGAACATTTCTGATATTTTATTGAAGAATCCCTTTACTTGTACATCACCATTTGTTTTGTCGTCGGTAACCAGTTTGGGCTCTTTTTTTGTTAGCCTGCTTGTAAGAAGGCCTCCGGTGATACCGGTAAAAAAGGCAACAATAGGCCTGATGATAGCAAATGGCAGTCCCATAAGGCTGTACGTAACAAGTATTGAGTCAACACCTGTTTGTGGAGTAGAGATAAGGAATGATGTGGTAGCTCCCCTTGATGCGCCATGATTGTAAAATGATATGCCTGTAGGGATAACACCACAGGAGCAAAGCGGAAGGGGTACTCCCAGCAGTGACGCATTTATAATTGGCATCAGTCCGGCTCCTCCCATATATTTTCTCACAAGCCTCTTGGGAAACAAAATATGTAACAACCCGGCAAAAAAGAAACCGAGCATAAGATATGGTGACATCTCTGTAAGTATAAAGAGAAGTTCCCTCCAGAAGTCTTTAATAAATTGCATGATCCTCCCTGTTAATTGGCCTGCAAATATAATGCATTAGAGGCCCGATTGTTCAATGGTATGGTCTGATATTTAGCAATCAGCCTCCTTATCCTGTTCTAAAAAGGTCTTTTCCAGGTCCTCCCGCAATAACAGCAGGGTTTTATTATAAAAAAGAGCATTGGAACAGATTTATTTCTAAGCTCTGGGATGGAATAGTTTAAGTGTATCTCGCAAGAAGGATCTGTCGATGTGGGTGTAAATTTCGGTGGTAAGTATCGATTCGTGTCCCAGCATCTCCTGTACTGCTCTCAGATCGGCCCCCGCTTCAACCATATGAGTGGCAAAAGAGTGCCGGAAAGTGTGAGGTGAAATATTTTTCCTGATACCAGTGTCTTTCGCCAGCTTCTTAACAATAGTGAATATCATCTCCCTGGAGAGCTTCTTTCCTCTTCTGTTGAGGAACACTATATTCTTATCGGTTATTGAAGCCAGTTGATTTCTGTGAAACATATAATTTTCAATTTCATCAAGGGCCTTACCTCCAAGTGGCACAAGTCTTTGCTTGCTTCCCTTTCCCACAACTGAAATATAGCCCTCCTCCTTATGCAGATCGGTGAGTTTCAGGTTTACCAGCTCCGAGACCCTCAGTCCGCAGCCATACAAGGTCTCAATTATTGCTTTATTCCTGTGCCCTGTTGGTGTACTCAGATCGATCGAATTCAGAATCGCCTCTATCTCCTCCAGTGACAGTACCTGAGGTAGTTTCACACCCATTCTTGGTGATTCTATAAGCGAGGCCGGACTCTCATCTATTGCACCTTCGATAAGCATGAATTTATAAAAGGCTCTGATACCGCTTATTACCCTTGCCTGAGTCCTGCTGTTATCATAACGCTCAGAGAACCAGACGAGAAACTCTTTAAGGTCGGAATAGCTTATGGCCTCCGGACCCCGGCCATCGTCTCTGCTCTCGGAAAATTCCCTTAATTTATCAATGTCATAGAGGTAGGCTTCAACGCTTGGTGCTGATAATGATTTTTCAAGGGAAAGATAATCTTTAAACTCCCCGCTCCAATGCTTCCAGCTTCTGCCCATATAGTATTTATTCTCATTATAAATGTACTCGATGATTTATTCTGCTCCAAATCTGACTCCCTTTTATTACTTTTGTATGATAAACAAAAATCCTGCATGAAAATCCGGATAATTAACGGACCTAATCTCAATCTTCTTGGAAAAAGAGAGCCTGAGAAATATGGTAATCAGAGTTTTGAAGACTATTTGGGATTGCTTAAAAGCAAATTTGAAATGTTGGAACTCGATTTCTTCCAGTCGAATGTGGAGGGGGAAATTATTAATTCCATTCATTCATCAGAAGGGGTGTACGATGGTATTATTCTAAATGCAGCCGGATATACCCATACCTCTGTTGCCATAAGGGATGCAATCTCTTCAATCGATATTCCTGTTGTTGAGGTACATATTACCAATATATATGCAAGGGAGGATTTCAGGCATGTGAGTCTTATCTCTCCGGTTTGTAAAGGTACTATCACCGGGTTCGGTCTTGAGTCGTACAGGCTTGGGATCATTGCACTTGAAGGAATATTAAGCAGGTAGGATAAAGTAATTTTTAAAAGATGAACAGAAAGAGGACTAAAATTGTGGCGACCATTTCAGACAAACGTTGTGAGCCTGAATTTTTAAAAGAGTTGTATGAAGCCGGGATGGATGTGATAAGGATCAATACCGCCCATCAGGAGATTGAAGGAACGTTAAGGGTCATGGAGAATGCAAGAAAGGTATCAGATAAGATTCCATTCCTGATAGATACCAAGGGACCGGAGATAAGGACAACAAGGTGCGATGAACCAATTCAGCTTTTAGCCGGACAGGATATACGAATAATTGGTGACAGCGACGGGGTAACTGACCCGGGATGTATATTTGTTACCTATAATAATATTGCCAACGATCTGGGTGAGGGATGCACTATCCTTATTGATGATGGTGAGATAGAGTTAAAAGTAAAGGGTGTGGATGGCAAGTTTCTGAATTGTGTGGTCCTCAATGATGGTGTACTGGGTTCCCGCAAAAGTGTTAATGTCCCTACTGCAAGGATCAATCTTCCCTCAATAAACGATAAGGACAGGGAATATATCGATTTCGCCATTGATCACGACATTGACTTTATTGCCCATTCATTTGTAAGGAACAAGCAGGATGTTATGGATGTTCAGGCTATTCTTGACGAGAAAAAAAGCGCTATCAAGATCATAGCCAAGATAGAGAACCAGGAGGGTGTTGATAATATTGATGAAATACTGGATCATGTATATGGTATAATGGTAGCACGTGGCGATCTTGCCATTGAGGTGCCTTTTGAGAAGATACCGGGAATCCAGAAGATGATCATCAACAAGTGTATTGAGAAGAGAAAGCCTGTGATCGTGGCCACTCAGATGCTTCACTCCATGATTACTAATCCCAGACCCACCAGGGCTGAGGTCTCCGATATAGCCAATGCTGTTCTCTCCCAGACCGATGCGATCATGCTCAGTGGCGAAACGGCATACGGCAAATTCCCTCTTGAAGCTGTTAAAGCAATGACCAAGGTTGCGAAAGAGGTGGAACTCAATAATAAAGAGAAGTATATTGAGATGTCGTCGGGTAATCTTACAGGTGAGGTCTCTGCCTATCTTGCCAAGGTAGCTGTTAAAACATCAATAAGAATTGGATCGCGCGGTATTGTTGCCGATACCTCCAGAGGCAGAACAATAAGAAATATGGCAGCTTTCCGTGGCATCACGCTCATTCTGGCACAATGCTACTCTGTCAGAACCATGCGTGAACTGGCCTTGTCATACGGGGTCTATTCCACCTATCAGGATAAGAAGAACTCAACGGAGGCATTTATAAAGACCGCCCTGCAGAATATAACTCCTAATTATCAATTGTCCGATAGCGATATTATCGTAATACTGGCAGGAAACTTTGTAAGGGGTTCCGGTTTCTCCTTTATTGAGGTTGGTACGATCGAGTATCTTAAATCGAGGCTGGAAATTGTAAGTTAGCCATATAATGGCTTGATTTTTGCGGCATCTCAAATATTCTTTTTAGCTATGTTGAAAATACTGATTTTTGCACTTTTCGGAATGCTTCATCCGGTACATGTATCGATGGTAAGCATGGAACATAACAATAAGGATAACAGGCTGGACGTTTCTGTAAAGATGTCAACAGTTGACCTGGCAATTGATATGGGGATGTTTCATCTTTTTAATCACCATCTGGAGCTTACAGAGGATGTAACCTTCACTGTTGAGGATGCAAAACCTTATCTTGACAGGGTTCTGAATGTGACGGTGAAAGGAAAGCAGCTTCCGGTTTTTGTTACAGGTATTGAAAATGATAATAATGATGCCATAATAACCGGCTATTATCAACTGCCAGGAAAACACAAAGAGTTTACTGTTGTTAACACTATACTTTTGGAATATTACGACATTCAGGATAACCTTTTTATATTTAAGGAAGGGGAGACGGAGATACCGGTAAGGTTTACACCTGATGAGAGGATGAGAACCTTCAAACTTAATTGATCGGAAATGAAGAGTGCCCTTGGGATGAGATATTTAAAAATTGGTCTGATACTTCTTATAAGCCTGCTTTCATCGGGAGAATCCCTTCTTGCAACGCACAACAGGGCAGGAGAAATTACATACCGACAGATTTCGGAACTCACATATGAGGTAACGGTTACAACCTTTACTTACCAGCTGAGTCTTGCCGACAGGCCTGAGCTTGACATTGAATGGGGTGATAACACCATTTCAAAAACACCAAGGGTGATAAAAATGTCGCTGCCCAATTTTTATCAAAAGAATGTATACGTTTCGACCCATACCTTTCCAGGTCCCGGTGTTTACAGAATAGTAGTGCAGGATCCGAACCGGAATCAGGGCGTTCAGAACATACCTAACAGTGTAAATGTAGTATTCTCGATACAGACCATCTTAATTGTTAACCCGGGACTTGGACTGAATAGTACACCCATTCTGCTTAATCCTCCCTACGATAAAGCTGCACTGGGGTATGTCTTTGTTCACAATCCGGCAGCATTTGACCCCGACGGTGATTCAATTTCATACAAGTTAACAGTATGTACAAGGGAGGATGGTAAGCCAATTGAAAACTATTCATTCCCGCCTGCAACAAATTCATTCGCAGTTAATGCGGTAACGGGCGATCTGGTATGGGATACTCCTGCTGATACGGGAATCTACAATGTTGCAATAGAGATTGAGGAATGGCGGTCAGGAATAAAGATCGGAATAGTTACCAGGGATATGCAGATTGAGGTCTTCAGAACCAGTAACAGACCCCCGGTGAACCATATTCCGGCTAATATGTGTGTGGAGGTGGGAGATACGATCAATTTTCTCTTCAGGAGTACTGATATCGATCTTGATTCAATTTCCAACAGCAGCACGTCAGGTATTTTTGGCTTCACCGATTGTCCGGCAACACTTACAAAAGTGTCAGCAGTTCCCGGAGAATCCGTTTCAAGGTTTTACTGGGTTCCCTGTCACGGGTCAGTAAGACAGCAGCCATATGATATAATATTTAAGTCGGAAGACCGCAATGCTGAATTACGCCTTGTTGATATTGATAATATGAAGATCAAGATCCTCGGGCCTGCCCCGGAGCTGATAAGTACCGCTCCCCAGGGCAAGAATATTGAGGTTGTTTGGACCGGATTTAACGACAACTCTATAGCAGGGTATAATATCTACCGCAGGGAGGGAGCCTCAACCTTCGCCCCCGACAGCTGCACCAACGGTATACCCGGGTCAACCGGTTTCGTAAAGGTGGGTTTTGCTGCGGGCCATCTCACAGGCTCATTTACTGATACCGGAAATGGGTTGGGTCTGCAGAATGGAATAGAATACACATACAGGGTTGTTTCTCTCTATTCCAACGGAACGGAGAGCAAGGCCTCCAATGAGCTTACTTCAGCGCTGGTTTCAGGGTTGCCGGTGATCAAGAGGGTCACTGTAACCGCTACTGATGCTACCGCCGGCTCGGTTTATCTTGAGTGGAAGAAACCAGATTCACTCGACACAATTCCCGCTCTCGGACCTTATGAATACATAATATCGAGAGCGCCCGGACTTACCTCTGCTTATACCCAGACCGGCAATATCCTTACTGCTGATCTGAATGACACCACTTACACAGACACTCCTTTAAATACAGCTGCAACAGGTTATACTTATAAGATCGAACTATTTAATAATGAGCCGGGTAACAGATTCCTTATAGGAGAAGCAGCTATAGCCTCAACATTGTATCTTTCAGCTGACCCGGGAGATAGAAAGGTACATCTTCAGGTCAGGAGGAATGTTCCCTGGATAAATACAAGATATGATATCTTCCGGTTGAATAATCTTACCCTGAATTTTGACTCGATTGGAACATCAAATCAACTGGTTTATACTGATACAGGGCTCGATAATGGTGTCACATATTGTTACAAAGTACGCTCAACAGGAGGCTATTCCGATCCGGGATTACCACAGGGGCTGATAAATTTCTCCGAAGAGATATGTATCGCACCCTTTGATAACGAACCTCCCTGTCCGCCTGCAATAAATGTTACATCGGAATGCGACAGCCTGTACAATACCGTTACATGGACAGTAACGTCCGACAATTGTAACAGTGATATTGAGGGATTTAATATTTTCTATAAACCCGGTTTTGATGGAGCCTTTTCTCTGGTACATACTATTAACAACAGTAGTTTAAGGAGTTACAAGCACTATCCGGGGGAGATCGTTGCAGGTTGTTATGCCGTTAGTGCTTTTGACGGAAACGGTAATGAGAGTTCGAAATCTTTAACGATATGTGTAGACTCCTGTAATTTCTATGAAATTCCTAATGTCTTCACTCCTAACGGAGACGGATTCAACGACAAGCTTGTTGCCAAGACTTCAGGTCTTGTTGAAGAGATCAAGCTACAAATATTCAACAGAAACGGCCAGATGGTCTTCTCTACCTCTGAGCCCAGAATTAACTGGGATGGTACCTATAAGGGAAGTATTGTATCTCCCGGGGTCTATTTTTATCAATGTGATGTCTTCGAGCGGCGCATAACAGGAATTGAGGTATTCCATATAAATGGCTTTATTCATGTTATTACCGAAAAGGGAGCCAAAGTGCAAACGCCGGAACTAAAAAAGAAATAGAGAAGATGAAAAGGATATTGTTAATGCTATTAGTGACTTATCCGTTAATACTCTTTTCGCAGGAGGAGTCGATGGTCATAATGAAGGGCAAAGCCCTTGCAGAAAGATCAAACTACAGCGAAGCGATCCGACTTCTCTCAGATCCGCTGGTTAGCCGTGATAATATTAAAGCCATAATAGAGCTGGGGAACATTTACAGGAGCGCAGGCAAATATGATGAGGCACTCTCAGAGTACAGTAAGGTTGAATCCATTTCCAGGGGAGCCGCTTCTCTGGAATTTGCAAGGACCTACTCCATGAAAGGTGATTACAGGTCCGCAGCCGATTGGCTTGGTATACATTTAAGATCGGAATATAGAAAATCGGAAAAGGAGATAATGACTGATCCCTGTTTTTCAGGTTTATCAGGTCGTCCCGAGTGGAAGGATTTGTGGAAAGGTGATTTCTATAGCGGTTCGGAAAAGAAAAAAGTTGAGGTCGAGTACTTTGTCAGACTCGGGCAGACAGAAGAAGCCACATTAGCCTTAAATGAGATAAAGAATCTGTCAGGCCAGAACAGTGATTATTATCTGTCCTTATCAGAATTTCAATTATTTAAAAAAGATTACAACGGGGCGCTTTCTTCACTATCACAGGTTGTACCTGCTGCAAAAAATGAGGAGCAGGTTTTGCGCCTTAAGGCTGAGTGCGAAATGGGAGCGGGAAACTACCCTATGGCCTATTCAACGTACAGCAGCCTGCTTAAAAATGGTTATTATGATGCCGGTATTCTTTTGTTAAGAAGTAAAGCTGCAGTTAAGATGGGTGATATTTCAAGGGGTTTGAAAGATCTGGAGTATTACCTTGAATTATACCCAGGTGATGCAGAAGTAAATATTACTGTATCACAGCTATACAGTGCTCAGGGTGATTACTACAAGTCACTGTCACTCCTCTCTGAAAACATCCGTAATAAGCCGGGTGATGCAGCCGCCTATCGCAACAGAGCTGATATCTATATGAAGACAGGAAGCTACGATGGGGCGTTTGCAGATCTCTCCATGTCGCTGGATCTCGATCCGGGTAATGCCGCTGCGTGGTTAAATACCGGATTGGCCCTGGTTAAATCAGGAAAAACAGAACAGGCATGTCATTACTTCAAGAAGGCTAATGAGATGGGTCTTCGCGAAGCATCATCGCTAATTAGCAAATATTGCAACTGGTAGTCTTAAAAGCAATTTCACCTAATATGCTTCATTATTCTGCCATACAGGTCGGTAGGCTTGAATGGTTTTAAGATGTAATCATTAATAAAGATATCGGTGATCTTGTCTTGTGTCTCCGACATTATTGCAGCCGTAAGAGCAATAATTGGTATATCTCTTATCTCAGGATCTTTGGAGTCCCTTATTATCCTGCTGGCCTCAACACCATCCATCACCGGCATATGGAGGTCCATGAGAACAAGGTCGAATTTCTGATTCTCAATTAACTCCAACGCGATCTTGCCATTTTCGGCATGAACAACTTCGATGCCCCATCCCGTCAGAAATTTATTTGCAACGAAGAAGTTTATCTTATTATCCTCAGCAATAAGAACCTTCTTTCCCTTAAGTCCATCAAGCGATTCTGCTGCATCTGGTATTATAACCTCATCCTTAACCCTGGGGATCTCAAAGTTGAGAGTGGCTGTAAAAGTTGAACCCTCACCGATAGTACTCTCAAGAGAAAGAGTTCCTCCCTGCATCTCCACCAGCTTTTTGCATATAGCCAGTCCCAGTCCCGTGCCTCCGAATTTTCGGGTGGTATCGTCGCTCGCCTGGGCAAATCGTTCAAAAACAAGTTTTTGTTTATCCTTCTCTATACCTATCCCGCTATCCTTTACTGCAAAGGAGATCTGAGAAACATTTTTAAGTTTATATGTCTCTTTTACAATGATGGTTATTCCTCCCTCCAGTGTGAACTTCAGGGCATTGGAGAGAAGGTTAGACAAGATCTGATTCAATCTGATTGGATCGCCAACAACAGTAGTAGGCAGACCCTCTGCCTTGATAATTTCGAAGCTTAGATTCTTCTCCTGCGACCTGAATGAATAAGATCTGCTTATCTCTTCCAGGAATTCTGAAAGGTCAAACTGTGTCTTTTCAAATATTATCTTGCCCGATTCCATCTTGTTGAAATCGAGGACATCATTTACCAGTGACAAGAGATGATTGCCGGAAAATCTGAGTGTTTTAATAAGGTCAAGCTGATCTTCTCTCGGGTTTCCCTGAAAAAGCAGATTGGCAATTCCTATCACCTCATTAAGAGGGGTTCGTATCTCATGTGACATTGTGGACATGAATTGCTGCTTTGCATTGGCTGCCTCCTCTGCTTTCTGTCGGGCGGCAATCAGCTTGTCGAGCATATCCTTTCTCTGTATTGCCAGGGCAATCTGATTGGCAATGAACTCAAGAAAAGTAAGGTCCTCCTTCTGAAAGGTATCCTCATTATCGTAATCCTGCAGACAAATGGCACCTATGATCTCACCGTCCAGAATAAGAGGCACACCCATCCATACAAGGCATGGAGTACCTACAAGATCTATCTCTCCGGCATCCTCCATCTTGTTGATGTCTGCTTCATGCAGTAATATTGGCTTTTCCTCCTTAATAAGATGCCCGGTAATGGTTTTACCCATAGGGATCTCATAGAAACTATCATTTTCATCGGAGAAGAATGGAAGACTCAGTGTTTTGCTTTCCTTGTTGTAGAGTGCAATGTAGAAGTTCTTGGTGTCCCATATTTTACCAAGCTCATCCTTTATCGTGGGATAGAGGCTGGAGATATCTGAATACTTTAGTGCAGCAGTGGAAATATTAAACAGTATCTCCTGAATTATCTGTCTTTTTCTGTTTTCGGTAAGGTCCCTGTAGATTGCATATAATGCGCCTTTATTGTCGCTGGTTTTTATTGATGTAACAACAAGAGAGACATATTTCCTGGACTTATCCTTATGCAATCTGAAAGTTTCCAATGATTTTTCCTCATTAGAGATGGCCATCTCTGTAACCGAGACACCTTCATTTTTAAGATCCTCAGGAACAATCAGTTTATCAATATTATTTCCCAAAGCCTCCTCCTCAGTATATCCAAAGAGTCTGGTAAAACCCGGATTTATACGACTGATAATACCATTTCTGTTGGTAAGGACAATTGCCTCAGGTGAATATTCAATCAGCTGCTCAAGAAAAGTCTTATCACCGAGGATCTCATTTTCATAATTTTTTTGATCGGTAAGGTCAGTAAGTATTCCCCTGAATCCAATAACATTTCCATCCTGTATCAAGGGAAATGTGGCTGCAAGAACAGGAAACTTAACACCTGATTTGGATTTTGCCATGTATTCAGTATGGCTGGAATCTTCAATATTCTTCAGCAATGAAAGATTTTTCATTGCTTTCTTAATCTCATCAGGAATGATGTCAATAAGAGAGAGCCCTTTTCTGATATCAGCTTTCGAATAGCCAAGGACACTAAATGCTTTCTTATTGGCATAGGTTATATTTCCCCGGGTGTCTATTTCGAAAATCATCTCGGGAAGCATGTCTGCGAACTGCTCAAATAGTTCGGCCTGCTTTAGCTGTTTCTTCTCCTTGAATTTCTGAACAGGTCCTGGTTCCCATGTTACAACAATATCGCCACCCGACAGTACAAACGCAATATAATAGCCCTCACTTTCATCGCCGTTTTCAGAGACGGCAACCTTGTAATGTTCTCCGGTAATATGCACATGATGCAGGAGCTCGAGCAATTTTTTCCTTTTACTCAAAGGTGTTGCAAACAGGTCTTTGCCAACAATATCTTTCGCCGATACAGCCTCTACCTCTTCAGCTTTAAAGTTGAACTCTGCCACCAAAAAACTGTTTTTCCCGGTAGCAGTAAATACAGCTATATAGTGGCTGAGGGTATTGTATATTTCGCGAAGGACCTTATCTGACTCAGTACGAAGAACACCTTTCCGGATATTGGTAACTTCCCTGAATGTAGAAAGCAGGTATGCTGTATCTCCAAGGAAAATTGTGTCGGCGGAAAAAAGGTAATCACTTTTTTCTCCCTCAGAATCCCTTAATTCGACCTGAAAATCCTTCACCTTTCTCATTCGGGAGAGGATCTTAATGAACTTTTCACTCTGAACAATATCTGTGAAAAGTTGAATTTCGCCGGACGTCTTTCCAATAACCTCTTCACTCTTGTATTTGAGCGATCGAAGGAATGCTTCATTCACATCCACGTACTCTCCGGTTTCAAGGCTGCTTATGGCCATAAGATGGGAGTTGGAGTGAAACGCTTTGGCAACCATATCTTTCTGAGTGTCCCTTATTTCAAGTTCACTCCTAAGATTATGGATTACTGATTCAAGTTCGACTATTGTTTCCCTTAACTGTTGTTTCCCCGTACTTCCAAACATATCAGTACCAATTATTCGACGAGATAAAAATAGCAAAAAGGTGATTATATTACTATCACATTCTACTTTTGACTGGTTTTTGATTACTATAGAACAGACAAATTTCAGTAAGACCACACTTACTGCACGATGGGTTCTGGGCCTTGCAAATGTATCTGCCATGCAATATTAGCCAATGATGGGCATCTGCGACTACTTCCGCCGGGAGATATTTCATAAGTGAATTCTCTGCCTTAAGTGGATTGCTTCCTTTTTTTGCCAGTCCAAGACGCACAGAAACTCTTAAAACATGAGTGTCAACCGGCATAACCGGCATTTTGAAGACTACCGAAGCAATAACATTTGCTGTTTTCCGGCCTACACCCGGCAATTTCTGAAGGTCTTCAAGGCTTTCAGGAATCGTTCCGTTAAAGTCGCGGGCAACCATTAACGACATATCTGCCAGATATTTTGCTTTACTGTTCGGATATGAACAGGATTTGATCAGTTCGAATATCCGATCCATTCCGGCAGCAGACATTGAACCAGGATCGGGGTATTTTTTAAAGAGTGCTGGCGTAATCAGATTAACTCTTTTATCGGTACATTGCGCCGATAGAATTACTGCAACCAGTAATTGAAAAGGAGATCCATAATCGAGTTCAGTTTCAGGAGACGGCATCGTTTCCCTGAAATATTCAATTACTCTATTATATCTTTCTTCTATTCTCATTTTTATTAACAGTTGAAGGTAACACTTTTTATCTTTGCTTCGAAAATTCAATTTAATGCCACCTATCATTCAGATCAATGACCTTACAATGCGAATCGGCGACCTCGTATTGTTTGAAAACTTATCCCTGTCACTTAATGAAACCGATAAGGTTGGACTTATCGCTATCAATGGCACCGGTAAGAGTACCTTATTGAACATTATTGCCGGGCATGATAGCCCGGTAGCTGGAAGTGTGGTCATTCCCGGAGATCTTCGTATCGGTTATCTTGCTCAGGAGCCCAAACTCGATAATTCGAGAACAGCAATTGAGGAGATGTTGCTGGTGGATACACCTGAGATAAGGGCTGTATACCAGCTGGTTATGGCTGAGAAGAGCCATAACGAACGAGGCCGGACAAAGGCTGTACAAATGATCGACGACCTCCAGGCCTGGCATGTCTCCTCCAGAATTAATATGCTGCTCGATAAACTTAAGATAACAGATATCGATCAGGAAATTGGAACGATGTCAGGTGGAGAGAGAAAACGGGTTGCCCTGGCCAAGGTACTTGCCTCCGACCCCGATATATTGATACTTGACGAACCCACAAACCATCTTGATCTCGATATGATCGAGTGGCTCGAGGATTACCTTTCTGAGCTCAACAAACCGATATTGATGGTGACGCATGACAGATATTTTCTTGACAGGGTTTGCAATTTAATTATTGAGATGGATAACAGGTCCATCTTCAGATATGAAGGTAACTACCAATATTATGTTCAGCAGAAGGAAGAGAGGGAACTTCAGAATGCCACGATCAGTGAAAAGGCAAAGAACCTCTACCGGACTGAGCTCGATTGGCTCAGACGAATGCCAAAGGCCAGAACTCACAAAGCAACTTTCAGAGTTAAACGTGCCGATGAGATCGCAGAACTTGCACAGAGCTTTAAGAAGAGTGAAAAAGTTTCAATAAACGCAGGACAGGCAAGGCTTGGTAAGAAAATACTTGTAGCAGAAAAAATAACCAAGAAACTGGGTAATAAGAGGCTGGTCGATAATTTTAATTACACCTTTTCAAGAGGTGAAAAAGTTGGCATTGTCGGGAAAAACGGCTCGGGAAAAACTACCCTCTTGAACCTGCTGACAGGAGAAATTAATCCGGATGCAGGGAGGATAGAGTGGGGTGAAACGGTAAAGGTAGGCTATTACAAACAGGCAGGGATTACCTTTGATGAGGATATGAAAGTGATCGATATTGCACGTTCTATCTCAGAGGTGGTTATAAATAAGAATGGGGATCAGGTTGATGTTTCGCAGTTTCTTACCAGATTCCTTTTCCCTCCGAAACGACAATTCGATCTGGTAAGGAAACTTTCAGGCGGGGAAAGACAGAGACTTTATCTCCTTACCATTCTTATGAAGAACCCTAATTTTATCATTCTTGACGAACCTACAAACGATCTCGATATTGTTACTTTAAATGTTGTTGAAGAATACCTGCAGGATTTTGAAGGTTGTCTGCTCGTGGTTTCACACGACAGATACTTTATGGATAAGATCGTTGACCATATATTTGAGTTCCGGGAGGATGGTGTTATAAAAGATTTTCCGGGTAACTATACCCAGCTGCGTAACTTTCATGACTCTGAGGAGCAGCGAAAAGAGGCTTTAAGGGCTATCGGGAAGAAGAAGGAAAAAAATTCAGTAGCAACAAAACCAAAAAAAGGACTCACTTTTAATGAGAAGCGTGAGCATACCGAACTGGAATCTGAAATAAATGATCTCGAGAAGGAAAGATCGATAATTGAAACGGAACTTTCAACAGGAAATTCCACCCATGAAAGGATAACAGAACTTGCCAGGAGGATGGAGAAGATCATAGATCAATTGGAGGAAAGGGAGATGAGATGGCTGGAACTTGAAGAAAAAAAAGAGTCGGGTGGTAGTTGATATTAAATTATTTTATACATTTGGCAAAAGAGAAATGAAAAAGAGCTATACATATTATCCATACTATTATCTTTCTGAATAGGAAGCGGGGATAACTATGTGAATTGAATTTTTAATTGACAATGAGGCCCCGAAAGGGCTTTTTTTTATGATTATACTTAAGAAATATTATTACTACTATAAGTTCCAGAAAAACCGGGACGGATAGTATATTGTGATATACTTCGTTTAATAAGATCCCGGTTTAAGCCGGGATTTTTTTGTTTAAGTAATTTGAAAATTAAGACAGATGAATATAACAGCCGAATTATCAATTGAAAAGAGGAGAATCTCTCCCGTTTCAGAAAAGAAGCCAATGATCATAGCTGGCCCATGCAGTGCAGAGACCAGGGATCAGGTTCTTGCAACTGCCCTCAGCCTTAAGGATTCCGGGTTAGAGTTCTTCAGGGCAGGGATATGGAAGCCCAGGACCAGGCCCGGGAATTTTGAGGGAGTAGGAGAGGAAGGATTGGCCTGGATGGTGGAAGCAAGAGAGATGACAGGTCTTAAGATCGTTACAGAGGTAGCAACAAAGGCACATGTTGAGGCTGTATTATCTGCCGGATTTGATGCTGTATGGATAGGCGCGAGGACTACTGCCAATCCTTTCTCAGTTCAGGAGATAGCAGAGGCACTCAAAGGTTCTTCAGTTACCGTATTTATTAAGAATCCTGTTAATCCCGATCTTGATCTATGGATTGGGGCGATAGAAAGAATAAGAAATGCCGGTATTAAAAAGGTAATTGCGGTACATCGCGGTTTTTCTCCATTTAAACCCACCAGGTTCCGTAATATCCCTTCATGGAGTATTCCAATGCAACTTATGAAATTGATGCCCGACCTGACTGTTCTTTGCGACCCCAGCCATATTGCAGGAAAAAAAGAACTCGTAGGGGAGGTGGCCTCAAAAGCTTTATCACTGAAAATGAATGGACTTTTTATTGAAATACACATAGATCCCGCAAATGCCAGGAGCGACAAGGCTCAGCAACTTACTCCGGAAGAGTTTGCAGCCATGTCACACAATTTTGCCCTTGATAACATCAATGAACTGCCCGCAGAGCAAGCCGACATACTTACCTCCCTGAGGGAAGAGATCGACTGCTGGGACCATAAACTTCTTAATACACTCCGTGAAAGAATGAAGACAGCCAACAGGATAGGAGAATTTAAGTCGCAGAATAACTTCCCTCTGGTGCAAACCGAACGCTGGAGTGAAGTAATGGCAAGCAGGATCAACGAGGGTATGTCATTGGGATTGAGTGCGGAATTTCTTGTTGGAATATTTGAACAGATTCACGGGGAGTCATTAAAGTTTCAGAAAAGGATTGGAAAATAATCGCATACATTGCCTATTTTTATATCATTAAATTTAAGATGTGCGTAAAATTTTAATTGGTTCAGGCAATACAATTTCAACGGTTTACATTGGTCATAGTCTCAAAGAGGTCGTTCCTCCTGCTAAAGGCAAAAGGGTGATACTCACAGATAAGAACGTATCTGCCATTTATGGATCAGATTTCCCCCAGGGGGATGTCATAGTTGTAAAACCGGGGGAGACATCCAAAACCCTTGCAAAAGCGGAGGAGGTAATAAGGGAGATGCTGGAGATGGGGATTGACAGAAATGGTTTTATCCTGGGTATAGGAGGAGGAGTGGTTTGTGACATCACAGGGTTGATAGGATCGATCTATATGAGGGGAATTAAGTTCGGATTCGTTTCAACAACATTATTGTCACAGGCGGATGCGAGCATTGGAGGCAAAAATGGTGTTAACATCGATGATAAAAAGAACATAATCGGGACCTTTAACCACCCCGAATTTGTTATTTGCGATACCTCGATGCTTAAGACGCTCCCGGAGGTTGAATTCAGAAGCGGACTGGGAGAGGTTATAAAATATGCTATTATTGGCGACCCTCGGCTGTTTGATATCCTTAAAAAGGAGCATAACAGGATACTGGACAGAGATGAGGTTATTCTTGAAGAGGTTGTTTACTCGGCAATAGAGATCAAAAGGAAGGTTGTGGAGGCCGATTTCAGAGAATCGGGGATAAGGAAAACACTCAATTTCGGACATACACTGGGTCATGCCCTCGAACTTCATGGCGGGTTCAGGCATGGCGTGGCAGTAGCCACCGGAATGGCATTTGCCACTGAATTATCTGTTAACCTGAAAATAGCCTCGGCAGGAGTCCGGAAGGAGATCGATCAATTGCTTGCTCTTTACGGATTATCACCTTGTATTAGTAAGATTGAGAAAGATTCACTTGGATTGATAGGTAATGACAAAAAGAGGAGCGGCGATCTTATTGATTTTGTGGTAATTGAAGATATCGGGAAAGCTTCGGTTAGAAGCATCCCAATTACCGAAATTCTGAGTCATGCTGAAAAATGGAGGCCCATACAATGAGCATAATTGTTACCGGCAATACCATCTCCGGAGTGGTACCAGCAACTCCTTCAAAAAGTGTGATGCAGAGATACATTGCAGCGGCTTTGCTGGCGGAAGGTGAATCGGTAATACATAATCCGTCATTCTCAGACGATACGGAGGCATCTTTAAGAATGGCCTCGGCCCTTGGAGCACGTGTGGCCAGAGAGGGCGGGTCAATAAGAATATTGGGAGGAATAAGTAATGAGGACTCAATACTTAATGGCGGAGAATCAGGCTTGGGGATAAGACTGTTTACTTCGCTGGCAGCTCTCTCATCAGGTAATATATTGATTACCGGCAGCGGCTCCTCACTTCGACGTCCTATGAGGCAGATTGTTAGTCCTTTGCGTTCACTGGGCGCAAAAGTAAGACATAATAAAGGTTTCCTGCCACTGGAGATCAGAGGGCCCGTCAAAGGAGGAATGGTAACAGTTGATGGTTCTCTTTCTTCCCAATTCCTGACAGGCATCATGATGGCTCTGCCCAAATGTATTGATGATTCTGAAGTCAGGGTAAAGAATCTTAATTCCAAACCCTATATCGATCTCACCATTGAAGTAATGGAATCATGCGGTGTAAGGGTGATAAATAATAACTACAGATCCTTTGATATTAAGGGTAACCAGGTATATAATCCATTTGAGATCAATGTTGAGGGAGACTGGAGTGGAGCGGCTGCTATACTGGTTATGGGTGCTATTGCAGGTGAGTCGGTCGTTAGCGGACTGAAAGACTCTTCCTGCCAGGCTGACAAAGCAATTATGGAGGCTCTGAAATTGGCAGGGGCAAGGATTACTATTTCTGATGATCAGATTAAATGCAGCCATGACACATTGCAGGGTTTCAATTTTGATATTACCGACTGCCCCGATCTGGCACCCTCATTGGCTATTCTTGGCCCTGGCTGCACATGGGGAGACTCGTCTTAGAGGAGCAGGAAGGCTTAAGGCAAAGGAGAGCGACAGGGCCGAATCGCTGGTTACCATGATCACTACTCTGGGTGGTAAGATCAAACTGACAGGTGATGAATTGATAATAAAGGGAGGAAAGCGCCTCTCAGGAGGGATAACTGACTCATTCAATGATCACCGCATGGCAATGGCTGCAGCGGTTGCTTCACTTATTTCGGATGCTCCCGTTGAAATATTGCGACCCGAATGTATAAGCAAATCGTATCCGGAGTTTTACCAGCATTTTGAAAATTTAGGGGGAAAAATTAAATCATTTTAATATGAACACCTCAGGGATAATATTTCGAGTCTCTTTATTTGGCGAATCGCATGGTCCGGTTGTTGGAGTAACTGTCGACGGCGTTCCTCCGGGAATTACTCTGTCTGAACAAGACCTGATGGCCGATCTTTCCAGAAGGCGTCCGGGAGCGAAGGGGACGACACCCAGGCTCGAAAAGGACGCCCCTGAGATTATCAGCGGAATATTCAACGGGTTTACTACCGGTGCTCCTTTGACCATAATAACAAAAAATGCGGAGGGCAGATCTTCAGACTATAAAAGATTCGAAGGTCATCCACGTCCGGGGCATGCCGACTTTACCGCCTCAGTGAAGTATAAGGGATTTTCAGATCTGAGGGGTGGCGGTCATTTTTCAGGCAGATTGACATGGGGACTGGTTGCAGCAGGTGTCGTTGCAAAAAAAATTATCGCTCCAATGCATGTCGGTTCGGAATTAATCGCAGCAGGGGGTAATGAAAATATCGAGGAGGCCATTGCAAAGGCTATTGAATCAAAAGATTCAATTGGAGGGATTGTTGAATGCAGAGTTAAGAATGTAATAGCAGGACTGGGAGAGCCTTTCTTCTACTCGGCGGAATCGGCTATAAGCTCCATGGTATTTTCAATTCCGGCAATAAAGGGTATAGAGTTCGGCTCCGGGTTCAAGGCCGGTGAAATGAAAGGATCGGAGCATAATGATATGATCGTTGACGAGAAGGGCAAGACTTCGACAAACAATGCCGGAGGTTTCAACGGAGGTATTACCAATGGCAATGAAATTGTTTTCAGGGTGGCAGTAAAACCTACTTCAAGCATTGCAAGGCCCCAAAGTACATACGATTTTAAGGAAAAGAGCGTCAGGGAGTTGGTTGTTGAGGGCAGACATGATGCCTGTATAGCCTTGAGGATACCGCCGGTTCTTGAGGCTGTTGTCGCTATCGTCCTGGCAGATCTCAGGCTATTATACAATTCTACGGGAAATGCCGGATAGCGGAAACAGAATATTGGTGTTAGGCTACGGTAGGATGGGTTCGTGGCTGGCAGGGTTTCTTTCTGACAAGAATAGTATTGCCGTTTACGACCCTCATAAGAAGGAAGATTTGACCCGGTTGAATATTAAGTTTCTGAATGATCCTTCGGAGATAAGGGAATTTGACTCCGGATATGACAATAAATTCTGTTTCGCCGGGACTTACTGTGAAAGCATTTGAACAGCTTATTGACTATATTCCCAATGGGTCGGCAATAGTTGATATTGCTTCTGTAAAAAGCGACTTGCCGGAGTTTTATGAGAGATGCAAAAATCCATTCGCTTCATTTCATCCTATGTTCGGTCCAACCCTGGCAAAAATGAGTGATCTGAGCGGAAAAAGAGTGATTATAATTGAGGAGTCAGAAGTTAGTATCAAGAATTGGATAAGAGATACCTTCCGGGAAACAGGAGTTATAATTACCGAGATATCCTTTGCGGAACATGATAAAGAGATGATCCACTCCCTTACCCTGCCGGTACTCATGACAGCACTGTTTGCAAGTGAGATCCATGAAGCGGATACCCCGGGAACATCTTATATGAAACATTTGGATCTGGCCAGGGCAATTTTCAGTGAAGATCCTGAGTTGTTGGCACTAATACTTGGTACAAATGGTTCTGATGATTTGATCGAAGGGGTAATTGGGTCAGCAGGAAGACTCCTGGAGGCAATAAGATCAAAGGATAAGTCACGATTGAAAGCTTTGGTAGCTGAAATAGCTCAGAGATGTAATCAATGATAATGAGCTGATTATTGACTCTTAACTCTTAACGTGAGGGTCAGTATCTTCCTGGTCTGGTCTGTAACCCTGAACCTTTCATCAATTCGGTGCCCGACTATCCAGGCTATGCTGCCATCAACCTCCATAATCCTCACCTTCTCCTTATCTGAAATAGAGAGTTTATTGTCTATAAAGAAATCACTAAGCTTCTTTTTTCCCTTCATCCCGAGGGGATAGAACCAGTCGCCTTTTTCCCATCCTCTGAAAATAATTGGGAACCTTATCTTGTCAACATCGAAAGATGCACCCTTGTTATTTTCCGGAGGGACAAACCCACCATGATTCTCTGACGTTTCAATATTCTCAATGAATGGCAGATATATTAATTGTGAAGAATCATTAACAACAATCGGATTAATAACATTTGAATCAGCCTTTTCTATTATCAGATACTCTCTGTCGGCCAGAATCCTGTATTCTGAGGTAATTACCATTCTTCCGGGTTCTCCGCCCGAGATGGAAATGATATCGTCCATTTGACTACGGTTAATACCAAAGGAGCGGAAAAACTCAAATGCAACAGCCTTATTCCCGAATAGCTTGTTCAGGTCGCTGATTTTAATTCTGTAACCGTCACCCGCACTTTTAAGATACTTCTTTCTCAGTTTTTCCACATGTTCAAAGAAGATCTCACCAATATCAGTGAGAATTCCAATTGTTGCAGATAATGTCTGATCGAAAGAAGGGTTTATCTCCTTAAGACGTGGAATTATATTGTGCCTGATATTATTTCTTGTATACTTGGTTTCCGCATTAGAGCTGTCTTCCCTGAAAGGAACCTCATACTCATCTTTATATGAGTTGATCTCCATACGCGTAAAAGGCAACATGGGCCTGACAAGTCGCCCGGAAAGGGGCTTTATACCGGATAGTCCGGCAATTCCTGTCCCTCTTGTCAGGTTCAGAAGAAAGGTCTCTATACTGTCATTAAGATTATGGGCCAGAGCAATATAATCATAACCGTTATCAGCCCTTATCTCTTCAAACCACTTATATCTGAGATCCCTGGCCGCCATCTGTGTTGATACACCATGCTTCTCTGCATAGAGAACAGTTTCAAATCTTACCGAGTGGAAGGGAATATTCCTGTCAGTGGCCCACTTTGAGACAAAAGATCTCATCGCCATTCGATTCATCCTCCCGCAGGCAAAAATTACAGTGGGCAATACCGAATTCGGCACCCGACCTGTAAAAGAGATGGGTCATAACCATACTATCGACACCGCCGCTTACTGCAAGCAGAAATCGTTTGCCGGAAACAGGTCCGCAGTTCCTGGTAATTTGATCGGTAAATTGCTCTATCATCTGCTACAAAAATAGCAAACCAATCGGAACTACCCCTGATCTTTCTGCTTTAACGCCCTCTGGATAATAGAAATATATCAGTATGTTACCTGAATGGTGTTACGCCAGGCGGCCCCGGGTCGAATGTCTGAGCATTCTGGGTTCTCTCCGACGATACTGAGAAATGTTGAAGCACAGAGTAGGGCGGAGGATTAAAAAAGTAACCAAACCTTAACTGGAAAGTATTGAAAACCAGATTGTCATTACGAATCCTTACACCAAGACCCACCGAATACATCTCCCTTTTTATTGACATAACAGGAGTATCCCCTGCAAGCAGTCCGATATCGGTATAGGTAAAGAATGCGAACCTGAAACCATAAATGTTGGAGGGACTGAAGAGAACAGCTTCTCCTGAGATAGTAACCCTGTCGTTCCCTGCTAAAGAATCATTTTCGAACCCCCTTAAGCCGGAGTATTTTGTTTTTAATGTGAGATACTCATCGCCATACCGGTTGTAACCATGAGTATATGAGGTATTTAAGAATCCTCTCAATTTAAAAGAGCCAACGCTCATCAGGTTGGTAAAATAGTTGAGTTGCAGATTTAATACGCCCTGTTCTCTTTTGCCTTCATTAATAAAAGAAGAAATTGAAAGTGAACTTGAGAATATATCCAAAATTCACCGGGTAAAAACCAGCAGCCATTGTTACACCGGCGTATCCTCTTTTCTTGAACTCATTGAACTCATAACCTCCCTTTAAAGAAAAGAGCAATCCTGTTGAGATATCTTCTGTACGACCATAACTGTATATGAGTGATGATTTATAAAACTTACGTCTTGACCAGCTCAGGGAGCCCAAATACAATTTATACTTCTGAAGTATATAGTAAGAGTCGGGTGGAATACCCGGACGGTCAATAACATTGTTAAAGGTGTATCTGGCGTGAATAAAGATCCTTGATCCGTTAAGCTTATTCACAGTAAAAGACCTTCCGAGCCAAAAATCCTGATAATTCACTCTGAATGGTTCCGGTGAGGGCAGAGTATCGAGGTCTTCATTTCGATATGTATCCCTGACAGTAAGGCCCCCTGCATATCGCGTGTTAAGTCTTAAAAATTCCTTCTTAAGGGATATGCCATAGGAGCGCCGGTCGTGGCTGTCAAGAAACGATAATTCTATATCGGAGAATGTGCCGTAGACGTTACGGATACCATAGGTTACACCATATCCAAGCAGAGGTGACCGGTCGAAATTAAAGGGGAGGTTCAACTCAAGGGAATGGCCTGTGCCTGCAAGGTTTTTCTCAAAGACTGAGACGGTGCCCTGCCGGAATGTTGTCAGACTTAAATCCATACCGAGACTGAACTTGTCCTTTGTTACAACAGCAATATCGGCAAGAGAATCGGAAACAGGAACGACAATAATAAGGGCATCTTCAATAAAGGGTAATGATCTTATTATTCGTTCATTTTCGGAGATAGCAGATGCAGATATAACATCGCCACGCTTAAAGGAAAGATACCTGCTGATAATAGAATTGCGGGTATTAAAATGGACCGAATTCAGGAATCCCCCGGCAGGAGGATCTTCAAAACGTTCAGGATCGGTTATGGATGTTCCAAAAACGTCCAGCTGCCTGATGGTGATGTTCCTTATAGTCAGGTTTTCATATTTAATACTTTCTTCCTCTTCAAGCCGGCTTTTTCCAGTGGCTGCTTTTGGCTCGATAACAACTATATCGAACAAAGCTCTGGTAACCAATGTCTTATCTGCTTTAATTTTCAGTGAATCATAAAAAGCCCGGTCCATCAGTCCTGACCGGCTTTTGCTTTTAAGAAAATAGGGAGGGTATCTTAATCGTAGTATCATTCCGGAAATACATAAGTGTATCGGCAAGCTGAACATAGCTACCTCTTCTTATATGTATTACGGAGTCAGGCCTTATCGTGCTCTGACCGTATGAAGTGGTTGGGGAAACCAATAAAATGAGTGCGGTAGTAAGAAGAAATCCTGCAGAACTTCGCAATTTTATCAAAAGTCCTTTGGGGTACATCTTTTACTTATCATTTGTATTCAAAACATCGTCGGAGTTAAACTGGAATCCAAGTCGTTTGCCAGTCGTTTGTCTTGAGTGCTGGATCTTTGCTTCCGCCTGACCTACCGTTGCTATCTTCACTGTATCATAAGGTGGTACCAGAAGATCGAAATCCAGGCTGTACTGAATGGAGGTGAGTATAATCCTGTTCATCCCCTGCATACTTATTGGTTCATTGCCATAATTGGTAAAAAGCATAGCCATTTGTCGCTTGCCTTCCACCAGGTACTGGTTTTCATGATTTATAAATATCCTTGCAATCAGGTATCCTAAATCATCAGCCCTGGAGTACTTGAATGAGTCGGCCAGGAAGTTGTATATGTTAATTACCCCGGAATAGGAGTTGAGAACATTCTTCTGAATATAGGGTGTCTTCCAGGCAGGATGCTCACGGTCGAACTGAAAAATGTTACTGTGCATAGTGAAGAGAATCACATCGCTGGCAACTTTAAGCTGGGCATCAAAGAAGCTTCTGTCGGTATATTCCAGCCTTATCCTCTGATCATAGCCAGCCACGCCTCCATTAATATCTTTACTAATATGCCTTAAAGATTCCTTCAACAAGCCAAAAGCGGCGAGGGTATTATCATATACCTTCTGTTTTAAGCTTGATTTAAGTGTCAGGGTTTTTATAATATTTTCCCTTTTTTCATCTGCTTCGCTCATACCGGGTGGTTGTGATGTGAAATGCAATGTATGAAAATATTATTAAAAAATGTCTGACAGAATTCCTAGTAGGCTTTTGCAAAAAGAACTCTTCGTGTTGATGGTTTACCAGAGTAGATACACTTGCCTTTTTCTTCAGGAGCATCCAGTGGGATAATTCTTATTGTGGCTTTGGTCAGTTCCCTTATCTTCTCTTCAGTCTCTGCGGTTCCGTCCCAATGAGCCATTATGAATCCCCCGTCGCCTTCAAGCTGCGCAACAAACTGATCCCATGTATCAATATAATGGGTGTTCTCCTCACGGAAAGTGAGTGCTTTATTAAGAATATTTATCTGAATATCATCCAGTAATTTGACAATATAATGTGTAATATCAGATGAAGAGACTGTTTCCTTGGTAAGTGTATCCCTGCGTGCTAATTCAACAGTTCCGTTTTCGATATCTCTTGGTCCGATAGCAAGTCTTACAGGCACACCCTTAAGCTCGTACTCTGCAAATTTAAATCCGGGTTTATGTGTATCGCGATTATCAAATTTTACTGAGATACCTGCTGATTCCAGTTCTTTTTTAATTCTTACAGCTACCTCACTGATAGAAGATAATTGTTCATCGTTTTTGTAGATAGGAACAATAACCACCTGTATAGGAGCAAGCTTAGGCGGCAGAACCAGTCCGTTATTATCAGCATGAGCCATTACCAGTGCACCCATTAATCTTGTGCTCACACCCCATGAAGTAGCCCATACATATTCCAGTTTCCCGGTTTTGTCGGTGAACTGCACATCGAATGCTTTTGCAAAATTTTGTCCGAGGAAATGACTTGTGCCTGCCTGAAGTGCTTTCCCGTCCTGCATTAGGGCTTCAATTGCATAAGTCTCAATGGCGCCGGCAAAGCGTTCACTCTCCGATTTAATACCTTTCTTAACAGGCATGGCCATAAATGTCTCAGCAAATTCTGCATAAAGATTAACTATCTTTTCAGTCTCTTCAACAGCCTCTTCTTTTGTAGCGTGTGCAGTATGGCCTTCCTGCCAAAGGAATTCGGCGGTACGGAGGAATAGCCTTGTTCGCATCTCCCACCTTACAACATTTGCCCACTGATTAATGAGAAGAGGAAGATCTCTGTATGACTGGATCCAGTTTTTGTATGTATTCCAGATTATTGTTTCTGATGTAGGCCTTATTATTAGCTCTTCTTCCAGTTTTGCATCAGGATCAACAATCACACCCTTTCCTGACTCGTCGGTTTTTAGCCGGTAGTGGGTAACAACAGCACACTCCTTGGCAAAACCTTCGACATGTGCTGCCTCCTTGCTGAAAAATGATTTTGGGATAAATAGCGGGAAATATGCATTAACATGCCCTGTCTCCTTAAACATTTTATCGAGCTGGGCCTGGATCTTTTCCCATATTGCATATCCGTAAGGTTTAATAACCATGCATCCTCTCACCGCAGAATTTTCTGCAAGATCAGCCTTGATTACCAGGTCGTTATACCATTGTGCATAGTTGTCTTCCTTATTAGTTAGAAATTTGGCCATAGTTTTGGTATGGAATTTGTAATTTGTATATCAAAAGCGTTAGATTCGCAAAAATAACAAAACAAAGTGATAATTAATTAAAAGGAGGTTGGTCATGAAAGCAAAAGTAAAAATAACGGTTCTAGCAGGGTTACTTACACTTGCTACTGCGGCCGGAGCCGATCACACCAGTTTTGACAAGGCCGCCTACCCACAGTCGGGAGTAACTGTAACTACATACTATAGTAATGAGTACGGTTTTCATTACGCTTCAAGGTTAAAAAGGTTCCATAATCACTACGAATCATTCGAGTACTATTCGCCGATGTATACAGAAACATACTGGTACAACTGGGAACCTTACACCTGGGGAATGACAATATACGGTGGCTCCTCCGGATTCGGATGGGGTGTAAGCTACAACACACCTTTCTCTTACTATAACTACGGATGGTCCGACCCATACATGTCATCGGGCTACTACTGGGGTTACACTCCATACTACAATAACTACTGGTCCAGACCGGTTGTCTATAAGGTAAAGGTTAAGAACTACTACTACGGTAACGGCTGGTACGGTCATAACAACTACTACGGACATAATAACTGGTACGGGGGAAGTTACAGTAACAGGTATGTGCAGAACAACTATTACAATAACAATTACTACTACAGTAATAACTACAACAAAAGGTATCCGAGTACCTCCACACCCTCAGTCAACAATGTATCGAGAAGAGGGACGCCCTCAACAGTAAGCAACAGGGGATCTGTTTCAGCAACAAACCCCACTACGGTTACAGGATCAAGGAGAGCAGGCACTTCGGAAGTCAGCAGCAGAAATGCGACAACCAGCGGAACAAGAGGCAGCAGTAGTGTTCAGACAAGCGACACCAGAAGAACAACCGGTACCTCATCAAACAGTGTTAATGCAGGTACCAGATCGTCAACTACTACAGCAACAGGTAGAGAAAACAGTGTCTCTTCCACTAACAAGAACGCAACGGCTGGTGAAAACAGAAGAGGAAGCGTTGTTGTAACTCCGAACAGAAATCCTGGACAGACAGGCAATACAGGTCGCAACACTCAGGTTAACACCCCTGCCCGCAGCCAGAGTACGACTTCCCCGACAAGGAGCCAGAGTACAACTGCACCTCCAGAAGCCAGAGTACACTTCCCCGATAAGGAGCCAGAGTACAACAGCCCCGACAAGGAGCCAGAGTACAACAGCCCCCGCCAGGAGTAATGTCAACACAAGGAGTTCCTCCGGAACGGTAAGCAGGCCTGCCTCAACAGGAAGTGTCCAGCAGAGGCCAAGCAGACCTGTCTCAAGCGGTACTGTAAAAACCTCTACCAGCAGAAGTTCAGGAGCAGCGACCAAGAGTGCCGTTAGTACAAAACCGGCACAGAGCAGATCAGGAAATACCACTACAACAGTGAAGAAGTCTGCTACCGAGGAGAAAACCAGTTCAACTACAAGAAGGAAGAAATAGGTAAATTATGACCTTATCATCTTCAGCTAATTCAGAATAAATATGAGGAGGGACGGATAAGTCCCTTCTCCTCATTTCTATATATTTGTAAAAAGGGTGCATTATTTAAATTTATGGTACAATATTTGTATTAATTGAGGTAGAAACACCAATAACAGGAGGTTAAAATGAAAGCGTTGGTATATAGTTCGTTGGCAATAATAGTTCTGGCAAGTTCCTGTACATCAGGATTGTATGTTGGAACTGAATATGATGACCTTTATTATCTTCCATCTGAAGATAAGGTTGTCGTTGTAACCTCACCCTCGCAGATTTCAGAAGGAAGAGCAGAATATTTCGAAAATATCAATCCGTCGGATACTCTTCCGTCAGATGAATATTATGGTAATTATGTTGACGAAGGTTATGATTACAACACCGGAAATTCAGCATTTGAATATTATGATAATGTATCGTATGCAAGCAGAGTGAGCCGGTTCTACGGTAACTACTTCGATCCTTACTGGAGAGATCCGTTCTATTACAGCTGGGGTTTTCCCTCAATGAGCTACAGTTTTAGTTACGGCTATCCTTATTATGGAGGCTATTCCCCTTACTATGACTACTACAATCCTTTCTACTACGATTATTATAGTCCATACAGATACTGGGGCTACTCATCACACTACTACTCACCATGGTACCGCAATTATGGCGGATATAACAACTTCTGGGGTTATGGAAGTTATTACACACAAAACAACTATTACAATAATAACGGGCTTGTAAATTCAAGGCGTGAAAGGTACAGTACCACAACAAATTCTTACACCGGCACTAACCCCGGAGGGAAATCTGTAAGAACAGGTTCCGTAGCAGGTGACTCCCGCAGAACAGGTGTAACAACAACCACATCTACACCTCAGACACTTACTACTGAGTCGAGAAGGACCACAGAGACCGGATCTTCAACAAATACCAGGAACCAGCAGGCAGTTTCTCAGCAGGGAGAAGCACGAAGAACTACTGTAACTACCACTACTCCTGCAACCACTCCTGCAAGCAGGCCACAGTACAATACAACAAACAGGACGTATACTCCTACATACTCCAATCCAAGAATGAGTACCCGTCCGGCATACAATAACAGCAGAAGCAACACTACAACATCAGGATCCGTTGGGCGAACAACTACAACTACCACTCAGGCTCCCGTTGTAAACAGAAGTCAGGGAAGTACATCAACATACAGAAGTACTCCGTCAGGTTCATACTCTACCTCACAGGTGAGATCAGGATCTGCCAGCCAGGGTACTTCCAATTCGAGGAGTTCTTCCTCATCCAGTTCTATCAGATCGGGGTCATATTCCAGTCCGGCTTCGGTTGGAAGGAGCAGCTCCGGTGTAAGCAGCGGACGCTCATCGAGTTATAGCAGTGGGGGATCATCATCATCAGGAAGAAGCTCTTCGGTATCAAGCGGAGGATCATCATCCTCTGGCAGATCGTCCTCTTCTTCATCTTCTTCCTCTTCATCTTCTTCTTCATCCTCTTCGTCGGGCAGAAGAAAATAGAAAACAGGACCAGATTTTTTAACATCTCAAAATGAGGTGAATGCATAAGGTTTATTAATACTTTAGAAATGAAAAAGATATTAGCATCAGCAATTATCATAGCGGCGACTCTCTCTTCTCTCTATTCTCAGAACATTGACGACGCCATTAGATACAGCCAGACCTTCTATCAGGGTACTGCCAGATTCAACTCAATGGGGGGAGCTTTTACAGCCCTTGGTGGTGACCTTACCTCCATGACCCTTAACCCGGCTGCCGTAGCTGTTTTTCGAAGCAGCGAGTTTACATTGTCGCCTCGTTTAACTTTCAATACGGTTAATTCCGTTTTTAACGGAAACTCAAATGATCTGCTTTACAACTTCAATTTGGGTCAGATGGGGGTTGTTATGACACTGTTCAATAATAACAGCAAGGGTGGTATGGCCCTGAATATTGGTTATTCTTATAACCGGACAAACGACTTCAATGTTAATACGATCATAAAGGGAGTGAACAACAGTTCCTCCATGGCAGATTATTGGGCCAATTCAAGCAACGGGACCAACTATCTTGATCTTGGCGGGGCAAACGGAATGGCTTATGATGCCTGGATAATCGACACTGTTACCAATGGCGGTGGTGACCTCTTTGGAACAGTCTTTTCTCAATATGGTGATAATACAGTACTCTACCTACGGGCAAACAGTAAGACGTGTAATAAGGGAAAACGGGTATACCGCCGAGCATGCTTTCTCGGCCGGTGTAAATCTGGGCGATAAAATATATGTGGGGGCAACATTTGGAATTAACAAGTTGCAGTATACCGGTCATTATGAACATCTGGAATATGATCCTAATGATAACATCTTTGATTTTGAGTCACTTATGTATACCGACCATCTTGAGGCAAACGGTACAGGGTATACCTTTAAAATGGGAGGTATATTCAGGCCTGTTGAGTCTGTAAGGCTGGGACTGGCTTTCCATGCTCCGGTGGTTTACAGGATAAGCGAATACTACTTCGATAACCTCTCCTCAGAATTTGATGATGGTGCCCGCTACGAATTCAGTTCGGATCCGGGGGGCTACGATTATACTTTTACGACTCCGATGAGGATAAATGCCGGAGTAGCCCTGCAGATAAAGAAGATGGCGCTTCTTTCCCTTGATTATGAGCTTGTCGATTATAGCATGGCCAGATTCAGCAAGGCCTCTGACGGTTACGATTACTACGATGAGAATTTTGTAGTAGACGAGCTGCTGGGGGTTACATCCAACATAAGGGCAGGATTGGAGTATAGAATCAATACTCTGTACCTGAGAGGTGGTTATGGCGTTTATGGATCTCCTTTCGTTAAATCGGAGCCTAATTCAAAAAGCAATTACACAGTTGTCTCAGGAGGTGTAGGTTTCAGGCAAAGTAACTTCTTCTTCGATCTGGGCTTTTCCAGGATGAGCAACGACCGTGAATACTTCCTTTATACTGGTCCAAAGTCCGGCATCAGCCTCACTTGAGACAAGGAAGAATTCAATTACCACAACACTGGGATTTAAATTTTAAGAGTTATGTCCCCGATAACCAGGAACCGGCTTCCGGTCCTGTATTAAAGAGAAGATCGATAACACTTAGATCGGGAACGAACTCACTTCTATCTGAAAAGACCTGGAAATAACTCCTGGTCTTTTTTGCATAAGGAGAGTCGGCTTTTGGAGTTATTGAGTACCGGTAATCACTTTTCTCTCCGGCAGGTGGTATAAAATGATCGGTGAACCCGGGCTTTGATTTTAAGCCTGTTAGCTTTAACAGAAGCTCCAACAGCTCCATGTTAAGGTCAATAAGGTACCGCTTCTCGCTTAATATTATTTCAAGGATATTGTCGATATAATACTGATAATAGGTAGCATTTCTGTAAGCTGCCTCGATAGCCTTCCGATGTACCTGACGCCAGTTGAGGCTATTGTCGATCTCCAGGTCGGCGATGGCTGTTTTATGAAAACTCCCTCTTTTCACCGGTACTATCAGGTCGTGACAACCATTTGCACCCAGGATTGTGCATCTGTTCCGGTAGGTCTGTTTAATATAATTCTCATGTTTCTCGATAAGGCATCCGGAACTATTTGCTATAATAATAAAATAGCTCACGGGAGGCATATAGGCTGATGAGAGCAGGACTTTATCGGGATTCACCAACAGTAAGTTTATTTATCATACTGGCGCTGTATGCAGCACCAAAACCATTATCGATATTAACAACAGTTACACCCGAGGCACAACTGGTAAGCATTGTCAGCAGAGCCGACAGCCCACCAAAACTTGCTCCATATCCGACACTTGTAGGCACTGCAATTAAAGGTTTGTCAATAAGTCCTCCAACCACACTGGCCAAAGCGCCTTCCATTCCTGCAACAACGATCACAACACTGCATTCCCTTATTCTTGGCAGCTGATCGACCAGTCTGTGAATACCGGCTACGCCCACATCATATATTCGTACAACATCATTGCCAAGCAATTCAGCTGTTACTGCTGCCTCTTCGGCCACAGGTATGTCTGAAGTACCTGCTGTAACAACTGCAATTTTGCTCTCCGGGCATATTGCATCACTCTTTCCAATGCTGATAATTCTTGCCGTCTGAAAATATACAGCTTCAGAGCTTATCTCCTTAACGGCAAGGTACATCTCCTCTGTTGCACGCGTACCTATTATGTTGGTACCACGATCAAGCATTGAGGAAAATATTCCCTTTATCTGTTCCAGGGTCTTACCCGAGCAATAGACGATCTCCGGGTAACCGGTACGCAGTTGCCGGTGATTGTCGACCCTTGCGTATCCCAGATCGGTATAGGGGAGGTCTTTTAGCTCCTGCAAAGCTTTATCTATTGTTATCTTACCATCCTTAACATCCTTAAGGAGTAATGTCAGTACACTTTTATTCATTAATATCCTCCTTCCCTTTTGGCAGGAAGCTGCCTGTCCTGTAACCCTCCAGATCGAGAGAGATGAACCTGAATCCTATCTTCCTGAGTTCTTCAATTATTTTATTGCGTGTGGAAGGTTCGGTGATCTTTGTAAAAAACTCCGGAGCAGATTCGATGCGGGCATTCATCCCGTCCATTCTTACCCTTACACCAGCCATTCCAAGGCCGGCAAAAAGAATTTCTCCCTTTTCAATCATTGTAAGCTTCTTCTTATCGATGGTCACACCATAAGGGATGCGTGTAAGAAGACATGCGTACGGAGGTTTATCCCATGTTGGAAGGGATGCTTTTTTAGATAAGATCCTGATCTCTTCTTTAGTCAAACCGGCTTCTTTCAGAGGGCTTATTACTCCAAGTTCACCGAGTGCCTTAAGCCCGGGTCTGTACTCTCTGGTATCATCGATATTGGTGCCATCAATTACCGAATTAATACCCTGTTCCTTTGCATATTGATTGATGTGGGTAAAAACTATTCTCTTACAGAGGTAACATCGGTCTTCGGGATTGTTTCTTATCTCCTCAGGGAATGGTAATCCCAGTATCTTATGTTTGATACCTTTTTCATCACAAAAAGCTTTTGCTTCCTTCATCTCCCATGATGGCATATACTCAGTACTGACTGTTACCGCCGCTAACTTCCTGTCGGGAAAGAAATTATGATAGGCGAACAGTAAGTAGGTACTGTCGGTGCCTCCTGAGAAGGCTACTGCAGCCGATGGGAGCCTGCTTAATATATCTTTAAGATCACTAAGTTTTTTCTCTATCTCATTCATGATATTTCTGTTCTTTTCTTCACCGAGAAGAAACATGATCTCACTCAAAATGTTCTTTAGCGGAGTACTATTCTTTTCAGCAATGGAAATGCATTCAGAAATCTCGGGTTTTTCTGATACCAGAATGCCTCGGTGATATGATTTTTTTATTGTTACCGGACCATAGGGAGTTAAAAGCTTATCGAACTTTCTTTCCAGTGTCTGCTTCTGGAAGGGGAACTCTCTGATACCAATTGTTGTGGTTTCACTGAAAATAACAGCTTTTATTTTTTCGGAAATTCCGGCCGGACATAACACAGACAGTTTTATACCGGGCCTGCTGTTCTTCATAATTATATTTGTAAGGAAAACATCGTCGGCACCACCGGAAAAGAGATTCTTAATAATATGATCCCACATTTCAGGGTTCATATCATCAATATTAGCCTCAATCAGTAATGAATCCTGTTTGCCTGACAGCTCCCTGACCTCTCCCAGGTAAACACGCAGTATGTTAGGCAGTGATGGATTCTCCTTATGGCCAATTCCATATCCTGTCGATTCAATTACGAATCCGTCACAACTCTCATTTCCATTGGACAGCCGTGCAATTATTGCTGCTCCTGTAGGGGTCGTTGCCTCAAAGTTAACATTCCCGCTTTTCACTTTAAGTCCCTTCACAATTTCAGCGGTAGCAGGTGCGGGGACCGGCATTATGCCGTGAGCACATTTTACAGTACCCCCTCCAAGCTCAACAGGAGAATAGCAAACAGAATCGATGCCCAGTTTGATGTAACATATCGCTGCACCTACTATGTCGATCAGTGAATCAACAGCTCCTACCTCGTGAAAGTGGACTTTGTTGATATCGATTCCGTGAACCTTGGCCTCAGCTTCGGCTATCCTGTGAAAGATATCCATGGCCAATGCTTTTACATCAGAACCAAGTCCACTGTTCATTATAATACTCTCAACATCAGATAGATGGCGATGAACATGCTCTTCCCTGGTCTGGAGTACATCAACTCTCGTTCCGTAGATACCATGCCGGTGATCCCGGCGGCTCTCCAGTTTCCATCCCTCAAGCTTCAGTTTTGAAAGTTCTTCACGCAGGAAATCAGGGTCGATCCCAAGATCGATCATCGCCCCCAGATTCATGTCGCCGGAAATTCCTGAAAAGCAGTCGTAGTATAATAATCTCATTGCTGTTATATCATTAGTATTTTTATAACCCCGATAATGATATTTCGGGTTTAGTTTCGTCAGCTAAGATAATATTTCGGTCGTTCATAAGGATAACTTAAACTTCAAGATTTGTGATCATTCTTGATTTAAGGCATGGTTTGATCTCCTTCAGGTTAAATCATTATATTTTTCAATTTTATTACTTTTTAACCTGACAAATAAGGGTTGAATTGATTAAGTGGAGAGAATGCAATTTTCTACTTTTAGGACTATCGACTCAATTTCTAAAAGATTCGTAAAAAACAATTAAAAACATGACAATTGTTGTTAGTAAAAGATATATAACCACTAATTTTGTCACTTCGTAGAGATGATTTCCATAAAAGTATTTTTAAATGAAACCTTCACACATTGAACACATTGGCATAGCAGTTACCAATCTGGATGCCGCGATAAACTATTATGAAAAGGTACTTGGACTCAAATGTTACAATATTGAGGAAGTTACAGACCAGAAAGTACGTACAGCCTTCTTTAAAGTTGGTGAAACAAAAATAGAATTGCTTGAATCAACTGATCCCGAGGGACCTGTTGGTAAGTTTATTGAAAAGAGGGGTGAAGGGGTTCATCATATTGCATTTGCCGTTGATGATCATTGATAAGTCCCTCTCAGAAGCAGAGGAGATGGGTGTTAAACTGATTGACAGAGTACTCAAGGAAGGGTGCTGAAGGTCTGAATATAGCCTTTCTGCATCCAAAATCGACGTTCGGTGTTTTAACCGAGTTGTGTGAGGAACCAAAAATTAAATGAACATAAATCCGAATTTAAATGGATAGCCAGGATAAAATCAATCAACTTATTGCCTTAAGGGAAAAAGCCAAGCAGGGTGGTGGAGCAAAGCGTGTTGAAGATCAGCATGCCAAGGGGAAACTAACAGCAAGAGAGAGAGTTCTGATATTACTCGATGAGGGGAGTTTTGAGGAGTATGATATGTTTGTTACACACCGGACTGACGATTTTGGTCTTGCCGACAAAAAGTACCTTTCAGACGGGGTCATAACAGGACACGGAACGATAGATGGCAGAATTGTGTATGTTTTTGCTCAGGATTTCACTGTTTTTGGCGGATCTCTTTCAGAGACATTTGCCCAGAAGATCTGCAAGATAATGGATCAGGCAATGAAAGTTGGGGCACCGGTAATAGGGATAAATGATAGTGGAGGAGCAAGGATACAGGAGGGAGTAAGGAGTCTTGCCGGATATGCCGAGATCTTTCAGCGCAATATCAATGCTTCAGGTGTAATACCACAGATCTCTGCAATATTCGGACCCTGCGCAGGGGGAGCCGTATACTCACCGGCACTCACCGATTTCATCATCATGAGTGAAAAGAGCAGCTATATGTTTGTTACCGGGCCCAAGGTTACAAAGACGGTGACAGGTGAGGACATAACTACTGAAGATCTTGGTGGGTCGACAGTCCACTCCTCCAAGTCGGGTGTGGCCCATTTCGTTGCTGAAGATGAAGAGGAAGGCCTCCTTCTGATAAGAAAGATCCTCTCATATCTGCCTCAGAATAATCTTGAGGAGCCACCGGCAACAGAATGTGACGATCCTATCGACAGGCTTGAAGATGACCTAAATACAATCATACCTGAGAATCCTAATCATCCCTATAATGTTAAGGATGTTATATACGCTATAACCGATTACCATGAGTTTCTTGAGGTCCATGCCAACTATGCAAGGAACATTGTGGTTGGGTTCGCTAAGTTTGATGGAATGCCGGTTGGTATTGTAGCGAATCAGCCAAACTTTCTTGCGGGTGTTCTTGATATTGAAGCCTCGAGGAAAGCAGCCCGTTTTGTCAGATTCTGTGATGCCTTTAACATACCCGTAGTAACTCTGGTTGATGTTCCAGGCTTTCTGCCGGGCAGTAATCAGGAATATGGCGGTATAATCATTCATGGTGCAAAACTGATGTTTGCATATGGTGAGGCAACTGTACCGAAGATAACCGTAACCCTGCGTAAATCATATGGTGGTGCCCATTGTGTGATGTCCTCAAAACAGCTGAATGGCGACGTAAACTACGCATGGCCATCTGCAGAAATTGCTGTTATGGGACCACAGGGGGCAATAGAGGTGCTGGAAGGGAAAGCAATATCTGAAATAGAGGATAAGGATGCCCGGTCTCGTTATGTCACCGAAAAGGAAACCGAGTACAGGTTGAAGTTTGCCACTCCTTATGAGGCTGCTAAATTTGGCTACCTGGATGATGTAATTGAGCCACGAAATACGAGATTCCGTATTATAAGGGCTTTGCGTACACTCGCAACCAAAAAGGACAGGTTGCCAATGAAGAAACATTCGAATATTCCACTGTAAGAATATATGATATGATATTTTTAAATCTTTTTAATCCTCTTCCATCTGTTATTACACCGGACGCCTGGATAATGGTGCTTGTGGGATATCTGGTGGTTTTTGTTGCCCTGTTACTGATCTATCTGTTCTTCAGATATCTTATACCTTTTTTCTTTAGTATAAATCTAAGGAGGAGATCAAAAAAAACCGGGGAGGTACCTGCATCACTGAAGAGCCTACAGATATCAGGTGAAGTGAATGCTGCTATTGCGATGGCATTGTACTTATATATGGAGGAACAGCATGATGATGAGAGTAATGTTATTACCATCAAAAGGGTTTCAAAGATATATTCCCCGTGGAGTTCAAAACTCTACAATATGCGCAATTTTCCAAAGTAGTATTACTCAGTTAGTTCAACAAAATGAAGAATTATAAATTTACAATCAACGGAACAGTCTACGAAGTCGAAATACTAAAGATCGAGAACAGGCTTGCAAGTATTGAAGTTAACGGGACACCCTATTCTGTTGAAATAAACAAGGAAGTTAAGAATGTTAAGACCCCAACAATATTGAGGCCTAAACTCAGGGAGGAGATAAAGGAGATCGAAAAGAAGCCGGGGGGAAAAGGGAAACCGATCAGGACACCCTTACCGGGGATAATATTAAAGCTTAATGTTGCTCAGGGCGATGCTGTTAAGAAGGGTCAGGTCCTTTTTGTGCTTGAGGCTATGAAAATGGAGAATGAGATAAAAGCTGAAGCAGACGGAACTGTATCCTCAGTGATTGTTACAGTTGGACAATCTGTTTTGCAGGAGGATGTTATTATTGAAATGATTTAGCATGGCAACAAGGAAATTAATAACCGTTTTTTCAATATTGATTATTCTCTCTGCTTTGTGGACCGGTTTCGTTAAGCCGGATAAATCAGATGATAATATTGAAACCGGTGCAGTGACACAAACAATCACCCAGGCTTCTGATACAGAGTCGTTGGGAGCATTCCAGGGGCTTGCCAAGTTCTGGTCATTTTCGGGGTTTGCCAATGCAAGAGCAGGGCATCTTGTAATGATCGCAGTAGGTCTGTTTTTTATGTTCCTTGCTATAAAATATGATTATGAGCCTCTCCTTCTTATACCAATAGGTACTGGGATACTATTGGGGAATATCCCGTTTTTTCAGGCTGAAGGGCTTAATTTGCAGATAGGTATCTATCAGAGTGGCAGTGTTCTTAACTACCTCTATTTTGGAGTTGTGAAGGGGATATATCCACCATTGATATTCCTTGGATTGGGGGCAATGACCGATTTCTCATCTCTCATCTCTAACCCCCGGCTTATGTTGCTTGGTGCCGCTGCCCAGCTGGGTATATTCGTCACATTTATTGGTGCGCTGGCATTAGGATTTGCCGGACCCGAGGCGGCATCTATTGGAATTATCGGTGGTGCCGACGGTCCTACTGCCATTTTTCTTAGCTCAAGGCTGGCAAATGGAATAAACCTGCTGCCCGATGGAACCACGGTAAAAAACCTTATAGGGCCAATTGCAATTGCGGCTTATTCTTATATGGCTCTGGTACCGGTAATACAACCACCTATCATGAGGCTGTTAACATCACAACGCGAGAGAAGGATAAGAATGAAACCTCCCAGAGCTGTTAATAAGACAGAAAAGATTCTCTTCCCTATAATTGGGTTACTGCTTACTACTTTTATTTCTCCAAGCGCTCTTCCTCTTCTTGGGATGCTCTTTTTCGGCAATATACTCAAGGAGTCGGGTGTGACAAAAAGACTGGCCGAAACGGCGCGTACATCCATGATCGACATAGTAACAATATTGCTCGGACTAACAGTAGGGGCCTCAACCCAGGCCGATGTATTTCTGACACCTGACTCAATTCTTATTTTTGTTCTTGGAGCTATTTCATTTATGGTAGCTACTGCAGGCGGAGTGCTTTTTGCAAAATTTATGAATATATTCCTGAATGGTGAAAACAAGATTAATCCTTTAATTGGTGCCGCCGGTGTATCAGCTGTCCCCGACAGTGCAAGGGTTGTCCAGTTGGAAGGCCTGAGGGCAGACCCAACCAACCATTTGCTTATGCATGCTATGACGCCAAACGTATCAGGGGTAATTGGATCGGCTGTAGCTGCCGGGATTCTGCTGGGCTTTCTTGGCTGACCTTTATTCGCAAGATTTATTATATTTGATCAGGAAAAAAGAAGTATGGAAAAATACAGATGTCAGATTTGCGGATATGTTTATGACCCGGAGGTTGGTGACCCATCCTCAGGAGTTGATGCAGGAACCGAATTTCATGATGTTGAAGATGATTGGTTATGCCCAATATGCGGGGCAGGGAAAGATGACTTCCATTTATTGGACTAATAAAAAAACCGGGATAACCCGGTTTTTTTTATCTAATCATTTTCAGGTATCCTGTTCAGGACATCTATGAGTAATTTCCAGAACATCAGTGTGGTAGCAATATCCAGCTTCTCCTCAGGAGTATGAGCACCCCTTATTGTTGGGCCGAATGATATCATATCAATTCCGGGAAATTTCTTGTTTATGAGTCCGCATTCCAGCCCTGCGTGAATAGCTTTAATCTGTGGCTCTATTCTGAACAGGTTCTTATATGCCTCCTTGGTTATCCTGAGGATCTCGGAATCAAGGTCGGGTTCCCATCCCGGATAACCCGATGAGTGGGTTACACTGGCACCTGTCATTGAAAGGCAGGCTTCAATTCTATCGGCTATATCCTTTTTCGCAGATTCAACAGAACTTCGTTGAGTGGTAACTATTTCACACTTATTTTTGTCAAAAAACTTAACAGAGGCCAGATTAGTCGAGGTTTCAACCAGATCGGGCATAGATTTGGACCAGCCTACAACACCATGGTTACATGAATAAATTGTATTGAGAAACCTGAACTGATTTGATGAGTCCATAACCGATTCAGGTCTGTCATACTTAGTAAACTCCAGTTTGAGGCCTGGCTCAAGCGACCTGAATTCATTTCTAAGGATCATTTCCAGTTTCTCGACCTCAGTGGCTATCTCCTTGCTAATATCGCGTTCGCTGGCAATAATGGCAAAAGCCTCTCGCGGTATAGCATTCCTTAAGTTTCCTCCTTCAAAGTCGGCTATCCTTACAGAATAGTTCTTATTCAGATTCCACAGACATCGGGCCATAAGTCTTATGGAATTACCGAAACCCTTATGTATCTCATCGCCTGAATGGCCGCCTCTAAGCCCTGTAAGTGATATCCTGTATCCGAACCAGGTGTCAGGAACCGGTTCTCTTTTAAACTCAAAGACCGCTACCGTATCAACACCGCCGGCACAACCGATATAAAGTATACCCTCGTCTTCGGAATCCAGATTTATAAGTATCCTTCCCTCCATAAATGATGGGTCGAGATTCTTGGCTCCGGTCATTCCTGACTCTTCATCCACTGTAAACAGACACTCTAATTTGCCTGCTTTAATAGAAGTGTCGGTCAAAATAGCCATTTGCGCTGCCATGCCAATGCCACAATCTGCACCAAGCGTTGTGTCATTAGCCATTACCCATCCGTCTATTACTCTTGGAAGAATGGGATCTGTATCCCAATTGTGCGGGTGAGAAGCATCCTTCTCTCCAACCATATCCATATGACTCTGAAGGACAACGATCTTTCTCCTCTCGTATCCGGGAGAAGATTTTCTTTCAATAATTATGTTTCCTACTGAGTCTTCCCGGGCAGGAAGCTTATTCTTTTTAGCGAAGTCGAGTAAATATTTCCTGATTTTCTCTTCTTTTTTAGACAACCTCGGGATCTTGCTTATCTCCTCAAAGTATTCCCACACCTTCCTTGGCTCTAATTCCTTAAACTGACTCATTGACATTTTGTATATTATGCAAAAGCATTTATTTGCGGGCGCAAGGAACAAATAATTAAGGTGAATAATGCTGAGCATTATCACTAATCTCAACTTTTTTCCAAAAAATCTCTCTTTATCTGCTTATCCAAGCTTCATCTTGTCGATCTCATCATAATTTTTCTCATTAGCTATGACTTTGCCGATTGGGGTATAGAGAAACTCAATGAAATGATCGAACCTCTCAGTGATCTTTCCTCTTACTATTTTCATCGAGCTGTTCATTAAACCATTCTCTTCGGTAAAACTTTCACTTAAAATTCCTATTGCTCCCGGCAACCATCTCTGAGGGAACATTTCACCGTATTTGCCGCCCGTACGGTATTCATTTATCTCCGATTCGATCAGATAGAGTACCATCTTTTTACCCTCTTCCGAAGCTGCAGAAACGCCTCTGTCTTCGAGATATAGTTTAATAGCCTGTTGATTAGGGACTATGAGACAAACTGTATAAGGTTTCTGGTTATTGTATAGCATACACTGGTCGATAAATTTAGACTGCTCAGTCATTGCCTCCTCTATTCCTTCCGGTGAGAATTTTTCACCATCGTCGGCTATAAGCAGACTCTTAAATCGACCCAGAACATACAGGAATCCATCTTCCGACATATATCCCATGTCGCCTGTATAGAGCCATCCATTGCGCAGGGCTTCACTGGTAGCCGATTCGTTTTTCCAATACCCATGCATTACATTTCCACCCTTGATAATTATCTCACCCTTCTGCCCGGCAGGAAGTGAATTGTCTTCATCATCAACGATCTTAAGTTCCATATTGCTAACAAGGAAACCAGAGGAACCAAGTTTATGTTTGTGCTTGGCGTTCGATGATATTATAGGTGAAGCCTCTGACAAACCGTATCCCTGAAACATTGGGATGCCGATCGCATAAAAGAACTTCTGCAGCTCAATGTCGAGAAGGGCACCTCCACCTACAAAATAGTCCAGTTCGCCACCAAAGACCTCCCTTATTTTACTGAAGAGAATTTTATCATAAAGCTTCAGTATAGGTTTCCTGAGTCTGGTGAGCCCTCTGCCTCTGTTCCATCCCTCTTTATTGTATGAGTACGATAATCTAAGAGCATGATTAAACAATGCCTCGGTCATTTTACCCTTCTCTCTTATCCCTTTCTCAATGTTTTTCCGGAAGTTCTTGGCAAGAGCCGGAACACTCAGGAGAATATTCGGCTTTATCTCCTTCATACATATCGGGATATTCCGCAAAGTCTCCATTGGAGTCTTGCCGGTCTTAATGGATGCTACTGAGGCTCCCTTTCCCATGAAACTGTATATCCCGCAGGTATGTGCAAATGAGTGGTCCCACGGAAGAATCAGAAGTGTCTTGAAATATGGGGGGATATCCATAAGAGTATATGCCTGATATACATTTGTTATGTAATTCCCGTGAGAAAGAATAATCCCTTTAGGATCAGCTGTTGTCCCCGATGTGTAGCAGATGTTTGCGAAATCGGTGTGTTGTACCGCCTTAAAATGCTTAATGAAACTCTCCAGGTTTTTCTCCTTTTCCAGCCACTCTTTTCCCGACTTGCGTACTTCATTTACATGGATCTCATTCTTCTTATAGTCTTCAGATGAGTCGAGAAGAATAACCTTCTCTATACCGGCACACCCTTCTATTATTTCAGCAACTTTGGCATACTGTCCGGCTGATACAATAATGAATTTTGATTCTGAATGATTCAATCTGAATGCCACTTCATCGGAGTTCAGTTTAACCGAGAGAGGTACATTTACAGCTCCGGTATAAAGTACCGCCAATTCTGATACGACCCAACTGTTCCTGCCCTCACTGAGAAGGCTTACCCGGTCTCCGTTTTTGAGACCAAGCTTCATCAATCCGGCAGCTAGTTCATAAACCTGCTTTCTTACATCATAGTAATTTGTGCCTTCGTATTTATCATTAGGCTTCTCCCATAGAAAGACGTTGTTGCTGAATTTTTCAACATTTTCTTCGAAGAATTGGATAATTGATTTCATATGGCGGCATTTAGTATTAATGGAAAACTAATATACGAATTCGATTTGTATATTGGTTCTGACTTAAACTATTTGTTCGGATACGAAATATTTATTAAATTTAAATTTTACGGGTTATTCATACCATCTGGTTTTTACCTAAAAATATTAACATGAGACTACTTCTTAAAGTGTTAATTATCGCAATGCTTCCCATGATGACCTCCTGCAATTTCCTTAAGGAAAAGGGCTGGTTCGGTATCGGGAAAAAAGAGGCTGCAGCTGCCTTACAGGCTAAACAGGATAGTATTCGTATTGCCGATTCAATAATGGTGGTACAGGAGAGGTTGTTCAGGATCGAGCAGGCTCGTGCCGACTCAATAGCTGCGGTTGATGCAAGAATTGCCAGAGAGGCAAGCATGAAATACCAGATGGTAATAGGTAGTTTCTATACACCTGCCTATGCAGCCAGAATGTCGGCAAAATATGCCAAGATGGGCTATACCACAAGAATAATCGACATGAAGGGAAGCAACTTCAAACTGGTGTCAGTGGAAGGGTTCGACGATTTCAAAACTGCGGTAAACAAGTTGGCCAAGTACCGGGCAGAGGTTGAGGCTGAAGCCTGGATCTATATTATGAGGTAGTAATCAATTCTACGGCAAGTCTATTTTATGATGGTTTCCGTGCGATCAGGTCCTACGGATATTATAGTTATTGGTACCAGGGTCTCCTCCTCAATAAATGATATATAATCTTTTAAAGTATCGGGCAGATCCTTGTATGATCCGTATTGCCGTCAGATCTTCATTCCATCCTTTGAACTCCTTGTAAACAGGTGTAATATTGCTCTCTATATCATAAGGTACTTCAGTAGTCTCCTTTCCATCAAGAGAGTAGGAGGTACATATCTTTACTGTTTCGAAACCCGACATTACATCAGCCTTCATCATCAATAGCCTGGTTACTCCATTTATCATGATGGAGTATTTTAGTGCAGGCAGGTCCAGCCATCCGCATCGTCTTGGTCGGCCTGTTGTGGATCCAAACTCTCTCCCTTTGTCTCTTAGAACAGAACCGGTAGTATCTTCCAGTTCGGTAGGGAACGGTCCGCTTCCAACTCGGGTGCAATATGCCTTGAAAATGCCGTAAACATCACCTGTCCTTGATGGACCTATCCCCAATCCGGTAAAGGCACCTGCTGCAATCGTATTTGATGATGTTACAAAAGGGTAGGAGCCAAAGTCAACATCAAGGAGTGTTCCCTGTGCCCCTTCGGCAAGTATTCGCTTTCGGTTCTTCAGCATGTTGTCAAGAAGGTATTCTGTGCTGATAATCTGAAACTTCTTCAATAACAGAATGCCTTCCATCCATTCCTCTTCCATCTTCTTCAGGTCGGAGGTGAATAGCTCTGTTCCGGGAACTTCAAGGTGCCTCATTTTCTGTTTTTCATACATCTGCATGAAATTCTTCTTTAGAATATCGCCGGCTCTCATACCGTATCTCGACGTTTTATCTGTATATGCCGGGCCTATTCCTTTCAGGGTACTGCCTATCTTCAGTTTACCCCTTAGTTTTTCGTTTGTAGCGTCAAGTATTCTGTGGGTAGGAAGAATAAGGTGAGCACGGTTTGAGATAACCAGACGCCTTGTAAGTTCTTCAATAGGAAGATTAAGCGATTCAATTTCCCTTTTAAATACCGAAGGATCAATTACAACTCCGCTGCCTATTAAGTTAACCTTCCCTTCATGAAATATGCCTGAAGGAATAGTATGCAAAACATACTTGGAATTATCGAATTCAAGTGAATGGCCGGCATTAGGACCTCCCTGAAATCTGGCAATTACGTCATAATCAGGAGTAAGGACATCAACGATCTTGCCTTTTCCTTCATCGCCCCATTGAAGCCCTAATAAAATATCAACGTTCATAAAATCAATTAATTACGATACAAATAAACTTATTGCAAGGTACAACATTTTGTTGACTAATTGATTCTGATCGAAGGATGAAAGGTTCAAAATATTATTAACAACTTTAATTTTCAGGAATTTTGTACCTTTATATGTAAATAACCACTAACACATAAAATGATGAACAAAGTAATCAAGGTACTGTTGTTAATAGCATTAATGCTTCTAATGGTAAAGCCTGCTACAGCACAGGAAAAGGAGAATTATAAGTATACTGTAAAAACCAATCCTCTAACAGCACTTGGCGGACCATTTTGGGTTGTAGTCGTTCCGGTAACCGGTGAATATAAGATCCAGTTTGAGATGGCCACAGGCCAAAAACAATCTCTTCAGGTTGGCTTGTCATATATCGGTCCCAGCCTCTTGTTGAATCTTGATGAGATTACAGGTGATGCAGGTGATATATCAGGTGTAAACACATCCGGATTCAGGACAACAGGAATGTATAAGTTTTTCATAAGCCGCGATCTGATTGCCCCTGCAGGGTTCTACATTTCACCTTACTTTTCCTATGCATCAGCCAAGATAGAGAACAGGGACGATGCTAACGACTACGTTAAAGGGACTAAGATGAATTTTGCAGGTGTCTTTGGATATCAAATGATCACCTCCGGAGGTTTCTCCATGGATATTTTCATTGGACTTGGTTTGGCAGATAAGAAGTGGGAGTACTCCGATCCTGTGGATCAGACTTTCGACCTGGGAAACTCAAAGACTTCACCAAATGTACCACTGGGATTCTCCTTCGGGTATGCCTTTTAATTCATCAGAAGATTAAATAAATTCTGTCTCCGGCAAGAAATTCTGGAGATGTATTGAAGCCGGATCTATTCCGGCTTCTTTGTTTTAATGTCATCTTCTTCAATCTCAGTGCCATAGATATACAGAGAGTGATACAATGGCTTGAAATTGTTCATTGCACAGGCAGTATTGATTATCTCATAAATACGTGGATCGCAGAATTCAATCACTTTGCCGTTGCTGGTATCAATCAGATGGTCATGCTGCCCGCATTGATATGAACGCTCAAACTGTGCCATATTCTTACCAAACTGATGCTTTATAACCAGGTTGCAATCGAGCAGTAATTCAATGGTATTATAGAGTGTGGCCCTGCTTACCCTGTAGTTCTTATTCTTCATGAAAATATAGAGCGTTTCAATATCGAAGTGGCCGCTCCGTGAATATATCTCATCGAGAATTGCAAACCTCTCCGGTGTCTTTCTGTGACCTTTCCGCTCAAGATAATCGGTGAAGATCTGCTTGACTGTTTTGCGTGTCTCCTCGTTAATCATATTTGGACTAATTTAAAACAAAGCAAAAATAGGGATTTTTTCAGAAAGAGAGATAATTATTCATTCATCTCTTCAATGCGATGGACCTTTTGGATACCGTTAATGCTTGCTATCTTCATTATCAGGTTATTAAGGTCGGTAATGTGGTGTACAAATACATCAATAGTACCTTCAAAGATTCCATCCGAAACAGAAACATTGATGTTTCTTATATTGACACTCAGTTCTGTGGAGATAACGTTTGAAACGTCCTTTATCAGGCCTATCCTGTCGATACCGTTGATACTTATCCTTGCAGGAAAGGAGAGGAGCTTGTGGATAGTCCACTTAACTGTAATAATGTTATTTCCCTCGCTTGTACTGAGTCGTACCGCAACCGGACATTTTGGTTTGTGTATTATTATAGGACCCTTCGGGGGCATGTAACCCAGGACTTCATCACCGGGGATCGGATTACAACATTTGGCTATCTGATATGACTGCTCCAGGCTGTCGATATTCTCCCTGAGAAGGAATGGAACTTTGCGATCGATGGTATTCAAAACAGGTGATTCTACCCCATGATTTTCTATTTTGGAGTTCCCTGTAAGTTTCAGATCCCAGTATTTCATCAGCCGGTTGGCTGTATTTTTTTTGAGTCCTTTTGTCAGTTCATCAGTTGATATAAGGCCATGTCCTACTTTGGAATAGAGATCTTCCCTGTTCATAGCCTCAAAGTATACAACAAGTTTTCGAATTATCTCGCTATCATTCTGGATCTTGAACTCTTCAAGTCGTGCCTCAAGTAATTCCTTGCCTTTCTGAACAAAGTCCTTGCGTTCACTTTTAAGGGCTGCTTTAATTGATGCCCTTGCCTTTGCTGTGCTGACATAGTTGTACCACTCTTTCTCAGGATTGGCCTTATCAGAAGTAATTATTTCCACCTGGTCGCCACTGTTGAGTTTCGTACTTAGCGGATTAAGTTTGTAATTGATTTTTGCACCAATTGCCTTATTGCCTATTTCGGTATGTATCTCATAAGCAAAGTCAAGTGCTGTAGCTCCTTTGGGTAGATTTACGAGATATCCTTTTGGAGTGAAAACCATTATTTCCGATGAAAAAAGGTTCATCTTAAACTCATCGAGGAATTCCACCGGGTCTTCCAGCGGATTTTCGAGCATTTGTCGTATCCTTTTTATCCACCTGTCCAGCTCGTTCTCAGTACCATTGTCTCCCTTATATTTCCAGTGAGCAGCCAGACCTCTTTCAGCCACCTCATCCATTCTGCGGCTTCGTATCTGTACCTCAACCCACTTACCATGCGGACCCATAACCGTTAAATGCAATGCTTCATAACCGTTCGGTTTTGGTCTGCTTACCCAATCCCTGAGTCTGTCGGGCTTTGGATGATAGATATCTGTAATAAGTGAATATATTGACCAGCATTGGCTCTTTTCAGGAGTGTCAGGGACCGGATCAAAAATGATCCTTACAGCAAGAATATCGTATACCTCTTCAAAAGGCACATTTTTGGTCTGCATCTTTTTCCAGATGCTGTAAATGGACTTTGGTCGTCCATTAATATCAAATTTAAACCCTTCTGCTTCAAGGCGTTCAATTATGGGAAGGCTAAAGCTATTTATGAGGAGCTGATTCTTCTTCTCACTATGCTTTAATTTTGTTGCTATCTCTTCATAAATCCTGGGGTGGCGATATTTGAAGCTCAGATCTTCCAGTTCAGTCTTGATGGTAAAAAGGCCAAGACGGTGTGCCAGTGGTGCATAAAGATAGATCGTCTCACCGGCGATCTTCATCTTTTTCCTCTCAGGCATCGCATCGAGGGTCCTCATATTATGAAGCCTGTCGGCTATCTTTATCAGGATCACACGGATATCATCGCTCAGGGTAAGAAGCATCTTCTTAAAATTCTCCGCCTGACGGCTTGAATTTTCTTTGTCGTAAGTTCCTGATATTTTTGTCAGGCCATCGATAAGTGAGGCTATCTTAGGTCCGAAATCCCTTTCAATATCCTCAACGGTAATATCGGTATCTTCCACAACGTCGTGAAGCAGCGCGGCTGCTATGGACTTGGCTCCAAGGCCTATTTCTGAATTTACTATCTGAGCAACCGCAAGAGGATGTATAATATATGGTTCACCTGAGCGTCTTAGCATATCGCGGTGAGCCTCCTCCGCTACTTTAAAGGCTTTTTCGATCAATTCCCTGTCGCCCTCTCTGTTACAACGGTACAGGTTCTTCATTAAGGTATTGAATTGCCGGTCTATCAATTCCCTTTCTTCCTCCGTAAATATCTTTGTGTCGGCCATTGTAAACAGTGATATACTATGGTACAAATATAACTTATATTCTATTCAGATATAACCAGTGGTATGTGGTTAAGTCCAATATCAGAACAACAAGTGTCAGGGAAGTATGGAAATTGTTCCTTTTCGTGAAATAACTCTACCTGAGGGTGATTTGCATTTCATGAACCAGAGGTAAACATCGGGTGGCATTATCTCACCTGAAGAGTTCCTACCGTTCCATCCTGTTTGCCAGTCATTTGAAGTGAATATAAACCGTCCGCCTTTATTTCTTATTTCAAGCTGAAATTCAACAGGAGTAAAGGAGAGTAAAGGAACGAAATTGTCGTTGATATTATCTCCGTCAGGAGTGAAGGCATTGGCAGCAAACACCTGTTCAAGCAATGGTTCAGAAGTGCCGGCCGATAAAACAAAACCATTATCGGTAAAGGGGTTATTAGTTTCAATGGCCCTTACCCTGTACTCAACTTTGTCGGTTGTTATGTCGCGGTAGAAATCTGAAAATGAATCAACATATAGTGTATCAGTTCCAGTGAGGTCAGCAATTACTGAATATCCTACACCGGTATTTCTGGAAAGTTGAAATCCATAAGTTTGCCCCGAAAATCCCGAGGCCGGCGTCCACTTTACTAAAACCCTGCCGTCTGCCGATTCAGATTGAATGACGATAGTTGATATAATATTGGATGTAGATACCAGATTTCCACATCCGTTGACTGCTGAAACCTTGTATAATGTCTGTTTATCAAATGAAGAGGCCGGATCGCTAAATGTTAACATTCCATCTACAGATTGTTCCTCCTGTACATTCCTGAATAAGGAAGCACCTTTCTCTGCCGACTCCAGTCGGAATAGTGTAAGATCTGTTGACGGATCGAAGCGGGCGACTATTTCAGAACTATTCATTCCGGAAGGTTGGTAACCGATGATCGATATCCAGGCCGGAGGACGTTTTGATCCACTGTTTTTGCAGGAGATATTTGAAGAGGAGATTACTGAATCGTTTCTTATTGCTTCAATCTTAATGCAGTACAGATTGCCGCCATTAAGAGTTGATAACTCACAGGATAGTTGCGCCGGATCGCTTTCATACATTTTTATATATGGAGAACCATTTTCCGAGACCATTACTCTGGTCTTATCCAGGGGTGAACCATAGGGGATGTACCTTGTCCAGGTTAATTTGATATTGCTGCTGCATGTATCGGCATTTGCAAGGAGGTGAATGGTGGAAAGAGAATTTGACAGCGGGCTTACATTTCCGGCATTATCAAGAGTTGCCACTACATACGATTCACTATACCATACTGCCGATGAGCTGAGGTTCTGATACGATACTGCACCAGGATTCCGGATAGTGTCGATCGCAAATCCCTCACCATTAATAAGAAGGTATACAACATAACCGGCAATTCCGGTGGATGAAGAGGGATTCCACGTGAGGAGAGCCGATCCGTCATCTTTAACCGTAACATTTGTCAATATCGGGGGTATGGGAACGGCACCAATAAGTATATTACCGTAAACCAGGAGCAATAATATCAGGATTATCTTTCTAATGTTATAGTTCATCGTTAACCTGCAACAATTTCAGTCATATTCTCCTCTGGTAAATACGTCTTTGCCAGGTATATTATTTCATCAGGAGAGATATTTCTTATTTTATCAGACATTTCTGAAAAATAGCTAAAGTCGAGCCCAAAAACCAACATGCTTCTTAACGTTTCAGCGGTTGTAAAAGGGCCATCGAATAGTCTCATTATATCACCATAAAGATAGTTCTGAACGAGTTCCAGTTCCCTTTTTTCAATAGGAATGGTCCTTAAGGTGTTCATCTCATGGTAAATAGCTTTAAGAGTATCTTTTACATATTTGTTTGCAACCTCTGTGCTGACTATAAAATAGCCGGAGCCGATCATTGAACTAATCCCGGCAGAGATTCCGTAAGAAAAGCCCTTGTCTTCCCTTATATTCTTCATTAATCTCGATCCGAAATACCCACCTAATATTGTTGCAACAATTTTAAGACCTTTATAATCGGGGTGCAATTTATTGATAACAGGCCGACCGATCTTGATGGCTGCCTGAACGGAGTCTTTTCGCTTAATCCTCTCAGAACCACCTTTATAGCTGAAATCAAGCTGATTTGGATGTACAATGTTGCAACTCTGACAGCTGAAGCTTCCAATATATTTATCGAAGATATCAGCTCCGTTGACAGGCATTAATCCTGACACTATTATTGAAAGATTGGATGGGTTATAGAAATCGGCATGGAACTCTTTGAGTGATCTGCCTGAGATACTCTTAAAGTGCATCTCTTCGACTCTTCTTCCATATGGATGGTCGGTTCCAAAGAGGTATTCCTGGAAGCGTGTTGTAGCAATATGGTTCACACGGCTCTTTTGGATACGGAAACTTTCCAGTCTTCTTTCAAGGTAGATTTGCAGTTCCTCTTCAGGGAAGACAGAGGTAAATATCATTTCACTGCTTAATTCCACCAGTTTCTCGAAATGTTTTGTAAGGCCAACGGATACAAGACCTGCATTGTCAGAATCGAAGTTAGTGCCAATAAAGGCACCATGATAATCAATTATCTCATTAAGCTCTCGGGCTGAATGGTTTATTGTCCCTTCCTGAAGCATTGCATTGGTGGCAGAAGCTGTAACAGGCCTCTTCTCGGCGGCAATTCCGGCCGGCAAGATGAATTCAATCCTGACAACTTCCTGAGTGCGGTCCTCAATATAGTATACCTTGATATTGTTTGCCAGGACCAATACCCGGACCACCGGCATTTCATCAGGGAAAAAGGCGGTAATATCGGGAGCTTGGGGGCTTACTCTCATCTCTTCTTTGTATTAGACCTGTAATATATTGTACCACAGTTGGTCTCGGAAAAGATACGGGAGGCGGTTTTAATAAGATCGCTCCCTGCAATTTCCCGGTATCGTTCCGGTTCTCTGTTAAGATCTGCTGCATCACCGAAAAGTTCAAATAAAGCAAGGTTCATAGCTCTTGACGCAATATTGATATTACCCATAAGGTGCGACGATTCAAATCTGTTGATTATCTTCTCCATTTCTGATTTTGAGGGGCCTTTCTGCGTAAATAGCATAAGCTCATCGGTCAGTCACTGTTTCTGCCTTTTCAAAACTAATGCCAGGGGCAAGCCTGCCCTGGAAGATCACCAATCCGGGATCGAATTCTCCCGAAAGATAGATGTTGGCCTCTGTAAATATCCGTTTGTCTCTAATCAGGCTGTTTTCGAAGCGGCCGGATTCTCCTCCGGCGAATATGTCCGTTATCAGGTCCAGTTCCCTGAACTCCTTTCCCGGCCTTCCACCCATATGCCAGTATTTTATAAGAGTATTGGCTGTAACATCTCTGGTTACATCCAGAAATCTCCTTTCAGTCTGCGGTGGCTCCACCGGCAGATCATCTCTTCTGATTGCTCTTGAGGGAACTGATCCAAACCACTTTTCCGCCATCTTAATAGCCTTATCGGGTTCAATATTACCACTTAAGGAGAGAATAGCATTATTCGGGGCATAGTTCGAGTAAAAGAAATCCTTAACATCTTCTTGTCTGGCACTACGGATATGGTCAATATCAATTCCGATAGTGGGCCATCTGTAAGGATGTACTTTGTAGGCCATCGCCCTTATGAGAAACATAATATCTCCGTATGGCTGGTTAAGGTATCTCTGCCTGAACTCCTCAACAACAACACTCTTTTGTGTCTCGAGGTTTTTATCACTGAAATCCAGCTCATTCATGCGGTCCGATTCAAGCCAGAATCCTGTTTCAATATTTGAAGAAGGCAGGGTGAGGTAATAATTGGTTATATCGTTGTTGGTAAAAGCATTGTTTTCACCTCCTGCCAGGAGCAGAGGTGTGTCGAATTCAGGAATTCCTTTTGTCCCTCCAAACATAAGGTGTTCGAAAAGATGAGCAAAACCTGTTAGTTCCGGATTCTCATTTTTTGAACCCACATTATAAAGCAGGTTAAGAGCCGTAAGCTTGGTGTTCTTGTCTTTCTGAATAATTACTTTCAACCCATTGCTAAGGGTGCACCTTTCAAATTCAATCATCCGTGTTTCAATGAGGTGTATGAGCAGTTTGCAAACATACAAAAAAGGAGGGAGGAGTCTTCCCAATTCTTGTTTGGCTTTTCATTTAATAAAATTCCTATAGTCTCTCCTTTTTTGGGTAGAAGTTGTATTTTTACAAGTTATGGATGGTTTTTATTCCCGCTTAAAGAAAAAAATTGGCAGGTCTGTAAGGACTGCCGATCAGAGGAAGCTGATCTACCTGCTGAGTTTCATTATTGGAATTCTGTGTTCTCTTGCAGCTGTTTCTCTTAAGAATATAGTCCATTTCATGCATGAGATAGTTACCGAGGGACTGAGGAAGGATACCGGTTCCATTCTTTACCTCTTGCTTCCTATGGCAGGAATGTTCCTGACTGTTCTGTTTGTAAAATATGGAATACGCGACGATATTGGACATGGTGTAAGCAGAATTCTCTATTCTATAAGCAAAAGAAAAAGTTTTCTTCGTCCTCATAACAGTTACTCCTCAATAATAGCGAGCAGTCTGACGATCGGTTTTGGTGGATCGGTGGGAGCAGAGGCACCAATAGTGCTCACAGGAGCCTCTATCGGATCAAATATTGGCAGACTGCTCAGGATGAACTATCGCAATATTACCCTGCTGGTGGGATGTGGTGCCGCCGGAGCCGTTTCAGGTATCTTTAAAGCACCTATTGCCGGTATTGTTTTTACCCTTGAGATATTGATGCTGGATCTGACAATAGCATCAATAGTCCCTTTAATGATTGCATCTGTAACCGCTGCGGCAGTATCCTATTTCTTTATGGGAGAACAGGTCCTTTTTACTTTCAGCCTGCTTAAAACATTCAGACTGGTGATGATACCATGGTATATATTACTGGGTGCATTGTCAGGTCTTATTTCAGTTTACTTCTCCCTGGCCACCATAAAACTGGAAAGCCTCTATGAAAAGATATCGAATCAATGGGTCCGATTGCTGTCAGGAGGTCTGGTGCTGGGAGTTTTGATACTTCTTTTCCCTCCTTTTTTCGGAGAGGGGTATTCTACGATCCTGTCACTTCTTGAAGGAAATACAGAGGCTGTACTCGAAACAAGCTTCTTTAGCGGTAATACCGATAATTTCCTGATCTTAGGTCTGTTCCTGGCAGGGCTTGTCGTTTTTAAAGTGGTTGCCAGCAGCTCAACGAATGGGGCGGGAGGGGTAGGAGGTATTTTTGCACCCTCGTTATTTATTGGCGGTGTCAATGGTTACCTCTTTGCCAGGGTTGTAAATCAATTTGCGGGAGTGGATATGCCTACAAGTAATTTCGCCCTTGCCGGAATGGCTGGTATAATGTCGGGAGTAATGCATGCACCACTTACTGCAATATTTCTGATTGCTGAAATAACAGGTGGTTATGGATTGCTTATCCCTCTGATCATTACTTCAACGGTGGCGTTTATTACTGTAATGGGATTCGAAAAGCACTCAATCTATCATAAGCAACTTGCAAGAAAGGGCGAGCTTATAACACATGATAAGGATAAAGCTGTCCTGACTCTTATGGATTGGACCACTGAGATAGAAACCGATCTTGTAACTGTTCACCCTGACGATACCCTGGGGGTACTGGTAAAGAAGATATCCGTCTCAAAGAGGAATATTTTTCCGGTGGTGGATGAGTATAATATTCTCGAAGGGGTCGTTCTTCTTGATGATGTGAGAGAGATAATGTTCAAACCCGAACTTTATGAAACTGTATATGTTCGACAGTTAATGTCCATGCCTCCTTCCTATGTCGACAGAAAGGAGAAAATGGATTCGGTAATGGAAACATTTCATAAGACAGGAGCATGGAATCTACCGGTGTTAAAAGATGGTTATTATGCCGGATTTATTTCAAAATCAAGGATTTATACTGCCTATAGAGATCTGCTGGTACAATTCTCCGAGGAATAGACATGCCTTGAGAACATATAAAATATGTAAATATATTTTAGTCGATATTTTTGCCAAATAGTTTAAAAGAGGTATTATTGACGATTAAGATCTTAACCTGGAAAATCACGACAGAAATTAAAAGATATGAAAAGAGATACAGTTATTTTTAATCTTATCGAGCAGGAGCGCACAAGGCAACTGGAAGGTATTGAACTGATAGCATCGGAAAACTTTGTAAGTCCTCAGGTACTGGAGGCTATGGGATCTGTAATGACCAACAAATACGCAGAGGGATATCCCGGCCATCGCTATTATGGTGGTTGTGAGGTTGTTGATCAGTCGGAACAAATAGCTATCGACCGGTTAAGAGAACTTTATGGTGCCGAATATGCAAATGTTCAGCCACACTCCGGAGCTCAGGCTAATATGGCTGTATTTCTTGCGGTTCTTAAGCCGGGTGATACCTTCCTTGGTCTCGACCTGTCGCATGGTGGCCACCTATCTCACGGATCACCGGTTAATTCATCGGGTATTCTTTACAGACCTGTAGCATATGGTGTTAAGGAAGATACCGGTATGGTTGATTACGATATGATGGAGAGAGTAGCAAATGCCGAGAAACCGAAGCTTATTGTTGGAGGAGCATCAGCCTATTCAAGAGAGTGGGATTATGCAAGAATGAGAAAGATCGCTGACTCCATAGGGGCACTCTTTATGGTAGACATGGCTCACCCCGCAGGACTTATTGCTGCCGGTCTGCTTGACAACCCGCTGAAGCATGCGCATATTGTTACTTCAACAACGCATAAAACACTTCGAGGACCCAGAGGTGGTATCATTCTGTTAGGCAAGGATTTTGAGAATCCATGGGGCATTACAACTAATAAAGGTGAGATCAAGATGATGTCAACGATCCTTAATTCTGCTGTTTTCCCAGGAATACAGGGCGGACCTCTTGAGCATGTTATTGCTTCAAAAGCAGTCGCGTTTGGAGAGGCCCTTGATCCCTCATTCAAGAAATATCAGGCACAGGTAAAGAAAAATGCTTCTGTTATGGCCGACGCTTTTACCTCAGCAGGCTATAAGGTGATCTCAGGAGGAACAGACAACCACTCCATGCTGATTGACCTCAGAACGAAATTCCCTGATCTTACTGGTAAAAAGGCTGAAAATGCTCTTGTAAGGGCTCATATCACTGTAAACAAAAATATGGTGCCATTCGATTCAAGATCGCCGTTCCTGACATCGGGACTAAGGGTAGGTACTCCAGCAATAACCACAAGAGGACTCATGGAGAGTGAAATGGGAACTATTGTTGGTTTGATCGATGAAGTACTTAAGAATGTTGATGACGACAAGAAAATTTCAGATGTTGCGGCCATAGTCAATAAAATGATGCGCCCATATCCTCTTTTTGTCTGATTTATCTGATACTCATATCAAAGAAGAGAGTTATATTACTATCCGGTTTAATTATTTATCTTATTTTTGAATCCGGATCCAAGTAATAATGTTACAATGGAAAAACAGCAGCTGATTTTTGTAGTGGATGATGATCCGTTTATCACCAATCTGGTGGCGAAGCGGCTCACCAATGAAGGCTTTAAGATTGAGTCTTTCGATTTTGGTGAGGATTGTCTCAAAAATCTTAAAAAAAATCCGGATATCATTATACTTGATTACTATTTCCATAAGCCGGAAGGCGGCGTGATGAATGGTATGGAGATACTCAATAAGATCAGAATTGAGAAGCCTGATATGCCTGTTATCATTCTTTCGGGACAGGACAAAGGAGAAATTGTTCTTGAACTGGCAAGAAAAGGTATAAATGACTATATCATCAAGGATAACAATATAATAGATAATCTCAAGCTGGCCATTAGCGACATTTTTGATCAAGACTGATTTTACGAACCCTGATGGAATGGTACCTTTATGCGGCCGTAATTGCCGTTGGAATTATCGCCGGATTTATTAATACCCTTGCAGGCAGCGGATCTCTCTTAACACTTCCCTTACTTATATTTCTCGGTCTGCCGGCAAATATTGCCAACGGAACAAATCGTGTTGGTATTCTATTCCAGAACATAGTTGGTGTTTCCGAATTCAAGAGGAAGAAGGTATTTGAATTCTCTGAAGGTATATGGCTTACTGTACCCGCAATTATCGGATCTGTTTTTGGTGCCCTTATGGCTGTCAATATTAATGAAAGGGTAATGGAACTGGCCATTTCAGGGCTGCTCTTCTTTATGTTCTTTGTGGTTCTCTATAAGCCGGAGCAATGGTTGAAGGTAAATGCCGGAAAAATTGAGAGTAAGCCGAAGTTCGTTACCATTATCGCTTTCTTCTTTATAGGTATCTACGGTGGTTTTATTCAGGCCGGTGTCGGATTTTTCCTTCTCGCAGGGCTGGTGCTTGGAGCCGGGGCCGACCTGGTAAAAGCAAATGCTCTTAAGTTGTTCATAACACTTGCCTTTACGGTTTTTGCCCTGGCAATATTCGTATGGAACAAACAGGTTAACTGGGAGCTGGGATTGACTCTTGCAGTGGGCAATATGATAGGTGCTTTTCTCGGGACCAGGGTAGCCGTTGGATGGGGACCCAAGGTGATAAGGTATATTTTGCTGATAGTGATATTCTTCTCCTCATTGAAGATATCGGGGGCAATTGATTTTCTTATTAATGCCGTCAGGTAAGAGTGTCTTAACTGTTATCCTATATGTTCCGCGGAGGTTTTCGGAGAAAATTCGCCTCTAAAGGTGCAGGCCAGATTCAATGTATTCCCAATGAAGCTTGTACTCAGGGTTACATCTGAGATACACGTGTATCCTCAATTCAGGTAAAATGTATGTGATGGTGCCTCTTTGAAATATAGGTGCATCTGTTTTAGTGTCAAATCTTGCCAGCATTGCTGCATCTTTTGCTACTCGTAAAAGATACTCGTCAAGGGTTGTTGATCCCTTTAGCTCCCGGATTGGCTTTTGTAACTTTCCCATCTCTGTCAACCGTAACCTCTACAACAACAGTACCTTCACCCTGGTAGTCATATTTTGGAACAGGCAGACTAAGTGCGGAGCGGCCTATAAGACTGGCTGATATTCCACGTGTGCCTGCCCCTGAGCCTTCACCTCTGTTACGTGTATCAACAGATCCTGTGGTAACACCCTGATTACCTGCGCCACCGGCCTCACCTTCGCCTGTGCTCGTGGTAGTGCTGTTCTTGCTCCCCTCCAGAGCCGACCTGGTGCGGTTCATGATGTCGCTGACTCTTTTTTGTTCCTCTTCAACTCTCTTGCGTTCTGCTTCTTCCTGGGCTTTTTTTACCCTTTCTGCCTCCAGAGCAGCTTTTTTTATTCGCTCAGTTTCAATAGCTTCCAGCCTTTTCTTTTCAATCTCTGGGTCGGGCTTGGTTATCTTTTTTTCAACAACGGGTGCCTCATCATCAAATTCCTGTGTAAGTAGCGGATTCTCCTCCTGCGGTTGTGGTGTGGTGGTGGCAACTACCGGCGCCGATTGCATTGATGATCCGGGTGCTGGCTCCACAAGTCCGAAGCCGGTCTCATCGGTACCGAAATTTACAAGAATGCCTTCCTCCTCAGGAAGAGGCAGCTTGGTGGTGAAGCCTGTTACTATAAGTATTGCTATAAGGATAATATGAAATATTATCGCTCCCACAACTCCCTTTCCCTTTTGGGTAGGGAAATCGTGAATACCTTTATTGTGGAGTTGTTGCAAGTATTAATTTATATTGGTTGTTCTTGGCAATATTCATAACCTGTACCACATACTCGATAGGTACTGTCCTGTCGGCGTGCAGCGATACATAAGTGTCTTCATTGGCACCGATCTTTTGTTGTAATGTTCTCTCCAGATCCTCAAAAGCTACAGGCACATCCTCAACATAGTACTTAAGGTCGGCTGTTATGGAGACAGTAGTGAGCGGCTTCGCAGCTGCCTGACTTGCGCCCTTGGGCAGCAGTAACTTAAGAGCTGTAGGATGGATCAGTGTAGAGGTAATCATGAAGAAGATCAATAACAGGAATACAATATCGGACATCCCTGCCATACTGAAATTGATACTTACCTTATTCCTCGATTTAATAGCCATTACTCTCTATTTTGCTGGTTCATTAAGTATGTCCATAAATTCAGTAGATGTCGCCTCAAGTCTGAAGATGACTTTTTCAACTTTCACAACAAGGATATTGTATGCAAAATAGGCAAGAATACCAACTATTAACCCTGCCACGGTAGTTACAAGAGCGGTATATATTCCATTACTCAGAAGTGAAACATCAATATTGTTTCCGGCATTTGACATATCATAAAATGCCTCTATCATTCCTATTACGGTACCAAGGAAACCGATCATGGGCGCTGCACCTGCAGTTGTTGCCAATGTTGGTATCGCTTTCTCCAGTTTATAAACCTCAAGTTTTCCTACGTTTTCTATCGCGGCGCTCACATCATTAAGCGGCCTTCCCAGCCTTGATATTCCCTTTTCTACCATTCTGGCGGCAGGGCTGTCTGTTGAACGGCACAGTGAAAGTGCAGCATCTATCTTTCCGTCGGAGATATAGTCCTTTATTCTGTTCATAAAGTTCATATCCTCCTTGTTTGCCTTGCTTATGACGTAATAACGTTCCACAAAGATATATATGGCAATAAAAGAGAGAACCAGGATGGGTACCATTACCCAGCCACCTTTTAATGCCAGATTCCAAAAGGATAAAGTTACTTTACCTGCCTGATCTCCTGCTGCAGGAAGAGCTTGTGGAACAGCCATCAAGAAATTGCTTAAAATCATGTTTTAAAGGTTTTTTATTTAATTATTAAGATGCTTTAACAGGTTTATTATCCTCATTCTCAGCAAAACCTGCCATCATTATCATGGCGAAGTTATAAAAAAAACGACATTTCCTTGATTCTATTATAATAGTGAAGCCAATTCTCAGGTAATATTTCTCTTTTAATATAGGAGTCCCTGGTTATTCCTCCTCCTCTTTCTTCATCTCCCCCTTATTCCTCTTGATAAAAAGGTCTTTTAACCTGTCAAAGTCGCGCCTGAAAAAGATACCGACACCCTGTGTATATGGTGATGTTTCGTACAGGATATTGTCATTGGCCCTGTTAAATACTTTAAGCCTCAGTTTCTCGGTCAGCTTATACTCAACGTCAAAGGCACCTGAAATATTTGAAGTACTGCTGCTTGTTGATCCGTTTCCGCCAACGTCGAAATTCCCGTTTATCACAACCTTGTCATTAAGGATCTGGGTCGAAAATGCAACCTCAACTTCCTGAGTGGATATCTCTGTTCCCGGACGATAGGTAAAACCAACATCGAAATCGTTACTTATCTGAGACAGCCAGTTACTGAGCTGATTAGAAAGCATTTCCGTTGTTGTAACACCCATGGCAGAAGTACCTGTTGAAGCCGATACAGGCGAGGATGAGTATGCCGGATCGGGGTAGAAACTGTTCATTACCAGCAAGGTAGAGAAACTGCCGGCTCATCTCTTCCTCCGTGTTGATCGCATTCCTCAGATAGGTACGTGTCTCTTCGTCGGCAGTAGGCAGATAGATGTTGAAGCCGATCACAGGATTAATAAGCTTGTCGCTAAGATCAAGATGACACTCCACCGGGATTCTTTCCCTGAAGGCTTCATCCTGGAGAATATCATAAAGTGAAGCTTTAGTCTTATAAATGGCTTTCATATCAATTATGGCATCTGTCACACTTCCATCCCATGTAATTGTTCCTCCGTTCTCAACAGAGAATCTCTTATTCAGGATATTGCCGAGGGTGAAAAGATAATCGCCATCTTCCACAGTATATACTCCGGAGATCTTAAATTCGCCCTTGCTGTCAAGATTTATATTGAGTTTACCCGTTCCCCGGCCCCTCATCACATCACCCGCCTTGGAGTCAAGTATAAGCTGAACTTCTGCATCAGGGGTCACCTCCAGGTCAAAATTCAATTGGATCCCGGTAGTGGTGGTCTGGACCTGCTGGTTGACAGGGATATTCAATTTTGAGCCTGAGGCGGTTTCACTGCCAACAAATGTGATAAAGGAGTAATCGGAAAGCTCAGTACCGAAGTTCAGTGGCACAAAGAATCGGGTATTCCTTCCTGTTTTGGCTGAGATGTTGAAATTCAGGATGTTGTTGCTCGACTTAATATTTATTACACCGTTTGCAAATGCAGTGCCGTAAAACAGTTCATTATCCTTCTGCCGGGTATTAAGTCCCATAAAGTTATCGGCGTTAAAACGCAGGTCAACACTATAATCCCTGAAATACCGGTGTCCTACCTTTCCGTTTACGCGGGCAACATTATTGCGTTCATCAAATATGCTGACGTTATTGAAGTATATACCATCGTCCCTGAAACGGATACTATCGGCAAACCGGTATACCGTCTGCAGATAGTCGACTTTCATTGAGCCGTCTTCTGCAAATATTGCCCCATTGACATTTATTGTGGCGGGCGTGCCTGTTAACCTTACCTTCCCGGACGCATAACCGGCGATATTACTGGCAAATGCTTTCAGTAGGGGATTAAGAATATTAACGGGCATCTTCTTCAAAATGGCATCCAGCTGAATATCCTTTGATTCAGGGTCGTAGTGACCGTTGATATTGAAAAAGTTCAGGCCATTGTAATCATTTCCCGCCGACAGCATTGCCAGTTTCCGCCATGGATCCCATACCGATGAAATAGACAGGAGTCCATACTCCTGTTCCAGGAATGAGAAATCGGTTACGGAAACATTTGCTTCAAACCGGAGGTCCTTATATACATCCTTAAGAACTATATTACCATTAAGTATACCCGCCAGGGAGAGGGGGATTTGATCAGCACTTCCCTGAAGGTTTTCGTTATTCATGTAGTTCAGAAGCTTCAGGTCTATCCCCTTCATCTCGATGGTAAGACTATCTGTTGGATCCTGTGAAAGTCTGCCATTTAACGAGTAGAAGTTATTTTTGTTTCTGATGAATAAGTTGCTGAAGTTGAGTGAAGTACTGTCGATGTGAACGGTTGCAGGAAGCAGATCCCAGGTGTTGTTCCTCAAAACTACTTCTGAAGGTAGAAGGTTAATATCCAAAGTAGGACCGGCATTTTCGAGCCTGCTGAATCGGCCTGTCAGCTCAATAGCTCCGCTGTTCTCTGTGGCCTGTTCATTATCCCATAACATTTCGAGCAACAGATTGTCGGGGACACCATCGATCTTAATGGAGAATCCATCCAGTTCGATCCTGTTACTGATCAGTACCATATCGGTGGACACTGAGGTGTTGATGACCGTATCCTTAAGATCAAGTCGGAGGTTCATATTCTTAATGGTGTTCTGATTCAGGGAGATCGCCGGTGATGTAAAACTTATATTTACAGGTCCTGAGGCACTTATATTGCCCCATAGATGACTGTTGCGGGCGAGTTCGAGATTAGTTCTCAGAAATCTGTTAAGCTCGCCTGTCTCCTTGAAAACAGCATCGAAGGTAAATTCATTGCCCTCGGGAACAGAAAGGGCAGAACCTGGTGTACTGAGGGATGGAATAATTCTGGAAATAAGGAATTTTGCTGTTGTGCCAATGCTTGCAAACTTATATTTTCCCTTAAGGTCAAGGTCTAAAAAATCGGTTCTCAGAACAAGGGTAGGGACCATCTCTTCAGGCTGGGCCGTTAAAGTAAAATCATAAACATCAAGCTTATTCCCATATCTTGTCATGGTTGAATTAAGAAGCTTTATCTCTCCTCGCAGGTTATCAATGCTATTGCCGGAAAAGTTGGAGGTCATAAGCACGGAGAGGGTAGAGGTGGTATCTTCTTTGGAGAGGTTTAATTTGTTGAGGTTGGCATGAAGGAGGTTAAGTGTAAAATCGAATTCAGGTAAAGCCTTGTCGAGGAGAAAGCGACCGAGAAGATCCATGTCAATATTTGGCTCGGAAATCTTAAGAGAACCATCCCAGGCCTTGTTCGCGAAATTACCATCAAGTGAAACATTCCTGTATGTGTACCCCTTTAATTCTATACTATCAATCTTTCCACTCAGATTTGCACTGAAATCTTCAAATGAGGTGGTTTTGCCATCTATCTTAACATTCAGACTCAATAAACCAAGCAGATCCATATTGTTGGTAATCCTTCCTGCATTAAGGGCCGATCCGACGAGTGATCCTTTATATGTAAATTTCCCCTGACCTCCGGGTCTCAGAGAAAGGTCGGTGCTTATTGTTCCAACATCGGTGACCAACCTGCCATAAGTAACAAAATCGGTGGTAAATCCGGTGAATTTGCCTCTGAATGAGAATTTGCCAGCGCTTTTGATAAGATCTTCCAATGAGTTTTTTTTATCAAACTTCATCAGATCAAGCGTCGCAAGGTCGATATAGCTGCTGGTAAGAGAGGTTACATTGAGGAACATAAAAGTATTTTCAATATCAGGTAAACCTGAGAAGTCGAACTCGAAAGCCAGCGAAGTATTCTCACCATAACTCAATGAAATGTTCCTGCCCTTTAGTTCACTCACCGCCCCTGATATCTCACCTGCGATCTTTATATTCTTGCTGCCAATATTTTCAACGGGAATAAAATAGATAATGTCGGCAGTGGATATGCTGCTTGATTCAAGAGTTATATCCATTTTAACCCTGTTGGTAAAATCACTGAAACCTGTCTGCTCACTACCGGTAAGTACTATTTTAGGCGATTTTATTTCGGAATTCCGGGTGATCAGATGGAGATTGCCAAAGGTGATCCTTGTAGGCTCTATTACCATATTACTCGTAAACCTGGAGATGGTGAGTCCTCTCTTCTCTCTCATAGAAATGCCATGGATAGAAAAATAGAGGAGTCCATCATCAAGAGTGAAATCCTCTGCTATAGCATTGATCTCTTCAAAACGCATATCTGAGAAGTCTATCATACTTCCCATTACTTTCGGGCTGACAGATTTATTGATTATTGCGAATTTCCCGTTTCTTATATCAACCTGATTGATCGATACCTTCATGGTGGTGGAATCATTCTTTACCTTGTCACTTTTAAGAAAATCCAGGTACCAGGTCAGGTTCATCTGTCCTGAACTGTCGGTAATGAATTTGATGGTAGGATCAAATAATTCAAGCTTTCCGAACCCGATCGACTTTTCTTTCCTTGAATAACTTCGCAGCGTTACCGATGCCTTTGGTGTAAAGAGCAATGTGTCATTATGCTGGTCAAGGATCAGGATATTTTCAGCGGATAATTTGTTGAAAAAGGAAAAAGAGACGCGATCTACCCTGATGGTTGATTTTATATTTTCTGAGATTTTAGATGTGAGTACCCTTACAATATATGTTTGTATTGAGGCACTCTGCAACAGGTAATATGACAGAACAAACAGAAGAGCCACTGCTGTGGCACCGATAATAATGAGTTTATATCTTTTTTTAATACTTTTGCCCATCCGGGATACTATGCAAATAGTGAACCAAATTACTTCAAAAATAGTGTAATTTCAAATAAGAATGGCGGTAACCATTTTGGGCATAGAATCGTCTTGCGACGATACATCAGCAGCGGTGGTAAGAGATGGTTATATTTTGTCTAATCTTATTGCCGATCAGGATATTCACAGGAAATACGGAGGGGTGGTACCTGAACTGGCCAGCCGTGCCCATCAGGCAAATATTGTCCCTGTTGTCGACATGGCTCTGTTGGAAGCAGGAGTGAAGGCCAGTGAAATTGATGCTGTTGCCTTTACCCGTGGACCCGGACTGTTAGGGAGCCTGCTGGTAGGTACCTCTTTTGCAAAAGGATTCGCCCTGGCCAGTAAAATACCCCTCATTGAGGTGAACCATCTTCAGGCTCATGTTCTGGCACATTTTATTAAGGAGGAGGGAGGTGAAAACAGGCAGCCGTCATTCCCGTTTTTGTGCCTGCTGATCTCCGGAGGCCATACACAGATATTACTTGTTAAAAATTATGACTCGATGGAGCTCATGGGTAGCACTACCGATGATGCTGCCGGAGAGGCCTTTGATAAGTGTGCCAAGGTGATGGGTTTCCCTTACCCTGGCGGACCATATATTGACCAGTACTCTGCCGAGGGAAACGAACTGCGTTTCAAATTTTCCAAACCAAGGATTTCCGGTCTCGATTTCAGCTTTAGCGGGCTGAAGACCAATTTTCTCTATTTCCTGCGGGATATGGTCGCTGAAGAACCTTTGTTCATAGAAAATAATAGGGCCGACTTGTGTGCATCGCTGCAAAAGACAATCATTGATATTCTTCTTGAAAAGCTGATTAAGGCATCACAAGAGTCAGGAATAAAGGAAATCGCTATTGCCGGAGGAGTATCTGCAAATTCAGGAATACAAAAGAAGCTGATAAGTGAGGGAATATCAAGAGGTTGGAATGTATTTATTCCTTCAAGGAGATTTACAACAGATAATGCGGCAATGATTGCAATTAATGGATATTATAAATATATTAGCAGCGATTTTACCGGTCAGAATATCACTCCTTTGGCAAGGTATAATCTGTAAAGGAAATTTGTTCTTTATAAATTTTGAAGACCGATACATCGGGTAATTGATAAGATTGGGGAATCATTATCACATTCATATGTTAATTGTAATAAAACACTCCTTCAGTGGCTTCCGATCGTTCTCGCTTTGCTGAAGGGAAGTAGCTTGATGAATAGGGTAAATAGTTAGGAAGAATTAGAACATAAATTGCATATGTTTCTGGGGGAAGAAAATTTGAAAATGCTAGATGTAAGAATTCCTGCCACTAAGAATACTCCTGAGGTCATTCTGGATCCCTCCGGAATGATCAGGATATCAGGCCGCTCCATTCACGAGAATGCGGCCGATTTCTGGGAGCCTATGCTTAACTGGGTAGATGGTTACATTGAAACACCCTCCGATATAACACATATTGACATTTCGCTCGAGTATTTCAACAGCGCCAGTGCTAAATATATTGTTCTTCTGTTGCAGAAGGTTACTTATGTTACCCTGAAGCACAGCCGGTTTATTATAAACTGGTTTTATGAGCAGGGCGATGATGATATCCTGGAGAGAGGCGAGTATTTCGCTTCGGTACTGGATGTTGAATTCAATTTTGTTGAGATAGCTCAGTAGGCAAGGATCTGATTCCTTTCCCTTCCGAACCCCTTTATCCATAGTTTATTATGATATACCTCCACAAGGGCAAAACTATTTGACTCTTCTGTCTCTACCATTCCCCGGAGGTTCACAAAGTGTACCAGGTTCTTATTTCCATAGTTGCCGGAATGGTGATGGCCACAGAACCAGGCAATGATATTGTCATAGTCCGCCATAATACCCAGGATATCAGTACTATTGAGCAGTGTGTATTCACTTTCCGGCCAAACAGGATTGTGACAAAATATGAGTACTTTCTCTCCGGCCTTCTCCGCAATATTCAATTCCGACTTAAACCAGTCAAGCTGACCTTTCCCCAAAGCTCCGTTATAGACCTCACCATTAATTCCGCCGGAAAGCTTTATTGTTTCAATCATAGCCTCAGCTTCCTTTTTCTTCCTTGAAGAATAGGATAATGCCGATATATCCGTAGCGTCAAGGATAATGAACCTTATTCCTTTTTCAGTAAACGAATAGTAGGGATTCTCTGTCAAAAAGCCAGGTATCTTCTTGTTATCAGCCCTGTTTGAAAATCTGTCATGATTTCCCGGGCAATGGTGAACTTTCAAACCTGAATTTGCTATTAATTCCAGTGGCGGATTGAATGATTCCGGATATCGGTCAATCAGATCCCCAAGGTTTATGACGAAGCTTACACCTTCATCCTTGAAGAGAGAAAATGCTTCTTCACCCTTCCTGAGGCTGTTTCTGTAGTATCTCGTTCCCTGAGGATCACAATCGCAATATTGGAGATCGGTAAAAATGCCAAATGTCAGGATCGGCTCTGATTGCGCAGACATAGCGAAAGGGTCATCAATATGTCCCTGACCGGCAGGGCTAAAAAAAGATGACAGGAAATAGATTATCAGTGCAGAGATCGGTTTAAGCAGCATGGCTATTAAGTTTATAGATCCTTATAAAATGCCTCTTTTCCAGGATAGAAGTATTTCCTGCGTGCAATGGCCTCAGGGAACTTAAAGAAGGTACCTGAGGAGGTAACGCAGAGGTTCCCCTCTCCGTCATAAAGCTTACACTCAACAATGGCCTCCCTATCGGTTTCACTCTCCATTTCGGCAGTAAGTTTAATAGTTCCTCTTGAGATATAAACAGGTTTTAGGTATTTGACATTCAATGAACTAGTGACACATGCCGTACCACAGATAACAGAGGTAAACCATGCACCTATTTCGTCAAGCAGAGTTGCCGCAATACCTCCATGCAGAAGGTTAACAAAACCGGTATACTGCTCCGTCGGTTCCCAGTCGGCGAAGAATTTACCGTTCTCTTCATAGAATCTAAGTTTCAACCCTATTGGATTCGAGTCGCTGCATCCGAAGCACCGGCTTACCCCCGGGTCATATGGATTACTTATTTTTCGCATATCTGTTTCTGATTTTTCGCTGAGTACTGATATAGGAGCTAAGATACAAAATAGAAAAGGAGAGGAAAAGTCAGTCCTGTGGTAAGGGTAATCAGCATAATTGGCAATGATGGTTTTTCCAGATCTGTTTTTGCTGCCGCCAGTTGCCAGAAATAGCCATAGAGGCTCATTGAGATCATTATCACCGCAATTGTAAAGGCTATAAGGATGGTAATAAAGTCATAAATTCTTGCCGACTTGTAATTATTGGTTTTTGTAAAATCCTCATAACTTTTTTTAGCGTACCTGTATCCTCTTTCTTTGGCCTCCTGCCTCCTCCTTTCCTGCCATTCTATGTCATAATTCTTTATCGGCTCTGTACTGTAGAATGGTAATGCCAACAGATATTCATAAGCCTCGTTAACGAGAATAAACATATCAGAGGCTCCGCTTGTGTGATTAATATCCGGATGGAATTGTCTTGCTTTAGCCCTGTAGGCCTTCTTAATGCTGTCGATACCGGCTCCCGGTGTGAGGCCAAGTATTGAATAGTAGTTTAAACTCTGTTCTGAATTCATTCTCGGATACTAAGTAACCAAAAAAAATGGCTGGCTGGATCGCAAAAAGGGAATTTAAGGGGAATTATCCGTCACCCTCAGCTTTCCATTTCTTAATAACCGTATCCAGACACTACACTATACCGGCAAATCCCATAAAGGCCATGGCAAGTAATCCCGCTACGATAAAAGCTATTGGTACCCCCCGGAACTGCCTGGGAATTGTTGCAAGTTCCATGTGCTCTCTCAGACCGGCAAAGATTATCAGAGCCAGTCCAAATCCAAGACTGTTGGCAAAGGCAAAAACAGTACTCTGTATCAGGTTATAGTCATTCTGTACTGCAAGAATTGCAACACCAAGAACTGCACAGTTGGTTGTAATGAGGGGAAGAAAGATACCCAGGGCCTGATAAAGAGACGGGCTTACTTTCTTAAGCACGATCTCAACCAGCTGTACAAGAGCAGCAATAACAAGTATAAAGGTTATAGTTTGCATGAAAGTTATGCCAAACGGTACCAGTATAAAGTGCTGAATCAGGTATGTCACAATAGTTGCCAGTGTAAGAACAAATGTAACGGCACCGGCCATTCCTGCCGCAGTTTCTATTTTACCTGAGACTCCAATAAAAGGGCAAATACCCAAAAATTTGGAGAGAACAATATTATTGACAAAGACGGCTGATATTATGATAATTACATATTCCATGATCAGGTTGTTTTACGGTTAAGCTTTCTTACCAGTACAATAAGATACCCCAGGGCAATAAATGCTCCGGGAGCAAGTACGAACACCAGCATTCCATCGCCTTCGATCAGTTTCTGACCGAAGAATGATCCGGAACCAAGGAGTTCTCTCACACTTCCCAGCAGGAGCAGAGCAACGGTGAAGCCAAGGCCCATTCCCAGACCATCGATAGCCGATGAGATAAAATTGTTCTTGGAGGCGAAGGCTTCTGCCCTTCCGAGGACGATACAGTTTACCACAATAAGAGGGATGAAGAGACCCAACGATTCGAAGAGGGACGGCAGATAAGCCTGCATTGTCAATTCAACGATCGTTACGAACGATGCGATAATTACTATGAACGACGGGATCCTAACCTTATCGGGTATGAAGTCCTTTACGAGGGTTACAACTATATTCGACATCACCAGGACGAATGTTGTCGCCAGGCCCATTCCTATACCGTTGATTGCCGAGGTGGTTACACCAAGTGTAGGGCACATACCAAGGAATAGCGCAAAAACGGGGTTTTCCTTGATGAATCCTTTTGTAAAATTAGCTAACTGGCTCATAAACACCCTTTTAATTTGTTGTTATATTGCTCGCGGAAGCAACACTTTCTGTTGCTGATTCCGGTTTGCCGAATAGTTCTTTGTTACCTGCAAAGGCCCTGCTTGCCCTGTTTACAGCATCGCAAAATGCTCTTGATGATATCGTTGAGGCAGTAATAGCATCTACATCACCACCATCTTTCCTCACCTTTAGACCATCGGGATAGAGTTCCATTTCCTTCCCTTTGAACTGGAGGGCAAAGCCCGATTTTTTCTTATCCATTTTATCGCCAAGGCCTGGTGTCTCAGCATGCTGAAGAACTGTAACATCATTAATGGATCCATCGGGAAGGAATCCTACCATTACCTTTATCAGACCGTTGAATCCCTGTTTTGTAAATGTCTCACAGGCAAAACCAACTGTAATGCCATCCTTTGTTCCTCTGTAGAAATAAAGGGTATCATTATCGACAGGTATTTTGATGATCTCATTTACGGGGGAGTTATCGAATGCAGGAATAACCTCACTTATGGCAGCATTCTTCTTTGCCAGCCTTGCCGCAGCGATAGGCTCCTTTGTCAGTTCATAAACACCACCAAGGGCTGCCGATGCTATCAATGATATTGCAAGCAGCGTGGAAACCATGTTAAACAGGTTTGATTCTTTCTTAGCCATTTTTAACCTCCTCTCCAAATCTCTTTGGTTTGATATACTTGTTTATCAGTGGTGTAAATGCGTTCATTATAAGGATAGCAAACTGTACTCCTTCGGGGTAGGCACCAAATCTTCTTATCAGTACAGTAAGCACACCTATTCCCACACCATATACTATCATTCCTTTATGAGCCATTGGTGAGGTCACATAATCGGTGGCCATAAAAATGGCTCCAAGGAGTAATCCACCCGTTAGCAGATGGTAAACCGGATCAGCATTATTTTCACCATTCGATAACCAGAGAATTCCGGTAAAGACAAATACGGTCATCAGTATCGATACCGGTATATGCCAGGTTATTATCTTCCTGATCAAAAGATAGGCTAGCCCAAGGATAAGTGCAAATGCTGCAATTTCTCCCAGCGATCCGCCCATATCGCCCCAGAGGGCATTCATGTGGCCAGGCAATTTTGAAGACATTTCTGCCATTGTCTGCTTGCCATAGCTTTCGTTTAAGATACCTAAGGCTGTTGGCCCGGTTGCAGCATCGAGATATCCGGTTGAAAATCCTTTGGGTACAGGCCATGATGTCATTTGTACAGGGAAGGAGAGGAAGAGAAATACTCTTCCTACCAATGCCGGATTGAACGGATTACTGCCAAGTCCGCCAAATGTCATTTTGCCAATACCAATAGCTACCAGCGACCCCAGAACTATTAATCCGGCTGGAATATTCACCGGTAAGCAGAATGCCAGCAACATACCTGTAACAATGGCCGACCCGTCAGTAATTGTTGGCTTCACCTTGAAAAGGAACTTCTGTATAAGGTATTCGAACCCAACAGAAGAGATGATTGCTATGGCGGTAACCATTAGAACAGCCCAGCCAAAAAACCAGGTTGAGACCAGTAGTGCAGGCACCATGGCTATCACAACCCCATACATCAGTTTTTCGGTACGTTCTTTACCGTATACATGGGGTGAGGGTGAAACATTGAGTAATTTATCCATTGATCTGTACTCTCTATTAATATTCCTATTTCAATTTCTGTCGTTAATTAACGAGTTCCTGTTTTTTGTTGTCGTCTTATTTGGCACTTCTTGTCCGTATATTCTTCATCACCTGGTTTTTCCCAAGTCTGATGTAATCGAGTAACGGTCTTGAAGCCGGGCATACATAACTGCATGAACCACATTCCATACAATCGGTTATACGATCATTTTCTGCACGGTCAAACATCTTCTTCTCTGTCTCAACCATAAGGAGATATGGCTCGAGACCCATTGCACATACGGAGATACATTTAGCACACCTGATGCATGGTTGTGTTGCACTTCTTACTGCTTCTTCCTGAGGGAACAAAATAATGCCTGATGTCCCTTTGGTAACGGGCACATCAGGTGAATTCAGTGCCTTACCCATCATGGGACCTCCATTAACGATCTTTCCTGTATTTCCTGGTACGCCTCCGGCTGCCTCAATAAGATTTTTCACAGGTGTTCCTATGCGTACAAGGTAGTTTCCGGGGTTCGACAGCTCCTTGCCTGTAATGGTAACCACTCTTTCGATGAGTGGTTTGTTCTTCTGGACAGCTTCGTAGACCGCTAAGGCAGTTCCAACATTGTGAACAACAGCACCCACCTCAATAGGCAACTTACCCGATGGCACCTCCCTGCCTGTAACAGCTTTGATGAGTTGCTTCTCCCCACCCTGCGGGTATTTTACCTTTAATGGCTGCACTGAAATCCCATCAGTGCCATTGCAGAGGGCAGTTAAATGATCTATAGCATCGGGTTTGTTGTTTTCAATACCAATAACAGCTTTGGTTACACCAAGCGATTTCATCAGGATCCTGATGCCGGTAAGTAGCTCTTCTCCTCTTTCAAGCATCAGTCGGTGGTCAGAGGTGAGAAAAGGCTCGCATTCTACTCCGTTTATTATTAGAATATTGCAGGTCTTACCCGGAGGTATTGACAGTTTAATGTGTGTTGGGAAAGTGGCTCCTCCAAGTCCAACAATTCCGCATTCGAGGCATCTTTTAATGATCTCCTCCTTTTCCATTACGATCTCGCCTTTATGATCGCCACTCCTGTCAATAGTATCCATCCACTCATCGCCTTCCACATCTATTGTTATGGCGAGCTGCTTATAGCCTGAGGAATCAAGCGAGGAGTCAACCTTTGCAACCTTCCCTGAGACAGAAGAGTGAATATTTGTTGAGACAAACCCTTTTGATTCAGCTATTGGCTGCCCTGTTTTAACGACATCTCCTTTATTTACCAGGGGAAGGGCAGGAGCTCCTATATGCTGACTTACAGGAATGACAACGGTGGCAGGGACAGGCAGATCAATAATTGGTTTTTCTGCCGTTATTTTACTCTCTGGCGGGTGAATACCACCCATTGGGAAACTCTTTAACACCATATTGTGTATATATTAAAATCTTAATTGGATTGAACAGATTCCTGCGGTTCCTGAGCAGTTTTTCGCGGTGGGAACCCAAGCTCAAGAATAGATGCAGTTGGACAGACTTCAGGACACTTCCTGCAAAGTTTGCATTTGTAGGAGTCGATAAAGGCCAGGTTGTTTTCTATTGTTATTGCATCATATTCACAAACTTTCTGGCATTTTGTGCAGGCTATGCATGCAACATCGCATGATTTTCTGGCCGGGCCACCCTTCTCTTTATTTACACATGAAACAAATATCTTTCTATCCTTCTTATTTCTCTTTCGTAGCTCAATAATGCTTCTTGGACAAGCCCTTACACATGCTCCGCATGCTACACACTTCTCATCTATAATAACAGGCAATCCGGTAACTTCGTCCATGTACATAGCACCAAAGTCGCAAGCATCCACGCACTCTCCAAGTCCCAGACATCCATATGTACATCCTGTTTCGCCGCCATAAAGATTATGGGCAATATGACAATCCCGGGCACCATCATAGTTAGAGGTTCCCGGCCTTACAGCATGAGAGCCATTGCACCTGAGAACAGCAACCAGCGGATCGGAAGCTACAGCTTCCTTTCCCAGAATAGATGCAACAGAACTCATAACATCGGCTCCTCCGGGAGGACAATTCATGCCATCCAGAGTATCGGCCTTTACCAGAGCCTCTGCAAAATTCCTGCATCCGGCAAACCCACATCCGCCACAGTTGGCACCAGGCAGTGCTGCCTCTACGTTGTCGATCCGCGGATCTTCATATACCTTGAACTTCTGGGCAACGAAGTACAGGATTACTGCCGATCCCAGTCCAATGGCACTAAGTGAGATAATTGTTAAAACAATAGTGTTGCTCATTATTCGGAGGTTATTTCAAAATGAAATTTTCTATTTATTATGTTCCTGACGAAGTATAAAATACCATAATATGGGATTAGTATACCAAGGGCAATAAGACCAGATAATCCTTCACTTATTCCAAGGGAAACAAGTATGACCAGAGTAGCGAACATCAAAAGGAAGGGAATAAGATATCCGATGGCAAGGGCTGAAAAACCACTCTGTCCGGAAATGGACACCCTTACACGCATGCCTTCCCGTATTCCTTCCCTGATTGGCACACTTAATTGCTTGTTATCGGCTGAGGAGACTTCACAGACCCCGCTGGTGGCGCATCCGATACAGGCCGGATTCGGCTCCATAACTACTGTTATCTGCTCATTATCAATGCTTTTGACAATAGCCCAGTTCGAAATGACTGAATGGTTGCCCATATTACCTACTTTGGATCCAATAAGCGGCAAAATTATAAGTTCGCAGCATAATAATGCCGTGATAAATCAGTTTTTAAAATGAAAAGAATAATTTATTATGATTTTAAATAACAGAGGGCAGGAACTCAATTTGTCGCGATAGTAAAATTAATACATTGCTCCCTTACCCGGTACTGTTTCTGCCCATACTTTACCCTTGTAGATGGCCTGTGATTTTCCTTACTGTTTCTGATCCGGTTCCTGCTCCTTCGATCCGGGATCCATTATCCGGATTACCTTACAATTTCTGAAGAGTGTAAATCAAAAAGTCAGTTACTCTCCTGGTAAAAGGATCAACTGATATTACTCCACGATATCTCTTTTCCGAACAGCCGCAAGAGCTCATTCCTTAGTATTGCACTTTGAGTTTTCGACAGACCGGGATCCTCTGCGAGTATTCCTTCAGCGACATCCCTGACATAAGCAAGAAGCTGAGTATCACGGACCAGGTTTGCCATCTTCAATTCAAACGGCATTCCGCTTTGTTGCGTTCCTTCAATATCGCCCGGTCCGCGCAGATGCATATCGGCCTCGGCAATCTCAAATCCGTCATTTGTTCTTACCATTATCTCAAGCCTTTGAGAGGCATCTGATGAGAGTTTATATGAGCTTACAAGGACACAATATGACTGATCGCCGCCTCTGCCAACTCTCCCTCTAAGCTGGTGCAGCTGGGAAAGGCCAAAACGCTCTGCATTTTCTATTACCATAACTGTTGCATTGGGAATATCAACACCAACCTCAATAACCGTTGTTGCTACCATAATCTGTGCTTTACCCGACTTAAACAACTCCATGCCAGCATCCTTCTCTTTTACAGGTAGTTTGCCATGCACCACCGCGATATTGAATTTAGGCGGAGGGAAGGCTTCCAGCATCTCCTCGTAGCCGTTCTCCAGTGCCAGATAATCGAGCGATTCGGATTCCTGGATCAGGGGATAGACAATATAGACCTGCCTGCCCTCCTTTATCTGTTTGAAGAGGAAGGTAAACAGTTCAGGCTTCTTATTTGAAGTTATATGGATCGTTTTTACCGGTTTCCTTCCCGGTGGCAGCTCATCAATTACAGAGACATCAAGATCGCCGTAAACCGTCATTGCCAGGGTCCTGGGGATAGGAGTGGCTGTCATTACAAGTACATGGGGGTGGATATCACCCTTTTCCCACATTCGTCCTCTCTGAGCGACGCCAAACCGATGCTGCTCGTCAATAACCACAAATCCCAGGTTACTGAACCTGACATACTCCTCCAGCAGAGCATGGGTACCGATGAGTATCGATATCTCTCCCGATTCAAGCTCCTGCGCCAATACTTCCCGTTCCTTCTTCCTGGTTGAGCCGGTAAGAAGTGCTGCCTTTATACCAACACCTTCCAGTATTAACCTGATAGTATTATAGTGTTGATTAGCAAGTATCTCAGTAGGTACCATAAGACACGACTGGTAACCATTATCGGCGGCAATAAGCATCGACATAAGCGCCACAAGCGTCTTGCCGCTACCCACATCCCCCTGCAGTAACCTGTTCATCTGTTTCCCTGTGGCACAGTCCTTCCGTATCTCCTTTATAACCCTTTTCTGAGCGTTGGTTAGCTCGAATTTCAGGTTGTTGTTGTAAAATCCGTTAAACTTATCACCTACTTTGACAAAGCGAGGACCTTCGTTTTTCTCCTTTCTCTCCCTCCCTTGCTTTACTATATTTAACTGAATGTAGAATAACTCCTCAAATTTGATCCTGTACCTGCTTCGCTCCAGTATATCATTGCCGGCAGGAAAGTGGATCGTCCTGATGGCCTCCTCCAGGTTCATCAGTTTGTATTTTGTTATTATTGATGAGGGAAGAGTTTCAGGAAGCGACAACCCCGGCATTTTTAATACTGTTGCAACAAGTTTGGAAATGGTCCTGGATGTGATGAACGATTTCTTGAGCCTCTCAGTTACACTGTAAACGCCCTGCAGACCAGCCGATGGCATCTTCTCCCATTTTTCCGCTTCTTCTATTTCAGGATGGATGATATTTATCCTTCCTGAAAAAATTGTTGGTTTTCCGAACACTATATATTCCTGTCCTACAGGGTATGTTGTAGTAAGCCACTTATGTCCCTTGAACCAAACCAGCCTGATAATTCCGGTAGCATCTCTGAAATTGGCTATGATCCGTTTCCCCTGACCGCCACCTTCTGACTGGTAGCTTTCAATGATTCCCCTTAACTGAATATATGGCATTGAGGGATCAAGTTCAGAAACGGCATAGAATCTGCTCTTGTCGATATATTTATAGGGAAAAAAGTAAAGAAGATCGCGGTATGTGAAAATTCTTAGTTCTTTCCCAAGTAACTCCGCTCTTTTCGGCCCTACGCCCGGAATATAGGTAACTTCAGTGTCAAGTATTGAATTTCGCTGTTCCCTCATCTGGGCACTGTAAAAGATTATGAACGAAAATAGCTAATTTTGGGTTCATCGCCTAAACCAGAAAGCAACATATGGGTTTTTATCACCTCAAGCGACAATTGTGGCATCTGTTAACTTCCCGCCATTGGAAAGGGCATGGAGTACATAGTCCGGCGGTTTATAATATGGTAAGATCTTTCTCAGGGAATAAAACCGACTATTCAGTTGTCTTTAATATTATCGGCACAAGACGTAAAGAGTTGCTGTCGAGAAAGGAGTGGATCGAGGTAAAAGACTTCGGAACAGAAAGCAGGGGTAAAAATAAGAGGACCCGGAGGATAGATTCAATTAGCCAGATGTGAATCAGTTAGTTTGAAATATGGAGGGATACTGTCGGCTCTTGCCAGGAATTATGCAGGAGGACATATCGTGGAGCTTGGAAGTTCGTTGGGATTGGGTACTGCATATCTATCACTTGGTAATAAAGGTACCAGGGTCATTTCAATAGAAGGGTGCAGTGTGCTGGCTACTGATGGCCGGAGAGACGTTGAGGGCCACAGGTGCCGGAAACGGGGAAATAAGAACAGGCATGTTTAACGACCTGCTTGCTGGTATCATTAAAGAAACGGGAGGGGAGGCCCTTTTTTATATCGACGGCGAACACTTTTATGATGAGACTGTTGCAAATTTTAACACCATCGCAGAATCGACAAATGATAACTCAATGGTTATTGTGGCAGGTATCAACTTAAACCCCGGCATGAGGCGGGCTTGGACTGAAATAATGAGGAATGAGAGGAGTGTAGTATCAATTGAGCTTTCACGAATGGGTATAGTCTTATTTGACCGGACAATTACTCCGGGATATTTTAAAGTGAGGCTTTAACAATATTTAAATTAATTTAATCGGTTTTTACACATAAATGGGCTAATTTCGCAATTCAAACATATTAACATGGACAACAAAGTTATTGAGATACAAGACATTGTAAAGAATTATCAGATAGGAACTGTAATTGTCAGGGCACTCAGATCGGTATCTGTAAATATCGAACGTAATGAGTATGTGGCTATTATGGGACCATCGGGATCGGGAAAATCTACTTTGATGAATATTCTCGGATGTCTTGATACACCCACCAAAGGCAAATATATTCTGAACGGAACCGATGTGAGCAAGATGGAAGACAATATGCTTGCCGAAATCAGAAACAAGGAGATCGGGTTTGTCTTTCAAACATTTAATCTTTTGCCTCGTTATACAGCTCTTGAGAATGTAATGCTGCCTCTTATTTATGCCGGTATACCCAGGAATATAAGGGAGGAGAGGGCAAAAGAAGTTCTGGACTCAGGTAGGACTTTCCGACAGGATGACCCATAAGCCAAATGAGCTCTCAGGAGGACAGAGACAAAGGGTCGCTATTGCCAGGGCAATGGTGAACAGTCCTTCCATAATACTTGCCGATGAGCCTACGGGTAACCTCGATTCAAAGACATCAGTCGACATTATGGGATTGCTCGATACTATCCATCAAAACGGTAATACCGTTATACTGGTTACTCATGAGGAGAGTATAGCAAAGCATGCTAAAAGAATTATCAGGCTTATGGACGGAATGGTTGAGTATGATCTTACTCATGCAGAGTATATTGCGAGATAGAAATAATACCCGGCTTCATTAATGAAAATCTATACTAAGGGAGGAGATAAGGGCAAAACTTCTATAATAGGTGGAAGAAGGCTTCCAAAACACCATATCAGGCTTGAAGCTTATGGTACTATCGATGAACTTATCTCATGGATCGGTCTTATAAATGACTCCGGGGCTGAAGACAAAAACAGCAACTTGTTGAAAGAGATACAGGAAGATCTTATGGACCTTGCTGCAATCGTTGCAACTGACCCTGATGGTGTGATCCGCCCCGACCTATTTCCCGATGAATCCCGGATATCAATGCTCGAAAAGCGTATTGATGAAATGGATGAGCTATTGCCTCAGCTTACCTCATTCGTCCTTCCCGGAGGTAATATAGTCTCCTCTAATTGCCAGGTGGCAAGGACCGTCTGCCGCAGGGCCGAAAGACGCGTATCTGATCTGTTTGATATAGAGCCGGGACCCGATATAGTTATAAGATATCTCAACAGACTTTCCGATTATCTTTTTACTCTGGCACGGTATGTTTTGTATAAGTCAGATATACAGGATGTTATGTGGATAAAAAAGAGTTAAGGAAAAAACTCTTTTACTCTTGTTTTCTATTAAAAATAATTTATATTTGCACACTTTATAAGGCGTTTGTAAATTATTTTTAATATGTACTGGACTCTTGAATTAGCTTCTAAACTAGAAGATGCACCCTGGCCTGCAACCAAGGATGAACTTATCGATTTTGCAATAAGGTCTGGTGCTCCGATGGAAGTCATCGAAAATCTTCAGGAAATAGAAGATGAAGGTGATGTTTACGATAGTATAGAAGATATCTGGCCCGATTATCCAAGTAAAGACGACTTCTTCTTTAACGAAGATGAGTATTAGACAGCGGTCAGCTATTTTGAAAGGATAATTTTTTTGATAGCCGTCAGATTTGACGGCTATTTTATTTCCGGGAAGCCTCTTCCCCTTATCTGCGAAGAAAAACATCATACCTGCTGGCCGGTCGGAGATGAACCTTCCAGGAGAACTTCTCGAGCCTGAGTGCCGTCGGTGGTTTAAGACCGGGAGGGTCCATAACCCCGTCAGGATTTTGATTCTGAACGATTTCCGTTATCTCACCATCCTCAATATATATTTCAATACTGGCACTCTTAGCCTGGTTAACACCAACAAGAGCCTCCTCGTCAAGCACAAAATAGATGGTCTCTCCGTTACCGTCGATACGGAGATAGTATATTTTATTATCCCGGAACCTGCCTATCAGGTTTTTTCCCTTGATCTGGTTATAGCGTATTGAGTCTACCTGGCTTATAACAAAAGAGTTATTATACATCTCCATCCTAACCATCTGCCTGTCCTTTGTGAACAGAGCAATTGAGTCGGCCGTCAGCTGATTCTCATCCGACCAAATCACCGGATCGTAATACATTCTTATTACAGAATCCTGAAAAGAGTAGGCGAGGGAGTCGCAAACAGCCTGCAGTCCATCTGAAAATACCCTGCAACCGTACCATGATTTTACGATCCTGAAATCTCTGCCTAATGTATCGGTGACGGTTATAACCTTGATGGTATCGGAATGCATAAAGAGAGAATCTCCTGATGAGACTTGTATAAATAGGGCCTTATCTGTCAACAGGAACTCCTCGGGTGTTTTGGTGTAATTTGCATACTCACCCTTAACGATAGCATTGTTGGTAGTATCGGTAATTGTTACGTTACCTATGGCAAGACCTTTGCCGGTAATATTGTTATAATCAATGGAGTCTCCTTCAATTATTTGCTGCTTATTATCGATAAGGGCTCTCACCTTAAGCCTCGACACCTCATTTTTGGTATCATACCAGCCCGACTCGCAACGGGCAAAAATACTGTCTCCCTCCATCTCTGTGGGTCCGAAGAAAAAGGCCGTCTCCGTTACTGTGTTATACTTCATGGTATCGGAGCGCAAAACATAGTCGGGGTTGTTAACCCTCACACTGTCGCGGAAATGAAAGATCTTTTCAGATGCATAGTATACACCGGTTTTACTGACAAGTGTATTCTCACCATTTAATATGGTTGCCAGCGACTGATAAACAGCTGTTTTGGTCTTCAGATTATAGTTAATGCGATCGGTATAAAGATGTGTCTCTCTATCAATCAGTTCCACACTTCCCTGAACAAAAGCAATTTCAGTGGCTCCATCATAGAAGAGATAATCTCCCTTCAGAGAAATAGTATCTCCCTGTTCTATTCTGACATGACCGAAGGCTCTGACCTGGTTTTTATCCCTGTAGTGGTAAGCACTGTCGCACCACATAAGGGCGTCGTTGTGCTTCATTTGTACATTTCCGATGAGCCGGTTAAGATCTTTTGCCACCTTTTCATCCGATTCAAGCAGATCGGTATGAAGAATATCTATTCTTTTCTTCTGCTGTTGAGCAGATACCAATGAACTTTGTAACGGAAACAACAAAAAAGTTGCCAGACAGATAAAAAAAATGGATTTCTTTCCGCTGAACAGCATTTTACCAGTTCAATTATTTAAGCCAGCCCTTATTTACAAAGGAGCAGCTTTTATACTCGTCACTGATCTTGATATAGGTAGTGGCCATTTTACGTGTTATCCAACCCTCATAAACACTGTTTTGTTTCCTGAGAAGTGCTGAATTGTAGAGTTCCTGGTAATCATCTTTCAGATTAACCCTGTGGGCAGGAATTTCAGAATCAAGTCTTACAATACGGAATACAGTATTTCCTTTGCTGTCGGTAGTGCGGAAAGGAGCTGATATCTCCCCAACCTTGAGCTTTCTTACAACCTCATACAACTCCTTGGGCAATTCATCAAGAGCGAACAGGTTAACTCGCTCTGAAGGATCTTCCTTGACCATTTTTCCACCATTAAGTCTGGTCTCTTTGTCTGTGCTTAAATAGAGTGCTGCATTGGCAAATGTTATAGAGTCCTTTCTTGATAAGATCACTTATACTGTCAAGACGGGCACTCGCTCTTATTGTTTGATCTACAGTCACTTTGGGTTTGACAAGTATATGCCGGGTGTTTACCATCTCACCACGCCTGTCTATTAGCTGGATAATGTGAAAACCGAATTCCGATTCGATAACTCTTGATACAGTATTTTTATTTAGGCTCCATGCGGCGTCGGCGTATGGCTTTGTTAATTCTTCCCTTGTCAGAAAACCTATCTCTCCGCCTTTGGGAGCGCTTCCGGGGTCTTCGGAGTATAGTATCGCCAATGCAGAAAAACTCTCACCTGCAAGAATGCGGCTTCGCAGGTCGAGTAGCTTTTGCCTGGCTGCGATCTTGCTTTCATCCATATCCGGTGGTGTTGCCTGAATTATGCTTATCTCAACCTTCGCACCTACAAGGGGCAAAGAGTCAACGGGAAGGGCATTGTAAAACCTTCTCACATCACCCGGTGTAACAGAAATACCTGAAGCAATATTGCCCTGCATCTCTCTCGTCAGGAGCTGGCTCTTTATCACCTTTCTGAGATCACGTCGTATCTCGATCATACTTTTATTAAAGTACTCCTCCAGTTTCTGCTCGCTGCCGGCGGTCCGTATGAAATTGTTTAACCTCATATTGAGATCATTTTCAACGTTCTCATCAGAAACAAAAAGTGAATCTATTCTGGCCTGATCGAGGAAAAGCTTCTGTACTAAAAGATCCTCATAAATGCGACACCTCAAATCGGGTATTGGCGTCCTGTCACCCATACTCTTCTGTTGAAGCACCTGGCTTTCAACTTCGGAAAGATAGATAACATCATTTCCAACAATACCCACTACCGATTCCACAACCTTCTGTCCGGATACTTTACCCGCTAATACGATCATTAAGAAAACGAAGACAGAAACAATACTTCTTTTATTCATAAAAAAATTAATAAATCTTAAATAAACCGCTTTTGACAGCTTCATTATAAATCCCTCCTTCAAGCTTTTCCAGATATTCTATTCTCCTGTTATTCAGGATAATACTTTTTATCTCATCCTTAACGTATTCGATAGGAGAGAGAGCATTCCTTAACCTGTAGTCGCGAAGGTGGACAAAGTAAACAAAATTATTGTCGGAAGTCTCATAGTATTCAGTTCTTCTGAGAAAATTCTCCTGATTATCTATGTATCCCGGCAGTTCTCTCTGAAGAACATTGAAGGCTATCCATTCCTCATCGGAATCATCATATTTAACTGCAAACTGGTAGCAGTAGCTCTCAAGCTGGTTAAGGTCAGCGTTTGATGACGATCTGATCCATGATCTTACCTTGTCGAGATTCGGAGCCTCCGCCGGAACCTTTATAAAGAGAGCTTTTACGATGTTATTGGTAAGAATGAAACTTGATTCGTTATTGCTGAAGTAGGTATAGATCTCGTTGTCTGAAACTACAGTATCCATTTTCTGGACCATCATCTGCTGATGATAATGGTAGATCATAAGATTCGCCTTGGTCTCCTCCAGCTGCCTGTTGATCTCCGCTTTATATTCATCAGAGAGGTTCTCCTCCGCTTTGAGGTAGACTACCTCCTTTTTTACCCACTTGTTGATATAGTTCCTGATAATGGCAGTGCTGTCTGCAATGGAAGTACCCTGCTGGACCAGTTTCGGTATCTGGTCATAATAGAGGATCTTATCACCTATTTTTGCCACAGGTATCCTGTTTGCCTCACCTTTGTATTTTCCGCAGCCGTTGATCAGGAGCAACATTGACAGCAGTAAAAGCAGATTTCTCATTTTTTTAACTCCTCAAGGATAGTATTGTTTACTTTAACGATGTATTCCTTTTTTAATTGCTCTATCCAATCTCTTTCGAGCAATTCCTGGTAAGCAGAAATTACCAGTCCCTGAACTTCATCAAATGGCTTTATTTTATCTTTCACGATATTCCGGACTAAAAAGAGCGAATTCACGCCATTGGATTTCCCTGTGTAAGTTCCTTCGCTCCATCTGATGAATTCAGGAATTGTATCTTCACCTTTGGTATACTTCATTTCGGTTATTGAGATCCCCTTTTTAGGATCATCTCCGAAAATCATCATAAGTTGATTTTCAGCATCACTCTTATCAGATATTCTGCCTATTGCCCTTTGAACCTTTTTCACCTTAAGTTTTGGTCCGGGCGTTACCATTATCCCCTCTAACCTGTCTGCCAACAGGTACTTTTTCCTGTTATTATTGTAATATTCCAGCAGAGCAGCTGTGTCGTTCTGTGCTTTATGCCATACCTTTTCCTGTGTTATCTCGAAAAGCATTATGCCATCATGAAACTCATTTACGAGATACCTGAATGAGGGGTATTTCTTTTCAAGGTTCTTGTCTTCATACTCCAGAAGCTTCTCAGTAGCGACCTCGTCAACAGCCTCCCTAAGGTTTGAGATGGCTACCTCTGAATCGGAATATTTTCTTCTGTTGCACAAATATCTGGCAAAATCACTGTTAGTCGTTCTCCCCCCTGCGAAAGAGAATATAAATCCTGATGGTACATCAGCGGTTGAGAGGCATGAATCGCCTGCAAGTACCGGTGCTGTTACCGAAGAGGCAAACCAATCGTACGATTCGCGGTTAAGTTTATAATTATACTCTTTCTTCAGTTTTTCGGCCAGAGAGCGGCGACCTTCAGTGGTTATAAGATTCTCTCCCAGACGGACCTCAATAAAACTTCTTAACTCATCGATGGGAGGATGAGGCTTGTGATCGAGCCTTTTTATGATGTGATAGCCATAATAGCTTCTAACAGGAGCAGTGTAATCACCATTTTTCTTCAATTCAGCTACAGGGTCGGCATATTCCTTAATCATCTCTCCGGTACCGAACCAGGGCAGCTCTCCACCGTTGACAGCGGACTCCTTGTGGTCTGAAGCATTTCTTGCGATATCTTCAAAGTTAGCTCCTCCTTTAAGGAGTGCGTATAAAGAATCAATCTCCTTCTTAGCCTTCTCTTCAACAGAAAGTGGCGCCCCGGGAGGGATAATCTTCATAATGTGGGCTGTCTTGAATCTACCTGCAGCATTCCTCCTTGAGTTAACCAGTATAAGGTGATAGCCGAAGGGTGTCCTTACGGGCATCGACAAAACTCCTGGTTTTTGTCGGTATGCAGCCGCCTCAAAGTCGGTATTTAACTGAAAAAGAGTAAAATATCCCAGGTTGCCGCCATTCATTACCACTGAGGGGTCATCGGAGCTGCCTCTTGCTACCTCATCAAAAGGTTCACCGGCAATAAGTCTCATTCTGATATTCATTATCCTGTCCCATGCGGCCATGGTATCTGCCGGAGATGCCTGGGGCGACAGAGTAACGAGAATATGACTTGCATTAACCTCTGTCAGGGATTTCTTATAGGCCTCCCCGATAAGCTTCTCTTTGACAGTCTCATCGGTGAGGTAACTCCTTGCAAGAAGTGTTCTGTATCCTCTAAGCTCATCTTTAAAAGCCCTTGTAGTATCAATGCCTGCCCTGGCAGCAGCTGCCACCTTGAGCCTGAAGTTGATGAATCCGTCGAGATAATCCTCCAATGACATCTTACTGTCGCCATTATTGTTTTTATTATACATCCACATAAATTCATCAACCGTGGTCTCATGCCTGTCAACGGTCAACAATACTCTTACATCGCCTGTCTGAGCGAATGCCGGTGATACCGGAAACAGTAGTGAAGCTGTGAGTATAAAGAGTATATATCTCATTATTATTTTAATTATTCAACACCTTTTCTGCTGTAGTTAGGGGCTTCCCTGGTTATAGTGACATCGTGAGGATGACTCTCAATAATACCCGAGTTTGTGATCCTCACAAATTTCGCATTTTTCTTAAGATCCTCAATGGTAGGTGCTCCGCAGTAACCCATTCCGGCACGTAAGCCACCAAGTAACTGGAATATTACTTCCGACAGCGATCCTTTAAATGGAACCCTTGCTGCTATCCCTTCCGGCACCAGTTTGCCCATGTCGTCTTCCACATCCTGGAAGTACCTGTCTTTTGAGCCTTGCTGCATGGCCTCGATGGAGCCCATTCCTCTGTATGATTTGAACTTTCGTCCGCTGAAAATGATGGTCTCTCCGGGTGACTCTTCCACACCTGCAAAAAGTGATCCAGCCATTATTGAATCAGCACCCGAGGCAAGTGCCTTGACTATATCGCCTGAATATCGTATCCCGCCATCGGCGATAACTGGTATGCCTGAACCCTCAAGTGCTTTTGCCACACTGTGGATGGCCGACAACTGCGGTACGCCCACACCCGCAATGACCCTTGTGGTACAGATCGATCCGGGGCCTATTCCAACCTTAACTCCGTCGGCTCCTTCGCTGACAAGCATTTTTGCAGCTTCAGCCGTACCAATGTTACCAACAACTATCTCAACCGAAGGATATGCTTTTCTGATCTCACGGAGTATGGTAATGACACCTTTGGTATGACCATGAGCAGTGTCGATAACCAGAGCGTCGGCTCCTGCGCTTACCAGAGCCTCTGCTCTCTCTAACGTGTCGGCTGCTATACCTATTGCTGCTGCCACACGTAACCTTCCCTTATTATCTTTGCATGAATTGGGCCTGTCCTTGGTCTTGGTGATATCTTTGTAGGTTATCAGTCCCCTGAGCTTTCCTTCACCGTCAATAATAGGCAGCTTCTCTATCTTATGCTTCTGAAGTATCATTGCTGCAGAAGCCAGGTCGGTGTTCTGGTCGGTGGTAATTAGCTGTCGTGTCATCACCTCAGTGATTTTCTTCCTGGGGTTGTTCTCAAATCTCAGGTCTCTGTTGGTTACTATACCCAGTAACATTGAGTTGTCATCAACAACCGGTATACCACCGATCTTGAACTCCCTCATGAGACTGACAGCATCTCCGACAGTAGCATGCGACTTAATAGTTACAGGATCGTAGATCATCACATTCTCGGCACGTTTTACCCTTTTCACATGCGATGCCTGCATCTCGTGCGACATGTTCTTGTGAATGACACCTATACCCCCTTCTCTGGCTATAGCAATAGCCATCTCTGCCTCAGTTACCGTATCCATGGCAGCTGACACAATTGGTGTGTTAAGGATTATATTCCTGGAAAACCGGGTTATGGTGCTGACATCCCTCGGCATTACTTCAGAGTAGGAGGGGACCAGAAGGACATCATCAAAAGTTAATCCTTCATAAAGTATTTTATCCTCAAAAAATGACATGTTCGTATGGTTTGAATTTGCAGGCGCAAATTACAAAAAAAAACGCTATCGGTGAATAAAATGTATTGATAGAAAGTGACTCCTTAATTAACCCGCGACACTCTGAAAATTAATTACATGGATTAATTCTTTTTACTATTTTTGATTATGGTTCAACTTGCAAAATGCTCCGCGGATGGCCGACAGTGATATTTTCCAAAAGATTCTGACCAAATATTGGGGATATGGCTCATTCCGTCCGCTGCAGGAGGAGGTGATAAAGAGTATCTCATCAGGAAAGGATACCCTTGCCCTGATGCCCACAGGAGGAGGTAAGTCTGTCACCTTCCAGGTTCCGGCACTTGCCGTGGATGGGATATGCCTCGTTATATCACCACTTGTGGCTCTGATGAAGGAGCAGGTGGCTAGACTGGTAGCAATGGATATAAAAGCCCTGGCTGTCTATTCAGGAATGACCAGAGAAGAGGTTATTGTTGCACTCGACAACTGCATCTATGGTGACTTCAAGTTCCTTTATGTCTCACCTGAAAGGATAGGGACCGACCTCTTCAAAGCTAAGGTCCAGGCTATGAACATAAGTATCCTGGCTGTGGATGAAGCCCATTGTATAAGTCAGTGGGGCTATGATTTCAGACCCTCATACCTGAGAATCGCTGAGCTGCGCGAGCTTCTTGCCCCGGAAACACCGGTGCTTGCTCTAACTGCCAGTGCAACGCCCAGAGTGGCAGACGATATTATGAAAAGGCTCTTATTTAAGGAGCCTAATGAGCTGAAAACCAGCTTTGAGCGTAAGAATATCTCATACCTTGTAAGAAGCACAGCCGATAAGGCTGGGTATCTTGTAAAGACTATCTCCCAGGCCCGGGGGTCAGGAATAGTTTATGTTAAAAGCAGGAACAGAGCCAAGGAGGTGGCAGAAATGCTGGTAAGCAATAAGATATCAGCCGATTTCTATCATGCCGGCCTGTCACATGAACTGAGGGATAAAAAACAAAAGGAGTGGTCGGCAGGAGGCACAAGGGTTATTGTAGCCACAAATGCCTTCGGAATGGGTATAGACAAGGCAGATGTAAGATTTGTCATCCATTGGGATATACCCGACTCCCTTGAAGCTTACTTTCAGGAGAGCGGAAGGGTTGGCAGGGATGAGAAACCTGCTTCTGCTGTTCTGCTATACTCCCCATCGGAGAAGAAAAAGTTGCTCGATTCGGTGAGGATCAGATTTCCGGCCCCTGATCGTATCCTCGACGTATATGAATCGCTGTGTAACTACTTTGAGATACCGGTGGGCAGTGGTAAAAACAGCGTTTACGACTTCAACCTTAACGAATTCATCTCACGGTTCAGACTTTCAATACAGGAGACATATAACAGTTTGGTATTCCTGCAGAGGGAAGGTTATCTCGAGTTCACTGAAGAGATAAATAACCCCTCCAGAATACATTTCAAGATGGCGCGGGACGATCTCTACAAATTTCAGGTTGCGAATGCCAGCTTCGACAGCTTTATCAAACTCCTGTTACGCTCATATTCAGGATTCTTTACCCAATATGTCGCTGTAAACGAAGAGAGTCTGGCCGATAAGGCAGGGATAAAGAGAGATGCTGTATATCAATACCTTGTCAGATTGTCGGCACAGGGCGTAATAAGCTACATTCCCGGGAAAAGATGTCCTCTTATAATCTTTACGGAACAGAGGCTGGAAAGGAAGGCACTTCATATTTCCGCCGACAACTACACAAGGGTAAAGGAGAGGTATGTTACGAGACTGGAAAATGTGATAGAATATGCAGAATCAACGACCAAATGCAGGTCGGTAATGCTGCTCGACTATTTCGGTGAGTCGGCCGACAGGTGTGGACTGTGTGATGTGTGCAAAGCCAGGAATGAGCTGGATTTGAGTAAGTATGAATTCGATCTCATCCTTGAGGGTATAAAGGCAGCACTTGGAATAGGATCGATGCCTCCCGATGAGATAGTTGCCAAAGGTAGATTACCAGGAAGAGAAGGTGGTTCGCGTCCTCAGGTACCTCCTCGACCATAGCAAGATAATAACCGACGATGCCGGCAACTACCTGTGGAGCGGGAAGTGAGGAGCAGAGAATGGCATGGGTAGTGGAGAATACCCTCCTGGGAGGGGCTTGGGGTGGGTATTTGTAATTTGGGGTTGACCCCAAAGTTAACTGGATTCAGATTTTTGAAATGCATCCTGAAGAGGAAGTTTACAACTTGTTTAATGAAACGAAAACTGGAAATATGTTGCTTCTCTGCCGAGTCAGCCTTGCTGGCCGAAAAAGCCGGTGCCGATCGTATTGAGCTTTGTGATAACTATTCCGAAGGCGGAACAACTCCTTCCTGTGCAACAATTAAATATGCTGTCGAAAACCTGAGTATTCCTGTTAATGTGATCGTTCGCCCACGCGGAGGCGACTTCCTGTATTCAGAAACGGAATATGAGATCATGAAGCAGGATATACTGGAAATGAAGAGGCTTGGTGTAAGTGGGATAGTTTTCGGCATCTTAACATCAAATGGGGAAATTGATATTAAACGGACCGAAGAGATGCTCGAACTTATTCATCCTCTTGATAATACATTCCACAGGGCTTTTGATATGTGCAATGATCATATGCAGGCACTTGAAATACTAAAAAAAATCGGAGTCAGCAGAGTGCTGACGTCCGGAGGTAAAAATATTGCATTTGACGGAATTGAATTAATCACCAAATTGGTTAAGTCGGCCGGAAATGATATAATAGTGATGCCCGGAAGCGGTGTCAATGAAAAGACGATCGGAGAAATAGTGCAAAGGACCGGAGCATTGGAATATCACTCCTCGGCTAAAATCTTTATCAGCAGCAATATGGATTATACTAATCCGGAAATTCAATCAGGAATAACTCAAAATAACGATGAGTATATAAAGGTGAGTGTCGATTCCGGACAAATCAGGAAAATGAAAGAAATCTTATTAAAATGAAGAAATATATTGCGAGTTGCTCGGTCCTGATATTACTATTGGGTTGCAGCCCTAAGCAAAGATTACCAAGAATCGCTGTGGCCGGATTCGCTATTGAATCCAGTACTTTCTCCCCTGCCGTTACTCAGGAGGAGGCATTCCATCCTTTGTACGGTACGGATGTCCTGAATTTTTACCCTTTTCTGCAGGAAGGATCAGAAGATATAAAAAGAGCTCACTGGTTTCCAACAGTTAAGGCCAAGGCCATTCCGGGAGGCATAGTAGCTCGCGGGGCATACGAATCACTTGTTAACCAGACGCTTGAATTACTTAAAGAGAACCTGCCCTATGATGGTATGTACCTTGAGCTGCATGGTGCCATGAGTGTGGAGGGACTGGATGATCCTGAAGCCGACTTCGTAGAGCGTATACGGGAGGTAATCGGTGACAAAGCTATTATCTCAACATGTATGGATCTGCATGGTAATGTTTCTGAGCGACTGGCTGCCAATCTTGATCTGATCACATGCTATCGGCTCGCTCCGCACGAAGACGAGATGGAGTCAAAACAGAGAGCTGTCGAAAATCTCCTGGACAGACTGGAGAACGGAAAAGGTAAACCGAAATACAAGGCCTGGATAGCTGTACCCATTTTATTGCCTGGTGAAAAAACGAGTACACGCATTGAACCAGGAAAGAGCTTATATGCTAAACTTGCTCCTGCAACAGCACAAGAAGGCGTACTTGATGCTTCTATCTGGGTAGGATATGCCTGGGCTGATGAGCCCCGCAACCGCGCAGTGGTTATGGTTACAGGCGATGATGAAGAAATGGTTAAATCCACTGCTGAGAAACTGGCAAACCACTTTTGGGACTTAAGGGAGAAATTTGAGTTTGTTGCTCCTGTTGCCACCCTGGATGAATGTCTCTACTCAGCCATAAAGAGCACAAAACAGCCCTTTATAATCAGCGATACAGGTGACAATCCAACCGCTGGAGGTGCAGGTGATGTTACCTGGACGCTGGAGAAGATTTTGAAAAGACCAGAGTTTATGAAAGCTGACGGACCGTCACTGATATATGCTTCCATACCGGGACCAAAATTCGTGGAGAAGGCCATTGAAGCAGGAATAGGAGCCAAGGTTGAAGAGTTTGCCGGAGCATTGGTCGATAATCGGTACGCGCCACCGATCTTGTTGTCAGGAACAGTTCAGGCTATTAAGCACGGTGACAAAAATGCCGAAACAGAAGTGGTTGTGAAAATCGGTAGTGTTTATGTGATAGTTACCTCGAAACGTAAGCCGTATCATTACGAGAAAGACTTCACCGATCTGGGACTAAATCCGCGTGAAACGGATATAGTGGTCGTAAAAATAGGATATCTGGTTCCGGAATTATACGACATGCGTGCCGACTGGATAATGGCACTGACACCCGGTGGAGTTGACCAGGACCTGGAGCGACTCGGTTATAAGAGAGTAGTCAGACCGATTTATCCGCTGGACAAGGATATGAAAGATCCGGATCTGAGAGCTGTAATGATTCCGGTAAGTGGAGAAGGCTGACTCTTACTTAACTCAATATATTTGCATAACTAAAACAACTCCTTTATAATCCCTCGAACTAATGTTCGATTAATTGGATTGTAAAAAAGTTGTTTCTACCCACGGAATTATCAGTGGGCACCCGAATGTATGAAAAGAATTAATCCCAGAAATTGCCCGTAGTTAATACAATCTTTGAGCCGGGAAAACGACTGCTTTCATTCTCTTCTGCTGTTATAAATAGTTTGATTGGTTTATACGCAGTTACTGCCTCGAATGAAACATTCAAACTATTTGAACTATTTATTCGCCCAATATTTTCAGTTGTTTCTCTGTCTGTAACCATCCAAACAACATAGGTCTGCATTTCAGGATCCAGCCTGTCTATTTCAGCCAGATTCTTGATGCGAATTTTAATGACATTGTTGTTGTTGCGGTCAGTTTTTATCTTTACATAACCCTCTGCTGCGGGTGCAACGTTTGATTGTAAGAATGGTATCTTCTGGGCTTGCAAAGAGATTGGTAGCATAATCATCACGATTATAAGCCCAAAAAAGATTTTCATTGTCTTAGCATTGAGTCCAATTGTTTTCATTTTTCTAATTTATTTGTTATTCCCTGACCTTTTAGAGTCTACAAGGTCCAATTATAAGTATCCAAATCTATGTTCTATTTAAATTCTGGGTTGTCCTCTTCCCGGAACCATAAGGCACTTCTTTTAATAGGTTCTGCCCTATATAGTATTTAGCTGGTTCGCTAAATCTCTTTAATGATTTTTTGCAATTCTTCTTTGGTTTTTCCCAACTTGATTTGCAGTTTGCCATACATCTCTTCTTCCTTACCTTCAATGAACAATAGGTCATTGTCAGTTAAGGATGCAAATTTCTGCTTGAGTTTACCTTTCTTTTCGTTCCAGGTTCCTTTTATTTCAGTTTTATTCATGACTTTTTTTATAAGTGGTTACAAATGACAATACAATGTGAAAATAATTTCACTTAACGAAGGTTGCTCTGTTTCTCGGAGGAACCATTACATAATTCTGTAAACTTGTTACATCATTCGCACAATTTGGAATAGTCCAAAATGTCGTTTACACTAAATAGATAGTTTAGAAGTTAATCTCCAGCCACCGGCAATTAGCCTACAGATTTTGCCAGCAAGGGTTATTTGCTAACTGCTTTGTTCTGTTCCCCATACTTCAGCTTGCTTTATATAAAATAAAGTTGACTTAAATGGTTCTGTTTCTTAATTTTATAGTGTTCTTATCCTAATAACTAATTGCACTGTTATGAAAAAGATTCTGACTTTAACTATTTTGGCGATGATCCTGGTCATTGCAGGTTGCAGCAATGCCAAAAAAACAGAGGAGGAGGCGCGGATTGAGAAGGAGAAAATTCTGGATATAATAAAAACCAACTACAAGCTTGTTGGAAGTGAGGACAGAGAGGCCCTTATTGATTTTGTTAAGAAACATGACAAGAGGAAGGGTTATATCGTAATGGCCGACTCGATTATTGAATATGACGACTCTGCAAAACCGGATGATGAGCTGATGGATGATTATTTCCCAAAAGACAGGAAGTATATTTATGTTAAGAGTTTGATGACACCTGTCATTCAGCTATCAGAGGATCATAAAATGGCCTATACCATTGATAAATGGCTTCTCGGTTGGGAATTCTATGTGAATGGTGATACCGTAGTTGCAGGAATAACAATGACCAATTTTGCGATTTTTGAAAAACCCGATTCTATCTGGATAATGGGTGATTATATGTCATATACCAAAAAAGCCCAGATACCGGATATAACTATTAAGTAAGTCAACTCTTCAAGCATTCGGTGTTTAGCAACTGTTGAGCCGAAAGATACGGCTTGTAAAATCGTTAGGGCAGTCGCTATTGAAAAAGCTGACTCAGAGATAGTTTATGAGGCAGATATTAAGATTGGCATTAGAAAGAAAGAGGTATTCTATAAGCCTGATGAATCTATAATTGATCCGAAATAGGTATCTCGGCACAGGTTGGTACTTCAGCAGCACCTTTAGAGTAAGTATTTGTTAAGTCAATGGCTAAATAACTATCGAGCGCAACAGGATAATTTTCGAAAAGGAGCACATCCCTGTAAGCGACCAGTATAAAGAGGCATTTCAAAACTATCTCGATAAGAATTTCCTTCTGTAGTGCCCCTTGAACCAGGGTATAAATACAAAACCTTAATCAGATAAACTGGTCGTTCGTTGATAAAATTCCCCGAACGTTTGATTGCTTTTTATTAAGTGATTGCCACCATGCACATTTGTTTAAGAATAATTTTAAAAAATATGTATATCAAACATTTAAGTCATAAATAGTAGTAGCATTCCTTCTTGCATCCGGTTTAACATTTCCGCATTACTCATTGGGGATCTGTTTAAGAGCAGTTTGCTATTAATTATTACATGCACTATTTTGTATTGAATCAATGCCTGAAGCCTTTTTACGTATTGATAAGATTTCAACCGACAACTTAATTAATGGTTGTAATTGCAGAAATGACAGTATTAAGTTATTGTGTACCATAATAATTAAACAAATGATTAGATGCAGACAGCTTAAGAGAGCCGGGTTGATGATTGTGATATCACTGTTATATTCCACGATATACTCTCAGGTAAATTATATCCCGGGGTACATAATTAAGCCCAATTATGACACGATAACCGGACATATCGACTATAGGGACTGGGATAGAGCTCCTGACAGTATTAGCTTTAAACCAGATATTGCAGGTACTACTCTGTTTATAAAACCGAATGATATTATTGAATTTGGGATGAAGGAGGAGGTATATGTTAGTGGAATAGTTAAGGTAGAAATTACCAACCTAACAACTAACAAGCTCAGTTACGACCCCCAGTTAAATATTGTAGTTGATACTGCCTTTTTAGAATGCCTTTTTAGAGGAGATAAAGAGTTGTACTATTATAAAAGGAGTGACGGGAGAGAGAATTTCTATATAAAGCAGGGAGAAGAATTTGAATTATTAGTTTTCAAACAATATTTAAAAAAACAAGATGGTAGAAATTTAATAATTGAGAACAACAATTTTTTGGGGCAGTTAGCTTTGTACCTTGGTGATTGCTCAAATATTAATACGCGACTTAAGAATACTAAATACAGGCAAAAAAGTTTTTATTCTCTTTACAGATACTACGAAAAATGTTCACCTTCAAGTTTTGCTTACACAAAGCAAACCGAAAAAGTATCTGCTGAGGTAGGATTGTTGCTGGGGACCTCTTTGACCACTCTCAATTTTCATGGCACTTCGCTTAGTTATAAATATCTTACAGAGGCAGATTATGATCTCTCTGTTAATCTAACAGCAGGTATCTTTTTTGATTTAGTAATACCCAGAAACCATGGAAAATGGTCAATCAATAATGAATTATTGTTTACAAGCTACAGCATTGAGGGTAAGTATGATGATACCTTTAACAATAAATTGATCACCACTACATTTGATTATTCTTATTTGAAGGTAAACACTTTAGTGAGGTATAAATATCCTGTTGGGCCGGTTTTCTTATTTATGAATGGTGGTATTTCCAATGGACTTGCAGTAAAGGAGGCAAATCTGAAAGAATCGGACTTCTATAATGCTAATAGAGTGGAAGTAGAAGAGGCAATCCAATACTCAAAAAAAATCGTGAGTGGTATTGTTCTGGGCGCAGGAACAAAATATAAGAATTATTCTTTTGAAGTTAGATATGAAAAGGGGAACGGGATGTCAAATCAATTAGCATTCAGTTCATCAACTGATAGTTATTTCTTACTACTCGGATATAAATTCTAGAATTAGATCACATATATAGGACCGGTTTGCCGAACGGCTAATTCAAACTTAGACCTTTGCCAACTGCTTTGTCAGCCGTAGCTTTTAGTGAAGGCTGGCCTATTGCCAACTGCCACCTGCCCATTGCCACCTGCCAACTATCCCTTGCCAACATTTTTACCATGAATCTGTTATTATATTAGTTAAATTGAACAATGATTAACTAATAATTTGAACTAGATGTCATTAACATTCTCAAAAATGATGGAATTGGGTACAAAAGCACCTGACTTCACATTGCCCGATACCATCTCAGGAAAAACCCTTGCACTCTCACAGTTGAAGTCCGATATAGCTACCGTTGTAGTATTTATCAGTAACCATTGTCCTTATGTCCATCATATTAATTCAAAACTGGTTGAGGTGGCAACGAAGTACCAGTCTAAAGGGGTTCAGTTTATTGCCATAAGCAGTAATGATGTAACAACCTATCCTCAGGATGGACCGGAATTGATGACACAGACAGCACAAAAGGCGGGCTACCCGTTTCCATATCTGTACGACGAGTCACAGAAAGTTGCGAAGGCCTATATGGCTGAATGCACACCTGATTTCTTCGTGTTCGATGGTGATATGAAATGCGCCTATCGCGGCAGGTTTGATGAAACAAGGCCACAGCAGGGACAGCCAACCGGGAATGACCTCTCGGCTGCTCTGGATGCAATTATTGCGGGAATATCAGTGAACCCCGACCAGCACCCCAGCATGGGCTGCAATATTAAGTGGAAAGAGTAAATCCTTCTGTCAGGAATTGACGATTTCTCGTAACCAGAAAAAAGCTTAACTTTAAGTTCACTTCTGGCGAAAAGATGATTATCAATGATATACACTTATTAAATAATAAGCTTACAGCTATAAAATATTGACAAATGGAAAACAATTCAGAAAAAGTAAGCAAATGTCCTGTTACAGGGGCAACAAGAAAGCATAGTGTAGGTTCAGGCGGAACCAAAAACCGCGATTGGTGGCCTGATCAGTTAAAGCTGAATACCCTCAGGCAACACTCCTCGCTATCGAACCCTATGGGTGAAGATTTCAACTATGCAGAAGAGTTCAAAAGTCTGGATATGAAGGCGTTAAAAAACGACCTTCATAAACTTATGACCGACTCACAGGATTGGTGGCCGGCCGACTTTGGACACTACGGACCATTTTTTATCCGCATGGCATGGCACAGTGCAGGTACTTACCGTACAGGTGACGGCAGGGGCGGTGCCGGTAGCGGACAGCAGCGTTTTGCTCCCCTTAACAGCTGGCCCGATAATGTGAACCTCGATAAGGCGAGACGGCTTCTATGGCCCATAAAGCAGAAATATGGGCGTAAGATATCGTGGGCCGACCTTATGATCCTAGCAGGTAATGTGGCTCTGGAATCCATGGGTTTTAAGACCTTTGGATTCGGTGGCGGACGTGAAGATGTTTGGGAACCGGAAGAGGATGTATTCTGGGGCTCAGAGACAAAGTGGCTGGAAGATAAGGATCGTTATTCAGGCGACCGCGATCTCGACAACCCGCTGGCTGCTGTGCAGATGGGACTAATATATGTTAACCCTGAAGGTCCGGGCGGAAATCCTGACCCGGTAGCTGCCGCGAAGGATATCAGGGAGACCTTTGCCCGGATGGCAATGAATGACGAGGAGACAGTAGCACTCATAGCCGGAGGTCATACATTTGGAAAAACTCACGGGGCAGGCGATACTGTCCATGTGGGACCGGAGCCTGAAGCAGCACCCATGGAGGAGCAGGGCTTTGGCTGGAAAAGTTCCTTTGGGAAAGGTAAAGGAGGCGATACCATCTCCAGCGGCCTGGAGGTAACCTGGACACAGACCCCCGCAAAATGGAGTTATTACTTCTTTCAGAACCTCTTCAACTACGAATGGGAATTGACCAAGAGTCCTGCCGGGGCTCATCAGTGGGTGGCTAAAAATGCCGATTCACTGGTGCCTGATGCCCACGACAAGTCAAAGAAGCATCCTCCAACAATGCTAACCACCGACCTCTCCTTACGGTTCGACCCGGTCTATGAGAAGATATCGAGGCGGTTCTATGATCATCCTCTTGAATTTGCAGATGCCTTTGCACGGGCATGGTTCAAGCTTACTCACAGGGATATGGGTCCGAAAGTGCGTTATCTGGGTCCTGAAGTACCCTGGGCAGATCTTATTTGGCAGGATCCCATTCCGCCTCTTGATCATAAGCTGATTGATGAAAAAGATATTACAACACTTATTAGTAAAATTTTTAAATCGGGACTTACTGTTTCCCAGTTGGTGTCAACTGCCTGGGCATCGGCATCTTCATTCAGAGGTTCCGACAAGCGGGGAGGGGCTAATGGCGCACGTATCCGTCTCGCTCCGCAAAAGGATTGGGCTGTTAACAATCCGTCACAGCTAAAGAGGGTTCTTAAAACACTGGAAGCTATCAGGGAGGAATTCAACAAAGTGCAGACAACAGGTAAGAAGGTATCTCTGGCCGATCTTATAGTTCTGGCAGGATGTGCTGCAGTGGAAAAGGCGGCAAGAGACGCCGGTACTGTTGTTAGCGTTCCTTTTATTCCGGGACGAATGGATGCCAGTCAGGATCAAACCGATGTGGCATCATTTGAACCAATGGAGCCGCCTGCTGATGGCTTCAGAAACTACTTAAAACACAAATTCTCTATATCTACAGAGGAGTTGTTGATCGACAGGGCACAATTACTTACCCTTACTGCACCTGAGATGACTGTTCTGCTTGGTGGTATGCGAGTGCTTGATACCAACTTCGACGGTTCAAAGCATGGTCTCTTTACAAAAAAGCCTGGTCTCCTTACCAACGATTTCTTTGTTAATCTGCTCGATATGGGAACTGAGTGGAAAGCAGTGTCGGATGACAAAGAGACCTTTGAAGGACGCGACAGAAAAACAGGTGCTTTGAAATGGAGTGCGACCAGGGCTGATCTTGTTTTTGGATCCAACTCAGAACTGAGAGCTTTGGCTGAAGTCTATGGAAGTTCTGATGCACAGGTAAAGTTTGTAAATGATTTTGTCGCTGCCTGGAACAAGGTTATGAACCTCGATCGCTTTGATCTGGCCTGATTAATTTAATCTCAGAAGGCCTTTTGCCAACTGCCTTTTGCCTTTTGCCAATTTTCCTGTGCTCTTTGCTTACCACTCTTCCTCCTTTTTGACTATTTTTGTTCCTTATTATGGTTATGGAAAAAGAGGAGAAAGAGATTTATAGCCAGCAGGTACTTGAGTTTGTGGCTATTGCCGATCAGTTTTGCAAATATTGCGAGAAGTCTGGCGAGATACCAGGCAAGGAGTTGGCAGGCGTTTTTCAGAAGCTGCTGCCCCTGCTATACTTTAAGGCGCTGGGGTTGCCCTCGCTGGAACCAGTATTCGAAGAGGGCAACGAAAAGGTGGTTACCGAAGCCGACTGGAGCAAGGTTAAAAGAGCTGTTGCCTACCGCCTCGGGAAATCGGATTACTTTCAGGAGCCTTTCGACGAAAGGTTATCAGACAGCGAGGAACCCGGATTGGCAAGCCACTCTGAATACATAGCCGATATATATCAGGAACTGAAGGATTGTGTCATACTCTACCGTACCGGTACCGAGGAGGTGATGAACGACGCTCTATGGGAGTGCCGGACAGCTTTTGATACCCACTGGGGACAGAAAGCTGTTAACTCCCTGAGAGGACTTCACCGGCTTATAATATCAGGCGATGAGATATCACCTGAGGAGGTCGATCCTTCGGAAGTAAATAAAAAACCTGATATGTCAGATTGGTTTTTGTCAAAGATGCAGGATGAATACGGGAGGGAGAATGATTAATATGTTCAGAGAGTCAATTCCCAATGAGGAGATACAGGAAATGGAGATCGATAGTTTTGCGGGGGAGATCACCCTTGTCGATAACTATAACGATGTTCAGAAGGCAGTAGAGGAGATCAGACGGTACGATACCCTGGGGTTTGATACGGAAACAAGGCCCAACTTCAAGAAAGGAAGATCCAACACCGTTTCACTTCTTCAGCTGTCAGCAAAGGATAAAGCCTGGCTTTTTCGTCTTAATATGACAGGACTTACTCCCGGACTATGCGACATCCTTGCTGACCCTTCGATAAAGAAGATTGGGGTAGCGATATCTTACGATATAAAATCACTGAAGAGCCTGAGGGAATTCACCCCGGGTGGATTTATTGACCTGCAGGATTATGTCAAGGCTTATGGCATTAAGGATGCCGGATTGAGAAAACTGACTGCCCTGGTGCTGGGATTCAGACTCTCAAAATCACAACAGATATCAGACTGGGAGGCACATACCTTGTCCCACCCTCAGCTTGTATATGCTGCATCTGACGCCTGGGCTGCCTATGAGATATATAAGACCCTTTCAAACGGGGATTTGTCCTGATAATAAGATAGTTAAATGGAATACATTACCGTAATCCTTAAAAAGGGTAAGGAGCAGGCAATCAGGAGATACCATCCATGGATCTTCTCAGGAGCCATCCATAAGATCGAAGGCGACCCTGTTGAAGGAGATGTTGTAAGGATCGTCGACAGCCAGCGGGAATTTCTCGCCGTGGGTCACTATGCCCCTGGTTCTATTGCCGTCAGGATACTCTCTTTTGTGGATCAGCCTGTTGATGCAAGTTTCTACAGTTCCCGGATAAGCTCTGCTTTTGCACTGCGCAAACAGCTTGGATTGATTGCTTCAGATAAGACAAACGTATTCCGTTTGATACATGGCGAGGGAGACGGACTGCCGGGACTTATCGCCGACTTTTATAATGGTACGGCTGTGGTCCAGTTCCATTCAGCTGGCATGTTTCACTCCAGACAGATAATAGCGGAGGCTCTGTTATCCTGCTCTGAAGGAATAGTAAAAGCAGTATATGATAAGAGTGAGGGGACCTTGCCATTTATGGCTGCACTGAATCCACAGAATGGTTATCTCGCCGGAAAGGCTCAACCCGGGGTCGTAAAAGAGTATGGCTTCTCGTTTGAGGTTGACTGGGTGGGAGGACAGAAAACAGGATTCTTCGTCGACCAGCGCGAGAGCAGGAGGCTGCTTTCATCATTTACAAAGGATAAAAAGGTACTTAACATGTTCGGATATACCGGTGGATTCTCGGTATATGCAATGGCTAATGCCTCCCTTGTTCACTCTGTAGACAGTTCAGGGCCGGCAACAGAGATGGCACGGAAGAATGTGGAGATGAACTTCCCTGGCGATTCCAGGCATACTGCATTTGATAACGATGCTTTCTCCTTCTTCAGGGATACAGAGATGAATTATGATGTCATAATCCTCGATCCGCCGGCGTTCGCAAAACATAACAACGTACTGGATAAGGCTCTTCAGGGTTATAAACGACTAAATATCAAGGCTTTTGAGAATATTGCACCGGGAGGCATCCTCTTTACATTCTCCTGCTCGCAGGTTGTCACAAGGGAGGATTTCAGACGATCGGTGTTCGCTGCTGCAGCCAATACCGGCCGAACAGTAAGGATATTGCATCAGCTAACCCAACCTGCCGATCACCCGGTGAGCATCTATCACCCCGAAGGGGAATATCTTAAAGGATTAGTATTACACGTCGAATAAGTATATATGGATAAGAATATCAGTGCAATAGCAGCAACATTGAATCTTAAGGAGTGGCAGGTTGAAAATACTATCAGATTATTGGATGGCGGGGCTACCGTTCCTTTTATCAGCCGGTACAGGAAAGAGGTTACAGGCAGCCTCGATGAGGTCCAGATAATGAATATCAAGGATGAATATTTTCGCCTTAAGGAGCTGGATAAGAGAAGAGAGAGTATAATCGCTTCGATAGAGGAACAGGAGAAGATGACACCTGAGCTGAAAGCCAGAATAGATGCAGCGCTCACCATGACAGAGCTTGAGGATATATATCTCCCCTACAGGCCCAGGAGGAGAACCCGCGCCACCATTGCCAGGGAGAATGGCCTTGAACCACTGGCTGAGATATTGATGAAACAGTATGAGAGGGACCCTGAGGCTGTAGCTGCAAAATATATTAATGAAAATGTAGCCACAGTTGAAGATGCTCTGGCAGGAGCTTCCGATATAATAGCTGAATGGGTGAGTGAAAATGAGCAGGCACGCAAAGCTCTGAGAAGACTATTTGAAAGAGAGGCCGTTATATCATCGAAACTGGTAAAAGGAAAAGAGGAAGAAGGTGCAAAATTCCGCGACTATTTTGAATGGTCGGAGCCTCTGCGCAAATGTCCCTCCCACAGATTCCTTGCAATGAGAAGGGGAGAAGAGGAGGGATATCTCAGGGTTTCAATCGCCCCTGATGACGAAAATGCTTTATCGGTAGTGAAGCAGATCTTCATTAAAGGGAGAGGGGCCTCCTCCGATATAGTTGAGAATGCAATTAAGGATAGCTGGAAGAGATTACTCTCCTCATCCATGGAAACTGAATTCAGAAACCTCTATAAAGAAAAATCGGATGAGGAGGCAATTGCAGTATTTGCCGAGAATCTGCGACAGCTTCTGCTGGCTTCACCTCTTGGAGAGATGAGCGTGCTGGCTATTGACCCGGGCTACAGAACCGGTTGTAAGGTAGTTTGCCTCGACAAGCAGGGTAATATGCTTCATAATGAAACCATATACCCTCACCCTCCTCAAAATGAGACTGCCAAATCTATGAAGAAGATACTCAACCTGGTGGAGACATATAAAACGGAAGCAGTTGCTATTGGAAACGGAACGGCCAGCAGGGAGACTGAAACCTTTATTAAGTGGATCAAGTTCGAAAGCGATATCAAGGTATTTGTTGTCAATGAAGCAGGTGCGTCAGTATATTCAGCTTCAAAGGTTGCAAGGGAGGAATTCCCTGATTATGATGTTACTGTAAGGGGAGCCATATCAATTGGAAGACGGCTGGTCGATCCTCTGGCAGAACTTGTAAAGATCGACCCTAAATCAATAGGCGTAGGACAGTACCAGCACGATGTTGACCAGAATAAACTCCAGGGCAGCCTCGACAGCGTTGTCGTTAGCTGTGTTAATGCCGTTGGAGTAGAGGTAAATACAGCCAGTAAGCATCTCCTTACATATGTCTCAGGACTGGGACCCCAGCTTGCACAAAACATTGTCGATTACAGATCCGAAAAGGGCCCTTTTACATCCAGAAAAGAGCTGCTGGATGTAAAAAGGATGGGAGAAAAGGCCTTTGAACAGGCTGCAGGATTCCTGAGAATAAGGAATGCCTCAAATCCTCTTGACTCAAGTGCGGTCCATCCTGAGAGCTACCATATAGTTGAAAAAATGGCGAAAGATATGGGCTGCACGCTTTCAGACCTTATGACCCAGGAGGCTATAAGGGAAAAGATCGATCTTAACCGGTATGTATCAGGAAATATTGGTTTGCCGACGCTAAAGGATATTGTAAGCGAACTGGCTAAACCGGGACGCGATCCACGGTCAAAAATTAAACAGTTCAGCTTTGCCGATGTACGTACCCTTGAAGACCTTAAGGCAGGAATGGTTGTACCGGGAATAGTCACCAACATTACAAAATTCGGCGCTTTCGTCGATATTGGTGTTAAGCAGGACGGACTGGTACATATCTCAAATCTCAGCAAGAATTTTGTAAGCGACCCCACAACAGTCGTAAAACTTAATGAACACGTTAAGGTAAGGATACTCGACGTCGACATCCCCCGTAAGAGGATCCAGCTATCCATGAAGGATACCAGGGAAGAGTGATGAGTGAAGAGTGATGAGGAAAGTCGAGCGGTTTTGGAATGTTTAGACGGGTCTGAGATTAGGAATGCAAATCCCCTCTTGGGACGCGGGTTGTTCTTGTCTCTGCTTATCTTAGTATAGTAGTCAATTGGTTAAATATCAGGAGATTTCTCCTCCTTTTCAAGGAGGAGTACCATGGCCTTGTGCCATGGGGAGGTGGTTGGACATAGACGATCAAACCACCCCGTCACCGCTTGCGCGGTGCCACCCCTCCTTTCCAAGGCGGGGAAATTTCACCATATAATATAGTAGTTTCTCCTCCTTAAAAAAGGAGCCTGCCTGCCCGACCGAAGCTGCTAAGCAGCGGAGGCCTGTCGCCCGTCGTCATATGTTAAATAATATAAGGGAGTAACCCCATTTGGCTCCCTTTTTTCGTAAATTCAGCATTCATATCATATACATTCATAACATCTAATATAAAAACCTAAACAGTTACTATGAAAAGAACTCTTTTTATTCTCATTACCGCTCTGCTTATCTCTTCGGCTTGTCAGAGAGCTAAGCTGCCCGAGGCACCCGATGTGGAGAAAAGCCCTGTTGAGCTGGTAAACCACGACAACAAACGTATCGATAACTACTACTGGATGATGCTCACCGATGAGCAGAAAAATGCTGAGTCACCAGACGATCAGACCAAAAAAGTTCTCGATTACATGGCGGCAGAAAATGACTACACTGCCACGGTTATGAAACACACAGAACCCCTGCAGGAGAAGATCTATCAAGAACTTACATCCAGGATCAGGAAAGATGACTCTTCCGTTCCTCTCTTTGAAGATGGCTACTACAGCTACGTTAAGTACGAAAGCGAAAAAGAGTACCCGGTCTACTACAGAAAGAAAGGCTCTCTCGATGCTCCGGAGGAGATGCTTCTCGATGTTAATCTCCTTGCTGATGGAAAACCGTATTGTTCAGTTTCAGGCGTAAATGTCAGTCCCGATGGCACGATCCTGTCATATGGTGTCGATTATGTTAGCCGCAGACGTTATACTCTTAATTTTGTTGATCTTACCACCGGAGAACCACTTGCAGAAACAATTGAAAATACTACCGGATCAGTTACATGGGCAAACGACAGTAAGACATTTTTCTATGTAGAAAAAGATTGGCAGACTTTACGCTCGGCCAGGGTTAAAAGACATAAATTAGGAGACACCGCGGAAAAAGATAAGGTTGTATTCTTTGAAGCAGATGAGACCTTTGCAGTAAATGTAGGTAAGAGTACCAGTGACAGGTATATCCTCATTAACAGCACCCAGACACTAACGACGGAGACTCGCTTTATTGATGCCTCGAAACCTGATATGGAACCTAAGGTATTTACTCCCAGGATGCTCAATCACGAATATGAAGTGGACCATCTCAATGGTAAATTCTATATCCTCACTAATTCAAACAACTCATTGAATTTCAGATTAATGACTGCCGAAGAGGGAGCCGCCGAAATTGACTCATGGACAGAGATCATACCTCATCGCAGCGATGTTCTGCTGCAGGGATTTGTCCTCTTCGACAATTTCCTTGTCATTAATGAAAGGAGTAACGCCCTTAACCAGATAAGGGTAATTAATGAGACAGATAAAAGTGAGCATTATCTCGATTTCGGCGAAGAGGTATATTCTGCAAGGCCAGCCGGTAATCCCGAGCATGCCACCACAAAGCTGAGGTATAGTTACTCTTCGCTGACCACTCCCGGATCTGTTATCGACTATGATATGGTGACGAAAGAGAAGGTCGTTTTGAAGGAAGATTTTGCTGGTGAGGGATTCGATAAAACCCTTTATGAAGCAAAAAGAGTATGGGCTACTGCCGATGACGGAACAAAAATACCTGTTTCACTGGTCTACCGTAAGGGTTTAAAGACCAATGGCAAAGCCCCGCTGCTCTTGTATGCCTATGGTTCATATGGTAACTCTACTGATGCCTCCTTCAGATCGTCGGTATTCTCTCTTGTCGACAGAGGTTTCGTCTATGCTATTGCCCACATCAGAGGCGGATCCGACATGGGACGCCAATGGTATGAAGATGGCAAGTTGCTTAAGAAGATAAATACCTTCACCGATTTCAACGACTGTGCACATTTCCTGATCGATGAGCATTACACATCAACCGATCGCCTCTTTGCAAATGGAGGAAGCGCCGGAGGATTGCTGATGGGTGCAATTGTAAATATGGAACCTAACCTTTACAGAGGAGTAATTGCCGGGGTCCCGTTCGTTGATGTGGTGACAACCATGCTCGATGCCTCCATACCATTAACAACATTCGAATGGGACGAGTGGGGCGATCCTCGTGAAAAGGTGTACTACGATTATATGCTATCCTATTCCCCATACGATCAGGTTAAGGAGCAGGATTATCCTAATATGCTTGTTACCACAGGCTTCTGGGACAGCCAGGTACAGTACTGGGAACCTCTTAAATGGGTGGCCAAACTGCGCGATATGAAGACCGATGATAACATCCTTCTTCTTTATGCCGACATGACAGCAGGCCACGGTGGATCATCCGGACGATTTGCAAGACTTAAGCGCACTGCAATGGAATACGCATTTATGCTTGATCTGGCAGGAAAGAAAGAATAGTCAAATTAAAGAAAGACAGACTAATATTAAATGCGAAGTGCGTAGTCCAGAGACTACGCACTTCTTGCATTATAAGGTAAGTTTAAATTCTTTCTGTTGTCTAGAAAGCTGGTCTGGGTGTTCTTGGTGCATAAGGTTTGCGAGGGAATTTACCATCCATAATTGAAGCCTGGTATGCAAGGGCTGCAACAATAACCGCATTATGTTTCAGGTCAGCGGCTATCAGTCTGTCGGAGGTGTCCATGTTAGTATGGTATCCTCTGTCATATTCGATAGGATCCTGGATAAACTGAAATCCCGGGAGACCCGCCCCGTCAAATGACTGATGGTCTGTGCCGCCAGTATTTCTAATGCTTATTGTGGTGGCATCCATATCGGCAAATGGTCTTAACCATGCTTCAAGTGTAGCCCTGGCCATATCATTTTCCTGAAGGTAGATACCGCGGAATTTACCCGTTCCGTTGTCCATGTTGAAATAAACCTGGTACTTATCATAACCAGGAAGTTTCTTTCCTTCTGGTGTCATCAGGTACTTCTCCACATATCCTCTCGATCCGTGCAGTCCTTGTTCCTCACCACCCCATAAAGCTATTCTGATGGTCCTCTTTGGTGATAGTCCAAGTGTCTTTATAATCCTCATAGCTTCCATCATTACAATACAACCCGATGCATTGTCGGCTGCACCCGTTCCACCGTGCCATGAATCAATGTGGCCTCCTAAAAGCACAACTTCATCCTTAAGTTTCGGATCAGTTCCGGGGATCTCACCGATAACATTTAACACCTTTTTGGTATCGTTGAATTTATTTAAAACTTCGACCTCCATCTCAACGGCCACCTCTTTCCTGAGCATCCTTTCCATTCTTCCATGTGCCTCGATAGGCAGATTTATTTCAGGAATAAGGACATCTTCTCCTGGTCGTGGGTTGGCACCGTTTGATCTGGGTACGTTAAAGAAGCCCGATGAATTGACTATAACAGCTACACCCTCTTTCTTGAGGAACTCGGCTATCTTACCTCTAAGCGCCATTTGCGCCCTGTAAGCCTCCATGTCAAATGTAGGGCCACGACGGCGTCCGGAGTTATCATAACCTGCTTTTGCGATCATCTCAAGATCTTCTGCATCATACCTCTCTGCCAGCGGCTCAAAACTGGTTGTATATGTTGCTGTGGAAGGGATCAGTACAATTTTGCCGCTTAACTTTCCGCTATATTTTCCCAGGTCCGATTCATTCTTTATATCAGCAAGTACCACTTTCCCTTTTACCAGCCCTTTAGTGCTGCCTGTCCATGCTACAGGAGTTACTGCAAAGTTAGCATAGTAGGGAGCTGTCATTGCCGCATATGTTTTAAGGTTATCCCAGCCACCTCTTTCGAAAGGTCTGGCCTCTTCTATCCTCACATTTGACAATCCTATCTCCTCAAGTCTTTTCTTCGCAATCTCATTGGCACGATTGCTTCCATCGGATGCTGTAAGCCTGGGCCCTGCAAAATCTGTCATCAGATAGGTCAGATCCTCAATGGTAGAATTTCTAAAACCCTCCTGCTTGATGCGGTAAACTGCCTCCAGGTCAACCGACTGACTGTATGACAGAGTAGATTGAAGAAGGATGCATACAATTAATGCCGCTAGACTAAATAACCTTTTTTTCATTTTTACCTGGTATTTAAGATTAAACTGTGACTAAATTAAGTATTATTGAACAGTTGGTATGTGAGTGCCTCTGATTTAACAATTATTAACTTTGCAACTGATATGGCTAACAGCACATTTGTTTATCCCGACAAATTTGAGGAGAAGATCGGATTCGACAGGATCCGTGATCTTGCCTGCAGCTATTCCATTGGTCCTATCGGTGAGAAGAAAATCCGGGATATCTCTTTCAGTGCTGATTCATTGTGGATAGGGGCAGAGCACAATAAAGTTGCTGAATTTCAGCATATTTTGCGGGAAGAGGATGCTTTTCCCGATACCATCTACTTCGATCTTGGCGACTGTCTTACACGACTAAGGATAGAAGGTACCTTCCCGGAGATTCAGGAGATGTTCGAACTTAAGAGGTCGATAGAAACAGGGAAAGCTATTACTCTTTTCTTTAAACGGTCGAAAGAGGATCTCTATCCTGCCTTAAAAAGTCTCTCAGGCGGCGTGATTCTCTACCCCATGATATCTGACAAAATTGATCAGATAATAGATAAAACAGGAACAATACGCGATAGCGCCTCAAAAGAGCTGAGTTCGATAAGATCATCCATCTCCTCCCGGAAAAGCCAGGTATCGAAGAAACTTTCATCAATTCTCAGGCAAGCACAATCGGATGGCATTGTGGAAACAGGGGCTGTCGTATCTCTGCGGAACGGAAGAGCAGTGATACCTGTCAATGCCGGCGACAAAAGGCGGATCCGGGGTATGGTACACGACCAGTCGGCAACAGGAAAGACCGTTTTTATTGAACCGGAGGATATCGTTGAGCTTAATAATGAAATTGCAGGACTGGAATATGAGGAGAGACGCGAAATAGTGAGGATACTGACAACTTTTGCCGACTTTCTAAGACCTTATATACCGGATATACTTCCTCTGTTCGACTTTCTTGGAGAACTCGATTCAGTGAGAGCAAGAGCCCTGCTGGGAAATGAACTGAAGTGCGATAAGCCGGAAATACGGGATCGTACTGTTATAGCATGGAGGAAGGCCCGGCATCCTATTTTGGAGATAACCTTCAGGAGAAGCGGAAGAAAAGTGGTTCCTCTCGACATTGAACTTGATGAAAGGGAACGGATACTTGTTATATCAGGTCCCAATGCAGGTGGCAAGTCGGTATGTCTTAAGACGGTAGGACTGCTGCAGTATATGATGCAATGTGGTTTTCCGGTGCCTGTTGGTCCGGGTTCAACATTTGGTGTCTTTGAAAAGATTTTACTCGATATAGGTGATGAACAGAGCATAGAAAATGACCTTAGTACCTATAGCTCACACCTTATTAATATGAAGCATTTTCTCAAGGCTTCCAACAACAGGAGCCTGGTGCTGATCGATGAATTCGGTGCCGGTACTGAGCCAATGATAGGAGGGGCTATTGCTGAAGCAGTACTCCAGTTTCTGAATGACCAAAAGGTGTTTGGGGTCTTTACCACCCACTATACAAACCTGAAGCACTTTGCTGCAAATACCGAGGGCGTTGTTAACGGAGCAATGTCGTATGATAATAACCTTATGCAGCCCCTTTTCGAGATGGTGAAGGGTAAGCCGGGCAGCTCTTTTGCCTTTGAGATAGCCCGTAAGATAGGTCTGCCCGAGCAGGTGCTTGGCATTGCCTCAGAAAAGGTGGGAAAGGATAATATTAACTTCGATAAACACCTCAGGGAGATAGCCCGTGACAGGAAATACTGGGAGAGGAAAAGACAGGATATAAGACGCAGTGAGAAACGCATTGAAGAGCTGCTGGAAAAATATGAAAGTGAGATAGGTGAGCTTAAGCAGAAAAAGAAGGAGATACTGCTCAAAGCCAGAACTGAGGCTGAGCAGCTGATGCAGGAGTCAAACAGGCAGATCGAGAATACAATACGGTCCATCAAAGAGGCACATGCCGAAAAAGAGAAAACACGTGAAGCCAGAAAAAAACTTGAAGGTTTCAAGGAACAGATAGAGGCTTTGAAAGATGAAGAGGAGAAGTTGCCGGGAATAAGTAAGATCGCAGGTGTAAACAGGGAGATCGAGAGGAGAGACAACCAGAAGGTATCAGGTAAGAAAAAAACGACCGGAGATCAGCTAAAAAAAGGTGATTTCATAAGAGTTACAGATACAGATAGTTACGGGCAGATAGAATCGATTAAGGGCCAGATCGCAACTATCATAACCGGTAATGTCTCAATGCAGATTAATAGTTCGAAGCTTGAACGGGTGAGTCAGAAGGAGGTCCGAAGCAATGAGAGAAAAGGAACGTCTGTACTGAACTGGGAAATAACAGCCACAAGAAATAACTTCAAGCCGGAGATAGACATTCGTGGTGAGAGAACGGATGAGGCTCTGGAGAAGGTCCGCGATCTTGTAGATACTGCTTTTATGGTAGGTTACAGGACAATCCGTATACTGCATGGCAAAGGGACAGGTATCCTGAGAGAGAATGTAAGACAGTATCTTGCCACTCATCCTGCGGTTGCATCTTTTCGTGATGAACATGTTGACTTCGGCGGTGCCGGAATAACCGTTGCCGAACTGGAGGTGTAATAAATATGGGGTTAGTCAAGAAATCCCCTCTTGGGAGGGGTTTGGGGTGGGTTGTTCAGGTTGCAAGTTAAAGGTCACAGGTTTCAGGTTGCAAGTCGCAGGTTATCCCCATCAATATTGCTCTTAACCAACTCTTTAATACATCTTCAGCGATCCGCCATTGGCAGTTATAGTAATTTTGCCGGTAACCGGACCAGGTCGGATAGGACCATTTATTACGCTTTTAGTTGCATCAGGTTTCTCCCTGGTAAGCTGAGAAAGAGAAGATGCCATTTTTAAGTGGACCAGCTGAGATTGAAGCAGTAACATAGGGATTACCCTCCTTTGGTAATCCTAACGAGACAGCAGAATAATTGCTGGCAATTGTAAGATCCTTGATATTATCGCCCATTGAGGTAATATTCAACTCACCCATATTCGTAGTGATCTGACCACCCTTTTCCAACATCTCGATAGTTATTTTGGTCATATCGCTTTCGCCATTTATTTTACCAGCCTTACCTATTGATATCAAGCCAAGTTTTGAACCAAAGGCAATATTGCCAACCTTAATTAGTGTAAAATTTGAAAGAACCGATTTAAAGGCAATAGCTTCAGCCTCTTCAATAATACACTCATCTGTATATTTGGCACTTAATGTAGCCCAGTTGAGTTTGTCAATGCGAGCTTTGGCATTCACCAGTTCAATATTATTTATAGGTTTAACATTACCGCGTTTAAGGTTGTCAATCTCGATTTCACCATTTGTAACCGTAAGTTGAGTATAACCTGAAAGTGTCGGGATAAAAACATTACCGTAACTGTTTTTAATGGTCACGTTTACCGCTTCAGGTATTTCCACAACATAATTCACAGAGAAAGACTCCCTGCCTGCAGAGAAGCTTTTTGTGAAGAATTTCTGATCGAACCGGGTGATGAACTTTAATCCTTTGTCATCCTCCGTTATATCAACACTTACCAATTCCATCGACTTCCGGATCATCTCTGTTCCTCCCGGATGTATTATGGTCACAGTTGCACAAGCTTTCAGAGAATCACCCTTAGTATTTACGAGGGTAACAGTTCCAAATTTATTCTCTATTTCAATAGTGTAATTCTTATCTGCCTTGACTTTTCTCTCATAGCGGCAATCGGCAGATTCGGACCACACCGTTCCGGTTGTAATGAAAGCCAGGGTTATGGCTATAAGCAGAGTAGGGGCTATTTGGGATTTCATGGCGTCTTTTTTTTGTTGTGGGTCGCTTATATTCTCAGAAGTGGAATTTCTCTGATTCTCTATAAGAACAACTCCGGTATAAAGACGGTGAATTCCTGGCACTGCTGCAAAAAAAAAGCGGATAAGATATCCGCTTTTTGCCTTTTTTCAGGAGAATTTTTAGTTTATCCTTACTGAACCATAAGCAGATTCAATGCTAATTAAGGACTTGGGCTCCTTCTCTTTACCAACAATCCCCTCATAGTACTTTGAATTGCTTTCAACTATCTTTTTGGTGAAGTCAATTTTGCTGTCATCCATCTTTAGTCCGGCATATCTCAAATCTGCAATAAACCTGTATTCAGCCATGCTGTTTACTCCCATATTGATTGAGCAATAGCTGCCGTTAATTTCAATTTTTCCGAATTCTTTGGCGACATTAGTTAGAGAGAAGCTTCCATATCTTGCTTCGAGTTCAAGGTTGCCGGAAAGGTTTTCAATATTAAGTGAGGTATATCCTGTCTCCGCCGAGAGATTCGTGATGGTACCTATTTCTATGCCGTCATATTTTGACTCAAGGACCACAGAATTAACTTTTCCTATATCAAATTTTGAATAGCGGCTGTCAACAACAATGGCTTTGGCTTCATTGATCGTAACCGGGGTTGTGTACCTGGCCGATATTTCCAGCCATCCTGCCTTTTCAATATTTGCTTTGCCATAAGCTACACTTATTGAGTTCAGTGGCTTTTCATTCATTCTGGTAAGAGAGGAGACAGCAAGTGTTCCATATTTAACCCCTATTGTAACCTGTCCTGTAAGGTCACCTATCTCTACATTACCGTATCTGTTTTCAAGCTCGAGTGTTGCTCCTGCCGGCATCTTTATGTGGTAGTCGATATTAAATCTGCGTGAAGGGCTTCCCCAGCCTTTGAATGAGAATTTCTCGCCTATCTCGGTTATAGCTGATATAACATCGCCTGTATTGTCAATACTGACCTGGATAAGTGACAGGACCTCTTCTGCTGCATTTTCATTAGACATCTCCACCTTTACGACCACATCAATAACCACCTGGTTTTTTTCCCAGTTTTCGATTATTACTTCGCCGTAGCGGTTACTTACCTTCAGTGTACTGCTGTTATTTGCGTCGAACTCCTTGTGATACTCCTTCTTGACCTCAATGGCTGAGAGGATCGTTGTTAGGGAGAGGACGAAAGCAAGTAGTATGATCTTTCTGCTATAATGTGACAGATTCATTTTGCGTATTATTAAGTGATTCATTTCTAATTTGTTTCAGTTGGTCGAGTATGAGGCTCATGACATTCAGTTTAGTCTGATAATGTTCGATCATGGCATTTATTACCCTCTCATCGTTTGGGTGGGCCTTAAGCTCCTTCTGGAGTTCAACATAAATTGAGTCCATATTCCTTATCTCCTGAAGCATTATCTCTTTTTGGGCCGGTGTTCCCATTATGTCGAGGTTGAGTATCTCCGTCTCGCGGGCGCTTACCTCGCTTACATAATAGTTTTCCACTTCCCGGTACTGAGGCGATACATCGCTCAGTGTCATCATCCTGCTCTCTGGTCTTATAAATGAGTCCCATACATATAGAGAGGAGAGGGTGACAAGAAGTGTGACCACCGCTGCTTTAAGCAGATATGGCACGATGCTTATCTTCCTTACAGCTTTTTCAGCCCCGAACATTTTTTCAAGTTTGTACCTGAAACGGTCGAAGTGTCCTTCGTCTGGCTCGGCATCATTTAATTGATCCCTGTGGTTCCTGAAAAATTCTTCAATTCTATTCATAACGTTGTTTTTTTCTCTTTTAATTGCTGTACCAGCTTCTGTTTTGCCCTTGAGAGCTGTGACCTTGATGTGCTGCTCGAGATTCCAAGAATTTCAGCTATTTCATCGTGATCATATCCTTCCAGGAGGTATAGCGACAGAATTATCCTGTAGCCATCGGGTAGTCTGTTTACGGCTCCCTTTACCTCTTCAATCTTCATCTCAGTCTCCTCATAGGACTCTTTTGAACTGGTGTCATCATCTGAAATATCATATTTCTCATCGATATTCTCATACATTACTTTCCTTTTGCTCAGGCTGTCGAGTGATCTGTTAACCACTATTTTTTTCAGCCAGGCCCCGAAACTTACACTTCCCGAGTAGGTTCCTATCTTTTCAAATGCAGAGAGAAACGACTCCTGCATAATGTCTTCAGCTTCCATCGTGTCATTGACAATCCGGAGACTGGTGTTAAACATCGCCTTATAGTATAATTTGTAAACCTGGAACTGTGCTTTTTGATCTCCAGTTATACAACCATCTATAAGATCCTGATGAATATTTCTGAATGTGGGTTTTACATCCTCCATATCGTAATACAGACTTCGTTTAATATGTAATGCTGCACCCATCATTTCAATTTCCAATGAAAAGACGGGCACAGTTTTACAATGCTGCACTGAAGTTAAAAAAAAAGATTCAGCTATAGTATGAAATTTGACATAAATCCCTGTATAACCTGTCCTGATTCATAATTAAACTCAGAACCGAACATACTGTGAGGGATCGAATATACAAGCAGTAACATTATTGCTGCAACAATTGTATAGACAGGACGGGCATCTTTCTTCCTGTTCATAAATACAGCCAAAGCCCAGAATAATACTGCTATAAGAGTCTTATTGTCGGTAAGATCCCATCCAAAAGGTATGCCTGTCCAGTATTCTCCGAATGCGAATTTCTGCACCAATGGTCCCAGTATCATCCCCCCCGCAAAAAGGAGTCCGAACGCAACAAAACTGTATATTCTGAATGATTTTACCTTTGCAATAGCCATTATACCTGCCAGGGTAGATATCAGCATTGCAAAGAACATGAAGAAAATATGAGGGACAAGGATGATATCGGGTACATGCGACTTAAATCTTGCGACTATGGGTTCTTCCTTCCTGATATCAAGGAATTCCGACCCGCTTCTTAGCTGTATATAGTACGCTATTTTTCCAGCAGCAGGCTGATTGGGAAGAGATCCGGTAAGTCCCGCTTCACCGGTTGTCATCTCAACCGCAGTCCACTCATCATTTGTTGGATATCTTTTATAGAAAAGGGTTGCTTCAACAGTTGTATCTACCGGTACAATTACCGGGCAGTCGGTAGTGCCTTCATGGCTTCGAAGTAATTCTAATTCAATCGTTTTACCTGCGAATTCAACCTTGAGATCCAGAGGATATGTTGGTCCTGTAGTACGCTGGTAAATTGCTGCAGCTAGTGTAATTATTATCGCCAGTATCCAGAACAGTAGGTTTTTCATAATGAAATAGTTAAGATGTTATGTCGTTATGTTGTTATGTTGTTATGCTTTGCCCGCCGTAGCCACCTGTCGTGGCGAAGGAGGGTCGTTATTCCGTTACAATTGTATCAGCAATACTTCCTTCTTACCGTCCCTTACTATCTCAACATGAATGGTTTCACCAAACTTAAGCTGATTCAGTCTGAACATATAGTCCTGTATATTGCTTATGGGTTTGCCATTGATGGCTACAATAATATCACCTTTAATCATGCCGCCAAGGGCAGCAGGTTTACCTGGTGTTACAAAGTCGGCCCTTAGTCCGTCGGTGGTGTTACCTGCGAAGTCGGGCATGATACCCAGTGTAACACCTTTTCTTCTTGATCCTCTCGACTGCTGCTCCTTCGGACCGGCTTCCTGAAATACCAGTTTTGATTCATCATAGAGAAGGGCTGAAGTTACCGACACCATATAATCTGATATGGCCATCATACCTTCATAGTTGATCTTATCGGGAGAGTCTGCCGGAGTGTGATAATCAAGATGTGCTCCACTGGAGACAAACAAAACCGGTATATCTTTTCCGTAAAATGATGAATGGTCGGAAGGACCATAACCTTCATCCGACAGCGCCAGGCTTAAGACAGCAGTGTCCACATGCGAATTGAGCAGATCACGAAATGAGGCGGTGGTGCCTGTTCCGCTGATCTGAAGTACTTTAGTCTCCCTGAGGCGACCAACCATATCGAGGTTTACCATTGCATTTACTGCCTTAAGGTCGATGGGGGAGTTGTTAACAAAATATTTCGAACCAAGTAACCCGGATTCCTCACCTGAAAAGGCAATTGCAATGATGCTTCTTGAATTATCCTTTTTTTCGGCAGCCAGTTTTTCTGCCAGTTCTATCATCATAGCCACACCACTGGCATTATCGTCAGCACCGTAATGGATTGCGATGGTATCGGTTGCCCTGGATGAAGATCCCGGACCACCCCATCCAAGGTGATCAAAATGTGCTCCTATAACCAGATATTCGGAGGAGATGGCGTTTCCTTTACCTTTATGCACCATGACAACATTCCTGGTGTTCATCTGGGTAACTACAACCTCTGAGGATCCGTCTACCACTTTATCAATGCCAAAACTTGAAGGTTTACGATCATTGTTAAGCTGGCTCTCGAGCGCTTTTACATCCTTGCCGGTACCGGAAAGAATATCGTCGGCAACCTTCCTGGTTATTCTGAGAACAGGGATGCCTAGCGAAAATACATCATTACCGGGATTCTCCATCTCATCTTTGGGATCGAACAGTTCACCGGAGATCATTAATACACCGGCAGCGCCGTTATCCTTCGCCAACAGTGCCTTATCCCTGTCGGCAGAATAGGGTGCAAACAGACTGTTGGTCTGGTCAACTTCCGGATCAGCCCTGAATATCATTACCCACTTGCCGGTAACATCCACACCATCATAGTCATTCCATTTTAACTGCTCCTGGTCAATTGTAAAGCCATAACCTGCAAATACCACTGAAGCGGCGAGGGAGCCATTAGTGCTAAAGGCAAATGGATTGAAATCAGTACCTGACTCATAAACAGTTTCGCCTGCTTTTAACGCATTGGACTCACCAACAATAACTTTTGAGGGGACAGAAAAAGACTGGAACCCGTTATCCGTGAGAGGTTCGAATCCGGCTATCTTTAGTTGCTTTGCAATATAAGCTGCTGCCAGACTGTCGCCAGCTGAGCCAGTAGCCCTCCCTTCAAACTTATCTGATGCCAGTATGTCTATATGCTGTTTTAACTCCTTCTGAGTTATCTCCGGGTTTTTTTGGACAAAGTTGGCGCATCCTGACAAAATGGTCAAAATGAGTGTTATCGATATAATGTATTTCATGTTTTTTTGATTTAGGTCCTAAAAATATAAAATGCAATTGAATGATTGCCACATAAACTGGTGATATTAAACATTATTAGATAATCACCTATTTAAAGTAAGCAAAACTGCCACCTTATTATAATTAAGGTGGCAGTTGATAACAAGTAATATTTCTCTTCTATTCAAATCTTCTGAATGCCTTCTTAATGATCTCCATCGCTTCTCTAAGCTGACTCTCACTGATCACCAACGGAGGGGCGAACCTGATAATATTTCCGTGTGTCGGCTTGGCGATAAGGCCAAGATCCTTCATCGCTATACAAACATCCCATGCGGTTTTGTCGCCTTTCGGCCTTATGACCACCGCATTTAAGAGTCCCTTGCCGCGTACAAGCTCGATCATATCCGACTTGATACTCTGGAACTCCTCCCTGAAGATCTTACCCAAACGTTCGGAGTTCTCTTCCAGCTTCTCATCTTTTATAACCTTAAGCGCTGCCATCGCCACCTTACCGGCAATAGGGTTGCCTCCGAATGTGGATCCGTGCTCTCCGGGTTTTATGGTAAGCATGATCTCATCGTCGGCCAGAACTGCCGAAACCGGGAATACCCCACCGGAAAGTGCTTTGCCAAGGATAAGGATATCGGGTCTTACTCCCTCATGGTCGCAAGCCAGCATCTTTCCCGTTCTGGCGATACCGGTCTGTACCTCGTCGGCTATGAAGAGTACATTCTTCGACTTACAAAGGTCATATGCCTTCTTAAGGTATCCTGCATCGGGGACAAAAACACCTGCTTCACCTTGTATGGGCTCAACGAGGAAACCTGCAACATCCGGATCCTGGAGAGCATTCTCAAGGGCTTTGAGATCGTTGTAAGGTATTGTTATAAAACCTGGAGTGAACGGACCGTAATCGTTTCTGGCATCGGGATCGGTTGACATCGATACTATTGTAATGGTACGACCGTGGAAGTTGTTTTCACAAACGATAATTTTAGCACTGTTCTGCTTCAGTCCCTTCTTCTTGTAGGCCCACTTACGGCAAAGTTTAATAGCCGTCTCATCGGCCTCAGCCCCTGTGTTCATAGGAAGAACCTTGTCGTAGCCGAAATATTTTGTTATATACTCTTCATATTCACCCAGAACGGAACTGTAGAATGCCCTTGAAGTGAGAGTTAGCTTAGAGGCCTGCTCCACAAGTGCTCCAATGATCTTAGGGTGGCAATGTCCCTGATTTACAGCTGAATAAGCAGAAAGAAAGTCAAAGTATTTCTTGCCTTCCACATCCCAAACGAAGGGACCTTCACCTCTTTCAAGTACTACAGGCAGCGGATGGTAATTATGCGCCCCAAATTTATCTTCACGTTTGATAAAGTCTTCTGTTTTCATGTCAATACTCTGTTTTAAGTGTAACTGCTTATTATTATGCAATTCTACAAAATTGTAACCGATCTATCAAAGAGATTTGTCAGATTCGTCAGATTGTCAGATTGTCAGATTGTTGGATTTAGATCCCCTCCCTGGAGGGGCGGGGGTGGGTTTTTGTTCTAACTCTCGCTCTCATACTCACAATTCCAGGCGTTGGTCAGGATAATAAAGATGTATCAATTTAGGGAAAATATTTGCTTTGCGCTCTCTTTTTGTTCCTCTGCGGCCTTTGCGGTTACACTTTTTGGCAGATTGAATAACTACATAGTTAACTCAGTAATTAACTATATAATTAAATACATAATTAACTATGTATTTATTTAATCTTCTTTGAACTGTAACAGACTAATATTATGGATCATATAAAACTTAAAGTATTACAGATCTTTATTCAGCCCCGGCCTGAGCTTCTTTGTTCGCTCAACGCTCTGATCATGTCTCCACTTATCTATTTCGGGGGTGTTACCCGAGAGAAGAATATCAGGGACCTTCCATCCGTTGAATTCCGCCGGCCTGGTATAGACTGGCGGGGCAAGGAGTCCGTCCTGGAATGAATCGGAAAGAGCCGACTGCTCATCGGAGATAGCTCCGGGAAGCAGTCTGACAATTGCATCGGCAATTACTGCGGCGGGTAGCTCACCGCCAGAAAGGACATAATCGCCGATCGAAATCTCTCTGGTTACAAGATTCTCTCTTATCCGCTGATCAACACCCTTATAGTGTCCTGCGAGGATGATGATGTTCTTCTTAAGACTCAGTTCGTTGGCGACAGGCTGTGTTAAGAGAACTCCGTCGGGGGAGGTATAGATGATCTCATCATAATCTCTTTCCGACTTCAGTTTTGCTATTGCTTCAAAAACCGGTTCAATCATCATTACCATTCCTGCACCACCGCCATAGGGGTAGTCATCAACTGTTTTATGTTTGTTCCTGGTGAAATCGCGGAGGTTGATGATGTTAATTTCAACCACCCCCTTGTTCCTTGCCCTCTTTATGATACTGTTTTCCAGTGGTCCGGTAAGCAACTCCGGAAGAACTGTTATTATGTCTATTCTCATCCTCTCTGTTTGTACAAAAATAGGATATTGAGAGCAAAGCAATAAATTTGCAGTGATAAATTAATCCGTAAATGATGGAATGTCGTTCCGGTTGCGGTGCTTGCTGCATTGCTCCCTCAATATCCAGTCCTATTCCAGGTATGCCTGAAGGCAAACCGGCAGGTGTAAGATGTATCCATCTCTCCGATGATTACAGTTGTAATATTTATAACGACCCTGACCGTCCGGCAGTATGCAGCAACTTTAAGGCCGAGCCGGAATTCTGCGGCGGGAGCAGAGAGGAGGCGCTGGAGATACTTGGCGCGGTATAATGAAAGATTAGAAAAACCACCCCGTCCACGCTCAAGCGTGGACACCCCTCCTTATAGAGTATGGGAAATGTTAATTTATAGATTAATAGTTTCTCCTCCTTTTTAAGGAGGAGTACCCCTGCCATGGCAGGGGGGAGGTGGTTCATTTACATCTCAATTATTAAACTTTTCGTGGTTTATTCTGAAGTACAAAAAATGGCTTCACTCTATCAAACCAGCCCCGTCATACCGCAAGGATATGACACCCCTCCTTGAAAAAGGAGGGGAAAGTTTGTCAGAGCTGCCTAGCAATAACGCCTCTACCTCTCAAACACCACCTTACCATCAACAATGGTCATGACCACCTTAGTCATCATTATCTCACTTTCATCGATAGTAAAGAGGTCCTTGTCGAGGATAACCATATCGGCAAGATAGCCGTCGCGTATCAGTCCCTTGCGGTTTTCCATGAACTGACTGTAAGCGGCTCCCCATGTATAGTATTTAATTGCTTCGGCCATAGTAAGCTTCTCTTCCGGGAACCATCCATCGCCCTCTTCTCCCTTACGGTCTTTTCGTGTAACGGAAGCATATAAACCTTCCATGGGATTTAGTGGTTCCACGCTGTAATCAGTGCCGAAGGCAAGTATGGCGCCGCTGTTAAGCAGACTTTTCCAGGCATAAGCCGACCGGCTGCGTTCCAGACCTATTCTTTTTTCTGCAAAGCGCTTGTCTGTGATACAGTGAGTCGGTTGCATTGAAGGTATCACACCCAGCTGGGCGAATCTGGGAATATCAGAAGGTATAAGGATCTGGGCATGTTCTATCCTGTGACGGCTCTCTCTCTTACCATTAACTTCCGCTGCTTTTTCATAAGCGTTGAGCACCCAGTTATTGGCTTTGTCGCCAATTGCATGTATGCCAATCTGGAATCCTTTTGCATCAGCAGCGGTAACTATCTTTTCAAAATCGTCATACTCCATCTGTGCCAGCCCTGTCTTATCAGGCGCATCTTCAAATGGTTCAAACATAAGAGCCGTAGCCGAGCCGAGTGTCCCGTCGATAAACTCTTTAAGGTATCCGAAGCGTATCCAGTTGCCGCTGGGTGGGAATTTCTCCTTCAGTTCAGCATAGTTGTTAAGCTTGTTGGTATCTCCTGTGAGGGTAGCTCCAATATCTATTCTTGATGTTAGTTCACCTGCATTAAGAAGGTTTTCATAATAGTCAAAATCGGCACCGCCGGGGATCTGGATGCTTGTGATTCCATATTCCCTTGCCTCTTTTATGGCAAGGAGGTAACCGTCGCGAAGTCGCTGTGCCTTTTCTTCATCGGTGCGTACCACTTCGATAGCTCCTGTTTTTATCAGCCCCATTGCCGACTCCTTTAATATCCCGTTCGGCTCACCTGTAACAGGGTCTTTCATTATCTCCCCACCAAATGGATCGGGTGTTGATTTTGTTATACCCGATTTCTTCAGGACATAACTGTTTACCAGAGCACTGTGACCGTCTGTTCTGCGAAGGACAACAGGATTTTCGGGAGAGACAGCATCGATAAGCTCTTTTGTAGGCCATTCCCTCGTGGTGAACATCTCGTGTTCCCAGTGACCACCTCTTACTAACTCACCAGGCTTCGATCTTCCAACCTGCTCCTTTACCTTCGTAGTTATCACAGAAGGGTCGGTGGTGTATCTCAGTTCAATGAAGTCGGGATCCAGGGGTCCGAAATGAGCATGTGCATCGTTGAATCCGGGGATAACCAGTTTCCCTCCGGCATCGATCACCTTTGTGGTTCCCTCTGCTATAAATTTTTTCACACCCTTGTCCGATCCTGTGTATATTATCACTCCCTCTTTAACTGCGACGCTTTCACACCATTCCGATGAAACATCGGCGGTGAAGATCTTCCCGTTGGTAATAACGAGGTCGGCAGTTTGCGTCTGGCTGCATGATACGATGACGAGAGCGGTAAAGAAAGAGAGTATTTTCAGAGATCTTTTCATGATAATAAATTTTGTGAAAGATAGAAAAAATAGGTTTTAATGCCCTGAAAACTATTTAAGGACATGAAAACGTCTATATTTTTATTTGTAATTATGTTGAATTCACTGGCAGTATCGCATTGATATCTGATTGTGTTTAAAGAGGGACCATAAGAAGGAGCTGATGCTTTTTTCCTATTTTACAAAGCGTAAATTCTTCTTCATTACAATAACATTATAAACTCCTTTGTGTAACATTTATCTGGCATCGGATACAATTATCCCAGGGATGGGAGGGGGAGTAATCATCTCTTCTCCCCTCGGGTCCTGTGTTGCTGTAACTGTTTATGCCCCGATTTTCAGGATCGGAGGTATGGAACATATCATGCTTCCGGGAAGATACTAAGGTGAGGAATACGCAAGCCGTCTTAGATACACTGAAAATGCAATTATGGCTTTACTCGCAGAGATGGATTCCATTGGTGCAAAAAGGGAAATATGGAATTAAGCCTTTCAGGAAGTGCGAATGTCCTTAAGATGGAAAATTAAATTCTTACTTCAGAGATCGTAAGAAGCGTCCTTCCCTAATTAAGAAGTTATTCCTTGAAGCCTGTCACCTGTTTCCTTGGGGGCTTCGAATGAAGAATCATAAAACTTGACCTTGACAAGGATACGGTCCTTTGTGCATCAGGAGACGGAGCTTTCAGGGAATTATGGCAATCAGGTAAAATAATAATGCCCGGGTATTGCTGATTTATAAATTGGTAGTTACATTCGGGGTAAATAGAAAATTAAATGCAATATTTACTATAATTATTTCTACTTTTTTATATTTATAATAGTAACGGATAATCCTAACCGATCATGAACCCACATATTGATACTTTATACGATTATTTTATTTCAGCCGATAAACATGGGGCAATACTTTTTATTGAGGACCTGGCCCGGAACAGCAGTTATGAGGATGCCTTCACTCAGATACTCGAACCGGCACTTCATAAATTCGGTGAAAAATGGGCATCGGAAGATGACGTTAATCTTGCTCAGGGATATATTTCCGCAAAGATAACAGAGGAGATCATGAAAAGGTTGATGGCAGAGCGTGAAGGATCGGGAGTTATTAAAGAGGTAATGGGTGTTGCCGTAATAGGGAATATTGAGGATGACTATCATTCCCTTGGACGCAAAATGGTTGGTAACTTTTTATCTTCTGCAGGGTGGACCGTTTACGATATGGGAAATGATGTACCGGCAAAGGAGTTTGTTGATAAGGCAGTTGAAGTTAACGCTTCAATAATAGGAGCTTCTGCAATGATGTATACCAACGCCGTTAATATGATAAAGATAAGGGATGAATTGACAGCCAGGAACCTGTCGGGTAAGATAAAGTTTGTTGCCGGAGGTTCAATCTTCAATTTGAGACCCGGACTTGTGGATGAGGTGAAAGCCGATGGTACCGCCAAAAATGCCCTGGAGGCGGTCAGTTTATTTAAAGAACTTTTGGAGAAATAAGCGGTTTATGAACAGTATTGAGAGGGTAACAGCAACTATCAAGGGTGAAGAAAGAGACAGACCCCCGATAAGCCTGACTCTTAGCCTTTATGGTGCTAAGTTGACCAACTGCCCCTTATCTGAATACTATAGTGATCCGAAAAAATATGTGGATGGACAGATAGCCGTTTACAATGAAATAGGTCCTGATATCATTTTTGGTCCGTTCGCTCTTTCTCTTTTTGGGAAAGCATTTGGCAGTGAGGTGAGATTCTTCGATAATCAGGCACCAAACTTAAAGAAGCCCATTATTGATTGTACAGACGATCTAGATGGTCTTGATTTCGAGAAAGCCTTTGCTAGTAAAGAGGTCAGCTTTTTTACCGATGCTGTTGCAGGACTCTCAGGGAATCTTGGCGATAAGGTGATGATAGCTCCCATTGCCCTTAGTCCGGCAGATCTTCCAATAATGTTAATGGGACTGGATAACTGGCTCGATATGGTTCTGACAGACATGGGAAAAGCTAAGGATCTGATAGAAAAGGCAGGTCGTTTTTTCCTCAGGCTAACTAATGAATTTTTCGAATCCGGAGCCTCATTTGTTGTAATTCCATCTGTTTTTACCAATCCTTCAATTATTACCAGGGATATTGCATATGAACTTATGGATCAGCTGGTGAAGATTTTTTCTGAAGTAAAAGGTCCCCTGATCATCCATGAAGGTGGTGCTCGGCTGCTTCCTTTTCTGGAGATATATAAAGAGATGCCAAATGTGGCAGGGGTTGTGGTAAGCAGTAAGGATAATCTTCTTGAATCGCGTTCGCTGCTTGATAAGAATCAGGTGCTGGGAGGAAATTTTCAAGGTCCGGATCTGCCAACTTTAACACCAGAACAGATTGAAGCAGGTGTAAGAGAGATATGCAACTTATGTTTTGATGATCATAATTTCATTTTTGCATCCTCTGGTGCTGACATTCCATTCGACACTCCTATTGAGAATATACGTAAAATAAAGGAGACCATTGAGGGTTACACCAGCCAGAGCAAACGTCCGGTATGTATTTCATGCTCAATATTTAGGGATGAGATAAGGGAACTTAAAGGGAAGTCGGAGCTTGATATTGATTTCTCATTTTTCAGCTCGATGCTGCATATGAAACCTGATATGCTTGGGGTAAAAATGAAGAAATTAAGGGATAGCATACTGAAATCTGATGCCCGAGCAGTCCTCCTCTACGGTGACTGTTGCCCGAATATGGCAGAAATTGAAATGGGTGGAAGAATAGTGAGGACAACAGGCATTAACTGTATAGAAATAATTCTTGGCAAGGAGCACTACAGAGCATTAAGGAAGGAAGGGGCTTTCTTCCTTATGCCCGAATGGGTGGGCAGGTGGAAGGAAATTTTTAGTCACGAACTTAAACTTGATGGCCCGGTTGCCAAAGAGCTTATGATGGATCTTCATTCTAAAATCATTTACATCGATACAGGGCATATCAGTATACCGTTGAATCATCTGAGGGATATTGAAGATTATACAGGACTAAAGGTGGAGATAGTAAAGGCAGGAACGGAAATGCTAAAGGAGGAGCTTCAGAAAGCAATTGAAAGGCTGAGTTATTATGATAAAAAAGAGTGATTTACTTATTTAATAATTATTATTCCGCAGAGAGGTGAGTCAGACTGGTATTAATGCGAGAAACACATTAAAGGAGATGTCACTGGAGATGATCAGAGACGTTCTCTCCTTTGCTGAGAAGCCCAATGTGGCTATCCCAAATGTAATTGATGAGTTACGTGAACTCACCGGTTCGAGGTTAGTGGCTCTATATCGTTGCACTGATCAGGGAACTGAAGCTCCGGGAGGTAAGATAATAGCTTTCAATCCACAAAGAAAGAGGGATCTGATTAATGATGAAATTATTGACAGACTTATTGGTGCTCTCAATAGAGGAAGATCGATAATAGTAATTTCATCTGAGGAAGAGTTCTCAAAATACGGTTCTTTATCAGAAATTGGGTCGCCTGTTACTTTGCTTGTACCACTTATGATCGGTGATTTACTATTTGGCGGGATCCTCTTAATCGGTCTGCCCACAACTCATAATCTGGAGCTTATTATTGAAGGGATTGAGAGCATAAGCAGTTTATTTGCAATTATTATACGATACTCACAGCTCTACTCAGATATTGAATCGGAGGTTAAGGAGAGGACACGGGACCTGGCAGCCAGTGAGCAACAGTTGCGGGCAACGAATCAGCAACTGGAAGCAAATGAGCAACAGCTGCGGGCTGCAAATCAGCAACTGGAAGCGAATGAGCAACAAATGCGGTCAGCAAACCTTAAGCTTGCGGCATCGAATAAAGAGTTGATGTTAAAGCAGAAAGAGCTAGAAAGGGCACTTGAAAAAGCAGAGGAGAGTGAGCGGCTAAAAAGTGCTTTTCTTGCCAATATGAGTCATGAGATTCGCACTCCTATGAATGGAATCCTTGGTTTCATAGAACTGATAAATGAGCCTGATATTGACGGACCTGACAGGCTGAAGTTTGTCGATATTGTCAGAAAAAGCGGCCAACGCCTTCTCAGTACAATTAATGATATTGTCGATATATCCAAGATTGAGGCAGGCGAAGTGAGGGTAAACAACGGACATGTCAATGTAAACAATGTTTTGGAAGAACTGATTTGCTTTTTTTCTCCTGAAGCAAATACCAGAAACATACAACTTGTTTCAAATCCGGGATTGCCTCATGATAAAGCCTTGATATTTTCCGATGAAAAAAAGATCTACGGTGTACTGACAAATCTTATTAAGAATGGTCTGAAGTTTACAGAAAAGGGGAGTGTCACAGTTGGCTATACAAAAAAGGACAAGAACCTTGAATTCTTTGTAAGGGATACCGGTATTGGCATACCCAGGGGGAGGCAGAATGACATCTTCAGGAGATTTGTACAGTCCGACATTAAAGACAGCAGGGCTCTGCAGGGTTCGGGTCTTGGACTATCCATTTCAAAGGCATATGTGGAACTGATGGGCGGTACTATTTGGGTTAATTCTGAAGAAAACACCGGGTCTGAATTTATGTTTACTATCCCTTACGACACAATCCCGAATGAAAATTATGATAATCGTGGAAATATCGGAGAAGAGAGACAATCCAGTCTGGATAGGTTGAAGATTCTGATAGCTGAGGATGATGAGACCAGTGCTTTTTTTCTTGAGACAATCCTGAGAGATGTTTGTTCGGAATTACTTATGGCAAGAACAGGTACAGATGCTGTTCATATTTGCAGGAATGAGCCATCCATTGATGTAATACTTATGGATATGAAGATGCCCGGTATGGATGGATATGAAGCCACCAGGGAGATTCGCAGGTTTAATAAGGAGGTGGTAATAATTGCTCAGACTGCTTATGCGCTTGAAGGTGACAGCCAAAGAGTACTTGAAGCAGGATGCAACGACTATATAGCCAAGCCTGTTAACCAGACTGAACTGCTAAATAAACTTGGAAGGATAACGCCAGTCTCCTGAAAAAACTTAAAGCTCCTTACCTGCCTAAGGTCGGATCCCTATCTAGCCAGTTTAAAGAATCTGCTGAATCTGATCTTACCGAGCCCTTTGGATTCCTTATCGAGCGACAACCATATGAATACTGGTTTTCCGACTACATGATCCTCCGGTACAAATCCCCAGAACCTTGAATCGGCTGAATAGTGCCTGTTATCGCCCATCATCCAGTAATAATCCATAGCGAAGGTATAAGTGCTGGTCTCGGAGCCATTAATGAAGATCTTACCGTCGCGAACTGCGAAGTCGTTATCTTCATAGACATCGATAAGCCTTTCATAAAGATGGTAGTTTGATGTGTCGATATTGACAGTTGCTCCTTTCTTCGGGATCCATATCGGGCCATAATTGTCTTCGTTCCAGTTGTATCTCTGGTTATGAGGAAACATTTGGGGTTCATACTGGCCCGATCTTCTGATATCTTCGGTAAGAGCGGTAACATTGAGAAACGATGTAAGTTTAGCAGCATTTCCCTTGGTTAGGGGCAGCAGGTATAGCGATCCCGACATCATCTGCTGATCGGATCTTGCTATACCCATATTTTCAAATGCTTTGGGATTAATAGCTGTACCATTCGTTGTTACCCAGTATGTTGTCTGCTGCGATCCGTTATCTGTCTCCTGCTGACCGTTAACAAAGAGCTGGCCATTCCTTACTTCAATAGAATCACCTGGTAATCCGACACACCTTTTAACATAATTGTCACGGCGGTCAACCGGCCTGTAGATGATCTCGAATCTGTCGCGAATTAAGCTGATGGGCTTCGGCATAATATTGTCAGAAAAAACCTTAAGTGAGTCGGGGTGTTAAGGTCGGATGCCATCATCTGCCTTGCTTGCTGCCGTACAATCTCATAGTAACTTGTAACCTGATTTTCCACAACAACGGTATCGCCGGCGGGAAAGTTAAATACAACAGGGTCGTTCCTCTTAACCGACCTGAAGCCTGCGAGTCTCTTATAGTCCCACTGAACTATGTTCAACCACGATCTGCCCTTGGTAATGGGCATTGTATGCTGTGTAAAAGGGAAGGCGACAGGTGTATTTGGAAGACGGGGACCATAAGCTACTTTGCTTACAAAGAGATGGTCGCCTATTAGAAGCGATTTCTCCATTGATCCGGTTGGGATCCGGTAGTTCTGGAAAAGAAATATATTGATAAGAGTTACAGCTATAACAGCAAAGATGAGAGCATCAAGCCATTCGACGATAGCACTGTTGGGTCCTTCCCTTTTCTTCCAGAATGACCAGTTTACCTTTTTCGAAATGTAGAGGTCGAATACTACTGCCAGTCCGATAAGAAGGAAGTAGTTACCTACCCAGATAACCCATAACAGGTAAAGCAAGGCTACTACCGCAAACTTAAACCATTTATCAGCTAATATTTTCATGTGATTGATGTTGTTAGGGTGCAAAAGTAATATATAGAAATTAAAAACCTAAGACATGATCCATAGTGTAGATGCCTTTCTTACCGTTGATATATTCTGCCGCGATAACAGCTCCCAGGGCGAAACCCTGCCTGCTGAACGCCTCATGGGAGAGGGTCAGCTTGTCAAATTCCGAAGACCAAGTTACCGAGTGGGTGCCGGGGACGACCCCTTCCCTGATCGATTGAATCGGGATTTTGGTCTTATCGTTATCCTCTTTTTTCTGCCAGCCTGAATAGCCGTTGTTGACCTCACAAATAAGCTGTGCTGCCTTAATAGCCGTTCCGCTTGGGGCGTCAAGCTTCTGGGTATGGTGTATCTCAGTAATGTCGGGAGAATACTCTCCGTATCGGTTCATCAACAGTGCCAGCACAGAATTGATCCTGAAGAATATGTTTACACCCAGGCTGAAGTTGGATGAGTGGATAAATGAGGTATCTCCCTTTTTGCATGCATCAATTGCCTCAGCGTACCGTGAGAGCCAGCCAGTGCTTCCCGATACTACGCTTAATCCTTCTTTGAGGCAGGAAATAACATTATCGCCTGCGGCTTCAGGCGAAGTAAATTCGAATACCACATCACAGTTATTGAGTGTTTTCTTATTCAGGGCAACACGGTTATCCTTGTCGATGACAGCAGAGACAATATGACCTCTTTCCAGGGCACATTTCTCTATCTCCCGGCCCATTTTTCCATATCCAAGTAAAGCAATCTTCATTCCTTGCGATTTAGTTACCGAAAATACACATTGAAAGGCAAAGCAACAACTAAAGAAGAAAACCTGATCGTTGATTTAACTTTTATTTAACTGATCCTCACTCCGATAATAAGTATATCGTCAACCTGTTCCTCTTCGCCCTTGAACTCAAGATGCCTTTCAAGAAGAATTTCTCCCTGCTGCTTCATTGGCAAATGGCCGATCTCTCGGAGGAGTACTTTGAACTTCTTTGAAAGAAACTTTGAGCCGTCGCTGTTTATTTGATCATAATAGCCATCGGAATACAAATAGATGGCCGATTGCGGATCCACTATCAGGGTATTGTCTGTAAATTCCTTCTCAGAGACATATATCCCGATAGGATTCCTGGTGGACTTCAATTCAGTCAATTCTCCATCTGCGACAATGCAGATTGAGTTATTGGCGCCTGCATATGTGATCTCTCTTTTTCCCTTTCGAACAATGCAAATCGACATATCCATTCCATCCTGAGCTTCACCTTCTTTTCCTGTTTGACCCAGGGCCCCTTTAACCCGGGTGCGCAGTGTCTCAAGGATCCCTGCCGCCCCGATCTTTCCATTAATTAGCTCTTTCTTATTACTATTAATGGTGTCGTTTAGCAATGACATTCCAAGCATACTCAAAAAGGCACCAGGTACACCATGACCGGTGCAATCGGCAGCGCAGACCAGGTAAATATCCTCATCAAGGTTTCTTAACAGGTAGAAATCACCGCTGACGATGTCTCTTGGAAGATAGAGAATGAAGCAGTCGGCTGTTACATCTTCCACCATTTTCTCTGACGGGAGTATAGCTGTTTGGATACGGCGTGCATATTTGATACTATCTGTTATCTCACGCTTTTGATCTTCTACAATAGCCTTCTGTAGCCCGATCTCCTCCTTTTGCTTTCGCAGCAGGATATTATCCTTCTTCTTTGTCTTTAGATTTCGCAGTATCAGGAATACTATCAGCACGAGCATCAGGGCGCCACCGGTGAGGAAATTTCGTGTCACTTGCAATATCTTCTGCTCCTGCCTGAGAATCCTGTTCTCCTTCTCTTTCTTTTCCGTCTCATACTGAGTCTGAAGGTCAAGAATCTGGTTTTGCTTTTCCATGGTCATGACAGAATCCTTCAGATCGGCATATTTCCTGTAATAATGGAATGAACTTTTATAATCGCCTAACCCGTAAAAGGTGTACGCCAGCTCTCTTGATACCTCCATCATCACTTTTGAGGAGTTTAGAGAATTGGCGTACCCGTAGGCTTCTAAAAGATTTTCACCCGCTTCGTCAAATTTATTTTCCGCGTTTAAGATTCGGGCCATGGCAACAAGTGAGAAGGCGGCATTTTCGAAGTTCCCGGATGTTTTGAAACTGTGGTACGATTGGTTATACATTAAAAATGCTGAGTCGGAAAGTCCCTGCTGTTCATAAATACCAGCCATTGAAAAGAGAGAGAGGGAAATATCGCTGGTGCTCTGAATAGATATTGCTGCGTCCAGTGCCATCTTAAAGTACGACAGAGCTCTGTCGAGGCTATCATTCATTTCTGCCAGGTTGCCCAGCGATGTTGATACTTTAATCTGACCAAGCTTGTTACCTGCTTGCTGGTATAGGAACAATGCTTCTCTGTTGTATTGGATTGCCTTCCCGTACTCCTTCATGGAGTAATATACATTGGCAAGGCTTACACCTGAATAAGCCATGAGGTTATTATCATTTAGGAGCTCACTTATCTTCTGACCTTTGTAGTAAAAAATGAGTGCACTGTCATATTTAGCCATATTATCGTAGACAGTACCAATACAAAACAGAGAAATTGCTTCGCCTGTCTGACGGTGGAGTAGCCTGTTTACTTCCAGAGATTTGTTGTAGTAGTACAAAGCCTTGGAATAGTCGTTTCTGTTATGGTATATAATGCCAAGGTTATTGAAGGCTATGGCTTTACCTGTGTTGTCTCCTGATTTCTCAAATAATTCAAGAGCCTCGAGGGTAGCATTTGCCGACTCATCATAATTGGCCCTTATCTGTTCTATATTTCCGATCTGAATCAGGGAGTAAGCAATTCCCCTGGTGTATTTTAACTGTCGTGCCTCCTCAATGCCCTTCGTGGCCCAGTACACCGACAAATCAATATCAGTAAACTGATATTCACGGGATATAAGATAATAGAGCATTACACGGCCTGTGTCGGTTTCGGTGGTCTTCAATCTTTGTAAAAGGCTGTCAAGGGCAGGACTCTTTTGTGCAGAAAGAGGTAATGTGGTCATTAAGAGGACTATTGCAGCAATATAGCTCTTCATGGATTTGTGATTATTTCCCTTTTTCTGATAGTTTATACCCTGAAACATTCAGGTTAGGGTCCAGGTTGGGGTTATACGCAGGATCATCGGAGAAAATAATATTCCCTGAATTATCGATCCATCTGTTCTTCCAGTTGTCGGTATCTATCTCTGTTTCTCCGGTAAAAGGGTTTCTGTATTTATTCTGCTCTGTAAGAGTAAGATACATCTCTTTATTGATCTCGGAATAAACGTTTGTTCTGTTTCTTGAGATCTCATTGTCTATTTTCTGAATCTCTTGTTGAGTGACAGCTATTTGACCAGCTCTTTTTCTTTGCCCGTTAATTTCGCCCACTACCCAGTTAACACTCCATTTTCCTGAAGATTGAATCACGTTTAATACGGGTTCCCAATCATTAAGTTTTCCATCGGGAGCTCTGATCAGCATGGTTTCTCTGTTCTTCCACAATCCGCCACCCTGAGTACCATAATCTTCAATAACACAAACCATTCTCTCCCGGAAAGTGATGCCGTTCTCAGAATAGGTATATTCTGCAAGACCGGCCTGATAACTCATATTCATAAATGTTCTCACTGTTGGGTCCATTGCAGTGAGATACCTTGATATCAGTCCGGGAAGATTCTTATAGGAGACCATTTTGACTCCTGTGGCGTTTGGATGAGCATATGGTACAGCTACTTCCATCATGAATACATCAGGTGAACGTTTCCTCCTCACAAGTGTATTGTTAAAAACAGCCCCTTCGGGATTGCCCCATGCCATCGACTGATCAATGCAAAGCATTTCAGGCAGCCAGCGGATCATTACACTTCCCAGATTGTCTTTTTTAACTGCCAGGTCAAATTTACATTCAACCATATTACTGGCCCCGGCAATAGCCGGGTCCATAATTCTTATTGCTCCGCCTTCTACCTGCCATCCTTGCGGGATCAGAAAGCTTAAAGCCTTTTCGCGGGGCTCATCAACTCTTTTGAAGTACTGATTATTTTGTTGTCCTGCCGTTGTAAAACCGACGAGGATCATTCCAAGAAGAAATATGAAATGTTTCATTGAAAAATCCTTTGATCTAATTTAAGACTTTTTTCTTTGTCAAGAAAGAGAAGGTCGGGGAAGGGTTATTATAACCTGCGGAAAAAGAAAAAGCCGCTGGTTATCAGCGGCTTTAACAAATATTTAACTGCACTATTTTACCTTTTCCACGATTGCCTTAAAGGCTTCGGGGTGATTCATTGCAAGGTCGGCAAGTGTTTTCCTGTTAAGGGCGATACCTTTATTATTCATTTTTCCGATAAACTCCGAATAGCTCATGTCGTACTGACGTACTCCTGCATTTATTCTCTGAATCCAGAGAGCTCTGAACTCACCTTTTTTCTTCCTTCTGTCGCGGTATGCATAGCCTAATCCTTTTTCGAGTGTGTTCTTTGCAACGGTGAAAACATTCTTCCTGGAACCGAAGTATCCTTTTGTCTGCTTAAGAACCTTTTTTCTTCTGGCTCTCGAGGCTACTGCATTTACTGATCTTGGCATAATTTTTTTTTTTTCGAATGTCAGCGGTCCCATTTAAGGGTTCTTAGTTGCTGATCATTCTGTTAATACTTAATTACTTCACTCGATCGAGCGGGTCACTACCTCATTCCAAGGAGAAGCTTTACGTTCTTCTCATCGGTCTTGTTAACCAGACCAAAATAGGTAAGATTCCTTTTTTGCTTGGTTGATTTCTTTGTCAGGATGTGACTCTTGAATGCATGCTTACGCTTGATCTTTCCTGTTCCGGTCAGAGTGAATCTCTTCTTTGCACCCGGATTTGTCTTCATTTTTGGCATCTCTGAATAATTATAATAATAAAAAATGTGTTCTACTTTTTCTTTGGGGCCAATGATCACGATCATCCTCTTTCCTTCCAGACGTGGTAATTGTTCTACTTTTCCATACTCTTCAAGGTCATTAGCGAACCGCAGGAGTAGTATTTCACCCTGTTCCTTAAAGAGTATTGAACTTCCTTTGAAAAATACATAAGCCCTTACTTTTGCTCCCTCCTCAAGGAATTTGATGGCATGCTTAAGTTTGAAGTTATAATCGTGATCGTCGGTGTTAGGACCGAAACGGATCTCTTTTACCACAACTTTAACTGTCTTGGCTTTGATCTCCTTCTGTTTCTTTTTCTGCTGATAAAGAAACTTCTGGTAATCAACTATCTTACAAACAGGAGGATCTGCAGTAGGTGATATCTCAACAAGATCCAGTCTCCAGCTCGTCTGCCAACTTTAGAGCCTCCTGAAGTGATAATACCTTGGGCTCTGTGTTATCGCCAACAACTCTGACAACTTTTGCGGTTATCCTTTGGTTGATTCGATGAAGCGCCTCTGTACGGCGTCCTCCTCTGGGTTTGTATACCTGCGCTATGGCTTTTCCTCCTTATTTAATTAATATTCAATTAATTGGTCTCAATTTCTTTTGAAACTTCTTTCCTGACAAGTGAAATAAACTCTTCAGGTGTCATGACTCCTTTATCACCTTCACCCTGTCTTCTGACAGCAATTGTTCCGGATGATTCCTCTTTTTCACCGATAATCAGAAGGTAGGGAATCCTCTTTAATTCATTATCCCTGATCTTCTTACCTATCTTTTCGTTCCTCTCGTCAATTAAGGTGCGAATATCGGAATTATTTAGGAATTCCAAAACTTTTTCGAGCATAATCATTGTATTTTTCGCTAATGGGCAAAATCACCACCTGATCGGGGGTTAACCACAAAGGGAATTTGCCTGATGTATTCTCAATAAGAACTGCAATAAATCTCTCCATTGAACCGAATATAGCCCTGTGTATCATTACAGGACGGTGTTTCTGGTTGTCGGCTGCCATTATAGTAAAGTTCGAACCTTTCAGGAAGGTTGTAATCGACCTGTATCGTTCCCAGTTGCCATTTTCTTCCAATAGCATCGCGTACCATAAAATCGAGCTTAGGGCCATAAAAGGCTGCCTCACCTGTAACCACAGTGGTCTCAAGCTTCATCTCAGCTGCAGCTTCAATAATAGCATTCTCAGCTTTTTCCCAGTTCTCATCCGATCCGATATACTTCTCATGGTTATCGGGATCGCGTAATGATATCTGGGCTGAGTATTCGTTGAAATTCAAGCGTTTTAAAGACATACTGAACAAGCTCGATGATGCTTTTGAATTCATCCTTAAGCTGGTCGTTACGGCAAAAATGGTGAGCATCATCCTGTGTGAAGCTCCTTACCCTGGTGAGTCCGTGAAGCTCACCGCTCTGCTCATACCTGTACACTGTACCGAACTCAGCCATCCTTAACGGGCAGGTCTCTGTAGGAGTGAGGTGTTGCATTAAATATCTCGCAGTGGTGAGGACAGTTCATTGGTTTGAGCATAAACTCCTCGCCCTCCTGAGGTGTAGAGATAGGTTTGAAAGAGTCGGCACCATACTTTTCGTAGTGGCCCGATGTTTTGTAGAGGTTCACATTACCGATGTGTGGTGTTGATACAATACTGTATCCCCGTTTGCGAAGGGTGGCGGTCATAAAATCAATAAGTCTCTGTCGCAGATCAGAACCTTTTGGCAGCCAGAGTGGTAAGCCCATGCCAACCTTTGGTGAGAAGGCAAATAGTTCAAGTTCTTTGCCTATTTTCCTGTGGTCTCTTCTTTTTGGCCTCCTCCAGGAAAACAAGATACTCATCAAGGAGTTTCTGTTTTGGGAATGTGATCCCGTAAATTCGGGTAAGCATCTTCCTCTTTTCGTCACCTCTCCAGTATGCTCCGGCAACACTCAAAAGTTTAATTGCTTTGATAGGCTCAGAGGAGGGGAGATGCGGTCCCCGGCAGAGATCGGTAAATTCACCCTGTGTGTATAGTGAAATGGTACCGTCTTCAAGCTCTTTTATCAGTTCAGTCTTATATTCATCACCCTTTTTGGTAAAAAGGTCCATGGCCTCTTTGCGTGTTACCTCCCGGCGCTTATACTCAGCATTGGCAGAGGCCAGATCTTTCATCTTCTGTTCAATAGCAGGCAGATCGGAGTCGGTTATGGTAACACCCTCTCCCGGATCCACATCATAGTAGAATCCACTCTCAATGGCCGGCCCTATACCGAATTTCATTCCCGGATATAGAGCTTCCAGTGCTTCGGCCATCAGGTGAGCTGATGAGTGCCAGAAGGCATGCTTGCCCTCTTCATCATCCCATTTATGAAGCTTCAGCGTTGCATCACCATTAATAGGCCTTGTCAGATCCCATACCTCTCCGTTAACCGTTGCTGCCAAAACCTCTTTGGCTAATCTTGGACTTATCTGTTCTGCTATCTCATAAGAACTGATCCCATCCTTATATTCCCTTACTGAACCGTCAGGGAAAGTAATATTTACCATAATTAAAGCTGTTTTCAAGAAGTTGCAAAGATAGTGATTATTTGGTTATCTAAACCGCACAGGGCTTAAACAGTACAACTCATTTTTTGTTTTATGGCATGACTTTTGAATTAAACTAATTGATTAAAAAACTAAAGTCATGAAAAGGTTCATTATAATCTTAGCAGCAGCAGCATTACTTACGGGCTGTGAAACCAGACCGGATGCTTTTTTCTATACCGACAAGGTAGTAGCTCTTACCGGCGAGGAGATATTCTTTACCAACGACTCATATAATGCCACCTGGTTTGAGTGGGATTTTGGGGATGGCACTTTTTCCACGGCTGTAAATCCAGTAAAATCTTACAATTCAACTGGAATATTCAATGTTGAACTTAAGGCCTTTGGTAAGAATGGTACGGTAGGCAGGGCCTATCAGACTATCGAGGTCAAGTCACCCACCATACTTGAAGTGGAGGTACTGGAATATTACGATGAGTATCCTGTGGCTAACGCCAGCGTCATTCTCTACGGATCATTAAATGATTGGGATTCCGAGACAAACCCGATCATTGAGGGATATACCAACGCAAATGGCAAGGTGACCTTCACCAACCTTAATGCAAAGGTTTATTATGTGGACGTATGGCACTCAACACATAACAACTATACCCTGCGTGACGAGGATGTAGCATACATTGCTACACAGAGGCTTGTTCCGAACCAGATCAACAGGTTCGTTGCATGGGTAGACTATACCGGTACCAAGAAGAGTACCGAGGCAGCTACCAGGGACAGGAGTGTGAGGATTGTTGTTCCTGCAAGGGTTAAGAAGTAGAAGCAGAAACGAGCAGGATAGAATTTAATTAGTCAGCTTTGAGCGTAGCCGGAAGACTACGCTCTGCTTATTGTTATATTTACTTGCAGGCTTTATTCAGACGACAGAAAATATTTACAACTCAGATGACAAAACCGATCCGGGCAGGTCTCTAAGGTTGTATCTGGAGGCCATAGCTTCACCATAAGCACCGGCGGTGCGGATGGCAATGATGTCACCACGTTTTGTTTCAGGTAGTGCCACCTCGCTGGCAAAGGAGTCGGTAGTCTCACAGATCGGTCCTACAACATCATATTTGAATTCACCGGTTTCAGAGCTCAGGTTTTCGATCTTGTGATACGACTGATAAAGGGCAGGTCTGATAAGATCGGTCATTCCGGCATCGAGGATCACAAACTTTTTCCTGCCGCCGTTTTTTACATACAGTACCTTTGAGATCAGGCTGCCACATTGAGCAACTACGCTTCTTCCCAGCTCAAAATGAAGAGTTTGTCCTGCCTTTAGTTCAAGGTGCTCAGCAAAGATTGAGAAGTACTCCCTGAAGTCGGGCCATATGCCGGGATTACTGTAATCCACACCCAGTCCGCCGCCTACGTTAATTAATGACAGCGGGATGCCCCGTGTAGAGAACCAGCTCTGTATCTCGTTAACTCTGCTGCAAAGGCTGCGGAAGGCACTCATCCTTATTATCTGGCTACCTATATGGAAATGTATACCAATGAGATTTACATTGGTCAGTTCAGGCAGAAGATTGGTGATCTTCTCTATCTCCCATATGTTGATGCCAAATTTATTCTCCTCAATACCCGTAGTTATGTACTTATGGGTATAGGCTTCAACATCAGGATTAATTCGAAGTGCAATAGGAACGATTTTATCTTTCCCGGCCGCTATTGAGTTAATAACCTTTATCTCAGCCAGTGATTCACAGTTGAAGCATAGAATATCTGCATCGATAGCTGTCTCTATCTCTCTGTCGCTTTTTCCTACTCCGGCGTACACTATACCTGCGGAATTGAACCCGCATTCCCGGGCTCTTCTGATCTCATTACCGCTAACACAATCGGCACCAAACCTTTTTGAGGCAATGATCCTGAGTAGAGATTCATTTGCATTGGCCTTTAATGCATAGTGCACCCTGAAGCCGTACTTACCACTCTCCTTATTGATAGTATCGAGATTACTTTCAAGGCAATCAGTATCGTAATAATAGAAGGGGGTACGCAGTTCCGTGAAACGGGCGGTTAATTGTTTATTGAACATCTCCGTTTGTTAATAGGTTCTTACTCAGAAGATTCAGGGCCTCTCTTTTATGTTTGGTATCGATAAGAAGTGAAATATTATGACTGCTGCCGCCATATGATATCATACTCACCGGTGTGCTCTCAAGGGCATTGAATACCTTCGATGCTATCCCCGGTTTATCCCCGATAAAATCACCGACGACACATATGATGGTCTGATTGTGTATGATCTCAACCTGTCCCAGGTAGTGTAGCTCTTTAACAATACCATCAAGATAGGATGTATCATCTATCGTCAGCGAAACGGCTACCTCAGAGGTGGTTATCATGTCAATAGGTGTGCGGTATGCTTCGAAGATCTCGAAGATCTTACGCAGAAAACCGTAGGCAAGGAGCATCCTGTCTGATTTTACCTTTATTGAAGTAATATCATCTTTTGCTGCAACAGCACGAAAACCGCCTCCGTTGAAGCTATCTGTAATAAGGGTTCCCTGGTCAGCAGGATCAAGGGTGTTCTTAAGCCATACAGGAATGTTTTTTATCCGTGCAGGATAAACACTTGAAGGGTGTAATATTTTTGCTCCGAAATATGCAAGTTCTGCAGCTTCATCGTAAGATAGTTTTCTTATTACTGATGTGTTCTCGACAAAACGGGGATCATTGTTCCTGAATCCGCTAATGTCGGTCCAGATCTCAACCGACTCAGCATTAATAGCCGAACCAATGATTGTTGCACTATAATCGCTTCCTCCTCTCTTAAGGTTATCGATGGCCCCTGAAACATTCCTGCAAATAAATCCTTGTGTAACGATAATTTTAGCCTTTCCAACAGATTCCAGTTCCCTCTTTATATTTTCCTCAATGTAGTAGTAGTCGGGCTCACCGTCCTTGTCAATGCGCATAAAATTCAGGGCAGGTAATAATGCCGTACTCAGTTGGTTTTCAAGTAGCAGCAGATGAAATAGCGCCGATGTTATAAGTTCTCCCTTTGCCAGGATTATCTTCTCCTCCTTTACTGCAAGAGGTTTGAGCGTAAACTCCCTGATATTGTTAAAGTGAGAATTTACAAGTTCTGAGCCCGTCTGACAGAACTCATCGTCAGAGAGAAGTTCCTTAACAACAAGGAGATATTTCCCGCGCAGCAGCTCAGCCTTCTCCGAAGCCTCCTTCTTCCTGGCACTCTTAAGCAATTCACATATTTCAACCAGACTGTTAGTCGTGCCCGACATAGCCGACAGGACCACAATAACATTATCGTCACCATTTACAAGTGGAATCAGTGCTTTTAGACGCTCAACCGATCCCACCGAGGTTCCACCGAATTTAAGAACTTTCATTTGCCTTTTGATATTAATAAAAAAGCCTGCATTGCAGCAGGCTCGTATTATCAGTTAATGAACTTAATCAAACTACAACACCGCCTGCTGTTGGACAGGTTTAGTTATGCGTTTAATTATGTTCAGAGAGGTTGTCACTATTTATCAATTTTAAGGAAGCAAAAGTATTAAAAAAAGAGAACCAACTATCCTCTTTGGTATATTTTTTGTGATTTTATTGTCGGAACCGATTAATAACTAAAACCAAAGGGTATGAAAAGTAAGATAATTTTGTTGTCAGGTATTCTGCTCCTTGTGTTTTTCAATGCAGTGGCCCAGGAAAGTGAGGAGAAGAGTAGGATTGACCTTAAAAAGAGCGAAGCCGCCGATTCGGTTGAATATGAGCTGATCGTATTTGATACGGGATTTGAAACATACCTGCTGATGCACCCTATGCATCTAAACAGCGAGAGCTATTATCAGGCGTGGAACACCCGGTATGTGATGGAGTGGAATTCCAGATATAACAATCAGATAAGATACAGGGAATCATACGACAGTTTTATTGACTACAGGCCTGAGATCGATTACGGAGAGGAGCTGAACTGGAAACTATACAGCTACTTCAGATATTTTGAGGAAAGCAACGGGGTGAAGCTTATCCGGAGGAGATAGGTAGAGTTAGGACCAGGCCTAAAATTGTTTCTATTATTTCCCTTAACCATCCATTATTTTCAAAATCTTTTTTACTTTTGCACCCTCAGCCATGTATGGTATTCATGCCCAGATGGTGCATGCCCAGATGGTGAAATTGGTAGACACGCTAGTTTCAGGGACTAGTGTCAGCAATGATGTGCAGGTTCGAGTCCTGTTCTGGGCACAATAAAGAGCGCCCCGGTGAATTCCGGGGCGCTCTCTTTCATTGTATGGTCTGATATCTTATCGGGTGGTCATTACAAAGTCGGCGGGTATCTCAAACTTAGAGGCCGGTATTGCAGGATTCTCGGTGAAGCTGGTAGCATTAAGTACCATCTTCATGGTACCCATGTCGGTATTTACCTTTAACGGTACTCCCTTAAAAACCAGGAAATCACCTTTCATATTCATCTTCTGATAATCGATACTCATCTTATCGCAGTTCTTGCCAAGGTATGATTCTGTTCCGATTTTCCTTAGATTCATATCCTTAACCATCTGTTCCGAGAGATTCTCAAAGTCAATATTGGGTGAGCTGCCCCTCATACTGTAGCCCGTCTTGGCCTCCATGTCGAGAGTATAGATTAAGCCATCTTTCATAATGGTTACGGTACGGATCTTAGTACCCATCATCTCCATTGAAGCGTCGGTCATTTCCAGTTTGCCGTAATCATCAAATGTAAGGACCTGGAGGCCTGTCATGCCCATAACTTCTGTCTTGTATTCCACGATACCGGATTTTATGGCATACCTGCCTTTTGTGTTGACCACCCCGGAAACAGGTGTCTCTGTAACTGTTGCGGTCTCATTGTCTGCAACTGCGGTAGTTGCGGTAGTTTTACCCTTGCAGGCTGATAGCATTGCGATAGAAGCAATTAATAGCAGAGCGAATAATTTTGTTGGTTTCATTTTGAGCTTATTAAAGAGTTAGGGATATATTATTAAAGTTATCTATTATTCTGGAATTAGTCAGGAGCATTCACACATAATTATCTGGTATAGTGAAGTTTTATTTACGTAACATATTTGGCAGTTTTAGCATCATACTATTTTTGTTGAATCAGTTTCAGAAGAGCCGGAAGTTTTACAGAGTTGATAAGTAGCTGACTATATTCAGGAAACCCATTATTCCGTTCGAACTCTTGCATCTCCTCAGGGCTTTTCCGGAGATATCGGAATGTGAGGAACTGAATAGCAGAAGGAGGCAGGGATCTGTCCCAATAGTCGGGATTGAATCGCATTATCTGGAAGCCGTTTCCCCTTCCATTGGCATCGAGAACGAAGTGTTCCTCATCGCCGGAGTAAGCAGGTGCGTTAAGCTCCTCTTCCGACAGCTCACTGATCTCCTGCTTAAGTCGGCTAACCATCATATCATTGGAGCTGTCGCGACTTTTCAATGTCATATAATTAAGTGATGCATCGGCAAATTCACGAAGTGTTACAGGAATCCAGAAAGGGGGCCGTTCAGGATTATAGACAACCACTGTTCCACACCCTCCTGATTCACAGTCGTAAAAGTTGATCCCCGGAGCTATCTTCTCAACAAGGGTGTATACAACAAAATAGCCGTTCAATTTAGTTGCCGCTGCATTAATGGCCTTCTCCTTTGAAGAGTCATCCTCTATGTAATTGAAATAAGTATAATTGGAATTGGTGCCATGTCCATCCTCGGTATTGTTGATGTGGAACTCATAGTGAGGAGGCTCGACCGTCCATTTGCCTCCCGACATGAGGAAAAGCTGAAACTGAAAATCCATTTCAGCACGCATACCGTAATTGCTATTGTTCAGGTTGTACTGGTCGCTAAAGATGTCGAAGGCTATAGCTTTCAGATCATACCCGACAGGGTTGGTGAGCATTGGCACATTGAGGTGGAACCACTCAGCAAGTGCTGCAAGGTTTTTATTGAAAGTGATCACTTCAGTTCCCGGTTTACTAATGTTGCTGGAATAACTCCATTTTCCCGGCTTGTCAGGCAACTTTTTAGTTTGGGCCGTCACGCCATTACCAGCCAGAAATATTAACAGGTAAAATGCAAGTGTATATTTCTTCATCACTTTGATGTTAAAATGTTTTCTGTCAATGATATAGCGTAACGGTTATTCTGTATTGAAGCTCCTTCCGCTTTTTTGGAACCGTAGAGTTGAACAATCTTCAGATTCCCTGTTTACTTTATTGCGACCATAAACTATTTTGTACGCCGTACTGTCTGAATTTTCAAACTTCTCCTATCCCCTGTAAATCGGAAAAGGGGGGTCCCTTCTTCTTTGTAGAGTTCATGGACCGTGCCATTAATTCGGGCCGCTATTATTACTTTGGTCAAATCCCAATTGTCTCCACCAAACCCTCCGCGAAAGGTAGTTTCAATCGCAAAGCTGAACAGGTTAGCAATATTAATATTGTCGGGCAAAGGACGAGAGATAGACTGAGTAGACCCGTTGATCCATCGTTTCCCATTATTAACATTGTCAAATCTCAGAGAAGTAAATCCGTTTGTGGCCGGATTAACGAGATTCTCAATTATGAAGTTTACATTATCATTTCCTCCCCGCAGGTCGTCATTGCCGGTTACGAAGGTTACGATTATCTCTCTTGGATTATCCGTAATTACCGGTGGAGTTTTCGGACTGTATTTTGTATCAACGAAATATGTGCGCCAGCGTGGATTCCCATAAGTATCTGGATAATAAAAATAACCCTGGGAGAAGTTTGGTTTCATTTTTGTGATAACCTCCGGGTAGTTGGGGTCGCAGACAAAAATCGTCAGATCATCAGCATAATGGCCCAAATCTCCTTTATACCTTCCGAGCTGGTACCCGATAGCTATTACCTGGTGATCACCAGCGCAGCCGTCCCCGCATGATGAAAGCCCGAGAACAACAGGTTCACCTCTGTCAATATATGACATCAGCCTGCCCAGCTGGCCGGAACCGTTCTGAAGTCCCCAGTTAAAGAATTCCCTGTTGCGGGCGCCACCCGGGTTAATGAAGAATTCTCCCCACCTGTCAAGATTCTCAGTTAATGATTTTATCTGTCTGTCATACAAATAACTCTGGAGAGGCATTCCTTCCGCAGGCATATAATTCTGTTGAGGAATTTTCTTTCCGGTTTTGTAGTAATCAAGAGCAGCATAACTCATCCCCCCACATAACCCTCCAGTGAACCAATCTATTCCACTGATGAAGATATTCTTAAACTGGTTGATGAATTTGAACCCGTGAACCTTGGGATTGAACTTTGTCATGACTGCAGGAGCAGATGGGGCTGAGGCTGTGGCTGTTGTTGTTGTTGTTGTTGCAGCAGTGTACATGAAATCCTTTACCTTCTGATCTCCGGTAAACCTGAACAATGGATTTCCGCTCACATCAACCATCTTGGTGGGCACGTTGTTGGCAATGCTATAAATGGTAAGGCGATTCAGGTTCCAGTTGTCACCTCCCATACCTCCGCCCAGCGTCGCCTCAAGCCGGAAACCTGCGATATCAGCAACCTTGCCTGATGTAAGCACCTGGGTACATTTATAGGTAGTATTGTCAGCAAGACGTGAACTGAGATTCAGGTTGTTAAACCTTGTCTGTGAGCCTGATTTCATTAGTACAATAAGGTTGACGTTATCATTGCCTCCTCTCAAATCATCACTGCCAGTACTGATCTCGATCGCAAGAAGCACCTGAGCATCAGCCAGACAATAGCTGGTAAGAATAATAGCACATAAAAGAACTGCTTTTTTCATGACGTTATCTGTTTTAAGTTATGATTTTACATTTTTATAAACTCCACCCTGCGGTTCAGGGCTTTATTCACAGGAGTATCGTTTGGAGCAACAGGTTGTCCTTCGCCCATACCATCGGTAACCAGCCTGTCGCCATTGACACCAAATGATTTTACCAGCTCGCTTTTAACCGAGGCAGCACGTCTTTTTGAAAGATCGAGATTGGAGGCATCATCACCATCGCTATCGGTAAATCCTACGATCTTAACTTTAACATCAGGCACTTCATTCAATATTGTTGCAATCTCTTTCAATGTTCCGTATGATTCGGGTTTCACAACATCTTTGTTTACATCGAAATAGATTCCATAAGTAACCAGTTTCCCTTCTGTCATAAGTTTGTTCCTCATATCAGGATTACCTACAGCTATGCGTACATTACTAACCATGGCAGCACCATATTCGAATCTTATCCGGTCCATTTTAACAGATGTAAGAGGGAATGCTTTTGGCAGGTCGAATAATTTCGTCTCATCCTGGTAAAGTCTTATCCTGGATTTCTGAACCCATATTGAAATATGGTATTTCTTGTTTTGCTTCTGGTAGTATTTCTCATCATCCTTATAACCTGTAAGCTCCAGGCCTTGACCCTCATCACTGTTGATATATGTTCTGTAGCCGGTCCTTCCGGAATAGTCACAATTAAATAGGAACCCTGCCTTCCCCGGAACGGCTCCGTGGTCATAAGCCCTTGGATTGATGCTCTGAATGAGCCTGAAGTCATATCCTCCCATAGTTCCCTCTTGTCCTTCTATAGGGATTATATCGAATTCTATGGTATAATTGTCGGGGAGGGTAAGCAATTTGTCGGTCCAGATGGCCTCATCGCAGATAAATCTCATCCATTTACCGGGAAAGAGGTTTGTTGTAACCACCTCTGCAGAACCGTTAGAGCTCCATAATGCCGGGAAATCTCCGGTATTATCCTGAGAGAAGTCGTCAAAGAAAATTACTTTCTCACCGGGGATAAAGTCGAATTTTGAATATGACTGCAGTGGGTATTTTCCTGTGGAGCTGAGCCTCTTGGCTACCGGTTGCATCAATCTCGTTCTCTTGATCAGACTTCTGGCTCTGACCTTATTCTCTGATTCTGTCCTTCCATTTGTTGTCACTCCTGTTCCTTCTGTGCTTGTCTTTCTTCTCTTACGGCTTTCCCATGCCCGTTCTCAACGGCATCGAGGCCTTTACTCAATACCCTGATCAGAACGACTGATCACCGCTGTATTTCTGTCTTCTTTAATTTATCCTTTAGTTTGATCTGGCCATATGTTGTCGTTCGTATGGGCAATCAAGAAAAAAGAGAATTCCGCAAAAAATAATCAGCTTTTTCATACCATTTATTTTATATATTTAATAAAGAAATTTCATCATCTAATCTGAATTTCATTTTTATCAATTTTCCCGAATCGATTTCAGTTGTACGAAGTTAGGAGGTATGATATATCCTCTTTTACCCCCAAAAAGGGGTATTTTAAGTGCTGGCACTAAAATATATTTGTATCACTGCATTCATGGTTTTGGAGTGGCCGGTTGCATATAGAAGATTTTATGAATTATCATCTATGAAAAATCAGAGGGGTTATCACTTCGAATTGCTGTTATTATTTACATTTTGTTTTGTCGGAGTATCATTATCCGTATCAGGACAGGAACCAGATTCCCTTGAACTAATCCTCGGGAAGCCGGGCATTTCAGTTAGTCAGCAGATCACCATTTGCGATGACCTCAGCTGGAGCTATCTTTCGAGTGATTTCAACAAGTCGAAGCTTTACGCACTAAAAGGGATAGAGCTGTCTGTAAATGATAATAATCTGGTAATGGCAGGTACGCTATACCGGAACCTGGGTGTAGCATATTATATGGCCAGCAAACTTGATTCAGCCAACATCTTCTTCGACAAAGCCATTGAATATGCAAGAAGGGCAGGTGATGTAAGCCTGGAGACGAAGGTTGACCTTGCCAGGGCTAATTTATACAACCTGAACGGTCAGTTCAAGGAGGCGCTGGAACTATACCTTAAATCTCTGCCGGTAATTGAAAAGCAGGGACAACCCCAGAAAGTATGTTCAATTTTATCAAATATCGGTGTTGTATATGAAGGGATGAAGAACTTTGAGATGGCTGAAAAGTATTATCTTAAATCGGAAAAACTGACCATTGAAGCAGGCGACTCGATTGGACTTGGATCACTTTATAACTGTTTAGGTAACCTCTATTCGGCTAAAAAGGAGTATGAAAAGGCAGTGAAATATGCATTATTATCTGAAAAAATTGGACGAGCAATTGGCGATATCCAGATAGAGGCCCTTGCATCCCAAACGATATCGGAGGTCTATTATACTTATTATAAGGATTTTGAAAGCGCAGAGAAGCATGCAGTAAACGGACTGAAACTGGCAGAAAAGCTTGGTTATCCGGGTAATATCGCTGCGATGCAGAATAGTCTGTCTAATATTTATTATCATCAGGGCAGATATAAGGAGAGTAAGGAGTATGCCCTAAAATCGGTCGCGACAGACACTACCGATCTAAATCTCTACAGCAATGTTGTTGCAAATGTGGTCAGGGCCAGTATTCAGACCGGCGATGCCTTGCTGGCGCTGAGGTATTTTGATCTTTACCGCCGGGCTATCGACTTCAGGGCAGACAGTGAGTACCAGCGGTCCCTAATGGAGATGGAGGTGAGGTATGAGACCGAGAAGAAGGAGCTGAAGCTTGAGGCTATGGAAAAGCAAAAGCGCCTTGGAATAGGTATTACAGCATTGGGAGCTGTTGGATCAGTTTTACTGGTGGTGTCTCTCTATTTCAGGCAACGAAATATAAGTCATAAAAGAAATCTTGCTGAGCAAAAGGTTCTTCAGCTTGAGCAGGAGAAGCAACTCGTTGCAACTCAGGCAGTACTGAGAGGCGAGACCATGGAGCGGGCCAGGATTGCGCGTGACCTCCACGATGGACTGGGAGGGATGCTATCGGTTGTAAAATTAAAACTTGTTGACATGAAAGGAAACCTGATATTACCGGAATCGGATGTTCCCCTTTTTCAGAATGCTGTGGGGTTACTCGATAAATCGATCGTTGAATTAAGACGGGTGGCAAGAAATCTGATGCCCGAATCATTGCTGCGTTATGGACTGAAGGCCGCCCTAAACGATTTTTGCAGTGGTGTGGAGCAGGTAAAGCTCCATTTCTATGGTGAAGAGCGCCGTTATGAGGAGAGGTTCGAGATTGCCCTCTTTCGCATAGTACAGGAACTAATCAATAATGCAATAAAGCATTCAGAAGCAAGTGAGATAAATGTTCAGCTAATTTATGAGGATAACCGGCTGAACCTGGTAGTCCAGGACAATGGCAAGGGCTTTGATGTTGAGCAGGCGGAATTTTCTGAAACAACCGGACTGAAAAGCATCAGGTCACGTGTTGAATCACTTAATGGAAACCTCGACCTGCTTTCATCACCGGGGAAAGGAACGGAAGTACATGTGGATTTTGTAGTATAAGAGAATTATGATAAAAGTTGCTCTGGTTGACGATCATCCTTTGGTAATAGGCGGATTGACAAAACTTATTAATGACTCTGGTGTGGCATCCGTCATAGCCACATCTCTCAGCGGAAGAGAGTGTATGAGGATGCTCTCATTTGAGCAACCCGATGTACTGATCCTTGATATAAACCTGCCTGATATAAACGGGATTGACCTCTGTAAGGATATTCTTAAGGAATGGCCCTCGCTTAAGATTATGGCGCTTACAAGCTACAGTGAATATACAAGTGTCAGGAAAATGCTCGACAACGGGGCGATGGGTTATCTTCTTAAAAATGCAATGCCTGAAGAGGTAATTGAAGGAATTGTAACTGTTTCGCAAGGCGAACAGTTTCTTTGTCATGAAATAGACCTTTTTCTCAAGAAAAAAACAGATAACCAGATCTTTTTAACTCCAAGGGAGACAGATCTTTTAAGACTGATTGTCGAGGGATTCACAAATCAGGAAATAGCAGAAAAACTTTTTCTGGGCGTTGAAACGATAAACAGCTATCGAAAGAATCTGCTTTTTAAGCTAAATGCAAGAAATACTGCTGTCCTTGTGAAGATCGCAATAGAGAATAAACTTATCTGACGGGACCGCTAGTTTTTCAGGCTTCGCCGATCATAAAAATCAAGGATAATTTGTTCTCACGACATTACGATTTGAAAAAATTCATATATTTGCCACCGCTAAGATTATTCCGGATCTTGTTGATTAAGATTCACCATCTGGGAAGATCTGTGAATGTTCTTTAAATAGATAAGTTTCCAAGGTAGTAGATACTATCTTAACAGTACCAATGCCCAGATGGTGAAATTGGTAGACACGCCAGCTTGAGGGGCTGGTGCTCGCAAGGGTGTGCAAGTTCGAGTGGGAGCAGATTGCTCCCATCTGGGACAAATGTCGAAGGTTCTTTAAACTGCAGACATTTATCCAGGTAGTTGTTACTATCTTAATTGTACCAATGCCCAGATGGTGAAATTGGTAGACACGCCAGCTTGAGGGGCTGGTGCTCGCAAGGGTGTGCAAGTTCGAGTCTTGTTCTGGGCACAAAGGCCGCAGATTTTTCTGCGGCCTTTTTATTTTTCCAATAAATTCTCCTCTTGCTCGTTTATTTAATGACATCAATGTTCTGCCTGTACCAGGTTACCGATATATCGGAGTAGGAGTAAGTCGTATCGCTAATAAGCTTAGTGCTGAAGAACCTCCTGTCAACCATCTTTTCGATCTGCCTCTTGCTGTTATCTATTCCATAATTATATGCTGTTGAAAGGAATTTTACCCTCTCCTGATCATCGTACCCCGATAATTTGTACTTCTCATTACATATTTTTATGAAGGCTATTAAATAGATAATTTCTGTTTCAGGATTTTCCAGACCTGTAACAATATCGCGTCTGTATTCATACAGGTTTGAATAGTCGAGTGGTTTGGAGAAGACAAATATTGAATCATTAATTGTAAGTGGGGGAGAATGGACCCTTACAAGTTCAGCAAAAGAGGGTTTGATCTGAAACTGGCCTATTGAGAAGTTGGAGTATTTAGTACCAAGACTTACATAGAGCGATTTCAGTAAAGTAATCTCCATCATATCGCGCAGGGCACTGTATCTTATCAGCTCCGGAAATATTACTGCAATGGCTTCATGATAGGATAGATTATTTTCCTGTATCAGAGGCATCATCCATACCCTGTTCTCCTTTTCGAAAGCTATTGCTTTGTTCCAGTTCTCTCCAAATATCGTCTCATAATCAGCTGTTTGTGCATTAATCTCTACTGGTAAGATTAGAATGTATAAAGACAATAGACTCAGGAGCACAGCAAACCTTTCCGGGGCAAGCCTTGCTAATGACCATGGAACATGATGAGTCCCTTCTTCAGAATGGTGTCTTACATTGAACAATAGCATTTCGTTTTGGGGAATAATACAAATAAGTGAGATAAACAGTTCCTTCAATCTTTGTCAGGCGTGGGTTAAAGAGGTCGGAACATATTTTATTATCACTAAAGGAGAGTGTGCCGTAATCAAAGGCAGCATATTTTGAGTTGGCAGCTATTGACAAAGTACTCTCTTTTACTCTATATCTGACTGTTTGAGAGTAATGATATTGGTTCCTTTGAGATCAAAAATCTTATCCTGAGCAATAAAAATTATGTCGTCGTACTTCACCTTATTATTGAAAGCGGTACCCATTGATTTCATTGGGATCGTATTTTGCTCCGGGTACGTTCGACACCAATACCGGGCTGACATCAAAATTATCACCCATCTCCGCAACAGCATCCTGCATCTGAAGCGCATACTCCATCATTATCTGCATCTGTTCCTCCTCTGTTTTTGCCTTCTTCACCGCCTCTTCAAGATCTTTAGAGGTCTTTTCCGACATCAATTCCTTTTCTACTACCATAGCAGCAAACTTCTCGCCTGACATTGAGACAGAAAAATTTTGGATCCTGGCGTATGGGCCATAAGTCTTACCCTTGAATGTAATAATGAATTTTTCTCCTGATTTTGAGATATATTGACTGTATTTGGACAAGATGTCAACTTTACCATCCATCTCAGAAACGGCATCCCTGAATTTCTCGATTTTAGGATCTTCGGGCCTGTACGGACCCTCAGCAACTCCGTTCTTCACAATATAGTACCTGTTGCTCTGACCATCCCTGGCAAGCAGGCTGCCGTCGTCAAGAACTGAAATGTACAGTTCTTTATAGTCCAGCTGCAACTTACCGCCCAGCTCCATAACAACTATGGCATCATCGCAGGCACAAGCCGGTTCAGGTGCAACTTTGGCGTTGGATTGAGAGCCTGCCTCGATACCATTGAGAAGATCATTGGCAACGTTGTTCTTAACCTTTTTGAGCAGGCCCGATACCTGACCTTCAGAGTGATTGAAAGATACAATTACAAGTACCGCGAGTAAAAGAAAGCCCTTTTTCATTCCTATTAAACATTAATTGGTTAATTAAAGTTAATATGAATTATTCAATATTTTTCAGGGAGATGTAATAATTTAGTTGTAAATAATTTACGACCAACTAGCCTCTCTGCTCAAGGGCTTTTTTGTAGGTTCTTATAGCTCTCTCCCTTGCAAATGTGTGATCGACAATTGGTTCAGGGTATTTGTCTGTTCCCAGCTTCAGGCAGCCATTTTTTGATATATGATTGATCCCCGTCAAACTTCCGTTGTTGTTCCCAGGGGTTGAATACCCTGAAGTAAGGCGCAGCATCGCACCCGGTACCTGCAGCCCATTGCCAGTTACCATTATTGGAAGAGAGTTCATAATCAATCAGTTTTTTCGCGAAGTAAGCTTCGCCCCAGCGCCAGTCGATCAGAAGGTGTTTGCAAAGGAAGCCTGCTGTGACCATCCTTATCCTGTTATGCATATAACCTGACTCATTCAATTGTCTCATACCGGCATCAACAATAGGATATCCTGTTTTACCGTTGCACCACAGTTCAAACTCCTCTTCATTGTTCCTCCAGGGAATATCATCATACTTTGAACGGAAGTTTCCTGAGACTACTCCAGGAAAGTGAAAAAGTATCTGCATAAAAAACTCACGCCATATTAGTTCACTGGTGAAGACCTCATATTGAGGGTATACTCTTGGATAGGATCTCCCTGATACTTACGTCCCGAATCGCAGGTGAGGACTAAGATAGCTTGTAGCATCGGCACCCGGAAAGTTTCGAAGAAGCTCATATTGCGATATCTGTGTAAGGTCGTAATCCCTGACGATTATGGATGATTTTACAAATCCAACTTCTTCAAGTGAGGGGAAAATGAACTTATGTTTATATAAATTATCCCAGTTAACCATTTCCTCATCTGCCGTTCGCGTTCATCTTAAGTTTCTCGAGCCATCTGTTCTTATAAGGAGTAAATACTGTGTATAGGGGATACCATCCGATTTGATTATTTCACTCTCTTCGAATATTACCTGGTCCTTGAATTGGCTGACTTCGATACTGTTTTTGGATAGAAGGTCCAGTGATCTTACCGTCTCTTTCTCTGGAGTATGGTTCATAATCCTTGTTGAAGCATACCCTTCCAATATTATATTTTGCAATAAGCTCTTCCCATATCTTTACTGGGTCACCCTTCAGCACCAACAGTCCGGACCCTAAAGTTGCAAGACGATCATTGATCTTCAACAGTGTGTCTGTATATGAATGATAATCCTGGGATCATCAACCGGTAGCTCCTCAGTAATATTGGTATCGAAAATAAAGAGTAGGAAGAACCGGATGATCACCATTCAATGCTGCAGTAAGAGCATTGTTATCCTCGAGTCTCAGATCGCGACGGAACCAGTGAACTAGTAACCATAGGATCAATTCCTGAAATAGATATAACCATTAAGAGAAGTGGCGATAACCAGCCAGATAATGTATGGCAATATTAAAATTGATGCAAGCTTCACCTGAGGTAAAAACCGGAAGAAGATATAGGTAACGACCAATGTTAATGCAACTATTGCAATAAGTCCCGGGAAAACAAGGTGAAATTTAAAGAAGAGTGGATTCCAGGCGACATTAAGTACCCACTGGACAATAAAGATTGTGATCAGCAGCTTCTTGTTACTCACTACATCCCCAGGCATATGCCATATATACTGAGAGGCATATCATTATGAAGGTCCAGGCTGCACCGAACACCCATCCCGGAGGTGTCCATGGCGCCTTGTTTACCGATTGGTACCAGAGTGATGAGGATCCTTCTCCCATAAGGAATCCGCCAATTGCGAGTGCCCCGAAATTGATGATAAGAAAAATAACAATTCTTGTTAGCATAATTATAACTGTTAGGTTGTTAGCTTATTGATCATACCTCCAAAGATGAAGTGGTGTAACGGGTAAACTGAATACCAGTAGAGTCTTCCTGCAAGCCCCCGTGGCCTGAAAGTAGCCGTCTGGATAAGATCATTGCCCTCGAATCTGAATTCGAGCCATGCTTCCCCCGGCAGTTTCATCTCGGCAAAAAGGAGGAGTCTGCCTTCATCGTAACTGGCATAAAGAACTCTCCAGAAGTCGATGACATCACCAGCGCTTATTTCGCATATATTGGTGCGTCCTCTTCTTAAGCCTACACCGCCTGAAAGTTTATCCATAAACCCCCTGAGTCGCCATAGCCAGTCGCCATAATACCAGCCGGTGACTCCGCCAATTCTCCATATCTTATATTTGGTTGCTTCGATATCGGCAACAGTTCGCCTACGGTTATCTACAAAGCAACCGTTTGTAGGGACAATAATAAAATCAGTAGAGCTTAAAGTCTACATCACCGCTAATAAATGAGTCCTTCCAGCTTGAAATAATATGATTATCCTCAATTTCACTCAACGTATTCCTTAGTGCCTCATCATAACCAACCGGATCAATACCGAGATATTTTATTAATACTGTTATCGCGGCAAATAACTTCGATCTTCATGCTTGTCGACCAGTGCACTGGCAAGTTTGAAAGAGGTGGCGGTAATGAAGTAGAGCCAGTAGGAGGATAGTTTTGGAGTCATTACAGGAACAACAAAAATGTATCTTTTCAGCGACCTCACTTTTGCAAATCCTAGAAGCATCTCTTTATAAGAGAGTATGTCGGGACCTCCAATGTCGAAATTCCTGTTAAATGTCTCTTCTTTAAAGAGGGTGGCGTACAGAAAATTGATAACATCTGATATTGCAACAGGCTGGCATTTAGTTCGTAGCCAGATCGGAGTGATCATTACCGGAAGTTTTTCTACCAGATCCCTGATGATCTCAAAGGAGGCACTGCCCGAGCCAATTATTATTCCTGCCCGGAGTGCGGTGAAATTATAGGATCCCCGGGCAAGTTCGTCCTCAACCGTTTTTCTTGATCCCAGGTGGCGTGACAGGGATTTCTCATTAACGATACCACTTAGGTAGATAAGATGTTTAACCGACGTTTTCTCAAGCCTGTCGCGAAAATTGACAGCAGATATTTTTTCGAGGAGTTCATAATCAGAGGATGAAGCCATTGAGTGAACAAGATAATATGCACCGTCGATATCAGCAGGAATCTTATTGAGAGATTCTTTATCCAGGAGATCGATCTCTATTACTTCTATTTTATCCTTTAATGATTCAGTCGGATTGAACCTGCTTTTATCACGTACACAACAAACGACGTTATGCCCTCCCTTAACCAATACAGGCAGGAGCCTCTTGCCAATATACCCGGTTGCTCCGGTCAATAGAATTTTCATATATCAAATAAACGTTTTGGATAGGGTAAAGTTTATCAGACAGTATAAATCTGTTTTGAGCAACAATATAAATTATTAGAAAAGGTTAATCTATCCGTGGAGCTTTTCTGTGATTACTTCCGGCTTCATAGGCACAGCCTATTTTTATCAGGGTACCCTCATCGAACATTCTCCCTAAAAGTTGTATCCCCGCGGGCATGTTACCAGTAGTAAATCCCATTGGTATTGTGAACGCAGGTTGTCCCGTATGAGGTGCTATGATCTGGCTGTTATCGCCTTTATACCCCTCACTGAATGATTCTATCAGTGCGGGCTTATTGTTCCACGAAGGATAAACGATAGCGTCAAGATCCTTTTCATCCATCACCTTTTCAATTGACTCTCTGAAGGCTATCCTTAGCAGATCGTTGTAAGGATCGAGGCACGGGATCTCCTTATTTGCCGATCTACCGCTGTTTGACGCCTGATATTTCATCCTCATATCTGCAAACTCCGATTTAGTACCTATACGGATAATGTCCTCCAGAGTGTTTAGGGTGTCATTCTTTACGTATGTAGCGAGGAAAGCTTCCAGATCGGTCCGGAATTCAGCGCACCACTGATTTTGCCTCAGCTTCGCAAAGTCGGGTATAATAAGCGGGTCAATTATGATAGCGCCCATAGCCTCCATATCGGCAAGTGCATTATTGAACAGTTCAACAATTTCAGGATCAGCACTTTCGTCTATCAATTCCCTTAACACTCCAATTCTGGTCCCCTTAAGGCCATCCTTTTCGAGGTATACTGAATATGATTCAGGTACAATACCCTCTGATCGTTTGGTAACAGGGTCAAGGGGGTCATATCCTGCAATAACATCGAGTACTTTTACAGCATCCTCCACGGTACGGCACATAGGTCCAACTATATCATTTCTAAGGTATAGCGGAACAATTCCCGAACGACTCACAAGTCCCATGGTTGTTCGGAAACCCACCAGTGAGCAGTGGGAGGAGGGTCCTCTGATAGAGTTACCCGTATCTGTTCCCAGTCCTATTGTTGCAAAATTTGCAGCTATTCCTGCCGCTGTTCCACCGCTTGATCCGGCAGGCACATGAAGCAGATTGTAGGGGTTGCGTGTTACCCCTGCTGTTGAGCTTTCGGTGTGCATAGGACTAAATGCCCATTCAGCCATATTTGTTTTTGCAATAATAATGGCACCTGCCTCTACCAGTTTATTTATGATAAAAGCATCACCTGACGGTATAAAATCCCTCAGTGCAAGTGACCCTGCCGTGGTTGGTAGTCCGCGGGTGTTGATATTGTCCTTTACCAGAAGAGGTATACCATGGAGAGGTCTTAGCTTGCCGGTAAGAAGAAATTCAGCATCCAGTGCCTCAGCAATAAGTATCGCTTCAGGATTGACTGTAGTTACTGCATTTATCTGACTATTATACTTCTCGATCTGCTTCAGATAGGCCTTAACCAGATCGGTTGATGTATAATCACCTTTTTCGTAGGACATGTGGATCTGACCTATAGTAAGTTCTGAAATGTCAATATCCTTATTGTTTTTGCTCCCGCCACACCCTGCGATAATCGTCAAAATGACTGCAATTACAAGTATAATTGATCTTTTCCTCATCGTATGCGCCTTTTGTTTAGTTTGTTATTTTCCGGTCGGGTTCAATTAAGCTAATCTCTAATTTAGGTAATGAGATACAATTAAAGAAATAATTTCGGCTTTACATTCAACAATACTTACTATCACCTGCTCCGAAGTGCAACATTATCAAGGCTGGGTTGTTTTAATAGATATACCTCTTAACCTGCCCCGATGCTTATCCAAGACTACTTAAGAATTTTAGTATATTTTAAAAGACAGTATATCAACACTATATAATTAACTGTTGTAGTAAAATAGAGGTAATGTTTCTCCACTTAATAATGGGTGAGCAAATCAAACAGCATTCTCAATTTTTGATACGGGGCTGTAAATGTGTAACTTGTAGGAAATAACAGTCAAAAATGAAAAAGCTTCTAACTCTTTCGTTTATTATCACCCTTTATCTGCAAGCCTTATCGGGCCAGATACAGATAAAGGGAACTGTAGTAGATAATCAAAGTATTCCGCTACCAGGTGTTTCAGTTTTGGTCAAAAACACTTACAGGGGAACTATGACAGATATCGACGGAAGCTACAGTATAAGCGCTATAGCCAACGACACTCTTGAGTTTACGATGGTAGGTATGGCCCCTCAGTTGATCAGAGTGGGAGACAGGGAGGTAATTAAAGTTGTGCTTCTTTATCAGACCACATCTCTGGATGAGGTTGTCGTTATCGGTTATGGTACTCAGCGTGCCAAGGATCTCACGGCTCCTATTATAACCATTAAGGGTGATGATTTAAGAAGGCAGGTCACATCCAATGCCATGCAGGCCATGCAAGGCAAGGTTGCCGGCATGCAAATTATCAGCAGTGGTATTCCGGGAAACGGGCCCACCGTGAAGATAAGGGGAGTGGGATCGATAGGTGACTTTGCTAAGCCACTATATGTCGTTGACGGAGTCTTTAGTGATAACATTGATTTCCTCGGCAGTGGTGACATAGAGGATATAACAGTTCTTAAGGATGCGTCGGCATCTGCAATATATGGTGTACGGGCTGCCAATGGGGTAATTCTCATTACTACCAGGCGAGGGTAAGAGCGGCAAACCCACTGTTAACTATGACAGCTATTTCGGAATGCAGTTACCTGTGAATATATTAAAGATGGCAACCAAGGATCAGTATGTTGACCTGCTTAACGAGGCTAACGCCTCTGTTACAGGTTATATTCCCAAGGATCCTGCTCTCTACCCTGCAAGCACCGACTGGTATCGGGAGCTTGTCAGGACCGCTCCCATGACCGGACACGGAATCGATGTATCAGGTACTACAGATAACACATCCTATTCCATTGGTGGAAACTATCTGTTTCAGGAGGGGATAATGGATACAAAGAACAATTTTGAACGGTTCAATATAAGGGGAAGGCTGGATCAGGATGTAAACAAATTTTTGAAGGTAGGTGTAAACACAATCGTTTCAAGGCATGATAAAATAAGTCCTAACGACGGGGCCTTCTTCGGAGCTTATGTTAATCCGCCGGTTTATCCCGTCTATGACCCTGGCAATACTGATGCTTATCCTGTTCTGTTCGGGTCGCCTCAGACATATGGATTTGGCAACCAGTATGGGAACCCTGTTGCCGCAGCATACTATACTGATAATGTTGAGAAGGGTAATAAGTTGGTATTCAGCGGTTATGCTGAATTTTATCCCATTCAGGACAAACTGACATACAAGATCTCCTATAACCAGGATATAAGCAACTGGACAAATCAGAGATATACTCCTGCATACTATGTGGGAGGGTCACAGGGGGTAAGAAAGTCGAGCCTCACAAAGACATTCGGTAATTCATCGAAGCAGATTATAGATAACCTTCTTACCTATAAGGACAGGGCAGGAGAGACCAGCTATTCATTCATGGTGGGCCAGTCAACACGTATTGAAAAGTGGGAATCTATTTCAGGCTTTGCTTTGGATGTGCCGGGTCTGGATGATCAATCCAAATATCTGATTCTGGGTTCATTCAAAGATCGAAACGCTTATGACGGTGCAGGAAGGTATAACGGCATCTCATTCTTTACAAGGGGTACTTTCAACATTAGTGACAAGTATCTTGGTACTATAACCTTCAGAGCTGATGCCAGCTCAAAGTACCAGAAGAAATGGGGTTACTTCCCTTCGGTAGGTTTAGGCTGGAACCTCACAGAGGAAGATTTCATGGAGAATCAGACATGGTTCAGCTATCTTAAGGTAAGAGCCAGCTGGGGACTTCTGGGTAATGATAATGTGCCCGCCAACTCAGCTGTTATCCTGGGTCAGTCGGGTGCAGGCAGTTCCGGCATATTTGGCGACAGACTCGTTGATGGTCTTGGGGCTCAGACTGTTGTGCAGAATTTTCTGAGATGGGAGGTTGTAAATGAATTTGATATTGGTTTTGACTTTACCACTTCAGGCAGAAAACTATCGGGAGATCTTGACTTTTATCACCGTACTACCGATAATGTTGTCTTTTACGCCCCAATAGCAACAGGAGGAGGCGTAACAGAATTGCTTGGCAATAACGGAAGCGTGCTGAATGCTGGCATTGAGCTAAGCCTTAATTGGGTAAATGAGTTTGAAAACGGACTTAAGATGACAACAGGCTTCAACGCTACAACTATCCTTAACAGAGTAACCAAGCTTGAGGGACGTGAATATATCCCGAGTGGTTATGTGAGGGGCAATTATTCGACACGGACAGCTGTTGGACATCCTATAGGTGCATTCTACGGTTATGAAATCACCGGTGTCTACCAGAGCGAAAGCCAGGCTTTGCTTGATCCTGTTGATCAGATAATAAAAGACAAAGGGTTCTTCCGGTACAAAGACCAGAACGGCGACAACGTTATAAACGAAGAGGATAAGGTCTATCTGGGAAGCCCTATACCATGGCTGATCACCGGATTCGATCTTGGTTTCAGCTATAAAGATTTTGACCTTAATATCTCACTGCTTGGTCAGATCGGTAATAAGATACTCAACGCCAAGAGGATGAACAGGGATGTCTTTTCCGATGGTAATTATGATGAGGATTTCTATAATAACAGATGGACAACTGATAATCCATCCGACAAATATCCGTCAGCAGCTGCCTACAACTACTCCTTTATTCAGCAGGCTAATGACTTCTTTGTTGAGGATGGCTCCTTTGGCCGGATACAAAATATTACTGTGGGTTATAATACCAGTAAAATAAGATTTATACCGAATCTGAGGATATATGCTTCGGCACAAAATCCTTTCACATACTTTACATATAAAGGTTTTACAACTGAGATCGGGGGCAGCCCTATAAGTACCGGAATAGACAATTTCGTTTATCCCCTTCAGGCGGTATATACTGTAGGGATCAAGGCACGCTTCTAATTTAAAATGGTTAAAGTGATGAAAAGAGTAATTAGTTTCTTGATAATAGCAGGGCTCCTCACATTTATAAGCTGTGAGAAGTTTCTCGACATACGTCCTGAAGGAACCTTACCGACCACCGGAATTGACTATTCTAAGTCGGAGAATATCTTCCTTTCGGTAAGTGCCTCCTACGCCAAGCTCAGAAGCTGGGGCGCTCATGTATTCCCATATATTGGTGCGTTTGAGATAGCGTCTGATAATGCAGACAAGGGCAGCAGTCCGGGTGATAACCCTTCAATGCTGGAGCTCGATAATCTGACCTACCAGCCTGGTAACGGGTTGATCAATGACCTCTGGATAGCCTACTTTGATATTGTCAGCGGGGCCAACTATTCGATCCATCAGATGCCATTGTTTGAAAGTACCCTGCTTAACAGTGATGATAAGTTATACGCCCTTCAATGCCAGGGGGAGGTCAAGACAATACGGGCATATGCCTACTTCAATCTCACCCGCCTCTTTGGAAGGGTGCCGATTGTTGATACACTGCTCACCTCCGACCAGCTTGCATCTCTTCCTCAGGCATCGAAGACTCAGTTGTATGATTTCATAGAGAAAGATCTTAATGAGGCAATTGAAATTCTGCCTGACAGATACACTAAAGAGTGGGCAGGAAGGATAAATAAGTATACTGCAATGGCTCTGAAAGCAAAGGTTCACATGTACCAGGCAGAATGGGACTCCGTTGCATCACTTACCGACAGGATTATTGCTTCCGGCAGGTATGGTCTGCTAACCGATTTCCGCGAGGTGTTCAGTGTTGATGGTGAAAACAGTCGTGAATCGCTCTTTGAACTGCAGAGTTCCACTCTCGGAAAGACCGCCGGTGATCAGACCTTTATTGAGTACGCTTATGTACAGGGTCCACGCGGTAATTCCCCAACAAATATGCAGGGATGGGGTTTCTGCACACCTAGCCAGAATCTGATAGATTTTTATAGTGGCAGGGGCGAGGTTATAAGACCTGCAACCACCCTTCTCTACAGAGGTACGAAAACACCTGAGGGCGACAGCATTAAGGCCGCCTGTTCTAATCTGGTCTATAACGGGAAAGTTTATACACCTTCCTATTACAGTAACTGGAACTACAATGGTTATGGCTTTGACCATAATGTACGTATCCTCAGGTATGCCGATGTTCTGTTAATGTATGCCGAGGCAAAGGTAAATGGTGCTACGGCGACAACAATAAGCGGACTTAGTGCTGATGACGCAGTAAACCTTTTACGGGAACGTGCCGGACTGCTGCCACTGACAGGTGTAACAGTTCAGCAGATATGGGATGAGCGCCGCGCCGAACTGGCGATGGAGGAAGACAGGTTCTTCGATCTTATCCGTACCGGACAGGCTGCAGCGGCGCTTGCATCCAAAGGTTTTGTTACTGGTAAGCATGAAGTATACCCAATACCGGCCGCACAGATACAGCTAAATCCGAACCTCACTCAAAACAATGGTTACAACTAATAATTCACCGTTAAATGTTAAACTAAAATCACGCTAAAATGAAAAACAAGTTCAAAATCGCAGGAGCTCTATTGATCGGAATGATGATCATAATGAGTTCTACCTTAACATCCTGTAAGAAAGATAAGGATGACCCGAATGCAGGGAAGACAGATCCCAGCACTATAGCTACCGCTAACTTAATTGCATATTTCCCATTCGATGGAAATGCAACTGAAAAAATTGCAAACCTTACTCCAACTATGTCCCCTGGTGTGACATATGTGGCAGGGCGTCGCAACGAGGCCTATCAGGGTGCTAACCTTGCGCACCTATTGTATACCATCCCTACAGGCAGTAAACTAAAAACTTTAACCTCATTCTCTGTAGCAATGTGGTTTAAGCATCCATTGGTAACAGGTGATCCTGAACCAATCATTTTCCAGATCGGAAAATCGGATGATCTATTCTGGGGTAATATGACCCTGGCGATGAATCGTCTGACTGCAACGGCTGATTCACTTCAGTTTAAGGCATTCTTCCTTAAGACTGGTGCAGAATGGTCAGGACAGCATGTTGGTTTTTCCAAGAATGTCTTCACGAAAGATATCTGGATGCATCTTGTTTTCCAGTATGACGCTGCTACATCAAAGTATATGATCTATAAGAATGGTGTAAAGGTTGTTACTAACACAGGTGTTGAAGACCGTAAGGCAAACCCTGCCGGTGATCCACTAGGTGCTTTGGCATTTGCAAATGCTGACAAGATAAACATCGGAGCATGGAGACCAAAGACAGAAGGTACAGCTACTGATACCTGGATGGGTTGGTTCTTAGGTAACCTGGATGAGCTTCGCGTTTATGATAAAGCCCTAACAGCAGCTGAGATCACCGCTCTCTATCAGGCAGAGGTGACGCAGTTAACCAAATAATTGATTATTGAAAAGGGAGGGACACTTTTGCCCCTCCCTTTCTTTTATTATAATTGAAGAGAATGAAAAATCTCATTTTCATATTTTTTATTGTCATAGCCCTGGTTTCCTGCAGGAAGGAGATCGACAATACCAACCACGAGATATTGATCGATTCTGTATTCGTCAATAACCAGTTTGTGACCAATAACTCAACCATTAAAAATGTTGACTATGAAAATGCAGTAATTCAAATCAGGTTTAAGGAAACTGTTGACACCCTTCTTTTTAAAAAGGAGAAGTTCATTTTCATAAGTGATGCAGGAACTGACTACACTCACAAGTTTGACAACAAATCGGAAAGACTTACTATAACTCCCAATTCTCCCCTGGCACCTTACTCGGTCTTCAGGCTACTGGTGGACCAGGGTCCCAACCTGGGAGGCTTTATATATGAGGGTTATACTTTTGCATTTCGCACAAGACTTGACACTACTCCTAAGTTTCCAAAGATATCTGCTGACTCTTTGATGACCCTGGTTCAAAAAAAGACATTCGGATACTTCTGGGACCATGCTCATCCTGTTTCCGGTCTTTCCCGTGAGCGATTGGGCTCGGGTGAGATAGTCACCTCCGGAGGTAGCGGATTTGGACTAATGGCACTCCTTACAGGTATTGAAAGGGGGTTTATTACCCGGCAGGAAGGATTCGACAGGATGAACAAAACAGTTAATTTTCTGATTAGTCCTCAGACCGACAGGTTTCATGGAGCGTTCCCCCACTGGATAAACGGAACAACCGGCAAGGTCGTTCCCTTCAGCAGCAATGACAATGGGGGAGATCTGGTGGAGACAGCATTTTTGATGCAGGGACTGCTAACGGTAAGAGAGTATTTTAAGGATGGCAGCAGTGCTGAAAAAGCAATGTGTGATTCTATTACAAAACTGTGGGAGGCTGTTGACTGGAACTGGTATCGGAAAGATAATCAAAACCTCCTCTTCTGGCACTGGTCACCCAATCTCGGATGGATCATGAACATGGGAATATCGGGATGGAACGAGGCTTTGATAGTTTATGTCCTTGCGGCTTCTTCACCAACACATTCAATACCTGTTGATACCTATACTCAGGGATGGGCACGAAATGGCCTTTTCCCCATGAGGAACAATAAACTGTTTTATGGAATACAACTTCCTCTCGGAGAAGACTATGGAGGTCCTCTCTTCTTTGCGCACTACTCTTTCCTCGGACTCGATCCCAGGAGCCTGAATGACCAGTATGCTTCTTACTGGACACAAAACGTTGCGCATTCCCGTATTAATATGGAGTATTGTAAAGCCAATCCAAAAGGCTTCGAAGGTTATGCCGATAACTGCTGGGGCCTTACAGCCAGCGATATACAAAATGGTTACAGGGCCAGCTCACCGTTAAATGATATTGGGGTAATTGCTCCTACAGCTGCACTCTCATCTTTCCCCTACACACCTGTTGAAAGTATGAAAGCACTTAATTTTTTCTATTATACACTGGGAGACAAAATGTGGGGAGAGTATGGTTTCTACGACTCATTTAATCTTACTACCGGTTGGTTTGCAAGATCATACATCGCAATAGACCAGGGTCCCATAATATGCATGATAGAGAATTACAGAACAGGGCTTCTATGGAGCCTGTTTATGCAAAATGGAGAAATACAGGCAGGCCTCAATAAACTGGGATTTACATATTAATGAAATGAGCAGGCTTATCACAATAATTTTCGTAGTTGTAATGTCATTAATTGGCTCTTCTTGTGGTAATGAAAAGAAAAACAAAACAGGTAATTCCAATTCTGTAATAGACAAAGAAATTTCTGACGATTCCCTTCTTACTCTTGTCCAATACCGTACTTTCCAGTATTTCTGGGATGGTGCCGAACCGGTATCAGGTATGGCACGCGAGAGGTATCACTGCGACGGTGATTATCCACAGAATGATATGAATGTTATAACAACAGGCGGATCCGGATTTGGTGTAATGGCAATAATTGTGGGTATTGAAAACGGCTTTATCACAAGGGAGGAGGGATTTGAGCGGCTCAGGAAAATAGTGGGATTCCTCACTTCCGCTGACAGATTCCATGGAGCATGGCCACACTGGCTATACGGCGAAACGGGTAAAGTAAAACCTTTCAGCCCTAAAGACAATGGGGCTGATATCGTTGAGACAGCATACCTGGTACAGGGACTACTGGCGGTGAGACAATATTTTATCGATGGTAACGAAGCTGAACGTGAATTATCAGCCAGCATTGATACTCTCTGGAGGGAAGTAGAGTGGAATTTCTTTACCAAAGGAGGCGAGGATGTTCTCTACTGGCACTGGTCGCCTGAATTTGGATGGGACATGAACTTCCCGGTAAGAGGATATAATGAATGTCTGATACTTTATGTTCTGGCCTCTTCATCACCAACCTATCCGGTTAATCCCGAGGCTTATCATAAGGGATGGGCAAGGGAAGGGGGCATTGTTTCCACGAAGAGTAAATACAATTATAACCTTATACTTAATCATAACGGTGCTGAGGAATACGGTGGACCTCTTTTCTGGGCGCACTATTCCTTTCTGGGCCTCGATCCCCGAGGTCTGTCTGATAAATATGCCGACTATTGGCAGTTAAATGTTAATCAATCGATCATTAACAATAAGTGGTGCGAGCTTAATCCAAAGAATTATAAAGGCTATTCTGCTTCCCGCTGGGGATTAACAGCAAGCTATTCCCCTGAAGGGTATGCTGCTCATGCTCCAGGTGATAAAAATGACCTGGGTGTTATATCGCCAACGGCAGCACTGGCCTCATTGCCTTATACACCTTCGGAGTCGTTAGCAGCACTTCACGATTTCTACTTTAACCTTGGCGATAAAATATTTGGGAAGTATGGATTTTATGATGCATTTTCAGAGCAGAGCAACTGGTATCCAAAGCGTTATCTTGCAATAGACCAGGGGCCTGTTGTGATAATGATCGAAAATTACCGGACCGGATTGTTGTGGGATCTGTTCATGTCTTGTCCTGAAGTGCAGAACGGTTTAAACAAACTTGGATTTGTTGCTAAATGAGAGAAATAGTATTTTGCGCCCTTTATCCTATTATTTAGATATTAAACCCATGAAAATGCAAAACAGATTAGCTCTTAAGATCATTATAATTGCTGTGATCCTGATGCAGGGATGCAGTACAGTTGAAAAAAAGGGTAAGAGCAGCAGCGATACAAAGGTTGATTCTCTCCTTGCCCTTATGACCCGTGATGAGAAGATCGGCCAGCTGGCTCTCTATACCAGCGACTGGGCGGTAACCGGACCATCAATGTCCGATAATTACAAAGATCTGATCAGGCAGGGTAAAGTGGGGGCCATTTTCAACGCATATACTGTTGACTATGTTGAATCACTTCAGAGAATTGCAGTAAATGAGACCAGGCTTGGCATACCACTGATCTTTGGTTATGATGTGATTCATGGTCACAGAACAATTTTCCCGATACCACTTGCCCAGTCTTGTTCATGGGATCTTGAGGCAATTGAAAAATCTGAACGTATAGCAGCCACCGAAGCGACGGCCGAAGGACTTAACTGGGTCTTTGCACCAATGGTTGATATTTCAAGAGACCCAAGATGGGGAAGGGTGATGGAGGGTGCCGGCGAAGACACTTATCTTGGCTCTCTTATTGCCGCCAGTCGTGTTAAAGGTTTTCAGGGCAGCGACCCTGGTGCTAATAATACTCTGCTTGCATGTGTAAAACACTTTGCAGCTTATGGCGCTCCGGAGGCGGGACGTGAATATAATACCGTTGATATTTCTGAAAGATCATTGTACGAATGGTACCTGCCACCATATAAAGCAGCAATTGATGCAGGTGCAGGATCGGTTATGACATCATTCAATGAGATATCAGGCGTTCCCGCTTCATCGAGCAAGAGATTGCTTACCGATCTCCTGAGAAATAAATGGGGCTTTGAGGGATTTGTCGTTTCTGATTATACTTCAATCAATGAATTAATACTGCATGGAGTAGCAACCGATTCGGCACATTCCGCACAACTTGCTTTCAATGCCGGACTCGATATGGATATGCAGGGAAATGTCTACCAGCTCTTCATGGGGGAGCTGATTGCTGATGGAAGGGTAGAGGAGAAACAACTTGATGATGCCGTCAGAAGGATTCTGAAGGCTAAATTTGATCTCGGACTCTTCGAAGATCCATACAGATATTGCAACAAAGAGCGTGAAAAGGAAGAGATAATGACCAGCGACAACCTATCCTTTGCGCGCGGATTTGCAGCGAAATCAGCTGTTCTGCTGAAGAATGACAATGAGACCCTGCCTATCAGAAATAACGCCAGGACAATAGCTGTTATAGGCCCTCTGGCCGACTCCAAACGTGACATGCTTGGTAGCTGGTCTGCTGCAGGGGAAGCTGAGAAATGTGTGACTCTTCTGGAAGGTGTAAGAAACAGGGCCGACGGGAAGATTAAAATTATCCACTCAAAAGGGACCGATGTTGAAAACTACCTTCAGGATGGGATTAATCAGGCAGTTAAGGCAGCGAAAAGTGCTGATTATGTCATACTTGCCCTGGGTGAGAGTTCCTGGATGAGCGGCGAAGCCGCAAGCAAAACCAATATCTCATTGCCGGCAGTCCAGATGGAGCTGGCAAGGAAGGTGATCGCAGCAGGTGTCCCGACAGCGGTAGTGCTTTTTAACGGAAGGCCTCTGCCTATTGAGGAACTACACTGAATTGCCCCGGCAATTCTTGAGGCATGGTTCGGAGGTACTGAAGCAGGTAACGCTATTGCAGATATTCTTTTCGGGGATGTTAATCCCCAGGGAAAACTTACAATGACATTTCCAAGAAGTGTGGGACAGATACCTATTTACTACAATGCTAAGAATACAGGCAGACCATTTGACCCGGATCTGAAGCAGGATAAATATAAATCAAAGTATATTGACAGTCCTAATACTCCTTTGTATCCTTTTGGATATGGTCTTAGCTACACATCATACAGCTATTCAGAGGTTTCACTTAACAAGAGCTCTTTTGCCAGGGGAGAGGAGATAGTGGCATCAGTTGATGTTACAAACAGCGGATCTGTAGACGGTGAAGAGATTGTGCAACTATATGTCAGAGACAGGGTAGGAGATGTTACCCGTCCCGTGAAAGAGCTCAAGGGTTTTCAAAAGGTAAGAATAAAGAAGGGAGAAACTGTAACGGTTACCTTCACCATAAGGCCGGGTGATCTCAATTATTATCATGAGGATATGAGTTATACTTACGATGCAGGGGAGTTCGAGCTTTTTATAAGTCCGGATTCGGCCGATGAAAGGTATGTAATGTTCAGTATACTATAGAGAAGAGTCAGAATTCATTCAGTTACTTCATGGTTTTTAATATATTTACTTCTGTTTAGTAAATAGCATGAACTAACTCCCGGCCTTATGTCAAACAAAGCAGAAGGAATGAGCAAACAGGCCCTTCTCTTCTTATTGTTCACTTTTGGGATCTCATCGCTGCTTGAATCGCAGTTTCCTGCCAGAAATAGTGAGATCCAGAATTTCATTTCCAATCAGATTCCTGTTGTCAATCAGAACTGGGAGGTTTGTCAGAGCCCTGCCAACGGATATATCTATTTTGCCAACTCTGCCGGCCTGGTTGAGTATAATGGCATAAGTTCCAGAACCTATTCTATGCCTCTCAGTAAGGGAGTAAGATCGGTATATGTAGATGCTGAAGGAAGAATTTTTACAGGTTCGTTTGAAGATTTCGGCTATTGGGATAACGATTATAAGGGTGACCTGACATATCATTCAATGGCCGCCAATATAGGTGTTGAGAAGAATGATGAGATCTGGAATATCTTTGAATTGAACGAAACTCTCTATTTCCAGTCTTTTACCACTATCTATAAGGCAGATCCCAATGGAGTTACAACAATTGGCGGACCGTCAATAATGCTATTCCTCTTCAAGGCAGGCGACAGGTTCATTGTGCAATCACTTGGCCTTGGCCTCTTCTGGTTTGACGGTTCGGAGTTTGAACTCATCAAGGGAAGTGAGATTTTTGGATCGCTTAAGGTGCACGCTATCATAGAGATGGCAATCGGTAAGTATTGGATATGTACCGCAAATAATGGAATATTTACCTTCGATGGTAAAAGTTTTACACCTCAGAAAAGTGAAATTTCTTCCTACCTTATGGAGGAGTCATGCAATGCAGGGTTAGCAATTGATGATTCACTTATTGTCTTTGGTACTATACTGAGAGGTATCGTATTCTGTGACGAAGAGGGGCGTATACAAAGAACCTATGACTACTCAAACGGATTAAACAATAACACAGTCCTTTCGCTTTATAAAGGGAGAGATAACGGATTATGGGTAGGACTGGATGAAGGAGTCAATTATATCAATATCTCTTCCTATGTTACCCAGTACGAAAACAGCACAGGCAGCCTCGGCACAATTTATTCGGCAATCAGAAATGATGATCTTCTCTACCTGGGAACCAACCATGGCCTTTTTGTGGCTGATATCAAAAACAATAAAGGCGATTACAGTTTCAGTAACCTTAGGATTATTCCAAATACTCAGGGACAGGTATGGAACCTTGTAAGGTACGAAGGTCAGATTTTGTGCGGACATAACGATGGTACATTCCTTCTTGACAACGGTACCTTCCGCCGGATATCAGAAGTAACGGGAGGGTGGTCGTTTGAGCAGTATAAGGATTTTTTACTTGAAGGGACATATACTGGAATAGTTTCATTTGGTAAAGATGACAACAACAACTGGTTGTTCCGTAACAGGATTCAGGGTTATTCCGAACCAACAAGGTTTTTAGAGGTAGACTATCTTGGATACGTCTGGGCTATTCATCCGCAGAAGGGTGTATACCGGCTTGAACTGAATGAGGCAATAGATTCTGTTGTAAATACAATCTATTTCGTGTCAGTAACGGAAGCATCCAGTCAGTTAACGATGTCGAGAATCAATAACCAGGTTGTATTTATGTCTGCTGAATATATATATGCATTTGATTATGAGAATAAAACCTTCTTCCCGATAAAATCACTTGAGCCCGGACTGGGGGAGTATATTAAATCAACTCAGATAATTCATTCTAAAGGAAACAGTTATTGGTTTATTCATGGTAACCGGATAGCCCTTTTTAATATTACCAAGGAACTGGAAGCAGAGAAGGTACTGGAGTTTTTTCATAAGTATACAGATCTTCCATGGCGCGAACAGCAAATAATTGCTCTCGACAATAATACATTACTCATACCCACACGGCAGGCATTTTCCCTATTCAATCTGAACATGTTAAATAGAGAAAAAGAGCGACCATTGCTTAAGATAAACAGGATGGTCTTTAGTGGAAAATCAAACAGTACCTTTTTAATACCTGGCTCTTCCGAAAAAATTTCGGTACCGAACAGGGAGAATAATCTTACTGTCTTTCTTGCCAAGCCTTTTGATTTTGATCAGGAAGATGCAGAATACTGGTACAGGATAAAGGAGATTGAAGAAGAGTGGCACAGGACAACCCTTGACAATTTTTCCTATCTGAACCTTAAATTCGGAAGTTACCATCTCCAGGTAAGGACCTCATCGGATATTGAGATCACAGAGGAAAGATTTATAATCAACAGGCCCAATTATTTAAGTACCCCTGCAATAGCATTATATTTTTTAGCTTTTATTGGTATTATATTGTTAAGTATCAAGGTCTTCAGGGTTGAACTTAATCGTCACCGCAGACTCATTGAGTATGAAGTTGGCAAAAACAGACTTGAGAGTGAATTGGATTATAAGAGTTATGAGCTGATGCTTACGATGCGTTACCTGATAAGAAAGACAGATGTCCTGAGAGAGTTACGGGATAAACTGGATTTACTTAAAGCCTATTCGTCGAAATTTCCGGTAAAGTACATCAGGGATATGGAGAGGATCATTGATCATGGGCTTGATTCTCAGACAGCTGAGTGGCAGAATGTGATGAAGAATCTGAAATTGTCGCAGGAAGGTTTCTTCAGGAAACTGAAACAGAAGTACCCTTCCCTTACTCCGAACGACCTGAGGTTATGCTCTTACCTTAGGATGAATTTCACATCCAAGGAGATAGCAAATCTTATCAATGTCTCAGTAAGAGCAGTTGAGATAGGCCGGTACAGGCTTAGGAGGAAGCTGAACCTGGATCATGAGATCAACCTCACTGAATTCCTGATCACTGAAGCTGAGAAAGAGGATTAGTTATTATTACCCAACCTGCCAACGCTAGCAAAGTCCCAGTAAACAACGGTTCTCTGTCCGCAGTTGATAGCTAATAATCTTCTTTGTCATTGTTCTCCAGTCCGAGCGATTCACGCAGTATCGAGAATTGCTCCTTGAGGTATTTCAAGTCCTTGTAAGGAGAGTTTTCGAGATTGATGGTTAGAATATCATCTCCTGCACTTAAAAGGATCTGATAGACTCTTATATCAATGGCCTTAATATCGGAGAGGTCAACCGAAATGATCTTCTTCGATTCAATGGTCCTGAATCTGAGAGATTCTGAGTCCCACTCGACAAAAAACCTTTTGTACCAGTTCATCCACAAGCCTCCGGAGAGAAAGAGGATGCCCTGAATTAAATAGATTACGGAAAACCAGTCGCCGCCCACGAATTTATTATCGAATCCTTTATTGATTGCCATCCCAAACCATATAATTCCTGCAATGGCCTCAAATGCCCCTGCGCAGATAAAAAACCAGGCCACACCTTTATTATATTTGTAAAGTGATGCTCTTTTCATGCCACATAATATATTTGGTGATATAATGGGTTCTGTTTATTACCTTGAATCTGGTGAATGATCCTGTAGTGGACTTATATATTGCAAGTTCTCTCATCAGCGAGACAAACAGTTGAATCCTATACCAATTTAGGAAAAAATTTATTTATCAGATTGCTAGTACTAATTTTCGAAGATCACAACCCGATTCCTGTTTCAATATTTTTGGTCAGCTGTTTAATGAACCTGGCCATAGGAGCACCATCGGTTACATCATGATTGATCAGAACGGTCATATTGAGTATTTGTCTTATTTCAACCTTGTCGTTTATGACAACAGGTTTCCTGACGACAGAACCTATCCCGAAACAGAGTGGGTGTACTGAAATTGGGATGAACCAACCGTTGATACTTCCGACCATGCCTATCGATGTTACCGATACATTACCCATCTTGCTGTATGCCAGACCGGGATTGCTTAGAAGATATCGCCAGAAAGCCCTTCTGAGAAAACCGGGCAAGTGGTAATATACTCTTTCCATCTTGGCTGCTCTTTTCTGCAGTACGATGGACTTTTTATCCATAGGTTTTTCCTTTGCCTCCGTTATCTGCCTGGTAATGGATTCAATACTCCTCTTATCTGCTTCTTCTATTACCAGAGGGATCGGCACTTTCTGTCCGTCGATCTCTTTCTCTACTATCATAGAGATATTTACATCCTCAAAAACGATGATCTTCCTCTTGCCGGCAGGGTAAGCCGCAACACTCTCATAATCCTTCACGGCCAGACTGATAGCCTTGACCAGCCATGCAGAGAAGGAGATACTGCCCTTATCTTTCCTGTAATTCCTGATCTTTTCCCTTGCGGTGGTGACATCAACCTCAAGCAGAGCCGGAATATGATGCTGTTTTAATCCGATGCTGCAGATATCAACTGTGGCGATCCTCGATCGGGGAAACTTCAGTCTCTTATAATCCGCCATATTATAACTTTTCTGTTACAAGTATTTTATATCATCTGCTCAATCTGTAATATGGTGTTACCTTCTGTGGTACAAAGCCGAGAGTTTGAGCCAGGTAATAGGAACTTCTATTTTCAAACCTGCACGACCATACTGGTTCAAAGCCATTTTCAATACAATATTCAATTAGGGCGGCACACGGGTATTTGGCCAGGCCTCTTCCGCGGAATTGCTCTGTAGTTTCAATTCCAAGTTCGAGTATATTGTCGTGGATAAATGAAGAAAAGGCGGTTGATATATACTGATCATCATCGACCAGGCTGAACCCTACACCCATTTCATAGAAGTCATCAGCTGAATCCCAGAAGCTGGAAGGAACAACACTGCCAGCCATTTTCCGGTAAACATCAAACCGCGATCTTTCGAGTTTTAAGCCTTTTAGTTTCTTGAAATTTTTAAGACCAGGAAAGGATGACCGGTCAAATTTGAAATGAGCCCTTCCGTTCAATTCGATCTTCTCTTTAAGATCGATCCCTTCGCTGAAATCTGAATGGATAAGTTTATCACCAAACAGATTCTTTATATAGGAATCCCACTCACCGGGATATGTCTGGAGCCACTCCTCCCTCTCTCTTTTCCCCGAACTGTTGAGGGCATAATCAATGAACCACTCTTTAAATATATCGTCACCCGGTTCTCCGAAAAGCAGCGACATACCATAGGGATGGATAACATAAAAAATATCGGGGTTTTCAATTTTGTTGACAAAAATCTTCCCCTTAACCTTCCTTTCAACGACCGACCTTGCGAAGAGATTATTGACAGTTACTTTTTTCAGAGGTTCGGCAATTTCGCCATACCGGTTCACATCGAGCTGTATCATCCTTAGAAATTCTGACTTTTAATATAGTTGTATTAATTTAATTCAATTCAATGGAATTCATCAATTCATATATGGAAGGATCCAGTGACACAATCAGTATCTGTATAGCCGTCATAATATCGAGGATACCATGTCCGATGATAAGCGGCAGCAGCCCTTTTCCCCGTGAATACCAGATCCCGATAAAGACCAGGAGAGGGATAAACATCAGAAATCGCGATATAATATGCTGAAAATCAAATAACAGAGGCATGAAGCTGTGCTGTAACGCATAAAAGAAGAGGGGATAGGCTATAGAAAAAAGTTCACTGTTCGTTGCTTTCTTTAGTCCGGGAGATGAGAAGCCCACATAGAGGGGTATCTCTGCAAAAACGATCGTTGACGGCAGTAGCAGCAGCACAATAATGGCAGCCCATACCGGCAATGGCTGGGATGATATGACAGGCATATAACCATAGACCATGACCGATATACCCACCAGTCCGCCAATACCCAGGATAAGCATTAATGGGATGGCTGTCAGTAGTTTTTTAGTCATTCCTTCAGGGATATGGTTATGCATTATCAGATCCCTGTATTTAAGGCCATCTTTGGAAATAACTATTTTGAGTATTGTTATCGTAACAATGTTTATTATGATGCATACGAGAGGCCAGTACAGTGAAACCTCTTCCAGATTTTTACCGCTGAACCGTGGAATGAGCAGGAGTGATAAACCACCCGAAATAAAAAGTAGCGGACGCAAAAGAGGAATAAGAAAAGGGACCAGATTGGAGTTATCTCTGCTCTTCATAATATCTACTTTACCAGATTTATGTTCGTCTCAATTGAGTTGATATTGAATGTGCCATATACCATATCACCGGTCGGATACTTATATACCGCCTCTGCATATCTGGCAAGTGAACTTCCCCCTACATCCCCAAAATCACTCAGAGGAGTTAACCAGGGGTATTTCTCCATCTTTCCACCTTCCAGAGCCGCGTAGCGATCTTCGGATATGAAGTTAACAAGTTTCCCCTCTTCATCAAAAAAGAGAGTGGCAGTGACAGTTATATTGTTATTTGTAAACTTAACATCAACTGAGTTATCAACCGGATCTGACCATTTGAGACGCTTGTCAATTAATGTGGCGGGTGCCAAGCAGCACATATCGTTGAGGAGCGTGACCGTTTCACTTTCATCCATCTCCCGTCCTTCAGAATACTGGACCCTGAACAACGAAAGGAGCCTGATATCCATAACTGCTTTCCCATCTTTAAAGTGATGGTAGCCGGCAACAGGTAATCCTTTCATTTCAGCCTTCATAAAAAAGAGTCTGGTGGCAGGATCCATAAAATTGTACTGAACGGTTGTAAAAGGCATCCATTCTGAATTCTCATCACTCCTTATCTTTCCATTGCATTCAGCCTTAAAGTTTTGGACAACCGGCTTGCCAACTGCACCGGAATAGCGGATATATTTCTGAACGGGTGCGGGAAGAAGACTGATATCATCTTCTGTCAGGGACCTGTTGTATTCCTTTGTACTTAAAGCCGATATCTTATTGACATCGTTAAGAAAGGTATTCTGAAACGAGAAGGTAGCATATCCAATAATGATTCCGGCCAACAGTATGATATTGGCAATAGTTCCATACCGGGCATCACTCCACGATAAGATTATTAAAACTGTTGATAATATAAGCCCGGTGGTACCTGTCAGGAGCCACCAATCCGATTTAACCAGATACAGTATTGATGTTATTACCAGAAGAAGAGTGGTGATAAGCCAGAAAATTCCTGCAGGCTTTGATATGTCCATTTTCAGCTGTTCTACCTCAGAAAGACCGAATGATTTCAGAAATCCCAGAATATGGATCATTCCGTGGATCATCATTACTGTAAAAAAAATTATTCTTGTCATGGTTTCTCTTTTTTTGTTTGACTGATTGTAAACAATAATAAAAATATTAAACTTATCATTTATAAATTTTATGTTTGACAGAATTTATTGCGGATTGGTTTTTCCCTCTTCACGGATCACCATCTCCATAATATTTCTTCTGAAAGAATAAGGCATTGGTTTGGAGTAACCGAATCTTATTAGAAGAAGCGGTACCCAGGGTTTAATACCCATTTTTTCTGACATCTCTTCTCTAACCGCCCTCTCTTCACAAGGCATATTAACATGCGAATGGCTGACTGAGAGTTTTGTCGCTTTAAGACCAAAACGCTGAAATGATCTTCCCAGATTTATCCAGTCTGTTTCGGAATCCTCTTTTACAAGGAAGAGTAGAAACCCTGAGGAATTCCTAATATTCTTTCTGAGCCGTTTGTTTTCACTCTGATCGTTGACAATCCGTTCCATGATAAAACTGCCGATCTTTCTCCCTACACCAGGCATGCCCATTGAGGCAGACCATATACCATCGCCTCTTTGAAAAGCTTCATTTTTTGAAAACCTTATCCATGTAACAAGTTCTTTAACGAATTCTATCTTTTTGAACTGCAGGGTGTTGCCCTTGATAATAAGAGATTCAAGTAACGATATCTCTTCTGGTGTTTTGAACAAGCGAACCTTTACGCTCTCATTATCAAGGTCTTCAAGCATTTTCTTTTCGATCGTGCTCTCTACCGGAATTGATGAGTAAAGATTTCTGGTAACCTGTCGTTTTAGGATATGGTCGAAGAGACCGGATCTTTCCACAGAAGGATTCTCTTTAAATCTTACTCTTATGATATGTCCTGCTTCTGTTTCAATAATGTTTACAACCGATCCCAGATAGAACTCTTCACCGGCAATAACCATGTTTTCAAGAGCACAGCCAAGGCTAATATACAGAGCGTGGTTATCGGGATCTACCACTGGCAGTGCCCTGGAAAAATCAGGTAGAATAGTTATGGAATCAGTCCCGATTTCAAACCTCCATGGCTGTGTGTTATGGCCCGATGGGGCCATGGATCCGTATTGTGCAATTTTTAGTAACGTTTCCTTGGTTATCATAACCTTGATTATTTAAATTGATATTGTAGTCCGAGCCTGACAAAGGAGGAGCCAGGCATCTCAAAAGAACTTTTATTATAGAAATCTTCATAGATTATTGATCCTCTGTATATATCCAGATATAAGCCCAGCTTACTTCCGTTCTCAAAATGGAGGGGATAAATCTTCAATCCGGCAGTTACACCAATGGAACTGTTATTATAAGTGTACTCCGGCAGTCTGATGCCACTATCGTGTGAAGTGATAAAATTGGTCTGACCGATTAATCCTGCCTTGAGCCCTAAATCCAGTGAGGGTAGTTTCTTTTTCAGAATGGGGAAGTTAAAGGTTATCGGGATCATTAGCTGGGTTACTCCGAGACGTCTGACACCTATGTAGAAATTGCCGGCATCTATATAATTAAATAGTTGCTTGTTATGCATCAGATCAACACCGGTTTCTACCTCACCAATCCCTGCTGCCTGTGAAAAGTGAATCCCGCCATGAAATCCTGTTTGTGTTGATCCTGAAAAGGCATCAACGATGGCTTCTGCCGGGGTAGCAACACCCGGAATAACCGACATATCGGTATTCTCTGTAATTCCCCCCTTATTTATTCCTGCCAGGAGTGATATCTTAACAGGATGGGTGTCATTAAAGAACTTCAATGTTGAACAGGAGCTAAGAGCAATTGTGAGTACTATTGTAAATATTAACAGTTTAGATTTCATGATATCTGATCGTTGGTGGGATAAATAAGAGTATCTGTCGGCAAAGTCATCTCCGGTTGAAACCTGCCGGCATCGGTACAATTAATATTTAGGTTGCAGTTTAACATATGAGTCCAATTCAATTCTGACCCAAATGTAGAAGTGCCATACTTACGGAAAAATATTTTGTTGCTGAAGGTGCTTTATTGGCAGATGAAAGCGCTTAATGCACTTCTTAGCTGTAAAGAGGGTTCAGTTCCGAATTGTTAAATTCCGGCAGTTCACTCACTTAACATGATACTTAAGGGCCTGATTGAGTCAGAAAGGTTGCATACAAAAGAATTAGGGACCAGTGTATAATGTGGTCAACCGACATGTATTAGTAAGCAAGGTATTACTTATGAGTCATATAATCCTCAAGGAGCACCGTTTCAAGTCGGTGTATGACCTCATCAGCATTCTGTCTGGAGAAGACCATTGGTGGTTTAATCTTAATAACATTGTCATCCCTGCCATCGGTGCTCATGAGAATTCCCAGGTCTCTCATCCTGTTAATGAGGTATTTAGCCTGTTTTGTCAATGGCTTCATATTTTCGTCAACAAGTTCAAACCCAAGAAATAGTCCCTGACCTCTTACATCACCGATTATTGGGAATGATTTCTGCATGGTTTGCAACCCACCTTTAAGGTAACCGCCAACTTCAAGAGCATTTTCCCGGAGTTTCTCATCATTTATAACCTTTAACACTTCCAGTCCTATCCTGCAGGAGACAGGGTTACCTCCAAAGGTATTGAAGTACTCCATACCGTTTGCAAAGGCATCAGCAATCTCTCTGGTGCATACTACAGCTGCAACCGGATGACCATTACCTAATGGTTTGCCTATTGTAACTATATCGGGTACCACCCCATGCAGCTGAAATCCCCAGAACGCGGATCCCATTCTGCCGCATCCTGTCTGCACTTCATCGGCTATGCATATTCCTCCTGCACTGCGTACCGATTCATATGCCAGCCTCAGGAAGCCTTCAGGAAGCTCTATCTGTCCTCCACAGCTTATTATACTTTCACATAAGAAAGCTGCAACACCCCTTCCTCTGGCCCTTATCTCCTCAATTTTCCGGTCTGCATGGGCTGCATACTTACGACCGGTATCACCTCCTCTGTAAATTCCTCTGAATGAGTCGGGCAGAGGGACTATGTGAGTATTTTCAGGTTTTCCCTTGCCTCCTTTTCCGTCAAACTTATAGGCGCTAACGTTGATGCAACCGGTTGTATTACCGTGATATCCAACCTCCATCGCAATAATATCTTTTCGCCCCGTGAAGGTGCTTGCCATTCTTAGGGCCAGCTCATTGGCCTCGCTGCCGGAGTTAACAAAATGAACAACCGACAGTTCCTCAGGAAAAGTTCGGAGGAGTTCCTCTGCGAACTCATTTATGGAGCTATGCAGGTACCTGGTGTTTGTATTGAGAGTTGCCATCTGGTCACGGCCTGCCTTAACAACCCTTGGGTGCTCATGGCCTACGTGTGCAACATTGTTAACAGTATCGAGGTATTTTCTGCCTGTTATGTCGATCAGGTACTGACCTCTGCCACGTACAATGTGAAGAGGATTTTGATAGGAGAGGGAGAGGCTTTTGCCGAGGTGGTTTTTTCTGAATGAAATGATCTCTTCCGATCTGCCATCTATCGGTCCCTTAAGCTCTTTAAGTCTGAGCAACAGATTCGGATCCGGACATAAGCTTTTCCAGATATCAGCCTCATTGGGGAATGCGACACCCGGATAGTCATGATGGTTACCCAGCATGTCTAACATTAGCTGGAAGTGCAGGTGAGGTGCCCAGCTACCGTTCTCGGAGGGATCACCGGTATAGCCAAGCAGATCCCCTTTCCTTACTTTACTAGCCTTCTGGTGAAGCTTTAATGTGCTTTTTGAAAGGTGCCCGTACAGACTGAAAAAGGATACGCCGTTATCCGTTTTATGTTCCAGGATAATCGTTGGGCCATAGTCATTCAGATTGTCATTGTTAAAGATCGAGTATACCACTCCATCAAAAAGTGAATGTATAGCTGAATTAGCTTCGATCCAGATATCCAGTCCCAGATGAACACTTCTCTGCTCCGGACCACTGTTGCCCTCTTTTTTGTAGGCATCGGTAAAGTAGAGTGGACGAGTTTCCAGGTAACCTCCGGCTACTGCAGAACAATTATTTTCATAAAGTAATTGTTTGATCCTGAGGTCCATAATAATCGGGTCGTTGTACTCCGACTCGAGCCCCAGCCAGCTGCTGGCGACGCTCATGTCGATACTCCTGACTGACTCAGATGAAATTCCCGGGATGAGATTATCTATCGAAAATGTCTCCCTTTCAGCCCATTTTATAAACTCATCTTCAGCCGGATGTGGATTCAGACCACAAGCTTTTCTAAAGTTGTAATAAGCAAACTTTTCATTAATATCCCTCCATTTTTCAAGCAGATCCCACGCAGGTTTCTCACTTACCTGCAGATATGAATTCTCAGGCTCTTTGAGCTTGTTTATCGCAGCTTTGGTCACACTTGTCACCAGTCTCATACCCACAAGGATAAATAGTAATTCCAACTCCTCGGTCTTCAGTGGAAATTGTGAATGGTACCCCTTGATAACAGGTATGGAGGCCCTTAAGGGATCGGGCTTATGCATTACAGCATAGGCAATGGTAATAGCCAGATCGTTAATGGTTTGTGTGTGTATTGCGTCTCCGTAGTCAATTATTGCATTAACGGTGGGATCGACAAGGTCATGCGATACCAATATATTATTGTCATTAACATCGTTATGGACAACACTTTTGCGAAGTTTAGCATAAGGTGTCAATATTTCCATGAATCGGCGCTGGAAATACTCAGCAATTTCGCGATGGGCATTGCTCAGATGAGTAGTCTCTTTAATTGTCCAGTCCGATTGGGCTATATCCCAGTCGAAGGTGCGATGTGCTCCGGGATGGTCAAATCCATGCAGGGCCGCTGTTAATTCTCCCGCCTTTCGTCCCAGTGAGAGGAGAAGATCATCGCCTTTGGGATTTACATCTGACCAGAGCCTCCCTTCCTGCCACTTCAACATCCTTACAAACCTCAACCCGCCATTTTCACAAACTATTTCAGAAACAGAGTTACCCTTCCTGTCGAGGCAAAGTATGTTGACTTCCCCTTTCCCTGATTTACATTGCCAGGTGGTGAGAGGAGCTCATTCTGAAAAGATATGTGGAGGTGGTCTGCACCGGGTCGTGAAATTTTAAGTAGAAACTTACCCACCGGACCGGAAATTAGAAAGTTGGAATCAAACTCACCGTGTAATGGATCTGCTTCACCATTAAATCATAGATGCCTGCAGCAATCTCTCTTCACTGGTGATTTCGATTTCCGTTGATGAGAAAAGCTGGTTCATGTTTAGCATCTATGTTTGTTGAATTGAATTTTAAAGGTAAAAAATATCGGGAAGTCGGGATAAAAGATAAAAGAAAAAAGACCCGGGGATGCCGGGTCTTTAGCCTCAAAGTTACATAGAGGGGGTGGAAGCGATGATCCAACGATTAACCGTATCTGGATCTGCTTTTGTGTTGTTCCCTTCCGGGCTTGTCTGGCAGAAATTCATCGATAAGTGCATTTACAATTTCATGTTTTTCCCACTGGATCACATGACCGGTCTCTTTAATTACCTCAATTCTGGAATTAGGGAAATATAATTGTTCAATTTCCATATTCGCCGGAGCATTAGGGTATATGGATAAGATCGGGAAGGTCCATCCGATAGGTTGATTGACATTCTCACTTGAGTAGTTTTTGTAAATATTTGCCATTAGCCAGCTGGGGAATTCATAAAAGTAATCAATGAATTCAATGAGGTCTGGGGGAGAGGTGGCATGCAATAATGTAGATGCAAGCCATTGTTTCTCAGGTACTCCGAATGTCTCCATCCATGCGAGGAATCCCTCCCTTTCAATGATAAACTGATCTCGTGACGGATCACCCTCCGGTGGCCAGGGATTAAAGCCACCATCAATATTGACAAGTCTTGTTATCATGCCGGGGTACTTCAATTCAAATTGCCCCAGGGTTACTGGTCCCATACTGAAACCTACCGCAACAAATTTATGTACCCCCTCTTTCTTTAGGACATCGTAAATTGCATCTGCCATAAGCTCCATAGTGTAATCAATTCCTTCATCTGCATCACTCAGCCCTTGGCCGGGCAGATCAATGTAGATACATCTAGCCTTATCCCTGAAAAAGTCGAACTGTTTTTGATAAACAGTTAAGGGGTTAGTCCACCCTGGGATAAAGACCATATTAACAGGACCTTGGCCGATAATCCTGTAATGAATGTCAAGATCGGTGCTCTTCATTTTAATGAAGCGTTCCTGATCTAAACCATGGCCCTTGTCGTAAGCGTGATTACTGTTTTTGGCATGCTTAAGCATCAGTAATTCATTATCATACTGAGGTTCTGCTTTCTCACATCCAGTGATCAACATAAATCCCGCAATAATCAAAATAGTTTTTTTAATGATTTTCATAATTCAGATATTTCGTTGTAATAATACAGCTTCCCATCTTTCCCAAATGGGATAAAGGAAGATGTCCAAACTGTGATCAATAGAATCAAGGATCTTAATTAGTGGCAGACTGTTTTACCTACAATAGTCTCACCAGTCAGATAGTTGTAGGTTAAAGTACCGATGTAATGGGTACCCCTTATCCCCGATTAGGTTATAGTGCCATGTTACAAACCAATTATCTGCAAAGTAGTATTTGTCTACTTCCCTGATTCTAAAGGTTTCCCCTGTACTGCTTGTAACCTCGCCTTTGAGTTGGTCGGTTTCCCACTGGAATGCACCGTCTTTATAATGGACTACATAATGAACCCTGATTGCTCCACCGGATAGTACATCAACCAGTTCATCACCGCAATATACAGGTGACCAGTATGTAGATTCAAACCAACCCTGAACGGTTTTGTTAGGTTCATTTTTCTGGCCATTGACCTGTGTCAGTGCAGTGCCAAAAAAAAGGCATAAAATGATAAAAATGCTTTTCGTTTTCATACTCTTTTATTTAAGTTAGTTAATTGATATGATACAAGTTATGTCAATATCCTGTCAACTATTTTGCTAAGCATCTCGAATTATTTGCTTAGTGTCTCAAAACAATGTAGGAAGGAAAAATTTCTAGAGTTCGCTGGGATTTACACCGAATTCCCTGGTAAAGACCCTGCTAAAATGGGAAAGGTTCTTGAAGCCTGTTCTGAATGCTGCTTCTGATACATTGATATCCGATGCCGTAAGTAATTCTCTGGCTTTGGAAAGACGGAGAAATAGCAGGTATTCGTTAAGGGTTCTGTCAGTAAGTGATTTGAATTTCCGGTAGAGTTGCGACCTGCTCATGGCAATGATCTTGCATAATTCATTAATATCAAACTTCTCGTTGGCAAGGTTTTCAATCATAATGTCACGCACCTGATTAATAAACTTGTCTTCGAGTCCGTAATCATTTTCCTCAGTGGTACTTAAAGGTCCTGTTCCGGAATACCTGTCCTGTAGTTTCTTTCGCAGTTTTATTAGTTTGTTTAACTGGACCATCAACTCTCTCTTGTTAAATGGCTTGGCAATGTAGGCATCAGCTCCTCTCTCAAGACCATCAAGTCGAGCGGCTATATCGGCCTTGGCAGTAAGGATCACGACAGGAATATGGCTGGTGAGTGAATCATTCTTTACTCTGTCGAGCAATTCAATGCCATCCATCACTGGCATCATTATGTCTGTCAGTATGATATCCGGAATTAGCTTCAGTGCTTTTTGTAAACCTACCTTTCCGTTGACTGCAGTCTGAATATTGTATTGAGATTCCAAAAGAGTAACCAGGTAGTCAGCAACTTCTTGGTTGTCTTCAACAATGAGAAGAAGGGGTTTGTCTTTGTTAACCACTTTCTTTGGCATGGTACCGTTGATTCTTACCTCATGGGTATCAATCTCCTTCGAAATTTCACAATCTGCTTTTTTAAGTTCAGCGATATCCTTTACTGGGGCATTATGAGTAACAGGTAATGAAACAGTAAATTCTGTTCCCTCTCCATATTTGCTTTCTGCTCCGATATTCCCGCCTGTAAGCTTCACCAGTTCCCTGGTCAGGGCAAGTCCTAATCCTGATCCTACGTTCGGTTGTTCTTTACTCTCCGGGGCATGATAGAAACGGTCAAAAATGTGCGGCAGATGATCGGATTGAATTCCCGGTCCGTTATCCCTGATGCGTATTATGAAATTCTGTCCACTTTTACCCCTTATTTCAGCCACAACATCAATCCTGCCGCCTTTTTGAATAAATTTCAATGCATTTGACACAATATTGGAAACTATTTGGGCTAGCTTTTCCGGATCATAATCCATTATGAAGAGATCTCTTTCTGGCGTGAACTCAAGTGTTACATTTTTACAATCAGCTACAGACCGGAACAATTCAGTGATATACCTGATGTATGGAATAATATCTGATCCGACCTCTGAAGAGGAAGTGCCCCTGCCTCAAGCTTCGCAAGATCAAGCATTTGATTTACCAGTTGTAATAATAATTTTCCATTATTTTCTATCTTCTCGACTCCCGGTTGAGCCCACTTCTCAGGATCTGTCCTTATAAGATCTGCAATGCCAAGGATCACTGTAAGCGGAGTCCTGAACTCATGTGTAATATTTGTGTAGAGCCTTGTTTTTGCTTCATCGAGTTCTTTGATACGGTTTGTCTCTTGCTGTTCGATCTTAACACGTTGATTTATAAAGTTTAACACAAAAAGTAACGCAAATGAAGAGATCCATAGCAGGTTAATTACGAACAGGGTTATGTTTACTCTGGAGGTCATTTCCGGAGGAACAGCTAACCAGGGGTGGAGTACTCCTGCCAATAGTACGGTAGAAGCATAGATAATGAATAGTGCTACCGATTTGCTTTTCTTGTTAAAATCGAGTGAGAAGAGAACCACAAACAGGCCCACAAAAACAAGACCTCCGGAAGAAACAATTCCTCCCAGTTTCAGAATACAAAAGAAGGTCATGATAATCATCAGACCCTGATTGAGGAACATCAGCCATTCAAGGTTTCTGCGAATTACAATACCTGCAATAATGAACTCCAGAAAAATCAGGATCAGGAAAAGTCCGTAGGACAAAAGAATTTTTAGATCCGGGTGTAATATCCGGACTATTAATGTAATTGATAAAATTACAATGAAGCATGCAAGACTTGAAATCCAATAATCTTTTCGGAGCATCAGCTCTTTGTCATCAATGCCTGGATAGCTGATTATCCTGCTGACCCATTTATTGGCTATAAGTATGATAGAAGTTCGCTTGCTCATGCAGACTAAAATCAGATGATTGGTAAATAAAAAGGTACAAAAAAAATCGGAATTAACCATGGACAATACGAGAAAAATGCGACCTAACTTTATGATAAACAATCATTTTGGCAAAACAGGGACATATTTCAAGGTTATTGAATTCAGGGCAGTCTGGTTGGTTGGATTCATAATGATATGATAATTACAAAAAAGAGCCAGAAGTCCCTTTCTTCCCAAGATTAATAACAAAAATAAAGCCCGGCAAAGTGTGCCGGGCTTAGAAGTGCTTCCGTTGTAAACCTGGGAGATGGAAGCAATACGATATACAATCTGTTATAAGTTTGCCTGTTTTTCAAATACCCTGAAAAACTCCCGGTCAAAAACAGAGAAGTATGTTTTAGCATCGAAATTTTCATAGTAGGGGATGAATTTTCTTAAGTTTTTTCTTACATCCTCACTATATTCCATTAGATAATTCATCTTGGACTCAGCAGCCTCAGAGATATTTATTTGTACCGTTGGCTCCGGCATCCCTTCAATATTGTATAGTTGATTGGCAAGTGTACTAGCGTGTGGATATCCCCATTTTTTCAGTCTTTCAGCTAACCATTTATCCACGATTTCTACTTCCATTGACTTAGTGAAAACAGACTGATAAATTTTTTGATTGTCAATTTTCCCCTCTTCAAAAAGGTCGATCACTAATTGACTGATAAAAATATGTTCCGGGTGTCCGTAACCACCTTTTATATTGTCAAGAGTGAAAATTACGGAAGGCTTAAACTCACTCACTTTTTGAATAATTGCCGTGGCAACTTTGTCAGTAAGAAACTGTTCTTTTATCGATTCATATGGTATAGGTAAATAGGGCATTTTCATAGTATCTGCACCCATCCTGTAGTACCCGTCTTCCAGTATAAGTTCATTGCCCAGACAAATAATATCTGCAGGGTTTTTTCCCGTCTTAGGCAGGATATGACTTTGCAAACTTAACTGTTTAATCGCCCACCCGTTTGCGGTTAATTTTGCTATTGTTCCGGCCATTGCGCAATCATCGTCATCGTGGGCTACTATTATCAATGCTCTTTTGTTTTTAACCGTATCCAGAAAAACATCATTTGGATAAGTTTCTACCGGAGCAAACCTTTTAATCTGTTCAACTGTGACTTTTTCACCACAGCCATGAATGATTGAGAGGAGAAGAGCCAACAGATAAATATACTTGTGCTTCATTTTTAAGAATTTAGTTCTTTTAAAATTAACAGCAATTACCTGACGTTAATTACTTAAGTAAGAGAGCAACTCATTCCGGATCAGCATAATGTCGTTTTCAAGCATTCCCAGATAAACAAGCGACCAGCTATTCCAGTTATCGGTGAACATAATGACACTCCACCTCCTGTCGTCGTTCTCAAAGGTTTTGAAATACAAAATTTCCTTTGCCTTCTCTGCCGTAAGGTATGGATCACCAACACCTTCAACAACATTAATAAATTCAGAGATGCTCTCTTCCAGTCGGAAACCCAGATATGGTTCATCCCCTTTGAAAAGAACCTGTGTCGGGATGCTCCTGGAGTCGGGTTGTCCTATTGCAAGAGGATCGCTGCCAAGCAGCTCACTGTTGCCTTCAGATAAAGTAAGTATGGCTTCTTTGGCTTCTTTGATGATAGAGAGGACCTTCTCTGAAGAGTTCACAATTTCTGCTCCCCCGTCAACAGCTTTGACATGCTCGCGGCTTCCCATTACTGCACTCCGCTGATATACAGAGGCCAGGTACATTGAATCATCCAGCCTGTCCTTGGATACGCCAAGGGCCAGGAGTACGTTGAATACCGATGTAAATGCCAGTAAGCAGCAGAACCGAAACAACATTGAAGATGCTGTAGTTAGCAACTTTGCTTGTTGAGAACAGAAAGACGGGCAAAAAGAGAATATAGGGTATTACGATGGCAACCAGCAATATTTTGCCGGCCCCCGGCCAGTGCATTATCTTGAATAACATCCCTGTGAATACAATGAATAAGGTGATGTATGTAACTATGTAAAATGTTGCACTTAATCTTTTAGGCTCATTTCGGTATGAGTCCAGCAGAGCAATCGGGAAGAAACCCAAAACGAGTGTCATAAACCCCAGTGTCAATAATATCGACGCACCCGGGTAGTGGAGTGTCTTAAAAACAGTTCCGCAGATAGCAAGGATCAGCGCTATCAATCCTATCCAATATATTTTTTTCTTCATGATTACTGATTATTAGTTGAGGTTTCCATCTTCAGAATGTTCCTTATTGTTGAGGCTTCTGCATCGAGCACTGCCCCCCTTAAAATATCCATACTCTGGAACATTACGACAGGGGAGGGAAGCTTCATGGGTTCATCTGATGCCACAGGAATGTATTGATGAAGGTCGAGTTTTGCAGCGACGGCAGCATCAAATTCATTATTATTGAGTGATGCCAGCATGTCAATAAAAGTTGTAAGCAGACCATTCAGATCATTGAGAGCCGGATTGTCATCGGCCATCAGTGCAGCTACTGCTTCATGGTTGAAAGGTTCAAGGTCACCGTAACCTGCCGGAATACTCTCTTCTGCAAAATATAATGGACCGGCAGGGGAGAGCTGATCGTTGATCTCAGATATCTTATCAATGATCGCCTCAGTCTGTTCATGAAGATGCAGAACAATCTCCTTTTGCGAAGCATCAAGGGAACTGAAAAGTCTTTCATTCCTCTCTGTCCGGAAATTTATGCTGCGATGATTTAAGCCTGTTGTTTCCAGGAATCCTCCTTCAAAGTTGCCTTCCCCTCTGATACTTAGCAGGGATGAAGGAACCACGAACATTATAATGGCAACAAAAATAAAGATCGCCTCGGAGCTGACATACTCCAGTCCTTTGTATCTGTGGTATATGTAAATTATTGCGACAAAGCCAAAGAGGAATAACATTCCAACAGATAATAGAGTTGAGGCTCCCGGCCAATGCATTAATTTAAATAGAAATCCGAGCCCGTAAGCTATTCCCAGTATCAGCGTAGCATAATAGATCCATTTTGGGACAGTTCTCTCACTGTCCTTAAGCCTGTCGTAAATAACAGCAGGCAAAAGGAGAAATACTCCTGAAAGGACTCCTATTGTAAGCGTAATACCCGAACCCGGCCAGTGCTGTATTTTGAAGATAACCCCGATTATAAAGAGTGTTGAGGAGATAAAGGCAGCAATGAACAGGAATAGCCGTTTGCTGCTTTTACTCTCCTTCCATAATACCCCGAGAGAGGATGGAAGGAACAGAGTGACGAGTATCAACGCTCCCAATAGAAGGAGGACACTGGCCCCTGCAAGGTGCAGGATCTTGAACAGAGCTGCAAATCCCAGCATCACGGTGCCTGCTACACCGGTAATTTTCATTAGTTTTTTCATTTTTCTGTATTTTGAGTCAACTGCGTAAAGTGTGGTCTCCTGAATATCCTCAAGCCCTCTGGTACCAATTATCCCTTTAACTGATGTGAAGGCCTCCTCGAAGTCGCTGCCGGCTCTCATCTTATCCTCAATATCGCAGCACAGGTGGTCTATAAGGTCATCGCCAAGGTGTGAAAAAACAATACTGTGATTTTTCACGAACCGGGCTATTGTATCTGTCTGTCTTAGTGATAATTCACTCATAACTCAATCCGGGCTGTGGATTTAATATCTGTGATATTGCATCGAGGAAATCTTTCATCTCCTGAAGTTTTTCTTTCATAACCGACCGTCCGGCCGGCGTGAGGGAATAGTAAATACGGGTGCGATTGTTGAAGTTTTCACTTTCAGTCAAAACAGCCCCTTCCGCTTCCAGCTTGTGAAGAACAGGGTAAAGCGCCCCATAAGTGAGCTTCACTTTCCCTGAGGTCATCTCTTCAACTCTTCTGGTTATCTCATAACCGTACATCCTGCCATTCTCCTCCAGGAGCTTCAGGACGATCGTCTTTAGTGATCCTTTTAAAAGGTCTGTAGATATCATACTATGTTATATATATAAGTAACTTGTATGTGCAAATATATAAGATTCTTTTATATGATGCAAGAAAATGTTGAAAAATGTTGAGAAAGATTGAGAAATGGTTAGAGTTGTCAGGAGATTTGCAGCGACAAATCCCCTCCTCCGGAGGGGCGAGGGGTGGGTTTTAAGTACTGAGATGGCTTAGAAAGTAGAGGAGGTTGAGAAAGTTGAGAATGGTAGGGGAGTAGTCAAGGGATGTACTCGCAGGCAGTAATTACCTTTAAGCCTTTTTCGTTATCTTTACACCCGCTTAGAACGATGGTGGCTGGCTGTTACGGATCCTATAACATGAGAAAAATAGTTCTATTATACTTTTTACTGATTCTGATTAATAAGGGTTTAGCCCAGGATGTTAACCACTGGGAGATGATCATTTCGGCCAGCGATCAGTGGAGTTATCTTCCCGGAACCTTTGAACCCCCTTCAAACTGGACCGATCCTGGCTTTAATACTGCTTCATGGTCATCAGGCCCAGGAGGCATTGGTTATGGTGATGGCGATGATGCAACGGTTATTTCACCTGTAATGTCGCTTTACATACGTGCCGATTTCAATGTTACCGACCCTGCACTTCTAAAATGGTTTGTCCTTCATGTAGATTTTGATGATGCCTTTGTTGCATACCTGAACGGACACGAGATCGCCAGGGCAAATATTGGAGTTACAGGTGTAAGACCGGCCTTCAGTGAGGCAGCACTCTCTGCTGCTTTTGAAGCTCAGATACCATTGGGCGGAATTCCTGCACAATTTGTGATCCATAAGGACACAGTTTCAAAATATCTGGTTACCGGAACAAATACCCTGGCTCTTCAGGTTCATAATTACGACATCACCTCTTCTGATCTCTCCTCCACAACATTTCTTATGACAGGGGTGGTAAATCCTTCCATATTGTATCGCAGTACCCCCTCATGGTTTGTAAATCCCCTTTCTGTAAGTTCAAAGCTACCCCTAGTGGTGATAAATACCTGGGGAGTTGAAATTCCGAACGATCCCAAGTTAACCGCATGGATGAAGGTTATTGATAATGGCCCGGGAGCAGAAAATAATTTACTGGATAACGGAACAGATTATGACGGATATATTGGCATAGAGACCAGGGGCCAGTCATCGCAGATGTTCCCGAAAAAGAGTTTTGGCATTGAGTTAAGAGATGCAATGGGGGTGGGTGTCGATAGTGCATTGATCGGAATGCCAGCGGAGGAGGACTGGATTTTGTATGCCCCTTATTCCGACAAAAGCCTTCTTCGCAATGCTGTTTCCTATGAACTCGGAAGGAGTTTCAGCTCCTGGCAGCCACGGTACAGATTCTGCGAGGTCTATATTAACGGCAGCTATAATGGTATATATATGCTTGTTGAAAAGATCAAACGCGACGACAACAGGGTTAACATTGCGAAACTTAATCCCACCGAGATATCGGGTGATGATCTGACAGGTGGTTATATATATAAAGGTTGATAAGACCTGGGACCTTACTGTCAATGAGTATTTTCAGACCTTCCCGGTAATAGGGTACAAGAATGCCCGTACCTACAAATTTACCTATGTATATCCCGATTATGATGTAATAGTACCCGAGCAGAAGCAATATATATCAAACTATCTCCTGACCCTTGAAAACACTCTGAACGGCCCTCTGTTTGCAGATCTTAACAATGGATTCCGAAAATATATGGATGTAAAATCCTTTGTTGAATTCCAGATAATGCAGGAACTTTCAAATAATGTCGATGGGTACCGTTACAGCACCTTTTTCAATAAGAGAAAGGATTCCGACGGAGGTAAGCTGGTAGCGGGGCCTATATGGGATTTTGATCTATGTTACGGAAACGTGGATTATTCACAGATAAACCTTTCCACTGAGGGGTGGCTTTTCAATAATTACGGACCTAACGAGGGCTATGCTATGCACTGGTGGGCCAGGTTAATGGAGGATCCCGGTTACAGGGATGCCCTTAGTACAACATACTGGGATCTACGGAAGAAGAGTTTCAATACAGACTCAATATTCTATTTTATTGAAAACTCTGTAAGCTACCTTGGTCAGAGCATAGGAAGAAATTTTGCCAGGTGGCCTATCCTCGGAACCTATGTGTGGCCCAACTATTATGTAGGTACTACGCATGCTTCTGAGATTACCTACCTGAAATCGTGGATCAACAACAGGCTGATCTGGATGGATGCCAATATTCCCAGGCCAATTGTTGTTGAGGATACAACACTCCCTGTTAATAGTCTTAAGATATATCCTAACCCGGCAACAAATTATATAACTATTGTCCTGCGTACAGCAAGCTTCGATGCTATCGATCTTCAAATTTTTGACTTGGCTGGAAGAATGGTTCTGACCCATACGTACTATCCCCATACCAGCGGTGAGCAGGAGATATATATTGATCTGCCTGTGATGTCAACAGGATCATACCTTGTTAGGGCAGAACAGAAGGGCAGGTATATTGGAACGGCAAAAATGATAATCAGCAACTGACAGACATTTGCCGCACCTATCATAAATTACATGTGATAGGGGCTTAGCCTCGCAATTATTTAGTGATTACAAATTGATAATCAGCCTCTTCGGCTTATATCTTCAAGCCTGTTCCTGTCGAGGACCGTTATATTTTTTCCGTCAAGTCTGAGTATCCCGTCCTTTTCAAAATCTTTAAGGAATTTGATCGCACTTTCAGGAGAAACGGCTGCGAAATCAGCAATATCCTGACGTGTAAGATAATTGAAAACATCTTCATTCATAAACTCATCGGCTGAGAGGTAGGATACAGCTGATGCTACTTTGCCCTGCATTTGTTTATATGATATGTTCCTGATAATTTCAAGCAAATGGCCTTCGTTCCTGCAGTTTGCTGAGGTTATACTCATCCCGAATTCCGGATTTTTTAGCAGCAGTTTACTGAGGGCACTCTTGTCGATCATGCAAACAACTGAGTCCTTGATTGCCATGGCGGAGTGGGAGTAGACATTCTCTCCGAAGACAGAAGAGAATGCCAGAAAATCACCTGCGGTGGCAAGTTTTATATTCACCTGCCTCTCCCGACCGGTCTGAAGATAAATTTTCACAACCCCTTCAAGAACATAGAGCACAAAGGGTGCAAAGGCACCTTGTTTGTATATATTTTCACCTTTTAGATAGGTTAGCTGCTTCTTTTTGTTACTTATAAACTCAAGTTCATCAGGATACAGATGCTGGAAACATGTGCCTGATTTCTTGCATGCTTTGCAGTTTTCAATACTGGTTGGTTCTGACATAATGTTCAGTTGACTCAAATTACCGGTACAAAGATATCAAATGTAAACAGAGGTCAGGATAAGATTTGAATTTACTTTCAATCCGGGAATGCCCGATCGGATATAACTCCGGAACAGGTAAAGGCGCTCCTGTGATATGACAGCAAAAAAACTGAAATATTTCAATCCCGTAACCGGCAACTCAGTCTCTCTCTTCTCTTAATTTGATAAACTCCGGGGTTACCTTTGCAAAAAAATAATCGATGAGAAGAGTAGCAATACCAATAACAGAAGGCAAACTAAGCGAAATGTTTGGAAGCTGTTCACACTATGAGATATATGAACTGGGATCAGCAGATGCAGTGGTAAAGAGGCTGGGACTGCCCGATGTGGAGAGTGTTAAACAGCTGCCCCAATGGGTGAAGGAGCAGGGTGTTACTGATATTATCGCCTATAAAATGGACAAGGATATTATTGCACTATTCACGGAAAATAAGATAAATGTTTTTCTGGGAGCACCTGTTGAGTCACCGGATCTTCTTATCGAGGAGTTTATTAATGGGAATCTGAGATCAAGGGAAAAAATAATAAAGGAGATTTTTGGGTGACGCCAGGGATCAAAGGGCAAATAGTTTTTGTCAGGTAGCATATGATCAATAAAATATATAAACAATAATAATAATTAAATTAACAGAAAATGAGACGTTTACAAACAACAGTTCACGAAATTGAAACAGCAACTGAACTTGAGAAGATCATAAATGAAAATGAGAATGTTATGGTAGTAGCAGGCCGGATGGGGCCAATGTGTATACCTGTATACGAATTGATGGAAGAGCTTGAAGAGGAGCGCCCCGGGATAAAATTCTTCAGCATGGCATTTGATTCACATGAGGCATCTCCTATCCTTAATGCGCCCATGTGCAGAGGCTTTATGGGTTTGCCCTTCACTGTATACTATAAGAGTGGTAAAATGGTAAAAGCTACATCAAGTATCCAGAACAGACAACAGGTAACAGCTATCCTGGACGAGTATTTCGGAAAATAGATCCCGGGATGATTCCTGATTGAACGACCATATATGAACGAAATGGATGAAGTTTTTGATGTTATAATTCTGGGAGGCGGACCTGCAGGACTTACTGCAGGTATCTACTCTTCCAGGGCAAAACTAAAGACCCTTATTTTAAACGAAGGTACGGTAGGAGGACAGATGATACTTACCAATGAGGTTGCAAATTACCCGGGTGTAGAAACTACCACCGGGTATAATCTTGCAACTATCATGAAGAAACAGGCAAAGGATTTCGGCTGTACCATAAAATCGAATATTAAGATTACAAAGTATAATCTTGAAGGAGATATTAAGAGTATTGAGGTTGATGATGGCCGGGTATTCTCCGGAAAGTCGGTAATTCTCGCACCGGGAGGCAGGCCCCGACCGTTGAATATCCCGGGAGAAGATACTTTTAAAGGAAGAGGAATTTCCTACTGCGCTACTTGCGATGGTGACTTCTTTACCGGCAAGGAGGTTATTGTGGTAGGCGGAGGAAACTCGGCTCTTGAAGAGGCTGTTGCCCTTACAACATATGCCAGCAGGGTAAAAATTGTACACCAGTTTGATCATTTCCAGGCTTTTCAGCATGCAATAGACGAGGCCCGTAAAAATCCTAAGATAGAATTCATTATGGAGTCGGAGCTGAGGGAGTTCTACGGAAGTGAAAAACTTGAGATGGTACGGATCGAAAATCTCCGGACAAAGAGAGAAACCCGTTTAAGTGTTGACGGAGTATTCATTTTTGCAGGTTACATTCCAAATACTGAGTCGCTTAAAGGTGTAATAACCCTGAATGAGAGGAATGAAATTGTTACCGATACCTCTTTGAAAACAACTGTCATTGGAGTATTTGCAGCAGGTGACTCAATTGCCAAGAGATATCGTCAGGTAACTACTGCCGTTGCCGACGGGACAATTGCAGCATTAAGCGCTGCGGAATACCTGAGAACATACGAGAATAAGAAATCGTAAATCCATGGCGGACAGATACATATAGAATTAGTAGAAAATAATAGAATGAATCAAAAGCTATATCCCGAATCCGGTGTTGAATTAAGCCCTATGATCGCAAGGCATTATGATAACATAATGAACCTGGTCACTTTAGGTAAGTACAAGAGCTTCATTAAAGGGGCAATTGATGGTATGGAAATTAGCGCAGACGATAAGATTCTTGATCTGGGCTGTGGTTCGGGTCGCAATGCCGCTCTTATGATCAGTCGTCTTGGAGAAAATGGCAGGATTACCGGAATGGATATCTCAAAAGCTATGGAGCAACAGTTTAATGCCAGGTTCGGTGATGATAAGCGCGTCAGGTTTATCAACATGCGCATTGATCAGAAGTTTGACCTTGATGAGCTCTATGATATTGTATTTATCTCCTTTGTCATACACGGCTTTCCTCATGAAGTCAGGGGTGAGGTTATTCAGAATGCCATTAACCATTTAAAACCGGGTGGTAGTTTCTATATTCTTGATTATGGCGAATTTGATCCGGGTACAATGCCCCCCTTTCACAGATATATTTTCAGAAAAGTTGAATGCGAATATGCATTCGATTTCATCTCGCGCGATTGGAAAAAAATCCTTGGAGAATACGGTTTTAAAGTGTTTACGGAAAAATCCTTTATGAATAATTACGTAAGATTACTGAAAGCCCGCAACGATATAGGGGATATTGATCCGGAAACTGCAGGATGATCTTTTTCACAAACCATAAGAATTGTAAAGAAGAGAAGATATGAGATAAGCTTTTACTTAATCCAGGTTAAAGCTTTATCCTGTATGTGGAACCAAAGATTATCCTGTTTTTGCTTTTTCCTGGATAGTCCTGATAGAGAAGATAACCATCTATCGAGTGCATTTTGTTGAATTTGTATTTAGCCCCTGCGATATATCTTACCTTATCAATAAGGCTATCCTCTATATTATGAAATAATTCTCCTGACAGGTATGGGGTTAACTTACTCTTTCTGATATCATGCTCGATCTCGCCTCTTATCCTCCAGTACCTTTGGAATTCAGGATTCTCTCCAACAAGATCGGAGTAGTTGGTATACCTTACTCTTAGCCCTCCGGAAAATCTACCGAATTCAGCCTTTGGCTGCAGATCGAATGCAAACCTGTGATAATTGGAGACCGCTCCCTCAATGTTCTCTGCTGAATAGCGGTAATTAATATCAGCACCTATGAATTTAAAGGGTTCATAGCTGAGTGAAGCCTCAAACAATGTCTCTCTCTCCTTTGCTGAAGTATTAATTCTGATTTCCGGATTGAAACTGATATCCACCTTTGGAAAGAGCTCATAAGATGCCTTTACACCGGCCCATATGTAATACTCGTTCTGGCCTTTCGATATTGATGAAAGAGCTATGATAAAGGTTATTGCAATAAGGCATCTTTTCCCGGTGAGAAGAGTGAATCTATTTCTTGCCATTTTGTCCTGGTTTAAAGAATACGGTTATCGAAACGACATCCCTGAGGAAATCTATCTTGTTGATCGTATACCTGGAAATATTTTTTACTCCGGTTCTCTCAGAAAGGTCTGCAAGCAATTCATCCTCTTTGCCAACCTTAACATTCTGGATCTTTTCATATAGCACCTCTACAGATAGTTCCTGCTTCCTTATAAGTACCGATTCAAGTACCCAAAGGGCAGCAATAACAACAAGGTTTGTAAAAATAAGCTCCGGAATACCGGTTACCCACGGCGAGAGCGCGTTTATTACCGACAGGCCGATGATCACAAAAAGGTAGGTCATTTCACGAATGGGTACGGTGTCTGTTCTGTAGCGGAGTATTCCGAAGATCGCAAAGAGGCCCAGTGCAAATCCCAGTTCCAGCTTAACATTACTAAGCAGATGACACAAAAGGAAGACAATTATACCTACACCAAAAAAGCTGAATGAGTACTCCTTCTTGGTGGCCCCCCTTGAGTAAAGAAACCTCGTTATAATAATTATTATAAAGGCGTTATAGACAAGACCAAGCAGTAGGATCGTAAAATCGCCCATATCAGGTAAACTGGTAATTGAATTTATTAACTGGTTCATTTTTAAAAGTATATCGTTAGTTATATCAATGACACTTCGTCAAAATTGAGTATTCTTCTCTTGAAATTGTTATACTTGATCCCCGGATAGGTAAATAGCATTGCAGTGCAATATTTACTGAACCTCTCGGGCCTTATGTTCAACTCTTTAAACACACCTTTCAAGCAGCAGGTTAATTTTAGGGGAAGTGCTTTTAAACTCTCCGATCACATAGTTATCAAGATTTGCGGAGTTTTCACCGTTATTGAAACTTATGGAAGTATCAAAGGTACATTTCTCCCTGCCTGAATCTGAAATAACAGTGATCCTCTTGTACGAAGAGGATACTACACTGGAGAGAGCGGATGGAAGGAAGGGTGTATTTGCCCTGATGAATACCTCCTCCTGAGGGGAGAAGGGACCGGTAAGTGCAGATATCTCTATTCTCCTTTTTTTCATTACCCCCTTATTGCTTTTCTTCTTTACCTCAAGGAATATCTGGCCCGTCCCGGAATATCTTCTCCTCCGAACTTTATATCTGGGAAGGCTGCCATTATGGTGGTCAAGGTACATGCGAAAATCAGGCGTATCAAAATATATTGTATTATACTGAAGCATAGATGTTTCACCAATCTCAAGAATCAGAAATTCACCTGCCAGTGGTTCCAGGATTTTTGGAAGCAGAGAGGCAGGAAAGACGAATTTTATATCCGTTCTCTCCATCAGATCTATCTTCTCTAAAGCCTTAAGGGAGGTCTTTCTAAATAGATTAAGGCAGTTATTTAATTCTGTTTCCAAATTTCAATTTTCCTTTACGGAGTACTGTTTTATAACCCGCTAAATTAGTCGATTCCTGCAAAATACTCAAGATTAGAGGATAATTATAGGTGTAATTGTCAATATCCCGTTTTACTGGTTAATCAGAAAATATTTCGGTTAACCGGGCGCTTTCCGCGCCGGCCTGTTATAAATCCTTCTTATCCCCTTGAACCTTCAACGGAAGCAAAGTATAGAACTCTCTGTAAAACTGTGACAAAAAGCCCTCCATATAGATATGCCGTTCTTTTGCAATACTTCTGCCTGTTTCGGTATTCATCAGACCCTGAAGCCTGAGCAGTTTATCATAAAAGTGACCAATGGTCGTTCCGGGAGCAGGAGCGGGGTTTTCAAAGCCCGACTCTTTTCCGGCAGGTATGTAGATCTCATTCCCCTTGTGTGCCCCATATGTAAAAGCTCTGGCTATTCCTATGGCGCCAATAGCATCTATCCGGTCAGCATCCTGAACTATCATCAGGGTTCCGCTTTTCAAAGCCTGATCATCACCCTTTGAAAATGATATTCTTCGATTGACATCAATAACGGTGTCCGTAATATTTTTGGGAAGTCCATGCTTCTTCATGAAAAGTTCAATTTCCTTCACCGGATCCGATGAAGCATCGCTGAATTTATGGTCACCAATGTCATGAAATAGTGCTGCAAGCTCTATTGTAAGAGGGTCAGCCAACTCTTCACACTGGTTAATATATTTGGATAGCCTTCTTACCCTGTCGATATGCCACCAGTTATGTCCGGCATCGAAACTTCTCATTTTTTCTGTCGCAAAGCGCTCAGCATCAGCAATAATTTTGTCTCCCGAAGAAATAATCGGGCCTGATTTCTCTTTACTCATATCAGAGAGTTAATTTTGTACAAATTTAATATCTGAAAGTGAAAGCGGAAATAATAACTATAGGCGACGAGATTTTAATTGGTCAGACAGTGGATTCAAACTCGGCCCTGATAGGATCGGAGCTAAGTAAGCTCGGATATTCTATTGTGAGAATAACCTCTGTAAGAGATGTTAAGAGCGATATACATGAAGCAATGGTTGAGGCTGGTAACAGATCCGACATAATTATTATCACCGGAGGATTAGGCCCGACCTCTGACGATATTACGAAACCGGCCCTTGCAGAGTTTTTCGGTTGCGGTCTGATCCTTAATGAAGATGTTCTCGACAATATTAAGCGCCTTCTTGAACACAGAGGGTTTGAAATGAACAGGAATAACCGTCTTCAGGCAATGGTTCCTGAAAAGGCCAGGATACTCAATAATCTTAAGGGAACAGCTCCGGGGATGGTCTTTGAGAAGAACGGGAAGAGATATTATTCATTGCCGGGAGTGCCGTATGAGATGGAGCATCTTGTCAGGGACTATATTGTACCGGAACTGAGAGACCTCAATAGAAGCCAGGTTGTAATTCACAGGAATATAATGACATTCGGCACTTTTGAAGCAAAGCTTGCTGAGGTTCTGGAGCCTTTTGAGGCTGATATGCCCGATAAATTGAAACTGGCCTATCTCCCTTCATCAGGGGTGATAAAGCTAAGGCTGACGGCAACAGGCAGCAATCGTAAAGAGTTAGAAGAGATTTTGGATAATAAGGTGGCTGAATTATACAGAATGATTCCTGAATTCATCTTTGGAGAAGACGAGGTATCGCTTGAGGAGACAATAGGTAATATATTAAGAGAGAGAGGGATGACTCTTGTAACAGCTGAGAGTTGTACGGGTGGTAATATAGCCAGGCTAATTACAGCGGTGCCGGGATCATCTGATTACTTCAAAGGATCGGTAGTCGCTTACAGCAATGAGGTGAAGGTAGGAATACTGGGAGTGGAGAAAGAACTGATCGGGAGAGTCGGGGCGGTGAGCCGGGAGGTTGTTATTGCTATGGCTGAGGGAGTAAGAGAGAAATTAAATGGTACATGGGCCGTTGCCGTTTCAGGTGTGGCAGGTCCCTCCGGTGGTACCGAAAATAAGCCTGTGGGCACTGCCTGGATTGCTGTATCCGGTCCGCATGGATCCGTGGCAGAACAAATTGCCTTCATCGCAGGCAGGAGTGTCAATATCAGACGATTCTCACTAGCCGCTCTTAACCTGCTTAGACAGCAGATTATCAGCCATTAAGAACTCTTTTGAAATAGTATGACAAAAAAAGGAACTCTTTATTTGCATAATAGAATAAAAAACACGTATTTTGCGCTTCCATTTAAAAGGACAATTTTTAGGAGAAGATAATAAGAGAAGCAATGTCAAGAATTTGTCAAATAACAGGTAAAGCGGCGATGACAGGTAATAATGTATCGCACTCAAAAAGAAGGACAAAAAGGAAATTCTACCCCAACCTTTTTGTAAAGAAATTCTACCTGGCTGATGAGGAGCGTTGGGTAACGCTAAAGGTATCGGCTGCTGGTATGAGAACTATCAATAAGAACGGTTTGAAAGCAGCTTTGCGCGAAGCCAAGGAAAAAGGGTATTTGAGTAAATAAATAATTGCGGATAAAAAATGGCAAAGAAAGCAAAAGGCAACAGGGTGCAGGTTATCCTGGAATGCACAGAACATAAAGAGAGCGGCATGCCCGGTACTTCAAGGTATATAACAACTAAGAACCGCAAGAACACACCCGACCGTATGGAGCGTAAGAAATACAACGCTGTTCTTAAAAAGGTAACCGTTCACAGGGAAATTAAATAATAAAACTTTTAATCATGGCAAAGAAGGTTGTTGCAACACTTAAGACCGGAAAAGGAAAAGCATTCACCAAGTGTATAAAGATGGTGAAATCCGAGAAGAGCGGTGCTTATACTTTTAAAGAGGAGATCGTTAATAATGATCATATCAAGGATTTCTTTTCAAAGAATTTCTAGAATTTGAACCATATTATATAAAGCTTTCTTCTCTTGTTGAAGGAAGCTTTTTTATTTTTAATCGAATAGTAAGAACGCCTGAATACAAACAGATCAACTTCAGTCACAACAGTGCACCCCAGTCACTTTTAACTACTTCACGATGGCATTTCTCGGATTTCTGAGCAAGGATAAGAAGGAAGATCTTAATAAGGGTCTTGAGAAGACACGCGAGAGTGTCTTTCAGAAACTGTCACGTGCCGTGGCAGGCAAGGCAAAGGTTGATGCAGGCGTACTCGACGATCTGGAGGAGATACTTATATCTTCCGATGTTGGTGTTGACACAACACTCAGGATAATAGAGAGGATAGAGGCCAGGGTTGCCCGCGATAAGTATATGAACTCCTCTGAGCTCAATACTATTCTGAAGGAGGAGATTGCAGGTCTCCTTGCTGAAAATGGCCCGGAAGGAAGATTTGACTTCGCTGCCGACCTGCCTGCCAGACCATATGTAATTATGGTAGTGGGGGTTAATGGCGTTGGTAAAACGACAACAATAGCTAAACTGGCACACCACTTCACTGCCGCCGGCAAGAGTGTGCTTCTGGGTGCAGCCGATACCTTCAGGGCAGCGGCTATCGACCAGCTTAAAATATGGGCTGAAAGGGCAAAGGTGCCAATTGTGAGTCAGGAAATGGGCTCAGACCCGGCATCTGTAGCATTTGATACCCTGAAAGCAGCTGTGGCAAAAGATGTCGATGTGGTAATAATTGATACCGCAGGGAGGCTCCACAACAAGATCAATCTTATGAATGAGCTCTCAAAGATCAGAAGGGTAATGGAAAAAGTGATTCCCGATGCCCCTCAGGAGGTGCTCCTTGTGCTTGATGGGTCAACAGGACAGAATGCCTTCGAGCAGGCCCGCCAGTTCACGGCAGCTACTCATGTTACAGCTCTGGCAGTAACCAAGCTTGATGGTACCGCCAAAGGTGGTGTCGTAATTGGTATATCCGACCAGTTCAAAATTCCGGTTAAGTATATTGGTATTGGTGAAAAGATCGGAGACCTACAGCCATTCGACAGATTTGAATTTGTTGATACACTCTTTTCATAACAGGGCTCCGATATGAAAAAAGTAAATATAGTGACCCTCGGTTGCTCCAAAAACCTCGTTGACTCAGAGAAATTAATGCGTCAGCTTCAATCGGGAGGCTACTCGGTCATCCACGACGCTGCTCCCGCTGAAGGAGGAACAGTAATTGTTAATACATGCGGATTTATAAACGATGCCAAAGACGAAAGTATCGGGACAATTCTCTCTTTTGTAAGGGCAAAGGAGGAGGGAAGCATCGACAACCTCTATGTTATGGGTTGTCTGTCAGAGAGATATATGGATGACCTCAGGAAAGAGGTCCCTGAAGTATCCCGCTACTTTGGTGTCAATAATCTCAAAGATATCGTTAATGAACTGGGAGTGAGGGAAAGACCTGACCTCTATGGTGAAAGGGTAATTACCGGACCGGGCCATTTTGCATACCTCAAAATATCGGAAGGTTGCGATCGTACCTGCTCCTTTTGTGCCATCCCTGCCATAAGGGGAAAGCATTTATCTCGCCCCGTCGACGACCTCATTAGGGAGGCTTCCATCCTGGCGGACTCCGGTGTCAAGGAGCTTATTCTGATAGCACAGGACTTAACGTATTATGGTATAGATATTTACAAAAAACAGATGCTTGCCACACTGGTGAAGGAGCTGGCGTCTATCGATAAGCTGAGATGGATAAGGCTGCATTATCTCTATCCGGCATCGTTCCCCGGCGATCTTACCGCTGCTATCAATGAAAACAGTAAGGTGTGCCGTTATATTGATATCCCTTTTCAGCATATAAGCGATAAGATGCTTAAGATTATGCGCAGGTCTCATAATGAGAAGGAGACAAGGGCATTACTGACCCGCCTGAGAGGTGAGTTGCCGGGAGCCGCGTTCAGGTCGACACTCATCTCAGGGCACCCCGGCGAAACGTTGAAAGAACACAGGGAACTGATGGATTTTGTGAAGGAATCAAGATTTGAGCGCCTGGGTGTATTCCGTTACTCACACGAAGAAGATACCTATTCCTATAAAAATTATAAGGACTCAATCTCTGAGAAAGAGAAGGAGAGAAGGGTCTCGGAATTGATGCAGATACAGCAGGAGATCTCGGCGGAGCTCAATTCCGCACTCGTCGGTAAAGAGATCGATGTCATCATCGACAGGAGGGAGGGCGCCTTTTTTGTGGGTCGAACGGAGTTTGATTCACCTGAAGTTGACCAGGAGGTACTAATCCCTTACAGCTCAAAGATATCAACCAGTGAGATTTACAGAGTTAAGATCACAGCGTCAGGCGATTTCGACTTGAATGGAGAGCTGGTCAATTAGTCGGTAAATTGTTTAAAACCTTTTAATCATACTCATCAGAAAAGGTTGAATCCTTGCTAAGGTTTGCTAAATTTGCTTTAATAAATTTAGTTATTGTTTCTATCCCTGAACGGGTGAGTGTTTTAAGTAATAACTCCTTAGATGGTTATATTAGTTTGTGAGGATAACGCCCTTGCATCGCGTGCAATTTCAACCTTTCTCTCCCGAAGTGGCTACTCAGTAATGACAGCCACCGACGGAAATATTGCAATGAAGACAATAACAGAACATAACTATGATTTGATTGTTGTTGATATACACATGCCTTATCATAGCGGGCTGGAACTGATAAGCTATCTGAGAGAAGATTTGAAAAAGAAGACTCCTGTTATAATTGTTTCTGCTTTCAGCGATCCGCTTGTTAAGAAACAGGCTAGCTGATCTTGGGATCAAGGATTACTTTGTCAAACCTATTGACATGTCAGCCCTACTGAAACGAATTAACGAACTTACGGGATCCTGAAATGGTATTTAGAAGATTTCTGACTGTAATTTCTTTTGTACTTATTATTTTTCCATCGGAAACACTTAGTGGACAGGATGTGGTATCTGACTCCATCTCAAAGGAGGAAAAGCGTCTCAATGAGATAACCGCCGGATACTATTTCGATACTTTCAGTCAGCCGTATAACCGTTTCTGGCAGGTTTTTTCTGCAGGAGCAGGGTTCGGACTCCCTTTCGGTCCGGTTTCAGCGGGCATTAATTATGGTCATATGAACGACGGTGGGTCCGTCGGGCAGTACAATTCGGATTACCAGCTATTGGCGGAGGCATATCCAACTTTTTCAAAGAGGATCTATGGCTACTTCGCCTACGGTTACAGTCCAGGGCCGTTTCTTTCCGCAGCACAGGGGAGGAGCAGCACTTTGGTACTCACTAAACAGAGGGTGGGTCATATCCGGGGGTTCCAACTACTACTATTTCGACAGAAATATCCTCATTCCATTTGTTGCAATTGAAAAATACTCGGGTTCTTACTGGTTCACATCAAAGATCAATTTTCATAATAAGGAGGCAGGTCTTACTACATCACTATTTCTATCGGCCAGAAGATATCTGAACGATCTCGACTATTACCAGGTTACCATAGGAGCAGGTACGGCCCCTGATGAACCATACAACATAGTCACTGACCTGGAGCGACAGCACGCTTACTCTCTGAAACTGCTCCTCAATAAGGGTGTTGGAGAGAAAGTGGTCCTAAAATCGGGAGTTGGATTTTCCCTGGAAGAGTATGCTGCCGGGATGAGAAGGAACAGGTACGAAGGTCTTATAACCATTACTTATAAAATCAACAGTTCAAGGTGAAAAGGATTATTAAGATCATAATAATCACCATCACTGTGGTACTTGGTTCAAATGACGCCTATTGCGCATCTTTTGGGACCAATGATGGCAATAATGCTAATCTGTTGCCCGGCAGAGAAGGCTCTGCTGCAGAATCAAATCATTGACACTATCTCACCTGTAAACAATGAGTTGGTTTTTCAGCGCCATGAAAGAAACCCGTGGCTAAGCAGAATACATTACTCAGGAAGATCTTTCACCCTCGTCAACCTTCTTATTGCGACGATCACTCGGCTCCATAGGAACCATGTTTGTCCTTCTCATAATAATTCTGATGAATCGAAGGAGGATGGAGAAGGAGCAGGAGTTGAGACAGTACCTTAAGGAAGCCTATCAGGGACTGATAATCGATTACCTTTTTGGGGGGGTCGATGAAAAAAAGTTCAGCGAAATAGCATCCGACAGTTTCAGAAGAGAGGTACTCATTGATGAAATGATAGATGTGGCTGTAAACCTTAAAGGTGGCAGTGAGATGAAACTGGATATGCTATACCATAACCTGGGTCTGCACCACGATAGTCTCAGAAGGGCACGAAGCAGGAGATGGCACATTAAGGTGAAAGGTTTCAGGGAGCTGGCATTTATGAATATCAGAGATGCCAATGAAGAGATATATCGTTGTCTGAACTCCAGAAATGAGATATTGCGTATGGAAGCTCAGATCGCCCTTACCCGCCTCTCCGATGATAACCCGTTTGATTTCCTTTACCGGCTGAAGAGACCATTTTCAATATGGGAGCAGATCTCACTGCATGAGTTGCTTATCCAGCATACTATTGCTGTTCCCAGCTTCAGGCAATGGCTTGATTCACCCAATGATACTATTGTAATGTTCTCTCTGAGAATGATCAGGGAATTCGGTCAGACCGATGCTGAAAGGAAACTCATACGGTGTTTTGAACACCCCTCGGCAGAGATAAGGCACCTTGCCATTCAGGTTGCAGGCGACCTGAAAATTGAATCTTCCCTTGATATATTGAAGAAAAGGTATAAATATGAAGATTATAAGAACGGGCTTGAAATAGTTCGTACCATGGGAAAAATACCTGATATAAAAATGATGGGGTTCCTTAAACTTATTCTCGATAAGGAAGAGGATATACAACTTCAGATCGAAGCAACAAAAGCCATAGAGAATATAGGAGAGGAGGGTATTGCTGCCCTGAACAAGCTTATGGAATCGGAATATAAGAACTACAAGATCATTATCAGGCATGTTCTTGACAAACGAATAAATTAGTAATAAGGTGGAGAAAACATTCTTCTTTATCGGAATCATCTTTATCCTTACCCTGATAATATTCGGGTCGTATCTTATCCTGGGTGTTTTCTCGGCGATCGCATTACGCAAGTACCTGCGCAAGAACAGCTATATTAACTACAACTCGCTCATTACCTCGCCATTAAGTCCAAGAGTTTCGGTTATAGCTGCAGCTTTTAATGAAAGTTCAACAATTATTGATAATATCAGGACACTCTTATCGCTCTACTACAACAACTTTGAAGTAATAATAGTCAATGACGGTTCCACCGACGATACTTTCCGGAAAATTAAAGAGACCTATAATCTGGTTAAAGTCAATTACTATTTTGATTACCGTATTCCCTGTGAACGTATAAAAGGGGTTTATAAGTCAAAGGATCCTTCTTTCAACAGATTAACCGTTATAGATAAGAACAATGGTGGCAAGGCCGATTCATTAAATGCTGGTATCAATATATCAAGGAGTCCCCTTTTTGTTTCAATTGATGCAGATTCAATTATTGAACCCGATTCAATACTTAAGATGGTTAAACCCTTTCTGGAAGAGAAGCACCGCAAAGTCATTGGTACAGGCGGGGTTATAAGGATTGTAAACTCATGCGATATTGAGAAAGGCCATATCAGGGAGATACACCTTCCCGATAAGATTCTTCCACGCTTGCAGGTTCTTGAATATACCAGGGCTTTTCTCCTCGGCAGAATGGCATGGAGCCATCTGGACGGATTGATGCTTATTTCAGGGGCAATGGGAATGTTCGACAGGGAGACGGTTATTGGTGCGGGAGGATACAGTACGCTTACTGTAGGTGAGGATATGGAGCTGGTGCTCAGGATGAGAAGGTACATGACTGAGCAGAAGCAGCCTTACGAAGTAACATATATCCCGGATCCCTTATGCTGGACAGAGGTGCCATCGGATGTTCGATCTTTGAAGAGGCAACGGACAAGATGGACCAGAGGCTTAATGGAATCGCTTTACAGACACCGAAAGATGTTACTCAATCCTCGTTATAAGAAGCTGGGACTACTTGGGTACCCATACTGGCTTATTTTGGAGTGGCTTGCACCTCTTATCGCCTTCGGCGGTATGGTTTATACGGTGTTTCTGATTATTGCGGGAACTATCAACTGGCCCTTTTTTATTCTCCTCTTTGTATTCGTCTACACCTTTGCACTCAGCCTTTCAACATGGGCTGTTCTCTTTGAGGAAGTTACCTTTCACAAGTACAACAGGCGGTCTGATGTTCTGAAACTCATGGCTGCATCACTGCTGGAGCCTTTCTTATACCCTATGCACACCATATTTTCGGTCATAGGTAATATAGAGTATCTCTTTGGCAAGAAGGGATGGGGTACGCAACAGAGGCGGGGTTTCGATAAGAAAAACAACCGCCGGAAGAAACTGAGAAAAAATGCTGACTGACAGTTGGAACCGGGTTACTCTTTTTTCAGCTCCGGATCAGTTTTCTCTTTAGCCTTAACCACCTTAATAGCTATCTCGTCCTTCTCCTTGTTCAATCCAACCGACAGTGTGTCACCTTCTACAACTGATGCCTTGATTATGACCTCCGCCATCGGGTCTTCCAGATATTTCTGAATAGCTCTCTTTAAAGGCCTCGCACCATACTGAACATCAAATCCCTTCTCTGCAATGAAATCCTTGGCAGGCTTCGAGATCTTGATCTTGAAACCCAATCCGGTTACTCTCTCGAAGAAACTCTTCAGCTCAATATCGATTATCTTATCGATATCCTCCTTATTAAGCGATCTGAAGACAATAACATCATCAATACGGTTAAGAAATTCAGGTGCAAAGGTTTTATGAAGTGCTTTCTGTATAACACTCTTCGAGTATTCGTCACGCATACCCTGCTTTGCATTGGTATCGAATCCTATACCATGACCAAATTCAGCCAGTTGTCTTGTGCCAATATTTGAGGTCATAATAACGATTGTGTTCCTGAAGTCGATGCGGCGACCAAGACTATCGGTAAGCTGTCCTTCGTCAAGCACCTGCAGCAGTATATGGAATACATCGGGATGGGCCTTCTCGATCTCATCAAGCAGCACAACGGAGTAAGGTTTTCTCCTCACTTTTTCAGTTAGCTGGCCACCCTCTTCATAACCTACATATCCGGGAGGTGCACCAACAAGACGCGATACAGAGAACTTCTCCATATACTCACTCATATCTATCCTTATCAGGTTATCAGTAGTATCGAACAGGAATTTGGCAAGTACCTTGGCCAGCTGTGTTTTACCAACACCTGTCGGACCAAGAAAGATGAAGGTGCCAATAGGTTTGTTGGGATCTTTCAGTCCGGCTCTGTTCCTCTGTATCGACTTTACTATCTTGGCAATAGGGTCATCCTGGCCAACAACACTGTTTCTCAGCTCATCACCCATTTTAAGCAGTCTTATTCCTTCAGTCTGTGCTATACGCTGCACGGGTACACCTGTCATCATTGCCACTACCTCTGCAACCTTTTCAGCATCAACCATTTCTCTGTTAAGAGCCAGCTCTTTTTCCCACTTCTTCTTTTCAACCTCTATCTGTTCGAGAAGGTCCTTCTCGCGGTCGCGGAAGCTGGCAGCTTTCTCAAAATTCTGATTCCTAACCGCACTCATCTTTTCAGTCCTGGTATCGTCGAGTTGTTTTTCAAGTGAGAGGATCCTCTCAGGCACTACTATATTGGAGATATGTACTCTTGAACCCGATTCATCGAGAGCATCAATAGCCTTGTCGGGCAGATGCCTGTCGGATATGTACCTGTTTGTCAGTCTCACACATGCCTCAATGGCATCGGGGGTATATGTTACATTATGGTGTTCTTCATATCTCTCCTTAATATTATTAAGGATTATTATCGTCTCCTCAATGGAGGTTGGTTCAACCATCACCTTCTGGAAACGACGCTCAAGAGCTCCGTCTTTCTCAATATGTTGCCTGTATTCATCGAGGGTTGTTGCACCTATACACTGTATATCGCCTCTTGCAAGTGCAGGCTTGAGCATATTGGCAGCATCGAGCGATCCTGTTGCACCTCCGGCACCCACTATTGTGTGTATCTCATCGATGAACAGGATGATATTATTGTTTTTGGCCAGTTCATTGAGAATCGCTTTCATTCTCTCCTCAAACTGTCCCCTGTATTTTGTTCCGGCGACAATTGAAGCCAGGTCGAGTGTTACTACCCTTTTGTTAAAGAGGACACGTGAAACATTCTTCTTTATTATTCTCAGAGCCAGTCCTTCAGCAATAGCCGATTTACCAACACCCGGTTCTCCTATCAGTACCGGGTTATTCTTCTTTCTTCTCGAAAGGATCTGGGCCAGTCGCTCAATCTCTCTTTCTCTGCCAACAATCGGATCAAGTCTGTCCTCCTCCGCTGCCTTTGTGAGATCAATACCGAAATTATCGAGTACAGGTGTGTCAGACGATGGTTTTCCGGGAGGGGATGATGACTGTTGTCTGCCCTGTCCGAACGAGGGTGGATCTTCATCCTCATCACGCGGAAAATCAGCCCTCATCGAGGGTTTCTCTACATCAACCACCTGTCTTACTGTCTCATAGTCAATATCCAGCTCCGATAAGAACCTCGTCACAAGGGAATTTTCATCCTTAAGGATTGCAAGCAGGAGATGCTCACTCTCAATAACCGTTGATTTTAAGAGCTTTTGCCTCAAGGTATACCAGTTTAAGTACCCTCTCAGTGCTTCTCAGCAGTGGCAACGACTCATAATCTGACATAGGTACCGGATTATCTACCTTGATGCTCTTCTCCAGCGATCCCTTAAGCATCAGCAGATCTATACCCTGGTTGATAAGTATATCCACCGCAACACCTTCGCCATCCCTCAATATGCCCAAGAAACAGATGCTCAGGACTTATATGACTGTTTCCGAGCCGGATAGCCTCCTCCTTACTGTAGCTCAGAATATCTTTTACTTTTTGTGAAAATTGTGAATCCATATTTTTTAATTTCCGGGACAGGTCAAAATGTCATCTATATGTGACAAATCTACAATTTCTGCCCAATTTCAAAGTTAATTTATATGCATATGATATAAGGCAAGAACCATGCCCAATTTTAAACACCTGATTGTTGAAAATTAGAGCCTCTTCAACGATAAAAATAGGCAAATAATAACTAATTTCGTAGCTCTGTCCCACTAATAAGAAAACAAGGGACTAAGTATCTAAAAGATAATGTGTTATGTTGGATAACGAGAGGATAATAAAAGTTAATATTGAAGAGGAAATGAAGTCGGCTTACATCGATTATTCGATGTCGGTAATTGTTTCCCGTGCCTTACCTGATGTTCGCGACGGATTGAAACCTGTACACAGGAGGGTTTTATATGGTATGTCTGACCTGGGATTACAGTCAAACAGATCATATAAGAAGTCGGCCAGGATAGTAGGGGAGGTGCTCGGTAAGTACCACCCACACGGCGATACCTCTGTTTATGATGCAATGGTAAGGATGGCCCAGGAGTGGTCGTTAAGGTACCCTCTGGTAGACGGACAGGGTAACTTTGGATCGGTCGACGGCGACAGCCCGGCTGCGATGCGTTATACCGAGGCAAGGCTTAAGAAGATAGCGGAGGAGACTCTTTCGGACCTCGACAAGAATACTGTTGACTTTCAGTTCAATTTCGATGATTCACTGCAGGAACCAACAGTTCTGCCAACAAGGATACCAAACCTGCTGGTTAACGGTGCATCCGGTATTGCTGTTGGTATGGCAACCAATATGCCACCGCATAACCTTACTGAGGTTATTGACGGCATAATTGCATATATCGATAATCGCGATATATACCATCGAAGAGCTGATGGAGCATATCAAGGGTCCAGATTTCCCCACCGGTGGTATAATTTATGGTGAACAGGGGATCAGGGATGCATTTGAAACCGGACGGGGACGGGTAGTTGTAAGGTCGCGTACCGAAATAGAACACACCTCAACAGGCAGGGAATGTATTATTGTTAACGAGATTCCTTATATGGTTAATAAGGCCGAGATGATTAAGAAAATAGCCGACCTTATTAACGACAAGAAGATTGAAGGTATATCATATATAAATGATGAGTCCGACAGAACAGGTATGAGGATCGTCATTATCCTTAAAAAGGATGCAACAGCCAATGTGGTCCTGAATAACCTTTTCAAATACACAGCATTACAGAGTGCCTTTAATGTCAATAACATAGCCCTGGTTAAGGGAAGGCCAAAGATGCTTAACCTTAAGGGCCTTATTGAAAACTTCGTACTGCACAGGCATGAGGTTATCATAAGAAGGGCACGGTACGATCTGGAGCAGGCAGAAAAGAGGGCTCATATCCTTGAAGGACTTATTATAGCTTCTGATAATATTGACGAAGTAATAGCTATCATCAGATCTTCAGATACTCCCGATACAGCACGCGAGAGACTGATGGAGAGGTTCGGACTTTCTGATATTCAGTCGAGGGCTATCGTTGAGATGCGTCTTCGTCAGCTTACCGGACTGGAACAGAATAAGTTAAGGGCCGAATATGAAGAGCTCATGAAGCTTATAACATATCTTAATGAGGTCCTGTCGAATGAGGAACTGCAGTTTAAGATCGTGAAGGAGGAGCTGGTTGAGGTGAAGGAGAAATTCGGTGACAAGAGGCGCACTGAGATCATCCCCAATGCCGATGAGTTCAATCCTGAAGACTTCTATGCCGACGATGAGATGGTCATTACCATCTCCAAAATGGGTTACATCAAACGCACACCTCTTACTGAGTTCCGTACTCAGAACAGGGGAGGAATGGGTTCCAGGGGAAGTACCACCCGTGAGGAGGACTATATTGAGCATCTCTATATCGGAACAATGCACAATACAATGCTCTTCTTTACACGCAAGGGACGTTGTTACTGGCTTAAGGTCTACACTATTCCTGAAGGAAGCAGAACATCTAAGGGACGTGCAATACAGAACCTTATCAATATTGAGCCCGACGACAGCATTAAGGCCTTTATGACGGTCAAGAATCTGAATGATGAAGAGTATATAAATAACAACTTCATAATCCTGGGTACCGTCAAAGGCATTGTTAAAAAGACCTCCCTTGAGGCATACAGCAGGCCCAGAACGAACGGGGTGAATGCAATAACTGTTCGCGATGGTGATGAACTCCTGGAAGCCCGTCTGACAAACGGTAAGCATCATATAATGATCGCACTAAGGAGCGGCAGGGCCATTAGGTTCCCTGAAGAGACAGTGAGACCAATGGGAAGAACCGCCTCTGGTGTAAGGGGTATTACATTATCGGGAGAGAAGGATTGTGTTGTAGGTATGGTTACGATTGAGTCCGGAGCCGAAGAGGATGTACTGGTTGTTTCAGAAAAAGGATATGGTAAGAGATCATCAATTGAAGACTACCGTATTACCAACAGGGGCGGTAAAGGTGTTAAAACAATTAATGTTACTCCAAAGACCGGAGCCCTTATATCTCTTAAGGCTGTTACAGATATGCACGACCTCATGATCGTTACTCATGTAGGAACAATTCTGCGTATCAAAGTCGCTGACCTTAGGGTTATGGGCCGCGCAACACAGGGTGTAAGGCTTATAAATCTTAAAGAAAATGACTCTATCGCCTCGGTCGATTATGTTCTAAATCAGGATGATGATGATATAGGCAGTGAAGAGCTCCTGAACCCTGATGAGACAGCGTCTGAAGATTCTGGCAAAGAATTTGATGAATAGAAAGAAAAAAGTAAATTTGGAATGTTATAATATTAACAAAATCAATCTTAAAAAATGAAAAAGATATCACTACTTATTCTTGCTGTAGCTATTTCAATTGCTGCGGTTGCTCAGAAGGGAAAGGTGACTAGTGCGATGGCTCTTACTGACCAGGGAGCACTGGACAAGGCAAAGGAAGCAATTGACCAGGCTTTGAAAGATCCAAAGTCAAAGGACTGGGCCAAGACCTACTACGCATTGGGAAAACTGGCACAAGCTACTTTTACATCTGAAAATGAAAAGTTCAAGAAGATTTTACGCCGACCCATTGGTTGAAGCATATAATGCTTACGAAAAGTCGATTGTTCTTGACCCTAAAGGCGGAATGACAAAAACTTTAAGTATCAATAACGTATATCCAACCCTGGGTAATGATTTTATTGCTCAGGCTATTGAGCGCTTCCAGGAAATGGACTATGAAGGAGCACTTAAATCTTTTGAGTACAATATGAAGGTTGCAGAAAGTGATCTTTACCCCGGTACTGTGGATACCAACATTATTTATAATGCCGGACTGGCTGCCTTCAATGCAAAGTTGTATGATAAGGCCCTGGAATATCTTGGAATATGTACAACTACCAAATTTGAAGGTACAACTCCTTTCCTCCTGATGTATCAGACTTATGTGAATATGGAGAACACCGATAAGGCTGAAAGGATGTTACAGATGACATTCGAGGCATTCCCTGAAGATCAGGATGTCATTCTTCAGCTGGTGCAGTTCTATCTGAATGCTGACAGAACCGACAAGGCTTTCGAATATATCCTTATTGCCAAGGAGAAAGATCCGACAAACTTCTCACTTTACTGGGCTGAAGGTGTACTACAGATGCAGCAGGAGAAATATGATGAAGCAATTGTTGCTCTTGGCAAGTCAATAGAGCTTAAATCTGACTTCTTTGATACTCAGTATAATATGGGCGTTTGCTACTATAACAAGGGATCAGATATGAACAATAAGGCAAACGAGATAATGGATAATGCGAAATACCGTGCGGCTAAAGCAGAAGCTGACGAAGTATTCAAAAAGGGACTTCCCTATATGGAGGCAGCCCTTAAGATCAAACCGGATGACCTCGATACCATGAAAAGTCTGAAAGAGATATACTACAGGCTCCAGATGACAGATAAGTACAATGAAATGGTTAAACTTATCGAAGGCAGAGATTAGAAAGATTGGTCAGATTGAAGATTTAAATCCCCTCTTGGGAGGGGCGGGGGTGGGTTGGTTTTAAGCTGATCAATTCTCGCGGCAGGAAGCTGGATTTATTAGATGAAAAAATAAGAAAGAGGCGGGATGATTCCCGCCTCTTTCTTATTTATAAGGTTATTGCAGATCAGTCTTCAGCCTCTCTTCTGGCGTCCAGTTCCACCTTCATCACCTCACATGTCTTATGATCAATGCTGTAGAAGAACATCAGGATAGCACACGACATGTAAAGGATACCAGGGAAGACTGAGATCATAAGCTTTATGCCGGTTATGGCCGTCTCCGTCTGTTCCACATTGGGTGTAAATCTGAATGCTGCAAGCAGCCATCCGGCCAAAGCACCTCCGATACCCCAGCCTGCCTTCTGAGCGAACGTGGCTGCTGAAAATACCAGTCCTGTCGATCTTCTTCCTGTCTTCCATTCAGAATAGTCGGCGGTGTCGGCAAGCATGGTCCACAAAAGGGGTACAGCCGGAGCATATGCCATTTTTGCCAGGATGTTGAAAAGATAGATCGTTTTGATATTATTTACACCCGGCAGATAGAGCATAATAAAGAAAAAGCCGGAGATAAGGGAGCTGGCAAGAAATACATTCTTTTTACCAAATCTCTTTGCCAGGGGCTTTGAAAAGGGAATGGCAACTATAAGCGCAATGGTTCCTATTATGTTGAATAACTGAACGTTCTCCTCCCTTCCAATGTAATACTTGAAATAGTATGCGATCGAGAGGTTCTGCATTGCGAACATTATGAACGATATTATGCCAACGAAAAAGAGGATAACCCACGGTTTATTCTTAAACAGATTTCTAAAGTCCTCTTTTATCGATTCCTTCTGTGCCTTAGGAGGCTGTACCCGCTCTTTCGTCGTCTTGAAGGTTATCATAAACATAATGAAACTTATAATGGAGAAGAGGACAAGTGTAAGCTGATAACCCTTGGCACTGTTTCCCTTTCCAAAATAGTTGGCCAGTGTAAGGGCCGTACCCGATACAATTAGTTGTCCCACAAAGGCAAAGATGAATCTGTAAGAGTTGAGTCCCGCCCTTTCGTACGAATCTGATGTCATTACGGCACCCAGTGACGAGTAGGGGAGGTTTATCGCTGTAAAGACGGTCATAAGCAACAGGTAGGTAGTGGCAGCATAAATTATCTTACCTGTATTACCCAGATCGGGGGTTGTAAAAGTAAGTATTGCCAGAACACTGTATGGCAATGCCATCCACAGGATATATGGCCGGAATTTGCCCCATCTGGTTTTTGTCCTGTCGGCGATTATACCCATGATAGGGTCATTTGCCATATCCCAGAACCGGGCTATTAACATGATCGTTCCCGCTGCAGCCGGTGATATTCCGAAAGTATCGGTGTAGAAGATAAGGATCCAGAATCCGACCATATCCCATACAAAATGGGATGCCGTATCTCCAAGGCTGTATCCCACCTTCTCGGTAAAGGATAACTTTGTTTCAATGTTTTTCATCGCTGCTCTTATTATGTTAGGTGTTAACTGTATTAATGAGTCATTTATCACTTTACTTTTCTCAACAACTCTTTCGCCACCAGCTTAGGTTCTCTTCCGACGGTAAATAGTCCCCAGTGCTTTTCGGCTCCCATTGCATCATCGGGATTACCCTTCCAGTCCTCATCAAAGGCCTCAAACCAGAAGGTGGTAATATTCATTTTCACGGCCCACTCTGTAAGCTCAGAAAAATATCTTTGCTGTTTCTCCTCACTGGCCCTTGCTCCGAATTCAGAGGAAACGGTAGCCCAGCCTGCCTCACTTATTACTATTGTGTTTCCGGGGCATGCCCTCTTTACTTTTTCAATATTCTCAATGCTGTAAGACATTCCCTCATCAATATCTTTCTCTTCCCATACCGGGTAGATATGTACCGACAGAAAATCAACTGCTGCAGCCAGATCCTTGCCCCTGGCAGCCCACCACTCATAATTCTCGGCTACTGTAACAGGCTGTTTAATAGCCTTTTTCACATGGCGGACATAGCTAATTACGGTATCTGTTCCTACCAGATGGTCAGTCCAGTCAACAAGTGCTTCGTTGCCTACATTAACAGCAACCACAATTGAGGAATATTTGTTTGCCAGAGTGATTGCCCTTTCAATTTCACCGGCGTTCTTCTCCCTGTTGCTTTTCAGTACCTCCGCTGGTATTGGTTCATTGAGCCAGGCACAGTTTTTATGGTTGCTTATCTCAGCATTGAGCCATATTCCCAGCATTACCTTAATGTCAAGATCATTGTCCGTGATGATCCTCAGCACTGCTTCAGAATTAATGCCGCTGTCATACAGGCGGATAAGGCTGAAGCCTGCTTCTTCAGAAATCAATTTAAGATCCTCGAGTATCTCCGACTCTGTTGGATTGACCGCCCCGTCACCTCTGTCGGGATGCTGGCCCGACCTGAAACCGGAATAGCATACTGCCGATACCTTTCCGGCCAGCAGATCCGATTGCTTTTGCTTTATCTCTACTCTCTTTTGGTCATTGAGGCTATCTGATCTCTTCATCTCCGCTCTATTGTTATTACAACCGCACATAAAAAGAGTTACCGCAAGCAAAAATATAATGTTGACGTATAATCTCTTCATGGATAAAACCTTTAAATCTATTTAGAAAATTTCAAAATACCGTTACTATCCCATATTCCCCAGTATGCTCCCACATCACCTTCGCCACCTGTCTTCCAGCTCTCATCGAAGGATGAAAAATAGAACATTTCAATATCATCTTCTGCAGACCAACGCTGGGCATTGATAAAATATATCATCGCATTCCTGAACGAGGGTTGAGAACCGTAAAATTTCTCTCCTGCGCTGGGCCAGCCTGTCTCGGTAATGATGACCTTCTTTCCCTTGCCGGCGCGTGTTGCTCTGTTGAACATATCCTTCATGTAAAGGAGTGAGTACTCCAGACTGCAACCTTCCCAGAAGGGATAGCAGTTGGAGAGTATAACATCGCACGCTTCTGTTATCTCAGGACAATTCTCAAATTCATAATATGCATCAACGTAGCCCACCGGTATTCCGGGGAGCTCTTTCTTAACCCTGTTAATATACTGAAGCAGCTCTGCCCTGGTAAGGTCCTTACGGTACAGTACCTCGTTTCCAACAGCAACAATATCGGCATAGCCTTCTTTTGCCAGTTTGATGAGATTGCTTATCTCTTTTTCATTAATAGCTTCATCCTTTCCAAGCCAGGCTCCCACAAGGGTTTTTAATCCTTTCTCATGGGCTATCCGGGGGATCAATTCATTACCATCGGTGCAAGAGAATGATCTTATCCAACCCGCATGAGGTTTGATTATATCCATTCGTTCCTCTATCTGCTTCCTGCTTATCACCTCTCCCGGTTCCTGCCCTTCCAGGTATGGACTGAAACAAATCCCGTGAATCCCCTTATCCAATATCTTATTAAGGAGCTCCATAAGTTCCTCATCGCTTTTTGTTGCAGGATCAATTCCTGCCAGCGACATTACATACTCTTCTCTTCCTGACATCCTAGTTATATTTTAAGAAGACCCTTACTTTTTCTATCTCACCGCTACGCGTAAATATCAGGGAACTTAAGTCCTGCGGTATGGTATGGTTTTCAAAGAATATCTCGTCACCATTCTTTTTCGTGACCGTCAATCCGGTTTTTTCTCCCCGTGAGTATATAACAGGTACCTGGCAAATAGTGTATGCCAGTTCATCCTTGCGGATGTTAAGCTCCCTGGCAGTACCGTTTACGTCGTAATAGATGAAGTGCTCCGATTTATTGAGAAACTCATCGGGGTTAAGCAGAAAATGGTTAAAATCTATCTTGCCCCCGGCCACATGAGCACCCAGCTCTCTTATCCTGGAGATGAAATCCTCCTTTACCTGTCCTGTCATCCCGGGCTGTTTAACGCCTTGGTCCTTAGGCGTATGCGAGTAGGCGTCTGTTGGGAAGGCGCCATACAGGTCGGGCGATTTGTAGAGACCTATTCCTGCTTTTATCTCATAATAGTGTTCCTGGATCTTCCCCAGGAGCCACCATTCGGCCTTCTCTTCCATGGCATTGAAATAAACATCCTGTGTTGCCAGGAGTAGTTTTGAAACCATATGCCAGTATATTGAGCCAAGACCTTCATAGCCGTAGAAGGTTCCCGATCTGCCGGTAAAAGATTGATGATCAAAAATAGCCTCGAATTTTTCCAGTATGTAGCTCTTATCGGTCTCCTTCAGTTTTCCATACAACTCGTCGGGCAGATCGTCAATCGCCTGTTCAAGCATAAATGCGTTCCTGATGTTGCCGTTGAAATGGAAATTGCCCGAATGATCTTTTCTTATCACACTCTTCTCTTCATCTCTTCCGAGTTGAGTCAGCAGCGCTGACTCTTTGACAACCTCCTGCGGGATATTGTTTTTCTCCACAAAGAGAGGAAGCTGCCTGTCGGGGTAGAGCAGATAGCTGTATTGGTCGGCTCTGAATAATTTGCTCGCCTTTAAGGCATTGAGCACATCAAGTCCTTCCTGTGGTGTCAGCACTCCGGAACTAAGAACAGCTACCTGCCCTTCGAGCATCTCGTACAGGTACCTGATTGAAATACCCTTCTTCGAAAATGTGACCAGATTATACGCATGATAAAGATTATCGTCGCGACGGTTTGCATGTATCGATTGGTCGATGTATCTGCGGCATAGAGTAAGGAATGAGCAGAGCTCACTCAGCGTTATTATCTCTTTAACGCCGGTAAGCGATCTGTCATATATTGATGTTCTGTAGGTGTCGCCTGCGCTACCAAGGAAATCTGCAAATCTCAATCTGTCGGCATCGGTAAAGCTGTTATTATCAAGAAGATGTGCTTCTGCGCTAAGGAAACCATTTATCTTGTCGAACAACTGCTTCAACTCCTGCGATATCTTCACTTCGGTGAGGGTGCTGCCTGCATATTGCTTCTCCCAGAAGGCCACGAATCTTCGAAGGTAATATAGCGTCACCATTGAGGTCCCATTGCCAACAATGGCATTATTGGCATCGTTCCACTCAGGGCGTTGGGTGTTTAGCCAGATCCCTGCTTCCGGTATAAAATTTGATAACTTGGCAAGGAGGGTTACCATGATCTTTTCAGTGAAATTGACATGGCATATCTCACCCGATTTATTAGCTAACAACCTCCCGTCGGCACCTGTTGAACTGACTTTTTCTGCGATCAGGACATTAAGTTCCCTGTCAAAGACAATGGTATCTTTTGGGTTCTTTTTTATCTCTTCATAGTGCTTTATCCTGTAAGGGACGTTGGCATAAACGAATATGTCGCTCTTCATCATCCTGTCGAGAGTGCCGGGATGAAAATCCGCCGACAGTTCCAGTAACTTCTGCAGGTATATTATCTGGTGATCTCCCCAATAGCCTATATAAGCCCAGGGATCCTCCGGATTGGGAGCCTCCCAGTCGATGCCCTCCCTCGAGATGCGATAGGGATTATAGCCATCGGCAGTGGTAGCATTAACAAAGCGGGCGATCATCCCCTCAATATACTCCGGAAAGGAGATAGAGAGAGCCTCCCAGTTCTGGAAAATATCGCGCCAGTTGCCCTGATAATTATACTTTATGGAGCCATCTTCATTTCTGGTCTCGATGGAAAACTGGTTCCATGGTCTGCTGGGATCACCATGCCTGCGGCTGAAAGTGAGTGGGAGGTATTCCATACAGATCCTTGATAGATCGTTATTCCCGGAGGCTTCTGCCTTTGCAACAAGCTCTCCGTATTTTAGAGAAGAGGGGAGACCCTTGATCCATTTTTTGCCGGAGTTGTACAGTGGCCTGTTGACAGTAGCTATATAAGAGGAAAGATCAGATATCTCAATATCGTAGTTCCTTGGAAAAACACCACCTCTCATTATATTGAAAAGAGTATTGGAGAAGTGGCGGGCGTAACTCAGCTTTCTTTCGCCGAGCTGCATTCCATCGGCCGATGCAACTATTTTGGTAAGATTTACAGTTCCTGCTTTAATATCATTAATTACAGCCGATTGAATCTCTTTCCCTTTTCTCAGCCGATCATTAAGGTCTGAAACATCGGCACTGTCCTGATTTATCTCTGCCACTATCATCCACTCCTTTTCCTCTGAGGCGTTGAGTGAGATGGTATTATTTAATATATAGGCTCCCCTTGAAGCCCTTACGTCTGTCTCACCTGTTATTGGTCTCCCTTTCCTGAAATCCTCTATTTGCCTTCCTGAGAGCAGTATCTTGCTGCCGTCCAGCCCCTGCGACCATACAGTGGTTGCTTTGAGCGACTCGCTGGGCTCTGCCCGGTCAACAGGTATAGAGCTCAAAAGGAAGAGACCCAGTCCGGTCTCCTCTACCAGCTCATTCTTCTTATATGCATCCGAAAGATTACTGTATTCAGTCTGTAAAACCGTAGTTACTCCGTAGGGTAGAATGTTCCGGATGCCATCGAGAAGCTCAACAGAAACCTTTCCCGGACCGAGATTACTGATCAGCGACCTTCTCACGAACCCGAATTTTTCACTGTTAAACCATCCATAGCTGAAGGAGATCATCATATCGTGGTTGATCTCCTCGAAAATCACCTTATTGCCATAGATGCTCTTGTAAATGTTGGATTCAACATTATAGATATTGTTCTTGCAGCTATTGAATGGTTCCCACAGATGTCTCTTTTCCTCTTTCTCTATTATCAGAGAGGTTATGCTGCCTGTGATATTTGCCGAATCGTGTATCTTATCGACTGTATAATAGGGGAAAAGAGCATTGTCTTTGTCCTTCCTTCCTGCACTCAGTGAGCCCTGACTTGCCAGGAACATCCAGTGATCGGAGTCGCTCACTATGGTCATAAAGAACTCCGGCATAAGATCTACATTGCTGATCTTATAGAATATTTCATTCTCCCTCTCAACGAATGTCCCTTCCACCTTCGAGTCATTTGGCCTGATCTCGGAGTCACCCAAAAATATTTTTCCGCTATTCATATCAAGTGTAACGTTTATTTTTTCTGAATATAGTATAAATCGTTCTCCAATAGTTCTTTGGGATTACCTCCAACAAACAGTTTGAATCTCCCTGTTTCCGTTACCCACTTATTATCTATACCTATTAATGAGAGGTCCTTCTTATCGAGCATAAAAGATACCTCTTTGGTCTCGCCTGGAGCCAGTTCTATTTTGCTGAAGCGTACCAGCTTCCTCACATCGGGTGCGACAGATGCAACCAGATCGCGGATATACAACTGTATCACCTCTTTACCTTTACGGGTGCCGTTATTGGTGACGCTTACAGTTACACCGACCTGTTCATCTCCGGTTATTGTATCCCTGCTAAGTGCAAAGTCGCTGTAATTGAATGTAGTGTAGCTCAGTCCCTCTCCAAACTGGTATTGCGGAGTAAATCCCTTCATCCTGAAAGAGTTATCCATTTCATCGCTCGCCTTGTGGTTATACCTCCATATAGATCCTGAATAGCGCGGATATGTATATGGAAGTTTTCCTGAAGGGTTATGATCACCGAAAAGAACATCGGCAATTGCTCTTCCGCCTTCTTGTCCGGGAACATAGGCCATTATTATGGCATCTGCCAGCGGCTCTAACTCTCTTATTATTCTTGGTCTTCCTTCAAGCAGGACTACTATCAGGGGCTTCCCGCTTTTTGCCAGCTCTTTTACTAACTCTGTCTGTACATCAGGGATATCGAGTTCATCTATATCGCTGGGCTTTTCTGTTGAAGGATCTTCTCCGAGGCATATTATTACAGCATCGTATTTTTTGGCCATGGCAGCCGTCTCTTTTATGTTGACGGCACTATTTGTATGAGAACCCTGTGAAAAGGCTACTCTGTCGCTACCCAGTTTTGCCGCGATGGCCTCCATAACCGTAAGTTTCCCTTTGTCGTTATACTGGTCGCTCACTCCATCCCATGTCCTCGACCATGCTCCGTTAAGATGATTGAGTGTATTCGATGTAGGACCGGTTACCAGCACCGTTGATCTTTTATCAAGTGGCAGGATATTGCCACTGTTTTTCAGCAAGGTGATACACTCTTTGGCAGCTTCATAGCTTGCTTCAGCAAATTGATCCGATCCGAATTTTTCGTATGCTTCAGGATCGGAGTAGGGGCGGTCGAACAATCCCAGTCTGTACTTAACATATAGTATCCTTCTCACAGCATCATCTATCCGGCTCATTGGCACCTTGCCCTCCTTCACCAGCTCCACCAGATCAGTGGCAAAGCTCTCATCATATGGAACCATGCACATATCCATCCCTGCCATTACACTAAGTCGCACTGCCTCCTTTCTGTCGGCGGCAACATTGTGCATTCCCACAAGTTTGGATATATCCTCCCAGTCGGAAATGACCAATCCTTTAAACCCCAGTTCACCTTTGAGCACCTCGGTAATCAGATGATGGTTGATATGTCCGGGTATACCGTTTATGCTACCCGAGTTGAGCATTATTGTCAGTGCCCCTGCATCAATGGCACTCTTGAAAGGTGGTATGTAGTATTGCCAAAGATCAATGTCCGATATTATTGCAGGAGATCGGTCTTTGCCGGTAACAGGCGTGCCATAACCCACAAAGTGCTTAAGGCATACCGCTGTTCTGTAGGGGTCGGAAACATCTTCTCCCTGCGAACCTTCGATAAAAGCCAGGCCCATCATACCTGCCAGGTAAGGGTCTTCTCCGTAGGTCTCAAAGATACGTCCCCACAAAGGTTGAAATGAGACATCAAGTACAGGTGCGTAGTTCCATGGTATAGACGATGCCCGAAGTTCATAGGAAGTGATCTCTCCGATCTTCCGGGAGTGCTCCGTATCCCATGTTGCGGCACATGCTATCTGGTGCGGGAAGAGAGTGGAGGCTGCAGTGTAATTAGCTCCATGAACGGCATCTATACCCATTAAAACAGGTATGCCAAGTCTTGATTTACTTATGTTATAGTCCTGGATTATCCTGATTATCCTGTTCCATTCTTCCCTGGATGGGGGATACTTGCCTTTGTTCTGAATGGAGCCAATGTGGTGCTCCAGCAACAGATATTCAAGTTTGGCTGAGTCAAGTTCAATTGAATCGGCATCGCTCCAGAAGGGACCTTTGCAGACTGCCGTCAATCCAATATTTGTCATCTGACCAACTTTCTCCTCGAGGGTCATCTTACTGATAAGTTTGTCGACAGATCGCTCAATAGGATCTTTTTTACAGGATACAAGCAGTAAGGCTGTGAGAAAAAGCAGTAATATCCCCGATGTTATCCTGCTACTGTTTCTATCATTCATTTACCATGAGGATAAGAGTGATTTTAAGTGCGGTTAAGATAGTGTGACGACTCTGTTATTCAGATTTCTTGTATACCCTGACATAGTCGACCTCCATGGTCTGTGGGAAGGCCTCTTTGTCTATTCCCTTAACGCTTCCCCATGCACCACCTACGGCAACATTAAGTATCAGGTAGTAAGGTTTGTCATATGGCCATTTGGTATCACCCAGTCCCTCGTTGTGATATTCAAAAAAGAGGCTGTCGTTGACAAATGCTTTAAGAAACTCAGGGGTCCATTCAAGTATATAGGAGTTGAAGGCGGTGGAGGCGTCAGGGACGCGAATGGTGGCTGTTTTCTGTGTGCCTATCTGCCACTGGTAATCTTTCGAATGGGCTGAGGTATGTACAACTCCCGGATCATATCCTACATGCTCCATAATGTCAATTTCACCAATATCAGGCCAGTTGCCATCGTTAAAAGACCATCCGCCGGGCATCATCCAGATAGCAGGCCATGTACCAACAGCATCTGGTAGTTTGGCTCTAACCTCTATCTTGCCATATTGCCAGTCGGCATTCGATATAAGTCGGGCCGATGTGAACTCTTTTCCACCCGCTTCTTTTCTCAAGGCGGTTATCTTAAGAATGCCATCGGTAACCCGGGCATTCTCTTCAAGGCCTACAGTATAAAACTGTGCTTCATTGTTACCCCATCCTTTCTCGTTACCCTCAGTATCATAGAGCCATAGTGACGAGTCGGGCAGACCTGAATAATCAAACTCATCGGACCATACCAGCATATAGCCATTTTCATTTACTTCCTGTTTTGCTCCGTTCTTACAACTTAATGGGAGAAAAAGGATAAGGGTAACCAGAAAAAAACTCTTAAATAATCTCATATTTGAACTTATTGAATGGTTAATAATAGTCAGGTGGTCTTGATTATAAAATTGTGTTATCAAATTTCCACTATTTTTTAAACAAATCCGAATTTTTGCATTCTTCAATAATACATCATTTCATATTGGTCAATAGAGTAAAAACACATCTTATTGTGTTCATATATCAGGATATCAAATTATTAGAAATCAGTAGTAAAATCAGATGACTACTACAAAGTGTTTTACAAGCCAATTGGATAAAACGGGGTATCAGATATTTGAAAGATATGTTGAAAGATTTGTCTCCCGTGGAATGCCCAGTTTCTTCCGCAATCGGTAACGGCCTATTTCAACACCTCTGTCGGTAATATTCTGGAGGGCAGAGATCTCTTTTGTAGTAAGATTCATTCGAAGGTATGCACTAAGATACATCTCCCTCGTTGTAAGGGTGGGGTGCTTCTCCTTCAGCCTCTTGAAGAACTCAGAATGAACTCCTTCAAAATAGGTTTCAAAGACCTTATTCTGCTGCTTTGCATTGATCTCCCTGTCAATCTTCCTGTCCAGTGAGGCCATTTTTGCTTTTACCTGTTCACTGGAGGCGTTTGCTTTTACATCAGAGAGTTCATCCTTCAGTTTTATGAGGAATCTGTTTTTCTGGATAATACCCATTGTCTGATTCGCCAGCTCCTTATCGCGGTGGACCATCTCATTGCGTAGCTTCTCGTTACGTATCTTAATAAGTTCTTTCTCTGCGATAAGTACTTCCCTTTGAAACTTCTCCTCCTTCTCTTTCAACTCCCTGTTGTGTAACTCTATTTGTTTCAGTTTTGACCTTTCAACTCTCAAACGAGCAAAGCGGCCGGTGAAGATGAGTATGATAATGAATATCAGGATGTAGCAATAATAGGCCAGATTCGACCGGTACCATGGTGGCAGGACAGTAAAACTGAAATCGGCATAAGTACTTTCGATACCATACACATTTGTTGCCTTTACAATAAATCTGTAGTCTCCCTCTCTCAGATTGGTATAATCTTTATATGTCTCATCTGTCCATTCACACCAGCTTCCTTCAAAATTTTCCAGATGGTAGCTGAACCTGAGCCTGTCGAGGTTCTCATAAAAAGGTGAGGCAAAGTGGAAACGGAATGAGTTGTCCCTGAAAGGAAATACAAAATCAGAGGAATCAGTAACATCACTCAAATACAAAGTAGAATCAAGGTACGACAATTCTACCCTGGTTATAAAGACTTTGAAATCATCTGAGTAAGATTTTTTTAGCTCAGAAGTATAGTGAGCAAACCCATTATCGGTACCAAAAAAGATGTTGTCATCATCCATTGGATAGATGAATTCAAATTCGTTAACAAATGATCCCTGCAATTTGCTGAAGGGAGAAACTATACGGGTGTAGGTTTTGTCTTCATTAACCCTCATCACACCTGAACTGCCTTCGCATATGTACCAGATATTACCGTTTTTATCGGGAGTCATAAGCATTACCCTGTCGTTAAAGGCGAAAATATCATTCAACCTTTCATTGAACGAGAAGGAATCGCTTTCTTCATCGTATTGATATATCCCTTTTATGGTTGAGATCATCATTTCATCGCCTGTATTCATCAGGATATTTCTTTCATCAGATGGTAATCCTCCTTTTGAATTGTAAAGTTTGAAGCTTACGACATTGTTGAGATTTTCATCAAGGGAGAGTCTATATACACCTTTCCCGCCATGACTCATCCATATGTTGCCTTTCCTGTCCTGAAAGAGGAACCTGCAGGATTCTTTAAATCCTTCTATTGTCTTATAATAGGTCCATCCGTTTATACCCTTTTTTAAAAGGACCAGACCTGAGTAGTGTCCGCCTAATAGCAGGTCATCATGCCCGGCCAGTCGGATATACTTCCACGCACCCTCCTCATCACTTATTTTAATTGCTTTTCTGTTTTTGATTAAAAAGGTACCGAGGTTGTGGCCGCATATCAGTTGTCCGTCAAATTCCTGAATCGACCATACCTGTCCTTCGGTGCCATCAACAAGTTTGAAATCGCCCCTGTTGTTCTGAAAATTATCCCAGCTTTTATAGAAGAGGCCCCTGTTTGTACCAAGGTAAAGGTAGTTGTCATGGACAATGCAGCTGTATCCTGAACCAAGCAGGTCAGGATCTGAAATGAAACTCAACGGTGAATTTATCTCCAGATAGGAGATACCGTTGTCGAGTCCGACCCACAGGTTATCGTTTTGGTCCTTGAAAAGGTCAAGGACAGTGTTGTTCTGCATACCGGCTTTACGATTGATATGCTGGATAATATTACCTCCGCGGTCCGATACTATCAATCCGTCGAGAATTGTACCCCAGGCAAACTGGTCATGAGCCAGCTTTTCAGAGCTGAAGAGAACATTTTCTTTAAGGTATTTGCTTACAGGTGAATTCCAGGGCTCCAGCTTATTGTCCTTAAGAAGGTATATACCGTTTCGTGCCGTCCCTACTAACAGATCTCCTCCTCCGTAATCAAAGAGGGCCTCAATGTCATAATCTTTTAGCTTGTCCGACCACTCCAGTTTAATGAGACTATTCTTTACAAGTTCATAGAGTCCCAGGTCAGGCTCGTGCAGTATTATTCTGTTATTAACCTGAAAGGAAAAATGGAATCGGTTCTCCGGCTTAATGATCTCGATTTTGTCATTTTCATAGACGAAGATGTAATCATAACATTGAAAAACAATGCCCCTGTTGGTATCATATATACGCCAGATATCTTCAAAGTCGGGGAATCCTTCCGGCAGCAGATACCTCAGGCTTTTATAGGAGGGTTCGCCGGAACCTGTAATTGATAAAAAACCAAAATCATTACCCTTGCCAATATAAATTCTTCCGGAACTGTCGACAGTTACAGATCTGACAGGTGAACTTCCGGGAACATTAAGCATATCCCAGTGGAATCCATCAAATCTTATTACACCCGAAGTATTCGCAAAATAGAGAAAACCATTACTGTCCTGACCAATATCCCATATCTGCATGCCCGCATTATAAACCGACTTCGGGAAATTTACGGTAAACGGTGTTCCCACCCTTTTTATCTGTCCAGGAGAGTTAAGTGCAAGGAGTATTAAGAGTACCGACAGAACAGTTTTAAGCCTCATTGTAACCAGTTTAAAGCTCACTAAAGATATATTTTTAAAGATTCAGTTCAAAAACTCACATCCGGTAGTTGATTATCCTTTGATAACTACATAATTAAATACATAGTTAATTATATAGTTAACTCAGTAATTAACTATATAGTTATTAGGAGCATAGTCAGACTTTTTTTATTATATTGTGTTGTCCCTGAAATAGATAAGGTCTTCCTTTCTCAGGAGAAGACCTTATTAAATTTCATGATATTGGTTATCCAAATTCCTGTGAACCACGACTCTGCCTGAGTTTCAAGGAAGATATAAGATCTATCGGGGTTCTTTCTTAGGCTTGGTCTTTATAATTATAACACCGGCCTTTGTATTATACTTTGCCATCGCTTTCTCATCCTTAAGCACTGAAACACTGTGTATATCATCTGGAGATAGGTTAGACAAAGTCTCCTTATCACTTACGTTCCCGTCAATAATGATTACCGGATCAGAAGTTTCAGAAACCATATCTTTCTTCTCTATTTTTATGGTATTACCGTCCATTATTCTGATAACATTTTTTGAATTTGATGTTATTACAATTGCACTTTCGGCATTGAATCTTTTCATCGCTTCTTCTCCCTTAAATACTTCCATCTTAGCTATCTTATCCTGGTCGATCAAATCAAGGATTTCCGGGTCGTATTCTTTGCCATCGATAATTACCAACGGTTTGGCACCATCTTTTAATTGAATCTGGGTGCTCTTCTCCTTTTTTGCAGGTTCGGTTATTGAATTTGTTTGCTGGGCCATAGATTGGCTCAGGAACAAAATAGCAGCTGATAATGTTAACAATACTCTTTTCATGGTTTCTGTTTATTATTTAAGAACTATTTTAAATGATTTATCTTCATAAAGGATCTCTTCCGGTTCGCTTTTCGGAGCAGATTGCTGAATCATTTCATTGGCTTCCTCCAGAGCTGTGACCTTCTGATAATAATCCATCTCCCTTGAGCTGAAAATACCGGATATAGTCAGGGTAATCACTATTAATATAACAGCTGCAGCAGACAAGGATAAACGAATTACTCTGTTTCTCGAGTTATGCTTTTGAGAAATCAGGTTGGTAATCTGCTTCTCCAGATCGGGAGGGGCGGATTGCTTTTGGTTCTTTAAGTAACTGAACCATAATGCCTCAGAAGAGTCACAGTTATCTCCACGATTCTTTGTCAGATACTCTTCTTCCTCCAGCGAAGTCTTAGCCTCCATGTACATACCAAGAAGATCCTTAGTTTTTTTCATATTGATAATTGTAGATTTCTGTTAATCTTAAGCCAATTCTTTTTCTTGCCCTTGAGAGGAGGACTCTTATATATTTAAGGTTAATACCGGAAATGGTTGCTATTTCTTCAAACTCCAGTCCGTCGAGATCTCTCATTATTACAATATCCTTCTGGTTATCAGGTAATTCATCTATTATCTTCCTGACAATTGTAAATAATTCTTCCTGTTCACCCATATTATTTTTGCCCGTTGACATGGTATCAGAGAAGAGGATGGGATAACCAATAATGTCTGGTTTTTTCTTTTTAATAATATCCAGACAATAATTACGTGAAAGAAGAAATACAAATCCGTTTACGTTAGGATGATTATTCAGACCGTTCCTTCCTTTCCATAATCTTATCATAATCTCCTGGACTGCATCCCGGGCATCTTCATCGTTGCCCAGAATGCGATTAGCCATGGAATAGATCCTGGGTGAAAGGGGTACAATTCTGTTTACAAACTCCTTACTATTCATCTTCAATAGTAATAACGACAAATCTTGATAAAAATAACAGGGGAGGGGATAATATATTTCAGACCTTGCAGAATCTCATTCTCAAGTACTCTTGATTTATGAACTCCCGGCATTTATTTTTTTACTGTCCCCAATAAGAGCCTTAATATTTTTTCGGCTGCCAACTGCCAGCCCGGAAACGATGAAATGACTTAAACTATTAACTCATCTACCTCGCCTGCAACTTCAAGCCCTGCATTTTTGCCCTTATCGTTAAGGATTATCCTCCCGTTTCTGATATCGGTAAGAGTCACCTCTACCTCAGCCTCGAGGCTTTCAAAAATGTGCCCTCCCATGAATCCTTCGATGGGAGAGGATAGCTTTGTACTTCCTGATCGTACAGCACTTATTTCCAGTCTGTAATGCCTGTTTCCCAGAATGACCTGAACATGTTCCTTATCGACAGCCGTTTTTAAGATCTTTGATCCGTTGTAGGTGGTAAACTGATACAGCCTTCCATCAATAAGCACTCCTGCAATAAATCCCACAAAAGAGCTGCCAAGCCATGGGATCTTTGCCACTGACATTTTAAGTGAGATATTTTCCCTGCTGAAATGATTTGTTTGCATCCAGATATAAGCACTTGGGAAGGAGTGTCCCCAGTCCTTTTCGGTATAACCTCGTCCACCGGTAAAATCTACTTTCTCTCCGTTGATAATAAGATTTCCGCTTATCCTGTGATCGAGACTCAAGATACCGTGATAGCACTCCATGAAAGGTACGAATGCATACGGTCCCATTATTCCCGGAGAGTACCATCTGTTTGGCCATCGGGCCTGATCACTGAAATCCAGTCGGCCTGTTAATCCGGGCAGGTTCAGCTCTATCCGGTTATTGGAGAAATAATTTCCTGAAACTTCCATTTCAAACTCCCCGGAAGTTGTTTTAAAATCGTTGTAGCCAAAACGGTGGTACACCGATGACCGCTTTTTGCCATCGAGTACCTGGATGAAAGAGTGTCTTTCCCCGTCGGGATTCATTGAAATGCCTGGAATAAAGGCAAATGCATTGTTTTCATCTTTATCAACCACTTTAAAATACCATCCTTCGAAGTACTTCCGTTTCCTTCCCCATCCATGGTATTGCTCCGGATTAAAAAGAGACCTTATTCTTTTGATTATCATAAGATAATATTACGGCGGGTTAAATTTGAGACTGGTTGTTGCATCTGATTATTTGGGGCCAAATATATCATCAATGGCACTCTTTCTGAAATTGAAGATCTCTTCAAGTTTATTCTTTATTATTAATGAATTGGCTATTGATCCCAGCAAAGCCATTGGAGGTTTATAGCTGACGATATCTGTCATTAAGGTTTTGCCGCCAGACTCTTCAATGAAGTGCTGATGATGCCACATCTTATAGGGACCTACTCTCTGCTCATCAATAAAATAACTAAGGTCGCTCACTTTCGTAATCTCGGTAACCCATTGTGTCTTAATACCCCAAAGAGGAGAGACCTTATAACATATTATCATTCCTTCATATATTGTTTCCGGAAGGTCAGGCGTAACAATATCAAAACCCATATAGCGGGGTGTTATCAATTTCAGGTTTTCCGGTTTGGAGATAAAATCCCAAACCTCTCTAACCGGTGCATTTACCTCCTGTGTTCTTTTTAACTGGTAGAATCCCATATAATGATATTTATATCGTTGTTATCCTGGTTACTTATCTCCTGACATCAAACTCAACTCCTTTTAAGCAACAGGCATATTTTCAGAGCTTCATCAACATGCCGTTGTGTCTCACTCTGTGAATCAAAGATATATACCACTTTACCTTCCAGGTCAGTTACATAGGTAACCCTGCCCGGTATTAAACCAAAGACCTTGGAAGGAACCCCAAACAGCTTTCTGACTTCATTATCGGAGTCGCTGAGCAGAGTATGAAGCAGATGGTTATTAAGGGCAAATTGTTTATGACTCTCAACGGACTGTTTACTTATTCCTATTATTTCTGATCCGGTTTCATTAAATACATCATAAAGATCACGAAAGTAGCAGGCCTGCCGGGTACAGTTCAGACTTCCATCCTGCGGATAGAAGTAGATCACCAGTTTCTTCCTGCCTATGAGATCAGCTATATTAAATAATTTGCCATCCTGATCGGGGAGGGAGAATGTGGGTATATAGTCCCCAATTTCTATCTTTTTCATTTGTTTTTCATTTATACTAATTAAAATAGTCAGGCAAGGTCCGGCATTTGGTGGCTGAACCTTTTTAGTCAGATCAGCCTGAGTATATTTCTGGTGATCAGTCTGATTGATATTCCTGTCAAAACAACTCCGGTGGCGGTCAGGATCAATATTTTTGGAAGGATATCAGATAATGGCAGTTGTCTCCAGAAGATGTCATAAAAACCTTGTATGCCCCAGTAGTTTACACTGAATATTGCAACCTTACTCATGATCTCGGGCATAATAAAGAGAGGTATCATACTTCCTCCCATTGCCGACATCACCAGAATTACAAGGGTACTCAGGCTCTGAGCCTGCTGCCTCGATTTTGATATTGCGGCAAGGAAAATACCAATGCTTGAGACGGCAAATGCTGTGGCGATGACCATTAAGATCAGTGCTTCGGGATTTACCGTTATGTCAAGTTTCAGAAAGATCCATGAGAAAAGGAACATTGTTGTGAGCTGCACTACGGAGATAAAAAATGCGAACAATATTTTGCTGTACAGAATTGTGTGACTGCTTAGGGGAGAATAGAGTAACCTGTTTATTGTTCCGTTCTCTTTCTCCTCTAGTATGGAGGTCCCAATACCTGCAACACTGAAAAGAAGCATTAGTATAGCTGTCCCGGCAATAGCCTGTACGAGACCCAGATTCAGATCATTCTTCTCACCAACAATTGAAGTCATCCTGAGAAATGAGGCATTACCTGAATCCTTATACGAAGGCATCCGTTTGAAGGCCTCCTGATCTGCCTGCGCAAGCTGGTATGCTTCAACATACTTCTTCATCTCAATCTTCCTGGCGGTCTGCAGCAAGGTATTTATGACCACGGCCTGCAGCATCCCAATCTCCATCTCCTTCTCCTTATCGTAGAAGAGCTCAACAGGCATATCGTTGCCTGTCCGGAGTGAATCCTGAAATCCTTTGTGAAAGACCAGAGCTCCTGCATACTTTCCTTCTATTATAAGATCATTTGCAGCATCAAGCTCCGCAATTTCAGTATTCATACCTTTCAATGAATCGAGCTCAGATATGAACTGCCCTGATGATTCTGATTTATCAAGGTCAACCACAAGCAATTGTAACGACTCCGACCCTTTTGCGTAGTTTCCTATACCTCCGTATGCGAAAGCAAAGAGAGTGATAAGTATTACCGGTATAAGAAAGGTAAGTATATACGACCTGGGGTCATGAAAAAATATGATAATATCCTTTTTGAATAGTTTAAACATGCTTTTAATCCCTTAATTTTTTGCCTGTTAGCCTCAGGAATACCGATTCAAGGTTAGCTCCCTGAGCATCAATGCCCTTTATTTCTACACCTGCTGACTTTAAACTGTTTATGATACTGGAGATGTCATCACTTACATTTTTGCACTCTATCCGCAGTGTATCCATTGAGCTGTCAACGATATTATATGGTAATGAACCAATAATTCTTCCGGCAATGTCTGCAGTATCCTCCGACATCCTAACAGTTATGATATCCATTGCTCCGCTTATTTTCCTGAGCTCAGGAAGCGTTCCAAAAGCACTGATAATTCCAAGGTCCATTACTGCTATGGTGTCGCACAGGCGCTCAGCCTCCTCCATATAGTGGGTCGTATATATTATAGTCATACCCTCACTGTTAAGATTCTCAATGACCTCAAAAATATAGTTCCTGTTCTGGGGATCAACACCTGCTGTTGGTTCATCAAGGATCAGTATCTCAGGGTCATGGAGCAGAGAGCAGGCAATATTCACCCTTCTCTTCATTCCTCCGGAAAATGTTTTTATTCTGTCATCTTTCCTGCCTGAGAGACCTACCATCTCAAGAATTTCGCTTGCATGCTTTTTTAGTCTTGCAGCAGGGACTTTGTAGAGACCTCCCCAGAAAAGAAGATTTTCAAATGCGGTGAGATTATCATACAGCGCTATCTCCTGGGGTACAATGCCCATCCTGTTCTTACAGGTATCGGGATCCTGAAGCAAGTTGATGCCATCTATATAAATGCTTCCTGAATCTGGTTTCAAAAGAGTATTAAGGATATTTACAGTTGTCGATTTACCTGCACCATTTGGTCCCAGCAGTCCAAATATCTCTCCTCTGCGGATGTTGAAACTTATATCTCTGAGCGATACAGTCTTGCCATAGGTTTTCGATATCGATCTTACTTCAATCATTTTATATTATCAAGAACAATGGATAAAGATATATGTTTAACACTAAAATGAACTTCAACATTGAACTAATAGGTAGGTAATAATGACATTTTACATTTAAACATTTAGGGAAAATAAAATTAATTATATTGGAAGTGTGTTAATGTGAAAGAGGAACAATTCAATTATGGATATATATTTGGTCTCATTCTATTTCTCAATTTTCTGATTTAACCATGCAGAACTCTTTAGTAATGCAAAACAGATATAACAAATAATGAAAAGAAATCTGACTCCTGTACTTTTAGCTTTTATCCTTTTAGTATCATGTAAAGCACAGAACTCCATGACCGACAAGAGAGTAGTTAAGGAACTGGATATTGAGAGATACCTTGGTCAATGGTACGAGATAGCCAGGTATGATCACAAGTTTGAACGCGACCTGGTGGGTGTAACAGCTACCTATTCCTTCAGAGATGATGGCAAGATAAAGGTTGTTAATTCAGGCTATAAGATGACCCTTGACGGTAAACGATCGGAAGCCATAGGAAAGGCTAAGATTCCCGACCCTACGGTTCCGTCTAAATTAAAAGTCTCATTTTTTCTCTTCTTCTATGGCGATTATTACGTCATGGAGCTTGACGATGAGTACCAGTGGGCGGTAATAGGAAGCAGTTCCGACAATTACCTCTGGATACTCTCGCGGTCGCCATTCATGGAGGAGGATTTGTACAATGACCTGCTCGGGAGACTGGAGAGAAGAGGATATGATACAGGCAAGCTGATAAAGGTTCCGCAGAAATAACAGACGATAAAATATTTTATGATATGGAAAACAAAGTTTCAGAGCAGACAGTTGAAAATGATCTTTTAGTAATTGATGCTGAGACAATTAAAGAGCTATGGTCCAAAACATATAATACCCAGGGTAAACCCGACTGGTCGCATATCCTACCTTACTATGATGAGAATATCTATTTCCGCGATTCGATACAGGAGATACACGGACTGGAGGATTTTACTGCTATGACAGCCCGGCTTGCCGACAGGTCGAAGGATCTGAAGATGAATGTTGTGAGGGCGATAAAACAAGATAATATCCTATTTATTGAGTGGGAGATGACCATAGCTTATAAGAAGAATCCCAGCTCTGTACTGTACGGTTCCAGCAGGCTGACACTCAGTGAAGAGGGGAAAATAAAAGAACAAAGAGATTATTACGATCTGTGGGGTGATATTTTCGATAACATCCCAAGGTTCGGAAAAGCATACAGGAGATTTATGAAGAGGAAGTTTGGTTGAGAAACCAGGAGTGATTTAACAATTAATTATCTAATTATCTAATCTTAAAACTATGAAGAAATCACTATTTGTGTTGCTGTCATTTTTGTTTCTGGGAATCGGCTGTCTGTCGGCACAGACAGGGGCCCGTTTTGGTGTAAAGGCAGGTTATAGCCATGCCCTACAGTATGGGATACCTCCGGCCGACGATATCTATACCGTAGAAACTACCGGCAGGAAAGGATTCGCAGGCGGAGTGTTTGTATATTTCCCGATTACCGAATCGGTGGGAATACAGCAGGAACTCTTATATGCAATGAAGGGATCAAGGCAGGATGTTTCACTCAGCGTACCTTTCCCTATAAACACTGTTTCGGAGTATGATATTAACTACTTTGAAATGCCTATAGTGCTAAAATACAAATTCGTAAACATCGGGAATGTAGGGGTTTATGGCAGCACGGGTATTGCACTCTCATTATTGCTTGACGGGAAATACGATATTACCAGTACAGTTGAACCGGGCGGGCCTCCGATCATTACGAAAGAGTCAGGGAATATGGAAACACTCGATATGTTCGACTATTCCTTTATTTACGGAGCAGGTGCCGATTTCAAACTTCTCAGTCAGGATTTCTTTTTTGAATATCGCATGACGATAGGATGGAACACCCTGGCTATGCCAAATATCACGGGCGCAGACCCTGTTCCACTCCGTAACCAGGATTATGTTTTTGCTTTGGGAATATATTTCTAGCCCATACTTTTTTTGTGAAGTTGTAATAATTGAATTGAATCAAACACCCAGAGCATCAACTATATATAGTCTATGAAAAACAGAAGCAAATTCTGGAAATATTTCAGGGAATATGAGTGGTCCAACATATTTGCGATGATAAAGAACAACAGCAGGGACCCTAAGATCTGCGATGAAGATTTTAAGGGTAAACTTGTTGTTATAACCGGTGCAACTTCGGGCATAGGTTATTTAACGGCCAGGAAATATGCATCTCACGGTGCAGATCTGCTGTGCATAAACAGGAATGCTGAAAAGTCGGAAGCCCTTAAAAAGGAGATCGAGGCTGAATTCGGCGTAAAATGCAGTTATAAACTGGCCGATCTCAGCAAGCTGGAAGATATACACAGGGCAGGGAAGGAGCTGGCCTCTCTTGATAGGTCAATAGATGTACTTATCCATAATGCAGGTGTCTACCTTACCAAAAGAGAGTCGACGGATGACGGACTGGAGAAGGTATTTGTTGTTCATTACCTGGCATCATTCATTATCAACTATCTGTTAATTGAAAAGCTTAAAGGCCAGTCTGAGGCGAGAATTATTATGGTTAGCTCAGAAGGTCACAGGTTTGCTGCGTGGGGACTTAATATTGACGATCTCAACTGGGAGAAGCACAGATATTCAGGGTTGAAAAGTTACGGCTCAGCCAAGCTGGCCCAACTACTCTCGATGCTGGTTCTCGATGATAAGTTACACGATACAGCTGTTTCTGTGATCGCAATGCATCCCGGGGCTGTTAAGACCGAGACCGGTCAGGAAAACGGTCCGGTATACCGATGGATCAAGAAGAATATACTCGACCGGTCTCTCCGGCCCGCACAGATCTCAGCCGACGCTTTATACTATCTGGGTGTATCTGAGGAGATAAAAAATGTCAGAGGTAAATTCTTTAACCTGACTGCTATGGAAGAGCCCGCACCGCCAGCACTGGATAAGGAGGTGGCATACGAACTGTGGGAAAGATCCCTGATAATGGGTAAATTGGTGAATTGATCTGAAATCTTAAATATATGCCCGAAAACAGATATGATACAATAGTTGCCGGAGGAGGTATTGCCGGATTAACCTCAGCCGTTTACCTTGCACGTGCCGGACAAAAAGTGCTTCTGATAGAGAAGAATGATGTAACCGGCGGACTGGTAAACTCCTTTAGCCGTGACGGATACCGGTTCGACGCCGGGGTGAGGGCATCTGCTTGATGCAGGTATAATAATGCCAATGTTTCAGGAGCTGGGTATCACTCTTGATACTGTTAAAAGTCCTGTCTCACTGGGTGTTGGAGAGGATATAATTAATATAGAAGGGGTTGAGGATATCGAGGGATACAGGACTCTTCTTATAAAACTCTATCCCGACAGTGAATCTGATATTGACCGGGTGATCAAGAGTATCAGGAAGATCATGAAGCATATGGATGTGCTCTATGGTGTAGAGAATCCGGTATTTAAAGATCTTAAAAACGACAGAGAGTTCCTGTTTAAGAAGCTCCTTCCATGGTTGCCAAAGTTCCTTTTTACTGTGCGTAAGATAAATCGTCTCAATATGCCGGTGGAGGAGTACCTGGAGGGAATAGTCAAAAACCGGGCCTTGAGGGATATAATATCGCAGCACTTCTTTAAAAACACACCCACCTTCTTTGCGATGAGCTATTTTTCACTCTACCTCGACTATTTCTATCCGGTGGGTGGAGTTAAGAAACTTGCGGATGCGGTCAATGCAAAGGTATTGGAGTTTGGCGGTGAGATAAAGAGAGGCACGGAAATTATTGCGGTTTCAGCCAATGAAAGAACTGTAACAGACAGTAACGGTATGGTCTATCATTACGATAATCTGATATGGGCCGCCGATCTGAAAACATTCTATAATATAACCACGACCGAGGGATTGTCACCGGCTGTAGCAGAGAATGTAAATACTACCAAAAAGCTGATGGATTCAAGCAGGGGAGGAGACTCTGTTTTTACGGTCTTCATGGAGGTGGATCTTCCGCCGGAGTACTTTAAGGAGATAGCACACGGCCATTTCTTCTACACACCCTCTAAAGAGGGACTGGGAGAGATCACACAGGAAGGAGCTGGATCAGCTGCTTGACAGTTTCGATAAACTCAGCAAAAAGGATGTACTTGCCTGGCTCGACAGGTTTACAGCTCTGAACACCTATGAAATATCTATTCCCTGTTTAAAAGATCCGGGGATGGCCCCGGAAGGGAAGACTGGACTGATAGTGAGTCTTTTATCGGAATATGAGCTGTTCAACAAGATAAAGGAGGCAGGATGGTACGACGAGTTCAAGAAAGAATTTGAGGACCGCATAATAAAGGTGTTGTCCGAAACAGTTTATCCGCAGCTTAAGGATAAGGTCGTGAAGAGATTCTCTTTCTCTCCGCTCAGCATCCGCGACCGTGTCGGAAGTTCCGAAGGGGCAATAGTAGGCTGGTCGTTCGTCAAACCTGTACCTGTAGTGAATAAGATACAGATATCCGACAGGTCGGTCTATACGCCAATATCAAACATCTTCCAGGCCGGACAATGGGTTTACAGTCCGGCTGGCGTGCCAATGTCGATACTCACAGGCCGACTGGCTGCCGATAAGGTTTTGAAGAAGAAGAAAAGGAACTAACCCTTTTTGAGTAAAATATATTTCCTCAGATCGGATATCAGAATAGAGTTCAGCTCACTGTTATCCGATTCATCGGTTTCGACAAACATGAAACCAAAGACAGAATATTTCACATAATCGATCATTCTCAGTTCCAGGGGATTACTGAAGTCACTCATCAGTTTGCCTGTATCAAAACCCTCAATATCAGATTCTTTAATACCTGAGTTATTGTCAAGAATAACAATGCTGTACTTCTTGCCTGCCTTACTTTCCAGTATTGCATTCCAGTCGGGTTTTTTTGAATTCAGAAAATATTCATACGGATTGATACCATAGGCATGCCAGGCCAGATCGCCTGTTGTACACCAGCCTCCGAACCTGAGAGGATTGACTTCAATGGGGATTATTCTGCCGCTGCCATCAATCCTTATTTCCACATGGACAGGGAAGTTGATCAGATCAGCACTGGTGCCTATCAGGTTCAGGAAGTCTTTTACAGGCTTATAGTTTCTCTCGATGATCTCCTTTGAGGTTGAATATACTCTGTCGCTCACATCGTCGTTCGATGAGAATATGTGATGCAGAATATTCAGAATAACAGCCTCCCCGTTATTGTCGAAGTAGCAGTCGATGGCATACTCCTCACCTTCAATAAACTCTTCAATAATAAAGTCCTGCGTATTAATAACCTCTTTAGGGTAAAGATCCTTTGTTTTCTCTATCTCTGCTTCGATGTTTTTCAGTGTCTCTACCCATTCCGATGGTCCGTTCACCTTCCTTACGCCGATGCTGAAGAAGCCGGTGGCGGGCTTGATTATAAAAGGGTAGGGGACCCCTTCTTTGTCGAGGTTCCTGAGGTCATTATAACCGACGAGCCTGAAGAAAAAGTCGGGGAATGCTCCGGATATCAGCTCCCTGAACCGGGCTTTGTTTTTAAAAACCCTGATATTTTCGATCAATGCCGGCGATTTTACATTTTTTTCAATCCAGCCTATAGCGTTTTCGGAGTTTGTATAGATCCCTTTTGAGGGGTATTGCCCGGAGAGTTTTACTGCTTCCTTTTCACTGATCCAGTTTAATGAGTTGTCGGGGATCATTGAGCGTGCTATATCAGTGGCAACAATTGGGAACCTGTTCTTTCGGATGGTTTCTGTAAGGAAGTCGGAAATGTATGGCTTATCGATAATTATCATGCTAATTTTTATTATAGGGAGTTACAGAGTCGTTCGAGTATTCCCGGATACATTTTTCAGGCTGCAAAAGTAGGATTTAGGAGCAAATAAAAAAATATTGAAAAAAAAGAGCGAATTGTTTGGCAAGTTAGTTAATATAAACTAACTTTGTTGCGAAGTTTGATGAATAAATCATACTTACATGTAGAAAACAGAATAAGGATATACTAAATAAACTGATGCAAACAGAGAGACAAAAGGAGATAGTTAATGCCGCCCTGGATCTGATCAATCAGAAGGGGATACAGGGTTTGACTATAAAGAATCTTTCCAAGAAGATCGGAGTAACAGAGCCTGCCATTTACAGACATTACGAGAATAAGATGGATATACTTGTTTCCATTCTCGATCTTTTCAAAGCCAATACCGATCAGATATTTGAAAAGGAGTTGAAAGCCGATTTTTCGGCTTTAGATAAGATCGAGCACCTTTTTAACCGGCACTTTCAGGCCTTCTCAGCCACCCCGTCGTTAGTTTCGGTAATATTTGCGGAGGAGATTTTCAGAGGCGAACCGTTACTCACGGAAAAAATATCGGAGGTTATAGAAAAGAATGATTCAATAGTATCCATGATTATAAGAGAGGGGCAGAGGAACGGTGAGATAAGAACAGATATAGATTCTTCACATCTTGCCACAATGGTGCTTGGTAGCCTGAGACTGTTTGTTAAAAAATGGCAATTCTCCGGGTACTCATTTAGTCTGCCTGCTGACGGGAAAAAACTTGTTGCTTCAATAAGATTATTAATTAAAAAATAGACTCAATGAATATTATTAAAGTAGCTGATGCTGTAATTACTGATACTCCTCATAAAATGGATGTACGCAGATTGTATGATAAGGAGAGTGCTCAGGCAGTTCATATAACACTTAAAGCTGGTGATGCTCTTAAACCGCATATTACACCGGTTGATGTTTTTTTCTATGTTCTTGAGGGAACTCCTGAGATACAGGTTGGAGATGAAAAGCGTGTGGTTCCAAAAGATTGCCTTGTTGAGAGCCCCAAAGATATTGTTCACTGCCTATATAACAATTCAGAGACAACAGCCCGCATTCTTGTGGTTAAAGCTCCAAAACCGGTAACCAGTTCCAGGTTGCTTTAGAGACATAAGTGGGAATAGTTATGTGCTGTTCCCTTTTTTTGATATAATAAGTTAGTTAATATTAACAAACATGAATTACATGAAAAGCTTAAAAATCAAAAACGTAGTTAATTCACTGTTAACGATTGCAGCGATCCTGATTGTAACGGCCTTTTTCCTAAAGGCCATGAAACAAAATGCCAGGATGGAGACCAACCTGGATGAATATATGCCAAAAGACCATCCTGCCTTCGTATATAGCGATCGGGCAGAAGAATGGTTCAATATTAAGGATGGTATACTAATAGCAATTGAGAATAAAAATGGCATTTACAATAAACAGACTCTTCAAAAGGTAAAGGATATTACAAAACAGCTTCAGGAGATGGATGAGTTCGATGATGCTGATGTAATATCATTATATACAGCCGATAACATTACAGGTACAGATGAGGGGCTCGATGTGAAACCGTTTTTTACGCGAGTACCTGACGACGAAGAGAAACTGGAAGCATTGCGTATTAATGTATCAACAAACGATATGGTTGGCGGCCGGTTAGTTTCTCAGGATGAGACTGTAGCCCTTATTGTTGCAGGGATGAATGACACTCCTTTTACAGAGGAGTTCTACAAGAAGATATTGGATTTTGCTCACTCCTTTGAAAGTGAGGATGAGGCAATTTATGTTGCCGGCCGTCCTATTGTTGAGGGCTCCATGGCTCTCCTGGGACCTGCCGATATGAAAAGGATGGTGCCTATTGTATTATTGGTAATTTCGGTGGTACTCTATCTTCTTCTCCGAAGTGTTCGCGCTACAGCGGCAACACTCTTTACTGTATTTGTAAGTTCCATATGGACATTTGGACTTATGGCTGCCCTGGGGGTACCAATTTATTCTGTTTCAACAATGATCCCGGTAATGCTGATTGCCATCGGTGTTGCCTATGGTATATATTTCTATAACCATCTTAATCAATACCTATCAGGTAAGCCATCTGCAGATCTAAAGGAAGCAGTACACCACACAATAAAGGTACTCTGGAAACCTCTTTCTATGGCAGCATTTACCACGATGATCGGTTTCGTATCTCTCCTAACATCCCAGGTTTATCCTATTAAATACTTCGGAATATTTACTGCTTTTGGTATTTTTTCAGCTTTTGTGATGACTCTGCTATTCCTGCCGGCGGCTGTATTGATTGGCGGCTACAGGGTAAGGGGGAGGAGCAATGGAGGTGAAAATTCTTCCGGATCCAACTTCAAAGTATACAGCGACAAAATCATTAAAAGTAAGAGATTTATTTACCTGACAGTTTTTGTCATAGTAGTAGTATCGGTCATAGGAATTCAGAAGGTCTGGATAAACTCAAGCTTTCTGGACAAGTTTGAGAAGGATAGTGATATTGTTCTTACAGATACATTCATTAACAGCAAGTTTGGAGGTACTTCCACTCTAAATGTTATCCTCGAAAGCGGTGAAAAGAATGGTTTCAAAAGTCCTGAAGTCCTTAGATTAGTAGATTCAATGCAGCTTAAAACCGAAGAGTTGCAAAAAGTCGGGAACTCATTCTCACTTGCCGACTACCTTAAGAGAATGAATAAGGTTATGAACGCCGATAATGATGAGTTTTATGTCATTCCGGAAAGCAGCGATATGATCGCCCAATATCTGCTTTTATATGAGATGTCGGGTGATCCTGAGAATCTCCTGAAAGTTGTCAACTACGACTACAACCGCACCAATATAACATTCCAGCTAAAGGGCGATGACTCCAGGACCATTGAAGAGGCTCTCTCTGTTATAAAGAGCTATGAGAACAAATTTAATGATATGGATGTACAAATGAGGTACGCAGGATCAGGCTATAAGGCTCTTGTTTTTACCGACCTGATTCTTGAGGGTCAGATTATGAGCATTATACTCTCCATGGTCGCTGTAGTTATACTCCTGATAATTATGTTTAAGAGCTGGAAAGCAGGATTAATAGGGTCCGTACCAATAGTCATTACAGCTTTAATCAGTTTCGGTGTTATGGGATTACTTAATATTCCCCTTAGCACAACAACTGCTCTTCTTTCCAGTATTGCAATTGGTATAGGTATTGACTATGCTATCCACTTTATTCAGCACTACAAGACGAACCTGATTAAAACACAAAAGCCCATAGAAGCCATTTATGCTACGATGGGTCAAACAGGTAAAGCCATTCTGTTTAATGCCATTGTAGTAATATCAGGTTTCCTTGTCCTTCTGTTCTCTGTCTTCCCACCGAACAGAACCCTGGGTGCCCTGGTATCGATGAATATGTTCACCAGTCTCGTGGGGACCCTTTCAATAATGGTGATTTTAATCTATACAGCAAAAGTTTTTGTTGCGAAGGGTAACAAGTAATTAGTCATGAGAGTACCGGATAAAAAATGTTATTCTATTATAATCAGCTTTATTCTGATTAACAGTGGTATTGCCCAGGAGACAAACTCACGGGACAAGGAGAATGGATTCTTCAGTTCAATACGAGCGAATCAGGATGACAGCTACATAACTTTTAGTCAGGGTATAGGTAATGTTGAACCGTTGGTCTTCGAGGCACTTATCTCCCCTTATTTCCTTCTCAGGACAAGGGATGAATCCAGGATGGGGGCGGTAATATCATCAGAAATAATGATCAGGATGGCTGCGGTGGAATCATTACCGGTTCGCTCACCCAGTTACAAACCCAAACTAACGATCTATTCTCATTTGCAGTCAAAGGATCCTTCATTGTATAATTATAATTACCTTTTTCTTACCCTCGCTCATTACTCTAATGGACAGGATGGTGACTTTTTCAATGAAGACGGAACATTTAACACCATTTCCGGTGACTTCTCAACAAATTATTTTGAGCTGGGGCTTTTCATCAACAAGCAGATCATCCCTTTTACAAATACAACAGAGTATTTCAAGACCTCTTTGGAATATCATATTGACTTTGTAAGGAGTGAAGAGCTTGAAGGCAGGTACAGTTTCATCAGGTGGCACAACGATTTCAGGATCTTCAGATTCCCTGCTACGGGAAACCAGCTGAGGATGGAAGACAATCCCAGGGTTCAAACCACAATTAAGACAACCTGGCTTTTTGGTGATATCAGCGGGGCAGATTTCTTTGATGTAGGAGAGAGGCTAAACTTCTCTTTTAATGTTGCCTACCGGCCAAAGGTATTATCCGATGTCAGTCTGTTCATCAATATATACACAGGAGAAGATTATTACAATATGCAGTTTGGAAGACAAATTTCAGTTTTACGATTCGGACTGCAGGCATATTCATTCAAATAACAGATTGTCAAACTAAAAACAGCAAAATGAAAACAATGAGTTTAATTATTGGAGTTGCACTGGTTGCCTTTTCAGGAACAGTGCAGAACCTGTCGGGTCAATTGACGGGAAAGCAGATTATGGAAAGAGTTTACAACGCTCCTTCCGGGGATGATGTCCAGGGTGAGCTAAGCATGAAGTTAACCAACAAACAGGGGGAGCAGAGGATCAGGACATTGCGCCAGTATATCAAGGACGATGGCCAGACAGAAAAGAAGATCATGTTCTTTACCACACCGGCGGATGTAAAAGGTACATCATTCATGAGCTGGGGCTATACTTCCGGGAATGATGATGACCAGTGGATCTACCTGCCGGCCCTTAAGCGCACGAAAAGGATCTCAAGTGAAGGCAAAAGTGACTATTTCATGGGTTCCGATTTTACCTATGATGATCTGGGCGACCGGCATCCCGATGAAGACACTCATAAATTGCTTCGGACTGAGAAGATCGAGGGAAAAGAATGCTACGTTGTGGAAAGTGTGTCGAAAGATCAGGATTATATCTATTCGAAAACTATAACATGGGTAATGGCAGATAACTATCTGGGCTTAAGACGTGAGTTCTACGACGAGGATGGTGACTTGCTTAAGGTGCTGACAATTAATAAGTATGAAAATATTTCAGGATTCTGGACGATTCTTGGTACTGAAATGAAAAATGTCCAGAAGGAACATTCAACACGAATGGAATTCTCAAATGTCAAAATCAATCAGGGTATTCCCGATAGCAAGTTCACGGAACGAAGTATGACAATGGGTCAATAATCCAGAACAAAAAGTGATAACCTTCAAAATCAAAATCATGAAAAGAATACACTGGTTAATAATTATACCCTTACTGTTAACCTCCATAAGCTTAAGAGGTCAGGAAGAAGGAGCAATAGATATTACAGGCTATGTCAGGAACTATACTGGATTGTTGACAAGCAACCCCTCTGAATTTTCAATTGTGCAGAACACTCTTAATCTGAGCCTTAGCAAGAGAGCGGATAAAACAGCTTTTAAGGTAAACCCCTATCTCTACCATTATTTTGACAGTGAAATTGAAATAGGCTTGAGGGAAGCGTATCTGGATCTCTATTTTAAGAATTTTGACCTTAGGGTAGGGAAGCAACAAATTATCTGGGGAAAGGCCGATGGTGTATTTATTACAGATATTGTGTCTCCCAAGGATCTCAGCGAATTTCTTCTTCCTGATTTTGATGAGATCAGAACAGGTATCACCTCTTTTAAACTTGACTATTACATTTCCAACAGCACTGTGGAGATAGTATGGGCACCTCTCTTTACACCTACCCGAATGCCGGAAGATGGTTCCATCTGGAAGCCTAAGATGATTTTCCCGGTACAACCCAACTTTGATTATTCCACTTCAAAGATATCACCGGAGTTGGAGAACAGCGAAATATATTTTCGATATTCCATGATGGCATCCTCTTTCGACTTTGAGCTGGTAGGGGGAAGTTTCTATTACGACGATCCTGCCATGCACATTACAAAGCAGATCGATCCTGTAACCATGCAGTTAACCGGGATAACTGTACGTCCGGAATATCACAGGGTGGTAATGGGCGGTGGAAGTTTCAGTATGCCTGTTGGAGGCTTTGTGGTGAGAGGGGAGGGGGCCTTCTATTCAGGCAGGTTTTTCGCCACCGCCAGTTCAACGATCCCTGATGCGGTAGTTGAGAAGAACAATCTCCATTACATGGCAGGGCTCGATTATTCAATAGGCGGCGTTAAACTAAGTGCTCAGTTTATTCAGGAGTATATAATTGATTATGATGCTGACCTTCTTCCTGATGAGTTTGAAAGTACGATGACTTTTCTTGTTAAGAAGGACTTTTTTCGTGAGAAGATGTGGCTTGAGCTATTCTCATATGTTGGCTTAAATAGTGAAGATGCACTTATAAGACCTAAGATAATCTGGTCGTTCGCCGATGGATTTGATATTCAGGGCGGGGCCAATATATTTGTGGGTGACAGCGGCCGCTTCGGTCAGTACGACCCTAACGACATGATTTATATAAAAATGAAATACAGCTTTTGATATGACTCCGGAGAAGAGAATATATGATTCGGCTAAGTCTGTCTTCCTGGTATATGGTTTTCACGGTACCACACTTCAAAGGATTGCTGATACTGCAGGTGTTAATAAGGCTGCAATACATTACTATTTCAGGTCCAAAGAGAATCTATATCAGAAGGTGGTGAAAGAAATTTTTAAGGAGATGGTAAACCTCTTTTATATCGATTATGATATACTGTGGTTTATTATGACAGAATTCAGGAATAACAGAGAGATGTTACTTAGGGAGCTCAACAATACGGAAGGAAACAATGTACTTGAGATCTATTCATACCTTGAGTATGCGTTTAAGAGCAGATCCTTCTTTGAGTTAAAGGATTGGATGGAGAAGAAATAACCTTCCATTATCCTGATAGATCCTTACCAGTCGAGTAGTCTTTTTTCACCTTCCAGGGCTTTGATCTCGGTTATCTCCTGAGAAACCTCTATTACACCCTTATAGCCTCCTTTATCATCCCTGATCGCAAAATACTGGATCAGAATATATTCGCCTTTCACCTTAATCCAGAATTGAGCGCTATCCTTTTCTCCCTTTCTGAACGACTCCACAATCTGTTCAACCACATGAACACTCTCAGGGGGGTGACAGTTGTTCACTTCCCGTCCGATAATGGCATTTGTCCGGGGAAATATGCGCTTTTTGGGTGTAGAGAAGTATTGCACCCTGTTATTCTCATCCACAAATGTAATATCCACCGGCAGATGATTGAAAATAAGCTTTATCTGTTCAGTGTTTAGTGTTCCTGTTCCAAGGTTTACCATTCCATCCTCCAATCGGGCATTAGCCTGTTCTGTCTTAGATGCCGGCGGAACAATATAGGGGAATCCTATATCGAAACCTTCACGGTTCATCATTGACATTTCATTATCATCAATTGTGGCAAGGATATAAGGGAAGAGTATATGCTCTTCGCGGAACTTAATGGAAAGCATATTAAAGAATATATCACCCACACATCTGTTAAACGTTTTATTATCAACCATTCCGGTCGATAGCTGATCAATAACTATCCTTATATTTTTCCTGATGTCATCATGGAACGACCACATGATCTGAAGGCAGCGATAATCCTCCCATCTTCTTTCTATGAGAGGGAAAAGTACATTCTCTTTAATTGTATAGTGCCTTACAAAAAGCTCCAGTTTAGAAAAAAGAACTTTAAGTTCATTAATGAGCTTCTTATCCTTTGGCTCTTTTACAAATGCCTTAAAAACCGGACGTATCTTATCGAGTACACGCACCATTTCGGCGTTATTCTGTTCAAGAATATAGAGGAATGAATTGGGTTCCGGTGCGATCCGTTCATAAGATTCGATAGGTAAACGAAATATATTCAATACTTTATTCGTCAATACTTTCATTCCCTCCATTTCATAACCTTCCTTAAGAAGAACATCGAACAGACTTATGAAATCTGAGGGTATGACCTGATCGATAAATGCTTTGTTACTGATTATGAAGCTCCGTGCATTCCCCGATTCCAATAGCAGCCTTGATACCTCCAGCAGTTTAGCAACTCTTTCTTCTTTTTTATCTGTAAACTCTGACATATACTCTTTATTGGTTTTAAATCTGAGGGGAGGTGTGGATAATTTTAGATTGTATAAGTTAGCCCTTTTTTCGTAAAAAATATTTTCTCAGATCGAATATAAAATTAGATTTCAGCTCATTGTTATCTTATATATCGGTTTCGATAAATAGGTAACCAAAGACAGAGAATTTCGCACAATCTATTATTCTAGCTGAGGCTGCAAAAGTAGGATTAAGGATAGAGTTAAAAAACAAACAGAGATCTTATTTAAATGAAAAATATAGATTTTGGGATGGCGGGGTCGGTGATCTGTATGTAAAATAGTGGCAGATTTTCAGGCTCCGTGATTAAGAAATTTCTTAACTTCCTTTTCTGATAAGCAAACCCTAAACAAAGACAAGGATGAAAAAACTGTTGACGCTGCTGCTACTGGTCATGGCTCTGTCATCTCTTTCCGGACAAAGATATGAGGTATGGCTTCAGACCACAGACAACCAGATCGTAAGGAAAAAGAACCTTGGATCTTTTAATGACTCAGTCTTGCTGGTCTATTCAAGACCATCGATGATTACCCTTTCAAGGGAGTATAATTTCAATTGGGATAATGTTAACGAGCTGAAAATCAGGAACAAATCAAAACACGACCTTGTAACTTATGTGGGAATGGGAGCAGGATTGCTGGCAAGTACAATAATAATTAATTCGCTCGGAGATGATGGTCAGGATCTTCTTTTTGCTGTTGTGGGGGCCCCGATTCTGATCGGAGGAGGTGCTTTAGCCGGCCATCTTTTGACTTCAGCCAAAATTGTTATCCCAATAAATGGCAAGTCACCCCAGGAAAAAAGCCGGGCCTTGCGGGAACGGATTACAAGGTGACGCCTGGAAAAAAGATTTAAGAACACCGATTAATGAATGTCGAATTTTGAATTAAAACTTCTCAGATCACAATTCGTTGATCCCTGCCAGCCGGCAGGCTATATTCGATATTCAAAGGGTGGTGAACGTAGGTTGGGAAGAAAATGATTTAAGAACACCGATCAACGAATGTCGATTTTTGATTTAGTGCTTCTCAGATCATAATTCGTTGATCGTTATTCGTTATTCAAAGTGTTGGTGAACGAAGGTGAGGAATGTGGGAGCGGAAATTCGCTTGTCATAGGACGAACAGCCGTGGCTGTTCGGGCAGGAAGAGCGATGGCGATGTTCCAGTCCTTCGGCTCTGGATTTTATGTTACAAACTGCAAGTATTACGGAATTTCCTTGGGTTTACCCTATAATTAATATTATGTTAAATAGAAATAATAAGGATCATATTGGGATCGGAAACAAATCCGATCAGCTCTTCCCTATCAAATATGGCTTTGTGAAAATCGATGTAATGCAGGAACCTGATCTAATAACTCCTACCAGTTCTCATGAGATTGCCGCGTCGTAAACTCCTCGCAATGACGCATAAACCGAAGCCTGGTTGCCTGTTGCCTTCCCTTCCAACCGAAGCTTTACACCATAACACCAACTGTATAACCCCATAAACTTAACCATAACACCATAACACCATCAACGCCATAACATTAATTACCGAATACCGAATACCGATTACCGATTACCTGTTACCGGTTACCGGTTACCGGATTTATCTATACCCTACAGCCGCATATCCAACCCAGTGACAATCGGTTGCAATGGCTGTTCGTCCCATCAACAGATCATCCACAGGAATATGTTCGGAAGTAATGCTGGTTGAGTATCCGATCTCTTCTCCCTTCAGAAGTTGTTCATTATTAAGGAAATACGATGTATATAGTGCCACAGGGACAGAATATCTGCCGCACCAGGTCCATTTATACTCCCTGAAATTGTCTTTATTCAATGTATAATCGCTGAAAAGACGGAAATTGGGTTTTCCTACCTCTCCGGCGAGACAGTTCTCTATAATCTCAGCCTCATGGTCCCGTGCTTTCGCATTGCCGGCATCATCACAGCCGAAATACGCCCTGTCGGCACCGCCCCAATCCTCATTGCCGTAATGTACAGCATCGGTGGTGACAATAATGGAATAATCGGTGCCCCACTCCCATCCGCGACTGGCAGCAACTTCGCTGATGGCCGTGGCAAGGGCATTTCCGCACTCTTCCATCCTCTCCGGACTCATTGCCGGTACCAGAATAGATACGATTGATACTTCCCTGTTAAAATACTGAAGGAACGGAACCATCGATTCTACCGAGTGTTCAACCCTTTGCAGAGTGTCACTTATAATGGCATAACCCTCCAGTTTTGAAAAAAGGTCCTCCCTTGCCGATGATACGGGAACGTCCGACCATGGTCCTCTCCAATGTGTGAAGCTGTCGAAGACCAGCGATCCCTCAATGCCCAGCGATGCTGCCTTGTGAGCAACTCCGATCAGGATAAGGTTAGGTGCCTTAACATGCTGAAGCAGTTGAGGATATAATCCGCCTACATAGGTGTAGTCATCGTGCGGACAGATCGCAAGCTTCCATGGTTCGCCATCTTCCTCCTGCCAGGCATTTGCCCTTGTCATACGTTGCATCAGACTGTCCATCTGCCATGGGTATTGTGCAAAACCGATAGTGTCGACAGGCTGACGGACATTTTTTGTCGTTGCCCCGCCCCTGTTGCCATCAGTGCAGGAGTTCAGAATAATAACCGATAGAATCAGAGTGATTGCCGTAACCGTTCTTTTCATAGTTTGAAGCTTTTAAATCACCTTAAATATAATACTCATCTTTATTTAAAGCTATGTAGTGCCCAAAAAGAGGTGATAAATCACTCTTTCTTGAGAAGTTGGTGAATTATGACTTATTTTGCAGAAACATTAAAACGAACAGAAATGATAAAGCAATTATTCTTCATCGGAGCAGCAATGATCCTCTTCTCATGTAATTCAAACAAAGGTCCGGCAGTTAAGGTTGTGGACGGAGAGCAGGAGATCAGTGCCGACTACAAAGCTGAAGTAACTATTGAGAAAAAGAATGTAAAGATTGAAATACCAGAAGGTTATACATCTATCGCTCAGATCATGGAAAACAGAACCTCATTGTCAGGATCTGTTGTTAAGGTAAAAGGCGAGGTAACGAAGTACAATCCTTCCATAATGGGAAAGAACTGGGTTCATGTTCAGGACGGAACAGAGTTTGAAGGACTATTTGACCTTACAATTACAACCGACGAAGAGTTTGAAGTAGGACAAATAGTTACCATTACAGGTATTGTAACCCTCGACAGGGATTTTGGTTATGGTTATGTTTATCCTACTCTGCTGCAGGAAGGATTTACTGAGAAATAGCATTTAAATAGTTACTGCGGAGAGCAGCAACAAAGAAGGTAATGGCAGACAGAGAAACCTATGGTTTATTCAGATATGCATTATTGATATTGGCTCTCCTGATAATCAATAACACAGTTATTACATATTCACAGCCTCCCGATTCAACTTTGAATAGCGGAGGCTGTTCCTTTTTCCTTAAAGAGGCGGCTCTGCCGGCAGGACTACTGCTTGCCGGCATTGCACTAAACCACAGCCGGATAGAGATCAACCTTTCCGATCGGGTGGTTGACCGCTTAGGACCTGATTATCATACCGATATTGACGATTACCTGCAGTATGCTCCTGTACCGATTATGTATATAGCTGATATCGCAGGAATTGAATCGGAAAATCACTGGTTCGACCAGACGAAGAACCTGGTTGTCTCTGTTGTCGTTACAAGTCTGATAACAAGATCGTTAAAGCAAATTGTCGGCAAAACCCGGCCAACGGGTGCTCCCTATGCATTCCCCTCCGGACATACATCCAATGCCTTTGCCAATGCAACAGTACTTTACCATGAGTTCAGGGATACAAGTCCGGTTATTGCCTATTCAGGATTTGCTTTTTCAACGGCTACGGGAGCACTGAGGATCGTCAACAACAGGCACTGGCTTTCAGACGTCCTCTTCGGAGCAGGCACCGGCATGCTTGTCACCCACCTGGTCTACCGATACAATCCACTTGGCGACTGGAACCCTTTTATCCAAAGTAAGAATGTGACCCTTGTCCCTGTCACTGAGGATAACTACACCGGATTATATTTCTCTTTCCGATTCTGAAGCAGTTGTTTCTCCTCTTACTTGCTTATAATTGCCAACTGCCAATTGCCAACTGTTTTACCGGCCGAAGCTTCAGCGAAGGCTGGCCAACTGCCTTTCTATCCAACAATCAGTAATCCTGTCTGATAGACCGCAAAAGCTGCCAGCCATGCAATACCTGTTGTCATAAAGAGCGTAAAGATCATCCAGCCGGTGCTTCCGCTCTCCCGTTTTATCGCAGCCAGGGTACCAATACACGGGAAGTAGAGAAGGATAAAGATCATAAAGGAGAAAGCCCTCCACGGAGCAAGTTCGCTGCTATCGCTGCTTCTTATCCGAGAATCGAGGGTCATACCATTAGCATTGCTCTCACCGGTATGATATAGGACACCCATGGTGCTCACCACCACCTCCTTGGCTGCCAGTCCGGATAAAATACCTACGCTCATCTTCCAATCGAATCCAAGGGGACTGAATACCGGTGAGAAAAACCTTCCAAGTGAGGCAAGATAAGAGCTGTCCATTTGCCCCGGCACCCTTACTGTTTCAGGAATTCCACTTTCGGCTACAATGTCCGGCCATGGATTTGAGCCACGGTCAGGAAGTATATTCTGTACACCTCCCGATGTTAATGTATTTACTTCCGGCAGAGCCTCTTTTCCGCCTGTGGGGAAATAACCGAGGGCCCATATTATAACAGAAGAAATAAGTATCACCCCTCCCATTTTCTTTAGGAAGAACCCCGATTTGAACCACATATGGCGCAGTACAGCCTTCAGGGTCGGGAAGCGGTACGGCGGCAGCTCCATGATAAAAGGCGATTCCAGTTTCTTGAAAATTGTCCTGTTCATGAAGAGAGCAGTAAGAAAAGCAATGATGACACCGGTAAAATATAGAAGGAAGAGTATTCCTGACCGGTATTGGGCAAAGAATGCGCTTATGAAGAGAGCATAAACCGGTAATCGGGCACTGCACGACATGAACGGAATTATCATCATCGTTATCAGCCTGTCGCGCTTGCTTTCAATGGTACGTGTAGCCATCACAGCCGGCACATTGCATCCGAAACCCATTAAAAGCGGAATAAACGACTTTCCGTGTAATCCAACCCTGTGCATCACCTTATCCATTATAAATGCCGTACGGGCCATATAACCTGTATCCTCCATCAGCGAGATAAAGAGGAAGAGTATAAGTATGTTGGGAAGGAAAACAATTACACCTCCCACCCCGCCTATGATCCCGTTCACAACCATATCGTTGAAAATACCCGCCGGGATAACAGATCCCAGAAAGCTTGATAATAGGCCAACTCCCGATTCAATGAGGCTCACAGGGTATTCTCCCAGTCTGAATGTGGAATAGAACATCAGCCAGATAAGTCCGAAGAAGAGAGGCAGTCCGGCCCAGTGATGAGTAAGTATCGAGTCGATCCTTCTTGTCAATCTTAGTTTATCGGTTGCACCTTCAGTGAATGTCTCCTTGAGGGCTCCTGTGATAAATCCGTACCGGGCATCATTGATAAGTGTAAGAGAGTCGCGGCCGAGGAGGCTCTTTAGTCTTGACTGTTCATCCTTCGACAGTTTTACGATCTTATCACCCTCCGGCACTCCTTCCGCAAAGAGATCCTGATCCTCCAGCAGTTTAAGGGCCACAAGCCTTTCCGGTATCCTGTGATAAGCGTCGCGCTCATAATTTATTGCCTCCGAGATGAGACGCACCGACTTTTCAATATCGTCACCAAAGTTAATGGTGGCCCTGCCCCTGTTGTTACCCTTCCACTCAGAGTTGCTGGTGGCGGCCCTCATAAGTTCGTTTATACCCTCGCCATGCTTGCCTGAGGTTGGAATAACCTGAATACCCAGCAACTCGGAGAGTTCTGTAGTCTTTAGCTTATCGCCGTTTCGCTTCAGCTCGTCCCACATATTGAGGGCCAGGATCATCGGAATACCAAGGTCGAGGAGCTGTGTGGTAAGGAATAAGTTACGTTCAAGATTTGAAGAGTCTATTACGTTAATGATGAGATCGGGCTTCTCATTGAACAGATAGTCAATAACATATAACTCCTCAGGAGTGAAAGAAGAGAGTGAATAGGTGCCGGGCAGGTCTGTGAGTATAATGTTGTAATCGCCCCACTTCATCTCCGCCTCCTTGGCGGCGACGGTAACGCCGGAGTAGTTACCTACCCGTTCTTTCATTTTGGAGGCAAAGTTGAATATTGTTGTCTTGCCGCTGTTGGGGTTTCCCACAAGGGCAATTTTCAATTTTTTCAGATCAGGAGCATTATGCCTTGAGTGGTGCATACGTCCCATTCTATGTCTTCCTCCCCTGGCATCTGATCCATTCTCAGTAAGGGAGAACCCTACCTCTATCAGGTCGGCTTCGCTGGCTCTCAGGGATACATTATAGCCCATCAGTAAATATTCAACGGGGTCGCGGAGCGGCGCTGCCTTAATATTGGTTACCTGCTGACCGGTGATGAATCCCATCTCTGCAATCCTCTTCCGGAAAGCCAGACTACCGTCAACACTCACAACAAATGCCTTCTCACCCGCACGTAACTCTGATAGCTTCATTATTAAATTAATAGAGTAACCCAGTGTGCAAAGCAATCAAGAGTAGGCGAGAATAACAATAGCTATTTGTAGGGATAAATTGTTGCAAGTTGCAAGTTGCAAGATGCAGGGTGGCATTTCTGAGTTATTGATAATGCACAATTGCTGACACTAGGAATCCCCTCCTGCGGAGGGGTCAGGGGTGGGTTTTAAATGTTGAATAGTTGAATAGTTGATTGGTAATTGGTGGTGGAAAAGGGATTATTCATCGTCTTCTGCCAGGCCGATAGATTTGAATAAGGCATCAATGGCTTTTTTCCGGTCGGGGTTTTTATTGGTCCCGTAAACAGTGTATGATATATTTTCGTCACTTGACTCCAGTACCACAACCTCATACTCAGAGCCAGGATGAGTATAGTTAATGCGACGTACATACAACCGGTCGCCCACAGTGAATTTAACAGGATTAAAAGCTTTTGAATAGACACCGATCTTACCGTAATGACCGTCCATTGTGGTCTTTATCCATATAACATCGGGGGCGAAATAGCTATAGTGGTCACTGTTCCTCGATTCCATGAAGTCACCCACGTACCTTCTTGTGACCATCATAACATCCTCTTTCTGTGAACCGAAGCGAGTAGATGCGCAGCCTGATAACAGCAGAAGTACTATTACAACTATAGTTCTTCCAGATGTATATTTAGCAGATATCATCAAAATATTACCTGTATTACAGATTTGTCTGACTTTCTAAAATAATAGTACCTAAAACATAAGCTCAAGCTTACCGTGAGCTAAAAAGAGATTATTCCTGACGAAAAGCTAATGGTATAAACTTTTTAGCCATAAGGAGTTAAAGCCTAAATAAAGATAATAACTAATTTTCGCTTTGCCAACTGCCAACTGCCAACTGTCAACTGCCAACTGCCAACTGCCAACTGCCAACTGCCAACTGCCTTTTGCCAACAGCCTTTTGCCAACTACCTCCCCGGATGGTAGCTCTTCACGGCATACTTTTCAACGTCACTGCGATAGAAGAGAACATCCTTAAACTCACCCCTGGTGTACATCAGGCTTTGGTTATTGAAATAGGGAGAATCGGGGTTGCCACTGTTACCCCCGGCCAGAATACTCTTAGCCTTAATGGTGTCGCCGAATTCGACGACAGCCACAAAACTGTTACCACTGGTACCGTACATCTTCTTTGTCCCGGGGAACTGTCGTGCCCCGAATGATGCAAGTGAGCCCCAGCGGCTGGAGGTGAAGTTGACCGGAAGGCTGGGCATATCGTCATTGAAAGGGTGATTAATTTCCCCGCTTATTCTCTGAAAACGGTTTACCTCGCCCCATGGAACCATCCAGGTGCCAAAATCGCTCTTAAGTTTTAAGACTGCTGAGGCCAGTGCTGCTATCATTTGATCGGAAGGTACCTCCTGCGCGATATAATCGAACAGAGAGGTGCTTCTGGCCGATTCAGGCACCCTTAAGCCAGAGGTTATCTCCTGCCCGAACCACACCGCCAGGGTTGTTTCAACAGATTCGTATCCGAATCTCATATCCCACTTCCTTAGCAGTTCAACAGGATCTTTAAGCTCTCGGAATCGAGCCTTTTCCGCAGTACCAAGATTATCGTAGTGTTTAACCAGCGACGGGATCATATCCCTGAAAGCGGGCAGGTATGAGTCGTAGGCAACAGTTATCAGCTTATCGAGAGTAAATCCATCCTGGTTTTCCAGTACCATAACAGCGTGGATCCCCCTTGCATTCTCCTCATCGGGAGCCATATATGCCGGATAATCGTCGGGCTTGGGACTGTCGGGACCGGAAGCTGTAAAAGGTGTTGAGTTACAGTTCTGTATCCAGCCTGTTCCCGGATTAAGTATGGTTATCATATCCTTTACATCGTGGAGACCCTTCCAGTCGGTAGCCGGATTGCTGCCATCAACCGTTCCGTTAAAGTCGAAAGACCGGTCTCTGACGGGCATAAAGTTTCCGTGCCAGTAGGCTATATTACCGTCTCCGTCGGCATAGACAGTATTGTTCGATGAGTTGGTTTTAAGCTCCATCACATTGCTGAACTCCTCATAACTTTTTGCCTTGGTCCTGAGAAAGGATTGTGTCAGTGCCTTTTCATGTTCCACCATCAGACTAACAGCCACCCATTTGTCGTCCTCGCGCCTTACGACCGGACCATGATGTGTGAAGTAAGCTGTGAACTCACGACTAAGCAGGGTGTCACCTGACTTATAGGCAACATCAATAGTTTTATTGATCAGAGGTCTCTCCTCTTCCCCATATTTGTAAAAGTAGCTGCCATCCTTCTCAATTATTGTTTCCAGATAAAGATCAATAACATCGGCCCTGCTTGATGTATGCATCCAGCCACATTTTTCATTAAATCCCTGATATACAAAAAACTGTCCCCATGTTACTGCTCCGTAGGCATTAAGACCCTCTTCACTTACCACATGCACCTCAGGCCTGAAGAAAAAAGATGTATGAGGGTTGATAAGAAGTAATGCATTGCCTGAGGCTGTCAGTTTTGGGGCTATAGCAAAGCCGTTAGATCCCCTCGGCTCCTGGTCTGGGTCAATAATATCCTCCTCAACCATTGCCATAGCAATATTGCTGTTGTAGAATGACTCCAGTCCGCGTGTGGATATCGACTCTATATCGCCGCCTATACTTCCCTCACTGAATGTAAGGGCCATCCAAGGTTCAAAGTGTGTTATCAGTTTCGGTTTAACATCGGGATGGGTAGCCAGATAGAAATTTATGCCGTCTGCAAACCCCTGCATCAGCTCCTTCAGCCACTTAGGGGAATTTTCATACTCTTCCTTCACAGCTTCAGGATCGATGAACAACTTCATCCTGAGGTCGGTAAATATCATCTCCTCCCCTGTTACCTCAGCCATTCGGCCCATTGCGTTGATATAGTTAACCTCAACCCTGTTGAAATCATCCTCACACTGAGCATAGAGAAGTCCGAATACCGCGTCGGCATCCTTTTTCGCATAAATATGAGGAACACCCCAGTTATCACGGATTATTGTAACATTCTCAGCCCTCTTTTCAAGTCGCCGGTACTCATTGTCACCCTCGTTGCTGCTGCATGATATCAGGATGATACCAATAAATAATGAAATGGATAAACGTTTGAATAATAACATTTTCATGACTTTATCTTTTGTATAACTATTATTGTTTCCAGGTCCTGGAGATCAAATTTAAATGGAAGATTCCTACTTAATTGTTCCACCTCCAATCGAGCCATAAGATAAGTGATTTTGAACAATGGAGACCCATACGGGAACTGCTTTAACAGCATAAAGTGGTCCCGGCAATGATATGAAGGGGTGATGAGTTGCATTTGGAAATTACTATATTTAGACTGCAAAGCTGAAAAGAGTTTATCTATTGCTTTAGTTGATGATCATTAAATCACATAAAATGAAGAACATATACCTTTGTGTTACATTACCTCTGCTTTGTTCATCTACTCCTGGTGGAGGTTCCAGAGAGGGGAACTGATCACAAACAATTAATATTTACCTTACAACCAAATCAACCATCGACCAACCATATAACCTTCCAAACCCCAATATGAACCTATTTTACGCAGCATCCCTTACTTTTCTTTTAAACCTTCCTTTTGGCTACTGGCGAGGCGGTACCAGGAAGTTTTCCTGGCAGTGGGTGCTGGCTATCCATATACCTGTTCCCTTTGTAATAGGCTTAAGGTTCCTTTTCGATCTGGGATTTGCATTATACACCTACCCCATCATGGTCTTCTGCTTCTTTTCAGGACAGTGGCTGGGGGGATATATTTACCGCAGGAGTAAAGGCACTGGCGTAACAAAGGGATCAGGGGCGGGTAGTAATCGGTAATCAGTAATCAGTAATCAGTAATCGGTGTTATGACGTTATGACGTTATGACGTTATGATGTTATGGTGTTATGGTGTTATGATGTTATGATGTTATGGCGGCCTAAATCTTTATTGTTTTGCCAACTGCCAACTGCCAACTGCCAACTGCCAACTGCCAACTGCCAACTGCCAACTGCCAACTAAAAAAAAGACCCCTGACATTAACATCAGAGGTCCTTTAAACAATTGGTTAATATTCTATTTCTTAGGATCTATTACATTTAAGAAGAGTGATTTGTTGGCTTCAACCTTCTCTTTATTGCCATATACGCAGATATAGTTCTTATCGAGTACTGCCTTGATCATATCGCTCATACCTGCAATATCAGCAGCTGTCGTAGAAAGAACAGCATCCTTGTCAGCCTGTACCATATCGGCAGTTGTACCCTCCATGAATCTCTGCAGTGCGGTATTTCCCTTCATGGATGCGGTCTCAGGACCTTCCATGCCTGCGACAGTACCAATAATGAACCTGGTCATTGCCTTATCGTCGGCCTCAAAGCTCTTGAGAAACTCCACAGTACCCTTGTAGGTATCCAGGGTCTCTTTAAGGTTAGGATCGCGGTAAGAGGCAAGCATCATGTTTCCCATCTGATTAATGCCTGCGAAGCCTCCGTAGGCCCCTCCCATTACCCTTACCTGTGTCTGCAGCCAGTCGGTAGACAATATCTGATTAAGGACATTGAATTTTCCGCTCCAGTCGTAGCCCAGTTCTTTATAGTTATATCCCTGAATAACATACTGGACCTTCGATGTGGTAACCATACCTTCATTCTTTTTTTCCAGCTTGAAGTCCCAGTCTGCGTACTGGAGAGGAGAAGAAGGCATCTCATTTATGAAAGAAGAGAATGCTTCTGACCAGACTGCATAATCGGCATCATTACATGTTACCGAGGCAGTAAGGTTATCCTTTGTAAAGAGCATTCCTGCAACTTCATTCAACTCAGCCATCACTGCCTCGCTGTCGGTTTCGAACTTTTTGACCACATCACCCAGGAACCAGTAATACTCGAGTCCTCTTGTGAGTTCGTTAAACATACCGGTTTTGCTGAAGTAAGAGTAGAGCCTTGTTTGAGCCACACCAAAGCCATTGTTTTCAATACTTATGCTTCTGTCGGAATAGTGTCTGTTAAGAAGAGTTGACAGTCTCTCCTTATCAGATAATACTTCCTTAAGCAGTATTTCGTTTGTCAGTTCAAAAAGCTTATCGACCTTATCATTGACAACCTTGGATTCTACGTAGATGTAGGGAGCCAGGTTGGCATCCAGTTTTCCGCCATTATATACCGAAAGGCCGGCATTAAAGCCACCGGTATTAATATTCAGCTCATTATCAAGTTCTCCGAAGGTGAAGTTCTGAGTATTAAGTTTACCCAGAAGCTGAGTCAGGAGGTATGCATACCCTATCTTTTCCTGAGGAACGACCCTTACATCGAAGAGCAGTTTATTATAAACGATCCCGTTAGTGAAATCGTTATAGTGAATCACCTTATTGTCGCCAACAAACTTCTCCGAGGCTTCATACCAAATTGCTTCCTTCTCGATATCTTCAAGGGTCAGTGATGGTATTGTCGCAATAGCTTCAGGAGTGTCTGAGCGCTGCTGGTATTCAAGCAATTCACTGGTTTTAGCCATTATATCTGCCTTCTCTTCAGCAGTAAGTGAAGCCATTTTGGCATCAAGTTTTGCTCTTGTTTCACCATCGGTCTTCTGCTGCATTCCAGGTTCAGGAACCAGCGCAAGCAAAAGTGAGTGAGGATTGGAGATCATATATTTGCTAACAAGATCTTCGAGATATTTCCCCGTAAGAGCCTTCTTGATCTCCTTGAGAGGCTTCTCAAATTCCAGTCCTACAAATGGGTCGCCCTGGTGCATCCATCCGCTAAGCATCTGGAAATTGTAGGTAAGACCCTTTTGAGGACTGTTACCTTCGCGAAGCTGGAACTCTGTTCGGTTGATGGCGCCTTCGATAGCTTTCTTGTCTATTCCCTCAGCAACCACTTTATTGAGCGATTCCATTATTATCTCGCGGAATCTGTCTACATCTTCACCGTTAGCATCCTGAGCAGTTATGTTTATAATAGTCTGCAGGTTGCCTTCTGTGGAAGCAGAATAGTTCTTACCTATGCCGGCCTCCTGAAGTGCCTTTTTGACCGGTCCCGATTCGTTGTTTACCAGAATATCGACAAGGATATCAATTGCCATCTGTTCGTCCTGACTAAGGTTGCCCGCTGTAACAAAGCTAAGTTGCAGATAACTCTTATCCTTTGTATCAGATCCTTCCATCACGGGGTAACCCGATACAACCTTTTTCATCTCTTTAAATGGCTGCTGGAAGGGAATCTCAACCTTTACCTCAGGTTTATCATAACCCGAGAGGTAATTTTTGTCAATAAACGCCAGTTCTTCAGCCAGATCGGCGTCGCCATAAAGAAGAATATAACTGTTTGAAGGGTCATAGTACTTCTTGTGGAAAGCAATAAAATCCTCATAAGTAAGATCAGGAATTGCCCCGGGGTATCCGCCTGATGAGAACCTGTAAGGACTATCGGGGAAGAGATTCCTGTTGACCTGGTATCTTAGTTCGGAGAAGGGGCTTGAAAATGAACCCTTCATTTCGTTGTAGACAACCCCCTTGTATGTTAGCGGATCGTTTTCACCCGTTAGTTCGTAATGCCATCCCTCCTGAGCCAGTATCCGCGGATCGCTGTAAATAAGAGGCTTGAATACCGCATCCATATATACATGCATCAGGTTAAAGTAGTCCTTCATGTTCATACTGGCCACGGGATAGATCGTCAGATCGGCCCCGGTCATAGCATTAAGGAAGGTGTTGAGAGAACCCTGCATAAGAATGTCGAAAGGACTCTTTACCGGGAAGCTCTCAGAACCGTTAAGGACAGAGTGTTCCATTATGTGAGGCGTTCCGCAGTCTGATTCAGGAACTGTCTTGAATGCTATTGAGAAGGTTTTGTTTGGATCGTCGGCAGCAATCTTAAAGATCCTTGCACCGCTCTTCACATGCTCGAGATAGATACACTCGGCATTGACCTCCTTGACAAATTTCTTTTCAATTACCCGGTAACCTTCATATTTACCGGTATCAGTGCAGCCTGAGGCTATCAGTACCATAGTTAAAAGTGTTAAAATGTAATTTTTCATATAACTCATTTTAGATTAAATATTTAGTCTGTTATTCGTTCTGTTGGGTTAGTTTAAAGAACCTTACGATCTCATCGCATGCATTAAAATCGCCCGATGTTTTCCCTATAAGCCTCTCTCCCAGATATTGCCTCCCCTGTGGCCAGGTGTGACCACCCCCTTCAACTTTTATCAGCTTAACGGTTGTTCCCATTGCACCACCTTGCCACTCTATAGCCACACACCTTGTCTTGTCTGGGTTCTCATTGTTAGGGAGGGTATCGATTACAGGCTTACTGTCACAACCATTGATCCGTGCCCATATTTTGGCATACTCTTCTGTGCCGGCTACCAGTCCCCTGGTCTGTCTTAGTGCCTTGACATAACCACCATTGTAAGGTACCAGCGGATCGGAGGTGCCGTTTATGATGAGAATATCTACCGGGGTATTGCCGGTACGTGATTCCGAGTACTCTTTCCCTAATGTAGCTGTAACAATTGCTGCTCCTTTGATTGTGCTGGGAATGTCCCAGGCCAGCCTTGATGACATGAATCCGCCATTGCTGATACCGCAGGTGTAGACCCTCGATCGGTCAATTTTATGTTCCAGGGAGAGGTCATTGATTATCTGACCAATAAATCCCACATCGTCGATCTTCTCTTTTGCCGCAGTGGAGTGGTCGCCCACCCTGCCATCATTCCATCCCTTGTCGAATCCCTGGGGGTAGACAACAATGAATCCATACCTGTCGGCCAGCAGATTAAACCGCTCATTGGTGAGCCAGCTCATATTTTCAGGCTCGCCTCCGCCTCCGTGAAGGGCAAAAAGGAGTGGGTATTTATGGTCCGGACCGAAACCCGACTTGGGGATGTGTGTCAGATAATATCTCTCATAGCCGTTATAAACCATATCCACCCTTTTATACCCGTTGGTGAGGTCCTGCTTTAACCGTGAGGTCCGGCAACCTGTCAGCAAAGCTCCCTGAATAACAAGAACAAGTAAAAAAAGTGAAACCTTTTGCATTGAAAGATATGAATGAAAGGTAAAGTTATAAAAATAATAGAACCTTATGGACCAAAAACGGGACAGAAGTTTGAACATGAAGCCTTTTAAGTATGTTAATACCGGTATATTAATATGACAGAAAGAGATAAATTTGCTCTATTCCGTTTATATTCAAATCGCCAAAACTGAATGACTATGGATTTACGATCACTGCATCCCGAAACATTAATCTTTCTTACCAGCCTAAAGGAAAATAATAACCGCGACTGGTTCAACACTAACAAGAAGGAGTATGAAACGATCAGAAAATCGTTCGAATCGTTTCTGGCCGGCTTATTTCCCGCCCTTCAGAAGCTTGATCCGGAGATATCACCGGCAGATCTTAAGGGATCGGTTTTCAGGATAAACCGTGATGTAAGATTCAGCGACGATAAGAGCCCTTATAAGACCTCGGTAGCGGGTGTCGTTGTTGCCGGCGGTAAAAAGAGAATGGACTCAAGAGCAGGATTTTACTTTCATATCGAACCGGGGGCATCGGTAATTGCCGGAGGTGCCTGGCTTCCCCCTTCGCCATGGATAACCGATATCAGGGCAAGGATAGATGCAGAACCCGATAGGTTCAGGAAGATAGTTTCATCGGCGACCTTCAGGAAATACTTTGGTGAGATGGAAGGTGAGAAACTTACCGGAAATCCGAGAGGGTACAGCTCCGACAATAAAGCTATAGATCTGTTGCGTTACAAGAGCTTTCTGGCAATAAACAGACCTTCTGACAAGATGGTCCTTAGTGGATCATTTGCTGAGCATGCAGAGGCAGTTGTAAAGGAGATCGCGATCCTGAATGATTTCCTCAATAATTGCTGACAGGTATCTGATAACCACAATTTAAAACTTCTTATTTCTTAAGGAGTTTGAAAGCGTGTGACCATTGATTTTTAAGAAAACCCGGGATGCACCACAGTATGCATAAGGCCTCAATAGCACCGGCCGATGCTGAGCTTCCCATATCTTCTGGCTCCCAGCCAAATTTTATTAGTATTGAGCTCACCTGCTCCTTTGATTCCTTCGAATCACCGCAAATAAACATTGTTGGAGCAGAGCCGTTGAAGGATGGATTTACCATCAGTGGGGCGCCAACCGAATTAAAAGCCTTTACAAATTTTGCATCGGGTACTGCTTCCTGTAACTGTTCCATAAGAGATGAACCGTTGCCGGTGAAAAATTTCAGGACCCCATCCTTGCCCTGATCAGATGATATAGGGTTAGTGGCATCGATGACAGTTTTGCCTTTCATATTCTTTGTGCCAGCCATTTTCAAAACTTCAAGAGCAGCACTTCCCTTTACTGCCAATACTATTATGTCACCAAAGGAAGCTGCTTCAGAATATGATCCGGCAACTATCTTATTACCATTGCTTTCTGTAAATTCGCTTAACTTGAAGGGATCGCGGGAACCGATCATCACCTTATAATCATACCTGCTAAAACCTTCGGCCAGGGTTCGTCCAACAATACCTGACCCGAGTATGCCTATCTTTTTCATCTGAAGTACCTTTTCTTCATTAACCGATGAAATGATAAATTGTTCACCCTTAAATAAGGATGAATGCAGTTATCCGGAGAGTCTGCAATGGAGGGTTTAAAAGAGTGGATTATGCCCGGTGTTTAAACGTTCCGGATCGGAATAACATAAAAGAAGATGGCAAAGAAGTGAGACAAGCTTCCGGCTATGACAAGAATATGCCATACGAGGTGAGCATATTTAAAAGTTGCCTTCTTGTAAAAATAGATGCCAAATGTATAACACAGGCCACCGATCAGGATCCATACCCATCCCATAACAGGCATCACTTTTACAATTGGAACTATAGCTATCACCAGTAACCAACCCATGGCTGCATAGATGACTATATTGAGCATCCTCACACCGCCCCTCTTGTATTTCTGTGGCCTTGAGACCATTATTATCCCGGCAATTGCCATCGCCCACTCGAGTCCGAAGAGAACCCATCCGAAGGGACCTTTAAGCGTTACCAGGGCAAGTGGTGTATAGGTACCTGCAATAAGCATGAAAATTGCAGCCTGGTCAAATACAAAGAAAAGTTCCTTGGTCTTTCCATCCCTTAACCAATGAGTGAACATGGACGACAGGTAAAGCAGGATCATGGAGGTGCCGAAGATGGCAGTACTTACTATGTGAATGGCTGTCCCGTATATTGATGAATAAACAACGAGAAGAACTAATGCGGCAGTTGCCAGTACTGCACCCACCAGATGCGAAATTGCATTTGCCAGTTCCTCCCCTTTTGAATATTTGCCCGCGTGTCCCATAATTCACTTTTGTGCAAAAATAGTATTTTTAAAACATCCTGGTCAAAAAGTCGATAAATATTACTTTATTGGTTCATATGTCCATTTCCGGTCATTATCCTTCTTGTAAGAGATTCCTGTTTCGGAACCGGAAAAGAGTTTTTCACTGTCGAAAACGATGCCAGCCAGTGATAATAACTTCACGGAGTCGGATCTTGCTCCCGGAGCGTTGATATCACCTTTTACCATTATAAACATTTCAGGCACCAGGAGGTGTCTGAGAGAGGGTGACTCACAAATAATGGGACCGTCGTGGCTTATCAGTTCCAGACTTCTCCTGAAAGCCTCAAGGTATGACTCTTCAGATGTCTGTATCAGGATCACCTCCTTTGCCCCTGCCCTCAGCATTCTGGAAGTGTCCTTGTTGCTATCCTTCGAGAGTTCTCTGAAAATCCTGTAACCTTTTCCGCTGCCAATTTCATTAAGACCATCCGTAATGATATGAAAATGAGGAGTGATCTTAATGGCAGTAATTTCCTCAATAATATTCTCCGCGATAATTTTGCAGATAAGTGTGGATTTGCCAACATTTCTTCCGGTTCCACCTACTATCAACAACCGATCAACTATTTCAGACATATTCATTTGTTTAAACGGCACAAAGGTAGTAATTGATCTGTGATGAGAGGCGTGGAAAAAGTTGCGGGTTGCGGGTTGCAAGTTGAAGGTAACAGGTCACAGGTTGCAAGTTGCAAGTTGCAAACAGTTCCTGACTTAAGTTGCAAAAAAAACCGGCTCTCGCCGGTTTTCTTTTATTCCTGTGTCAGCTTTATTATAAGCTGAATAATACCTTCGATTTCTGCATCAGGCACTTTCCCTTTGTAGATAGCGCGGCAAACCCTGTTCTTGTCAACAATTACAATACTATAATTGTCGGCTGGTAAGCCCCATGATTTCTGCAGGGTTCCATCATAGTCAAAAAGAATTGTTGTGTCATATTTCTTGGCTTTGTTGCCTGCGATCATTCTGATAAGTCCGTTTGGCTTCCATGTTGATTTGGTATCAACAATTCCAAAACCCTTAAAGAAGTCCCTGCTGATCCTTTTGTCAATATCGACAGCCTTATTGACAGCGTCGTTAAAGGGATCGTTAAGGTCCGATTCGTCAGGATCCACATAATTGATTTGCAATACTTTGCCGGCCCAGTTGTTCATTGTATGATCAACCTTATCGGCATCCTGGAAAACCCATTCGGGTACTTTCATACCTACTTCAAGCTTCTTTTGAGCAAGGGCTACGGGAGCCAGAAGTGCGATGATGGTCAGTGTCAACAGTACTTTTTTCATATAAGCTTATTTGAAATTTGATGCAATATATGTTTTTTTCTGATATGTTATGCCCCGGGGGGAAATCAGTTTGCCCTCCTTCGCTCTTTCGGGCTACGGAGGACAGTGCAGTTGGCAATAGGCAGTTGGCAATTGGCAGTTGGCCCTCCTTCGCTCTGACGAGCTACGGAGGACAGAGCAGTTGGCAGTTGGCAGTCAGCAAAACAATAAAGATTTAGGCCGCCATAACATCATAACATCATAACATCATAACACCGATTACTGATCACTGATTACTGAATACCCGTTACCGGATACCTGTCGCCTGTCGTCTGCATTACAATTATCATGATTATTTATCGGACAACCCACATTTAACTCGTTGAGAAGTATTACCTTTGCGGCCTCAAAAGAATAAGAATGAAGAATATAAGAAACATTGCAATCATTGCCCACGTCGACCATGGCAAAACGACCCTGGTAGACAGGATAATAAGGCATTGCAATGCAGCGGGACGGAAGAATGACAACATGGAACTTATACTCGACAGTAACGAGTTGGAAAGGGAAAGAGGGATTACAATTCTGTCGAAAAATATATCGGTACAGTATAAAGGTTATAAGATAAACCTGATCGACACCCCGGGTCACGCCGATTTTGGAGGTGAGGTAGAGCGGGTACTTAAGATGGCCGACGGTGTGCTTCTGCTTGTTGATGCGCTGGAAGGACCAATGCCGCAAACACGTTTTGTGCTGGGTAAGGCGATCGAGCTGGGACTGCAGCCTGTACTGGTAGTGAATAAGGTAGACAAGGAGAACTGCAGGCCCGATAATGTGCAGCAGGACGTATATGAGCTTATGTTCAATCTTAATGCAACTGACGATCAGCTAGAGTTCGAGACCCTTTTTGGTTCATCAAAGCACGGTTGGATGAGTTTCGACTGGAAGAAGCCTACCGATAACATTACCGCCCTTCTCGACACTGTTATTGCCCGCATAAAAGGTCCTGAAGCTAATCCGGGAACACTTCAGATGCAGATCACATCCATTGATTTCTCCAGTTACGTAGGCCGAATAGCTATAGGCAGGGTGTTCCGCGGAACAGTCAGGGAGGGGGCTGAGTACCAGCTTTGTATGAAAGCCGGTGCCATGCGTAAGATAAAGGTGAAAGAGCTTTATCTCTTTAGCGGACTGGGAAGGGAGAGAGTAACAGAAGTGACAGACGGTGATATATGTGCTGTAGTAGGAATAGATGATTTTGAGATAGGTGATACGATCGCCGACTATGATTATCCTGAGCCATTACCAAGAATATCGGTCGATGAGCCAACCATGAGTATGCTCTTCACCATTAACAATTCTCCGTTTTTTGGCAAGGAGGGCAAGTTTGTGACATCGAGACACCTGCGCGACAGACTTTTTAAAGAGACAGAGAGGAATCTTGCACTGAGGGTTGAAGAGACCAGCAGAGAGGATTCATTCACAGTGCATGGAAGAGGCGTCCTTCACCTGTCTATACTGGTGGAGACAATGCGTCGCGAGGGTTATGAGTTGCAGGTAGGCAAGCCACAGGTTATTATGAAGACAATAGATGGTACCCTCTGCGAACCTCATGAAACTTTGATAGTGGAGCTTCCTGAAAGGCATACAGGCAAAGCCATTGATCTTATTACCCAGAGAAAAGGCAATTTGCAGGTTATGGAGCCCCGAGGCGATATTCTGCACCTTGAGTTTGAGATACCATCGCGCGGACTTATTGGGTTAAGAAACAATTTACTTACTGCCACCGCCGGTGAGACAGTGATGAATCACCGTTTCAGGGGCTATGCCCCCCACCGTGGTGAGATCAAGGAGAGATATACAGGGTCGCTGACATCCATCGACGAAGGGATGGCCACCGGTTATGCTATCGACAGACTTCAGGACAGAGGTGTTTTCTTTATCGATCCGGGCGACAGGGTCTACCGCGGAATGGTAATTGGTGAGAGCTCCAGAAATAATGATCTCGAGGTAAATGTCACCAAGGGTAAGAAGCTTACCAATATGAGAGCATCGGGCAGCGACGAGAACCTTAAGATAACACCCAAAATAATCTTCTCGCTGGAGGAGGCCATGGAGTATATCAAGGATGACGAGCTCCTGGAGGTTACCCCTGAGAGCCTGAGGATGAGAAAGATTACTGTACAGCCTAAATTCTAGATTGCAGGTTTGCCCGCGCGACAGTCTGGCTCCTTCGCTAAAACAGCCCAGTGGGCTGTTTTTTCACGCTCGGCCCGGTTGCGGGTCAGGTATTACTCTATATTAACATCCTGTATATCTCGTCCCATCTTTTTCTTGAGCATATCGAGATCCTGTTTCATCCCTGCTACTGTTTGGATGAGCTCCTTTTCGGGCAGTGATGGCTCAGGCAGTTCGCTGCTGATGTAGTTGACGAATTTCCAGATCTCTTTTATTTCGCTTATATGCACCTCGTAGGGTTCGTAAAGAGGATTGAGGGAGTAGAGGATCAGTTTGCCGTTTTCCCTGAGGCTATTTTCCACCACCTTGAAGACAATACCATCGTCGAGGGTAAAGACAATATAAGCGTTGCCGTTCTTTATGTTAAGCCAGTCCTGTACATACTCGCCTGTAACCCATGATTTATCGGGTATGGGAAGCATCGAGTCGCCCTTTAGCTGAAATGTCCTGTATTTCCTGCTTTTGTCGAGGAAGGGAAGTCTGAAGATCGGCAGTTCGCCAATGAATTCAGGATCGGCATAGCCTGTGGTATATCCGGCCTTGGCCTTCTCCGGTACCAGCTCGATATTTTCCTCATTGTCGTCGTTTACGGTAGTGGCAAGGATCCGAAGGTTACTTCCTTTTATATAATGGTCATAACCCCTCTCCAGCTCTCCCAGCTGACTCTCCCTCATTGTAGAGAGGTCGATCTTCAGAAGAGTATCTATCGATATGTTATAGTAGCGTGAGAAGGCGACAAGAGTCTCTATCCCCGGCTGTGCCACTCCGTTCTCATAACCGCTGAGTGTTGGCCTTGTCAGACCCATTGCTGTTGCAGCCTCATCCTGGGTCCTCCCCTTGCGTTTCCGCAGAAGTTTTATGTTCGATGTGAAGTACATAATAATAAAATTGATTATATTGTAATCATACTATTGATTAAAAACTAATCAAAGATATGGTATGGAAATGAGATTGTGCAAATTTTTTTACGTGACGAGTAACGCGTGACGAGAAGTTAATTGCTTGAATCCCTTCTTGGGAGGGCCTGCCCCGACCGAAGCGTCGGGGGTTAGGGGTGGGTAATTTCCGTGAGCAGCAATCTTGGATAACCCACCCCCCTGTCTGCCGGTCACCGGCGGCCATAGCCTTTGGCGACGGCTCGCAGGCAGGCAATCTCAAGGGATTTAAAAGTTTTAGATTATGGTTAAGCAAAATATATATACAGGACAAACTTTCCCCTCCTTTTTAAGGAGGGGTGCCACGCCTGAGGCGTGGCGGGGTGGTTAACAATATTGTGCCTGTTAACAACCACCTCCCCCCGACACTACGGTCGGGGTACTCCTCCTTGAGAAGGAGGAGAAACTTATACAATCTGTTCACGAGAAGAGAAGTTTAGGGTAATCTGACAATTTTACGAATCTTCAATCTTACGAATCTTATGAATCTTCATTCTTACGAATCATCCCTCCCACGCTCCGTGCTCCATCTCGACCTCGACACCTTCTTTGTATCGGTTGAGAGGCTCAAGAACAGTGCATTGAACGGTCGTCCGGTTGTTATAGGTGGGATGTCCGACCGTGGGGTGGTATCGAGCTGCAGCTATGAGGCGCGTCGTTTCGGTGTAAGCTCGGCTATGCCCATGAAGATGGCCAGGGCTATGTGTCCGGAGGCTATAGTGATACGTGGTGACATGGAGTTGTACAGCAGATATTCCGATATGGTTACAGAGATAATAGCCGAGCAGTCGCCTCTCTACGAGAAGGCTTCGGTAGACGAGCACTATATCGATCTTACCGGGATGGACCGTTTCTTTGGCTGTTCAAAATGGTCGGAGGAGCTCAGGGTGAGGATCATGCGGGAGACGGGACTGCCGGTATCGACGGGCTTGTCGGTTAACAAGACCGTTTCCAAGATCGCTGCCGGCGAGGCAAAGCCTAACGGTGCAATGGTTATCGACCGACTTATGGTGAATCCGTTCCTGGATCCCCTCTCAATAAGGAAGATACCCATGATAGGCCAGAAGACCTATCACCTGCTGCGCTCTATGGGTATATCCGATGTATATACCCTGAGGCATATACCTGTGAATATGGTGGAGAGCCTGATGGGTAAGAACGGTTCCGATATATGGAAGAAGGCAAACGGAATCGACAATACACCTGTTATCAACTACTCGGAACAGAAGTCGATAAGCACAGAGAACACATTTGAAACAGATACCACCGATATCGCTATGCTTAACAATATACTCGTAAGCATGGTTGAGCGTATAGCATTCGACCTTAGGAAGCAAGAGAAGCTTACCTCATGCATCACTGTAAAGATAAGATACTCCAATTTCGATACCCATACGCTCCAGAAAAGGGTGCCCTACACCTCTTTCGACCATGTTCTTACCACTGCGGCCAAGGAGCTCTTCTCCCGGCTCTATCAGCGCCGCATGCTCATACGCCTCATCGGCGTGCGTCTGAGTCACCTCGTGCGAGGTGTCCAGCAGCTCGACATGTTCGAGGATACCCCCGAGATGGTGAGTCTTTATCTGGCTATGGATAACCTGAGGAAGCGTTTCGGACGAAATGCGGTCAAAAGAGCCGCCGGAGTGCTCACGGTGCCCGAGAGAGATCAAAAGGCCGTCAGAAGGCTCGAAAATGCCCTTAAAGAGCAGGAGATGATGGAACAACGACTGAAAAGGAGATATGGGGGGTGATCCACCGTCGTTCCTACGGAACTATGGCGGATGAAGCGGGTGACGAGTAACGCGTGATGAGAGATGAGAGATGCAGAGATGAGAGATATAAAGGACAAACTTTCCCCTCCTTTCCAAGGAGGGGTGCCATGCCCTTGTGGCATGGCGGGGTGGTTGGGTTTTTCAGTCAACGAACCACCTCCCCCCGACGCTACGGTCGGGGTACTCCTCCTTAAAAAGAAGGAGAAATTTAGATAGGAGTAATACCACAAACTTTCCCCCTCTTCCCTATTTACTCTTAAATCTTAAATCTTTAATCTGATGAATCTTACGAATCTTGCACCTTAACTGCCACACATATTACTCACTGCGCTACGGGATGATGTCGCCGGAGCAGATCGCGGAAGCGGCCTCCTCAGCCGGGGTCGGGCAGATGGCTGTGACCGACATAAACAATACATCGGGTGTGCCTGAGTTTGCCGCAGAGTGTCTTAAGAGAGGCATACGTCCGGTTGCCGGTGCTGAGTTCCGTAATGACGGCAGACTGCTCTATGTTGCCCTGGCGCGTAATAATGAAGGTTTTAGGGAGATAAACGAATTGCTTACCGTTGCCTCCTTCACCGGAGAGGACCACCCCTTCCCTGCCCCGCGCTTCAATAATGTTTATGTTATCTACCTGCCCGACCTTCTCCCTGATCGCAAGCTCTTTGATAATGAGCGTGTTGGAGTGAGGATATCAGATATCAGCAGACTGATAACCGGTATCCTGTCGGGGATTCAGAACCAGATGGTAATAATGCAGCCTGTAACCCTCTCTGAGGAAGGTGATATGAATACCCACCTGTCGCTGCGTGCCGTCGACCGCAACCTTCTGCTGAGCCACCTGCCGCCGGGCGATCATGCACGTCCCGACGAGGTGATGATGGGTGAGCACGAGCTGCGGAGGATATTCAGCCGGTTTCCCTCTGTTGTGAAAAACAGCGCTGATCTACTCTCCGACTGCTCAATAGAGTTCAATCCGGGTATGGTGAAGAACAGAAAGCTCTTCTCTTCAAGCAGGTACGACGATAAGCTTCTTCTTCAGAAGCTGGCCCGCGATGGTATGATATACCGCTACGGCAGGAATAACAGAGAGGCTAAGTCGCGCGTGGAGCACGAGCTTGAGATAATCGATAAGCTTGGATTCTCATCTTACTTTCTTATCACATGGGACATAGTGAGGTATTCAATGTCGAGGGGATTCTATCATGTAGGGCGAGGCAGCGGGGCTAATTCTGTTGTGGCTTACTGTCTGAAGATCACCAATGTTGACCCTATTGACCTGAATCTTTACTTTGAACGTTTTATCAATCCCAACCGCACCTCACCGCCCGACTTCGATATCGACTACTCATGGCGTGAGCGTGAGGAGGTACAGGATTACATATTCAAGAGGTACGGGATGAAGCATACTGCCCTTATCGGAACCATCAGCACCTTCAGGGGGAAGTCGATAGTACGGGAACTGGGGAAGGTACACGGACTTCCGAAGGAGGAGATCGATGCCCTTATCAGCGATCCCTCCTCGGTGAACAACAGGGGTGAGATTGCCGGTTTGATATTTGCAACAGGCTCAAGGATAGCCGATTTCCCAAATATGAGGAGCATACATGCCGGGGGGATAATCATCTCCGAAGAGCCGATAACCTGCTATACTGCCCTTGATATGCCTCCGAAAGGATTTCCTACCACGCAGTGGGACATGTATACTGCCGAAGAGCTGGGCTATGAGAAGCTCGATATCCTTAGTCAGCGTGGCATTGGTCACATCAAGGAGGCTGCAGAGATAGTTAAGAGCAACCGCACTCTGTCGGTCGATGTTTACGATATTTCTCTTTTCAAGAACGATCCTGTTGTCAGGGATCACCTGCGGCGTGGTGATACAAAGGGCTGCTTCTATATCGAGAGTCCTTCCATGAGGGGATTGCTTGAGAAGCTGCGGTGCGACGACTATATAACCCTGGTGGCTGCCAGCTCCATCATCAGGCCGGGGGTAGCCCGCTCAGGTATGATGAGGGAGTATATTTCGCGATTCCACGATCCGGAGAACTTTGAATATATTCACCCGGTGATGAAGGAGCAGCTGGAGGAGACCTTCGGGGTGATGGTATATCAGGAGGATGTGCTTAAGGTATGTCACCACTTTGCCGGCCTCGATCTGGCCGATGCCGACACCCTCAGGAGGGCCATGAGCGGCAAGTACCGTTCGCGTGAGGAGATGCAGCGTATTACCGATCGTTTCTTCAGCAACTGCCGCGGTAGAGGGTATCCGGAGGAGATAACAGCTGAGGTGTGGCGCCAGATAGAGTCTTTCGCCGGTTACTCATTCTCGAAGGCTCACTCGGCATCATATGCGGTGGAGAGCCTGCAGAGCCTTTATCTGAAGGCCCACTTTCCCCTTGAGTTCATGGTAGCGGTGATAAACAACTTCGGAGGCTTCTACCGTACATGGGTCTATGTACACGAGGCGCGACGGTGCGGGGCGACCATTGAGCAGCCATGTATCAACAGGAGTAATAACCTTACATCGATAAGGGATAAAACAGTTTTTCTGGGGTTTGTCCATATATCGGGACTGGAGAGCAGGCTGGTGGAGACTATGACCGACGAGAGGGAGACAGGGGGCGACTACACCTCGCTGGAGGATTTCGTATCGCGGGTGTCGCCGGGTGTTGAGCAGCTTGTTATCCTCATCAGATGCGGTGCCTTTCGTTTTACAGGCAAAACTAAGGCGATACTCCTGTGGGAGGCCCACTTTCTGGTCAATGGTATAAAACAGGAGCTCTCCAGATCGCTCTTCTCTGCTCCTCCCTCCGACTTCAGACTGCCGTCACTCACTGTCTCGGGTATAGAGGATGCGTACGATGAGATCGAGTTGTTGGGATTTCCTGTTACCCTTACCTGGTTTGAGATGCTGCAGACCAGCTACCGCGGCGACGTACGGGCCGGTGATCTGAAGAGTTATACCGGTAAGACAGTTAGGATGGTTGGTCATCTGGTAACCGTCAAGTATATAAAGACAATAAGAAATGAGATGATGAATTTCGGATGCTTCATTGACACAGAGGGCAATTTCTTCGACACTACAAACTTTCCGCCCTCGCTCAAAAAGTATCCTTTCAGGGGCAGTGGTACCTATCTTATAGAGGGTAAGGTAGTTGAAGATTTTGGCTTCCCTTCGGTGGAGGTCAATAAAATGGCGCGCCTGGCGGTTAGAGCGGATCCGAGATATTGATACCCGGTCTCACTCACAGTCTCCCGGAGGAATGGGTACAGAGCTCGAGGAAAGTCGTGTTACCTTCCTGATGCCTGTTATCCAGATAATTACCACCAGTGGAACGAAGAGAATAAGCAGAAAAGAATAACCCGACATTATGAGATAATCATAAAGCCCATGCCATATTATCGGAGAAACAAGGGCAAGAAAAGCATAGTGTAACCTTTTCCTGTGAGCAAACTTAAAGAAGCCCAGATTGTATCCCATTATAACCCCAAAGACCGCATGGGCCGGTACCGCAGTAAAGGCCCTAACCATTCCGGTATTGATGCCGCCACTGAATATGTAGAGTACATTTTCAACCGCTGCAAAGCCAAGTGATATAAATACGGCATATACTATTCCGTCGAAGATCTCATTAAAATCCCTGCTTCTGTAAAACAGCAGCATGAAAGCCATAAACTTGAAACTCTCCTCAGTTATCGCAGCAACGGCAAAGGCGTCCCACAGCGCGTTGACAGCAGGGTGCTCATGGAAAAAAAGACCATCCAATACTGTCTCAACAAGAAGTATAGGTATGACAATAAACATACCTGTAAGCAAGGCTTTTAAGAGTATTTTCAAAGGCTCTCTTTCGTATCTGTCGCGGAGATAGATGTAGATAGCTATTATCAGAACAGGCGCCAGGGCTATAGCAAGTAGTTTAAGGGTCATAGCACTATTGTTTTCAGGCTTTTACAACTTTTACAACTCCCGGTACCGACTGTATCTTCCTGATAAGTCCCTGAAGAAGGTTATTATTAGGTATCATTATTGAGACTGAGCCGGTAAACTTACCATTCTCCATTTTGGAGGAGATACTTTTCACGCTAACCCTGTATGCCTTAAGCAGGTCGCTGACCCTGCCCATAATGCCAATATCGTCACTTCCCGTTATCCTCAGCGTTGCGCTGATCAAAGGCCCTCCGGCAGACTCAGTCCATCGTGCCTGCACCACCCTGTAGGGATACCTGCTCTTCATATTTTCGGCATTGGGACAATCGTTACGGTGTATCTTAACGCCCTCCGATATTGTAACGAATCCAAAAACTCTGTTACCATAGACCGGATTACAGCATTTTGCCAGCCGGTAATCCAGACCTTCAACCCGGTCTTCTATGATCAGGTAATCAGAATATCTGGGTTCCTCAAATGATACAAGCGCCGGCTGTTGATCTTCCGTTGCGGTCTGTACAGCCTGTTGGTCATTAGGGTTCTCTCCCAGCAATTCCTTAATATCGAGGAGGTTTATCTTCTCAATAGCGATCTGATAGTATAACTCCGAGGCTGTCTTAATATGCCACTTCTGCAGCATCCTCTTTACCATGGCATCACCGAAGGGGATCTTCCAGTTTTTTAATCTCCTCTGGAGTATCTCTTTCCCTTCTGCTGCCACCTTTAGCTTCTCCTCACTTAGGGCCTGCTTTATCCGGTTTCGGGCCTTACTGGTCTTTATTATCGAAAGCCAGTCATATTTGGGCTTCTGTGTTTTCGATGTCTGTACAGAAACCTGGTCGCCGTTGCTAAGGACATGCTTGATAGTAACATTCTTGCCATTGATCTTTCCTCCGGTGCACCTGGCCCCTACCTCAGTATGAATTTCAAAGGCAAAGTCGAGCAGAGTCGATCCGGCCGGAAGCTGTTTTATCTCCCCCTTTGGTGTAAACACAAATACATCGTCGGAATAGAGTCCCGACTTGACCTCATCGATGATATCCTCGTTTTCCTTATCCGGCGAATCGAGGATCTCCCTCATTTTACCGAGCCACTTGTCGATACCTCCATCACCCTTGGAACCCTTGTACCGGAAGTGAGCAGCCAGCCCTCTCTCCGCTATCTCATCCATTCGGGTGCTTCTAATCTGAACCTCCACCCACTTACCTTTAGGTCCGACTAATGTTGTATGGAGCGACTCATACCCGTTAGATTTGGGGATCGAGATCCAGTCGCGCATGCGGCTGGGGTTTGGCTGGTAAATATCGGCTATCACCGAATATACCTGCCAGCAGTCTGATTTCTCCTTTTCGGGTTTGCTGTCGAGAATGATCCTTACGGCGAAAAGATCGAACACCTCTTCAAATTCGACACCCTGTGTCTTCATCTTCTGCCAGATAGAGTGAACCGATTTTGTCCGGCTCTTGATGGTAAACGATAATCCTGCTTCCGTAAGTTTCTCCCTTACCGGTGCAATAAACTCCCGTATGAGACGGTTACGGCTTGTGGATGTCTGCTTTATTCTCTCCTGTATATACTCATAGTCAGCAGGTTCCAGATACTTCATGGCCAGATCTTCCATCTCCGATTTGAGGGTATAGAATCCCAGCCTGTGAGCCATTGGAGCGTATAGAAAATATGATTCTGCGGCAATCGTAAGACGGTCTTTCTCAGGAAAATCTGAGAGGTGTCGCATAATATCCAGCCTCTCAGCCAGCTTAATAAAGATCACCCTGATATCCTCGGCCAGGGCAAGCACCAGTCGCCGGAAGCTGCTGGCCTGAAATTTTGACCGGGAGGTATCGATGGTGGAGATTCGCGACAGACCGTTTAGAATCTCTACTACACTCTTGCCATACTCCAGCTCAAACTCAGGTGTCCTGAAATCAAGTATATCGGTCAGATCGTGAAGCAAGGCAGCAATAAGCGCCTGATGTCCCAATCCCAGCTCAACAGTTACGATGCGTGCAACAGAGAGAGAGTGGTATATTGAAGGAGACCCGTATATCTGAGGATGACCGGCACATTTTGCGATAGCCAGCTCCAGAGCACTCCTGAGCTGTTTCTTCTCCACCACAGGCGTATCTGCCGGTAGCGTGCGCAGCAGTGAACTGTAAAATCCACGGATAACAGTGGCATTTATTTCTGGTTCTTTGGTTGCCATGGCCACAAATTTATAATTTCTGACAACCTTTTACTATTTTCGTCACAAAATGGATAAAGATGAAGGAAAGAAAATTCCCGCATACCTACGTTATTATATTCTTCCTGATAGTACTGGCTGCTCTTCTGACATGGGTGGTGCCAGGCGGAGAGTATAATGCTACATCAATTGAAACTGGAGGTAAAATTGTTAAAGGTCTTGAATACAACAGAATAGATAGTGTACCACAGACGTGGCAACTCTTTGGTGCCATGTTCAAGGGATTCGAGAAAGCAGTCGGGTATAATTGTGTTTATTCTTATGATCGGCGGGGCCTTCTGGATAATGAATGAGACCAGGGCCATTGACTCAGGGATCTACTCTTTTCTTAAATTCTCAACGAAACTGGAACGTTTCAGGGCAATCCGGTTCCTGGGTGTAAATAATATAATACTCACCCTCATAATGTTGTTATTCAGCATTTTCGGTGCTGTATTCGGTATGAGTGAAGAGACGATAGCCTTTATTATCATAATGGTTCCTCTGGCAATATCCATGGGTTACGATTCGATAACAGGTGTTGCCTTATGCTTTGTCGCTGCAGCACTGGGCTTTGCCGGCGCGATACTTAACCCCTTCACCATTGGTATAGCTCAGGGGATTGCAGGATTACCACTCTTTTCAGGACTTGAGTACAGGCTTTTCTGCTGGCTTATAATAAACGTTGCCGGGTTCTGGTATATACTGCGCTATGCCGCCAGGGTGAAGAAGAATCCCGAAAGATCACCTGTTTACGAAGTGGATGAGCACTGGCGTGGTAAGGGTAGTGCTGAAAGTGTAATAGAGCATGAGCCCTCCTCTCCTGCTGCCTGGATATCATTTCTCCTGCTTGCAGGAGGACTCATCATCTTCTCAGCGATCAACCTGTTCACAGAGATAAAGGTTGGTGATCCGGCGACAGGGACCGGTTCTTCTGTTACTCTTCCACTTGTACCCGTAATAACAGGACTTTTCATTGTTACCTCCATCATTGCCCTGCGTTTCTCAGCAAGAATATATAATCTTGTTCTTCTGATGTTTACAATAGCTTACCTGATCATAGGTGTTATGGGTTATGGCTGGTACATCATGGAGATAGCAACACTCTTTTTTGTCATGGGACTTTTTTCGGGAATATCGATGAATTACAGTCCGAATAAGATCACCAGACTCTTTATTGCCGGTGCTGCTGATATTCTTCCGGCGGCATTTGTTGTTGGACTGGCGGGTGGAATAATTGTTATACTGGAGGATGGACGTGTGGTTGCAACCCTTTTGCACTCTGCCTCCACTGCTATGGCCGATTTCGGGAAGGTAACAACTGTAGGTATTATGTATGTGATCCAGAATCTCATAAATATTGTGATCCCTTCCGGCTCTGCCAAGGCTGCCCTTACCATGCCTATAATGGCTCCGTTCAGCGACCTTATCGGTTTATCAAGACAGGCTACTGTTATGGCGTTTCAGTTTGGTGACGGATTTACAAATATGATAACACCCACTTCAGGTGTTCTCATAGGAGTGCTGGGAGTGGCCAGGATACCATACCAGAAGTGGGTAAAGTGGGTCGCCCCACTTATAGTTATCCTGATAATAATCGGATTTCTGCTCCTTATACCTACAGTTACTATGACACTGAAGGGGTTTTAGGAGTATGCAGGTATCAGGTATTACACGGTATACAGGTAACAGGTATCCGGTATCAGGTATTCGGGTTCCAGCTTTTATTATCTGAATGACAGTCCCAGTCCTCCTACAAATACGTTATAATTGGCCCTCGTATAGTCGGCATGAATGGTAAAGATGCCCAGCTTAAGTCTTGTCCCTATATTAACCCTTACTCCGGAGAAGTTTTTTATATCCATGGGTTCAATATCTGTAATTACACCGGCATCGTTATATACGGGTGAAGAAGTGCTAACGGTAAGGTCGACTGCTGGCAGAGGGTAGTTACCCGATATTTCGGCATGTGTCTTGGTCTTACTGTATCCCAGTCCGCCATAGAATGATATAATGGGGAGGTTAAACGAACCGATCACATTGGCGCTCCACGCTTCAACATACATTGAAACCTCCTGGTCAGCAAAATCGGTAGCATCATACATGGTAAAATGACTGTAGGAGTCGGGCTGCAGATTAAGTGGCATCATCATATTGAGGCGCGAATATCCTCCAAAGATGGAAACATCAAGGGGAAGAAGTTTCGTTGCAGGTATCCATTGGGTTATTGAATGAATCAGTCCGCCTCCAAACATCGATATCTTTCCGTCAGCAATATTCAGGTTAGGCATGTACCTTACTTTAAGCTCAGATCCCAGAGGCAGTCCTATACCAAGCTGGACCATAGGTACAGGTACCGCTTTCCATCCTGTACCTTCAGGAGTACTGAAGCTGGCAACTCTTATATCATAACCTCCCTCACTGACTATTGCTTCCAGTCTTGGTCCGGGAATGTTCTTCCCTGCAACGGTAGGAGCTATTGATGAACCACCCGGATTCTCCAGGGTAAGAGTCTCAAATCCAAGTGAATTGAGATCAAAGGTCTGGTCAGCCAGTGGCACCAGACCGGTACTTACAGATATTGTGAAATCAAATCCCCCCAGGGAGTGAGGTTTGGCACTATTGTACCAGCTGCTGTTGAACCCAGCACCAAAGGCATTTGCATAAGGAGTAATGTAGGCTTTGAAAATCTTTGTTCCATCATCGATTCCGCCTCTGAGAAAATCGCCGTTAAACTGTGCAACAGTGGCTAAGCTAAAAATAGTCACCATAATAAATGTGACCAGGGTTCTGCGGTTCATTACAGTTTTCATATAGGTTAGATTAGTTGATATTTACAAATATAGAAAAACCGCACCGGTTGATAACACAACCTGTACGGTTATTAGACGTTATGCAAACCAAATTGGTTGCAATCTGACTCTGTTCAGGGAGAACTTATTTCTTTTGTGTATTACTGTTACCCTTTTCAAGAGCCTTCATCTCCTCAATGCCCATGCTTTTGGAGATGCTGGAGATGTTATTCATATCGAGATCGCCCTTAATTGAAATCAGAGTACTACCGCTGCCGCCGCCAGAGGTAACCATCAGCAACTCGGAGAAGCGATCACCGTTATATTTTACCATAAAGCGGACAGTTTTAGCTCCACTTTTGACTATCATAAGATCCTCATAGCTCTTATAGTCGACCTTCTTTCCCAGCTCTGCATGGAAATCTACTTTAGCGTACTTTACGGTATCCTCAACAGAGAGTATCCTTATCGATTTAAGTCGGTTCATGAGTTCTGTAAATTCAGGGTCTGAACTGTCAACCCCTGCAAACATTGAGAACATCCTGCTCGAAATAAAGACAGTCGTGAAACCATCCATCCCGGAGTACTTGTCAAATATCTCATCGATGGGGTTTTTTTGTGCTGAAGCACTCAGTCCCACGATAACCATAACGGCGAATAGTAGTAGCTTTTTCATTATTTTGGATTTTCAGTATTATCTAAATTGAACAGAGAGGTAGCCTTTTTTAAGTTATTGATAGGCTTTAGTTTATCTCTTGTATAATTCTCCGCAGATTGAAGCGAAGAGAGTTCTTTTGCCGGAATTGACGTGAGCATTTGAATTTCATTGATGGAACTTTTTCCGGAACTCATACCCATATTCAGGTTGTCGGCGACAAGCCTGAGTGTCTTCATTGTCTCGGCATATGCCAGTTGCGGGTCTTCGAAGGTATCTTTAAGCTGTTGACCCTGGTTGAAAAAAAGTTGAGATATCATAACGGCCGCAAGCACTGCCGCAGCCGCTGATGCGGTATATGGCAGCAACCATCTGGTGACTGCTGATTTCTTTGATTGCTCCTGAGGGATAGCTGATAAAATTCTCTCTTCAAAATTTTCGGATGGCTCAGGAACCTCACTTAACAGCGCCAGTTGACTAAAATAGAGTCCCTCCACAGGGAAAAGCTTCATCCCCTCTTCATCTGAGAAGAAAATAATCAGTTCCTGCTCCTCCTGCTCTGTCGTTTCCGCAGCGAAGTACTTCCTGATCAGATCCTCAATTCTTTTCTTGTCCATTATAGATATTTGTTAAATGCACCCTTATACTCTGTCTTGCCCTGGAGAGATTAACCCTTAAGGTACTGGCATTGATACCTGTCATCTCCTCCATTTCCGAATAATTCAGGCCATCAATATCATGCATTCTGATAGCCTCTTTCTGTTGCTCTGGTAGCTTTTCTATTAACTTGTTAATCAACATAAACGACTCACTGTTCTCAAGTAATGCCAGAGGTGACATCCCATCTCCTTGCTCATTTAATCCCCTTCCGTCTGGGATTGCTTCAGGTCTGTTTTTTCTAAGCATGTCGAGTGACAGATTTTTTATCATTGTTATTGCAAGGGCGGCAGGATTCTTGTATCCCGCCAATGTAGCCCTCATCTTCCATAGCTTCAGGTAAACCTCCTGAACGGCATCTTCCGCCTCCTCTTTGTTTCTGAGGAAGCGGAAGGAGATAGCATATAGCTTTCTGCTCATTGGGAGGAATAATTCCTTAAACTCTTCTCTGGTCATTGTTCGCACCCGGCGATGTTACCATAAAGATATTAAAATTATCTGCCGGTGCCACTCTTTGAGAGGGCTTCTATCCCTGAGCTTTTACCCACGCCGGAGGAGATGTTTTTAGCATCATCCATTGTAAAAGAGCCTGTTACCTGAATAATTGCACTGTCGTCGCCTCCCACAAGAAGTATCATGTCGGTAAGTTTTTTCCCATTACCCTTTGCCATGAATGCGACCTTCGAATCGGAACTGGTTATGAGCATGAACTCTTCATAACCTGATCTTTGCAGCTCAGGATATACCTTGCTGTAGAAATCTTCAGTGTCACCCGACTCATCCTCACGCGCCAGTATCCTGATCCCTGTAACCTTGCTGGCCAGCTTCTGTAGGTCGGCATCCTCTTCATCGAGGGCCGAAGCCAGTTTTATGATACTTCCGTTTATTGAGACGGTGACGTAGCCGGGCCTTCCGCCATACATGCTGAACAGGTTGTCAACGGAACTTTGTCCGCACGATAAGGCAGTTAGTAACAGTCCGGTTGTAAGTGTCAATAATACTCTTTTCATCTTGTTAATTTTACGATTACAACAAGATGACGAATGAGCGAAGAATTTATAACATAATAAGTGAAAAAAACCTATTTGGCCCTGAGAAGAGGGCTGTCAGGCTCTTTGGAGAGCTCGCTGAAGAATATCTTATCTATAAGGAGTGGTGAAATACGCTGGAAGAGGGCTGTTAGCCGGCCATCCATGGTCAGAAGCTTATTCCTTTTTTTCTTGACAATTCCTTTCAGTATCCATCTGGCCACATACTCCGGTTGCATCATCTTTTTCTCCTCTCTGGGAGATACACCCTGAGGTGTTCCGTCGGCGGTAAGGGCATTTACCCTGACTTCAGAAGCAGTGAATCCCGGGGCGATGATCATTACGTGCAGATTCTTCTTGAGGTTTTCTATCCTTACTGATTCCAGGAAGCCGTGCATGGCAAACTTGGATGCGGAATAACCTGATCTGGCCGGCATACCATGGAAGCCGGCAACAGAAGAGACCCCAACCAGTGAGCCGTGCGACAGGAGGAGATATGGCAAGGCAAATTTTGTACAGTATACCGTACCCCAGAAGTTGACATCCATAACCTTTTTAAGAACTTGAATATCCGTCTCGATAAAGAGAGCCCGCATGCTTATGCCGGCATTATTTACCAGGATATCGATCCTGCCATATTTTTCTATGGTCTTATCGATAAGCCTTTTGCAATCCTCCTCTATCGATACGTCTGTCACTACAGGGAAAACTTCTCCTCCTGCTGCCTTTATTTCAGCCGCAATGAGGTCCAGTTTCTCAGAGGAGCGTGCAGCCATAACAACCTTGCTGCCTGCAGAAGCAAATTCTTTTACGGTAGCCAGACCAATACCTGATGATGCTCCCGTAATTATTATAACTTTGTCCCTGAACTTTTCAAACATAAAAATGTCTTTATAAAAGGTTTAAACAAAGATAGCTTTTAAGGGTAACTAAAAAAAAGTCAAAGGCCAGGTAAAAACATTATTTTTTGCTTGTAACATAAAAAAAATAACGATACATTTGCACCTGCAAAAAAGGAGGAGGATTCAGTAGCTCAGTTGGTAGAGCATCCCGCAAGGCGGGAGGGTCCTGGATCTTTTGAAATAATGTAATGATTCAGTAGCTCAGTTGGTAGAGCACATCCCTTTTAAGGATGGGGTCCTGGGTTCGAGCCCCAGCTGGATCACAATAAAAAAAGCCGCAGTATTGCGGCTTTTTTTATTTGTTGCAAGTTGCAAGTTGCAGGTTGCAGGTTTTCTCCTCACTCCTACTTTTAACCTTTTTTCACCTTTGATCACCTGAGGTTTTATTATATTGTAGCTTAAACCAAAATCAACAGGATGAATAGATTATTGCGAAAAACAACGATTCTTCTGCTAACATTAATAATTTCATTATCAATGTTATACGGGCAGAAGCCTAAATCAAAGGTTCAGGAGACTAAAAGTCAGCCTGATCCTGTAGAAGCAGTTTCACTTTCAGCATTTAAACTAAGGACCATCGGTCCGGCTCTTACCTCGGGAAGGATATCTGATTTAGCAGTAAACCCGAAGAATAATAAGGAATTTTATGTTGCAGCCGCAGCCGGCGGTGTGTGGAAAACAATTAACGGGGGTATAACCTTCGATCCTATCTTTGATAACGAGGGCTCATATTCAATAGGTTGTGTTACAATCGACCCCAATAACTCCAATGTTGTATGGGTAGGCACCGGTGAGAACAACAACCAGAGAAGCCTCTCCTACGGAGATGGCCTCTATAAATCGGTCAATGGCGGCAAGAGCTGGACCAATGTCGGTCTTAAGAAGTCGGAACATATCGGTATGGTAACTATCGATCCGAGAAATTCAGATATAGTATATGTTGCGGCCTACGGACCTGTCTGGAGCGAGGGTGGTGACAGGGGTATCTACAAGACCACCGACGGAGGTAAAACATGGGAGAAAGTGCTTTATGTCAGCGAAAACACAGGTTTCAATGAAGTGCATATGGATCCACGTAATCCCGACGTACTGTATGCAGCTGCTCATCAGAGGAGACGCAGGCAGTGGACCTACCTTGGTGGTGGTCCTGAATCGGGCATCTACAAATCTGTCGATGCCGGTAAAACATGGGTTACCATTAACAGCGGTTTGCCATCGGGCGACAAGGGAAGAATAGGATTGGCCATTTCACCTGCCGATCCGGAGAAGATCTACGCAGTGGTGGAGGCTCAGGAGGGCAAAGGAGGATTTTATCGCAGCACCGACCGTGGTGCCTCATGGGAAAGGCGAAGCAGCATGGTTTCAAGCGGAAACTACTACCAGGAGCTTGTTGCCGATCCGGTAAACCCCGACAGGGTCTATCTGATGAATACCTTTACCATGGTGACTGATGACGGAGGTGCAACCTTCCGTATGAGGGGAGAAAAGAGCAAACATTACGATAATCACTGTCTCTGGATCGATCCGCTCGATAATAACCATGTTATTGAGGGTACCGATGGCGGTGTTTATGAGTCGTTCGATAATGAAAACTGGAGGATGTTCACCAATCTGCCTGTAACTCAGTTCTATAAGGTAAGTGTGGATAATGCTTTCCCCTTTTACAACGTAATGGGTGGCACACAGGATAATTACAGTCTGGTTGGACCTTCAAATACGCTAAGCGATCATGGTATTGTATCGTCAGACTGGATCGTGACGGTCACAGGCGACGGTTTTGAGTCGGTTGTCGATCCTACCGACCCTAACATCGTTTACGCCCAGGCCCAGCACGGAAGTATCTCAAGGTTCGATAAGAGAAGCGGTGAGTTTACCGACATACAGCCCAAGCCGCGAAAGGGTGAGAAAGAGTACAACTGGAACTGGGATGCACCGATAATGGTCAGTCCACACGATAGCAAAACACTCTATTTTGCTGCTAACAAGCTCTTTAAGAGTACCGACAGGGGCGACTCCTGGGAGGTAATAAGCGATGACCTCGACAGAAATATCGACAGAAACCTCTGGCCGGTCATGGGTAAGGTGTGGCCGATGGACGCTGTAGCCAAGAACGGATCAACATCACGCTATGGAGCTATAGTATCACTGGATGAGTCGCGTCTTGTAAAAGGACTGATCTATGCCGGTACCGATGATGGCCAGATAAGTATCACAGAGGATGGTGGTAAGAGCTGGAGACAGGTGAACAGATTCCCGGGAGTTCCTGAATATACATTCGTTTATGATCTCATTGCCGACAAGCACGATCGGAATGTGGTTTATGCCGTCTTCAACAACCATAAGTCAGGCGACTTCAAACCATATATTTATAAGAGCAGCGATAAGGGCAACAGCTGGTCCTCCATCAGCGGTAACCTGCCGGAAGGGGCTGTATATGCGCTTGAACAGGATCATGTTAAAGGTGATATACTGTTTGCCGGGACCGAATATGGTCTGTTTGTTACCCTGAACGGAGGCAAAAGCTGGAAACAGCTGAAGAACGGAATACCCACAATTAACATAAGGGATATTGCCATCCAGGAGAGAGAGAATGATGTGGTTGTGGCAACATTCGGCCGGGGATTCTATGTACTGGACGACTATTCCCCGATGCGCGAGATTAACAGTGCCATAATCGGTTCTGCAGGACACATCTTTAAAGTCAGGGATGCCCTGATGTTCAACACATGGAGACCACTGGGCGGACTGGGAACAAAAGAGAAGGGATTTCAGGGAGAGGACTATTTCAGCGTTCCTAACCGTGAGCAGGGTGCTGTTTTTACCTATTGGCTGAAGGATGATGTAAGGTCACTAAAAGCTGAGCGGGAAAGCCGTGAGAAAGAGGCATTCAAGAAGGGTGAAGTTATCCCTTATCCAACACCGGAGCAGTATCGGATGGAGGAGGAAGAGTTGCCATCTTACCTGATCTTTACTATTAGCGATGAGAATGGCAACTTCGTAAGGGAATTGAGGTCGCCATTAAAAAAAGGCATCAACAAAATAACCTGGGACCTTACCTACCCTGCCGATTATTCAGTTACTGCACGCAATGAGGCTCCTGCCGTCTCGTTGCCATCATCAAATGTTTTTGTGCTGCCTGGTAAGTATTATGTTGCAATGGCAGAAAACAGGAAAGGCAAGATGTCGGAGCTTGGAAGCAAAGTGGCATTCGAAGTGAAAGAGTTGAATAACAGAACTATACCGGCGAATGACAGGAAGGCTATGACCGAATTCAAGATGAAGGCCCTGAAACTGGATAATGCCATCAGGGCGGTTTCAGCATCTGTTTCAGAGATGGAGGGCAAAATTGCTCCTTATAAGGCCGCCGTAAAGGCTTTCAGGGGTCAGGAGGCACAATTGCTTATGAATGAAGTAAAAGAGCTTGAAAACGGGTTAAAAGAGGTACAGATCATGCTTAACGGCGACCCGCTAGCCGGTCCGCTTGATATGGATGATGTTTACTCAGTAAGATCACGAAGCAGGAATGCCATTTTTGATGTGATTGGATCAACATCCGATGTAACCGGAACATCATTAAGGAACTACGACATAGCAGCAGACGAGTTTGCTCCTATCCTTGAACGGGTTAAGTCACTGAATGATAAGTTCAATGCAATGGATAAGAGACTTGCCGCTATGGGTGCTCCGCTTACACCCGGACGACTGCCCGACTGGAAGAAGGAGTAGTTGAAGAAGAAGTAATAAAAAAAAGGGGGGTCTTTCCGGACACCCCCTTTTTCTATTTTTCAATCGACAGAACCGGTATCTGTCTGTTTATCGACTCTTCAAGAGAGATGAGAGTCTCGGTACGGGTAATTCCGGGAACCTTTTGGATCCGGTCGGTAAGTATCTCCCTGAGATGTTCGTTGTCTCTGGCATAGACCTTTAGGAAGAGGCTGTAATTACCTGTTGTATAGTGACATTCGATCACTTCAGATATCTCCTTAACAGCATTGACCACAGCCCTGTATCTGCCAGGCTGATCCAGAAATATTCCAACATAGGCACATGTACTGAATCCAACCAGGGCGGGCGAGACCTTGAACTCAGACCCTGTAATAACACCTACCCTTATAAGACGTTGAACCCTTTGGTGGATAGCAGCCCCTGAAACACCGCACTCTTTTGCTACCTCCAGGTATGGAATACGGGCATTTTTTGTGATGATGTCAAGAATCTTTCTGTCGAGAGCATCAATATTTTGATTATCGCTCATAGCTTAAATATTTATATGTATATGGATAATGAGAACTATAATTATTACAAAATTAAAGCTAAATCTTTAATTTTCATAATAATATTAATTATAACCGATATTTCTTAAGCAGGATCAGACGATGAGAGATCCTGTGAGAGAAGCAGCAGCAGTATATCCGTTAGCGGAGAGGTAGTCGCCTATGTAATTTCGTATCTCCAGAGGAGCCATTGGGTTGACAAAAGAAGCGGTTCCAACCTGAACTGCGGCCGATCCGGCTATCATGAATTCGACAGCATCTTCCCCGTTCATAATTCCGCCCATTCCCATTATTGGGATTTTTACAGCCTTGAAAACCTGCCAGACCATTCTTAAAGCTACAGGCTTGATGGCTGGTCCTGACAAACCTCCGGTAACAGTCGACAATCCTGGTCTTCTTGTTCTCGAATCAATCGTCATACCCAGCAGGGTATTCACTAAAGAGAGAGCATCGGCACCCTCCTCCTCGGAGATCCTGGCAAATTCAGTAATGTCGGTTACATTAGGCGATAACTTGACAATGAGGGTTTTATCATATACTTTTCTTACGGCCCTTATTACCTCACGTGCCATATCGGGTTGAGTCCCAAAGACCATTCCCCCCTGTTTTACATTGGGACATGAGATATTCAGTTCGATGGCAGGTACTTTATCGAGAGCACCTATCCGTTTAGACAGTTCCACATAATCTTCTATCGTATTGCCGTTGACATTAACGATAATGTTTGTATCATACCTTTTGATCACCGGGTAGATCTTCTCCTCGAAATAATCTATTCCCTTGTTCTGGAGGCCAACGGCATTGAGCATTCCCGATGCTGTTTCAGCCATGCGGGGATAAGGGTTACCCTCCCTGGGCTCCAGGGTTGTTCCCTTGACAATTATGGCGCCCAGTTCGCCGGGATCAAAAAAGTCTTCGAATTCCGGACCATAACCAAATGTTCCTGAGGCTGTTACTACCGGATTCTTTAATATCAGATCTCCAATTTTTACTGACTGGTCTGCCATTTGAGTGTTTTTATGTTGAAAACGGGTCCATCGGTACATGTACAAACTCTTCCGTGACTGGTATCGACCACGCAGCATAAGCATACTCCTATACCGCATGCCATTAGCTGTTCAAGTGAAACCTCACAATCGATATCATGTTCGTAGGCAAAACCAGCTACGGCCTTCATCATTGGGTCGGGACCACAAGAGTATATTTTTGCTATCCTCTCCTCCTTAAGTACTGAGTGAGAAGTGACGAACCCCTTTTCTCCTGCACTTCCATCTTCCGTTGTTATATGTACCCTTCCTGCGGCAGTGAATCGTTCATAACCAATTATCCTCTCCTTGTTCCTGAACCCAAGTATGAATTCAGGTTCTATGCCCTTTTTCATGAGAGCCTTTCCCAGCATCAGGAGTGGTGCTATTCCAACTCCTCCACCTATCAGCAGTACCTTACCTGAAGGCATAACATCGGGAAGTGTGAAACTGTTGCCGAGCGGCAATACCATATTAAGACTTGCACCCTTCTCTAATTCCGACAGAGCTTTTGTCCCCGGACCCACAACCTGGATAAGGAGCTCAAGCTGATTTTTGCCGTAGTCAACATCAAAAACAGATATCGGGCGCCTGAGGAAGGTCTCCGGTGATCTTTCCACCAGGACCTCTGCAAACTGGCCCGGAAGTATCTCCGGCAGTGGTGAGGAGTAAGAGAGTTTAAGGATGAAGCTGTCGGTGCCCGCACCTCTATTGCTGATTACAGTAAAATCGGCTATTATCTTCTTCATCGGGCTGAAATTTCTGCAAATATAACCACAATAGATTGAAGAGGAAAGAAGAAAGATTGAAGATTCAAGATTAAAGAGTGAAGATACCGGGTACTGGGTACCGGGTATCCACTTTCGTCCTATCGGACTTAAGCGGACAGGCTGGGTAGTGGGTAAAAAAAGGCGTAAAGACATAAAGACGTAGTGGCGGCAGGCGACAGGCTACATGCTGCGGGCTGCGGGCGCTGAGCAAAAATCTACCGGATACCGGTCATCCACTTTATGAACTTATTGACTACTTCCCGCAACTGATAGAGAGTGTAACAGCTGTTGTAAGATGCTGATTTGAAACCTTTTTAGTTGTTAACTCTCCTGTTTTGCCATCGTAATATGTCATTCCTGTTTTGGTTCCCGAATATTCTGTACCAATTCCCAGGGATAAGCGGTCGGAAATAGCGTAGCGGAAGGAGGCACCTGCTGAGAGTCCGGGACTGATAGATTTGCCCGAGCCCGACACACTCATTATCGAAACACCCTCCCCTTTTATAACACCACTTACGCTGGCGGGTGATGAGACAAACAATCCTACCCTCCCATCAATGGAAATACTAAACCTGGCGCCTGTTTGAAAAACCGGGCCGATTAAAAGGTAGCCACTGTTTCCATCGGCTGTTGAAATCGCGGCATTGGTCTCGTCATATCCCATCGATTCCATATATCCATAAAATGCGCCCTCATCTGCTTTTGAGACCATAAAACCATTGGTCAGCCCAATTCCGAAACTGCCAAAAAAGTAGTCAGCAGTCATCTTTCCGGAAAAACCACCTGAGCGAAATAGGAGGTCCTCTTCTGCTGCCGAAACACCCATTGGCATAGAATATCCGGTAGCCAAAGAGAAAATAAATTCATTGCGTCCGCCACCGGTTCCAGCGGAATTATCAACTCTGGAAGCTGTTTTGTTACTACGGGTAGAGTTATGGTCCTGGCCCTTTGTACCACTACCGTCTCCCCCTGTTGACCCTGAATTTTCAACCACAGAAGCGGTTTTGTTACTACGGGAAGAGTTATGGTCCTGTCCCTTTGTACCACTACCGTCTCCCCCTGTAGACCCTGAATTGTCAACCACAGAAGCTGTTTTGTTACTACGGGTAGAGTTATGGTCCTGGCCCTTTGTACCACTACCGTCTCCCCCTGTAGACCCTGAATTGTCAACCACAGAAGCTGTTTTGTTACTACGGGTAGAGTTATGGTCCTGGCCCTTTGTACCACTACCGTCTCCCCCTGTTGACCCTGAATTGTCAACCACAGAAGCGGTTTTATTACTTCGCGTTGAGTTGTGATCCTGAGCTTTTGTACTGCGCTTTTCTATACGCGCAGCTTTGCGTTCAGCCCTTGTTAAGCGGTTGCTTCCCGCTGTATTTTGGTTGGTTGGCTTTGTTTCTTCCTGAGCCAGGGTGTCTGGTGTGATAATAAAAACTGTCGATAGCAGCAGCGCTGAGATAATCATAATTCTTTTCATACTGAGCGGTATTTAGAATGATTCTAAGGCATTAACAAATACAAGATGAAATTGTTTTTGGGAGGCAAGGTGCCGGGTGAAGGGTCCCGGGTTCCAGGTAAAACAGGCAGCGGGCGGCGGGCAAAAAAAGTTACAGGTTGCTGGGTAGCGGGTACCGGGTATCCACTTTCGTCCTATCGGACTTCAGCGGACAGGCTGGGTACTGGGTAGTGAGTAATAAAAACCGATTACCGATTACCGGCCAACGTCACTCTTTTGGGTGATATTCGCTAAAAGAGCCGTCGTTGTAGAAAATAACGATCTTGTCGGTCAGGGATAAGGATCTGTTTTCCTCACGTTTTTCCAGTTTTGGAGAATCCAAAGGAGTACCTGATTTTTCCGGCTCAATCCCGGAAACTGCCAATGAAGCATGGCTATAGGGTGTATCATCTTCACTTTCAACCAGATCGTCGAATAATGCCGCACTTTTTGAGCTCTTATACATCGCACCTTTGCCAAAAAGAAGCCAGTCGGTCGACAACTCCGGAAATTTTGCAAGCATTTTGAGTATAAAGTCCAGACTCGGGTTATTTCTTCCGGAAAGTATGTGAGAAACCGATGAAGGCTGAACTCCTATAGTCTCGGCAAACTGGGCGCTTGTCTTGTTTTCGACCGCCAGAAATTGTTGTATCCTCTCCTTCATAAAAAACAGTATTCACAAATGTAACAATTAAAATAATTACATGTGTAACTTAATTGGGATTACAATTGTAAACAGACAAACAAACCTCCCTTAAAATTTTTAGTTATCATTCATATATTGTTGATATATAATGCATTAAAATAGAACATATTTCTGTTAAAACTTAAGATTAGATATATAATACATTGGTATAGAGTATATTATGATGTATTTCTACAGATTTATTCCATATTTATACTCTATTTTACCGATTTAGCTCGTACTAAAGTTTAAATATATATTGTAAAGTGCTGGAATATAGTATAGTAAATGATGATATTTATGTATGCAAATAATGTTTACAGATGTAATGTAAATTAGTGTGAATTTTGTACTGTTTTTATGATTTACAAATGTAATTCATTGACATATGTAAATTACATTTTTATTCCTCTTCCCTACCCTGTCATTAATTACAGATGTAAATAACTCTTCTGTGGATTTGTCAATAGCTGATAAGTTAATGTTAGCTATTTACTTTTATCAGGGTTAAATATTTCCTCCCCTATGCCGGAATTCTTTAAAGCAGGGCATTTATCTGCTATTTGCTGATTTTGGTACATAGCAAACGTGGAAGAGCTGTTTCGACCGGAATTATGTTGATTTAAGCGGCCATCTGGTCCTTAACTGTAAAAGATATAGTTATGTTTCCAGCTTCTAAATAGCATTGAATGGGTTATACCGACACCCATTCGTATCAATTATGAGCATTGTGAGGCTTACTTACCCTTATAAATACGTCATCCTGGTATATAGGACAGAAAAAGCCGGCTTGGAGCCGGCTTGTATATTATAAAGCGCTGTACAGGCTGGTTATTCCTTATCTGCCACCCCTATTTCATTCTCAGAGTTGGCTACTATAGTTGCCACCGCAGCATCGCCTGTAATATTGGCTACAGTACGCATCATATCCAGTGGTCGCTCAATTCCGATGATAAGTGCAAGTCCTTCCGCCGGAATTCCAACTGAGCTAAGAACAATTACAAGCATTATTATTGCTCCGCCGGGTACTCCGGGTGCTCCTATTGAAGCCAGAGTGGCTGTCAGAACAATTGTAAGCTGCTGGGTAAGATTCAGGTCCAGTCCGAACACCTGTGCGATAAAAACGGCTGAAATGGCCTGATAAAATGATGTTCCGTTCATATTCACCGTAACACCAACTGGCAGTACAAAGTTAGCTACCGATTCGGAGATCTTTAGCTTCTCGGTACACTGCTTCAATGTAACAGGCAGGGTTGCTGCACTTGAACTGGTGGTAAATGCAACGATCTGGGCCGGAAGGATGGCTTTCATGTAATCCTTAACTTTAACTTTGGTGAATAGCCAGATCATTAAAGGATAGAGTGTTACAACCATCAGGAATATGCCAAAGAATACAATTGCGGCATATTTGCCAAGTGCAATAAAGAGGTTTGTATCTCCTGAGAAATCGGTAATAAGGGAGGAAAGGAGTGCAAACACCCCGATTGGGGCGAACTCCATTATTATATCAACTATTTTTAGAATTATATCGTTTAACCCGTCGATAAAGCCCTTTACAACAGTTATTTGCCTGGCTTCAAGCATTATCATGGCAATGGCAAAGATGAGCGAGAAAAAGATCACCTGAAGCATTTTGGAGTTATCGGCAGAGGCGCCAATAATGTTATCGGGAACCATATCTTCAAAAAAGTAGAGAGGTGATTTATTCATAACTGATGATGCCGACTCCTCCTTATCGGCTACATTCTGGTTATATTTTGCCTGAAACTCTATTTTTTTCTCCTCTGAAAAACTATCTCCCGGTCTGAAAGTATTTACAACAATAAGGCCTAAAACCACAGCCAGTGCAGTTGTAACGATATACAATCCAAGTGTTTTTAAACCTATTCTGGATAGTTTCGACATGTCGGTTACACTCGAAATACCCTTTACCAGTGAGACAAATATCAGTGGTACTGCAACGAGTTTAAGCAATTTAATGAATATGGTTCCCCAGGGCTTAATCCAGTCGGCAGTAAATTGCTCCAGGTTGGTCCGGGATGCGATTATACCCCAGATGATACCTAATACCATTCCGATAAGTATTTTCAGCCATACCGGGATCTTCTTTCTACTTTTTTTCATGATAGAGGGAATTAATAATACATTGATAACAGAAACAGCCGATAAAATTACTCATTTTATCGGCTGCCACAAGTGTTAGAATATATTATGAAACAGCAAATTGCCGGTTCATTATGCTTTGCATGATCCTCCGCCGCAACCATGTGAATGGTCGTGGTCATGATCGTGGTCATGACTGCAGCTGCCGCAGCTATGTCCCTGATTCATACCCGATAACTCATCCTCTGTGGCATCTCTCACTTCAAGTACTTTACCGCTGAAAAAGAGTTTCACGCCTGCAAGGGGATGATTAAAATCCATTGTAACAGAATCACCATCGATCGATGTAATAATCCCGTTCATTCTGTTGCCTTGTCTGTCGGCCATTGGCACTGTATTTCCAACGCTGCAGATATCTGTGTCGATCTTTCCTTCAACCTCAAATATCGATATAGGAAGAGCTGCTATCATATCTTCCCTCTTTTCACCATATGCATCCGCTGCTTCAAGGCTGAAGCTGAAGCCATCGCCCTCTTTCTTTGAGACAAGATTCTCTTCAAAGGCAGGAAGTAAATTTCCTGATCCGAAAAGGAATTTAAGGGGATTTGAGCTGTCAACACTTTCAATCACCTCGCCATCAGCCATATTTTCTCTCAGTTCATACTGAAGAGAAACCATTTTATTATTTGATATAACCATTACAATAAGTTAAAAAATTAGTTTGCAAAGAAAGTCATTATTATTTTATCATCAAACCCGGGACCGGGGAGTAATAAGGATTAAATCTCTCCATCATGGTTTAAGGGTTCAATAGCAGGAGCAATTCCGTTATCATTTGTTACCTTCTTTTTCTTTCCGTTGAATATGAGTGCAATACCCATTATGAGGCTGGTGACAAGTATTACATAGAGCAGGATTCCATCGCTGAACTCCTCAATTCTGTATTCCTGTGGTATGGTGAAGAAGAGAAGAAGTGTTATTAACCCGCGAGGGGTAACCAATGCCTCAAGTGTGATTTTTCCCGGAAGGAATATTCTGAAGTATAACAGCCTGACGGCAAATATTATAACAATTATTGCCAGGCTTATAAGGATAGTTGTTGGGTTTAGCAATAGTGAGAGCGAAATGGTTAGGCCAAATATCACAAAGAAGAAAGTTCTTATTACAAAACTGGACTCAACTGTGATAATTCTCAGCTCCCGGTAAACTTCATCAACTGATTCAGGTTTAAATAGTTGCCTGAGTTTGCCTGTAAATATAATATGGCGGTTTTCGACTATGAGGCCAAACACGAGAATAAGGAGCAGGCTGGAGAGGTGGAACAGTTTTCCGAGGGCATAAAGCAGGAAGAGTATGGCAATAATAAAGAAAAGACGAGCCTCCGAGGTAATTTTCTGGAACATATTCAGTAGTATGAACGCAGAAAGGGCAGACACCACCAGTGTTACGATAACGTTAAAAACCAGGGATCCTGCAATTGCAACTGCTGAATTCATGTGAGCCGATTCAATAACAAAATAGAAAAACATTATTCCTAAAATGTCGGAGAATGCACTTTCGTATATGAGGAATTCCCTCTTTTCGGTGGCAAGGTTATTCACGCTTGGCAATACGATCGCACTGCTGATAATAGCAAATGGGATTGCATGTACCAGACTTACAAACATATCGGTCTGCATGTACCACTTGAAAAGGAATGCAATAAGAAATGAGTTTATTAACAGAAGGACAAAGGCAGAGAGCAGTGAGCTGTTGATCAGCCCCCTCTTCTCCTTTGTGATCTCAAGATCAATAGCTGCTTCGAGTACAATAAAAACCAGACCTGACAGTCCCATCACTTCAAGCAGGGGCATCAGGTTTATGTTATCCAGCCCCATTGTCGGAAGAACCTTCTGTAGTAATATCCCAAGTCCGATGAGCAGCAATACGCTTGGGATGTTCGTTTTTTTTGCAACAAGGTTAAAACCAAAGGATACAATTACAATAAGAGATGCCCCAATGATGAAGAGTGTTGAATCCATTATACAAATCTACGAAATTCAGAAAAGGAAACCGAACCTGATCTCAGGCTTGCTGTAGATCTCAAAATCGGATTGATTAAGTGCCCAGAGCACTGAAATGTACATTGATGATCTTCTCCCTATTTGCTGACTTACCCCGGGGCCGGTAAGGAAGGAATGCACGTAAAACCTGGTATTGTCGTTGTTACCCGTCCAGAAATCGCTCTTAAGTCCAAGTCCCTCATATTCTGTGTGGAAGAAGATCGAAGTACCTGTTCCAATGGGTATTAGAGCATCGATATTTCGTAGCACGACCAGTTGCAGAAAGGCCCGTTGTCCCCATATATCGGTCTCTCCCAGCGGAGAGTTGTAATATTGGTATACCGGTCCGGCTGCTATCATAACTCTTGGGAGGACCCATAACCCGATGACGGGTGAAACTTCAATATTGGTAACCGTACCCAGTTGCAGTCCGAAACTGCCACCAAAGGTCAATCTCTCGATCAGTGGTGGAGCCTCGCTCCTGACTGGCTTGTTCTGACCACTGAGTGTGGTCAGGGGCAGGATTGCCAACATGAAGATCATGAATGTCTTATTGGGCATTCCGCAAACTAATCCGGATATCTTTGTTCTTTTCAATGGCAAAAACTAATTTTGGATTCTCTCTTACAAATTAAGTAAAAAAGTAATTAAGTTGTTGTGATGAATATAATTGTAACAGGTGGTACCAGAGGAATAGGCATGCAGGCAGCTCTCTCCTTTGCTGAAGATGAGTCAAACCATGTTCTTATAATAGGAAGAGATAAGGATGCAATTGAAAGGGTGAAAGAAGCAAGCAGTCATAATAACATTGAAGGAGTTGAGTACGACCTCTCAAATCTTCAGAGCAGCGGAAAAGAGCTTATTTCGCTCATTGGCGGTTACTTTGGTGCAATCGATATTCTGGTCAACAACGCAGGTTTTTTGGTCAACCGGAGGTTTGATGCTATTACTGAGGAGGAGACAAGGAAGACCATGGAGACAAATTTTTTTGCACCTCTCTTCCTGATAAGATTGTTATTACCAATGTTCAATAGTGGCAGTCACATTGTAAATATAGGTAGCATGGGAGGTTTTCAGGGATCATCGAAATACCCGGGTCTTTCTGTTTACAGTGCTTCCAAGGCTGCCCTGGCTTGTCTTTCAGAGTCGCTGGCCGTCGAATTGAAGGATTATGGGATAAGTGTCAATTGTCTTGCACCCGGAGCGGTACAGACAGATATGCTTGCGGAGGCCTTTCCCGGATTCAAAGCACCTGTTACGGCCAGGGATATGGGAAGGTTTATCTCGAACTTTGCTATTAACGGTCACAAACTAATCAATGGCAAGGTTATACCTGTTGCCGGCAGTAATCCCGATTAGTTATAAACTTTTGCATCTATCTCTCCTTTCAGAACGAGCAGCCCATTGTAAGCCAGGGCTTTTATCTCATCCTCTCCCGGATAGATGAAGACAGGCGCAAATGAGGATATCATCCTGCTTATATCGTTTGTATTGGACGGCTGGTAAGCCATTCCACCGGTAAGTATTATTGCATCTACTTCTCCTTCGAGTACGGCAGCAAGCGCTCCTATCTCTTTAGCTATCTGGTATGAGGCAGCGCGTCTTATAAGTGTAAAGTATTCATTTCCGCCTTCACTCTGTTCACAAATATCCTTGAAGCTGTTGGTTCCCAGGTAGGCAACCATGCCACCCTTTCCGGTGATCATTGCTTTTATCTCCTGTTTGGTATATTTGCCACTGAAGCATAGCTCAACCAGTTGTCCTGCCGGCAATCCGCCCGAGCGCTCCGGTGAAAAGGGACCGTCACCATCGAGTGCATTGTTTACATCCACGACCTTTCCCTTTCTGTGTGCTCCAACGCTTATTCCACCACCCATATGGGCGACAATAAGATTCAGATCTTCATACCTTTTCCCCACAGCTTTGGCATGATGTCGGGCTATTGCCTTTTGATTAAGAGCATGAAATATCGACTTTCTTTCAAGCAAAGGAGATCCGCTTATTCTTGCTATCTCCTGCATCTCGTCTACCACTACCGGATCAACAATATATGCTTTGGCATCGGGTAGTGAGGATGCAATATTATCGGCTATCAAAGCACCGAGGTTGCTGGCGTGCTCACCTCTCTCAGCTTTGATAAGGTCGTTCTTCATGGCATCATTAACCTCGTATATGCCTGATTCTATTGGTTTTAATAGTCCTCCCCTGCCAACAATCACTCTTATATCGGACATATTAACATTACGAAGCTTCAGTTCGGCAAGGATAACCTCCTTGCGGAATGAGAACTGCTCCGAAACAGATTTGTAAATGCCAAGTTCTTCGGAGGAGTGCCTTAGTGTCGTTTCAAAAAGCAATGTATCTTCCCGGTATAGACCGAATTTTGTGGATGTGGATCCCGGGTTTATAGCAAGTATCAGTTTATTTGTCATTTAGATGCTATTTTCGCTTTGACTGGCCATCAGTGCTGCAAGGGCAACGCAGTAGAATTTGGAGTTCTCACTTTCACTTCTCGACATCACCACCACAGGCTTGGTTGTTCCCTGGATCAATCCTGCGAGTTCACCCCCGGCAAATCGCATAAGTCCTTTATAGAATGGATTGCAAGACTCAAGGTCAGGAAAAAGAAGAATATCGGCATCGCCGTTTATTGGTGTAGGAACACCTTTTATCCTGACACTTTCAGGGTCGGTTGCCAGAAAGAGATCCAGTGGTCCGTCCATTATGCAATCGCCAAAAGAACCTTCCGAAGCCATTCGGCACATCTCCTTATAGTCGAGTGAATTGGGGAAGTGGTTACTCACTTTTTCGCTGGCCCCTATCAGGGCAATTGCCGGCTTCTCAATTCCGAATGCCTTCGCCAAAGCGATTGAATACTTTGCCATAGCGATCTTTTGCTCGAGATTGGGAAACGGGATTACAGCAGTATCGGTAACAAATAGGAGTTTATGATATTGAGGCAATTCAATTGCACATGCATAACTCATAACAGATCCTGCAGGTAATAGTCCTGTCTCCTTGTTCATCACTGCACGCAGGAACTTATCGGTACCAACGAGCCCTTTCATGACAATGTCGGCTTCGCCGTTACGTACCATCCTGACGGCAGTTTCAGCCGCGGTCATCTCATCGGGTACATCTATTATTGTAACTCTGTTAAGATCGATGGATGCTGTTTTGCATATCTCCTCAATTGCATGCTTCAGACCTATCATTACAGGGTGAATGAAACCCAGCTCGATCCCTCTCGCCAGAGCTCCTGCAGTAATCTCATCCTGTGCCCATGCAACGGCAACTCTTGATCTTTTGCCGGATGAGACAACTTTTTCAACTAGTTGGTCAAATGATCTTATCATATCAGCAAACAGCGGCGGCTAATAAAATGCTGTCGTACTTAGCCTCTTCCGAATCGGACCGGGAGGTAAGGATGATAGGTGCTGAGGCACCCAGTATTACGGCTGCTACCTTGGCTCCTGCGAAGAAGACAAGCGATTTATAGAGCACGTTCCCCACTTCAATATCGGGCATAAGCAGAAGGTCGGTATCACCGGCAACTTCGCTTCTGATTCCTTTGTATCGGGCACTTTCCAGACTGACAGCATTATCGAATGCCAAGGGGCCGTCGACGATACAGTTACGGATCTGATCGCGCTGGTTCATTTTAGAAAGCAGAGCAGCGTCGAGAGTAGCCTCCATATTTTCGTTAACCATCTCTACTGCACCAAGAACAGCAACCTTTGGCATCTTTATACCCAGCTTATTAAGGCAGGCGACAGAGTTGTTAAGAATTGCGATCTTATCCTGCAGATTGGGTGCAATGTTCATTGCGACGTCGGAAACAGCAATCAACTTATGATATGTACCTACCTCAAAGAGAGCAAGATGGCTCAGGAGTTTTCCTGTTCGGAGTCCCCATTCCTTATTGAGAACTGCCTTAAGCAATGTGGAGGTCCCCACCCTTCCTTTCATAAGGATATCGGCCTTATGATCGTTTACCAGCTTAACAGAGATCTCTACACTCTTATCAAGATCAGTTTCGTGAATGATCTTTATGCCTGTAAGGTCAAATCCCTGAGATGTTGCAATATCCCTGATCCCTACCTTATCACCAACGAGGATAGGTTCTACCAGTCCCTCCTTGTACGCTTTGATCACAGCTCCCAACGAATCGATATCCTGTCCGGCGGCCAGGACCAGTTTTCTGGTTGGCTGGTTCTCAAGTAACTTCTTAAGATCTTCAAGCTTTCTAAGTACCATAAAATTTAATGTTAACTATAATGTGTATTCCGAAACAAGTCTCTTGGTGTCGGCAGCGATCACAAATTCTTCATCTGTTGTTACTGTCATTACTGTAACCTTTGACCCCGGTTTAGAAATTACAAGATCTTTGCTCTTCACCTTGTCATTTACTTCAGCGTCGAAGTCGATACCAAGAAATTCCATTTCCTGGCATATCATCTTCCTCATATTGAAGTCATTTTCTCCAACACCACCTGTAAAAATAAGAATATCTACTCCATTAAGAGCAGCAATGTAAGCACCAATGAATTTTTTAATCTTATATGAATACATCTGAAGTGCCAAAATAGCTTTAGGATTACCCTCCATGCTGGCTATCTCAAGATCGCGCATATCTGACGATAGCTGTGATATACCGGCAACTCCACTTTGTTTGTTAATCAGGTTGCTTACACCGGCAATACTAAGATGTTCTTTATCAGCAAGATAAATTATTACTCCCGGGTCTATCTCCCCTGTGCGGGTACCCATTATGAGTCCGTCGACAGGTGTAAATCCCATAGATGTATCAATCGATTCACCCTCTTTTATGGCGGTCACAGAGGCGCCGTTTCCGAGGTGACAGGTAATGATCTTAAGGTCGTTAATATCCTTTCCAAGTAGTTTGGCGGCCTTGCGGGCAACGAATTTATGACTCGTTCCGTGAAAACCATATTTTCTGATCTTATACTTTTCGTAAAACTCGTAAGGAATGGCATACATGTACGCAAACTGCGGCATTGTCTGGTGGAATGATGTGTCGAACACCGCCACCTGGGGAACACCCGGAATAAGTTTTTCTACACTTACAATACCCTTTAGGTTGGCGGGATTATGGAGTGGTGCCAGCTCAATACATCTTTCGATCTCCTTTTTAACATCATTATCAATAAGAACACTTTCGCTGAATTTTTCTCCGCCATGAGCCACTCTGTGTCCTACTGCTCCAATTTCAGATATATCTTTAAATACACCATATTTTGGGTTAACCAGGGCATCCATCACCATGTTGATACCAACAGTATGGTCCGGAATATCGGTTATCACCTTGTACGGGTCTTTTCCTTCCGGCTTATGCGACAGTATACTGTCACTTATTCCTATCCTCTCAATTATCCCTTTGGCTAAATTGATGGCATTGCCATTATCGATGGAAAGGACTCTGTATTTTATTGACGAGCTGCCACAGTTAAGTACTAATATATTCATCAGGTGTCTCTTGTTATATATATTATTATTGATATCGCTATTTTTTTGCAGCAGCCTGATTGGCAGTTATTGCAATCATACAAACTATGTCATTGACGGAGCAACCTCTTGAGAGGTCGTTTATTGGTGCCGCCATTCCCTGAAGTACCGGGCCAATCGCTTCAGCGCCAGCCAGGCGTTGTACAAGCTTGTAGGCAATATTACCTGATTCTAAATTTGGGAATATCAGAACATTTGCCTTCCCCCCGATCTTACTTCCAGGTGCTTTCTTTGCACTTATGGCCTCCACAAGAGCGGCATCTATCTGAAGTTCACCGTCGATCAACAATTCAGGAGCCATCTCCTGTGCTATTCTGGTGGCATTAATAACCTTATCAACCATTGGATGTTTTGCCGAACCCTTTGTTGAAAAGGTTACAATAGCCACCCTGGGTTCGAATCCTCCGATAGCTTTAGCAGTTCTTGCTGTAGCGACAGCTATTTCAGCAAGCTCCTTCTCATTTGGGTCGGGATGTACTGCACCGTCGGCAAAGACTATAATACCATTTGCTCCGAAACTGGTGTTGGGCAATACCATAAAAAATGCTCCTGAGACAACAGATATGCCTGGAGCCGTCTTCACATACTGAAAAGCAGGTCGCAAAACATCGCCGGTAGCATTATCGGCTCCGGCAACCTCACCATCGGCATCGCCGTTTTTGATCATCATTACGGAGAGATAGAGGGGATTAAGGATCAGTTTTTCAGCTTCTTCCCTCTTTAATCCTTTCTCTTTTCTCAGCTCAAGCATCAGATCAACATAAGTATCTTTCATAGGATGCGACTGAGGATCAATAATATCAGCCTTATCGATATTGTGCAGCTTCATTTCCGAAGCCATCTGTTTGATTTGTGCCGGGGGGCCTATAAGTGTGATTCGTGCAAGACCCTCCCCGATAGCCTGATCGGCTGCTCTGAGTGTTCTCTCTTCTGTTCCTTCCGGGAGGACTATTCTTTTATTAAGGGATTTGGCACTTAATTTGATATTGTCTATGAATTCCATTGGTAATCAGGTGATTAAAGTTCGTAAAATCTCACTTCAAATGTACAAAAAAAAAGCGCAGATAAGCAATTTTAGATTATATGATTAATATCAGTGTTTTGGCCGAAACGGGCCAAAGTGATCATGTTTAATAAAAAGTTCTATCCAGTCTTTATATTTTTTACTTTTATCGATCAAATGCCTGTTATGATCGACGATCTCTTCCGGGAATTAAAAAATGAGGGTTTTAGTGGTGAAATGGATTCGGGATATGTCCAGGAGACTGGCCTATGCCACAGATGCATCTGTATACAGGGAGATACCTCTGGGAGTAATTTATCCCCGCACAGCACAGGATATTTCAATTGCCATAAAGGTATCCAGAAGGAGTAATACCGGTATTACTTTCAGGGCCGGTGGTACTTCACTGGCCGGTCAGGTTGTTACCTCAGGACTTGTAGCAGATATTTCAAGGCATATGACCGGGATTATTGAGATCAATGCTTCAGAATCGTGGGTTCGTGTTGAGCCCGGGGTTATACTCGATGAGCTGAACAGAGAGTTGCTGAAGCATAATCTTTTCTTCGGTCCCGAGACAAGCACCGGAAATCGCTGTACCATAGGAGGAATGGTTGGGAACAATGCGTGCGGGCTACATTCGCTTGTTTATGGTTCAGTAAGAGACCACATTATTGAAGTTAAGGCCATCCTGTCGGACGGATCAGAAGCCACTTTCGGACCACTTTCACGTGAAGAGGTTATGTTAAAATGCAGTGATGAAGGATTGACAGGCCGGATATACAGTGGTATATATTCGATGCTTTCAAAGAGAGAGAATGCAGAGAGCATTAGAGAGGGTTATCCGGAGAGTTCAATTAAGAGGAGAAATACCGGCTATGCACTTGATATCCTTCTTGAAACAGATACATTTAATCTTGAATCTGCCAGCAGATTAAATCTTGCAAAAGTGATTACAGGATCAGAGGGAACATTGCCATTGCAGCAGAGATCAAACTTGCTCTCGTCCCTCCTCCTCCATCTAACCGGCTATTGGTTTGCGTACATCTTAAGAGCAGGAAAGAGGCTTTTGAGGCCAATCTGATAGCGTTAAAACACTCTCCTACAGCTGTGGAGATGATGGACAGGACAATCCTTGATCTTACCCGACATAATATTGAGCAGAATGCCAACCGGTTTTTTCTGGAGGGTGATCCTGAAGCAATTCTTATTGTTGAAATTGCCGGAGACTCCGACTCTCTGATATCATCGCGTGCACGGGATCTGTCGGAGGATATGAGGAAGAGTGGCTATGGATATGCTTTTCCGGTGATCAAAGGAAAGGATATTGGCAAGGTATGGGAATTGAGGAAGGCAGGGTTGGGTGTCCTGTCTAATATGGCCGGCGATGCCAAACCGGTAAGTGTAATCGAGGATACAGCGGTTAGTGTTGAGCGGCTGCCGGCATATATGGCCGAGATGGAGGCTATTCTATCCAAATACAGTAAGGAGTCGGTATTTCACGCTCACATTGGCACCGGCGAGTTACATGTGAGGCCGGTACTGGATCTTAAAGATCCCGACGATGTGATACTGTTCAGAAAATTCGGGGAGGAGACAGCCCGGCTCGTGAAGAAGTACAGAGGGTCAATCAGTGGGGAGCATGGCGATGGACGGCTGAGGGGCGAGTTTATCAGGATCGTCCTTGGTGAAGAGAACTACGCTCTTCTGAATGTCATTTAAAAGCATCTGGGATCCTGAAAACATACTCAATCCGGGCAAGATTACCGGCACACCCCCTATGGATGCATTTCTGAGGTATGCACCCGGATACCGGACGCCTGAGCCTGAGACTTTTTTCGATTTCACTGCTTCCGGTGGTATTATACGGGCAATTGAGAAATGCAACGGATCCGGCGACTGCAGGAAGAGATCAGAGTCGGGTGGTACGATGTGCCCGAGTTATATGGCTACTTTTGACGAGATGCTCTCTACGCGGGCACGCTCTAATATCCTTAGGGAATTCCTGGGACGTGATGCTGCGAATCCGTGGGATCACAGGGAGGTTTATGATATACTGGACCAGTGTCTTGGTTGTAAGGGATGCAAATCGGAGTGTCCCTCCAATATGGATATCTCAACAATAAAGGCTGAATTTCTTCAGCATTGGTACGACAAGCATGGTATTCCCCTAAGAACCAGACTTATAGCCAATATAAGCAAGATAAGCCGGGCAGGCTCTTTAGTACCTGCTATATATAATAAGGTAATAGCTTCTGAACTCTTCAGAGTGACATCCGACAGATTACTTGGTTTCTCGAAGCACAGAAGATTCCCTCCTCTGGCAAGAGAGAGGCTTTACAAATGGATTGTCAAGAATCTGGAAGGATTGATCCCGTCAGAGCCAATTGGCTCCGTATACATGTTCGTTGATGAGTTTACCGGATATAATGATACAGATACAGGGATAAAGGCCGCCAAACTCCTTTGCCGGCTGGGTTACCGGGTTATTGTGGCGGAGCAGGGAGAAAGCGGAAGAGCATATATTTCAAAGGGATTGATAAGGAGAGCCAGATCTATTGCTGAGAGGAATGTGGAGTACTACTCATCACTCTCCGATGGCATACCTATTGTTGGTATTGAGCCGTCGGCAATACTCTCCTTCCGTGACGAATACCCGGTACTTGTAAGGCCCCGGATGAGAGAGAAGGCTAAAATGCTGGCAGGAAGGACATTTCTTATCGACGACTTTATTTTCAATGAGTTCAAAGCCGGAAGAATTAAGAGCGGGTCATTTACCAGCAATGGCCAAGAGATACTTCTTCACGGTCACTGTCAGCAGAAGGCGCTTATAACAACCGGATCAACAATTGGTGCATTAACTATACCGTTGAACTATTCTGTCAGGGAGATAAGATCGGGATGCTGCGGAATGGCAGGTTCTTTCGGATATGAAAAGGAGCATTATGATCTGTCAATGAAGATAGGAGAGCTTGTGTTGTTTCCTGAAATAAGAAAGAGAGAGAGAGGAACCATTATTGCTGCTCCAGGAACAAGTTGCCGTCAGCATATCTTTGATGGAACAGGAGTAAAACCTCTTCATCCGGTGGATATTTTGTGGGATGCTCTGGCGTGATTATCTGCTTGCAGACTACTTATCTCTCCAAACAGGGAACCTTTCCCTCAGGCCGGTGACTTTATCAATATCGAGGCCGGCGGTAAGAATCGTTTCGGTATTATCGGACGATTCAGCAACTACTTTTCCTTCCGGGTCAATAATAATTGATACCCCCGGATAGATGTTTCCTCCGGGGTCGCTACCGACACGGTTTACGGCAGCCACGTAACATTGGTTTTCAATGGCTCTGGCAATAAGGAGCGATCGCCACTGACCGATCCTGGGAGTTGGCCAGTTTGCCGTATAAAGGAGCAGATCGTAGTCGTTTTCATTTCTGGCCCATTCAGGGAATCTGAGATCGTAACAGACCTGCAGGTTTATCCTGAATCCGTTGCTTTCAGCTACTACCCTCTTTGTCCCGGGGGTGAAGAATTTATCCTCATCGGCCATCGAAAAAAGGTGCTTCTTGTCGTAGTAAGCATAGGTAGCATCCTCTTTAACATATAAGAACCGGTTGTAATACTTGTTATCCTCGGCGATAATGGCACTTCCTGCAATGTCTGAACCGGTTCTTAAGGCCATCTCTCTCATCCATTGGAGTGTTTTACCATCAAGTGGCTCGGAGAGGCGCGATACATCCATGGAAAAGCCCGTGCTGAACATCTCAGGCAGCAGATAGAGGTTACTCTTACTCTCAGACCCCAGGATAAGAGCCTCAAGCCTTGAAAGATTGCCCTCCTTGTTTTTCCATTCAGGATCATATTGTACTAAAGAGATCTTCATATAAAAAAAAGCAGGCCCTCAGGCCTGCATGTATAATAGGTTAAGGAAACTATTTTTTTTCCATTGAGTAGTAGTAATCATCGAAGATGCCTTTCATAAGATTACGGTAGTAGTCCCAGAAGAATTTATGTGATATCTCGGCATTATTACCTCTTATGGCTGACATAACTTTTTCAATATTGTCAATTTTGGAGGTCCACTGAGGGAAATTATAGAAGGTAAAGTCACCAGCAATATAATATGTCCTCATATTTTCCGGCTCCTGAATAACAGCAGGAATTACTTTGCTGAGGAACACAGAATAAAGAATACTGTCGCCTTTAGCAGTTGTATTAAGATTAAAGCTGGATATGACGTTATTATTAATTGGCTGAACAATATCGAACCAGTTTGTAAATGATACAGCGGCTGGTAAACCGTGCTTCTCGGCAAACTCCGGAATTGTTGTTATTGATACTTCTGATGATTGAAGTTCTTTCCCCTCTTCAAGGACTATAACATCCCTGTTATCTTTTATAAGCACAACTCCCGATCCTGTGTATGTCCAAGGCTTATTGTACATTTTGCGGTACATACCGGTAATCCATACAGGGAAGTCCTTTGACAGGGAGTCGAGGGAATGAAAGTGTTTGCCTGTCCATCCGGTGAACTTGATGCCAAGTTGCTCTTCTGTTTTATATCGCTCGAGGCTGGCCGTTGGGTAGTCAAAAGTGTTGTATTCAAGAACCACCAGTTTGTTTCTGTTCTTCATCTCTACCATCAGGAGGTAGTCGTTATTGTTCAGACCTCCGTAGAGCTTTCTTGATCTCCGGTTCTTATTAAGACCCTGATACCAGTCATTGAAGAAGACTCCGTATGTATCGGCAAAGAAGAGGGCATCGTTTGCTTCCGCAAGCTCTATTAACTCTGCAAGTCTGTAATCTTTCCTTTTAAACTGCTTTTCACGCAGCGGTTTCAGCGGATAAAAGCCGTAGTAATCCTTTCTGAAAGAGTAACTTGACTTATTCTCTTTCTTAACAAACCTCTCATTGTTAAGAACCCACATAAATGATTTGTGGTTCAAACGGGAAATAGTTGGAACGGTTTTGTCAACAACTATTATATCAAGAGGTTTCTTTTCCTGGAATGCCCATTTAAGAAAAAGGGCAAATGGCAGGGCCAGGATTACTGCCACGATAATAGTGATTATAATCAGTGGTTTTTTCATGACAGGTTGGATGTTTTAGTCATTCAAACACTTGAATTCTTTAACACAATTATACCTAAAATTTGTAAATCTTCTGTTAAAAATATTAATTTATTTCCTTTAATAAAAATTATTTTCTGCTAAAGCGCTGGTAATAAGCAAATGATAGTTTTAGAAACCTGCCGATGTATCATCTCCCCTTGGGTCAGCACCACCCTCCAAAGTTCCATCAGGCTTTATTCTAATTGCATCTACTCTTCCAATGCTTTCCCTTGGCGAGAGAGTGTGGCCTAAATTTCTAAGTTTCTTCAGGAGAGCCTCATTAAAAGAACCTTCTTCATAGCTTATCTGGTCGGGGAGCCACTGATGATGAAAGCGGGGGGCTGTTACAGCTTCTTTCATAGTCATCTTATGGTCGATCACATTAATTATTGTCTGGAAGACAGATGTAATAATTGTGGATCCGCCGGGAGAGCCGACCACCATAAACAGGGCACCATCCTTTTCCACTATTGTTGGAGTCATGCTGCTGAGCATTCGTTTTCCGGGTTCAATCGAATTGGCTGTTCCTCCTACCAGTCCGTACATATTAGGTGCACCTGGCTTTATTGAAAAATCGTCCATTTGATTATTTAGAATAAAGCCTGCATTTTCGACAACTATGGCCGATCCGTAGCTGCCGTTGAGAGTGGTAGTACCCGAGACCGCCATCCTGTTCTTATCGACAATTGAGTAGTGCGTTGTCTCCTCACTCTCTTTAAATGTAAAGGGGTTGCCTGCAGAAACAGAGGCAGAAGGTGTGGCTCTATTAGGGTCGTAACCGGTCATCCTGTTAAGGTTGTAATCGCTGTCAGTAAGTTTGCCGACTGGCACATTAACAAAGTCAGGATCACCAAGATATTCTGCCCTGTCGGCATATACCCGTCGCTCCGCCTCGGCCATCAGGTGGATTATCTCACTGCTTCCAAATCCCATTTTAGTAAGGTCATAAGGCTCAACCATATTGAGTAGCTGGATCAGTGCCACCCCACCGCTTGAAGGAGGCGCCATGGATACTATTTTGTATCCTCTGTAGTTACATTGCAGCGGGGCCCTCCAAACGGCATTATAGTTTTCAAGGTCACTTGCTGTTATTATACCCCCGCCCCTCTTCATCTCATTGACAATTTTTTCGGCAGTAACACCACCATAGAATCCTGCAGGTCCCAGGTCGCGTATCAGTTCAAGAGTCTTTGCAAGGTCTTCCTGCACCAGTGTGTCATTCTCACTCCACTGTGAATCTTTTACAAAAGCTACTCTCCCCTGGTTCCTTGAGAGAAACCGTTCCTTCATATTATTAAGTGACGATGCCTGATTTGCCGTTAGTGGAAATCCTTTTCGTGCCAGATCAATAGCTGGGCCAACAATCTCCTGCCATGGTAACAGACCGTATTTACTGTGTGCCTGCCATATTCCGTTTACCATACCGGGTACACCGGAGGCAAGATGGGTGTTTAAACTGGACCCTGCTACAGGCTCGCCGTCACTGCCCAGATACATATTGGCAGTAGCAGCAGCAGGTGCCTTTTCCCTGTAATCGATGGCATCAAATCCCGAGTCAGCGGTTCTTATCACCATGAAACCTCCGCCTGCAATGTTCCCTGCGGATGGGGTAACATACGGCCAGCGCAAATTCCACCGCGGCGGCAGCATCTACGGCGTTACCTCCTTTTCTCAATATTGAAGCACCTATTTCGGAGGCTTCGCGATGAGCGGAAACGACCATTGCATTTTCTGTAACCAGACCTTCATCTTTGCCTGAAAATGAGAAGGATTTATCTGTCACACACGAGACGGAAGCTGACAGGAGGAGGACGATAGAGAAATTGCGGAGCGAAAATTTAAGACTTTGCATCTGTTTATTTTATATCTGAAGAGTGGACTTTTATTATCCGGATGCAAGTTATTAATTAAAGCTCTTTATGGTTGATAAGTGTTATAAAAAAGTATTAACAGATAGTTTGAATAGCTGGCAGAGGAATATATATTTGTGATCGTATTTAGTCCTTTAAAAAACGAAACTAATGGAGAATATATACCTTATTATTCTGCTCATACTTGGTATCACTGCAATCAGTGACCTGGTGGTTGGTGTCAGCAATGATGCCGTCAACTTTCTCAATTCAGCGATCGGGTCGAAGGTTGCACCCGTGAAATGGATATTTGCTGTTGCCACTCTTGGGATAATTATAGGAACGACCTTTTCCAATGGTATGATGGAGGTCGCCAGAAGCGGTATATTTAATCCGGGGGCGTTCTATTTTAGTGAGATAATGATAATTTTTCTGGCAGTAATGATCACTGACGTACTGCTTCTTGACACCTTTAACACTCTTGGTTTACCCACATCGACAACGGTGTCGATAGTTTTCGAACTTCTCGGTGCTGCTGTAGGGGTAGCAATGCTTAAAATGATCGGATCGGGTGATTCAGGGAATATGGCCGATTATATTAACAGCGGGAAGGTGCTTGCCATAATCTCCGGTATACTATTGTCGGTGGCTATAGCTTTTACTGTTGGTAGTTTTATAATGTATGTAGTGAGGATTGTCTTCACCTTCGATTTCACGAAATCGCTTAAGTATTTCGGTTCAATATATGGTGGTCTGGCCATTACCGTCATTACATTCTTTATCCTTATTAAAGGGGCCAAGGGAAGCAGTATCCTTACCGATTCCACTATTGAGTGGATAGGATCTAATTCAGGTAAGGTGCTGTTATACAGCTTTGTGGGATGGACTGTGATTATTCAGTTCATGGTATGGATATTCAGGGCGAATGTATTTAAGATAATAGTCCTCTTTGGGACCTTTGCACTTGCAATGGCATTTGCCGGCAATGACCTTGTCAACTTCATTGGTGTACCACTTGCCGGTATAGAATCTTACAAAGCATGGCTTGCAAGTAATACAGAGCCGGCTCTCTTCCCAATGGGTATCCTTGCTGCCAAGGTAAAGACTCCTACTATCTTCCTTTTGCTGGCAGGCATTGTAATGACTCTTGCTTTATGGTTCTCAAAGAAGGCAAGAAGTGTGACACAGACAGAGCTGAACCTGAGCAAACAGGATGAAGGAACGGAGAGTTTTGGTTCCTCTGTGATCGCACGGTCGCTTGTAAGGAAATCGGTACAGGCGAGCAAGGTATTTGAGTATATTTTACCCGGAAAGATAGGTGGGTGGCTGACAAAAAGGTTCAATAAGGTATCAGAATCGAAATCGATGAAGGAGAGCGGTGCCAGCTTCGACCTTGTCAGGGCATCGGTTAACCTTTTAGTATCCAGTGCCTTGATAGCTTTCGGAACATCAAAGAAGCTTCCGTTGTCGACTACATATGTGACTTTCATGGTTGCAATGGGATCAAGTCTGGCCGACGGAGCATGGGGCAGAGACAGTGCTGTTTACCGTGTTACTGGAGTAATAACGGTTATCCTGGGTTGGTTCTTTACTGCGTTTGCAGCATTCACAGCTTCCCTTATTATTGCATTGGTACTTACCAAGACAGGTTTCGTCGGAATAGCTGTACTGGTGATACTATCTGTTATTATGCTGGTGCGAAGTTACGCACTGCATAAAAAGATAGAGGGCAAAAAGGCTACTGCTGAGAAGGAGTATGTTCTTGCGGAGATGAGATCAGATGAATTGATCCCCGCTACCAGAATAGTACTTGTTAGTTATCTGAGTCAGATGTCCCTCTTCTATGAGCAGGCTATTACTGCTCTTATAAAAGAGGACCTGAAAGCGCTGCGTGATCTGCGCCGCGATTTCGAGGATTTTGATAAAGATGTAAAACGCAGAAAGGATAATGTTCTCCGTTTCATAAAAAACCTGGTAGAGGAAGATGTTACTGCAGGACCTTACTATGTTCAGGTTATAGATTACCTCAGGGAACTGGCACATTCAATCAAATACCTCATTGATCCGGTATTTAACCATGTAGATAATAACCACCCTGCCCTTACCACATTACAGCAGAAAGAGTTACGCGGTTTAACACTGGAGATAAAAGACTATCTGAACTTTCAGATGCATATTATACGGTCGGGCAATTACGACGAGATAGAGATAGCCAACCGGATGAGAGTGACTCTGCTTGAGAACATTGAGACAATAAGTGTTAAGCAGCTTGAGCGTATTAAGAAGGGTGATTCCAGTACAAAAACCTCTTTGCTGTACCTCAATTCTCTGTCGGAGACAAAGAATATTGTTCTTCAGTCTATAAACCTTCTGAAGGCGATGCGTGATTTTAGTGGTGAAATTGAGAAGTAAAGGGAAGCAGATTTTATTACTTTTGTGATAAAAGGGATAGATGCTTTCCAATAAACCACTGGCAGAAAGGTTACGGCCTGCCACTCTTGAAGAATTTGCAGGACAGGAGCACCTTGTTGGTCCGCGAGGGCCCTTGAGGAGTATGATCGTTAGCGGAAAGATCCCTTCATTCATTTTGTGGGGTCCTCCGGGTGTTGGTAAGACAACTCTCGCCGGCATCATCGCCACAACCTGCAACAGACCTTATTTTCAACTCAGTGCAGTCAATTCAGGTGTTAAAGATGTAAGGGATACGATAGAGAAAGCCCGTTCCAGCCGTTTTTTTGATACCCCCTCGCCTATCCTATTTATTGATGAGATCCACAGGTTCAACAAATCGCAGCAGGACTCACTTCTGGGTGCTGTCGAACAGGGTATAATTACACTTATAGGCGCAACAACAGAGAACCCTTCATTTGAAGTTATTTCGCCCCTTCTCTCAAGATGTCAGGTATATATTATGAGACCTCTGGAAGAGGCTGATCTTATTGGCCTTGTGGATAAGGCAATTAAAAAGGATACCTTTCTTAAGGAGATCGATATCGTGATCGAAGATTACGAAGCTTTGATACGTGTTTCAGGAGGCGATGCCAGGAAATTGTATAATGCTCTCGAGCTGGTTGTGGGAACGGAACAGAAGGAGACTGCCAGCAGCGAGAAAGAGAGAATAGTAATCAATAATGAGATCGTACTTGAAGATGTCCAGAAGAATCTTGCGATGTACGACAAGAACGGAGAGCAGCATTACGATATAATCTCAGCATTTATAAAATCGGTCAGGGGCAGCGATCCTAATGCTGCCGTCTACTGGCTCGGCCGGATGGTTGAAGGTGGTGAGGATGTGAAGTTTATTGCCAGGCGAATGGTAATACTTGCAGCTGAAGATATAGGGCTGGCGAACCCAAATGCCCTCTTACTTGCCCAGGCAGGGTTTGAGGCGGTTAACATGATAGGATGGCCCGAATCAAGGATCATACTATCGGAGGTTGCCATATACCTTGCAACAAGCCCCAAAAGCAACTCTGCTTACAAAGCGATAAATGATGCTCAGTCGTTAATAGCAAAAAGCGGAGACCAGCCTGTCCCTCTGCATATACGCAATGCGCCTACTAATCTTATGAAGGATATAGGGTATGGGAAGAATTACAAGTATGCACACAGCTATGAAGGACACTTCATAGCCGATGATTTTCTTCCAGAAAAACTGAAGGGTACCATTCTCTATGAACCCGGTGAAAACAGCAGGGAGGCAGAGATAAGGAAGAACCTTGGAAATATGTGGAGTGGATTCTACAAATATAATAGAGATAAGTCCGACCCTGAGGAATAGAAAAAAGAGTTATTTTTGATTATGGTAAAAGAGTTAAAAGAGATATCAGGATTAAAACAATATAACAGAAACTGTTTTACTCTTATCGCCGGCCCCTGCGTTGTGGAGTCGAGAGAACTGACGTTGCATGTAGCCCGCACAATAAGTGCTATCTGTACCGATCTGAATATACCTTTTGTATTCAAAGCATCGTACCGTAAAGCCAACAGGTCGAAAGGCGGTTCATTTACCGGTATTGGCGATATGAAAGGTCTTGAGGTGCTTGCTGAAGCAGGCAAAGAGGCTGGTGTACCTGTAATTACCGATATACATTCAGCTGCGGAGGCGTCGGTTGCTGCCCGTTATGCCGATATTCTGCAGATACCTGCTTTTTTGTGCAGGCAAACCGACATCCTGGTGGCTGCGGGAGAAACAGGCAAATGGGTAAATATCAAAAAAGGTCAGTTCCTGTCCGGACCATCAATGAGGTTTGCTGCAGAGAAGGTACTTGAAACGGGAAATGACCGGATCATACTTACAGAAAGAGGAAATATGTTTGGCTATGGCGACCTGATAGTCGATTTTCGGAATATCGTTGAGATGAAAGAGCTTGGATATCCGGTGGTTATGGACGTTACCCACTCACTTCAACAACCTAATCAGGCATCGGGTGTCTCGGGCGGATTACCGAAAATGATAGAAACAATTGCCAAGGCGGCAATTGTAACCGGTGCCGATGGAATATTCATTGAAACCCATCCTGAACCGCACAAGGCACTGTCCGACGGAGCTAATATGCTTCCTCTTGATAAGCTGGAACCCCTTCTTCGTAAGCTTCTTGTTATTCATGAAAGTATGGAGAAGTTCAACAATTAAACTAAAGAGTAATATTCACGAACATTTAATTAATTATGAAAAGAGTTTTGATCGTTTTCGCTGCAACGATCCTGGTAGCGGCACTACAAGCACAATCACTGGAAGAGATCGTTAAAAAGAACGCGGTTGCTATGAAATCAGATAAGCTGGAAAACATAACAACAGCAAGAATAACTGGAAAGGTCTCGCAAATGGGCATGGAGATGCCTATCACTATGGTAATGAAACGGCCAAATAAGGTTAAAGTCTCCACATCGATGAACGGAATGGAGATCGTTCAGATGTTTGATGGCCAAAAAGGCTACATGTTAAATCCATTTGCAGGCAGTTCTGAGATGACAGAGTTACCAGCAGAGCAGGCAAAGCAGATAGAACGTAATAACATGTTTGTCAATCAGTTGAAGAGAAGTTTTGCTGAAGGAACACTGGAATTGGCCGGAGAGGAAGTTATTGACAGCAAGCCTGCATTCAAACTAAAGATGAAGATGGACGGCGTTGATGATGCTTACATGTTCATTGACAAGGGAACCTATCTGCCTGTAATGACCAGAGTAACAGTAACTCAAATGGGTAATACAGTAGAGGTGGAATTATACACCATGGAATTCACCGATTTCAACGGTCTGTTCCTTCCGAAGAGAACAGTTACTTATGCAGGAGGAATGGAGGTAGCAAGTTTGATCTACGAGAAAGTAGAGGTAAACATACCAGTTGATGATTCAGAGTTTATGAAAAAATAAGCAGCAGGTCTGTAAGCCGGATTCTGTAACCTTCCTTTATTCTCACGAGAATGGGGGAAGGTTTTCCATCATTTATCTGGGCGTTACATTGCTGTAAAACTCTAACGACCTACCCCCCGGCACGGACGAGCAGTCCTTAACGCCGGTATACATGGTCTTTCAACCCATAAGATGTACGGCTCACACTGTTGCCAGCATGACCGGTGGGCTCTTACCCCGCCTTTTCACCCTTACCACTGTACGAATACAGTGGCGGTAATTCTCTGTTACATTACTATACCCTCGCGGATATCTTCCCGTTAGGAAGCATGGTGCTCTTTGTTGCCCGGACTTTCCTCCCTCCGTAAACGGATAGCGATGGAACAACCTGCTGCGGCGCAAAGATACTCAAAATCATGTCAGAAGATATTGATCGACTTGATATTTACGAACTCTCTTATTCCTTCAACCGACAGTTCCCTGCCATAACCGGAGTCTTTTACACCTCCAAAGGGCATGGCCGGATCGGACTTAACATAGCCGTTTACGGCCACTGTTCCTGTATCTATCTGCAGGGAGATCCTTATTGCTTTCTCCCTGTCACCGGTCCATACCGAAGCACCAAGGCCGTAGATAGTGTCGTTGGCGTAAATAAGAGCCTCTTCTTCAGTTTCAAAGGGGATGACAGGTGCCACCGGTCCGAAGACCTCCTCATTTAATACAGGGGAACCTGATGGTGCGTCAATTATAATGGTAGGCTCATAGAATGCTGGCCCTGGCACTCCCCTTTTTCCTCCGGCAATGATCTTTGCACCTCTCTTAACAGATTCATTTACCTGCCGCTCGACCTCGGCAGCAGCCTTTTCGCTAACCATGGGACCGATAAATGTGTCGTCATCCGCAGGGTTTCCTGTATGGTATGACTCAATGATCTTTTGCAGGATATCGATAACCTTATGCATCGATTCCTTCTCCACCAAAAGACGTTTTGCTGCAATGCACGACTGCCCGGTATTAAGAAACCTGCTATCAGCGAATGCCTTTACGGCGCTTTCAAGATCGGCATCTGAAAAGATGATGAACGGATCGCTTCCTCCAAGCTCCATTACACATCGCTTAATATTCCTGCCGGCAATTTCACCTATCCTCTCTCCCGCCACGTTGCTGCCAGTAAGACTGACTCCCCTGATCTCGTTTTTTCTTAGCAACCTTTCAACCTGATAATGGTCGATTAGAAGATTTCTGAATACATTTTCAGGAAAGCCAGATTCCCTAATCGCCGATTCGATCATTGAGGCGGAACCGGGTACATTGGATGCATGTTTCAGCACGACAGTGTTTCCTGCCGCGAGTGCCGGAACAATAAATCTTAGTGCCTGCCAGAAAGGGAAATTCCATGGCATGATCCCCAGAATAACACCCTGCGGTTCATACGAAACAATACTCCTGCCTGCTGATGAAATCCTCTCTTCAGACGCAAGGAATTTTTCTGAATTAGAAACGTAATATCTGCACAGAAGAGCGCATTTTTCAATTTCAGCACGCGATTGAGAAATGGGTTTGCCCATCTCCCTGGTGATCATTTCAGCATAATCTTCCTTATTTTTTAACAGTACCTTCTCCAGGCTGGCAATAAATGATACTCTCTTCGAAACGGGAAGTGATTTCCAGCTATTGTATTCAGTATGAACATCATTTACTATCTGCTCCAGCTCCAGGTCGTCAAGGGAATCGAAACTTGCGAATTCTTTCTGAATAAACGGGTCAAAACTCTTATAAGCCATAATTCTAATTTCTTATAATTACCAGTGTAGCGCCGAAACCATAATTGGTGAAGGAAGCGTCCTGATAGCTGCAGTTCCTGAAATCGGTGTCTATGGTTCTCCTGAGCCGGTATTTAAGAGTACCCTCGCCCACACCGTGAATAAATACTATTTTGTTTTGCTTTGCCTTTATTGCTCCCTCCATTGCAGTCCGGAACCTTGAAAGCTGGATATCAACTATTTCGCCGTTTGACAAATGTTTGTAGTTATCCATAATGGCATTGATGTGGAGGTCGATCTCTTCAACGCCGGGGAAAAGCGGTTCTGTTCCCTGCTTCTTTTTTTCCTCTTTTGGTTTCACCGGCTTATCAGCAATTTTCACCTGCGGTTCCTTTTCCAGAAGTTTTCTTATCTCTTCATTACCATCGGGCCATAACAAATCGGTTCCCTCTTTTAGCATTCTCCAGGTGATATAGAATGTTGCCGGGTCACAATAAGTATGTGATACCTCTGAGAGCGCAACAGCCTGTAAGAAAATGGTTTCCGATCCCTCCTTAATCCTTTTGCCAGGTAACGATCTGAACTCTTTCCTCCCCTTAGGATGGAGCAATTGTTCACCGATATTGCGGCTTCCCTTTTTTCCATTGAAGCCTACAGTAACAAATACCCTGAATGGTCCGGGATTTGTAACGGAGATCAATAATTCAGGATCAGAGCCGTCTTCAACCATTTCTGATGAGATCCTGAGCGATGGTCTCATATTTATGAACTCTGCTTCTGTAGGACTTTCCGGTTCATCAATCACCATATTTTGGGCAGGTTGTTCCATCTGTACCTTCTCAGGTTTGCCATGCTTCAGATTGCCTGAAGAGTCAAATATCTCTGTTTTAATAAGTTCTGACGAATCGACGGGAAACTCAAATCCATCATCTGTAAGGACGATAACTATTCCCTTAGGTTCGGTGCGTAGTACTACCCCCGAGCCTGTGTCGCTTAAAAATTTTACTTTCTCCCCTGTTCTGAATTCCTTCATCGTTCCTGTCTGTTGATTTGTACAAAAATAGCTAATTTTGAAGCCGCATAAAAATCCTGTTGTCAATGATCTCAGAGACTCAAGCCAAATTGGTTAAAATGGCCGATTATTCATATTCTCTTCCCGAGGAGATGATTGCAAGGTACCCACTTGAAAAGCGCGACAATTCGAGGATGCTGGTATGCAGGGAAGGGATCATTGAGGAGGACCGGTTTTCTAATATCTCAGAATGGCTTCCGGCAGGATCCAGGCTTATTTTCAATAATACTAAGGTAATACCCGCAAGGATGATCTTTAAGTCAGAAAGCGGGGCACGTATTGAGGTATTGTGTCTCTCTCCCGTGGAGCCTGTGGATTATATCCGATCTCTTGAATCAAGGGAGAGTTCGGAATGGAATTGCATGGTTGGTAATCTGAAGAAGTGGAAAGACCGGGTATTGACAATGACACTTCCGGAAAGCAATTGTGTTGTTGTGGCAGAGAAGACCGGTTTATCATCATCGGAAGGTATTACGGTTAAATTTTCCTGGGACAGAGACAGGAGCTTTGCTGATATACTGGAAGAAGCAGGGCATGTACCAATACCGCCATATCTGAACCGGGACGATGAGCAGTCAGATCATACAAACTATCAAACTGTATACTCTAAGTTCAAGGGATCGGTAGCTGCTCCTACTGCCGGACTGCACTTTACCAATGAGACACTTGACAAGTTGAAGAGTAGAGGTATTTTGAGAACTGATCTGACCCTGCATGTCGGTGCCGGAACTTTTAAGCCGGTAAAAGCAGAGGAGATAGGGGAACACAAAATGCATGAGGAGTGGTTTTTTATCAGCCGAAAGAGCTTGGCTGAACTGCTTGAAGGAGTAATAGTTGCTGTAGGAACAACCTCTGCCCGCTCGCTGGAATCACTTTATATTCTTGGTTGCAAAGCGCTCACCGGTACCTTATCAGGAAAGGGGCCTTTTTATATTGGTCAGTGGGAAGGTTATTCCACTGACGCTGCACCCTCTGCAGAAGTTTCACTGAAAGCCCTGGAAAATTACATGGAGAGGAACGATATTGCTGAGCTTGGTGTTAGTACGGGTATCATTATTGTGCCAGGCTACCGGTTCCGTATTGTAAAAGGGCTGGTCACAAATTTTCATCAGCCGGGCAGTACTCTTTTACTCCTGGTAGCTGCATTTATTGGCGATGACTGGCGGAGGGTATATGATCATTGCCTGACGAATGGTTTCAGGTTCCTGAGTTACGGCGACAGTTCTCTCCTGCTCCCGTGAATTACCTCATTAGGTCCTTCAGCATTGACGAGAAGTTGGAAATATCCTCTTCAGTAGTATCCCAGCTTGTCATCCAGCGGTATTCCGAGGTCTCCTCATTCCACGGGTAAAAGAAATAACTCTCCCTTAGTTTCGCTGCCACAGCATGCGGCAGTATGACGAACAATCCGTTAGACTCTACCGACTGAGTGAAGGTAATACCTTTAATATCCCTGGTGCTTTCGTAGAGTTTTCTGGCCATGTTATTGGCATGCGAGGCTGTCTCTTTCCAAAGATCGTTCCTGAAATAAGCAATATACTGTGCTGAAATATACCTCATTTTCGATGCAAGTTGCATACCCTGTTTCCGTAAATACCGGAAATCTTCTGACAGTCCTTCACGCAGAAAGCAGATAGCCTCGCCATACATCATTCCGTTCTTTGTCCCCCCGAAGGATAAAATGTCAACACCACAATCAGTTGTGATCTCTTTGAAACCAACCTTCAGAGTTGCGGCAGCATTGGCAATTCTCGCGCCATCCATATGAAGGAGCATACCGTTTTCATGGGCATAGTCGGCAATTGCCCTTATCTCATCGGGTTTATAGACAGTGCCCATCTCCGTGGCCTGTGTTATTGAGACGACTTTAGGCTGAGAGTGATGCTCAAATCCTATCCCATGCATATGTCTGGCTATTAATTCCTTCCTGATCTTCCCATCCGGGGTGTCGACTGTAAGGAGTTTGCAGCCGGAGAAACGCTCAGGAGCCCCGCACTCATCCTGCTCTATGTGGGCATTGAATGAGGTGATAACAGAGTTCCATGGCCTGGTGACTGCAGTGAGGCTTAGTACATTGGCTGCGGTACCGATAAAGACGAAGTATGTTTCGCAGGCCTGTCCGAATTGTTGTTTGAATAGCTCTTTGGCCTCCTCTGTGTATTGGTCATTTCCATATCCAACTGTATGGCCGTTGTTTACACGAGCCATCTCTTCCATTATAAGAGAATGAACAGGTGCGTTGTTATCGCTTGCGAAGCCTCTCTTTGATCTGTTTGGATTCATATTACTCTCTGTTATCAGATTATGGTTTGCTGTTGCCTGTTGGATTATATCCGTTCAGCATGCAAAAATACAGTTCAATTAGCAGTATGATATTATTTATTTCAATAATCTTAATAAAAAGAAGAGTAGCTACCAACCTTTTTTCACATTAAATCCTATTTTTGAGTTTAGTTTCAACATAATCCTTAAAACCATGGGCGGAAATTTTTCTACAATCGATTTTGTGATCTTCGGTGTCTATATTGTAGGCATTGTAGTAATGGGTCTCTGGGTATCTCGTGATAAGAAAGGTACCGGACGAAATGCTGAAGACTATTTTCTGGCTGGTAAATCTTTACCATGGTGGGCAATAGGAGCTTCTCTTATAGCCGCAAATATTTCTGCCGAGCAACTTATTGGAATGTCAGGATCGGGATTTGCCATAGGTCTCGCCATTGCAACGTATGAGTGGATGGCTGCAATTACCCTCATTATCGTAGGTAAATATTTTCTGCCTATATTCATTGAAAAGGGGCTTTACACCATTCCTGAATTCATTGAGAAAAGATTTAACACCACCCTTAAGACAATCCTTGCCTCATTCTGGATAGCTCTTTTTGTATTCATTAACCTTACTGCTGTATTATTCCTTGGTGCTAAAGCAATTGATACGATTGTAGGGAATGGTGACGGATCGCTTATCGTAATTGCGATTATCGGACTTGCTTGTATTGCAGCTGCTTACTCTTTGTGGGGTGGTCTTTCAGCCGTTGCCTGGACCGATGTTGTACAGGTAATACTGCTTGTGCTGGGAGGAGTCATTACAACCATTATAGCACTCAATAAGGTAACCCCCGATGGCGGATTATTAAATGGAATCAGCCATATTTATGACACAGCCGGCGATAAGTTCCATATGATTTTGAAGAAGGACAATCCGGAATTCACAAATCTGCCGGGCATAGCAGTTCTGATTGGTGGTATGTGGATCGCAAATCTTTATTACTGGGGATTTAACCAGTATATTATTCAAAGAACATTAGCTGCAAAATCACTTAAAGAGGCTCAAAAGGGAATTGCCTTTGCAGCATTTCTTAAATTAATTATCCCGCTCTTTATAGTAATTCCGGGTATTATTGTATACGTCATGTTTTCCCAGGGTGAAGGGACTGCGGTTATTGAAGGGGTTACGGAGGCATTCACGAAGGTTGACGGTGCTGTTAACTACGATAAAGCATACCCTTGGTTGATAAGCAATTTTGTACCTGTTGGCCTGAGAGGTTTGGTGCTGGCGGCTTTGACGGCAGCAATTGTTTCATCTCTCGCTTCAATGCTAAATTCCACAGCTACCATATTTACAATGGATATTTATAAACCATATTTTGGTAAGAATGCAGCTGACAAACAGATTGTTAATGTGGGTCGTCTGACAGCTTTGACGGCGCTTATCATAGCTTCACTACTGGCTCCCCAGTTAAGAAGTATCCCTCAGGCATTCCAGTATATTCAGGAATATACAGGAATGGTAAGCCCTGGCATACTTGCTATTTTCCTGCTTGGTTTGTTCTGGAGCAGGACCTCTGCCAAAGGGGCTATAGTTGGCGCTATCTTTTCTATTCCGGTTGCATTGGCTCTCAAGGTACCATCGCTCGAGTTGCCATGGATGGATCAGATGTTATACACCTGTATAATTACCATGGTGATAATTATCGGAGTCAGTCTTACCGACGGGGATGATTCTGTTGATAAAAAGGCCATTAAGCTGGAGCCCAACCTGTTCAGGACCGGTAAGGCATTCAACATATCGGCGTATATCATAATGATAATACTGGCGTTCCTCTATACATTTTTCTGGTAGAGGAAATTATAATCGGGCTGACCATACGTACTTACGCTGGACAGCCTTGCTAATTCACCCAAATGGATTTCAGGTACTTCATTGAAATGAGTTACATGGGGACAGTGTATTATGGTTGGCAGATCCAACCTGATAATACTACTGTTCAGGAGCTTACAGAAAAGGCTTTATCTGATATACTTGGAATCAAGACAGGTATTACCGGTGCAGGAAGGACAGATACCGGAGTCCATGCTTCATATTACGTTGCTCATTTTAATTCAGCCACAGCGGATCTTGATCAGGACAAATCGTTTCTGAAAAAGCTAAATGGCCATCTTCCCGGTGATATTGCCATCTCTTCAATAAAGAGGGTTAAGCCTGATGCCCATGCCAGGTTCTCCGCAACAGCACGAAAATATAAGTACTTCATATCAACGCTGAAGGATCCTTTCAAGGTCGGTTATTCCTGGTATCTTAAAGGAGTACCATCTATCGAACAGATGAACTTTGCTGCTGCTCTCTTGCCGGAGTATGATGACTTCACAAGCTTCAGCAAGCTCCACTCCGGGGCAAGGACCAACATCTGTAAAGTCACTGAGGCTTACTGGGAAGAACAGGACGGGATGCTCGTCTTTACCATCACTGCCGACAGATTCCTCAGGAATATGGTGAGAAGCATTGTGGGAACGCTTGTTAATGTAGGTTTCGGAAAGATAAATCAGGAAGGCTTCAGGGATATCATTGAAGCAAAGGACCGGAGTAAGGCGGGGCAATCTGCACCCGCAATGGGATTATATTTGACAGATGTTATTTACCCTGAGGATATATATCTGTAGATGAGTCGGTTGTCCATATCTCCCACGATTTTTCAGCCTGAAGAATTAACATCTCGTAGCCGTTCGAAACCACGCACCCTCTCTCCTCTCCTCTTTTCATGAAAAGTGTAACTTCCGGATTGTAAACGAGGTCGAAGAGGATATGGCCTTCAAGCAATGAGTAGTCGATAGGCGGAGCAGTATTGACCTCCGGATGCATGCCCAGGGGTGTTGTATTGATGATAAGCTTGCTCCTCTTAACTATTTCCGGATCAAGTCTTTCATATGTCATAATATTCTCATCCCCTCTCCTGCTAACAATATTGTATGGGATACCCAGATTACCGAGGGCAGATCTGACCGCCATGGAAGCACCTCCATTGCCAAGGATAAGAGCCTCGGGTCTCTTTGCGCCTATCAGGTTCAGCAATGATGTTCTAAACCCGAAGTAGTCGGTGTTGTATCCCTCAAGAACAACATTCTCTCCATCCCTGATAACTTTTATAACATTCACGGCACCTATCGACTCTGCTTCCGGTGATAAGCGGTCGAGATACTTTATTATACTTACTTTATGTGGGATAGTTACATTAAGACCTTTGATAGTGTTGTCGGCAGCAAGCAGTTCCAATACCTCTGATGGATCCCTGATCTCATATTTGTGATAAGAGCAATCCTCGATACCTTCGGCAGTGAACTTATTATTAAAATAGCCTTGTGAGAAAGAGTGTGAAAGCGGATTCCCTATAATTCCAAATCGAGAGGTCATTTCTTATTTCCAAAGTGTTCAATTGCAATAAGGAGGATTATCCCAAACAAGAACATTAATATGGCTCCGGCAAGTTGTGAGTCAAGGCCGGTGATGTTAGCAAACTGCGAGGGAAGAACATTTCTTTCCTGTAGAACCAGTAATTCTCCCTTTTCAGATATAATGGTTGAGATAGCCTCTTTCCAGGGCCATACCTTTCCAAGTGATCCTATCATAAATCCGGAGAGCAGACCAATTGCTATCTCTCTGAATCGCGTTAACAGCCAGGATAATACCCTTGAGAAGAGGATCAGTCCTGTTGCAGCACCTGCTGCAAATAGAATCAGGACAGGAATATTGAATTCGTGAACCGCATTAATAATAAAAATATACTTGCCAAGCATCAGCAGTATGAATGCTCCTGATATTCCCGGCAGTATCATGGCACAAATCCCTATCATTCCTGAGATGAATATAAACCAGTATGCGTCGGTAGTGGTTACCGGGGCAACTCTGGTTATAAGCCATGCTGCCAATCCCCCTGCAAAAAAGGCGATAATTACCGGTAGGTTGAATTTTTTAATATCCCTCAGTATGAAGAATGCTGAAGCCAGAATAAGTCCAAAGAAGAAAGACCATACAAAGACGGGATGAGTTTTAAGAAGGTAACCCATAATTCCTGCCAGCGTAAAAATACTTAACAGGATCCCACTGAAAAGGGCAATTAGAAAGTTCCCGTTAATATGCAGCCAAAACTCCTTGAACCGCCCCCGGAAAACGAGTCTAAGTGACTGTATATCAACGCTTCTTATTGAATCTACCAGCTCCTCGTATATGCCAGTGATAAAGGCAATTGTACCTCCTGAGACACCTGGTACAACATCTGCAGCACCCATGGCTATTCCACGTAGAGATAAGAGAAGGTAGCCGGTGAAATCTCTTTTACTGCTCATTTCAACTGATCCGGTAGAAACTGAAAGAAAGTATCTCCTCTCAGACCAAGCCTGAGGGATTCAAGCGAAATTATTTCTGTAGGTGCAATATTGCCAAGGTTCACATTGGCACCGAAATGTTTAATGAACCATGCCTGCTGCGATTTCTGAGGGGCTTCCCACAAAATATTATCGAAGCCGACATATTTGGAGAGTTTTTCAATAAGCTCACTATTAACCGATCCGTCGTCGTTATAGATACCAATAGTGCCCGTCTCCCTTGCCTCTGCAATAACCTTAAATGAACCGGCTTCAAGCTCTGCCTGCATCATTTCAACCCATTGGTCGGGAGAGAAGACAACATCTTTTTTCTTGGAGCCTACCTCAGACAGGACGACGGCATAGAAGGATAACTCCCTTATATACCTGCATTTCTCTTTTGTCTCTATTCCGAATGAACCATCCGAAACCTCCACGGCGGGAACACCTGTTTTTTGTATTAGTTTAATATAGTCTTTGAAACTGTTCCTTACAACGAATGCTTCAAAGAGAGTACCTCCGAAATATGTAAGCATTCCGTTATCCTTGTAGAGCTCAATTTTCTTTTCGACACCCGGCGTAATGATGCCGGTTCCAAAACCAAGTTTTACAAAATCGGTATAATCTTTACCTACAGACATAAAATCTTCTGCCTCACGCAGGCTCAGGCCCTTGTCCATAACCATTGTTAATCCGCTGGTCCTTGGCTTGGCAGGACGTTCGGGAAGAAAAGAAAGGTCAGTAATCATTTATTTTCGCTATTTTCTTTAATGAGCTCCTGGATACGTGGGGAGAGCATCTCCTCAGGGTAAAACTCTGAATAATCAGGAAGCATGGATTTGTCGGCACTCAATGCTCTGCCGAGAGCATACCAGGCATCCTCCTCCAGTCCGTTATGAAGGTAGAGAGCACCGAGTATGTAGTTGATGCCAGGAACGTCCCCGGTTATTTTATGTGCCTTAACAAGGAATTGCAAGGCCTTGTCGATTGCATTGTTTTTGAATATGATCTTAATTATCTCAAGCCACACTTCATCGTAGTACGGATCGATACGCAGCGATTCCCGGAAACATCTGACAGCCTCTTTTACCTCATTGCATTCGAGGTACGATTTACCCAGATAGAACCAGTATTCCGGATTTTCGTCATCCAGTTTAACGGCCTTCCGGAAGAGAGTCTGGCTTTCGTTTATGGTGCCTGCTTTAAGTGCAAGTATCCCCAGTCCGAACCAGGCCTCAGCAAAAGTAGGCTCCAGTTCAAGTGTCTCAAGGTAATATTTGCGCGACAATTCATATTCGTTGGTCTTCTCATAACACTCTGCCAGATATGAAAAGGCTTCGGGGCTTTCATCTTCATATTCAAGGAACTCATGGTATGGGGCTATTGCCTCCTCGTATCGTCCCATGTTGCTGAGGATGTTGGCTTTATTGAATATTGAGAAGGTATTCTGAGGGTTAATTGCAAGGGAATAGTCGTATGCTTCCAATGCCTTTTCGTACTCTTCGGTTCTGTTGTAAATGATACCGAGATTATACCAGGCACTGTCAGAAAATGGCTCATCCTCAATATATTTAAGGTAGTACTCAATACTCATTTTCAGATTGCCTGTTCGGTCGTAAGCATATGCCAGGTCGTATACATGCCCGTTATAATCGGGTTCCAGTTCCTCAAGCTTTATCAGATAAGGTATGAGTTGCTCATAATAGTTAAGGTTCTGAAGAACCGATACTATACTGAACAGTATATTTTCGGGCTCATCCTCACCAAGTTCGAGGGCATAATCGAACATTTTCCTGGCACCGGTAATATTTCCCAGCATGGCAAATGCTGTACCTTTGGCAATATATACTTCGTAATTGCCGGGTTCAATACTTTCCACTGCCCTGATGATCTTTAAAGCCTCGACGGCTCTTCCCTTGTCGATCATGATCCGGGCTTTCCTAAGTTGAATGGAAACAGAGTAGGGATGCTGGTCGGAAGCTATCTGTGCTGCTTCTGCTGCCCTGGTTGAATTGTCACTGTCGAGATAGAAGTCAATGAGAGTCTCGAACTCGGAAACATCGAAGAAATAATTTTCATTGTTTCTTCTCATGTTTTCAAATCGCTTGACTACCTCTTCGGTATCTTCATCGAAAGCAAAACCGAACCTATCTTCTTCCATGATTTAATTCTCCCGACAAAAATAGCATAAATAGTCTAGGGGGTAAATGGTATAAATACCAATTATTAACATTTTCTAAATTTTATAAACACTTTATAATCTGCATCATAGATTAAAATGTCTCTATTTTTTTTATTTCCACGCAACCGAAAGGGGAATATTAGCATCATAGTTAATGTAAACAAGGAAATAAATTTTTACCCTATATTACCCAAATCTAACCTAAATCCACCTTCTGAAAACCGGGCTCTCTGCCCGGTTTTTGTTTTATATTGAATTATATTTGTGTAAACATATTTTTAAAAGAGATGAAGAAATTAATTAGCAATATAAAAGGAGCTATTGCGATTTCGTTAGTTATTGCGATTTCTATAATCTATTCATGCAAACCCAAAGGGAGCGATATTAAATATACTGTTGGCACATTCCCTGATACTGTGCTGGCCATTACCGACATTAATTCGGCATATGATGATTACAATTCAAACCTGCCAATGCTGGGAGCAGGTGGTATTATCCACTTCTCCAGCAACCGTTTGACATCTGGCGGAACATTTGATATTACCCAGGGTGGTTTCCAGTTTCTTTTTGTTCAGACGAACGGAGATTTCTTTGTTAACTCCGGATTGACCACCGACCCGTTCTATACACACCTTCTTACAGCTGTCAATACAGCAAACAATGAATACGGGCCGTACAGCGTCTTCAGCAGCTCTGATGGTTACGACTTTTTCTCTGTGACGACAGAGAGCACTGGTGGTGATCTCGACATTAAATACATCAAGCATCTTCCCTATTTTGGCGGACAGCTGCCAGCTATAGACGGTCCGTATGATGCTACCGTCATTAACTCAGCTTCTGATGATTCATATCTTTGCTTTGACTTTCCAATAACCAGAGCATATTTTTCATCCGACCGAAGTGGCAACAATGAGATCTCATATGTTACCCGTCCGGCCGAAACCAAGGTTCACGACTGGCTGATATCAGCCCCTGCTGTGGCAACAGTTGTCGACAGCCTTTCGAATCCTGCTGAGGACAAATGTCCGTTCGTATTCAAGAACTACCTTATTTTTACATCCAACCGCAGTGGTGGTGAAGGCGGGTATGATCTTTACTACTCGGTATTCAAGGGAGGCAAGTGGAGTGCACCCGTCAATTTCGGACCACAAATAAACAGTCCTTATGATGAATACAGGCCTATTTTGGGTACACACCCCGAATTTACCAACCACTTTTTGATCTTCAGTTCAAACAGACCTGGCGGAAAGGGAGGATTTGATCTTTATATGGCAGGCGTTGATATGCCGGTGGTTGTACCCCAAACAATAAAATAGCCCTGCGAAGAGGTTATCCTGCAGGGCCATATATTAAAAGAAAGTCTCTATTTTCTTCTGCTCGCTGCAAGCAAAGTATTGCCCAGCAGAGAAACAATTGTCATCGGACCAACACCGCCCGGTACAGGAGTAATATAGGAACATTTTTCAGCTACATGCTCAAAATCCACATCGCCTTTTAGTCTCCAGCCGGATTTAGTATCGGGGGCATCGACCCTTGTTGTACCTACATCAATAACTACTGCTCCCTCCTTAACCATATCAGCCTTAACGAATCCTGGTGATCCAATAGCTGCTATAATAATATCGGCACTTCTTACCACCTCGGCAAGATTTTTAGTACGGCTGTGTACAACTGTTACCGTTGCATCGACACCTTTCTGCGACATCAGGATACTTACCGGTCGGCCTACAATATTACTTCTCCCTATAACCACACAATGCTTACCGCTGGTTTCAATTTTATATCTCTTAAGAAGCTCAATAATCCCGAAAGGTGTAGCCGGAACAAAACAGGGAAGACCAACCGTCATTCTGCCGGTATTTACAGGGTGAAAGCCATCGACGTCCTTGTCGGGATGAACTGCTTCAATAACTTCATCTTCAGATAGATGAGATGGCAAAGGAAGCTGAACAATAAAGCCATCGATGTCGGGGTCATTATTAAGTTCATTTACTTTAGCCAGAAGCTCTTCTCTGGTGGTGGAGGTATCCATCCTTACCAGTGTTGACTTGAATCCGACCTCGGTGCATGCTTTGACCTTATGAGCGACATACGTTTCGCTGCCACCATCGTTACCAACAAGGACTGCAGCCAGATGGGGGATTTTCCCACCCTCTTTTTTTATTATTTCAACTTTCGCGGCAATCTCTTCCTTGATTTTACCGGAGATCTCTTTTCCATCAATTATTTTGTACATAGTTTCTATTTTATCTTTTCATAAAATTAGCAATATTTCCTCCTTTTGCCATCATCTTCATCATCCTTCTGGTCTCGTCGAACTGTTTTATCAGCCTGTTTACCTCCTGTATCGATGTACCACTTCCCTCAGCTATTCTCTTCCTTCTTGATCCATTTATAACCGAGGGATTATTTCTCTCCAGGGGTGTCATACTCTTGATAATGGCCTCAATACCCTTAAAAGCATCATCATCTATGTCGAGGTTGCGGACAGCTTTACCAACACCGGGTATCATTGACATGAGGTCCTTGACGTTACCCATTTTCTTTATCTGCTGTATCTGTGAGATGAAGTCGTCGAAATCGAACTGATCCTTGGCTATCCTCTTCTGTATCTTTCTTGCCTCGTCCTGATCAAATTGCTCCTGAGCCTTCTCCACCAGTGAAACGATATCACCCATCCCCAGTATCCTGTCGGCCATTCTGTCGGGGTAGAAGACATCAATTGCATCCATCTTCTCCCCTGCGCTGATAAACTTGATAGGTTTATCCACTTCCGATTTGATCGACAGGGCCGCTCCACCTCTGGTATCACCATCAAGCTTGGTAAGGACAACGCCATCGAAATTGAGCCTTTTATTGAATTCACGTGCAGTATTTACTGCATCCTGGCCCGTCATTGAGTCGACTACAAAAAGCGTTTCATGAGGATTAACCGCATCTTTAAGGGCTGCTATCTCATCCATCATCTGCTCATCTATCGCAAGACGACCGGCAGTATCAATAATGATCAGATCGTGACCTGCTTTTTTCGCCTCTCTGATAGCGTTTTTTGCAATTGACACCGGGTTCATATTTCCCTCTTCTGTATAAACAGGTATACCTATTTGAGAGCCGAGTACCTTTAGCTGTTCAATAGCTGCCGGACGATAGACATCGCAGGCTACCAATATGGGGTTCTTGCCCTTCTTGGATTTCAGGTATTTGGCCAGTTTGCCGCTGAAGGTTGTTTTTCCTGAGCCCTGCAAGCCCGATATAAGAATAACTGAAGGTGAGATCTTTATATTAATATCAGACTTATCACCGCCCATCAGGTCGGCCAGTTCATCCCTTACTATCTTCACCATCATTTGAGAAGGCTGAACAGCATGAAGTACATCCTGACCTATCGCTTTCTGTTTTACCGAATCGGTAAATTGCTTGGCTATCCTGAAATTTACGTCGGCGTCAAGCAACGCTCTCCTTACCTCCTTTAATGTCTCGGCGACATTTATTTCCGATATCCTGCCCTGTCCTTTAAGTATCTTAAAGGATTTCTCCAGCCTGTCGGTTAAATTTTCAAACATCTTTATTGATTATTTTAATATTACATTTTTTCAGGGACCTCTATACCAAGCAGGAAGAGACCATTTACTAGGGTTGCACCGGTTATCGCTGTAAGGTCAACCCTGAACGCTTTTATTTCGTCACTATCGGCACTAAGTATAGAATATTCATGATAAAACTGATTGAATTCCCGAGCCAGATCATAACAATAATTGGCAATAAGGGCAGGACTAAGTTCCTTGCCAGCCTCACTTACTATGCCGGGGAATCTCAGTACTCTTCTTATCAAAGCTATTTCAGCCTTTTCAGCTGTTATTTTATCGTGACTCCACGATGCTTTTGCAATATCTGTTTCAGAGGCCTTCCTGATCACCGATTTGATCCTGGTGGCAGCATATTGAATAAATGGTCCGGTATTCCCGTTAAAATCGACTGACTCTACGGGATTGAAGGTCATTGTTTTTTTTGGATCGACCTTAAGGATATAATATTTAAGTGCTCCCAGTCCGATTATCCGGTAGATATCATTCTTCTCCTCATCAGAAAAATCGTGAAGTTTCCCCAGTTCCTCCGACATTGACTTTGCAGTATCTTCCATTTCTGAGATAAGGTCATCGGCATCGACGACAGTACCTTCCCTCGATTTCATGCGACCTTCAGGAAGTTCAACCATTCCGTACGAAAAGTGATGCAGTCCGTCTGCCCACTCATATCCCATTTTTTTGAGAATGAGAGCAAGTACCTGAAAATGGTAATTCTGTTCATTTCCTACAACATAGATATGCCGATCGAACAGAGTGTCGTTATATCGTTGAACGGCTGTACCAAGATCCTGTGTCATATATACAGCTGTTCCATCGGAGCGAAGGAGCAGTTTCTCATCAAGACCTTCCTTCGTAAGGTCGGCCCATACCGAGTTATCCTCTCTTTTGGTAAGAATGCCTTTTTCTACTGCATCAAGAGCTATCTTTCTTCCCTCCTGATAAGTATCCGATTCATAATATACAGAGTCAAACTCAACCCCGAGGCGCTTGTAAGTGGTTGCAAATCCGTCGTATACCCATCCATTCATTAATTGCCATATCTCCCTCGTTTTGGGATCACCAGCCTCCCACTTCAATAGCATCTCTCTTGCCTCTTTAATCAGGGCAGCGCTGTTCTTAGCTTCTTCCTCAGAGAGGCCATCGGCTTTAAGTTTCTCTATCTGTTCCTTGTACTTCTTTTCGAAGAGAACATAATATTTACCTACCAGGTGGTCACCTTTCAGACCACTTGTCTGAGGAGTCTCCCCTTCTCCAAATTTCGACCAGGCAAGCATCGATTTGCAAATATGGATCCCCCTGTCGTTAACAATATTTGTCCTTATCACTCTGTTGCCAGAGTTTGATAATATCCTTGAAAGAGAAAATCCAAGCAGGTTGTTTCTGATATGACCCAGATGAAGTGGCTTGTTTGTATTGGGCGAAGAGTACTCAACAACAACCAAAGGATCGCCATTCGCACCCGGGTTTAAACCAATATCCGATACATTCCTTAAGTGGATAAAGTGCTTTAAGCCAGTATGATTGAACAAGAGTCAGATTCAGGAAGCCCTTAACAACATTATAACCTGTTATTACCTGAGAACTATTCCTGAGATAATCACCTATCTCCGCTCCTGTTGCTTCAGGTGACTTACCTGTGAACCTTAGAAGTGGAAATACCACGATTGTTAGTTCTCCTTCAAATTCCTTTCTCGTCTCCTGGACCTGAATAAGGCTATCATCAACATTAGCCGAGTAAATGGCAAAAAGTGCATCAATAACCTGCTTCCGGATAAATTCCTCCATGTGGATTTAATTTTCAGTTGGCAAAGATAATCATTATCACTGTTTTGTTAAAGGATGATTATATTTTGGCTAAATGTTTCAGGATAAATAGCTAAACCCTCTTTTTTTTTGACAATCGTATCAATCTTTTTGATAAAGAGAGTTTTAAAAGTGATTTGGAAGATTTATATTTATAGAGTATATATTTTATCAGAAACGGGCCGTTAAAAATGTGAAATATGGGTGATCTTAAAAATCTTATTATTGATGAGACCAATAAAATGCCGGCTGTTGATTTCAATCCTGTTACAGGAGATCTCATTATATCCGGCCGTTCCATACCCGTAAATGCTTTTTCCCTGTTTGATCCCATTTATAAGTGGGTATTAAAATATGTAAAGAGTCCTGCAGCAACAACAAACCTTCGGCTCAATCTTGAATATTTTAATACCGCTTCATCCATATGGATCGCAAAGATCGCAAAGGCTCTTTGTCAGATAGAGAATAAGTGAGTTCCTTCTTATTGTACATCTCTACTTTGGGATACGAGGAATTTGAGGATATGGAGAAGGACGATCTTGAAGAGGTTCTGTCACCATTTGCAGAAATGCTTGGATCTGCCACCCTAAGCGTTGGGATAAAGATATATGGTACCGACAAGGAGGGGAAAATCCTCAGGGAAAATATGATCCTTATCTGATCAAAGACCTTATAAGATCTATAATATATAATAGCAGTTCTTACCTTTTTTATCTTACACCTTTTACCGGAATAATCCGGATTAAAACTCGTAGCTATAATTTATTGAAGAGCAACAACAAAAATGATCGCACTCCTGCTGTAGCCGGAAGATTCTATCCCGGAGAGTATGCTGAATTAATGAGGGAGGTAGAGTCACTTTTTGTTAAAGCCAGTGAGGAGCCTTCGCATAAAAGGGTTCAGGCATTGCTCTCTCCGCATGCAGGCTATATTTACTCCGGCTTAACCGCTGCCTCCGTTTTTTCGAAGATCAGAAAGGGAGCTGAATATGATAATGTATTCGTTGTAGCATCGAGTCACACTCACTCTTTTGCGGGGGCTTCAGTATATTCAGGTGGCAGCTACCTGATCCCTGGCGGGAGTATTAAGATCAATGAGACGATAACAGCCTCTCTTACAGATGGTAACTCAATAATCAGCATTTTTGACGACCCGCATTATGATGAACATTCAATCGAAGTCCAGCTGCCGTTCATTTCAAACAGGCTGGCGCCTGGATTCAGTTTGATACCTCTGATTTTAGGTCGGGTTGGAAAAAGTGAATGCAGAGAGATCGCCTCAAAGCTGAATGCTTATTTTAATGCCAGAAATCTCTTTGTTTTCAGTTCCGATTTTTCTCACTATCCTGATTACGAAAATGCCAAAAAGGCAGATGAATTGACGAAGCAGGAATTTCTTAAAAGAGATCCTGATTCGTTTTATAAATATATATCCACTCCTGGGTTAAATATACCCGGACTGGTTACCAGAATGTGTGGCTGGAGTGCCGGACTCGTATACCTCTATCTCCTGTCAGAAAACTCAGGGGTCAGCCTTTCCCATTCCGGTTATTCCAATTCGGGCGATTCGGGTGCAGGAGACCTGAACAGAGTTGTGGGCTACCATGGTTTTGTTTCAGAATTACCGGAAATAAATAGCGCCCATGAGTAAGCTGAACCTTACGAGTGCAGAGCAGAAGAACCTGTTAATGATTGCCAGGGAAACTCTGACTGCGATTATGAAAGGAGAAAGACAACCAGAGGTTGATCCTGGATATAAGAAAGGTGGTTTGAATCTGAATCTGGGGATTTTTGTTACCCTCACTTCTGGCGGAAAACTAAGGGGCTGCTTAGGTAGATTCACTTCCTCCGAACCATTGTACAAGCTGGTACGGGAGATGACTTTAAATGCAGCAATCTTCGACAACCGCTTTGAGCCGGTTACTTCAGATGAAATTGACGATATCGAGATAGAGATCTCCGTAATAGGCCCGATGGAGAAGATAGATTCGGCGGAAGGTATAATCATAGGTAAGCACGGTCTTTACATAAAAAAGGGCGACAGATCGGGAACACTGCTTCCTCAGGTAGCGGTTAAAATGGGCTGGAACAGAGAGGAATTTCTGGGTCATACATCCAGAGATAAGGCCAATATAGGATGGTGCGGATGGCACACTGCAGATATCTATGTATATGAGGCCCAGGTCTTCTCCGAGAAGGGCTAATGCAATTGAAAAATCAGCAGCTCATCTGTTTGAACTATTATTATAAATTGTAGCTTTAAAATAAAATTTATTTTACCCCTGCAGGTGATAAGTGATTGTATATAATGGTATTATAATTTACTTGCCGGATTGCTTAATACAATTTTTAGATGAGTTCATATTCACAGGAGGCCAAAAGAAAAGCAACAGGATTACAGGGATGGATTTCTGTAGTTGTGAATACCTTACTTTTTGTTCTTAAATACTGGGCAGGGGTAACATCAGGTTCAGTGGCTATCATAGCAGATGCGTGGCATACCCTTTCCGATTCACTAAGCAGCATTATCGTTATTGTAAGTGCCAGGATCTCTTCAAAGCCTGCCGATAAGGATCATCCGTTTGGTCATGGCCGATTTGAAATTATTGCCACCATTCTTATAGCTGTCCTCCTCTTTATCGTAGCATGGTCGTTTTGTACAGATGCATTTGAAAAATTCAGGGATAAGCAAACACCACACTATGGAACGGTTGCAATTGTTGTTACAGTTATATCGGTGCTGGTGAAGGAGGGTTTGGCAACCTATGCTTTTATGATGGCAAAGAGGCATAACTCTTCTACCTTGCGTGCTGACGGGTGGCACCACAGGAGCGATGCAATTTCCTCGCTGGTAATCTTAATAGGGATATTTCTTGCAAGAAAAATATGGTGGATCGATTCACTCCTTGCTTTTATTGTAGCATTGCTTATTGCGCAGGTAGCCTTTTCGCTGCTTAAAGAGGCAATCAATACTTTTCTTGGGGAAGAGGCGAGTTCGGAATTAAAAGAGAGGATCAATACCATTGTGTATGAGATTGCCGGAGAACAGAGTGATACCCACCATTTCCACTATCATAATTATCAAGGACATGCTGAGGTTACTTTCCATATGCGATTCCCGGGCAGTATGAAGATTGAACAGACACATATCCTGGTCGATGCGGTTGAGAAAAGAATCAGGGAGGAACTCGATGTGGAAGCAACAATTCATTGTGAACCTTTAAAGTAGAGGCATGCAGGATTCCGATATTAAGAAACGGATAGATTTTCTAAGAAGTGAGTTAGAGAGGCATAACAATTATTATTACAAGGATAATTCTCCTGTGATAAGTGATTACGAGTATGACCTGATGATGGCAGAGCTCGAAAGCCTTGAAAAGAAGTACCCGCAATTTTTGACCGCGGACTCACCTACATTTAAGATAGGCAATGATATACTAGGCTCGTTCGTCCAGCATCCCCACTCGATTCCTATGCTGTCGCTATCAAATACCTATTCGAGGGAGGAGCTTTATGATTTTATTGATCGTGTGGAAAAGGTTACCGGTCGTACCGGATTTGTCTGCGAATTGAAATTCGACGGGGCATCGGTATCACTGCATTATGAAAACGGTGTGTTGGTAAGGGCTTTGACGAGGGGCGACGGGTCAAAGGGTGATGATGTTACAAAAAATGTAAAAACCATAAAAAGCATCCCAACGGCCGTTTCAGGAGAGGGAATGCCATCGAGTTTTATTATCAGGGGTGAAATATATATTCCCGTTGAAGGATTCATGCAGATGAACAGGGAGCGCATTGAAGCCGGTGAGCAGCTCTTTGCTAATCCGAGGAACAGTGCCGCCGGTACACTTAAGACCCTCGACAGTTCAATTGTGGCAAAGCGACCGCTGGAATGTTTCCTCTATTATGTTGTTAGTGAGCAGCTTCCGGCAGATACTCATCTTGAGAATCTTGAATACGCCAGAAGGTGGGGATTCAGGATTCCCGATACGATGAAGCTATGTACTGCAAGAGAGGAGATAACTGAATATATTGAATACTGGGACAAGAATAGAGCTACACTTCCATATGAGACGGATGGTATTGTAATTAAGGTCAACTCCCTTGCACAGCAGTCACGCCTTGGCAATACCGCTAAATCGCCCCGATGGGCTGTGGCCTACAAATTTAAGGCTGAGGAGGCCTACACCAGGCTCATCTCAGTTGATTTTCAGGTTGGAAGAACCGGTTCGGTGACACCGGTGGCAAATCTCGAACCTGTGAAGCTCGCAGGAACAACAGTAAAAAGGGCTAGTTTGCATAATGCTGATCAGATAGCACTACTGGACCTGCACCTTGGAGATACGGTATCTGTTGAGAAGGGTGGCGAGATTATACCAAAGATAACGGGCGTAGATAAATCAAAAAGAGGAATGCTGCAATCTGCAGTACAATTTCCGGAATATTGCCCGGAATGCAGAAGTAAGCTCATTAGGAATGAGGGTGAAGCAAACCACTACTGTCCCAATGAAGAGGGATGCCCGCCGCAGATCAAGGGTAAACTGGAGCATTTTATTTCCAGAAAAGCGATGAATATCGACGGATTAGGGGAAGAAACCATTGACATGCTCTTTAAAAGCAAGAAGGCGATGAATGCGGCTGATCTTTATTCCCTGACAATGGAGTCGTTGCTGGAGCTTGACAGAGTTAAAGAGAAGACTGCTGCAAATATTATTGCTGCCATCGGGAATTCCAAGGAGACACCATTTGAGAAAGTCCTTTTTGGACTTGGAATAAGGCACGTAGGTGAGACAGTGGCGCGGACGCTGGCGATCCATTTCGGTAACATTGACACTCTTATGGAGGCCGATCTGCAGTCGATCACTGATATTCATGAGATTGGCCCCAGGATTGCTGAAAGCCTGACCAACTACTTTTCCAACCCTAAAAACAGGGAGTTGATAGAGAGATTGAAAAAAGAGGGCTTGAACTTTACATCTGCCGAGGCAGAACAATATGGTGATGGAATACTCACCGGTGAGATAGTAGTCGTCTCAGGGAAGTTTTCTTATCATAACAGGGAATGGTATGAGAATACAATAAGAATGAATGGCGGAAAGCTAACCGGATCGGTAAACAAGTCAACAACTCTGATTGTTGCAGGTGAAAATATGGGACCTTCAAAGAGAGATAAAGCAAGACAATTCGGGATTGAGATCATCAGCGAAGAGGAATTTCTGCAAAAAACAGGCTTCGGTGACAAGGGGTAATAGATATTTTTAAAATATGATGTAGGTTTGTATTATGGAATTGTTCAGGAATATAAGACTAGCAGCCGGACGTAATATCCTCCGAAGCAAAGCAAAGAGGGTTCGCAGACGTAAGTCATTTTGCAATATAAACAATGCAAAAAAGATCGGAATAGTATGGGATGCGTCCAGTTCTGAGGATTTTTTAGTTATTTCAGATTTCCAGCAGAAGATGGCAGATCGGGACATAGGCGTTGAGATATTGGGCTATTTTCCGGGTAAGGTCCTCCCCGATCGTTATACTGCTGTCCGTTACCTGACATGCCTGAAGCGCAACGACCTGAATTACTTCTATATTCCTGATAGAATGGAGACTATCTCCTTTATTAACAAACCATTTAATATATTGATCGATCTTAATAAGAGCACATTCTTTCCGCTTACTATATATTTCAACCCTTTCGCAGGCTGAATTTAAGGTTGGTGTATATAACTGCAACGAAAATCAGGATATATTCGATCTCGTTATTGAAACAGATAAGAGTAAAGATTTGACATACAGGCTGGAACAGGTAGTTCTGTACCTGGAAATGATAAACAAAGGATAACTGCGTAAGAAGAGATGAAGAAATTTAAAGGCACCGGTGTGGCAGTTGTAACGCCATTTAAAAAAGACCATAGTATTGATTTCAATGCCCTGGGAAAAGTTACCGATCACCTTATAAAAGGAGGTGTAAACTATATTGTCTCAATGGGGACAACAGGTGAATCAGCAACTCTTTCTGAGGAGGAAAAACACGCTGTTATCTCATACATGTCGGATTATATAGGCGACAGAGTGCCTTTGGTTGTTGGCATAGGAGGCAATAATACAGCAGAGGTCGTAAATTTTATCAACAGCACTGATTTTAGCGGTATTTCTGCAATTCTGTCGGTCGCTCCATATTATAACAAACCCAATCAGAGGGGACTGTACGAGCACTATAAAATGATAGCTTCCACCAGTCCGGTTCCTGTGATCATATATAATGTTCCCAGCCGCACAGCAAGTAATATCTCGCCTGAAACATGTGTAAAGCTTGCAAGGGATTTTTCCAATATTATCGCAGTTAAGGAAGCTTCCGGTGATATGAACCAGATTCTACGCATACTCAGAGACAAGCCAGATGACTTCATGGTCATATCAGGTGATGATTCCACGGCTATGATGATCACAGCCATGGGTGGCTCGGGTGTTATTTCGGTACTGGCAAATGCTTACCCTGCAGAGTGGAGCGAGATGATCGACCATACCCTGAAGGGCAATTTGAAAAGTGCAAGGGAGATCCACTTTCGCTTCATGGAAATGATACCCCTGTTGTTTGAGGATGGAAATCCTGCCGGTGTTAAAGCCATCATGACAGAAATGGGTCTTTGCGGTAACTATCTGCGTTTACCGCTGGTACCGGTTAGCAAGGCATTTCATGCAAAAATAACCACTGCAATGACTGCTCTCAAGTAGACTATCTAGTTTGCCGGTGGTGCCGGCATTTCGCTGCCCTGACCGTGACAATGCTTATACTTTTTCCCACTGCCGCAAGGACAAGGATCATTTCTTCCTACCTTCTTCTCCACTCTTACCGGTTCAGTTCTTGCAGCGCCGGCTGTTGGATCATTATAAGATGAGAATTCATTCTTCTGGGCACGATATCTGCTCAGATCAGTCTGTCTCTTTCTTTGTGCCTCCTTTACCTGATCGGTATCCTGAGTTGGTATATAGCCTTTCATCAGAGTACTGACCACATCCTTGTTAACTTTGTTTATCACATTTTTAAAGAGCTCAAACGACTCGAATTTATAAATCAGTAACGGGTCTTTTTGTTCATAGGAAGCATTCTGTACCGACTGCTTAAGTTCATCCATTTCCCGCAGGTGTTCTTTCCAGGATTCATCAATTGTAGCCAGCACAACAGTTTTCTCGTAAGCCTTTACCAGATCGCGTCCTTCTGTTTCTACGGTACTCTTCAGATTGGTTGTAACCTGAAAAATCCTTGCTCCGTCGGATACAGGCACAACTACGTTATCGTAAGTGTGTGACATCCGGTCATAAACATCCTTAAGGACAGGGTATGCCTGTGATGATATAGCCGCGACCTTTCTTTTATATGTCTCCAGAACCTTATCTATTACCTTGTCTGATAACATCAGCGGCATTATTCTTGGCAAAGTAACTTTCCTCAACCGGAGAGTCAATGGAGAAAGAGCGTATAAGGTCGAGCTGAAAATTCTCAAAATCACCCTCATCATGATAACTCTGTGTGAGGCTTTCAGTAACATCGATCATCATATTGGCAATATCTACCGATAGTCTCTCACCAAGAAGTGCGTGCTTACGTTTTGAATAGATCACCTCCCTCTGGGAGTTCATAACATCATCATATTCAAGCAGTCTCTTTCTGATACCAAAGTTGTTCTCCTCTACTTTTTTCTGAGCTCTCTCAATAGATTTTGTGATCATCGAGTGCTGGATCATCTCACCGTCCTTAAGACCAAGACGGTCCATTATACCGGCAATTCTCTCCGAGCCGAACAATCTCATCAGATCATCTTCGAGTGAGACAAAGAATTGTGATGAGCCCGGATCACCCTGACGGCCTGATCTACCTCTCAGCTGCCTGTCAACCCTTCTGGATTCATGTCTTTCTGTACCAATTATTGCCAGTCCACCTGCTTCCTTAACTTCACTGGAGAGTTTGATGTCGGTACCCCTACCTGCCATGTTGGTTGCAATGGTTACCATACCTCTTTTCCCTGCCTCAGCAACAATATCGGCTTCCCTCTGGTGAAGTTTGGCATTAAGTACATTGTGCCTTACCCCCTTCATTTTAAGCATCCTGCTTAAAAGTTCAGATATCTCAACTGATGTAGTACCAACCAGCACAGGTCTTCCCTGCCTGTTCATATCCAGTATTTCATCTATTACGGCATTGTACTTCTCCCTTTTTGTTTTGTAAACCAGATCTTCCCTGTCATCCCTTACTATCGGTTTGTTAGTTGGAATAACAACAACATCAAGCTTATAGATATCCCATAATTCACCTGCTTCAGTTTCAGCTGTACCTGTCATACCCGCAAGTTTGTGATACATTCTGAAATAGTTTTGCAGAGTAATGGTGGCATAAGTCTGTGTAGCAGCTTCAACCTTAACATTTTCCTTGGCTTCTATTGCCTGATGCAATCCGTCGGAGTAGCGCCTTCCTTCCAGAATACGGCCTGTTTGCTCGTCGACGATCTTAACCTTATTGTCCATTACAACATACTCAACATCTGGCTCAAAGAGAGTGTAGGCTTTAAGCAGCTGGGACATGGTATGTACTCTTTCGGACTTAACGGCAAAATCCTGAAGGAGTTCATCCTTTGCTTTGAGTTTTGCCTTTTCGTCTTTCATGTTTTTTTCGATCTCTGCAATTTCTGAGCCAACATCAGGAAGGATAAAGAAGGATGTATCTTCAACACTGCTGGAAATGAGATCGATACCTTTTTCAGTAAGTTCAATAGAGTTATTCTTTTCTTCTATAACGAAGAAGAGTTCGGAGGTAACCTTAGGCATCTCCTTGTTATTATTCTGCATGTAGAAATTCTCTGTCTTCAGCAGCAGCGACTTATTACCCTCTTCACTCAGGAATTTTATCAGCGCATTATTTTTTGGCAAGCCTTTATATGCTCTAAGCAAAAGCAGTCCGCCTTTTTCAGTATCTCCTTCATTAATCAGCTTTTTAGCATCTGCAAGTATCTGAGTAACCAGTTTCTTCTGGGCTGAAACAAGTGTTTCCACCTTACCCTTGTACTCATCGAACTGCTGATTACCACTCTGTGCCGTCGGACCTGATATAATCAGAGGTGTCCTGGCATCGTCGATAAGAACAGAGTCGACCTCATCAACAATGGCATAATGATGTTTCCTCTGAACCAGATCCTCCGGGTTAATTGCCATATTGTCCCTCAGGTAATCGAATCCGAATTCATTATTTGTCCCAAATGTAATATCGGAATTGTATGCTTTTCTCCTGGCGGCTGAATTGGGCTGATGCTTATCGATACAATCGACAGTGAGTCCGTGAAACTCATACATAGGACCCATCCATTCACTATCACGTCGTGAGAGATAATCGTTTACTGTAACAATATGTACACCTCTGCCTGCCAGTGCATTAAGAAAGACAGGCAATGTGGCAACGAGAGTCTTTCCCTCACCTGTAGCCATTTCAGCAATTTTCCCTTTATGCAGTGCAACTCCACCAATAAGCTGGACATCATAATGAACCATGTCCCATGTTATCTCACTACCTCCTGCAATCCAGCTATTGCTCCATATCGCTTTGTTTCCTTTGATCTCAATACTATCCCTCGTTGAAGCCAGATCTCTGTCATATTGCAGAGCGGTAACCTCAATATTTTCGTTCTCCTTGAATCGTTTTGCTGTCTCCTTTACAATGGCAAATGCTCTTGGCAGGAGGTCGTCGAGTACATCCTCCAGTTTGGTTACAATTGCCTTCTCGATCTCGTCTACCTTATTGTAGAACTCCTCTTTCTTATAAACATCCTCCTCATTGTCAGCTTGTAACCTCAGTTCTTTTATACTTTGCTCTTCCGCCGAAATAGATTCCTTTATCTCTTTTTTTAGCTGAGCCGAATGTGATCGCAGCTCATCATTACTAATACCCTCTATTTTGGTGTATTCCGCCTTGATCTTTTCGACATAAGGTGATATCTCCTTCAAGTCTCTCTCATACTTATTACCAAGGAATACTCCCAGTACCTTATTTATAATGCTCATCTCTCTTGTATTAAAAATATATAGGGTTGCGCAAATTTAGTTGAAATTTCCTTATCCGCATAGAGAAAAGAGAAGCCGGATACTATATGTTATAAGTATCCGGCCAATTTATTATCCAGATAGATAAGATGTGGCGTGTCCGTTATCTTATTCTGCAGCTCCGGCCACTGCCCCGCCAGCTGATCTCATTGAAAGAATATCTCTGTCGAAGAGATAAAGATTCTTATCTGTGGCAAGTTTCAGTCGATCGATGATCTCCATTACAGAAGCCTCCTCTTCAGTTTGCTCTGTTACAAACCATTGCACCCAGTTATGAGTTGTAAAATCTTTCTCTTCCAGTGCAATATGAACTATTTCGTTTATGCTGTTGGTAATAAACTGTTCGTGTTTGAGTGTCTCGTCAAATACTTCAAATACCGACTTGAACTTTACCGGTGGTTGCTTAAGTGCCGGTATTAAAGCTTTTCCTCCGCGCTCGTTAACGAATTTTACAAATTTCAGCATGTGTAGTCTCTCTTCATCCGATTGAGCATACAACCACCCTGATACGCCTTTGAGGCCTTCGTTCTCTGCCCAGGAAGCCATGGCAAGGTAAAGCATTGACGAATAGGCTTCTCTTTCAATTTGTCTGTTACAGATATCTTCAATAATCTTTTTCATGTTTATTAGTTTGATTAAGTTTTATGAATATTAAACAATAAGTTTTCCCTAATGTTTAGCTCTTTTAATAATTCAGGTTACTGTTGATTTTTCAGAACCAGCAATTCATCAACCTTATCACAAAGCAAGTTTGTTGAAAAAGGTTTATGAAAAACAGCATCGGCCCCAAGCGCTTTGGCGATTGAGAGATAACTTCCGGGCCCCACCTTCCCTCCGCCGGAGATAGCAATTAATTTAATATCAGGCCTTATCTCCCTGATTTTCATTATTACAGCCATCCCATCTTCTTCGGGCATGAGAAGATCGGTAATTACAAGATCGGTTAATGTGGGTTTGAATTTGAGAATAGCTTCCTTGCCGTTTTCAGCTTCGAACACTGTAAAATTCCTCTTGGCCAGAGCAATTCTTATCAGGCCCCGCAGTTCGGCATTATCCTCAACAATCATGATTCCTGGCATACTATACAGTTGAAAAACAATTCTTTAATGCAATATTGACTTCACGCAGTGATACCGGCTTTAAGAGGTGCTGGCATCGCTCATTCAAATTTAGCAAATTTTCTTCAGCTATCAGGTATTCTCCCTCAGCAATTACAATAAGCGGCAGAGAAAGGAACCATCCACTCTTTAATTCTGTTATAACATCACTCCTCTCATCCCAATTGTTGTCATCCATGTATATAAGAACTTCAGCCCTATTACTGTCGGCTGCTTCCCTTACTTTCAATGCATTATTTATAATGAGCGGTTTGTGTCCAAGATTCTCAAGAGCCATTTTAAGTATCGATCCTTCAGGGCTCTGTCCGGTTAGTAACAGAATATTGTAGGACTTCTCAGGCTTAGAATCTGCAACATCGATTCCGCTGAATTCCGGCAAGTAGATATGGAAGGTGGTTCCCTCACCCGGCCGGCTTTTAACACCGATATCTCCACCTAATTCCAGTATTATTCCGTGAACAACAGACAGTCCGAGCCCGGTTCCTTTTCCGGTGGATTTGGTGGTGTAAAAGGGTTCAAAAATATGTCCGATCACATGGTCTTCAATACCGCATCCACTGTCAGTTATCGTAATCCGAGCATAGCCGGGTGTAATCCTTTTTGTCATAGAAGAGGCAGGCAGTTCTTTTTCATCAATTTTTTCCAGTGATACCTCTACCCTGTTTCTATCGTTATTATTTCCGGCCTGAAGAGCGTTAACAAGAATGTTAATAAAAACTCTGAACAGCTGAGTGGGATCGGCGTGTACTATTACAGATTCAGCGGGAGAGTTAAAGGTGATCGTGGTATCACAATCCTTGGCAACCTTAACGAATTCTATTGTTTCCTCCAGCACACTTGCTGCATTTACCGGTACTCTCTCCTGTCCTGACTGCCTGCTGAAGGCAAGCATCTGGTTGATGAGTGACCGGGCCCTGGATATGGCGGTAAGGATCTTTTCAATGTGACTTCGCGAATTATCGCCTTCCGGAAGTTCTTCAAGCATCAGCTCACTGTATCCAAAGATGGTTCCCAGGATATTATTGAAGTCGTGAGCAATACCACCTGCCAGAGAACCGATAGTCTCCATTTTTTCGGCTTGATTTAACCTGCTTTCCAGTTCTATCTCACGGGTAATATCCTCAACCGAAAAGTCAAAGCTTACAGTTCCTTCAATATGCTCTCCTTTGGCCAGAAATCCACTGATCCTGCATACTATCTCTTTACCATCCTTTCTTCTCAGGTTGAATTTACCGTATGAGATAACACCTTCGTCCAAAAGCCTTTCAGCATGTAAATCAAAAAGTTCAGGGTCGGTGTAGAACGATTTAAGGGGAAGTCCGGTCATATCTTCCGGATTATCAAATCCCAATATTTCTCCCAGCGATTTATTTCCATGAATGATATTCCCGGAGAGGGATGTTCTCAAATAGCCAATAGGCAGGTGAGTTTCGAAATTCAAAAAGTCACTCTTAAGATTCGATGCTGCCTGCGAGGCCAGGGTAATTTCAGTAATATCGAAGGTCTCACAAAGAATATGTGTTATCTGTTCACCTTCTTGTTTAACAGGCCGCATAACAACCTCAAAATGCCGGTTGCCACCGCTGGGTATATCAAACAGTGAATGGTAGACTATAGTGTTTCCTGCAAAGCATGTTTCAACGTTTGGACGGATATATTTGTTGAATCTTTCAGCACCCCATACCTCATGCAATTTCTTTCCAACAATACTTTCCCCTTCCACCTGGTGAGCCTTGCAAAACAGATCGTTTACCTTGATGTAGCGGTAATCATTGTCGATAACAGTAAACATCGACCGTGAATTATCAACCATTCTGGAAAATAATTCTGTCTCCAGTGAGAGTCCTTTCATGAGACTTTCTCTGTTCATCTCCCTGTTGGCTTTGGCCATTACCAGAGGTAGATGATCTAATGTTTCCAGTGTTACAACATCAAATGCTCCCTTTTCGATCAGATAGGTCGCCGCCGAGGTTTCAAAACGGGGAATGATCACACAAAGAAGAGACATTCTATTCTCTGTCAAAGCTATAAAAAGAGATGGATTCAAAAGCCCTTCCTCAGCAATGATTAGTGATCCGGATAGTTGATCAACGTTACCTATTTCACCACTTCTCCCGATAAAGATTATATTATACTCCTCCTTAAACGGGTTAAGAATATCATCTATTGGTCCTTTAAGATTATGGTTAACTAAGACGATCAGACCCGGTTTATCTGCCATATTCTACGTTACAATTAATCAAAGTCAAGGTTGAAGGATTTTCGCAACTGTTTAAGTGCAGGATTCTTCTCAGAAAGATAGTCAAATTTCTGGGAATCAGTGTACAGGATGTCTTTTCTTACCTCTTTTTCTACCGAGGTGGAAATAGTGATATCTTCCCCGCTGAATGCTTTCTTGAGGTATGATTCAAGTTTTAGCCGAAAACTATTTTCAAATATTTCGCGCTGCGTATCATTGTCGAGTGGAATATGAATTCCTGTTCCATTCACTACAGGTACAATAGTTCTTAGGGTGGCCGACATGCGGGGACTCTTCTCCTCGATAAGATCAGAAAAACGATTTATGGCTCCCATCAGGTTAGCTTCAGTAAACTCCGACGGTTCTGTATCAGGAAGAATATCCTCAACCAGTTCCGGCACCTTTTCACCAGAATGGTCATCACCGTTAAGCATATCCTTAAGAGATACCGACTTTGCGGATGGTGCGATTGCCGGCCTTTTAGTGTTTGTTGTTGGTGGTTTAACATTCTGATCTTCAGTTGTATTGTGGAGATCAGATTCGGAGGTTGTTTCCGGCAGACTATTTTCAGGAGGGACGACTACCTCCTCTTCAGGACTACTACCTGAAGATTTCAGGTCAGGCTTTTTTTTTTCCTGATTATCAGTGGTTCCTGTCAGGCATATTCTGAGCAGGGCTAGTTCAACATGGAGTCTGCCATTTTTCGCATTCTTATATGCCAGGTCGCAAGCAGAGCCAGCCTCAAGGGCATTAAAAAGGAATGGTATAGAACAGTTGATAGCCTGCTGCCGGTATCGCTCCCTTACCGAAGGAGCTGTCTCCAGTAACTTTACGGTAGCTTCGTCCTTGCTTACCAGCAGATCGCGGAGATGGCTGTTCAGTCCGGTAATAAAGTTATGTCCGTCGAAGCCATTATCAATTACCTCGTTGAATAACAGCAGGGTTCCTGTATAGTTACCCTGCAGGGCATTATCAACTACTTTGAAGTAATATTCGTAGTCGAGAACATTGAGATTCTCTATTACATCGCGGTAGGTAATTGAATTTCCCGAAAAACTGACCAGCTGATCAAAGATGGAGAGAGCATCCCGCATGGCGCCATCTGCTTTTTGAGCAATTATGTGCAATGCTTCAGGTTCGCCATTAATTCCCTCTTTGGAAGCAACATATTCAAGGCGCTTGACAATATCATCAATTCTGATCCTGTTAAAATCGAAGATCTGGCAACGTGAAAGAATAGTGGGAATTATCTTATGTTTCTCTGTTGTGGCAAGAATAAAAATAGCATGAGCCGGAGGTTCTTCAAGAGTCTTGAGGAATGCATTAAATGCCGAGGTAGAGAGCATGTGAACCTCATCGATAATATATATTGTATACTTTCCAATCTGAGGTGGTATCCGAACCTGATCAGTAAGAGTTCTTATATCATCGACCTTATTGTTCGAAGCTGCATCAAGTTCATGTATATTAAATGATCTCAATGAATTAAAAGAGAGACACGATTCACATTCTTCACATGCTTCAGTACCATTTTTCAGGTTTGTACAGTTTATTGTTTTGGCAAAAATACGGGCACAGGTAGTTTTTCCAACACCCCGTGGTCCGCAAAAAAGATATGCCTGGGTAAGATGATTGTTTTTTATTGCATTCTTCAATGTATTGGTGATAGAGTCCTGGCCTACCACCATGTCGAAAGAGGAGGGTCTGTATTTTCGTGCTGAAACAATGAAATTGTCCATTTTACTAAAGAAGATCTATTGCTCCTGACAAAGATATATAAAATGACCTCTCTTTCCACAACAGGGAAGCATTTTAAGGAGAACTCAATCATGCTCAAAATATGATAAAATGTTTTTTTAATATCAAATATTTGATACCTTTGCATCCCGATTTTATAATCTAAATTTAAAGTTAAACTATGTTGAATCAGTACGAAACCGTTTTCATTGCAACTCCCGTTTTATCTGAGGCTCAGATGAAGGAAGCGGTACAAAAATTCAAGAAGGTGATTACCGATAATGACGGTAAGATCATTCATGAGGAGAACTGGGGCCTTAAGAAACTGGCCTACCCTATTCAGAAGAAGTCTACTGGCTTCTACTACCTGCTTGAATTCGAGGGCGCAGGCGACCTGATTGAGAAACTTGAACTTCAATACAGAAGAGATGAGAGGATCATCAGGTTCTTAACCTTCAAAATGGATAAGTATGCTGTTGAGTATGCTGAGAAGAAGAGAAGACAGAGAGAAACAGAAAAAGTAAAGGAGGAATAAGATGGCACAGAATCAATCAGAAATCAGATATCTTACCCCTCCGACAGTTGAGGTAAAGAAAAAGAAGTATTGCCGCTTCAAGAAAAACAAGATCAAGTATATCGATTACAAAGATCCTGAATTCCTCAAAAAGTTTCTGAATGAGCAGGGAAAAATTCTTCCCCGCCGACTTACAGGAACATCTCTGAAATATCAGAGAAAAGTGGCAAAGTCAATTAAGAGGGCCAGGCATATTGCCATTCTGCCTTATGTTACTGACCTTTTAAAATAACGGAGGATTTATGGAAATAATTTTGAAACAGGATGTTCAGAATCTGGGTCACAAGGATGACCTGGTGAAAGTGAAAGATGGTTACGGAAGAAACTACCTTATCCCCCAGGGATTTGCTATTCAGGCTACTGGATCTGCAAAAAAGGTACATGCCGAGAATCTGAAACAGAGAGCTCATAAGGAGACAGCAATTCGCGAAGAAGCTCAGGCAATAGCTGAAAAAATGGCTGATGTAAAAATTGTTATCGGTGCTAAAACAAGCACATCGGGTAAGATTTTTGGTTCGGTTAATACTATTCAGATTGCTGAGGCTCTTGTTGAAAAGGGATTTGATATTGATCGTAAGAGTATTACTCTTCCTACAGACCAGATCAAGGAAGTTGGAAACTACAAGGCTACCGTAAGACTTCACCGTGATGTCAGGGTAGAGATCGATCTTGAAATTATAGCTGAATAATTTACCAGCAAGAATAAATGAGAGGTGCCCCTTAACGGAGCACCTTTTTTTATTTTGTTGCTATTGTTTCTATTTCGATAAGAGATCCGAGCGGTAGTTGTCGTACCGCGAAGGCAGCCCTGGCTGGTTGTTCTGTCGGGTAATATTTGGCATATACCTTATTCATCTCTGCAAAATGGGCCATATCGGTTAGGAGGCATGTCGATTTTATAACATGCTCATAGCCATATCCGGCTACTTTAAGTATAGCACCTATGTTTTTCATTACTCTCTCGGTCTGTATCGGTAATATCTTCCGGCTCCAGTTTTCCTGTGGCGGGATCGATGGGTATTTGACCTGAAATGTAGAGGAATCCGTTCGCTTCTACTGCCTGACTGTATGGTCCTACAGCTGCGGGAGCATTTGGGGTCGAGATTATTTTTTTCATAGTTAAAGCTTAAAGAGATTTTTGTGATGTTTATTTATGTACCTCTCTTTCATTAAAAGGTATCATGGAAATCTTTTCTTCTCTCGTATTTAAGATCCTGCAGAACAGATGCCTTAACCCTGAGCGTGAAGCTCCACATCTTCAGATAACCTGTCGGCACCCAGCTTACATTCATCTGCCAGCAATGCAGATCGCGGGTTATTCCCACACTGGTCATTGTTATCTCATTCCTCGAGAAATCATAACCTGATGTATATGTTAGCTTCATTTTCTTGGTAAAGGTAACATCGCCCCCCAATGATAATGTTTGAGAGGTTGTCGGTACCAATGCCGATTTGTTGTAATTGAAATTATAGGCTACCCGCAGCGACCACGGCATATCGAATTCGGCATACCCGTAGGGGTCGAGTGGTAATCCGGCAGGCTTTGATACAAGACGCTCTTCTCGATTCGCTCTTCAGGTTCAGGTTCAGGTTCAGGATTGTTTTGGGAAGTGGCGGTTGAAGCGGCACTCTTTTTATTTCCAAATCCGAGTAAGCTGACCCAGGTCGAAGTCGACTGAAAAATTGAAATTTGTTAATCTGGCTAGTTTATTGTTCTGTGTAAGGGCGAATTCTTTGACAATATTGCCCTGTTCATTTATACCATAAAGGGAGAATGATCCGGAGGCTGAAACCGAGATATTTTCAAGCAGAACTGTGCGAAAGTTGGCACTCACAGGAGACCAGTGTAGTGAGTCGGCAAATATATTGTAGCTGGTGTTAAAACCCAGGTTTTCAATTAATTTAACCTTTTTAGCTTTCCCTGTTGTGTCATTCTTTTCAAATATTTTCCCCTCTACAAGATTATTCAACCCAAAGGATACTACCCCGCTTTTTGTGGGGATAGATGGTGTGCCATATATATTACCCTCGAAAATGGAGTATTGCCGTAACCTGCCAAGAGTATCAATCTGTACAGTGCGGTACATATTGGTTGCAAACTCCTCTATAACAGGTGTAAAGGAGAACGAGACAGAAGGGCTCATTACATGCCTGATGGCCTGGATGCGCGACCCCTCTTTTTTAAACTGAAAAGTACCGTATACCCTTGGAGTGTATCCGGCAGAGATCGAGGGACTCAGGCTGTGACCATAGAAAGCACCTGTAATAGTGTCTGTAACAACCCGGGGAGAGATCTTGTTAGTTATTGGATCGAAGTAGTTTGGATCCCATCTCTTTTCATATTTATTGGTATAGAGAACACCAGAGTACTCTCAGCTGGGGAGAAATATTGAAATCGCGGAATGGTCGGAACTGGACGCTTAAGGGAATATCATGCTTGAATCCCGATTTCATACCATTCCAAACATTTCTTGTGAAGAGCAGGCTGTCGTATGTATTGATCTGATTATCAAGTGAGGCGGTGTACTGGATCTGGATATCCTGATACCATTTAGTTGCACCTGCGCTGTTTTTTGGACGAAATGGATATATTCTTGAAACACCAAAATTCATCTGTGGCAGGTTTAACCCCACCGTCTTGTTCTGCACGTTCTGCGTATGTGAGAGTCTCGAACTGAAGTTGAAAGGCTTACCATCCCAGTTTTTGGTATAGCTTATTGAAGAGTTCCTGGTTGTGCTTACGTGTTCGCTTACACTATAACTGTTCTCCCGGTCGTATTCACTGGAACTCATATTTACACTGGCAGAGAACCTGGATCCGGGGCGGGCCTTGGCATCCTGATTATGACTCCAGGTGATCTTATAGTTAGTACTCTTGGAGTAATCTGACAAGCCTGTATGGCCGGAGATATTAGTGGCATAGCCCAGTGCCATACTACCGGAAAACTTGTAGCGAACGTTATAGTTTGAAGAAGCATTGGCGATCCAGCTGCCATTTGTGTAGAACCCACCGGTAAGCCTTAAGTCGAAATAATCGTTAACAGCAAAATAGTACCCTCCGTCGTTAAGGAAATAGCCTCTGCCTGCCTCCTGTCCATAGCGTGGCATCAGTATACCTGATGCACGTGTCTTCTGCACAGGGAAAAACCCAAACGGAAGAGCAATTGGCAGGGGGATATCCTCAAGAACCAGAAATGCAGGTCCCGATACTATCTTCTCACCGGGAAAGACCTTGGCCCGTCTGAGTCCTATGTAGAAATGCGGATCCTCCGCATCACATGTTGTAAACTTACTGGAGTGTATGTGAAGGCTGCCGTCGGCCTGTCGCTTTGTTGTTTCACTATGAAGGAAACCTCCCTCCTGCTCGGTAATAATTCCTGAAATTATCCCCTTCTTGCTCTTGAAATTATATTCCAGCTCCTTTGATTCAAACTCCTCACTACCCTCCTTAAAAACCGGATTACCAATTTTTTGGCCTGTTGAATCAGCTCTTCCTGTGGCGTATACGGTCCCGGTTGACATATCAAGCACAATTGAATCGGCTTTGAGGTAGATATTACCATATGTTACTTCCCCTTCTCCGAGGAGAAATACTTTTCTTGTACCCGGCTGGGTTCTTATTGATCCAGCAGCACTATATACTATAGGTATGTCTACAGCATCAGGAGAAATGGCCCTGTCGGGGCGGATAATTGTGTCGGTGGAGATCGTATCCCTTTTGATCTGCAGGGTGTCAGCAGAAAACTCTTGCTCCTGAGCAGCGAGGTTCACTCCTGAAAAGATCAGGATTAGAGTAAGTAAGAAGAGCCTTATGTTAGCAGGATACAAGTTAAATGTTATTTTTGTATGGTTTTTGTAATAGACCATCTGATGCGGCAAAACTAATCAAAAAAAGATGACCGGACATGTGCAGTAAAGCTAAAAATTACAAACTCCATACCATAATATATATTGTTCTATTTTTCCTTTTTCTCTCGACTGGGAACAAGCGGGAATGCTTTGGCGGTATCCCTCAGGGAAAAGTATGGACAGTTGTCATTGATCCCGGACATGGCGGACATGATCCGGGAGCTGTTGGTTCAAAAAGCAGGGAGAAGGATATTGTCCTGGATATAGCCCTAAGAACAGGCAAACTGATCGAAGAAAATTTTAAAGATGTTAAGGTGCTTTATACAAGGAAGGACGACAGGTTCATTGAACTATACAAGAGAGCCGACCTTGCAAATAAGAATAAGGCAGATCTTTTTATTTCGATCCACGCTAATAGTGTTAAAAACAGGGCTATAAGAGGTACCGAGACCTGGGTGATGGGACTGCATACCGATGAGAAGAACCTTGAACTTGCCATGAAGGAAAATGCGGTTATCACTATGGAGAAGGATTATACAACCAGATATGAAGGTTATGATCCGAAATCTACCGAATCGTTCATTATCTTTTCCCTGATGCAGAATATATATCTTGATCAGAGTACCAACTTCGCTTCATCACTGCAGGATCAGTTCCGGGAAAAGGTCAATATGGGCGATCGCGGAGTTAAACAGGGCGGATTGATCGTACTATGGCAATCTACAATGCCAAGTGTCCTCGTAGAGGTCGGTTTCATATCCAATCCGGAGGAGGAGAAATTCCTTATGTCTGAAAACGGAAAGGACTACCTCTCATCTGCTATTTTCAGAGCGTTCCGCGATTATAAAAAAGTGATCGATAATAAGAGTTCATTCTCAACCTCTGGCAGCACCACTGCTGAGGCTAAGAAAGAAACCGTAACAGAATCCAAGCCGGAAACAGGACTTTTCTTTACTGTGCAATTATCATCTTCCAGAGCAAAGACTGAAATTACCGGTGATCAATTCAAAGGAGTGAAAGAGGTATCTGAAGTTGAAGATAATGGCAGATTTAAATATGTTTCAGGATCTTTTAAAACCTACGAAGAGGCACTGGCTTACAGAAAAAGTTTGGAAAATATATACCCCGACGCCTTTGTTGTGGCTTTAAGGAATAATAAAATAATACCTTTGCAGCAAGCAATGGAATTGAGTAAACGTTGATATGAAGAGAATACCTAATGAAATTAAAGTAGGGATCACAGCCCTTTTAATTATTCTGTCTTTTATTTGGCTCTACAGTTACCTGAAGGGCCAGAACCTTTTTACAAGCACCAAAACCTACTGGGTTGTTTATGACGAAGTGAACGGACTTGCTGAATCGAGTCCGGTAGAAATTAGTGGATACAAGGTTGGTATTGTTCAGGGTATTGAGTTCCTTAATGATGGATCAGGAAGGTTACTGGTGGGTTTGAGTATTGACAAGCATGCTTCAATACCGGAAGGTTCTGTTGCAGAAATTACTACAGCAACCCTGATAGCCGGAATGAAGATACAGATGATCTTTGGCAGTGGTCAGGAGTTTTATGCGAATGGCGACACAATACCGGGACGGCTCGCAGTTTCTATTATTGATAAGCTCGAAGGGGAATTAGGACCTCTGAAAAGCAAGATAAGTGATATGATGACCGAGATCGATTCGCTTATCTCTTCTCTGAACCAGATAATGGATCCGGAATTCAGATCAGATACAAGGAAACTAATGGCTAACCTTAGTAATTCCACACAATCTATAAACACACTCCTCGATTCAAGAAAGAGCGACCTCGATGACGCTATCAAAGGGATGGCTCAGTTTTCAGCTGCCCTTGGAGAGAGCAGCAAGGATATATCATCGACTGTTAAAAACCTTGAGGCAATAACCGACACAATAGCCAATTCAGGTCTGCAGGAGTCACTTCTTAATCTGAGGACGACACTTAACAATGCATCTGCCCTGGCTGAAGGTTTGCAGGAGGGAGAAGGAACTGCCGGAAAACTAATGAAGGATGATTCTCTCTATATAAATCTTAACAGGAGTGTTGAAAGCCTCGATAAGCTTCTCATCGACCTCAAGGAGAATCCTAAGAAGTATGTTCACTTCAGTCTGTTTGGCAAGAAACAGAAGTAGAAGAGAGACACTTTTCAGAGCATTATTACAATAATTAGTATTGCCTGACCCTTTCCAAAGGGTTGCCTCCGCCTTTAAATGTAACTTATACTCCAAGTAAAAGCTACAACTATCTGTTTTTCATTAACATCATTGTATTTATCTGACAATCAACTACATACAGATTATCATTTTTTTTCGCTTCCTAAGTAACTGATGGTTAAAACCATATACTTTTTTTGACAAAGTCAAGTGAAAATAATTTTTTTTATAAGATATTTTTTTACAAATATTGCTTACTGATTTAGCGTGACCTATCCTAATTTTAAAAACCCTAACTCCTGAATGAACAGATCGCCTCACGATGTTTGGAATAACTGTCTTGAAATCATAAAAGACATTATTCCAAGCGCCAGCTTCCGGACCTGGTTTGAACCCATAGTACCCCTGAAACTTGAGAACAGTATTTTAACGATACAGGTTCCAAGCCCATTCTTTTATGAATACCTTGAAGAGCAGTATATAGATATTCTAAGAAAAACTCTCAGGAGAGAGATAGGAACAGATGCAAAGCTGGAGTACAATGTGGTGATGGAAAATTCCAGCTTTACAAATGGCAAACCCTATACCGTAAAATATCCCTCCAGGAATAAAACTGATATAAACAATCGTCCCGTTCAGGTTCCCTTTGAAGCGACCCAACCTTCAATTAAGAATCCTTTTGTTATACCAGGAATAAAGAAGATCCATTTCGATCCAAAACTGAATTTCGATTATAATTTTTCAAATTTTGTTGAGGGCGAATGTAACAGGCTGGCACGCTCGGCCGGTATTGCCATAGGTAATAACCCGGGAGGGACAGCCTTTAATCCACTCATGATATACGGTGATTCCGGACTTGGAAAGACTCACCTTGCTCAGGCAATAGGTATACAGGTTAAGGAACAATTCCCGGATAAGACGGTATTGTATGTTAATGCCAATAAATTCCAGACCCAGTTTGTAGAATCGATACGGAACAATAACAAGAATGACTTTCTCCATTTTTATCAGATGATCGATGTCCTGATCCTCGATGATGTTCAGGAATTTGCCGGTAAGGAGAAGACACAGGATACTTTTTTTCACATATTCAATCATCTGCATCAGAGTGGCAAGCAATTGATACTTACCTGCGACAGGCCTCCTGTTGAGCTGCAGGGTATGGAACAGAGATTGTTGTCAAGGTTTAAGTGGGGTCTGCTGGCCGATCTGCAGTTACCCGACTATGAAACAAGGCTTGCTATTCTCAAGAAGAAGGCTTACAATGATGGTATTGAATTGTCGGAAGAAGTTTTTGAATATCTGGCAGCAAATATCACTAATAATATCAGGGAGCTTGAGTCGGTACTTATCTCCTTATATGCACAGTCAACTCTGAACAGAAAAGAGGTTACACTCGAACTGGCACATCAGATGGTTGATAAGCTGGTAAGCAACACTAAGAAAGAGATCACTATTGACTATATACAAAAGGTTGTTTGTGATTACTATAAAATTCCTGTTGATCTTATTCAGGGTAAAACCAGAAAGAGTGAGATCGTACAGGCCCGACAGGTGTCGATGTTTTTTTCCAAGAACCTAACCAAATCATCTCTTGCTTCAATAGGCTCGTGCATCGGAGGAAAGGATCATGCCACAGTACTCCATGCATGTAAAACTGTAAACAACCTTATCGATACAGACCGACATTTTAAAAATCAGATTGCTGATATAGAAAAGAAATTAAAAGTTTGATATGCAGACTGATCTGTTAAAAAACGAATTTTTCAGGATTTATAAGGACAGGTCAAATGAGCCTGTCTTTTTTTTCTCACCCGGAAGGGTCAATCTTATTGGTGAACATACCGATTATAATGGTGGATATGTTTTGCCATTTGCCCTGGAATACGGAACCCTGCTAGCAATAAGGCTTATTGAAAAACCAATACTAAGGTTTGCCTCCATGAATTTTGAGGAGAAGGGTGAAATTGAGATTCAGCCCTTTTATGATAAGCAAGGTGAAAGCTGGTTCAACTATCCTCTGGGTGTGATAAACGAGTTGCAGAAGGAAGGTCTGGAGATCCCGGGTCTTGAGTTCCTTTTTGAGGGTAATATCCCAAATGGTGCAGGTCTCTCCTCTTCTGCATCAATAGAGATGGTAACGATGGTAGCCATTAATTCACTATTGGGTCTGAAAAGATCGACAATGGATATGGTGAGGCTATCCCAACATGCCGAAAACAGGTTTGTTGGTGTTAATTGCGGGATAATGGATCAGTTTGCCGTAGGTTTTGGCAGCAGAGGGATGGCTATTTTTCTTAATTGCAGAACGCTGGAATATGAGCGCGTTCCATTAGTTACTGATCCTTACATAATTATTATTGCAAATTCAAATAAGAAGAGAGGACTTACCGATTCGAAATATAACGAAAGAAGGAGTGAATGCGAGGAGGCGGTGAGACAATATTCGGTCATAAAACCGACTCCCGATCTGTCGCATTTGTCGGTGGAAGATCTTAGTGAACTTGCCACAGTTACAGCACCGGTTGTTTTCAGGCGGGCCAGACACATTATTACTGAGAATAGCAGGGTCCTGAAAGCTGTAGAATTGCTTAAGGCAAATAATCTTACCGGTTTTGGCCGGTTGATGACAGAGAGCCATGAGTCGCTGAGGGATGATTATGAGGTGACAGGTATTGAACTTGATACCCTTGTTGAAGAGTCGCTAAAGATAGAAGGTGTTTTAGGTTCCAGGATGACAGGGGCAGGTTTTGGCGGGTGTACAATAACCCTGATTAAGGCATCTGCGGCTGAAAAATTCATTGAGACTGTAGGAAGTAACTACCTGTCGAGAACAGGGTTGCAGGCTGAGTTCTATACGGCAAAACCAGGCATGGGTGCAGGGCCTGCTGACTCTTCTATCTGACCATATCCTTGACACATCTGAATCCTACCACCTCACTGCGGTCAAAACCAGGACTAACCATTAAGAGCATTTGAGTCTTATCAAGTTGCTGAGGACCTCCCGGTATATACCACCAACTCGATTCCGGCTTGAAATAACTTCCGCCTCTGATTATAATGTAGTAGTTGCTGCCGTTTGAATATTTATCGGCTGTCATTTGCCAAATATTTCCAACGAGGTCAGCCACCCCATAAGGACTGTTCCCTTTTGGGAAAGCATTGACCGGTGTGGGACGATCAAAGGCGTTATTGCATTTTGTACCATGAAACTCATTACCCCAGGGCCACTTCCTTCCGTCGGTACCCTGAGCAGCAAGTTGCCATTCGGCTTCAGTGGGTAGTCGCTTTCCTATCCATTTTGCATAAGCCTCAGCATCTTCCAGACTTATGTTAACTACCGGATAGTTTTCCTGTCCGTTTTTATAGATACCATTGCTCCAGTGCGACAGCCAGTTAGCTGTATCGCGGGGAACATAGCCTGCAGACTGCAAAAATTCATTGTATTGCAAATTGGTAACAGGATAAATATCGATCATGAAAGAGTCGACCCTGACGTTCCTCTCACTGTTAGCAAAAGGATAAGGGATAAAATTATCGCTGCCCGATAGTTTAAGCTTCACCTGAGCTCCCGGAACTGTGACCATTCCGGCTTCTTTGCTCCTTGCCATAGCTGTTTTTTGTACTCTGCTGACAAGCCATGGCTCATTACCTGCTTGTGGAACAATTAGTTCATCCCTTAGGAGGTTGTTTTCAATATGCTGCAAAACCACGGGTCCGGTAAAGAATTTTAGCCGGTCTGCAATATTGACGGTGGTGTCTGTACTGATGGATAAATCTGTATACTTCGAACTATATGAGGGTTTTCCATCCCATATTCTCAACATGCCGGGTTGTTTCATTGAAATATGCAATGAGTCTCCCCGTCTGATCGCCTTTATGGTTTCAGGGAAGATTGCTATAACATCCACCGAACCCTCTCTCCTGGTTCCACTGAATGAACGGGGCCAGCCTGATATTACTACCGGAATTCCATCCTTCGATTTTGGGAGAGCATTATGATGCCATAGAGATACTGCATGGTAATTTTCTGGCACCGGTATTGGTAGTCTGACATCAACACCTTTCCAATCGGTACTGAGCACTGTGTAAATTGTTTTTGATCCGGCCACCCATCTGTTTAACAGAAGCCCACCATACCCTGAGGCAATCAATGGCGTCCACTCCCTGTCAAGGAAGGCATCGCTGTTTTGTCTGAGGATAAATGTAGTTGCTGATAAAAAATCAAGATCTTCCTCAAATGAGACTTCTCTCCTACCCGGCCTGAACATATTAAGCTCAGTCCCATATCCGTTGAATAATGCGATTGCTATTTCCCGGTGAACAACATCTTCACCAATATCAGCAACCCTGAATATTGAGAATTCCGGTTTAATAAGTTTATTAAGGTTTAACTCCGGACTAAGGAAGATCGCATTATGCACTCTACCAGCGATAATGCCTTCCATATCATTGGGTACAGCCATCCCTTCCGAGTACATAATTACACCTTTTCTTACTGTATCGGCAGCATACTGAAGTTCGGGTCCTGAATTGCCCCGTGTATCCAGTACCACCCCATCGGCTTCAACATCCCTGATTATTTTCGATAAGCCATACAGATGGTCTTCCTGTCTGGTGCTCTTGTCCCATGGGTTATATGCTATAAAGAACCTGCTTCCGTATTGTCTGGAAAGACGGGAGAAATTTCTTAACTGCATCGTGCCCCCCGGCAAGTCGGTATACATATCCCATTGGTTTCGCTTGTCAAGGCCAAGACGTGGCCATGTTGGCCAGATACCATAAAAGTCGGCATACCCGAATCGCTCATTTATTCTGCTTACCAGTTCAGGAAAAGTATACCTGTTCTCATCTCTGTTGTAGAACTCTTTATCCCATGCGAAGAGTAGAACAGATAAATAAGAGGATCTTATCCAGGCCAGATCATCCCTGTTGTAAAGAGAGGAATCAAAGCCGGAAGGAATGTCGTATATCATCCTGTCTCTGAACATCTTACGCAGGCCATTCTGCCATTCACCCCTGTAAAAGTCACCATATAAGATATAAACAGCCTTTGCTCCGGGAGGAAGAAGAGTTTCAAATCTTCTTTTTATTCCACCGCTTAAGGGTCTTCTTCTGGCTATTGCGCATAACGACAGGGTGTCGTTAATTTTCACACCGGAATAGCCCAACTCCCAGGCATTGTCAGGTAAAATCACCCGCACCGGCTCGCCTTCATCTCTGAATAGCCATGCCCTCGCCAGACGATCATTGCCCATTGACCTGATAAAAACCGATTGTTCCCCAAACGGGACCACATTGGATATAACCAGTGTATCGAGACCATTGTTTTCGAAGGTTATCTCACCAGCCCAACCGGGATGATCACCACCAAAGGAGGCATAGGTTACAAACAGGCTACCCGGAAAATTAAGAAGGAACCTGTTGTCAACAAGTCCCGCTTCTGTATCCGCCGATGAGTATTTTTTCCCGTTCAGATCAAAACTGAATGCAGGAAGTTTATGATCTGGGTCAATTGATATTCCCGATTTTGAGATAAATGTGCCAACCCTCAGACCATCGGCTTTTAGCATCCCAAGATTTGATAGTTCCTGAGAGGATCCTTCGGTGAAAGGGAGCAAGAAGATAACTGACAATAACAATAAAGTCCTGAGAGGCAATAATATGAGATATCTGGTCATAAAGGTCAAAGGATCTACTGTTTAATACCACAAGATAATATTTTGCATTGAGTTATGGTATTAAATGTATGAGGAAAGAAAATGAGAAAATTTAAAATAATTGACACAAAAGTTTTAGTATTTACGTATAAATAGTAATTTTAGATTGGTTTGCTAAAATTATGAAATGCAAAGAGTAATCAAAATAGCCCAATATATCTTAATCTTAACACTTCTAATTTTAAGCGTTTCTTGTGCCTCTGCAAATAAGAATCCCTATTATCAGAAGAAGAAAAAAGCTGCTTCACACCTTAGTACAACGCAGCTTGGAAGAAATCGCTATTACTTCTCAAAGGATTATCAGAAAAGACTTGAGAAGAGTGTTAAGCGGAAGAAAAAATACTGATCACTCTCCGGACTTAAATGATAAACCATCCCATGCCAGTGTTACATTGGCACTAATTTGTTTTGATACCTCTGCATCTCTGCCCATTTGATGACCTATATGAGTTAGGAAGGTCCTTCTTGGAGATATCTGATTTGCCAGGGCAACTGCTTCATCAAGATTAAAATGAGAGAGGTGTTTCTCTTTTCTAAGAGCATTTATTATCAGGTATTTAGTTCCCAATAGTTTCTCGACAGTTTCTGCCGGCACATAATTGGCGTCGGTAATGTAGGCAACATCACCAATCCGGAACCCATAAATCGGAAGCCGGTAATGATAGACCCTTAGAGGTACTATTTTGAGCGACCCGACCATAAATCCATCTTCATCGGGTACATTCAGTTTCATCTTTGGTATTCCCGGATAGGCATATTCAGCAAATACATAGGCATATTCTCGTTTAATGGCACGCTGAACACGTTCTTCAGCATAAATTTCCATAGGTTTTTGGCTTCTGTAGTTAAACGCCCTCACATCGTCCATACCGGCAATATGGTCCTTATGCTCGTGTGTTATAAGGATCGCATCGAGTTTCCCTACATTCTCCCTGAGCATTTGCTGGCGGAAGTCAGGACCCGCATCTATTACGAGGGTAGTCTCTTCCTCTTCGATAAGCAGAGCCGATCTTAACCTCTTATCTTTAATATCATTTGAAGTGCAGGTATTGCAGTTGCAAGCAATGACCGGTACTCCCTGAGATGTCCCTGTGCCAAGAAAGGTAATTTTCAAATGATCATATTTTAGACAAACCTACTAAAAATATGAAGATCTATATCCTAATGATGCAAGAGCTTTACAGGAATGGTTATCTTTATCTTTTAGCTAAGATGAAAAAAGGCCTAATATATCTTATCCCTGTAACACTGGGTGCAGAAGATCCTCAGCACTCAATTCCTCAGGGTGTTATAGAGATAACCAGAAGCCTCAGGCATTTTATTGTAGAAGATATAAGGAGTGCAAGACGCTACTTAAGAAGTATAGATCGCTCCTTCCCCATCGACGATTCTGAGTTCATGATCCTTAATGAGCATACACATCCCTCTTTAGCAGGGGAGATGGTCAATGTAGCCATAGAGGGTAACGACATCGGACTTATGAGCGAGGCAGGTCTTCCGGGAATAGCCGATCCGGGTCAGCTGGTGACATCACTGGCTCATTCACTTGGAATAAGGGTAATACCTTTGTCGGGGCCTTCCTCCATCATTTTAGCACTTGTGGCCTCAGGCCTCAATGGGCAGAATTTTTCATTCCACGGATATCTTCCGGCCAATTTCAGGGAGAAAGGTGAAGCATTAAAGAAGCTGGAGAAGAGTTCATTACAGGGTCAGACCCAAATATTTATGGAGACTCCTTACAGAACTGCAAAAATGGTTGAGGATATCTTAAATGTCTGTAATCCTGACACAATGCTTTGCATAGCTGCAGATATTACTTTAAGGAGTGAATTCATAAGGACAATGAGTGTAGGAGAGTGGAAAAAGAATCCCCCGAAGCTTTCAAAGCAACCAGCCATATTTCTTCTTGGAAGTCGCTGACAGCTTCCTACTTTAAAACACATGCTTCAATTGCTGAGGATTGTATAAATTGTCTAATTTAATGGCATAAATCAAATTAAATTATAATGATGAGGAAAGTTACTACTCTATTAGTCATCCTTCTCTTTGGTGTTACGGCATTATCACAGAAGGTAGATATGGATATTTTCAAGGGGATAAAACCCAGAAATATCGGGCCTGCCGGGATGAGTGGGCGTGTAACAGCGTTTGGAGTTGATCCCCGCAATATGGATATAATCTATGTAGGTACTGCATCGGGCGGTTTGTGGAAGACTGTTAATGCAGGTACCACCTTTACTCCCATCTTCGATAATGAAGCGGTTGCTTCTATCGGAGCGCTGGCAGTCGATCCCCGCAGACCAGATATTATCTGGGCAGGTACTGGCGAGGGAAACCCAAGAAACAGCCTAACAGGTGGATACGGCCTCTATAAAAGCCTTGATGGTGGTAAGAGCTGGAATCTGATGGGTTTGCAGAATACCAGAAACATTCATCGTATTCTTGTTAACCCCAATAATTCCGATATAGTTTATGTCGGGGTGATCGGTAATCCGTGGGCACCTCATAAAGAGAGAGGTGTATATAAAACCACCGATGGAGGTCTTACATGGAAACAGATCCTCTTTACCGGCGAGACTTGTGGTGTCTCTGATATGGTAATGGATCCTACAAACCCAGATAAGATATTCGTCGGCATGTGGAATCATCAAAGATGGGGCTGGTTCTTTAACTCCGGAGGAGAAGGTTCAGGCATTTATGTTACTCTTGACGGAGGAACCAACTTTAAGAAGCTTAGTGATGGCCTTCCTGAGGAGACAGGACGTGTAGGTCTGGCAATTGCAGCAAGCAGACCTGAATATGTGTACGCTTATGTCGAATCAAAAGCAAATGCGATATACCGTTCAACCGATGGCGGATTCAAGTGGGAAAAACGCGGCGAAAAAGATATTGGTAACAGACCCTTTTATTATGCAGAGATCTATGTTGATCCTAAAAACGAAAACAGGGTTTACACCTTATACTCCGGGATCAATTTAAGTGAAGACGGAGCACTTACCTTTCCCACAGTTGTGGCAGGTAAGGTACACCCTGACCATCATGCATTCTGGATTAACCCGGAGAATCCACGTCATATTATAAATGGTAACGACGGTGGAATGAGTATTTCATATGATATGGGACAAAACTGGAGGCATATTACCACCCTGCCACTGGGACAGTTTTATCATATAAGTTACGATATGGAGTTGCCATACAATGTTTACGGAGGATTGCAGGATAACGGTTCCTGGAGAGGTCCGGCGTACCAATGGGTTAATGGAGGTATAAGAAATGAGGCGTGGGACTTCATTATAGGAGGAGATGGATTTGATGCCCTTCCAATACCCGGTGATGCACGTTACTGCTATGCTCAATCCCAGGGTGGCATGGTAAGGAGAATGGACCTTCTTACAGGCGATGGAAAGAGCATCAGACCTAATCCCGAACAGGGCGACAGATTGAGGTTCAACTGGAATTCAGCAATTGCGCAGGATCCATTTGATGCCAATACGATCTATTTTGGAAGCCAGTTTGTTCATAAAAGCAAAAATCGCGGTGATTCGTGGGAAAAGATCTCGAAGGATCTTACAACCAACGATCCGGAAAAACAGAAATCAAGCACCTCCGGTGGACTTACCATCGATGCTACCGGTGCTGAGAGCCATTGTACGATACTGACCATCTCTCCCTCCCCTATAAACAGAAATGTGATATGGGCAGGCACTGATGACGGAAACATACAGGTTACAACCGACGGAGGATCGACATGGAGCAATGTGGCAGCCAATATTAAAGGCCTGCCTAAGAATCCATGGATACCACAGATCACGGCATCGGCCTACAATGAGGGCGAAGCATTTGTTGTTGTCAATAATTACAGGTCGGGCGACAATTCAGCATACCTGTACCATACACAGAACATGGGTAAGACATGGGTGCGGATTGTGGATGACAGTAAAGTTTGGGGTTATGTACTTTCATTTGTACAAGACCCTGTGGAACAGAAGCTTATGTTCCTCGGGACAGAATATAATCTCTATGTCAGTTTCGACAAGGGATCGACCTGGAATAAGTGGACCTCGGGCTACCCTACCGTTTCAACTTATGATCTGGCCATTCATCCACGAGAGCATGATCTCATAATTGGCACCTTTGGCAGGTCGATATGGGTAATTGATGATATCAGGCCAATGAGAGCCATTGCTGCAGAAGGCAGTTCACTACTTTCAAAACCGCTGGCAGCTTTTACCCCTCCGGCAGCTGTTATTGCCTCAACAAAGAATAATCCCGGATATTATTATGCTGCGGATGCTATCTATGAAGGAGACAACAGGCCTGTTGCTGCTATGTTATCGGTATATCTGGCATCAGTTGTTCCTGACACAAAGCTCAGTATTGAGATCACCGATGATAACGGTTCGCTTGTCAGATCATTTGAAGCGGATGTTACTAAGGGGGTTAACAGAATAGAGTGGAGATTTGATAAAAATACTCCTGCCATGGCCGGCAGAATTAATACACAACAAGGGTTTGGCGGTGGTCGCGGTGGCTTCAGAATGGGAGGAACCGTTATTCCAGGCAACTACAGGATAAAGTATGCATATGGAGATAATAAGGCCGAGACCTCGATAGATGTTTCAGGTGACCCAAGAAATCCATCACCCGATTTTGATGCTATTAAGGCCACCACCCGAAAGATTGATAATCTGGTTTCGAATATCAATGAGTTCAACAAACTCTATGTTAAGTATGATGAAGCAGTAAGTGCAATTGCGAAGGCCAGTGAAATTATGACATCTGATGCATCATTCGCAGATAGTTTCGGTAAGTTTCACACTACTTACAAGGAGTTGCAGAGCGATCTGGACAAAAAGCTTAATCAAAGGCCAGACGGACTGCTGATGAAGGTGAACCAGTACTTCAGAATAATGAACGTTACACAAAAACTAAATGAATCTGAAGAGAAGACCCTGATCGGATGCCTTCGAGGCACTTGGTGAGGCAACAACACTGATAAATAAATTTATGAACGACGACTTTTCAAAATGGAAAGCTGAAGTGAGTAAATACAATAAGGATATCTAAAAGAGATTGCCGTTAAAATGAAAACCCCGGTCCACTTTTGTTGGCCGGGGTTTTCTGATCTCTTGTTACACTTTAATCGTGCAAACCTGGTTTTATGTTGGTTAGTTCTACATCGAACCATAATGGAGTGTAGCCCGGTATGATCTGATTGTAGCCGTAATATGGGTCATACTGTATTAATCCCTGAGGACCATAAGCCAGCTTGGAAGGAATAAGAAATCCGGCTTTTCCGCCTTTTTTCATGAGCATAATGCCCTCTTCCATTCCATTGATTACTTTCCCTTCACCCAGAACAAAACCAAAAGGTGCTTTTCCAACATTCGTATCAAAAAGGACATCGGTGAGATATTTTCCGGTGTAAATTATAAAGACCGTATCCCCATTTATCGGAAAGTCTCCTGTTCCAGCGGTCGTCTCCACATAATAGAGACCGCTTTCTAAAGGGTCAACAGTAATTCCCTTTTTCTTTACAAAATCGGCAATAAGATCTTTCTCTTGTTCTTCCTGCTTGTTTTCGAGGCTACATCCTGTAACCATTAGCGCCAGGATAAATACTACCATTACTTTTATACTCTTCATAATCTTCTCTTCAAAATTATTGTTTAGACTAACACTGCTATTCCTTTATTTTAACCTTTATATTATATACAATTACGGACCTTGGGGGTATTTTATTGTCGTCGCCTGCCAAACCGTATGCAAGGAACGGAGGCAAAATGAATGTGGCTTCTCCCCCATCTGCCAGCATTCTTATCCCCATATCCAATCCGTTCTCGATCTCAGACTGGCCTACAGTAATAATTCTTGGACCCGCACTTTCAGATGAATAGAAAGGTGTCCCGTCAAGTGAAAGACATTCGTATTCCATTATAATTATATCACCATCGGTTATACTCTTGCCTGCACCTTGTCTTTTAATATCGTACCATAAACCGGCATCATTTTTAACCAGATCCAATCCCTTTCTTTCTCCATACGCCAAGATGCGCTCAGCGTCTTTCTGATTCAGTATTCGGTTAACCTCCTCCATCTTCTCTGCTGTTACTGATCGCTTAACAGGCGCAATATTTCTATCATTCCTGCAAGAAGTAAAAGCTAATGAAACCAACAAAAGAAGAGAAAAGAAGCTAAGTTGTAGTTTTGTTCTCCCAAAAATATGTCCTGACTGCATTTCTGAAGTACTCTATTGTCTCATCCATATTCTTATAAAGCTCTCCGCCTGCTGCATTCCGATGGCCTCCGCCATTGAAAAAGCGGGAAGAGAAATCTCTCACATCAACATTCCCTTTTGACCGGAATGATGCTTTAATATAATCATCCTTCTCTATGAAGAGAGCAGTCATAGCCACCCCCTTGATAGACAATGGAATATTCACAAATCCCTCAGTGTCACCTGGTTTATCATGATATTTTCTAAGTTCTTCGCGTGTAAGCCATATGAAAGCAGCTCCAAATTCCGGGAGGAGTTCCATTTTCTTATCTACTGCATACCCTTGCAGACGCATCCTTGACTCGCTGAAATTATTATAGATCTTATCGAAAATCATCTCCCTGTCGATGCCCGAATCGAGGATCTCGCCAACCAGGGTCATGGTATTGGAGTTGAAGCTGCCATGTTCGAAATTTCCGGTATCGGTAATAATGCCTGTATATACTGCTTCAAAGTAGGCTTTGGAGAAGGATTTATGGTAGTCGATCTCTCTTAGAAGAATGTGGAGCAGTTCTGATGTAGAGCACCTTTCGGTATCGCTTATAAGAAGATCAGCTTCAATTGAGGGAAACGGGTGGTGATCAATAAGCAAACGGAATGCTCCTGATCTCATCACATCCTCTTTCATCTTGCCAAGTCGTTCCCAATCATTAAAGTCGACCATAATTATCAGATCGGCCTCTGCTATCAGCTTTTGGCACTTTCCGGGGTCGTCACTGTAAACGTTTAATGACGCGGTGCCGTCCATCCACAGTAGGAAGTGCTGGAGTCCATTTGGTGAAATCATCTCAGCATTTTTGCCCTTGTCCCTTAAATAGTGAAATAACGCAAGCATTGAGCCTATTGCATCACCATCCGGATTCATATGGGATACTATTATTATATTCTCAGCATCTGAGATTATTTTTTTCAATTCTTTGCTATATTTACCTTTAACAGACATCCAAATTGTTTAGGATGTCAAAGATATAAAATATTAGTATCGCAGCCTTAGAATAACACACAGATAGATGGAACCAGACAGTACGATAACATTTTCAATTATTAAACCCAATGCGGTTCGTACCGGTAAAACAGGTGCAATTCTTGCAAGAATTAATGAAGCAGGCTTTGAGATAGAGGCAATAAAGATGGTTAAACTTCAGGAAGCACAAGCCCGATTGTTCTATCAGGAGCACGATGGCAAACCATTTTTCGATGGTCTGATTGAATTTATGACATCTGCACCCGTAATTGTAATGATCCTGCGTCATGAAGATGCCGTTCAGGAATTCCGGAAACTTATCGGTAATACCGATCCTACTAAGGCAGTGGATGGTACCATTCGCAAGGATTTTGCAATATCTGTGCAGATGAATGCCGTTCATGGTTCAGACAGTATTGCCAACGCCAACAGAGAAGCAGGATTTTTCTTTTCGCAATTTGAACGGTACTGCAGTTATCATTAATATCATATTCTTAGCAGCCCCGGGTTTTAATTACCTAATTTTGGTCCACCAAAAAAAGGTAATTAATTAATGGGCAGGCACCTGATCGACAGAAACAATAATAAGGAGAGTGAGAAGTTTTCCTCCTCGTTCACTCTCTCTGATATGGAGATATTTATTTTCCCGGAGCTCTTCTACCCGCTTGTTCTTTCCAATATTATTTCCCCCATTCTCTGGAAATGGAGATCAGACCCCTGGTTCACAGGTATTGAAAAAAAAGGATTCAATTATAAGGTAAACAGGATAAAGCAGTATATAATTCAGAACTACTCCTTTAATCTTGATCTTAATACATGGGGACTTACAGAAAAAGGAAGGGAGACGAGCCGGTTCAGTGATTTTTTCGATCCAGAAGTTTTAAAGAGCAGCAATGCGCTTTTCGGGTATGAGGGCGATAAGTATTATTTCAGTATTGACATCAGGCGACATTTTGGTCTTGATAAGTACAATGACGAGGTAATTCCTTACTGGAAAACGGAGACCATAGAGGCAATGGATGCTTTCAGGTATAAGGATGGTTACCCTGGCGGTGCGGGTGAATGTGTTTCTTTGTCGGCTTTGTATGCTGCAGCGATGTTTGTGGTGGGCAGGATCCCGCTCGAGAATATTTTCCTGGTGGCCACTCCTCTTCATTCCCAGAATTTTATTGTCGAAAAGGAGGGTTTGTTAACCAATAACAGGAGAATTGTAACCAAGAACATGTGGTTTAACGGCACCTCTCTCTCAGCGAAGGCAAGACGAGCACTGGAGAATGAAAGAGTTACGATAGTTTCACATATATCGGGCCATATCCATACCCTTTTTGAGGATGCATATATTTCAACGGATGCTTATGATCTGTTCTGTGAAAAGATCCGTGATTTCATTACCACTAAAATTGATCCTGTAATATTTATAAATTTCCTGAGGTTCAAACCACAATACAGGGTATTGTTTCAGTTTAAGTATGAGTTCGGAGGCAGATCGAGATTCATACCATTTGAAAAGATGATCGAGTATGAGCATTTTTCCAAATTCAATGTCACCAGTGAATCGAGAAGCTCTCTGATGCGGGAGATCGATAGCGAGGAGTTCTTTGTTGATAGTATTAACGGAAGGCTGCTACTTAACGATCTTGAAGAATTCCTCCAAACTTCTACCCCCCATTCGGCATCCGAAATCTTCAGGAGTTTCTTTTCCGGGAAAGAAGGAGTGGATGCTAACCTCATTGGTGAGATGATCAGCGATCTTGACCTTTTTTGTGTTACGAACCCAATGCTGCCTGCAACAAATAAAAAATTCCATAGCTATACCTACCCCTCTATTGATTTATCAATGGACAGGGAGGAGATAGAGGGAGAGATCATTTCGAGTTCAGCAAAATCGGAGATGTCTCTGTTGACACTTTATGTGAACAGGCGGATCGATCTTGTCGACCCCTACCCTTTTCTTAAAGCGGCCATTGAGAGAAGTCCTGTCTCCTTTGAACTATTTGGTGACCTCGCCCCGGCTATTCTTTACAGGAAACTACTGAGCTTGACAGATGCCTCAATATATGGGGAGAAGAGACTGGCTCAACCCGATGAAGTGGCAAACTTCCAAAGAGGTGATGGACTTGAGAAAGCTGTGGTAATGGTATCTGTGCTGGCTGCAGGTGGCAAATCAAGCAGGATTGAATTGACTGTATCCAAAGGGAAGGTTACTGTTAAGACAGGTGATGAGATCTTCTTCTTCAATTCCGACAAAAGGCATCGAGTTTGAAATGGAAGCAGGAGCTATGGGATTAGTGGTAAGATAAAACTACCTGAATTCAATCTCCTTCACAACTTCATTCCCGGCCTCTTCATTTATACGCTTTATTATCAGCATTTTCGACATCGATAATTCTGATCTCACAACTGAAGAGGTGAGTCGTACCGTCATTACACCATTCTTAAAGGTGATAGATTTTGTCTTGTCTGCTATTGCTTTACCAACAATCTTATCCCAGCTGTTTATTATATCTGCTTCATTCAGTTTAGCTCCCAGGTTAAGCTCTTTAATATATTGTGAGATCACATCTGATATTGGTTGGGTCTTACTTCTTCTCATCTTCTTCACCGTTTTCATTAATCGTAACAACGGCACCATCGTTGTCAATACTGAACAGTTTGTATTCAGCATTTGTCCTTGCAAGTATAGATTGAAGATGCTCCTGTTGCGTGTCGGTTATAAAAATCTGTCCAAACTTATGATTACCAACAAGTTTAACGATCTGCTCCACCCTGTCGGAGTCAAATTTATCGAATATATCGTCGAGAAGAAGAATAGGTGTTATTCCCGATTTCTCCTGAATGTAACCGAATTTGGCAAGCTTGAGTGCTACCAGATATGATTTTTGCTGGCCTTGAGAACCTGTGATTTTCACAGGTACCTCCTCCAGTTCAAAAAGCAGATCATCACGATGTATCCCAACAGACGTATACTGGAGGGCAAGGTCTTTTCTCAGTCCCTCCTTCAGAATTATACTGAAGTCATTTTCATTGAGCTGAGAAATGTATTTGAGTTTTACACTCTCTCTGTTCATTGAGATGTGTGAGTAGTACTCCTGAAATACGGGAATAAGCTCATTTATCAGGTGAAGCCGCGAATTATAAATGATATTCCCTGTCGCTACGAGCTGTTCATTAAGAACGTCTATAAGGTCAGGATCGGGCATCCTGCCATTCAGCTCCTTGAGGAACCTGTTACGCTGCATCAGTGTTCTGTTGTACCTTAAAAGAGCCTCCAGATAGTTACGGTCGTACTGACTGATTATAGCATTCAGAAATTTTCTTCTCTCCTCACTGCTGCCGGTAATGAGAACACTGTCTTCGGGAGAGATCATTACTACAGGGAATCTTCCAATATGCTCCGATATTCGCTGGTACTCCTTGCCGTTTCTTTTAAATACTTTTTGCTTCGATTTCTGACAGGCACAAAATACTGATTGACCTTCGTCGTCGTTAGTATCCATGAACTCACCGGTTATCATGAAGAAATCCTCCCCATGCTTAATATTAAGAACGTCGGTGTTATGAAAAAAGCTCTTTGTAAGCGACAAATAATGAATCGCATCCAGGATATTTGTTTTACCCACACCATTCTTACCAACGAAACAATTTATGTTTCCGCTGAAACCGAGTGATGACTCTGTATAGTTCTTAAAATTCGTTAGCGATAATGATCGGAGAAACATAAATACGATTGATTCTGGAAGTAAGCAAAATTAATAAAAATGGCGATCATTTACAGATTTAAGCAGTTTTAGAGTTTTAAACCATAGCATCCTCCTCCTCAAGTGAAAAATAAATTGTTACTGTAAAACCTTTTTGACATTCCTGTTTTATTATACCATGAAAAAAATTACTTTTGCGTTGTTTTAAAAAGAACACAATTCAAACAACAATGGCAAAGAAGAAAGAAAGCCCAAAAGCATTTGAGAATGTAGAGGAGACACTCACCAGAACCGAACAATTTCTGGAGGATAATTACAAGCAAGTTCTGTATGTTCTGGCTGGTATCGTAGTTCTGGCCGGACTGGTCTGGCTGTCAAAGATTTACCTCAATAACAGAAATGAAGAGGCTCTCTCACAAATGTATCAGGCAGAGATATATTTTGAGAAGGATTCCCTTAATCTGGCACTTAACGGTGACGGTAATTACATGGGTTTCCTTGAAATAGCTGACAGCTACAAAATGACTGCAAGTGCAAATCTTGCTAACTACTACGCCGGACTATGCTATCTGCACCTGGGTCAGTTTGAAGATGCCATTGATTATCTGAGCAAGTTTAATGGTAAGGGAAGTGTTTTCACCACACAGGCTATCGGATCTATTGGTGATGCTTGGGTCGAGCTTGGTGATACTGAAAAGGGTTTAAAGAAATATAACGAAGCTATTAACTCAACAGATAACACTTTCCTGCTTCCTGTTTATCTGATGAAGGCAGCGACTTTACATGAGATGGAAGGCGACTCTGCAAACGCATTGGTTTTATACAAAAGGATACGCGATGAGTTTCCTGATTCTTCAGAAGGAAGTTCAATTGAAAAATATATCAGCCGTTTAGAGCTGACCAATTAATGATCCAAGCTATTTTAGATGACATCCGCTGATTTTTCTTAAATTGGCGGATGTTTTTTTATTGAACCATTATGGCAACAACAGATTTATCTGCATACGATCCCGCACTTGTACCTGATGCATCAGGTTTGAGATTTACGGTTATAGTAAGTGACTGGAACAGAGAAGTTACACACTCCCTGTATGAAGGTACCATCGCAACCCTTCTTAAGCATGGTGTTAAGGAATCAGATATCCGTACTATTCATGTCCCGGGCAGTTTTGAACTTATTTCAGCTGCCCGCATTGCTCTGGAAAACCTGAATCCTGATGCTGTTGTTTGCCTTGGATGTGTTGTACAGGGCGAGACACCTCATTTTACCTATGTATGTCAGGGTGTGGCACATGGTATCTCTTCATTGAATGCCAGTTACAATACTTCTGTTATTTTTGGTGTTCTCACCACAGATACACAGCAGCAGGCACTGGATCGTGCAGGTGGCAAACATGGTAATAAGGGTGACGAGGCAGCTTATACAGCCATAAGAATGGCTTCTCTTAAGAGGAAAAAAGGAGTGCAATAGCCTCCTCCTACCTTAATATCTTCCTTACAAAGGCTACTGTGAAATAGCTCATAAGGAATAGTCCTGCAAATCCTTCTATTCCGGAAACCCATCGTGCTGCCCTGTAAGGGTAATGGTCACCATATCCTATTGTAAGAAATGTTATTGCGGAATGATAAAAGGATTTGGCTACCGGCGAGAGTGAGTCGTTTACCGAAGCTATTATATCTGCACTTGTAAATGTGATCAGTCCGAGGAAGACAAAACTGAAAAAGAAATATACAACTACCATTGTCAGAAGCACCCTTATAGGGTCAGTAGCATATCTTCCGGCAGCATCAAAAACCAGCCAGCGGAATGAGTGAGGTATAACGGCAGCATAACGACCAATACCTTTGGACTGAAGTTTACTTTCCAGCCATGCCTTTGATTCGTACCTTTTGAACATAACATAGGCCTGATCTTCGTCGTCATATTTACCCGTGGCAAAGAAGTTCTGTTTCAGAACACGGAATTGCTCGGCTTTTGATCTCAGATCGGTCTCAGCCTGTCCGGCGATCGATTCCTGGCATCTATTTGCTTTCCAGTCGATATATATCTTTCCTACAAGCCGGAGTCCCGACAGGTTCATCGAACCAATATCCACCTCCATGGCGAATGGTTCCATGTCAATGATATCTCTTACAAAGGTATCGGAAAGATCAAGGCTGTTGCATGTTCTTACTCTCAGGTCCACATAACTGTTCAGGTGACAGGAGGAAAGACTGAGATCTTTGAATTTCGAGCCTGTGAATACTATCGGACCGGTTCCGAAATTGCTTTTTTCGAATGAGACATCGGAATCAGCCATTTCCATGATACTGAAGTTCTTACGACCCTCACCCATCTCTACCTTCTTGAACTGTATCTTCCCTCCTTTTGCCGAAGCCCCTTCGAATGTTATTTCGCCATTACCAAACAGAGCCCTGTTAAAGCTAAGTTTCCCCGATCCAAAATCGACAGCACGGAAATCTATCCGGCTGTTTCCGAACTCTGCACGCTCAAACGATATTTCACCATCGCCAAAAGCGGCATAGTGAAAATCAACCTTCCCTTCCAGTATCCTTGCTACCTTGAAGTTGAACTTTCCTCCTTTGAATCTCGAGTTAATAAAAAGAATGTCGCCTGAGTTGAATTCAGTGTTGGCAAATGAGACTTCCCCATTCCCGAAGCTTATATCCTGAAAATCCTTCAGACCGTTATTAATAATTGCATTTTTAAAATGAAAATCACCATCTTCAAATGTAGAACCATTGAACTCGATATGTCCGTTTCTGAAGAATGTACCGCTAAAGTTCTTTTCACCTTTTCCAAACCTGCATCCGTTGAAAAGTACTCGTCCCCCGGAAAAATGAGTCTCCTCAAATGTTATATTTCCATCTGAAAACTGAGCATAGCTAAAGTCGGTATTTCGCCGGGAACTGAAAAATGAATTCTTCGCCGATATCTCTTTAATTATGACAGGAGTTTTACGTTCCATTTCCCGGGAATTTCTGTAAACTTCCAGTGAAAAGTCGGAGACAAAGCAGTTGTCAAGAACCAGTCTTTCTCCTGCATCTATCATCTGATAGATCTGATCTGTTGGGATATGGCCCAATAGTTCAGTCCGAATAAAATTCCCCGTGTCGTCAAAATAGCTCATGATAGCGGTCTTTGGCAGTCTTCTGCCATCAGGGGCATTGAATTTGACCCTCTTGATCTCGACACTCCACGATGAGTAATCTCTTATCATAGTTATTCTTTAATGCGTTAAGTTACAAAAAGCCCAATAATAATTATTGTCGTCCGCAAAGAAGAATGTAATCACAGTTTCTGCACATTCTTGTATCGGTAGTCATATCGAAGTTCTTTTCAGGATCAAAAATTGACTCAATGGTATTTTCTATACGCGGAAAAAAATGTTCCCTTACAAGTTCATAGTCATCCAGGATAGTACTGCCCGGCTTATTTCCTTCCTGACCTGGTAGTTTTATCCTGATAGAATTATCGGTTTTCCCTTTAAACAACTCTTTCAGAGTAAGAATAGCAGGCATTATTTTCTTTTCAGGGAATTTATTAGCGAACAGTTCGCAATAAGTCAGCACCTGAGTAACTGAGTTGTTCAGTTTCCCACTCTCCTGATCGAACAGGTCGTCGATAATAATGCTATTGGTACTTACGCTACCCGATTTATAATCCAGTACCCGTACTATCCCCTCCTTTTCATCTATCCTGTCTATTGTTCCTTCGATATTAATGGTCCCGGCAACTGAGGACTTTAGAACGTATTGCATATTGAAGGTTGCCTCAAGATCTATGATCGTAAAAGGAGCATAATCAATATCATTATCAAGTATTTTGAGGATATACTTCCGTAGAATTCCTGAAATTATTGTGTTTCTTCCCCTTATCTCACCCTTTCGTCCTTTGAAGAACTCTGAGTTAAAGGCGCTGGAGACAGCGCTTTCAATTATTTCGCTACTGGCCAGAATCCTTCTGATATCTTTTTCCTGTACGAGCTTTCCGACAAACGGATTGTATATAATATTCAGGGCGTCATGGATCATATTACCGAATAGCATCGCATCGACCTCAGGTGTTATTTTGTCGGGTATCTTAAGTCCGCTTATATACCTGTTATAGAACTTCATCCTGCAGCCCAGCCATATGTTGAGTGCGCTTGGTGAAATAGCCTTGCCCCCTTCGGCCAGGAAGATCGAGTGCAATATCTTATCGTGTTCCGGCGTCCTTTTTATTGACTCCTGCATACCGGGTAGAAGACTTACCGGTACAGATTTGTCAGAGAATGTAACTTCCATGCGGGGATCATACTTCATCTGAAGAATAAACCGGCTCATTTCACCGGAACTGATGCCGTCGGCAAGGTCATTATATAAAAGATCGATCCTTTTAGTGCGGTGCAGAAGACGGTAAAAATAGTATGAGAATATGGAGTCCTGATGATTAAGTGTGGGCAGGCCAAAGGCCTCCCTCAGATTATAAGGTATCAATGTGGCGGGTGATGATGCTTTGGGCAGGGTACCCTCATTTACCGATAGCATTACAATATTATCAAAGTCGAGTGCCCTGGTCTCCAGCAGGCCCATTACCTGCACACCCTTAAGCGGCTCACCGGTAAAAGGGATCGCAAGATTTCGCAGGATCTTGTCGAGTAACCTTATAACAGTATCGTGATTAAAATCTATATCCTTATACTCTGATACAGATCTTATTCGTCTTATAATAAGGATCGTATGATATATATATTCCTTACCCAGCGATGCTTCAGGGGCGATGCTCTCTTCGTCGGACCCTTCATCCCACATGGCAAACAGTTCTCCAAGAATATCCTCCAGGTAGTCTAGTAGTCCCAGCGGTTCGGCTACGGCTGAGAAGATCTTCTCCCATAGCTTGTGCCCATTGAAAAAGGAGCTTCTTATCCAAACTAGGTTCTGGCTTACTATATTCCGGATAAGCAAGGCTGTTGATTCTGGTTCATACCTCCTGAAATAGCTGTGCCTCAAAACGGGTATTACCTCCCTGTGATTGAATGATGGATCGCTGCCGGCACTTCTCAACCTCTTTTGTATCAGTAGCAGGTTTCTTACCAGTCCATAGGCAGGTGTCATTCGGAGTGGATAGCCCATTGTCACATTGATGTCGCTGATCTCAGACGGAATAGCCGCCAGCGCAGGGATCAGCAAGTTCTCATCGGCCAGGATCACCGCGGTGTGATGGTCAGGCGCTTCACCCTCACTGATCCTCTCCCTGAGAATTGATGCCATAACCTGAGTTTGCGAAGAGTCGGATGATGCAGAGAACACATTGATCGTCCTTCCTGTGGATGCTCTGGCATCTATCATATTGTAATCCCACGGTTCACTTAAACTTTGTCCGTACATTTCAATATTCTTCCTGAGGAAATATCCGGCTTTATGTACCGTATCACTGATATAATGGTTATCGTAATCCCAGTAAAAATGAGCTTTACCACCTTTTTTAAGGATATCGAATAATACCTTTTCGCAGTTATTTATTGCATTGAATCCAACAAAATGGAGAACAGAGCTACCCGCAGAAAGCAGTAGTTTATCGGGCTCCATCTCCGCAACCTGTCTATATATCATGCCTTCAGATGCCTTGCCTCCTGCTGCCAGAGAGTTCCTGAACTCCTTATAGAGCCGATCCAGAATATCCCAAAGAGAGAGGAATTTCTCTTTTTCTTCTGTGAGGCCTGAAGGATTAAAATTAACCCAGAACTCCAGTATCAACTTTATAGTTTCTTCATCAAGAGCTCCGAACTTCCTGTCAATATCCTTAAGGTCCAGGAGATTCTGATATAACATACCACTATCGACTAGATATTTATCAATGTCGTCGAAGTCCTGAATTATCATCTCACCCCAGGAATAGAATTCGTCGAAAGGTTCAGCATTTGTCATCACCTTACGGTAGCTTCGGTAAAGTTCAAATACCTGTATCTCTGGTGGTGTAACCTCTCTGGAGGCTATCCTTTCAAAGAGCTCGTTAATAGTTATTAATTCCGGTGACCATACAGGCTTATCGGAAAGTTCTGAAAGATAAGCCCTGAAATATATTCCTGCTCTTCTGCCGGGGAAAACCATGGTGTGTCCGGAGAGATCGGTGCCATACCTTTCTAGAAGTGTTGATGCTATATGTTGCAGAAACTTCATCTTAGTTCTTCATTTATTTGTGTAGCCACCGCCATATTATCATAGTTTTTTCCCTGCCAGCTATCTATCTCCTCCATACGCTCTTCAAAGAGACTCATAAGCACGTCTGCTCTCTTCTTTCCCCATCTGCTGCCGGCAAGCATTGAAGGAGGTGCTTCTCCCGTAAAACGCTCAATTATCAGTTGAGGTGATAGCTCTTCAAGGAAAGAGATAAAAAAGTCGCGGTACTCTTCCCATGTAAAACTGGCAAAGATCGAAGGATCATCCTTAAACTGCTGCTCCAGTACAGTATCCTTTATTATCTGAAGCTGATGAAACTTAACTGTTGTTAACGGTAACCGGGAGATAACGTTTGCATAACCCATCATATCGGTTACTGACTCTCCCGGTAATCCGAAGATAAAATGCCCTCCCGTCTCAATACCTGCTTTGTGGGCTCTTTTAACAGCATCAATGGCAACTTCTACAGAATGCCCGCGGTTCACAAATTCAAGTGTTTTATTGTACACTGATTCGATCCCAAGCTCGAGTGATACATATGTTTTTGATGAAATTTCGGCCAGGAGAGCCAGAATATTATCGTCGACACAATCGGGCCTGGTACCAATGGCAAGGCCTCTTATTCCTTCAACCTTAAGGGCTTCTGTGTAGAGGTTTCTTAAATGATCGACTTGTCCATATGTATTTGAGAAAGCCTGGAAATAGGCAAAGTAACCAGTAGATCTGCGATACCGTTTGCGATGGAAGGATATCCCCTCTTCCAGCTGCTGTGTAACCGACTTATCGGGAGTGCAGTACGAAGGGTTGAATGCTTTGTTATTGCAGAATGTACATCCTTTAATTCCTACTTTACCATCGCGGTTGGGACATGTAAAACCAGCGTTAACACTTAATTTCTGTATCCTGCCACCAAACTTCTCCCTGATATAGTTGGAGTAGGCATTAAATCGCCTATCATGGCCCCATATATATTGTCTCTCTCCCATATTTCAGTTCATCCTGGTGATCTTTCCGAGATCGACATACCATATGAATGCCTTAATATCATTAAAGCCCATCTCCCTTAGGAGTGAGCTGTACCGTTCGATCTGTTTCAGATATTTCTTTTGCTCTTCCCCGAATTTAAAGTCAACAACAATAGCTTGACCGTCTTTTATCATTACCCTGTCGGGAATAGATATATTACCCCTGTCATGCAGGATTTCCCTCTCATTAAGCACCCTCCAGGACCCGTCAAACCAGGCGGCAACAGTATCATCAGCCATACTCAGTTCTATCCTTCTAATGACCTCTTCTCTTGCTTCCGGAATCATTTCGCCACTTTCTATCAAAGTCTCAACAGCAGGTATTAAATCCTCTTTTGTTATTATACGCGAAAAAATAAGATGCATCAGACGACCATAATTGATCCTCTCCTCTCTCTTTGTTCCTTCGGAAAGAAAATTCTCTGAACTGTACTTAAGCCTCAGTCGGGAGAGCGGATCAGTAAGACTCATTTTCCGGTAACCACCGGCTGAACGATCTGAATGTGTAATTCCTGAGTGAGGTATCTCGCCAAAAGTAAATTTAGACTGCTCATCATCGAAATATTCTCTTAGATTGAGTAGAGAGCTGCTGCTGAAAGACCTATCTGTTGCAAAAGCTTTCTGCATAACTCCTGAGATGTGCAACAGAGAATCATTCTTATATGCCTTGCCATACCCTATAAGAACTTCTCTGGCTCTGGTCATGGCAACGTACAGCAGGTTCAGGTTGTCAACAAATGATGAATATTTTTCGGCTAAATATTCATCCCTGAATATAGTTTCAGCAAGAGCGGCATTGTATTTCACAGGAATAACGGGTATTTCGTTGAATGGCTCCCGCTCGGGGCTAACCCAGAGAATAGGGCCCTTTGACCCATGGTCCATGTCCCAATCGAGGGTAGGAAGAATTACTGCCCTGAAATCCAGCCCCTTGGATTTATGAATTGTCATTACTCTGACTGCAGTACCTGATCCGGAGACCGACAAAGCTTCTTTATCTTTAATCTCTTCCCAGTATGAAAGAAAGGCGGATAGATCGGATGATTTTTTACCTGAATAGCCAAGGACAAGATCAAGCATAGAATTGACAAACGGAATATTTTCCGGTACATCTCCCAGCCTGAAGAATGCAATGAGTGATACAACAGCTTCATAGAGGGGCTTTCCGGATGCTTTGTCTAAAAAACCTGCATACCCTTCAGGGAAAACCTCTTCAGCAATGTCACTCAAAGAACCACTAATAAGCTCACCCTGATATGTCGGGTCGCCTCCGGTGGCAATAAGATAATTCCTGATCATTATTGCCATGGTGAGGTTGTTTCTAAAAGACCACCATTCAATTACAGCAGTGATGAAAACAATTGCTGCTGACTGATTCAGCAGCAGGCTCTGATCTGAAATAACAGAATATGCAATATGACCCGGATCATTTCTTCGTGAATCGCGATAATGGATCAGGGTGCGCACGACCAATTCACCGGCAGCCTTATCTCTCACCAAAATACCTATTTCAGACGGTGCATACCCCGAACTTAGCAGTTCCTGAACGACAACCGGGATCTTTCTCCATTGCTCTTCCCTGCCACTCCTCCTTGTTGCCTTCGAAGAATTCAAAATTCACAAATCCTCCGGTCTTACCACCCCCATCCTGCTGTACTGCACCATTATAAAGATTATGGAAAGACATTCTGTTTGAGCTCTCCATTCCGAATTCATTGTCGAGAATTTCCGGTAATGCAGTAAAGAGTGAATTATTAAATGCTATTATGGAAGAGAAGCTTCTGTGATTTTCGGGGAGGGTAATTCTGGAGATCCTCGACTCACCGATGGTATCAGATACGTGGTGTGCCATTATCTTCCAGTTACTGTTTCTCCAGCGATAGATCGATTGTTTCAGATCACCCACTATCATACATTCAAACCCCTGACTCATTGCGTTTTCCATCAAAGGCCGGAAGTTCTCATACTGAATAATTGAAGTATCCTGAAACTCATCTATCAGAATATGATTGTAATGTGTTCCAACCTTTTCATATATGAAAGGAGCCTGGTCACCACCTATCAACCTTCTGAGAAGATATCCGGTATCGGACAGCAGAAAGATATTGCCGGCACTGTTGATCTCTTTCAGTTTGGCACTGAGATCATGCATTATGCCCAGGGTATACATATTGCTCAAAATGGCTTCTGCACTCCGGTATTCGATGATACGGTCATTATAAAGGGTTACTGTATCGGAGAGCATATCATAGATCAAATCAAATTCCGCTGACCCGTCTTTAGGTACACCGGGAACCTTTCCGAATAATTTCCTTTCATCAACTGCCTTAATGACGAATTTGTTGGGTGCTGAGATGGTTCCGCCGGCCAGGTTTTTTAGAAATGAAAGAAACCCCTTCGACTTCTGGGCGACCATATCATCTTCAATACCCATGCTGCCAGCCAGCATTACTCCTCTTGATCCGGCTTCGGTAAGCTCTTTTTCAATATTTTTCATTAAAACCCTCAGTACGGTACTGTAGGATTTGATCTTAGCACGGTTGGCATATTCAGGGTCCGATGTTATTCCCAGCAACTTGAAATTTTCATTGAAAAGTTCCTTTGCCAGCTTGTGGATCTCCCTCTCAAGATTCCAGCTTTGCCCTTGTGATACCAGGTCTCCTGCAAATTCGGATAACCACAATAGCAGATCCGGATTTTGATCAACCGACGAAACAGTCTCCTCTACAGCTTCCTGCAAAACCATCCTGTCATCCAGTTCGAGACTGTAGCCCGGATGAATACCAACCTCTCTTGTAAACATCCTCAAAACTCTCTGGAAAAAGCTGTCGATGGTACCTACTGAGAATCTGGAATAATCCTGAAGAATATCCTTTAAAATTGAAGCAGAGCGCTTCTGTATCTCTATTTTTATCTTCTCCCGCTGCTCAGAAGGCACATCCGACGGCACAAGTCGATCATAGAACTTCGATTCTCCTCCGGAGGCTATATTGTTAAGTTCTTTCAGTATGCGTTCCTTCATCTCGGCAGCAGCCTTGTTTGTAAAGGTTACAGAGAGTATATTCCTGAAAGAGGAGGTGCCCGGTTCTGTCTTGCCCAGAAGAAGAGTTAAGTAGTTGCCGGTAAGCTCATGTGTTTTACCTGAGCCAGCTGAAGCGCTGTATAATTTGAGATTACCGTCAGACATAATGGTTTAAAGTTACCTAAAAAACCGCTCCCGCCTTTTCCGAAATCGGGAAATTTCACCCCTCTGTTCAACAAAAATGCTGAAGCTTTTTTTCCCTGAAAAGAGTCATTAAGTCAGTTATCTGACAATCCTGATCAATCATTGGATGCCTGAAGAATTTGTCTGCTGCAACAGAGATACATTTTTACTATTTTTGTGACATGAAGGAAAGGGTTGTAATTGGTCTTTCAGGCGGTGTCGACTCATCGGTGGCTGCGTGGGTTCTCAAAGAAGAGGGCTACGAAGTGATTGGCCTTTTTATGAAAAACTGGCATGACAAGGAGGGCGTACTCACCGGCGATTGCTCTGGTGATGATGATGTGATGTTTGCTGAAATGGTAGCTAAAAAGCTGGAAATACCCTTTCATTATGTTGATCTGAGCGGACCTTACCGCAAGAGAGTAGTCGATTATATGTTCTCTGAATACAGCAAAGGCAGAACTCCGAATCCTGATATACTGTGCAACAGAGAGATAAAGTTCGACATATTTGCGGATGAGGCTTTTAAACTGGGAGCTAAGTTTGTTGCCACAGGTCACTACTGCCGGAAGGGAATAATCGAGTCGCCTGACGGAAAAATATATTCTTTGCTGGCAGGTGTCGACAGGAACAAGGATCAGAGCTATTTTCTCTGTCAGCTCAGTCAGGAGCAGCTTGCAACAGCTCTCTTCCCTATAGGAGAAATGACCAAGCCGAAGGTAAGGCAGATAGCGGCAGGATTAAAACTTCCCACTGCTGACAGGAAGGATTCACAGGGCATCTGTTTTGTAGGAAAGGTGCACCTGCCGACATTCCTGCAACAAAAACTTGACGCAAAGAGAGGAAGGACGATCCTGATCGACAGTAGTTATAAATTTCCGCAACAGATTGAAGGTATTCCCGATAAGGATATTGATGAGAATACGTTGATGTCAATTTGTGCACCTTTTTACTACACGCCGGATGCAGGTAAGACAATAGGTACTCACAACGGAGCACATTTCTTTACTATTGGCCAGAGGAAGGGAATTAATATTGGGGGATTCAAGGAGCCTCTTTTTATTATTTCAACAGATATCACAGCTAACCTGCTTTATGCTGGCGAGGGGCATGATCATCCGGGACTTAACAGAAAGGGGCTCAGTATTAATTCCGATGAGATCCACTGGATAAGACCTGATCTTGTCCTAAAGCCTGGTGAATCTGTCGATTATGACATAAGGATAAGGTACAGGCAGCCCCTGCAAAGCGGCAGACTTTATATGCGTGAGAATGGGCTCTATATTGTTTTTAATGAGCTGCAGAGAGGAATAGCGCCCGGACAGTTTGCCGCCTGGTACAGAGGCGACGAACTTGTGGGTTCGGGCGTCATAAATGGCTGAATAATTGGTCTATAGCTTCTGCTTGACTTTGCTATCCTCTCTTACCTCCATCAACAACAAGCCTTACTTTCATTGCCTCTCCTGATGTTAATTCGACTATTTCTTCTTCAGAATATCTGTTCTTAAAGAGGGCTTTCAAACGATAAACATCGGGGTTAATATCCTTTAGTTCTATAGTCCCGTTTTTATCAGTCATAAGTGCTTCTTCTGCCATTCCGTTAACAGTCCCGATCAAGACCTTAGCTTCAGCCAGAGGTTTGCCCCTCTTCTCAAAAACTGTAATATTGAGGTAGCCTGGTTCATTTACCAGCCTGATCGTAAAACCTGCTATAGCTGAGAATTTCCCCTCAATCGATCTGGCAAGTGGTTTTCTTGTTCTCTTTCCCTCTATCCTGTCGACAAGTAATTCCACAGGAAGGGCTATCTTTTTAGTCCCCGCATCCTTCTTAAAACCAAACTCTCCCATCAGGTCGACGGCTTCACCCGGCAGAAGGTTAAAATCGGCAAAGGAGTACATATCTTCCAGCTTTTTAAAGCCAAGTTTTGTCCACTTCCTCTCCTTCCCAATGAAATACCATGTCATATCAATATACTTCAAAGCTTTCTCAAACTCAGGTGTTGTGACAAGGCGGAAAGTATACTGCTCATTGAACGGGTTAACTATTTGATAGAGATGCTTTTTCGCCCCCCTGAAAGAGTTTCCGGGAACAGAGCGGCCACGGATGACCGGCGGATCGGATCCCTGGTCGGTATTTCTCTGAGCCTCGTTATCATTAACAGTAATTGCCCATGTCCAGTCGAATGGTTCAGCAACAGGATCGGCAACTGCGAAAACTACCTTTGCCTTTACGCATTCATGAGTTGTGCCTGTATAAAAAGGAGTGTTAAAGATCCAAGTGTCTTTGTTGGCATTTGAGAAGATGTTGTAAGATATCCTGTTGGTTGGTTTCAGCACCGCACCTACCGGCATTTTTCCATTCTGCTCAATATAATCTGCTGCCCCGCCCATAGGCGTGCGAAATACCCTTACGCCTATACGGTAAACTCTTACCGGATGCGTTCCTGTATTCCTGACATCTACATTGATCGTATTGTTGAATGGTGCAACAGCCGCAAGGGCATCGGTGACATAGAGATCATTCTGTTTTAAAGGATCAGTGGCATTTGGGTGGGTAAGGTAGATTGAGGGACTCTCCCACCAACCTGCACCACTGCCTCCATCTTCAAGGTAGAATATTGGTTTTCCAAGAAAAGAATCTTCGCCGTTCAATGAAAAACCATAAATGGCAGGGCTGTTCCTTAATTCTGCGAACCTCTTGGCTTGCTCAAGCGATACAAGGAACAGCTCAGTCCCGGTCGATACAGTAAGCTGGTCGGCATATTTTGCCGAAGGATCCATAACGGTAGTCTCCTGATGGAGAGCCTCGGTCCAGGCCATTGTAAAAGCACCACCATTGGTGGCATTGCCTGCAGAAGACTGATCACCATAAACGAAAGTGACTGTTTTATTCAGCGAGTAGAAACCACCCGGGAAGAAATGGTTTGAAAAGACATTTGCGAAATCCTGCTGCATCACCAGATTAACCTGGGAAGCTGCAAATGTAACTGAATTGAATAGTGTCTTCAACTCATCGCTGGTGATGGCGATATCAACAGTACCCGGTTTTAATACGAGTTTAGCATAATCAAACGGATTGACAGGATCAGCATCTAGACCTGACCCTGTAAAATATATGAGAGCAGTGTTAAGAGCACCTGTAACAGAAGTATCAGGTATGTTGGCATTTACAGCTCCCAGGAACGTAGTTAGCAGGGTAGCAAAGCTGGCCTTTGGATCAGAATCGCTGTTAATGGAAACCAGATTCCCTGGAGTCGCCCCAGGGAACAGTACTGCGAGGTTATCCGGACCACCCCATACAACCCATATGTTAGCTGCAGGGTAGTTGTAGTATTCGGTGAGAGTAGTGAATACATTCTCCAGATCCTTTTGATATCTGGAATCAGTAGGTCCTGTAAACAGGAAGGCAAATTTGTCCTGTGGACGTGTTGTTACTGGCATAACTGATCAATTTATTTGTTAGAAGAATTTACCTGTGCTTTTAATAGCTCAATATCGCTTTTCAGGGATGAGAGTTCCTCTATCTGTCTGGTAAGCAGAGCATTCTGTTGTTCCAGTGAGTTGATCTTCTTCTCCTGCTCCTTAACTGCCTCGATAAGAAGGGCCGTAAGAGGTGCATATTGAAGCATCAGAAGGTCGCCATTGGTGTTTACAACTTCGGGTACAACTTCCTGTACCTCCTGTGCCACCAGTCCCATACGTGTTCCGGGCTCCAGTGCCTGATCATTCCATTCGAAGTTTACACCTCTGAGCAAAAGGACTTTCTCCAGAGCTCCGGGGATTGTCCGGATATTTGATTTCAACGATCTGTCACTGGTACTGGTAAAAGGAGTATCGCCACCCGCTGTACCATTAACATAAAGCGTGTAACCAACAACATTATCAGCTGCATTCCCAGCTATAACCATCCTTGCATTATTAAAGTCGCCCCATATCAATGGCTTGGCTTTAAGGCCGTTATCTATTATTAACAGATTGGAGGATGTTTCGGTGTACCCGGCGCGATAACCAATAAGTATATTGCCGGTACCGTTAGTATTGCTAAATCCTGCTTGCGTACCGATCATAATGTTATTGGAGTTGACGTTTTGCACTCCTGCCTGGGCGCCTATGTAAACATTATTGCCGCCTGTCTGATTAGCTCCCCCTGCTCCATATCCAAGGGCGACATTAAGATTGCCTGTGGTATTGGACTGACCTGCATTGGCAGCCATAAAGAGATTGTGGAAACCAGTGGTATTTGCATTACCTGCGTTTACTCCCAGGAAGACATTACTATTACCGGAGGTGTTATTGAGACCACTGCTGAGACCTATGAATACATTATCACTACCCGTAGTCTTGTAACCGCTCCATTTTCCTATGAAGACATTGTTATTGGCATTAGGACCGGTCTGATAGCCGGACCTGAGACCTATAAAGACATTGTTTGTACCGGTTGAGTTAGTAAATCCGGCCTCATGGCCTATAAAAGTATTAAAGGTGGCAATGGCACTTGTATTATTGTATCCCGACTGGTATCCTATGAATGTATTGTAGGTAGGGTTCGTTACCAGGCTCAGCTTACCTGCGTAATATCCAATATATGTATTATAGGGTGAAAACTGGATGTACTCTTCCTTTCCACCCCGAATTTTATCGGTATTAATCGTCAGGTAACTTGTTGCACTGGCTTTTGATTCGTCAAATCCGCCTATGGCAAATCCACCTTTGGGGCCCTTCTCAGGAGTACCATCGATATAAATTCTGGTACTGTCACGTGTCACCCGAAGGTATTCATCGGTCACCGACTTTGCTTCATCGAATCCGCCAATTGCAAAACCCCCTTTCTTTGCCTTGGTGGATGGCAGATCGGAGATATACATTCTTATACTGTCGCGGTTAACAATAAGGTAATCCTGTACAATTCCCTTGGTCTTATCGAAACCACCTATGGCAAATCCCCCTTTTCTTGCCTTGGTAAGAGTGTCGACAGGAACATTAACCCTCACCCCGTGGTTATACACTGCGAATATCACTTCCCCATCTTTTCGTTTGACCTCAAACAGAGCATCGGCACTCTGGGAGTCGTCACCCTGGACGGCAAGTTTGGTTGTACCCGGGGTATTGGTTCCAATACCTACATTATTAAGAATATAGACTGCACTTCCGTTAATCATTACGGGATCACCCTTTACCGCCAGAGCATTACCTGCGACCATAGAATATGGCACACTCCATAAGGTGGCTGCACCCATGTCACGCCAAGCGCTCTGGTAGAGTATTTTGGTCCTGATATAGAGGGGTGTGGCCGTCCAGTCAATAGCACTGAATGAACCTGCAGTACCGCCGGTTTTGGTTCCCTTTCCAACAACCAGTGAAAAGAGACCGAACTGATTTGTGGTGACAGCGTGGGTCTCTTTCCATAGATAAGTATTGGCAACGGTATCCGATAATATCCCTGTCTCCACTGTGAGAGGTGTCAGCAGTATAGGGTTATTGGACATATCCCTTGCGATAGCCTGAAAATTCAGACCCTGTGGTGTCTGAGCATCCAGTTGCCATGTCAATAACATAGCAAGAAACAGTGTTAGATGTTTTAGAGTTTTCATACCTATTATTTATAAAGACGATCGACTAAGCAAGTTAAACATTTCTTGGAAATAGTGCAAAAGAGTTATATTCCGGGGCCATTATGACCACAGTCAATTAACAGTAACAAATAAAATATTCTGTTATCAGTTCCGGAATTTACTTACCTGAATCGCTGTTTAAGAGTCTTTCAAGATTCGCCAGGCGACTCTCCAGGTCGCTTATTCTCGCCCTGCTCACCTCAATCTCCTTTTGTTGCTCTTTTATTGCAGCCAGTTGTATTATCGAGAGTTTCTGATAATCGACAGAGAGGTATCCCATATCGTCTTCTTTTACGAGGAAAGGCATAGATATAAGCATTTCCTGTGCGATAACACCGGTTTGCAGACCATCGTCAAATGCACCAACAAGCCTGAGCTTCGCTGGTCCACTCAAAGTGTACAGCTCTTACGGAAGACAGAAGATCCAGTGCGTTGCCTATCTCCGTAATATTCTTCTTGAGCCTTATATCCGAAGCCTGTGTTATGGTACCTGTAACATCCAGTCCGCCGTTTATTTTAGTCTGGTTGAGAGCAAAATCACCTGAGATAAGAGGTGTGCTGCTGGCAGAATTCTCAATTACAAGCATATTGCTTGCATCCTGTGGACAGATAATTACCTGCTTCAGGGCCTATTAGCACATTGCTTGAACCATTGGTATTATGTTGACCGGCCATAATGACCAATTATAACATTGGAGACTCCGCTGCCTGTTCCGCCATAGACTGAGGAGAATCTCCTGACGCGGGCACCGTACCTATGTCTACCACGTTACTGTTTCCGTTTTTGATACTTGCCCCGCTCATGGAACCCACAAAGGTATTGCATCTCACCCTTCAACGTTGCTTCCCGCCTCGTGGCCGATGAACAATATTTTTTGACCCTGTCTATGTTCAACCATTCCGGAGGAAAGACCTACGAATGTATTGTATGAGCCTTCGGTAGTTGTTGGATAGACCTGCCAAAGAGCCAATAAATGTACAGCGATGCCAAATTGTTTTTCCTGCAGTATAACCGATCATTGTATTATGTGCGCTCTAAACACTTGATACCGGCATGGTATCCGAAATAACAGTTAAATGACCCGTGCCGACACGACTCCGGGTGGCGTTGTATTACCGATATTATTGTATCCCGCCTGAACCCGACAAAGTGTTATATTCACCTTACCGTTGCTAGAAGCCACTCTGTTAACCGATAAAGATGTTGTTGGAGCCATCTGTTGTTAGCTTGCCTGCCTCGTAGCCTAGAAATAGCATTGTATTTTCCCGTCGTAAGAGAAATGCCGGCCTCATGGCCAATAAAATAGTTATCGGGGGTCAGATTACAAAATTGGTATACGAGGGGCTCTTTGTCTTGTCAAATCCTCCAATTGCAAATCCGCCCTTAGGTCCTTTTGCAGGTGTGTCATCGACATATATACGCACGCTGTCGCTGCCAACGATTAGAAAGTCCCTTGATCCGCCTTTTGCGACATCAAAACCGCCTATCGCAAATCCGCCCTTTGGTGCCTTTTGCGGGATTATCATCGAAGTAAATCCTGATAGAGTCGTTGTTAATAAGCAGATAGTCCTGAACAGAACCCTTCGTTTTGTCGAATCCCCCAATGGCGAACCCACCTTTTCTTGCTTTGGTAAGGGTATCAACAGGCATGTTTACCCTCACTCCATGGTTGTAGACAGCGAATATTACCTCACCATCCTTACGTTTAACTTCAAAAAGGGCCTCATCCGATGCAACATCATCACCCGAAACTGTAAGTTTTACAGGATCTCCATCCAAAACAGAGGCTTTAGCTGCAACTGCTGCGTAGGGTACGCTCCAGAGTCTGCTGGCACCCAGATCATACCAAAACCCCAAATACTTGATCCTGGTTCTGATGTACCGGTTTCCCTGACCCCAGTTAACCTCTCCGAAAGTATTGGCTGTGCCCCCTGTCTTCGCACCCTGTCCAACGACCAGGTTAAATGCACCAAAGGGAGAGGTGGTAACATTATGCTCTTCCTTCCAGAGGTAAATATTGGCGATTGTATCTGAGAGGATGCCCGTTTCTACAACAATTGGCATTGAAGATAGCAGTACTCCCTGATTGTTGCGGGCTACAGCCTGGTAGTTGAATCCTTCCGGTGTTTGTGATATGAGAGATGTAAACGTTGCAAAAAGCAACACTATAAAAATGACGCTTCTCTTTTTCATGATGGCTAATTGTTAATAAAGTAACAATTTAAATAAAAAAACCACCCGTGGCAAGAATAATTACCAGGGTGGCTGAATTAAAAAGAAAGTGATGTCTCCTATTTTTGTTTTCCTGTGGTCATTATATGATTCAAGGTTAGCTATCCTTAATTCCAGTTCCTCTATCCTTTTGTCTCTTTCACTAATTTGAGCCTGTTGTTCCTTGATTGCCTCAATAAGTACAGGCACAAGTTCATTATATGCCACCGCCTTTTCGCCCGATTCATCTGTTGCAACAGCTTCCGGTAGTACTTTCTCCATTTCCTGGGCTATGACACCATAGTGCCGGCCTTTGGCAAACCCTTTATCTCTAAATTCCGTGGTTTTCCAGTTATAGCTTACTCCATTCATGGCCAATACTTTGCTTAACGGTGAATCAATGGATCTGATATTCTCTTTGAATTTCAAATCAGAAGAGGACCATGTACCTGTAGAATAGGCACTACCCTGTACGTAAAGCATGTAGGCAGAATTTGCAGTATTACCTATAGTTACCTTATCACCGAAATAGTTGTATGTTCCTCCAAAACCCCAGCTGAAGTAGGTTCCATTATACCATGCTGCTTCTGCTCCGGATGCGTACAGGAAGGCTCCTCCATTAGGGAAGTTAAGGTAATTGCGGATATCAACATTTGCATTGAGCCTCAGGTAGTCGGTTGCAAAATCACCATAGATAAGGGCAGAGGACGAATTGGCACTTGAGTTCTCAATATAAAGCTTGTTTGAAGTAACTGCTTCACCGCCTCCTGCATATTTGCCAATAAAAATATTATCTGATCCTGATGTAAGGGAAAAGCCTGAATAATATCCCATGATGATATTTGAGTTCCCGTTTGTGTTAACATGACCTGCCCCGACACCGATGTATGTATTGTATGAGCCTGTACCACTCCCTTTACCAGACTCCCCTCCTACCATAACGTTTTCATTACCTGTTGTATTTACATTACCTGAGTTAATTCCAAGGAAAGTATTCATCAATCCTGTTGTGTTCCAGCTACCTGCGCTACGGCCTGCAAATAGGTTAAAACTGCCTGTTGTATTGGCTTCACCTGTCTGCTGTCCGATAAATACATTTGCCTGTCCTGTCGAATTGTAACGCCCTGCAAATTGTCCCAGAAAAACATTTCTGGCTCCTGTGGTGTTTGATAGTCCGGCCTGTTCTCCAACGAAGATATTATAGAATCCCGATGTGTTAAGAAACCCTGCAGAATTACCAATAAAGGCATTGCTGAAACCATCTATATTGCTTCGGCCTGCTCCATTTCCAATGAATACATTACTATGACCGATAGTATTTGCATACCCGGTTATAACACCCTGAAATACGTTATTATAACCTGTTGTATTTGAAAATCCTGACTGAAAACCGGAAAAGAGGTTATAACTTCCTGTTGTATTATTTCTCCCGGTCTGATAGCCAAAGAAGGTATTAAAATTAGCTATTGGCGGAAAGTCCCGATTCATATCCAATGAAGGTATTAAAAGAGCCTGTCTGGTTACTGTAACCTGCTTTGTATCCGATAAAAGCATTATACAGACCTGTTGTCTGAAAACCTGCCTGATGACCTATAAAATAGTTCTGAGGTGTAAGGTCGAGAAAATCGGATGATGAACCCTTTGCAACATCGAAACCCCCGATTGCAAAACCTCCTTTTTGGCCTTTTGCCACCTGATTTACATTAATCCGTGTGCTGTCGTCAGTTACTCTCAGATACTCCTTGCCCGGACGCTTTGGCCACATCAAATCCCCCAATTGCAAAACCACCCTTCTGCCCTTTAACCACTGGAGAATCATCAAAATAGAACCTAATGCTGTCGGGATGAACGACAAGATAGTTATGTATAACCGCTTTTGTATCATCGAACCCTCCAATTGCAAATCCCCCTTTTACACCTTTCTTGGGAACAGCGGGGACATTGATTTCCACGCCATCGTTATATACGGCAAACATCGTCTGCCCGTCTTTCCTTTTTACCTCGAAGAGAGCTTCAGTAGTCTCGATATCGTCTCCCATGACCGAGAGTTTCACATTTCCCGGGCTTCTCATTTCCAACCCCGAAATTATTAAGGATATAAACCTCGCTACCATTTACCGTCACAGGGTTACCAATCAGGGCCAGATGATTTATCGGAAACCATTGCATACGGAACACTCCAGAATTTAGCGGCACCCATATCCCTCCAGGAGCTCTGGTAAAGTACCTTAGTTCGTATAAATAAGGGAGAAGCTGCCCAGTTAATGGCACTGAAGCTGCCTGCCGATCCTCCGGTTTGTGTCCCCTTCCCGATAATAAGTGTAAAAAGACCGAATTGGTTGGTGGTCACCGAATGATTCTCTTTCCATACATATGTATTAGCTATTGTGTCTGACAGAATACCGGTTTCAACGGTGAGTGGGGTTGAGATGATAGGGTTACCCGAAACATCCCTGGCAATTGCCTGGAAATTGAAGCCCTGAGGAGACTGTGCCATGGCTCCCACAATAAAAATCATGGAAACAATCAGCGTGGATAGTGATTTTCCTTTCATAGATTCAGGATTGGATAATTGATTAGAGTTTAATTTGCAATAAACAAATAAGGGAAAAAAAGGTTTTCTGAACGTCCTTAACCCGACAAGAACCAACGTTATTAAAGAACAAGTTATCATGAAAATCAGTCGGAATTTCTGATCATGACAATTATTATCTGTTAATCTGTAAACAGTTAGGGTGATTTAGATTAGAAGTAGCGGGGTCGGATCAAGTCTTATTACACATACCTTTAACGGGTTGCCTTTTAAATAAAAAAGCCGGATCGATTAACTCAATCCGGCTTCAATAAAGGTAATCAGAAATTACTTAATGGTTGAAGCTCTTACAAGCGCTTTCAGTTGTTCAAATTCCTCCCTTAACTGATCTATTTCGCTCTTTTGTTTTTCAATTATTTGTTGCTGCTCTTTAATAGCCTCAACCAGGACTGCTGCCATTTTATCATAGGCAACACCCTTGAAACCATCAATATCCTGGGTAACCAACTCTGGAAGTACTTTCTCCACCTCTTGTGCCAGGAAACCAATCTGTCTATTGTTATTGAAACTGTAGTCAGGGTATTTCTCCTTGTCCCATAGAAAACTTATTCCATTGATACTGGTAATTGTTTTAAGTGCATTGTTCAATGGTTTTACATCCTTCTTCAATCTTTCATCGGAGGCACTTACAAATCCGTTTCCATATGCATATGCACCCTTATAAACCAGCATTGAATATGATGGACTTGAACCTCCATCAACCAACCAGACCCATAATGGACTGCTCCAGGCTCTGTTTATTCCTGCGGTGGCATTAATACGTAAGTTATTATTATCAAATTCACCATAGAGAAGTGCATAGGTAGCATTATCAGCTCCCGTATAACCATTCTCAATTACAAGTTTATCACTCCCCGTTTCGCCATAGCCGGCATATTTCCCTAAAAATACATTTCTGCTACCATTTGCTGAACGTCCGGCTCCAAGCCCTATCATAACATTATCGGTGGCAGTAGTGGATAAGGTACCTGCATCAAGGCCAAGGATAACATTACCGGATCCGCCATTCAGCGATGAACCGGCATAGGTCCCGATGAGAACGTTAGCCTGACCGCTGGCAAGTGAGAGTCCGGTCTCTTCTCCGATCATTACATTATACCTGTTGGTGGTGATTCCATAACCTGCTCTGTACCCGATACCAACGTTTCTGTGTCCCGTTGTACTGTTGTAGCCAGCCTGATATCCCAGGTAGGTATTGAATTCACCTGACCAGGATGTTCCGTCTCCGGTATTAAAGTAACCCGCCTGGATATCCTACAAAGGTATTGTAGCTGGCTTGCTGGTTGGAATAACCGGCAGCATTACCTACGAATACGTTTGAAGATCCGGTAGTATTGCTTCTCCGGCTTCAAATCCAAGAAAGGCATTATATGTTCCGGTAGTATTTGATCTGCCAGCCCTGTATCCTATAAAGGAGTTAAATGAGGCTGTTGTATTTAAAAATCCGGCCTCATATCCCATGAAGAGGTTATTCGACCCGCTTGTATTATACCATCCTGCATTATACCCAAAGAATGAATTGTAACTGCCGGTGGTACTGCTGTAACCGGCCTGGAATCCAAACAAAGCGTTATAATCGCCGGTGGTATTATAACGGCCTGTTCTGTATCCGACATATGTGTTTCTCGTTCCTGAGGTGTTCGATTCACCGGCCATATATCCAATAAATGTATTGAAAAAACCATCGGTATTTGAATAACCGCTTCTTTCTCCTATAAATACGTTCAGGTATCCGGTTGCATTCAAATATCCACTTTCGTTACCTATGAAAATATTTGAAGAGCCGGTGGTATTTGTATACCCTGCTCCATTACCCAAAAATACGTTATTAGAGGCATTACTTGAACGGCCAGCCTGATTTCCAAGAAAAACGTTATCTCCACCAGTAGTATTTGTTCGACCCGTTTGGTTACCTATGAAGACGTTATTTGTACCGGTTGTATTGGAATAACCTGCATCGAAACCAACAAATGAGTTGTAGGTCCCTGAGGTATTAGACCGACCTGCCCGGTAACCAATAAAGGAGTTATAGTTTGCATTATTGCTGAATCCGGTCTCAAATCCCAAAAAAGTATTCCATCCGCCTGTTGTATTTGAGATAACCGCTGTTGTTACCCAAAAAGACGTTATTCCCCCCGGTGGTATTTGATCGTCCGGTCTGGTTTCCGATAAAGACGTTATTCATACCTGTTAAGTTTGAGTATCCGGCATCGAATCCCACAAATGAGTTGTAGGTTCCTGAGGTGTTTGATCGTCCTGCCCGGTAACCAATAAAGGAGTTGTAGTTAGCATTATTACTGTATCCGGTCTCAAATCCCAAAAACGTATTCCATCCTCCTGTTGTATTTAAGAGACCACTGTTATTACCCAGGAAAACGTTATTGCCACCAGAAGTATTGGATCGGCCTGTTTGATTCCCGATGAATACGTTGTTTACTCCTGTATTATTTGAATATCCCGCATCGTAACCGATAAATGAGTTATATGTTCCGGAAGTATTGGATCTCCCTGCATCGATAGCCGATAAATGAATTGTAGTTTGCATTATTGGTATAGCCCGACTCAAATCCAAGGAAAGTGTTCCATCCACCTGTGGTATTTGTAATATCCGCTGCTGGTACCGACAAATACGTTGGAAACACCTGTTGTATTGTTGGCACCGCTTAGATTGCCAATGAAGACGTTACTGTTACCGATTGTATTGGTCTTCCGGCATAATAGCCCATAAATGCATTATTTGCACCGCTTGTTGTCTTGCTCCCACTCTCATAACCAAAGAAGGAGTTGTATTTTCCTGTAGTAAGGGCATTTCCTGCCAGGTGACCAATAAGATAGTTTTCAGGTTCAAGAACCATAAACGACTGTGCAGCTGTTCCTTTGGCAGCATCAAAGCCCCCTATTGCAAATCCGCCTTTTGCACCTTTAGCCTGATTATTAATATATACCCTTGTGCTGTCGTCGGTAACTCTCAGATACTCCTTACCCGGAGTGGCTTTAGCTTCATCAAAACCACCTATTGCAAATCCCCCTTTACTTCCTTTAACAACCGGTGAATCATCAAAATAGAGACGAATACTGTCGGGTGAAACTATAAAATAGTCGTGTACTGTACCCTTTGCCTCATCGAATCCGCCGATTGCAAAACCTCCCTTGGATGCTTTACCGGGTGTGACAGGTACATAAACGTTTACTGCATCATTGTAAACGGCGAACATGGTTTGTCCGTCTTTTCTTTTTACTTCAAAAAGAGCTTCTGTTGAGGCAACATCATCACCCATAACAGAAAGTTTAACGCCTCCCGGAGTACTGTTTCCAACTCCCATATTATTAAGAATATATACAGTTCCTCCATTGACCTGTATGGGATTACCTAAAAGAGAGGACGATTTATCAGCCACCATAGCGTACGGAACACTCCAGAGTCGTGCAGCCCCCATATCTCTCCATGTCGACTGGTAAAGGACCTTTGTTCGGATGAAACGGGGTCCTGCAGCCCAGTCAATATCTGCAAATGTCGATGCCGATCCGCCTGTCCTGGTGCCTTTTCCAATGATCAGGGAAAACAGGCCAAACTGATTGGTTGTAACTGGATGTGTCTCTTTCCATAAATAGATGTTGGAAATGGTATCTGAAAGTATACCGGTCTCGATCGTAAGAGCGGTAGAGACAATGGGATTAGCTGAATTATCCCTTGCAATAGCCTGAAAGGTGAACCCTTGCGGAGCCTGAGCTACTGTCAATTGGACAATAAAAAAGAAGATTAATGCGATAAACAGGCGACTGAGTCTCATAACTGAAATATTTAAGTTAAACGCTATTTCAAATGAACCGAAAAGTTACAAAAGAGTTTTATAGATGGCAACTATATTTGACGAAGAGGGGAATGTAAAAGGTTAACCACAAAGATACCGAAGATTAACACAAAGGTGAATTAGTGGCGCAAAGGCCTAATGGCATAACGGTTCAACGGTATAAAGGTGAATTGGCTTAACACCCAGTACCCAGTACCCCCGCCCGAACGACTGTTCAGTCGGGCGGGCAGTACCCAGCAACCTTATAACCTTCAATCCTTAGCCGATGCTGCTTCAAGAGCAGCAAGTCTTGCTGTCAGATCATCAATGATTTTCTGTTGATCCTGAATTGCCTTCACCAGAATGGGAGTCAGTTTTGAATAGTCGACCATCCAGGGATCAGAATCATTCTCGGGCTTTGTAACGGCAACAGGATAGTTCTTGTACAGTTGTTGTGCCAGGAAGCCTGTACTCCGTACCATCAGCGGATCATCCTTGTAATTGAAGTCCACAACCCTTATATTCATTAGGTTTTCAAGCCCTGTAGTAGTTTCTGTAATATTCTCCTTTAATCTTTCATCGCTTGTTGTATTGTATGCTACAGAATTTGTAGTTGCCTGGGCAATGGAGCCAAGTTCTGTTCCGTCCGGTCTATGAAAACGAATCATGTATGATCCTCCGGAACTGTTGGCACCTGCTTGTATCTTGATCCCATGGGATGTTGCAGTATTCCCGCCATTATAAATGTTTTGAACATACCCAACACCATTATTATACTGAACGTCAAGTCGGTACCCCGGCGAAGAGGTTCCAATACCAACAAAACCGTTGCTTCCAAGGACCGATAATCGGGCGGCGCCAAATCCTCCGGTTCCTGCAGTAACAAGATGTACAGCATATGTTGACTGCAGTGTTCCTGATCCTCCGATAAAAATGCTTCTGGTGGCGTCTGGTTGATATATTACCCTGTCACCGCCTGCCGCCAGTTCAATATTCCTCGAAACCTCAAGTTTCCCGTTAATACGAAGAACATCATTATCGAATTCACCATAGATGAGGGCACTGTTTTTATCTGCAGAAGAGGGTTCAATGTACAACCTGCCGGAGTTAGATTCCATCTGCCCTGCATAAGCGCCGATAAAGATGTTGTTGCTTCCCGCATTTGTGACGTGTGCTCCGCCATGCGCTCCCAGGATAACATTGTTATTACCCGTTGTAAAACCTTCACCTGCATTTACGCCAAAGAAGGCATTGTTTAGACCCGTTGTAACAGTAAGTCCTGCTCCTGCACCAACGAGAGTATTTCCGTTCCCAGACGATAGGATGCTCCCGCTATTATTTCCAATTATTACATTGGAAGCCCCTGAGGTTATGACATGACCTGCATTGTAACCGAGACTTACATTGTAGCTGCCATTGCTAAGGATTGATGAAGAACCCCTCCCTGCCTCTGTTCCAATGTAAACGTTGTTTATGCTTTCTGCAAATTCCCCGGATCTGTATCCGAGATAAACATTATTGTAAGATGCTTTGCTCTTATAGCCCGACAAATATCCAATATAAATATTATCCCCTCCAGTCTCATTTGAATAACCTGCCGACACACCAATGTTTACATTCGAAAAACCACTTATGTTTCTCAAACCTGCATCGGCACCTACAAATACGTTCAATCCGCCAGATTCATTCGATACACCTGCACTGCTGCCAACAAATACATTGGCGTATCCGTCTATATTTGAATTTCCCGTATATGGTCCTAAAAAGGTATTCATATAACCCCCATTATTTACTTTTCCACTCTCCGTACCAATAAATAGATTATAATCCCCCGTTGAGTTTAACATACCCGACTGGTATCCGAAAAAGGTATTAAATCTGCCTGTTGTCAAACCGGCTCCACTCTCGTGGCCAATAAAATAATTTTCCGGGGTAAGCTGAATAAGGTTAGCTGCCGATTGTCTGTTCTCAACAGAGAAATCTCCGGTATTGTCGACTGTAATCTTGGTTCTTTCGCCATTCACCTCCATAACCGATTTAATGCCCTTTGTATCATCGAACCCACCAATGGCAAATCCTCCCTTGGGACCTTTTATAGCTGGTCTGTTATCGATGTAGAGGCGTATGCTGTCGGGATTAACTACAAGGTAATCGCGAACCGGGGCTTTCGTGTCATCGAATCCGCCAATCGCAAATCCGCCTTTTGGGCCTTTCGTAGTTGTATTGTCGAAATAAGCTCGTATTGAATCCGGACTTACCACAAAGTAGTCATGAACATATCCCTTTGTTTTGTCGAAGCCCACCTATCGCGAAACCACCTTTTCTTGCTTTCGTCAGAGTGTCTACCGGAACATTCACCCTTACTCCGTGGTTGTATACTGCGAATATCACCTCTCCGTCCTTACGCTTCACCTCGAACAGGGCATCTGCACTCTGGGCGTCATCGCCCATTACAGCAAGTTTGGTTGTACCTGGTGTATTGGTTCCAATACCTACATTATTGAGGATATATACCGCTCCTCCGTTGATCATTACAGGATCGCCTGTTACTGAGAGAGCTTTCTGAGCAACCATTGCGGAAGGGACGCTCCATAGACGTGCTGCTCCCATATCGCGCCATGCGCTCTGGTAATATACTTTAGTGCGTATATACAAAGGCGCCGCAGACCAGTTGATATCATTTAGAGTGGTTGCTGTCCCACCTGTTTTGGTGCCCTGACCAACAGTAAGTCCGAAGAGGCCAAACTGGTTGGTTGTAACGGCATGGGTCTCTTTCCAGAGGTATGTATTGGCTATAGTATCGGACAATATGCCTGTTTCAATAGTCAGCGCCGTAGAGACTATGGGATTGGCTGAGTTGTCTCGAGCAATAGCCTGAAAGCTGAATCCTTGCGGAATCTGGGCAAAAGTGATCCGGACAACAATCAGAAGGATCGCTGATAATAATAGGCGGTTGAGTTTCATAACGAAGGGATTAGGTTGATACACAATCTCAATTCGTTAGAAAAGTTACTAAAGAGTTAGATGCAAGTCAAGTAAATTTGACGAAAATGGAAAAAGGCAGAGGGTAACCGCAAAGTACGCAGAGACAAACACAGAGAGCGCTAAGGAATACGAAAGTCTAATGGTGTAACGGTATTAACGGTATAACGGTATAATGGTATGAGGTTATAACAGTCTAATGGTGAATTGGCAACACTTGGCACCCCCTCCCGAACGACTGTTCAGTTGGGCGGGCAGTTCCCTGTACCAAGTACCAAGTACATAGAGCCTACCAACCTTATAACCTTATAACCTTATAACCTGATAACTTTATAACCCTCAATCTTTAATCGTTGATGCTTCAAGTGCTGCCAATCTGGCTGCCATAGCGTCAATGATCTTTTGCTGTTCTTTGATTGCTTCAATCAAGACCGGCACAAGTTCGTTATATGCTACTGCTTTCTCTCCTGATTCGTCGGTTGCCACCGCCTCCGGAAGCACCTTTTCTATCTCCTGAGCTATAACACCATAATGGCGACCCTCTGCAAATCCTTTATCTTTAAACTCCTTGGTTTTCCAGTTATAACTTACCCCGTTCATTGCCATTACTTTATTTAGAGGAGACTCAATAGATCTTATATTCTCTTTGAATTTCAGATCGGAAGAGGACCATGTTCCTGTAGAGTAGGCACTTCCCTGCACATAAAGCATATATCCAAAACTACCTGTATTTCCGATAGTAACCTTATCGGCAAAGTAGTTATATGAACCACCGTATCCCCAGCTGAAGTAGGTGCCGTTGTACCAAAGTGCCTCTGCACCGGATACCGACAGTGCACCTGCTGAGAGAACATCTATATCAACAAATCCCGACGTCCGTACCGCATTGTCGAACCAGGCTGGACCTGTTACCCACAGCGCATCTCTTACCGAGAAGGCATATTGCTTTGCCGTGCTTCCCGCACTTCCCTGGTAGGAATAATATGTAGGAAGAGCACCGGTCCCGGGATCGGTAGTCATTCTGAAATTTGATGCAGTGACGTTCAGGTCACCATTTATTGTAAGATAGTTGCTTGCAAAATCACCGTACAGAAGAGGTGTTGTCGTGTTAGAGTTATCGATATAGAGTTTATTGGAACCAGTTTCAGACCATCCGGCATAATGTCCAATAAATATGTTACCGGAGCCGGTCTGGTTGGTGAAGCCTGCTCCATTACCTATCGCAACATTGTAGCTCCCTCCTGTATTCCCGTTCCCTGCCTGAAGTCCAAGAAAGGTATTGCTGGTACCGGAACTGGTATTTTGCCCGGCCAGTGTTCCTACAAATGTATTGTTGCTGGCATTGGCTTTCCAACCCGCACCCTGTCCGATATGAACATTGGATCCACCCGTTATATTTGCCGTTCCTGCTTCAGTACCGATGAAAACATTGCTCTCACCCCATGTGGTTTTCTTTCCGGCACCGGCTCCAACAAAAACGTTCAGATAGGCGCTGGTCAATTCATACCCGCTTTCAAATCCTATACACACATTACTGTATGCAGAGGTAGCCTTGTACCCTGACAAATATCCGATGTAGACATTCATATCACCGTCATTCGTTTGTAAAGCCGGATCTCTGACCAATAAACACATTGCTTGAGCCAGCAATATTTGCACTGCCGGATCCATTTCCCAGGAATACGTTTCCAGCTCCGGTGGTATTTGATCTTCCGGAGACATAGCCCATAAAAATATTTAATGAACCTGTGGTTGTATTTAAACCACTTTCAGTGCCGATGAAGATATTATTGCTGGCATTATTTATTCTTCCTGCCTGCTTTCCGATAAATATGTTATCGTTTCCAGTTGATTATTTCCTCCAGCCTGGTCTCCAATGAAGACATTACGACTTCCTTCGGTGTTCAGCTCTCCTGTACCGCCACCTAGAAAGACATTACTGTTACCGATTGAGTTTGCCCGACCTGAGTAAATTCCTAAAAAAGTATTACTAGTACCGGAAGTATTGTTCTCCCCTGAAAAACTACCGACAAAACTATTCTTATCACCCGTACTGTTTTTGAAGCCAGCCTTGTAACCTATAAAAGAGTTATTATTTCCTGCAAGATTTGAATATCCGCTTTGATAGCCAACAAAGAGATTGCCCGTACCCGTTGTGTTGCTATACCCAGCCTGATAACCGAAAAATGAGTTAGAGGAACCTGATGAGTTATTCCTACCCGCCATAAAACCAAGAAAAGAGTTGTATATACCCAGGGTATTCTTTATCCCACTCTCATGTCCAATAAAATAGTTAACCTTGTTTACCTTCATGAAGTCTGTTGGTGCACCTGTATCGAGATTGGCAACTGAAAATCCCTGAACAGTATCTTTAACCTGTATCCTGGTTGACTGTCCGGTTACGCTAAGGAATTGTGGTCCATGTCCTTTGGCGACATCAAATCCGCCGATTGCAAATCCACCCTTAGTACCCTTTACCGCTGGATTTTCATCAATATACATCCTTACACTGTCTGGATTAACTATCATATAAGGTTGCCTGCTTCCTTTAGCCACATCGAATCCACCTATTGCAAAACCACCTTTAGTACCCTTTACGGCAGGTGAATCATTGAAATAGGCACGTATTGAGTCGGGACTGACAATAAAATAGTCCTGCACAATACCCTTGGTCTTATCGAAGCCTCCGATGGCAAAACCTCCCTTTCTGGCTTTGGTAAGAGTGTCGACAGGAACATTTACCCTTACCCCGTGATTGTATACTGCGAATATCACTTCACCATCCTTGCGCTTTACTTCGAACAGGGCATCAGCACTCTGAGCGTCGTCGCCCATTACAGCAAGTTTGGTTGTACCTGGTGTATTGGTTCCAATACCTACATTATTGAGTATATATACCGCACCTCCGTTAATCATCACCGGATCGCCTGTTACTGAGAGTGCTTTCTGAGCAACCATTGCGGAAGGTACGCTCCATAGACGTGCTGCTCCCATATCGCGCCATGCACTCTGATAATATACTTTAGTGCGTATATACAAAGGCGCTGCAGCCCAGTTGATATCATTCAGAGTGGTTGCTGTCCCACCTGTTTTGGTGCCCTGACCTACAGTCAGTCCGAAGAGGCCAAACTGGTTGGTTGTTACGGCATGGGTCTCTTTCCAGAGGTAAGTATTGGCTATAGTGTCGGACAAAATGCCTGTCTCAATAGTCAGAGCCGTAGAGACTATTGGATTGGCTGAGTTATCGCGAGCAATAGCCTGAAAGCTAAATCCTTGCGGAACCTGGGCAAAAGTGATCCGGACAACAATCAGAAGGATCGCTGATAATAATAGGCGGTTGAGTTTCATAACTTAGGGATTAGGTTGATACACAATCTAAATTCGTTAGAAAAGTTACTAAAGACTTTGATGCAAGTCAATTAAATTTGACGAAGAAAGAAATACAGAGGGGTAACCGCAGAGATCGTAGAGATAAACGCAGATGCAGGTAAACAATAACCAATAAACTAATTAACTTTCACCCGCCAAAGCTATAGGGCAGAAGGGCAATCAATTAATGAACTACAGATCTATTCAACCCTATTTATTCACTATTGCTTCCAGGGCCGACAATCTGGCTGCCATATCTTCAATAAGTTTCTGCCTGATTTCGCCCTCCTTTATTAGAGACTTAATAAGCGACTGCTGTTCCTGTATTGCCTTAATAGCTATTATTTGAGCGTTCCAGGCATCCATCTGTAACAAACTATCGTTGTCTCCTTCTAAAAAATCACTTCCTGCTTTAACTGATTCCGGAAAAACTTTAGCATACTCCTGAGCTATAAAGTTATAGTAAATCCTATCCTCAATAATAGGGTTAGTCTCTAACCACTCCCTGCTATACCTGAATTTTATTGGGTGAAGATTCATTATTGTCTCAACTGCATTTTCAATTTCAGCAATGTCTCTCTTAATTCTGATATCGCTATTTGCCAGCCACATACCAGCAGTTGTCTTTGAAGCTTCACCATTTACTTCAAGCTGAAGTACAGGGTTCCGGCCAATTCCCAACCGGTTGTTAATCCTGACAAAATCTGTGACGAAATTCCCATAAATAAGGGCTTTAGTACTATCAACATTCGAATTTTCAATATATAACTTCCACGATCCTGGCTCCTGGCTGCCTGCACCATTTCCAAGGAACAGATTGTCGTCTCCAGCTTCCTTGTTTCCTCCTGATTGTTTGCCAAGGAAGATATTTCTACTACCTGTTGACACGAATCCTGCACGGTATCCAAGAAAGATATTGTCGTTACCGGTAAAATTTGATAAACCAGGTTGATAACCAATAAAAAGATTGTAGTTGCCATTAGCTTCGTATCCGGCTGGATCGACCAATGTAGACATTTCCAATACCGGTTGTATTTGTTATACCAGCAGCTGTTTGAATAAAAGTATTTGAATGTCCTGTAGTATTAGCATTTCCAGCGAAAGATCCTATAAATACATTCCTGTAACCGATAGTGTTTTCTACCCCTGCCTTATCTCCAATAATTATATTTCTACTTCCATCAAGGTTTTTATAACCTGCGGAATCACCAATAAAAACATTCGAGATTCCAATTGTATTGCTGTAACCAGATTTATTACCGACAAAGACATTGTTATAACCTGAAGAATTTGAAAACCCAGACTCGAAACCAAGGAATATATTCTGGTTACCAGTTGTTGTCTTAACCCCGGAATTATATCCCATGAAAAGGTTGTAAAGCCCCGATGTTAAATCCCTTCCGGAATTATGGCCAATAAAATAGTTATTTGGTGTCAGTATAGTGAAGTTACTTACTGTTCCTTTTTTAGTGTTGTCGAATCCACCGATTGCAAATCCTCCTTTTTGAGCCTTTGTGGTTGGAGTATTGTCAATATAAACCCTTACACTATCCTGGTTAACAAGGAGATAATCCTGGCCCGATCCCTTTGCCACATCAAACCCTCCAATTGCAAATCCTCCCTTGGTGCCCTTTAAGGCAGGAGAGTCATTAAAGTAAGCCCGTATTGAGTCGGGACTTACCATAAAGTAGTCCTGTAAAAACCCTTTCGTTTTGTCAAACCCACCTATCGCAAATCCACCTTTTCTTGCCTTTGTCAGAGTATCTACCGGGACATTCACTCTTACACCATGGTTATAAACTGCGAATATCACCTCACCATCCTTCCTTTTTACTTCGAACAGGGCATCAGCACTCTGAGCGTCATCGCCCATTACAGCAAGTTTGGTTGTACCTGGTGTATTGGTTCCAATACCTACATTATTGAGGATATATACCGCTCCTCCGTTGATCATTACCGGATCGCCTGTTACTGAGAGTGCTTTCTGAGCAACCATTGCGGAAGGTACGCTCCATAGACGTGCTGCTCCCATATCGCGCCATGCACTCTGATAATATACTTTAGTACGTATATACAAAGGCGCCGCAGACCAGTTGATATCATTCAGAGTGGTTGCTGTCCCACCTGTTTTGGTGCCCTGACCTACAGTCAGTCCGAAGAGGCCAAACTGGTTGGTTGTTACGGCATGGGTCTCTTTCCAAAGGTAAGTATTGGCTATAGTGTCGGACAATATGCCTGTCTCAACAGTCAGAGCCGTGGAGACTATGGGATTGGCTGAGTTGTCGCGAGCAATAGCCTGAAAGCTAAATCCTTGCGGAACCTGGGCAATAGTGATCTGGACAACAATCAGAAGGATCGCTGATAATAATAGGCGGTTGAGTTTCATAACTTAAGGATTAGGTTGATACACAATCTCAATTCGTTAGAAAAGTTACTAAAGAGTTAGATGCAAGTCAATTAAATTTGACGAAGGGAAAAAGGAAAGGTAACCGCAAAGGCGCAGAGACAAACGCAAATGAAATGTAAAGGGTTAACCACAAAGAACTCAATGATTAACACAAAGGTAACAAAGGGGTGCAAAGGCTTAATGGTATAGCGGTATAACGGTACAACGGTACAACGGTACAACGGTATAATGGTATAACGTATAATTGGGAAATGACTAACTTAACACATGGTACCTGGCACCAAGTACCCCCGCCCGAACGACTGTTCAGTCGTGTGGGCAGCACCAAGCTACGAGAGCCTCGACTTATAATCCTTGTAATCGAATCTCCTGATAAGCCGGAATGTGTCATCGCTGTTCCAGATAGCTATGGCAGGATGGTTTACGCCGTTGAAGGTCGTCGTTTTTACCATGGTGTAGTGCATCATATCCCAGAAGACTATCCTGTCGCCCGGTTTAAGCTCCCTGTGGAATGACCAGTCACCCATGAAATCGCCGGAGAGGCATGAGTTCCCTCCCATCCGGTATGTTGGAAGCCCTTCTTTGGGTTCAAGAGCACCTATGATAAGTGGTTTATAAGGCATCTCCAGGCAATCGGGCATATGGGCGGTAAAACTGACATCCAGGATGGCTGTCTTTATGCCCTGATTTGCAACTATATCCTCAACCGTTGAAACCAGCTCACCTGTTTCCCAGGCAAATGCACTCCCGGGCTCAAGAATAACATGAAGGTGTGGATGTCTCGCCTTAAAAGCTTTCAGGACAGAAATAAGATGGTCGGTATCGTAATCTTTCCGGGTAACTATATGACCGCCACCCATATTTATCCATTTCAGAGAAGAAAAAAGATGACCGAACTTCTCCTCCACGACCTTAAGAGTTTTTTCGAAAATATAGGAATCCGATTCAAAGAGGACATGAAAATGAACTCCTTCAATACCTTCAGGCAATCCGTTGGCCAGTGATTCTGCAGTAATTCCGAAACGTGATCCGGGAGAGCATGGATTATACAAGACCATGAGCAATCTCGCTGTATTCCGGATTGATCCTTAATCCGGGGCTGGTATTGCCCATATGTGCCGACAATGGACTTGTATTTTCTGTACTGGTCGAGCGAATTAAATGTAATGTGAGAGCTGAACTCCAGCATAGCCGCGATCTCCTCCTCTTTATATACCGGTGCATAAGAATGTGCCCTGGCACCCATCTCATCGAAACATAGACGGGCTTCGGACAGAGAGCTGGCGGCTGCTCCGGAGATATATTCTCTTATAATAGGAAATACACCCCACATGGAGAATGCCTTGAAGGCCAGAATGAATTCAACGTCTGCTTCAGAAGCTATTTTCCTGATAAGAGTAAGATTCTTCCTTAATCGATCTTCCTCCATCACAAAACAGGGTGATGGCAGTCTGCTATAATCAATCGGCATTCTTCCGGGTGGTTATTACTTAAAGTTCGAGGTCAACATTATGTAACTCATGCCAGGGCAGTCCGAGTAAATTCAACTGTTCCATGAAAGGATCGGGATCGAACTCCTCCACATTGAACACTCCGGGTTTCTTCCACTTGCCCTGAAGGAACATCATTGCTCCTATCGCAGCGGGCACTCCTGTAGTATAGCTAACTGCCTGAGCACCTGTCTCCTTAAATGATTCTTCATGACTGCAGTTATTGTAAACATAGTATGTCTTTTCCTTGCCATCTTTCTTGCCTTTAATGCGGCATCCGATAGATGTTTCCCCCTTATAGTTGTCGCCCAGACTTCCCGGATCAGGCAGCACTGCTTTCAGGAATTTAATAGGTACGATCTCCTTTCCTTCAAACATTACCGGTTCAATTGATGCCATTCCAATATTTTGTATAACACGCAGATGAGTGAGATACTCCTGTCCGAATGTCATCCAGAATCTGGCACGTTTTAGTGTGGGATAATTCTTGACCAGTGATTCCAGTTCCTCATGATAGATGACATAGGATTCCTTAGGGCCTATATTCGGATAGTTAAGAGGCTTATGTATCTCATGTGGTTCGGTTACTACCCACTTACCGTTCTCCCAGTATTTTCCCTTCTGGGTGACTTCTCTTATGTTTATTTCAGGGTTAAAGTTCGTGGCGAACGGTTTACCATGGTCGCCGGCATTGCAATCGACAATATCCAGGTATTCTATTACATCAAAATGGTGTTTTACAGCGTATGCAGTAAATATACTTGTTACTCCAGGATCAAAACCACATCCCAGTATAGCTGTCAGACCGGCTTTTTTAAACCTCTCCTGATATGCCCACTGCCAGCTATATTCAAATTTTGCTTCATCCAGAGGTTCATAGTTGGCCGTGTCGAGATAAGATACACCTGTTTCCAGACAGGCATCCATAATATGAAGATCCTGATATGGGAGGGCTACATTCACAACCAGATCGGGTTTGAATGATCTGATCAGCTTCACCAGTTCAGGAACATTATCCGCATCAACACCGGCAGTTGTAATTCTGTTGCCACCGATTTTTTGTGCTATAGCATCACACTTGGATCTTGTGCGGCTGGCGAGCATTATTTCAGTAAATACCGAGGGTAAAGAAGCCATTTTGTGAGCAACAACCGTTCCTACTCCACCGGCTCCAATTAAAAGTACTCTTCCCATTTTTCTTCTGTTATTGTTAATAGGGTACAAAAATACTTAATTTGTTTAAACATTCATTAATTGCAATTGTTCCTCCTTACCAAGGCTGTATTAATCTAAAAGATGCTGTTAAATATCAATTTTATAGGTGATATTTATTACATTTAACTGATAAACCAGCTAAAAGGAGGATTAAAATAAATGGCTTATCACATTGTTTGGGAAAAAGAGGGGATCTACATTCGTTTCGGAGGTAGTGCTACAGCCCGGGAGGTTATGGCTATTGACGATCTTATGTATGCTCATCCCTCCTTTGACCTGTTCAAGTACCAGATATTTGATTTTACCGATATTGAATACTTCCGCTTTCACAGAGGAGGATATGAAAGTTATCGGAAGCCTTGACAGATCAGCTTCCAGATGGAACAGGATCATGAAAGTCGCCATTATATCTACCTCAGAGTCTTTTCTTGAAACGCTGGAACACTATGAAGCCCAGACATATGGGTCTCCATGGATAACAAGGGTTTTTAGCTCCCTTGCTGAAGCACGCGAATGGGTTATGGACAGCTAACCAGACTCAACCGAACATCTCCCTTGCCAACTGAAGATTTTCCGGCGTACCCACATCAAGCCAAACACCTGAATTGTGAAAGTATGATCCTATACTCTCCTTACCGCACATCTCAAGATAAAGTTTTGTAAGAGAGTAGATTCCGCCTGACATCAGATCAAAGATTCGTGGGCTTACAATATGTATACCAGAGAAACCCGCTTCAGACAATTTTTCGTTTGTACAATTGCCGGCTATTATCTCTTCTCCGGTAGAATTATTCCGCCATCCCTGTACTTTACCCGCTTTGTTTAGCAGAAAAAATCTGCTTCCCGGCCTGTTTCTCATGGCAAGGGTTGCGATGTCGCCTGATCTGATATTTTCGCTGTACATCTGAGCAAGATCGATATCAGATATTATGTCCACATTGTAGAGAAGAAATGGTTCGGCATCAAAGAAGTCGCGTGCAGCAAACAATCCGCCTCCTGTATCAAGAAGGGAATCTCTTTCCGGCGAAACCGCAATAGCGAACCCTTTAAGTCGCAGCGATGCTATCTCCTCCTCCACCTGTTCTGCCAGATGATGAGTATTAACAATTATCTGGTTAAAGCCGTGTGAGTTGACATGCCTTACGGCCCTTTCCAGGAGGGTCATGCCACCTGCCATAACCAGGGCTTTAGGCAGGGTCATTGACTGTTCACCCAGCCTGGTACCGCGTCCTGCTGCGAAGATCATAGCTTTCATTACTCTGGTATTTCAGTATGTATCAATATCGTATCTATGCCCTCAATATCTTTTATTGCAGCAAAGCATCTTTCAGCACAGTAAACGCTTCTTATCGTACCGGTGCTGCATCCAAAAGCCACCAGCAGACTTGTGTAGTTCCGTTCTTTATAAGATTTTACTGATCTCTTTACCAAATTAAGGGTATCCGATATAAACCCCTTAACATCTGTATCCTCTTCCATAAAAAGGGCAACCCTTCTATCCCTGCCATTCATATTCCTGAAATCCTTCAGTTTTCGTGTTGAGACAAGGCCCCGGCAATCAAAAATAAACCCTCCTCCATGAACCTTATCGTCCGGAATACCATTGCTGTAGGAGAAACTTTTAACAGTCACCCTTAACCTTTCCGGTACTTCCAGTATATTGAACTGCTCCAAAGCCGGAATTGCGAACATCACCCTCTTTAATTCGTGCAGGACAAGATCTCCAACGCCTTCATCCAGGCACTGGTTAAGGAGTCGTACAGCAGGTATTATACTTTGGACAAAGGTTGGTTTTTGTTCATACAATCCCCTGAATCCAAAGGCTCCAAGAGCCTGCATTAGACGGATCGCGGCAAAACCGTTCAGAAAGTCATTAAACTCTTCCCTCCTTCTCCCGGTGATGTTACAGAAATTATCAACGTAATAATTGGTTAATATCTCCCTCAACTGACCGGGAATGCCTGCTTTTGCATCAAACAAAAGGCTTACCACATCATATTGTGGTGCTCCTCTCCTTCCACCCTGAAAATCAATAAACCATGGTTCACCATTAACTATCATAATATTTGCCGACTGGAAGTCACGATACAGAAAGAAGTCTTCTCCAGCATTCAGAAGAAAAGATGTCAGTGTCTCGAAGTCTTTCTCAAGCCTGCCTTCATTAAAAGGCACTGCTATGAGTTTAAGGAACATATACTTAAAGTAGTTAAGATCCCACATCATCGACTTACGGTCGAAGCTTTTATGAGGATAGCATAATGTGAAATCAAGCCCGGCAGTTCCCTCTGTCTGAAATCTGATAAGGTGGTCGAGTACTTTCTTGTAAAGCAGAACAGTCCCATCATTGAAGGAGCCCAGATCTGAATCTCTTATATGCTGGTAAAGGTTGATGTCGCCAAGATCCTGCTGGAAATAGATATGGTCGTCAGGATACCATCCATATATCTCAGGCACGTTCAGTCCTTTTTTTCTAAAGTGACGGGCAAATCCGACAAAAGCTTCATTCTCCTCCTTCACAGGATTAAATACTGCTATCGCGCTTCCTTTGGACGATGATACCCTGAAATACATTCTGTCGGATCCTGACTTAGGCAGCCTCATTATCACATCGGGATGAAGGCCGGTTAGCTCCTCATACCTCAGACCTATCTTGTTTTTTATTTTTTCACTCATTACTACAGTCTGATAAATATCTTTTTCTTATAAAGGAAATAAACCGGTAGCCAGATGATCAATACCTGCACAAGTGCAAACAGAAGGCTGCCGTTAATATCGCCTGCAATCGGGGCGCATACTTTGGAATAGAACCATGTGTAAAGGGAAATACCACTTCCAAATTTTATCAGGATCATTGTTTTGGTCCAAATACCGGCCAGAACATAAGCCGTCAGAGCATTTGATCCGAAGTGAATGAATGGGGTCCCCCACCCTTTGAATTTAAGAATATCAGTAATCAGGAAGATAATTGCAAATATAACCATCGATATCCCCGATGTGAACAGCACATAGGAACTTGTCCAGAGAGGTTTGTTTATGGGGAATACCAGATCCCATAGTAATCCTGCACCGATGCCTGCAGCACCAAGAATTATCAGTTTCACGATGGAGGAACCTCCCTTTGAACCTTTGCCTGTTATGGATCCCGCATAGTAGCCAATAATTACTGAAACGGTTGCTGTAATGGTGCTTAGCAGGCCTTCGGGATCGAATGGTATGCCAAAACCCTTATACAAATGTCTCTCCCCGAGGAAAAACTTATCAGCTGTCAGGGCGAAATTACCTTCAAGTGAATATGGGTCACTACTACCGAACAGGTATAAAATACCCCAGTATAATGCAAGCATCAAAATAATGACGATCCATAATCTCTCCTTTTTAACAGTAAGGCATACTATGGAGGCCAGTCCGAATGATAAAGCAATACGTTGAAGGACACCCATAATTCTTAATACAGAGAGATCTTTACCAAAATATGGAAAGAGGGTGAGTGCCAAACCTACAGCAAAAATGGCAACGACTCTCCTTACTATCCTCCATATTGCCTCACCATTAAGGTCATTGCCAAATTTTCTGAAGGAATAGAACATTGTTACTCCCATAATGAACAGGAATGCCGGAAATACAATGTCGGTTGGAGTAGAGCCATGCCATGCTGAGTGCCTGAGTACCGGGTAAACATGGTTCCACGAACCTGGTGTATTGACTATGATCATAAAGACCATTGTTATACCCCTGAAAATGTCTATTGAAGCAAGTCTGCTGCTCTTCATCCGTAAATCTTTTCTCAAAAGTAACAAAAAAGTGAACTCCGGTTAACTGCAAATCGGTCAGGTATTATCACTGAATTAATAATAATCACTGCCTCAGTTGATATAAATCACTTAAATAATTGACATCTAGATGGATCTTATTGTTATTTTTGACACAGTACAAAAATAATTAATAATGAAGTTACCAAAATCGGTCTACAACTGGACAACTTTAATTGGAGGTCTTCTGGCAACAGTAAGTCTTTTCCTGATTCTTTTCTTTATTGCAATATCCTTCTTTTTTAAGGGGGGACAGGGATCATACCTTGGCTTGCTTACCTATATGGTTCTGCCTATGTTCCTTATAATAGGACTTATCCTTATACCTATAGGAATGGTTAGGAGGAACAGGAGAGTCAAAGAGACTAATGAACCAATAAAGAAAGAGTGGCCGAGGTTCGATTTTAACGATTCAAAAACAAGAAATGCCTTGTTCATTTTTGTTGCAGGAACCACAGTATTCATACTGCTGTCGGCCGTTGGAAGTTACCAGGCATTTCACTACACTGAGACAACGGAATTCTGTGGTGCCCTCTGTCACACGGTTATGGAACCTGAATATGTAGCCTATCAGAACTCCCCGCATGCACGTGTTACATGTGTTGAATGCCATGTTGGCGAAGGAGCCGATTTCTATGTCAAATCGAAGATGTCGGGCATGTACCAGGTTTATGCAAATGCCTTTAACTTATTCCCGCGACCTATCCCTACACCTATCAAGAACCTTCGACCGGCACGAGAGACTTGCGAAATTTGTCACTGGCCGGAGAAGCATTATTCCCATAAGAACCGTATGGAGAAGAGATTCCTTACCGACGAGGAGAACAGTGAATGGGATATGAGTCTGATAATTAAGATAGGCTCTCAATATAGCGGCATGGGTCTTGAATCGGGAATTCACTGGCATATTAACCCCGATATTAAGGTGGAATATATTGCTACCGATCCTAAAAGGGAGGTTATCCCATGGGTCAGATTTACAAATCTGAAGACTGGTGAGGTTACTGAATATAATGATACCATGAATCCAATTTCAGAGGAAGAAATGGCTGGATTGGAAAAAAGATCAATGGACTGTATGGATTGTCATAACAGACCATCGCACGATTATAAATCACCTCCAAATTTCATTGACCATGCGCTTACTTCCGGTGAGATACCATCCGATCTGCCGTTCATTAAAAGGCAGGCTATGGACCTAATGAACAGGATCTATGGTACGAAGGACAGTGCTTTCATGATCATAGAGAGAGAGTTGAGAACTTTCTATGCTGACAACTACCCTGACCTGACAGCTTCACAGCCCGAGAAGATCACAAAGGCAATCGCCGGTATTAAGAATCAATTCTCCATGAATATTTTCCCCGAAATGAAGGTGCGCTGGGATGTATATCCCAACCACATAGGACATATGGAGTTCAACGGTTGTTTCAGATGTCATGGCGGGACTCATGAGAGTACAACCGGCAGGCAAATATCGAAGGATTGTAATTTGTGTCACTCTATTACGGCGCAGGGAAGACCAGATAATATGGAGAAGACTGATATCTTCGGATCACTGGAATTCAAACACCCCGATGGCGATGAGACATGGAAAGAGTTCAATTGCACCGAATGCCATGCGTATCTCTATTAAGATAAACTAAACGAAATATATTAAAGGCCCTTCTGTTACTTCAGAGGGGCTTTTTTCGTTAATTTCCTTTTCCCAAAAACGCAGAAGCCTGCTATCTTGCAACATTTAATCGCTAAATTTGGAATTATTCAAACACAGTAAGAGATGAAGAGATCTGGTGGCAAGCCGATAACTATATTGTTAACTATGTTATTAACTATGTATTTATCTATTGAGATAGTATATAGCCAGACACCACCGCCTTTTGTGGCTTATATAAATCATCCATGGGTCGATTCAACCCTTAAAACACTAAGCCTGGAACAGAAAATTGCACAGTCGATATGGCTTGCTGCATGGTCTGACAAAGGCCCCGACCATATTATTGAAATTGCGGAGAGTATTAAGAATTATGGCATTGGAGGTCTTGTTTTCTTTCAGGGAACAGAAGCGAAACAGACAGAGCTTATAAAGAGCTACCAGAAGTTGTCGAAAGTGCCTCTTACAATTGCAATGGATGCCGAATGGGGAACAGGTATGAGGCTTACTGATGTTTCACGTTTTCCCTACCAGATGACCCTGGGTGCCATACGCAACGATTCCCTTATATACAAGATGGGGCTATTGGTTGCAAAGCAATGCAGACGTGCCGGTGTCGATATTAACCTTGCCCCCGTTGCCGATATTAACAACAATGCCCTGAATCCTGTAATTAACTACAGGTCATTTGGTCAGGATAGAGAAAAAGTCGCAGCCAAGTCACTGATGTATGCAATGGGACTGCAGGCAGGCGGTGTGATGGCAACAGCAAAGCATTTTCCGGGACATGGAGATACTGATACTGATTCACATTATGATCTGCCTGTTATCAGTCATAACCGTCAAAGATTTGACTCACTGGAGTTCTATCCCTTCCAGGTTCTGATTAACCATGGTATAGGTGCCGTAATGACTGCTCATCTAAGTGTTCCTGAACTAGATAATACCAAAGGGATGCCATCATCCCTTTCAGGCAAGGTTGTAAAAGAAATTTTAAAGGAGCAACTTGGATTCAGCGGACTGGTGATCTCCGACGCTATGAATATGAAAGGGGTTACCTCATACTTTCCCTATGGCGAAGCTGAAGGCCTTGCTTATGAAGCCGGGAATGACATTCTGGAGTATGTGGCTGATGTTAATATTGCTATCGAAGGGATAAAGGGCCGGCTGAAAAAAGGCAACCTTACGAAAAAGGAGATTGACAACAAGTGCAGAAGGGTTTTAGCCTTTAAATACTGGAGTACCCAGGTAGCTAAGAAAACTATACCTCTTGTAAAGGAGACATCAGATAATGAAACAGATGCATTCATCCAGACGCTGTATGAAAATGCCCTTACTCTGCTTGTAAATAATGACAATTCAATACCTGTACGAAATCTATCAGGTAAAAGTATAGCCGTTGTTTCAATCAACCGAGATGCTCCCGGCAAGTTTGAAGAGGTGCTCTCTTTATATAAGAGTAATAGCGCTTTCTTCCTGACGAAGGGAGGTGGTGGGATATCTGATAACGTGATCGAAAAGCTGAAGAGCTTCGATCTGGTAGTAGTTCCTGTTTTTGGTACCGATCAGCGGCCTGCTAAAAACTTTGGAGTGACGACCGAAGTTTACGGTAGTCTCGAAAAAATGATAGCCGTTGGATTACCTGTTATAGTTGTCTATTTTGGTAATCCATATGCTTTGGACAAACTGCCCGACCTGCAGAAGGCAAAGGGCCTTCTCCTCGCCTACCAGGAGTCGGAAACAGCAGAATCGGTTGCAGCCCAGATCATTTTTGGCGGCGTGGGGGCCAGAGGCGCTCTTCCTGTATCACTTGCAGGACCTTATAAATCAGGTGACGGACTATTGACCGCCGGAGGTATTCGTCTAAGCTATGGATTGCCGGAACAGGAGAATATGTCATCGGCTATTATGGCCAGAAAGATTGATTCCATAACAAATAATGCAATAAACCTGGGTGCCTTTCCCGGATGCGAGGTGATGGCTGCCAGGAACGGAAGGGTCGTATTTCACAAATCATACGGATATCACACCTATGACAAAAGGGTTGCAAACCGACCAGGCGATATGTATGACCTTGCCTCGGTTACCAAGGTTGTTGCATCGCTTCCTGCCATGATGATACTAGAGGCAGAAGGGCGGTTTTCACCTGACATGACCTTAGGTGATTATATGCCTGAGATGAAGCACAGTGACAAGGCTGATATGGTAATGAGAGAGATGCTTGCTCATCAGGCCGGTCTTACGGCATGGATACCATTCTGGAAAAATTCCATTAAGGATGACGGCTCTTTCGAAGCCAGGACATTCAGAAGTTACAGCACTGGTCGTTATACTGTCCCAGTAGCAGACGACCTCTATCTCAATTCAAGATACAGAAAGACAATAATAAAACAGATAAGGGAATCTCCGCTTGTGGAGAAGAAATACCTCTACTCAGATATTCCTTTCATATTATCGCCAATGGTAATTGAAAATATCATCGGTGGCTCCTGGACCTCTTTTGTAAATGAAAGGGTATTCGCGAAGATGGGAGCAGACAGGATAACCTTCAATCCCTATCTTAACACAAAAACAGAGGAGATAATTCCTACTGAGCAGGATACGGTGTTCAGGATGCAGCTTATAAAGGGATATGTTCACGATGAGGCTTCCGCAATGCTTGGAGGAGTTTCAGGTCATGCCGGACTTTTTTCAACTGGCAACGATCTGATGAAGATACTTGAGATGTACCGTAATGAAGGTTCCTACGGAGGAGAAATCATTATTCCTGACTACATAGTAAGGGAGTATACATCATATCAGTATCCCGATTCAGGCAACAGACGAGGGCTGGGTTTTGACAAGCCTCAATTGCCTGATACCACTACACACATCACTGACCGATATCCCAACCGCAGTGCTACCCCATCATCCTTTGGTCATTCAGGCTATACCGGAACATTTGTATGGGTTGACCCGCGGTACGGCATATCCTATCTTTTTCTTTCCAACAGGGTCTATCCTACGAGAAACAATAATCTTATTTCTGAGCTTAATGTGAGAACAGAGATACTTCAGGCTTTGTATGATTCAGTAAAAAATTAGATGAAGAGTCCACTTTTTGAAATATTTTACTTTACAAGCACGACATGCAATGTTTGTAAGGTTTTACTGCCAGAACTAAAGATCAGATTAGCACAATCTTTTGATCATATTGATATGAGAGTAATTAATGTTGAGCAGGAACCGTTGATAGCAGGCGAACATGGGGTTTTCAGTGCCCCTGTTATATTGCTATTGATAGACGGCAAAGAGTATATTCGTGAAGGAAGAAACATCTCAATTGATGACTTTATCGGAAAAATAGACCGTCTAAGTGAGTTAGCCAAATAGAGCACTATTACTGAATTATTGAATTGACTATAAAAAAGGAACATATCAGAGTAGCTGACAATACGAAGTGGTTTGAAGGGATATTCAGATCGCACTTCACCTCTCTTGTTTGGTTCGCTATGAAATTTGTTAACGACAAAGATACCGGTCGCGAGATAGTCCATGAGGTTTTTATCAATGTATGGGAAAAAAGGGATGAACTTAACAATGGTGACCCAATTCAATCCTACCTCTATACTTCAGTCAGAAACCGATCGCTTAACTGGTTGCGCGACAGAAAAAAATTCATGACGAGCAGAGAATCATTGGAGGATGATTTGACTGATCAAGTTTCGCAGGATTATCATGGATTTGAAACAGAAGAGCTGGAGGCCCGGATAATGCAGGCAGTCGTTTCGCTTCCGGAAAAATGCAGAGAAGTATTCGAAATGAGTCGTTTTGAAGAAAAAAAATATGCAGAAATTGCATCGGAGCTACAGATCTCGGTAAAGACCGTTGAGGCACAGATTTCAAAAGCATTAAGATTATTAAGAGAGTCTTTGTCAGATTATACACTGCTCCTGCTGTTTATTCTGATATTTAAAATATTATACGAATCAATAAGGGTATTTCCTCTTTTATGTGTGTTAATAGTGACGAATTGAAATAGAATGTCTGAAAACCTTCAAAATAGAGCCCCAATTGAGCTCATTGCCAGAGTCCTTTCCGGGAACGCTTCTGAAAAGGAGGTAGTGGAGCTGGAGCACTGGTGCAAGTTATCACGGGACAATGAAGAGAGCTATAACAGGTACAAGGATATCTGGAATAAGGCAAAGAAACCGGTTAAAGAGTTTCCTGTTATCAATATTGATGAAGAGTTTGAACTAATCAGGCAAAAGATAACCATCACTTCTGAAAAGAAACCAGCCCCAAGAATCATTTACAGGATTGCCCGATTCGCAGCAGCTGCTATTATATTGTTGGCTGTGAGTCTTTCAATTTTTACTGGAGTGCGATTGTTGGAGTATAAAACATTGAAAGCCAGTAAGTCGGTGGCCTACTTTGTTTTGCCGGATGGTTCAGCGGTGGCCCTATACCCGGGGACATCCTTGAGGTACCGCAAGGGCCTTAAAGGTGAAACAAGAGATATAACACTAAGCGGCGAAACATATTTTGAAGTAAAACGGGACACTCTCCGGCCCTTCATCATTAAAACAAAAGATTTAAAGGTTGAGGTACTTGGAACCTCATTTAGTGTTAGATCAGAAAATAAGGGATTGAGTTCGGAGGTTATAGTAAAGGAGGGAAAAGTAGCAGTAACAGGAACAGGATCAGTATTGAACAGGGAGATTCTGGTTGATGGCGAAATGGTGACATTTGAAAAAGAGAAGAGTGAATTGGTGAAAACAGTTAACACCGATACCAATTATGATGCATGGAAAACCAGAAAAATTGTATTTAATGATAGCAGTCTGGAAGAGATTTGTTCAGTTCTATCGAAAGTCTACAACTTAGATATTAGTTCAGATTCCGGGGAGAATGACAAAAGATTAACTGCCGATTTCGACAACAGTGATATTAGCTATGTCATTGAGACAATTGAAGCTACTCTGGATATAAAGGCAGAATACAGAAAGGGCAACAGGATAGTCTTCAGGTAATATTACTTGGTCAATGAGGAGAATCAATTCTTTGTTAATATTTTATCTGTTACTTACCATATCTGCCATTCCTGAATTGAGCGGGCAGGAAGTTAATAAAACATATAATATTGATGCGAAGGGCATTAAGCTCTCAGAACTGATCGGGAAACTGTCATCGGAAAGCGGGATAAGGTTTGCATTTAATCCGAAAGAGATAGCAGTCGATACTATCATATCGGTTAGCTATATACAGAAAACCCTTGAGGAGATATTAAACGACCTCAGGCGGTATAATATTTCCTTTAAAATTACCCGTAATCATATCATACTTAGAAAGAAAGAGTACGTACCGCAAGACAGGGCTGTCGAAAAACCCCGTTCTTACACAGTCACAGGGTTTGTGAGAAACAGGAGTTCCGGAGAAGCTCTTATTGGTAGCACAATATATTTACCTGAGACAGGCCAGGGAACTATGACCAATGGTTATGGCTTTTTCTCATTGAGAACATCAGGTGGCACTCCCAGGATAAGGATTTCCTTTTTGGGTTATGTTTCAGAGGAGTGGGATGTTGAAATTAAAGGAGATACTGTTATCAATTTTCAGCTCGGAGAATCAATTTCCATGATTGAAGAGATAACTATTATTTCAGGATTCACGCAGCGTAACAGCGAGAGAATGATGGTTGCCGGGAGTGAACTTCCACCTGAAGCTGTGAGAAATATGTCGGGACTGTTCGGTGAGCCGGATGTCATAAAATCACTTCAGTCGCTGCCCGGCATCAACTTTTACAGTGACGGTTCAACGATTTTCCACGTACGTGGTGGTGACCGCGATCAGAACATAATCCTGGTTGATGAGGCGCCGGTTTATAATCCGGCACATATGCTTGGCCTATTTAGCGTATTTACTCCGGGGGCAATAAATAAGATAGATGTCTATAAGTCTGAGATACCTGCTAAATTCGGTGGCAGGCTCTCTTCTGTTATAGACGTTAAAATGAAGGAGGGTAACAACCAGAATTTTTCATTCAGCGGCAGCACCGGGCTGGTCGCCACCACCATTACGCTGGAAGGGCCTGTGGACAATGAGAATAGCTCCTTTCTTCTTTCCGCCCGTCAGTCACACCTTCTCTGGATGTTAAACAAGGTAACATCTGTTGAAGAGTTGCGCTTTACTGACTTCAATCTCAAGTTCAATGTAAGGTCGGGCCTCAAGGACCGGCTCTTCTTCTCCCTGTATTCAGGTATGGATAAGTTCCGGAACAGGGAAAATTCTGCCCGTACCGGTGGTTTGGGATGGGTTAACACCGCTGGTAATATTAGATGGAATCACATTTTCGGCAAGAGCATATTCGCAAATACGAGTCTTCTCTTTTCCAACTACGACTATAACCTATTTACTAACTACGAATCAAATGAAAGGTGGAATACCGGCATATCCCTCTTTGGGTTGAAAAGTGATATATCATATTACATGAGGTCCGATCTGGCTTTAAACGGAGGCCTTTCCATAAGCAATCACCACTATTCTCCCGGGAATTTCTTTATTGGTACCAATACCCATCCGGTTACCAGGGGAGTATCACCGCGCGATGCACTGGAGACAGCATTATACGGTGAACTCAAGAAAGAGCTTACGGAGAGGATCTCACTCAGGCTGGGCTTGAGATTAACCTCCTGGAAAAATGTCGGTCCTGCAACAGAATATGTATACGATATCGCAGGTAATCCGTCGGACACTCTTGTTTTCAGGAAAAGGAAAGGCTATAACTCATTTGAGGCACTGGACCCGCGGCTGGGTATTACTTATTCTTTGAGCGAAAGGTCTGCTTTCAAGGCATCCTTTACTGTAAATTCTCAGTTTGAGCACCTTCTCTCCAACTCAACAAGCCCCTTTACCAGCCTGGAAGTATGGCTGCCTTCCGGTCCGAATATAAAACCCAAGAGAGCTTACCAGGTAGCAGGTGGCTACTTCTTCACCGGCACAGATAATCGTTTTAGCTTCGATATCGAAGGGTTCCATAAAACAATGACAAATTATATGGAGTATGTCGATCATGCATACATGCTTTTTAACCCCCATGTGGAAACAGAACTGCTCTACGGACTTGGCAGGTCGCTTGGTTTAGAATTTAATTTACGGAAAAATTATGGCAGGGTTACCGGGTGGATAAACTACACTATATCGCGTACAACACTCACGACCGATGAAATAAACGGAGGGAATAGTTATCCGGCAAGGTATGATCGGCCGCATAATCTGAGTATAAACATTAACTATGAGATTAAGCCTGCCTGGCGATTTATGGCGAACTGGAGTTATTCTACCGGCGTGCCTTTCACAACGCCAACAGCTTATTATACATACTATGGTTATCAGGTTCCGGTATATCAGACCAGGAACAACAGTCGCCTGCCCGATTATCACCGGCTTGATGTGTCAACGGAAATAAAACTAAACAAGAGGCCCCGAAAATATGAGCATTACCTTAATATATCGGTACTTAACCTCTATGCCAGAAAAAATCCATTCTCCGTCAACTTCAACAAGATTATAAATGAGGATGGAATTCTTACAGTTCCCTCTGACAGAAACGAATTACCTACGTACCAGCCGACACAATCGTATATATATGGTTTAATACCATCGTTTAGTTATCAATTCAAATTCAAATGAGACGTATTTTCATATTTTCAGCCTTTGCCCTGCTTCTCTCTTCGTGTGAGGATCCTATAAACTGGGAGCGGGAACCAGGGACTGATCTGCCGTTGGTAATTGAAGCTATGCTTACCAACAGGAGTGAAATGAACTATGTTAAATTGAGTATGGCCACCATTGAACCGGTAGGACCTTCACCCGTAATTGACAACGCGCTGGTATTTATCACTGATGGCACAAGCCTGTGGACTTTAAACTACCAGCCCGGAACCACGGGCACTTATCTGCCCTCGGTGCCGCTGGTTGGAGCAGCATTCAAGCCATACAGACTTATCGTTAACCTGAATGGGAAGGAGTATTCCGGCGACGCTTTTATGGTTCCTGTAACGCCCCTGAAGAGTTTCCTTTTTTATGAGGCCTGGACTCCTGGTAACTATGTTATTGTCCCAGAGGAGGGCGGGAAATCCCTTCTTTTGTAAAATATGAAGTATATTATTATACTGAAGATATGCCTCCCCTGTTAAAGAAAGGCATGTTCTATTCATTTACTCTAAGTACGGTGGATGTGAATCAATTCTTTAAGCCCCGGGCTGAAAGCCTGATATTTCCTGCGGGCTCAGTAATTCTCCGCACAAAATACTCAATGTCTGCTGACCATGAGAAGTTTGTAAGGAGCATGCTAAGTGAAACCGAGTGGAAAGGGGGTTGGTTCGATCTGTATCCGGGGAATTTGTTTACCAATCTATCTGGTGGAGCCGCAGGTTTTTTTTCAGCATGCTCCGTGGTAACCGATACAGTCTCATTTCAGTAGGACCACTCGGTCTGTCTCACTTAAAGATCCAGTAAAATACTTTTTCAAAAAATAATCGGCCCTGACATTAGGGTATAAGCTTTTTCATGTGTGTTATGATTGTAACCAGATCGCAAATCTGAAATTATTAACAATTAAATAGAGTAAAGATGAAAAAGCAACTTTTTAAAATCATGGGAACTATGCTGGTTCTGTCTGTTATTACTCTTTCGTGTGAAAAGAATCTGGGACCGGACACCGGTGAAGATTCAATTTTACCTGAAAAGTTTAGCGTTGAGATTCCTGACGCACTAACCTATACTGCACCGGGACTGAAGAGTTACCAGGAGGTTCAGCCTATAAACGGTAACCTCATCTACCTTCATCTAGCAACTTTTATCAAGGTTGGAGAAGCCGGAGGAGAGATTGTCGGTGATATAATAAAGGGTATTGTAAGATACAATATCAACAGGCCTCTTTCACTCACTATCGAAAGCGAAGAAGATGGAAGGATGAAGAATATTACTGTTATCAGAAACTCAGCTTTTGACGGAGAAACATGGGAATATCAGCTTACTATGAGTGATATGCTGTCTGAAGGTAATACCGACAAGGGTATCGGAATGCAGATATTCTGGAACAGGGCGCCGAGGAAAGGGATTTCTGTTATCAAGCCATATAACATAAACAGAAATGATACAGAAATGGCTCCTGAAGCGATCTTTAGAATAGACTACAGCGAAGCCGGCGAAAGAGGCTATGATGCACACATGGTTGTTGCAGCCACCGGATTCCCCGTACTGGATCCGCTGGAGAATGCTTTCAGCCTGAAAACAATAAAAATGTTTGTGGGTAAAAAAGGAAATAAAGTTGATGTTTATGGTAATTCAGATCATCCTAATGCAAAGTTCTTTTCCAATGATACAGGCTTTAACTGGGCATTTGCTGCCTCAGGAGACGATGATCTTAACATAGCTGTAGCAGAAGTGGGCATACCTCGCAGCAGCCTTGATGACCCTTCACGCAGTGTAATCCTTGGAACAAACTCCATCAAGAATGTATTTACGAGTCAGATATATACCGTTTGGCCAAATATTGATCCTGCGAGTGTTTCCACATTCCTCTTAAACACTACAGCACCGGGTTTTTCGGAAGAAGGGGCTTCATTCAGGGCGGTACTGCTCCCAATGCATCGTATGATATGCTGGTTCCGAGAATTACCAGCCTCACTCCATATAATCCTAAGGAGATAGCTGACCTTACTTTAGGTTTTAAATTGAACTAGGACTCTCCTGTTAATTGTTGTTCAAAGGGCCGCAACTGCGGCCCTTTTTCATAATTTAAATGTTATCCTACCACTCAGCAGGCCATTCTCCAATATTCTTGAAGAACTGAAGATCGACATAGTAAGGCTTTGTTTTTGCCTCTATTGCCAGCATCTGGTCGGCTGTAAGAGGCTTGAAATTACGTGCTATCTCGATATTCTCCTCCAGCTCTGATATCTGATCAATGCCAATGATGATCGTACTCACCGGCAGCGTCATCACATACTCCATTGCCTCCTTCATGGTTATAATACCTCCGTTGGAGAAGATCCTGTCGCGTGCAGGGATCTTCATTCCAACAATCCCCATGTTCTTCTCAACAGCTGTAGGCAGGAACTTCTCAATAAAAGGATCGTGATGTTTATCGGCAGCGTTGATCGCAACCAGAACATTGTCGAATGGATATCGCTCGGCCATAGCCTTAAGTACATCGGGAGACTCATGTCCTGTTATACCTATGTTCTTTATAACGCCCTGATCTTTGAGTTTTATCATTGCTTTAAGTACGCCATCGTCGGCAAAGAACTTATCTATCTCGGCCAGTTCCGCTGCCCTTATATTATGTATCTGATAAAGATCGAGATGGTCGGTCTGTAGATTTTTAAGTGTTTTCTCAAAAAGTTTCATTGTGCCGTCGTAGGTGCGGTCGTGGCTCTTTGAGGCAAGGTAAACCTCATTTCTCCGGTATTTCATCACCTGTCCCACGTTGCGTTCACTTGTCCCTCTCGCATCATCGCGGGATACGGTAGCTGTTGAACGGCCATAGGCAGCTGCTGTGTCGATATAGTTAATACCCAGATCAATGGCTTTGTTGACGATCTCAACTGCAAGCTCCTCCTTACCGGGTGTCTCAACAGTTGCCTGGGCTCCAAGACTGTAGATACCCTACCTTCATACCTGTTTTACCCATAACCCTCATAGGCATTTTTGCAGGTATTGGAGAAGCAAAGAGTGTTGCGGGGTCTATATATGTCGCCACACCGGCAACGGCAGTTGCAGCGATCATTTTCTTAAGGAATTCTCTCCTTGAATTGTATTCTTCTCTGCTCATAATAATAAGTTTTAATGCAATTGGTTTAAAGATAAATAATTGGCAACAAGTGTGCAAGATAATCTTCAACCTTTGCTGTAATTGTTATATAACAAAGCAATGATAACATGTTTAATCATAATTCCAATCCTGAACATTTTATAATCGGGATATCGCACTTAATAATTATGGTTTATTATTCCGTCGTTTTCAAAATGTACTATATTTGCACGGTAAAACCGCCTCCTTAGCTCAGTGGTAGAGCAGCTCACTCGTAATGAGCAGGTCGCGGGTTCAACTCCCGTGGGAGGCTCAAGGACGTTCTTTTACCTTTTATAACAAGCGGGAGTAGCTCAGTGGTAGAGCATCAGCTTCCCAAGCTGAGGGTCGCGGGTTCGATCCCCGTTTCCCGCTCAAAAAATCAAAAAAAAGCCGGCCAGTTAGCCGGTATTTTTTTTCTGTTTTTTCTAAAGAAGGCAGGGTGCCTGATTGTGGAATAAATTGTCTCGCTGCATTTCCTTGTGCTTATAAGGAACGGCACCCTGCGCTAAAACAAATATAGGAAATATTTTTAAGTTAGCATACCTCCACACACCTGAATTACCTGCCCGGTAACATATGATGACAGATCGGATGCAAGATATAGCGCAGTATTAGCCACATCTAACGGGGTTCCTCCCCGTTTGAGAGGAATTTTTTCTGCCCACTCTTTTTTAACATCCTCAGGTAATTTTTCGGTCATATCCGTTATAATAAACCCAGGTGCAATAGCATTACATCTGATCCCTCTTGCTCCCAGTTCCCGTGCAGTACTTTTGGTCAGACCGATCATACCAGCCTTTGAGGCAGAGTAGTTAGCCTGTCCTGCATTACCTGAAACACCAACCACGGAACTCATATTGATAATACTGCCGCTCCTCTGCTTCATCATAGGCTTAAGAACAGCTTTGGTGAGGTTAAATGCCGATTTAAGGTTTACTTCCATAACCAGATCCCACTGCTCCTCTGTCATACGCATAAGCAAGGTGTCTCTGGTAATACCGGCATTATTGACAAGTATATCTATTGTCTCAAAATCTTTAAGTATTTCGTCAACAACATCCATCGAACTCTGGAAACTGGCTGCATTTGAAACATACCTTTTTACCTTGACGCCATATTTCTCACACTGAGAACATGTTTCACAAAAGTCGAAATCTTCCGAAATATTAGTGATTACGATATTAGCACCCTGCTTTGCAAATTCGATGGCAATAGCTCTTCCAATTCCACGGGATGCCCCGGTTATAAGTGCTGTTTTTCCTTCTAATAGTTTCATATATATGGTGTTATGGTGTTATGATGTTATGGTGTTACGGTGTTATGGTGTTATGGTGTTATGGTGTTATGGTGTTATGGTGTTATGGTGTTATGGTGTTATGGTGTTGTGTGGTGTTATGGTGTTATGACCTGCCGAGGGCTTTAGCTACTGTTATTCCTATTTCAGCCGGCGATTCAACAACATGTATGCCGCACTCTTTCATTATCTTCATTTTGGCGGCAGCGGTATCATCCTTCCCTCCTATTATGGCTCCTGCATGTCCCATTCGTCTTCCTTTAGGTGCTGTCTGGCCTGCGATAAAACCAATAACGGGTTTGGTTCCGTTCGCCTTAACCCACAGTGCTGCTTCCTTCTCCATATTGCCACCGATCTCACCTATCATGATGATAGCCTCAGTGCCCGGATCATCCATCAGCAGTTTTACAGCATCCTTCGTTTGGGTTCCTATAATGGGATCTCCTCCAATACCAATGCATGTTGACTGTCCCATTCCCAGCTTTGTAACCTGATCAACAGCTTCATAGGTAAGGGTCCCTGATCTTGATACGATCCCGATTGTTCCTTTCCTGTGAATAAAGCCAGGCATAATACCTGCTTTGGCCTCACCCGGAGTTATTACGCCCGGACAATTAGGTCCTATCAACCGGCAATCATATTTGGAAATGAACTCTTTTACTGTTACCATGTCGGCAACGGGAATACCTTCGGTAATGCAAACAATAAGCTTAATGCCTGCCTCAGCAGCCTCCATAATGGCGTCTGCGGCAAAAGGAGGCGGTACAAATATCACTGAAACATCGGCCTTCGCTTCTTTAACAGCATCGCGAACGTTATTGAAGACAGGCAGTCCCAGATGAGTCTGGCCACCCTTCCCCGGGGTAACACCTCCCACTACGGTTGTTCCGTATTCTATCATTTGTGTTGCGTGGAATGTACCTTCGCTGCCGGTGAATCCCTGAACTATAACCTTTGATTTTTTGCTTAACAGAACACTCATAATACGGTATTTATTTAAAATGTTATTGTCCACTACCTGTTGGCCAAAAATACAATAAAAAATATTCTGTTTTTTGGTAACTTTACCTAAATCACCATTTTTAGAGCATATGTCGGTCATTGTTCCTCTCTTTTACGTGGGTATTTCGCAATCTTTCATTTCCGGGTTATTCCTTGCAACCCAGAAATCGAGACCCATACCAGGAAGGATAATGGCAGCCTGGCAGTTCCTTATCTGCTGTGAACTGCTGTTTGCCCTGCTTAACAATGCCGGGTATGAAATGTATTCATTTCCCTTTATTTCATTTACCTACGGGCCTCTGCTATTCCTCTATATCAAGCATCTTGGCAAAGGGGTTGAAAGATTCAGATACATCAGCCTGATACACTTCATCCCCTTCCTTGTATTCTTCACCGTATCGGTGGTTTTCAGGACCGTCCCAATTTTTGATGATCCTTCCGGTTTCTTTGTCTCCGACAGGTTCATATCCCTAAGGATAATCTACGGTCTCTCCTTTTTTATCTCCATAACGGCATACAGCGCTCTTAGTTTCCTGGCCGTTACCCGTTACCAGGCAACTCTGCCACATATCCTGTCATTCCGGACGGGAAAGGTTACACTTAACTGGCTTAAGGTGCTTACTGTGGCCTTTTATCTGACCTACTTTACACTGTTTGTGATGGGTGGGATGAATATAATAGGTGCACAGGTTCCCTTCGACCCGTATTATATAGTTTTCTTCTTTATTACCCTCTTTTCATTCATTTTCAGTTTCTTTTCCTTCCGTCAGCCCACTCTCTCAGGACTCCCCTCAAATAAGGCAAATGCCCCGGAGTCGGAGGTAAGGTACGCCAGGAGCGGACTGAAGGAGAAATCTGCCCTTGAAATACTCGACAAGCTCAATAAGGCAATGGAGCAGGATAAGATCTTTCTGAAGAGTGATCTCTCTGTGACAGATCTGTCAGAAATCACAGGTGTTTCGAGGCATCACATTACACAGGTGCTGAATGAATACCGGGGATCAAATTTTTTTACTTTCGTCAATGAATACAGGACAAGAGAGGTGATACGCAGAATGCGCGACACAAAATACTCCAATTATACTATTCTTGCGCTGGCCTTTGACTCCGGATTTAACAGTAAATCAACCTTCAATACTGTATTTAAGGCTATTACAGGACTTACACCCAGTGACTACCGCGAGGGTATCTGATTACTTTTAGTTCAGGCCGTACGGCTCGAACCAGTAGTTTCAGACATTATAGTACGGGACTAGCGGGTTGGGCGATTATCTGAATTTTCATTCCCTACTTTATCTCTCAACTCAAAGAGAGATGAAATGAGAAAGTGGCATATAATTTTTATAGTCCTCATAATATCGGGCATTCAGTCATACCCGCAATTCAGCAGATTCAACACCGGAGCTTCCCTCACAACAGGATCAGAATCAAACTGGTTAAACAAATCTTCAGATAACCCAACGATCAGCAGCTGGTATACTGATATAGGATTGGTCGCTTCAGGTAATTACGGATCCAGGTACCTCCTGGGAGTTGATCTTAAATACAGGATAGGGTCAGAATTCGGTAATAGCTGTAGCTATCTGCGGATAAATGAGGTCTGGGGTGGTTATGACTTTGGCAGCTTCGAAATCGCAGCGGGTAAGAAAATTCTGGCCTGGGGCGGTAATATTTCAGGTTTCGATAATCATACATTTAACCCTGTTGACTATCTCTACCGAACCACCGATCATGGTAGCAGGAGACTGGGCACATACTTTGCTTCACTGCTGATAAGACCGTTACCCCTTGTAAGTATTGAATTTCTCCTCTCTCCCCTCTTAAACCCTTCGGTTCTGCCTGTTAAGCTTGCAGGGATACCCGACTTTGTTGAGATAGAAGATCTGTCAGGGAGACCCATTCCTGAAACTCATTTCTCGGGAGGAGTAAATCTGCGCTTCTCACGGAAGGGAGTCGATGGCGGAGTGACACTGTTTTCGGGTAGTGACCCTACCCCTTTCCTCTCTGTTACTGAGGCCTCGATAGATACTGCCGGGGGGATTCTGAAACCGCAAGTATCACTTGACCAGCGTCCTGTGAGGATATCGGTAATATCGGCCAGTGCAGAGATACAGGCAGGAAGCATAATAATAAGAGGAGAAGGCGCTTATATTAATGGCGGGAAAAGTGACAGAGAATCAGGAATTCTATTTTCCGAGGTTGCCCTTGCAGCAGGAACGGAGTTTACAATATTGCGACTATCAGTAATTGTTGAGTATGGCTACAGGTATCTGCTTAACTTCGAAGCTCCGGGATCACTGCCCTTCATCCCTGAAACAATCCCACAGGTACCACCTGAATATTTGCCATCACTGATGGCCGGATTCAAGGATTACACAAAGGAAACAATGGTCTCTTTCAACAGACTTCTAAGATATCAGTCGCTGAAGAATTACCACAACGTAACACTTAGCCTGAATCACGATCTCCTAAACGACAACCTTAATGTATCTCTGTCTGCAAATTACAATATCAGCGCAGGGGAGCTTTTTCTCTCGCCCATAATTAAATATGATGCTGCCGATGGAGTTACCCTTTTGCTGGGAGCTGATATTTACAATGGAAAGGATAACAGTCTGTTCGACATGATCGGACCATCCCTCACATCGCTTTATGCCGGGTTTAAGATCGAATTGTAACATGGAAAAATTCATCATAAAAAACCGGATATTGATATTAGTAATTTCGCTGATCTTATCCCTCCCATTTGCATTTCTCATTCCCCTGAGTAAAACAGATCCCGATCTCAGAAACTACATTCCTGCTGACCTCCCCTCAAGAGTCAACACCAACATTATAGAGGAGCAGTTTGGCAACCAGAATGTGGTATTCATAATAATCAGCAGCGATACCCTTTTTACAAGAGGGTCATTACTGACCCTGCAAAGAATAGACAATTCAGTTGGCAATCTTGAGGGTATAGAGAAAACAGTATCTCTATTCAATCTTAAAAATGTCTTTTCTTCCGATGGTATGATGGTTGTAGAGCCTTGTATCCCATACATCCCGGACAACGATCAGGAGATTGAGAAGATAATTGACAACATAAGGGATAACGGCATGGCTGTAGGGACAGTCGTATCGGCCGATTTGAAGAGCGCCGCAATTACTGCAGTTCTTGCTGAAGATCATGATGAAACAGAGCTTCTTAGAATGATAGACTCCACTCTTTTAGCAGAAAAAGGTGACCTTATGATCTGTACCGGAGGGTTGCCGATAATCCGCAGGAGTATACTCAGTGACGTAACAAGAGACGGATTCATTCTTATTCCTGCAGGCCTGGTAATTATGCTTCTGTTGTTACTTTGGTTATTCAGGAACTGGAGAGGTATGGTACTTCCCTTCGCGATGGTTTTACTCTCTCTGATACCCACCATGGGGCTCGTCGTCCTTTTCGGATGGAAACTATCTATCCTGAGCCTGCTGGCACCGGTAATGCTAATCGCCATTGCCAACAATTATGGCATCCATATCGTCTCGAGGTATAATGAGCAGAGACTTAAAATGCCGGGTACAGGTGCAGCCGAAGCGGTAATCAATGTTGTTAGAAGCATCAAAAAGCCTGTTCTTTATACAGGAATAACCTCCATTGCCGGTATGCTTGGACTACTGATGCATAATATTGTACCGGCAAAGCATGTTGGTATACTTACCTCCATAGGCATTGCCTGGGCTTTGATCCTTTCCATATTCCTTCTGCCAGGGTTGATCTGTATGTCAGAATCACGGGCCAGTGAAGATGTAAAGAAAAACAATGGCTCCATCCCCGACCGGTTGTTTGATAAATTATCGGATCTTATTACCGGAAGGGCACGATCGATACTTATAATAACACTGCTTGTCTGCCTGGCCGGGATCGCAGGTATATTTCTTGTAAATGTAGATTCCAATCAGGAAAATTTCTTTCCGAAAAAACATCCGGTGTCTGTAGCCTCTTCGGTCATAAACAGTGAATTTGGCGGATCACAGGGTATATCGGTAATGATTAAAGGCGATATGATGGATCCCGGTCTTCTTCGTTCGCTGGACAAATGGAAAAAAGAGAATACAGGCAGGAACGGTATAGGATCGGTGCTTTCCCTTGCCGACGCAGTGAAGATCATGAGCCGGGGACTTTATGAAAAAGAAGATATAGGATATGATAATATCCCCGTTACCCGCGATGGGGTGGCCCAGATGATCGAGTTATTCAATATGAGTGGTGATCCTGATGAATTCAGTTCATTGGCAGACTTTTCCTACACCAGCGGGCAGTTACTGATCAGATTGTCTGATGCCTCAAACAAGAATATAAAGGCTGTACTGACGAGCACAGAGAAACTTACCAAAGAGATGGGATTGGGATCATTAACGGGCGGGTACGGATATATAATGACAGAGTTTGCCGGCAGTATCGTAAGAGGACAGATAATGTCACTTATCTATGCTGTAATTGTAATATTCTTCCTGCTGACACTTATTAACCGGTCAGTTGTTGGTGGTATTATATCCTCACTCCCTTTACTGGCAAGCCTGATCATAATGTTTGGCTTTATGGGTATAGCAGGGATACCGCTCGATTCGGCCACAGCTCTCCTATCATCGATCATGATCGGTGTGGGTGTTGATTATACCATTCATTATGTATCGAGGCACACAGGATTCTCAAAAATGGGGTATTCACAGGAAGAGAGCACCAGGCTTGCCATTTCGTCAACCGGAAGAGGCATTGTTTTTAACGGTCTTAGTGTGATGGCAGGCTTTTCGGTACTCCTCCTGTCAGGATTCACCTCCATCAGATATTTTGGCTACCTGACTGTTATTTCAATAGGAATCTCACTAATGGGAGCCCTGTTAGTAATACCATCCCTGTTGATTGTTTTTAAACCTCGTTTTACAATAAGAGAGAAGAGTTAAGAGTGATAATAAAATATTATAAATAATCAGAACTATGAAGACATTGGTAATTACAATTTTAGTTGCTTTTTGTGGCCCATTAATGTATGCTCAGGAGGCTGAAGCAATGCTGGAAAAGAGTCGCAATCTCACAAGGGTTGAATCATTTGAATCGACCACCAAACTAACTATTACAGATAAGAACGGTAATAAGAGAGAACGCACCAACATGGTGATGTCAAAAAACTTCAGCGACGGAACAGAAAAGAGACTAATTCTGTTCACTGATCCGCCTGAAGTAAGTGGCACCTCAATTCTGTTGTTCGATCATCCTGCCGCAGCGGATGAGATGTGGATATATCTTCCTGCACTAAAGAAAACCAGACGAGTAATCTCTGCAGAAAGAGGTAAAAGCTTTATGGGAAGTGAGTTCTCGAATGCCGACATAAGCTGGCCTGCAAATTCTGAATTTAACAGCCGCTTCATAACCGGTGAGAAAGATGGAACATATATGTATATCGAAAGTATACCCATCGACGATAAAACGGCGAAGGAGTATGGCTATTCCAGGAGGATCTCCTCAATAGACAGATCGACAATGCTTATAAGAACAATAAGGTTTTTTGACAGTGAAGGAAATAATTTCAAGACAATAGAAATTCCTGAATATAAGAAGGCAGGTACAGGCGGTAAATTTATGATCGCAAGAATGGAAGCTGTAAACCATCTCAACGGCCGCAGCTCTCTTATGGTGATGACGGATATTGTGGTTCCTGCAGGAAAGGATGACTCTATTTTTGATCCGTTAAGGTTAGGGAGGTAGGCAAATAACTAAAGGCCCATCTCATCTCTGATATCCTTTATCACAACAGGAACATTGAAGGAGAGGACATTAAGAAGTTCAATGATCTTGCCTTTCCTGTATTTATTGTCAATAAGCGATTTGCCGGAGGCGACTATTATATCTTTAAGCTTTTCGACAGAAATGTCACCCTCTATATATTCGGCCAGCGATGTATACCACAGGATAACAGGCAGATATATTGCTTTACCAATAAATTCCTTCTCTTTCTCTGCCAGCTTATGACGCCGAGAAAGGCTGATGATCCTTGAATATTTTTCATTTCTGAGGAGGGCCTGAAGATATGCGCTCATAAAGAGGTGCCACCGATGTTCAAATATCTCTTTCTTATATCCCTCAAAGAATGTTGAAGAGTAACTTACCGCCTTCTCAACCATATTATTGGCAAGAAGGGTTTTTATATAAAAGGCAGCGAAGCCGATCTTGTTGTAGAAGCTGCTTGTTCGCTTCAGCTCCGGTATCGATTGGCTCATTAGATTCAGGGCTTCTCGGTTCTTCTTGCTCTTGAGCAATACAGCACACAAATTTATCAGATAAAAGAGGTAATCGCTATTTCTCTGCCTGATGGAAAGGTATCCGTATTTCTCTGCCAGTTCAAGCTCATTGAGCTTTGAATGCATCATTGCTCGATTTGCGTAGTAGTTTGCGAGTATTCTTTTGGAATAGAAGGTATCGCCTTTGAATACTCTGTCAAGATCATCATAAACAGCCAGAAGCTTTTCAAATGCCCTGTTCGTATAATAGAGAATTGTAAGACGCACCACAGCCCTGTATCTGGAGTAACCATTCAATGTTTCATCATAATAGAGCGACTTCAAAAGCTTCTCCAGCCGATCGAATTCCGGCCTGGAAGTGCCCTGGGGACTGACAACCATTTCAGCTGCACTCTTTATCTCATTGTTGTACCTGATGGAACTTGAATATTGCTCCCGGAATTTTTCCAGATATTCAGAGACGCTAATAAGATTTCTTACCCTGTTCCGTACCATCAGAAAATCGTGATAGTGCTCAATAACCTGGTAAAAACGGATAAAATAGTAGTGATTAGGCTTTATTTCAGGGAGCTTATTTATAAGAAATTCTTCATCATCGGGAGTAATGGAATCATTCATCACCCTCCTTTCAATGGTGACCATCCAGTCATAAATAAGGTCAACATCATGTTTGTGCAGAATATCATTTACCCACTTCTTGATATATGAATAGGTCCTTTTGTCTATTGATTGCGGATAGGGTAAAATATTTGAGGGATTCTTTGAGTTGTGATCTATCATTTTTAAGATAGCAACGTTATCTTTCTTGATGAACTTCTGCTGTGCCATCAGGAAATCAACCTCGTGAGGATAGAGAGAATTGGCGAAATCGGTAAAAGTCTCGAGTTTGGTTCTCATTCAGATCGTATTTTATACCTCCGTCAATTTCAGCAAAAAAGCCGGACATCTCCGGCTTTCAAATTTAAATATTCTTTGCAACAATCAGTATCCTGAATTAGTCACCTGAAAGAATTTTAATTATCGCTTACTTTTTAAAGAACAATTTTACTTCACTATTAAACACCTCCGGCTTTTCAAACATCATAAAGTGACCGCATTTGGGCACCATAATCAGCTTACTTCCCGGTATCAGGGCTGCACCTTCTTTTGCAACATCAACAGTTTTTCCCGGGTTTAAATAACGGTTTGGGATGAGATTATCATTTTCTCCGAAGAAGATCAATGTCGGTTTATCAATATCCTTTAGATATTCTCTGACTGGCTCATTTACCATTCCTGAAACGGATTGCACTACCGTATAGCAATAAGCCTCAAAATCATACGCACTCCTCATGCTTATTCTGTCGGTGATCATAAATTCGGCATCATCGGGAAGGCGGTAAAAGTTAGTGGCGAGATTATTCTGGATCGCTTCAGGTGTTGTTAGTTTAACCATTTCCAGGGTCATCACCTCCCTGAACCACTGCTTCTGGCCTTCATGAAAAGGTTCAAAACCGGCAGGATCGACCAGAATTAACCCCTCGACGAGCTGAGGATAGAGCAAAGCGGTTGTTACAGATATCTGACCGCCCATTGAATGACCGGCAAGGATTACTTTCTCAATATCGAGTTGCTGCAGTAGTTCATTGACAATACCTGCATAAAATGTCATCTGGCCACTGTGCGGTTGTTTACTTGATTTGCCATATCCAGGCAGATCAATGGAGATGCAACGGTAGTCGGATCTCAGTATTTCCACATTCCTGGTCCACGCCTGCAGATAGCTTCCAAGGCCGTGGATAAACAGAATAGTTTGCGTTCCGCTACCTTCATCGGTATATGCTATTTCATAGCCGCTTTCGGGTAGAATTACCTTTTTAACCTGGTCGTTGTACTTCATCTCTTCCATGGATTTGAAGTTGGCCAGTTTCCTGTATGGTGTTGCACAATTACTCATCAGCAGGATAATAGCAATCAGACTTATTAAAACAGATCTTTTCATTTCCCTTTTCATTTACTATTATCTTAGAACATTAACCATTTGAATACAAGAAAGGCTGTCCATGGATTTATGGGACGGGTATCAGAGTCTCCATTTACAGGACTGCCATAAGAGCCTTGCTTACTGTCGTAGAAATCGCCCAGCACCAGATATGCTCCATGTATTTCGAGGTTCATGAAAGGGCCGAAACTGTAAGAGAGGTTGGCGTTAAATTCATTCCCTATAATGTAACCACCACCCAGAGGTTGCACATTACTTGCTGCAAAGGCAGTACCGATCTTACCAGTAAGTTTATGAGGTATGATCCCCATTGACATATTAATTGTTGCGGCAGTAAGCCCGTATCCCATATTGGAAATATCGATGATTGCAGGACTGTATCGGTTTACCACATTGCCTGACGGCATAAGCAAATAAGCGCCGGAAGAAATAAATATTGCTCCGGGAGCACCCCAGTGATTTCCTGTAATAACACCTGAGTATTTACCATCGCCAAGACCATTGGAATCGCCTGAAGAGTAAATAATATCAGCTGAAATATAGTCACTTAGTGTTTGTCCGTATCGGTATGATACCCTTACATTGGCAGCATATCCGAATATGTCGGTGGCTCTGGTCCATCCCTGTTTGGGTATCAGTTTATTGGTAAGAGTATCGGCCATGCCTATGTTGAAGTTAACGAAGCCGGTTACCATCCATGGATCAAGCCAGTGCTCCGTATTTCTTCCGAAGTATGATCCCAGCCAGATAATATCGGCCTTGTATGGCACATCGCCGTAGCTGAATTTATATACTCCGTTATGACTCGCCAAAAGACTGTTTAAGCCCTGACTTAAAATAGAAACACCGCCCGCACCAGAGGCTCTGTCTTTCAGATAGTAGGCAGAGGTTCCCACTTTCCATTTTTTTGAGACATCCTTTTCACCTGTCAGTTCAAAGAGGCTTACATCGTCGACCAGTTGAATATAGTTCTCATAAAGCTTATAATATCCAACTTTAGCCCTGGAATAGTCCCAGTCTTTTCTTACTGTGATCCCCACCCCATCGGTACCCCAATATGCCAGTCGGTAACCGGTTGTGGTCATCTTGTCGAACATGGTCTTATAAGGGTTATAAGGAGTGTCGAACATCCTTTGAAGTCCAAGATTAATAAACCATCCTTTGGCGGGATTCAGTTCCAGTTCAAGGTTCTGGGTTTGGAGGTTAACCTGATCGGCAGAAATGGCAGAACCAAAGTTACCACCAACACCGTAAGAGGCATCTCCCCAGGTCCAGTCGAGTTCAAACGAGCCTCTTAGAGTAGCTTTACCATTGAAAAGCTTCGGCTGGTAAATAAAAAATGGAATCAGGCGTTGCTCGCTGTACCTGCTTGTAAGTGTGTCACTTGTTTTCGTGGTATTCGCTCCAAAAAGCCTTCCCACTACCTGCCCTTTAAGAAAATCATTCTGAGCATAAACATTGGACATCACAGCCTGGTTGAAATAGTACGCAATAAACTGGAATTCCTTGTTTGATTTCCTTGGAATCTCTCCTGTGAAGTACTGGTTTGACGGACTCTGAGCCATTATGCCTGAAGCTAAAAGCATTAGGATCCCGAAACCGACGACTATCTTTTTAGACATCTTCTCTCTTTTTGATAAACAATTGATTAGAAACAAAGAAGCCAGAATTTGCCTTCGCAAAATTCTGGCTTCCTATAGATTCAATATTACTTAACTATTTTGAGAAATTTCTGAACATTGATGGTTCCGATAGCTCCACCATTTGTGCTACCAAAACCTGCTGCTGCAGTTGGAGCTGTTCCTGCCGGTGGTTCAGTCTGAACAACTTCATACTTCATAAGGTAAGGAGTAACTGCAGTTGAAATATCAAAAATACCAACACTTGTTACTACCGACGGGGTAGTCTGGTTAAGAGTGATATTCCAGATAGTACCAACATTGGCTTTCGCCTGAGTGAAGGTTCCTGTATAGGTCGTTTTTGAACCACCTGAAAAGGACTCCACTTTGTAAGTATTGTTATCCTGGAATTTCGCGTAGATCGAATCGATCTGGAAATAAGTTACCAGAAGGGGCGCTACATTTGTTCCCGAAGAATACCATTCACCAACCAAACCGATAATTTGTGGGTCTGTGATCGTTTCCTCTTCACTCTTCTTGCATGAAGCGAAAACCATGACTACGACGATCAATAATAAAGTAACTTTTTTCATTTCTCTTGAATATTAGTAATAGATAAAGGTTTACGAATAATTATAGGCAAGTAAATAAACAATTTCAAAGTGTTGAGCTTAGCAGATAAATTGTTAGGGTTGACTTAAAAGGATAAATTCATTATGACATCTATATCTGATTGAAATATAACTAATTAAATTAAATATAAATGCATGTGACTTAAAATTTCATCCCCATTGAATAACGTTGGCGCCCCAGGCATAACCTATTCCTGCCGCAATCATTGAAATAATGGTACCATCCTTAATTTTTCCTTCTTTAATTGCCAGGTGAAGCGACAGTATCTGATCGATCTGCCCCATATGACCATATTTCTCAAGGTAGATCGACTGATCACCGTTCAGTCCCAGATCAGACAACAATGAATCAAACATAGACCTTTTAAAGTGGAGTGCAGCAAGATAGTCCAATTTATCCATTGCTATCCCTGATTTTTCAAATGCTCTATTTATACAGTTCATCCAGTTGACCATTGAAACCTCATTCAGCCGGTCCTTCATGTGCTTTTCACCGACCAAACGCAGAGAACTGTAAGCTTTATCGAGGTTTTCAGAATTTATAGGGTGACATATCCCGCCATATTCAACCACCACATCTCTTGCCATCGATCCGTCGGTCATAATGTGAGTACCCAGCAACTTATTCCGGCCATAGTTTCTTTTAAGGATAATGGCCCCTCCTCCCGCTGAAAGGTTGAACATAAACGATACCGAGGGATCCTTATAGTCAATAAAATCCCCATTTCGATACCCTCCTACTATCATAACAGTATTTATTTCCGGGTCGGCAACTATCATATCGCCTGCCATTTTAAGTGCTGCCACTGTGGTGCCGCATCGTTGCTGCACATCAATGGCCCACGCATTAAAAGCTCCTATCTTTTCCTGTATATATATTCCCGAGGTCGTAAGCGGATACTCTTTCCACTCTTCACCTATGCATATCAACAGATCGATCTCTAAAGGATCGATACCTGTATTTTTAAGTGCATCGAGACCTGCCCTTACACCCATCTCCTGGGTTCCATCGTCGGGACCGGGAACAGGTTTTTCAACTATGCCCAGTTTATCAATTATTGCCTGTTCGCTCCATATCCCTCCTGTAGCGACCGAGATCTCCCTTGCAGTTATTCTTCCGGTTGGGATATAAATTCCGGTACCTGCTATCCCCACGTGAGTCTTGCTATCTTCTGTCTTGGGTGCCATGTTTTAGTATATAAAAAGATTACTGCCAACAGAGAGGCCGGCCCCTGATGCCATAAACAATATTTTATCGCCTCGTTTCACTTTACCATCCTTAACGGCCTGGTGAAAAGCCATAGGTATGCATGCCGATCCTGTATAACCATACCTGTCCATAACCATTGTTGTCTTTTCCATGGATTGATCCAATTCAGTCATTACCTTCTCGATCACTGATCTGTTGATCTGCGTAAAAAAGAAGTGATCGACATCATCGCGTTCCATCTCTCTCTTTTTGAGCAACTGGTCGATAACCATTGGCCAGAGCCTTACATTCCTGTCGCCTGGCAAAGGCTGAAGACTAAGCAGTCCGTTTTCACCCTTAGCAATAACTTCATTTGTAACAGGAATTTTTGATCCACCGGCATAAATGCCAATAAAATTCCACTGCGTTCCGTCAGTTAATTGTTGTCCGGCGATATATACTGAATCCTGGTCGTATTTTCTCTCAAGTACAATCGCCCCCGCACCGTCAGCAAATATCGGATAGGAAAATGTATCACCTTCACGAATAAATGCGGGCATGTTGTATACCCCCACCACTACTCCGTAACGTATGGAGCGATCGGAGCCCATAATTCTTACAGCAGTATCAAATGCTATTGAAAAGCTTGCGCATGAAGCGTTTACATCAAATGTAGAGGTCCATTTTTCGGAGCCCTGTATCCGGCCCTGAAGAATGACAGAGGTGGCCGGCGAGATATATTCAGGAGTATCTGTTCCAACAATGAACAGACCGATATCGTCGGTCTTAATACCTGCATCCTCAATAGCATTTAAGGCAGCTTTTGTTGCAAAGTCTGCAGTGGTCTCATCTATTCCTCTCAGACCTGCAATATGGCGCTTATAGATTCCCAGTTTATTCTCTATTTTCTCACTGTCGAAATCAATCGAAACAAGTTTTTTAAGCTCCGAATTATCGATCGCCTCTCCCGGAGCGTAAAACCCTGTACCTGCTATTCTTACTGGTATCATAATATCACTTTATTACTTTTAACAACAGCACATTAGCGTGTGCTTACACTTCCCGGTATAATTCTTACAGGTAACCCATCTTTTGGGCCTTTTCGGTGAGTTCTTCCCTGAAGCCGGGGTGGGAAATGCCAATAAGAGCCCTTGTTCTTTCCTTTACATTCAATCCGGTAAGACGAGCGCTTCCGAATTCTGTTACGACATAGTCTGTGTTACTTCTGTGCAGTGAAACAGCACTTCCTTCCGGCAGTACCGGAACGATAGTTGAGACCGTCCCTTTTCTGGCTGTTGACCGACAGGCGATAATTGACTTACCTTTCCCGTCAGTTCCTGATATTGCGCCAATTGCAGTATCTGTCTGCCCTCCTGTACCTGAATATTGTGTTGTTCCTATCGACTCGCTCGATACCTGACCGGAAAAATCAATCATCAGACAGGTATTTATTGAGACCATCTTTGAATTCTGCTTAATAACGCATGGGTCGTTCACAATTCTGCCCCTTAGAAATTCCACGGCAGGATTATTGTCAAGCCATCGGTACATCTTCTCCGATCCCATCGCGAAAGTACAAACGAACTTGTCTTTGTAGAAGCTCTTCTTCTTATTGGTTATCACTCCGGCCTCATAAAGTTCCATCATCGAATCGACAAACATTTCAGTATGCACGCCCAGGTCCCTTTTACCCATCAGTGATAATGCTGCAGCGTTCGGGATTTCGCCTATTCCAAGCTGAATCGTCGATCCGTCTTCAATTAGTCCTGCAATATTAGCACCTATCTTCATTGCAATATCATCAGGTTCCGGAGATGGCAGCACCGGTGGTATCTGTGAATTCTCAACAAAATAGCTTACATCGGTTATATGCAGGTGCGTGTCGCCGAATGTCCTGGGCAGCTTATCATTAACTTCCAGGATAACTACTTCTGAATTTTCAATAATGTCCTTTTCATAGGTTATACCCAGGGAAAGAGATACAAAACCTTTATCATCGGGCGGGGTACAGGTTCCGACAAACATATGTGGTTTTCTTACTTTAAGCCTGTCGGTTGCAGCCCTGTGCAGCATATTCGGAACAAATGTTACTGTTCCCGCTCCAGCCTTAACTGCCTGCCTTGCCCCATCGGCATGAAACCAGCTGCAAAGCTCAAAATGGCCTTTCATTTCAGGCTTCATGTAAAAATCATAAGGCTTAAGTGTAAGTACGGAATAGACACTGACATTGGTCACCCTTTCTGCAGCAAGATGAAAATTGGACATACATCCCTGAGGCTCTGAAGCACATTGGGCAACAATAATATCGGAGTTGCTCTTTATGAGATCAGCAACTTTTTGAAGTGAAATTAACTTGTCCCTGTAGATCTTCTGATAGTCTTTCATCCCTCTTTTATTAACTGTTAGATTCTGCTCTTCTGTTACTTAAAAGGTGAACAGAGAGGCCTGTCAGCACCGACAGGACAATTGCTGTTGAGGCGGCAATAGCAGGATTGCGTACGGCCCCTTCGAAATAGGTGTTGAATGTTCCCAGGTCAATGTAGCCACCTGTGACGAGCCATGGAATAAAATAATATACCGAGAAGTGAGTGATCACGGCAGTAAAGGAGGCGTACAGTGGTGCTTTAAGACCCACATTCCGGCCAAAGATGCCAAGGACGATGGGCATAAAGATCACTGAGAAGTAAGCATAAACTCCATTCTGGGCCAGTATCGCTACACTTAGCTTTGGATTAAGCAGCTGGTCGCGGGCAATAACGAAGGATGCAATTGCCAATGCCACTATTATTACTCTGTTTATGAGGATAAAGGAGCGCTCATTTTTTATCAGCGATCCGGCCAGCGGGTTAACAATATCGGAGGTTATGGTTGTACTGATCGATTGTATGAGTCCTTCGAGGGTAGACATGCCTGCGCTGATGAGTCCTAGTATTACAAAGAGCCCCACAATTACCGCAACCCATCCGTTAGAGAAAGCACTAATTACATATGAGGGTATTATACCATCGTTCATCAGTGGCCGGCCCTCCACCATAAGATCAGGAAAGGAAAGGCGGGCATATAGTCCAACTATTACAACGGAGAAGAAAAGCAATTCTGCCACAATGGAGGTGACGAGGAATTTATTTACATCACTCTCCTTTTTAAGCAGAAGCGACTTAGTTATGATGTGGGGCTGACAAACAACAGCAGCTCCGACAATCAGTTGAGTGAAGATTATCTCATAATAATCTCTGAACAATGGACTTCGCGGGTTTGTAGCCTTAACAAGATCACCGTCTATAGCAGACAGTTTAGCGAAGAATGCTCCCAGTCCCTCACTAAGGAACTCATGACCTGAATAAAGCAGCAAAGCAGCTACAATAACCATAATTCCAGCCTGAATAGCATTCGTATAAACCATCGAATTTGCCCCTCCGAACATCATATACCCAAAAACAAAAACAACAATAGCTGTCAGGGTTAGTATCTCGTTTGTATTGAGAGCCTTTGAAAAAACCTTGGTCAGAGCGACAAGAATAAGAACGATGAAAGTTATGAGCAGTACAGAGAGAAAAGCAATAAACAGTGAGAACCCTTTACTCTTATACCTTCGTCCGATCCAGCTTGCCAGGGAAACAGCACTCACCGACTCACCATATTTCCTGAAGCTTTTTGTAAGTACAATAAGCGATGTGACGGTAGCCAGAGGGAAAACGATCCCAAAAGAGATAACCCCGCTTATACCATAAGTAGCTATCAGTCCGGGGTTTATTACGAAAGTAGCAGCCGATGTCATTGCCGCTGCAAGTGATAATCCTACAAAGTAAGGAGAGAAATTTTGCGTTCCTACGGCGTAATCCTTAATGTTCTTGATCTTAAGCGCACCCCTGATAACAAAGAACAGTATTATACTCGCGTACAGAGCAATTAGTATCCAGGTTCCAATTACCTGCTCATTTGTTGCCATTATAACTTATCTTTTAATTATTACTCTCAAATGTATGTAATTGGCGCTCTTTTCAAGCCTTTCAGATCAAATAGTTATCCCGCCATCCACACTTAAAACAGCACCATTGATGTAGGCAGCATCGTCGCTCGCCAGGAACAGATAAGCAGAGGCGATCTCCTCTGGTTTACCTAATCTTCCTACCGGAATCTTCTCTTCCATTGCCTTCAAAACATTCTCAGGCATCTTTTTAACCATGTCGGTCGCTATGAAGCCGGGAGCTACTGCATTAACAGTTATTCCCTTCCGGCCAAACTCACGGGCCAGTGTTTTTGTCATACCTATTAGTCCGGCTTTTGAAGCAACATAGTTAGTCTGTCCGAAGTTACCGTAAAGTGCCACGACCGATGAAGTATTAATGATTCTGCCATATCCTTTATCAAGCATGAATGAACTAACGCACTTGGTACAGTTGAAGACACCGGTAAGATTAACATCGATTACCTCTTGCCACTGTTCCGGACTCATTTTCTTAAGTGAAGAATCCCTTGTTATTCCGGCATTGTTAACAAGAATGTCTATTTTTCCATGTTTCTGAAAGGCTGTGTTTGCAGCATTTTCAACCATTTTGAAGTCGGCTGTATTAACCTTCACAAATTCTGCTTTGCCCTTTTGAGATTCGATAAGGGAAACAGCAGATTTGCCTTTCTCCTCATTCATATCCCATATTATTACCAGGGCACCTTCGGAGGCGAACTTAACGGCACCGGCCAGTCCGAAACCATCGGCACCTCCGGTGATAATTGCTATTCTGTTTTCAAGACGTTTCATAGGTGAAATATTATATATGTTTTAATAATTTGAAATTAATTAAAGATTCTCGACAATCATAGAGATACCCATACCACCTCCGATGCAGAGGGTTGCCAGTCCGGTTGAAGAGCCACGCTTCTTCATCTCATAAATAAGGGTTGTAAGGATTCTGGCACCCGAAGCACCAATTGGATGGCCCAGGGCAATTGCTCCACCGTTTACATTTACACGTCCGGTGTCGGCCTTAAGGTCTCTCATTACAGCAATCGATTGGGCTGCAAATGCTTCGTTGGCTTCAATAAGGTCTATATCTCCGATACTCATTTTAGCTTTTTTGAGGGCATTTTGTGTTGCCGGAACCGGACCCCAACCCATTATTGCCGGGTCAAGTCCTGCATTGCCATACGAAACTATCCTCACAAGTGGCTTAAGTCCCAAATCTCTGGCCTTATCAGCCGACATAACAATTAGCATCGCAGCCCCGTCATTGATACCGGAAGCATTACCTGCAGTTACTGTTCCATCCTTCTTAAATGCCGGCCTTAATTTTGCCAGTTGCTCAATCGTTAATCCTTTTTTTGGAAATTCATCGGTATTGAATATAACAGGTTCTCCCCTCTTCTGTGGTATCTCAACTGGTACTATCTCGTCAGTAAATCGGCCTGAACTCTGAGCCATCTCAGCTTTCTTCTGACTCTCCAGGGCGAAATTATCCTGCTCCTCTCTTGTAATGGCCCATCTTTCTGCGATATTCTCTGCTGTAATACCCATATGATAATCATTGAATGAGTCGGTTAGTCCATCACTTATCATGCTATCGGTTATCTCACCATGACCCATCCTGAATCCATTTCTGGCATTTCTCAAAAGATACGGTGCATTCGTCATACTTTCTGTTCCCCCTGCAAGAACAACATCTGCGTCACCCAGCATAATAAACTGGGCTGCCATACTTACAGATCTCAATCCCGATCCACAAAGCTTGTTGATTGTCATTGCCGGGGAGGAAACAGGTAAACCTGACCTTACCGATATCTGTCGGGCAATATTCTGACCAAGCCCGGCTGATAATATGTTACCTACAATTGATTCATCAATGGCTGAAGGGTCAATGCCGGCTCTCTTAATTGCTTCAGATGCTGCCAAAACGCCAAGATCCACTGCCGACAGTGACGAAAGGCCGCCGTTAAAATTTCCGATTGCCGTCCTTACGGCTGAGACTATTACAACTTCTTTCATCGCTTCATTAATTCGTTTTTACGAAGAAACCAATAAGAGAGAACCAATACCTGTATTATTCTTAATTAGATGGGGTTGACTTAACAACTATTCTTGTTATGTTTATTGTGTATAATGCAGTATATTATATTGATACGCTTTGTCTTAAAAGACTTGACAAATGCCATTACCTTATAGTCATTTCTATTCGGCCGGCAGTTATCCGTCTCTTCGTTTTAGAATTGTTTGCTACATTTGAGGAATTTCAAAACAAAATGCTCCAATCTGAATCAACCATATGTGCACCTGTTAATCAGCCCGGGAGTGCTATTTGTCTTATCAGAGTTAGCGGAGGCGATGCCATTAGTATCTGCGAAGGGATATTTACCCCCCGGACCAAGGCTAAGCGGCTGTCTGAGCAACCCGGATTTACAGTTTCATTTGGAGAAATAAAAGAGGATAAGGAGGTGATCGATGAGGTACTCATAACCATCTTTCGTGCCCCCCTCTCCTACACCGGCGAAGATATGGCTGAGATATCATGCCATGGTTCTTCTTATATCATTAACAAAATAATCCATCTTTTAATTAGCAAGGGAGCTTCTGTAGCCGCTGCAGGTGAATTCACCAGGCGCGCCTTTATGAACGGCAAGATGGACCTCTCACAGGCTGAAGCTGTTGCAGATCTTATATCGTCGGAGTCGGAGGCAGCTCATAAGCTTGCAATTCAGCAACTTAAGGGAGGTTTCTCGGAAGAGATACGTGAGCTGCGGTCAAAACTGGTCGATTTTGCCTCGCTTATTGAACTGGAACTGGATTTCGGAGAGGAAGATGTGGAATTTGCCGACAGGTCACAGTTGCTGGAAACAGTGAGGGAGGTAAGAGATATGACCTCACGACTGGCCGACTCCTTTTCGTTGGGGAATGCTATAAAGAAGGGAATACCTGTCGCTATTGCAGGCAGGCCGAACTCAGGCAAATCGACACTCCTTAATTCATTGCTCAATGAAGAGAGGGCTATTGTTTCGGAGATTCCAGGCACCACCCGGGACTATATTGAAGATACAATGCGATTAGGTGCTCACCTGTTCAGATTTATTGACACTGCCGGTATAAGATCGACAGATGATGTGGTAGAGAATCTGGGAATTTCCAGATCCTTTGCCAAAATAGATGAAGCTGATATAGTATTGTTTGTTTTTGATGCGCAATCGGATATTAAGTTGCTTGCCGAATCCCTCGAAGAGTTACGAATAAAACCGGCATACAGGCAAAAAAGGGTCTATGTTACCATAAACAAGAGTGACATAGCGAGTGAGGGTAAGCTTAAAGAATTTCTGGCGCTCAAATTGGATCCAAATGAAAAGATGGTTCTGATCTCGGCAAAGAACAAAACAGGCATATCCCGACTTCTGGAGGAGCTTCCCTCCTTTATTGACAGCCGGATGGAAAAACTGCCTGACATAATAGTAACGAATACCCGCCATTTTGTTGAACTACAGATGGTTGCCGAGAGCCTGACAAGAGTACTGGACGGCTTCAGGGATGGACTGCAAACAGATCTTATCGCAATTGACATACGTCACGCAATTCACCATTTGGGTGAAATAACAGGTGAAATTTCCAACGATGAAATACTTGGTAACATCTTCAGGAATTTTTGCATCGGGAAATAGACTTATCGCTACAATCCTTAATAATTCCTTTAAAGTGATATTATAAAAAGTCCGAACAATTTATAATGGTTATTGTTTACTAAAATATGACGGAAAGAACTGTAATTTAATGAAATATGTATAATAATGGCTCGATATTTGATACTATGATAAATAAAGCCTATATTACTCATTAATAAAAAAACTCAAGATGGCAAAGGAGCGGGAAGGAAAGGAAAAGAATAATAAAAAAACAGCCGTAAAGAGCCTGAAGGAAAAGAGGGCTGCCAAAGAGGCTAAACGAGCAGGAAAACGATAGATGTTTGAAAAGAAGCAAAAAGAGCACAAACCACCTGATCTTACAAAGATGCAGGAGGTTATCATAGACCTCAGGACGCGTATCTATATCTCAATGGATGCGGACCCGGAAGAGGCCCGGTTGAGATATCTTAACAGGAACAACAAGAAGCTGTAGCAACCGCAAGGTTAGTTACTGGTCATCAAGTAATTTATATTGCCACCTGGGATTGGACGATTTTGTGTGTTCTTTTATCACGATTTCGTTAACCCGTTGTAATATATCAGGATGCATATCTGATACGTCAGTTGTCTCACCCGGATCTTCTTTAATATTAAAGAGTTGAAACCGGGTGTTTCCTTTATGCATATCTTTTCTGAGTGCCTTCCACTCCCCTGTTATTACAGCCTGTTGCCCTCCCGATTCCGGAAATTCCCAATACAAATATTCATGTTCTCTTTGTTTCTTTCCCATTATAGCAGGAAGAAAACTTATTCCATCTGTGCTGTCAGGAATATCTGTTCCTGCAATTTCGCAAAGTGTGGGCAGTAAATCCCAGAAAGCACATTTATGATTTGATATAGTTCCCTTCCTTACAACGCGGGGCCAGGAAACTATTAAAGGAACCCGTATACCACCTTCATTAAGGTGCCCCTTACCATATCCGGCATCACTTCTGAACGGTCGGGCGCTGTCAAACCATGGTGAGTCTGCTCCTCCCGACCATGTAGGGCCATTATCACTGGTAAATATTATTATCGTATTTTCATAAATACCCAACTCCTTCAACTGGTCAACCAGCCTGCCAATCTGATCATCGAGATACGACACCATTGCCGCATACGCAGCATGAGGATAGCGGTGAGGGAAATATCCCCGGCTGCCGTCATAAGGCATCTCATCACCAAACTTATCAACGTACTTTTGCACCCATTCCTGTGGAGCCTGAAGAGGATTGTGGGGTATTGGTGTAGCCCAGTATAAGAAGAACGGATCGTCTTTACTCTCCTTAACAAAACTGGTTATCTCACGGAACATCAGATCAGGGGAATAGTCATTGAGTTCATATCTGCTGTAAGATGCCGGATCGTATGGATCTTCCAGCCCTGAGAGTTTCGTTCCAGGAGCAACAGTATCATTATTCAGATAAACCCTCTCCATATTTTTATACAAATGCACCGGGTAATAGGTATGTGCCTGCCTCTGGCAGTTGTAACCATAAAAAAAGTCGAATCCCATTTTGTTTGGAATACTCTCTGTATTTGGAGCTCCCAGCCCCCACTTTCCGACAATGGCTGTTTTATAGCCGGCATCGCTTAAAAGAGTGCCAATAGTAATGGTTCCGGTGGACATTGGTCTTTGTCCTTCCAGGGTCGAATCAGCGATCATGGCCCTGTAACTCCATACATCTCCACGTTCTGCCCATTCATCATTACCCCTTACCTGAGCATGACCGGAATGCAGCCCGGTTAACAGAATACATCTTGCCGGTGCACTGACAGGTGCTCCTGTGTAGTGATCGGTAAAGAGGACACCATTGCCGGCTAACCTGTCAATGTTAGGCGTTTCTATTTTTGTCTGACCGTATACCCCTAACTCACCATAGCCAAGATCATCGGCAAGGATATAAATGATATTTGGCTTTTCCCTCTTTTTACCGGTACAACCCATAAGAACAAGCAGGAAGGAGAAAAGAGAGATGAACGGTTTCATGATGACTCTTTTGGTTTATAATCTTCTTACACACCTTTTTGGGTGTAAAACAAATATAACACGTTTGCTTTTAACAAAGTAAAGAGCATCGGCCATATAGCAAAAAAAAACCCTGCGATTAGCAGGGTTTAGTTTCAACTGATTACCGGAGTATTATTATGCAAGCTTTACATTTACTGCGTTTAATCCTTTTCTACCTTCTTCCAGTTCGAATGATACTTCATCACCTTCAGTGATGCTGTCGATCAAACCATTTTTGTGTACAAAATACTCTTTTGTTGATTCTGAATCTTTAATGAATCCAAATCCTTTTTCATCATTAAAAAATTTAACTGTTCCTTTGTTCATTGTATAGTTTTTATAAATAACGCCGCAAGATAAGAATTATTTATTAGATATATACTATTTGTACTCAATTATTTAAGTGATATTCATTTTTTCTGTTTAATGCATATCCAAATTTTACCCTGTTGAATATATATTCCAATGTGCAAAAACCCCGGAAAGTTGTTTCAGGAATATTAAAGTTGAGATGTCACTGATAAAAATTCGGGACTGTGAAGGAAATAACAGATAATTAATACTTTAGCATGAAGGGTGTGTATAAGAATGATGTAACAATGTGAATAACAGCGTGAGATAATTATAAATATGATTGGATAATACCTCTTAAACATACCTATAACTAATTAACCAATAAAAAAAAGCAGTAACTTGGATAACTTAAAATATCTAACATAACCACCTAAATATTTGCAAAATGAGTAAGATAAACATCAAACTTGAAAACCTCGGAACAATATTTCCAGAGGGATGGAGTGAAGAGCAAAAGGCAAAAGGAAAGACATTATTTTTAAAGCGACTATCAGAGAAAGCACACAAGTTTTACGGCGGGAAGGTACAGATAGCACCCAAGGTTCCTGTACCTGGTTTTAACTGGTTCAATGTGTGGTACACTCCTGGTGTTTCAAAAATTTCAACCAATATTCGTGAAAATTATGATTCCTCCTTTGAACTTACAAACCGTGGCAATTTTGTTGCCGTTGTAAGTGATTCTACAAGAGTTTTGGGCGATGGTGACTGCACACCTCCCGGAGGACTGGGTGTTATGGAAGGGAAAGCTTTTCTTATGAAATATCTGGGTGGCGTTGACGGGGTTGCCCTTTGTGTTGACAGCCGCAATGAGAAGTGTGAAAATGATCCTGACAAAATTATTGATTTTGTAAAAATGGTTCAGCACAGTTTTGGCGCAATTAACCTTGAGGATATCTCTCAGCCAAATTGTTACAAGGTTCTCGATGTTCTTCGTGAAGAATGTCAGATACCAGTGTGGCATGATGACGCTCAAGGGACTGCATGTGTTACCCTGGCAGGTCTTATCAATGCTTTAAAGCTGGTAAATAAGAAAATTGGAGATATTAAAGTTGTGCTTTGGGGAGCAGGTGCTGCAAACACCACCATTGCCAGGTTGCTTGTAACCGATGGCGCCGATCCAAAAAAAATGATCATTTTCGATACCAGGGGATCGCTTCACACAGGGAGGAATGATATAAAAACAGATCCAAGGTTCTACAGAAAATGGGAGCTTTGTGAGTCAACAAACCCTGGCAGGGTTGAAGATATTATGGAAGCTTGCACCGGAGCAGATGTGCTGATAGCTCTTTCAACCCCCGGGCCAGATACAGTTAAACCTGAATGGATCGAGGTTATGGCTGAAAAATCAATTGTGTTTCCCTGTGCAAATCCCGTTCCGGAGATCTACCCATACAGAGCCAAGGAGGCAGGTGCCTACATTGTTGCAACAGGAAGGGGTGACTTCCCCAATCAGATAAACAATTCACTTGGTTTCCCGAGTATTCTTAAAGGAGCATTAATAGTAAGAGCCACCAAGATTACCGATAACATGGCCATAGCAGCTGCCTATTCACTGGCAAATTTTGCAGAGAAACGCGGTATAGATCCCGAGAATATTGTTCCTAAAATGGATGAACCCGATGTATACTCCATTGAAGCAGCTGATGTAGCCATGCAGGCCATAAAGGATGGTGTGGCACGAAGGGAAATGAGCTGGAATGAAGCACATGAGATCGCCAAAAGGGACATCGACTATTCACGCTCTATGGCAAAATCATTGTTCGACAACGGTTTTATTGCTCCTCCCCCGGCGGAAATGATGGAGGATGCTCTTGCCTGGGCGGTAAAGCAGATAGAAGGTTAATACCATATTTTAAATAATTTGTTCCTGACCCCGGATTTCTTCCGGGGTTTTGTTTTACCTCAACAGGTTTTATGATATATACATATCAACCGGAAAACTCCCGGTTTTTAGATATACCATTGTATTATCACTCACAGGTTAAGGTTATCAATTCCTTTGGGTGATATTTAAATTGAGTTACCTTTGTTGGTGAGAGCCATTTAAGAGTAATGGCATTGAGATATCAAAGAGCTATGATAGAGAGGTTTATACAGCAATTAAAGGAAGAGGCAGGTCTGTACCTGGGAATCAGCTTTGGTGTATTTCTATTCATTCTCTTTTTTCAGCCCTTCCCTCTCACTGCATTCGATTTTAATAATGGATTGATTTTTATATCGGGATTTGCCGGCATAGTATTTTCGACTCTGGTATTGGTACGGGGAATAGTCCAGCGGGTTCTATTAAAAATATGGAGACGCATAGAGGATATAACGGTTATAGACTTTTTCGGTAGAATGCTCATGCTTCTTCTTAGCTCTGTTGCATTTGCTTTCTATCTGCGGTATGTAGGATCTGTGCAATTATCATTTTTTATTATGGCTAAGGTGACCCTGATTTGTCTTGGACCACCTGTCTCAATCTGGATATACTGGAAGTTAAAGGAGATTATTGATCTTAATGAGCAGTTAAGGAATGAAGTTGATACAGCCCACAGGGAGATGCAGAGTTACCTTGAGGATGCTGCAGATATTAAAGTAGAGTTTCTTTCGGAAAGGGGAAGTGAAAAGGTGGAGATAAAGGCTTCAGATGTTGTTCTTATAAAGTCTGCCGACAACTACATTGAGATCATTTTCAGGGAAAACAATAGTTTCAAAAAGAGACTTCTGCGTAACACCTTAACAAACATAGAGCACCAGACCTCCAGGGTTAAAACAATGGTAAGGTGCCACAGAGGGTTCATCGTAAATACCATGCATGTTGAAAAAATGATACGCCGCCTTAATAGCAATTGGCTGGTTATCAAAGGTTATGATGAACAGGTACCTGTTTCAAGACAGTACCTGCTTTCGCTCAGGGAAGCGCTGAAGAATATGGGGTGAGTGGCATTCATCCTGAAGGTTTTTCAACCACCACAAATTTCTGCTATTTACATGCAGAACCAATCACCTTAACAACAATAAGTCATATTGGGATGTTCTATCTCTTTATATTTGGATTGCAAGGATAAATACAGACGATCGAAGAGGTCTGATCAGTTCTTCTCTGCATCTCAAATTTATTTTAAACAAAGCATACACATACAGATATGAAAGCAAGGAAAGTCCAGTTTACCAATACGATACAACCCGACTTTGTAATTACCCTCAGAAAAAGAGTAAAGGATTATTTTGAAGAGAATGGCATTTCTCAATATGGGAACAGCGGAATGGTGTTCAAAACAATATTTATGTTCTCCCTCTATTTTGTTCCGTATGCACTTATGATTTCCGGATTGGTTGCCACTCAGCTGGGAATTATGATGATGTGGGTAACGATGGGTTTCGGAATGGCCGGGATAGGCTTATCGATTATGCATGATGCCAATCACAAGTCATATTCAAAGAGAGGCAGCATAAATAATATTCTATCATTAACACTTAACCTCGTGGGCGGATATAATCGCAACTGGCAATACCAGCATAATACAATGCACCATAGCTATACCAATATTGACGGCTTTGATGAGGATATTAACCCTGTAGGCATATTAAGGTTTTCTCCAAATAAGCCGCTTTTGAAGGTCCATCGTTTCCAGAAGTTCTATGCATGGTTCTTTTACGGTCTGATGACTCTGACATGGTCAATTGATAAAGATTTCAGGCAACTGATACGATATAAAAAGGAGGGTGTTAGTCTGAGTCAGAGAAATTCCTTCGGGTTGCATCTTACCGAGATGATTGTATCCAAAGTAATATTTTACACATATATACTTGTTATACCTATCCTCCTTTTACCCATTCCCTGGTGGAACGTAGTTTTATATTATCTCCTTATGCAATTTATCTGCGGATTCATTCTTGGGATTATCTTTCAGACAGCTCATGTTATGCCTACTTCGGCTTACCCTTTGCCCGACAAGAATGGAACTATTGAGAACAACTGGGCAATACATCAGATGGCCACAACATCGGACTATTCGCCCCGCAGTACTTTTTTCTCATGGTTCATAGGAGGTTTGAATTACCAGGTTGTTCATCATCTCTTTCCAAACATATGCCATGTCCACTACAGGAACCTTGCCCCCATTGTAAAAGAGACAGCCAGAGAGTATAATCTTCCTTACTATGTGCAGCCAAACTTCGCTTCAGCTCTTAAGAATCATTATGTTATGCTTAAACAATTGGGAATGGAATAAGTGATAATTATTCCGGCACTGATTTGTTTAGTGGTATTGATTAACACACCATAAGTAATGGTGATCAATATTTTCATAATCTTTCCTTATTCAATAATTCTATACTAATTAGTGGAGTTAAGGTATTTTAATTATATTAGACCTTAACGGTATAATAGTTTATATAAATGTTTGTATTTCAAAATCTTTCGGTCGCGGGATTATCACTTTCAGATGGTGTCTTCCAATCTTATTTCATTACTACGGCATCGATTTTTGCATTGCTTTTCATCATTTATCTGTTGGTCAATACTGTTTTAAGAAGAAGTGAGAAAAGATCTGCAGGTGAATTCATCCCCCGGTTAAGAAAGTATTTGCGGAAGCCTGCAATATTGCTTTCAGCCATGCTTGCGATATGGATACCTCTCTCATTCTTCGATGTTCCGGAAGTGATATCCATACCGGCAATCAGAGGGTTAACGATAATGCTAATAATAATAATAGCATGGATAGCGATCAGGTTTGTGAACCTTATCAAGTATTTTGTTCTGAATCAGTATAATCTGGAAGAAAAGGATAACCTGAAGGCCCGAATGGTTTATACACAGTTCAAGATTCTCGAGAGAGTTTTGGTATTTGTTATCATACTTCTGGCTGTTTCAATCTCACTGATGACATTCCCGGCGATCAGGCGTCTGGGGGTAAGTATCCTGGCCTCCGCCGGAGTTGCAGGTCTTATTATTGGATTCGCCGCACAAAAGGTGCTTGGCGGTATACTTGCAGGTATTCAGCTTGGCATAACCCAGCCTATTAGAATTGATGATGTTGTTGTTGTGGAAAATGAATGGGGAAGAATAGAAGAGATAAATCTCACATATGTTGTTGTAAAAATATGGGATCAGCGGAGACTGGTGCTTCCTTCTTCTTATTTTCTTGACCAGCCTTTTCAGAACTGGACCAGGTCTAATGCCGAAATTACGGGAGCAGCATTTATATACTGTGACTATACAATTCCCATAGAGGATCTCAGGGCTGAGTTTTCAAGACTGCTGAACGAAAGTGATTTGTGGAATCGTAAATTATCAGCGCTACAGGTAACCAATGCTACAGAAAAGACCATAGAGATCCGAATGACGGCTAGTGCTGTTGACGCCTCTACGGCTTTCGATCTTAGAGTCTATTTAAGGGAGAATATGATTAAGTATGTACAGAAGAATTTCCCCGAGAGCCTTCCAAAGCACAGATTGTCAATGGATGCCGACAAAAACGACCCTGCAATAACGCCGGTTCCCTAACTGCATTAGTGACTTATCGCTCCCAATATCTTCCCTTCATCGGTGACTGCTCCTCTCGACAGGTTTATTGCCACCTCAATTATTGCAAGGTGCGAATAGCCCTGCGGGAAGTTTCCCAATAGTCTCCTTGTTTTGAAATCGAGATCTTCGCTAAATAGCCCCAGATGATTACCAAGAGCAAGGAGTTCTGTAAATTTCTGCTTAGCTTTTACATACTGCCCGGTGGCAATTAGTGCATTAATAAGCCAGAAGTTACAGATCGTAAAGGAAGAGCTTGGTACTCCAAAATCATCCCGATTCTTATACCTGTACATTAATCCTTCATTGCACAACTCTCTGCATGCTGCATTTACGGTAGCAATGTATTTCTCGTCCTTGCCATCAATAAAACCATAAGGTTCCATAAGTAAAACAGATGCATCGAGGTCTTCTGATCCATACGACTGAGTAAATGCTCCAACCTTCGGGCTCCAGGCATTTTTGTGAATATCCTCTCTTATCATATCGGCCAGATGAACCCATCCTTCAATGTACCTCTCCTTGCCTATTATTCCTGCTATTTTTACAGCTCTGTCTATCGCGACCCAGCATAGGACCTTTGAAAATGTAAATTGCCTCTCCTCTCCCCTTATCTCCCATATACCCTTATCAGGCATCTGCCAGTTTGCCTGCACAACTTTTACTATGCTTCGTGTTATTGTCCATAGTGATTCGCTCTTTTCCAGATCAGTTTTAAATAGGCTGAACTGCTGAAAGATAACATCCATAAGTACGCCATAGATATCATTTTGGCGCTGTTCAAAGGCCGCATTTCCAATTCTTACAGGTGCTGAATTTTCATAGCCGGAAAGGTGCTCAAGTATCTCCTCCCTTAAATTCTTCTCACCGTTGATGCCGTACATTATTTGTATCTTCTCATCCTTAACCGGAATTATATCAATAATAAAATTCATAAATCGGCGAACGGTACTGAGATGACCAATGTCGGACATTACCTTCACTACCATTGAGGCATCTCTTATCCAGCAGTATCTGTAGTCCCAGTTACGTATCTCGCCAATGGTTTCGGGCAGGGATGTTGTAGCAGCTGCGAGGACAGCACCGGATTTATCGTACGTTAACAATTTCAATACAAGGCTGCTCCTTATAATTTCATCCTGGAAAAGCTTGTATGAGATGGTCCTTGCCGACCAGTCGAGCCAGTAAACTTTTGTTTTCTGCAGTTTAAGATATTGCCTGTCGATATTCTGATCCAGTATTTTTTGGTCATAACTTATTAGAAAGTACGAGTCTCCGGTAAGAGAAATTATTTCACCATCAAGTATTGATTCCTTGTTCAGATCGGTATAGAGGTAAAGCGACTCATATTCACCCTCTTTCGTAAAGCTTTTTATGTAATCAGGATGATTCTCTATAACGGTTTCAAAGCGTGCATACCTGAGTTTTGGCTTATAATTGACTCTTAACTCAGGTTTGCCCGAAATGAGCTTCAGATATCTGATAATATCGGGGGGATTATAATATCCGCCATTTTCGGCCTTATACCTGGGCATAAAATCGAGCATATCAAACTGATTCAGCCCGTTTGTAAAGCGGGTACGCAGGATATTTGTATTCTTAAGGTACTTCTGTTCAATTGTATAATCATCGGAGACAATTATCTCCATTGTCCCACCGATATTTTTATCGAGTATTTTTGCGAATACAGAAGATGAGTTAAAATGAGGCAGGCAGCACCAGTCGATAGCACCCATGTCGGAAATGAGAGCTGCACTTTTGCAGTTGCCTATTATTCCATAGTTGAGATTGGTCATTGAGTTCAGGCTTTTAAGATTGATGCAAGCAATTCTCTTACATCCATGTAATCGTTAACATAAAAGGAAGCTGATGTGTTTAGATTTCCGACCTTTATTGTCACTGATTCGTCTGGCATCGCTTTGAAAAGAAATTCATCGGTCCAGTCATCTCCAATGGCTATAATGAATTCAGGATTTCTGCCTGAAAGGAATTCAGTAGCAGCTAATCCCTTGTTAATTCCTGTCACTTTTATCTCTATTACTTTATTTCCTTCCAGTATCTCAAGATCCTGGTTACTGATCAGATTTGTCAGATCGGCAGTAAGCTCCAGTGCCCTCAACTCTCCAAGTTCAACATCGGTCTTTCTGTAATGCCATGCCAGAGAGTTGGACTTCTCCTCAAGAAAGCTACCCGGTGTACGGTCTACGAATGATTCCAGGAAGCGAATGATCTCTCCTTTCCAGTCGGGGCTATAGGGTACTCGCTCCTTCCATTCCCTTCCGGTCTCCTTTATCCATGCACCATGTTCTGCTATCAGAGTGAATCCTGAGCTCCCGAACCATTGCCCAATGGTATCCTTATCTCTCCCACTTATAAGAACAAGATGACAATTCTCTCCATCAGCAATTGTCCCTAGCAGACTATTAAGCTCTTTATCAGGCATTGCTGCTTTTGGGTCATTAAAGAATCTCTGAAGTGTTCCGTCATAATCGAGAAAAAAGACTTTGGATTGAGCCCTGGTATACTTTTCAATGATCATATCCCTGACCTTTGCTGTGACTTTCTTAGCGCTTATTGTCTCTTCATCTTTCTTAATATTGCTCAGAGTCTTCATAAACAGCGAAGCCCATTTATGAACATCATAGCGTTTCAGTCTCGACTGCATTGTTCCCAGTGTTCTCTCCTGCTCTTTGGAGTCCATTGTTATTGCACTGTTTATAGCATCGGAGACACTTTGTACATTAGTTGGATTAACTATTATAGCCTCGCCAAGTTCCTTTGAGGCACCTGCCATTTCACTAAGTATCAGTACGCCCTGTTTATCAGTTCTTGATGCAATGAACTCCTTGGCAACCAGATTCATACCATCTCTTATTGGTGTAAGGAGAGCGATATCAGCTGTAGTATATAATTCGATCAGGTTCTCAAACGGAAGTGAACGGTAGAAATAAAGGACCGGGGTCCAGCTGAGGGTAGCGTAGGCTCCATTGATACCTCCAACCAATTCTTCAACTTCACTCTTCAATTCCTGATATTTCCCAACTTTCTCACGGGATGGTACTGTGAGCATAATAAGTGAAACTTTACCCCAATACTCCGGGTGTTCCGCTAAAAAGTGACTGAATGCCCTTAATACGCAGCGGAATACCTTTAGTATAATCGAGTCGGTCGATAGAAAGGATTATTTTCCTGCCTTCCTCACCCTTTAGGAACAGATCAAGATCCCTGTGATGCTTCGACCTCTCAGAAACGGATCTCTGCTGTATTTCCTTTGCTTTCTCACTGAACTTTTTATAATCAATTCCCATTGGGAAGACATCATAATGGACATGCCTGTTGCTTAATTTTATACGTGTAAACTCAACATCGTAACCCAGAAGTCGTTTCACTGAGCTCACGAAATGCCTGGCATAATCATAAGTGTGAAAACCAATGAGATCTGCACCGAGTAAACCTTCTACTATTTTCTCCCTCCATGGAAGGATTCGGAAAACCTCATATGATGGAAACGGAATATGAAGAAAGAATCCTATTCTCAGGTCAGGCCGTCTCTCTCTCAGGATTGCCGGCAGCAACATTAACTGATAGTCGTGGATCCATACCTGATCGTTCTCTTCTGCTTGCCCTATAACCGCTTCAGCAAAGAGCTCATTAACTTTTTGATATGCCTCCCAATGATTTTTGTTGAATAGAGTATATTCTGTGAAATAGTGAAACAGTGGCCACAAAGTTCCGTTACTGAAACCATCATAGAAATCTCTGAATAACTTACGCTCCAGAAAAACCGGCAGGCAATCCTCTGATTTAAGCAGCTCTGTGATCTCTGTCTCTTCCTCTTCATCTCTGGCACTTAACCCGGGCCAGCCTATCCAAAGACTGTTATTTGCCTTATGATATGATTTGAGGCCAGTAGCCAGTCCCCCGGAACTGGAGACTAACTTCAAGTTTATTATTTGTTCTTTTAATACTTACCGGGAGTCTGTTTGACACTATTATGAGACGATCCATTGACATTCCTGACTGGGCTTTATATGAATAATCCAGTAAATTAGTCATAATTACCCTTAACTGAAAGAATAATCGGAATCAGGTCAGAATAAAACAATCATAGATCCTGCAGATAGTGGCATTTCGGGTAATATTACCGTGTCATTCATCTTTATTCTTTGTTATTCATCCCCATTATGGCACTTCAACCTGCCAAACATGCCATTTGACCCTTTCATTTGGCGGGGTTTACGTGCCATATTAGCTTCGTTCCTGTAATTATTTTATTTAAAGGTTAAATGCAGAATTAAAAAAGTTGAAGCAATGATAAAGTCGATGAATTTGGGTGACCTGAAAATAGAGGTACCGGTAATACAAGGGGGCATGGGAGTAGGAATTTCCTTGTCGGGACTTGCCTCTGCGGTTGCAAACATGGGTGGTGTTGGAGTAATATCTTCGGTAGCAATCGGTTTAACTGTAAATAACGGATCAAAGGCGTACAGAAAAAATAATATTGAAGGTCTTCGCAGGGAGATAAGACGCTCAAGGGAGTTGTCCTCAGGTGTTATAGGTGTAAATATCATGTCAGTCATAACAGACTTTTCCGATATGGTGAGGACTGCGGTAGAAGAGGGAATTGACATTATCTTTTCGGGAGCAGGATTACCTCTTGATCTGCCTGGTTATCTCATCAATGGCAGTAAGACTAAAATTGTACCTATTGTTTCTTCAGCAAGGGCTGCAACAATTATTTCAAAAAAGTGGATACAGAACTATAATTATATTCCTGATGCTTTCGTAGTAGAAGGACCAAAAGCCGGGGGACATTTAGGTTTCAAAGCTGAGCAGCTGGGTAGTGAATCCAATTCTCTGGAATCGCTGATTGCCGATCTGGTTCAGGTGTCTAACGATATTGAGAAAGAATATGGCAGATCTGTCCCCATTATTGCTGCAGGAGGCATCTATACAGGCAGTGATATTTATGATATGATTAAGCTTGGGGCGTCTGCAGTACAGATGGGCACCCGTTTTGTTGCGACAGAAGAGTGTGATGCCTCGCCGGAATTCAAGGATGCCTTCATAAAGGCGCGAGAGGAAGATATAATGATAATTAAAAGTCCCGTGGGAATGCCCGGGCGGGCGATTAATAATAAGTTCCTGTCGGACATGTCAATGGGTATGCGAAGACCTGTATCATGCCACTTTAATTGTATCAAATCGTGCGATCCCAAGACCACTCCCTATTGTATAGCTGATGCTCTTGTGGAAGCATACCGCGGTAATATGGAAAATGGGTTTGCTTTTACAGGCTCCAATGGATGGCGCATTGATAAGATAACCACTGTTAAGGATATATTCGAAGAATTACAAAGGGAGTATCTGGTGGCAGCAATGCAGGCAGGAAGCCTTAAATCAAGACTATCTCCTGTTAAATCTGCCTCTTTGGCGAGTTGACGATTTACGTTCAGGGGACTGAACAGGCTCAATTTCGCTGATCTCAGCAGGCAAAGGTATCTTATGTACCTCTTGTCCAAGCTGTTCTTCTATCTGCTTAAAAAGACCCCTCTCCCTTCTGTTAATGAAAGTAAGGGCTATACCTGTAGCCTCTGCCCTTGCAGTCCTGCCAATACGATGTACATAGTTCTCGGCGTCGTCGGGAACATTATAATTAATTACCAGGCCAATATCTTCAATATCAATACCCCTTGAAAGTATATTTGTCGCTACGAGGATCTGGATATTTCTCGATCTGAACTGACGCAATACATCTTCCCGTTCCTGTTGTTCGAGATCGGAATGAATAGCTTTAACCTTCATCCTAAGGTTCTTAAGATCTCTTTCAACCTCTTTTACTTTAACCTTTGTAGAAGCAAATATCAGAGCTGTTATATCCGATTGTTTTTCCAGCAGGGACTTAATAAGCGGGTTTTTCTGATTATCCTCTACCAGATAGGCACCCTGAATGACGCCTTCTGCCGGCTTTGACATTGCAATATTGATCTCCTTAGGATTACGCAGCAACTTCTTGGCAAGTCCTCTTATTTTTGGAGGCATTGTAGCCGAGAACATGAGTGTTTGCTTCACCTCCGGCAGAGTCTTGTTGATTCTGTAAATATCATCGATGAAACCCATTTCAAGCATTCTGTCTGCTTCATCAAGGATAAAGTGCTTAACATTGTCGAACCTGTAATTCCCCATATTTAAATGCGAAATCAGGCGCCCGGGGGTTGCAATAACAATGTTTACTCCTTCAAGGAGGGCACGCTTTTCTATCTCAAATACAGAGCCATCGCTTCCGCCATAGATAGCAACCGAATTAACCGGTGTGAAATAGGAAATTCCCTGTAGCACCTGGTCGATCTGGATTGCAAGTTCACGTGTTGGAACTATTATAAGGGTGTTGGTATCATTCACCGACTCACTTATCACCTTGTTTATTACTGGCAGCAAAAATGCTGCAGTTTTTCCTGTACCTGTCTGTGCACATGCAATCAGGTCATGGTTATCAAGTATAATGGGGATCGCCTGCTCCTGTATCGGTGTAGCTTCTTCAAATCCCATCGAATCAATGCCTTCTAGCATTGCACTGTCAAAATCAAATTCTGTAAATCTCAATCTTCTAATTATAAGCTGCAAAGATAACACTAATAAAAAGTTAATTGCATACCGTAATGAATATTGATTTTATCCTTTCAAGTCCTTAAAATTCGTGGGAATAGGTTATTTTAGGTAAATCAAATTTTACAAAAGGGAATGAATATTTTGTTAACCGGGGCTTCAGGGTTTCTTGGAGGAAATCTGTTAAAGTCACTTCTCTTAAAAGGGTACAATGTTACATGTATAATCAGGAACCCTGAACAGTTTGAATTTTTGAATAGTGAAGGGGTCACTGTCATTAAAGGAGACATAACGGATAAAGATATTCATGGCAAAATAGCAGGAGATTTTGATGCTCTGTTTCACGTAGCTGCATTTGCTAAATCATGGAGTAAGGACCCTGATCTCCCGTACAGGGTAAATGTTGAAGGTACAGAGAACATGCTTAAAATAGCCATCACTCTGGGCATAAAGAGATTCATCCATACCTCTACTGCAGGGGTCTTTGGCTTTTCCGAAGGAGAGACGCTGCTTAACGAAAAAACGCCCTATATCAGAAATTCGGGACTGGCTTATATCGACACCAAAATCCTGTCGGAAGAGACGGTGTTTGCAAGCAATTCGGAAAGAATGAGCTGTATTGTGGTTAATCCTACCAGAATATATGGTCCGGGCTCCTTAAATGAGAGCAATTCCATTACAAGGATAATAAACGGCTATTCGAAGGGAAAATGGAGGATTATTCCCGGCGACGGAACGTCAATAGGGAACTATGTATTTATAGATGATGTGGTAAATGGTCATCTGCTGGCAATGGAAAAAGGGAGACCCGGAGAGAACTACCTTTTGGGAGGAGAAAATATCGATTTTAACACTATGTTTTCGATCCTGGGAAAAGTTACAGGCAATAAGCGTCGAATGGTCAGGTTTTCCGGAAGTTTTATGAAATTAGCAGGATCTGTAATGGAACGAGTTGCAGTTACTACCAACAGCCGACCATTGATTTCCAGGAAATGGGCAGAAAGATTCCTGAAACATATGAATGTAGATACGGGAAAAGCCACAAGAGAACTGGGCTATAATCCCGTTTCCTTTGCAGAAGGGGCTGCAGAGACAATAAAATGGCTCAAATCAAATGCAGAATAACATGGATCCATCCAAAGGCAGATTTACCCTTATTACAGGAGCCAGTTGCGGCATCGGAAGATCAATAGCAAGAGAACTGGCAGGGAGGGGCTACAACCAATTCCTGGTTGCTCTTCCTGGTAGTGGATTAAGAGAGGTTTGTACTGCCATCGAAGATGATTTTGGAATATCGGCATTCTGTATGGAACTCGACCTTTCCGATATCTCCAATATTGAATTGTTAAGGATTACCCTGAAAGAGAAGGGCATATCCCCTACTATCCTTGTTAATAACGTAGGTGTGGGATATGGTGGTGACATTGGTTTATACTCCAATGATCAGATTCTGGAGATGATAAAGCTGAACATAGTTGCCGCAACACTTCTGGTGAATATGTTCGTATCGGAACTTCAAAAAAACGGAACTTCCTACATAGTTAACATGGGTAGCTTTGGCGGATTCCTGCCCTTGCCCTATAAAAGTATATACGGAGCATCCAAATCCTACATTTACTATTTCTCCAGAGCTATCAGTCATGAATTAAGATCGAAGGGAATAAAGGTCGCTGTGGTGATGCCTGGTGCTGTACCTACAAACGAGGTTGTGAAGGACCGTATAAAAAAGCTCGGTTTTAAAGGCAGACTTTCCTCTACCGATCCGGATAAACTTGCTATCATATGTAGTTCGTAAGTTCCTGAAAGGCAGAAAGGTAATTGTCCCAGGACGCTTCGACAGAATAATGTTTGGAGTAGTTTCGGTCGTTCCCAATGGAATTCTACCCTTTCTCGCCAGAAATCTGTTCAGAGGCAACGATAATTAGCAAGAATAAGATTACTTCTTATTCATATCTGGTAAGGCTGAACCATCCATTCAATACAGAAGTAGTAAGTGCAACGATCATTAGGAGTAGTGCCATGCCTATTGTCCACCATATTCCCACCCCAAATATGAGAAGTGGCACGGTGGCGGTTATAAATCCTCCGCCAAGAAACGGCTCATAAACCATCTGTTTAAAGCCAAAAGCCTGTGCTGCATCGGTTTTGTAGCCAGGGTCGACAAGCCGCAATAGCAGTAATCCTATCGCTGTAACGCCTGTCTGCATACCATATTCGGCAATACCTTGCTCAAACCAATATCCCGGGAGCATTCGCGGAGCAAGGAAGAGGAGACAGAAAAAGACCCAGCTTATGCCAATGATCATTATAATCGTGAAAGGAATTATATTCTTCAGGAACAGATCCAGTCGCAATGAAGCAATAGCTGAAACGACCAGAAGTTCGAGGGCCACACCCAATATCCTGTCGAATGTTTTTTTGTCGAAATATCGGGCAACACCAATTTTACCCGCAACGATCTGAACTATCAATCCTCCCGTCATGGCAAGAGGGAACAGAGGAAATCCATCGAGTGAAGGGCTTATTTTCTTTATAAAGAAGAGCATCCCCCACCCGAGAAGGATGGCTATTCCTGTTATAGCAAAGTGAAAAGCAAGCGGTTCGATCGATTCTGAGGCGACAGTGCTGGTAGATATTGCCTCCCTGTCGCTTTGCAGGGAGATAAGACCTGTTCTCTTGTATTCCGGTAGTGAATCGGTCTTGCTGTAAGTTTTGCAGTAACCTTTTCTGATCGCCCTGTTAACAAAAAATATCCCCCCTACAATTGCGGTTATTATCCCTACCGTTGCTGACATATACCCCAGGGCAGCACCATCCGTAAAGCCTACTTTCTCGAAAACCCCGGCCATTCCAGCTGCAGTCCCGTGACCTCCAGCAAACCCTATTTCAAGGATAGTCCCGAATGCAGGGTGGACATTAAAAACAGGGATAAGGATAAGGCCTGTCGCAAGAAGGGCAAAGAGATATTGTCCTGAACTGATTAACACACCAAAGCAGAGCTGGCTACCACCTTTTGACCAAAGCATCTTTACCGGTGGTATTTTAACACCGAGAAAGAGGGTGGCGAAAATTATATTTATCAGGATTCCCGGCAGCTGTTGCCATCCTGAGGTTATCGACACAGGTATAACCCCGAGTGCATATGGTCCGAAAAGGAGTCCTAAAAAACCTCCGATTATGGCCGCCGGAAGGAAAATATTCTGAATAAAACGGACTTTGGCTCTTATGGCGAAACCCGTCAGTGTAAATATTGCAAGCAGGCAAATTCCGAAAAAGTGCGTATTTAGATCAGCCATTCAGGAAGTTATTACTGGATACGGTATTTAGGTTTCAGACTCACCCATCCGTTCATCCATGAAAGGAATATGAAAAAGACAATGATAAGACCGGATGCAAAGATCGACCACCATATACCCATATTCATGACGATAAAGGGAGCCGCTGCCGTTATAAAACCACCACCGAAGAAGGGTTCATACAAAATCTGTTTAAACCCGAAGGCCTGAGCTGTATCGGTCTTGTAGTGAGGGTCAATAAGGCGGAGCAGAAGTAAGCCTATTGCCGTTACACCGGTCTGCATGCCATATTCTGTTATACCTCTCTCAAACCAGTTGGTAGGCAGCATACGTGGTGCCAGGACTATCAGAGAAAAAAAGACCCACGAGATACCAACAACCATCAGGATGGTAAATGGCCATATATACTGCATGAAGAGATCAATACGCAATGATGCAATTGCAGCGACCACCAGCACCTCCAGCGATACGCCCAGTATTCTGTCAAAACTGTCCTTGTCGTAATATTTATCTATCCCGATGGGCTTTGAAGCCAACTGAACGATCATACCACCAAGCATCGCAAGGGGGAAAAGAGGAAAACCGGCAAGTGCAGGGTGTAATTTCCTTACAAATCCCAGGGCAGCCCATCCAACAAGAATAGCAAGGCCTGTAATGGCAAAGTGGAAGGCCAGGGGTTCTATAGATTCAGATGCAACAGTAGCAGTGGAAATGGTATGCCTGTCAGACTCATTCTTTATCAGACCCACCCTTTTGTATTCGGGGATGCCTTTGTCTTTATCGAAATTTACACATTGACCTTTCCTGATTGCCACATTAATTGCTATTATCCCTCCAACCACAGCTACAATTATTCCGACTGTGGCAGACATATACGCCAGGGCTGAGCCCGCTGGAAAGCCAAGGTCGATAAAAACCTGCTCCATACCTGCTGCTGTTCCATGACCACCGGCGAATCCGATCTCAAGAATATTACCAAATGCATGAGGTACACCAAAAACCGGAGTTAACACAAGAGCAGTAAGGATCAATCCGAAAAAATATTGTCCTGAGCCTATTACCATTCCGAAACAGAGCTGACTGCCGCCCTGCGACCATAATGTTCTTATTCCGGGAATAGCCACACCAAGAAAAAGAGTGGCAAAGACGAAATTTATAAGAATACCGGGGATCTGTTTCCATACATCAATTATGAAATAAGGTATCAGATCCAAAATAAATGGTCCGAATATCAAACCTATGAAGCCACCTATAATTGAAGCGGGCAGGAATATACGCTGAAATAATTTCACCTTAACTCTGAGAAACTTTCCTGCCAGCAAAAAGAGGCTTAGAAAAATTATGCTGAAAAATGCCGCCGTCAATCCTTCCATATTATCATATTGTAACGTGACTAAAGTAACTATTTATCTGCTACTTTCTATTTCCCGGATGGTTAAACAAAACATGCTTAATAATATACGGCAAAGGTGTGTTTTTTCATTCATTTAACATATTTGTGGATAGAACAGATGATTTTACTATTTTTAAGTTGTGATAGTCGCTCTTATTTCGCGGAGAGCAATTAATTTGGGGTTGAAGATGTTAAAGTTTGGGAATTTGTATTTGAGGGCTTTTGTTCTTATTTTATTGACAGGGATCAATTTATCAGCTTTCCCGAATCCTTCTTATAAAAATGATACGATCATTTTTGGAAGTGATTATAACTATCCGCCTTACGAATTTCTGGACAAGAATGGGAACCCGGCAGGATTCCATATAGATCTTATTCGGGCAATCGGAGAAAGAGCAGGAAAGCCTGTTCTTATAAAACTGGGACAATGGAATGAGATAAGAGAAGAACTGGAGAACAGGGGAACCGTGAATGTCTCCGATATGTTCTATACGGAAATGCGTGACAGTTTAGTCGACTTTGCTGTTCCGCATGAAATAATGTTCAACCTTATATTATACAGAAGGGGAGAAAAACCATTGTCGACATATGAAGATCTTAAAGGATTACGGATCGGTTTGCAGAAAGCTTCAAGTAATATAGATTATCTGAATGTCAATTATCCACATCTTCAAACAGATGAGTACCTGACTGAGCAGGAAGCTGTATGGGCATTATTGAAAGGGGAAGTCGATGCAGCCATTATCACGAATATAATTTACCTTGATTTAAAAAAGAACTATAAAATCGGTAGAAGAGTTGGTATATCAGGACCACTTTTCGCCAGAGAATACTCCTTTGTCGTTGATGAGGGGAACAATGAGCTACGCAGAATAATTAATTCATCACTGGCAGAACTTAAACAGGATGGAACATTTGATAAGCTTCATGACAAATGGTTCCGACGGGATATAAGAATACTTATTATAAGGAATTTAGCAATTATAATATTTCTGCTGGGGATAGCTTATTTCTGGTCAATAACCCTCAGGAAAAGAGTTAAAGCAAAAACATCTGACCTGATGGATGAAATTGCTGAGAGAAAGAAAGCTGAAGCACTCCTGAAGAATCAGTACCGGGAGATCCGCTCAGTATACAGAAACAGTCCGGTGGGACTTGCATTTATTGGCGTTGATTACAGAATCAACAGGATCAACAATATGATGGCAAAGTTTTATGATAGCGATACCGTGAAGCTTTCCGGACAGTCGATCAGAAAAATTGGCCAGGATAATTTCCCGATTGATATTATCTGTGCTGGATTCAATCATTAATAATAAACCTTCGTCTGAAAATTTCAATTTACCAGAGGATAACGGCGGGATAAGTGGCATAAGATATGACAGATGGCTGTCGCACTATAACCCGGTTATTGATGAGAACAATGAATTGCAGGGTATTATTGTTGCAACCCAGGACATTTCAGAATTGAGTATGGCAAAGGATTCTCTCAGACGAAGCGAGGAGTTATTCCGGGGTATTGTTGTCAACAGTACCGACCTGATCGCTTTGGCTGATGACAAAGGGACTATTACATACCTCAGTCCTAATGCAGAGATAATTACAGGCTACAGGATGGAAGAGATGGTCGGATCAAAACTCCCCCCTATCATTCATCCTGATGATATAGACAGAGTTTCAGAAGCTTTAAAATATCTGGTTGAGACCGGAGGTCAGCTAAGAGATTTCCAGTACAGGGTTGTTGAGAAAACAGGCCGGATAAGATGGGTAACACATACTGCAACAACTGCATATATTGATGAGAAAAAGATTGGAATACTTTATAATATAAGGGATATTACAAAACAGAAGAAACTGGAGACCGAATTGATGGCGGCAAGAGACAAGGCTCTGGATTCTGATCGAATCAAGTCGTCGTTTCTGGCGAATATGAGTCACGAAATCAGGACACCACTGAACGCTATTGTTGGTTTCAGTGATATTCTGATAAGTGAAAACAACATAAAAGAGCCGGAACTCTCATATTTTGAAATTATTAATCAAGCCTCAAAGCAACTGATAGGGATAGTCTCCGATATTCTCGAGATGTCTAAAATCGAAGCAGGGCATGTCGACATTTGTTATTCAAAGGTTACCGTCGATGAAATTGTATCTGATACAGAATCACTAAACAGTCATTCAATTCTCACGAAAAATCTCCATCTGCATAAGAGTATTAAAGTTGAGCCCTCACTTGCCTTTTTTACAGATCCGGTTAAACTTAAACAGGTCTTAAGTAATCTGATACAGAATGCCGTCAAGTTTACAGACGAGGGATCGATTGAGATCGGATGCAGACAGGAAGAGAACAATTTAATTTTTTGGATAAAGGATACAGGTATCGGTGTTGACGAGGCGTCTCACTCCATAATCTTTGATCGTTTCAGACAGGTCAATGAAACATTTACCAGGACACATGGAGGAGCCGGACTGGGACTTGCCATTTCAAAGGGAATTATCGAAAAGATGGGTGGCCGTATATGGGTTGAATCAAAAAAAGGAGAAGGAGCAAAATTCCTGATTTCGCTGCCGTTGAAGCGTTCAGAGGCGGAGATTGCAACGGATGAGGTTAACGATAAGGAGCTTAAATTCCTAAAACCAGATCAAAAAATTGTTCTTATAGCGGAAGATGAGGATCCCTATTTCTTATACCTATCCACTTTGTTCCGCAAATTTGGATGCGCAACTTTAAGAGCCATTAACGGTGAAGAGGCAATTGATCTAACTGAGTCAATACCTGCCATTAGTTTGGTTCTGATGGACCTGCGGATGCCTGTTGTAGATGGTTTCACGGCCACAGAGATCATCACCGGCAGGAAAAGTTCGCCACCAATTGTTGCACTTACAGCTTATAACAATGATGAAGAGCTTAAAAGAGCTAAGTTATCAGGGTGTAAGGAGGTATTGGTAAAACCAGTTACATCGGCTCAGATGATTGATCTGCTCGAAAGGTATAAACTGCTTTAAACAACTTCCGGTATCACAAAATACTTAATAAGCATTTGCAAAGGCCAGCGGGCTCACAACAAACAATGCCACTAAAAATACCATCAAATCTTAAGCCTCCTGGCTTCAAGGACTCCAGCAAAAAACGATTTTGCATTTACGCCAAGCACTTTAGTCTTATACCCTCCTTCCTGAATAACGAGAAGAGGCTGATTCAGAGTACCGATAATTTCGCCGTTCTTATGAAAGTCTGAGGCTCCCAGACTCCATGTTCCTGTTGGATCACCCTTAGAAGGGTCAAGTCCAAGGGCCACGATCACAAAGTCGGGTTTGAACTTGTTGATTACATTTATTGCCTTCAGCAAAGTGGTTCTGTACTCCTCAGGGGTGATAACTTCTTTTAACGGGTAGTTAACATTAAACCCTTTACCTCTGCCCTCCCCCGTCTCATTTCTGAAACCTGAGAAATAGGGATAGGCAAACGAGGGGTGTCCATGTATAGAGATGGTAAGTACATCATCCCTGTCGTAGAAGATCTGCTGCTGACCGTTACCGTGGTGGTAGTCAAGGTCAATTATTGCTACCTTCCCGTGCTTGCTTAAATAGTTGGCGGCAACAGCATTATTATTGAAATAGCAAAAACCTCCGTATACATAGCGCTCGGCATGATGCCCCGGAGGGCGTACCAGAGCATAGGCATGTGTGGCGCCCTTCAGCAACTCATCGGCTAGAGTAAGACTGCAATTAACTGCATGTCTGGCTGCAAGAAAGGCATTCTTGTTTAGAGGTGTAAAGGTGTCGATACAATAGTAACCTGCCCGCACTGAAAGCTCTACCGGAGGAATAGCAGAGTTCCTGATCGGGAAAACGTAAGGGTATACCGATTTTCCAGGGGCAAGACTATCACAAACCTTCTTAAAGTAATCGAAATACTTCCTGTCGTGCACCTGAAGTATCCATTTGTCGGGAAATTCCTTTACGGGCATATTCGTAAACCATTGTGTCTTTGATATCTCCTTCAGTATACTTGCAACCCTCACCGGAGCTTCCACGTACCCAACTTCCTTAATATGATGAATCTCGTGCTTGTCATTCACTGTAAGCATTATCTTGCCTATCCCCGGTGCAAGAGGCTTCATCTCAGCCTCAGGAGCTTTAAGGTATTTGAAATCCCTTAGCCTAACAGGATCGTCCTGAACAGAATCTACAACTTTCTTAATATATTCAGGTGGGCAATAGTCTGCATACTTGCGTTCCAATATAGATTTGACTGCCTTCCTGAAGTTACTCCTGTCGAGTGGTTTGGACCTTCCCAAAGCGTCATACACTATATAAGGCGGACAATCATCACCTTCATTAACAGGTGTTTCATACAATGTACCTGTTACCGGACGGGCACCATATTTTTCATAAAACGCCAGTCGTTTGCGGTTCTGGACAATAAGAGCTTGATTCTTGCATAATTTAGGATCGTCGGGCAGACATTCGAAATAAAGTGCCTGTGAGCCCAATGACTTTGCCTCCTCACGTATTCTTTCGAACAGTGCGCCGCCAAGACCTCCTGATGTACCTCCGGGCTTTACAGCTATATAATCGAGCCAGCATATTTTGATATCAGCCATAAAGAGAAGTACCCCGAAAGCTTTTATGTTTTCATGATAATCATCGGCTACAACAAGATGAGTCTGAAACCCATACTTCACCGGGTCGATCATCTGGTGAGGTATCTGATTGATCTTCTCTTCTTTTACTCCTGAAAACTGCTCCCGCAATATGGCCTTTACCTTTTCAAGGGTTTGACGGTTATCATCATTAAACGGGTTTGATATCCTTTTAATTCTAAGCATCAATAAGATTTTAGATTGAAGACTAAAGTTAGGAATAATAAAGAAATTCCTTATTTATCATTGCTATAATCTGGCCAGTGCAAGAAAAATTGCATGAATTGAAATCGTAAGGAAAAGGTAAAGTTTTCTTGAAGTTGCAGGAGAAAGATTCAAAAACTTATATTTTAAAGAGTTATCCCTGCATGTCGAAAGGCAGTCACCACATGTTGTACATGTCCGGCCGGCTTTGCGACTCTTGATGTCGGAAACGGAAAGAGCATCATAGCGGCACGCTACCGAGCACAACATACAATCGGTGCAGGTCCTGTCCTCGATAATGATCCTGAAGGGGTTAAGCCTTCCTGCATAGTTTACTATTGTTCCGATAGGACAATAGACCAAACAGTGGATCATTCTGTTCTGCTTTCTTGAAAAAATAAGCATAACGGCCAGACCTCCCAATCCAAAAGCACCTGCCGCTATTGTTGTCCAGAACGATGACACTCCGGCAAATCTAAATACAAGTGCGGAAACTATAATGATCAGAATAACTGTAAATTTCAGCTGATATTTATTTTTCAACGGCTTACGTGTTGGACGACCTTTACTGGAGATAAGATTGTCAAAAGCTCCAAAATAGCATAGCTGGCTGCACCAGGCAGGTCCTACCAGAACAAGTGTAGAGATAAACAGGATTGTCATTACCGATGTTTCACCTCTGAAAAGAGGACCTGCAAGTATCATTGCAGGGACGGGAAGGTGCAATTTCCCTGTCATCAGAAACTTTGACTCAACTGTCATGCCCAGAATCAGCTGTGTGAAGAAGAATATAGAAAACAAAGTCCAGGATATTCGTCGCCATTTGGGTTGCTGCTGAGGATCCATCATCTTGCTGGCGAGCAGGCCACCATATATCGCCACAGCTGCCAGTTCAACCCATCCCATGCCCAATATAAATCTGTCGGCAATGAGCATCCTTCCGGGAAACTTTATCTGCATTCCCGCAAGGACAGTAAAAACAAACAGAAAAACTGATATAGGTAATGTATTATTCCTGATCCAGTTTAAGACTCTTTCAACCATTTATTATAAACTTTACCAAAATTAATGAACCACTTTTAATCAATACCAATATTTAACAACAGGAAAATTTAGCAGAAAAATCCTCTCAAAGTTATTGATATTATAATAACAGCAGAGTATCATTATGTCAGTCACAGAAACTTTATGACTTAGATTTGATGCTAAAAATAGACTTCTAACCTTGTCGTTTGCAAAAAGTTAGATATCTACAGTTGTTAATAACTCGCAAATTACTCATTATCAATTGTTAATAACTATAATCCATTGTTTAAAAAAAACTATGGCCAATGGTATCATAAATTAATTGTTTTAATACTTTAGCATCGATTTTAACCTAACAAAGAAGTCACGAAACAGAAACAATCGTTGATATTATCAACACCAAGTATGAAAGCTAACATAAATGAGGGACAGACTTTCCATAGTGAGAGTCTCCTCGCGGATTGCTCCTCTGAAGAGGAGCCTGGCGGTAAGGTAAAACCTGATACTACAAGTGTAAAGATCCTAAGTCGAACCGTTAGCAGCCGAAGTTCGGAATTCATACGCCGGCACTTCCCCCTAACTGAAATTGATTCCTGGAATGATTGGAAATGGCAGACACGAAACTCCATCTCCTCTCTTGAAGCATTGTCAAAAATCGTCGAATTAACCGATGATGAGATAAAGGCGTTAAGTAATCTTGGCACAAGATTGCCGCTAAAGATAACGCCATACTTTGCAAGTCTTATATACGACAAAAAACCCGGGCATGCTCTGCGTGCAAATGTTATTCCGGTTCTTAGCGAACTCATTAATGATGATACAGAAAAGTCTGATCCTCTCGATGAGATGAAGTACTCACCTGTGAGAGGCATTATACACCGCTACCCCGACAGGGTTCTCTTCACAGTTACTCAGTTATGCAACACTTATTGCAGGTATTGCACCAGGTCGCACTCTGTCAGTCAGCTTGACCACATAAGACGAAGCGAGTGGGAGAAGGCTTTTGAATACATTGAGGCTCACACCGAAGTAAGGGACGTTATTGTTAGCGGAGGTGATCCGCTCACCCTAAGCAACGAGAGTCTCGACTATTTACTGGGTAAGCTCAGGGCTATTAAGCATATTCAGATCATCAGGATAGGAACGAGAATGCCTGTTGCCAATCCGATGCGGATAACACCTCGACTTGTTAATATTCTTAAGAAATACCATCCTCTTTTTATGAGTCTCCACTTCTCACATCCTGAGGAGATGACACCAGAGACCGTAGAAGCGTGTAATATGCTGGCCGACGGAGGTATACCTCTTGGTAGTCAGACTGTATTACTAAAGGGTATCAACGACTCTGTTGAGGTTATGAAGGAACTTATGCATAAGCTTCTTATGGCCCGTGTAAGACCATATTACCTCTATCAGTGTGACCTGATCCCCGGATCATCTCACTTCAGGACGCCAATAAGCAAGGGTTTGGAGATAATTAAGGGATTAAGAGGATTTACCAGCGGATATGCCATTCCTCAATTTGTTATTGACGCACCCGGTGGAGGAGGCAAGATACCGCTCCTGCCCAATTATGTAGTAGAGCATACTGATGAGAAGATCGTCCTCCGCAATTACAAAGGAGATCACTACGAGTATCCTGAAACCGATTCAGACGTATGATAGTAGGGCTCACTTATGATCTGCGTTCGTGGTACCTCGATCGCGGATATACAATGGAGGAAACTGCTGAATTTGATAAAGAGGAAACTATAGCAGGACTGGAGGATGCGCTTCATTCACTTGGATACTCCACAGTACGGATAGGAAACATTTTTCAGCTTGTTGAGGCTTTGCATAAAGGCTCAACCTGGGATATTGTCTTCAATATTACTGAAGGTCTCTATGGTGACGGAAGAGAATCGGCTGTACCGGCTCTTCTCGATCAATACAGAATACCTTATGTCTTTAGCGGTCCGGTTGTAATGGGCATTGCCCTGAATAAGCAAATGGCCAGAGTAGTAGTCTCTGCTGCCGGTGTTCCCGTTGCTCCCGGCATGCTGATCAAAAACATTAACGAACTTCACGATTGTCATCTTGAGTTTCCCCTGTTTGTAAAACCGGTTTCAGAAGGTACCGGCAAAGGAATTACGGAAAAGAGTCTTGTTGATAATGATGAAGACCTTAGAATACAGGTTGATCATATCATTAACCAGTTTAAGCAGCCGGCTCTGGTTGAGGAATATCTTCCCGGCCGCGAGTTCACAATTGGAGTGACAGGAAGCGGCAAATCAGCGAAAGCAATTGGCGGTATGGAAGTTATGTGTGATGACAACCAGCCTTATTCAGTTTTTGTGAAAGAGAACTACGTAGGAATAGTAAAGTACGCCCCTATACCCAGGGATCTGGAGGATGAGTGCTATTCTGTAGCCGTGAATGCCTGGAAAGCCCTTGGAGCATTGGATGGTGGCAGGGTTGATGTGAAGGCCGATAAACATGGAAATATCTGTTTTATAGAAGCTAATCCCCTTGCCGGATTGAACCATATTCATTCCGATCTTCCCATACTCTCCAGAATGTATGGAATAGAGTTTGGACCTCTTATTGAAATTATAATGAATGAGGCTCTTTCCAGGTATAATCTGAGCCAATGAAATGCATAATTATTTATAACCAACCGTCAGAGGGTGCCGGAGCCGATGAGATGGATGTCCTCGATCAGGTGGAGCTCTTCAGCCGGGGTCTGGGAAAGCTTGGAATTGAGTTTACCAGGGAAGGTATTGGAGTTGATTTTATGGCTCAGTTTGGTAAAATTGCCAGCACAAAACCCGACTTTATTGTAAATCTTGTCGAATCTATTGACAATCACGGTGAGCTGGCCTTCTTCATTCCGGCTCTGCTTGGGTTACACCGCATTCCATATACCGGATGCCCCGTCGATGCCATCTTTATCACAGGAAACAAAAGAATAGCCTCCAAAACTATGGAACGCTCTGGCATACCTGTTCCCGGATCTTTTCCACCGTCACAATCAATGAGACTGGACCCGTCGAAAAGATATATAATTAAACCGGTATGGGAAGACGGGTCACTTGGGATAACCGCTGAATCTGTATTTTACGGAAAAGAGGCTGGTGATGTCATTAATGAAATGCATGATGATGCCCACTGGACTGTTGAAGAGTTTGTCGACGGCCGGGAATTCAATATAAGTATCATCGACGGGGACGATGGGCCAACGGTCCTCCCTCCTGCCGAAATAGTATTCAGAAATTTCGGAACTACCAGGCCTCGCATAGTTGATTTTAGTGCAAAGTGGGATACTTCAAGTTTCGAGTATAAGAACACCATCAGGGAGTTCCCGGAAGATCTTGATAAGGTTACCCTGGAGGCAATACGGAAATGTGCAACCGACTGCTGGAATACATTTGGCTTACGTGGTTACGCAAGGGTTGATATGAGACTGGACTCGGACAAAAGACCAAAAATACTTGAAGTTAATGCCAATCCCTGTATTTCACCTGACAGCGGATTTATAGCTGCCTGCAATAAGGCCGGAATGGATGAGACCGAGGTTGTGGCAAGAATAATAAAACATCTTAATTAGTTTGAATGAAGAGTGTAAAAGGAATTTCAAAGGAATCGTCAGAGGATATCCGCAGTATACTTGAATCATCAGGGTTTTTCTATGATTTCGAGATTAAAACAGCTCTGGAACTTGTTGATGAAACTGTCGAGAAGGGAGAGGTTGGCAGCGGATACTACTGGCTTCGCATTGTTGAGGATAATCGTACAATTGCTTTTACCACATTCGGGCTAAATCCTGTATCATCACACTCATGGGATCTCTACTGGATAGCTGTTCATAATGATCAGCGAAATAAAAATCTGGGTTCGCAGTTATTACGAGCCACCGAAGAGGCTGTAAAAGAGATGGGCGGAAAGATATTGTGGATAGAGACCTCCGGCAGAGAGCAATACCATTCGACACGTCACTTTTACAGTAAAAACGGATACGACCTTGAGGCTACCTTGCGCGATTTCTACGGACCTGATGATTCAAAAGAGATCTACAGGAGAGTCCTTTAACAGGAGTGTCAAAAACACTTGATCTTATAGCTTTAAGTCTGAAATAATTTCTGCCGCACGTGCAGTTTTCTTCTCATCAATATGAAGGTGTGTAACAACTCTGATAAGGTTACCACCCATTGATCCGGCTCTTAGACCATCTTCATGAAGTCGCCTTATAACATGATGAGGATCAACACCATCTGCACACTCAGCAATAACGATATTCGACATCACCGGCTTAACACTCTTTATCCATTCGCAGCTTTTGAATGCACCGGCAAGGATAGCAGCGTTTTTATGATCATCGGTAAGACGGTTAATATTGTTCTTCAGAGCATATAGTCCGGCTGCTGCTAAATATCCTCCCTGCCTCATTGTTCCACCCATTACTCTCCGAAGTCGTAAAGCCCTGTGATACTGCTGTTCCCGACAGATAAGAAGAGAGCCTACAGGGGCACCTAACCCTTTTGAAAGACATATTGAGACAGTATCGAAAATAGATCCGAAATCATCGGCTTTTCTTCCTGTCGCAACCATTGCATTGAAGATACGGGCGCCATCCAGGTGAAATGCAAGACCCCTATCTTTACACAGATTGCTCATTTTTACCAGTACGGAATAGTCCCAGACAGTTCCTCCTCCCTTATTTGCAGTATTCTCAACACTAACCATGCTGGTTCTTGCCTTGTGCGGATCGTCGGGGTTAATGGAATCGATAATATCATTCGTGGTGAAAAGACCGTCAGGGGTATCTATAAGTGCTACCGAAGCACCCGAATGAAGGGCAATGCCTCCTCCTTCAAATTGATAAATATGTGCCAGTTTACTGCAGATAACTTCATCTCCGGGATTGGTCTGAAGCTTAATTGCTATCTGATTTGTCATTGTCCCGGAAGGACAGAAGAGTGCCCTGTCCATACCAAACAGGGCAGCGACATACTCCTCCAGTTCAAGTACCGAAGGGTCCTCACCAAGCACCATATCGCCAACCTCAGCACTCATCATCTTCTCGATCATCTCTTTTGTTGGCTTGGTTACAGTATCGCTACGCAAGTCAATCAGTTCACTTAATTCTCTCTTCATAATTATAATATTACATGCTAGAATTGTAGTATCTCTCCTCTCCTGTTACTTCACGTCCCAGCCATTCAGGCTTATCAAAATACTCCTCAGGGTGTGACAATTCAATCTCTGCAAGATCTTCAATGCCTTCAGGATATTTGAATTTGTCAACTGAAAAGTTGTGCTTACCCCATGGGATTATATATCTTTTTTTTTCAATAATACCCGGCAGACAAAGCTTTAGCAGCTCAACTGCATCACTCACAGGAATCTCCTTTTCCCATTCGAATCTTGAAACCAGATCGTCACCACTCTTCCCTTTAACTGTTATGAATGCATTATTATCTGTTACTCTTATCCTGACCGTTCTCAGCGGATCGCGTGAGAGATACCCCTGCCTTATATTTATAACCGTGGTCGCCCCGGACATATATTCACCCTGCACCAGAAATTTCCTTTCTATTTCTCTGTTCATCACTTATTGATGTAAGACCAACAAATTTAATAATTGGATGGTAAGCCGACCACATGAAGAGCAATCTTTTTATATGTTTGTAAATAGCAATTTAAAGGATGGATGATTTCAGGGACATCGGGGAACAACTTTACCAGGATGGTTATAATATAGCCAGGGAGTATTATGATTCGGAGAATCATTTGATTTCCCTGCGGAGTGCTCAGCTCGAAATTTATGAACATCTCGATGCTTTTCTTGATGAATTCATATTATATGCCGGGAAGAGTGGCAAACCAACTGAATGCAGAGCAGGATGTTCATGGTGCTGTTTTCAGAAGATATATGCGCTTTCGTCCGAGCTGGAAGTAATAAAAGAGGCCTGGTTTGAAACAGAGGAGACTGCCTCGCAAAATGAAATCATTGAAAAAGCAACAGTCAAATCACTTTCCACTGACAAGAATCCCTGTCCGTTCCTGAACAGTGGAAAGTGCAAAATATATCCTTTGCGTCCTGTAGCATGCAGAATATACCTTAGCTCTTCCGAAAGATCATGCATATCTGATTTCGAAAAGAAAGATAATGTGATCCCTGAACTTTTTGAAGTACCACTATATCTTGGTCGGATGATGAATGAGGGTTTTGTAAGAGGTCTTCAATCAAAGGGTATGAAAGTTGAAGAGAAGATCATTGAAGAATTTTTAATCAACTGGGTCTGAGAGTACCCGTTAACAAATAGCACTTCTGAAAAGCAACCTGATTTCGCATTCTGTAACTAATTTTTTACTTTCAACTATCCTGTCACTTACACACAACAGTCATTTGTCACCACCAGAAGAAGTTGGTGTAAAAAATTATTATTCAGACCATTTTTTTCGTAACTTACAATTGCCGTGAGTATAAATAGATGAATTGTCAATAATAATTTGTACTCAGGTGGATCGAGGTTAGGTTCTTAGTTAGGAGCAGGATTGCAAAGGCAGTCCTGCTTTTAACATATTTTTTTAAACTATTAATCAACTTATTTGTTAAGTTTACTATCATATCCTTAAGTTATGCCTAAAACTCAGAAATTGCTTATAGCCGAGGATGAGGATGTAAATTTTCTCCTGTTCAAGATTATTATGGAAAAGGAGGGGTTCGACGTTTTGAGGGCATCTAACGGGCAGGAAGCGGTAGATATATTCAAAGATACACCTGATATCGATCTGATACTCATGGATATCAAGATGCCTGTTATGGATGGACTTACAGCCTCGCATGAGATCCGAAAACTAAATTCCACTGTACCAATAATTGCAGTAACGGCCTACGCTGAGCTCAATGATTATAAGAAGTGTATCTCTGCAGGATGCAATAGTTTCCATACAAAACCTGTTGACAGGGCAAAGCTAATTAAGGATATAAGATTGCATCTTATCGACATCATATGATAGATGTTAGAATTGAAGAGAGCTGGAAAAAGGTTCTGGAATCAGAATTTGACAAACCCTACTTTTTGGAACTCGTTACCTTTGTAAAGAATGAATATTCAAAAGGTGCAGTCTATCCTCCAGCCTCCCTTATTTTTAATGCGTTCGACAAGTGCCCATTCAGCGAGGTAAAAGTAGTTATCCTTGGTCAGGATCCTTATCATGGCCCGGGTCAGGCCCACGGGCTTTGCTTTTCGGTACACGAAGGGATCTCCTTCCCTCCGAGCCTCAGAAACATTTTTAAGGAGTTGCGAAATGATCTTGGCATACCAATCCCTCTCTCAGGAAATCTTGATAGGTGGTGCGATCAGGGTGTATTTTTACTCAATTCAATTCTTACTGTTAGGGCCAATGAGGCTGCTTCACATCAGGGCAAAGGATGGGAAAAATTCACTGATGCTGTAATAGCAGCACTGGCTCAAAATAAGAAAAATATTGTTTTCATGCTTTGGGGAGCTTATGCCCAGAAGAAATGCTCTAACATCGACCTCGGCAACCATCTGGTTCTTAAGTCGGTACACCCATCTCCTCTAAGTGCTGAAAGAGGTTTCTTTGGCAACAAGCAGTTCTCTAAATGCAATGAATATCTTGTTGCTACTGATCAGATACCCGTAAAGTGGTAATTTGAACCGCAGTCAATTCATTTTGGACCAGCGGCGGCGTCTAATCCCCTGTTAATAACTTCAAGGAGCTTTGTTGTCTCTTCGAACCCGACTGAAAGCCTGATCATTCCGGCGTCGGGATATTTATATCCCCAGACTGCTTCAACCGGCATTAGAATGGTATGAGCATCGCCCAGTGTCGGAATAAGCCTGATATCGGGGTAGACAGATTCTATGAATGTATCCCTCCGCCCTCTTTTCTTCTCATCATTCTCCCCATCGAAAGAGAAGGTTACCATTGCACCATATCCCCTATCTTTAAATAATGCTAAAGCAATCTTGTGAGTTGGGTGCGTAGGGAGCCCCGGATACCATGTTTCCCTGATAATGGCTGAATTGACAAGAATATTTGCTATTGATGAGGCATTACTACATTGAGCAGCAAATCTAAGATGAAAAGAGTAAAGATGGGTGGTTATGCGGTAAGCATCATCGGGTGAGAGCATATGCCCAACGAATTTCCGGTATTCTATTGCCTGCTTCATAATATCAGGGTCATTACCGCACAGGGCGCCGGCGGTAAGATTGCCATGACCGGAAAGGTACTTGGTGGCACTGTGTATCACAATGTCGGCTCCCAGTTCCAGCGGTTTCACCAGCATTGGCGTTGGAAACGTATTATCAACAATTACTTTTGCTCCGTGACGGTGAGCCAGTCCTATCAATTGCGCCAGATCCGCTACTATCAGCATAGGATTCGATACTGATTCCATATAAACTACACCTGGCTTGATTTCAGCCAGTTTCCGGTCAAAATCATCAGCGCTGTAGGAGCCATTATTGGGATGGAAAGATGATACTTCAACTCCCCTCCTTCTTTTAAGGACGGAATCAACATAAGATACTGTTCCTCCGTATATTTCATTAAAGAAGAGCATCGGCTTAGTATTGGTCCCATCCTGAAAAATTGAAATAGCTGTATCCACAGCTGCCATTCCCGACTGGGTCAGAAGAGCCCATTCGGAGCCTTCAACACTCATTATGGCCTCTTCTGCTGCAGCTACCGTTGGATTACGGTATCTTGAATAGATATACTTCTCCGGGTCACGCAGATGATCAACCTCAGCAGCAAATGCGTTACCTGTTGTTATCGCATCATTAAGCTCGAATCCTGCTTCTCTGTAAACCGGCATCCGGGCACTATTTATCTCTTTTCTTTTCATTTCTGATTGAATAGGTAACTAATTCATTATTTACATTTAACACCTTCAACTCAAAATAATACTTCAGCCTGTCGGCAAGTTCTCCCGCTATAATAGCTCCAAATGCAACACTTTTAGTGACATCTGATAGTCCGGTAAGATAGATAAAGGCAGGAAGCAGAAGCAATATCCTGCTAATAGAGAGGATTTTAATCTTAGTATTGGCTTTTCTCAAATGAATTAAGGAAAATATTACTCTCAGTATCGCAACAAACCCGAATGCAAGGTTCCTTTCCAAAAGGAAAGCTCCTGTCATTAATCCTGCAAGAAATGTCTGTCCGCTTCTATATGATGAGTTCTTTCCCGTATCAACGGAAGAATATACATTATCGACAAACCAAAGAAGCATCAAACCTGTTAATGCCGATAAGCCGTAGAAGATCTCCATCCCGGTTACTGCTGCCAATGCAGTAGTCAATGTGAACAAAAGAAGCATCCCGATCTCCTTGCTAAGAGCTGAGCTTCTCAGATTAAGAAGAGCTCTGTACGCTTTTTGTGGTCTGGTCAGATGGAATAAAGAGAGCCCTCCACCTAATATCGAAAGCAAGAAGGTCAGGAGAACCCCTTCTGATGAGCCAGAGAGATAATTCTTAACAGAAATGGCAACTGCAACAGGAATTATTGTTGTAAAAACAACAAGGCTCCAGTGCACAATTCCGGGGGATTTTTCTGGTTTATCATTTACTCTATGACATACATTACTCTCCTCCGGAATAACAGCTGCGATTTTGCGGCAGCTTACTTTTCTGAAAATCTGATTTGAGGCTCCAGGTCAGTTTCGGGAAACCATTCAGGTCTGCTACTGCTTTCAGTGAGTATTGGCCCAAAAGCAAGTGCACCTGTAGGGCATGCATTGGTACAGGCCGGAGAGTTGTTTTCGATAAGCCTGTGATTACAGAGATGGCACTTTTCAATGTACCCTTTGTTGCCGGGTACTGGAGCTCCATAAGGGCAATTCCATGTACAATATCCGCACCCTATGCACTTTTCTCCATCTATTATTACCGGACCATCCGGCGCAGGTCGTGAATAAGCTTTTGCGGGGCATGAATTAAGGCAGGCTGCTGTTTTGCAATGGTTACAGGCCAGAGAAAGATTAATAACAGGGATACCTGGATTACCGGCAGGGTTTGTTGTGAGAACGGATCGTGTTAATCCCTCCCATCTGTTTTCAATAAGGCATGCTGCCACGCAAGCGCGGCAGTCGACGCAAAGGGATGTATCAATAATAAAGCCTCCCTTCATTCTCTTTCCTCCTTTATTATGTCGACCCTTGAATTATGGAAAGCTGCTCCATATCCAATATCGGTTTCCATAGGATAAGTAACAAAGTTAGAGGAGCCTCCCTCCTTCTTCCATATGCCGTTGGGAAAGATCGCCATTCCGGGTCTTACTCTGTTGGTCACCTTTGCTTTGCAGGTAAACTCACCCATGCTGTTCCTTACGGTTACGGCATCGCCAGTTGCAATATTTCTGTCAGCACCATCGGCAACAGATATCTCAAGTGACGGCTTATCAGCAACTAATGATATGGACTGAAGATTTCCAAATTGCGAATGTATCCGGCTGCCGATATTGGGAGAACAGAATAAGAACGGCAATTGTCTGTCAGCATCCGGTACAGAAAGTGCAGTGTAGCCTGGAAATCTCGATTGCCCCCAGAGAGATTCCAAAGCTAAGGGACACAATTCAATTTTACCGGATGGAGTCTTCCACTTTCCATCTGAATATGCAATTTCCTGAAGATTTTCTGGTATCACCGGACCTTTCTCCAGACTTTCAATGTCAATACCGGGAAAGACATTCATTCGGTTCCTGAGCCATTTAAGGATGGCAGCTTTCCCCGGCTTCGGTATTTGTTCTTCTTCTGCGGCTATCCCCATCTCTTCTGCCAGTCTGTAGTATATTTCACTTTCAGGCAGCACATCACCGGGAGGATCTAAGATGGCAGGTTTAAACTGAACATATGGAGACCAGTAAGAACCTATAACATCGCTCTGTTCGAACATGTTTTTTGCAGGCAGAACCAGATCTGCCTCTGCCGCGGTATCTGTCATGAACTGATCAACCACCACCTTGAATTCAAGATTATCAAAGGCTTTTTTTACTGCCACACTATTGGGCGATTGTGTGAGTGGATTTCCCCTTTCAACCCATATCATTTTCAAAGGAGGGTCAGAAAGGTTATTCATATCGGCGCCCAGCTTTGTCATGGAAACGGTCCGCCTGAACGGTTTGTCTTTTTTATTGTCGGGATAATATGATAATGGTTCCAGCAGATCGTCAAAGACATAACTCTGGAGATTGGCATAGTTAAGGCCACAACCTTCCCGACCAAGATTACCGGTAATTACCAGAAGCGAAAGGATCGCCCTTATCGTCTCTCCACCGTTTGAGTAGCGCTGCAACCCATAACCGGGTGCTATTGCCAATCTGTCGGAAGATGCAATTATTTCTGCCAGCTCAATTATCGATTGTTCTGGGAGGCCTGTTATGATCTCTGCCTCTCCGGGAGTTATTGATAATTTCGAACTGAAGAGTTCAAAATCAGCAACATTGGCACCAATAAATTCCTTGTTAACCTTACCTGTTGATATAATATACCATGCTATTGAAAGAGCCAGTGCTCCGTCGGTTCCCGGATTAATATTATACCATATATCGGACTTATCAGCGGTAGGAGTTCTTCGGGGATCAATTACAATTATTTTTGCCCCGTTCTTAGCTGCATTGGCTGCATGAATTAGCTCCTGGACATTTGTTTCCGCAGGATTTTTACCCCAAAAAATAATTGTATCAGCATTTGCCATATCCCATGGGACATTGTGCATAACAGACCCAAGGCAAAGTCTTATCGCCTCGAGCCCTGCAGGCCAGCATAGGTTTCCATATGTTGTTGTGGCGCCACCATACAGTTTCCAGAAATGGCTTCCTATTTCGTTTGTTAATCCCGACATGCCACTTCCTTTATAGTAAAGGACCGATTCAGGTCCATAGACCGATCTGTAATGGTTTAGTTTCCCTGCTATTATAGAGATGGCCTTTTCTACTGTTATCCTTTCAAAGGAGCCATACTCGTTTTTAAGAAGTGGATAAATGATCCTGTCTGGTGCTGATGCACGCTCAATATATGACAACCCTTTGATACAAGGTCCTTCCGGAGTAGCCATGTTCCCGCCTACAGGGTAGATTGCTGCTATTTTATCATTTTCCACATCAACCCGGAAAGTACATGTACTGTAGCAATTTCGTGGACAGGCGGTGATGTGAGATCTCATAGTATAAGGAATTAGTCAAAAATAGCTAATCCATCACTAAATACAAGCCAAATTGAAGATCCAAAAGACTACCTGCATGAAAAGATTGTTTAATTGAAAAGCCGTTCTGCGATACAGAACGGCTTAACACCTAACCTAACCAATCATAACCACTAATTATGCATAATGGTAATGGTTAGAAATAAAACAATAGTCGGTGTAATTTGTTCAAAACCTCCGTTTTAGTCGAGAGGAGCCTCGGCAACAACAGTCATATCCAGTTTTTTAGCGGGAGTGTCTGAAATAAAGACTCTGTAGGCAAACTTCCCCTGTCCAAGGTAAACAGCATATGTATAATCCTGTGGACCCGCTGTGTACACTACGCCACCAATGGTCATTGTGATATCCGACTTGGGGTAAGCTTTTTCATACCTATGATATTCTGAATATCCTCCGGGTAGAACGGTACCAAAATTAAATTCCTCTTTAGACGTGTTAACAACCACGTTTTCAAATGTTTTGTCTGTGGTTGCGTTATAAATTCTGATGTCAGTTGGTCCTTCCGGAGATGTTGATGTTTTCTTGCAGGCAGCTGCAACAACGATCAGAATAAGTATAATGACAATTCGCTTCATGATACAGTTTTTTTTATGACATGAAATTTAATAAAATTGTTGCACCAATCAGATTATTTCAACACTATTTTGCCTGATCCAGCCAATGTTTCCATCGGGCAATCGGACCTCATACCATTCACTTACCCTTTCGTTTATCTCAACCATGGTGCCTTCGTGGATAACGAAAAGCTCGTTAGCCCCCTCTCCGGGTGAACTTAACCCGGTGACCACAGATGATGTTATTACAGCGCTGTTCTGATTTGTAAGAAGCGATTTGTTATTGTATGCCATTAAAACGGAGAAAAGGGATATCACCATTACAGCGATGGCTGTTGTTATTGCAGCTCTGCCCAGTACATATGAACGGGTAAGGAAAAACAACAGAAATCCCGATACAGAAAGGGTGAATAGAAAAAGGGAAATTCGCTGCCCAGGTATTTGAACTAATGAGCAGGGAAAGGGTTTTGAACCATCGGGTAAGGAATAACTCCGGAATCTCATCAAATCGATCGACCGTTCTCTCGCGGGTGAGTTCCAGATTATGCAATATATTCTCATCCAACGGGGCTATCCTTCTTGCTCTTTCATACCAAAGGATAGCACCTGAGATATCGCTGACCTTGTAGGATGCATTTCCCAGATTATAACATAACTCAACCGTTACAATACCATCACCATAAAGCTTCTTCCAGGAGTCGATAGCCTCATCGTATCTCCCCTCGGAATAGAAGGCTACACCCTGACTGAAAAGATCATTATTCTGGCTGTTTACAGGCTGACTATGCAGGATTGTGACCAGGAAAAGAAGTAAAGCTATGACAGAACTTTTCATAATAAATTTGTTAAATCGTTTCCTCTATCTCTCTAATCAATGAGCTGACTTCGGTTACCAGTTTGCCCGGATCGACTCCTGCGCCCGTTGCTGCATATCGTGAAAACTCAATAGTTTCGATAACTTCAGAAATGCCTTTTAGTATCTCAGCAGAGACTCCTCTTTTTCCCAACTCCTCAACAGCATTTACTCTGTTCAATCGTGACAAGGGGATTCCCAGTCTGTCGCTAAGGTAGCCCCATACAATTATGAGCAATTCGTCATAAAGTGCCTTCTTATCATCGGAATTAATAAGTTTACCTGTTCTCTTCAACTTACCGGAGGCTTTTCTGTATGTTTTCCTCCTTTTCTGCAGTCTTATATCCCCCCTATGCTTCCTGTTTCGGCTCAGAGCAATAAACAGAGCCAGCGCTATAAGTATTAAGACAGGGTATATAGCCAGGAAAAGCGAGAAATCAATGAAGAGTTTAATGGCAACTGGTTTGGATATCTGCTTCTCCTTTATGTACCTGAATCGCTCCCGAGGTACCTTACATCATTTTTCGCCGGTGAATTGAAGGAGATTGCTGCGCCTGAACTGTCATCAGCTACCCCTGAAACTTCAATTTGGGACTCAGGAATTGATAATGTTATATATTTTGACTGTGAAGGGTCAACGTAAGAGTATGTTGTTGACGGAATGGTAAAATTGCCCGGATTTCTTGGTATAAGAAGATACTCAAAAACCTTCTCTCCTGATAGTCCGGAGGTGCCATTTGAAAATTTCATGCTGATCTTTGGATCGTATGCTTCCATTCCTGCAGGGAAACTTCTTAGGCTCCCCTGCCATGTCTGAAATTGGCTTCCCCCCTGATTTTAACCGTGAAAGTAATTGCTTCGTTGACTCTTGCTGTTGAAGTGGTTAATACTCTCTCGATCTTCAGGTCGCCAACTGCTCCTGCAAAATCTGCTGGTGACGGGAGTGGCAAAGGTTTAACATTTATGGTTACAGGCAATGATGCAAGAACCATTGGCACTTGTGATAACCCGGGCCAAAAGTCATTACTGAAGGGATCGGCCAGATTGCTTCTCTGCTGTCGCAAGAGAACTGTTAATCTGAATGGATCAATAGTAAATTCCCCTGCCGATTGCGGGTAAAGCATAAATCGTTTATATATACCGGTACCATATTTTGTACCCTCTATATTCTCTTCATCAAGTTTTTGCAACGGAGGCATTTCCACATCCTCTTTTAGGAAGCCCTTGAAAGGAGGCATCACTTCCTCTCCTATTCCATCAATGTTTTGACGTGTGTATAGTTTAAGAGCTATTGGCAATGCCTGCCCCACATATACGGACCTGCTGCCCGGTATAAGTCTTATATATATATTCTCTCCACTACTGCCGGAAGGTACGGCTTCGCTTCCTTTTAAAGACTCCTTTTCTACCTGGTTTTCAACGACTTTTATTACAACTGTATCGGAATACCAGGTTTTACCTTTAATGGTGTATGATGCAGGTTTAAGGGAAAAGGTTCCTTTTGTAAGAGCCTGAAGGTAATAGGTATATGAGTTTGATATCTGACTCTGCATCCTTCCGTTAATATTTGAATAATTCTGAGAGAAAGGATGTAGCCGGACCCATTACAAGATAGAACCCGTCGAATACCGGAGCCTTAAATGTCCCATCTTTGCTGTTTACCGTGTAAGTAAGCTTTACCTGGTCACCAACAGCCGCAAGATTCTGATAATTCACTGTAAGTTCAACATCTTGTCCGGATATTCCAAGAAAAAGAGAACGTACAAAATGTCAGAAATACTATCAAATGCCTGTTCATCTTCTTACCAGTTAATTTTTGTTTTAACCTTTGCAGCTGCAGCTTTGTCCCGGTTCACCTTATCCCTCACTTTCTCATCATTTGCTGAGAGTGCCGCCAGAACTCTCTCCGCATCTGCCTTTTGCATCTTTTGCTGATCGCCGCTTTTATTATCCTTAGGCTGTCCATTATCATCCTGATTATTTTTCTGCTGATCATTCTTTTTATCCTGTTCCTTCTGATCCTCCTTCTGCTGGTCCTGGTCCTTCTTTGTCCTGCTCCTGATCCTTCTTCTTCTGATCCATTGCCCATGTTAAATTATACTTGGCTGCATGATTTGCCGGATCGGCCCGAAGAGAATTTTTATAAGCCTCAATTGCGTCGTCGTATTTTCCTGCCATTGCATAAGAATTACCCATATTGTAATAGGTGGAGGAATTAAGATGCTGAGCGCCTTCACTTGAGGCTACTGATCCAAATGATTCCACGGCCTCCTTATACCGGTCTTGCCTGTATAGTGCATCTCCAAGGTTAAACCGTGCCTTAAAAGATTCATGGTCGATGTCAATTGACTTTTTGTAGTTTAATTCCGACTGAGCAAACTCATCCGACTTGTAGTTCCTGTTACCTTTTCGTATCTCCTTTTTAGAAGATTGAGAAAAAGTGGCGGGAGCAACAAGAAAAAGCACTATTATAATGACAAATATTCTCATGACTTTATACTTTTTTTCCCCGATGTAAAATTCTTTCAAAAAAGGTGTTTTTCCTTTCCATAAGGAGAAAATCTATAAGTCAGAAGCAATAATGCTATGGCAGCAGGGACCTGAAACTGTTCATTATATTCCGAATAGATCTTGCCTTCAAATTCAGTTTTCTCCATTTTTCCGATAGCTGAATAGATCTCAGACAACCCGATACTTCCACCTGTTGCCCTGACATAGCTGCCGCCTCCTTCTGAAGCAAGTGATTTCAAGACCTTTTCATTAAGTTTTGTAATAACGCTTTTCCCATCCTGATCCTTAAGATAATCCTTTCCTGAAGCTGTTTCAACAGGAATGGGTACTCCTTCCGGCGACCCGATCCCTATCGTATGGATAACTATTCCACTCTTCCTGGCCTCCTACTGCCAGAGAGGTCGGATCCTCGCCATGGTCCTCACCATCGGTGATTATTATTATTGCTTTTGATCTTTCAGACTGAGGCGAAAACGATCTCATTGCCAGAGACAATGCACTACTCAAAGAGGTACCCTGCTTAGGTACCATACCCGGATTGACAGATCCGAGGAACATTTTTGCAGAGACATAATCGCTCGTTACCGGAAGCTGTATATATGCATCTCCGGCAAATACTATCAGGCCAATCCTGTCGTCTGAGAGCCCGTCGACAAGCTTTTCCACTGCCAGTTTTGATCGTTCCAGCCTGTTGGGCAGGATGTCAGTTGCGAGCATGGAATTACTCACATCCAGACAGATCATTATCTCAACACCTTCCCTCTTTACCTCTCCGATCTTCGATCCGAACTGGGGGCGCGCAGCCACAAAGACAATAGCTATAAAAGCAACTATTCTGAATATGTATTTAAGACTTTTACGCATGGAGGAGTGACCTGAGATAAGGGCATCTACCAGTACCTTCTCACCAAACCGGCTTTTTGCCCTCCGGACCATATAACTATTTATCAACCAAAGCGATATCACAACCGGCACTGCCAGTAGAAAATACAAATACTCAGGGTTATAAAATCTAAAGAGTTGCATAACCTTTAAGTTATTTTCTTAATAAGTATTTTTTCAGCCAATATTGAGATAAGCATCAATATCAGGGCCACAAAAGAGAGTCTCATATAGGCTTCTTCCCTTTTGCTTAACTGCTTGACATCGATCTCTGTCTTCTCGAGTTTGTCTATTTCATCATAAACTCTCTTCAGAGCTTCATTGTCTGTTGCTCTGAAATATTGTCCGCCGGTAAGGGTTGATATCTCCTGAAGCATGGCCTCGTCTATCTCAACCGGCATGTTCCTGTATTGAATACCAAATGGTGTCTGCACCGGGAATGGTGCTGTTCCCATTGTCCCGATGCCAATAGTGTAGACTTTAACGTCAAATGTCTTAGCAAGCTCGGCAGCTGTTACAGGGGCTATTTCGCCCCTGTTATTGACACCATCGGTAAGAAGGATCACAACCTTGCTTTTAGCTTCTGAATCTTTGATTCTGCTTATCGCAGTTGCCAGTCCCATACCAATTGCGGTACCGTCTTCAATCATTCCACTCTTAAGCTCCCGCAAGAGATTAACAACCGATATATGGTCGGTTGTTAATGGACATTGTGTAAAACTCTCTCCGCTAAAGACCACTAGTCCTATCCGGTCGTATGGTCTGCCTGATATAAATTCAGTTGCAACGTTCTTGGCAGCCTCAAGCCTGTCGGGTTCAAAGTCACGCGCCAGCATACTTCCCGATATGTCGAGTGCCAGGATGATGTCAATCCCCTCGGTCTTCTCGTCGATCCACCGTCTTGTGGTTTGTGGTCTGGCGAGAATAACGATAAGGAGAGAGACGACTATTAATTGTACTATAAAAATTGCCGGTCTCAGGAATCTTTTCCAATTGGTTCCCCTGTTCTCAAATGGCTTAAGAGTTGGCACCTTCAGATGAGCTGTCTTACCGGAAAATTTCCAGAAATAGAGAACAACCATAATTGGCACTATTGAAAGGAGATACAGAAATCCCGGATCTTCGAAAACTATCCCTTTCATTTCACATCACTTTTTTGTTCGACTTCACTTACCTCTTTCTCTTCGCGTGTGGAGGAAACAAAATCCCAGGCATTGCGATAAACCGATTCATGTACTTCGGCATCGGGAGTACCCTTGGCAAACTTCACCATATCTGAAACTGTAAGAATATCTGAAAGTTTACTCTTCTGATCGGACTGAACTATACCACCCTTACCAAGTGCTTTCATAATTTCTCCTGTAGTTTGCTCCATGGTATTAAGACCAAAACGGTTGTCCAGATAGTCGCGCAATATTTCCGACAACTCAGAATAATATCCTTTCAACTCTCCATTTTGCCAGAGTTCCCTGTTTTTAAGTGCTGTCAAGCTTCCTGAATGCCAACACATGAGCTGGTTCAATCTGCTCCGGCTCTAATTGGTTTATCCCGTTTCTTAATCATTGGAACAATGAAATCGCAAAAATGCCCATATAGCAAGAGCAAGGGCAAGGATAATGGCAATATATGGTGCTATCTCCACAAATGTGACAGGCTCTTTCAATGGAGCAACAATATCGAAGATAACCTGTGTCGTATCGGAGGGCGTCTTTTCAGTACGGTTAACCCACAGTTCAAGATCTTTTGTATCTATGATTGTGTCGCGCTCTCCGTTGCTTATGACAAAGTGAGGACCTTTTATCCTATTCAATCCTTCTGTGAAAGAGGTAATCAAAAAAGAGCCCGAAATTCTTTTGCTGTTATCATCGATTGAAGTTGTTAGCTGTTCACTCTCCTTTAAAATTTCTATATCCTTCTGAAGAGAGTCGTTTGGCATAACAACACCAAGGGTTAACCCTTTTGGCAGATCAACCTCATAGATCATATTAATTTGATCACCTATATAAATGACGCCGGTATCAAGCTTCAGTGATATCGATACATCCTGAGCCTGAATTGGCATGGTCAGCTTCAGAAGTAGTAGCAAGACTGAAATATACTTAACTCTTCTCATCCTCTTTTCTTAAAAAGCATCATAAGTGGTTTCACATAATCCTTTCCTGTCTCAAGCATCACACTATCGACTCCGCATTTTGAGAAGACCGACTGGATCTCCTGGTTTTTCGACAGCCACCATCTGGCATAACCTTCCCTTACCGCGTTAGAACCGGTATCTATCCATTTCATCTTCCCGGTTTCGCTATCTTCCATTTTCACCAAACCTACTTCAGGCATCTCTTTCTCGCGTATGTCGAGCAACTGCAGAGCGACAATATCATGCTTTTTCGAAGCAATACGCAGTGAATCAGAGAAGTTGTCTGATCTGAAGTCAGAAATAAGAAAGGCAATAGACTTCTTCCTTATTGCATTGGAAAGGAATCGTAAAGGCACATTGAGGTCAGTTCCCTTTCTTTCAGGGTTAAGTTGCAGGAGCTCTCTAATTATAAGCAGAATGTGACTTCTTCCCTTTTTAGGAGGTATGAACTTTTCGATATTATCGGTAAAGAATATTGCTCCTACCTTATCGTTGTTATTCATGGCCGAGAAAGCAAGCAGTGCCGATATCTCTGTTGCAAGATCCCTTTTGAACTGGGAGAATGTACCGAAATCACCAGAACCGCTGATATCAATAAGAAGCATAACTGTCAGCTCGCGCTCCTCCTCATATACCTTCACATAGGGGTGATTGTACCTTGCCGTCACATTCCAGTCAATACTCCTGATATCATCGCCATAAGAGTACTCCCGAACTTCGCTGAAGGATATACCCCTGCCCTTAAAGGCACTGTGATATTCTCCTGCAAAGATCTGATTACTTAAACGTTTGGTTTTGATTTCGATTTTCCTGACCTTCCTGATGAGATCTGTAGTTTCCACGTCTCTTTACTTTTTTTTGTCTTCTTTAATGTTAATAGTAAAGAACCACTGATCGTTGATAAGCTCTATGAGATAACGTTTACCCTTTTTCTCCTCTCTCCATGAGGTTATGCCAGAGCGGGTATACTTAGCGTCCATTTCAGTAATTTTTGAGCTCTTTATGGAATTGTCGCAAACAAGTTTAACCGCACTGCATACCATCTTATTGTCTAAAAAAAAGATCATCGTTTCAGCATCTTCTTCATCAACGTACTTCAGGTACTTGTAAGCCTCATTTACAACACCGGTCTGCAATGAATGGGTCGGATAGTTCTCCTTCATGAATTTTTTAATACTCTTTTCAGATTGTCCTATCAGATTCTGTCCAAATGCAGATACTGAAAGTAAAAAGGCTAATACAGGTACAAGAAATATTTTCATGATCAGGGAACTTCGATGGTATTCAATATTTCGGCTATTATCATATCTGCTGAAATATTTTCTGCTTCAGCCTCATATGTAAGTCCTATGCGATGTCTTAATACATCGGCACAAATATTTCTGATATCCTCAGGCACCACATACCCGCGTCTGCGTATGAAGGCATAAGCCTTGCCCGCCAGTGCAAGATTGATACTGGCACGGGGTGATGCTCCGAAAGAGATAAGGTTACTGTATTGAGGAAGGCCGTATTTAGCGGGGTAACGGGTGGCAAAAACAATCTGCAGGATGTAGTTTTCGATCTTTTCGTCCATGTATACCTCCTTTACAGCAGCTCTGGCCCGCAGGATATCTTCAGGCTTTACCACAGTTGATGGTCTGGGAAACTCTCCTAGAAGGTTTTCCCTGATTATCAGTTTCTCCTCCTCCAGCGAAGGGTAATCGATAACCACTTTCATCAGGAACCTGTCGACCTGTGCCTCCGGCAGCGGGTATGTACCCTCCTGTTCTATCGGGTTTTGGGTAGCCATTACAAGGAATGGTTCCGGCAATTTGTAGGTGTTTTCGCCAAGAGTGATCTGTCGCTCCTGCATAGCTTCGAGCAAGGCACTCTGAACCTTGGCCGGTGACCTGTTTATCTCATCAGCGAGAATAAAATTTGCAAAAAGCGGACCTTTCTTAACCAGGAACTCCTCCTTTTTCTGACTGTAGATCATTGTTCCCGTCAGGTCAGCCGGGAGCAGATCGGGAGTAAACTGGATCCTGCTGAAGGAGGCATCGATAACCGATGCAAGTGTCCTTACCGCCAGTGTCTTTGCCAGACCCGGCACACCTTCAAGCAGTATATGTCCGTTCGATAACAGACCAATAAGCAAACTGTCAGTCAGATGGCGCTGGCCAATGATAACCTTTCCCATCTCCATCCGCACTGCATCTACAAAGTAGCTCTCCTTCTCGATTTTTTCATTTATGAGCCGGATATCCGTACTGTGTTCCATAAATTCTTTCAGTTTGAGTTACAAATTTAACTAATAGGTTAATACTTTCACTATAAGCATGAAAGCAGAAGCAAAAAAAAGGTTCTATTCTGAATAGCAGAGTTAAGAAATGTTAATGTTAAGTTAAAAGATTGTCTGAACTCTGCGTTGATCTTCATTGCGAAACTTTGATCAGTCAAAGTCAAATTGGGTAAAGAGATCTTACTATTTTAAAGTGCTGCCTTATATATCACCGCCATCAATAATACCGTTAAGAAATGCATATAGTGTTAATCCGGGTATAGTCTTGATTCCCAGCTTCTCGGTAATATTTTTCCTGTGCGATATTACTGTGTGTGTACTTATATGCAATATATCGGCTATCTCTTTATTTATCCTGCCCAGAGCAACCAGCTTAAGTATCTCTGTTTCCCTGTTACTAAGAGTATTGTTTACCGACCCATCCTTTCCTCTTTTTTGGAGCAACCCTTCAACCATGGAAACTAATAAATCGGGCTTTTCGGAGATAGTATAAACATCCCAGGGAGAGATATTGCCCTTGCCAATATCAGCCATTGCTAAAGCGATAACCCCGACTACTTTCCTGTTTGAGATAAGTGTCCGTAATTTGTCAACTTCAGTTGCAACTATATTTAAGTCGGCAAGAATTATCACATTGTTACCGGGGTTGAAATCACCAAAATGATCGATTTCGGTTGCTCTTGTTACATGACAGGCAAAGGAATCTCTCAGGATCGCAGCCAGTCCCCTGTAAATAATTTCCGAGTCGTGGATAATTATAAATTCCATCCTATTTATTCCTATCCCTTATGCATTTTTCAAGGGATTCAAGTATTGGTACCAGAATAAAATCCTCTATTCTGGTGTGGTTAGCAATATCATTCTGCAATGAATCCAGTTTGATCAACAGGTCGATACCTATGTTAACATCATAATCTGGCGGAAGATATTTAACGAGTATGTTTTTAAGGTCGCTTATGCTGTTTTCAACATTTGAGTGTTCATCCTTGAATTTTTGGGCAGACAGCTCCTTAAGCGAGTCGGGCAATTGCTTCATCTTACCTGCACATATCTGTCCAAGGGCGAGAGCGTATGGAAATATATTATCTTCTTCCTCAGCCAGGTGCTCCGTGAGAGTGGCTTTGTAATTCTTATAAAATTTTTCAAGAAGAGGCATATTACCTGATTTGTCGGAGGCGATCAGGTTCGCTGTTAACCGGTCTATTTCAGGAAGAAGATGAGAAATATAGTAGTTGTGCGTCGCTTTAAGATATTCAACGATCTTCTCAACTGAGATAGCGATGAGCTTTTCCTGAGGGAAATAACCGGGATGAAGAAATGTGTTTATAATTTCAATAACCATTGAGGCATCAGCCTCAGATTTATCACATACATCTTCAACTGTTCCTCCTCCAAAACCTGGTTTAATACCGAATCTGGTAAGGACAGGCATAAGCTGAGGATTTTCCAGCACGAAATCACTCAAAACATCGCTTTTGGTAATATATTTCATTTCAGAGGCTTTGAAAAATCGGCAAGGATAACTGTTCTTACGATCAGTATCAAAACAATCGGCAGCAGGCTAATGTTCAGCTGTTGTGGCATTATAAGAAGAGCCGGAACGAGGAGAAGGGTGGTAAAGAGAACCATCCTGAACCAGAATCTGGAATAATTCTTTCTGAAAAGTGAAATAAAAGCAGGAAAAATAAAAGGATTGAGCCATAGTATATTGAAATTCCAGTGCATCGCCTTATGATCGGTGAAGATATTAGTAAAGATCATAACCAGTGCCACCAGTGAGAAAATGCCGAAAAGAATAATATCGAGTGCCTTAATAATCCGCTTTTTCCTTAAGAACCAGGTTAGCCAGATAATTATCACGAGGAGAAGAGTAAAGACAAAAAATGGTGCTGTCCAGAATCTGGTGTGAGAAGCTACATCTGTAAAATCGACAACTATCTCCGGGTCTTCCAGAAGCTGGACTTTTTCTCCCTCTTCCAAACATCTGCTTCCGACAGATTGACCATCATCTCCATAGGAAGAAACATCTCCTCCCTGAAACCCGCTTTTTTATCGGCAGGCATCCCCAGGAGCATATCGGCTCCGAGGTCAACCCACGGCATTTTTGACTGATATATATCGATCAGTTCCCTGAAGGACCGCATCTCCTTTTTAGTTTTATATTTTTCCGGATAGATGAGAGCCCCTCCCACTGATGCCTCTATAATATCGCGCACACGGGTTGCACAGTTATCATAGAAGAAGTCGTATAGATAGAATCTGTTTTCCGGTTGCAGGTTCTCTGTAACCAATTCAAAAAGGACCTTTTTAGCCTGCGGATCAAGATTAATTTTCTGAGAGTAGACAGTTCTCTGCTCCATCATATATTCCTGAAGGAACCTGTTATAAGTACTAACACCGAGCATATAATTGAGTTTGCCCATTGCAAACTTAAAGGCAAAGCCCGGAGTTGAGAAATCAAACACACCCCAGTTAAAAACCTGATCATATCTTATTGAGGGTATTACAATCCTTATTGCGCTATGGCCATAGACTGAATAGGCAGCATCGCCGGGCATGCATGTAATGAAATATACCTCTGTTTCATCATCGACCTGTGCCTTTATAGATGACCCTGCCAACAGAAGTAGAAATGCCAGTAAAACTATTTTTCTCATCACATTTAATTTTACCTTAAACGTACCATTTTTTTTCAAAAGATAGGCTCCGTTGGCAGAGGTAACCTAGAAAAGAGGCATATAAAAAATGGGAAGTGACATCTATTGAGTCACTTCCCATTAAGGTTGAATTTAAATTACAATCTGCTCCCTTTCTAATTAGGAATCAAAACCTTTATTTCGTCTCTGTAATTTAATTATATCCCAGATCTTCCAATATCTGCTGCGGTTCAACCGGTATACCTGGTTTCCGAACCTTATGTTCACTGTAGAACCGGATTGTAAGATCAGCTCTGTTTGTAATCATTCCATCGAGGAGAGGTGTAGCCTTCTTCCCTTTACCCTGGCCAAAATATTTGATCATCTGCTCTGTCGTATTGAATGAATAAGCATTGATCTTTATTCCGGCAGCATGGATCCTCTTTGCAAACTGTGGTGGCAGGCCATCATTGGTGTCGCTGATGTTGGTCCCGATGAAAGGTGCTCCGCACTCCAGGGTAAAAGCCACTATCTCATCCATGACCTCAACTTTTTTAAATTCGTCCGGTGTGTTATTAAGGATCAGGAAACTGGTCAGCACCTCACCTTTAAAAACTCTTTTCAGTTCAAGCATACCTTCACGGGAAAAGGTCTGCAAAAGTATTTTGCCTCTTGTATTACCAATATTCACGAGGCCTTTCAGGTAAAAAGGTTCATTTTCTCTGATCTTCTCCCCTTCCAGCGGATTCCAGTTCATCCTGGTCAACTCATTGTATATCTGCTCTTCAATTCCCGGATTGAGATCTGGCTTCTTTGTTTCAATATAGACACCTGGTCTGTGACCATTGTCACCGGGATCTTTCTCATATTCAAAGTGATATTGTCCGTTTTCATCCAGATGAAAGATCCTTGATCCATCAGGATTCCTCCTGATCTTTTTCCCTTCTGCTATACGGAAAACATCCTCGAAAACGAGAACGTCAAGATTCTCGAAGCTACTGCGTCCCTGTTCCTTATTCTTTTGATTGAATATTTTTCCGGCATCAAGTTGTGATATCTCCTTATAGGTAAATGAGGATACGGGGTCATTTTCCCTTCCCGGAAATTTTACCGCTACATCTGTGGTACGTTTAAAAGTGATGTCGTGCATGATTATCAAAACACCATCCTTTGATCTTTGGACATCAAGTTCAACATAATCAGCACCGGCATTGCGTGCCCAGCGAAATGATGCCTCTGTAAGCTCCGGAGCCCAGTAAACAGTCCCTCTGTGTGCTATAACAGCATTATCAGGAATATAATTTTGCAACTCCCTTGACTCAGGTGAAATCTTTTGAGCCTGGGCACAAAGGATTGATAATGTAAATAATGTGATCAATAATCCTTTAATTCTCATAACATCGCATTTCTAATAGTTAAATCCCACGATCATCATTTATATCCTTGTTTCCCGTAATTCCTACTTAGGGTTTGATTTGTTCTTTCTTATTTTCCATTCCGTTGTATGAAATCTGATTTTAGGGTCAGCCACATCATCACATTTAACAATAATTGCACCCTCTTTCTCCCAGTATGACTTCACGGTATACCCGCTCATTTCACCGTCTTCCTTTCCTCTGACTGTTTCATCATCCGGGTTTACAACAATCTTTAACCCGAATGACTCATTAAGCATATCCATGTCGCCACGACTGTTACCACCCACAATTAGAGGTCTTGCCTTATATGAAGGTTTCTATTGTATGACCCTTACCATCGTCCTGTGGAATGGGAGGTATAATCTCTCCGGTCGTTTTTCCGTTTTTCACAACACACTTGGCACCAATCACATTAACATTGGAAATTCCGAACTCTTCCGACACAAACTTTTGATACAGAATTTCCGGTGAGGCTGTAAGTATCCATACTTCAAATCCATACTCCTGCAGGTTTGCAATAAGTTCTTTCATCTCCGGATAAAACTTACCCTTGATAAGACCTTCTGTAACAGTCATAACCGATCTGTTCAATTTCTTCAGGAGTCAGACCGGCTAAGAAATGGACCCTGTCTTCTACATAGCTTTGCCGACATTATTTCCATCCCTGACCATTTTATTCAGGATCTGCCAGTTTTCTCACGCGACTCCTTATCACTCCTTTTCTTCAGCACTTCATCTGCATATTGATAGAGTGCTTCGTCGGCAAGATAATGAGGCACCTGACCAAAAGTGGTGCCATCGCAGTCGAAGACTGAAACTTTCCTCTCCTTAATAGAAATTGTTGAATTGAGGAAACTTTCAATTCTTTCATTGACCTGCTTGTGACCATCCCTTAATAGGTCGATACTCCTGAGCATTCAGTACTGATACTGTGCAAATAATTGCTAATAGAAATAACTGATCTCTTTCTCATAATATTAGTTGTGATTAACAGCACATGCAGCCTTCTCTTTTTTCCATGTTGCAGCAGAGAAGAGTGCTGCCAGTATGCTGGCAATAATAAAAATCCAGAATGTAGCCTCCCAGCCATAATTAACATTATCGGCTACAGCGCCTATCAGCACCTTAGAAAGGAGAGCATCTCCAATAAGATATCCAAACAGCCCTACAAAGCCTGCAGCTGTTCCTGCAGCGTTTTTTGGGACGAGATTTATTGCCTGAACACCTATAAGAGCAACAGGACCGTAGATAAAGAACCCGATCGCTATGAGTGAGGTGTATACCACAGTTACTCTGGTGGCTATCAAGGTCGGCGGAGAAAGTAGTTGAAAGGTATGCTGCTACCGGAGCAGCTTTCCAATAGAGGACTATAAACACCAGTACCAGGAGCATATAGATCACATTTGCAGGTGCACATCTTCCCTTGAACAGTTTGGAGGAGATGAGTCCACAAAGTATTGTACCCGGCACTCCAGCATAGTTATGCAGGGAAAATGCCATTTTACTCTGTTCACTGGTCAGCAGCCCGGACTCCTGACAATAAGTCGGTGACCAGTCTCCGATACCGTACCTTACCAGGTAGACGAAAATATTGGCCAGGGCAATAAGCCATAGCACTTTATTCTTGAATATATATTTAACAAATAGCTCTTTAGCAGGAATTTTCTCTTCCGAGCTCAACTCCTTTTTCACAGTAAAATCTTTTCTATACTGATCAATAGGTGGTAATCCGCATGATTGCGGAGTATCCCTTAGTGCCCACCAGCAGAAGCCGGCAATAAGCAGGGCTACTGCACTGGGAAATACAAATACCGATCTCCAGCTTTGCTCAACAAACACTCCTCCCCCTATATCGACAATAAAGAGTCCTCCGATAAAAAGTGTCCCTACTGCAGCAAGATTGCCCATCAGTCCGCTTCCAAAGGTATGTGAGGTGTTCCAGAGCGACATTTTGAAACTTCGTTCATTATGTGAGAACCAGTGAACCATTACCCTGCCGCATGGGGGCCAGCCCATTCCTGCAAGCCATCCGATGACCAGCATGAACATAAAAATGATAAGAACAGAACTTGTGGCAAAGGAGAAAAGTCCCACCGACATCATGAGTAAAGAAGAGGCAACAAGTCCAATCACAAGAAATTTCCTTGCATCGGATCTGTCGGATAAAGCTCCCATCAGAAACTTACTGAATGCGTATGCTATCGATATAGCTGAAAGAGCTATACCCAGCTCAAGTTTTGTATATCCCAGTCCGCCGCTCTCAACAGGCTGAATCATCCCGGGAATAGCCAGTGCCAGATTTTTCCTTACCAGATAGTAGCCAGCATATCCGATAAAAGCCCCAAGGAAAACCTTTAGGCGGAGTTTCTTATAGGTAGAAGCAATATTCTCTTCAGGTACAAGATCTTTTGGTGCCGGTGGCTTTAAAAAGTTTATCATAAACTAACTATATAAAAAGCATTCCTTCAATATTCATTAAATTATGGCAATTTCCATCTCATTTAGCTTTATAACATATATCCTCTGGCCATTTCTGTATACTCATGTACCTGTGTCTCTTCCCACACTTTATCCTTTTGCATCTCCAGAGCCATTATTGAGGCAACTTTGGGAGCCATTTCAATCGAAGCCTTAGCATCAAGATATAACGCCCTGACTCTTCTGGCAAGTACATCATCAACAGTTCTGGCCATCTCTTCCCTTATGGCCCAGATCACCTCCCCTTTCGTAAATTCAAACTCTTCCCCGATCTTTTCGTTATAGTCGGGGTTTTCTCTCTGCAACTTAAGAATTTCTTCCTTGTCACTGCCATAAACATATAGCCAATTAGTTCTCTCAGGGTTATCTATGTATCCATGAATCTTCAATTTTCTTGTCCGGCATGGTTTGGAAGGGAGTCCGTTCTTTTTAATTGCCAGATCAACAGTCTCTTCAGCCATAAGTCTGTATGTGGTCCACTTACCGCCCGTAATGGTTATCAGTCCGGCTGGTGAAACCAATAGTTTGTGGCTTCTTGATATCTCTTTTGTTTTTGACTCTTCAGCATGCCTTTTTGGGGCAGCAAGTGGACGCAACCCTGCAAAAACACAGAGAACATCTTCGCGCCCTGGCTTTTTAGTAAGGTACCGACCTGCTGTTTCCAGAATAAAATCGACCTCCTCCTCCAAAGCCCTTGGTTCAAGAACAAATTCACTCACAAGAGTATCAGTTGTCCCCAGTATAACGCGGTCGTGCCATGGGACACCAAACATCACCCTTCCGTCGCTGGTTTTAGGTATCATTATTGCATCTTCCCCACCCAGAAATGATTTATCTACTACAAGGTGAACTCCCTGGCTTGGCCTTACTAAAGGTTTCTCTTCAGGATTGTCCATTAATATAATACTGTCTACAAATATTCCGGTAGCGTTAATTATTGACTTTCCTCTCAATTCAAATGATTTACCACCTATTTCATCAAAAACAGCCACGCCACAAACTTTCCCGTCTGAATTTTTCTGAATACCTGTTACTTTTGTGTAATTCACTACCACCGCACCCTTCTCCACAGCTGTCTGCATAAGGTTTATAGCTAGTCTCGAATCATCAAACTGACCGTCATAATACATTACTCCACCACGCAGATTCTCCTGTACGATCTGCGGCACTCTTCTTATTACCTCTTTTTTGCCCAGCGGGAGAGAACGACCCAGACTCAGTGATCCGGATAAAAGGTCATAGAATGTCATTCCAATGGTATAGAACGGTTTCTCCCACCAACGATAATTTCCTACGATGAAGCGCTGCTTAAATACAAGATGTGGAGCGTTCTTTCCCAGGTAGCCTCTCTCGTGCAGGGCCTCCCTCACCAGGGCCACGTCACCATTCTGTAAATACCTTACACCTCCGTGAACAAGTTTTGTACTTCTTCCCGATGTCCCTTTTGCGAAATCTGATTGCTCCAGCAATACTGTCTTAAAGCCTCTGCTTGCAGCGTCAACGGCTATACCTAAACCTGTTGCTCCCCCTCCGATTACAATAAAATCCCAATCAGAATCTGAGCTCATCAGCAAATCAATACTTTCTTCCCTTTTCAACATGATTTAATAAATTTCAATACCAGGATAATTAAAGAACCTGACTCTGTAAATTTAAATGATTATTTTTAAAATCAAAACATATTTGAAAGCATACGAAAGCATTCGTAATCTCACTAATTTCATATAAATCATATTTAATTTCTATTTATTTGCGATTCACTCTTCCTGCTAATTGCTTAAAAATGAAATACTTTGTCAGAAGAATAGATTTTTATGATGGTAAAAGGGCTTCTGATTTAAGCATACTTCCGAATTCACTACTTTAAATCGCAACTTTTATTTTATACCTTTATGATTGGAAAATGTGAAATTATTATAACAAAGCAGGATGAGAAACATAGCGCAGCGGCATAAGATCATCTTATCTGAGTTGGAGAAGAATGGATTTGCGAAGGTTCAGGATCTTAGTGAATTACTTGGGGTATCAGAAGTTACTGTTAGAAAAGACCTGAAAGAACTTGAAAGCCGGAAGTTGCTATTTCGAAGTCATGGCAGCGCGAGCCAGATGAGTTCTCTTATCAATGACCGGCATATTGATGAAAAGGAGAAGGTACAGGTTGCCGAAAAGACAAGAATAGGAGAAGCAGCAAGCAGATTAATAAAGAAGAACGACAGGATCATTATTGCTTCAGGATCAACATTGGTAAGCTTCGCACAACAGATCACTACAATAGAACCGCTTACAGTTATTACATCATCGGTGAAGGTATCCCTGACTCTTTGCGGTAAATCAAATATTGAGGTAATTCAGCTCGGTGGAACTATCAGAAGGAGTTCTGCATCGGTGATCGGCCCGAGTGCTGAAAGTCTGTTAGGAGAGTTAATGTGCCAGATGCTCTTCCTGGGTGTTGACGGGATTGATCTTGATTTTGGACTAACCACCAGTAACATAGCTGAGGCACATCTTAACCAAAGCATGATAAAAGCTGCCCAGGAGGTAATAATACTGGCCGACTCTTCAAAATTCGGAAAAAGAGGTTTTGGTAAGATATGTAACTTCAGTCAGATACATAAGGTTATTACCGATAAGGGTGCACCTGCGAATGCGGTGCAGCTAATGCGCGACAAGGGCATTGAGGTTATCCTGGTCTGACCAACCCGCGCACCGGGCTCAGCCGCTTCGCGGCTTCGTTCTCGTCGCTCCTGCTCTTGCGACATTCCATAAGTACTGCAAAAAAAGAGAGAGACCATATTTCTATCGTCTCTCTTTATGTGATTCCTCCGCGATTGTTCGCTAAAGCTCACGAGCTCAGCCGTAAAGTATAATCAATTGTTCGCTGTCGCTCACAGAATAACTGTGGAGCGGCTTCGGTTCGAACGCTCTCCCCTCCCTTCGTTCTCGTCGCTCCTGGTCTTGCGACATTCCATAGAGTTACCGTATAAAAAGAGAGAGACGATATTTCTATCGTCTCTCTTTATGTGATTCCGGAGCGACTCGAACGCTCGACCCACAGCTTAGAAGGCTGTTGCTCTATCCAACTGAGCTACGGAACCATAAACAGGGTGCAAAAATAATCAAATTTCCAACTAACACAATGTGTAATTGTACTTATTGGAAATAATCTCACTCACTTTTGGGAAGGATACTGCGCTAGTTAAACTGACTCCGATATTCGACCGGTGTTGTACCCGTATGTTTCCTGAATTGTCTGTTAAAGTTGGTTATAGACCCGAATCCGCACTCCGACAGCTATCTCATTGATCTGAATATCCGTCTCCCTCAGCATATAACATGCTTTATTTGTTCTTACCTGATTGACATAGTCGACAAAACCGGTACCTGTAACCCTCTTAAAGAACTTACCAAAAGAACCCGGACGCATTTTCACAACCGAAGAGACCTCCCTTAACTTAAGATTATTTCGATAATTGCTCCTGTATATATGAATATGCCTCCGATATCTTGCTTGTACCCTCGCTATCTATTGAAACAGAATAATCCTCTGACACAATAGGCCTACGCTGTTCGTCACCTGCCAGTACCTTCATAAGGGAAAGAAATGCTATCACCTTTTCAATACCCTTCGATGAGGTCATATCCCGGAGTGGCTTTTCTGCGGTAATTGCAGCTTTTCTGGAGAATACAATACCTCTCCTGCTCTCCTCCAGCAGGTCCTTGATCCCGGAGAGTTCCGGCTGAGATAAAAAGGCATCACCCATTGACTCCGGTTTAAAGTGACACATTAAACTGTGACTGCCTTCGGATTCATTACTCCGGCTATAGTGGTTCCAACGGTGAGGTATATTTCCGGCTATCATTGTGAGATAATGCTTATCAAATATCTCTACTGAATCACCGATTAGCCGTGTGCCATTACTGCTTATGTTAAGCATTATCTCAAATTCCGGATGAAAATGAAGAAAGCCATCATTATTACTTAATGGCTGTTGCGAGAAAGCCTGTGCTACCTTCCCAGGTAATGGTTTCATGTTCAGCGATCATAACATCTGGAATTAGTCTATTCTCAAATTTAATAAATACCTGAAACAGATCTCAATTTTATTTGCCATACTAATCAACAACTTAACAACATTAAGCATTTGGATCATTATCTTTCTCCATGTACCGGAAACAGATTTACAATATTAAAATCGCACTGAAAAAAGGAACTTATTGTTGTCGGTTGTTATAATTTTTCATATATTTGTTATTAGCTCATGCTAATGGTATAAGAGGAGAAAAGAGGGCAGGATGTGAAGGATTACAGGATTGTATTGCAGACATTGACTTTCACATTGTTCCACAAGTTTAGCGCCAGCTTTACCGAGGAACGTCCAATTATCAGACAGTAGATTCCGGGATTTCTCACTAACAAAGCCCGAACCTTAATCTGAGCACCCGCCCTCCCTCCTCTTATTTTTTTTATACCCTATCCTGCCTTTTAAGTACTCTCCTGCCTGTTTCTTGCCAAGTTGATTCTTTTACAATTTCACCCTTCCCACGGAAAATTATCTATCTTTGCCATTCTGTTCTTCACAGGACAGAGATGGGGAATTTTAATATCTTTTATGAGAACATTCATTAAAAGAAGATCTGAAAACACAACGCTTGTTGTGATGTTCGGCGGTTGGGGTAATGATGAACATATGTTTCTTCCTCTATGCAGGGATGATCACGATTTCATCTTGTTCTACAACTACTCTGCAGATGAAGCACTTATACTGCCTGAATTAAAAACATATACAAAGGTATATCTTCTGGGGTGGTCACTAGGCGTCTGGGCCGCGGAGTATATGAGTGAAAAGACCGGGATAAAAGCTGATCTTAACATTGCTTTAAACGGTACGCCTAACCCCGCTCACGACAAATACGGGCTACCCATTGAGTCCTTTTATGAAACACTTGAAAAGGTAACTCCTGAAAATATGGAGGATTTCTATTCAAGGTTATTTGGTAACAAGAAGAACTACATTCTAAACCGTGACAGGGTACCCCACAGGGATATAAAGAGTCTGCACGATGAGCTGAGGTGGATATATAACAGGGTAATGGAGCCCCGCGACAGAGGATTTCACTGGGACCATGTCGTCATTTGTGAAAAGGACAAGGTGTTCCCAACCAGAAATCTGAAAAAATATTGGGCCGGACATCCAGACACCACAATATCAATGGTCAAACTTCCGCATTATCCTTTTAACAAGTGGGGCAGTTTCATGGAGATGATCAAGCAGATAGAAAAAACGCAGATAAAAAACGGGACCAAAGGATGAGAGGCATCCTAAGGTCCCTAAACCTGGTAAACCTGATTATATTAAAGATTCCTCGCTACATCCTTGTCTCCTCTTCCTGAAAGATTAATCACTGCTACTTCATTCCGGTTCTTCATCATTTTCATTGCCAGTGCAACGGCATGGCTTGACTCTATTGCCGGAATAATTCCTTCCAGCCTGCTCAGCTTGATATAAGCATCCACTGCTTCCTTATCTGAAACGGGAAAATAATTTGCCCTTTTGGTCTCTTTCAGGAAAGCATGATGGGGACTGATACCCGGATAATCCAATCCGGCAGCAATTGAATACGAGACAGATGGATTCCCCTCTTTGTCCTTAAGACAATATGAGTAGGTTCCCTGAAATACTCCGGGTTCTCCCAAACTTAATGTTGCTGCTGTTCTTGGTACAAATCCTTCTCCGCCTCCCTCGGCACCAAAAATTTCAACCTCACTGTCATCGAGAAATCCCTGGAACAGACCAATTGCATTTGATCCACCACCAACACAGGCAAAGATCTTTGATGGTAGCTTACCCTCAGCCTCAAGTATCTGATCACGAGCCTCACGACCAATAACCGACTGAAAGAATCCTACCATATTTGGATATGGGTGAGGGCCTACCTGTGATCCAAGCAGATAGAAAGAGTCGGGGTTTTCAATAAAATACCCCAGTGCGGTATCCACAGCATCTGCAAGTGTTTTGGTCCCGCTGGTTGCAGGTATTACCTCTGCTCCAAGCAGTTTCATTCGGCTAACATTCATCGATTGTCTTTCGATATCCACTTCACCCATAAAGACCTTGCACTTAATCCCAAAAAGTGCTGCAGCAGTTGCTGTTGCCACTCCATGCTGCCCTGCTCCTGTCTCCGCAATGATCTCCTTGGCATTCATCCTTTTGGCGAGCAGGATCTGTCCGATAGTATTATTTATTTTGTGTGATCCGGTATGGTTGAGATCCTCTCTCTTCAGGTATATTTTGCTGCCTACCTCTTTCGACAACCTTTGTGCCAGATACAGTGGCGAAGGTCTCCCTACATATTTCTTGAGATAATAGATGAATTCCTTGTTAAAGTCGGCATCCTCCCGGTAAAAGGAAAAAGCTTCATAAAGCCGTGTTAAATTCTTTTCCAAAACAGGAGGAACATATGAACCACCAAAGTTTCCATAAAATCCCGGTGTATTAAGAGCGTTAGCGTTTAAAATTGGTTGTGTAATAGTTTTCATGATATATAAATTGAAATATTAATAATTAGTATAGTATTGTAACCTCTGCAAGCGGCTTCAACCGCTCTTGCCAGGACCAACACAACCAATTTTCAATAAGCCAGTTTATATATCTTTTCATGATCAAAAAAAAAGCCCCGGATCATCCGGGGCTCTATATATTATTATAATTATACAAGTACCTTGATTATCCTTTTTTTCGATATTCAAAACACCAGTACCAATATTTTGTCCTTGTATTCATCTCCATTATTATTTCAAAGGAACAAAAGATAATTATTAAAACAAAGCCATATGATTTAAAACATACAGCAAGCTTATATATCTTTTATCAGTTTATTATACTCCGATAAATGTACAAGGCTGTCGAACTCCTCCAGCATTAAAGTTACCTTATCGTATCCGCCATCCTTCATTGCAATGGTGTGGTCTGTTCCTACCCTGTCGAGTTTTGAAATTACAAAACCAACGGTGATCTTATTAATGTCCATTGCAGGCTGGAAATATTTATCTTTTGTTTTCTCACTGTAGATAACCGAAATCAATCCGGCCGTTTCAAGGTCGTGAAGTATCTCGCGGGCTATCCTTACCGGGATCTTGAGATCGGTAGAAATAGCTTCAGCACTTGCCGGTGGCACTCCTTTTGCAAAATTATTAATGATATTCCTTATGATAAGGATAACCAGTCGTCTTTTGTGGAAAGAGCTTATATTCAGTGAATCGCTCTCAAATTCGTAGCGGTTTACGTTCTGGTTTGCAAAGGATATTTCGGCTCCCATCAGGACAATTAGCCAGCTCATCTGTATCCAGAGAAGAAATAGAGGAAATGCCGCGAAACTACCGTAAAGAGCTCCCAGACGGCTGGCACTTATCTGGAGATCGATGTACAGCCATTGAATGATCTGAAATAAGGTACCTGCCACAATACCTGCGATGAGTGCCGATCCGAATTTAACCTTTGCATTCGGCATAACCATATATGTTACAGTAAATGTTATCCATACCATAATGTAAGGTATCAGGTTCATCCCGAATGATACAAGTGGCCGGAATGCTTCGAAGAATTCTGGAAGCTTCAAGGAAGCCTTCCATTCTGGTGGTGACAAACACAGTGGCACTGCTGGTAAGTATAATAAGAACTGGTGCAACCAGCATAATGGTAATGTAATCGGTTAGCTTACGCATCCATGGCCTTGAACTCCTGATCTGCCATATATGGTTAAAACTGCTTTCTATATTATCCAACAGCTGCATTACCGACCATATAAGTATAACAATTCCAGCTCCGGCTATATAAAGTCCCTTGGTGTTATTAAGTGCTGTGCGGGCATTCGTTATGATCCAATCCATAACCTCCTGCTGGCCCGAGAAGCTATTTGTTATCTCGCGTTCAAGTTCCTGGTCAAGTCCGAACCCTTTTGCCAGTCCAAAAGCAAGAGCTACAACAGGTATTATTGAGAGCAGAGAATAGAATGTGAGAGCAGAAGCCCTTAATTGTACCTTGTCTTCTGCAAAACCTCTTCCTGCAAGGACTATAATCCTTAATTGCCTGATCAGTAGTGATTTGTGACGCGACACTTCAGATAATGGAGTTGTCCACAGTCTCCTGTTGGCATCCTTTATCCATTTGATTAACCACTCGATTGGATTTTTCATCATTTTCGGTATTGCTGGTGAGGTGCATGACCCTGGAAGCAAAGATAACTAAATGGTTAAAAAATTATATCTTTAAATGATAGAGTAAATTTAAATGAAAACAGAGATAAGTGAATTTTTTGAAGGCGCAGCATCCGCGACAGGTATTGCCGTAATAATAGATGTATTTCGTGCATTTTCCCTTGCCTGCTATGCCTTTGACGGCGGCGTGTCCCGATATATTATTGCCGGGTCGGTAGATGAAGCATTCAGTTTAAAGGGAAAGTTCCCGGAAGCACTGCTGGTAGGAGAACGGAATGAAAGGATGATCGTGGGATTCGACTATGGCAACAGCCCTACTCACATCCTTACAGCGGATATTAAAGGTGCTACAATAATACATTGTACTACAGCCGGAACAACCGGAGTATCTCTCGCCAGCAAAGCAACCGAGGTTATTACAGGCAGCCTGGTAAATGCAGAGGCTATAGCAAGATATATTAAAGCGGCCAATCACGAAAAAGTATCTCTGGTTGCAATGGGCTATCAGGGTGAGAGCGAAGCGGACGAAGATATGTTGTGTGCTCAGTATATTGAGTCGCTTATCGAAGGGAGCTCTTTAAATCCAGACCATGATCTGAAAAACCTGCAAACCGGCTCCGGTGCCCGCTTCTTCCTCAAGGAGAATCTTTACCACTCACCACCAACTGATTTTTACCTTTGTACAATGAAAAACAGATTTAATTTTGTCCTCTCGGCAATGAGAATGCCCGGCGGCCATACAGAATTAATTAAAGTACCTGTATGATCGATTTTAAAGGTATAATCAAGCCTACCCTTCTGGTTGACGAGAGCAAAGCAAGGCAGAATATTGCAAAGATGGCTGCCCGCGCCAGAGGCAGCAACGTTATTTTCAGACCTCATTTTAAGACCCATCAATCTGCCGAAATAGGCAGTTGGTTCAAAGATGAAGGAGTCGATAAAATTACGGTCTCATCTTTAACAATGGCTGCATTCTTTGCTGCGCACGGATGGAAAGACATAACTGTTGCTCTGCCCTTTAATGTAAGGGAGGAGAAACTGGCCGGCGAATTATCGGAAAGCATAAATCTCAACCTGCTGGTTACATCAGGAATAAACTCTGCTATAGCGGAGAGGGTACTGAAAGGAGACTCAGGATACTTTATAGAGATCGATACAGGATATGGAAGAAGTGGTATCTCCTGGAATAACCATAGGGATATCGATGAGATTCTTGAAAAAGGAGCACGACTCAAATGGGAGGACGATTTCAAGGGTTTCCTTACTCATGCAGGAAACACCTATCAGGCAAGAGGTGAAGAAGGTATTAAGGAAGTATTCGATGAGTCCAACAGAAGAATACTAACACTCAAGGAAAGATATCACACCCATGCTCCTGTCATATCAGTTGGAGACACGCCGGGTTGCTCTGTTACCGATACGTTTGAAGGGATAGATGAGATACGACCGGGGAATTTTGTATTCTATGATCTTACTCAGGTAGAAATAGGGTCATGCAGAAAGGAAGATATTGCCGTAGCCCTGGCCTGTCCGGTTATTTCCAAAAGGAACATAAATGGTGATATGGTAATCTATGGCGGAGGTGTTCATCTGTCAAAAGAGTCACTTAAAACTTCTTCTGACAAGCTTACTTATGGTCATGTTACAATGTTTACTGAACGAGGCTGGGAGACAGGTGGAACAGCTTCAGTCAGGTCACTGTCGCAGGAGCATGGCGTAATAAGCGATCCCGACAATTACCTGGCTTCACTATCAGAAGGAGATATTGTAGCAGTATTGCCGGTTCATTCCTGTATGACCGCCGACGCTATGCGGAGTTATTTAACACTTGAGGGCAGGACACTGGGGCAGTTTTCCGGCAAATAGTTTAATTATCAACCGGTGAGACAAGGTTTGTTCTAAACCTGATTATAATGAGTAGGCACATGGTCGTCTTCCTGTTTTTCCAGGATCCGCCTGAGGTGTATGATACGGTAGGTGGAGAAAAGACATATCTTGTATAGGCTGAAAAGCCAAAGCCTCTTTTTACCTGATTGCAGACCTATCTCCATCCTCTCCCTGAATCGTATGAATATGAGGGCTAACAATGGGGTTATACCCAGATACTTAATGATATTATGAAAACGGAGTATCTTAACTGAATCAGCAAATGCAGGCATATCGGTTACAATACCGGTAAGGTGACTTAAATTTTCAATCCCCAGTTTTGTCTTGTTGATGAAATCCAGATTACGTTCAATTCCTGCATGTATCAGCGGATTGTTGACATGCAGTATAGGGATTCCGGCAACTCTGAGCTGGTAACCAAACAGGGTGTCTTCATGACCATACTGTTTCAGCTCCTCATTGAATCTTAATTTATGCAGAAGTGATCTTTTAACAACAAAGTTGAATCCGGAAAAACTGGCATAGGGCTTTTTATTTCTCTCAGAAGCTTTTTTCTGCTCCGAATTCTTGCCATAGAACCACCTTAATCTTCTGTCGGGATCAAGGGGCTGATAATCAGGATAAACGACACCTCCGCATATAACCTGAGCCACCGGCAGAAAGTCGGTATATTTCCGCAGGAATGATTCTGCTGTACCAAGAATCTCGGCATCGGCATCCATAAACAGAAGAAAATCACCCTTCGATTCCTCTGCCAGCCTGTTCCTTATTGCTGAACGACCAATATTCTTCTCTGAAACCAGCAACTTAACAACGCCGTTCTCAAGGCTTTTGTATATCTCCCTGAAGGATTCGGAGGACCCATCATCACCAATAATAATCTCAAGGTACCCGGGAACTTTCTCAAGGCCCTCCTTAAGGTTATGGACTAGTGGCAGGATATCGTAATCCTTTACCGGGATGAGGATCGAAATTGTAAACATTTATTATTCCCCTGTTTAGCGCAAATGTAGTATAAATACTAATATCTCCTATCCGAACACTTTTGGCAAAGAAGTTGTAATTGATAAATTTGTAACTTAATTTAAAATGTGCCATGACCAGGAAAGCAGTTTCACTAATCACAATATTTCTCCTTTTTGTTGCAATCAGATCCTCCGCCCAGGGTCACCTGATCGACATCAATATTGAAGGTCTAAGCAATAAAACAGTATTCCTGGCTTATCATCTTGGCGACAAACAATATCTGCGCGATTCAATCCTTCTGGACAAGAATGGTCACGGCAAGGCAGAGGGGAAGGATCCTCTTCCGGGAGGTATTTACATGATCGTCTTGCCGGGACAAAGCTATTTTGAGGTGCTTATTGGCAGCGACCAGGATTTCTCAATAAAATGTAACATTAATGACCCTCTCAATACTCTTACCTTCAACGGCTCTGAAGAAAATCAAAACTTTATTGACTATCAGCGTGGCTGGGTGAAACTGAATGAGAAAGGGGAAGGAATAAGGAAAAGGATTGAAGCCAACAGGATGAACAGCGATTCACTTAAGGTCCTGCAAGCGCAATCTGCAAATGTGGATTCTGAGATGAAAGCTTTTCTCGATAAGGTTGCAAAGGATAACCCGGGGACTCTTCTTTCTGTGCTTGTTAAAGCAATGATTCCGGTTGAGATCCCTGACTTTGTATCCGACGGGACATCATTGTCCGAAGATTCACTCAAGTGGGTGCACTCATATAATTTTAACCGCGATCATTTCTTTGACAATATCGATTTCAATGATGAGAGAATCTTAAGGACACCCATTCTTCACGGGAAATTAAATGTCTATTTCCGTAATCTTATAATTCAACTACCCGACTCCCTTATCTCAGCGACAGACAAGGTTTTGTCCTTATGTGAGGGTAATTATAAAGTATTTCAATATGTATCGGTATACCTGTTTAACCATTTCAGAGAAAGCGAAATAATGGGTCACGATGCTGTTCTGGTTCACATTGCTGATAAGGTTTACCTTTCCGGCAAAGCAGATTGGGTAAGCAAGGAGTTTATTGCCGATCTGCGAAAGCAGGTCGACAAGCTGCGTCCCAGCCTTATAGGGCAGAAAGGAGCCGATCTTGTAATGGACTCTTACAATAAGAGGTTTGTATCTCTTTACGATGTAAACAAGGAATTTACAATACTCTACTTCTGGGAACCCGATTGCGGTCACTGCAAGGAAGCTACTCCTGTGCTTAAGGCATTTTACGATCGTAACAAGAATAAGGATATTGAAGTCTTTGCTGTTTGCACCCAACCCGACAAAGAAAAATGGGAGAAGTATATTCTGGAAAACGGACTTGACTGGATAAATGGCTGGGACCCCCAGAGAGCGACTAATTTCGACTACTACTACAATGTGACATCTACCCCATTGGTTTACATTCTAAACAGGCGTAAGGAGATCATTGCCAAGAGGCTGCCCGTCGAAAACATTGAGTCTTTCCTTGAGAGCTACAGGCGGTATAATACATCACATTAAATCGGCCAGCAACGGTGATCCCAGGAAGTCCAGAATAGATGAATAGATCTCCGTTCCTGTACTTCCGGAAACCCTCCAGATAGTTCCCTTGCTATCCCTTTGAATATCCACAGAGATATCTTTAGCCTTACCGTTTACATCTCGTATCCCCTTTCTGTTAAGTGCCTGTAAGGTCCATTTAACATCGCTGGCACTACCTGTAACAACAATTGGATCACCAGACAGCTTACTATCAGCTTTGCCTGTGCCGTATAAAGAAGCCGGGTCTTTGATAGAAGGAAACGCCTTGGCTAATAGTCCGTTAACCATAAGGTCTTCCGGTGCTCCTTCAATTAATCCGGACTCACTTATTAGCCATACCCTGTCGGCACGGGGTAGTGCGTGATGAACATCATGAGTAGAAAATATTACAGTTTTATTCTCCTTAATAGTAATATGCCTTAAAAGTTCTACTATCTCATACCTGTTAGAAATGTCGAGAAAGGCAGAGGGTTCATCCAGAACCATAATTGGAGGATCCTGAGCCAGAACTCTGGCTATCATCGCTCTCTGTCTCTCACCATCAGACAGCTCTTCAAAATAACGTGAGGCCAGCGGAATAATCCCGGCCTTTTCAATAGCCAGATTAACAGACAACTGATCAATATCACTCTCGCGGCCTATCCAGTTGGTGTAGGGATAACGTCCCAGGGCCACCAGATCTCTTACGGTCATTCCCGAAACATGTATCTGCTCTGTGCTTACATATCCCAAAATCCTTGACAAAAAGCTTTTATCGATAGATCTTATCTTATGTTCCCCGTACAATATTTCTCCCGATACAGGCTTCTGGATGCCAGCAATTGTACGGAGAAGAGTACTTTTACCTGAACCATTGGGGCCAATTATAACAACAAGCTCACCGGGTAACGCTTTTGCAGCTGTTACGACAGGAAGCTGAAACCGGTTTCGCCCCTTTGTATATCCTGCGACCAGATCTCTGACTTCTATATTTATACCACTGGTAATCATTGCCTTATCGCTCAATATTACGCCCCCGCATAATTACCCATATCACAACAGGAATCCCGATAAGAGATGTGACAGAGTTAATCGGCAGAATACTGTCGCTGCCCGGAAGCTGTGAGATAATATCACTTAAAAGCATCACAATTGCACCTATGCCTATCGATCCGGGCACTAATATACGGTGATCAGCACTGCGAAAAAGAAGCCTTGTAATGTGTGGTACCGCAATTCCTATGAATCCAATTGGTCCGCAGAATGCGGTCACTCCACCGGCAAGTATACTGGTGCTGAAAAAAATAAGCAGTCGTGTCTTCTTAATATTTAAGCCCATGGTAGTAGCATAGTTTTCACCAAGAAGAAGTGCATTCAAAGGTTTAATTGTCGCAATAACAACAATCAATCCCATGCAAAGGGTGAACACCAGAATATAGAGCTGCCCCATAGTAAGGTTTCCCAGACTACCCATTGTCCAGACAACATATGCCTTGAGCATTGATTCACTGCTAAAATACTGCATTATGCTTACCACGGCCGATATACCCGAGGCAAACATGATCCCCAGTATCAGTATGGTCATTATATCCTTAACCCTGAGTGAAACAGCAAAGACCAGGAGCATAACCAGTCCTGATCCAATACTTGCGGCTATAAGGAGGGTCCAGTTGCCGGCACCGCTCCCTCCTGAACTGAATATTGAGGAGAATCCAAGAACAACCACGGCTACACCAAGGCTCGCACCCGAACTTACACCAAGTACGTAGGGCCCTGCCATCGGGTTTCTGAACAAGGTCTGCATTTGTAAACCACTTACCGACAGGGCAATACCAACAACAACTGCCGTAACCGCCTTTGGAAGCCTGAACGAAAGAAGGATTGTACGGGTAATATCATCAGCAGTACCGAAGAGCGATCCAAAGAGATCGCGGGGCGATATAAGCACTGACCCTATTGCCATGTCAGCAATAAAAAGAATGAGAATAAGTGAGGGGATAAGCAGAAAGAGGATTCTTCTCTTTCCGTCAGGGGGGCTCACAGACCCGTCTTTAAATAACAGCTCCTCTCCCGCCATCTATTTAAGCTTTTGGTAATAAGTTGTCACATATCCGGGGAAAAGCTCAGGATGGAGTATTGATCCGATATCGTTAAGGAGAACATCAGGGTTTACAACAGCACTCTCCCAGTAGTCATTACCTCCTGTAACAACTCTTCTTTTGTTATTATTAAATACCCCCTCCTCTCTGAATACCGGTAGAAGTTTCAGACGTGGTTCAACCACCGCAATTGCATTTCGTGACTCTGCCGACCCGGGATTCAGCCAGAAATCTGCGCGTCTTGCCTTAATAAAAACATTCTCAAGCGACCATGGTAACGTCACTTCTGACTTAAGGTCCTCCCAAAGATACCTTCCCCCTGCGTCATCAATTAGTGATCCTATGTATGAATTCCCAGGCGATATATACCAGCTATCCCTCCATGGCAGTCCAAGCATAACTGCAGGCCTTGATCTTCTGTTTTTCCGGATAAATGTTGCTATTGAGTCGTACCTGGTCATTCCTTCAAGGTAGATCTCATCGGCTTTCTGTTCATTACCTGTCAACGCTCCAAATACTTTTATCCATTCAAGTCGTGCAACAGGATCATTTTCAAGATGATCGGCATTGAACAGAACCTTTATTCCCAGTTCTGTCAGCTTGGATATATAAGAGGATGTTTCCCCCTCTACACCATAAGCAATTATAATATCAGGGTTCAGAGTAATGATCAGTTCTTTATTTATATTCCCTTCATAACCTATCTCCCTGATCTTTCCTTCAGAGATCATTGACCTGTACTCTTCATTATAGACAAAACTGGTTCCTGAGAAACCTGTAACTGATCCCTGTTCTCCTAATTCAGCAAGCATGGCAAGATGTGTGGTACTGAAACAGATCACACTTTTAACAGGCACCTGAATAATTCTTTCTTCTGGTATCCGGTCGGGATACTCAGCTCCTTTGTTAACAAGGTAGAATTCCTGGCTTACATTCTCTGCCCCCTGCCATGGATCCAAAATATGAAGGATCGAATAGCCCTCCTTCTTTTCAATACTGAATTTATTGGAGTGATAGCGGACTTCACCTTTGGCAGAAGGTCCGGAACCTTCGGAATGGTGACATCCCGAAAAGGCGATAAGAATGAAAAGAAAAAATAAAGTATTGGCTATATTCCTCACTTCCGATCTTTATGAATTTGCCAACGTAAAACTTATCATTTGACCGATATCGGATAATATATGCCCCTGTGTTCAATCCTGTAATATCAATTGTAATAATCTCCTCCGGACTGAAGAGAGGTGTAAAGTACGATACCAGAATACCTGACTCATTAAATATCTCAATGGGATATCCCGGTGTTGCACCGTCGATAGTAAGGTTTAAAGTTTCAGATGCCGGATTTGGATAGATATGGATCTTTTCGGTTAGATAGGGCTGATCAAAAATGGAGTAAACAACATTAGATGTCGTAGTGATCACCTTAACATCAAGTGAAACTGACGAAGGAAATGAAGGGTGCTGATAAAATGGTTTCCATCCGCCGGAATGGAACAGCCATGCTCTGTTGAACTCGGTTCCACCCAGATCGTCTGTTTTATAAACCGCCATTTGTCTTGTTTCCGAGGCAGCCTTGGTCTGATACCACAACCGCCATCCTATGTAGAAATTGCCGGTGACAGGAATGGCTTGCCCAAAGTCTGCTTTAAACCTCACGAGCGGGCCTGTTTCGCTTATCAGGAATTTCCTTGATGCCAGAACTGATCCCGGCGCAGCACCATCTGCAAAAACAAACAAGGTAATACTATCGGCCAGAGAGACATAATTTGAGAAGCCTACTCCTATTGATATCTCGGTTATAAATGCCGTGCGGCTGTTTTCAAAGTACTCAGCATACAGACAGGACACTGTCACTGTTGAATCCGGTAGAATAGCCGCTTGCCGGCAAACTGTATGTGCTTACATTATATACCGCCCCTGGCATATTAGTGAGCGTATCGTTTGTTGTGTGATTAGGGGAATACGGGTCTCTCCCGCCCAGGGCAATCACCCCTGACTGAGAGGGATCGAGCCATGGGGCAAGGTGACTTTCAGGAAGGGTTGATGCGGAAAACATCCTTACTACTTTTGCATAGTAGTCATTGACAGAGTTGCCACAATATGCTTCACCTCCCGTTAAAGTTCCTATAATTCTGCCCGACTGATTAAATAGTGGGCCTCCGGAGGATCCGGGCTCAGTTGTACCTACCTCCCATTGAAGTATTTTCCAGAAACCCCCTGTCAGATAACCAGGATATGTTGAAGTTACCGGCTGATTATTATCAATGGAGATCTTCTTGACATCACCCTGGGGATGATGTATCGAATAGCTGTTTGTTGCCTGAGTCTCTGATCTGTCCCATCCTGCCAAATAAGGCTTATATGTTATTGGTGGAAACTGGTTCAGTTGCAGCAGGGTAAAATCCAGATTGGAATTTGTTGCCTTCAGTGTCGACCCCGACAGGGAATGGAATACTCTGCCGTCAGGCCCATTGCACCACGGACTCTCATAGTTAAACACGAAGAGGGTTAGATTAGCCTCGCTGGCGTTTGAGATACAATGTTCAGCTGTCAGGAAATATGGAATGTTCTCCTGATTACTGTTATTTACCAGTGCTCCGCTGCATAACTCAACCCCTCTGATAATAACACGTGCAACCGAGTTCTTCTGATCATCATATGTACCTGCAGGATAACAGGCTACGTCGGAATTACAAGTTTGTGATGTTTTATAAAACCCGTCCTTTGTCTCCAGTATACCGAAGACCCCTCTGTAATCGTGCGACACCTGACTGATGGTCAATGTGTTGAAAATGTCACTTCCCGAAGGGACGTGCAGTTCCAGTATAATACCGTCGCCAGGCAGGGGCATAAGCGGAAGAATTCCGGAGGGGTTGTTATTTTCATCGGTGAAGGCACCCCTTACAACTGACATATCGCTGTTATAGAGATAGAAGTACCCGCCTTTGGGCAATTTGAACTGCGAAAGGATAAGATTAAGAGAAAGGGCCCCCTTCGATGTGATTCCAATAGTCCATATCTTTTCTCCCTCTTTTTCGACAATAGTGCCTGAATTTGACGGATTAAGTGAGACAGTGATCGGAAGAGCAAACTGAAGAGGCTCATTCTTGGCAGGAATTATATCCCGAAGGGTATTAACAGCTGAAGACGGTGGTGTTTTGTCAACCCATCTTTCAATTACCGGCCTTTCCGGGGCTTTCCTCCTTACAGATTCAACCTGTCCCAGCGCACCGGAGGTGAGGACAAGTGAAAATAAGACCAATATGTAAGTTTCCTTCCGCATTAATATTAGAATAGAACTAAGGTAGTTGGTTTAATTTAACCGCAAAATACCCTATTCGTTATCTCCACTTCATTTTATTTTTTAAAATTATACTGTAAGCCAAGCTGATATGATCTTCCGGGCATTGGATAATACTGTATCAGATTATAGCTGGCATTAAACAAATTTGATATCCTTCCTGTAATCTGGAATCTGCTGCCACCGCGTTCCAACGACCACGAACCGTATAACATGCCGGTAATGAAGGGGTCAATATATTCTGAGTTATCGGTTGTTGTATATCTCTTGCCGGTATACTCTGTAAAGAACCCAAGTGAATAGTTTCTGATGCTGAAACGATAGTTTGAGCTAAGAGTGTGCATTGGGTTATATATTACCTGAGGTGCTTCAAAGAATGATCTGTTTGTCTCCTCTGTCACATCACGCGAGAGGTTATATGTGTAGTTTAATGAGGAGAAGATAAGGAGTGATCCGATCTTATAATCCAGCAACAGTTTTATATCATTACCCGCAATCAGTACCTTTCCCACATTATCGGGCATCCATAAACCGTTACTCCCTGGCACCCACATAATCATTTCTGACACTGATGTGAAATAGGCAGTGTATTCCAGTTTTAAGCTGGTCTCTTTTGCACTTATAAAAGATTTACCTGCAAACAGTTCCAACGACCTGCTTCTCTCTATCTTTAAATCCGGATTGCCTCCCGGCGACCAGTAAAGATCATTCATTGTGGGCGGCCGCGAGTTCAGTGATCCTGACAGCTTTATTACATTCTCCTCTTTGCCACCCGGCATCAGGGTGAATCCTGCAACCATCCCGGGCGCCAGAAAATCGGATCCCAGCAAGTTCTCACGTATCAGGAGATGAGCCGCAATCTTTTCACTTAGCCGCGATTCAACCGACAACGCAACACCCAGATTATTCTGATCTTTCCTCCCTGAAAAGTTATTACTCTCCACAATATTCAATTCGTTCGTTATTGCCAGGGCTAGCTTTGTATTCTCTGTAATATCGCCTCTGACCGATGTCCTGAAATGGTAGTTATTTACCCTGCTGGAGCTTGAATAGTCCCATAACTCATCGCGATAATCCAAAAGATCCCTGAACATGGCTGCTGAGGTAACAATTGTTCCCCAGAACGGAGAGTATTTATAGGATAACATTACCCTTGTAAAAGAGTCATCCTGACTTTCGGTTCCCGAGTTAGCCAGTGAATAGACAGGAGGTGCAATGCCACGCGATGCTGTTTGATGCCATACTCGTATTGTTCCGATCCCGTTTCTGCTTCTGTAGTGGGCTTCAGAGGCAAAACCTTTAGACATAAAACCACTTCCTGTCCTCTTCAACAGCACTACATTACCATCGGCATCCGTCGATTCGAACGAGAAATTATTATCAGAAGCCGTAGAATACATCTTTGCCAGGAATCTCCAGTTTTTGATCCCAATGCCAACCTGCCCCGACACTGTTCTACCACCAAAACTGGCACCTTCAAGAGAAGTTCCAACACTCAATTTCTCACCCCATCCGGGATCACCAACAATATCGATCAATCCACCGATCGCACCAGAGACCATTGGCAAGGATGCAGCTCCCATGTAGATATTTATCCTGCCGGATGAAGCAGTATGGATCAATGACAGATCTGTCATCCCCGACATTGGAGAAGATAAGGGAACTCCCTCCCAGGATAAGGAGGTATGAGCAGCACCTGTTCCCCGGAAGGAGATAGTTGAAAGAGAACCCGGACCATAACTCTTAAGATAGATATTGCTGTTCTTTTCAAGGAGTGAGGCTAAGTCGGCACCCGAAGGGTTAAGCCCTGTGGTGAGGTCAATAGTGGTTACATTAAACCCTGAAATAACACGGGTATGACTGCTCTTAACCGTAACTTCATCTATCCTGAGGGTATCATAGTTGAGAATACCCTGTCCCTGGGCAAGGAGAGGCATGATGATAAACAGAAAAAGCAAGAAAGGAAACTCTTTTTTCCTGAAAATGGATTTCTTCTTCATAGCAACTGTCAAAGGTTAAAGGTTAATAAATCCTTTATTCGGCTGCAGAAAGTAGGTTCGAAAATCGGTTAGGATTCTCTGCTCTTCTTCCCGAAAGCATTGAATAATTGAAAAAAAATAGCAGGTCTTCTGACTTGTCCCGGCATATGCTCCTTCCCATCCTTTCAGACAGTGGTTTTCTGCATACGCTTTAGCCACAAAAGTGGCAGGCTTCACAGCAGCGGGTACTGTTACGGATTCAAACCGTATTCCCTTTGATCAAGCGGCAGAGGTCTTATTACTAATACCTCTTTCACTAAATCGGCTAGTCAAAGATAATTCAAATAAACAATTACAGTATCACAATGAAGTGCATTGTTACAAACAGCATGTTTATAACAATAATATGTATCATATAATCAGATATATAGCAACCTTAATAAGGAAGATATTCCAGGAATTAACCGGTCTAACTAATAGTACCGCATGAATTCCTGACTACCAGCTCCGGATTTAAACTTACCTGCCTTTTATATTTCCCTTTGCCTTCATTTTTGATCTCCGACCAGATCATATTAGATACCTTTATTGCCATGGAAGCAAGTGGTTTCCGCAAAGTTGTCACAGGAGAATACATAAGATCAAATCCCATTCCCTCCTCCATCGAGATGAGGGCTATATCCAGAGGGATCCTTATTTTCCGGGCCATCAAAGCCATCATAACCGGACTTACAAGTTCTGCGTTAACGATTATCATAACTTCCACACTTGCAGGAGGTCTAAGAAATCGTTCCATCTCGGTCATATCCAGTTTTTCACCCATAGGAGGTAAAGTCATATCAAGAAACATCGGCTTGTTGAAATTGCCGTTAGCCTTGATTGTCTCCTTTAGGTTCGAAACCAACTCCTGGTCATTTTTTGACCCTTGTGAGGCAGAAAGGATGAGAATGTTCTTGTATCCCAGTTTCCTGATATGATCAGTCACAAGCTTAACTCCGGCTCTGTTATCGCACAAAACCGTATTTAACCTTTGTTTCTTCACACTTTTCTCCAGCAATACAAAAGGATAGTTGCCTGTCTTTAATGTTCTCAAGGTGTAATCATCGGCCGTATCGCCAACAAGGATTATACCACTGAAAAACTTTTTAAACGCCCCAACCAGCCTCGAATAGCGCTGGTCATCAGGATCCTTCGTTATTACAGAGAAGCCAACGCCAATACTGGCGAATGCTTTGTTGAAGTAAGGAAGTATCTCATAGATGAATGAGTCATTGAGATCAGGAACTATCATACCAATTACGCCGGGTTTTTCTTCAATCGGCATCGATTCTCCCCTGAATTTTGCCGATTCGAAATACCCCATCTGGCGGGCCATTGATAATACTCTTTCCTGTGTGTCCTTCCTGATTCCGTGTTGATCGGCCTTGTTGTTTAATACAAGTGATACCAACGTACTGGAGACCCCAAGCCTGGCGGCGAGGTCTTTGTTTTTTACCTTTTTCCCCATTATTCCCAATAATTAGTGTGATAAATCTACTAAATTATTTTTAGTAATATTTGGGGAGTGGTATGTTATTTAACTAAAAAGGGGGTCACCCCCCCCTTTTTACTAATTTTTTCTATCTCTTAGCTGGCTTAATACCTTTTTGCTTTGCCATGTCCTCTATCCTCTGCTGCCATTTGGATTTTACAACAGGCTTCTTTTTGTTCTCTTCTATTTTACGCAAAATGGCATCATCATCAATGAACCTATTCGATATCCAGTTCTGTCCGAATGTGATCATATTTGCAAGGAAATAATAATAGGTAAGTCCGGAGGAGAAATTGTTCAGGATAAACATGAACATTACCGGCATTATATACATCATCGATTTCATACCGGGGATCTGTTCCTGGCCGGTAGAAGCCGGTGAGTTGAACTTCATTGTCAGAATTGTTGATACCGTCATCAGAAGGGTAAACAAACTAACATGGTTTCCATACATTGGTATGGTAAACGGAAGGGTGAAAATAGAATCGTAGGTTGAAAGGTCCGTTGCCCAAAGGAATGCTTCCTGCCTTAACTCAATAGATGCCGGAAAGAAGCGGAACATGGCAAAAAGGATAGGAAACTGAAGGAACATAGGCAAGCAACCTCCCAGCGGATTCACTCCACCCTTTTTATAGAGATCCATCGTCGCCTGCTGCTTTTTCATCGCATCTTCCTTCTTGGGAAATTTCTTTCCTATCTCATCGACCATAGGCTTCAGTATCTTCATCTTGGCCTGTGAGAGATATGATTTGAAGGTAAGCGGGAACAGGACGATCTTTATTATAAGTGTAAGAATAAGAATTATTATCCCGTAGTTGGTTATGGAGTTATCAAGCCAGTTGAATATTGGAATTATCACAAACTGGTTTATCCATCTTATTATGTTCTTACCCAGAAAAACAAGCTGTTCAAGATCAAGATCATATTTCTTTAAAGTGGTAAAATGGTTTGGACCATAGTAAAGCTTAAATTTCAGACCATTATCATTTTCAGGGTTGTAAGGTACTCCTACCTCTGATGTAAAGAATCGAAGATACTTTTCAGAAGCAGGAAGCTTTGTTGTTGATACTGAACCACTAACAAAATGATCGTCGGCAATCAGTACAGAAGAGAAGAACTGGTCCTTGAAGGCCACCCACCTTAGTTTCGTGGGAATATCGGCCTTTTCAAACTCCTTCGATGACCTGTCGCGGAAGCCGTCGACCTCTGCCTGATAATATTTGTACTTTATATTTGTGTAGGTGTCTTCGTTCTGCTTTCCCTTCTCCTGCTGTGGTATATACATTTTCCAGTCGAACGAGAGGCTGTTCAGATTACTTGCTATTACTCCCCTTAGATCGACAAATCTGATGTCCATATCGACCATATATTTATCGGGAAAGACGGTATATACATACTCAATGTATTTACCCTCGCCGGCACCCAGTCTGAATGCGATCTCCGCCGATTCGTCTTTAACAAGAATATCTTCATCGTCACCCACCAGTTCAAAAAAGAGGTTTGTGGTTTCGATAAGGCGATTATCAGCTGTAAAGAATTTAAAGCCGAAAGTTGTTGAGTCACCATCGAATAGTATCAATGGCTTCTGATCGTGGGTCTTGTAATCTTTCAATTCAACTGAATAAACCCTTCCTCCCTTTCGTGAAAAATGTATGATAAATTTTTCATTCTCAACTCTTATCAGATTTGTCTCACCGGTAGCACCTGCCTGAAAAGCCCCGTAAACAGCAGGATCGGTTACAGCAGGCGTAACAACCGGAGCCAGCTGATTGTCAGCTGTTTTAGCAATGGTGTCAGCAGGAGTAGAACTGGTTTGATTAGGTGAAAGTCTGATATTCAGTTCGGCGACCTTGCTCTTGGCTTCTGGCAGACCAGGCTTGTACTTGACCGCCTTGAGATACATATCTCTGGCTTCTGTCAGTTTCCCTTCGCGGTAAAGAGAGTCGGCAGTAACCATGGTCTTTTCATACGACTTGGTTACCTTGTTTGTATTATACAGACTGAAGCCAATGAATATTACAAAAATCAATATCAGTCCTGAAATAGTATTCCTGTCCATTAAACCTTTTATTATATATGACTATTTATATTTTCTTTCGGTACACGCTTTAACAAAACCCACAAAGAGAGGATGAGGGTTAAGTACCGTACTGCTGTATTCGGGATGGAACTGGACGCCTACGAACCAAGGGTGACCATCGAGCTCAATGATCTCAACCAAACCGGAATCGGGGTTAATACCCACTGCTCTCATGCCATTTTTCTCAAATTCGTCGAGATACTTATCGTTAAATTCATACCTGTGCCTGTGTCTTTCGACAATATCCTGTGTCCCGTAAAGAATGTTAGTTTTGGACCCTTCCCTGATGTGGCACTTATAACCGCCAAGCCGCATTGTTCCACCCTTGTCAATAATTCGCTTCTGGTCTTCCATCAGATCGATAACAGGGTATTTGGTACTTCTGTTTATCTCTGTACTGTGAGCTTTTTCCAGACCAAGAACATTCCTTGCAAACTCAATTACAGCACATTGCATTCCGAGGCAAATGCCCAGAAATGGAATATTGTTTTCCCTTACATATTTGATTGCCTCAATTTTACCGTCGATTCCCCTTGATCCGAAACCAGGGGCCACCAGCAAACCATCGAGAGAGCTTAACTTCTCTTTTACATTAGATGCGTCTATCTCTTCCGAATGAATTAATGTAAGCTTAACGCCACATTTATTCTCTGCCCCTGCATGATTAAATGACTCTGCTATTGATTTGTATGCATCAGCCAGTTCAACATACTTTCCAACCAATCCTATTGAGACCTCCTTTTCAGGATTCTGCAATCTTCTCAGAAATTCTCTCCATTTTACCAGAGAGGGTTCATTCCTGGATGAGAGGTTAAGTTTTCTTAGAACAGTAAGATCAAGTTTTTCATCGAGCATCCTGATAGGAACCTCATATATGGTGCTGACATCTGCTGACTCAACTACAGCTGTTTCATCAACGTTGCAAAACAGGGCTACTTTCTTCCTTATTTCAGGTGTAATACTGCGTTCGCTGCGCAGAACAAGAACATCAGGTTGTATCCCGTTTTCCAGCAACATTTTAACGGAATGCTGTGTCGGCTTTGTCTTTAACTCACCCGTTGCAGAAAGGTAAGGCACCAAGGTAAGGTGTATTACCAGGCAATTAGTTGGTCCCAGTTCGTATTTAAGCTGCCGGACAGATTCGACATATGGTAACGATTCGATGTCACCTACCGTACCTCCTATTTCTGTGATTACGATCTCATATTTGCCGACGTTACCAACCAGTTTTATTCTCCGTTTTATTTCGTCGGTTATGTGTGGAATTATCTGGACAGTTTTACCAAGGTAATCACCTTTTCTCTCCTTATTTATGACCGATTGATATATTCTGCCGGTGGTAACATTGTTTGCCTGTGTTGTATGTACATTAAGAAAACGCTCATAATGCCCAAGATCGAGATCTGTTTCAGCCCCATCGATCGTTACATAGCACTCACCATGCTCATACGGATTCAGCGTTCCGGGGTCAACATTAATATATGGATCCAGTTTCTGTATTGTTACAGAATAGCCGCGTGCCTGAAGCAGCTTGGCAAGTGATGCGGATATTATTCCTTTACCCAGTGATGAGGTAACTCCCCCAGTAACAAAAACATACTTAACGTCAGCCAAAACTTCTAAATTTGAATTACGGACCAGCTAGTCGTCGATCCCTGAATTATCGATAATATTTATTTTCTCCTCCAGCGACTTGATCGTGTTCTTTGCATTTTCGATCCGCTCCTCAACCTCTTTGATCATTGCATCGGCCTTCTTCGATTTGGCAAAGAAACCAATGTTGTTCTCCCAGAGGACTATATCGCTTTCCAGTTGCTTAATCCGGGTAATAAACTTATCCCTGTCGCCGCGACCCTTCCTGGCAGGCTTATTTGAGCCTTTCATGTTCTCTACCTTATTCCGGTATCTCAACAGGTTCTTCTCTTCGTCGGAAAGTTTAAGTTTTTCAAAGATAGCATTCAAAGCTTTCCTGTATGCTGCTGTAAGCTCATCCTTTTTCGCGATCGGAACAAAGCCGGTTTCAGCCCACTCGCGCTGTATACCTTTTAAACGCTCAAATTGCTCCTTTATATCCTGGGTTCCGGCTACAGCCTGCATCACCTCAAGTTCGTCAACAAGTTTCAGTTTCTTTTCCAGATTTGCTTCGTATGAGCTGTCAACAGATGAGAAATGCTTACTCTTGTTATTAAAGAAAGTATCACATGCTTTACGGAATCTCTTCCATACTTTCTCAGACTGCTTTCTTGGAACCGGACCAACCTCTTTCCACTCTTTCTGGAGCTTGATCAAAGCGTCGGTTGTACCTTTCCAGTCAGTACTCTCCTGCAAGGCCTCGGCCTTAACACACAACTCGGTCTTCAATTCAAGATTATTAACCTGAATGCCCTTATTCTCGGCATAAAAGAGCCTCTTCTTCTCAAAAAACTGGTCGCAGGCATCTCTGAAACGCTGATATATCTTTTTATTCTGCTTCTTTGGAGCGAAGCCGATCGTTCTCCATACTTTCTGAAGCTCAACTATCTCATTGCTTCTGTTATCAAAGTCTTTGAAACTTGAAAGTTCGAGCTTATTTATCTCTTCGACCTTCTCACAGATGGCCATCTTGGCGTCCAGATTTTTCCTCTGTTCATCTTTCTGAGTTTCAAAGTATTCGTGATGGCGCTTATTGATTGCCGATGTAGCCTCCTTAAAACGTTCCCATAGCTCCTCTTTTGATTCTCTTGGCACCGGGCCTACCTCTCTCCAACGATTATGCAGCTCCTGTAATTCTCTGAAAGCATTTACAGGATTTGCTTCAAGAAGAAGCGCCTCGGCCTTTTCACACAATCCTATCTTAAGCTCCATGTTTTTCCTGATGTCAAGATCACGAAGCTCTTTATTTATCTTTATGTAATCGTAGAATATCTCAACCGCCAGATGGTAGTTTTCCCACATGTCTTTCAGTGCACCCTGTGGTACCATGCCAACATTGTGCCATTCCGATTGCAGGGAGCGGAACTCCTGAAAAGTCTTGTTAATCGATTCCTCCCTGTTTACAAGGTCTTTTATATTTTCTATTATCGCATTCTTGCGTGCCAGATTCTCATGCTTTTCAGCTTCCTGAACCCTGTTCTGATCGTTTCTCTTTTCCCGGTATCTTTCAAGAAGGGTTTTTAACCTTTCTTCATCTTCATCCGCGGCAGGCTCAAAATCCTCAATCTTACCCCCTTCATTGACAAACGCCTTCCTTAGTTGCTCATTCTCCTCCTTAAATTTCCTGTAGAATGTGATGCGTATCCTGTCGATATTATCCTTTATCTCAGTGGTAGGCCTGTTGTTTAAAAGCAGTTCAAGCGTTTCAACGAGTTCTTTCCTTGAATAAGAACTGTAATCTACCGGAGGCAGTTCAAAGTCAGGGTCAGACTCATCAGACTTGTCCGTCGTATTTTCAGCGGAGGCAGATTCCTCAGACTTGTCCGCCGTAGTTTCAACGGAGGCGGATTCATCAGACTTGTCCTCCGTAGTTTCAACAGAGGCGGATTCATCAGATTTGTCCTCACTGGTTTCAACGGAGGCGACCTCTTCTTTTTCTTCAGGTTGGTCAACAGAAACGGGTTCTTCCGCATCTGTTACCTCCTCTGCAGGGGTCTCTTTTAGTTTACCTTCAGTAGTTTCAGGGTTTTTAGGACCTTCCCCGAATTGTTCATCTTGAACAGAGTCATTTGGCACTTTTTCAGTCATTTCATTAGAGTTAATTTTTACAACTCAACAGAGGTTGTAAAACGTCGCAGTCCTCGAATTTTTCAGAGTACGAAAATATTGAAATATTTGTTAAAACTCAAACCTTTAGCCCATTTTAATTTGAAGCAGGAAGCCACACCTATATCAAAACCTGTTATGCAGCTTTCAGGAACTTTAACAGATGTACAGTATCGGTGACAAGGAATGTTCGTGGCAAGAAGCAGATAAATTATAAGCCTGCGCCATAATCGCTCCTATTTTTTTTACATTTACAATCGGCTCAAACTTAATGTTACTAATTGATGAGTATCTGGAAAGGATTCAGCAAATTCGGTCCTGCGACGTTGGTTACCGCAGCATTTATTGGTCCCGGAACCATCACAACCTGTACAATCGCCGGGACATCTTACGGATATGCTCTTATCTGGGCTCTTATATTTTCTGCCGGGGCAACAATGATTCTCCAGGAGATGTCGGCCAGACTGGGTATAGTTGGAAGAAAAGGACTGGGATCAGGCATCAGGGAGATGACCACTTCAAAGGGATCAAGAATTGTAGCTATTGTTCTCATCATCTCTGCTATTGGTATTGGCAATGCCGCGTATGAAACAGGTAATATTATAGGCGGAACTCTTGGTCTTGAAGCAATTACAGGCAAATTTGAAATTTCACTGGGGCAATACTCACTTTCAATCTGGCCATTGATAATAGGACTTACAGCATTCATCTTACTCTTTTCCGGTAACTACAAGGTTATTGAACTGTTTTTGGTTGGGCTGGTGATACTGATGAGTTTAACATTCATAACAACAGCATTCATCGTAAAGCCCGATATTTCAGGTATTTTCAAAGGGTCTCTGATTCCCTCGGTACCTCCCGGGGCTGGCCTGACCATAGTTGCACTTATTGGCACTACGGTTGTCCCTTATAATCTTTTTCTGCACTCATCGGCAGCGAAGTCTAAATGGAACGGAGCAGAAGATCTTCCGACAGCCAGAAAAGATTCATTTGTGAGTATAGGTGTAGGTGGTCTGATCTCCATAGCAATCATTATTACAGCTTCATCTGCCTTTTTCGGGCAGGGTGGATTAATAAGAAATGCAGGTGACCTGGCAGTGCAACTGGAACCCCTGCTTGGAAATTGGGCAAAATATTTCCTTTCAGCCGGGTTGCTGGCTGCCGGCGTTTCAAGTACCATAACGGCTCCTTTGGCAGCAGCATATGCGGTAACAGGAATTCTTGGAAAGGAGATGGGAACAAAAGGTTTGCTTTTCAGGTTCACGTGGATCACTGTTCTCGCTACCGGTGTACTCTTCTCCTCTTTGGGACTTAACCCTATAAGTGTGATCACATTTGCTCAGTTTGCCAATGGGTTGCTGTTGCCGGTAATTGCCGGATATCTTCTTTGGGTAATGAACAGGAAAGAGATCCTCGGGAAGCATGTGAATACTCTTACATCTAATATCCTGGGAATAATTGTATTAATCGTAACTATTGCTCTGGGGCTGAAAAGTATTGCAGCAGCCACGGGCATTATTTAAATATTATGGCAGCTTATCTGGTCGATCTTAATGCCGATATGGGAGAAACTGACGGAACAAAACTGTCGGGAAATGAGCGCTCTCTTATAAAACTGGTGAGCTCGGTAAATATTGCTTGCGGGGCACATGCGGGGAACGAGTCCGTGATGAGAGCTACAATAAAGGGGGCTTTGGCAGCAAATGTTGGAATCGGCGCTCATCCGGGATACCCCGACAGAGAAGGATTTGGAAGAAGGGTGGTAAAGATGGATCCTGCGAAATTGCTTGATTCGCTGGCAGAACAAGTTCTGCTGCTTAAGAAAATTACAGAAGAAGAGGGAGGCGTTATGTCACACATTAAGCCTCATGGAGCACTCTACAACATTGCCGCAGAGAGCGAGGAGATATCAGAGATCATCATGAGCCTTTTAAAAATAGCAGGCAGAAATATAAAGCTTTTTGGGTTATCCGGATCGTTGACAGAAAAGATGGCAGAAGCAAGGGGTTTGCCCTTTGTAAGCGAGGTGTTCGCCGACAGAGCATATAACAATGATGGTTCGCTGGTAAACAGGTCCATTGAAGGATCAGTAATACATGATCCGGCCTTATGCGCCATGAGAGCAGTTAAGATGGTTCTTGAGAATAAAGTTACCTCGGTCACCGGAGAGGAAATCACCATAAGGCCTCAAACCATATGCATCCACGGCGACACCCCTGAAGCTTCCCTTACTGCCAAAATGGTCCGTGATAAGCTTCTTGAATCCGGAGTAATTATTAAGCAGCCTGATAAATAGGTGGATAAAGTGAATTATATACAGACAGGTGACTCAGCCCTTTTCATTAGGTTTGAAGAAAGGATCAGCCCTGATATTAATGACAGGGTCACATCTCTTTCCCAATTTATTGAAGCAAACCCTTTTAACGGTCTTATCGAAGTTATCCCATCATATAGCGGGGTCACCGTTCTGTACGATCCTGTTATGGTGACACCGGAAGAGATCATAGAACAACTTCGGAATTATAAGTCCGACAACAGGAAGGGATCTGCTGTTAAGAGAATAACAGTACCTGTGCTTTATGGGGGGGAGCATGGTCCCGATCTTGGTGTTGTAGCAAAACACAACTCACTTTCGGAAGAAGAGGTGATCCGCAAACATACCGATGCTTTGTACCGTATTTATATGATGGGGTTCACCCCCGGTTTCCCATATCTCGGAGGAATGCCTAAAGAGATCTCAATGCCACGAAGACGGGAACCACGGTTGGTGATTCCGGAAGGTTCTGTTGCAATAGCCGGAAATCAAACAGGTATCTACCCCATGAAAAGCCCCGGAGGATGGCAAATAATTGGAAAGACCCCGATCCCTCTATTCGATCCTGATTCGAAGGATCCTTTCCTCCTTTCAGCAGGAATGGAACTGCAATTCAGGATAATCGACAATAATGAATTTCATGATATCCTCTCCCGGGTAAAAGTAAAAGGTTATATTCCTGAAATCTCATCCAGAGAACTATGAGCGGAATAAGGATCATATCGCCGGGATTACTTTCAACGATACAGGACGCCGGAAGAACCGGGTTCATGAAATATGGCATGCCCCTCTCGGGTGCCATGGATGATTATTCATTCAGGGTGGCCAATCTGATTGTCGGGAACAGGGTTAATGAGGCTTGTATTGAGGCAACCATTATGGGGCCTGCAATAGAGTTCCTTAGCCGTTCGGTATTTGCAATAACAGGTGCACCTATGCAGGCCGAACTGAATGGAGTAGCAATTGAAAACTGGCAGAGCCATAAAGCACGTAAAGGAGATATCCTCACTTTCGGGTATTGCAAAGAAGGTGCAAGAAGCTATATCGCAGTATCCGGCGGACTTGATATACCTGAAGTAATGGGAAGCAGGTCGACATACCTGCCTGGCTCCATTGGTGGTTATTCCGGACGTAAGCTGGAAAAAGATGATATCATCAGCACCTATCCTTTTTCCTGGCTTGACAGCAAAAAAATTAAATTACCACCGGAAATGATCCCTTCTTTTCCTGAACAGGTTAATTTACGATTTACAAAGGGAAGAGATATGGAACTCTTCGACGGAGGCTCTGTTGCTATTTTCACCGGATCTCTTTACACCCTTAGTTCCGACAGCAACAGGATGGGCTACCGGCTTACAGGTGCAGATATAGATCATACGGGTTCTCCCGACGTTCTCTCTTATGCTGTGGTCCCCGGAACGATTCAAATCCCGGGAGATAAAAAGCCTATCATAATGATGAAGGATTGTCAGACCACCGGTGGTTATACACAGATCGGCAATATCATAACTGCCGACCTTCATATTGCGGGTCAACTTAAGCCTGGAGACAAGATCAGGTTCGAGATGGTTGATAATAATCAGGCAGTTGAAGCATGGAAGCACCTGAACAAAAGCCTGTCATCATTTTTTGGAAAAAAGAGAGCTGTAATATGTACTGCATGCTTTACTAAGTAGTAACGTGCACCAATTATATATTGTCTCTTCTGTTCCTGTTCCACATATAACGGATGGGATCCGTGATCTTATTTATTAGCCTGTAATCTTCAGTCACTATCTCAGCCATCCCATCCATATTCTGCCGGAATGTTAGTTCCTTCCCATACAATGAGAACATCCCATCAGGAAGATCAACCTCCACAACATATTTGTCTCCGTCAGGAACCAATGATGTTGTGCTGACTTTTCCCCTCAGGGAACCGAATTCCATAAATGGGTAACCGCTCAATTTAATAATCACATCCTGACCAGATTTTACCTTCCCTGCCCTCTTCATCGAAAGCTCTGCCTTCCCTATTATCTTCCCCGGTAGCAAGGGAACTACTGTCATAATGGTCTCTCCAACCGATGCAAACTGATTATCACTCCAGAACCGGGTAAAGGTAACTACTCCCTCCACAGGCGAGATAAGCAGATGCTTTGTCTTCCAGGTGTCGACAGCAGCCAGCAGTGCAAGGTAGGCGCTTTTAACTTCAGTTGAATACCTCTCATTATCAAGCGCTTTGTTAAGTAAATGATCGTTATAGGAACTTCTTTTCTCCGACAATTCTATCTTTCTGGCAGAAGCCTCAAGGATGGTCTGCTGTAGCTCTACCCTTACGGAAATCACTTTCTGTCGCGACACTTCAAACTGAGCATCGGGCATAACCCCCTGACGATGGAGTAAGGAATCTCTTCTGTATTGTTTCTCCTCCAGTAAGAGAGCCTCCCTTATCAGCACTCTTTTACCATCCAACTCTCTGATATATGCATTGATGTTGGCGATCTCCTCCAGTACCGATTCTGCCTTTTTACCATCCTGGTCATTTTCAGCAAAGAAGCGATGATCATTGATAGCTTTTTTCAGCAGAGAATATGATTCCTGCATATCTCCAAGATTCGAAAGTGCCGGCAACATTATCAAACCGGCATCCGGATCGGAATCCTGTCTGGTCCACAAAGGATATCAATTGCTCAGCCTCATAGAAATTTGCTGAAGACTCTATACCGGCGAGGATCTCTCCTCTCTTAACCTTGCTACCCTCAGCTACCCTGACATTCACAATGCGGCCGGCTGATTTCGCAATTATATTGGCAGGGGGATTTTCTGTAGTAAGAACTATTTTACCGGGAATCGTATCCGGATATTTTATAATCCAGCTTAGAAAGATGAAAAGCACCATAAGGCCGAATAAACCCATAGTCCCGAACCTTGCAAGATAGCGGGGAGGTTTTTCCATTATCTCCCTTATGGGTTCACTGAAGATTATATCCTGTTCCTTCTTAGTCATTTATGTGCCCAGTTCAAGTTGATTCTTAACAAGATTAAAGTAGCTCCCCTTCAGCGCAACGAGCTGCTCATGTGTTCCGGTTTCTATTATGCGACCCTTGTGAAGGACCACGATCTTATCGGCATTACGAACTGTACTTAGCCGATGTGCAACAACAACAACACTTTTTCCCTCTATAAATTTTTGCAGTTTATCAGTGATTGACTTCTCATTATTTGCATCGAGTGCATTTGTTGCCTCATCGAGTATTATTATGGCGGGATCTTTATAAATAACCCGTGAAATAAGTATACGTTGCCTTTGTCCCTGACTTAGCCCATGGCCATTGGCCCCAATTTTCGTATTGTAACCCAATGGTAACGTTTCTACAAACTCATCAACATTAGAGACTGAAGCTGCAAATCGTATTCTCTCAATATCGGGCTCTGATATTCCCGGCGCAATATTATATGCTATTGTACCCGGAAAGATGTAACCATCCTGCATCACTGCTCCTGTTGACTTTCGCCACATCTTAAGATTCAGGTTGCTAATGGATGTATTTCCTATTATAATATCTCCCGTTACAGGCTTGTATATTCCAAGCAGAAGTTTTATCAGTGTTGTTTTACCACTGCCACTGGTACCTACTATGGCGGTTGTCTTATTATGTTCAAAAACCAGGTCAATATCCTTCAGAGCCCATGGCGATCGTGGCCCCTCATACTGGAAGGAGAGATTATTAATATAAATGTTCTGACCGGAGGGTACCTCATTTATCTTAAGATCTCTGTCCGGTTCCTCTTCTTCCATATCATTGACCTCCGAAAGTCTGTCAAGGCTCATTCGCGCATCCTGCGACATTCTCAGGAAGCTAACTGATTGTATTAAAGGCACATTCAATTGCCCGATTATAAATTGTATCGCCAGCATCATACCCAGTGTAAGATCACCCTTCAGAACAGAGGTTGCTGCAACGATCGTGATCAGGATATTTGTCGCTTCATTTATAAAAGTTGCCCCGGCACTTTGGTATTGTGCCAGTGACAGGGATTTTACCTTCAGCTTAAAAAGGTCTGCCTGTATAGCTTCCCAATCCCAGCGCTGTGACTGTTCACTTTGCGTTAATCTTATCTCCTGTATTCCGTGTACAATATTTATGAGTTTGGTGTTGGCAACCGACATTCTCTTGAACCGCTGATCATCGATAATTACACGTGGCTTCATAAAAGCAAATATCCACAGGAAATACAAGAGTGCTCCAACTATAAAGATCAGTACAATGAGAGGACTATAGATAGCCAGAACAATGGTAAAAACCACAAGATTAAAAAATGAGAAGAGAAGGGAGAGACTTGTAGCTGTAAGGAATAGTTCAATACGGTTGTTGTCTTCTATCCGTTGCAGGATATCACCGGTTAGTTTTGTATCAAAGAAAGATACCGGCAGTGCCATCAATTTCTGGAGAAACCCTGAAATAATGGATATGTTGATCCTCGTTCCTATGTGAAGCAGCAACCAGCTGCGTATAAACTCAACAGACATTCGGCTTACAATAAGAGCAAGCTGAGCTATCAGGATCAGATATATGAAGTCAAGGTCATTCCTGTTGATACCAACATCAATAATGGCTTGCGTAAGAAAGGGCAAAAGCAGTTGAATGAAACTACCCAGAAGCAGTCCTGCAATAAGCTGAACAAAGTACTTACGGTATAGGGAGGCATATCTGAGTAAGAAACTGAAACCCTTTACCCCTGACATCTTTTCCTCACTATCGGAAAGCGACGGTGTTGGTTCAACAATTAGTACCAGCCCAGCCGGTTCATCATTTATCTTGGTCCCTTCCCAGTATTTAAGGAATTCTTCCCGTGAGTACTTTAACAGACCAAGGGCCGGGTCTGCTACCCGGAAAAAGCCGTTTTTTACTTTATACAGGACCACAAAATGACTCTGCCTCCATGATAATATTGCAGGAAGAGGCACCTCCTTTTCAAGCCGGGACAAGGGCACCTTAACGCCTATGGATCTGAATCCCAAAGAGTCAGCTGCCTCCGACAGCCCAAGGAAGGACACTCCTTCCCTGGTAATGTAGCATCTCTTCCGAAGCAGCTCCATAGAGAAATCCCTCTTGTAGTAGGCCCCGATCATCTTAAGGCATGTCGGACCGCAGTCCATAGCATCGGGTTGTTTGAAAAAGGGAAAACTCATGATAGACGGTAGAGATTAAGCTATAAATATATAGGATATTTTGCTGAGCAACCTGTTATTCAATTAAAATTTAACCATTACGATAATATGAGGAAATGCTATATTTGTCGTCAAACTCTCATGGAAAGGGGTCCTTGTTTAATAAATTTTCAGATAAGCAAATACTTGAAGGTATCAGGCGTCAGGATGAAAAGATCCTCAACCACCTGTATACTAACTACTATAATACCGTTAAAAATCACGTCGTCCAAAACAGCGGTACACCTGATGATGTTTCCGATGTCTTACAGGAGAGCATAATAATTCTTTATAGCCAGATAATTTCTGATGACTTCGAACTAACCTCAGATCTAAAAGGCTTCTTTTTCGGGATTGTCAGAAATGTCTGGAGTGCGCAGATACGGAAAAAATCAAGGTCAGTTGAATTGACCTTTGATATTTCGGATGAAGACACCCCTGATATTGCCGGAAATGAACTACTGGACCGGATCGTCAGGAGATCCTTTGTTAAATTGAAAGATGACTGCCAGCAAATGCTGAACCTCCATATCGACGGGAAAAGTTATGAGGAGATAGCCCGGATCATGGGTATGAAAAATGAGGTTTATGCCAGGCGTAAGAAATATTTGTGCAAGGAAGCACTAATGGATATAGTGCGCAGTGACAAGGAGTTTCAGGACCTCGACCTGTAACGAAGGTAAAAATAACCGCTCAGTGAGGATACCAAAAGTATGGATGCTATAAGAATAAGCCAGAACGGATCAAAAAATATCGGATTGTTTTCACCTATGACAACCAGGGTGGCCCAATAATAAGGGTGTGACCTTTGTTGTGTTGCAACTTCAAGATAATCCATCCGCGCTTTTCTCATGGCTGCCCCTTTCGATAATCCCTTGTGCAGATTGGTAAAGAAGCCTCTTACAATTCCGGTACCTGTTCTGTCTTCCACTTCCCAAAGGGCCATTACAACAGATTTGCTTCCGGCGTACATAAACCCACGGGCCAGACTCATTACACCTTCCCCGCTGTTAAACTTACCACTGCCTGTATTACATGAACTAAGGACGACCATTTTGGCGGGTATGGTCAGACTATAGATCTCATATGTATTCAACTGTCCGTCTTCTCCACTATCCCTGTTCGGTGAGAATATCATCTTCGAATACATTGGATCGGCATCGTTAACAAGTGTATGCATAGCCAGATGAACGATAGGGTATCTCCCCGCAGCCTCCTTAAAGGCCGATTCACTGGCTTCGTTATTGAGGAACAGATCTCCATTGCAAACTTCAGTGATATAGAGTGATTCCTCAAGAGAATAGGGAAGCGGCCTGAGCCCGTCCTCAGATTTCACCTGCCTCGTCGATAAGATCGAATCCCGGCTGAGGTTTCGGGTATACATTGGTGCAAACGAAACAGACCGGTTAACAAAATTTCTTACCCCATTCCGGCTATCTTCCAGCAAACTGGCTGAATAGGTGTATGAAATTTCATACTCTTTCATCAGGTAAGGCAGATCCCTGAATGTTATCCCATCGCTGTATTCAACCTTTTGGGTTAAGGCCTCAAAAGGGATATATGACAGCAGATTGTCGGGACTTATTATCAGATCCTCTCCGTGTATATACTCCTTTATGGGATCAATGAGAATTGTGTGGAGATGCCCGCCTATCGAGTTGTAATTTTCAAATGTCCTTCTTGCATCAACACCCGGAGGCATTAAGGAAACGGCATTCCTGAAATTATCAATATCGCTGTAGAAATTGGAGTCGACAGGTGTGGCAACGATCTCCCTTCCACGCTTATTAACCACAAATGTATAAAGCATCGTGTCGCAAAGCACATATGATATGTAATTCCTCTTTCTTCCCAGTCTGTTGGCAAGCTCATTTATCGCAACAGTATGTCTGTCATATTTAAGGCTATAATACCCGGGATATCTTTTTTCAATAATTGAGATAAGGGAATCCCTCGTTTTTATGGAAGAGAAAATAAGATCGGTTATATCTACCCTGGTCTTGAATTTTTCAGAAGGCCCGAATTTACCCTCCGCTATTAGGGCCCTGTAATAAGCTATCCCTGCCTGCACTTCTGATAGTAATGATGATAGCTCAACCGGTACATGAAGCTGTGTGGCCTTAAGCTCCCTTGTTGCTGCAAGGAGAACAGATACTTTACTTCTCTCGGAAAAATCAAATGCCATGGTTGCATACTCTTTTTCCCCTGTAGCTTTGTAGACGATTGTTGCAGATTCAACTGCATTTTTATAGTCAAGTGCCGATCTCTCACCAAGTATCAATCTGCTCTCCTCCTCTCCCATCTCCAGCCTGAGCTCTTCTATCTGAGAGATCAGCTTACCGGAAACAATGGCAGCACCTTTCATATGATCTATCTCTCCGCTCTCCCGCCACATCTGAACTTCACAGCTATACCAGAATTCATACATTCTTAAGGAACCAAGGTCAACCCATGGCAAATGTGCAGGATCCGGTGACTGCGTGTCAGAATCACCCAACAGTTGTTGCTCCAGCTCCCTTATCAGCTTTACAGCCCTCTCAACCTCTCCGGTATTCCTCAGCACCCTGGCAAAGTTCACTGTAACGGTCATTCGGTCGGATACATTGAAATCTCCATTAACCGAATTTGTAAAACAGCTCTCAGCCATCTCAGCAGCCATCCTTATTTTTCTCAGGAACAGTCGAGAGAAAATATGCATAATTACTGCAGATCCTGTTATAGATAGGTGAAAGCTCCCCGCTCTCTTCCTTAATGGTTTTTAAAACAGCCTTCCAGTTCTTATCAGCTTCTGCCTGCAACCCATCCGCCACAGAAGATTTGCATAGTTATCGAGCATTATTAGATAGTCCGTTTCGGTCTTACCGCTAAATGAGCTTAACGCCTCTTCAAATGTTTCCTTTGCTCCTTTTAAATCCGATACTCCCCAATAGCTGTTGGCCATATCATTCAATAACCTGAAATAGTTAATATCCCCGGTCAGTCCTGTTGACAGATACATTGCCTTCGATTGATTGAGATAGACAAGAGCACGTGAATAATCTGCCATTATTGTATAGGCCGTTCCAATGGTCTGCAAAAAGCGGCATGTTCGTTTAAGGTCACCAATCCTGGCCCTTTTTCTACCATCAACAATCCTCGCTCAGCTGTCTTAACCGTTTTGAGAACTTCTTAAGTCTCAAATATGAAGCTGCCAGATTGATCATTGTAGATGCCATTTCAGGGGAATCCTCACCATATATCTGTCCCTGCACATTAAGTGCTTCCTCCAGATACTCACTTGAAAGTTTCAAGTCACCTGTTCCATAGTAAATCAGGTCCCAAATTCTCCAGACACCTGGCGTATCTGCTGTCAATGGAGGAAATTGAATCCCGGATACTAATGCACTTCTCGTAATAATCAACCGCCCTTTCAGTCTGCCCTCTGGAGTTAAAATAATATCCTAACAAATAGCAGGCATCAGATACTGCAATGGTCTTTGGTGAAAGGGAATTGGTTTGTATAAGCAACCGTTCAAGGACAGGAACAATTTTTTCAGCATCAGCTATCCTCGATCGCCTCAGCTCTTCTTCAAGTCTGTCGGAGAAATCAGCTATTGAGTCATACAAGCTCTTATTGACAGTACTCTGACCCGATTGATCGGACCGGGAATTTCTATCCGCAGACTATTATAAGTGGATCTCTGTTTCCAAGACGAAAAAAGGAGTAAAAAAGCGAGAGTTATAAGAAATCTTGAAATAACCATAGTCAGTAATCCCCGGTTTACAGAAGGCCCGACTCAAAATTAATAAAGAAATATAAATACCATACTCTATTCCAAAATTTCACGGCCTTGCATCAACCTGATATTCTGTTACATACAATTTATTTTAAAAATAATTGATTTTTTGTTGTCACAAACTGGCATCATCCGACATGTATATATGAATTAGTTTTTGAATTACCCTGAAAATGATTGCTAACCAAAAAGAACTAACAATGAAGACCCTGAACGAAAAAACCAACATTGACAATTTTGTTGAATTTGCACTTACCACAGACGAAATGCTTAAAGTAAAAGGTGGCGAAGATCCTGGTGAAGTTACACCTCCAATCATTCCTCCAAAACTTTAATTATAAATATTCACAGGGTGGATATCTAATCCTTCCTGTGTCTGAAGATTATCAGGGAAGCAATTCCCGGATTTCTGAAATACCTTCCCGGGTTTTAGAAGTTCCAGAATTTATACCGGGAAATGTATCCGACTGTATCTTATAAATGATTGAGTGTGCAGCTTAATGTAAGTTTACACCGATTTCAGGATACGACAGTGTTGAGAAAGAGATGATATACAATAATAATATACTCTTTTGATTATGAAAAAGATAGACTATTCACATTTCCTGGAGCGATATATTGCCGGGGAGATGGATGAAAGTGAACGTAAATGGTTTGAGAGTGAACTGGATGGGAATATTTCTCTCCGGCAAGAGTTGCACCTGCGACAAAGAACTGAGGAGGTGCTTGCAAAGAGGGATCTCATTTCGCTTAAAATGAAACTTACGGCTATTGATGAAAATTACCACAGTAAGGTTCGCTCAATAACAAGGCAAAGGAAGATCGCTCTTCAGGCAGTAGCTGTGTTTGCAGGTATTGTTCTTTTAGGAAGCCTCTTATTAATACCCGGAGGCGAGAGAGACAAGGAAGTTTTATACAACAAGTATTTTGTTGCCTATGAAGCGCCCTTCGAATACCCGTTCCGGAACCATCGGTACTGACGCCATGTTCCAGAATGCGATCGAGGCTTACCAGGCCAGAGATTATCAGGCTGCAATCACATTCCTTGAGAAGGTACTGGTCCGGGAAGAGAATAAAATAGAGTCGAGATTCATGCTTGGTGTTTCTCAGATGGAGATCTCAAAATACAGACAGGCAGGCCAAAACTTCCAGAAGGTTATTGACCATAACGACAACATGTTCATTGAGGAAGCCAACTGGTACCTTGGGCTTTGTTATCTGATGACAGATGACCGCGACAGGGCTATCGAGCAATTCAAACAAGTGGAGAATTCCTCCAGTATTTACAAGAAGAGAGCCAGGAAACTACTGAAACATCTTTAAAGTTTGTACAGGCGGATAAGATCTTAAAGATGTACGAGTATTCCTCACGAAATAGTAACAATAATCTCAGAGTAAAGGAAGAGATGCAAACCCCGGGTAACATAAGCGCAACCGACAAGGTGCTTCAGAACCGTGATCTTCTCACAGGGGTTTCACATGAACTGCGTACTCATATGAACGCAATAGTGGCTTTTTCCTTCTTAATGAAAGAGAGAGATGTTAATGGTGAGGAAATCAATGAGTTCAGTGATCATATCATCGATTCATGCGAGCAACTGGTTAACCTTTTCGATAACTTCCTCGACTCAGCAGCACTCGATTCAGGTAGTTCCCAACCAGAAATGCGATGCTGCAATCCAGAATCCATACTAATGGAACTACGATCAGAATTCAGGACACAATTAAATAAGAAGGGTAAACAGGAAATCTCTGTAATCTTCGACTCAAACATGTCAGATCAGGGCGACATAAACATTGAGCCAGACAGGGTTATCAGGGTAATTAAGAACCTTTTCATGAATGCACTTCAAAACACTAATTCAGGGTACATTAAAATCGGTTATTTTTTCAGGGAGGACAAGGTCACGTTCTATGTACTAGATTCTGGCCAGGGATACTTCAAAAGCAAAGAACTGCTTCAGGCTAATAACATCAATGAATTCCTATTCAAACACAACGACACGTACACTACCGTTAGCCTAACCCTGGCCAGAAAACTAGTAACATTAATGAGAGGAGATATCCGGATAGAACCAAACGGCATCTCCGGATCAGGAATATATTTCTCCGTTCCCTATACTCTCTCTAAAGAGATACCGTCGCACGCAAATTCAATAAAATCAAATAAAAAGATAGCTATTTAGGGTAATTAGTCAAGCAAATCTGCAATTTGCAATCCGAGGGGTGCCGTCCGGCACCCTTTACTTTTTTGTGACCTACTTAACAGCAGTAATTGCTATTTCAGTACGCCTGTTCAACCTCCTGCCCTCGGAGGAGTCATTCTCGCTGATAGGACTATCCTTCCCGTATCCCTTATAGGTCAGTCTGTTAGCAGCTATTCCCCTCTCTGTGAGATATTTCAAAACTGCCAAAGCCCGCTTGTCAGATAACTGGAGGTTATATGAATCGGCACCCGTCGAATCTGTATGTCCTCCTATCTCTACCTTAAGTCCCGGATTTTCTTTAAGGAGAGTGTATAACTTATCCAGCTCCCCCGTCGAGGCTTTCTGTATCTCCCATGAATCGGTCTCAAAGAAGATATTGTACAGTGACATCTTCTCTCCCACAGTTAAGGGACTAAGGTATATATCCTTTATAAATGGCTCTGGCTCACTAAATTCACCTTCGAGCCTTATATTCTCCGAATAGAACAGGTAACCACTTTTGCTAACATTGACGGCATAGTTGTTCCCCGTATTAAGACATACAAGAAAACTACCATTTCTGTCGGTCTGACCCGAACTGGTAAGAGAGGAGTTTGTAAGATCAGAAACCTCGAAACTGGCAACAAGAAGCCGTCCTGTTATTTTATCAAAAACCTTTCCCTTCATATACGAGACCACTTCCGGACGCAGTTCCTGAGGCATCTTGAATGAGAACAGGTCCTTGCCCCTCTTAATATCGCGTACCGAAGAGTAATATGCACGTTCTCCCCTGGCATCAATAATAAGTCCCATCTCATCGTTATTTGTATTTATGGGATATCCAAGATTAAGAGGTTCCTGCCAGAGACCATTGCCCAAATACCTGGTAAAGTATATATCGTGACCTCCCAGCGAGGGTCGGCCGTTGGATGAGAAGTATAGAGTCTTTCCATCAAAATGGATAAATGGTGACATCTCATCACCTGGTGTGTTAATCATATCACCAAGGTTACTGGGTTCGCTCCATTTACCCTCCCCTTCCAGTCTGGATACCCACAGGTCCATGCCACCCAATCCACCAGGCCTGTTACTCACAAAATAGAGTGTCTTCCCATCGGCAGTAACAGAGGGTTGGGCATCCCAATACGGACCATTTACCGGTGACCCGATATTTTTGGGCTCCGTCCATGATGTGCCGCTAAATGATGAAAAATAGATATCGCACCGGCCATAGCTGTCATACCTGCTACAAGCTGTAAAATACATATATGATCCATCGGAGGAGAGTGTCTGAGCACCTTCATTATTATCTGAATTAAGCGGCCTGCCTGCATTTGTTGCCTGGGCCCACGCGCCATTGTTAAGCCTGGAGATAAAGAAATCCTCATTTTTTACTGTGTTTATATGACCTCCTCCTCTTTGATATTCCAGCTGGCGGGTAAAGATAAGTGTTTGACCATCTGCACTTATCGAAGGCCAGTACTCATCAAACTGAGAGTTAACGGCGGGCCCCAGATTTTCAGGATTGAAATCAACCGGGTTCTTAATCGCTTCCATAGAAAATTCACAATCGATGATCGCTTTCTCAGCTTTCTTCCTCAGCTCGTCTGAACCGGGGCCGGAAAGGATATATCTCTTGAGGCTCTCCAGTGCTTCAGAGTAGTTGCCGCACATCATCTCTGCCCTGGCAAGGGTATAAAAAGCCGGAGTGAAATAGAGCGAGTCAATAGCAATTCCTTTTCTATAATACTTTACCGATTCAGGGTATTTACCCATATCGGAATATAACTGTCCAAGCAGCATCAGGGCATCGATGAAGTATGGATCTTGCTCAACAGCCTGACCAAGGCTTACTTCCGCCTCCTCGAATTTGAAGAATTCGTATGCCTCCTTACCCTCAATGTAAGACCTGAGTGCCTTATTTGATTTTGTCCGGTACTGTGCCCCCGCATATGCCGAAAGCATTAACAGGGCTATTATCAATATCTCCTTTAAAAATTTCACCTATGGTATATGCATAAATTTATGAACCTGCAATGAAATATTCCACTCACAATGGGTTTTCACATAAGCAACAATTTCAGGGACTATTGTTTCATATTTGCTCCATTCGGGCTGAAGAAACAGTTTGCAATCGGGATTTACCCTTAGCCTGTATTTTTCTGCCCATTCAAAATCCGGAATACTCTCCACAACGATTTTCAATTCGTGAGCCAAAACCTCAATTTCCTTTTGAGGAGGTTTATTCTTCTTGGGCGAAAGGCAAATCCAGTCCCACACTCCACTTAAAGGATAGGCCCCTGAGGTTTCCAGAAAGGTTTTTAGGTCTGCTTTTTTCAGTGACTCGCATAGATAGTCCAGATTCCACATTAATGGTTCACCTCCGGTTATTACAACGGAATCGGCACCTGAATCCTTTATTACAGCAACAACATCATCAACTTTTAAGGGCGGGTGATGCTCCGGGTTCCATGAATATCTCGAGTCACACCAGTTGCAGCCAACATCACATCCTCCCAACCTTAAAAAATAGGCAGCCTTCCCGGTATGATACCCCTCTCCCTGGATAGTGTAAAATTGCTCAACAACCGGTAATACTTTATCTGATGTCATCCCTCCTATATCAATTTCTGGCGATTCCTTTTGGCAACTTTATTATAAACAATGACTGGGGTTCAATGGTTGCCTCTGTGGCTAAAATAATATCTCCTTTGTAGAATGACACCGATTCAACCTGTCTGTTAGAAAGTGCCGGTATCCTGTAAATTTTGAACTTGCCGTCGAGGTAACTCCTTTTTGAATAATCCTTCATTACAACCAAATACATCTCATTTGCAAAGTATCCGCAAAAAATAAGCCGTTTTTGCAAAGGATCCAAAGTTGCACCGGTAACAAGTATACCCAGCTTCAGACTGTCGACCGGTTCAAGCAGATTATCTCCTCCTGTGGCGGGCATATCATACTGATAGACCACCTGCGTTTTCCAGTTTTTGGAGAAGAGCGTTATTATGCTGTCTTTAACCACCATTGCCTCACAATCCCACTGATGCATCCAATACCTTGGCAACCAATTCTCTTGCGCAGCATACCTGAAATAAGTAATCTCCGGATTAAAAATCGAATCGCCAGCAGGCAGTTTGAAATCATAGCTGACAACGGAAAGGTCTTTTCGGTTTCCTCCGTTATTTCCAAAATCCCCAACAAACAACTTGCCTGTTGAAGCGGAATATGTAATCTCCTCCCAGTCATGGTTTAACACTCCGGGAGTAACTGTCCGTGAAACCACAACACCTGTTTGCGGATCAATAACAAAGATAGTATTTGGATTTCCGCTGTCGTTAATGGCAACCAGAAGAGAATCAACGGGAACCAGTCCGCTTATTTCGGCAAGTTCGGAAGGGAGAATAATAGTTTTCGAAACATCTAATGTTTCAACATCTGAAAGATATATCTCTGAACTGCTACTATTTACTGTCTACACCCGTGCAACAAAAAGGCTAAAAAGATTATCAACAGTAGTTTATTGTCAATTTTCACTGATAAAATATTTTAGTTTCATTTAAATATCAGATGGTTGTTTCTCAGATACTCTGAAAAATCATTTCGCATGATCTGAAATCAACAGATGAGAGCTGCCCCATGCAGGAGCCTCTTATTCCCCTGATCCGTAAATAAGAATAGATTCTCTTTTTGAAGCCGAAGTGGCCCATTCTTGTGGAATAAAAGTCCAGTTCTGTTTAACCTCAGCCTTAACCTTTTCTCTTTCTGCAAACCAGACACCTATGTAGTATCTGAAATCACGGTCGGTGGATGAAATAATTCTGGATCTTATCTCTTCTGGTGTAAGGCCAACACCCTCAGTAAGATGCCCACCACCACCGTTGGCACGGTATGAATTCATCACTACCGTGTAGCTTGAATCGGGATAGAAAGGAGTTCCATTCGAGAATTTAGTGATTGAAACCCTTTCACCATTATCTTTCCTGAGATCAACAGTGTAATCAATGCCCTCTGCAGAATCAAAATTGTAATATTGTCTTGCGAATCTGGCCCTTCCCCTTGAAAGCAATGGTTTCCCATCTCCATCAGTAGAGAGATTTAGCATCAAAGACTCTTTCGAATCCATTTTTTTAACCCACAGAGAGTAAGAATACTCGAGGAAACGGTCAATCTCAATACCTGTAAGTCTGATAGTGTTCAGGTAATTCTCAAACCTGTAGAGCTGGAACATCTGCTCCATCTTCACTTCTCCGGCCGGAAGGACAACATCAAACGACAATGGTGCCGCAATTGAAATGGGTGCTGAAGTAGTCTCCATCTGAATGCGATGGATCAATGAGAGTATATTGTTCGGACCATACCAACAGGTCCTGGAATTAAGCTCATTTTCAAGAAACCCGATACTTGATTCTGTGTAATCCTTCACATCTTTAATATCACTACTGAAATAGGATAAAAAATCTTTATCAGCTTCGTAATTTTCAAGATCAGCCAACATTGGATGGATATAATCTATCTTCCATTTTTTAAGGAAACTTCTTGATAATCCGATCTTAGCGACCGATGCATATCTGGAGTAACTTCCACCATCCAATACCGGTATCTCTTTGCCCTCTTTTGTCTTCAAAGTGTCAACGAAATTCCTGTGATCGTGACCTATAAAGAGCAGATCGAATCCGGGTACTTCGTAAACGGTCCTTGCAGAACCATTCTCCTCGATACGGTTATTTTCACTCAGTTTAATACTGTTACCTTCCCACCCTGAATGGAAGAGACCAACTGTAACAGCGGGTTTTTCAGCTTTTAGCATAGGCATGAACCTGTCTGCTGACTCAACCATACCGTCAAATCTCATTCCTTCGTATAATGAAGGCGGAAGCCAGTTTGGAATCCATGGTGTTACAAGCCCCAATACCCCGATCCTCACTCCGTCAGCCACGATTATTGTAAATGGCTTAAAATATGGATCACCTGTCTCTAAAGAAATGGCATTGGCAGCCAATGCCGGCATATTCAACTCCCTAACGTATTTGTCATATACAGGATGGCCGGTCTCGATATCATGGTTTCCCAGTGTCTGTGCCTTATAATCAAGGTAATTCAACACCCTGGCAACTATATTTACATCTGCAGTGTCGACATAATTGCTTCTGTAAACTATAGGATCACCTTGCAATATATCGCCATTATCCATCAATACAACGTGGTATCCTTCGCCTTCCAGCTCCCTCACCAAAGCAGGGATACTTGCCAACGAGTTATCTGACCCATTTCCGGGGAAAATTCTGCCATGTACATCCGTTGTAACTACAATAGCAATCTCTTTCTTTTCTGTACATGAAGTGATGAATAACACTCCCAGAACTACAAAAACCTTTAATAATATTCTGTTCATTTCTACAAATTATTGATTGTAAATATAAGGCAACACTTTGATATAACCTTTATCTTAGACAAATTGTTTAACTCATTTAAACTAACTATGAAACCAATTATTGCCTCACTTTTTCTGGTCATGGTATTTCTGATCTCATGCAATAACAAAAGGGAAGAGCTGCTATATACCAAAGGTGTAACGGTTGACCTTGCAGAACTAAGGAAGGAGGTTCTAAACGATATCTCATATGATCTGTCATTTGATATCCCAGGGCATAAGTCGGAGGAGATCATTGGATCAGTGATCATCAATTTCAAACTGAAAGAGAGTGTAAAGATCTTACCACTGGACTTCAGGGTCGACAACACATTCCTGACTCATGTTACTGTAAACGGGAAAGTTGTTGAGACATCTATTGTCGATGGCCATATTTTAATCAAGGGTGAGTGGCTTGAGGAGAATAATATCATAGAATTGACTTTCCGTGCCGGAGATATGTCACTTAACCGGAACGACGAGTTTCTGTATACCTTGCTGGTACCCGACCGGGCATCAACCCTGTTCCCATGCTTTGATCAGCCTGACCTTAAATCGCGATACAGGCTCAGACTTGTAATTCCTATGGATTGGAAGGCAATAGCCAACACAACAATCGAGGAGGAGGTTCTCAATGATGAACGATCGGAGCTGCAATTTGGCTGGAGTGAACCGTTAAGCTCTTATCTATTTGCCTTTGCAGCCGGTAAATTCGAGTCTGTCAGCCGTACCTCCGATGGAATAGAGATGGAAATGCTTTACCGCGAAACAGACAAGAAGCTGGTTGAAAGAAATCTGGACGACATTTTCAGATTACATGCAGAATCTGTCAGATGGATGGAGGATTACACCGGAATAAAATATCCGTTTGGAAAATTCGGATTTGCTCTGATACCATCCTTTCAATATGGAGGTATGGAACATCCGGGGGCAATCTTTTACAGAGCATCTTCACTCTTCCTTCAAGCAGATGCAAGTATCAATCAACAGCTTTCGAGGGCAGGTTTGATCGCCCACGAAACATCTCATATGTGGTTTGGAGATCTCGTAACCATGAAATGGTTCAACGATGTCTGGCTTAAGGAGGTCTTTGCCGGATACATGTCGGATAAAATTGTTAACCCTTCTTTCCCTGATGTCAACCACGACCTTAAATTCTTTCTATCAAGGTATCCTGCAGCATATGCAGTCGACAGAACAAGGGGCGCTAATCCGATCATCCAGCCCCTTGGGAACCTCATGGAAGCAGGCTCTCTTTATGGTGGAATAATATATAATAAAGCACCTGTTGTTATGAAACAACTTGAGATGATGATAGGTGATGATCTGTTGCGTGATGGTCTTAGGATCTATCTCAGGAATTATTCTTATGATAATGCTGAGTGGGCCGACCTCATTAAAATACTTGACGATCTTACAACCCAAAACCTTACCGATTGGAGTGACATCTGGGTGAGGGAGGCAGGGATGCCAACCCTGGAATTCAATATTACTGAAACCGCTGGACGAAGCATACTCACAGTTACAGAGAGAGATCCTGCCGGAAAAGGCAGACACTGGCCGCAGACTTTAAATACCCTGATAGTCTCAAATGATAATGATACTGCCAGGAATACAATAATTGCCGGTACAAAAACGGAGCTCTCATTCGACGGAAAGATAGGCCTCGTAATTCCCGACGACAAAGGGATCTCTTATGGAACTTTCCTTCTTGACTCAAGCTACCTGGAGGCTTTGGCGAATAATTGTCAGGGTATTACCGATCCTGTTACCAGGGCCTCAGTATGGCTTACTCTCTGGGAGAATATGATAAACTCCAGGATCTCTCACCAGGAAATCTTCAGTTCAATGATAAAAGCTCTCGGTAGTGAAAAGGAAAAACAAATAACCAGCTTACTGAGAGGCAGAATCACATCCATTTACTGGAACTGGATGGATACTACCGAACGAACTGAAGCAGAACCTTACCTTGCAGCCTTTTTGAGCGATCTTTACCGATCAAATATTGATCCTGCTGAAAAGAAAAGTATATTCAATTCATGGGCAGATATCGCACTTTCTAAGGAGCGTCTGGACACTATAGCCGGAATACTTTCAGGTTCCGTAACCTATCCGGGTATTGTTCTCTCCGAAGACGACAGGATCAATCTGGTATCTAACCTGCTACTGAAGGAATATCCTGGTGCTGAAGAGTTATACGGGGTGCAATACGAGAAAACACTAAACCCCGACAGGAAGCAGAGGATGGCATTTATAAAACCTGCATTATCAGGTAACCAGTCTGTCAGGGATCTATTTTTCGACTCCCTGAAAGAAGAATCCAACAGGGAAAGAGAACCCTGGGTACTGGAAGCACTTGGATACCTGCATCACCCGCTAAGAGCCGATAAATCAACAATTTACCTCTACCCTACCCTGCAATTGCTTGAGGAGATACAGGTTACAGGCGACATCTTCTTCCCGTTTGGCTGGGTATCTGCCTCATTTGCCGGTCACAGAGAATTGGAAGCATGGGAAACAGTCGACAGATTTCTTAATACCAATCCTAAGTATCCGGAGAACCTGCGACTGAAGATACTCCAGTCAACCGACCACCTGTACAGGCTTTACGGTAAGGAATAAAGAAAAGGCCGGCTCATTACTGGCCGGCCTGTTTATAAAGTCGTTAATCTACTTCATTAGTTCGTAACCATCGGTTTTCCCTTTCTCTGTCTGGGAGATACCGTTCTTCATCCAGTAGGGCATTGGTGCATCCATAAGATAATGGTCGAAAAATTGCATTTTTCTAACCGAAAGATCTTTCCTGTTGGGCCTCTTTGTAAGGTTATGGTCTTCTCCGTTATAAACCAGTAACCAGGCAGGCTTCTCAAGTCTTCTCAGGGATGTTATAAACTCAATACCCTGGTACCAGGGAACTGCTCCGTCTTCATCGTTTGCCATTATGAGAAGCGGAGTATTTATCTTTGGCACATAGAATATCGCGGAGTTTTCAATGTAATGGAATGGTCGATCCCATAAAGTACCACCAATTCTGCTTTGAGTATTCTCATACTGAAACATTCTGCTCATACCTGTTCCCCACCTTATACCACCATAGGCACTGGTCATGTTTACTACCGGAGCTCCGGAAAAGGCGCAGGCAAAAAGATCAGTCTTTGTTACAAGCCAGGCGATCTGATAACCTCCCCAGCTCTGACCATCAAGTCCAAGCTTTGTCCTGTCTATCCACTTGTATCTTTCAAGAAGAGCATGTGTTCCGCTGACAACTGAATTATAACAACTCTCTCCCGGATAACCCTCCCTGTAAGGAATGTCAGGGACAAATACCAGATATCCGTTACTGACAGCATATATCCTGTTTACTGTAGAAGCACTTGGTGCCGGTGTGTTATATGAATAAAGGCCATCGGAACTCTTCTCATAGAAATAAACGATCATGGGATACTTCTTTGAAGGATCAAAATTCTCAGGTTTGTATAGAAGCCCCTGAAGTTTATCTCCCCAAAACGATTCCCACTCAACAATCTCAACTGTTGCCCAATTGTAGGAGGCCTGCTGTGGATTCGTATCTGTAATTTTCCTTGCATTTTTGAAATCAGCATCTCCAATGTAAAGGTTTGGTGAATTCTCAACTGTCTCCTTACTAAAGAGAATAGCACCCGTCTCTTTTGCTTTAGATGTAAATCTTACCGATATCTTATCGGTGAACAGTTTCTCAACGCTTCCCGGCTTATCAATCGGAAGCCTGTAGAATCCTGCTTCCTTCGACAAGTAATCAAAGGAGCTTAAATATATTTTATCTTTCTTACCTATAGGATCGGCATCACGTCCTCCTCTTGAGAAACGTCCACCTGCTGCTTCGAAATCATTGTATCTCAACCTCAGGTTGTTCTTCCTTCCAAATCCCGATGTAAGATTTACAGCTTTCTCCATACCTGTAACATCCACCATCCAGATATCATATCTGTCGTTGATCATAACGTAACGCTCACCTTCTATCCAGCCTGCTATTCCATGCGGACGTGGCTCATCGGGAGTATCATGCTCTTCATTAAACAAAGGCACTTCTATTGAAGATGTGATGTTCTTCACCGGGCCCCCTGTGATTGGCATTGAGAACCATGCTTTTTCAGCATTACTCCAGAAGATTACACTCTTTCCCATTGGCGAGAGAGAAACCTGACCGGAGGCTCCTTCCAGCAACATTTTTTTCTCTCCTGTCAGAAGATTGACCGAATAGTAGTCTGACTTACCATTGGAGTTCCAGGAACCCTCTTTCATATATTTCAGATTTGAAACACCAAGTGCTATATCTGAATTCCCTTTGTTAAGTGTTCTTATATTGGGCAGCTCCTCTGAACCCAACTGAACCAGTTTAGCAATCTTAATATGATATACAGCGGTGAATGTCTTCCTGCTTTCCATAGCAAGCTGCTTCTTCTGCATAGGCTGAAGAGTCGCATCATCCCATGACCATATGTCCAGATGATACTTCTCATCATCCAGCAAGGTGTCCTCCGGCTCCTTAACAGGAGTTTTTGCGGTTCCAAAATACAACTTCATTCCATCGTCGGAGAAGGTCAATGAACCGTTTTCTGAAGGACAAAATCCATCAGGGAACGCCTGATTTCCTGCCCCGGCAACTGATGCAGCCATTCCTTTACCATTCCAAAGGTATAACCCGTATATCTTTATCTTCGCCGTGTCGGCCGAGTAGATAAAGCTATATTTCAGCCCTGGATTATCAGCTGTTATTTTTTTAACAGATCCTTTGCCTTCAAATATCTGCTGTGTTAACTCATTTTTGGTTGTAAAAAAAGAAACCTTGTAATTTTCTACTTTCAATGAATCGGCGACGGCCTGGACAAAACCAATTGAACCGCCATCCTTCGCAACAATAAATTCAGTTACATCCGGAAAGCGATGCTCTTTGCCTGTAATTGGATTCAATATAACGAGATCCGAACCTAAAGGCCCGTCAGCTGCAGGTCTTCTGCCTGCTACAGGCCTTTGTTGCATCTCATCCTTACCCTCTTGTGATGATTTTTCTTCCTTATTATCCTTCGCTGCTTCAGCTTTACTTTCCTTTTTCTCCATAAGATATGCCATCCATGGGGAACCGGACTCCGGCAGTGAGAACGACTTCACACGCTCAATGATCTTTATCTCACCGGTACTGAATATTTTGATACCCAGGTTCTCTTTAGGTGCCTTATCACCTGTCAGCTTCTTTTTCTTGGCCTCCCTCGACACATTGAATGCGGGCTTGACCATAAAAGCAGCATATTCAGATCCTGAAGATATTTCAGCCTTGTAGCCACAGGATACCGAGTCCTTACGACCGGTAGAGACATCGAAGAAATAGAGCCATCCGTCACCCTCCTGAGGATTGATCTCATATGTTACCCACTTTCCGTTATCTGAAATGGAGGCAGCAGAAAAGGATTGCCACATATCATAAACAGAATGGTCTAATGGCTTTTTCTGCGCTGTCGCTGCAGACAAAACCGCCAAAAACAATACGATTGTAATTCTTAATCTTTTCATAGGTATTTAATTGGTTTCAATTCATAAACATATAAAATCATCAGAGCAATCACTGCCTGTTTAAATATGTTATTAGTGCAGGAATCTCCTCATTGTTGCTGTGAGTTCGTTTTCAGAGAACCATTTTTACCGTAAATGGATAGTGCATTGATTATTTTCAATAATTTTAAGTCGATGAAAACACTTACCGGACTCGACAAACTGTTCTCCGACTTACCAGCTTTTCTAAAAGGCAGGAGAGTAGGCGTACTTTGCCATGCACCAAGCATTAACAGAAGGATCGAACACATTGTCGATCTTGTTGCGGGGAGCAATGATCTGCATCTCGGAGCAATATTCGGACCACAGCATGGAATATTCGGTGAGACACAGGATAATATGATAGAATGGGAAGGGTTACAGCATCCAATCTATAAAGTACCTGTATACAGCCTCTATGGTGAGAACAGAAAACCGACAAGAGAGATGCTTAGTTCACTGGATGCCCTTATCGTGGATCTTCAGGATGTTGGAGCCAGGCTTTATACTTATATCTGGACAATTAAACTATGTATGGAGGCATGCGCAGAGGCCGGATTACCTTTGGTCATCCTCGACAGGCCTAACCCTATCGGATTGGTTCAAACTGACGGGCCGGTACTGAAAAGAGATCACTTCACTTTTGTTGGTGGTGCTGAAATACCACTTTGCCACAGAATGACAATTGCTGAGATGTGCCTGTGGATGAATAAATTCGAGATCAGTAACTGTAATCTTCATTATATTAAGATGGAGAACTGGAGTAGGGAGACTATTTATACCGAAAGTGGACTCCCATGGGTGCTCCCGTCTCCTAATATGCCTGCTGTGGCAACGGCACTGGTATACCCGGGGACAGTCCTTTTTGAAGCTACCAATATCTCGGAAGGAAGGGGAACCACGATCCCTTTTGAATTGTTCGGCGCTCCATTCATAAAGGCAAGGCAATTACTGGCTTACCTTAACAGTAAAAATATCGCTGGCTGCCGATTCAGGGAACATAATTTCATACCAACCTTCCACAAGTTTGCCGGAGAATATTGTTATGGGTTACAGATCCATGTTACTGACTTGAAAATATTTAAGCCGGTAAGAACGATGTATGAAATATTAGCCGGAATAATAGAGACATCACCTGGAGGATCTTTCTCATTCCTCCCTCCTCCCTATGAATATGAATACAATCTTATGCCATTCGACATTTTAAGTGGCGATCCATTAATGAGAAGATCACTTGAAGGAGGAATGGATCCTCAAATTGAATTTGAAAGATGGGAGAAGGAGATAGCTGAATTCACAGGTAAATTCGAACAGATCAAAATGTATCCCTGAAAGAAATAATCGGCAAAGGACCAAATATGCTGATTAAGCTTTCTTGGCCGGAAGATACTCAAGCACCTTACTAACCAGTGCACTCATCGTTATTGGTTTAACCAGGTAATCATCACATCCTGAATTAAGTATCTGTTGCTTGTCTTCAGGCAAAGCATATGCTGTTTGTGCAATTACTTTCAATGCAGGTCTTTCTTTCTTGATAATAGAGGTTGCAGTGCACCCATCCATCACCGGAAGCTGAATATCCATAAGTACAAGGTCGAGATCACTGTTTGCAGCTACCAGATCGACTGCTTCCTTGCCATTTACGGCATTAAGAACAATTACGCCAGCCTTTTCAAGTATCTTATTCAGATACAATCTGCTCGAATAATCATCTTCTACTACAAGGATTTTTCTACCCTTAATATCGGTGGTTTCCATTTGTTGGTACTCCTCTTAAAATTCTAAAATATAAATGCGTAATCAACGACCTAACGTCACGTAATATTATTAAAGATAACTAATTTAGTTTACACTTCTCGTTTTTACAAATTTAATTTGATTTCAGGTCATTCAAACAGACCATCATCTCTAAGTAGCAAAAGAACAGCAGCCTGCGGTACAATCAGATACTTCTCCTTATTAAATTCAATCTCTACAGTGCTGTTCAGAAGATAAACTGCCATATCCCCCTCTCTGGCCTGTAATGGTATGAATTTGGGATCATCAGCACCTTTTTTCCATGGTTCTTCCGATTCTGAAACTGACGGAATAGGATATCCGGGGCCTGTTTTAATAACATAACCTATTTGCACTTTCTCATTTTCAGGAACTCCAGGGGGCAGATACAATCCACTTTTCGTCTTTGATTGTGGCGATCGGGGTTTAATCAGAATCCTGTCTCCTATTATTATTAAACGCGACAGATCTTTTTCATCAAGATTCAGGAGCATAGCACTGTTTTAAATATCAGTTCAATCAAAATTAATGATTGGAGCCTGACAAAATTATCGTATCAGCATCAATATTCAAAATATAATATCACTGTTTCAATTATTGATTTGTTTCTGCTTACAACGATAAAAGAGCTATTTTTATCATTAAAATAATTCTGTGAAAATTGAATTTATACTGGTAGAACCTGAGGTCCCCGAAAATATAGGGTCAGCAGCAAGAGCATTAAATACAATGGGATTCAGCACGCTCAAGCTCATAAACCCGGTGGAACATCTCAACGGAAAGGCTAAGTGGGTAGCCCATGGCTCTTATAACATACTCGAAGAAGCGCTGGTATTTTCAACTCTTAGTGAGGCCGTTCAGGGATCAGATCTCGTTATAGCAACTACGGCTAAGGAGAGATGGGTCAAGAAGGAATATATTTCTTCGGAAAATCTAAGACCCTTCTTACTCGAGAGGGTTAATTCTATTAATAAGGTAAGCATCATTTTCGGTCGCGAAAGATCCGGCTTAACAAATCAGGAGATTGAGATTTGCGATGTTATTACCTCAGTAAGTCTGGCATGCAAATTCCCTTCTCTCAACCTGGCACAGGCAGTGATGGTTTACGCCTATGAACTATCTTCCCTGCGTGACCTCGGTAAAAAGGAAACAGGGGAGGTGACTCAAGAGCGTAATGAAGCTTCATTAAGAACCTTAAAAAAGAAGGTTTCACGAATTCTTTCTGAATGCGGGATCCCAAACGATGATCTGCGCCATGGAAGGATAATGGATAGATTAAGTTATCTGACCGACAACGATATAAACCTCATGCACTCAGCCTCAGCAGCAATAATTGACAAATTAAAGGGAGAAGCGTAACATGATCAATCTGATCCTCTGCATCATATCTACTTCAATGATCATGGTTGTTTTCAAGATCGCCGGGAGGAGAAGGATTGACCCATTCAATATAATAGTCATTAACTATTTTGTCGGTGCCATTTTGGGTTTTGCCACAGGGTATGATGGCGGATACCCTGTCCCGGCAGGTACCTGGGTCCTGCCATCTCTAATTACTGCTTTCCTTTTTGTCGCAATGTTTCTGGTTATAGGTAAGGCAACCATCAGAACAGGCATCTCAGTTACAACCATTACCACCAAGATGTCGGTCATAATTCCCGTTATTTTTAGTATTGTCTACTTCAATGAATCTGTAGGGATAACTAAACTTACCGGTATACTACTTGCACTTATAGGAGTAGCCCTTTCTGTTTATAAACCGGCCGGACGCAAAAAACTCTCATATGATCTGATATTATATCCGCTGATTCTGTTCATCGGGGTTGGAATGATAGACAGTATGCTGAAGTACATTCAGGAAGCACACGGAGCAGGCAACTTCCCTCTGGAGTTGTCTGCTTTTCTTTTCGGAGTGTCAGCCTTGATTTCAGTTACTCTAAGAATTCTCATTCCCGGAATAGCAAAGGAGAAAGCCCGCTGGGATACCATTCCAACGGGTATTATTCTTGGATTAGTTAATTTCGGCTCTGTATTTTTTATAATATCTGCTTTGGAGAAGACAAATCTTGACAGTTCAATTGTATTTGGAATAAACAATCTGGGAGTGGTGACTCTCTCAGTCCTGATCGCAAGCTTTATTTTTGGCGAAAAATTAAGCAGGCTAAATATGGCCGGCCTTATTATATGCCTGATATCCCTGCTTTTTCTATTTATCGCATGACGACCGACGAATATAGAACACCTTCAGTAAAAGGTACGGCATCTCTTAGAGAGAGAGGAAGCCGGTTTATCGGTATTGCGCTTTACGTAACAACTGTGGAGGAAGCGATGATAAAGCTGGAAGAGATCAGAAAGGAGTATTATGATGCAACCCATCACTGCTTTGCATATAATATAGGACTAACGGGTGATCTGTGGAGGGCAAATGATGACGGGGAACCTTCGGGATCGGCAGGGAAGCCAATACTTGGTCAGATCAGGTCGGCTGAACTTACAGATATTATTGTTGTCGTTGTCAGGTACTATGGCGGAACAAAGCTGGGAGTACCCGGACTGATAAAATCATATAAAGAAGCGGCACACCTTGCCATAGCGGAGGCAGGAGTCAATACCCGCCTTAATCTTGTCCATTTCAGAGTTGAATTTCCCTATTCTGTTACCAGCGAAGTGCAAAGAATACTATCTGCAGAAGACGCTGAAATTTCAGGTGAACAATACAGGGAATCATGCTCACTGGTTGCCGGCATAAGAAGTTCAAGGGCCGACAGGTTCGCAGAGAAGTTCCTCCTGATTGAGAAGGTAAACATTACCCTGGTAACTGATAATGGTTAAGAACTTGTGAACTTAATTCTCAGGCTAAGGGGAATAAATAGGATATTGTTAATTATTTTTACAGCAAATCAAAAAAGAGAATAGATGAATCCCAGAAGCCTGGTTTCGATAGACGATTTCTCCACTGAGGAGATATTAGACGTACTCAAACTGGCCGGAGAATTTGAAAAAGCTCCGGTATCAGATATCCTTAAAGGAAAAGTTATTGCAACCCTGTTTTTCGAACCGTCAACACGTACCAGACTGAGTTTCGAGAGTGCTGTTAATAAACTCGGAGGAAGGATAATTGGGTTTACCGATGCTGCCAGCTCCAGTGTGACAAAAGGGGAAACACTTAACGATACAATCAGGACGGTTGCCAACTACAGCGACCTCATAGTGATGAGACATCCTATCGAGGGTAGTGCAAAATACGCCAGCGAGATATCAAAGGTGCCAATTATCAATGCCGGCGACGGGGCAAATCAGCACCCTACACAGACCATGCTCGATCTCTATTCTATCCTTAAAACACAGGGACGGCTGAGTGACCTGAACATAACAATGGTAGGCGACCTTAAGTATGGAAGAACTGTACATTCATTGCTCCTGGCAATGTCGAGGTGGAATACCTCCTTCACATTTATTGCTCCTGAAGAGTTAAGAATGCCGGAAGAATACCGGTCATACCTTAAGGGACTGGGATTGAAATATACTGAAAAGACCGAGTTGCCAGGAGAATTGGATAATACCGATATCCTCTATATGACAAGGGTGCAGAAGGAAAGATTTTCAGACCCTATGGAATATGAAAAAGTGAAGAATGTTTACGTTCTTAAAAATTCCCTTCTTAAGAACTGTAAACCCAATATGAGGGTACTCCACCCCTTGCCGAGGGTAAATGAAATTAATATGGATGTGGATGCCAACGAAAAAGCCTATTACTTCGAACAGGCTCTGAATGGTGTTTTTACAAGGCAGGCAATTATTTGCAAACTACTTGGTCTGAAAAAATAGATATTTATGAAAGAGGCAAAACAACTTAAGGTCAGCGCAATTGAAGACGGTACAGTGATCGACCACATTCCGGCAAAAAATCTGTTTAAAGTTATCCAGATACTTGGTCTCGATCATATTGATAATCAGATCACTTTTGGGACTAATCTCGACAGTAAGAGGCTGGGACAAAAGGCCATTATCAAGATATCGGGTATCTTTTTTGAGGATGAAGATCTTAACAGGATAGCACTTGTTGCCCCACAGGCTAAATTGAATATTATAAGGGGTTACGAGGTGGTTGAAAAACGTATCGTTGAAGTACCTGAAAGGATAGAAGGAATTGCACGTTGTGTAAACCCAAAATGTATAACCAATTTTGAACAGGTAAAGACAAAATTTAAGGTTATCTCCAAAAAATCAGTTTCTCTCAAGTGTCACTACTGCGAAAAGATAACCGATCAGGAACACATGCAGATAGTTTAACTAAAAGATTATCGTAACCTGTCATAAGAAGAGATGAGAACCTCATCCTTCAATACTCCTCTAAATCCCAGATAAAGCAGTATCGCCGAGACCATTGGCAATACGGTTCTAACGCTGTAAATCAGACCCAGCGACAGCTTCTCCTTATAATAGAAGATATACCACGCCGAAAGGCACATGAATCCTATTGTTAGCAATATGGAAAAGATGGCCAGTCTCATTTGAATTTTTCTCTTCCTGAACAGAAAAAGGGCCGGAAGTATAAGCAGCGGTATTATAGAGCCGATGATCATTAGTGGTATTGTCTTCTCTGTTAATATTGCACCATCATCGCCGTTAACCTCAAGTCCTTTGAAACTCATCTCATAGTTGACCGGACTGTCAGAGGTAAACTCAACAATCGGACCGGTAAGGATATATACCTGTAACAGTAGTGCAATCAGAAAATAGAGGGTCTGTATTCTTTGGATCATGATGAAAAAATATATGAGTCAAATTTAACCTCTTTTATGAGAATTATAAAACACCATGTTGAAATACCCATTTTAAACATAAAAGATATGTTTCATTCTTAAACAACATAAGTTAGAATTCGCTCCTGATTATCGTAAGAAAGCAGTGACAGAAAGATTTAACATTTTTTATCATTCCAAAATTCAGGATTATTGGCCGGAAATCTCCTCGTTTTAACTCCAATTCGCAAGACATCTTACTGAAAATCAACAATCAAACTCAGCTCTTGATCATGCGTATGTCTCTGATATTATGAACTTTGATCCAACACTACCACCTTCAGTAAATTTCCTGTAATGTTTTGATCCTTCCTTTTTAGGCAATTGTAAAACCATATTGCTGTTTCCTTGTTATATCAGCAGGTATAAATGACCATCTTATGCATTTAAATTATATATAGATTTGAAATATTTTACACTATAAGCCTATTACAATGAGGAAATATCTACGTCCTATCCTGACTGTCATTCTGGTAATATTTGTGGCAGGAATAATTGTTTATCCAAAATTGAAGGATTCGCTGTTTTCCAAGCCACAAAACAATATGGCAAAAGGCACTTCAGCAAGAAGCAGTCAAAAGCTAAATGTTAATGGCCTGCTTATCACTCCTGCAGTTGTTACTGAATATGTAAATACTCTTGGATCCCTCATACCTGACGAAGAAGTTGAACTCTCATTTGAAACATCAGGCAAAATAGTTGAAATATTATTTTCAGAAGGGACCAAGGTTGAAAAGGGCCAATTACTGGCAAAAATAAACGACCGGCACCTCCAGGCTCAATTACTGAAACTAGAGGCCCAGCGTAAACTATCTCAGGAAAAGGAATTCAGGCAGCGCAGCTTGCTGGACAAGGATGCAATTAGCAGAGAGAGCTATGACCAGATCGTTACAGAGTTGCAATCGACAGATGCTGATATTCTGCTTGTAAAGGCAAGGATTGCCGAGACAGAACTGCGTGCGCCATTTAGTGGAATAATAGGTCTCAGACTACTAAGTGAAGGAAGCTATACTTCACCCTCCTCAAAGATTGCCAGACTGGTAAAAGTGAAACCTCTCAAAATTGAATTTTCTGTTCCGGAACGTTATGCAGGAGAAGTAGGCAAGGGATTCCCCATAACATTTGTTATAGATGGTATTCTGAAGACTTTTTCTGCAGAAGTCTACGCCGTTGATCCCAAGGTTGACCTTAAAACCCGAACAGTTAATGTAAGAGCTCTTTTCCCGAACAACAATGAAGAATTAAGACCTGGACGATTTGCCGCAATAACCCTGAAATTAGCTGAAGTTAAAGATGCTATCTCAATACCAAGTGAATCACTCATTCCTGAAATGGACGGTGAAAAAGTATTTGTTTACAGATCAGGGGTGGCAAAGAAACTGGATGTTATTACAGGACTAAGAACAGAATCGTCTATTCAGATATTGAAAGGAATCGAATTCGGAGATACACTCATTACCTCAGGTATACTTCAGCTCCGTGAGAAACTTCCTGTAGTTCTAGACACAGTAATTGTGAACCGTTAACTGAAAAAATAATGAGCCTCTCTTCCGTAAGCATAAACAGACCGGTCCTTGCGACGGTTTTCTCAATAATTATCCTGCTCTTTGGTTTTCTTGGGCTCAAATACCTTGGTGTTAGAGAATTTCCAAGTGTTGACCCTCCTATTATCACAGTTAGTACTTCCTATCCGGGTGCCAATTCGGATGTTATCGAGACACAGATAACTGAGCCACTGGAACAGTCAATCAATGGCATCCCCGGGATACGGACCCTTACCAGCGTAAGTCGTCAGGGTGGAAGTAATATTACCGTTGAATTTGAACTGGGTATCGACATGGAAACTGCCGCAAATGATGTGCGCGATAAAGTTTCCCAGGCACAGAGAATGCTGCCAAGAGATGTTGACCCTCCTACTGTATCTAAAGCCGATGCGGATGCAAGTCCTATAATGTTTGTAGCAATTAAAAGCGAAAAGAGATCATTACTGGAACTCTCCGAAATTGCTGAACTAACTTTTAAGGAACAACTGCAGACCATACCCGGAGTTAGCTCTATTATGATCTGGGGCCAGAAAAGATACGCTATGAGGCTGTGGCTTGATCCGGTTAAACTGGCAGGCTACGACTTAACTCCACTGGATGTAAGAAATACAATCTCAAGGGAGAATATTGAGCTACCATCAGGCAGTATTGAAGGTAATACTATTGAGCTTACTATCAGGACTATAGGGCTGATGTCGACACCCGAAGAATTTAATAATCTTATCATAAAACAATCAGGAGATCAGATAGTCAGGTTTAAAGACATCGGTCGGGCTGAACTGGGTCCTGAAGACTTAAGAGGTGTAATGAGGCTTAATGGCATACCAACTGTTGGTAATGTAATCATCCCTCAGCCAGGTGCAAACCATATAGACATTGCCGATGAAGTTTACAAGAGACTGGAATACATTAAGAAGGATGTTCCCGACGATGTTATTGTTGAAATCGGCTTCGATAATACTCAGTATATCAGAACATCAATTAAAGAGGTAAGAAACACCATTGCTACAGCATTTGTACTGGTATTGATAATAATCTTCTTTTTTCTCAGAAACTGGAGAACAACCCTGATACCTGTTATCGTAATTCCTGTCTCGGTTGTGGGATCATTTTTTGTAATGTATATAGCCGGTTTCTCAATTAACGTTCTTACACTCCTTGCAATTGTACTGGCCATTGGACTGGTTGTAGATGATGCAATTGTTATGATGGAGAACATCTACGTGAAAATTGAATCGGGAATGCCACCACTGGAAGCCGGATTAAAAGGGTCAGGAGAGATCTTCTTTGCTGTTATCTCAACGACCATTACACTGGTGGCTGTATTTATTCCTATTGTCTTTCTTGAGGGAATGACAGGACGACTTTTCAGGGAATTTAGTATTGTTATAGCGGGTGCGGTAATCATATCCTCATTTGTTGCTCTTACACTTACCCCTATGCTCTCAACGAAGTTGTTAAGACCACAAAAAAGGAGAAACCGGTTCTACAATATCACTGAGAAGTTTTTTGTCAGGTTGAATGAAAGCTATCGAAGCAGCCTTGGTAACTTTCTTAATAGAAGATGGTTTGCTATTATTATCCTGGTATTCTCAATTCTTGTCTCAGGTCTTCTTTTCTTTATTATTCCGGCAGAGATGGCACCTCTGGAAGACCGCTCGCAAATTAATATCAGCACTACAACTCCGGAAGGTTCTACCTATGAATTTACTCTTGCCTACGTGGAAGAGGTATCAGAACTCACTAGTCAGCTTGTTCCCGAAAAAGAGAGTATTACCGAAATGATAAGAGGCGGAGGGGGATTTGTCAGGGTTGTTCTTGTTGATCCCGACGAGCGCCAGAGATCACAACAGGATATTGCCAACGAGCTTACATCTGCCTTAAGGAAAAAGACCAAAGCCATGGCAAGGGTAACACAACAATCGACATTCGGTGGCAGAAGATCGGGATTACCTGTTCAGTTTGTTCTTCAGGCTACCAATATTGAGAAGTTACGAGAGATAATTCCGCCTTTTATGGCCAGGGTGAATGAGAGCGAAATACTTACTATGTCAGATGTGAATCTGAAGTTTTCAAAACCGGAATTACAGATCCATATAAACCGTGACAAAGCCAATAACCTTGGGGTTTCAACTCAGAATATAGGACAGACCCTTCAATTGGCTCTCAGCGGACAGAGGTTCGGATACTTCTTTATGAATGGTAAGCAATATCAAATCCTTGGTGAACTGGCCAGAGATGACAGAAACAAACCGCTTGACCTTAAATCTTTATATGTCCGTAACAGCAGTGGCGAAATGATCCAGTTCGACAATCTTGTCACACTCGTTGAGCGTACTGCACCTCCGCAGCTTTACAGATATAACCGGTTTGTGGCAGCAACCATCTCAGCTGGTCTTGCTCCCGGCAAAACCATTAGTGAAGGACTTGAGGAAATGGAAAAGATAGCAGATGAAACACTCGATGATTCATTCAGAACAGCTCTGGCAGGCGATTCCAAGGACTTCAGGGAAAGCTCCTCAAGTCTGATGTTTGCTTTTATTCTGGCACTTGTACTTATTTTCCTCGTCCTCTCAGCTCAGTTCGAGAGTTTCCTCGATCCGATTATTGTGATGGTTACCGTCCCACTGGCTCTTACCGGTGCACTGCTGTTCATGTGGTACTTCAATGTGACCATGAATATTTTTAGCCAGATCGGGATAATTATGCTTATCGGACTTGTCTCTAAAAACGGGATACTCATTGTTGAATTTGCAAATCAGAGAAAACTGGCCGGTATGAATAAGCTGGAAGCCATAAAACATTCCGCTTCTGCCCGCTTCAGACCTATTCTTATGACCAGCCTCTCAACAATACTTGGAGTAATGCCTCTTGCAATCGGACTAGGGGAAGGAGCAAAAAGCCGGGTATCAATGGGTATTGCTGTAGTCGGCGGATTAGCCCTTTCGACTTTCCTGACTCTTTATATTGTTCCTGCCATATACTATTATATTTCCGGAGAATCAAAACCTGTTACAGATGATAAATAAAATTGCACTTACAGCTATTGCTTTAACCGTTCACTTTACTGTCTGTAATTCACAGGAGGTGTATAACCTCAATAGATGTATCACTGAAGGACTCAATAATAATTATTCAATTATCATTGCTCATAACAGGGAAACAATTTCTCAAAATAACTATACGCCAGGCAATGCAGGTCTGCTACCTGTAATAGACCTGACAGGAAGGTACAGCGGAACGATCAATAATAGTTATCAGAATTTAACAGATGGGACAACTTCCTCTTCCACAGGAATTAACAATACGGTGGCTTCATCCACGGTAGGTCTTACATGGGGGATTTTCAAAGGATTCAATGCCAGAACAACTTACCGGAAGCTTGACGAGTTGATGCAACTCGGTGAGCTAAACACCCAGGCATCTATTGAAAACCTGGTTGCTGACATTGCTTCAGAGTATTACTATTTTATTCAGCAAAAGAGGCTCTATAAAAATCTTGAATTTGCCGTATCGTTATCAAGAGAAAGGGTACGAATCGACCAGGAACGTTATCTGTTGGGTGCCGCTTCCAAACTTCAGCTACTGCAATCGAAAGTCTATCTCAATGCCGATAGCTCAAGACTAGGCCGCCAGACAGAAATACTAAGGGCTTCCGAGATCAGACTAAATGAACTTATGGCAGTAATGGAACTGGATCAGGCATTGGTAATAACCGACACTCTGATAGCAATAATCCCTGATCTGGAATTCGACGACCTTCTGAATGAAACTCTTAATAAGAATTCCAGTCTCCTCATAGCCAGAAAAAATACCATTATATCATCCTACGATTATAAAATCATAGCATCCAGAAGCTACCCCTATCTTAATCTCAACTCAGGGTATAATTTCAACTTAAATACCTACGAATCAAGCTCAATTAGAAACCAGCAAACTAATGGACTTAGCTACGGGGTAACCTTTGGCGTTGGTCTTTTCGACGGATATAACAAGCAGAGGGATAAGAGAAATGCAAAAATAGAACTGGACAATAAGGAAATACAGTATCTGTCGGTAGAACAGCAAATAAAAGCCGACCTATTGACTATCTATTACGGATACCTGAACAATCTCAGACTCCTTAAACTTGAAGAGGAGAACATTATGACAGCTTCTGAAAATCTTCAGATCGCAATGGAGAGATATAAACTGGGTAATCTGTCCGGACTGGAACTCAGAGAGGTTCAAAAAAGTCTGCTTGATGCTGAAGAAAGATTATTGTCTGTTCAGTTCCAGACCAAGTCCGCTGAGATATCGCTCTTGCAGATATCAGGACGGATAATGGAATACCTCTAATGGGAATCATGTTTACAGTGGCCCATTCAGATACCGGCATTCAACTTCAAATATCCTGACCGGTGGTCTTCCTGAAGAGCAATCCTCTATTGTAGTAGTCTTGCCTTTAACTGAAGTAACTTCTAGCGTGATCGCAGTGTTACATAATCAAGATAATAGAGGATTTTAAGGGAGATACTGTTAGACTGAGGGTTGCCGAAAAGATGGTTCATGTTATCCATGAAATCGTAATAAATCTGATCAGAGCCTGCATACAGAGAATTCTTCCATACAACTGACATCTCACTGCCAGGGGCAAATCTCCAGGTATAAACCATGTCAATGTTCCATGCATTGTAATTGTAGTCATGGTTGGAGGTATAGGCCGAAGGAGTAAGTGATCCGTCGGTTTTAAGGAGGAAGTAATCGCCGTCATAATCAGCTCTCGACCAGTAATGTCTTAACCTGAGTGTTAAATATGAATCAGCCGAAAATATGAAAGCTGAAGAAAAAGTATTCTCCAGTGTCGAATTATCTCTTTTCCCGAAATATATCAGATCATTGGAATCATCATATGATACATATCCAATATCATTCTTCCTGGAAGTATATTGTATACGATGGTTAAGAGAAAATCTTGTTGATAACCTCAGGGATGGTCCTCCCTCTACCGAGAATAGTCGATTGATCATAATCCGACTTAACCGTGAGCCACTCAATCTCATCCCAAAGGATAACTTCTTACTCTGATTTGTATCGAACCATAACATCCCATTTATCTCTTCACCGCTGGTATAGTACCTGTCCGCTCGATCCTTGGCTCATAGTAATCATCCTCTCCAAGTGGCTTATACTGAGCCCTAATGTTAATCGACCAGTAATTTGAAAAAGTATTAAATGTACTTGCTGTAAGCTCCATGGTATTAAATACTCTCGGAGTATACAGCTGATCATAAGTAAATGAGACTGTATTTCTTGAAGTTAGTATCTTCCAGAAAGGCTCAAATGTGTTGTACGATAAACTGATATTATTTGAGAATTGGTTATTCCTGCGCAGATACCCCATATCGTTTGGATCGTATGTGTCAGACATGGCATTTAACCTGTACTCTGCCCTGAATGTTCCTCCTGTCTTTCCTCCTTCAAGCGAATACATATGACCAAACTCGGAATCTTTATCATCAAAGTACTTCTGACTGACGATCCCTGTACCTGAAATTGAATATAACCGGGAATTGTTCTGGAGCTTGAAATCTGTCCCGCTTACATTTGCAGTATAATACAACTCATCCTTCGGAGCATTCCTCATTACGTTTGTGTTCATCAAACTGACATAAGAATTGTTCTTAAGGCTTTGATCGAGTATCAACATGTTATAATTGGTGAAGGGACTGGTTTGTACAACTCTGGTCTCTCCTGTTTCGGAGTTTGTTATTGTAGCCTCCATTGCTTTTGCCATACCGTTAAAAACTCCAATACCGAGACCATTTTTCAACCTGCCTGAGATCTTGGTAGCATTTATCAGTGAAGACTCGGAAGGATTTTCTGTAACATCTTCATTGGCAGCAAGGTTTTCATCGGCAAGGTAATAACCCCGAGGCCTGCCTCCCAGTCTCCGTGAATAGAAAATGTCACCCTTACTGAAAAATTCTGTACCCTCCATAAAAAAGGGCCTCTTCTCATTATATTTTACTTCAAACGGACTAAGGTTCAGCACCTGATCATCCGACTGAACCTGACCGAAATCGGGAATTAATGTAGCATCAAGGGTAAAGCTTTCATTTATACCGTACTTAAGATCAACACCTCCGTTATAGGTGAAGCCGTACTCCCCTGAGCCTGATGTGTTTTCAGCATAGGCTGATACATATGGTGTGAATGAAAGACGTAAAGGAGGTTTTACATCCAGAATGTTTGTAAGCTCACCTAAATGGTTAAAAGTAGTACCTACCTCCCTGTTCACAAAGTTCCAGGATACCATTTCTCTGTTTCGTCTGATTTCCCTCCAGAAATTAATACCCCAGGTCTGAACATCCATTTTCGGAAATCTAAGAGCAGAATAGGGTATCTTGAATTCTGCGATCCAGCCATTTTCTACTATTGCCACCTTACTGAACCAAACAGCATCCCAGCTAGTGCTTGAATGCCCTCCACCATCAGTACGCGGAAGCTTATCAGTCTGCACACCCGATGCCGAGACTTTAAAAGAGGCTCCATTAATTCCATCGTTAAAAGGGCTTATCTCAATACTGAACTGATCCGCATTAAGGTTACGGTCAGAATCCCTCTGGCCTAATTCAGCAAATATCTGCGAAGGTTCAGTATCATACATCATTGCATATACGTAAAGCGCTTCATTATCATAAAGCACCTTCACCTCTGTCCTTTGTGACGGCTCTTTTCCGCTGAATGGCGAATACTGTACAAAACCGGTTGCAATTGGAGCACTTAGCCATGCTTCATCACTTAAATTTCCGTCGATCCTCGGAGGATTTGTGGTTCTTACCGCTTCTATTGACTTTTTAGGTGCTGCCAGCCAGTCTTTATTGTCACCAAAAAGATTTGTCACTGAAACAAGTAAGAGTATGGCCGTAATAAGCACAGACCTCTTCGAAAGAAAATAAGAAAAACAGCACATAATTTTTAATCCATTTTTTTTGGATGCCCAAAAATATTAAAAAATGTGCCGTTAAACGATTACAATCATCCGCCCCGACTCTAATTAACATTATTTAACATGAGCCCATGGTTTGGTGATATTAAGAGCTTAGTACCGCTAGTTATTGCCCAGGATCAGAGGTAATCCATCCTTTACTGAACCAATCACAACTACTTTGGCATTGGGTGACTGTGCCAGAAGTATTGTTGCATCAATACCCTTCTGCTGTAGTATCTTGTCTGTAAGGCTTGCATTTAGGATGCGGTTATAATTTGCAATACCGGCTGCCTCTATATTTTTGCGCTCTGCCTCCAGAACCTCCTTCTCATTTATAAACTTCATGGCAAGCGCTTCCTGCTCCCTGGTAAGCTTCGACTCAATAGCCTGCTTTATATCTATTGGCAGAATTATCGATCTGATAAGCAGAGCCTTCATTTCAATATTGTTCTTTAACAATATGGTTGCAGTCTCCTCGTCGATCGATTTCTCAACCTCATTCCTCTTTGTCGAATAGATCTCCTCAGCTGTATACCTTCCCGTTACACGCCTGACCGTTGACCTTACCTCAGGTATAACCAGGTTGCTGACATAGTTAATACCAAATGTTTCATGGAGGTAACCTATTCTGTCCTGGACCGGATTAAACCTCACAGTTATATCCATGGTTATAGATAATCCGCTCTTATCAAGGACATCCATGGTCTCTTCACTCTTCTGCTCCTTAACATTATAACGATACAAATCATTCCAGGGTGCTACCACCTTAAGACCCGTTCCCACCACTTTATCTTTTTCCAGTTCACCGGAGATACTGCGGAAAATCATTCCACGCTCTCCGGGCTTTATAATATAGAACATCCTGCTGCTGAACAACAATAACAGAATTGCTGCAACAACAAGCACGATTACCAATGTCTGTTTATTTTTCATTTTACCGTATTTTTGATTGAACCCCAAAATTAGCAAATTACCGCGACTTTCCATCAAACATGCAATAGTTGCTGCCTTTAAAAGAAAAGTTTTAAATTTGAACCTTAATTCCTGAAAATGAAAAAAACAGAACTTATAACAAATAAAGACGGCAGTATTTTCCATCTCAACCTTCTCCCTGAAGATATCTCGGATAAGATTATAATCGTTGGAGACCCGGGAAGAGTTGAGATGATTTCATCAATGTTCGACACTGTAAGGGTGAAGAAATCCAACAGGGAATTTTATACAGCTACCGGGTCATACAAAGATTGTGAAGTGACGGTTATCTCATCAGGGATTGGCACCGATAATATAGATATTGTTCTTAATGAACTTGATGCCCTGGTCAATATAGATCTTGCTACAGGTATTATCAAAGATGAACTCAAATCGCTCGACATAATAAGAATAGGAACCTCCGGTGGTCTGCAGGGCGACATACCTGCCGGATCGGTAATACTTTCCGGAAAAGCAGTTGGCTTCGATGGACTGATCCATTTTTATGAAGGCTATGAATGGATACTCGACGGATTTATGGCCGATGCTCTTGCTACACATCTTGAGTGGCCCGATACTTTAAGCTATCCCTATGTTGTCGATGCCGACCCCAGGCTATTGGCCTCACTCGACAGGTACGGTTATAAAAAAGGAATTACTATCTCCGCTCCCGGCTTTTATGGTCCCCAGGGCAGAACTCTTAGACTTAAACCCTTTGACCCTGAGATAAATGACCTCATTGCGACCTTTAATGTTGCCGGCCATGTTATTTCAAATTATGAAATGGAAAGTTCTGCTATTTATGGCCTTTCAAAAATGCTGGGACACCATGCCTTAACCGCCTGTGTGATTATTGGAAACAGGGTAACGGGTGAGTTTGTGAATGATTACAAGCCTATCGTTAAAGATCTGGCAAAGAATGTGCTTGACTCTTTCATCACTTCCTTTTAATTTATCCTGTAAGTACATTATATTTACTGTAACATCTAACCTACCGAACAATGGCCCCATCTGACAAATCACAGAGTATTCCTGACGAAGATCTTGATATATTCGGCTTTATTAAAAGAGTTTCTAACGCATCTGGCAAAAGCTTTTATTTCCATAACAAAGGGTGTAATCAGGTTCATTATTTACATATTCAGTAAATGGGTACTCTTCGGAGTCGTTGGATTAATAGGTGTGTTGGTATCATTTGGTGTAAGCAAGATATTTGGTGATACCTACCAGTCTGAACTAGTTATCAGGACAAACGCGATACCTGTCAATGAAGTTAAAGTGTACATAGATATGCTTTCATCGCAATTTACTGATAAGGCTTATGATAAGTTAGCACAAGAGTTAAACCTTCCCGAGCAGGATGTTCGCTCAATAAAGTCATTAGACGTCCTTCTGGGTTATTGACCTGAGAAAGGATTGGCTAGCCGATTATATTGACTATAATAACAACTATAATTTGTCCGACACCGTAAATGCCAGGATGACAGATCGTATCGCAATCAGAATAAAGTCAAGATTTCCAGGCGATTATAATAATATCCGAGATGCCATTCTTGGATTTATTAATAGCAATGAATACTTTGTGGATCAAAATAATCTTCGTCTTGAACAGATAAGGAAGATGGTTGCTAGAGTAGACCATGATATCGATCAACTTGACAGCCTTCAGAAGGTAAAATATTTTGAAGAGTCCAGGAGATTTTCAAAGAACTCGAGTGGTCAGGTAGTTTTTCTTCAGGAGCATGAAACGCAACTTATCTTTGAAGAAATTTATGGTCTTTACAGCAAACGCGAATCCTATGAAAGGGAACTCTACACTCTTCCCGGAAGTCTGCACAGTACTGAAGGATTTCAATCCTGCCTCCCAATCATTGACGGGTACAATATACTACTCCATTAGAATTGTTCCCGCAATTATGCTTTTGGCATTCCTACTGATACTCTTTTTCGATTTCAGAAATAATATTGTCGACTGGACCAATAAGGAGTAACAATTCTATTCCTTTCTGCTGAAAAGAATACATCTGATGCGCCGGTTAATCACCTCCTCCGATTTCACCCATCGCCCTGAACTGAAAAGCTCATTCAAGGTGGCATCATCGATATTAAATACATTGGAATAAAAGATCAGCTGGTCTGAAGAAATATCAGCTGCTTTGAATAGAGGTTGTCTTTCTTCTAAATCTATATACTTTGGTGACTCAATGTTAGGATAAAAAGTCCCAATCTTCTCATCTATCTGATATTTTTGAGTTATAATTTCAATCATCTCCTTCCTTGCGCCGTAATATCCCCAATGGGCTGGTGTAGAGTCCCAACCTTGTGCAATATGATCTGGATAAATCAATAAACTGCCAGCAATTAGTAGCAACAGATTAAAAAGAAGGATAATCGCATACCGCTGAAGTGTTTTAATTACATATACACCGACAAATAATGATGCCAGAACTATTACAGGCAGGAAATATCTGTGTCCTAAGGTGTTACTGAATGGAATGGTAAAAAGAGCCATAACGGCAAGTTGAGAACCGCCAAGAATGAGTATCTTATTTTGAATTTCATCAAGTTTGCTACCTTTATTAATAGCCCTGTAAAGAATAAGAAAAAGGGTTACCCAGATTCCTATTCTTCCAAAATCGATCAATCTCCAAACAAGAATTAAGACATTCCTTGCTATTCCACGAATATCTTCAAATGATGCCATTCCCTCCCATCTCTGAGAGACTGAATTGTGCACAACCCAACCTTTATTAAGATAAAAAGAGGATATAAACAAAAGAAAGACAAAGATACCAGGCAAGAAATATTTCAGTTCTTTCAAAATATATTTAAATCCTGATTTCCATTCATATAATATAATGTAGAGTACTATTCCGCCTCCGCAAATAGTACCCCTTAGGCTTGTCAGGATCAGTAACATGAAGCCTGTGCCCTGAAGAAGTCTCCGCTTTCTCAGGACAGAATTAATTGTAAGGAGAAAGAAAAACATTTGAGGAACTTCAAAGGTAACGAGGGATAACTGTGACAGAAGAGTTGGATCTGCCAAAATAATAAGAAGAACCAACCATCTTTCTGCCCTCGACAGACTTGTTAGTTTTGCTAATATGTAAATTTGGGCCAGAACTCCGAATGTGAATGGAAGCATAGCAAGATGGGAGATCAATATTGATCGTCCAAAGATTTTCCACGCAGCTGCCAGATAGAGGCCTATAAGGGGCGGGTGGCCAGTGGCTATATTATCCGGAGCAAATAGTGAACTGAAATTATTCTCGTAATACCAATTGGCAGGAGCAGATATCTGGATCACATTATCCCAAAAGAAGAAACCTCCGCTAGTCGTTAATGTGAATGCAAGTGCAAAAAAGAACAATATGGTCAAATCCAACACTTCTGTGCGGAGTTTCAAATTATTTCTAAAACTTAAGATTACTGTCATTTATGCCTTTAGTTCATTTGAAACACCCCGATAACTAAAAACCAGAAAGTTTTGAAACAAAAGAAACATTATTATTCCCCACTGTCGGTTTAACATGGATTCAAACAGAATATTTATCGTAAACAATACCAGAAACAACTTTAACAAAATAGATTGTCCTTTTGCCGGAATGAATATTAATGATGATGAAAGCAAAGTGACAAGAGCGATCAACCCCACAAATCCGAAGGCAATTAGAGCCTCAAAAAACTGATTATGAGCATTATAATTTGACTTTGCTTCAAAGCTAAAACCATTCTTTATATATACTTCGTTCAATTCATGTTGGGACCGTTTGATCCCAACACCGACAACCGGGTGTTGCACTATTATTTCCATGCAGGAGTACCAAATGCGGGGCCGGAAATCAATACTTAAGAGCCCAATGTTTTCTGTCTCTTCACTCATCTCCTTTACAGATTTCAAAAGCAATTGGACCCTATAGTTTTTTACTACTACCAATGAAATAAAAGCAAAGAATACAGGAATAATAATAATCAGCCACTTCCTTCTTGTCTGATTCCTGAAGAAGTATATTAGAAACCACAGTAATACAATTAACAAAGTGAGAATTCCAGCTCTGGAGGCCAGCATTAGAACAAATGCCGACAGGAGAAATAGCAATATTAGTTTGAGGCAGACTGATAGCCTGAGCATTGAGGCATTGAACAACAAAAACCCGATTGCCAGAACCACCTTCAATGAAAGATAAGTTGGATGGTCATACCCTGACAATGAGGAGGCAGTAAAGTCAAAAATGTGTTGTGAAAAATAACTGAATAGTTCAAAACTCAAACCGGTAGATTTTATCAGCAGGATAGATACTCTGCCCATCTGATAGATTGAAATGGCTGCTATGCTAAAAATGAATATCAATTGGAGTTCTCTAAATCGTTTTCTGAAATATTCAGATGAAAACAGCTGGGGCGTAAAAACTGGAAATACAAGAAAGAGCAACCGTTCCTGAATCAAAATCGGCTCACCACCCCTTAATATGATGTCAAACAAATAAATTGAAAAATATAGTAGTGGTGCTAAAATTAAGAGTCTGTATTTCCTAAGTAATACTTTAAATACGCCCGGAGCAGCTATGGCCAGACCAAACCCGCATATTACAAAAGATCCAGTGGCATACAACGAATACTTCATGGGAAGTACAAGAGTAATCAGAACCAATACGAAAAGCAGGTAGCCTGTTCTTATTATATAGTATTCGGTTCTGTTTTGCATGCAAGTCCTACTTTGTCCAAACTTACCCGTCATACTCGAATATCCAAGGGATGGCATAACGAATTTATAAGAAAAAGATATTGATGGTTTATTGATCGAGCATCATATTCCTTCTCGATCATCCTTCTGCTCCTCTCCCCCATCTCAACAAGCTCCTGTTGAGAGAGACCCAACATATTCAACATTGCACTTTTTAGTGAAGCAACTGAATGGGGTTCACAAAGAAACCCGTTGTATCGATCTTTTACCAGTTCTCTGCAACCGGGTACATCACTTGCAATGATTGGCCTTCCGCTACTGGCTGCTTCAAGCAATAATTTCGACATCCCCTCACGATAACTAGGGAGAACAACCACGGTTGAGGAACCTATTAATTCTGGAACATTATGGCTATAACCCAGAAATTCTATTGCACCAGATCTTATAAAAGGGTCTATTTCACTTTCGCTCAGGCAAGAAGGATTGCCATGATCAAAGTACCCTGCAACATGAAACTTACAACTACCCTTCTTTTCTGAAATAATCTCGCTCGACGCTTTGAGATATTCCATTATACCCTTGTCCTTTATTAGTCTGCCAATGAAAATGAATATTACCGGTGGTGTGGAGATCATCTTCCTGTAAGGGACAGTATCTAAATTGACTCCGGAGCCTTTAATTATTTTAGCGGTTGATTTAGGGGTAATTCCATTCCGGACAAAATATTCCAGATCAGATATATTTTGAAATACTACTGTCGGGCATCCCTTAAGTGCAGAAGTGTACATAGACTTCATTACATAGGAAATAATACCTTGATTCAGCATTCCTGAGCCAAGACCGTTTATTACCGGTATATAATCAATCTTAAGTATCCTGCATACCAGTCCCCCGTAGATATTCATCTTTGGAGTAAAATTCAGTACAACATCGGGTTTTATCCTCTTGTAGATTTTGAATAACTGCCAAAACAAAATGATATCCGACAATGGGCTTATTCCTCTACCTCCAACTTTTATTTTCCATAGTCGGGCAGAGAGTCCAGATAGCTCTTCCCAGCTATTTCCAGGGAATTTATCCATCCCCCCAACTGTATGAATAATATAACCATCATTGGCTAGCTTCCTTATTAGTTCCTCCCGGAACTTCCAGATTGACCATATTGTATTACTAGCTATTAAAACGGTTTTGCCCATTACCCAATTTTAAAATAACAATCATTTTTAAATAGCTTTACTTATCCATTTCTGAAAGCAGTAGATCAGCCACAGTTTTGAACTGTTATCTGCCCTGCCACTGCAATGTTCTGAATATAACTTCTTTATTTCGGCATAATTTAAATAGCCCTGGCTCTCAATAGCCTTTCTTGTTGTTATTCCTTCAAAATCAGAACGTAAGCTACCTCTTAGCCACTTTCCCACAGGAATATCAAACCCGCTTTTCTTTCCATTCAGATAGTCTTTGGGTAATAAATCCGAGAACGTATCTGTCAGAATCCTTTTTCTCGTTTTTCCAGATACCAGATAATCAACTGGCAAGCTATTAACCAATCCAACAATTCTGTAATCGAGGAAAGGAGAGCGGGCTTCGAGAATTAAGCATACTTGTCCTGTCTACTTTAACAAGCATATCACCCTCCAAGACAATATTCATGTCAATATACCTTGCTTTTGAAAGGTATGGATTTCTGCTATTTCATCATATAGGGAATTAAACAAATTATGGGGAGTATCATTATAAATTGCAGTACGCAATAATTCTTTTCTCGTTTCATCATCAAATCCAATTACTGCAAGATTATAGATAGTGTTGGAATCCGTTTCTGAAAGTGATTTCACAACTCTCTTTGCTCTTCTCCTAAGACTCTTTTGGATCCCCGCTTTCAATAAGTGGGGTTCTGAAAATCGGGGAGACGAGGTTTTTATGAACTATCCCCGGTATAATTGACCTGTAAAGGCCTGCATAATAAGGCATCAAATACCTGTTGTATCCACCAAAAACCTCATCACCCCCATCTCCTGTAAGAACGACCTTAACATCTCTGCCTGTTATTTTTGAAATTGCATATGAAGCAGGAGGATGAATCTCCGAAAGGTTCATCGAAATTTAGGATTACTTTATCGACCTCAGCATTTAGATGATCCTCTTCCAAATAATATATTGTATGATCCAGTTTACAGTGGGATGCAACGATTCTGGCTCTTTCAGACTCATCAAACCTTCGCTTTTTAAAACCAACAGTATATGCTCTTATCTGGGTATCTGATAAATCGGCCATAATAGCAGTTATGATTGCCGAATCGATACCACCGCTCAAAAAAGATCCAATTGGCACATCGGATATCATTCTAATCCTGACCGCATCATACATCAGATGTCTTAGTGCTGCCTGGGCCTCAGAGTAATTCAGTAAAGACTTATTATGCCGGAGTTCTGTATCAGGACCCTTGCTATTTTTCCACCATGCTTCAACCCGGAACGAAAGAGTATCTGTATCTAAAAGAAGGAAATGTCCTGGTTTAAGCTTGTAGATATCCTTGTAGATAGTAAATGGTGCAGGAATATGTGAATAAGAAAAGAAAAGGTTTATCGCATCATTGGAGATCTCTCTTGATTGGTTGCATACCTTTAATATACTCTTCATCTCGGAGGCCCAGACAAAGAAGCCGGAACCGGAAGTATAAAACAGAGGCTTTTTCCCAAATCTGTCTCTGGCAAGAAAAACCTTGTTATTCTCAATATCATGTATGGCAATAGCAAAGGCCCCGTTTAGTTTACCTAACATCTCTGGGCCGTATTTTTCATACAGATATAATACAACTTCTGTATCAGTATTTGTCGTGAATTTGAAGCCTTCGACCTGCAACTCCTTCCGCAAATCTTTGAAGTTATAAACCTCACCATTAAAGATTATGACTCTGCTGGAGGAGGCATTAATTACAGGCTGATCTCCGGTGAGAGTGTCAATAATGGAAAGCCTCCTCATAGACATTCCCAATCGATTACGATGAATATGAAACCCTGAACTATCAGGACCGCGATGAAATACTTCGCTATTCATCTGCTCCATTTTGCTGCTCAGGTCAGATCTCTCTGCAGCAGATACAAAACCATTTATACCGCACATCCTATGTTACAATTTTCTTTTTGCCACCCTCTGTAAAAGATCAAGATAAATCGGGAAGTTACCCTCAATAGTATAATTTTCCCAGGCAATTTTACGATTTGTCAATCCTATTTCATAATACTTATTCCTGTTATTCAGAACTTCAAAAAATGCCTCATACCAATCATCCATTGTTTTAGCTTTCAGATTATTTCCATTCCTGTCAATCTTGCAGTTTGCTTCAAGTGGTGTATAAATATATGGTTTCCCTGCTGCCATATACTGAACCAGTTTAAACCCGCATTTACCTCTCTCCCAAGGTGTATCCGGTGATGGTAGGATTCCAACATCAATCTTATCAAGAATTTCTCCCTCCTTATCTTCACTCCATTCTACCATCTTTATATTTGGAATTGATACTTCCTCTCTCAGTAGCTCTTTATCAAAACCTATAAGAATTAATTCGCTATTGACTTGATTTACAAGAAATTTCCTAATGGCTGGCAAAATGTCCAGGAGATAGGGACTTGTTGTAAAACTGCCTATCCAACCTATCCGGAATCCTTTTTCACTTATCTCCGCAACAGGTCTGATTAAATTCAGAACGTAACAATGAGGTTGGAATTTCACATACAGAATCGTTATAGTTCCTAACATACTGTGTGAGGTATGGCCCTCCCGTAATAACAAGAGCAGCCTTTGGAAGAATAGATGGTATTTTCCTGCTAAGAATGAGTCTTACAACTTTGTACCTGCTCAAGTCATAGTTATGAAAGACAGCATCATCATAATCCAAAACAAATGGTTTGGTTCTGGGCAGAAAAAGCCGTTCAATAATCCATGGAATATAAGGGAATAGCTCCTTTTCAATAACAATAATATCATAACTACTGCTAAATATAATCCTTACCATCCGCCGTAGAAGATAATAAGGAATAAAAATGAAAAGGAAGATTCTGTTTCTTCTCCAGAATTTGAAATAACTGTCACCAAAGAAAGGGGAAACCGAATACGCAATGCCCTCAAATTCCAGAAAGGGAAAATAATTATAGAAGCGGGTCCGTGAACTTGGCCCTATACGGCTGTATTTTGGCAGAAATAATATTCTGAGTTTTACATTATCCATTTTCACTTCTCCTGAAATGATTAGGGCACAATATCCATATCCAGAATTTCTTGTAGGCACTGAGATTATTTTTAATCCCCGAGGCATTGAACCTTAATAACTCACCAAAAATCCTGATCAAAGGATCAACAATAAGGGTTAAAACAAGAAACAGAACAGCCTTAAAATGATTCCAGTGCGCCATTGTATATTGGTATCTGCTTCTTATCATATAAAACTGGCGAATATCTTTGACTGATTCAGTTGTTCCACATCCCTGGTGGTAGATAGATATCTCACTGGTGTAGTAAGCGCGTCGTCCACTTAAAGATAACCTTTTCGCAAGGTCCAGATCTTCATAATAAACAAAATAAGAGGGATTAAATCCTCCACAATTAATAAAATCTTCCCGGCGCACCAACATGTAAGCCCCCATAACCTGATCTACGTAGCAAGAATCTTTATGATCCCAGTCATACATAAGCGTTCCGGGATTAAAAATCTTAGGTGCAACTTTCGAGAGCCCAAGGATATCATTCATCCCTCTACTGAAATTCAAAAATCTTGAACAGCTGGCTAGCGTGTCACCTTCTCTGTTGATATGCCTTACTCCCAACATACTGGAATCGGGTAAGGCCCTAAATAATTCCAGGCTCTTAACCACTGAATCAAAAGATGCTTCAGTATCAGGATTAAGAAAAAGAAGATATTCTGAGTCCCCAAGAGTAGCACCATGGTTGCATGCTCGTCCGAATCCCAGATTAACATGCCCCGAATGCAATATCAGCGAATCATGAATTGGTAATCTTCTTTGGGATCCGTCGGTAGAATTGTTGTCAATAACAAAAATCTTAGCTCCTACTCGATCTGAATAAGTAATATCTTTCAATAAATAGTCAACACAGTTGCTGATCAGCTCTCCTGAATTCCAGTTCACAATAATAATATCAACAGTTATTGCAGGACCACTCATTTTTTTCTGATTAAGATCATTACAACGTATGAATAGAAAACCAACTGCAACCAGAAAGAGGTCAAAGAAAGATATTGATCCTGGAAGAATATCATAATAAGTGGATAGTAGGAGAATGATGAGAGAATCTTAATAAAATTGCCGCTAAAGCGTGCAATATTGAAAAGATATACATTTCCCAGTCCAAGGAGAAAAATAAATATCCCCGTCCCAATAATCCCAAAATCATCGACATAGGGATGGAATAAGGTATACACATTAGCCGGAAATGGAACATAGACAAAGGGCTTAGAGAGCTCTGCCGGAGGCTTGCCTGACAGGCCCAGTTCATGAAAAACTGAAAAGAAGAATCTGAAAGAATTCTCACCGAATTTTAGTTCAGACCGCTGCGAAAAGAAGGAATCAAATGCTAACAATGGGCCCTCGAAGTATTCGGTAAAATGAACTATCCCTTTTTCCAGATTTTCTGTGAAGGAGTCATTCAGGTTTCCGCCTTTGGCAAGAATAATCCCAACTGTGATGAATATAACTAACAGAATTCCCACTAGCAACGCTCCCTGCTTCATCCGAAACTGACCCTTGTAATAGACAGATATAAAAAGGGTTGTGAAATAAAAAAAGAAGTAAGTTCTGCCGGTTGATAAAACCAGAAATGCTAAAGATACCAGAATAGAGATGATAAACCTTCTCTTTTCAAATCTGGTCAATTGACTGAATCTTTCAAAAGTGTATAGCCGGAAAAGACTTGCAAATAGACCAAATACAAGAAAATAGTCAAGGATACCGAAATTCTTATGTCGTACTGCCAGTTGGAATCTTAATGATATAAAGAAATTCTGGCTTTCAATTTCAGAGGCCAGATATAAGGCTCTAAATATTAGGAAAGCAAAAGAGATTAGAGTTGTATAGAAAATAACATCATCATATAATCTTGGAATCTTAAAAGGAGTAAATGATATGCTTTCACTTCTTCTTGAAAACCCAGCCTGGGAAATAACTCCGCCAATACTAAAAAGAGAGGTCATTCCAACAATAAACCAAATAGTCCCGGATCCTATATTGATGTAATCGATGCTACCAAATAATTCCTGAAGAATAGAAACAAAAAAAACCAACATCCAGATAAAAGCAAAAATGGTAGGTGGATAAAATATACTTCTTCTGATCTTGTTATTCAGAAGAGTTATTCCCACTAGAATTAGAAAGGCAATTATTAACTCAATCATCACTACCGATTTTGTCAGACTCTCTTTGTACGATTTTTAATAACTATTTGCATCCCATTATTTACACATGAAAAATAGGAATAAATAGTAACAAAAAGCTCAACAGAAAGAACTAGAAAGGCAATCTGGTATAAACCAATAAAATTAAAAAAGTAGAGTGCTCCAAAACCTACCAGATAAAATAACAGGGAAGCAACACGCATTCGCGCATATGATTTCAGAAAATCAAATGGTAATAAAATGAGTTCAGCAAAAACAAGACTCAAGCCTACTGGTAAGATAGTCAATGAAAGAATTCTTAGAACATTTACAGAAACAAGGTTTGTTTCCCCGGTTATCAAATAAACTATAGGACCTGCTCCAACCATAACTACGATGGTAAGCGACAGGGATATAAATACCACCAGAATTAGTATTTTTGCAATGAATCCTATGTCTCTATCTCTTGATATTTTTGGAAATAGTGATTGACCGAGTATAAAAAGAGGAACCTTCACAATATTAACAACCCTCTCCCCAATATCATAAATCGCGACCTCGCTCATTCCAATAAAAGCACCTACAACTAACCTATTCGCATTCAAGTATATCTGAGAACTAACATGTGAGATAAATACTGGGAAATTTCTTTTTATCAGTTGTATCAATCTGCTGATATCAGGCCATTTGAAGGAAATTCCCTTTTTTGAAAAGAGTATTAATAACCCCATCACTGACCCAACCAGAGTCCCCAATCCATAAAGCAGGGGGTGAAGCCAATAATCCGATGGTTTACGAATCACAACAAAGACCAAAATTGTAAAAATTGTTCTTGAGATAAATGTAAGCATAGTTATGTACTTCATTTTCTCTATTCCCTGAAAATACCATATTGGCATAACAGCCTCACTAATACAGAATACCATTGAGAGTAAAAAAAGTTCCCTGTGATCACCGAATAACCCTATTGTTATCGTTAAAATAAACATAACGATTAAGGCCAAAAATGAAATAAACAGCTTGGTTATCAAGACATCAGAGACAATTTCAGACACCATTTTGTCATTGTATCTTGATATAGAAATATCACGGGTTGCAGTAATATTGAATCCAAAATTTATGAATATTGAGAAGTAGAGACTTATTGTCTGCGCAAATACGATCAAGCCATAGAACTCCTTTCCAAGAGTCTTAAACAGGTAAGGAACTGATATCAGGAAGAGTATAAGATTTGAAAATTGCAGAAGGGAAAGGAAACTAAAGTTCTCAATAATCGCCCGGTGAACTTTAGCCTTTTGTTGTAAGGTTGTGTAGATTTTTTTTACCATCTGAAATACTACATTCCGGGTTTTCTGTTCCTTTTTCTGTTTTGCATTCCTGAACCATTAATTATCCTGGGTATCATTATTATAAAAAGTGAAAAAGTCGCGATAAGAAAGATAAGAACAAAAGGATTATACCTGCAAGATATAATTGAAGCTACGATTAGAATCATATTTCCTACCGAAATTATTAGGGTGGTTAGAAAGTGTGAATACCCGTTTTTTACAAAACTGTGATGCAAATGGTTTTTGTCTCCTATGAATGGAGACTTACCCGAAAAAAGCCTGGTGACGAAAACACGTGTAAGGTCAAGAACAGGGACAATAACTATCGAAAAGGCGATTGCCGGACCACAGACCATCTCTTTGTCTGGTGTACTCTGCGAAAAAGAATGCATGAACTCTAGAGTCATTATTGCCACCACAAATCCTATTGTCATAGCACCTGAATCACCAAGAAAAATTTTATTCTCCTTTCCATATACATTGAAAAAGAAAAAAACCACAAGAGTACCTAATGTTGCCAGCGCAAGAACAGCATATGAAACATTACCGCTGTCAATAAAAAACAATGTGTAAAAAATTGAAGAAATTATGCCGATAGAAGAAGCTAATCCATCAACACCGTCGATTAGATTAAACCCGTTAATCAAAACAAGGAACAGAACCAGTGTAATCAACTCCGCTGGCAATCCCGATAAATTCCAAAGTCCTAATAAACCAAACATGGAATCAATACTGAATCCACCTAAAAATATCATTATTGATGCAGCAAATATTTGACCTAAAAGTTTCTTAAAAGGAGATATAATAAGGATATCATCCTTTAAACCCAGAAAAAGAATAATCGTCATTCCTAAAAACAGAAACCTAAGCTTCTGGCTATAAGAGGGGTCACTAAACAAGGCAAGGGAAATAACTATTCCAAAGAATATAGCGATTCCGCCTAGTTGGGGTACCGGATTAACATGAGAAGATCGTTCATTAGGCATGTCCATCAGACCCTTTAGTCTTGCTACCCGTATTATAGTTGGAATCCCTATATAGGTTGTAATAGCTGGAAAAATGAAAGCAAGAGAGAAGATAACCCAATTGGGAAGCAACAAATTATTTAAGCTCCCGGATCCTGCCAATATCGTAATAACCCTTTCCATTTAATTGTTTCTAGTATCTGTATGGTCCTTTTTATATAACCTCCGAAGCTTTATGTATTTTTTGTAGCTTGTTTTTGCCGACAATGCGCTAATAATAAAACCGTTATAGCCGTCAAGCAAGCCCAGCTTTATGAAATATGCCTTGATAAACCTCCAAAAGGTATGAATAAATATCCCTGCTATCGAAATTTTGTAACCCATTTTGAAATATTCGCCGGCAGCAATAGATGAGAACCTCTCCACCTTTTCGAGATGTTCTTCATGAGTACTTATGACCCAGTGAAGGAGATCTCCCTCAATAAAGCCGGTCTTTGTTCCCTCATTCATCACTACCCTGTCATGAGGGTTTATTCCTCCCCAGCGCCCCTGCTTACGGTTAAAAAATCTCAATTTCCTGTCAGGATACCAGTTGGAGAATTTTATCCATTGTCCACAATAGTTATTGCGTCTGTTGAAGTAGTACCCATCCAGTTCCGGACCATTTTTTATCGTGGCAATACTGGCTCTCAACTCATCACTTAAAGCTTCATCACCGTCAACCGATAAAACCCAATCATTTGATGCTGCTTCAAGGGCATAATTCTTCTGCTCTTTATAGCCCGGGAATGAATTAATCACCACCCTGGCCCCCAGTCCTTTGCATATCTCAACCGTCCTGTCATCGGAACCTGAGTCAACAACGAGTATCTCATCGGCCAAGCCTGAAAGAGAGCTGATACACCGTTCGATATTATTCTCCTCATTTAATGTTATGATTACAGCCGATACAGAAACCATTACTTAAGATTATCAACATACCAGACCACTGAATTCTCCAGACCCTTTTTAACCCCTGTTTTGGCAGAATAGCCGAGTAGCTTCCCTGCCTTCTCAATTGATGCCAGCGAGTGTTTTACATCACCGTCTCTTTCAGGTCCGTAGACCGGCTTAACACTCTTTATCTCCGGCCTGCTCATTGACAATAATTCTACAAGAATTGAATATAGTTCATTAAGCGAAGTAGATTCACCACATGCAATATTATATACCTGATTCAGGGCTGAGGGATCTTTTACTGATGCAGCCAGAATATTGGCACTAATAACATTATCGATATATGTAAAATCTCTGGAATGTGATCCATCTCCGTTTATCACCGGTGATTTACCTTCAAGCAAGGATTTCACAAACAGAGGTATCACGGCGGCATATGCGCCTTCCGGATCCTGTCTCCGTCCAAATACATTAAAATACCTTAGTCCTATTATCTCCATCCCGTATTGCCTTGCAAAGACCTCTGCAAACTGCTCATTGGAAAATTTTGTTACGGCATAGGTGGAAAGGGGCTTCCCTATTCTGTGTTCAACTTTTGGCAGATTTGGTTCATCGCCATAAGTAGACGAACTGGCAGCATAGATAAACCGCTTAACACCTTCATCCTTTGCAGCTGTTAACATCTTGACAAATCCGCCAACATTCACATCAACAGTGCTTACGGGGTCAACAATTGATCTTGGTACCGATCCAAGTGCAGCCTGATGAAAAACAAACTCTATTCCCTTTACAGCCATACGGCATACTTCCAGATCGCGTATATCACCCTCAATAAAATGAAACTTTGGATTTTTCAGAAAAGGTTCAATATTTTTAATTTTTCCGGTTGACAGGTTATCAAGGCATGTAACATGATTATCAGACTTTAAAAAAGCCTCAACCAGATTCGACCCTATAAAGCCTGCCCCACCGGTAACCAAAATCCTTTTATTCTCCATATTTATTTTTAAAATATAGCAACAATCTCTTTCATTATTCCTGATGCAGCATCACCCTTACCATAAAAAGATGGGTAAGCTAATGTTCTTCTCTTTTCAGACAGTGTCTTAAACGCCTCAATAATTGCATCCCTGTCAGCATCTGCAAGTATTGCCGTACCATTCTCTACCAATTCAACCCATTCAGTCTCTTTTCTCAGGACAATGCAGGGCTTTGAGAAGAAATGTGACTCCTTCTGAACACCTCCTGAATCTGTAACAATAAGGGATGCATTGGATTCAAGCATAATCATCTCCAGATATGAAACAGGCTCAATAATCAGTATACCCCTGTCGCTTTTCAATTGCGCCAGAAGTTCCCTGTGATCGGATTTGAGAATCTTTAATGTCCTGGGATGTAACGGCATCACGACCTTATGTTTTTCCCCTTTCCCTATTTCTCTTACTGCATTAAGTATTGAATCAAGTCTTTCTGAATTATCCGTATTATTATCCCTGTGTATAGTTACCAGAATATACTCTTCAGGGGTTATCCCCAAGGAATTTAAAACCCCACTTTTCTTCACAGCAGCCATATCTCTGAAATACAATGCATTATCAAACATTATATCTCCCGACAGGAATACCCCGGGATTGTCGCAGTTGTATTGAGGTCTGTTTGCCCTGATAATACCCTCCTTCCTAAGGTTCTCAATTGCTGTTTTTGTCGGGGCAAAGAGCAATGTCGACAAATGATCGGCAACGATCCGGTTTATCTCCTCAGGCATGCTCTTGTTAAAAGAGCGCAGTCCTGCCTCAATGTGAAAAACAGGAAGGTGCATTTTTGTGGCTGCCAGTGCAGCTGCCAGTGTGGAGTTAGTATCGCCATAAATAATAACCCCGTCGGGAGTTACCTTATTGATCACCTCCTCACAACCCTCGAGAATTCTTGCTGTTTGGACTGCATGACTTGATGACCCGGCAGCCAGATTATAGGCTGGGGCATCAATTTCCATCTCTCCAAAGAAAACCTCCGACATGTTCTGATCGTAATGCTGGCCGGTATGAACGATAATATCCTCTATTCTGTCGGAATATGAGTTTCTTATAGTTCTTGATATGGCTGAAGCCTTAATTATTTGCGGTCGTGCTCCAACAATGTTAAGGAGTTTTATTTTCTTCATCGGGATATTGGTTACACAAATATAAGAGTTGTTGGCTTTAATACTATAAAAAAAATGGCATCACGAGGGTGATGCCATAATCATATAATTAATAGTTATTTAGCATAACTAACAGCTCTTGTCTCCCTGATAACTGTAATCTTCACCTGACCCGGATATGTCATTTCATCCTGTATCTTTTTAGCGATATCGTAGGAAAGGCTTTCAGCCTCCTTATCCGTTACCTTCTCTGAACCAACAATTACACGTAATTCACGGCCTGCCTGTATAGCATAAGTCTTAAGTACACCAGGATAGTTAAGAGCCAGTGATTCAAGCTCTTTCAAGCCTTTTAATGTAAGATTCAACAACCTCCCTGCGGGCACCCGGTCTTGCACCGGAAATAGCATCACATACCTGTACGATTGGTGCGATAAGTGTTGTCATCTCAGTTTCGTCATGGTGTGAACCAATTGCATTACACACTTCGGGTTTCTCCTTGTACTTTTCGGCAAGTTTCATACCAAGAACTGCATGTGGCAATTCCGGCTCATCATCAGGCACCTTACCAATATCATGAAGCAGACCTGCTCTTTTTGCTATCTTGGGATTAAGTCCCAGTTCCGCAGCCATTATTGCACAAAGATTTGCTACTTCGCGTGAATGCTGAAGCAGGTTCTGTCCGTAGGATGAACGGTATTTCATCTTTCCTATGAGACGTATCAGCTCAGGATGAAGTCCATGAATACCCAGGTCGATAGCTGTCCTTTTACCTATCTCAACCATCTCTTCCTCCACCTGTTTCTTGGTCTTCTCAACAACCTCTTCAATTCGGGCAGGATGGATCCTTCCATCAGTTACAAGCTGATGCAAGTGCCAGTCGGGCAATCTCTCTGCGAACAGGATCGAATGCTGAAAGAACAATAGCTTCAGGAGTATCATCAACAACTATCTCCACACCTGTGGCAGCTTCAAGAGCCCTGATATTTCTACCTTCCCGTCCAATGATCCGCCCTTTCATCTCGTCAGATTCAATATGAAAGACTGTAACAGAGTTTTCAATTGCATGTTCGGCAGCTACCCTCTGTATTGTTTGAAGCACAATACGTCGGGCCTCCCTGCTGGAGGTCATTTTGGCTTCATCCATAATCTCGTTGATATAGGACATGGCGCTACTCTTGGCCTCCTCTTTCAAGGACTCTACAAGTTGATGCCTTAGCATCATCGGCAGAAAGACCTGAAATTTTCTCAAGCTGACTCAACCTGCTGCTTATGCAGTCTGGCTGACTCCTCCTGTTTTCTTTCAAGTAGTTCCAGTTGATTACTTAGGTTTTCACGAATGGCATCGGCTTCATTCTTCTTTCTCTGCAGCTCCTCAAGCTTCTGATTTATAGCCTGTTCCTTCTGTTTTATTCTGTTCTCCGCCTGTGTTATCCTGTTGTTCTTTTCGTTTATTACCTTTTCATGTTCCGTTTTAAGTTGAAGAAATCTCTCCTTCGCCTGTAGTATCTTCTCCTTTTTAAGCACTTCGGCTTCAGCTTCAGCCTCAGATACTATTCTCCGCCTGCGGGAGGAAAGTGCCTTCTGCCAAACCACCCAGGACAATCCAAAGGCAGTGATGAATGCAGAACCACTTATTATTATTAGCAGGGCGTTACTACTTATTACACCTGTTATCATATATCCATCTTCTATATGTTATAAATAAAAAACCCGCAAAGTTTCTCCAACTTTTATAAAACCCCATATCTACATGGCTGGAGCTACCGACTAAATTCGATCTTCCACTGTCCCGTTGCAGGATCCCGGCGAACCGGGATGAGGCCTGTTCTACTAAAGCCGAGTTCGGCTCCAAAGTTTTAACTGTTGAGTTTCAAAAATGAATGAAGAAACAATGCGGGCAATTTCTCAACTTATTTTAAAGAACGCTGCTCTTTTTGGTCTCAAGAACTGATTCAATCTTCTCTGTCAGTTCCTTAAGAGCCTCAGGGATACTTTCATCAACCACTTTATCCTCCTCCTCAATGAGTTTGATCACAAATTGCAGTGCTGCCATTGCCAGAAAATCCTGAATATCCTTGTCAACATATCGTTGCTTATACTGCAGAACCTTCTCGTTTATCAGGCTGGCTGCTTTCCTGATCTTCTCTTCATCTGACCTATCCACCTTCAATGGATAATATCTGTCTGCCACATTAACCCTGATAGAAAGCTTATCATCCATCTTATATATTATTTAAAAGAGCAATACATCTGTCTATTTCCCGCACCATATCATTTATCCTGCGCTTTGCTTCTCCTCTATCTCCGTTCCCTCCTACCAAAGCCTCGGACAATCTTACTCTTTCGTTTTCCCGTTCAAGGTTTTCAACCCTGACCTTTCCTGAACTTAAATTCTTTGTCAATTCATTACACTTAGCCCTGAGTACTTCGTTCTCTGAGCTAAGATTATTATACTCGCTGATGAGCTTATCAACGCCCCCTTTTAAATGCAATAATTGCCAGTTCGCTTTTTCCACTCATCCTTGCGATCTTTCTACAAAATTACACCGAAAAAGCGGATTTCAAAAATATTGACGAATTAGTTTGCTCAATACGTTGTTAAATGTAGTTTTGTGACTTACAAATCCGAAAGTAATGGCCCTTAAAACTATTGCTACTTTTTTACTGTTTTTTGCTTTTTCAGCTAATAATCCATTTAAAGATCCTCAACAATTTATCTATCCACTCAAGTTAAATCCCTCCCTTAGTGCCAACTTTGGTGAGCTGCGGGCCGACCACTTTCATAGCGGGGTCGATATGAAGACAAACGGGAGTACCGGAGCTGAGGTCCTTGCAGCAGCAACAGGATATGTATACAGGATAAGTATTACCCCCGGTGGATTTGGAAAAACATTATATCTCAGACACGAAAACGGGTATTCTACCGTATATGCACACCTCGACAGGTTCATCCCTGAGATTGAGGCATATGTAGAGGATTACCAGTACTCCAGGAAAAGTTTCACAGTCCACATTTACCCCGAGAGCGATAAGTTCCGTTTCAAGCAGGGTGAGAGGATTGCCTGGTCGGGAAACAGTGGCAGCTCAGAGGGCCCGCATCTCCATTTTGAAGTTCGTAAATCGGATAGTGAGAAACCCGTTAATCCCCTCCTTTTCAACATTGGGGTAGAGGATAATATCAGCCCTGTGATAGATCAGCTTATAATCTATCCTGTCTCAGCTGATGCCCTCATTAACGGATCACACAGACCACTTAAACTTCCTGTAAGCGGAAGTCATTCAAATTTCTACGTAAAAAGCGACGGTCCCATCACCCTTAGCGGTGAGATCGGGTTTGGTATAAGGTGCTACGATATAATTAACAACTCTGGCAACAGATGCGGCATATACCGACTTGAAATGGATCATGATTCCTCAAATGTTTTTGCAATGGAGATCAATAGTTTCTCTTTTGGTGAGACAAGGTATATCAATGCCCATATCGATTATCGCGAAAGAGTTAATTCCGGAGTCTATATTCATAAATTATGGACAGCTCCCAATGACAAACTGTCGCTTTACCGAAACGTTGTCAACAGAGGGATCATTGAATTCAATGGCAATGAAGACCACTCTCTGCGATTCACCGCTTCTGACTCACATGGCAACACTTCAGTACTGCCCCTGGTAGTCAGGTCAGAGGGGAGGTCAGCCAATTCCCCGGCACCACCATCGGGTGAAATAAGACTAAACTATGACAGGTTAAACAGATTCCGGAACGATGGTATATTCCTCTCAATTCCGGCGGACGCCCTTTATGACTCTGTCTCATTTTATTACAGGAGAGACCCCAGGCCTCCAAAGCTTCTCGCTCCGGTTCACGTCGTTGGCGATGAGACCATCCCTCTTCATACAGCTGTTAGCCTGGCTATTAAACCTGAATTAATTCCTCCCGGAACGGAAAAGAAATTGTTCGTTGTCAAAGTAGAAAAGAATAACCGATTAACCTATATAAGCAGCAAACTCAACAACGAAGGATTTGTTACCTGCGAAACCAGATCATTTGGTGCTTACTCTGTGGCAGTCGACACTATAAATCCTTCTGTAGCAGATGTTACCTTATCATCAAAGGGTATGGACCTCTCTCAACGCAAATCGATCACCTATAAGATCCGTGACAACCAGTCGGGTGTTAAGGATTATGTTGTAATGATTGACGATAAGTGGGCTCTTTTTGATTATGATCCCAAAACGGAGTCAGTGACAGGGACTCTTGATCCTGCCAGAGTAACCCGTAATTCCAATCACAAAATAGTAATTAAGGTTACCGATATGGCCGGTAACGAAACCTATTCCAGAAACGAATTCAGATGGTGATCTGATCTTGTCAGAACAGCTTCTCGGGATAGATACCCCTGTCGACCATTCCCCTTATGTTCTCAACAACAAAAGGTTTATCCTCCCTGTAGGTCACACCAAACCACCGCTCATTACTCATTAGTACCTTAATAGTGATATCTCCGCTTTTAACATACTTGTCGACAGAGGTTGGTATATCCAGTTCCGACTTCGGGTCAGTTACCTTCTCCTTGAGGAACAACTCGAACTCCTTGTTCAAAATATCATAACAGGAAGGCTTAAAGCCCCACAGATTCATTGAAACAACATCGTCTGGTTTAAGCAATATCTGCCCTCCATCCTCTTTGGGAGCACTTATTATACCAGCATTACGTTCAATTCTCCTCGTCTCAACAATACCTGCAAGGTTACCATCGGCACCCACCTTGCAAACACCCCTGTTTACATGGCCGTGGTCGGAAAGAGTATTATCAAGTTTATATCCCACAATGCAATAGTTGGAGGAGTCCTTATCATTCACCAAAAAGTCCTTAAGTATTGAAAATGATTCCGACCCGTAATAATCATCTGCATTTATCACCCCGAAAGGTTCCTTTATTTTATCCTGTGTAACAAGTATAGCATGGCTGGTGCCCCATGGCTTCTCGCGACCCTCAGGCACTTTAAATCCTTTCGGGAGATTACTCAGCTCCTGAAATACATAATCTATTTCAATCTTCCCTTTGAGCCTGTCGATAAATGCCTCTTTGAAAGGTTGCTCAATATCCCTCCTTATAACAAAAACGATCTTGCCGAAGCCGGCCCTGATAGCGTCATATATTGAATAATCAATTATTGTCTCACCCGACGGGCCCACCTGATCAAGTTGTTTCAGTCCGCCATAACGACTGCCCATACCGGCAGCAAGTACTACTAATGAAGGTTTCATATATTATTTATTAGTCAATGTGCCCTAAAATTAATAAAAGAGAGCCAATATTCCTTACAGGTTAAAAATTATTCCGCCTGCACAAATATATCTGCCATCACTGATTACTGAATCCTATTCACCAGGTATCAATTACCATTCAACCAATCAACTATCAATCAACTAATCAACTAATCAACCTGTTACCCGCAACATCCAATACCCACCCCATTCCCCTCCCAGGAGGGGATCAACCAGGCTCAACTTATTAAACTTATACACCTGCAACCTGCAACCCTGACGCTCCTTACAGTCGGTCAGGATCTCCGACCTGCAACTTGTCACTTGTCACTTGCACTTGTCACTTGTCACACATTTAGCATTAGTATTTTACTTAGTAATAACTATATTTGGAATCCAATACTCAAAAAAATTATATATGATGAAAAGAATATTTGCAACAACTGTTGTACTGGCATTAATGGCAGGCTTTGGCTATAATGCAGATGCGTGCACCAATTTCCTTATTACGAAAGGTGCATCAAAGGATGGATCAACAATGATCAGTTATTCTGCCGATTCTCACGTTCTATACGGAGAGTTATATTCGTGGCCGGCAAAAAAGTGGCCGGCAGGTGCGATGCTCGATGTTTATGAATGGGATACGGGTAAATTTCTGGGCCGGATACCCCAGGCAGCTCAGACCTATAATGTTGTTGGTAACATCAACGAACACCAGGTCGCTATTGGTGAGACAACATACGGAGGCAGGGAAGAACTGAACGACCCCAAGGCCATAATGGATTATGGCAGTCTTATCTACATAGCACTTCAGCGCTCTAAAAACGCAAGAGAAGCTATCTATACTATCGTTACTCTTATGAATGATTTCGGATATTACAGCTCCGGCGAATCCTTCTCCATTGCCGATCCGAACGAAGTGTGGATAATGGAAATGATAAGCAAAGGTCCGGAAGATAAAGGTGCCGTTTGGGTCGCAAGAAGAATTCCTGATGGCTATATATCGGGTCATGCAAACCATGCCAGGATTACTACTTTCCCTCTTGCCGATGGTAAGAAATCAATTACATCAAAAGAACTGAACAAGATATATGATCCTGAAGTTGAGACAGTTTATGCATGGGATGTTGTGGACGTTGCCAGAAAATTCGGATGGTATGAAGGATCCGATGCCGATTTCAGCTTCAGTGATGTGTATGCTCCGCTCGACTTTGGCGGTGCCCGCTTCTGTGAAGCAAGGGTATGGTCAGGATTTAACAAGGTTGCAACAGGCATGGATAAGTATCTCGACTACGCCATGGGCGAAAACCTTACCAACAGGATGCCTCTTTGGGTTAAGCCCGACAATAAGCTGTCACTAAGCGATGTGATGGGTCTGATGCGCGATTATTATCAGAACACACCTATGGACATGACTAAAGATATTGGTGCCGGACCATACCTTAGTACTGTAAGATGGAGACCAATGACATGGAAAGTGGATGAAGAGACATATTTCAATGAGAGAGCAATTTCAACACAGCAAACCGGCTTCTCATTTGTAGCTCAGTGCCGCAGCTGGCTGCCCGATCCTGTTGGTGGAATACTCTGGTTCGGTGTCGACGACACTTACTATACCGTCTATACTCCAATGTATTGCAGCATAACAAAAGCACCCTCCTCTTTTGCTGTAGGAAACGGCGATATGATGACATACAGTGAGACAGCCGCCTTCTGGGTCTTTAACGAAGCTGACAAACTTTGCATACCACAGAACAAGTCTTGTTATAGGACGAACTGCAGGCTAAACAGAAATCTCTCGAAGAAGGCTTTATGAATGAGATCGTAGCCGTCGATAAGACCGCCACTGAACTTATATAAGAAGAGCCCTAAAAAGGCTGTCGAATATTTAACAAACTATTCCACTGCAGCAGGAAACAAAACCACTTCAGAATGGAGAGACTTCTATAAGTTCATGTTTGTCAAATACATGGATGGTAATGTCAAGGAGAAAGCAGAAGTCCCTGAAGGTTACAAATATGTAACACCTAAACTTAAGCAACCTGGCTATAGCGAACAGTGGTACAAAAATGTCGCAAACAGTACCGGAGACAGACTGAAGGAGAAGAAATAATTATTGTATTTTTCAATGAAATTGTTAACCTATAGGTTGCAATTAATCAAATAATTATTTGTAAGTTTGCGTCCGATTTTCGAGAAGGATTGTAAGATTATAAAACAGAGGACAATGAATTTAATGAATGTTGTAGAAAAGGAGTTTGCGGTTACCAATGAGTTCCCAAAATTCAAAGCAGGTGACACCGTAACTGTCCACTATAAGATAAAGGAAGGTAACAAGGAGCGTGTTCAGCAGTACAGGGGTGTTGTTCTTCAGAGAAGCGGCAGCGGTAATGTTGAGACCTTTACTGTAAGAAAAATGTCAGGTAATATCGGCGTTGAGAGGATTTTTCCTGTCTCCTCACCATTTATCGACAAGATCGAGGTTAACAAGCATGGTAAAGTGCGCAGAGCACGTATATTCTACCTCCGTGAGCTGACCGGCAAGAAAGCCAGGATCAAGGAGAAGAAATACTAATCCTAAAAAAGGTTAAAAAGAGAGGGTGTTCCGGTAAGGATCACCCTTTTTTTATACTTTTATTTTTTTCAATTTCAGTGTAACCCGAAAACTATGATAGAACTTAAGGGAATATTCCCTCCCCTTCCTACTCCATTCGACAGCGATGAGGAGTTGCTTCCCGATCGCATCCGCGAAAACATCCGCACCCTACTGAAAAACGACCTTGCCGGTGTGCTCCTGCTGGGATCAAACGGAGAGCTTGTAATGTTATCTGACAAGGAGAAGGAGATTGTCTTCAAAAGTGCAAGGGAGGCAATCCCATCAAACAAAATAATGGTCGCAGGTACCGGCGGTCAGTCAACCCGTGAGGCAGTGACACTGACGAAAATGGCAGCCGCCTCCGGCGCCGATGCTGCACTGGTAATAAATCCTTTCTACTATAAGAATCAGATGTCCAAAGAGGCTTTGATAGCCTACTATCACACTATTGCAGATGCCTCTTCATGTCCGGTAATTATTTATAATATGCCTGGAAATACCGGCATAGATATGAATGCAGCAACGATACTTGAGATATCGGAGCACCAAAATATTATTGGTGTGAAGGACTCCGGAGGTAATATTGCCAAACTTAGCGAGATAGTATCAAATGCAAAGGCTGGTTTCTCGGTAATAGCAGGATCAGCAGGATTTCTTCTGCCTGCACTAACCGTCGGAGCTAAAGGAGGCATACTGGCAATGGCTAATATTGCACCCGATATCTGTCTTGATATCTTCAGGCTTTTTAAGGAGGGCAATATCACAAAGGCCTCTGATCTGCAAGGGAAGATCGTAGCACTCAACACTGCGGTTACAGCCGGAGGAGGTGTACCTGCACTAAAAGCCGTAATGGATCATATTGGCCTTTACGGGGGCATTTCAAGAAGGCCACTCATGCCCATCACCGAGGCTGAACGGAAGAAAGTTATTGACCTCTACCTAACCACCAGAACTAAAATTAATAGCTAAACATCAACCATGAAAGGAAGAAAACTCCTCATGATACCCGGTCCGATAGAGTTCGAGCCGGAAGTACTCAGAGCCGTCGGTTCACCCACCACGAGCCATGTCTCACCACTGTTCATAGAAAGCTTCGGCCGCTCCATAGAGATGATGCGTGAGGTATGGAAGTCTCCATCCGGACAACCCTTTATAATGGCAGGAACAGGTACACTTGCCATGGATATGGCCGGATCGAACCTTATAGAACCTGGCGATAAGGCTCTGGTTATCTCTACAGGGTACTTCGGCGACAGGTATGCAGAACTTCTTAAAAGATACGGAGCTGAAGTCACCGTGCTATCGGCAGACTGGGGTGATGTAGTTTCTGAGGATAAGATCGAGTCGGAGCTAAAACGCAAAAGATACAAACTCCTTACCTTCACTCATGTAGATACATCCACAGCAGTAAGGGTCAATGCCGAACCGCTGGGTCACCTGGCATCCCGGTATGGAGCCTTAAGCATTCTCGACGGTGTATGCTCCGTTGGCGGGGAGGAGATAAAACAGGAGGATTGGGGAATTGATATTGTCCTTACAGCGTCACAGAAAGCTATTGGTGTGCCTCCGGGACTGGCTCTTCTTGTGGCCTCTCAAAAGGCTATCGAAGCATTCGCAGCAAGGAAAACAGCAGTGGCAAACTACTATTCCGACTGGCAGAACTGGCTTCCTGTAATGAAAGCTTACGAGGAACGAAAACCATCATATTTTGGCACTCCTGCAGTAAATCTGGTTGCCGGTCTTGAGGTAAGTCTTAAAATGATCCTTAAGGAAGGGATGGACGCAAGAATCAAAAGACACGCACATATGGCAGGGCTGTTCCGTAATGCAATGAATGACTTCGGGCTGAAGATGATACCCCTGAATGAAAATATATCGGCAAACACGCTCTCGGCACCCTATTTCCCTCAATCGGTAAAAGGAGCCGATTTTATGGCTGCCATGGCCAAGTCCGATATCATAATTGCAGGAGGATTACATCCCGATCATAAATCTGAATATTTCAGGGTGGGTCATATGGGAAGTATAAATCATGCCGACATCAATGCCACCATTGGCGCAATCGGGAATGTGATTGCTAATTCCGGGAAGAATTAAATACATAGTTAACTACATAGTTAATTACATAATTAATTATATAGTTATTTCTCCGCGGAGAATCCGTCAGTGGTTTAATTTCCGTTGATCTGTTCTCTTGATTCATATCGTAATACCAAATATTTCATATACTTTCTAAAAGAGGTATTAAACAGGCTGTAAGTTTATTCTCTTAATTTCTGTTAAAAACAGTAAAAAATCAATTCTCCATTATTTATCGCATTCTTGCCGGTTGTAGTAGTCCTGCAGCTCCAATTACAACATACCAGACCTCCGTAATACGATTCTAATAATCTGAATACATGCATAATACTGCGATGCCTCAGTCACAAGTATCATGATATTTATATATCACTGATGTATTTTTGATGTAAACAAAAAATTCGTTATTCCTTAATAAGGACTTAACTTAGCTTTATGATAAATATTTATCATTCGCAAACCTCTATAAACCTAATTACTAATTAAATTTTATGAAACAAGCTATTCTAACCTTGCTGTTTATTTTCAGCTTTGCGGCACTAAGTGCCCAGAATCTGGAGATAAAAGGGGTTGTAACTTCTTCCGACGATGGCCTGCCTCTTCCGGGCGTAAGTGTCATTGAAAAGGGTACTTCCAATGGTGTTGTAACCAATATCGAAGGATTTTACACAATTAACGTCCCCATGAATTCTACTCTTGTATTTTCATTCGTTGGAATGACAAAGCAGGAGGTTACGGTGACCGAGAGCGGTACATTTAACATTGTACTGCAATCATCAATTGGTGTAATTGATGAGATCGTCGTCGTAGGTTATGGTACTCAGAAAAAGAGCCTTGTTACCGGTGCTATTGCAAAGGTTTCAGGTGATGAATTAAAGAAGGCTACTGATATGCGTGTTACTTCTGCCTTGCAGGGAAAAACTGCAGGTGTGGTTATCGCAAGCAATTCAGGTCAGCCTGGTGATCAGATCAACGTGAGGATAAGGGGTGTCGGTACTAACGGAGATGCAAACCCTCTTTACATTATCGACGGGCTGCCAATGAGTGGCGCCGGAACTGATATTCTTAACTCCAACGACATTGAATCAATAGAGGTACTTAAAGATGCCGCATCCGCAGCTATTTACGGTGCCAGAGGTGCCAATGGCGTAATTCTGATCACAACTAAATCAGGTCAGACAGATACAAAAATGCAGGTCTCATATGATGGTTACTATGGCTTCCAGAACCCATGGAAAAAGATACCGGTTCTGAATGCTGAGGAGTATATCATGCTAACAAATGAGGCAGCAATTAACGGCGGCCTCGCGCCTCGTTTTTCACCTGCCGACATTGCCAACTTTACAGCCGACACCGACTGGCAGGATGAGATGTTCAACTACAATGCGCCCAAGACAAATCACTCTGTATCACTTACAGGTGGAAGCTCTAAACTGGCATACTCATCATCCTTTAACTATTTCAGCCAGGAAGGTATTGTAGCCAAGGGTAAATCAAATTTCGAGAAAATAACCTACAGGTTAAATACCACCGGCACATTTGGCTTTGTTACTCTCGGAACAAACTTTAACATAGCAAATATTACAAGCCGTGGTATTGCCACAAACGACCATTTCGGACTTAGTCTTGCTCAGGCACTTAACATGCCTCCAATTGTACCGGTTAAGTTTTCTGATGGTACATGGGCAACTCCGGAATCTTATTCTATAGGTCTGCAGGAGATCACAAACCCTGTTGCACTTCTAAGTTACAATAACTCCAAAACCAGGACCAACAAGCTTCTGGCCAATACATATGCAGAGTTTGACATGGGTGAAGTTACTGACCTTCTGAAAGGTCTTAAGTTCAGAACCTCATTCGGTGGCGAATGGGCAATGGTAATGAACGACGGCTACACACCTCTCTACTACCTCGATGCCCTCCACTTTACAATCGTCGACAGAGCATCGAAGAGTATGGATATCTACTCAAGGTGGAACTTTGAGAATGTACTTACTTACACGAAATCTATAAACTCTCACAACTTCACACTACTTGCCGGTACAACTGCCTACAAGGATATGTATGAAAATCTTTGGGGAAACAAGGCCGATCTCATTTTTGACGATTTCAGCCATTCATACCTCGACAATGCCACTGATCCTGAAAGCGCCAACGCCGGAGGAGGTTATTCAGAACACACTGTTGCCTCTCTTTTCGGTAGGGTGAACTACGATTTCCTCGACCGTTATATGTTCCAGGCGACTATCCGCCGCGACGGTTCATCACGCTTCGGATCTGAAAACAAGTATGGTGTTTTCCCATCGGCATCTGTAGGCTGGGTTATATCCCGCGAAGATTTCATGAGCAGTACCAGCGATATCATCAACTCTCTTAAGATAAGAGCAAGCTGGGGACAGAACGGTAGCGAAAACATCGGTGACTTCGGATATACTTCGGTTATCGGTAACCAGAACATCTACTACTTTGGCGACAGCAAAACACAATACAACGGTACTCAGCCATTGAGAATTGCAAACCCATCACTTAAGTGGGAGACATCGGAACAGACAAACTTCGGTATCGACTTTGCAACCCTGAATAATTCACTTACTGTTACTCTGGATTATTATATAAAGACAACCAAAGACTGGCTCGTTACGGCACCAGTGCCTCTTCTCGTAGGTAACTCTGCTCCTATCATTAACGGAGGATCTGTCAAGAACTCCGGTTTTGAAGCTGAGGTTTCATACAGAAGGCAGATAGGTGACCTGTATATAGGTGCCTCTATCAACGGAGCATTTAACAAGAATGAAGTTCTCGACATAAGAAATGCAGAACAGAGGCTTCAGGGCGGTGATGGTGGTTTTGGACAGGGCGGTATTCTTTATGCTGCTATCGGAACCCCAATGGGAGTTTTCTACGGTTTGAAAACAGACGGTATATTCCAGAATCAGGCTCAGATAGATGCTTACACTAACTCAAGTGGTGGCAAGATCCAGCCTAATGCCAAACCGGGCGATATCAAGTTTATCGATTCCGACGGAAACGGATCTATCGACGCCAATGGCGACAGAGTTGTTATAGGTAATCCATATCCCGATTTCACAGGTGGTGTTAACCTTAATGCAGAGTATAAAGGATTCGATTTCAACATGTTCCTTTATGCTGCTCTCGGACAGGATGTTTATGATGCCACAAGGAGGTACGATATGAACGGTACCAACTACCGTGCCGACTGGCTTAACCGCTGGACAGGCGAAGGAACATCTAACACATTTCCAAGGGTTACATTTACAGACAGCAACCTAAACATGAAAACACCAAGTGACTTCTTCATTTATGAGGGAAGTTTTGCAAGGATAAGAAACATTACACTTGGTTATACTCTTCCTAAAAACGTAACTGACTTTGTGAAGATAAGCTCTCTAAGGATTTACGTTTCGGCGGAAAACCTTATGACATTCACCAGCTATCCGGGGTTCGACCCTGAAATTGGTGGCGGTGTCTTCAGTAACGGGGTTGATCATGGTATCTACCCACAGGCCAGGACATTTATGACCGGTATCAATGTTACCTTTTAATTTGTAAAATCAGAATCATGAAAAAAAGAATATTCAAAACTGTCAGCCTGTTAGCGATCGCTCTCGCTACGTTCTCCTGCTCACAGGAGTTCCTCGAGCTCGAGCCTAAAACGGGTCAGGCAGAAGCCAACTACTACAAGACCGAGGGGCAGGCATTCCTCGCTCTGACGGCTGTTTACGATGCCTATTCAGTGCAAAACTGGCAGTTTGTGCCGGTGATGGCCGATATCTACTCCGATGATGCTTTCTGCGGTGGATCTGATGCCTCCGATATGAGCCAGTTCCAGGAGATGGAATCATTTGCAATGACCGCTGAAAACGGTGCTGCACGCGACCTCTGGAATCGCTGCTACAGCGGTATATACAGGGCGAACCTTTATCTGCAGAAACAGGAAGGTGTAACATGGACAACCCAAGGACTTAAAGAACGCTATGAGGGCGAAGCCAAGTTCTTAAGGGCTTATTTCTACTGGGACCTCGTAAGACATTACGGCTGGGTACCTAAGATTACCTCAGTACTGCCAAATGTGGAAGACTACAAGAGTATCCCACAGAGTACTCCTAACGAAATATTTACTCTCATTGCCAGCGATCTGCTGGATGCAGTTGAGGTTCTTCCTGCTGACATTACTTCATCTGAAAAGGGTAGAATATCAAAGGCAGCAGCTCAGGCTCTTATTGCACGTATATACCTCTATCATACCGGTATGAGTGCAATACCTGAACTCGGCCTTACAGCTCAGCAATGGGGCGATGGTACAACCGTTATCGACAAGATCTATGTACAGAATGCACTTGATGCAATTGTTACCGGAGCCAGATACGTACTTGTTTCCAGCTACACGGACCTTTTCTCATGGGATAACCAGAATAACAGCGAGTCTATCCTTGAGATGCAGTATTCAGACAAGGCTAAATCAGGCGACTGGGGTGGCTGGAATATAAACGGTAACTTCTCATCAGTATGGATGAGTGTACGTAACCCTGTAGGCGATCCTAACGTATTCCCGGGATGGTCATTCTCTCAGCCAACATGGGATCTTGCAGCAGAATTTGAAGCCGGAGACCCAAGGAAAAATGCAGCTATTTATGATGCCGATACAAAGCTTACAAGCTATACTAAGGCATTTATGAATACAGGATTCTTTAACCAGAAATATATGGCTAATGCCAATTATATCGGCTCGGGTGGTGACCCTTCTCATAACTTCCCAAGGAACTTTATGGATATTCGCTACGCCGATGTTCTCCTCATGGCTGCTGAAGTCTGGTTGCCTGACAATGCACCAAAAGCTACAGGTTACCTTAATCAGGTAAGAACACGTGCTCTGGGTATTGGTGCCGCACTGGGGACTATTACCCTGGACGACATATACCACGAAAGAAGAGTGGAGCTGGCAGGTGAGGGTTCAAGGAAATGGGATCTTCTCAGAAGAGGTCTTACTTATGCTGAAGCAAATATCAATTCCAGCTTTGTCCTTCCTCCCTGCTATACCTAATGCCGGCGATTTTGCAGGCAGAACATTTAAGGCAAACAGCTGGGGTATGTTCCCTATTCCTGCAAGTGAGATCAGAAATACCAATTCAGGTGTGCTGAAACAGTTTGTTCCTGCTTATAAATAACCACTGGAAAAACTAAAAATGATGAAAAAGAATAATACTATTTTGAAACTGGCAGGAATCTTTGCAATTCTTCTTGTGATGATCTCCTGCGAACCACAGCTTCTGGACAAGCCCGATATCGGTCTCCCTCCAAGTGCTGATGATGTTAGCTTCACTATTACCCCGGGAGCCGATGCTTTTACCTGGGTAATCACCAATACATCCTCTGTTACTGGCATTGCCACATGGGATTTCGGCAACGGAAACAAAGGGAGTGGTGAAAGTCAGACAGTTAAATACCAGATTGAAGGTACTTACCCTGTAACCCTGACTCTTGTGACACGCGGAGGAACAGGTTCTATGACACAGAACCACGTTCAGACACAAACAGACTTCACAATCTTTACTGACCCTGTATACGTTAATCTGTCAGGCGGTTCTGCTGCTATAAACGGAAAGACATGGGTCATTGATGCAGAATCACAGGGTCACCTTGGTGTTGGTCCCGTTGGAGGAAACGGTCTGGAATGGTGGTCGGCAGCACCCTTTGTTAAGAGTGGTACCGGTGCCTACGATGATGAAATAACATTCAAAATCGACCAGTTTGTTGTTACCTACGACAATAAAGGGAAAAGCTATGTCAAGGGTTACAGAAAGGACGATCCCGCTCTCGCATCCATCTATCTTAATCCAACTCTTAAACAAGGATGACTATGATGTCGATTATGTAACCCCTGTCTCTGGTACATGGTCTATAACACAGAAAAGCGACGGTTATTACCTCACTATGAGTGGTGCAAAACCTATCTTCCCTAACTTCGATGTAGGTGCTAAAAATAATGAGTACAAAATCGTTAAAGTTGAGGAAAATCTCCTCGAACTAACATGCCTGAGCAGCTATGAAGACTGGACCAACTGGCACTTCCAGCTTGTTCCAAAAGGCTTTGTAAGACCTAAGATCACCTATACTGTAAACGCCACCGAAGGTGCCGATAACAATGTTGCATGCTCTGTTACCGGTTACTCAATACCTGCAGGACAAAGTGTAACCAATATCACATGGGATTTCGGTGATGGCAGTGCAACTGTGGTTGGTGGGAAAGACGAAGTTGTAAACCATGTCTTCATGCGCAAGGGAATTTACACTGTTACAGCAAGTCTTAATACCAGTATAGGTACTCTTACAGGTACAGCCGGTATCACCCTTGCCAACAATAACTCAGCGTATGTCCCGTTCCTGCTCGATATGATGATCATTTACAATGACTTCAGCGAGGTGCAGGTATTCCCCGTCAACGGTCAGGATTGCGGTGTTTCAATTGTCGATAACCCATCAAAGGTTATCCCCAACAGATCAACCAAAGTTGCATTCTACACAAAGACAAACCAGCAATGGGCAAATGCTAATATGCAGCTTTCTCCTGGATACAGATTTGATCTGAGGCAACAGCATACCTTCAAGATTCTGGTGTATGGAAAAGCAGGTGATGTTGTCCTTCTCAAACTGGAAAATACAGATAAGGGCGGAGATGCATGGCAGACCGGTACTGAACTGACATACACCATCCAGGCTACAAACAAATGGGAGGTTGCCGAATACAACTTCTCAGGTGCCGATGTACAACCTGGTGCGGAAGGTTGGAAATGGTGGCCCGATCCTGTCTCATACGACGTTGTGGCTGACCCGTACTATAACAACGATTTCTACAACATAGTGCGGATAATGTTTAATCCCGGAAACGGATCAGACACCCACGAGTTCTATTTCGACGACCTTTCAGGACCTCATGTTGAGGGTATAATGAAGAAGTAATTTTTATCAGATCACCGTATACCATGAGTGTACGGTGATCTTTTTTTAATTAGAATAGTTTAACAAGTTAAAGGAGTATTCATAAATGATCATTACTGGTGATCGCTCCTTATACCGTATAATAAAGAATGAAGAGAAGTAATATAATTTTAGTTGGTTTTATTTGCTTTTTTACTACGGTGAATTTGGGTTGTGTCAAGGAGAAGGGCGGAAGTCCTCCTCCTGACAATCCAAATACCGGAAATAAAGGCCTCGTATGGAGTGATGAATTTGATTATACAGGCCTCCCCGATCCTGCAAAATGGAGTTATGACACAGATGGCAATTCCAGCGGATGGGGAAACAATGAATCCCAGTGGTATACAAGTGCGCGTCTGAAAAATGCAGAGGTAAAGAACGGATATCTTACAATTACGGCACACAAAGAAGATTTTGAAGGTAAACTATATACTTCTGCAAGACTGGTAACCCGGCAAAAAGGAGACTGGCTATACGGCAGAATAGAGGTGAAAGCAAAGCTACCCGATGGAAGAGGTATGTGGCCCGCGATATGGATGCTGCCTACCGACTGGGTTTACGGTGGATGGCCCGCAAGCGGGGAGATCGACATCATGGAGAATGTCGGGTATAACCCATTTGTTATTGTAGCTTCCGCACACACCGAATCGTACAACCACTCTATTGGTACACAGAAAAGCGGAACTATAAATATCACAGATTGTTACACAGCATTTCATGTTTACGCCCTGGAATGGGATTCAAATGAATACAGGGTTTATGTGGACGATAAGCACTACTTTACTTTTCTCAATGAAGGAACAGGCTATAAAGCATGGCCATTCAACAGGCGATTCCACCTGTTGCTTAACGTAGCAGTAGGAGGCAACTGGGGCGGTGCACAGGGTATTGACGATACCATCTTCCCACGCTCGATGGTTATTGATTACGTAAGGGTTTACCAATAGTGCCATTGCGACCGGTCATGCCCCTTATAAAAGCTTTTAACTACCCAATGTACAATAAAATGATATCAAGATTTATTCTCTTCACTTTTGCTATCATCCTCCTTGGGTGTGTAAAGAATGATAAAACGAATTTTACCCCCGATCCCCCGTCACCTCCGGGAATAGTTAACAGCGATATACAGTTTTGGCTCTCTAATCCTGCAAGGAGCATCCTGTTCAAAAGACAATCTGTAAGGATCGACTTTTCAGGCGTACAGACCTCCGGTGATCACATTATTGTTGATACAACATCAATATTTCAGGAGATAGATGGTTTTGGCAACTGCCTTACAGGAGGCAGTGCATTGTTGCTTAACAAAATGAGTGCGTCATCCAGAGCTGAAATTCTGGAGGAGTTGTTCGGAACCGGAGAGAATGGCATTGGGATAAGCTACCTGCGTATCTCCATCGGAGCCTCCGACCTTAGCGACAGGGTATTCTCCTATAACGATCTGGCACCGGGGGAGACCGATCCTGAGATGCTGAAATTCAGCCTGGAGCCGGAACAAAAGGATCTTATACCTGTTCTGAAAGAGATACTTAAGATCAATCCTTCGATAAAAATTATGGGATCGCCATGGTCTGCCCCTGTTTGGATGAAAGATAACGGATCATCCGTAGGTGGAAGCCTTAAAAAAGAGTTCTATCCGGCATATGCAAAATATTTCGTGAAATATATAGAGGGTATGGCTGCCCTCGGCATAACAATAGATGCCATCACAATACAGAACGAGCCTCTTCATCCCGGTAATAATCCAAGCATGTATATGACAGCTGCCGATCAGGCACTGTTTATAAAGAACAATCTGGGTCCGGCTTTTGCGTCTGCCGGAATTAAGACAAAGATCATCATCTGGGACCATAACTGCGATGTTCCGGAGTATCCGTTATCAATACTCTCCGATCGCGATGCTGCCAAATATGTTGATGGCTCAGCATTTCACCTTTATGGAGGAACTATTGAGGCACTATCAACAGTTCATAATGCCCACCCATCCAAAAATGTCTATTTTACTGAGCAATGGGTTGGCGGTCCGGGCAATATTGCGGAAGACCTTAAATGGCACACCGAAAACCTGATCATAGGAGCTACCAGGAACTGGAGCAGAAATGTACTCGAGTGGAATCTCGCATCAGACCCTTCCTACGACCCGCATACCTTAGGAGGATGCACTACATGCCTCGGTACGATAACCATAGCGGGTAATACAGTTACCAGAAACCCTGCATATTACATTCTCGCCCATGCGGCCAAATTTGTTCGCCCCGGATCAAAACGCATAGGTACCAATATGCCCGCAAACCTTCCTAATGTGGCCTTTAAAACAGCCGACGGACAGAAGGTCCTGATAGTACTCAATAATTCCTCGGCCCAGAAGAAATTCAACATTGTCATCAAAGGCAAATATGCCGAATCAACTTTAGATGCAGGCGCTGTTGGCACCTATATTTGGAAATAAAGCGTGACGCTTAAATCGGAATGATTAACATATTATATGCACACGTTTTGTCGTAGTCTGAGACTACGACAAAGTCTAATCATTAATTTTGCTCACAATCTCGTCACCCCTCTTTTTAGCCTCCTCGACCATCTTTATTGCCTTTTCATCCGCCTCTTTTTCCAGGGCAACTGCCTTGCGTTCAGCCTCTTTCCTGATCCCATCGGCAGCTTTCTGTGCAGCAGCTTTGGCAAGAGCTCCCTTAGGCTCAGCCTCTTTCACCAGTTTTGTCGCCTGCAGATCAGCCTCACTCCTTAGTTTTTCTGCTGCCTTAGCCGCTTCATCACGTAGCTGCTGACCTCTCTCCTCTGCTTCCTTGACAAGTTTTGCAGCCTGCTCTTCAGCTTCTGCCCTTGCCTTCGCTTTAGCATCATCAACTACAGCTTCTACTTTTTCTGTGACAGTCTCTTTGGCCTGTTCCTTGATGCCGGCAACAACTCCGCCCGATCCTCCATCGCCAAATACAGGAGACACTACAGGTTTGTCTGTTGTGCCTGTGATGCCAACATTAATCTTCAGGATATCCGATGGTGTATATTTTACTCCCAGCAAAGCTGCCTGAGCAGACATCCCGGCAATAAGATTATTAACCTGCTCACCAAATTCCGATCGTGGAATCTCCGTCTTCACCAAGATAGTTGATACTCTTATCCAGTCCCTGATCACCGCCGATATTGAATTTTATCTTACCCAGCTTAGTATTGAACGGTTTCACATAAATACGGCCATCTTTAATTGTAAAGCTTACCTCAATATCTTCAAAAGTATCGGTGTATTTATCACTGAGCTTAAGTGTGCTTTTCATCTTATCGAATACCTGCGATTCTACCACCTGCACACTTGAAGAGTTCAGCTTCCCTTTACCGTTAATTGTTTTAATTACCGGCATGAAGTCATCCCCCAGGAGACTCTCATAGCTAAACTCTACTGAGACATCTCCTTCCAGCCCTTTGGCTGCCGGAGCAAGTTTCTTGACCGTATTAAACGTCTCGAATGATGATTTAATATCAATGTCGGAGGCTTTAAGCAATGCCTTAACCATTGGTTTAAGAGAGTCGCGGGTATCATATGTGGCATCCATTCCTATTCTGCCACCCAGCATTGACATACCGGCATCGCTTATTGTCAGAACTCCTTCATTAACAAGCATCGTACCCTTTATCTGGTCGGCCTTTATCTCATCCCATAGAAGTTTGTCTATAGAGGCACCGAATTTGAAATTGATATTTGACGGTATCCTTACCAGCGTTAAAGCGACAGTATCGTTCTCAACGGCAAGTGAGTCAGAAGGCATTGCTGCCATTATCTCACCAACATCGATCATCTTGGAATTCATAGCGAAAGATCCCTTCAGAATATCGTCTTTGAGAAAGAAACCTATATAATTCTCCATCGCACCCGAGAATGAAATGTCGCTGTTCTGGCCAACCATCATATCCATCTTCTCCAGGGAAGAGTACCGGGGAGAAAAATTAAGTATCGCCTTGCTGATCTTCAGCGAGGGCATATCTTCCATAACCACAGAGAAAGCGGTAAGTTCCATCTTCCCCATGGCTTTAAGGACTTCATATTGCTCCTTCTCTATCTGCGAATACTTGCCTTCAAAACTAACTGCCGCATCAAGCATACCGGAAAGGGTCATTCCTTCCATAGGAATTGCCTTCGACAAGGCTCCGAAATCTACCTTACCATTTGCTGAAAAAATAAAATCAGGATCTGAGACAGGTGTCTTCAGGGCCAGACTCATATCAAAACTGTTGCCTGCCATCTCAAAATGGAATCTCTTTAGATCGAGTGTTGTTCCATCCATATTCGTTCCGTCATAAAAGAACGATCCTTCTGCAATAACATTGTCTATGCTGCCGGGCAGGTCGGGGTATTTTATCTTTCCTTTGTCAACGTTGAATTGTGCGGTAACGTTTGGCATTGTTTCATCGCTGTAAACACCAACTACACTACCCTTCATCTTAAGAAAACCTGCAGCATCGAGTGCCTCATAACCCTCCATATAAACGGAAGGCACAAGTGAGAGGAGCGACTTGAACGAAGCCTCTCCTGTTTCGAAGGTAAGATCAGTAGTTATATCATCTTCCGGCATCTCAACAGTCCCGGCAAGACTGAAATTAAGGTCGTTAAGTCTGATATTGTTATCACTTATTGTAAAGATCCATGTATCGAGGTTTGCCAGCAGTTTTAATGATCCGTCACCCTCTACTGAGTTAAGGTATTTCAGATCCTCCATAATAAATGTGAGCGATCCCACATCAAATTTGATCAGGAGGTCCGTTTCCGACATTGTCATATCACCACTCAGGGTGATATTGGTATTTTCAAGATATGCAGACATATCTCCCTCATAATCAATATACGCGATCTTGGCACCTGTAGCTCTTACCTCTCTTAGCTTCAGCAGGAAGGATGATTCCTCGCTTTCTGACGACGATACAGTTTCTGTTGTATCAGTCTTCATGATATCCCAGTTCACGCTGCCATCTTTAAGTATGATGGCATTTATTACAGGGTTTTTGATATCGATCGATCGTATCTCATAACCTTTGTCGGAGAATAGGCTCGACAGGTCAAATACAAGTGCGAAGGAGTTCATTGCGGCAAGGGTATCGCCCTTGAAGTTGTCAACACCCACCACCGAGAGCTCATCGAGGGAGAATGAGAGGTGAGGAAAATGACGGAACAGTCCTACGTGGTAATCCTGGAACCTCACTTCAGCCATCAGGTTTTCAGATATTGCCTTTTCCACCTCTTCTCTTATTTTCCCTTTAAAAATTATGGGTATAAGAATCGCTGCAACTACTACCAATGCAATGAGAGCAGCAAAAAGCTTCAACAAAATGCCGGTTACCTTTTTCATATTATTATTATTAATCTATTTATCAACTTATTAGAAAAGTGCCACAAGGAAAGGCAATTCATTTTAAAATTAATCTATTAACTCAAATAAAAAAAATGCTATATTTGCCACCCGTAACGGACCTGTAGCATAATTGGATAGTGCACCTGACTACGGATCAGGAGGTTGGGGGTTCGAATCCCTCCAGGTTCACGAGCAAATAGAAGCCTAAAAATCAGGACAAAAGCGAGCTGAAAAACAAAAGCTCGCTTTTGCTTTTTCAGTGAGCGTTGGACTGTAAATTGCGACAGCAATTTAGGCTTCTATTTGCAGCTCTGATAGAGCGGGAACGATGCTGAGCGAAGCGTAGCCACTTGTGGCGAAAGCGCAGCGAAGCATCAATCCCTAGTTTTTGATCAGCAGGAATCCAACCACCCCGCCACGCGCAAGGCGTGGCACCCCTCCTTGAAAAGGCGGGGAAATTGATTGTATTTTGCTTCTATTTGCAGCTCTGATTGGGGGAACGATGCTGAGCGAAGCGTAGCCACTTGTGGCGAAAGCGCAGCGAAGCATCAATCCCTGTTTTTGATCAGCGTAAGCCAACCACCCCGCCACGCGCAAGGCGTGGCACCCCTCCTTGGAAAGGCGGGGAAATTGCGAAGCATCAATCCCTGTTTTTTGGGGAACGATGGCGAAAGCGACAGTGAAGCATCAATCCCTGTTTTTGGGGAACGAGGCGAAAGCGCAGCGAAGCATCAATCCCTGTGGGGAAGCGGCGAAAGCGCAATTACGAAGACTTTGATCAGCAGTATCTCCAACCACCCCGCCACGCGCAAGGCGTGGCACCCCTCCTTGAAAAGGCGGGGAAATTTGACAAATAATATAGTAAGGCTTAAACGAATTCTATTTGCAGCTCCGCCCTTCACAGAGCGCAGTTTTGCTACCGGTTATTCTACTCCGTGATTTTGTCTCCTCCAACACTGAACCGGAAAACCTCTCTTTTTACTGCGCCACCATCTGTTACGAACTGGACCACTATGGAGTAGACACCCGGATCGTCGCCTGTATAGAAATTTATAGCAGCCCGGCCTCCCTTTTCTATCTCAACAGAAGGATTCCAGTAGAGTGTGTTTCTGAAATCTGGCTCATTATCTCTGAATGATTCATCAGTAGTATAAGTGGGCGGTGTGTATTTTACCTCCGGCTCATAAAATGAATAAAGGCGCCTGAATGCAGGTCCTTTAGACTCATCTATTGTAAGTTTCCCGTCATTTGAGAAAAAACTGCCAATCCCATTTATTGAAACAGAACCATTATAATATGTTACACTCGAAACCTCTATACGGTCAATAATTTTGGGTTCCAGGGTCAAAAGTTCACTTATTTCCCGTAGTGGAATACCGTCGACAAGGATCAAGGGATTTGAATGGATCGGATATCCTTTATATTTGTTATACATTCTGAAATTGGCCTTTCCCTCATCTTTAACAACGAACATTGATGGAATGATCTCCTTTATTACCTCCTGAACGGAAACAAGATCAATATAATCTGATGGTCTTATAAGCTCCTCCGGTTCTCCGTAGAAACTTAGTCCGGTTGAATTATCATTAACCCTATCTTCCTGAAGGTGGTCATGACCATAGATCTTTGTTACTTGAGCAGCTATAATGGCACTGTTCATCTCGTCTAATCTCGTTGAATCTATATAGATCTGTCCGGCATCCCATTTTGAAAAACGATCAGTAAAAGGGTCTGACAATTCAACATAATAGTTTGTAATCCGCGAATCCACAGGCATTATAACGACCTCTCTGGTTCCATACTCACTAACGATGAAATTAAATCCACCCTCTTTGTTTGAAACCGAAAAATAACACTTTGCTGTTTTACCCCTGATGGATAACATAACCGGGACATCAGCAAGGGGCTGAAAAGTCTCACCTTGTAAAATTCTGCCACTAATAATATGCCCTTCGATCTCTGGAAGAAAATAGTTCGATATACTTCTGTTATTGTCTAATGGGATGTTTGCAGAAAGAAGAGATGATAACCCACCCTCCGAACTTAATATATCGGAAAAAAGAGAAGGATCGTTGATTCCGGAGTGAAAGGATTCACTTGTCTGATCTGCATTAACTAACAGGACATCTTTAACTACAGATACCGATAATTCTCCACCCAAAGGATTACCCTTACCATCCTTTATCTCAATTGTTGAATTAATCGATGCTCTGTTTTTCAGTGTATTGGTATCCAGGTCAATCTTAATTGAAATATTATTGCTGCTGCCAGCTGCATATGGAACCATCCTGAGTGTATCTCCTCTGTTATCTGTCAGCACGAAAAGTAATCCTCCACTGTTTTGGTTGAGCCTTTTGTAGATCACTGAATCGACAAACCCTTGTACAAGTCGATCAGAAGGCAATGACAAGCCGTCTGATGAAACAGTAAGGAAAAAACTGCTCCTGGAAATATCACTCCCTTCGAAAACCAGTTTTGCAATTAGATCATCCCCCGACTCCATTATGAAAAGTTCAGGTATTGCTAAAGATTCAGCAAGAGTGTCCTTTTCTATCAAATCAATATCAACCTTATTGCTATCAGCAACATTAAACCCTGATTTACTAAATGATGATTTGTTTGGAGCATTTTTAGGATTTACGACAAAAATATTTCGGTACCCGTATGTGTCAGGATGCTGATTCTTCATATGGGAGGTATAAACCCTTAAAAGATAATTGCCACTGCTTAGAGTGTCAGGAATCAGGATTGATAATGGGGTCGTTCTGTTTTCTATTTTAACAATCTCCCTTGACACAGGCTCATTTCCTTTTCGCAGCAATTCAACATAGCCAACTGTACGCTTTGCACCTGTCAACATTGGGAGAGTCCTTACCTGTACCACAGAGTATAAGAGAGTCTCTCCGGCCACATATATATCTCTGTCTGAGAGTATAACAAGCCTTTCTACTACAGGCAAGGGAGAAGTCTCAGATTCCTGAGCATAAAGTGCAGTTGATCCAATAAGCAGAAATGCTGCTATAATCAATTTTTGGAATATATCGGATTTATTAACCATTATTCAATCTTTTTCATTACAGCTAATCAATCCAGAAAAGTGGTTTTACTGGATTTCCGGTGAGAGTACAATCGGAACAAACGGGCTTTGAAAAAATAAGTTTGTTACCTGTCTCCTCTTCCCAGAAATCAACCATAACATACCCGGCAGATGTATACCAGCTGTAGATCTGGTCGAGGGTGGGCCTCGGTGGTTCATAATCTGCACGTGCCGCAATGATGTATTCACATTTAGGATTGTATGCTGGTAAACGAAGATCAAAAATATCCATTCCGGAAAGGTATTGACGCTTCTCTTTTACTGCTGAAACCTGGAAATAGCCCAGAACTGGTTCAGCAGGATCTGATAGATTCCTTATATTTCCCGAAACGGAAAAAGGTTGTTTATCGAAAACATCTCCGCCTGCCTCAGATACCTGCCTCAGATTGCTCCAGAACTCGTATTCACTTCGTGACAAAGAATATTGTCTTACTTTAATACTGTACCTGACAGTCAAACGGTCAGAAAGTGCTGAAGGTATAAACATTAGCGGCGAACTTACTCTTTTATTGGGCTGATCACCCTGAGCCGACTGGAGAAGTATATCCCTTGAAATATCATGCTTCCAGCAGTATTGATTAACAATGTCTACGGGAATTGCTGTGCCACCACTAACATATTTATATCTGACAGCATAGGATACTCTGAATTTCCAATCCTCTTCATACTCCCATCTCAGGTATTGTGTTCCGCTGGTACTGTTCTTAAACTCAACCGATAGCTGGATCCCTTTGTCCTTCGACGATCCTTCATTATTGAATTGCTCATCTACAACATAACTTATTGAATCAATGTCTGGAACCGGCTCAAGCATAACAGGCTCTGAACCATACACTTTCCCATCCCTTGTTCTAATGTTTAAAGAATAACTCCGGCCTATGGTTCCTCGGATATCGCTTCCGGTCGTCCGATATCTTCCCGTCATAAATTCAGTCAAAACTATATTTTCGCCGGCATCGGATGAAATTGTTACAATAGCACCCGATTCATTATAACTCCAGTTTCCCTGTCCGTCACTTGTCCTCGATAGAAAAACCTCATATGCCTTGTTCTCGTCTGTTATCTGTCCATCCACAACAAGATAACTTTCATAGTCCTTAATCTCAGGCTCAAAGGGATCAATACAAGAATTTACTATTAGCAATGAAATAGTAATAGCCCCTATTAGCCTAAGTGATGAGACCTCCCTTATCAGATTATTGATTGTATTCATTAGCTTAGAAATCACCAAGTGCATTGCCAAATATTCTGAAATTGTATGAAACAGTAAATATAGGTTGTCCAAAAATAGACATCTTATAACCCTCTACTTTCCCATCTTCGGTTCTGAAATATATTGAGTAGGGATTTCTACGTCCTAACACATTATAAACTGAAAATGTAAATGAGGAGTGATTGACCTTCTTCAACCTCAGATTACCGTTTATTGTAGCAGCCAGGTCGAGACGGACAAAATCAGGCAGTCTGTATTCGTTCCTTTTAGAATACAAAATACGATATGAATTCTGCAGATAATAAAAGCCTATGGGATAAGTTATTGGTCTACCTGTATTATATGTAAAGTTAGCTGTTACATTAAGTCTTCGGGTAACCTTATAGTTGGAGAAGAATTTGAAATCATGGGGTTTATCAGTATCGGCTCTGAAATATTCTCCATTATTGATCTTCTCTTCATAGGAGTCACCGTCTACTTTGTGAAAAACCCGGGCATATGTGTAACTCATCATGCCTGTTAGTGCTCCGCTATTCTTTTCAAGAAGTAATTCCACCCCATAGGCTTTCCCTTTTCCTGTAAGGATATCCGTCTCAAGGTGATTATTCATTATAAGCTCTGCACCACCCTTGTAGTCGATCACATTGGTAAGTCTTTTGTAATAAGTCTCAACCGACACCTCCATTTTCATGTTTTCAAGAGTCTTGTAAATCCCCAGAGAAAACTGGTCACTGTATCTGGGCTTAATGTAATTATCACTTAAAACCCAAATATCAGTCGGAGACATAGAGGTTGTATTTGATACCATATGAATGAACTGAGTCATTCGGTGAACGCCTGCCTTTAGTGAAGTTCCAGAACCCAGAATATAACGGGCAGACATTCTGTAATCCAACGATGGATAGGTCCCAATATAATTACCGGGTCCATACGTTGTTGTATCAGATATCTCACTCTCAGACTTCGGTACTCCCGGATTATAAGTGTAAACATCTCCGGGTCCCCAGTATGAAAACAGAGAGAACCTCAACCCTGCCGTCAAGCTAAGGAGTTCATTAACCTTCATCTCATCAGAAACGTAAAATGAAACATCGGCACCCTGTTCGGTTCCAATATCCCGTGGAACAATCGATGACCACTGAGTAGCGGGCTCGATGCTACCTGAATTCAGATGGAATAATGTTGATTCATTACCAAAGTCGATCTTATGTGTTTCATTCGGAACAAAAGAAAACTCTCCTTTAAGGATCTTCTGCCCGAGTTTATAAAAAAGGTTCCCCTTAGAGAGTGTATCACGTCCAATACCCATTTCATAATCATACTGGCTAACTACCAGTGATACAACCGATGCTAATTTGGGGTTATAGGTGTGTTTCCATTTAAGCGTCCCGGCAAGATTAGAGTAGTCAAAAGAAGCCTCCGTATGGTATTTGAAAATATCATTACTGTAATACCCTGATAACGTCAGGTAATCGTCCTTGCCTGCAACAAGATCAACCATACCCTGATAATCGCTGAAACTGGCGGTGCTCTGTTGTAATCTCTTGTCAGGAAGCCCCTTTAATATCCAGTCTGAATAGGTTGTCCTTCCGCTAAGGATCATTGCCGACTTGTTCCTGACCAGAGGTGTTTCAAGGACTACCCTTCCCATTACCGGACTAATACCACCACTTACTTTGATCTTATCGTGGCCGGGTTTTTTATATCCAACATCCATAACAGATGCAATTCTGCCCCCAAATTTGGCAGGAACAGCCCCTTTGTATAGAGTAATATCCTCCACAATATCTGTATTGACGGTAGAGAAAAATCCAAAGAAATGGTTTGCATTGATAATGGGTGCATTATCCACAAGAAACAGATTCTGATCGACTGTCCCACCTCTAACATTATATCCGGCTGAAGCCTCTCCGGCAGTCTGGATTCCAGGAAGAAGCAAAGTACTCTTCACAAGATCGGCCTCACCAAGGCCAAGAGGGATCTTCCGCATATTCTTGACGTCTATTTTGGTCATTCCCATACCCTTGTTGAGGATATTGGTTGATCTCTTGGCTATAATCATTACCTCGTTAAGCTGATTTGTCTTCTCGAACAGCGTAACATCAAGGCTTCCTGAGGAATAAAGCTGCACATTCCGTCTTGCATTATGCATGCCAACAACCCTGTATTCTATGATATACTGTCCCCTTGGTATGGATAACCGGTACAATCCGTCATACCCTGAAACTGCACCAACCTTCAACCGGTCGATAAATACGGTTGCCCCCGGAAGAGGATCGCCGGTGACATTATCATAGACATATCCAGACAAGGTCACTAGACCTTCTTTACCTTTTTCTGACTGATTGCCGATCCTGAATAATTTTAGTTCATCAGCACTGTTATCCTCACCCGTAAGATAATTTTGTTCCTGGTACTGCTGACTTATCTGCAACTAATGTTCTTTCCCTTAGAAACGCAAGATATTCCCGGTTGAAATCAGTCTTAACATCATACGAACCAGTAACAATAAGCTTCGCATCTTTTATGAAAAACTTCAGTCCCGATTGCTTTATGTAATCCTCAAGCAATTCTTCGCCTGATGTTCGTTCAGCATTAAAATCAACAATAAGAGAGTCGACCCATTTTTTAGAGTAGAATACCTTTATAGGAATCAATTGTTCCAGACTATCAATTCCTTCAGAAAAGAGCAGGTTCTTAAAATTAACAGCAATCCTTCCTTCCTGAGAACTCGCTCCCCGGAATATCATTAACAGACAAAGTATCGAAAGAAACCGCCTCATTTCAATTAATTATTTTAGTCAAATGCCAACATATCAAATAGTTTCAACATCTCCACAACCCTTTCCTCCTCATCCATGAGGTAGTTATTCCTAATTGGCTTAAGCATTTTCTTTACCCCTTTTCTTCTCTTCTCAAGGTTTCTTAAAAGAACTCCAGGCCCCTTTACCTGGAACACTTCTCCGTCGACAAAAGCAAACAATAACTTGGAATAAATATAATGATCATAACCGTTCGCTATCTCTTTCTTTGATGAGTGGGATACTATCAGCTTACTTTTCCCTTCATATTTGATCTCATAAAAGCCGTTCCGAATACCCCCGCTGAGTGAGTCAGGAAATTTCATATTTATGAGGGTGATTGTCTCTAAGGGAGTCTCCAACACCACTTTTTCTATCAATGACTTGTTTAGTTTTATCATTCCAAGTTCACCGGAAGGAGTTACTCTGTTATACTCGGGAGAGACTACTTCATCAAGGTAGGTATCATAGTATAGGATCATGGGACCATAAAAACGCTCATTGATTATTATAGAAGCTGAGGTTATCGCCTTAAAATAGAGTAGAGGATTTGATATAGCAGGTGAGAAATAGATACTATATTCCTTACCAATCCGATAATCATTATCTTTTATAAAAGCTTTAATATACTCTTCGGTTACCTGAACGGCTGCAGCCCTCCTTATATCATCAAATGATTTTGTCTGCTCTGGGCTTCTGCTATAGATGGTACTAACACTTTGTGCTCGAACAACAGTAAGTCCGGTCAACATTGATATTACCAAGATCAGGAATGCTTTTCCTACCCACCCGACAGGATTACCACTACCGTTTTTATCATTCATCTTCAATGGCGGGATTAATTTTTACAACTATGAAAATTGCATGATTTATTTGAATAATCACCCTTAAAAAACAGATAATCCCTTATTTTAATATTTTTTAACAAGTAATTGGTTCCTGTCTGCAAAATATGGTGCAGCGACCCAATAAGAAACCTGCAGAAGGAAGACAAAAAAAGAGGGGCGGCTTAATGCCACCCCTCAGGTAATATTCTATCTGCAGATTACTTGGCACCTGTTACATAAGTGTAACCCATGATCTGAGAAGCACTGAATGTAGTAAGCTGATTAGCTACCATCATATCATAACTCATACCGTTAACACCATAAAGAAGTGACTTTGCGTCATAACCAAGGAGTCTCAGGTATGCAGCCATAAAGGAACTTGTCTGGCCTGTGTAGCAATAAACAACTACCGGCTTATTAGTTGGCAGTGTTTTAAGATCGGCTGCCAGTTTGATGCTCTGCTTTGGCTCATACTGCATAGCTCCCGGAATGTGACCAAGTGCATAATGAGCTGCTGACCAGTAATTTACAACATAATAATTACTAAGTGCACCGAATACTGTTGCATTACTTACTGATGCAGCAGAATAACCTTCAGCAAGAACGGCGGCAACCCTTGCTTCAAGGATCTCCTGACCTGTTTTCTTACCTGTGCTAAGAACAGGAAGTTCACCTGCTGCTGCCTTTGGTGTAGATGTTGTCACAAACTGGGCTGCCTGTGAGTTACCGGCTGCAATTGCATCGTTCCATTTCTTGGCGAAGAATGTATTCCATGAACACATACCCCATTTCATTGAGTATACCTTATCATAACCCATTATCCTGAGTATGGATGCAGCCCAACCGGCTGTCTGACCGGTATAACATACAATTGCAACCTTTGTGTAAGATGCAAGGTTAACACCCTTGATGTGAGTTAATACATCAGCAGGAGCTACATTATGAGCATTTGCGATATGTCCAAGAGTGAAATCAGCAGCCGCTCTGATATCAATGATGTAAACCTGATTGGTTAAATTAAGTGTATTAACCTCACTAGCCGCAATAATTGAAGGCATATCAGTATTTACATAATCTTTCATCAACGGTGAAGAAGTTGACTCCAGATACTCTACCAATACCTGTGCTTCATTGATTACCTCCGGTTCATCCTTCTTACAGGAAGTGACCAGAAGAACACCCATGAGCATGGTAATCATTAATAATTTAAATTTTGACATTGTTTTCATTTTTAGTTGGTTATTATAATCCTATTTGTCTGAATGGTGCTTCCACGGCTATTTACTCCAGGAAGCAGGTAATTTGTTGTCAACAGTAATTGGTGAAGTGGCTGTCATTTCCCAATCAAGGAGATTTTCCTGGAAAAGGTACAGCTGCTTGTTTACCAGTGTGCCATTCTCATTACGAATGTGGCAGTTTGAGGAACATGCTTTACCGTTCTCCACCTGTGTTCTGGTAGTCCACCTTAGAATATTATGAGGTGATGTATAGTTGTAGGTTGGCAAAACATTAAAATTGGCATATTCATCAACTCCATATACCTCCCAGTTATCAGGTGCAGCAAGTGTACGGCGTACAAGGGTGAACTCAAACCCGGGCTTAAGGTCGGGCAAAGGATTGACTGCTATCTTGAAGTCCAGATACGAAGGCACTCTTGCCCCTTCGGCATGAATATGACAGCTGCCGCAATTATTATAATTCTGTGAGTGACACACCTGACAGTTAAAATCGGTGTAATGCATTGAATGGTAATTATTGGAGGTTGCTGAGGAAGTATGACACTCCTGACAAACAGGAAGCCTGTCGTAAGCATAGCGCTGCTCTACCTTTACCCCGCTGCCGTGCATCTCTGCTGCATCGTGGCAATTGGTGCATCTGAATCCGGCTTTTGTAAGATGAACATCTGGTAACGTTCCTGAGGCAACACCTAAAAATGCATGCCCTCCCCTCGATACATGACAGGATACACATACTGTTACCATATCCGGTGTCTTCGTAAATTCATGACCATTTGCCAGGCCTCCTCCTGCGATAGGTGGTCGCACAGTGTGACAACTGCCGCAACTGGCATGGCAGGTCGCACAGTTTTTATTGTATCCCTCTATTTGATGGGCAGGTAACTGATCAAATTCATCAGGACCGTTTAATCCGCTCCGAAGTGTTACCTTTCTTTTCTGACCTGTCCCGTTATGAAGGCTTGTAGCAAAGTTCTCTACTATCTCAGCGTGACACGATGCACATTTTTCCTCTGCAAACATGGAGGGATGTGAGATGAAATCACCGCCGTGAGCCAGAGTTTTATCATTTGCCTTGGGATTACCGTTATGACACTCAGAGCACTCAAGCTTATAATGAAACTCAGTCATGTAATTTTCATAACCAGTGCCACCCATAAAAACCCTGTCATAGGGCTCATAATGAGGAGCCTCTCCACCGCAGCCCCCAACAGGCGCAGCCGTGTCGGGAGTAAATACCTGCTGTAGAAGAGCGTAATCTGTATGACAATTCTCACATGACGACAGCTTGCGGGAATTATCAGGTTCCCATTGATAATTCGTACAACCAATTATCATGACGGAGAAACCCAGAAGCAAAAAATATTTTATTGATTTCATTCTAAATTATTTGACTGTTAATTTCCATTCTCTTTCAACATAAAAGCCTGTGATCTTATTTATTCCCCTGAAGCTGAAAAATATTGCATCGATTGGTTTTCAGGCCAGAGAAAAAGGTTAATGACAAGCTTTTCTTCACACATGCAAATTTTACTGTTTTTTAATTAACAGTAAAGAAATCCACACTGCGATTTCTTTGGTCTTTCTGTGAGAAATGCTGTCAAAATAACTGACATGTATCAACATATGATATCAATTTTTAGTAGTTTTGTCCAAACACAAATTGGTCTGATGCCACAACTAAATCATATAAACAGCTGCACAATAAGCCATCATCAATGCGAATGCTTCAAGATACTATCCAGTGAAGAGAAGAAACTGCTGGATGAAAACTCCGTTTTGATGAGATACAAGAAACGGGAGATGATATTCAAGAGGGGCAGTTTGGTATCAAGTGTGCTCTTTGTTGAGAAAGGACTGGCAAAGGTATTTATAGAAGATAATTCCAATTCTCTTGTCATGAAGCTGATACCTGAAGGAAATCTCCTTGGGCTTTCTTCTCTTAGTGAAGAATACAATACTTACCAGAATTCAGCAATGACATATATCGATTCTCAGATACGGCAATACGATATCGCTGTCTTCAGGAAAGTTATATCAGAGAATGCTTTGTTTGCGAAGGAGATTATAAATATTATGGCTGCTGATACACTGCAGGTGTACGGAAGGTTTTTCTGTCTTACACATAAACAGGCTTACGGTACACTGGCCGATATCTTGCTATGCCTGACAAACCGTATATTCAAACAGGATGAGTTCACCCTCCCTCTTTCACGACGCGATCTGGCAGAACTTTCCGGAATGAGCCAGGAGACGGTAATAAGAATGCTTGGCAAATTCAATGAGGAGAAGATCATTTCAATGAATGGTAAAAGTATCAAAATCATTGATCCTGTAAGACTTACTCAAATAAGCGAAAAAGGATAGCAGAACTATAGGGTGATTCGTAAGGATATCCAATATTACAAGTTCTGCCTCTATGGCCTCCTCAAGAACCTCAGGTTTTATGAGCCCTTCTTTATTCTATTTCTCCTTAGCAAGGATCTCTCATTCCTTAAGATAGGTATACTAATAAGTATCAGGGAGATAACAGTCAATCTGCTCGAAATACCTACCGGGCTCATCGCTGATGCTCTTGGAAGAAAGAGAACGATGATCTTCTCTTTTATCTTCTATATTTTCTCATTTCTGACATTCTACTTTTTCTCATCATATGGCCTCCTGGCTGTTGCAATGATATTCTATGGCATAGGCGACAGTTTCCGAACCGGAACACATAAAGCGATGATCTTCGATTATCTGCAGCGAAATGAGATGGATCATCTTAAAGTTGAATACTACGGACATACCCGCAGCTGGTCGCAGCGTGGCTCAGCAATATCGGCTCTCCTGGCTGCAGGAATCGTAATTGTAAGCGATGGGTATTCAATGGTCTTCCTCCTGGCTACTATCCCTTATCTTCTTAATCTCGTTAATATCATAACCTATCCCTCCTACCTTGAAGGTAATGTGACCAAAGTAAAGTTCAATCAGATACCGGGACTTTTCCGTGATACTTTCAGGCAGCTATCAATAGTAGCACGGGTAAAAGGTTTCTACAGGGTAATTATTAACTCTTCTGTTGTCAGCGGGTTCTTTGACTCCGTAGAGAGCTACATCCAGCCTGTTTTGCTGGCCCTTGCTGTATCATTGCCTTTACTTACCGGCCAAAGCGTTGAGAACAGAAGTGCATTGCTAATTGGAATAGTTTATTTCGTCATTTATATGCTAACCTCATGGTCATCCAGAAATTCAGGGGTTTTCAGAAAAATGGTCAGATCGGAAGGGTCTGGTATGAATATAAGTTATCTGATAATGGCATCTGCCGGGCTCATTGCAGGATTCTCCTTCCATATGCATCTTGAAACATTGTCGGTGGTATTCTTTATTCTCCTCTATATGGGAGAAAACCTTCGCCGCCCCATATGCGTCAGTAAAATTGCCTCCTCAACAGGAACGGCCCCTCTTGCTACAGTTCTCTCTGTTGACAGCCAGCTGAAATCATTCTTTGCTATGATAATAAGCCCTCCGCTGGGTTATATGGCCGACCTCTTCGGCCCCGGATTGGCAATTGCTATAATATCAGTTTTTTTGCTTGTTATGCTGACTCTTTTCAAAGTAAAAGATTAGAATATTTCGCTTCGGTTTTTAGTTATAAGGTTAATTGGTAAATTTGAGGACCAACTGAATAAGATGAGAGATAAAATACAATCAATTCTAAGAGCTGAGGCTGAAGCAATACTTGCCATACCTCTTGATTCAAGCTATGAAAAGGCAATTGAATTAATTCATGAGCATGTTCATAACAGGAACGGGAAGCTCGTTGTTAGCGGAATGGGTAAGGCAGGCCAGATAGCCAATAATATAGCAACAACATTCAGCTCCACCGGAACCCCGTCGGTCTTTCTTCATCCCAGTGAAGCACAACACGGCGACCTTGGAATAATCCAGAAGAACGATATCCTGATGGTCATTTCAAACTCAGGAAAAACCCGGGAGATACTGGAACTGATAGAACTAAAGGAGAGGCTCTTTCCCGGATTACCTGTTATTGTCATTACCGGCGACCCGAAGAGTCCCCTTGCAGCCCTCTCATACATTACTATCTTAACAGGTGGCCCTGCTGAAGTTTGTCCTCTCGGCCTCACACCCACCACCTCCACAACAGTAATGACTGTTATCGGAGACACCCTGGTCGTGCTGATGATGGACAAAATAAGATTCACCAAAGCCGACTACTCCCAGCGACATCATGGCGGGTATCTTGGTCAAAAATCCAGAATAGGCTGATGACAGAAGATAAAAAAGATCAATATCTCAGACTGCAGAATGGTTCAGACATAAGAGGCATAGCACTGGAAGGAGCTGAAGGCGAGGTCGTTAACCTGACAACCGAGGTCGCCAGGAAAATAGGCTACTCATTTGGTATGTGGCTTGCCGACTATTACAAGACGGAAACAACCTTAATAACTGTCTCCATCGGATCCGATCCGAGACTATCCGGCAAAATGCTAAAGAGGGCTTTCTGTTCCGGTATAAATGCCGCGGGCTGTACAACCGTTGATTTTGGTCTTGCTACAACCCCTGCAATGTTCATCAGTACCAGGATAACAGGTTACCGTTATCAGGGTGCCGTTATGATAACAGCCAGTCACCTTCCATGGAACCGTAATGGTTTCAAATTCTTCACTCAGAGCGGAGGCCTGGAAAAAGAAGACATCAAAGCCATTCTGGAGAGAGCATCCGGCGTGGAGATAAAATCAGACGAGGCAATGTGCGATTCTGATATAATAGATTTTAAATATGTCTATGCCGGAATACTCACATCCATTGTTGTGGAAAATACCGGCAAGGAGCGGCCGCTTGATGGTTTCCGGATACTTGTCGATGCAGGAAACGGTTCCGGTGGCTTTTTCGAACAACTGGTACTGAAGAGGCTGGGTGCCGACACTCAGGGATCACTCTATCTTGAACCCGATGGATCGTTTCCTAACCATATACCTAATCCGGAAGATCCGGAGGCCCTGATCGATATATGCAAATCAGTGATTGCACACAAAGCCGATATGGGTATCATCTTTGATACTGACGTCGACAGGGTAGCACTTATTGACAACCGGGGCAGGCCTGTGAACCGAAACAGGTTTATTGCTCTTTGTGCAGCAATAATTCTGCAGGAGCACCCCGGCACTACAATCGTTACTGACAGTATTACCTCAACCGGACTAAATGAGTTCATTGAAAAGGATCTTGGCGGTAAACACCACCGGTTCAAAAGAGGTTACAGAAACGTAATTAATGAAGCCAGGAAACTGAACAGGGATGGAATTGAATCGTGCCTGGCCATCGAAACTTCCGGTCATGCTGCCGTAAGAGAGAATTACTGGCTCGACGACGGTGCCTACCTTATTACCCTTATCCTTGCAAGGGCAGCAAAGATGGGAAAAGAGGAAAACCTGTTCAAACTGATTGAAAATCTTAGGGAACCGGTTGAAGAGAAGGAGTTCAGGGTTTCAATTAAGTCGGCCGACTATTGTGCAATTGGCACTCACGTTCTCAAATCACTCGAGAATTATGCCCTTACTGTCAGTGGATGGACCACAGAGAAAGATAATTACGAGGGTATCAGGATCAATTGCAACAGTGAGTCTGGCGATGGATGGCTGCTTGTAAGATTATCACTCCACGACCCAGTATTACCGGTAAATATAGAATCCGATACCACGGGAGGTGTAAAAATGATTGCCCAGTTCCTTTATCAGTTCCTGAAAAGTTTTGAAGAGCTTGATCTTTCTGCTTTTGACTCTTACTTTAAGGAAGATCTTTGATCAGGAGATTATGTCTCCTACCCCATCAAGAATGAAGTGAGGCCTGTAGGGAAACTGCTCGGGGGTGTTTGCATCAGAAATACCACTCAGTACAAGACATGTGTCTATCTCAGATTCAATACCCGCAATTATATCAGTATCCATCCTGTCTCCAATGATAACGGTCTCTTCCCTGCTGCATCCAAGTTTCTTAAGAGCAATGCGCATCATCAGAGGGTTCGGCTTACCGACAAAATAAGCCTGCTTTCCGGTTGCCAGTTCAATTGGTGATATCAAAGCCTTCGTAGCCGGTATTATTCCATGTTCTGAAGGTCCTGTAAGATCGGGGTTGGTCCCTATCAACTTTGCTCCCTTTATTACCAGATTTACTGCCTGCTCGATCTTTTCAAAACTGTAGCTTCTCGTATCACCAACAACAACATAGTCGGGATTATAACTATTCATTGTAAAACCCACATTGTACATTGCATTTATCAGTCCTGCCTCTCCTATGATGTAGGCTGTGCCATTCGGCTTTTGTGCCGACAGGAAATATGCTGTGGCCAGGGCACTGGTATAGAAAACGTTCTCATCGACATCGATTCCAAGCCTGAAAAGCTTTTCATGCAACTCCTTGGTCGTCCTTTCACTTGAATTTGTGAGAAAAAGAAATTTCTTGTTTTCCCTTTTTAGCCAATCAACAAAATCCTTTACCCCCGGCAATATCTTGTTACCATGATATATAACTCCGTCCATATCGGAAATGAAGCCCTTTTTATTTTGCAGCCGGGCCTTAAGTTCAGCAGTGATCATCGGTTAATTTAAATTTTGGAAAATTAAATAATATGCCTGCAAAGGTAATCTATTATTAATCGATAGGAGTTATCCGGGAATTCATTATTATTACAAATTCATTAAATTATCAAATTGAAATTCTAACCATTTAAAACCTGACCTGTGTTACAAACTATTGACTGGATAATCGTTGGAACATTCTTTGTAGTTGTCCTTGGTATTGGCTGGGTTGCCTCCAGAACCGCCGGTAAAAATACTTCAGAATACTTTCTTGGAGGAAGAGATATGCCATGGTGGTTACTCGGTATTTCTATGGTAGCTTGTACATTTTCGGCCGACACTCCCAATCTTGTTACCGGAATGGTAAGGGAAGCGGGTGTTGCTAAAAACTGGGCATGGTGGGCTTTTCTTATCACTGGTATGGTGACCGTTTTTATCTATGCCAAATTGTGGAGAAGATCCAACATAATGACCGACCTTGAGTACTATGAATTAAGATATTCGGGTAAGGCAGCCTCATTTCTGAGAGGCTTCAGGTCTCTCTATCTGGGGGTCTTTTTTAATGCCCTGATAATGGGAACAGTTACCCTTGCTGCTATTAAGATAGGCGGTGTTATGCTGGGACTAAAACCATGGCAGGCTGTACTCGGTGGATCGCTGGTAGTGGTCGTATATGCTGCTCTCGGTGGCCTGAAAGGTGTAATATGGGCCGATTTCTTCCAGTACTCAATAGCCATGTTCGGTGCCGTACTGGCAGCAATAGTTGCTACAAAACAGCCGGAGATAGGTGGTTTATCAGGTCTGCTGAGCAACCCTGCCATAAAAGAGAAACTTAGTGTGCTGCCCGATCTTTCCAACCCATCGGTATGGATACCGCTTCTTCTCATTCCTATTGCTGTACAGTGGTGGTCGGTATGGTATCCGGGAGCAGAGCCAGGTGGAGGTGGCTATATTGCCCAGAGAATGCTGTCTGCAAAAGATGAACGCAATGCAGTGGGGGCTACACTCCTGTTTAACTTCGCTCACTATGCTCTCAGACCATGGCCATGGATAATTGTCGCCCTCGCTTCAATGGTAATATATCCCGACCTTGCTTCCATTAAAGAACACTTTCCTAATATATCCGATGTCTACCTCAAAGACGATATTGCTTACCCCGTTATGCTGTCGAAACTGGGTAAAGGGTGGATTGGCCTGGTAACAGCTTCAATTATAGCAGCTTATATGTCAACGATCGGCACACACCTTAACTGGGGTTCTTCCTATGTTGTAAATGACTTCTACAAGAGATTTGTTAAGCCTGGCGCTCCGGAGAAAGAACTCGTAACCGTCGGAAGAATAACTACTGTCGGACTGATGGTAATTGCCGGTGTCTTTGCTCTTACATTCCTCAATAACGCAACCCAGGCATTTAACATACTTCTTCTTTCCGGTGCGGGAACAGGTGCTATCTACCTCCTGCGGTGGTTCTGGTGGCGTATTAATGCCTGGACCGAAATTGTGGCAATGATAGTGGCAACGGTCTCGGCTATTGTACTGGTTATGTTCATCCCCGACAAAGCTTTGACCACAGCAGTTCTTGACGCATTTACCGTCAGGCTGCTTATCGCTGTTGGACTAACTACTGCATCATGGATAATTGCCACCTTCGCTACTAAACCGGAAAGTGAGGAAACTCTGAGGAAGTTCTACAGGGCAACCCGTCCGGGTGGTCCCGGCTGGAAAGGCGTTGTCGACAGGGCTAAAGCCGATAATGACCCAATTGAAAAAGAGGGTGCCAAATGGACTATGCCCCTGCAGCTCCTGTGTGTATTCATCGGAACGGTGGTGATATACAGCTCACTGTTCGCGATCGGTAGTTTTGTTTATCTGAAACCACTGAATGGTATAATACTTTCGTTGGTTGCACTGGCAGGTACCATTTTCCTCTTTAAATCATTTAACAAACTGCTCGAATCATAAGCGACCTCTCTCTTAACTTTATTATGACAGACAAACTGGAAATCACCGGGAAATTCGAAACAGGCTGCCTGGCAGTAAAAGCTGAATCGATACCGGCAGGACATATAAACGATACCTACCTCATTACTTGTGATACTTCTGAACGTTTTATTCTGCAGAAGCTTAATTCTTTTGTTTTCAAAGATATCCCTGCCCTGCAGGAGAATATAGAAAGGGTAACGGTCCACCTTCGGAAAAAGCTGAGCAGCAGACCGGGATCCGACCCTTCCAGGGAGGTGCTCTCACTGGTGCCTGCAATAGATGGAAAGACCTGGAGAGAAGAGCCCGATGGTTCATTCTGGAGAGTCTTCAGGTATATTGAAAACCACGTTAGCTATGAAAAAATAGAATCTGACGTTGTTGCCGCGGAAGCAGGAAGAGCTATTGGCAGGTTTCAGTCAGATCTCGCCGATTTGCCTGCTCCACCACTTAGCGAAACAATAAAAGGGTTTCATGATCTCACCGGGAGATTCCTTGCCCTTCAGGCTGCGATAAATCTGAACAAATCGGGAAGAGCGAAAGAGGTGATGCCTGTTGTAAGAGAGATGGAAAAGGACTACAGGGATATGAGACAATTTATCAGGACAGTCGAGGATGGTTTCATGCCCCTGAGAGTTACTCATAACGACACTAAGGTAAATAACATCCTGTTTGATACCACGGGAAAAGCACTCTGTGTTATCGACCTCGACACGGTAATGCCTGGAACAATATTGTATGACTTTGGCGATGCTATCCGTACAGGAGCTAACAGCGGCTCAGAAGATGAGGTCAATCTTAAAAATGTATTCCTTAAACTGGGCATCTTCAGACCCTATTCCCGGGGTTATCTTGATGCTGTTGGCGACACTCTTACCACTACTGAGAAAAAGAACCTTGCATTCGGACCGCTTGCCATTACCTGGGAACAGACCGTCAGATTCCTGACCGACTATATCAACGGAGATGTCTATTATAAGGTTAAGGACCCCGGTCATAATCTCCGGCGCACCCTTGCCCAACGACAACTGTTGAGGTCACTGAAGGACGGATACGATTCTATGGACAAGATAATAGCCGAATATAGCTAATTTTCAGATATTTACCTGACAGGCAGCGGGACAATAACTACATAGTTAATTACATAATTAACTATATAATTAATTATATAGTTATTACCTGCACCCCCAAGCACTATTTTACCTCCTCTGCCTTGAGTTCAAAGTACTTACTTACTGCTCTCTGCGCCAGCACCAGGCTTGCATCCACCACAGGAACGGTCGATTCATCCTTCCTGAAAGCAAGGGGTATCTCGGTGCAGCCAAGCAATATCAGTTCTGCTCCGTTTTCAATAAGCTTTTCACCGGCATACTTTTAAGAGATCGCCTGCTTCGGTACTTATCCATCCCCGATTTAATTCCGTAAACAGCGGCCATGACATTCCCTTCCTGTATCTCACCGTCCGGAATAATAACATTCAATGCCCCTTTTCCTAAGTTCATTCTCGTAAAGATGCGTCCCTATTGTTCCGGTCGTTGCCAGCAGCCCGACCTTTTTAACGTCAGGATAATTATTCAACGATTTCATTGACCGCTTCACTATCATGTTAATTATTGGAATTGTGACTGAATTCTGCATTTCGTTGTAAAAGAAATGTGCAGTATTGCATGGTATAACAATAAATGAAGCTCCTCCACTTTCCAGTTTTTTAACCGCCACCAGTAAGATAGGGAATTATGGAATTGTCGTCCAGTCTCTATTGACCTGGTGCGATCCGGAACATGAGGATTGCTGAAAATGAGCGTAGGTATGTGATCCTGATCCTTTTCTGCAGGAGTCTCTCTGATTATTTTGGCATAGAGATCTACCGTTGCCTCCGGACCCATACCGCCAAAAATTCCAACTATTATCTCCTTGTCTGCATTGAGGGCTTTCCCTTTTTTAACATAACTGGTCACAAGCAATGACCCTGCAATTAATCCTATCGCAGCAAGGAATGCGAGGACTCTCCTGTTCATCATACTCTTTATTATTAGTTGTTATGGCGTTATGGCGTTATGGCGTTATGGTGTTATGGCGTTATGGTGTTATGGCGTTATGGCGTTATGGTGTTATGGTGTTATGGCGTTATGGCGTTATGGCGTTATGGCGTTATGGCGTTATGCCGTTATACCGTTATGCCGTTATGCCCGATTACCGATTACCGTTATCCGTTACCGTTACCGTTACCGATTACCCAACACCGCTTACCACTAATACCATTCATCAGCCAACACTGTAAAAGTGCCGGTTTCGCTCTTACCATTTGCCGTCACTTTAACGGTAAAATTACCCGGCTTAACTGTTGGACCAGAAGAGAACATCATGCGACCCTGTGTTTGTCCACTTCGCTGTTGAACAGCTCTGCCCTGGTTAACAGTAAAGTTCCAAATCACCGAATTAATGCCCTTTTCACCCTTACCGTTAGTCTCGTAAACAAGCCTCGACCCCTCAAAAACGGATATCTTAACATCTTTCGCTCCTGCCTTCAGATAGTAAGTAATGGGTACACCTACAGGCTCACTTTCTCCATCAAAATTGGAACTGGAGCTGTTATTTGAACCTTTGTTAACCCACTTAACTTTATTTTCCGGGGCAAAGAGGTGAAAATCTTTCATCAGCACTTCATTGCTTAATTCCGAGAGCCATGTGAGATCGGCTATCCAGAAACTTCTTCCGTGAGTACCTACGATCAGGTCATTCTCTCTGGGGTGGATCTTCATATCTTCCACCGGGTTATTGGGCATGTTGTTTCTCAGCTGATTCCAGATTTTTCCTCCGTCAAAGCTTACATACACAGCTTTGGTTGTACCTGCAAAAAGAAGATTTCCCTTTGCAGGATGCTCCCTTACCACGCATATCGATTCATCTGCCGGCAATGTTGCAGCAATGGATACCCATGTTGCTCCGAAATCGGTGGTCTTCCATATGAAAGGACGGAAGTCGTCATTTCTTAGTCCTGTTATTGTAACATAAGCAGTTCCTTCTGCAGCATAAGATGCCTCTACCCTGCTCACCCAGTATCCCGGATGTCCCGGTATATTTGCTGTCACATCCGACCATGCTTCGCCACCATCACGTGTTACCCACACTTTCCCGTCATCTGTCCCGGCCCACAGCAGTCCGTCCTTTACAGGCGATTCATCAAGGGTAACTATATTGCAATGGGTTATATTACCAGTCCCATTGGTTTTCAATGTATCGTTAGTTGAAAGGTCGGGGCTAATAACCTCCCATGTCTCACCCTGATTTCGTGATCTAACTACTTTATTACCTGCATGGTAAATTGTTTTACTGTTATGATGCGACACTACTATCGGAGCATTCCATGCCCATCTGTCCATTTCACCAAACCTTATCGACTTACTTTCGCCCGTTATCTGATCGAGTCTTCTAAGCGGTCCGAATTGCGACTCATTGTAAAGCCAGCGGCTATCCTCAGGATCAACCTCGTTATACATCCCGTCTCCACCACCTACCGATTTCCAGTCCTCCAGCCTAATGGCTCCACCGTCTCTTTTCGTAGACGGACCCTTTGCCGAACCATTATCCTGAAGTCCTCCATAAACATTATAGGGGAATTCATTATCAAAGCCAACTGCAACCAGCTGTCCAACAGCCATAAAATCAGGATGGTACCAATTAATACCTGCATCATAGGTAATTCCCAGACCATGATCATAGCCAAGCAGCATATGTTTCGAGTTGGCCGCATCTATCCACATAGCGTGGTTATCGCCACCAAATCTGAACGGTTGTCTCCAATCCTTGCCACCGTTTATTGTCTCCCACATCCTTACACCCAGAACATACACATGATCGGGATCGACAGGGTCAATACAAATCTGCTGATAGTAATATGCCGGTCCGCCACCCACATCCTGTCCGTCAGGACTAATTTTCTTCCAGGTTGTCCCTTTATCGTCGGAGCGGTACATTTCAGCAACCGACTCCTTACCACCTTTAGGGGTGATACCGTTGAGCAGCTGATTATACCTCTCCTCTTCAGTTACTCCATCGAGATTGCAGTTTTCGATATTTGCATATACTACTGATGTATTGGAGGGTGAAACAGCCAGGCCTATCCTGCCGAGCATACCTTCAGGCAGGCCACCGGCCAAACGCGACCAGCTCTCTCCCCCATCAATACTCTTGTATATCCTGCTCCCCGGACCACCGGGATTAAATGTCCAGGGTTTGCGCACCTTATCATAAGATGCAGCATATAGTACTTTGGGATCTGAATTGTCGATTGCAATATCATTTACTCCAATATTTTTCCCCTTAACAACTATGTCGAGTGTTTTCTTCCAGCTCTTTCCTCCATCGGTTGTTTTATAGACTCCCCTTTCACTGTTCTCGGAATAGAGGTGACCCGCAGCTGCTACCCACACAATATTTCCATCGTTGGGATGAACAATGATACGGCCTATATGATGCGACTCCTTTAGTCCCATATTCTTCCAACTCTTACCTCCATCATCCGAACGGTAAATCCCGTCACCATAATAGGCAGTTCTGCTATTGTTCGATTCACCGGTCCCCACCCAGATAATATTCTCGTTCGACGGGTCGATGGCAATATCACCAACACTGATAACCCCCTCCGCATCAAAGACCGGTTCAAAACTGATACCATTATTCACTGTTTTCCATACACCTCCTGATGCCAGAGCAGCATAAAAGGTGCTGCTATTACCCTCAGCGACAGCAAAATCAACAAATCGCCCTCCCTGACGGGTAGGACCTATAGATCTGTATTTAAGTGCCCCAAGAATGCTGTTGTCTATCTTCTGACTATAAATGGCAGTTGAAGTAAACGTAACCAGCAGCAGTGCCACAAAGTATTTGAAAAGCAGTCCGGAACTTCTCTGTAAGGAATTCATAATATTCATTTTTAGTGGTTTTAATGACAAGTTAAAACAATAATTGATTTCCCTGCTCATGGACTCTGCATCTTAAGAATATTTAACACCATGTAACCACTTCTCACAAAAGGATTCCTGTCACAATGAAAAAATATTACCCATATGATTTAACTGTGGGTCGATATTTTTTCTTCTCTATTTATCTTTCTTACAATGTGTTATAAATTCATCATTTTCTCCAGTCGAAAATCTTCATGGGAAATAGTTTTAATATGCCTATTTTTGACCTCGCTTCATAAAAAGTTTTATGATATTTACTATGAAAATTATCAATACTGCAAACTAGACTTATGGATCTATCAGGACATTATTTCAAGGCATTTACCGACAGGAAAGAGGCACTGAAGAAGCAATACAGCAAGAAGCGTGCGGAGAAGCAGCATGCCAAAGGTAAGCTGACTGCACAAGAGCGCATTGAGCTTCTTTTTGATGAGGCGACTTTTGAAGAGATCGACGCCTATGTCATACCCGCAGATACTCCTGTCGATTTCGGAACAGTGGAGAGAGCATATGGCGATGGTGTTATTGTGGGCCACGGGAAAGTTAACGGACGGCTGGTATTTACTTATGCTCAGGATTTCACGGTAATGGGCGGTTCTTTGGGTATTGTTCATGCCAAAAAGATCGCAAAGATTCAGGAGATGGCTCTTAAGATGGGAGCACCAATAATAGGACTTATTGATTCGGGTGGAGCCCGGATTCAGGAAGGTGTGGCCAGTCTGAGCGGCTATGCCACCATTTTTCATAATATTATTCACTCCTCAGGTATCATTCCACAGATATCCGTTATAATGGGGCCTGCGGCTGGAGGAGCAGTATATTCGCCTGCACTGACCGACTGGACATTTATGACAAATCATACCAGTTACATGTTCGTTACTGGTCCGAATGTTGTCAAAGAAGTTCTAAATGAGGATGTTACATCCGACGAACTTGGAGGTGCAGAGGTTCATGCCACCAGGAGTGGTGTAGCACAGATGATTTATGACGATGAAGAGAATACTATTCTTGCTCTAAAGAAATTTCTCAGTTACCTCCCTTCCAATAACATGGAGAATCCTCCTGTGGTGGAAGATGACGGAGTTGCAAAGGAGATAAATAACAAGCTCAGGGATATTGTACCTGACGATCCCAATAAGGCGTACGATGTACGTGATATCATTAATAACCTGGTAGACAACAACAGTTTCTTTGAAGTATCGGAGCTCTTTGCTCAGAACCTCGTTGTAGGGTTCGGACGATTAAAAGGTAAAACCCTCGGTATCGTTGCCAACCAGCCCAAGGTTCTGGCAGGGGTGCTGGATATCGATTCATCGGTAAAAGGCGCCAGGTTCATTCGGTTCTGCGATGCTTTCAATATCCCTATTCTTACACTGGAAGATGTTCCAGGCTTTCTTCCAGGTGTTAACCAGGAGCATGCAGGCATAATCCGTCACGGTGCGAAAATGTTATTCGCCTATGCCGAGGCATCGGTTGCCAAGATAACCGTCATTCTTCGCAAGGCATACGGAGGAGCATATATTGTAATGAACAGCAAAAAGATGGGTGGCGACTTCAACTTTGCCTGGCCAACAGCCGAAATTGCGGTTATGGGTCCCGACGGAGCAGTTGCAATACTTTACAGAAAACAGTTACAGGAATCGGCCAAGCCCGACGAGCTTAAAAAAGAATTAGTTAAACTCTACAGGGAAAAGGTAGCCAACCCTTATGTAGCAGACGAGCAGGGTTATATCGATGAGGTCATCGACCCTGCTGAAACCCGTAAAAAGATTATTATTGCCTTTGAGGCACTGAGCAACAAGCATGTAAAAGTACCTTCCAGAAAACATGGTAACATGCCATTATGATCAACAAGAAAAGGAATGAAGACGAAGAATATTAAAAGGATACTTATAGCCAACAGAGGAGAGATAGCAATACGCATAACGCGTACTGCAAAAAAAATGGGTATCTCAACAGTAGCCATACGGACAGCCTCGGAACCGGATGCAATGTTCCTGGCACATGCCGATATAATACACGACGAGACATTAAGCGTCTCGGAAATACCTGTTTACCTCGATGTTGAACGCCTGGTTGAAATCGCGGAAGAAAATAAAGCCGATGCTGTTCATCCAGGATACGGCTTCCTGGCAGAAAATGCCTATTTCGCACAAAAGTGCATTGAAAAGGGTATTATTTTCATAGGCCCCGATCCGGATGCTATTTACAAGATGGGCAACAAGACTATCGCCAGGAAGATAGCTATGGCAAATGGGATACCAATGGCAATGGGTCACCAGGGGAACATTCCCAACGAAGAAGAGGCCCTTGCTATTGCTCTTAAGATAGGGTTCCCGGTGATAATAAAGGCAGCATCGGGAGGCGGTGGAAGAGGTATGAGGATAGTACGTAAGGCTGAAGATGTAGAGAAGAACTTCCTCCTTGCCAGCAAAGAGGCTGAAAAAGCGTTCAACGATCCCTCTGTATTTATTGAAAAGTATATTGAAAACCCGAAGCATATTGAATTTCAGATACTTGGAGATACTCACGGTAATGTTATTCACCTGGGAGAAAGGGAATGCTCAATACAGCGTAAACATCAGAAATTGCTTGAAGAAGCTCCATCTGTTGCCCTTGATGAATTACTCAGAGATAAGATGGGAAAAGTAGCGGTTCAGATCGCTAAAGCAGTAAATTACCATTCAGCAGGTACAGTAGAGTTTCTTCTCGACTCCGACCATAACTACTACTTTATGGAGATGAATACCCGTATTCAGGTTGAACATCCTGTAACGGAATTAATTACCGGTCTCGACCTTATCGAACAACAGATAAGGATAGCATCGGGAGAGAAACTCGATATCACTCAAAAAGATGTTAAGTTAACAGGATGGGCTATTGAGTGCCGTATCAATGCCGAGGATATCCAGTCGGGATTTGCACCCGATCCGGGCAAGATATATACGATGATAATGCCAACCGACAACTATGTGCGTGTTGACACAGGTGTGCAGAGCGGCTCTTCCATTGCTGCCAACTTCGACTCAATGGTTGCCAAGCTTATCGTCACAGGGAGAGATCGCAAAGAAGCTCTGAAACACCTCAAACTGGCGCTCGACAAGGTATGGATAAAGGGAATAAAAACAACCGTTCCTTTCTTCCGGATGCTTGTCAGGCATCCAAAGTTCATTAGCGGGGAATTTACTACTGCCTTTATTGAAAAAGACCTAACCCGATTCTACTATAACTCTGAATATGAAGCAATGATAGCTGCATGGCTGTCTACAAAAATATTTATCGACGAGAATTTCAACGATGACGAAAACCATGTCGATTTTGATCAGGGACGCGAACTAAACCCATGGCAGTTAAACAAACGTATTAATCAATTCTGATCACAGTCATGAGTAACGAAAAACTTAAACACAAAAAACTATATGCTGTTTCTGAAGAGAATACCTTCGGATTCGATATCCCTCTCAAGAAAAGTATCAGGATCGGTAAACGCGACTATGAGATACAGATAAAAAATGATGAGAAGTACGGGACATATATCCTTTGGAAGAACAGAAGGTACCCGGTGGAGATAGTCCGCTCACGGCAAAACAGGTATGAGATACTGTTCGACGATATCAGCTACAACTTCTCAATTGAAAAACACCATTCTCTCTCCAGAGGAAGAAGTACATAAGCAAAAACAAGGTTAAGAGCGATAAATTTACCATCAAGGCCCCAATGCCGGGCAAAATAATAGATGTACTGGTAAAGGAGGGCAGTGAGATCAACAGAGGCGAATCGGTTGTCATCCTTAGGCAATGAAAATGCAGAATGAAATTGTATCCACTGGTGTGGGTACTGTGCTATCTGTCGCCGTAAAACCAGGCATGATAGTTATGAAGGATGATATCCTCGTTGAACTCAAAACGAAATAGATCTATCAGATTATCAGAAATCGTCAGATTATCAGAACTATCAATAATCTGGTAGAGATAATTAAATCCCCTCCCGGGAGGGGTGTGGGGTGGGTAGTAGATGTTGCCCGGGTCATGAGGGTCTGCAGGATGGGAGAAAGACAAGCCTGCTACGCAGGCTGAGCTCATGAGAACCGCCGTTTCGAATAATCTTATGATATGAGGAATCTTTTTTTTGCCTAAATTGGCACTTAAACCAATTCTTCCCGGCAATGAATAAGATTATTATCATCTCGTTTCTTATTATTGCTTCCCTTACCGGCTGTAGTAATTTTTCCGACAAGTACGTAAGCGACTGGCATTTATCTCCTGACGGGTATTGGGCCGGTCCTGATTTGCGGACCAACCGACTGGCAGACTGGCAGATCAGGGATGGCCGGCTGGAATGTGTTGGCACCCTGCCCCTCCGAACAGCTCATTTACTAACCCGCCAGTTTCTTCCCGGGGAAGGATCGTTGAACATGAATGTACATATCTCGGTTGCCTCTGAGACTCATCCCGATGCAGAGTCTGCTGCAGGCTTCCTCATTGGTGCCGGCGGCAACATTGATTACAGGTCGGCATCTCTTATCTTTCACTCATGGGGCGACGGTGCAGGTTTATTTGCCGGAATAGATGGTAAAGGTCGTCTTTTCATCAGGGATCTTAACTTCGAGCGATCATACCCTGTATATGGGGACAGTGAAGAAACAGAGTGGTCCGATTGTTTCCTTCTGCTTAAGGTTGAAAGTATCGGGTGGCACATCCAATATTACACTTAAGGCGGTTGATCCTTCTTCAAACACGATCATTTCATCACTTTATCTGGCTGCAATCGACACAGCCAGACTCAAAGGAAATATCGCTCTGGTATCTCATAAACGGTGATAGCTCAGGAAAGCCCGACAGGTTTGCCTTTGCCAAGCTTATGGTATCAGGAGGCGGTTTGGAGAGAGAGAAGAGAGAGAAGCCGGTCCTGTAATAAACACCCAGTACACACTGAGCAGAAAAACTCTTAAAATAACTGCTCAGATGGCGCCGCTTGCACCTGATGATGAGAAGTGATGCAATCCTTGAGACACTAAAAGAAGGTCACTGGGTACGGCACTCCACCTCTCCCATAAGCGATACCTCCTATACCGCTCATTTTCGTGTATCAGACTGGAACCACGATCATGATGTGCCTTTCCGGATCGTAAAGGAGATAAAACGCAAGGGTGTCAGAAAACAACTGTTTGAGGGTATTATAAAAAGAGATCCGGTAAACCCCGACTCAATTGTCCTCTATCACTATCATGCATCGAGCAGGTAACGAAACCTTACCGCAATACCTGGGCAGGTATTGATGCCGGGTGGTTTCCTTTTAGCGAAGGCATATTATACCCTCACCTTCAGTTGGTTAATGCCCTGAAAGAGCACAATCCTGATCTTCTTTTCTTTGCCGGCGATCAGGTATACCAAGGAGCCTCTCCCACTGCCGCAGATACAGGAGAGGGGAGATATCTTGACTACCTCTATAAATGGTATCTCTGGTGCATAACCTACCGTGACCTTACTGCCACTACACCCACTGTTGTAATACCTGATGATCATGATGTTTACCATGGCAACCTGTGGGGAGCAGGAGGCATCGCCACTCCGCCGGGACTGAAGGGGCCGCGGCTCAGGATGCAGGAGGATATAAAATGGATCCGGGCTTTGTCAATATGGTTCAGAAAACCCAAACGAGCCACCTCCCCGATCCGTATGATCCGACGCCTGCAGAACAGGGTATATCGGTCTACTATACCGAATGTAATATAGGAGGTATAAGCTTTGCCATTATCGAGGACAGGAAGTTCAAATCTGCCCCCGCAGCTCTTTTGCCTAATGCGGACATCGTAAATGGGTGGCCACAGAATCAGTCGTGGAACGACGAATGGAACAGCAGGATCACCGGAGCTTCCCTGCTGGGTGGTCGCCAGATGAATTTTCTTGAAGCATGGTCTAATGACTGGTCGGGCGGTACCTCGATGAAGGCCGTTCTTTCGCAAACACTCTTTCCCCAATCTGGCTACACTTCCCGCAGACGCAACAAGCGATGCTGTCGTAACAGGCCTCGATATACCCGATTCAGGTATGTATGTCACTCGTGATAAGCTCGTAACTGACTTCGACTCTGACGGATGGCCACAGCTTGAAAGAAACAGGGCACTGTCGTTATTCAGAAAAGCTTTTGCCCTGCACGTGGCAGGCGACCAGCATCTTGGAAGCACTGTATGGTATGGTATCGACAGCTACAGGGATGCGGGTTATGCGATAGTATCTCCTGCTACCGGAAATATTTTTCCCAGGCGATGGTTCCCTCCATACGAGGGTGGCAACAGGAAGCCTGGTTCTCCCCGCTATACAGGTAACTATGAGATGGTTTCGGAAACCTGATAACAGTGATGGCTGTTGCCAATCCTCACAAGACAATGGCACTGCCTCTTCGTCATAATGAACTGGCTCCGGGCTACAGTAAGATAGTCTTTACAAAAAGTACCAGAAAAATAGAGCTATCTAACTGGCCATACTATTCGCGACCATCAAATGGCGTACCTTTTCCGGGCTGGCCAATTGTTATTGATCAGGATGATAATTACGGAAAGCAACCTGTGGGATGGTTACCAGAAGTGAGGGTGGAAGGTATCGTTAATCCGGTAATAAGGGTGGTGCGGGAGATTACCGGTGAGGTAATATACACACTACGTATCGGGGGATCATCATACCAACCGAAGGTTTTCGCTTTTCGGCAACTACAGGATCGAAGTAGGTGACCCTGATTGGGTCTGTTAAAGACAATAGAAGGTCAATACCCTACAACCTTTAAAGAAAGAAAACCGTTGGAGGTAAAATTTTAATATCCGACTCAGGCCTGGAGCCTGAGCCGAACAGAATATTATCATAATACAATTCACCCATGCTGATGACTTCCATTTTAAGAAACAGAAACAGAAACATTACAAGACCAAAGAGGGTGTCTCGAAAGTCATTTGAATCGTCATTGCGAGGAGTAAGACGACGAAGCAATCCCAAGATATTCAATGGATTGCTTCACTTCGTTCGCAATGACGGTAGTCAAGAGAGTCCTTTTGAGACACCCTCTTTTAATTATTCCGGCACATTCTCCAGAGTCCCGACAAGGAACTTCCAGAACTTATCTACCGTATCTATTTTAACCCTTTCATCAGGGCTGTGAGGCGATCTGATGGTAGGCCCGAAGGAGATCATATCAAGTCCCGGATAGGCACCGCCTATTATTCCGCATTCCAGTCCGGCATGTATAGCCTTAACAACAGGTACCCGGCCGAACATCTTATTATAGGTGTTCTTCATTGTTCCCAGAATGGCTGAATCCATATTAGGCTTCCAGCCCTGTATTCTCCATCGAATGAGATCGTCTGCCCCGGCTGCTTCAAACACAGAAACAAACTGCTCCTTGAGACTCACCTTGGCGCTTTCGACACTGCTTCTCATTAAACAAGTAAGAGTGACACTCCCCTTATCCATTTTTATAATGGCAAGGTTTGATGATGTCTCTACCAATCCTTCCATATCATTTGACATTCTGATCACATCATTGGGACAAGAGTAGACAGCATTCAAAAATGCTTTGGCACTCTTATCATCCATCACTTTTGCCGGCAGCTCACTCTTCTTAACATCAATCTCCAGACCCGGATCGGCTGTTGCATATTCAGCTTTTATCTGAGAAGCCAGTTTCTTAGTATGTGCGAGAAATTTATCCGCATTAGCATCGGGTAGAGTAACTACAGCAGATGCTTCTCTTGGGATAGCATTACCAAGGTCACCGCCCGACCATGCTCCCAACCTTACGCCAAATGTTCTGGCTGATTCCCAGAGTAACCTGTTTAGTATTTTATTTGAATTCCCCCTGTAGAGGATAATATCCATACCCGAATGGCCACCCTTCAGACCGCTGATCCTGATTGCCATTGCTGAATGACCTGCGGGAACTGATTCTTCCTTATAGCCAAACTTAACATTAACATTTGTTCCTCCTGCACATCCGACATAAAGTTCACCTTCATCCTCAGAGTCAAGATTCATAAGTATCTTTCCCTTGAGCATTCCCGGCTCAAGTCCGAAAGCACCAGTCATTCCGGTTTCTTCATCGATCGTAAAAAAGAGCTTCGACGGGTCCGTGAACCAGATCTTTTGCAGCAAGCACGCTCATGGCTGCTGCCACTCCTATACCATTATCTGCTCCAAGAGTTGTTCCTTTTGCCTTTACCCATTCTCCGTCAATAAATGTTTCTATGGGATCTTTGGCAAAGTCATGCACCTTATCATTGTTCTTTTGCGGTACCATATCCAGATGAGCCTGCATGATCACGCCCTTCCTCTTCTCCATACCCGGAGTAGCCGGTTTGCGTATAATTACATTACCCGTTTTATCGACAATTGTCTCGAGATTATTCTTTTTGCCAAAGGCAACCATGTAATCCACAATCTTTTCTTCCTTCTTTGAAGGGTGAGGTATTTGCGTAATATCGTGGAAATAAGACCAGATATTAGCAGGTTCCAGTTTCTTAATTTCGCTCATTGTATAATTGATTTAAGTTTTTAAATAGTAAGAGACTAAAGGTAATATTTATCATTCAGAGGAAAAGCATATTATATAAATAAAAAGATACCTTTGCCGCCAGATTGTCTGCTTTATAACATGATCAACCGGTTTAAAATTTATCCTGAACATAATCTTGGGGTCTCTAAGCTTGAACCCGGCAGCAAGTGCTTCGAGGAGGTATACTCCCTTGCGGAGCAATTCAGACAGAGCGAGGAGTTTCCACTAGTCCATTATCAGGTTACCGATATGAGAGGTTGTCAGTTTCAGTTTGGTATAAGCAGATTGAGGGAGATGATGCAGCTGATAAAAAGGTACGATAAAACAGATAATCAGAAGATTGGAGTATATGTGATTGATAATCCGCTTTCGACAGCTCTGGTACATCTTTTCTTTGCATCACTGAAACGTAAAAGATTTTATTGCTCGACTATCGAAAAAGCATACAGCTACCTGCCGTTAAATATCTCTTTTGAACAATTCGCCAGATTGATCAGCATTTAATGTCTTATCAAGCCTGTTTCGCGTCTTTTATCATGGTGAGAACCATCTTGAATCTTTGAGGTGCCTTCACTGCATGAGGTATTCCGGCTGGCATAATGATAACTTCTCCCTCCTTAACTATATTGGAAACCCCGTTAACGATTATATCACCGCTACCGTCAACTATCTCAACCATAGCGTCAAAGGGAGCTGTATGTTCACTAAGCGACTCACCCTTGTCAAAGGCAAATAGGGATACATTCCCTGTTTCTCTCTTGATAACTGTTTTACTTACGATTGCTCCGTCGGCGTAATCGATCTCATCGCTGAACCTGAACCTCGCTCCTCTCGGAAATTCTTTTTTGTCCATATCTTAAAAAATCTATATAACAGATTAACAACTATAACCCGATAAAGTTAATGCCAGCTTCTTCTTAAACCAAAAAAAAGCAGCCCTGAGGCTGCTTTTTTTAAGTTTACTTTTATTAGTTCTTTACCGAAGGCAATTCAAGTCCATAGCCTTGTCTTCTGTCAGCTTGTTTCAGTTTAAATGAAAGAAACATTGATATCATTCCACAAACTACAAGTACCAGGATAGGAATTGTATAGTCATATGGCATCTCACCTGCGCGAATTGCAACAAGATCAGCCCTGTTTACACTGTCAAGCAGAGCTCCGAGACCCATAGAAAAAGGCACCGAGTCCAATGTTCTGTACTGTAAACATTGTAGCGTAAGCAGTGCCTAGCCTGTGTTCCGGTACAATCTTTGCCACCGAAGGCCACATGGCAGCCGGTACAAGAGAGAATGCAATACCGAGGCTAAACAGCCCGAGATAAGCCAGAATCTTTATATCGAAGATTGAAAGCGAAAGGTGTGCAAAGATCAGCAGGGCTGATCCTAAGATCATTAATGATGCCCCCTTGCCATGTTTGTCATAGTAATTTCCGAAAATAGGGGTAAACAGAATTGTCCCCAGTGGCACCAGAGAAGCTGTTTTCGGACCATTTACCAGCCACAAACGCAGTGTATCGGAAAGAGCATTTATAAACAGAAGAAACAGAAGGAATACGATTGCCATGGTGGCATATTTCGCCGTTTTGGTCTTCATGTTCGATGGAATAACTGAAAACCCTATACCAAACAGGAAGAATGCAACGTAGATACTTGCTGTTCCAATGGCTTTACTGCCAAACAGAATAATATCACCTGTCCCATCCAATGGCAGATTGTATGCGAATCCAAACTTATTGACAAGCATATCTGGTGCATACTGTATAAAGGGAAATACTGCAGCATAAAAAGTTACACAAAGAAGTGCAATATAAATAAATGATGGATTCTTAATAAGCTTAATCAGATCGCTGAACTTAAACTCTTCGTCATCACTCTTTTCAGCTGAAACCGACTTGGCTTTTTGCTTGTCAATTTTTACATCGAAGAAAGTATAAACAAGAAAGAGGATAAGAGCAAGTCCCATAAGTGTTGCAGCAAAAGTCACTGCAGGTGAAACATGTCCATTAGCAATATCAGGCGATACTGCCAAACCGAGCGCTGTTCCAAGACGACCAAATCCAACATTAATTGCCATTGCCAGTGCCATCTCATAACCTCTGAACCACTTAACAATTGTTCGTGTTGCAACAACACAGGTAACCTCCAGTCCGGAACCAAAAAGGACCCTTCCGATAATCATTGTAGTAAGCACTGTTCCTTTGTCCTCGCCGAAGTAGCCGGCACTTACCCATCGCTACAATTGCGCCTCCAAGTGCTGCCAAACCACCAAAAGCAAGTCCTGCAACTCTAATACCCCATTTGTCGAGAATAATTCCGCCAACAATTATCATTCCTACCATATTGGCAACGGTAGTCATACCCAATTATCCTTCCAAACTCCTCACTGGTGAAGCCCAAGTTCAGACTCCATCAGACCCTTAAGCCCTGCTAAGAAATCCTGAAACCAGTATGTTGCAAAAATCAAAGCGCTAAGCAAAACCAGTACAAACCAGCGCATAGCGGTCGAATCGCGTAGTGTTTTTCCTGTATCGTTCATCATATTTAGATTTTCTGTTGCGTAAATGTATAAAAATATTGAAATGATGAGCCATCAGTGTGAGTAACTTCTAAACATATTGGCATTAATCTTGTTATTTATTCCAGTGAACAATAACATTTAACTCGGTACAATTAATATCTATTATTATTTTTACGAAAAATAAGAGAAGAAATTATGAAAGCTATTCTTACAACCGTTATACTGATACTGGCATTACAGTTTGCTGTAGGACAAACAGTCGGAAGTTAAATGGTACTCTATTGAAGAGGTTGAAGCCCTCATCAAAAAAGAACCACGTCCTGTCTTTGTCGATTCCTATACCGACTGGTGCGGCTGGTGCAAGAAACTTGATAAAGACACCTTTTCCCATCCTGTTATAGCAGAGATACTCAACACAAAATTTTATGCCGTCAAATTTGATGCTGAGTCAACCAAAGAGATCACCTTCCAGGGAACGAAGTTTATCAATGACGGTAAAGCAGGCAAGGCTCATCAACTGGCTGTTTCACTCCTTCAGGGACGACTTAGTTACCCTACAGTAGTGTTCCTTAATGAAAAGGCTGAGCTTATTTCACCTGTACCTGGATACCGCGGAGCAAAAGAGATGGAACCACTGCTTATCTACTTCGCTGAGAAAAAGTACGAATCAACTCCCTGGGAAACATTCAACGCATCCTTTAAAGGAAAAGTAACGGATAAATAGTCAACTTGCAACCTGCAACTTTCTCTACTTCCCGATAATTATATTTGAAGGTAACTGCAATACCTGTCCAAACTGATATACCATCATTCGACCTGAGTTGTATACCCTTCCCTGCGATTGGACCTTAACAGTTGTAACCTGTGGCATCCGGTAATACAGGCCGGGTTGTTTCTGACTGTTTCCCTTTCCTGTTTCGTCAACTATCCTGAAAATATTATCGCCTGCTTCTTTTGTCAGATCAATGAATAACTCCGAACCATCAGCACTGTCAGATGGTAAAACACCCCTCGAAGGAGACCACTTGCAAATAACAAACGGTGACTCCTGACTGCCGGCGACAGGTATGACATGGTAACGGAATGATCTCCTTTCCATATACCTTTTCCCTGCGAACAAGGCAGTATACTCTGCATCTAGTCTGTTTATCTCATCAATGGCTGCCCTGTCCTGAGGAAAAACGTTGGTCTCGCCGGTAAGGATCAAATGTTTCCCATCGCGGAGCTCAAGCAAGAGTTTTGCAGCTCTATCAGCCTGCTGTTCAAGGGAAAGCTGAACCTTACTTTCAACCAGATATGGTATCCTCACAAATCCTGAGTCTATGTTCACTACCCTGAAGGCTGTATCTCTTACAATATTATAGTACTTGTCGGAGCCCATATTTGTTATTGAACCAGTCTGTTCGCTGTCGTTTCCTCTTCTTTCAATTATTGAAGCATTAAGGAACCCTGGATCTACTGTCAGTCCCCATCTCCTTAACTGAAGAGCATTTGACTGCATGAGTGAACTGCTTCCGATAACGAATAGTTGCGCCGGATCGGCCTCATCATGAGTAGAAACCATCACTTCCCTTATACTCCACTCCTCACTGGCAACAGTAATAGCATCTGCTATGCCCAGCATATCCTTTGCATATCTTGAATAAGGTCCCGGAATGGATACTTTCTTTTCCATTATCAACTCTATATCGATCACAGTTCTGGGAAGCGCATATAGTGCAGTTCCATCGAAAAGTTTTAATGTATCGCCCATTGGAAGAATCGACACACCACCGCCTTTAGACATCTTCCCTGACGAGCATGCCGATACGGTAATTATTAGTACGAATCCAGTTAAAATTATGATTAAACGCCTCATATTCTTTATTAATTATATTTAAGCATTATCTATTATATTTTCAAGGTATTCACTATTCATTTAATGAATCATCCTCTGTTACATTTTACCTTCAAACTGTAACATTCAAAACCCACCCCGTACCCCTCCCAAGAGGGGATTTAAATACACAACTTCAAGATAACCTTTAACCTGCAACCCTGACGCTCCTTAAAGTCGGTCAGGATCTTCGACCTGCCACCTGTAAGCTGTCAAGTACAAATCTACCTCTTTTTAACCTCTCTTGATCCTTAAATAAGCATTCCCGATATTCTCAATAAGATCTGATGCAATAAGTGCCTCCTCTCCCCTCTTTTCGGCTGCCATATCTCCCGCCAGACCATGCAAATATACGCCTGCTACAGAAGCATTTGACGGATCGAGGCCCTGTGCCAGGAGTGATCCGATCATGCCTGTAAGAACATCCCCGCTTCCGGCGGTGGCCATACCCGGATTACCAGTGCTGTTGAACCATACTTCTCCATGGGGAAAGGAGATGGAGGTAAAAGCACCTTTAAGAACAACTATCACTTTATATTTTTTTGAAAAATCGATCTGCAATAACATCCTCTGGTATGAATTGGCAGCAGCCCCTGCCATCCTTTCAAATTCGCCAGGATGCGGCGTCAGGATGGTGCCTTCCTTAAGCAGGGAGAACCACTCAGGGTTAAGGCTTAAAATATTGAGCGCATCAGCGTCGAGTACCAGACGACCATCATACTCTTCAAGAAGTTTGCGCAGGGCTTTCTGCGAGTTTGAGCGAACACCCATTCCCGGTCCGGCGGCAACCGCATCGAAGGAGCCCGGATCGGTAATATCAGTGATCATAATATCCGACTGGTCCATCCTCGTCATCACCTCCGGAACAGAACACTGTATTATCTCATTGCCACAACATGGAACATGGCATGTAACCAGTCCGGCCCCGCTCCTTAATGCTGCTTTTGAAGCTAATACTGCAGCTCCCATTTTTCCGGGGCTGCCAGCTGCCACCAGCAGATGACCATAGCTTCCCTTATGGTCAAACCGTGCCCTGACCCTGAAAAGCCTTGTTACATCCTCCATCTGGATAAAACGGAAAGTAGGATGATGTGTTGCTGATAGCCATTGGGTGAAGCCCTATAGGAATAATTTCAACCCTGCCTGTAAACTGACTGTTTTCAGCGAACATAAATGAGATCTTTGGAAACTGCAGTGTTAGAGTAACCGTTGCTCTCACAACTGCTCCGCTATTCACACTGTTATCTTCACTGTATAATCCTGAAGGTATATCAACAGAGATAATATCTGCTCCCGAATCATTGATTTTTGTTACCAGCTGTGCTGCCACACCTTTCAGGGGCCTGTTAAGACCTGTTCCGAAGAGTGCATCAATAATTACCGACCTATCGTCAATTTCCGGAAAATCAGATTCCTCTTCAATCATATGAACCCTGTTTCCCGGCATAGCTTTCAACCTTTCCAGATTCCCGCTGGTCTCTCGGGATGGTTTTGCACCTGATGCTGCAAAGAATGTATTGACGGTATAACCCTTTTCTATCATTATACGCGACAAAGCCAACCCGTCACCACCGTTATTGCCCGGTCCGCTGAATACCGTAAGTAAATTTGATCTGTCATATCGCTCCAGGATATACAAGGCAAGACGCATTGCCGCCCGCTCCATAAGGTCAATCGAACTGATTGGCTCGAGCTCCATTGTTTGGGAATCTATTTTGCGAATATTTTCTGCGGTAAATATCTTCATGATCTTTTCTATGATTCATCAGGGGATGTGATAATGCACATAAAGTTAACAAGATATTATATGAGAATGAAATATGAGTAATATCAGGAGGGACAAATAACATATTGCCGAATAAAAAAGATTTCTATATTTGCCCTACTACAATTATTTTAATAATAACTTAAAAAACCCACTATGCTCAAGAATCATCCAAAAGGATTGGTTATCGCCTTTTTTACTAACATGGGAGAGCGGTTTGGCTTCTACACCATGATGGCCATTCTGGTACTGTTCCTTCAGGCTAAGTACGGTCTGTCAGTTGAAGAAGCCGGTAGATATTACAGCTGGTTCTACTTTGGTATCTATGCTCTTGCCCTCCTGGGAGGAATAATTGCAGACGCCACCAGTAAATACAAGCTTGTAATATTTTCCGGGCTCATAATTATGTTTTCCGGATATGCCCTGATGGCTATACCCGGATTAACACTTGGAATAACCCTCACAAGTCTCTTCGTAATTGCCTTTGGTAACGGAATGTTCAAAGGTAACCTGCAGGCTGTTGTCGGTCAGATGTACGACAACGAGAAATACTCAAAAGTACGTGACTCTGCCTACATGATCTTCTACATGGGTATCAACGTAGGTGCCTTCTTTGCACCCTTTGTTGCAAAAGGTGTAAGAAACTGGTTCCTTAAAACTCAGGGATTCATGCACGACGGAAGTTTGCCGGAGATGTGTCACGCCTTTATGAAAGGAGAACTTTCCGATGTGGCAAAATTTCAGGAACTGGCAACATCGGTCAGCGGACAAACCGTAACCGACCTCACCGCCTTTGCACATAATTATGTAGACGCTTTCTCAAAAGGTTACAATTATGCCTTTGGAGTAGCGGCAGGTGCAATGATCGTCTCTCTTCTCGTATACCTCATCTTTAACAAGCATCTTCCTAATAAGGAAAAACTTGTCAAGGTTGTTACCGATGAGTCAAAAATGACAGATTCCAGGAAACCAATAATAGCGGTTACTGCACTTGCAGCAGGTGTTGCTGTATCTGCAATCCTTTATATTGTCCTCCGGAATATTGATTCAATGGCTAGTTCGGCCGTCGACATCTCCTTCCCGTTTGGATTGTTTGCCGCATTTGCAGTATATCATCTCGATGATCTCAACAAAAGAAGAGAAACCACGGATCACATCACTTCTTTTGGTCTTCAGCGTGGTCATATTCTTCTGGATGTCATTCCATCAGAATGGACTGACCCTTACCATTTTCGCAAGGGATTATACTGTTAAAGAGGTTGGACGATTTACGGCAATTTTCTTTAACCTTAATTCTATTCTGGCGTTTATTGGAACAGTGGCCGGATTCTTCCTGTTTAATGACAAGGAAGAAGATCACCGAAAAACTTATTGGTGGAGCAATGTTTTTAGTACTCGGCTATCTATACCTACAAACTGGTTTCAGGATACGGAGTTCTTAATCCGATCTCACCAGAAGTATTCCAGTCCTTTAACCCTCTTTTCATAGTGGCACTTACCTTCCCTGTGATGGGTGTCTTTGCTTATCTCAGGAAAAAGGATATGGAACCATCAACTCCAAGAAAAATAGGAATAGGTATGATCATCGCCGCCCTTGGTTTCCTTATTATTCTTATTGGTTCACGTTAAGCTTATATCTCCGAAAGACGTTGCAGTTTATTGACGAATTCGGCAAGCTTAGCTATAGCCCTGTTCCTGACAGCTCAAGAGTAGTGCCTTACTGGCTGATAAGCAGCTACCTTATCCTCACAATCGCTGAACTATTCCTGAGCCCAATGGGATTATCCTTTGTCTCAAAGGTAGCTCCTTCCAGGTTCCAGGGTCTCATGCAGGGTGGCTGGCTACTGGCAACTGCTGTTGGTAATAAACTTCTTGTTGTAGGCAGTGTTGGCTGGAGCAAAATGGCAACTATGGCAGCTATGGGGAATATTCATTGTTTGCTGTCTTGTATCTGCAGCCTTTGTATTTGGCATAATGAACCGCCTCGAGCGGGTAACTGCCAAAGCATAAATATTAGCATAATCGTATTGAGGGTATCTCAATTCTGACGTCTTTCTATGGCGTCATTGCGAACGAAGTGAAGCAATCTCATCTGTATTTTGAGATTGCTTCGTCGTTTCACTCCTCGCAATTGTCCTGAAAGAACTCTCTCTAAATACATTTTTCTGTTCTCTAACAGAAGGTGTCATTGGCAACTTTTATCGTTTCCAAACGCTTTTTTTCTTAATATTGGTCTTACTTAAAATTTAATCAGATGAGAAGAATATTTTCAGTTCTAATAATGCTGCTTGCTTTTGTTGTTGTCTCAGCACAGGAGGAAGAGACCACTCTGGTAAAGGCAGGAGAAAAAGCACCGCTCTTTACATGCAAGACCATCGACGGTAAGACCATCGATCTGGCCAAACTGAAGGGAAAGGTTATAATGATCAACTTTTTCGCAACATGGTGCGGGCCATGCAACCAGGAGTTACCCGTTCTGCAAAAGAATATCTGGGAGAAATACCGCAATAACCCTGATTTTGTTCTTATTGTTCTCGGAAGGGAACACACAGAGCAGGAAGTGATAGACTTTGCAAAGAAGAAGAACCTTGACCTCCCCTTTGCACCTGATGTGGAGCGTAAGATATTCAGCCTCTACGCAAAGTCGAGTATCCCCCGAAACGTGATAATCGACAAGAAAGGCGTTATCGTCCTTCATGAGATCGGATATACACCGGAGGCATTCCAGGAGATTGAAGATATGCTTGCCGGCATGCTTAAAAAGTAGATTTCACGAAAAAACAAACACCTGACGAAATGAAAAAAAGACTCCTTTCATCATTCCTGCTGCTATGCCTCACTATTTTCAGCACCTTTGGTCAGGCCGACCCGTCTGTCATTAAGATCATGCATACTATATCGAGTCACGATATACTTAAGTATGTAGAAGAGCAATGTGTCCGACAAATACGCCGGCAGACTTACGGGAACTGAGGAATACAACGAATGTGCTGCATGGCTTGCCGGTGAGCTGGGATCGTGGGGTGTTAAACCGGCCGGAGATAATGGCTCCTGGTTTCAGGAATATGACCTGCCTTATACTCTCATCGGAAAGGATTGCGGACTCTCGCTTCACATACCCTTAAAAAAGGGAGAGACGATGCTGAAGCACTATACTTATGTAAGTGAATTTATGCCGGGTAGTACATCCGGATCGGGCAGCGTAACAGCGGAGGTAGTTTATGCAGGCTACGGTATCTCAGCACCTGAGCTTGGGTATGATGACTACGCAGGAATAGATGTTAAGGGCAAGATAGTACTCATAGAAAGAGAGTCGCCTGTTGGTCCCGGAGCGGGAAAGGAGAAATTCTCTCCATGGTATCCTTACTCATTTCACCAGTATAAGATCAGAAAAGCATTTGAGAAAGGGGCTGTTGGTATGCTTTATAACTACGGTCCTATAGCAAATCCTAATAACGACTATATTGAAGGTTTTATATATGTTCATGTGGGCGACTCCGTTGTTAAGGACCTCTTTTCAGGTACCGGCAGAGACTATAAAACCACAATTGAAGGTATCGACAAAAATCTCAAACCGTCGTCATTCAATACCGGAAAAAAGGTGACGATCAAAATGTCGACCACCCATATACCCAACGGACGAGGGAAAAGTGTGATCGGAGTAATAGAAGGCACCGACCCCATACTTAAGAATGAGGCAATAATTATAGGTGCTCATCTCGACCATATGGGAATGTGTTACGATCTGATACAGGGGGCTAATGACAATGCTTCAGCTGTGGGGGTAATGATGGCTGTCGCCAGGGCTATAGGCGAGAATAAAATATCGCTGAAAAGAACTGTTATCTTTTTGGCTTTTGGCTCCGAAGAGCAGGGTATCTTAGGCGCTAAGGCTTATCTTGAGAATCCTCTTCTCCCATTGGAGAAAAGCGTCCTCCTCAACATGGACGGCGTAGGTGTTGGCCACTCGATAGGTGCCACTGCAGGCAAGGACTATCCGCTTCTTTTTGCACCTTTTGAGGAATCTAACAACTCCTATATTCACAGACCATTAATGGCTAACAGCTTTTCTAATCTGGGGAGACCCAGGCTCGACGCTGCACGATTCCTTACAGCCGGAGTACCAAGCCTGTCATTCTATACTTTCGGATCAACAAGCTATTATCATGTCCCGGGAGATAATCTCGAAACCATCAAACCTGAAATAATGGAGGATATGGCGCAACTGCTCTTCCTCTCAACAGTAAAGCTGGCAAATTCATCCGACCCGATCAGGTAGTTAAAATAACAGTCCAAAAACAGATATCCCCGGTCATGACCCGGGGATACCTTTTTGTAAACCTAAAACCTGAAAGCTAGAAGTATTTCGAAGTGCCGGGAACAGGTCTGGCAGATGTTGATTTTAATTGATTAATTACCTGTTATTGCTATGAAGTACGGTAGAACCGAAAGAATACCAGATCCTGTTGATTGCAATTTATTCCGACACCATTTCAAAGTACTTTTCCACTCTTTTCATACTAATGACGGCCATGCAAGGGTATTGTTGCAGGTGAAGAGTTATTTTTTGTGTTAAATTCTGTTAACACTTACCTATCATACTCATTTACTGAAGATACCGGCTATTTTCCGATTAAGGAGAAGGAACACACCGGCAACAATAAACCACTGGAAAAGACAGGACATAAAGGAGAATTGAGCAAATGGATTGTACCATTTTCCCGGGATGAACGACTGTGAAAGCCACCAACCTATAAGTATAACTGCTGAGAGAGGGACGACAAAACGCATCGAGTATATCCACCACTTTCCTAATTTAATATCGCCGGGTACGCTGTTGATCTCTTCCCGTACCTCAATCACTCCTTGTTTAATGATCATAAATGAGATTATAGCCCCTGAAATTATCAGGGCAACACCCCAAACGAAGTCCTGATTACTCAAAAGATTGAGATTTCGTGCATGAGGGATACCTGCCGCCAGGATCAGAAAAGCAATGGTAAGTATTGCCCTTTTTCTTGACATACCCGCCGTCGATCATAACCATTGTTGGCAGTTCAAACATTGCTATCAGTGAAGAGAAGCCCGCAAAAGTAAGTCCCAGAAAGAAGATGATAGCCAGAAGAGGGCCACCGAACATTTTTTCAAAAAGCTGCGGCATCCATATAAATGTCAATCCGGTTGATGCCGGCCCACTTGTCTTAACAATATCCAGGATGGAACTCTGGTCCATACCCTGTTCATGACCAAGCACTGCAAATACTGTCCCAAATATCATGATACCTGCCATAATGGATATGGTATTATTACCTATCCCGGTAAGGAAAGCATTGCCTACAGATCCGTGTTCCTTCTTCATATAAGCCGCATATGTCAGAAAGAGACCCCATCCGGCTCCCGTATCCCAGGCATTCTGGGTAAGGGCATTAAGCCATAACACCGGATCCTTTAACTGTGACCAGTCGGTACGGAACAGATAAGCTAAACCTGCACCGCTGCCGGGAAGGGTTACAGCCCTTACTACGCTTATAACGATTATAACCAGGAGTGAAGGTATAAGGATCTTATTTACTTTTTCTATCGATGATACCCCTCTCCATATTGCCCATGCTGCAAAGAAGACGGCAAGAAAATGGGTAAGGACAGGAACATAACCCGACTGATAATGTTCCCAGATTACCATTGCCGATTCATATCCCCCAGGAAGAGGATTAAACAAGGTATAGGCAAAATAATAGATACACCACCCAACAATTACAGAGTAGAAGAAGGTAATACCCAGTGGAACAAAAGCAACAAAGCTGCCCAGCCAGGCAAATTTCTTTCCCATGGCACTGACAAATGTTCCAATCACACCCCTGCCATGTCTCTTGCCGGCAGAATACTCAGCAATAATTAGTGGAATACTCCATAAAAAAAGGAAAATAAGCCAGGCTATAAGAAAGGCGCCTGCACCCTTATCATTACCACTCTGAGCCACGATTCGGGGAAATCTCCAGATATTCCCGGTACCCACAGCAATTCCCAGAGCACTCAATATCAACCCAAGACGGGATGAGAATCTCTGTGTCGATTGCTGTCCAAATTCGTTTTCCATAACCTTTTTTTATGATCTCTACTTTGAATTTTCAACCCATCTGTTCCACCTCTTTTCCGCTTTTGTCTTCGAATACTCAACATCTTCAGGAAGCATAAAACCCTGTGATACCAGTTTCCCTGTCTCCTCTGCAACCGGTTAAGATAGAATTTCTTATTTCTGTATAATCCGGATATTGAAGGACGGCTATCAGCAATACTACCCTTAACGTCATCCTGCCTTAGTGGAATAAAGGTTCCAGTAAAATCTGTTTGCTCATCCACTCCCCCGGCAAACCCTACCCTCAGATTCCATGGCAGATAAGTAGCCAGAGGTACAGTTACTTCAATATTCCTCACACCTCCTGATTCATTTCCTATTGAATCAAGCTGAGGCACCAGCGACCTGAAAGGTTTCGTTATAAGCGGAGGCTCATAATCAATTATCCCCTGCTCCCATCTGGGTCCGTAATTAACCGTATATGCCACATGTGGGGTATAATTAAGTGCCAGTCTTTCTATACCCGGATACTTAATGTCCATGGGATCAACAAGAGTTGCGTCACCAATTCGGGGATAACAACTTGCAGGCGGTTCTTTTCCACTGTCAATCCAGTCTGTCATTCTTACCATCAGACTTCGGTAGTTAACACTATAATCGAGGGGGTTGGTTCTGTACCCCGGTCCTTCCGGCATCCTGTTTCCATCCGATGGTTCTGCTCCGACATAATGCTGTCCTGATGCCAGATGGTAGATCCTTTCGTTGTTATGAAGCTGTGCGTCATCGGAGGAGAGCGGATCAATATGAATGAGAGAAGCAGCACGGCCCCAATATTCATAGCCGGTATTAATACTCATTATCAGTGGAATATGAGTCTCATCCCACATGTGCGCCAAAAGGCCGTCACTCCTCCAGGTCTCTTTGTCGAGATATACCAGTGAGGTAAAGGGAAAAATATCGGTAGGATAAAAGAAGGCGCTGTAATCGTGAGCATCCCTTGAGGGCTGGGCAAAGCGATGATTAAAGCTCCCTCTGCCCGCCCCGGCGGTAATGATCATCATACCATCGAATGCCTTTTTACCCTTTTCATCGGTATTGAACCCCTGATAGAGAAAATGTCTTAAAAACCTGCCTGTCTGAGAAACACCGGCAGCAAATCCCTTCTTCACAGGGAAGGGACAGGACTCATCATATCTGGCATATGAAATAATATCCCTGACGGCGGTCAGGCCCAGGCCTGTTAACACCGGAGTATCAGAAAGATATACCAGTTCATAGATCTTCCCGCTCCTGAACCCGGAAGATGAATAGATCGTATAGTTGTCGGGAATAACTTCTCCATCTTTCAATATTGAAAAACTCCACTCACTCCTGTCAACTACTGTGCGAGGTGCCTCTCTCCCATCCCTGACAGTAAGCAGATTCCTGGCATCATTGATATTTGTTGCAGGGTAACCCTTCTGCGACCGGTGTCCAAGTGTAAGGATATTGCAATCTTCATCCACGGTCCAGTCACTCCTTACTACTCCTTCCAGATCAACTCCGATCCTTCGCTCAAGAGTGGGCACCTTCAAATTAAGCACATTTTCGCCATCAGGCACATCGAACTGCCAGCCCACCCATATTACCGTCAGCCCTTGTCTCATCAGAAGTCCGTCACCAAATGAACTATCCTTTTCAGGATCGATCGCAGAGGAACTGCTTCTGTTGAAGTACCGTAGAGAGAACTTACCTCCCCTGTTGCTAACCTCCACCAGAGCGACTCCCCTCCTTTTTGAGGGATCGGCCGGCTGAAGAACCTCAAAGTTTGCCGATGACTCGATCATTCCGTTCTCATTAACAGGTGCAAGGCCTATATCTGTGACTCTTGAATTAAATGGATTAGCAGGATCGGTTTCAAAATATATGGTTCCTTTCAGATACTCATAGGCCCCAAAACTGCCGAATGATTTCCCACCCAGGATCACCTGTCGGGAACTGATCTCTATTTTAGAGACCTTCGCAAATGTGACGCCAAACGAGAATATCAAAACGGAAAATAATGCGAGCCTTTTCATATTGGTGGTTTTGTCACGTTAAATTAAACAAAATTGGTTTGGTTGACCTCCCTTTTTAACACCACATATTTAATAACATGCTTACCGGTCAGAAGGCACACTTACAAATATTGATCAATAACTATTTGGTAAAATATATTTCAAAGGTATTATATTTGAATCCTTTTCATTATTACCCCAATGGGAAACAGGATCAAAGATCTTATAAGGCAGGGAGAAGGTCAGTACCTCGACTTTAAGTTCTGCATTTCAGACTCCAGAAAAATCGCAAGAACAATTTCTTCGTTCGCTAACAGCGGGGGAGGTACTCTTCTGATAGGTGTTAAAGACAACGGCTCGATCGCCGGGGTGAGATCAGAAGAGGAGTTTTATATGATTGAGACTGCTTCCAGACTGTTCTGCAAGCCTGAAATTGATGTCTCAGTGATTCAGCATACCATCGACGGCAAATCGGTACTGGAGGTGGTAGTTCCAAAAGGATCAAAACGTCCTTATAAAGCTAAGGATGAATCGGGCAAATGGTATGCTTATTTCAGGCTGAACGACGAAACAATATTTGCAAACCATGTTCTTCTAAAAGTCTGGTATAAACAGGACCGCAATCTTCCTGTAAGAATTACAATTGGAAGAGCGGAGGAGCTTCTCCTCTCCTATCTTCGACAAAATGGAGATACTACACTTACAGCCTTCAGAAAACTAACAGGTATAAAGAGAGATCTTGCCGAAAGGATAATTGCAGATCTGATCCTTCTTGACATTTTAAAGGTTGTGCCAGGGGAAAATGGTCTGGTATTCTCCATGAAAGAGGCAGGTAATTCAGACAGCTCTGGCTAACATCTGCTTTAAAGGTTCATCAGGGACGCAATCCAACAATAAGTATATCATCAATCTGCGGCGAAGCACCCATCCAGTCCATCAGTTTCTCATCCAGAGCGACCTTTTGTTCTTCCATAGAAAGATCCTGTATCTCAAGAAGGAACTTCTTGAAATTCTTCTTCATGAATTTACGACCGTCGTCACCTCCAAACTGATCTACATAGCCATCGGAGAAGAGATAGTATGACTACCCTTTCTGAAATTCCCACTCATTGAGAGAGAATGGCACTTTCATCCTTGACGAAATTCCAATTGGCATCTTATCGGAGTTAACAGTATCGAGTCGGTATTTATCATTTATCATCGATCCCTCAGGAAGAATTAGCTTTCCTGCCTGGCGCTGGGCCAGCTCCTCATCTGTCAGACTCCTTATCTTAAAACATGGATTGTAAGCACCTGAAAACTCAATTATCTCCTTCTTAAAGTCAAGCACCAGAATTGCAATATCCATTCCATCCTTGGCTTCATCATCATCGCCAACCTGCTTCAGTGACTCAGTAACATGCATCCTAAGCTCATTAAGGATATAATCGGCCCTAACGGGATCGGGCTGGTTTACAATGATCTCATCAAGGAAAGATATTCCCAGCAGGCTCATAAAAGCACCGGGGACACCATGACCTGTACAATCCGCTGCCACAATATAGAGTCGCTCATCCTTCTTTGTCATCCAGAAGAAATCGCCGCTGACAATGTCTCTCGGTTTAAAAAGAATAAAATAGTTTTCGAGGTTCTCCTCAAGAACTTTTTCCGATGGCAGTATAGCTCTTTGTATTCTTGAAGCATAATGAATACTTGACTCAAGCTCATCCTTCTGCTTCACCACCTCTGCAGTTCTTTCAGCAACTATTCCCTCCAGTCTTATGTTCTCATTCTTCAGTCGTCTGGTATATGCCTTAATGATCGCAATAACCAGAAGTGTTGTAAGGATTGTATAAATAAAGAATGCAAAAAAAGTAGCATACCATGGCCTCTTGATAACAAATTCATATGTTATCTCAGCGCTCTCCAGACCTGTTATTGTTCTTGACTTTAGTCTGAATACATAATGGCCTGAACTAAGGTTGGTAAAATCCTTATAGTTAACCTTATCCCATCTGGACCACCTGTTATCAAAACCCTCAAGCATAAAACTGTATTCTGTATCACCTTCGTCAATATAATATGATGTTGTCCAGTAAAATGAAATATCATTATAGCTATAACCCAGGAGGGGGATATTTTCCTTATCCTGTATTGGTGAAGCTATTTGAATACCTCCTTCTGCATTGATCGGGAAAGAATCCTCCATAAGAATAGAATCCTGCCCTACGGATATTTTAACATGAAGAGCGCTGAACGGGACCTTATAACTGTTAAGTTTATCCTTATCTATTACATAAACACTCTTGGATATTGCCAGCCATAACTTTCCGTCGATGAATGCTATATCCTGAATTGGTGCTTTTGGCAAAACACTGAATACTGACCTGTGGAATACGACTCCATCGCGGCTTGTCTGAAAAAGAGCCAGGAAATTCTTACCGTCATTCCCTATATACCACAGATCACTCTCCGGATCCTCATATACCCTGTAGGATGTTTTCTTCTCTGAATACCCGTTCAATACCTGATCAAACGGCACAAAATTACCGTCAGCAGGGATATACCTGAATATTCCGTCTTTTGTAAAGACCGCAACCTCTCCATCGATCTTATCTATACTGGTAACTGTTTCCGGATTTATTCCTTTTGACGCATCTACCTGATATACAACAGTATCTGTTCCATCAATTTTAATATTAAATAGTGATACCGGGTCAGTCGTCACCCCCCAGACTGAAGAGGAACTCTCCTCTACAACCCCGGTAACATCTCCTGTTATGGAGGCAACGTTACCTCCATAATACCAAACTCCGTCATCGCTGTATTCAACAAATATCACTCCGGTTCCGGTTGTACCCAGTATTACTCTGTTCTTATGGTACTCCGAAATTCTTATAGTCTTGATATCGTACGACTTCTTTCTGTCATTCCTTCGATCGGTCTTTCTCCTTGAAGTTTTCTATCTGACTGGCACGATTATTTTCATCAATTACAAAAAGGCCAAGGTTAGAACCTGCCAGAAGCATATTTCTTTTCCCTGTTTTAAAAACCCTAAGGGGGAAAACCTGATAATCGATCCCCTTGACAGGCTTGAAAACAACCCTTCCGGAAGGATCATTTTCACTTACCAGAACACCCCAGTCGGTTGAAAGATATTTTCTGTTATTAAACTCCGTTATCCTGTTAATTCCTGTCTCAACACCTGCTCTGGAGTCGAATAGTGTATAGGGCAGATCAAGATAGATCTTCGATATAAAGCCAAGAGTACCCGCCCATAGTTCTGACTGGAATTTTTCATTATAATAGAGTGACCAAATTGTAACATCTCCAAGGTTTGAGGTGGTGGCATCGAGTTTGTTTACCAGATGTCCGGAACTGTCAAAAATTAATATCCCTTCGCCACCAGTTGTCCCCAAAGCAAACATTCCGTCTGATAGATTTGTACCTTTATAAATTGGGTCCATTTTCAGCATGGCAGCAACCTCAGGCTCAAAAAAGGAGGTATCAACAACACCGGTTTTGTAGTTAAAGAGGAAGGCTCCCCGGTTGTTGAATGTTCCAACAATAAGCTGATCGTCACTGTGAGGGAGTATAACCAGGCTAAGGGTCATTTCAAAAAACTCACCTCCCGGTAGTTTTGTAACCTTCTCACCATCAAACTGGAACAGTCCCTTTCTGTTGTCAGCCATCACCAGCCTGTCGTTCAGAGCTGCTATAGTGATAACTTTGGTAATAGAGTATTCTGCTTCAAGGTTGATCCATGAGAGCGAATCTGAGACAGGGTCAAAACAAAACAGATGGGTAAGATTGGTCATATACATCTTACCCTTGAATTCATCCATTGAATAGATAACTCCTATATCCAGGCTGTCGGGAAGCCGGTCAGAGAGTGATACATATCCCATCTTTCCCGTCCTTGAAGGGGCCAGATATCCAAACTCATAGCCACATCCCACATAAATGATACCATTGGCATCACAGTCAAGGCTATATATCCTGTTATTCTCTTTAACATCTATGCTTGTCCAGTGAGAACCATCGTAGCGCATTACGCCCTTGTCATTAGTTCCGAAATACATCACTCCGTTAAGATCGGAGGTAATGCAATAATTCAACTCAGATCCAAGTATCTCCTCCGTACCATAATTTCTTATTACAGGAATTCCCGTTTTATTGATCTGTCCGTTGAGAGAGCAAATATTGATAAGAATAACAAGAGAGGTCAGTAATCTTTTCATCGCCAAATCTGTTATAGTTTTAGACTTCTGTTCCGATGGCATCGAATATTAAAGATACAAAAGGCTGTTATAATGACAAATATAATGTTTCATTCCTGCATCTCTACCTCTTTTTTATTATATTCGGCATAGGTTAAGTAAGGGTATTTCAAAGGTGAAAAGCAACACAAACAGAGGTTTGCTATGGTTTTCCGGCTTATCTGTTCTACTTCTATCATCACTTGTAACAGTTTCAGCCCAGGAAAGTGGAACTTTTATTGCCCCAACTCAGCTTAATAAGAGCGAGATATCAAAAAGAGGCTCAGCAACATTGATCAGTTATAAGATCCCTGAACTTAACTGGGAGAGAGTAAAAACCCCGTCATCCGATTTTATCAGACTTAAGGTACCTGGACATTTCCCATCGCAGGAAACAGGAATGCCGGAGTTGCCTCTCTTTACAACTATAGTAAGCTTTCAGTCAGAACAGGATTTTTCAATTAATATATCAGATGTTGATGTTACGGTGATCGCTCTGGCAGAGAGCGGTATCAATGACCTTATCTACCCTGCTCAACCGGGCAGGACAAAAAACCAGGAGCCACAGAGCGGACTGGTTATCAATTCCCTGGAATACAGAAAGAATGGCTGGATAGCGATCGATACTGTTATTGTAGAGTTCATTGGCAGGCTTAAGGGAGAATATTTGTATAACATCCGTATCTCACCTGTAAGATACAACCCTGTGGCCGGTAAGATCGAAGTAATTACGAAGGCCACCATTCTTCTCACAGGCAAGGGAGGTGATCCTGAAATACTAAAATCAACATCCATGCCTGAAGCGGGGGCCCTCGATGACGGTTACAACCTTAACGATGTCATACCCGGGTTCTCACAGGGCCCGCAGCATATGATCATTCTTACCGATACTATCTTCCGGCCTTTCCTTACAGAATTTCTAAAGTGGAAGAGAAGAAAAGGTATCGAGACCACTGTTCTTTATAAAGGAGCCAATTATGCCGGCACCACCTTCGAAACGATGAAAGAATCGATCAGGACAGAATACAACAACCTTAGTACCTCAGGCTCTGCTCCTTCCTACCTACTGATAATTGGTGATCTTGGCATTATACCACGCTCCGGCGGAACATTAAATATCTCCGACCTCTACTATGCGGAGATGGATGGAGGTGCCGATTATATACCGGATATGTACTACGGAAGATTGCCTGTGGCCGACACTACCAGGCTGAAAACTCTTCTGTCACGACTGATAAGATATGAGAAGAATGATTTCGGTACAGACACTTCCTTTCTTAAAAAAACTATTACTACCGCGGGTAATGACGGTGGTTATGCAACATATATGAATGGTCAGGTAAACTATGCTGCCTCCAATTATCTTAATCAGAGTGCCTCAATTCTAAACCACAAATTTCTTTACCCCCAATCCTATTCCAGTGATGATTCTATTAAAACCCTCATAAATTCAGGGGTCTCATTTATAAACTATACGGGGCATGGTGATCCAGGCGGATGGCTTGATCCGGTCTTTAAGGTGTCGGATGTTATTGCAATGACAAACAATAACAAACCACCATTTATTATTACCAATGCCTGCCGGACCGCTCAGATCAATGTTTCTCCCAACTTCGGGGTAGAACTTGTGACCCATAATCAGGCCGGGGCTATTGGCTTCATCGGGTGCACCAATGACTCATACTGGCTGGAAGATTATTACTGGTCGGTCGGCGTCGGGACTCCTGTGGAAGAACCCCTTTATAACGAAACAGGGCTGGGCATTTACGACAGGCTGTTTCACAAGATGGGAGAATCACCCTCCGACTGGTACATTACCATGGGGCAGATAAACTTCGCAGGGAATATGGCTGTCAGTGCAAGTACCAGTCCCAGAAAGAAATATTACTGGGAGACATATATCCTTCTGGGCGACCCCAGTATTATCCCGGTTATAGGAAACCCTGTGGCTGTGGGCACCGTAACTAACGAAATTCAACCGCAGGGGATTACCAAACTGGATCTGGAGTTGCCACCTTTTGCCTTTGCTGCGATCTCCGATTTCAACAATCTGTGGGATGCAGGACATGCTGATCCTAATGGATTCATCTCGCTTCAGTTACCTCTCATAAAACCCGACTCAGCACTGCTGGTAATTACAGGACAGAACCTGCGTACAATGCAGAAAACACTATATTTTTCAACCTCCTCCGACCCCTATCTTGTGATCGATACAATTGCAGTGGATGATGCGTCAGGCAATGGAGACGGAGTAATCGATTTCGGGGAGTCGGCAGATATTTACCTCACCCTCAGGAACCTGGGGAGCGATCCTGCAACAGGTGTTTTCGTAAAGATGGAGACCACCTCTCCCTTCTTAACCATCCTGAATGATTCGATACCGGCAGGATCGCTGGCCGGCGGTCAGAGACTACCGCTTACCTCACCGTTCAGTATCAGCTGCTCGCCACTAGTCCCCGACCTTCACCGGGCAGGGATCAGATTTACTGTCTACTCCCTCCAGGATACAGTAAGCTTTGGAATGAGCTTCACTCTTCATGCTTCCGATCTCTCATTAACTGGCATGATCATAGACGATTCTGTATGGGGTAACAATAATCAGCTTGCTGACGCAGGTGAAAAGATAGTGGTGAAATTTATGATAGAGAACAAGGGATCATCATCCACCTCCGGAGTTCTGTCGGTGGGATCAACCCCAACAGGATTAACTTTTGAAGAGGTGAACATAAATACAGGAGTCATAAACAATAATGGTATTACAACAGTTGATGCGGTTGCGACTATTGGCTCTGAAGTTAAACCGGGTACCGTTTTCAATATCGATGCTACTCTAAATTCTCCTCCCTCTTTAATTAACAGGCTATTTACCCTTTCAACAGGAATGACCACGGAGAGTTTTGAGCATATGAAGTTCACGGTCTTCCCATGGAACAATACCCACTCCTACCCATGGATAATAACTGGTACGGTAGCCTTCGACGGCGCATACTCGGCCCGGTCAGCAGCAATTACTGATCTCCAGGAATCAAAACTCTCGATGGTTCTCAATACCCCGGTTGCCGACAGTATGTCGTTTATGGCAAAGGTTTCGTCAGAATCGAAATTCGATTTTCTCATTTTTAAAAACAACGGCTCAGAGATATTCAGAGAGTCTGGGGAGATAGATTGGTTTAAAAAGAAGATCGGACTGGTTGCCGGTATAAACAGGCTGGAATGGATATACAGTAAGGACAAATCCCTTTCTGTTGGCCAGGATGCTGCCTGGATCGATTTCATTAAGTTTCCCTCCTACTCCTTTATAGAAAAAGACCTACAGGCGGTTGGTATAACACACCCGGACACAAACCATGTTTACGGACCGGATGAAAAGATAAGAGCGCTGATCGCAAATATGGGAAGAGATACTATAAGTTCATTTGGCGCCGAATTCTCGATCAACGGAAATGCACCATGGTCTGAAAACTTCAGCCGGACCATTCTCCCTGGCGATACCGCTGAAATAGAATTCACATCCAGGTGTAAACCTTACTTCCACAGGCACCTACACTATAGTTGTTTGTACCGCTCTGAACGGCGACAGCTACCAGTTGAATGATACTGCATCACTCACTATCGTAAACACTGCAATATCAGAGATTCCACTGTTTATTCAGAAGTTGTCTGCCCGGCCAAACCCCTTTGCCGGCCATCTTGAGGTTGTGATAACTGTTAATCGGCCCATTGAAACGACTATAATAATCAGCGACCTTGCCGGAAGGGAGATCTATCGCAAAGAATCGTCACTCATTGCGGGAGAGAACATTATACCGCTATCACTTCATGAACTGAGGCCGGGAACCTATCTGCTGAGGAGCACTGGTGTAGGATCAAACATGGTCCTGAAGATTATCAATACCGGCAGATAGCACGTTAATAATTTCATTTTTATTTCCAGCAACATCACATAATCAGGTTAACATTAGAACACTTTTTTCTATTTTTAGAAAAAAGCAAGTTATGTACATACCTGACAGAAAAGATACCCTCGAACTCTTTTTAAAGTATAATCAGACCGAAAGCCTTTTGAAACATGCTCTCTCTGTTGAAGGGGTTATGCGATACATGGCGCGTAAGAGCGGCAATGATGAAGAGATGTGGGGCATAATAGGATTAATTCATGATCTGGATTATGAGAAATACCCTGATCAGCACTGCAAGATGACCGAGAAGATACTAAGGGAAAACAGATGGCCGGAGGAGTACATAAGAGCGGTTATGGCTCATGCCTGGGAATTGTGTACCGACATAAAACCGGAGAGCCTTCTCGAGAAGACTCTTTATGCCATGGATGAATTAACCGGATTGGTAACCACCAGTGCTCTTGTCCGCCCCACCAGAAGCGTACTCGACATGGAGACAAAGAGTGTAAGGAAAAAATGGAACGACAAACGATTCGCAGCAGGTGTTGACAGGTCGGTAATAGAGAAAGGGGCCGGGATGCTTGGAGTAACGATTGAAGAACTGATAAACGACTGTATTATGGGTATGCGTGAGGTGGCAGACACTATTGGCCTTGCCGGAAATCCATCACCTGAATAAATTCTGCCTGTTAATAACTATATATTTAACTCAGTAGTTAACTATGTAATTAATTATGTAGTTAATTATGTTGTTTACAAAAACCGAGGAGACCTTAAACAGAAGATGTTTAAGGTTATTGCCGGTTTTTAGTCGAAATGAGATTAAAGAATAGCTGTTTATAAGTTGCACCTATTGGAATCTCCCTGCCTTTGATTATGACATCATTGCTTTCAATTGAATCTATTTTATCGAAGGAGATTATATAAGATTTGTGAATTCTGACAAACAGTGATGAAGGAAGCATTTCAAGTACTTCATTGACAGTAAGAAGTGACATGATTTTCTTTTCTTTTGTATGGAATGTCATATAATTACCGGCACCCTCAATAAAAAAGATCTCATCTAATCTGATCCTGAAGTATTTCAATCCGCTTTTCACCAGTATATAATCTAAAGAATTAGAATCAACCGGCTCCCTGGGCACTGATATTTTCCTTTCCAAAATTTCCGATGCCTTATTGCAGGCTTTTAGAAATCTATCATATTCAATAGGTTTTAGAAGATAATCTATAGAATTGTAGTTGTAACTTTCAACTCCATATTCAGGATATGCGGTTGTAAAAATCACCCCCGGAGGATTAGCCAGCGTCTTAAGAAACTGTATGCCTGATAGTTCCGGCATATTAATGTCAAGAAATATGATATCAACTGTTCCCGCATTAATAAATTCAAGTGCCTTCAATGGGTTAGAAAAACTACCACCGAACTCCAGAAAGGGTGTTTTTTTTATATAACCCTCTATTAATTTAAGAGCAAAAGGCTCATCATCAATTACAATACATTTTATCATCTCCGTAATTATATTGCCAAAACTAAAGTTATAATAAAATAATCTCCTTCGTTAATTATATTTAGTGTATGACTGGCAGGGTAAAGCAATGATAATCTCTCCCGTGTGTTTACCAGACCGATGCCTGAGTTTTTTGCCCTCTCACCATCGTTGGTATTAAATACCGGATTACGCACCTTAAAGATGAAGAGATCATCTTCGACAGATATAGATATCTCAATTTTTGATTTACTACCGAGCTTCACTCCAAATTTAAAGGCGTTCTCAATGAAAGTAATTAAGATCAGAGGGGCAATAGTAACTCCTGAATGATCACCTGATACCTTAAACTCAACCTCCACCGGCATATCTTCAGAGAAACGCATTTTTTGCAGCAGTATATAATTTTGAAGATACTCTACCTCCGTTGCGAGATCGACTCTTTCAACATTACTATCGTAGATCATATATCGCATCAGACCCGATATCTTTCCAATAATATTTGCTGTTTTATCATCTCCATTACAACTCGCACTAGAAAAAGCAATATTCAATACATTAAAGAGAAAATGAGGATTTAACTGAGCTTTAAGAAAATTGAGTTCGGCCCTGAGTTTATCCTGTTCCAGCAATTTCTTCGTTTGCTCATTCCTAAACCAGACCTTTACGAATCCATACCCCAGAGATGATGTCAGTATAAGAAAGTTAAGGACACTATTGACTGCAAATTGAGATGAGAATGGCTCTTTTGTATCTGAATAATAGTAAATAAAGAATTTGTTATCAAGATATGTTTCAAGCAGACCAAGAGCCAAAAAGAACATAATTGTGGATAATAAAAAGACCCATGTTCGCTTAAGCCTGCTATATCTTGGTATAAAATAAAGTGAAACCGTATAGAACAGGATCAGATTGATCACTGTCCCGTTAATTACCGGCAATAAAAGGGTATTATCAACCTTCTTAAATGGTCCGAGTGTTTTTACAAACATGAGTACCAAAATGAACCCAGACATCCATATTAGGAAATGCACTAGTGGTTCGATAATTCTTTTCATTCTCATCATTTTTAGAATACCATTTATTTCAAAATAGTACCAAATTAACCAACTAAACAATATCTGTTATCCAAATTATGTCAAACAGGATTTTTAAATGACCAAATGCCAATTCCGATGATAAGTTGCTTTTGTAATTACAATAATAGCATTCAGATATTAATACCAGGTGATTGTCTATTTGCTTAGAAATGAGTTTAACAACCATTTATATTTGATCCATAAACCATTAAAGATTACAATTATGAAAAAATTAGCAATTAGTCTGATAAGCCTTGCAGGTCTTGCTATTATTAGCCTTCACGCACAGGAGACTGTACAAAGATTCAGATCTGAGCCGTTCACATTCACCTCAGGAGATGCCACAATATCGGGTACACTAACAATTCCTGAATACGAGGGTAAGAAACCTTTTGTAATAATGATCAGCGGAACGGGTCCACAGGAAAGAGACTGGACCTTTGGAAAGGTTGGTTATAAGATGGGTAAGTCCATTGCCGATTATCTCGGTAACAAAGGTATTGCCGTTTACAGATATGATGACAGGGGGTTTGGCGAATCGACAGGTACCCCTGAGGCGCAACTCTCATATGATCTCCTTGCCGAAGACGTTCACAATGCAATTCAAGCCCTCAGGAAGCGCGATGACATATCGATGATCGGCCTCTGTGGTCATAGTATGGGTGGTATACTTGCTGTGAAGGAGGCAGCAAAATACAACGATGCTGATTTTATTATATCAATGGCGGGTACATTCATCACAGGAGAGGAAATATTAATGGGGCAGGCTGCCACTTTAAAAAGATGGAGGATATCAAATGAAATGACCGATGATGAAGTTGTTGCTAACGGAGAGAAATTTGTAACAGCACTTTCTGATTTCAGCAAAACAGGCCGATCAGCCAATATAATAAAGGATATGCTTACGGAACTGATTTCCTATCAGATAAGTGTTATGCCGGAAAATATTATGGCAGAAAACATGAAAGAGTATAAAGATGTGAATGAAATGCTGACAAAGAATGTTGAAGCTGCTTATGGAGACTATACCTCACCTCATCAAAAATCATTTATACTATATTCAGCGGCTACCGACCTGCCAAAAATACAATGTCCTGTGCTTGTACTTTTTGGGGAGAATGACAAACACGTTAATCCATTAAGCAATATGCCTCCTATGGCCAGAGCTCTGGAAAATTCAAAAATAAAAGATTTCACAATGAAGATCTTCCCGGCTATAGACCATGGATTTACAACACCTGAACTTTATAAGCAAAAGAAAATGCCGGATTATGTGCCGGAATTTATAAGTAACTGGATTATTCAAAGAAGCTCTGACATGAAAAAAACAGAATAGGCTAACCATTGGTTCGTTATATCTCTTAAGAAAGATTAATTGTGCAAAAAAGGAAGCCCGTAGTCTGAGACTACGGGCTTCTTTATAATTTAATTAATCTACTTTTATTTCTACAACGCTTTGACCCTTATATTCCTGAACCACACATCATCGCCATGATCCTGAAGGCCAATATAGCCTTCCGAAGCGGTGTTAATGAAATTTGGCCAATCTTTGAATTTAGAATTTGCACACATCTCTTTCCACTGGTCGGTCCAGAGATGATATTCCAGCAACATTGCTCACCATTCATCCAATGAACAACTGTTCCTTTGAAGACGATTATCTTCACATGGTTCCATTCACCTGCAGGCTTTGAGTTTTGAGGAACAGCAGGTACAAGATCATAGAGTGATCCGGCTTTTCTGTTTCCGTCAATACCCAGAATAGCATCAGGATGACCTTCATTATCAAGTATCTGCATCTCCGGAGAGGACATATAAATAGGATCACCTTCCACCTCCTGAGCGAGGTAGAAAATACCACTGTTGCCGCCCTCAGAAACTTTCCACTCAAGCTGAAGTTCGAAATTTCCATATTTTTTCTTTGTGATAATATCACCACCGCCGCCGCCGGCTTCACCTCTGCCTGATCCCTGTACCTTAAGGGTTCCGTCTTCTATTACCCATCCAACTTCAGGGAAGGTCTCTTTTCCATAGCCACGCCAGGCATCAGTAGACGTTCCGTCGAAGAGTATCTCCCAGCCTTCATCGGCTGCAGCCACCTCTTTGGCTTTCTCTTTTGATCCGGTATTACCGCAGGAGACCATAAGCGCTACTGCAAAAAACATAATTAAAAATCTGAACATTTTCATTGTTATAAATATTAGTATTTAACACTCGTTTATTTTTTCAACAGTTATACTGGCATTGCCGGCAAGTTCCAGCCATCCCTGTACTTATGTTTGATCATCTCATTTGCAAACTCCTTTGCATTAATTGGATCGGTATATACAGTTTTAAAGGTAGGATGTCCGTCAGTTATACTGAATTTATCTTCGGTAACTATCTTAAGAGTTTCCGTATCGCTGATATTCGTAAACTGCATTTTTTCTCCGTTCCACTCCAGCTCCTTATTTAGTGCCTGCAGGCGGACAGCCATAACACCCATTACTACCATTTCGTTGAATGGTCCGGCCTGAGAGAAATCAGATTTTGTAGGAACACGGTTTTCCGGACTCTCCTTACATGCCCTTGCCCAATCGGCCTCATGTGTTACTTCGACCCTTCTCTGTGTTTTCGGTGCATTGGGAACGCGTCCTGAAAGGAGCCACGGATCTTTGCCATAGCAGCCACAGATGATCTTATCTTTTGTTCCGTGGAAGATCACTCCTCCGCCGTCATCGTTCATATCTTTTCCTGCAGGCCATCCTTCAGGTTTCATAGGCTCCAGTCCACCATCGAACCAGGTAACTTCAACCTCAGGCAACGCTATCTTGTAATCCGGCCTGTTTGGTCTGGCAGGATATACCAGTCTGACTGTCTGAGCTGTAGGGGCACAGTCGGTAAGAAGAAGAGTAGAAGATCCCTGCACGCGTGTAGGATAGGTCAGTTGCAGCCCTGCAAAAACAGGATGGAGAATATGGCAAGCCATATCACCAAGTGCGCCTGTACCAAAATCCCACCAGCCACGCCAGTTCCATGGAGTATAGATACTATTATAAGGCCTTTCCTTTGCCGGACCGATAAAGAGATCCCAGTTGAGTGTGTCCGGCACTTTCATCACCTCTGTTGGCCTGTTGAGCCCCTGAGGCCAGATTGGTCTGTCAGTAAATGCCTCTACTTTTGTAACCTCTCCAATCTCACCATTCTGTAGCCATTCAATAACCAGATTCACCCCCTCCTTAGAAGAGCCCTGGTTACCCATCTGTGTTGCCACCTTATGCTTTTTAGCCAGATTTGTAAGCAGTCTTGACTCATAAACTGTATGAGTAAGAGGCTTCTGAAGATAGACATGCTTACCCATTGCTATTGCATTGGCAGCCGTTATAGCGTGAGTATGATCGGCTGTAGCAATAACCACTGCATCGATCGATTTACCAATCTCATCGTACATCTTTCTGAAATCCCAGTATTTCTTTGCTTTAGGATAGTTCTTGAAAGCACCTTCAGCATAACCCCAGTCCACATCACAAACACCGATGATATTTTCTGTATTGGCCAGTTCTTTCAGGTTGCGGTTGCCCATACCCCCTACTCCAATGCCTACAATATTCAATTTGTCAGATGGTGATGGTCTTCCCATTCCACTGATAATGCCGCTGGGCAGTATTGTGATTCCTGCCGCAACTGCGCCGGTAGTTCCAATGAAACGCCGACGTGAATACTTGTTAGATTCCTTTTTCATATGTATAAAATTATGTAAGATTAGTTCAGATTCATAAAAATAATAATTCCCTGGAAATCTTAGCAACCTGAATGAGAAAGTTATCCTATACCTACTTTAATAACATGTTAAAACTATCAGGCCTTATAAAAAAATGTAATTTTAGGTCATGAACAAGACTACATTTAACCTTGGCACAAAAGAGAGCACACGATTCGTGCTCATTTCACAGTTTATATTCGGACTTATATGTATTGGCACCGCTGTCATGTGGGGCCTTTTCATTCTTAAGGGAGGCAGTGAAAATGAAGGATTCTGGGCCCCAACTGTATTCCTGCTCCTTTTTGGTTTTTATCAGATCTATTCCGGTCTGGGCAAAGCCTCAAGGTATATCAAATTTGAAGGAGATACCATTACGATCAAAAAAGCGGCACTGGGTAAGGAAAGAGTAATAAGTGTCGCTGACATCTCCAAAATAGTAGTTTCCACTACAGGGTTTACCATACATAATTCCGGCTCAGGTTCAATAAAGGTTAGGTTCGGAATGACCCATCCTGAAAGTGCCCTCGTCATAAGCGACACCCTTGCTGAGTATGCAAGTGCAAACAATATTGAACTGGAATCAACAGACAATCAGGTATGAAAATAAGAATGGCGATGATAGGCGGAGGCGCAGGTTCGTTTATAGGACCTGTACACCGCATGGCTGCAACCCTCGATAATATGACAGAACTGGTAAGCGGTGCATTCAGCAGTGATCCTGATATTTCGGAATCCACGGGCAGGGCCCTGGGGCTGGATCCAGGCAGGGTGTATGGCTCCTGGAAAGAGATGATATCGGCAGAGAGTGCCCTTCCGGAGGAGAAGAGACCTCATTTTATATCTATTGTAACACCCAACCACCTGCACTATGAACCCGCACTTTCAGCACTTAATGCGGGGTTTAATGTAATATGTGACAAGCCACTCACTCTTTCGTCAGCTGAGGCTGAGGTGATCAGGAAGAAGGTTAATGAGACCGGACTCCTCTTCTGCATAACACATAACTATTCTGGTTATCCTATGGTTAAGATGGCGCGGGAGATGACAGAGAAGGGCGAACTGGGAAAAATAAGAAAGGTAACTGCAGAATATTTCCAGGGGTGGCTCTCCACCAGGGAAGAGGTTAAAGGCAACAAACAAGCTGAGTGGCGGGCCGATCCTTCCAGGGCTGGTATTGCAGGGGCAATGGCCGATATAGGAACCCATGCCTTCCAGCTGGCGGAGTATGTCAGCGGGTATAAGGTAAAAGAGGTATGTGCGGACCTGAGTTCTGCCTTCCCTGACAGGCGCCTTGATGATGACGGCAATGTACTCCTCAGATTTGAGAACGGATCGAAAGGGAGCATTCTGGTCAGCCAGGTAGCCACGGGAGAAGAGAACAATTTCAAACTGAGGATATATGGAGAAAAGGGGAGCCTGACGTGGGAGCAAATGAGTCCCAACTCGCTTTTATTCAGGCCACTGGCAGGGCCGGCGCAAATATTCAGAACAGCATTTAACCTGCCTGCAGGTATGGTGCAGGCACCCCTGCACAGCCGACTGCCTGCCGGTCACCCGGAAGGTTTTATTGAGGGCTTTGCGAATATATACAGGAATTTCGCCACTGCTATTGAGGCAAAACTCAATAAGAAAGCAATCGACCCGATGCTCGACTATCCCGGAATAGACGACGGTGTAAGAGGAATGAAATTTCTCGAGGCAGTGGTTTCATCATCGTCCAATAACAGTAAGTGGACCAACCTATAGCTATTTAAAGCTTCTTCAAAAGAAATCTGCGGCTTATCTCGATACTCTCGAGCGGACTATGGGTGAGACAATTGTCCTGCTCGATGAAGTGATACTTTAGCCCGCTCTTTTCTCTTTGCTTTATTATTGGATTGAAGTCAATTACACCTTCACCCATTGTAGCATCTCTTTTATCAGCTGTCATATCCTTAAAATGCCATAGCTCAAATCTGCCTGGATTATTCGCAATATAAGTTGCCGGGTCGACCCCGGCGGCAGTCATCCAGCACAGATCTAGTTCAAAGGTAACGAGGTTCTTATCTGTCTCTGCCAGAAGGATATCGAATGGTATTATATTATCCTGCTTCTTAAATTCTACTGTATGATTATGAAACACGAATTTCAGGCCGGCAGCCTTGAAGGTCTCTCCTGCCTTATTCATAAATTCCGCAGCTTTGCGAAAACCATCCAGGTCCGATGTAAGTGATCCGGGGAGAGAAGGCAGGATGCCATATTTGAGACCGGCCCTGGCACAATCCTCTGCCAGTTCATTAAGGTTACCCTCATTAATTCCGAGGTGAGCACTAATATGTTCAAGTCCGTATGAGCTACAAAGCTTTGTGAAATCATCGGGCTTCATACCATAAAACATCCTGTCGGAGTAACCGGCCGATTCGACCCAGTTGAAACCTATAGAAGCCACTTTCTTTAATGCCGCAACTGCATCTTGTCCCATCTCATTTCTGATAGTATAAAGGGCCAGACCTGTTTTAGGGTCAGAGCCTCGCCTCGCAAAGAGAGGAGAGACAAATGTCAGTGCTGAAAGAGCTGCTGCTCCCTTAATAAATTTCCTTCTGCTCGTCATAATAAAGAATTTTGATAGTCGGTAAAGATAAAAATTCAGGTTGAGTATCACAATGAGAGTATTAAAAAGGGCATATAAATTTGTTAACTTTATAGATACTATGACCGGCCTAAGTCTACAGAAACTGAATAAAGATGGCTCAGTAACATGCACGCTGTGCCCGCACCTGTGTCGTCTTGAACCCGATGAAGAAGGAAAGTGCAAGGCACGAGTGGAACTCAGGAGGCGCAATAATATCAACCACATACGGTAAGGTCTCATCTTATGGTATTGATCCTGTTGAGAAAAAGCCACTTTACCACTATTACCCGGGCAGGAAGATCCTTTCAGTAGGATCGTGGGGTTGCAATTTTAGCTGCTCCTTTTGTCAGAATCACAGAATATCACAGAATGGACCCTGCTGCGCGAACAGAAGAAACAACACCCGGAATGATAGTCAGGGAGGCTTCAATTTCAGACAACAACATCGGTATAGCATTCACCTATAATGAACCTTTGATCGGATTTGAGTTCATGATGGATACTGCACTTGCCGCTGCTGATAAAGGGCTCAAGAACGTCGTTGTAACCAATGGCTATATTAATCCGGGACCACTCAGATCGCTGACCACAGTGATCGATGCATGGAACATCGATCTGAAATCATTTAATGATAAATTCTACAGGGAGCATACAGGAGGAACCCTGGCTCCTGTTTTAAAAAGTATTTCCATCGTTGCCGAATCAGGAAAGCATCTTGAGATAACAACATTGATCATTCCGGGATTGAACGACAGCATAGAGGAGATAAGGGAGTTAGCCGGGTGGATAGCCAAAACAGCAGGCAGGTCGACGCCCCTTCATTTGTCGCGCTATTTCCCGCAACACAGATCTGTGATCCCTCCTACCCCTCCGGATAAAATGGATGAGCTGGTTAACGAGGCAAGAAAAACCCTCGACTTTGTATATTCCGGTAATATCACGCTTCCCGCCGGTGGAGATACTATCTGTCCTTCCTGCGGGACAATTGTAACTACGAGGGATGGCTATAAAACAAGCCATCCCGCCCTAAGGCAGGATGGCCGTTGTATTACTTGTAACTATCTTATTTACAAATACATATGATTACTTTTCGCTGCTTTTAAGTCTCTTTACAGCCAGATCCCTTAACCTGTCGAAAAGTTTCTCAACTGTTGTGAAGAGATCCGTATTCAACTTTTGGTAATGAGCCCTTACGAGTGCAGGAGTTTCCTTTCCATCGGGATTATTGGCCCTTACAACAAACTCATTGCGTTTCTGTACTGCTTCTGAAATAAGTGCTGATAGTTCTTCATCACTCTCCATAGGGTTAACTGAAGCAAAAGTGAAACAGTCCGAGATCAGCTCGTAAAAGAGATAATCGATATCTTTTTTAATTTTCTTGATACTTGCCATGCTATATTATTTTCTGTCAGCAAAGATATTAAATTATTGTATCACTGCAACGTTCATACTATCTGGAATATTCACCCATTGAGGAATCCATTTTTTTAAGCATCCTTTCAAGAAGATAGGCAACCATTTTATTTCCTGACAACAAAGCGGTGGTCTTCCAGAGAATTGAAAGGGAGTACTATTGGCGACGTACCACTCATGAATGAAGCATCAAACGAGGATATTTCATTCGCATTGATACACCTGTACTCCAGTTCAATACCTTCCTCCCTGCAAATAGCAGTAAGATGGTCTCGTGTCACACCCTTCAGAACAAAGTTATCGGGAGCAGTAACAAGCCCGGAACCTTTAACAAAGAATATATTGGATCTGCTGCCCTCTGTAATAAGACCATCATTGTTAACCAGAAGTGCTTCGTATGCTGACTTTTGTATCAGGGCTCTATTGATGGATTCCCTCAACTGTGAGTTGATGATCTTTGCACCGGGATTTAACCTCTCGGCCTTAAAAAGTATCCCTTTCACACCATGCCTGTAGTCTTCCTCTGAAGGGTATAAAGGGGCTGTATAGTATAATAGCCGCACGCAGATACTTGCCTTGATATTAAATACAATTTTCAGATTGGCGATCTTCAATGGATAGTTTGCATAAAGGGTCGCAATATCATTCCTTATATCTTCCTCAATGACATTGAAATCACCCCCGGACAATATTGCTGAACTCATGAGCCTTCCAAAGTGCTGGTTGAAGAAAACAGGTATACCCTCCTTAATTCTCAGAACTTCGTATATTGAATTACCCTCGTAAACTAATCCACTTTCAAACCTCTCTGCCGGCAAAAGTTCACCATTGCTAACAAAGTATCTTCCATATATTTCTCCCATTGATCCAGGCTTTTCACAAATTTATCAATACCCTTGAATAGATAAGGACAAAACTGACTATTTTCGTCTGTTGATATATGAATTTTGCGATCGTAGACATAGAGACGACAGGTGGCAGTCCTGCCACCGAGAAGATCACTGAGATAGCGATCTATATACACGATGGTACGAGGATCATAGATCAGTATGTAAGTCTCGTAAACCCCGAAAGGAATATCCCCTATTTTATCACTTCCCTCACAGGGATAACCAATGAGATGGTTGAGGATGCACCTAAATTCTATGAGATAGCAAAAAAGGTGGTTGAAATAACGGAAGGAGCCACTTTTGTGGCACATAATGCAAGGTTCGATTACAGTTTTGTCAGACAGGAGTTCAAATCGCTGGGATTCAATTACAGGCGAAATGTTCTTGATACTGTTGCACTTTCCAGAAAGCTCATCCCCGGACACCGGTCATACAGTCTGGGGAACATTTGCAAGGATCTTGGAATAGGCATTAATGGCAGGCACAGGGCTGCAGGTGACGCACTGGCTACCGTTCGTCTGTTTGAGATACTGCTTGAGAAGAACGAGGAGACTGGCGCAGCAATGCCGGGACTGATAAAAAATACAAAAACCTCCAAACTCCATCCCAAACTTGACAGCCTTAAGCTGGCCGCAATTCCCGAAGATCCCGGTGTTTACTATTTCTATAATGAGGATGGCGACTTAATCTATATTGGAAAGAGCAGAAACCTGGCCCAGAGAATCTCAACACACCTGTCGAACAACAGTACCTCCAGGGCTATGGAGATGAGAGATTCAGTAGCCGATATATCGTGGGATTGTACAGGAAGTGAGTTGATCGCTCTCCTTAAGGAATCGACAGAGATAAAACTGCACAAACCAAGATACAACAGGGCCCAGCGAAGGACAGGTTATTCCTGGGGCATCTATCAGTCAAAAAATGAAGATGGCTATCTCACCTTCTCTGTTGAGAGGGTTACAGGCGAGGTGACTCCACTGACTCTTTTTACATCAAAAGAGAGAGCAAAGGCGAAGATTGAATCGTTTCTGTCCCTCTACAACCTGTGCCAGAAGTTATGCGGTTTGTATGAATCTGCCGGGGAGTGCTTCCACCATCAGGTCGGGATTTGCAATGGGGCATGCTGTGGTATTGAAAGTGCAGCCGATTACAATGAGCGGGCCGGGAAGGTCATAGATGAGTTCATATTCAGAGGAAAGAATCTGCTTATTGTGGACAAAGGGAGAAGTGAGAATGAAAGATCAGTTGTTAAAATACTTAATGGTAAATATCTGGGATATGGTTTTTTTTGTATTGATGATCTGGGTTTTGGATATCAGGCGCTCCATGAGTGCATAATGCCTGCAGCTGATAATCGTGATATACAGATAATTATAAAAGGATTTCTTCAGAGAAACAAGGTTGAAAAAATAATAGAATTCTGAAAACAGAACAAAAAAAGGGTTCTGTTCCAATTGAATTTAATAGCTATATTTGTTTATAACCAACCATCTAACCATGCCAATTTTCGAGAGAACAAACAAAAAGCTGATCATTAAGATCGACGATTTTCTTGGTAACATTGAGATAGGCACATTAATTTTTAAGGAGGGAATAAAAGCTTATCTGAAGAATGATACCGAAGCATTTATGAACCACCTTGCGAAAATTGAAAAGCTCGAAGGGCAGGCCGACAAGCTTCAGCGCAGCATTGAGAACGATATGATCATTCACTCGATCCTGCCTCAGCACAGGTCCGAGGTGGTTCAGTTGCTGGACAAACTGGATGAGATGCTTGACGCAGCCAAAGCCTCTTTAAATGAGTTTTATGTTGAAGCACCTAAAATCCCGGTTGAAATACACAATGACATCATTAGTCTGACAGAGTCATCAGTTAATGCAGCGGAGGAGGCAGTACCTGCCGCCCGATCGTACTTCTCCGACCCTTATAATGTAAGGAACAGATTGCTGAAGGTCTATTTTTATGAGAGGGAGACCGATAAGGCCACATATGCTCTTAAGAAGAAGATATTCCACGATATGAATGACCTTCATCTGGCAGAGAAGGCACATTTAAGATACATAATTCACCATATAGAGAGTATTTCCGACAGGGCCCAGGATGCTGCTGATCTGCTTGCCAGTATGTCGATGAGATTAATTATGTAAATATGATCCTGATTTTCATAACGAGCGGACTTTTTCTGGGCTGGACACTGGGTGCAAACGATGCTGCCAATGTTTTTGGTTCTGCTGTCGGATCCAGGATGGTATCTTTTACAAAGGCCGCCATAATTGCCTCCATCTTCGTGGTTGCAGGGGCTGTGTTACAGGGCTCGGGTGCCTCACAGACCCTTGGTAAACTGGGTGCTGTAAATGCCATTGGCGGATCATTTACCGTTGCCCTTGCCGCAGCAGTTACCGTATACTGGATGACGAGGCTATCAATCCCAGTCTCTACCACCCAGGCTATTGTGGGGGCGATCATTGGCTGGAATATCTTTACCGATAATGCTACCGATCTTACTTCGCTCACACAGATCGTAACCACCTGGATATCAGGACCTATACTCGGTGCTGTTTTTGCAATTGGCCTCTTCTCCCTGCTGCGGTTTGTGAAGAAGAAAGCAGGACTGCATCTTGTTCTTTACGAGTCATACCTCAGGACCGGATTACTGATAGTTGGTGCCTTCGGCTCCTTTAGCCTTGGTGCCAATAATATTGCAAACGTAATGGGCGTATTTGTTCCAAGTGTCCATTTGCAAACCATTTCTTTCGGTTTTATAACAATCACCGGACCACAGCAACTCTTCCTTGTGGGAGGGATAGCAATAGCTCTGGGAATTATTACCTATTCGAAAAAGGTAATGGAGACAGTTGGCAATAACCTTTTTGCCTTAACGTCCGATGCTGCATTGGTAGTTGTGCTTGCTCAGGCACTTGTACTTTTCATATTCTCTTCTTCAACCATTTCCCGCTGGACAACAGCTATTGGCCTGCCACCCATTCCGCTGGTCCCGGTATCAAGCTCTCAGGTAATTGTTGGTGCTATCCTTGGCATTGGTTTATACAAAGGTACCAGAAACATTAATTTCAAGGTTCTTGGAACCATAGCCTCAGGGTGGATAACGACACCTGTTATTTCCGGTCTCATATCATTCTTCTCTCTCTTCCTCATGCAGAATGTATTCAATATTGATATTGGATCCACTGTTGAGGGCGGCCCCGGCAATGGACTTAAGCTGGTAAGATCGGACGATATAAACACCGAGTTCCGTTTCGGCATTATTCTCTTCCTGATCATAATCACAGCCCTGATAATATCGCTCATTCTAAACGACCGCAGAAAATCCACCATGGCTCAGTCGAACAGGGTGGAGTGGTGAAGATTCACTAACATTAACTTTCTCAGCTTCAATAACATCCCCCTCAATCCCCCTTCAAAGGGGGAATTAAGAGCCAATCTCAACTTTTAACTCTAGTTCACTCCCAGGAAGGAGTACTTTTTGCCATAATCCAGCATCTGTGCAAGGAAGTCCTCATTGTAACGAACCTTTATGTCGATTATGACACCTGAGTTATCGGTTACAGCCACCAGGGTAGGATTAATGAATCCTGAATAAGGTGCCAGTCCTAACTTAGCATAGCGCTCAAGAATTTCTGAATGGAGTTCCTGATCGATCTTAACGCCGTAGTTTTCCACCAGTTCTTTTCCTGCTTCGAAATCGCCTTCCGATTTTATTCTTTGTATCTCCTTCAGAAGCATTCCAAATTTTTCCCTCAGGGCATAGTAGTCGTTTATCTTAACAAATGTCTTACCGTCTCTTTTAACCATTTCAATTACATTATCCTTTGCTCCTGCTTCAAACACCCATCTTGAAATAAGTGCCCGGCATCTCATGTGTGCCTGTTCGATATCTTTCCCCGGTTTGATGCGTACCATCTGGGTAAGCAGGCCATTCCTCATGTAATTGTCGTACTGGGCTTTTGCAACCTCGTCTGATTCTACCAGCCCAAGCTGGATTACCTTTTCATCCATAAGAAAATAGAGGGCAAAGAGATCGGCCCGTGCCTCCTCAAGTGCCGACGAGTAGTTTTTAAGTGCATTAGGATCAGTCCCCTCCGCCAGTTTACCGCTGGCATGACCAATACATTCATGGAAGTCGGTATGGAGAGCATCTGACAGAGAGACATATTTTTTAGCTCTGTCAATCTCCTTCTTGTCGAAAGCAAACTCCTCAAGGAAGCCGCTGCCCAACGATGCCTGGTCGTATGCCTTACTTATATTGGCAAGTGTAACAGACTTGCTTCCAACCTCATTTCTGATCCAGTCGGCATTGGGAAGGTTTATCCCAAGAGGTGATGCCGGATAGCAGTCACCGCCAAGCATGGCAATATTGATCACTTTTGCTGCAACACCAGTAACCTTTTCCTTCTTATAGTTATCGGAAATGGGAGAATTATCCTCAAACCACTGGGCATTACCCACTATCGTCTCCGTCCTTTTTGTAGCTTCAATATCTTTAAAGTTCACAATTGCTTCCCAGGTAGCTTTTCTGCCCATGGGATCGGCATAATTCTCAATGAAGCCATTCACATAATCAACAACAGGATTGGTATTCCCCGCCCAGGTAACATTATACTCATCCCATATTTTAAGGTCCCCTGTTTTATAATATTCTATCAAGAGTTCCAGCTCCTTCTTCTGTGTTCTGTTCTCTGCTACGGTAGAAGCTTGCTCAAGCCAGAAAACTATCCTGTCGATCGCTTTTCCATATAGCCCGCCTGATTTATACACCTGCTCTTCGACCTTTCCATTGACCTTAATTACCTTACTGTTAAGACCGTAAGAGAGAGGTCTTGAATCATCGGGGCTTCCCATATTTTGGTAATACTGTTCAACTTCCATCTGGGTTACACCCTCATAGAAATTAGAGGCCGATCCGGCAACAATATCCACACCTGCATTCTGAATTGATCTTTTTGCGTAAAGGGTTTCATCAAACATAACAGGCAGAAGTTTCTCAATCAGAGATTCTTTTGACATTCCCCCCAGTGGAAGAAGAGTATCAGCAGTCTCTCCCATTAGGGATATAAAATAATCTTTCGAGAAGCCCGGAATGAACTTATCATTGGAATAGTGGTGATGTATCCCGTTGGAAAAGAAAACTCTTTTTGAGTAGGTTATAAAATCTTTGAACTCTTCCGATTCGCGATCTCCGGCATTACCTGAAAGAATCCCTTCCAGGCTCTTTCTTACGATCAGATTATACTTGAAATTCTGATCCCACAGGATATCCCTGCCTGAAAGAGCTGCCTCACCCAGATAGAATATGAGCAATTTCTGTTCCAATGATAATTGGTCGAAACCGGGTACTTCATATTTAAGGATTCGTATATCCGCGAACTGATCAATCTGGTATTTAAAACCATTATCTTCCTTCTCCGGAGATACATTGTTGCACGATGAGAACAGACTCATAATTATCATAACTGTTAATAAAATACTAAGGTGAACTTTTTTCATGGCTTAAAAAATAAGGTTATCTGTTGCAAAACTATCAAAAATGGTGAGGGGGAGCTATGACATAGGTGAAAATTGGATGCATTTCAAACAAAATATCATATGTTTGAATAAATAAGGTGAATCATGAAACGACTTTTTACAACAATCTGTACACTCCTTCTTTCTATATCTGGCATATATATATATTCTCAGCCATTGACCAAGCACCACTATCAGTGATATGACCCGGAAATCCGAGAATAGTGCCTATGAACTTTATATCGACCTGCACAAGAATCCTGAACTTTCATTTATGGAGCAAAAGACAGCCGGTAAGATGGCCGAACAACTGCGTTCACTCGGATTTGAAGTGCATGCAGGTATAGGAGGCAATGGTGTGGTTGGTATCCTTAAAAACGGTAAGGGTCCGGTTATAATGTTACGTACCGATATGGACGCCCTCCCCATTGAGGAAAAGACAGGCTTTAAATTCTCCTCAACAGTAAGGATGGCCGATCATCTTCTTATCGATCAGCCGGTTATGCATGCCTGCGGGCACGACATGCATATGACAGTTTGGCTTGGGACCCTTAAGAACATGGTGAGTCTCAAGTCGGAGTGGAGTGGAACGATCATTGCCGTGGCCCAGCCGGCTGAGGAAGTAAGCGGCGGGTCGTCGGCAATGATAGCTGATGGTCTGTTTAAACGTTTTCCCATTCCCGATTATGCATTGGCTTATCATGTTAGTCCCGATCTGCCTGCAGGTACAATAGGTTATTTCCCGGGAGCTGTCTTTGCAGGCGTTAATTCTGCCAACATAAAAATCAAGGGCATAGGCGGACATGGTGCGATGCCACACACAACAATAGACCCGGTAGTTATAGCTGCTCAGACAATAATGGCCCTGCAGACTATAAGAAGCAGGACCCTTAACCCTGTCACTCCTTCCGTAATAACAGTAGGGTCCATCCATGGTGGCACGAAGCACAACATTATACCTTCAGAGGTAGATCTCCAGCTAACAATAAGGTTTTTTGAGGAACCGGTTTTTGAGGATATACAAAGTGCCATTGAACGGATCACCTTGGGGATTGCTTCCTCGGCCGGGCTCAAGGAAGACCTTATGCCGGTGGTTACTTATCTTGACGATTACACACCACCTGTGATCAATAATATTGGGCTGGTCAATAATGCAGTTGCTTCCATGCGCACGATGATTGGTGATGGCAATGTTAAACTCGTTGATCAATCAACTGTATCAGAGGACTTTGGAAGATATGGAGTCACTGACGAGAAGGTAAAGATCGCTCTTTTCTGGCTGGGATCTGTAGATCCGGAGATACTGGAGAGAAGTAAAAAAGATGGAACAATGCTACCTTCCTTACATAATGCCGCCTTCCTTCCCGATTTTTACCCTACCTACCGTACAGGAGTTAGTTCCATGACGAGGGTAATGGTAGATCTGTTCAATAAGAAGTGACCTATTTCAAATTGTGACAATACAGTTTTTGCGGGCTGTAGAGACTTTCCTATCTTTAGCATTGAAAATTCAGGTCAATTAAGGAGATAAAAATATAATACTATATATATGACAAGGCGATTATTTTTCACCATAATTCTTATCGGATCTGTTACAATGTCGATAAGCGGACAGGACAGAATAACCGGAAGGGAATTCACTACCCGTTCGGAGATCATAGCACAGAATGGTATGGCAGCAACCAGTCAGCCCCTTGCAACACAGGTAGCTCTGGATATCCTCAAAAAAGGTGGTAATGCCATCGATGCAGCTATTGCAGCCAATGCAATGCTTGGCCTTGTAGAGCCAACTGGTTCTGGAGTTGGTGGTGATCTTTTCGCCATAATATGGGTAGCCGATAAGCAGAAGCTTTATGGATTAAACGCCAGCGGGCGGTCACCAAGGTCACTTAAACTGGAGTATTTTAAGGATAACGGGTATGAGACTATCCCTGCCTATGGCCCGCTTCCGGTTTCTGTACCGGGTTGTGTTGACGGATGGTATGAGATGCACGACCTTTTTGGAAAATTGCCGATGACAACTATCCTGCAGCCAACTATCGACTACGCCAGGACAGGATTTCCCGTTACAGAGGTAATAGCCTATTATATTGAAGCAGGAACAAACAGGCTTAAAGAATACCCTAATGTTAAAGAAGTTTACATGCCTGGTGGTAAGGCTCCTAAGAAGGGAGAGATCTTCAGAAACCCGGCCCTGGCAAATACCCTTGAAAAGATAGCTAAAGGCGGAAGGAATGAATTCTACAGAGGATCAATAGCCCGCACCATCGATAAGTTTATGAAAGAGCAGGGCGGCTTCCTGACATACGATGATATGGCCCGTCACCACTCAGAATGGGTTGAACCGGTAAGTTCCAACTACAGAGGCTATGATATATGGGAACTTCCACCTAATGGTCAGGGGATAGCAACCTTGCAGATGCTTAATATTCTTGAGGGATTCGATATTGCCTCAATGGGCTTTGGCACTGCCACATATATACACCACTTCCTGGAAGCTAAGAAACTTGCATATGAAGACCGTGCAAAGTACTATGCCGATATGGCGTTTTATGGTTCACCGGTGGAGAAGCTGATCTCTAAACAGTATGCAGCTATCAGAAGAAAACTGATAAATAAGGATAAGGCATCCGCGCGTTATGATGCCGGTATTGTTGAACCAAATAATACCATATATCTTAACCGTAGCCGACAAAGCAGGTAACATGGTCTCCCTTATCCAGAGTAACTACAGGGGTATGGGCTCAGGTATGTGTCCTCCGGGCCTTGGTTTCATTCTGCAGGACCGAGGCGAGCTATTCAGTCTGGCTGAAGGACAGGCTAATGTGTACGCTCCGGGAAAGAGACCTTTCCACACTATAATTCCCGGTTTTATTACTAAGGATGGCAAACCATATATAAGCTTTGGTGTCATGGGTGGTGATATGCAGCCGCAGGGACATGCCCAGATCGTAATCAATCTCATCGATTTCAAGATGAATCTCCAGGAGGCGGGTGACGCCCCGAGGATACACCACGTAGGCTCATCAGAACCCACAGGAGAGATAATGACTGATGGAGGAACAGTCTATCTGGAGAGTGGTATCAGATGGGAAGAGATCCAGAAACTTATAAGAATGGGACACACGATCCAGTGGGACCTTGGCGGATACGGCGGTTACCAGGCCATCATGTGGGATGAAAAGAATAAGGTATACTACGGTGCCAGCGAGTCGCGAAAAGATGGTCAGGCTGCAGGTTATTAAATGCAGGTGCTCGTCAGACTTTCATCTGCTCTGCCTCTTCCGGAGACTCTATAAGTAATACCCTGGTATTGCCTCCCTCCGCGAGTTCGATATCGACCGGTGAATTGGTCTTCCACGATCCGCATGTAAAGTCGGGAACATCTATTGACGATGATCTGTTGGCGACGGACCATTCACTTAATGGTGATATTGAGCTCCATAGTGCAGCATCGTAAACATCCTGATCGAGGGGCAATCCGTTCCTCAGGCAATCTATCAGCCTCCAGTCCATAATGAAGTCCATTCCACCATGGCCCCCCACTACTTTTGCCAATGCCCCTACTCTCTTCATTATTTGAGGGGTATACCTATTCCATATCTCAGCCATTTCGGCATCTTTAAGCCAGCTGTGACCAAGAGCAATCCTTTCAGGCATTGGCCATCTCTGAGCAGCACCAAGGGTACCGCTAATAAGATGTATTCGGGAATAGGGTCTGACGGAAGAGACATCATGCTGTATCATTATCGATCTTCCAAGAGATGTTTTGATAAGTGTGGTGTTCATATTACCCCGATACTTTCTCCCGGAATAGGGCTGGTAAAATTCATCCTCAAGCGCAAGCTTATCGGCATGCTTACCCATTGTAAAATCGGCTGTTGACAATGAAGTAAGGTAGTCCATCCTGTCACCTCTGTTTATATTCATCACCTGACAGACGGGACCCAGTCCATGGGTGGGATATAGATTGCCGTTTCTTTCAGCATTTTCCTTAAGCCTCCACATACCGGTATAAGCCCCGTCGGACTGTTTTTCATCGGTGGGTTTTCTAAAGTTATAACCCATAAGGTTATGAATATAAGCACCTTCACCATGGACAATATCACCAAAAAGACCGTTCCTGGCCATATTGAGTGTTAACAGTTCAAAATCATCATAACAGCAATTTTCAAGCTGCATGCAATGTTTTTTTGTACGCTCTGATGTTTCCACCAGTTGCCAGGCCTCCTCTACTGTTCTGGCAGCGGGTACTTCTACAGCCACGTGCTTGCCTGCCTCCATGGCATATACCGCCATGGGAGTGTGCCACACCCAGGGTGTACAGATATATACCAGATCCACATTATCCAGGTCGCATAGTCCTTTCCATGAAAAATCATCGCCGGAGAAAAGCTGAGGCACAGGAAGGCCCGCCTCCTTAAGAAAAATTACAGAGAAATCCACCGCGGCTTGTCTGAGATCGGCCAGGGCCGTAATTTCGACACCTTCTATCTGAACAAGTCTCTGCACTGCATCACCACCCCTATCGCCAAGTCCTATGACGCCAATGCGTACTTTTTCCATAGCGGGTGCCCTGTAACCCGACATATTAAACCTCTGGTGGTAATCAAAGGATGTTGCTTTTCTTATCTCAGGAAGATACTCAGTCTTCTGAGAGCCGCCGGTGCAGCCTGTAATAATACCTCCTGAAACGGCTCCCGCACCAACTGCTGCGGCTGTTCTAAGAAAATCTCTTCTGTTACTTTTCATGTATGGTCAATTTGTATTGAAGTAAATGCAAATTACATTATTTATGCAATTTCCCATAACATGAAAAAAAAATACCGGGGAGACCCGGTAAAGAGACGTCATGCATGACGTCTCGTCTCTTTTGCATGACGTCTATAATTCATGACGACTCTTATTCCATAACAAATGCGTTATAGCCACAGTAGCTGGTACATTTACCGCATCTGGTACATTTATCTTCATCAATAGCTGGTGCAGTAAATGGTGAGGACTGAACAATTGCGCCAACCGGGCATATACGTATTACAGGGCAATAATGGTTCTGAGGACACCTCTCCTTAATAATCCCAATAGTCTTCATCTCTCTGTCTGGTTAACTTTTATCATCAATTTTATTTTTCTTCTTTTCTTTCCATTTGTTCCATAAACCTAATGCAAGGTCACCAATAAGATACCCCAGCACTATTCCGTAAATCGTACTCAGATACCACACCGACTTTATGGGACAGGTGCCGGTTTCACAACCAATAAATTTCCAGTAAAGAAGACCGAGAAGACCTCCGGTAAGAGCAGCAATTATAACAAACAGGTTTTTGCGTAGAAAGGCCATATCATAATATTTCGCGCAAAATTATCCCAATATTTCGGGCAGGTCTGTAACTTTTGTCACCTTCGCTTAAATATTCATCATAGTGAAGTCGACCATGTTTCTGCTAAGCTTTATACTTCCCTTTGATTCCAGCGACTTAAGTATTCGGGAAACCACTTCCCTCGATGTATTGAGATGAATGGCTATATCGTTATGAGACCCATTGAATACTGACTCCCCTGTTGCTTTCTTATGTTCCTTAAGATAGCGTATAATTCTTTCATCCATTTTCAAAAATGCCAGTGCATCTATGGTGAGGAGAAGTTCTTCGAATCGGAAGCGGAACGAATTCATTATTAACTCCTTCCATGTTCTGTAGTCCGATAGCCACAACTCGATATTCTGCCCTGGAACCATTATAACCACCGAGTCGATCTCAGCAATTGCCTTTATCTTGCTCCGATGCTGACTCATACAACAGCTTACAGCCATACTGCACACTTCACCAGGGTTTAGATAATAAAGTAACAGTTCGCTGCCATTTTCTTCACTTCTGCTTACAGCGAGTAATCCTTCTGTGACAATTGGAAGCCATTTGACAAATTCTCCTTCTGACAGAAGCCTCTCTCCCTCCGACAATTTTCTTACTACCGAGGTGGCTGCCATCTCCTTAACCAGAGGCTCTTCAAGAAAAGGGAAACACTTTCTTATGTATACATAATCAGGATTCATATAACAAACAAGGATTTATATAATTCTTCTATTTTGCTTTTTTCAGTATCCCAGTTAAGGTGTAAGGAAGCACTCTTCGAATTTTCCTTAAACCGAACCACCTCATCCCGGGAAATTGTCAAATTAACAATTGCATTTGAAATATCATCAACCGACACCTTATTCAATACTACTCCAATGCCAAACTCATTCACAAGCCTGCTGACACCTTCAACAGGAGAGACAATCACCCCTATTCCCGCAGAAATGTATTCAAACAATTTATTAGGCATACTCATTGCAGGATTTGGCGAATCGGGTTTATGCAGAAAGAAACCGATATCTGCAGCCCGTGTATAAGAGATCAGTTTGTTCCACTCCATTGAAGGAAGCACAGTAAAATTACCGGGGGCAGAACAGTGTTCAATATATTCTTTTACGCGGGGCAGAACAAGACCAGAGCCAATGATCAGCAAATGTACATTTTTCAACTTTTCAACAGCCTTCACCAGCTCTTCCAGCCCGCTATCCGAATTAAGGCCGGTACCCTGGATAATAGCCAGAAGGTGATTTGCATGGGGAATTATTTCTCTTCTGTCAACAGGTTCTATATGGTCCGACCTCCGGGAACAATTCCTTACAACCAGGGGATCAATGTTATACTCCTCTCTGTATAGATCAGAAATGGCATCACTAACTGTTATGACATTGTTCAATCCGGGAAGGATACTCCTTTCCATACTTTTCCATACCCTCCTCACCAGTGGTCTGTTTGCAAGTTCCGGAACACCAGTGAAATACTCGTGGGAATCGAATATAAGCCTGCTGTTCCTCCTCATTCCCGAAATCAGCCTGCAGGGCAGAAGAGTATCGAGGTCATTGGCAATAATAAAATCGAACCTGTTCATTATCAAGAATATAAATAGCCTGATATTATACAGGGCATAGAAGAAGAATCCCTTTTGGAAAGGCAGTTTGAATCTGACAATTGTGCACTCTCCAAAGCTGAAAATCCGGTCTCCTTTCAGTTGCCGGCCTGCAATTGTTACTGAAGCACCAAGAGATTCAGCAACAGCAGCCATCTTCTGTATCCTCTGATCAAAAACAATGTTATTGGTAACAGTATAAACAACCTTTGGTGCCATCAAAACAAAGATATCAAAATGGAGGTAATTGGAATTATAAATTTAGTTGGGGAGCAAAATTGGTTACTTTTGTAAAAAGAAGATCAATGATCAGGAAAAACTTCCCCCTGAAAACCCTGAACAGTTTCGGACTGGATCTATTCTCAAACTCTTTTCTTGAGGTAGAGAGTGAAAAAGAGATCGAAGCCTTAATTAAGTCAGATTCCCTGAAGGAGTTTGGAGATGATATACTTGTTCTTGGAGGGGGCAGTAATATACTTTTTACTGAAAATTATCGCGGCATAATTATTCGTCCTGCTATCAAGGATATCATTTTTAATGAAACAGAGAATAATCAGGTACTCATAAAAGCCGGAGCGGGTGTTAACTGGGATGAATTTGTAAACATCACGGTAGAGGCAGGATTGTCGGGTCTTGAAAACCTCTCTCTCATTCCTGGCACAGTAGGTGCTGCACCGATACAGAATATTGGAGCCTATGGTGTGGAGGTAGCCTCTGTTATTAAACGTGTAAACTTCATCCATATTGATTCCGGGACAAAAGAGTCATTAAGTGGAGCAGAGTGTAATTTCGGATACCGCGACAGTATTTTTAAAAACAGTCTGAAGAACAGAACTATTATTATCTCGGTCGAATTTCTCCTTTCACGGGATTTTAGTCCCATACTGGATTATGGCGACATCAAAGCGGTTCTCGGAACTGAAGGCTCTCCCACTCCATCGGCGGTAAGGGAGGCTGTTATTGAAATAAGGAGAAGCAAGCTGCCCGATCCTGCAGTAAAGGGTAATGCGGGTAGTTTTTTCAGAAATCCGGTCGTTACAAAGGATAAATATTTAGCACTGAAAAGTAAATATCCTGAGATGCCCGGATACCCATCTGCGGATGGAAATTACAAGATACCGGCGGGATGGATGATCGAAAAGAGTGGCTGGAAAGGAAAACGGAAGGGTAATGCCGGAGTGCATGATAAACAAGCACTTGTATTGGTAAATCACGGCGGCGCAACCGGAAAGGAGATACATGACCTCTCCATTGCCATTAAAAAAGATGTCTATTCAATGTTCAGGGTAACTCTTGAAACTGAAGTAAATATTATCTGATCAGCGGTATATCCTGAGCTTATTTAGTTCCCTTTGATACTCTGCAGCATACCGGTTATGCTCCGCCAGGGTTCTGCTAAAATGATGATATCCTGAAAAATCGGAACGGGCAACAAAGTAGTAGTAGCTGTGGTTCTCGGCTTTTAGAACAGCTAAAATCCCGGATTTTGAGGCTATCCTGATTGGTCCAGGAGGGAACCCCCTTATCTTATAGGTATTGTAGGGTGAATCCACTTTAAGATGTTCGGTCAGAACCCTCTTTATAGTGAAGTCATTTAAAGCAAATCTTATTGTAGGACATGCCTGAAGAGGTATTCCGCTTTTCAATCTGTTCAAATAAACCCCTGCTATCCTTGGCTTTTCATCCTCTTTTAACACCTCGTCGTCGATAATGGAGGCGAGGATTGAAACTTCATTAAGTGTCAGTCCCAGCGAATCCGCAACCTTTCTCTTTTGCTCAGTCCAGAATATGTTATACTCTCTTAACATTCTGGTATAAAAACCTTTAGCTGTTGTATTCCATCTGAATTCATAGGTATCGGGAAGGATCATTCCAATAATTGTCTCTCTGTCAAATCCATCATTTTTGTAATTGGACTCATCATTAAAAAAGTCAACAATAGAGGTCGAATCGGCATTAATATAGGTAGCCACCTTACCAGCCATCTCGTTTATGGTACGGTAGTTTATTATGGTTACAGCAACAGGGACCTGTGACCCTGACCGTAACAGGTTTATGAGCTTGTTATTACCAATACCCGACGGGATCACATATTTACCGGCAATGATCCTTTTGTCGTAACCCTTTCGCCTGGCAACCCTGTCGAGTGTTGTCCTGCTCTTGATGAATCCAAGAGTATCGAGTGAATTTATTACATCGAAATAGGATGCGTCCGGCTCAATAAAAAAGTAGCCTGCTTCAATATTATCAGCAGTATTTGGATAAAAGAGATGATAATAGCCTGCCGCCGCAACCAGGAGTGCCGGGATGATCAATATAAGGATAAGGTTTTTAACTCTTTTCATTGGACATATTCTGGTGCAAAATTAGAAAAAATGCGCACAGATGATATTCCTTCCTCTCTTGTAAACCCCGATTAGGGTATTTTGTTCTTTTAGCGAAGGATCAGCTTCAGAACCGGGCGGCCCTTACGCATTTTAATTACCTCGGCATCATAAGTTCCTTTTGAGGGCTCCACGTCCGAAATAATATCGTGTTCTTTTCCCAGGCTGTCAATAGCTTTAACATGATACCTGGTCAGTGTTATGTCCGGGTCAACAGACAATACGTCTACAGTGATCTTTGACTCCCTCCGGTACCATGGGTTCTCCGGCTCGATAACCTTTTTCCCCATTGAGTTTGACGTTTCTATCGTGGCCAGAAAGGATGATCCTACTTTAAGTCCATAATAGTGGTAATACCTTACGGGGATAATATGTGACTTCCCAAAAGGGTCGGTAATAATGTAATTTTGACGACCATCGATAGCCGTACCAATACCAGTTACCCTGAATGAATACGTTTCCCCTGTTGAGAGATGACCCATATGATCTGATACCTCCTCCGATGAGAGAGTTAATGTTCCCTTGGCTATCCGCTTGACCCTTAGGTTTATCACCTGGCCTATTGATGGAGTTTCTGATGCGGGGTCGGTGAATACATTATGAATTCCGCCTCGCTCATCCTTTACAGTAAGACAATCGTGATCCTTGCCATTTTCATCAGTCCTGACATCCATTCCTTCAACGGTAAAAGGGTAGCTCTCTCCTTCCCTGTACCATGGATTAACCGGTTCAAGAAACATTTCTCCAACACAGTTGATCTTATCAACCCTGCAAATTATTGACTGACCAACCTCAATACCATACTCTTTGTAGAGGATCTCCCTGAGAAGATATTTTTGTCCGGTAACCCCTTTCAGAACAAAGTGGAAACCATTTTCAGGGATCTCGATCTTTTTTTCAACTGAGAATGGGTAACGCTGCCCTTCTACAAATGTGATTCCTTTCTCCATCTTCAGTATAATGGTCCAAAAATTCTGGCCAGTGATTCTTTAAACTTTTCAGACCTCCTTCTGGCCAGCCATTGGGTAAGTTTTACCTCAATGCATCCGGATAGATCGTCCATGAACATAGTTGTGAGTTTTCCTGCAAAATTGGTATCATAGATCAACGCAGTCACTTCAAAATTAAGGTCAAAGCTCCTGATATCAACATTAGGAGATCCCACGGAGGAGAATACATTGTCTACAACCATATATTTTGAATGGTTGAAGCCCGCAAAATAGAGATAAACTTTAATCCCGGCCTCGAGCATCTCGGTAACATATGACCTGGAGTTCCAATTGGCTATTACTGAATCGGCCTGCTCCGGGATTATTATCCGCACATCAACACCGCTTAATGAAGCAGTACACATGGCATTCATAATTGTTTCGTCGGGAGAGAAATAGGGAGTTGAAATATAGATGCTTTGTCTCGCTGTAGCTATTGCAGAAATATAAACCTGCAGAATATTTGACCAGTCGGAGTCAGGTCCGCTTGATGCCATCTGTATCCAGCACTTTTCCTTAATCCTCTCATGGGTAAGGTAAACCTGATTGCTTGTAAGTATTTTACCGCATACAAAGGCCCAATCGGTCAGGAAGACGGAATTAAGAGTAGCCACTGCCTCACCCCTTATCAGGAGGTGCGTATCGCGCCATTGTCCAAGACTCCTGACACCTACCAGGTACTTATTGGCAATATTCATTCCTCCAACAAATCCAATCACACCGTCAACAACAACGACCTTCCGGTGGTTCCTGTAGTTTATCTTACTCGTTAGGTTAGGGAACCTTACAGGCATGAACTGGTATATCTCAACGCCGGCTGACTTAAGTTTTTTCAAAAAGTTGTTCTCGAGGCTCCAGCTCCCTACATCGTCGACAATAATACGCACTTCCACTCCGCTTCGTGCCTTATCGATGAGTACATTAAAGAAGGACATTCCCAGGGTGTCGGCCTCAAACCTGTAAAACTGCATATGGATGAATTTACCGGCTGCTCTGATCGCTTTGAGCATAGAAGGGAATGCCTTCTCTCCGTTTATTAGCAATTCAACACTGTTGAACTCGGTAAGGAAAGCGCGGTTGTTATTGAGCATCAGGCGCATAAGATGCTGCTTATCCCTTATTGATTCAATTTCACTTTCAAGTCTGGTTGGCAGGGAACTTATCTGAGCGGCGGCAAAACTCTGGAGACTCTTCAGGTCGGAAATCCCTTTCCTGGAGAAGATCTTGCTTTTACGATAGTTCTGGCCAAATAAAATGTAGGTAATAAGACCAACAAAAGGTACCAGAAGTATGACAATGACCCACGATAAGGTCTTGACAGGAGATCTCTTCTCAAATATTATCATCAGGGATACAAACAAGGCAGTAATAATATAGAGGATTGAAACAATCCCCTGCCAGTTTGAAAACCCCGGACTGAACAGACTATTCATCTCATATAATTATTCTAAAAGTAAATAAAATGATTCTACTCTCATATTAATCAATGAATCCAATTTAGCAATAAAAAGGGTGCCCATGAAGGCACCCTTATTAAAAACCAATTAATATGGTTTATCTCTTTAGAACTTAAGGCCTACACTAAAAAGGAAGGCATTTGCTCTGCTATCAAGGTTGAAAGTCTGTGAACCGGCTGTGATCTCATCACCGAATCTGTTCAAACTGCCTTCATATCTTACATCAAGTGTTATCATTTTTAGAAGATCGACTCCGATACCGGCCTGATATCCGAAAGTCATAGACTTGTAAAGGCTCTCGTAATCGGTGTCATCAATAAGCTGCTTTGGCGAATTGATAAGGACAGAAGCGGCAGGACCTGCGTTAATACGTATAGGACCAAGCTTTACTCCTAACATTACCGGGATGTCCAGTTTATTGAATTTCTGCTCAACCAACTCAGTAGTACTTGTTGCTATGGTAGTAACATTATAAGTATTAGTTGCTGAAGAGAACAGAAGCTCAGGCTGAATATAAATACCCAGCAATGATACTCTTACAAATGCACCAGCATGGAAGCCGTAAGAGGCGTCCTTAAGGGCCTGTACATTGTAGGTTGTTCCAATTTCTACAGCGTCGTCCATCGAGATAGAGGTGGTGCTAAGGCCTGCCTTGATACCCCAGTCAAGTTGAGAAAACGCAGGAATTGTTAAAAGTGAAATTGTCAATAATACAACTAGCTTTTTCATAAAAAATAATTTTAAGTTGTGTTCTTACAGTAGGTTTAAAAACTATTTAACGAAAAAAATCCTTAAAAGTTATACCTGCTTATGAATAATGACGGGATTATTAGGCATAAGGTTGCTTTATGTCCTCTCCTGAAAAACACCCTGCTATTTGGTTTTAGCCAATTCCGCTTCTATAACTTTCTTCATATCATTGAATTCCTCTCTCTCGAACAGCCTGGTCAGATAGATTATTTTTCCTTTGCGGTCGATAATGATATTTCTTGTTACACCTGCCTCTTTCAGTGCAAAGAGTGCAAAAATATCAGCTCCAGGATCAAGGGCCAGCGGATAGGTCACCTTTATATCCGTTGCAAACTTTTTAACAGTCTCAACCGGTTCATCCCTGTCGATTCCTATCAAAGCTAATCCTTTACCCTTATGAAGCTTCCAAATCTCCTCTTCAATAAACGGCATCTCCTTGCGGCAAACGCTGCACCAGCTGGCAGTAAACTGGAGCATCACCACCTGCCCCCTGAGGTCTGACAGTTTGTAGCTCTTACCACCGGCCTCCTGAATAGTAAAGTCCGGGGCCATATCGCCTACCTTCACCAGATAACCTTCTTCGTAAACTTTTTTCTCCTGGCTTTGCATTTCAAAAGAGATTAAAATAAGCGTCAATAATATAAATAACTTTTTCATTTTCTGATAGAATTAATATTGGTTGAATTTAGGCTAAAATAGGTTAATTGGAACAAACCATAATATGATTTAAAGCATCACTTCAAAATGCTCGCCGGCTCAACACAGGATTTAAAAGTTACAATCTTTCGGATCTTATTGATCTTATTGGCCTGAAAACAGTTCTGTGGCATGAAATTTGGACTGTTCCAGGAAACGCATGGTCATGAAAAAAATAGTAATATTATCACTGATCTCTCTCTTTATCGTCTCATGCAATGCCGGTAAGGAGGGCGCCCAGGTAAGAAGGGAGAACAAGATAGCTGAAAAGGCATTGCAAGCTGAAAGCACCGCAAAATCGGTGGAATCCAGGAAGTTTGTATTACGCATGGATCGCATGTATGCAAGCAAAGGGGGTATGTTTTACCTTGTCCCACGCCGCAATTACCTGATAATTGACGACTACAAAGCAAAAATGTCCCTTGCCTATGTTGGAAGGTCTTACGATGTAAGAGGAATTGCCGGAATAAACATGACAGGTGAAACCGAAAGGTATGAAGTGATAAGGAAAAATGACAAGGGAGTATATGAGATCAACATGAGCCTGAAGCAAGGGGCCACAAAATTTGATCTGTTCCTTACTGTTTACGATAACGGGAATTGTTTCCTTTCTTTAAATAACGGGCGTATAGAATCTGTCAGATATTCAGGAACGCTTGCAGCAATGAAATAGGACATCTCACTCACTTTCATCTTCATAGCCGTATAGCTCGCTGATTGAGGCATTTATCTCAATAAGGACAAAATCATTTTCAACCTCACGGTATCCGTATTCATAGCAGAAGAAGGTCTTATCGCCGCTATCAGTTTCAACAAGATGGGTAAAAAAGCCGAAGTTAAACCCAAGTGCATACAGAGCATCCTTGTGGATCTCTGATCTGTCACCTTCATAAAGGGTAGCAAGGATCCTCCTGTTCTTTCTTAGAAGAGCATGGATATTCCTGATAAGGTTCGAAGAATCCCTATTTATCCTGTTATTATAGTTATTCCGGCACTGATCGGAGCAGAATTTCTTATCTGCCCGTCCATAAATATGGTCTCCACAGTCAAGACAAAGCTTATCCACAGCAGCTAACTTTCTGATAAATATAAGAAAAAACGTTTACAAACGGATATAAACGGTTACGAAGCGTATATAAATGATTACTAACCGATTCGCGTCAGCAACAGTATTTACTTTTGAAGTGAGTTAACCAATGTCAAACTAAAATCTATAATTATGAACTCACTAAGAAACAGGGTCTCACTCATTGGAAATCTGGGGATGGATCCGGAAGTAAAGAAACTTGAAAGCGGCAAAACAGTTGCCAATTTTAAGATTGCCACCAGCGAATCATATAAGGATTCGGATGGCAATAAGGTCACCGACACCACCTGGCACAACATTGTAGCCTGGAACGGCCTTGCAGATATTGCGGGCAAATTTCTGAAGAAGGGTAAAGAGGTTGCTGTAGAAGGCAGGATCGTTTATCGCACTTATGAGGACAAAGAGGGCGTTCAGAGGTATGTTACCGATATCGTCCTTTCCGATCTTTTGCTATTGCGTTCCGCACGTGAGGAGAAAGCCTGATATTACCTTTCTTTTAAAGAGAACAGGCTGCCTTGTCGGGCAGCCTGTTCCGTTATGCTAAAACTCAAGGAGGTTTACATTTGTTCTGTAATCACCAAGCAGGTGCTCCGCAAAATAGTACCACATCATCCTTTCGAAATAAGGAGTATACGGTCCGTAAGCATGTCGCTGACCTGGCATGATCATAAAATCGAACCTTTTGTTTGCCTTGATAAGGGCATCGACAACCCTGATGGAATTTCCGGGATGCACATTGCTGTCTATATCTCCCGTTACAAGCAGGAGATGACCCTTTAGGTTCGCGGCCAGATCCTGGTTTTTAGGAATTTTCGACACAAATTTTATTGATGACTCCACCTTCTTTGCCAGAGTGTCACTCTCCGCCTTTGTATTCGATTTTGTGGCAGCCTTCTTCTCAACTTCACTGACCCCGTGATGAGTCTCTCCCCACCATAAATTGTAAATGTTGTTATCGTGGTTACCTGAAGAGGATACAGCCACATCATAAAAATCGGGATAGGTAAGGATCGCTGCCGTAGACATGAAGCCCCCCCCGCTATGTCCAAAGATGCCCACTTTCGAGATATCGATGAAGGAGTATATATCCGCAAGTTGCTCTATCCCGTACTTATCGTCGGCAAGGGCATAGTCTCTCAGGTTATCATAACCGAAGGTATGGTAGTAATGGTTTCTTTGCGGGCTTCCTCCCCTATGACCAAAATTCACAACAATGAATCCCAGCTGGGCAAGAGCTGTATTATAACGGCCAGAAACGGAAAAAGCATATGGTACCGATTCGGTCTGGGGCCCCGGATAGACGTATGAGATAACAGGATACTTACGCTCCGGGTCCATATTAAAAGGCTTATAAACAACCCCGTAGAGATCGGTAACACCGTCCTTTGCCTTAAGGACAATACGTTCAGGCATCTTCCAGCCTGTCTTAAGGAGCTGTGAGATATCTGCAGTTTCAAGTTTTAGTATGACGTTACCGTTATTGTCCCTCAGGACTGATTCAGGAACCATGTCTACCCTGGAATATGTATCAACGAAGAATTTCGATGATTTTGACATATCGCAGGTATGGGTTGCATCTTCCTTTGTTATAAGGGTCATCCCTCCCCTGTCGATCGATGATTTGTAGATCATGCTGTAATAGGGATGAATTCCCTCTTCTTTTCCGAAGACTTCATAGTAGACCATCCTGTTCAGTGTATCGATCTGTGATATTCTGCCGGCGATGGAGTATCCATCGGATATCTGCTTTTTCATCATACCCTTTCCATCATACAGGTAGATCTGACCCCATCCTGTCCGCTCCGACCACCATAATATGTCATCTCCCTCATTAAGGACAGATAACTGGGCATACTGGTCGTTAAAGTAAGGATAGATCTTTTCACTGAAGAGCACCTTCAGATCGCCTGTATTGGCATCCACGAGGCAAACATCAAGGTTTTCAAGAAGACGGTCTTTTCTTACCATTATGAGCTTATCGGCAGATTTCTGGGATGACCAGTAGACCCTTACTGTCTGATCCTTCCATTTCTTAATATCCACATTCACACTCTTCCCTGTAAGAGGTTCGATGATCATCAGCTCATACTGAGGCACATTTTCTTCACCTGGCATTGCATATCTGTAAGTCTCAAGTTCAGGTCTGGGATTTGCAACCGAGTTGATCACAAAAAGATCTTTTACTTTTCGCGAATCAGATCTGACGAAATAGAACTTTTGAGAATTTTTAAACCATGATACTCTCGCCCTTACTCTCTTTGTAGTTGTGGTATCATCCTGGTCGGCTGAATAACTGTAATAACGTTCACCATCTGTGGTAAGCTGTATTTCGACACTATCCTTATCTCCCTTCTTCATCATAAACAGATTGTGATTCCTTGAAAAGATAATGAGGGTACTGTCGGGAGAATAACTGGCCCATGATGGTTTTGGCTTCTCTTTCTTTATCGTATCGGTAATGGATAGTTTTTTAGTAGTAATATCATAGCTGAATTTTATTGAATCCAGCATAAATGTGAACTTAACTGTGCTCTTTTTCTCAAATTTAAGATCCTTTACGGGAAGGTCAAGTTCGTTATAAGGCTTGTGTACAAGCTTGTGTACTTCCGATGCCATATATCTGCTGTCAAACAGAAACTGTTTGGTTTTCTTTAGGGCATCGACATAGTAGAAGTTCTTTCCGGCTGAGGTCTTGTAAGAGTACCAGAAAATATCAGACTCTTCAATCCAGTTTGGATTAACTGACATGTCACCTGTCTTAATAGCTAAATTCTGTGCGCTGTACTTCTCAGCAGCAGCAAAATCGGCCTTTTGAGAATAAAGAGGTGAAAAGGCTGATAAAAGCAATAACAGTAATAGGAAGTTTTTCATTTATTTAATTTTAGGATTATTCAAAAAAACTATAAAATTGAATCCCCTTTCATTTAGAGCCTATGTTTGAAAGCATGGAACAGGTATGTTATTATTGCTTTTCAGAATCCAGATACTGGCGGTCATCTGAAGTGCTGAATTAATATTTTCATCGATTGCATATTACATTAGTGATTTAAATCTAATTCCCTCTTCAGATGAAGTGTTGTTAAGAATAATTAAATGGTGAATTACATTTAACAATTTCTAGTAAATTAGAACTCTCAAAATCAATATCTAAACCTTCTTACAATTGCATTTACAGAGAAATGGGAAAGAGTTTAAAACGGGCGCTGCTAATATTGCTACTGCTCTCCGGAATTAAGGGGAGCTGTTCCTATGGGCAGAGTGTATATTTGACCGGGCAGGGGATGTCAGATGTAATAAGGCTGAACCCCTCCGCCTCTGAATTAAAGGTTGGCGGATCTCCTTATGCCGATGAGCACTGGACAGAAGGAGTTGTTTTAAGCCGGGATTCTCTTGAACTGATACGTGATCACCTAAGACTAAATGCTTATACCGGCCAGATGGAGATATTCAATAAGGGTGATAAGCTCTCTATTGTCAAACCCTTTGAGATCGATCATGTGTTAGTGGGCAAAAAGGACTATATCTATTCCTTCATCATATCAGGAACCGAAGGTTCATTTTTTATATCCTCAGCATACTTCGAGTTACTTTCGGCAGACAGCATTGAGTTATTAAGAAGATATCAGGGCAAAATCGTTAACAATTCCTATGTAAGCAACTATATGGGAGGCGGTGGAGACGGCAACAACTATTACAGTGTTAAAAGCTCCCTTTATACCAGAAATGGGAATGGAACCGCCGCTGTAAAACTTCCATCTTCGCGAAGACAATTATCTATGGTTTTTGGTGATGCCAATGAAAAGGCCATGGCCTATATTAAAGAGAACAAAGTAAAGAGTACCGATCAGGAAGCGGTATTGGGCTTATTCACCTATATGAAGAAAACCAGATGAAAAGGATAGTTATAATAGCCCTCATCCTACAGAGTGCTCTTTTGTTTGGACAAAAACATAAGGATGCGAAAATTGAGAATCTTGAGATAGAATTTGAAGCCAACCGTATGATACTAACATTCGAGATAGCAAATTCTGCAAGTGATAAAACTCATGATGTAGTACTCAGCTTTATCGATTCCAAGGAGGAGATCATTATTCCAAAAAATCTTACGGGAGATATCGGAAATTTCATCTCCGGCCAAGGAAGAAAGAAGATCATATGGGATATCACCAGCGAGATGGACAGGGTAGAGGGAGAAATCAGGCCTTTTATCATAATCGATGGGATAAGTGAATCAGGTTTGATAAAAGGAGGTCCCGACAATGCCTTTCTTTCAATTTTATTACCGGGACTTGGGGACTACTTTGTTGAGGACATTTCTGATATGAGGATTAAACCTTATATGAAGACAGCCTCTGCCGCTGCTTTCCTCTATCTTGGCTATAAGGCAGGTAAGGAACGGTATGCTGATTACACTGAGAGACTTGTAAAAAGGACTACTTGGAGTCCCGGTACCGGAACTGTAGTTTTTTACGAGACTGTTTTGGAAAGAGGAGATACACACTACTGGACCTTCCGGCACGATGCTGAGATTTATTACACCCTTGCTGCAAGCATCTGGATATCTGATGTATTATGGGTTCTCAATAAGGGATATAAAAACAGTATCCTCACTAAAAGCATAAAGGAATCGAAACTGGAAATTGACGCCGGTCCTGGCGTTTTCTCTCTCAACCTGACTTTCTAAATGCCATTTTTCAAAGGTTAGTGACAAAGGTACGGCCTGCCCTGAAGCATTTTATATTGAGCGCCACCACCTCCTCTCCTTTTCTGCCAAAGAGGGTTCCAATAGCTTTCTCAAGGGCTTCCACAGGCATATCAATATGATGTGACGCAGCCCCAAGCATAACCATATTACCTGCTCTGCCAGATCCATTTTCCTTTGCTAATTTGTCGGCATCAAAAATGATACTGTTCTTCTGACTTTTCACTGTTTCTATCAGCTTATCAATGTCGGGGTAATCCGTAATATTGATAAATGGAACTGAATTGGTAACGATCCAGCCATCTTCAGAGAGCCATGGCAGATAGCGTAGTGCCTCCATAGGCTCAACAGAGATTATAAGATCCGCCTTACCATGAGGTATCAGGTCGGAAAAAACAGGGCCATCGGAGATGCGCAGATGTGACTGTACATCTCCTCCGCGCTGACTCATTCCATGCACCTCCGATTGCTTGAGCACAAGATTCTGGTCAACAGCAGCCAAACCTATCGTAGCGGCAATTGAGATAATACCCTGACCTCCTACCCCTGCTATAATTATATTATTTATCATTACTAATAGATTTAATTGGCCGATTTTTTTCTTCTTGTTGCTGTCTGTATACATTCCCTTTGAGCGATAATAACCGAAACACCTTTGTAGTTAAGCTCTTCAGAGATTGCTAACATATTCTCATCGTGATACTTCCTGAGTGGATTCAGTAACCTTATATGGTCCGGCTCAACGCCAAGCCCCTTTACGATCTCTTCCAGTCGGCCGGTAGCATGTGAATTTTGTCCGCCGGTCATCCCTGTAGTTGAATTATCAGATATTATAAGGGTAATAGGGCTCTTTTTAAGAACCGCATCGAGAAGGCCTGTCATTCCTGAATGAGTAAAAGTCGAATCACCGATAACGGCAACTGCCGGAATAAGACCGGCATCAGCAGCACCGATAGCCATGGTTACTGAGGCTCCCATATCGACACATGAGTTTATGGCATTATATGGAGGCAATGCACCCAGGGTATAACAACCTATATCGGCAAAGACCCGACCCTTTCCAAAGGGTTCCAGGGCATCGTTAAGGGCATTGTAAACATCGGCATGACCACATCCCTTACAGAATGATGGTGGTCTGGTGGCAACGATATCAGGCATAGCCTTTATCTGTGGTACGACCTTCCCAAGAGCTTTTGCTACAATTACCGGATTCAGTTCACCATCCCTTGGCACTGTACCGTCAAGTCTGCCCTTCACCGGTTTTCCGGTATTGAGTAATCCTCGCAGCGATTCTTCAATTATAGGATAGCCATCTTCCAGAACAAGAGTAGTTTCACACTCGTCAACAAGCTTTTTTATCATATTCCTGTCGAATGGATATGATGAGATCTTCACGACGGGATATTCCAATGTGCCATTATCGGAGTTCTCCATTAGATAATTATAAGCAATGCCGCAGGCAATTACTCCCAACTTTTTATTTGGTCCGCTGAAGTACTTGTTAACCGTTCCAAAAGAGTTATCATTGCGAATTTCTTCATAAATACCCAGAAGCGATTTGTATCTTTTTCGTGCTATTGACGGTAGAAGTATAAACTGTTTGGGGTCTGACGGTAGGGTGATACTGTTCTGTGCTAAAGGTTTTCTCCTTTCTACGGCAGCACGTGAGTGGGCAAGTCGGGTTGTTATCCTCATAAGTACAGGCACCTTGTATTTTTCAGACAGTTCAAACCCAAGAAAAACCATGTCGTAAGCTTCCTGTTGAGAGGCAGGTTCAAGTGCCGGCATAAATGCAAAATTGGCATAGAATCTTGAATCCTGCTCATTTTGCGAGGAGTGCATCGACGGGTCGTCGGCTGAGACAATTATCAAACCGCCATTAGTACCGGTTATTGCGGAATTCACGAAACCATCGGCTGCAACATTCAATCCGACATGCTTCATTGCAACCATTGCCCTTTTGCCAGCGTATGACAATCCAAGAGCTGTTTCAATGGCTGTCTTTTCATTGGCAGACCACTCCCTGACAATCGATTTCTGTTCAGCCTCCCTGCTTGATTGGACGAACTCCATTATTTCAGTTGAGGGTGTTCCCGGATAAGCATACATACCACTCATTCCTGCATCTATCGCGGCCTGAGCAATAGCCTCATCTCCAAGCAATAATAACTTTTGCATATCTTATTTTTTTAACAATTTCTATATATGGGAAAAGAGAGGGGTACAGGTTTTAAAGTGCACCTGCAAGCTGGAGATAACTTACATTGATCGCCATTACATAAAAACTGGCTGTAACACTTAATCTCATAACTTTTCAAAATCGTCTCAAAGATGGAGATATTATGAAAACAAAACAAATGACTTTCATCATCAACCATAAGGTATAGGGCAGGCATTATCGATGCCTTCTTAATTAACTAAATCCTGATCATCGCCCCTCAATAAACAAGTTCTCCATATCGGGCGGGAACAGTGGTTTGATGTTAAAATGTACAAAATCAAAAACGAAGTCTTCTATCTGGTCCCTGAGCCGGCTATAGATCCGCTCCATCTCCTCATCTGTACCTTCGTTGAGAGAGGGGTTCTGAAAGGGGTTTAAAATGAGCCTAACCTTACCGGCAGGAACCTCAATTCCTCTTTCAGCGTCATCGCCAACCGCAATAATAAAATCGAACGTACTTACATCCAGTTCTTTGATTGCCACTAATTCGAGATCAGAAACATCGATCATAGCATCGGTCATTGCCCGAAGAGTATAATTATCGCCTCTCGATGCCGTTATTCCGGCACTTTGCACCTTAACCTCTCTGCCACCATAGTATCTCATCCAGCCTTCAGCCATTAAAGCAGCAGCAATATTGGAATTCCCCAGGATCAAAATTGATTTCATCAGATTCGCATTTTAACAATATTAAAATTAAGTTAATTTTCTTTATTCATAACTTCAATATTGCTTTCTTTACAACATATAGAAAATTCTCATTCGGCTCCCTTGTGAAAAAGGTACTTTTAATTTTATACTCTCTCCTGTTTTCCATTATAACCATCAATGGTCAACAATCCGAAAAATTTGTTCAGGTTGGTGGCTATCTGATGGATGAGAATGGGAATCCGGTAAAGTATGCCAATATTATTTCCCAGAAGCTAAAAAAAGGATCTGAGAGTGATCCAAATGGTATATTCTCAATAATCAGCATGCCGGGCGATACAATCATTTTCAGGGCAATTGGCTTTAAGACATCATATCTGCCCGTCCCGCTGACGGTAACTACCGGTCACTATATTGCAGATGTATACATTCAGATCGATACCATCAATATTGCAGATGTTGTTATTCTGCCCTGGCGCACCTACGAAGAGTTCAAGCAGGCAGTTCTGGATTACAAACCTGAGACGAACGATCTTGATAATCTTGCTGCAAATATGGCTGTAATAACCCGACATGTGTACCAGGGCTTCAGTTCCTCTCCGGAAGTGGCCTACAGGAATGCAATGCAGAGTAATATCAACAGCCTCATGGTAAGGAATCAGCTTCCGCCCAACAACCTTTTAAACCCCTTCGCCTGGTCGCGTTTTATCGATGGATTAAAGAATGGGCTGCTTCGTAACGATGCAAAGGGTGATAAAAACAAGAAAAAAGCGAAACCTGCCAAAGTAAGAGAAAAGAGATAATCTCTCCAGGTCCTATCCTAACACTATTTCGTTGAGGGGTTTACGAGGTCTCCGGGCAATATCCTTCAACAAAATATCTTCTGGCAGACTACTGTTTTCACCTTTATAACCCACGGCAATAACGGCTACTACTTCAACGTCATCCTCCAGATTGAGGATTTGTCTTGCCCTGCTCTCGCTAAAACCTCCCATTATATGACAGGATAAACCCAGGTGTGTGGCTTGAGCAAGCAAGTTGGCGGTTGCCATACCAGTATCATGCAATGCATACTTATTGGGCTTTCCTGAATATGAAGAAAAACGTCTGGCTAAAGAGACGACAAGCATATGGGCTTTTGATGCCCAAACCCTGTTAGACTCCACCATTATAGAGCTGTAAGCCTCAAATTTCTCAATATTATCGCTTGTAGCATAGGAGAATAGCCATGGCTGCTCATTATAACTGGAGGGTGCCATCGAAGCCGCTTTGAACAGAGATTCAATATCGTCTGCACTTATACTTTTGTCGGAAAAAGAGTATGGGCTCCACCTTAATCCTATTGCATCAACTATTTTACTCATAATCATCTTTTTAAATACAACAAGAAAGAGCTTCTGTTGTTTACAGGTATCTCTCTATCACAAATAAAACTATTGGTATAGTAACAACAGAAAGCAATGTTGATACAAATACGTTGGCTGTTGCCATCTTATCATCCGAACCATAAATCCGTGCCAGAATTATAACTATTGTCATTGCCGGCATAGCGCTCTGGAGTACAACCACTGAAAGAACAAGAGTATTTAAACCTCCATCCGCAAATGTCCCTGCCAGAATAAATATAAGTGCCAATAGAAGGGGAACCACCAGCAGTTTAATAGAGCTCAGGATATAAATACTTTTTCTGAAGATCAGTCCCCTGATCTTCGAATGATACATCATAGCTCCTATATATATCATTGAAAGATAAACTGTTGTCCCTCCTAATCCGCCAAGCGATTTTTGAAGGAATAACGGTATCTTAAATGGAAGCAGAAAAACAATGAAACCTGCTACAATAGCGATGGTATTAGGATTGATAACATGCATCATGCTTTTTCCGATCGTCTTACCATTTCCTTTTGTAAGGAGAATGACGCCTAATGTATAAAGCAATATATTTGAGATCAGCTGAAACCCACTGGCATAAAGCAGTCCCTCTTCACCATACAATGAAAATACCAAAGGGTAACCCAAAAAGACTATATTCCCGAAGATCATTTGTGTTGTAAAAACATCCCCCTCGGTGCCTTTGATTTTAAATGCCTTTGCCGCTAACCAACCAATAAGGAATGATAAAACCATGGAGAAAAATGCCAGGACCATCGTCAGAAGCGTATTTTCAAGCAGTCTCATGTCGAAATCAAGTGCGCTAAAGTTGGTAAAGAGCATCAGGGGAAGTGTGATATTATAGATCACCCTTGAGAGGAGGTCCTTCCCTTCGGAACTCATAACTCCTGCCTTGGCTGCTATCACGCCAACTCCTGCCAATATTGCAAGTATCAACAACTGCTCAAATAAGATCTCAATCTGCATTGCGGGAAGTGTCTGTTAAGTTTATGAAGCTGTAAAAATAATTATTTTTAACTTCGCAGTTCATATGAACAGGTACGAAGGGCCATTAGTAGGAATTCTGGGAGCGATCATATTACATTTGATCGTTGCTATTGTATTTATGTCATTCAGACTGAACTCTATGGTCAGGGAAAACAGGGCAGAGTTTTTAATTGAATTTGAAAAGGAGCCCGAACCGGAAAAGGAGGAGGACAAAATAATCCTGCCAAAGAGTGTTGAAGAGCTATTTGCAAATGACGAGAAGTACCTTAATATTGCCCGAAATCTGGCTAATAAGCCGGTAGAGGAGATCAATGTTGATAATTATATTGACAAAGTCAAAGAGGAACTGATAAAAAGCGGAAAGCTTACAGAGGATAACTTCATTGACGAAAAAAAGATCAAAAAGGAGGTTCAGGAAGCCGGTGAATCGGCTCTGGCTGAGGAGGATAGAAAAGAGAAGACAGAGAACACCCTTCGCCAGATGGAGGCAAACTATCAGGGCCCTACAAGAATATACTATAAGCTGGAAGGCCGCAACCATTCACGGTTGCCTATACCAATATACAAATGTGAGGGGTCGGGAATAATCTCACTCTCTATAACAGTTGAGCAGGACGGCTCCGTATCCGATGCTTCTCTCATCACTGCCGATAGCACGACGAGCGACGGATGCCTCATCGAGACTGCTACTGCTGCTGCTTTAAGGTCACGATTCAACCCTTCATTGTCGGCCCCTAAAAAGCAAACCGGAACAATTACCTACCATTTTGTGGCACAATGATCTTATAGCTCCAGATCAGTTTTCTTTACCATTGATTCGAACTTGTCGTACCTGAACATTTTTGACAGAGAGAAGTAAAACAACTGGCTGTTCATCCCTGCATATGGCCTGTTACCAGATCCATCACGAAAATTTCTGTTCATAAAATCATCGAGATAGTACTTGAATGTTACTGAATATCCCTTAGGGAATGTAACACCAACAAACATCGAAGGAATAAATGTGTTGGTTCTTTTTGAAAACCAATCGGTATACTTATCCACCTTCTCATCGTTGATAAACCTCTTCTCTTTATAATGGAACATCCATTCATATTCGGCACCGGCAAAAAGAAAGGTGCTTTTTGAAATCGACCCTATTTTAACACCTACAGGAATACCCAGCGAATATGACCTTCGTTTTACTGTAGTGAAGAGATCGGATCCAATTGTCTCATCCCTGGTAATGAATCCTACATTTCGCAATGCCAATCCATAAAAAACTCCCAGATTATCAGAAATATCATGATTAAGATAGGTAGCAGAATGGTAGAAAAGAGTAAACCTTAGGTCGGTATCCAGTTCATAACCATTGAGTGTGATATCCGATACTCCGAAAATGATCTCAGAATCGGTAGTGGTATAGGTTTTTTGAGCAGATGCAAAATAAGTTATGGGAACAAATAGTGCTACTAAAATTAACTTTTTCATCGATGTGCAATTAAAGTTTTTAAAAAAGGGAACCTGTCGTATAGTAATCAAAAGGTTTTATAATATCCGGATTATTACGATCAAATATCCTGCCGTTTATCATTTTACTGATTGTATGAGCCATAAAACGACTTTTATCAGGGGTATTAAGTAATCTTTTTACCTCCGCCCCCTTTACAGAAGGATTGATCCAGTCGGCAAGGTTGCTATCGTCAATTACAACCGGCATTCTCTCACCATGGTTATGTATCTTTTTCATCAGACTATCGGCCTGTGTAGTAACTATTGAGAAAGTATTCCGCACCAGATTATTACTCTCATCCATCCATCTGTCCCAAACACCTGCCAGTGGAACAATTTCATTATCAGGAAAATATATGTACCATGGGATTTTATCCTTGCCATTGTGTTGCCACTCATAGAATCCATTTACAGGGACTATGCATCTTCTTGACTCAAAAGAATCTGAGAATGATGGTTTTTCGTCAATTGTTTCCGATCTGGCATTGAATGTTTTCTCCCTTATTGAATTGGCTGCCTCCGAATCTGAAATCCAGGAAGGGACCAGTCCCCATTGCATTGTATTTATCTTTAACCCGGCGTCGTAATACAACACAGGCAGCCTGGGAAATGAAAACGCATGATAATAGTAACTTGGAGTATGATTGGCATAATCGTTAAAATCTGCACCATACCGACGTTCAAGTTCCTCTTTAACCAGATTTACATTAACCGTAAAACACATGATCATTCCCTTTCATAAAGTTCATCATCCTTGAGGGGTACCGGCAAGGAGTTTCTAAACAGGTCTGTATCGGGCCACACTTTAACCGTTCTGATAACCCTGCCCATCATTCTGTTAACATCAGAAGCCAGTTCAGGTCCTCTCCATGAACTGCCATTAAACAATATGGCCCATGTTATGCCATCGCGTTCCTTCTTTATCATTCCTGAAGTACCGGCGAAGCTGCCTGTTCTCCACCATGTACCATCGGGAAGTGTTGCTTTCCAACCAACGGGAGCAAAACCATTCTTCATTTCCGTCATGAATCTGATCGATTCTCCGGAAAGAATATCTTCAGGATAAGGGTTCCCATCCAGAGTATTCACAAAGCGGAGAAGGTCAATTGCTGTTGCGGTCCATGCTCCGGCTCCTCCCAGAGCTTCAAAATCGCTACCTCCATAGCAACCCGGCACCATTTCACCGTTACCATATATTGAAGGCCTGAGCTGGGCATCAGCTTGTTCAATATAAATAGCTTCAAAGGGTCCTTTTTGTGACAGAAGATTCTTTCCCAACCGAATATCGTAAACTCCAATAGGTTCAAAAAGCTTCTTTCTGCAATACTCATCATACTGCATTCCGCTTGCTTTTTCGACCACCAATCCAAGAATCATATAACCCAGATTGGAATAGGATCGCGAGGTCCCCGGTTTAAAGTGCAGCCTTCTGTTCATTACAAAGTGAATAATGTCCTCCTGGCTTGGAGGACCCTCCAACTCCATCTCTTCTGAAATAACATTTGAAATAAACATTTGATCCCCCCAGCGTTGTGTCCAGCCTCCCTGGTGGGCAAGCAGATGGGCCACTGTAATATCAAAAAATCGCTTATCGACAGGATTCAGATATCCAGGATCATTCAAGATCCCACCGTGACCGAATACACGGTCATTTACTGTAAGCTTGCCCTCTTCCTGCAGTTTCATTATTGCAGCTGCGGTAATAAGTTTTGAAATACTGGCAATACGTAATCTGTTATATGGTTGCATAGGAGTATGTTCCCATGGATTAGAATATCCAAATCCCCTGGCATATACTAGTCTTCCATCCACGGCAATAGCCACTGATGCTCCGGGTAACTCATTGACCCTTATAAAATTATTAACAATCCTTTCGGCGCTCTCAAACCCTTCTGACGGGACACTCTCATTTGTAACACGCAAATTTCCCGGGACAAGAAAATCGTAATTTATACCAGCTCTGAATGTGACAAAATTCGTAAGGCTGAGTATAAAAAGGGCACCGACAATTATCAATATTTTATATCGTTTGCTCATTGGAACAGTACAAATTTACTTATTAAGTTATACCTGACAAATTCCGTAACCGGTCAGGAACAATAATTGTAAAAATTGGTAAATATGTGTTGAAAGCCATTTTTTTTATGCCACATATATATTTATTGCTTTTTACAACTAATTTTGGATATGATTTCCCTGACGAGGCAGATTAAGAGAAATATTCCTGTTTTGATTCTTATTCTATTGTTTCAGTTCAATGGACAAAATACCCTTGCCCAGGTGGTAATAGCCGACACCTCTGACTTCTATCCTCTTCCGGAGGGCAAATCATACAATCTGCTCCTTGCCTCTTCACGGGGATATGACAAAATAGTTGATTATCTGATCATTAATGGTGCTGATATTAATACTTCAACTTACGACAATCTTACCCCTTTGATGCTGGCCGCATCAGGTAACCATCTCTCTACCGCTGAAGTACTTTTAAAATATGGTGCCAATACAGATATTCTGAATATATACGACGAAACAGCACTGCTTATTGCTGTTAAATCGGGATTCATTGATATGGCTGAGCTATTGATAAGAAAAGGAGCCGATCCTGATAAAAGAGATGAAAAAACTGTATCTCCTATACACTACTCCTCTGTATATGGCGACTTCTATATGACGGATATGCTTATTTACTACTCAGCCGACATTAACGCCGCCACCCGCTCCGGAACCACCCCCTTAATGTCTGCTGTCTGGGCAGGCGCTGCCGATGTTACTGACCTTGCTGCTCATAAACGGAGCTGATCCCAATGCGGCAGATATAAATGGGATGACACCTATACATATTGCTGCTCAGAATGGTGACACGCTGATAATGAAATTACTTTCAGCTATGGAGCAGATCTAAATGCCAGAGATAAATTCAACTATAATGCACTGGGGGTTGCTGCCAGAGAAAACCATCCATCTGCCATCAAATGGCTGCTGGCTAATGGTATAGACACACAGGGTGCCGGAACGGTAAGCCCGGTTGCTGCGGCAACAAAGTACAGAAGCAAAGAGAGCCTTGAACTGCTTAAGGATCTTAAAATCGGAGGCTCTGTTCCAATAGGGATAGATCAATTTTCAGTCAGCACCTCGGTCAGAGTTACTTCACATGACTTTTTTACCGGGATAAATATTGAATTAAAAGAGCCTTACCTCAACGCCGGGTTTATGGCAGGACTGGATTTCAAACCGGCCAGTTCACGACTGCTTATAAAAACAGGTGACTCCGATTTTACTCAATATGAAGACAAAAGGTCAATGGTAAACGGAGGTATTTTCAAGGATTTTGGTATAAGAACAAGTTCCACAAAACCAAATATCTATTTAAGAACATCCATTGCAGCCTCCTACACCTTCGGTAATGCCTTTCCTGGTACCTCCCTTATGCCTGAACACAGAACGCAGATTGTTCCTTCCGCCGGAGTAAGGATAGAACAGAGGTGGTACCATTTTTCTGGAGAGCTCATTTATCAGGAGAGTGGCTTCTATAGATCAGGTCCTGTATGGGTGCGACTGGGGCTTGGGATTGACTTGTTTTTTGATAATGTAAGAGCGCCTGCAAAAATGATTTCTTGGTATTAATAGTAAGTGATGAGAAACGCTGTAAAAATATTTGGTTTGCTTATGATTGTTCATCCTCTTTTCATGTGAGGAGCTCTCCATAACTGATTGTTCAGAATGCTTTGCTGAAAAACCAACCAGAACTTCCCTTAAAATTAAGGTTGGTCGGTGGAACAGGCAATACACTCATATTAACGATTTACGAAGGTAATGTTGAGGAGAACATTATTGTATACTCCGACCTGAGTTAGTAATTTCATCGATTTCCAACTTTCAGTTCCTCTCAATAAGACGTTTACTGCAAAGGCACCATATACATATAACGATAAGGTCTATAGCGCAATTGACTCTACAAGACCGAGGTTGGTACTCGACGAAGAGAGTTGCGACCAACCCTGCTATATTGTTCGGGATTATAAATTAAATGTAGAACTGAGGTACTATTAGCGGATTTTTAACAGGTCCTTAGCATACTAAAACAAACGTTGACTAAAAATTTTCCTTGATCAGGAACTGCTCCAGCTCATCCCTTGTTATATTCTCTCTAATTGTACCCCCATCGGCCAGAGAAACTTTCCCAGACTCCTCTGAAACAACAACTACATAGGAATCTGTTTGTTCAGTAATCCCCATAGCTGCTCTGTGTCTCATCCCAAAGTGAACCGGAAGATCAGGTTTTTCCGATATGGGAAGAGGACATCTGGCTGCAATAATTAATCCGTTTTCTATAAGCACTGCACCATCGTGAAGGGCTGTACTTTTAAAGAATATGGTTTCAAGAAGACTCCCTTTGATCCTGGCCATCAGCACCTCCCCATTTGTAGCAAACATACCAAGCTTACTCTTCCTGCTAAAAACTATCAAAGCTCCTGTCATCCTGCTACTCATTGAAAATACTGCATTAACTATTTCCTTCCCGTCTTCGGATATCTCACCTTCATTTCTTATTCCAGGAAATAGAGTCTCTAGTGGTTTCCGGGGACCATTCATATACCTGTTGCCGAGGATAAGAAGGAATTTTCTTATCTCCTGTTGAAAAACAATGATCATCGCTATTACCCCTACACCTATTACCTGTCCCAGGATCGAGCTTATAAGTTCCATTTTGAGAGCCCTGACGACAAGCCAGAAGAGATAAACAAAAAATATCCCCAGAAAAATAGAGAAGGCTGTTGTTCCTTTCAGCAATCTGTAAAGCTGATAGAATATCATAGCAACCAACAGTATATCAATGATATCGAGAATTGTAATCTGGAAAAGCATAAATTTAATTATGTATTAAAAATAGTAATTAAAATGCACTATTGCTATCCTTTAAGATTAAGGTACATTTTAACGGTTTCAACTGCTTCCTTAACATCATGTACCCTTAGTATATCGGCACCCCTCTCAAGAGCGGCCATATTAAGTGCTATTGTACCGGTTAGTGCCTCTTCCGGGGATACACTCAGGGACTTCCATATCATTGATTTCCTTGAAAGGCCTGCAACTATCGGGCAATCAAGAATCTTAAGCATCTCTAATTCACGCAAAAGTGTATAATTGTGCTGAGATAACTTACCAAAGCCAAAACCGGGGTCAATTATCAGATCAACGACACCCTCCTCCCGCAATTTCAAGGATCTTTCCCTGAGCCAACCAATAACTTCAGCTGTCACATCGCTGTATTCAGGATTATTCTGCATGTTTTCCGGACTACCCTGTATATGCATTAAAATGTAGGGAATACGATACTTACCAACTGTTTTAAACATATTGTCATCCAGTGTCCCTCCGGAAATGTCATTGATAATCTCCACTCCATATTCACAATGACTCCTTTCAGCAATATCAGACCTGAAGGTATCAACTGATAAAACTGTCTCAGGCAGCTCTCTTTTAATAATTCCGAGGGCAGGTTTCAGCCTTTCCCACTCCTCTTCTGCCGAAGGTATCCCTGCTCCCGGTCGTGTGGAGCATGCACCTATATCCAGCCACAAAGCACCCTCCTCAATCATCTTAACTGCCCTTTGTACCAGTTCCTTTGCATCTCTTATCCTTGAGCCCTCATAGAAAGAATCCGGAGTGACATTAAGTATACCAACTACAGCCGGCGTTTCCAGTTCAAGGAGCCTTCCACCCGCATTTATCGAATAATTCATCTCTTTAATTATTGTGACCAAAATTATCAATTTTCATTGAATCGGAGCCTTGAAGTGGCAAGTATCTGTTCAGACCTTTTTATTATCTTTAGCCGATATAATCGGGGCAATGTTTCATGTCCTCTGTAAAGTATGATTAGTTAATGAAATTACTTGTTATTGAAGGACTGGATGGTGCCGGTAAGTCAACACAGATAGGACTCCTCAAAGAATATCTTGAAAATCAGAAACAAGACTGCCGGTTTCTTCATTTTCCAAGGACTGAAGCTCCATACTGGGGAGAACTGATCTCCAGATTCCTCAGAGGTGAATTCGGAGAGGCAGCGGATGTTGATCCCTACCTGGTTGCAATGCTATATGCCGGAGACAGGCAGGATGCATCCGTAACGATCAGGGAATGGCTTGATGATGGAAAGATTGTTATCCTCGACAGATATACATATTCCAATATAGCATACCAGTGTGCTAAACTGGATACCAAAGAGAAACAGGAAAAACTGAGAAACTGGATACTCGATCTTGAATTCAGACATTTTGGAATCCCGGTTCCAACGTTGAATATATTCCTTGATGTACCATTCCGGTTTACAGAGAAAAAACTTATGTCAAAAAGAACCGGAACTGACCGGCATTATCTGAACGGGAACACCGATATCCACGAGAGCAGTCTTGATTTTCAGAAGAGGGTGAGAGATATCTATTTTGATATAGCTGCAACAGATCCTCTTCTTGAGATTGTTAACTGCTCAGGTGAGGGGGATAACATTCTGCAGCCTAATGATATTTTTACTATTATTCATGCCCAATTGACTAAAAGGGGAGTATTATGAACTACAAAACAGTTTTAAAGATTCTAAGAATATTAGCAGGTATAGTATTCCTGCTTTCCGGCTTGTTGAAAGGGGTTGATCCCGAAGGGTCTGCAATAAAGTTTACGGAGTATTTTGAAGTTGCAGGCTTAGCCATCCCATGGGCATTGGCACTTATATTCGCAATTGCTCTAATTGCCATTGAGTTCATGACGGGTATGTCACTTGTTACCGGAATAAAAGTGAACTGGGCTAAATATGCATTTTTGGGCTTCATGCTGATCTTCACCCCTGTAACACTGATACTTGCTCTTACAAACCCGGTATCTGACTGTGGTTGCTTTGGAGATGCCATCAAGCTCACGAACTGGCAAACATTTTATAAGAATATACCTCTTCTGCTTATTTCTGTTGCCCTTGTTCTCAGGAAAGAAGATAAAGGAAGCAGCAATAAGAAACTTTCAACTCTGGCAATTGCATTTGTCTTAATTATAATATTCCAGGCTTATAATATAATGTATCTTCCACTTATTGACTTCAGACCATATCATGTTGGGGCTGATCTAAGGATGAAACTGACCATCCCGAAAGATGCTGAGGGAGATAAGTACGAAACACTATTTATCTATGCTAAGGACGGAGTAGAAAAGGAATTTACCCTGGAGAATTATCCGGCAGGAGACACTACCTGGACCTTTGTCGACCAGAAGAGTAAACTCGTTTCCAGAGGTTACATACCTGAGATTGGTGGTTTTAGTCTTACCTCCAGCAGTGAAGGTGAAATAACCAATCGAATCCTTGAAGATGAAAATGAAATATTCCTGATGATCGTTTTTAACATCGACAAGGCAAATGAAAAAGGAATCCGCAAGGGATTGAGACTTAAAGAGGAGGTCGAAGCAAATGGAAGCAGACTCTACCTTGTAACTGCAAGTCCTGAAACTGTAGTGTTAAACAGCAGGGTATCCTTTTGATATTCTATATGCCGATGAGACAATACTTAAGACAATAATAAGATCAAATCCGGGTTTCGTGACATTGAAAAACGGTGTAGTAATATCAAAATACTCGTGGAGAGGACTTAAATTTGACAGATCTACAAAATAAATAAAAGAGTAATTTCAAGAAAACAGACTTCGTATGAGAAAAAAAATAGTTGCAGGTAATTGGAAAATGAACAAAGATTTTGATGAAGGAATTGTTCTCGCCAATGAAGTAGCAGAGATGGCCAAGAGTGTTACATCAAAAGGTGTTGAACTTATTCTTTGTCCTCCATATATCCACTTGAAAAGAATAGCAGAGATCGCAATAGGGTCAGGAATATCGACTGCTGCTCAGAACTGTTCCAGTGAAGTATCAGGCGCTTTTACAGGGGAGATATCAGCCAGTATGATCAAAAGCACAGGTGCTGAGTATGTTATAATCGGCCATTCTGAAAGACGCATTATTTTTGGTGAAGATGACAACACTCTGCTTCTACAAAACTATCACAGCCCTCAGGGAAGGATTGAAGGTGATATTCTGCTGTGGCGAATTATTGCCGGAGAGGGAAGCCGGAGTGCATTATGATATCATTAACGGACAGCTTGAGAATACAATTTTTAAGCTCACAACAGAAGAGTTTGGTAATATAGTGGTTGCTTATGAACCGGTTTGGGCAATCGGCACTGGAGTAACTGCTTCACAGGCCCAGGCCCAGGAGATGCATGCATATATAAGGTCGCTCATAAAAACTAAATTTGGAAGAGCGATAGCTGAGAGTACCCCCCTCCTCTACGGAGGAAGTTGCAAACCCTCAAATGCAGAGGAACTATTCGCCAGCGAAGATGTAGACGGTGGATTGATCGGAGGAGCTTCACTTAATGCCTCTGACTTTATAAAAATTGCAGATTCATTCTGAAGATGAGATATCTGGAACTCAAATTTATTTTCCCCAAAAGAGACCAGGCTGGTACCGAAATTCTTATGGCTCAGCTTATCGATGCGGGATTTGATAGTTTTGAGGAGGAAGAGCTGAAGCTAAAAGCTTACATTGAAAAAAGAAAATTTAAAAATTCTATTCTAAAAAAGGTACCGTTCCTCGCCGGCAAAGAGGGACAGGAGGTTATTGTAGAGATCGCCGATCTTGAAGATATCAACTGGAATGAAGAGTGGGAGAAAGAGTTCAAACCTGTAACGATCGGTTCCGATTGTCATATAAGAGCAACTTTTCATCCTCCGGTGCCTCATATAAAATATGATATATTAATCGACCCTAAAATGTCCTTCGGCACCGGACATCACCAGACTACAAGGCTGATGATCAACATGATGCTCAAACTGGATTTTAAAGGAAGGACAACCCTTGATATGGGCTGCGGCACAGGTGTACTCGCCATTCTTGCCTCCAGGATGGGTTCTTCTGAGATAACCGCCATAGATATTGATGAATGGGCCTACAGGAACACACTTGAGAATATAAGTCTTAACTGTATTACCAATATCCGGACCATTATCGGTGATGCCGGAATGATTAAGGGTAATAAATTCAATGTTATTCTGGCTAATATTACCAGAAATATACTCCTTGCTGACATGAAAATATTCGGAACCTGCGTTGTTGAAGGCGGTAATCTACTTGTCAGTGGCTTCTTCAATGAGGATTATCCAATGGTCAGGGAGGAAGCGGAGAAAAACGGATTTATTGCAACCGACCACATCACAGAGGATAACTGGGCAGGAGCTCTATTCACCAAAAAATAGATTATGAAAATCAGGATCTACCTCCTTAGTTTACTTTTTGTCATTAGTGCCGTTACAAAAGGACAGGTGAGAAATCCGTTTTCAGGCGACCTCTCAAAATTCAGGGATGAGCTGGTAAATTTTATGGGTCCTAACCTTAATCTGACGCAGCAGGCTGAATTAAATATGTTTACTGTCAGTCTTGACAGTGCCTTGATTCCTATTGAGGAACTAACAATTATAGCAGACATATCTTCAAGGTTTGTAAGAAAAAGTATGAGGCCTACCCCTCATTTTACAAATCTTATTACAACTATCAACATAATAAGGAGCCCGGAAAATCCCCGTGCCGACCTTACCGTTTTTCTTAAGTCATTGCGCTCATTGCTGGAACGCGACAACTATATAGTCAGCAGGATAGATCAGTTCGTCAAGTCGGCAGGATCGGTTGTTAAGGAGCAGTATCTTTATGAATCGGGCAGTGTACGCTGGAAATGGAAAGGGCCAAAAGCGACCATGGGAGCTGACACATCTCTCTACCTTAAATTCAGCGGAGGAACTCTTACCTGCTATTCACAGGGTGACAGCACGGAGCTATACGATGCAGCCGGAATGTTTTATCCCGATATAATGGAATTCAGGGTAAATAAAGCTAAAACAACCTGGGTGAAAGCAGGATATCCGGCAACCGATGTCTATGCCATAGGAGAGAACTTTAAGATAGACATTACACGCAGCAGCTTCAGTTGCGACTCGGCAACACTCTATCATTCAACATACTTCGACGAACCTGTTTTGGGCAAACTGAGTGATATGGCTGTAAAGATCATCTCACCTGATAAAAGTACATTCCCGAAATTTGAAACGTATATCAAACAATTTAAGCTAAACGACATTTATAAAGGGGTGAACTACGAGGGCGGTATAAGTCTTGACGGAGCTGTCGTGAACGGGACAGGAGAACTTCACAGTCCTGCAAAAATTGAGCTCTTCAGGAATGACACACTCTACATGAAAATAAGCTCACCTTCATTCAAGCTTTCAAAATCGGTTATTGGAAGCTCCGATGTAAGGGCAACCCTGTTACTGGGCCAGGACTCTATTTTTCACAGTAATATTGGCTTTAATTATTATGTCGACAAAAGAGAGGTGAACCTGGTAAGGACAAACAGTCCTGTCTCCAGAAGTCCATATTTAAGTTCTTACCATAATGTCGATCTCTACTTTGAGACTCTTGTCTGGAATATGAACAGCAGCAATATCTTAATGACCAGAGCCAGAGGTGCATCAATGGGTCAGGCGATGTTCGAGTCTGCCTCCTTCTTCAGCAATAACACCTTTCACCGGCTGATGGGGATGGACGATTATCACCCTCTCTACAGCCTTGTTGAGTTCTCAAAATATTATTATTCAGAATCCTTCCCTATTAATGAATATGCCAGATGGCTCAAAAAGCCGGAAGAGACGGTCACAGGTATGTGTATTGAGCTTACTAACAAGGGATTCCTTCACTTCGACCGGGCCCTGAATGAGGTTACGATAAAGGAAAAAGTATATGACTATATCGCCGCCTACTCGAAAAGGAAGGACTATGATGTATTGACGATTTACAGCGAAACAAGCAGTCCGGAGGATAATGCATCACTGGACATGAATACCTACAAACTCACAATTAATGGAGTTAACGGTGTGCATCTCAGCGATTCTCAGAATGTATCTCTATATCCCTACGGAAAAAAACTGGTTCTTAACAAAAACAGGAACCTTGAATTTGATGGAGTAGTGGTAGCAGGCCTCTTTACGATATTTGGACATGACTTCTCATTCAATTACGATACTTTCAGGATAGATCTTCACAAAGTAGACTCTATTAAGATAGCAGTCGAGACAGAAAGATTTGATAACCTTGGCGTTCCGATCGTTGAGAATGTAAACAATCTGATTCAGTTGACAAGTGCCCAGCTTTTCATCGACGACCCACTGAATAAATCGGGGTTGCGCAGCCTGAAACAATACCCCATAATAAACGCACTCTCACACTCATACATATTCTTTGATAAGATCCCTGGAATGGAAGGGATATATAAGCAGGAGGAGTTCTATTTTAAGATCGATCCCTTCAGTTACGAAAATATTGACCACTACAACTATTTGAATATGAATCTTGCCGGTGAATTTGTGGGCGGCAAGATACTTAAACCCTTCAGGCATAATCTTATAATAATGGCCGATAACTCATTAGGGTTTATACTAAATACCGGAGATAAAGGGGTCGCGATTTATGAAGACAAGGGAATCTTCAATAACCGCATTTCGCTTGACAACGCAGGTCTTGTAGGTGATGGAACCATAAGACATCTCTCTGCAGTAGCTGAAAGCAGTAAACATATGTTCTATCCCGACTCGTTGATAACTACCGCCTCTACCTTCCGGATAACAGATGATGGTTCGGGATTATACCCTGACCTTTTGTCAAAGGAAACCCCGATCGCATGGTATCCCTGGACAGATGAGTGGATAGCAAAAAGCGTTAAGGATAAATCGTTCGCCATGTTTGGCAACGGAACATTGCTCGACGGAGAACTTGTTCTAAGAACAGGTAAACTCTCGGGCGAAGGGACAATCAATATGTCCGACTCCCGCATAGTATCAAATGGCTTCTCTTTTGCCTCTACACGCATCAATGCCGACACAGCCGAGTATAATCTGAAAAGCCTCAGAGGCTCAGGATATGGTTTTATAGCCGACAACGCAAAAACAACTATCGATTTCGATGCAAAGGAATCGAGGTTCTCACTTAATGATAAGAGATCATTCGTGAAATTTCCGGAGCTGGAATATATATGCAAAATGAGTGATTTCCTCTTCGATATGGAGACAAAAATTCTCAGTATGGAGAATGGAACCAGACTATCTGAGAAACTGACAGGAATTGACGTTTTACTTTCAATAAATCTAAATAATCTCGAAGAGCCTACATTTTTTTCGACAAATAATCAGAAGGATACGCTCACCTTTGCTTCGGGCAGTGCCAAATATAATCTGAAGGATGATTATCTGGTGGCTGATAAGGTAAATTATATTAATGTTGCTGATGCTCTTATCCAACCCGGTGACGGATCTGTTACCATTGGCAGAAGAGGTGTAATAAGGCCTATTTCGAATGCCTTTGTCGCAGTAAACAACAAACACCTGATCCATTCGGCTACCATCTCTGTTGAAAGCAAAAGAATTTACAGCGGAAGAGGTGTATATGATTACAGATATAATGAAGCAGAAACGCAACCTGTGGTTCTGACTACCATCAAGGTAGACACTATGGTAACCAAGGCTTCAGGAACAATTGCCAAAGCTGATGGATTCAGGCTAAACGACGGATTCACATATTCAGGTGATTTTTCGCTTACAGCCCGATCACCCCTACTCACCTTCACCGGTACCGCAGGGATAAATACAGATTGCTCATACCTGGAAAATCCAGGAATAAAGTTTAAATCGGAGATCGATCCTGTCAGGGTAATGATACCGGTGAGTGACAAACCCAGAGATGGTGATGATAATCTGGTTTTCAATGGTAGTTATGTAGCTATTGACTCCGCTCATGTCTATCCTGCCTTTTTTACCGGAAGAAAATCATGGAGCGACGCACTGCTTGTATCGGCTCAAGGGTACGTATGGTACGATGCAGAGAAGGGATCATATATATTAACCTCTAAGGAAAAACTGGCCAACCCAACACTTCACGGTGGTAAAATAACATTTGACAAGAACCTGTGTCTTATAGAAAGCGAAGGACCTGTTAATACAGGGGCTAATTTCGACCTTCTTAAGATGGCAACAGCAGGTAAAGTGATCCATAATATTGACTCATCATATGCTGAATTCAATGGTATAATGGCCTTTGATTTTCACTTTACTAATGAAGGACTTGCACTAATGGCATCGGACATTTCCACTGTTCCTTCCCTAAAACCTGTTGCCCTGGGCGGTGACCTCTATAACAAGGCACTAAAGGATATCCTTGGTGTTAATGCCGCCCGCGCCTTAAATGAAGAACTCTCCCTTTACGGAACTACCACGAGTCTTCCTAAGGAGTATACTTTTGAGCTCCTTCTGAATGATGTTACCCTCTACTGGAATGCACCTACATCTTCATTCAGGTCAAAGGGTAAAATCGGTATTGGAATGATAGGTAATAAACCAATGAACATATATCTTGACGGGTATATTGAGGTTCAACGAAAGCGATCAGGGGATCTTCTTGACATTTACCTGAAAGCTGACAATAATACATGGTATTACTTCTCCTATTTCAGAGGAGTACTGATGTCATTATCAAGCAATAGCAACTATAATTTACTCCTTAACGATATAAAACCCAATCAGAGAAAGCACCCCGACTCTAATACCAATATGCCATACTCCTATATGATTGGAATAAGCGGCAGAATGGAAAGTTTCCTGAGGAGGATGACGCAACAGGAAAGCCTGGAGGAACCACCAATAATAAACTAGATAACTGCCTTACCCCTCTCTCCCAGTTCTATCACCTCCAGATCAGAAATATGATCTCCTGTTATGTTTATTCTGATCACTGTCATCATTTTATGAAATCCATGGTAACCTGAAGAACCAGGGTTTATAAAGAGGCAGTTATAGGTATGATCGTACTTTACCAGAGTAATATGAGAATGCCCGCAAACAACTACAGCAGGCTTAAGTCGCCTTATTGAATCGCGGGCTGAAGGGGAATATCGCCCCGGCTGACCACCAATATGCGTCATATAGACCAATTTGTTTCCCGACATAAAAGTCAACTCAGCAGGATAATGTCTTCGTGTACTGGCATCATCAATGTTTCCGTGAACTGCTCTCACCGGAGCTATCTTCTCCAGATCATCGATCACTCCATTACCACCGATGTCACCGGCATGCCATATCTCATCACAATCAGAGAAATAGTGACTAATTCTGGGATGTATCCATCCGTGTGTGTCTGACAAAATTCCAATCTTCATATCTATACTTCCGAAAGATAACTATAACAGTAATAGCCAACAGTCGGGCGGAAATATTATTTTTGTGCAAAATCAGTTATGCACCTCTTCTATTCATCTGCTCTCGATCGCGAATCAGCGATACTCACTCCGGATGAGTCATATCACTGTACCAAAGTACTGAGACTCACCAAAGGCCAGGAGATATCAGTAACCGACGGAAAAGGGAATATGGCTTATGGCATTATTAATCAGCCTGATATAAGGAACTGTTCCATCAAAATCCAGAAGTATATAAGTGAATATGGAAAGAGAGATTATGACCTCTGCATAGCAATAAGTCCGCTTAAAAACAGAGACAGGTTTGAATGGTTTATTGAAAAAAGTGTTGAGTTGGGTATTGACACAATTGTTCCACTTATATCATCCCGATCAGAGAAGTATAATATCCGTTATGACCGGCTGGAAAAGATCATTCTCTCGGCAATGAAACAGTCGGTTAAAGCATATCTCCCGGTAATGACAAAGGCAACTGAATTCTCATCTTTTATAAAAGATGCAACAGGTGCATCCCTTTTTATAGCACACTGTAATGAAACCGACCGTCTTCCTTTAACGCAGGTATTAAGAAGTGGCGAGAGTGTAACCATTATGATCGGACCTGAGGGTGATTTCTCACCGGAGGAAGTTAGCCAGGCTATCGCTCTGGGCTTCAAAGGAGTAAGTATGGGTGAAAGCCGCTTAAGAACAGAAACAGCAGGCATCGCTGCCTGCCATTCTGTATATTTCGTCAACTCCTGAGCAGTAATTCAGGAAATTCTGTAACTAATCCCTTTTGCTTTTGCCGGAATCGTGCCCTGCGCACTGCTCTACCTGCCTTCTTAAGGGCCTGATCGATAATCCACTCTATCTGACCATTGGTACTGCGAAACTCATCTGCAGCCCACTTCTCAAGAGCCTTAAGCTTATCAGGATCAATTCTCAGAGCAAATGGTTTCTTCGCCATACTAGCTGTGCAGTGTTCCTGCATTTATTACCGGGCTTACATCCTTGTCCCCGCAGAGAACAACCATCAGATTACTGATCATCGTAGCCTTCTTCTCCTCGTCGAAGTCGACCACCTCTTTAGCTGATAACTGTTCAAGGGCCATCTGAACCATCGACACAGCACCCTCAACAATTTTAAACCTGGCTGCTACAACTGCTGTAGCCTGCTGGCGACGAAGCATTGCACCTGCAATCTCCTCAGCATAGGCAATATAATTAATACGGGCTTCAATAACCTCGATACCGGCAATCAGCAATCGTTCCCTTATCTCCCTCTCCAACTCATCATTTACCTCTTCTCCGCCGGAACGAAGAGTGATTTCAGCACCATGATCCTCAAAATCATCATATGGATAAATACCTGCCAGTTTCCTCAAAGCCGCATCGCTCTGAACATATACAAAATGCTCGTAATCGTCCACATCGAAGGCTGCCTTATAAGTATCATTGACCCTCCATACAAGAACAAGGCCTATCTTTATTGGGTTACCAACCTTATCATTCACCTTTATCGGATCACTGTCGAAATTTCTTGCTCTCAGGGTTATTGTCTTTCTGGTGTAGAAAGGATTAACCCAGAAAAAACCATTGCTCCTTATTGTGCCGGTATAGGCACCAAAAAGAACCATTACACACGACTCATTCGGATTGACTATTGTAAATCCTATCGCCGTAAACACGAAAAGCACCATCAGAATGATACCGGGGATTACCATCGTGTAGACGAACGATACAATTGCCCCGATTATCAATACCAGTGCTACTGCTGCCATAAGGTAGCCGGATAACGCCATAAAACTTTTTTCTGCTTTCATATTATGATATTATATTGATATTACAAATATATCATTTTGTTTTAATATCTGCAAAAAAAAACAGAGGTCAGCCTCTGTTTTTTTTATCATTTATTGCCGCTCTCTTCAGCAGATCCACAACCGTGGATTCATCAGGTATATAAATTTCATTCCGGAATAACTCCTCAATTCCGTCATACATGGATTCCAAACCCCATGCATCGGTAAGAAGATCAGCTTCAGTGACATTTATATCCGTAAGTGAGAGATAAGGAGTAGAAATTATTTCCATAGGCCTCTGTTTGTTTTACAAGAGGATAACGGAATGTTAACACCTTTATTGTAGTATCAGGAAGAGGTGAGTGACAAATTATGTTGCTCCATAAGTTTTCGCATATTGATAAGTGCATATCGCATCCTGCCAAGGGCTGTATTGATACTTATCCCTGTTGTATCAGCGATCTCTTTAAAGCTCATCCCCACATAGTGTCTTAAAATCACAACTTCACGCTGGTCCTCCGGCAGTCGGTCAACAAGATTCCTTACATCCTTTTCTATCTGTTTGGATACCATCAGATCGACCACATTGGGTGCTGAAAGCTTTTTAAGATTAAGAATATCCGATTCATAATCATCGTTTGAAACAAACCTCAACTGTTTTTCACGTCTGAAGTGATCAATAATAAGGTTATGGGCAATGCGGGTGACCCATGGCAGAAAGCGTCCGTTATCCTGATATCGTCCTGCCTTTATGGAGTTAATAACCTTCAGAAAGGTATCCTGAAAGATATCTTCTGCAAGTGCCCTGTTTCTGATGTAGATATTAATGTAGGAGAATACTCTGTTCTTATAACGCCTGATCAATATTTCCATTGAGGAATTACTGCCGTCCATGAACTCATTAATGAGCTCAACATCGGTTCTTTTGTTGTCCATATCTCTCTTTTTAAACTTAGAGTAGATTTGAGACTATAGGCGTTCCTCCTTTTTTGGTTAGTGATTTACACAAAGAAAGCAAAAAAAATCAAATATGAAAGTATTACCTTTGGCATCCCGGTGTTAAATGAATCTTAAAATTTCACGATCTGATATGTCAGAGCAATCAATAACTATTCGTAAAGCCAGAGTACATAACCTTAAGAACGTAAGTGTTGTAATTCCCCGCGACAAATTGATTGTTATAACAGGAGTATCAGGTTCCGGTAAATCTTCACTGGCCTTTGACACAATTTATGCTGAGGGTCAGAGAAGATATATAGAGAGTTTGAGTAGTTATGCGAGGCAATTTCTCGACCGGATGAATAAGCCCGATGTGGACTTTATCTCAGGTATTCCTCCGGCCATTGCCATAGAGCAGAAGCCGAACACCAGGAATCCACGTTCCACTGTTGGGACCACAACAGAGATATATGACTATCTACGTCTTTTGTATGCCCGTGTGGGCCATACCTATTCTCCTGTATCAGGAAGGGAGGTTAAGCGGCATTCTGCTGATGACATAACAAAATACATCGCTAAACAACCCGCAGGAACACCTGTTATTCTACTTGCACCGACTGTTATTCCTGAGAATATTGACATTCAAGAATATTGTCAATTCCTTTCAAAGCAGGGTTTTACCCGGATCGAAATATCTGGTACAATACATCGGGTTGACGAAGAGTCAACAGCCTCCAAACTCAAGGGTGGTGATATTATAGGGATTGTTATCGACAGAGTTATTTCCGGTGATGATCCTGATCTATTAAGCAGGATAGCCGATTCGGCAGAAACAGCTTTCAGGGTTGGCGATGGAAGATGTATCATCTCATTTGAGAAGGATGGAAAGGCAAAAAGGCGGAACTTCTCTTCCCGATTTGAAGAGGATGGGATCGAGTTCATGGAGCCTGTAGAGCTTCTTTTTAGCTTCAATAATCCATTAGGTGCCTGTCCCGTGTGCGAGGGATACGGAAAAATTATCGGGACAGATGAAAATCTCGTAGTGCCGGATCAGAATCTTTCAGTTTTTGAAGATGCCATTGTTTGCTGGAAAGGAGAGACGATGTCGCTATGGAAAGAGAGGCTCATAAAAAGTGCGGATAAGTTTGACTTCCCTATTCACAAACCATATTACCAGTTAACGCCTGGTCAGAGAGATCTCCTCTGGGAGGGTAATGATTACTTCTTTGGGATCAATGATTTTTTCAAACATCTTGAAGAGAAGAAATATAAAATACAATACCGGGTACTGCTAAGCAGGTATCGGGGAAAAACGGTTTGTCCCGGGTGCAAGGGTAAAAGGCTCAGAAAGGAAGCCTCTTATGTTCTGATCAACGGTATTTCGATACAGGAGTTAACAGCCTTGCCCATAGGCGAGTTATACAAATATTTCAACTCCCTCAAGCTTCCAGGCAATGATGCCAGGATAGGGGAACGCATTCTCGAAGAGATCAGGTCGAGACTGAAGTTTGTCTTTGATGTGGGTCTCTCCTACCTTACTCTTGACCGTCTGGCCGCTTCGCTGTCGGGTGGCGAGGCACAACGTATCAACCTGGCAACATCACTTGGCAGCAACCTTGTGGGGTCGCTATACATTCTTGACGAGCCAAGCATAGGATTGCATCCACGCGACACACACCTCCTTCTTGCTGTGCTGGAGGATCTCAGAGATATGGGCAACACCGTGATCGTGGTTGAACATGAGGAGGAGATCATGAGATCGGCCGATGAGATAATTGATATGGGTCCGGAAGCAGGCAGACTGGGAGGAGAAGTGGTATATCAGGGACCTCTTGATGCCGCAGCCGGAAGCAAATCGCTTACAATGAAATACCTTTCAGGTGAGTTGTCAATTGCGGTCCCTTCCCGACGCAGAAAATGGAACAGCTACATCGAAGTAAGTGGTGCCAGGGCAAATAACCTGAAAAATATTGACGTAAAGTTCCCTCTGAATGTTATGACTGTTGTGACAGGTGTAAGCGGCTCAGGAAAATCAACACTTGTTTCGCAGATATTATACAGGGCACTAAACAATAAGATAAATGGTTTCAGTCAGAAACCGGGACAGCATAAGGTGATATCAGGTGACCTTTCGCGAGTGACCGCTATTGACCTTGTTGATCAGAACCCGATAGGACGATCGAGCAGGTCTAATCCTGTTACATATATTAAGGCCTACGATGAGATAAGAAAGCTATACTCCGAACAGAAGCTCTCGGTACAGAATGGCTACAAACCATCCCACTTCTCATTTAATGTTGATGGAGGAAGATGCGATGAGTGCCAGGGTGAGGGAATCATAAAAGTAGAAATGCAGTTTATGGCCGATGTTGAGCTAACATGTGAAGTTTGCGGAGGCAAGCGGTTTCGGAAAGATGTTCTCGACGTTAAATTCAACGGGAAGAATATTCATGATGTTCTTGAGATGACTGTAGACGAGGCAATTCTCTTTTTCATCAGCTCCAAAGAGAAGGGGGCACTCAAAATAGCTGAGAAATTGACTCCACTTGCCGATGTAGGACTGGGTTACATTACTCTGGGTCAGTCGTCAAGCACTTTGTCGGGTGGTGAAAGCCAAAGGGTAAAACTTGCATTCTTCCTGGCTCACTCGCGTGACAATGAGCATTTTATGTTTATTTTCGATGAGCCTACAACAGGACTGCACCTGAATGATATAGGGAAGCTCCTGAAGTCATTGAATGCTCTTGTTGAAAAAGGTCATACCGTGGTAATGATCGAGCACAATCTGGAGGTAATAAAAAGTGCCGACTGGATAATTGATCTTGGCCCTGAGGGAGGAGATGCAGGAGGTTACCTTGTCTTTGCCGGCACTCCGGAAGAACTGGTGTCAGGCAGTGAATCAATAACAGGCAAATTCCTTGCAACAAAGCTTTGATGCTCACAAACAAAAAAAGGGGACCATCCAGTCCCCCTTCATTTTCTTATAAGAGATTACTTAACCTTAAATCCGAACATTATTGATACGCAACCGCTTGCAGGAACCTCTCCTGCCTGATTAAAGGTTGATACCTTTACTACCAGCTTAAGCTGCTGACTGGATTCCAGTTTGAAATCCCAGGTTTTGCTAAAATCTCTATCCTTATTTGAAAAAAGTACATTCTTATTTGAATCGAGTACCTTAAACTCGATCACCGGCAGATTGTCTGCACCGCATATTGCCACCCTGTACTCCTGATCTGAGTAGAAAGTTTTATAGAGTTCTGCCTCTTCTCCTTCAACAAGTACAGCGGCATGGTAGTTTCCATCGTGAGTATATGACCCAAGTTCCTTTTTGCAGGAATTCTTTGCGAATCCTTTGCATTGTGCATTACCATCAAGAGTTATCCCAAAGAGTAATACAACCAGTACAGTTAATATTTTTGTAAATCCTCTCATTTCAACTTATTTTATGAATGAATTCCTGATTTCCGCAACCTTCTTGGATAATTCCATAAATACTTCCTTTGTCATATCAGTCCTTATCTCCGACTTAAGTATAGTTACGTTTGTTGATCTGTCAATCTCAGTTTTAACCGGAGTGGAAGTGATCTTAATCTTGTCAAAAACCTTTTTCAATTGATCTACCTGAGTAATGATCTGATCTACCGCAGGGTTCTGTTTGTGATTATTCAAAAGATTCTGCAGAATATCAATTGATAGTTTCTGATCAATAATCCTGCCAACAAGTTTATTCCCGTCAAAATCATTGAGATCAACAAGCTGAGTAGCTATATATAATCCTTCGATCCATCCACCAACAAGAACGATTGAAGCAATTGCAGGTTGCTGATTATCTTCCAGATATGAGTTTGAATTAAGGAAGGTCTCGGAGACGATCTCCATTATGACCTCACTGTTATTGATATTAGCCTCCAGCTTTTCGATGGTCTCCTCCTCTATTGCATCGAGGATACCAAGTCCATCAGCCATTGTTTTAGCAGCATTCATATAGTTAATCAGAAGCTGTGTCTGATCGTAAAGGCTGGCAAAGCTAAGATCGCAGGTATAGATACCCAGATTAAGTGCCATGCTCTTATTGGTGGTATAATTTACCTTATTTTCCACCGGATTCAGAAGAGAATAGTTGAAGTTGGCTCCAGCATTTTTTATGAGGATAGCTGATTCAAGCGGAGAAGGAAGTGAATAGAAGATCTTCTCTGCTTCCTTAACGTCTTTCATAGCCTCGAGGTTTTCAGTTACTTTCCCTATTTCCTGATCCTGGCCAGTGCTTTTACCTCCTTTGCACCCCTGGAATACTAAAGCGACAGTGAAAACCATCAATGTAAGGGCTATAACCCTGTTGGAAAAAATTTTTCTAGGCTTATTCATGGTGTAAATGTTTAATTACCTGACAATACAATAGGACTAAATTAGTATTTAATTTTTACTTTTCAAAAACCCTTAAATTTATCAATTATTTCTTTAGTAGCTTTGTTCCCTGATTGATTTTATATCTATGCAAAGCAATAAGTTAAAACTGCTGGAAACACTCATTGAAAAGGGAGACAAGGGAAAGATATCGCTTCTTATTAATGAACTAAGGAACGGACCTCCTGTCGGTGGCCTGATTTCAATGCTTGCAGCTTTTTATGACAAATCAGATGATGCCGATAGTCAAGAGTACTATAGCGGGATTCATGAACGACATGAAGAATCCTGAATATATAGGTGAAATTATTTCCGGCATCAGGGAATCTGTCAATCCATCAACGCGCCTAATGCTTATTAGTTCTGCCTGGCAATCAGGACTGGACTATTCTGACTATTCAGAGGATCTTATCTCTTTCTTTCTTGATGGTCCGCTGGAGCTCTCCATCGAATGCTACTCGGTCCTTAATGAGTGCGTAACTATTGACAACGAGATGAGGAGAGAGGCTCTGGCTGACAGAATAGAGGCTTTTCTTGAAGGTTTTGAACCCTCAAAAAGAGCACTATCATCAGATCTGATAAGAATCCTGCGATCAGGTGGTTTTACCGGGACTATACCTCCGAGCTAAAATATTTCATAAACTGTGTGCGTTCATAAGTTGCCGGATTTTCGAAATTAAGCCAATTTAGCTTACCCCTGAAATCATCGATACTACGGAAACCCTTTCTGTCCATCCAGAGAACCATTTCATCCGATATTTTCTTCAGATGAGTAATGCCGTTCTTATAAAGTGAGGAGCATACCTGTACTGTATCGGCACCTGCCAGCAGGTATCGGATAGCATCTTCTCCCGTGTTTACACCTGTTGAGGCAGATATATCAATCTTAATATCCTGGGAACTTGCCATCGCTATCCACCTGAGAACATACCTGCGTTCCGCTTCTGAGCTGAATACCGCCGATGGCACAATGTCCATACGCTCGATATCTATGTCGGGCTCATAGAAACGGTTGAAGAGGACGACTCCGTTTGCTCCTCTTTTATGTAACTGGTCTACTACATAGAACAAATTACTGAAGCGCTGACCAAGCTTTATCACAATAGGTATTTTTATCTTACTTCTCAGGTCTTCAAGCAGTTTGAAGTATAATTTCTCAGCCTCTGAGGAAGGAAGGTGCTTATCTGTCGGGAGGAAAAAGACATTTACCTCCAGAGCATCGGCTCCTGCTGAAACTACATTTTTTGCAAAGTCTGTCCAGCCTTCCGATGATATACAGTTAATACTTGGTATAACCGGTATAGAGAGACTCTCTTTCGCACTCCTGATCAGTTTTAAATATTCATCCACCGAATTTGATCTGGTGTAATTCAAAATATAGTCCTCTGCTTCAGGATAGTCTGATGTTCCCGACAATGCACCGGCACTGTAATTGATCTGCTCTTCAAAGAGCGACTTTAAAACAACAGCGCCCGCTTCATTTTCTTCCGCCTGCTTCAATTTTGATAATGACGATGTCAATCCACTGCTTCCAACAATCAGAGGTGACCTTAAATCGAATCCCAGATACCTGGTGTTTAGCTTATTCATATACAGTAAATTTTGTTATTATTATCTCTCTCCAAAGATAGAAGTTCCCACTCTTATCATATTAGAACCTTCATCAATTGCTATTTTATAATCAGATGACATTCCCATAGAGAGTAGTGTCGAACTCTTTACCGTTGTACTTCCCGCTCTTCATCTTATCGAAAATAGTTCTCAGTGACCTGAATTCACTTCTTACAAGTTTAACATCATCACTAAATGATGCCATTCCCATCAAGCCTCTTACCCTGACGCCTGGCAGATCAATTCCCGGACCGCCATCGCCTATTTTCTCTATTTCATCTTTTGAAAAGCCGAATTTAGTCTCTTCCATCGCAATATGGACCTGCAGCAGGACATCAATTATTCGTCCTGCCTTCACTCCTTCCTTACTTATCTCCCTAAGTAACTTAACACTATCCACAGAATGTATAAAATTTACAAAAGGAGCAATATATTTAATTTTATTAGACTGAAGATGACCTATCAGATGCCAGCTGATATCGGAGTTAAGCAGATCTTTTTTTGACACCAAGCTCCTGGACCCTGTTCTCCCCCATTATCCTGTGACCGCAATCGTACAGAGTCTGGATATCCTCAATGCTCCTTGTCTTGGTAACTGCCACAATGCTCACATAGTCGGGGACACGAAGCTTCAACTCCTCATAATTGGTCTTAATATCAGTCATAATGGATGAATTGCACCAAATTTAATAAGAAATCCCGGCATTTTAGTCCCTGTAATTGAAATGGGAAAAATACCGGGATCCTATTTGATAAAGGTCAATCAAGCAGATGTATTACAAGTCCGCTTCTAAGTTTAGGTTCAAACCAGGTTGTCTTGGGCGGCATAATATTACCGGAATCAGCAATATCAATAAGTTGTTTCATCGATACGGGAAAGAGTGCAAATGCTACCTTAAAATCACCTTTGTCTACTCTCTTCTTCAGCTCTCCCAGTCCTCTTATTCCACCAACAAAGTCGATCCTTTTTGAGCGTCTGAGGTCCTGGATATCAAGCAGAGGCTGCAGTATCTGGTCGGTAAGGATAGTTACATCAAGAACACCGATCGGGTCATCATCATTATAGGTTCCCGGCTTAGCGGTAAGGCTGTACCATTCACCTTCGAGATACATTGAAAAGTTATGAAGTCCTGAAGGGTTATAAATTTTGGCTCCTTTCTTAACCACCTCAAAGGAAGCTGAAAGTTTGGCAAGCAGCTCCTGCTGCGTCATTCCGTTAAGGTCTTTTACCACCCTGTTATAGTCGATAATCTTTAGTTGATTATCCGGAAAATGAACTGCCAGAAAGAAATTGAACTCTTCATTACCTGTATATCCGGGATTTTGTTCTCTTTTCTCCTTTCCAACCAGTGCTGCAGCGGCTGTCCTGTGGTGTCCGTCGGCCACATAAGTAAAAGGAACTTTCTCAACAAATAATCGCTCGATCTCTGCATTGTCTTTTTTATCCTTCACCACCCAGAAATGGTGACCAAAGCCATCTTCAGCAACAAAATCATAGTCGGCTTTCTGGCCTTTAACGATTTTATTAACAATATCATCAAGTTCCTTAACAGCAGGATATGCAAAGAATACAGGCTCAATATTGGCATTTGTGATCCTTACATGGATCATTCTGTCTTCTTCTTTATCAGGACGGGTAAGTTCGTGTTTCTTGATGATGCCGTTCAGGTAATCATCTACAGAAGCCGCTCCAACTATCCCGTACTGGGTACGTCCTTCCATTGTCTGGGCATATATATAGTAGTGGGGATCAGCATCCTGAACAAGCCATCCCCTCTTTTGCCAAAGGGAAAAGTTTGAGACAGCCTTATCATATACTACCTGATCATGCACATCAGTTCCTGCGGGCAGATCGATTTCCGATCTGGTAATATGAAGCAGTGAACTCTCCTTTCCCTCTGCCATTGCCAATGCCTCTTCAACATTCATTACATCATAAGGCAAACATGCAAGATCTTTAACTATTTCTGCTGGAGGCCTCAGGCCTCTGAACGGTTTAATTACAGCCATTTTTTACTTTGGTTTAATAAAATTCCACAAATACCGGGAATAGGGGAAGTTATCGTCAACTCCCCAAAGTCCGGTTTTATAGCATCCGGTTAACCGGTGCTATTTATTAACTTTAAACTTAGTATTTCCAGTTTTAAAGAAATCTGCTATCTGCTCTGCTGCAGCTACTCCGGCATTGATATTGGCCTCCTCTGTCTGTGCTCCCATCTTCTTGGGAGTAAAGAAGAACCTGCCCTTGTAACTCTCAGCAAAAACAGCTGCATTATCAGGAGCGATATCGGACAGATAACTGAAATCTGATCTTTCCTCAAAAACCTTAAGCAGTTCATCTTCATTAATGACCTCTTTGCGTGCGGTGTTAACCAACACAGCATTTTTGGGCATTGATGAGAGTAACTTATGTCCTATAGACTTCTTGGTTTTATCGTTTGCAGGGATATGCAACGATACATACTGACATTTTGAATATAGTTCCTCTACCGTTGAAACAGGTTTAACCCCTGCCTTAATGACATCATTCTTATCGACAAACGGATCGAATGCATAAACATCCATACCGAATCCTTTTGCAATTTCAGCAACATAGCGACCTACGTTACCGAAGGCATGAATTCCCAGAGTTTTTCCTCTGAGCTCGGATCCCGACTTACCATCATAGAAACCCCTTGCAAGGGAAACCATCATACCAAATGCCAGTTCTGCAACCGCATTTGAATTCTGGCCTGGTGTATTCATAGCCACCACATTTTTAGCAGTGCATGCTGCAAGGTCAAGATTATCATAACCTGCTCCTGCCCTGACAACTATTTTCAGTTTAGGTGCGGCAGCCAGGACCTCCGCAGTGATAAGGTCACTTCGAACGATCATTGCATCGGCATCAGCAACTGCCTTAAGCAGATCTGAAACATCGGTATACTTTTCGAGAAGTGCCAGCTGGTGGCCTGTTTTTTCAACTACCCCTCTTATAAGATCTACAGCAGCCGGTGCGAATGGCTTATCTGTTGCAACTAATATTTTCATGGTAATACTATTTTGAAAAAAAACTGCAGGTTGTAACATCCTGCAGTTCTTTGGTTAATACTAATGTTTCGATTCAAATTCTTTCATCGCATCGATCAGAGCCACAACACTCTCCTTTGGAAGAGCATTATAAGTCGATGCCCTGAATCCACCAACTGAGCGGTGACCTGCAATACCGACCATACCTTTCGTTTTGGCGAAGTCGCTGAATCCTGCCTCCAGTTCCTTATACTCTTCCTTCATAACGAAACAGATATTCATAAAGGAACGATCATCAGGATCAGCAATTGTTGGCACGAAGAGCTTATTTCTGTCAATTTCGTCATACAACATTTTTGCCTTCTCAACATTCATCTTCTCCATTACCTTCACTCCACCAAGGCCCTTAAGCCATTTAAGAGTCTGAAGAGCTGCAAAGATAGGTAATACAGGTGGTGTATTGAACATCGACTCTTTTTCAATATGGGTCTTATAGTTCATCATTGTTGGAATAGGTCTGGTAACTTTACCAAGTACATCTTCCTTAACAATTGCAAAAGTGACACCTGCCGGAGCAAGATTCTTCTGTGCTCCACCATAAATAATGGAATATTTTGAAACATCTATCTGACGACTGAAAATATCGGAAGACATATCAGCAATCAGAGGAACACTAACTGAGAGATCCTTTCTGATCTCGGTACCGTAGATGGTATTATTAGTGGTAATATGAAAATAATCAGCATCAGAAGGTACTGTAAAGTTCTTCGGTATATAATTAAAATTCTTGTCCTTCGATGAAGCAACCTCTACCGTTTCACCATACATTTTAGCCTCTTTCAATGCCTTTGAAGCCCACTCCCCTGTATTAAGGTATGCGGCCTTCTTTACAAACAGGTTCATTGGAATCATAGCAAATTGCAGGCTCGCACCTCCACCAAGGAATAGTACATGATATCCTGCGGGAATATCAAGCAGCTCCTTAAAAAGTGCTGTTGCCTCGTCGACCACTGCAATGAATTCTTTACTTCTGTGTGAAATTTCCAGTACTGAAAGTCCTGTCCCTGCAAAATTCTTAACACCCTCAACCACATTGTCGATGGTGTATTGTGGCAGAATGGAAGGACCTGCGTAAAAGTTATGTTTTTTCATAGTTAGGTTGATTATATGATTTGTATCCAATATATTACAAATGTACGAATTTCCAATGATCTTTAATAAATTATTAACATGCTGTTAATCACATTACTACAAGCCTGCCACCGCGAAATACGGGAATTATCTCTGTTGTATCATTAGTGTGGCAGAATTCAACACAGTCATCAAGGCCTTTATCCCTGAGTCTGCTTCTCTGGGCAGCTTTATCAATATATCCGAGCAGATTGGCCTCTGCCACTGACCATAAGTCGATTGCAGCAAGTGTTGAATCACACCCCGTAAGGAAAGATCCTGAATCGAGAAGTTTCTTTGCGAGGGCGCCTGCAAAAAGGGAATCTTCAAGATTGAACTTATTCTTCCATCCGGCACAAAGTAGTATAACATCAGCGCCATCTTTCTTAAGGAAATCGGCAACTGCAGTAATATTAAGAAACGCCCCGATCAGAATATTTTTACACCCTCCGGCCATCGTGATTGTCCGTGTTCCATTGGTGGTGGAGTATACTATCTCTTTACCTCCAACATTTTCTGCAGAAAAGTTAAAAGGTGAATTACCGAAGTCTGCAAAATCCAGGACATAACCATCTCTCTCTGCTGCTACCATATAGCCTCTTTTCTTGTATTCCCGTGCCTCCTCTATTTCGGCTACAGGAATAACGGCTTTTACCCCTGAGGCAAAAGCATTACAGATGGAAGAGGTAGCACGAAGAATATCAATAATGACAACATTTGCCTCTGCCTTCTTATAAAGAGGAAAGATGGCCGGTGTAAAACAGACCTGAATATCGGGTTTAATCATAGATTACAGATCAGCCAGATTCAGGATTTATAAAACGGGATATTAGTAATCCTGGCCTTCAGATCTTTGTTCCTTATTCTGATGAAGATCTCTGTTCCGGTCTTGGCATGTGCCGAAGAAACATATGCCATTCCAATACCATTCTTTAGCATGGGAGACATAGTACCTGAAGTGACCTCTCCAATAATATTGCCTGAGGCATCAACAACTTCATAATGCTGACGTGGAATACCCCTCTCCTCCATCACAAATCCCCTGAGTCTTTTTTCAGGTCCCTTCTCTTTTATCTTCTCCATCACTGGTCTGTCGATAAAATCATTTCCGGGGACAAATTTCGTTATCCATCCCAGACCGGCCTCAATTGGTGAGGTCTCATCATTTATATCGTTACCGTAAAGACAGAAACCCATTTCAAGTCGTAATGTATCTCTCGCACCCAACCCTATAGGTTTGATATCAAATTCTTTACCTGCATCCATTACGGCATTCCACAGTTTTTCTGCATCGGCATTGTCGACATATATCTCGCAACCGCCAGACCCTGTATATCCTGTTGTAGATAGGAGAACATTTTTTATACCGGCAAAATCAAGCACCTTGAAGGTATAATACTCCATATCCGTTATTTTCTCATTTGTCAGCTTCTGCATCGCTTTAAGAGCCAGAGGTCCCTGGACGGCCAGCTGAGCTGTCCCATCGCTGGCATTCACAAGATCCTTACCTGCGACAAGACCAAATTGCTGACTGTTTTTAACGCACCAGTTCCAGTCTTTCTCAATATTGGCAGCATTAACTACCAGCAGATATTTTTCCGGATTGTACCTGTAGACGAGAAGGTCGTCAACTATTCCACCCTTACCATTGGGGAAGCAAGTGTACTGAATTTTCCCGTCGAACAAAGCATTGACATCATTTGTGGTCATTTTCTGAACGAAAGCAGTGGCTTTAGGTCCTGTAACCCAGAATTCACCCATATGGCTAACATCAAAGACACCTGCCTTTTCTCTTACCTGGAGATGTTCTTCATTAATACCGGTATACTCAACAGGCATATTATAACCGGCAAAAGGCACGATTTTGGCACCGGCGGCCTGATGAAACTTTAAAAAGGGAGTATTTTTCATATAAGGGGGGTTAAATTTATTCAATAACAAATGTAGGAAAAATGTTTTCCAAACCGCTAAAACCTGCTTAAGGACTACTATAGCTGCAGAATCTTGAATTCGACTCTCCTGTTAAGGGCCCGGCCTTCAGCCGTATCATTACCTGTAACAGGCTGATCCGGACCATAACCTGTGAATTGGAGTCTCTCCTGCTCTATACCGTTATCAATAAGATACCTAACAACAGCACCTGCTCTCTCCTTGGAAAGGCGGATATTTGTTGCATAGCTACCGGTATTGTCTGTATGTCCGGCGATCTCAATTCTCATGGTAGGATTCTCCTTTAGTATCGAAACCAACCTGTTCAGTTCTGAGAACGATTCTACAGTAAGTACCGCCCTGTTAACTTCAAATAGAATGTTTTTAAGGACAACTTTTCTGCCAACCTTAACCTTGATCAGGGAGAGATTACTATAGAAAACTTCACCTTCGAATGATTCGGGAATATCAACTCTTTCCATGGCAGAGAGGTAACCGGGAGCGCGCATATCCAACAGATAGCTTTTTTTACCCGGCACTCTTACCCTGAACCCGGCACCTGTTGTATCTGTGACCGTGGTAGCAACAACTCTGTCGGCACTTAGGTCAATTACATCTATCCTGCAATAGATGGGACTATTGGTTTCCGAATCAACTATCCTTCCGGCCAGAATGAATTCCACTGGTTTCTCTTCTATAACAGGAGGAGGAACTTCCTTAATAACCACAACCGTATCATATGCTATTACAGGTGCGGGCTTTGTCTCAACAACTTCAATTACAACCTCCCTGACCGGAGCAGTTAATCTTGCCATATAGAGGTCCATTCTGCCAAAACCACCCCGCCTGTCGCTGCTGAAATAGTAAATTGAATCCGAGTCGATTCGCTGCACCAGGAACATCTCATTATAACTGGTATTGAGGGGATATCCCATATTTACCGGCGCCCCCCAGCTTCCGTCATCCTGCTTTACTGATGCGAAAATATCGTACCCTCCCATCGTTCCCTTCCTGTCACTTGCAAAAAACAGGGTGTCTCCACCCCTCGAAAGGGACACTGATTCTTCATTCCACTGAGAGTTAACCAGCTGACCAATATTTACCGGCTTTTTCCACTTTTTCCTTGACCGGCGCTCAGCCATCCAAATATCATTACCTCCAATTGATTTCTTGCTCCTGTCGCTTACAAAATAGAGCCATTTACCCGATGGGTCGAAGCACAGTGACGTCTCAGCGTCTTTACTGTTTATTCCCAGCCCCGGATCTGCAGGTGCTCTCCACTTTCCCTTTTTAAACTCCGAAACCAGAATATCTCCTCCTGCAACATAACCTGCATAGATATAGAGCAATTCTTCTTTCGAATCGAACCATAAAGGAACCTCACAATATTCAGTATTCACATCCCCTTCCGGGGCATAGGGAGTTGAGAATTCACCCCACTCGGCAAATGTTGTGACAAAGATATTCTCATCGGGCATGTTATCAGGGTAAAATGTCGAGGATCGCTTCATCGGGATCCTGGAGGCATAATACAAACCCTTTCCGTTTTTCATGAGAACAGGACTAAAGTCATCGGCTTCTGAATTCACCTTTTCCCCAAAGTTTCCGATGGTAACCGGAAGCGGGCTGGCGGTCAATTCAACGGCCACATTACACTCCTGAAGGTATCTTTCGGCAAGCAGAACGAGATCCTGTTCCCTTTTTCCTGCTTTGTTCATAAACTCAGTATACTTCCCGGCGGCCTCAAAGTATTTTCCTCCATATTGAAATGCCCTGCCAGCCAGAAAATAGAGATCAGGGGCGATCTCAGGGTTCAACTCAATAGCCTTAACAAAATAACCTGCGGCCTCATCCTTCCTGTCCGAAAAAAGGGATGCCACACCGATCTTGTAATTTAGCTCAGCACTATTCGGGTTATAGAGATAAGCCTGTTCATACTCTGTTAGAGATAGGTTGAAGAAGAATCCGCCATCCTTGTACAAAGCCTCAGCATTCTTATAATGTCGCCACGCCTCTTCAAAGCCAACACTTTCTGTCCGGAAATCATTTTTATCTACCTTCACTTTGCTTTGACCCTGTGACCCAGCAAGCCAAGCAAATAAAATAATTACTGCTGCTATATATCTTCTCATCATTTTGTCGCTTTTCGAGCTAAATTTAACAAATTATTTCTCCTTAATGAAGGAATAATATAGTAAGAATTATTTCAGTTTTTTTTCAAAGGTCGTGTCTATTACCAACTTTAGATTAAATTTGTGATTACACATCGCCAAATTAAGGTTATGGAATATAAGATGATAAAGACCGAATATCTTGAAATGGTCTCCGGAGGAGATGCAGGGATACTGTCAGATCTTGTGGATATATTCAAGGTGCAGGCTGATGAATTTTCAGAGGAGATGGACAAATTATTTAAAGTCGGGGATTATCTGAGTCTAGGCCTGCTTGCCCATAAAGCAAAATCATCTGTTGCAATTATGGGTATGGACGATCTTGCAGTAATGCTCAAGAATTTTGAACTTGAAGCTAAGAGCGGAGAGAATAAAGAAAAATATGGTGACTATATAACCAGATTTAACAATGATATTAAAATAGCGATCCAGGAACTGGATCATTACTCAGGCAAAGCATAATTATTAGTATGGTTTTAATAGAAAAAGAAAAGAATTCCGATATCGTAACTTTTAAAGTGGATACAATAAATGCATTTGTAACCGACGATATCAGGCCAGTGATCATAAAATTGTTTGAGACACCGGGGGCCAATGTCATTCTGGATCTTGATGGAGTAGAATATATCGACAGTACGGGCTTTGGGCTCTTTCTAATTATCATGAAGGCGGCCAGGAATAACTATGGTGCACTTCGTTTTACCAATATTAACCCGACCCTGATGGCTCTTTTTGAGAACCTTCAGCTTCATACTGTCTTCACTATACTGCCTACTAGGGAGGAGTGCCTCGCCAGTTTCTGATATGGGCAAGACTACCTGGAAACCCGGCACACTTATCTACCCACTGCCTGCGGTAATGGTTAGCTGCGGAGAGGAACCGCCTGATTATAATATCATTACTATCTCATGGACAGGAACTCTCTGTACTGATCCTCCCCTATGTTACATTTCTGTCAGGCCCGGAAGACATTCTTATGAGATCATAAAGAAGAACAGAGAATTTGTTATTAATCTGACCACGGAGGAGCTTGCAAATAAGACAGATTGGTGTGGTGTTAAATCGGGTAAGGATTTCAATAAATTCAGCAAGATGAAGCTTACACCCGGCAAGGCAAATGTGGTTAAGGCACCCATAATCGTTGAATCTCCGGTTAATATTGAATGCAGGGTAAAAGAGATCATTGAATTGGGTACACACCATATGTTCCTGAGTGAAGTTGTCTCAGTTCAGGTCGATGAGAAGTATCTCGATCCGGCAACAGGACTTTTCCGTATGGAAGATGCAGGACTACTGGCATATTCACATGGTAAATACTATGGATTAGGAAGTTTTATTGGGAAGTTTGGCTTCTCTGTAATGAAGAAAAAGAAGAAAGGCTGAGGGGGAATATTGCCTCCCGGCCTGACATCTCTTCAATTTCATGTTTTATAATATAATGGAATGATCATATAGAACAAATAGATTAAGGAATATTCAATATCATTTATTAAATTTACCCGTACGAGTTCAACCCGCCTCAAATGAGTGAGAAGATCTTAAAAGCACTGATGCAGTTATTTGCGATCATCGCACGGCCCCAAAGCAGTGACAGTGACCGCCGTAGTGTTGTTGAAGCCTTCCTTAAAAGACAACTCAACCTTGAATTGGTAAGGGAGTATCTCAAACTTTTCGACGACTTCTACAATGATGCCCAGGACAGGGGTAAAAGAAGTCGCACGGAAAGAAGGAATTCTGCTACAGCTGTAAGGATCCTGAAGATATGTATTCAGATAAACGATCAGCTTACACAGGATCAAAAAATTATTGTACTTGTTCAGCTCTTTGAATTCTGTAAATCCGACAGTCAGGAGGTTAGTATCACTGAACTTGAATTCATTGCCGCCGTCGCCGACACTTTTAATGTTGAAAGTGAAGAGTTTGACCTTATTCGCGACTTTGTACTCAACCCATCAACCAAGATCCCCGATTCGCCCAACGTACTTGTAATAAGCAATACTTCAAAAAAAGGGAAAGGCAACTATAAATTCCTTATTAATGAGACCATAAAAGGAAGCATCTGGGTCCTGAACATCCATTCGGCAGGTATGCACTTTGTAAGGTTCTCAACCATCGGTGAACTTTACATGAACGGGCAGCTTCTGGCTGAAGGCAAGGTATATCCCTTTAACCCGGGATCTTCTTTGCGCGACCCAAAATCCACACCCATATATTATAGTGATGCCATAAGGCAGTTCATAAAGGAGGAGCTTAAGGAATCGAGAGTCGTTTATAAGGTCGAAAAACTAGAATACCGTTTCAAGGCCGGTAATGTGGGCATTCATCCAATGAGCTTTGCCGAAGAATCAGGACGCCTTGTTGGTATAATGGGAGCCAGCGGTGCCGGTAAATCTACACTGCTGAATGTACTTAACGGAACAAACCCTCCTTTCAGCGGTGAGGTTACAATTAACGGACACAGCATTCACGAACAGAGCGAAGAGGTTGAAGGACTTATAGGTTATGTCAGTCAGGACGATCTCCTGATTGAGGAGTTAACTGTCTTTGAGAACCTCTTTTATAATGCCAAGCTATGCTTTGATAATCTTACAGATGATGAGATAGCTAAAAAGGTAAGCAACACTCTCCGGAGCCTCGGACTATTTGAGATCCGGGATATGAAGGTAGGTAGCCCTCTCAATAAAAAGATCAGCGGTGGTCAAAGAAAGAGACTTAACATTTCTCTGGAACTGATAAGGGAACCGGCTATTCTATTCCTCGATGAACCAACATCCGGACTCTCATCACGCGATTCGGAAAATATACTCGACCTACTGAAAGAACTTTCTCTTAAAGGGAAACTTCTCTTTGTTGTTATCCACCAGCCATCATCCGACATCTTCAAAATGTTCGACAGACTGATAATCCTTGACCGTGGCGGATACCTCATTTTCAATGGAGACCCGATAGAATCTATAATCTATTTCAAAACCCAGATACATCACGCTAACTATAATGAGAGTGAGTGCCATGTTTGTGGTAACGTTAACCCCGAACAGGTATTCAATATAGTTGAGTCGAGGGTTCTCGACGAATATGGTCAGCCTACAGAAACAAGGAAGATATCACCCAAAGAGTGGAACGAACACTATAAGCGTGAACTTGAACCTAAGATAGTTATTCCTGAACCGGAGGAGGGAGTGCCAGAAATAAATTTCAAAACACCATCCCGCTTTAACCAGTTCAGAGTATTTGTTAAGAGAGATATTCTCTCCAAGCTTGCTGATACCCAGTATCTGCTGATAACCCTTTTGGAAGCGCCTGTTCTTGCCTTCTTCCTTGCCTTTCTTATCAGGTATTTCGATGAAAGTGCCGCGCAACCGAAATACAGTCTTGTCGACAATTCAAACCTGCCTGTATATCTTTTCATGTCGGTTATTGTCGCGATCTTCATGGGTCTTACAGTAAGTGCCGAGGAGATCATTAAGGACCGGAAGATACTCAAGCGGGAGGCATTTCTCAACTTAAGCTGGAACAGCTACCTTATGTCGAAGGTCTTTGTTCAGTTTCTGATCTCCGCAATACAGGCCTTTACCTTTGTCATTCTGGGTAATGCAATTACCGGAGTACATGGCATGACTTTCGAATACTGGCTAATACTATTCTCCTGCTGGGCCAGCGCTAATATGCTTGGACTTCTTATATCAGACAGTTTCAAGGCAGTTGTAACTATCTATATACTTATTCCGTTTCTCGTAATCCCTCAGATAATACTAAGCGGTATAATTGTAAAGTTCGAAAAGTTGAACCCAGGTATATCTTCTCCTATCTCCATTCCTTTCTATGGTGAAATGATAATGGCTCGATGGGGCTACGAAGCATTGGCCGTTAAGCAATTCAAGGATAACAAATTTGAAGAACCGTTCTACTTTTACGATAAAGCTATGAGTATAGCTAATTACAAAAAAGTATACTGGTACAACACTATAAAAGGGAAACTCAACAACATTGAATTCGACTACGGCAAGCCTACTAAGAATGAGAGTTTTGGGGAGGCACTTGAGCTTGTAAGGAATGAATTTGCAGCAGAGGAACGTGCACTGCCAGACATTAAGTTCAGCCATCCTGAGATGCTCTACCCCGACAAGATAGATCAGGAGATAATAACTGCAGCAAAAAAACATCTTGACAGGATCAAGGATTACTATATAGGGCTCTATAACAATGCAAACAACAGGAAGGATATAATCGTTAATCGTGAAATGGAAACTAATCGCGAAAAATTCCTGGACCTTAAAAAGAAACATTCCAATACGCAGCTTGAAGACTTTGTTAAGAACGCTAATGAAAACGATAAGGTAATAGAATACAAGGGAAGAGTAATCCAGAAGATCGATCCTGTTTTCCTTGACCCGCAGCACAAGATGATAAAAGCTCATTTCTATGCCCCGAGGAAAATGGTTTTCGGAATATATGTGGATACCTTTACAGTAAATGTTGCTGTCATATGGCTTATGACATTGCTAACCTACCTTGCACTCTACTTCAGAATACTTAAGAAAGCCCTTGAGTCGGCAGAGAATTTTGGAAGAGGATAAGAGATTGCTGACCTTATGAAATTACAAAGGCCCTGTTAAGACAGGGCCTTTATTATTTTATGGAAAAAAACCGATCGAAAGGATGTGAAATTACTCAACAATTTCAATGAACTTGAAAGGTATTCGGATAATGGATTCATAATCCTCACCTGCCTCAAGCATATCTTCGTCATCCTCTTCGTAATACCAGTTTACTTCCACCTCATTCTTTGCCTTGTGAATGGTCTCAAGTTTTTTGAAAACATCAAGGATACATTTTGATGATGATGTATTAAAATACTCAAGCCTTACATTAACTACCGTCTTGGCAAGAGGACTTTCCTTGTATGTGTCAAGCCAATCGACAATAGGTTTATAAAACTCTACTGAATTCTCAGGTATTGACCTTCCTTTGATCTCAAAAGTACCGCCCGTAGTATCAAATTTAATAGTCGGGGTTTTTGATGTTCCTTCAATAATGATCGGTTCCATGTCAAAATAATTATAGTTAAACTTTTAAATATCGTCTCCAACGCTAATATTCAGGACAAATATCGAATGATCCTTATCATATTCCACAAATTCATAGTCAAGCTTTTTCCCGGTTTTCCGGGCAATATCAACCAATCCAAGTCCGCCACCTCCTTTTTTTGAGATCTTTTGATGATTAAGAATGAACTTGTACAGTTCTTTAATCTCCTCGCGGCTGGAGTTGTTGATCCTTGATATTCTCTGCTCGAGCTTCGGGATCCTTTCGTTCTGAATAAAATTTCCTGTAATGATCTGATATATCTCCCCAACCTTTTTTATCAGGAGCACTCCATATCTGTCTGCCCCCAAACTATCATATCCTGAGGGTGTTGTGTCTACATGATGATAAAGGTTTTGAAGGGACTCGACCAGAACATTGTAAACTTTTTTTCTAAGCTTGCTCTTCTCGTCACGTTCATCCATTTTGGACTCAACAAAATCGAGGACCTTATTAATAACATCAGAGTCAATGTTTCCTTTATAAAAAAGTACCACATTTTCGTCCTGTAACTGATCAAAGTAGCTCTCTATGTTGAAGCCCATTTAAGCTCAATTTTGCAAGGTAACAAAGCAAACAATTAACAAATATAAAAAAAAAAGATGTATCAAAAACAAATGCTCAAACAATGGTAATATGAATATTTCTACCTTTTCCCCTTTAATTATCAGTTTTGACTTTTACCGGCATCTGCGCCCCTGTCAGCTTTCTTCCCCTGAAAGAGGTTATACTCCGACAGAGTACATTTAAGCGGGCCATTATAAAGCACTGACTTACTTCCTGGCTTAAGCCCTACCGCCTTAACCGGACCAGTGTCTGAAGTGATTATCCAGCAGCTGTTGCCGGGATAAAAATGTTTCAGTTTTGTCCCGATCTTCTCATAAAGAGTCTCCAGATCATCAATTCTGATCCTTTCTCCATAAGGCGGATTCATAACAATGATACCATTCTGCAATGCATAATCCGATTCGAAGAAATCGCCGGGAAAGAATCTCACAGAACCAGTCAGTCCCGCCCTGGTCAAATTGGCACGTGCTATCCTTATGGAATCAAATGATATGTCGCTTCCGGCAATAGCGGGTCTGATGCTCCTTTCGGCTTTTGTTGCTTCCTCCTTTATCGATTGGAACAGATCGCGGGAATAATTACTCCAGTTCTGAAATCCAAAAAAGCTTCTGGTCTTTCCCGGTGCAATATTGCCAGCCATAAGAGCGGCTTCAATTGCAAAAGTACCTGAGCCACACATAGGATCATAAAGTGGCTGCACTTCATCCCATCCAGTGATCTTCAGTATCCCAGCAGCAAGCACTTCATTAAGCGGAGCTATGTTACCCTGCTTGCGATATCCTCTCATGAAGAGAGGTAAGCCCGATGAATCAAGTGATATGCCTACCTTATCATTACTAATATGAAGATTGATAAGCAGATCAGGCTGTCGGGTATTCACCGAGGGCCGCGAACCGTACTTCTCCCTGAAATAATCGGCCAGGGCATCTTTTACAAGTAACCCCGGATATCCTGAGTGATTGAACAGAGGTGAATTAACTACAGGAACAACAGCAAAGGTCATCTCCATGTTCATAAATTCATCCCATGCTATCTTCTTGCAGCCATTATAGAGATCCTGCGCCGATGATATTTTGAATTCATCCACAGAAACAAGCAGAGAGAGTGTCAGTCTCGACAGATAGTTGACCCGATAAACAGTGTCAAGATTACCCTCGAAAAGAACAGCCCTGTTATTAATTAATGTCTCTGTAACACCAAGATCGTTTAGTTCTTGTTCCAGAACATCTTCAAGTCCAAATAAGGTTTTAGCTACAAGCTTCATTTATTATCCTTTTTACCTGACAGTATGGTATTATATGCACCTTTCGCCGATAATATCTCAACCGCTTTGTTGATTGCAGAATCGTTGACATTGACTGTCTTAAAATACTCATTCGTATCCCATAAGTCACGGGCTACAAGTCCTTTCAATATTGTAAGAGCAATATTTTCAGATGTTTGCCAACCCTTTTCATCATATGTCACACCATCTTTTTCTGCCTGCTTATGAAGCTGTTCTATATCTTTGGCAGTAAAACGAAACCCTTTATCGAAACTTTTAAAATCTTTATATTGTGCAATAAGATTGTTCCTGTTTCTGTCGGTATAATCAAGGGCGAACGTATTAATAATACCTTTTCTGACAAGGTTGCCGTAGTAATCTGAATAACCCACTGTATCGGCCGGTACAAATATGTCGGGCATGATACCACCACCACCATATACTGGCCTCTTGTTGACAAGTGTTCTGAATAGAAGTGAATCGGGGAAATGAATAGCTGATGAATCTGTTATCTCACCACTGGTAAACCTTTTGATAAAGGCCTCATTATATTTGTCGAATCCGTCGGTATAGGGAGTTTGTATAAGCCTGCCCGAAGGAGTATAATATCTTGCTATAGTGAGTCTTATCATTGATCCATCGGTAAGGTAATAGGCTTTCTGAACCAATCCCTTGCCATATGTCCTTCTTCCAACGATCAAACCACGGTCATGGTCCTGCAATGCACCTGCGAGAATCTCACTCGCCGATGCGGATCCTTCATCCGTCAATACAATTACCCTGGTATTCATCAGGTAACCGGATTCATACGATTTATAATCCTGCCGAGGAGTTTTGTTGCCTTCGATGTATACCATCAGCTTGCCCTGGTCGAAGAACTTTCCAGCAAGTGCAACTGCAGGTTCCATATATCCACCGCTGTTTCCTCTCAGGTCAATCATGAGCGATTTCATTCCGCTTTTCAGAAGCATTGATACCGCTGTGTCAAATTCCTTCTCTGTTGTCTCAGAGAAACTATTCAGCTTGAGGTAGCCTGTTTCGCTGTTGATCATATATGCCGCATCGAGGCTGTTAACAGGTATCTTGTCGCGCGTTATAATGTAATCGGTTGTACCACTAACACCCCTTCGGATAACTGTAACTGTTACGTTTGTCCCGGAATCTCCAAGAAGCCTCTTCCTTACACCAAGGGTAGTAATACCTGTTCCGGCAACTTTTTCAGAGTTGATCGCGACTATCCTGTCTCCTGGTCTTAGTCCTGCTTTCTCAGAGGGACCACCTGGTGTAGGAGAAATTACAATTATGGTATCGAAAAGAACATTGAACTGTATGCCTATACCCTCAAAGTTTCCGCCCAGATTACTATTCATCTCTTTGACCTCTTCCTTGGAAACATATACAGAGTGGGGGTCGAGTGACCGGAGAATACTAATAATGGCGTCATCTGCGATCCTTTCGATATTTACAGTATCGACATAAAATGCTTCAATCAGTCCAAGTGTACGTCCTATCTTGAAGGTAGCATCATTGAACATCTGGGCATTACTCTTTAAGCCGGGAGATGTCAACAATCCTATTATGATGAAAACCAATAATCTTTTCAAGCGTATCATAAACCTATTTATTTATTTGGGTTATTCCCATTCTATTGTTGCAGGCGGCTTAGAGCTTATATCATAAACAACCCTGTTTATTCCTTTTACCTTATTAATGATCTCGTTGGATACAGATGCCAGAAAATCGTATGGCAGATGCGACCAGTCGGCTGTCATTCCGTCGGTAGAACCAACAGCCCTTAGCACAACCGCATTTTCATAAGTTCTTTCATCTCCCATCACACCTACACTCTGAACAGGCAGCAGAATAACCCCTGCCTGCCATACCTTGTCATATAATCCGTTGCTTTTAAGTCCCTCAATAAAAATTGAATCGGCCTCCTTTAGCACCTCAAGCTTCTCCCTGTTAATTGCTCCAAGCAGACGGATGGCAAGTCCCGGGCCAGGGAACGGATGTCTTTTTAGAATATTCTCAGGCATACCAACTGCTACCCCTACCCTTCTCACTTCATCCTTGAACAGAAATCGGAGTGGTTCAACGACCTTGAGGTTCATCCTCTCAGGTAAGCCTCCGACATTATGGTGCGACTTTATTGTTGCAGAAGGACCATTAACCGATACCGACTCAATAACATCGGGGTATATTGTTCCCTGAGCCAGCCATTTAACATCTCTTATTTTCCCGGCTTCTTCATCAAAGACCTCGATAAATACCCTTCCTATTATTTTTCTTTTTGTTTCAGGATCAGAGACCCCTTCAAGTTCATCAAGGAAACGGTCGGATGCATCCACACCAACAACATTAAGACCCAGTCCCCCGTATGAGTGAAGAACTGATTTAAACTCATTCTTTCGCAGCAGGCCATTATCAACAAATATGCAGGTAAGATTCTCTCCTATTGCTTTATTAAGAAGAAAGGCTGCAACAGATGAATCTACTCCCCCCGATAAGTCCCAGATACTACCTTATCATTTCCAAGTTTTTCACGTAACTCCTTTACGGATGAGTCGACAAATGAATCCGGGAGTCCAGTCACGGGAGCATCCGCATATAGTTGTCACAAAATTCTCCAGCATAATTATCCCCTCAGTTGTATGATAAACCTCAGGATGGAACTGTATCCCCCATGTTACTCATTTTCAATACGGTAGGCTCCTACTTTTACATCGGTTGTAGAGCCTGTTATTTTATATGTGTCGGGCATGGTTGTTATAGTATCGCCGTGCGACATCCAGACCTGTGTTCCTGCTGAGACACCTTCAAACAGTGGATCGTTGTTATCGATATATTTCAGGTTTGCCCTGCCATACTCCCTTGTATTTGAAGGGAGTACTTCTCCTCCAAAATTGTGTGCAAGATGCTGGGCTCCGTAACATACCCCCAGCAGAGGAAATTTCCCCTTTATCGCTTTAAGGTCTGGGTACGGGAGCTGTTTTATCCCTGACAGAAAAGGGACTACCTGAAAGAATTACACCTTTAACATCTTCTCCCGGTTCCGGAAAGTGATTAAAAGGATGTATTTCACAATAGACATTAAGCTCTCTTATTCGTCTGGCTATCAACTGTGTATACTGTGAGCCAAAATCGAGAATCAATATTTTATCCTGCAAGGTCATACTGTTTTTTTGATAAATGCAAAGATAGATAATCTTTCTGGGGATTCCCTGCCTGTTAAATATCGACACTCATTCCATCGATAGGCAGCATCAGTTGCAGGGAATATCTCCCGTGCCTGCTAACGAGAGGTGTAACGTCCTTATAACGGGCTGAGAAATGACCTATTATCAAGCCTCTTGACACCTGCATCCCTGGCTACTGTGGCGGCATCGACAGAGGTAGAATGACCCGTCTCTTTTGCAAGTTCTTTCTTTGATTTGTCAAAGGTTGCTTCCAGATAGAGCAGATCAACATCCTTCAGATAGAGTGCCAGATCGCTGAAATACATTGTATCGCCGCATACAGCCAGTGATAGCGGGATATGGCGGATCTGTTGTAATTGTCTTGTTGGCAATAACCTCACCGGTTGGCAGAACAAGATCATGCCCTCTTTTGATCAGCAGGTCTCGACGCAAGAGGGATATCGAACTTTTCAATAAACTCTTTTTTTATGTTCCTGTCGCGCATCTTCTGACGAAAAATGAAGCCGAAGCATGGAACTCTGTGCCGCAGAGGAATTGATGTAACTGTCATATCCTTGTTCTCCATGATAATTACAGGTTCACCTGACACCAGTGGCACTATTTCCAGAGGGTAGTTAAGATGGATCTCAAAATCGGAAAGATGGTTATGTAGAATATTCTCAAATCCGGCGGGTGCATAAAGATCTTAAGAGCCTCTTCCCTGCCTGACAGGCTAAGAGTGGAAAGGAGTCCGTAAAGTCCGAAGATATGATCACCATGAAGATGAGCTAATAAAGATATGATTTATCCTGCCTAATCTGATCCTGTTTCGTCGGAGCTGCATCTGTGTGCCCTCACCGCAGTCTATTAAAAAAAACCGCTCATTCAGTGTTACTGCATGAGCGGATGGATATCTTTCAGATGTTGGCAGAGCAGAACTGCTACCCAGTATTGTAAGACGGAACGACACTTAAAATGAGGTATTTATCATATCATCTTTTCAGCTTCGGCTACGTCTCCAGTTATTGTAAGTACGGTATCGAGCTGCGAAATTGTGATCAGTCTTTCAACTGCTTCATTCAATCCGCAAAGAACAAATGTTCCTCCAGCATTCTTACATAATCTGTTTGCAACAAGTATTGCACTCAAACCTGAAGAATCACAATATTCAACCTTTACCAAGATCAAGGATGATATTTTTTTCTCCTTTGCCTGAAACAAGCACAAGCTCCGACTTAAGAGACGGAGCAATGTGCGTATCAAGTTTCTCGCTAAGTATCTGAATAACTGTGCTGTTATTGCGGCTCTCTATATTAAAATCCATAACTGTATTCTTTAGTAGCCTAAATTTAAAGAAATTTTTCTATTTCTTGGAAGATTTATTATCTTTTTCTTCCATTTCTTCTTTTAAAGCTGCAAGTTCAGATATATCGCCAAGGGTAGTTTTTTCCAGATTTGATTTGATCTTCCTGGAAGTCTTCTTTGTTTCATCGGCTTCACGTCTTTCTGGCAGTTGAAGCAGATGTTTTCTTATCATCTTCAAATATCCTGCTGTGAGAAAGAATAATTTTCTTAGCTGACTTATTAAATTCAATAACCTTGAACTCAAGTTTTTCTTCAACTTTTCCGATGTTCCATCTTCCTTAACAAGATGTTTTGGGGTAACAAATCCTTCAACACCATAAGGAAGAGCAACAACTGCTCCTTTGTCGAACACTTCAGTAATGGTTCCTTCATGAACTGAATCAACTGCAAATACATCTTCAAATACATCCCATGGATTCTCCTCAAGTTGCTTATGTCCAAGGCTCAGACGTCTGTTTTCCTTGTCAATTTCAAGAACAACAACTTCAATTTCAGCATCAATAGCTGTAAATTCAGCAGGATGCTTGATTTTCTTCGTCCATGAAAGGTCAGAAATATGAATCAGTCCATCAACACCCTCTTCAATCTCAACAAATACACCAAAGTTGGTGAAGTTCCGAACTTTTGCAGTATGCTGTTGAACCAACTGCATATTTGGTCATCAATATTCTCCCATGGATCAGTTTTAAGCTGCTTCATACCAAGTGACATTTTTCTCTCTTCCCTGTCAAGAGTAAGAATAACTGCTTCAACTTCATCGCCAACTTTCAGAAACTCCTGTGCACTGCGCAGATGCTGTGACCATGACATTTCAGAAACGTGTATCAGATCCTTCAACACCTGGTGCAATCTCAACAAATGCACCATAATCAGCCATTACAACTACTTTACCTTTAACCTTATCACCAATATTCAGATCTGGATCAAGTGAATCCCATGGATGAGAAGTAAGCTGTTTCAGACCAAGTGCAATTCTCTTCTTGTCATCATCAAAATCAAGAATAACAACATTGAGTTTCTGATCAAGCTGAACAATCTCTTCAGGATGATTAACTCTTCCCCATGAAAGATCAGTAATGTGAATAAGACCATCAACACCACCAAGGTCAATGAATACACCGTAAGATGTAATATTTTTAACAGTTCCTTCAAGAACCTGTCCTTTTTCAAGTTTGGCAATAATCTCTTTCTTCTGTTGTTCCAGTTCAGCTTCAATAAGAGCTTTGTGAGAAACAACAACGTTTTTGAATTCCTGGTTGATCTTAACAACCTTGAATTCCATTGTCTTACCAACGAATACATCGTAATCACGAATTGGTTTAACATCGATTTGTGATCCGGGAAGGAAAGCTTCAATACCAAATACATCAACAATCATACCACCTTTGGTACGGCACTTGATGTAACCTGGTATAATCTCATCTTTTTCAAGTGATGCATTAACCCTGTCCCATGAATTTACTGCTCGTGCTTTTTTATGTGAAAGAAGAAGCTGTCCCTTCTTATCTTCCTGGCTCTCAACATAAACCTCAACTTTATCGCCAAGTTTAAGATCTGGATTATAACGGAATTCATTTAGACTAACAACACCTTCCGATTTGTAACCAATGTTGATTACAACCTCGCGGGCGTTCATTGAAATAACGGTACCCTCAATTACCTCATCAACAGCAATTGTTGAGAGAGTATTGTCATACTGGGCCTCAAATTCCACAAATTTCTTAGATGTTTTAGCTTCATCAGTCTCAAATGAATCCCAGTCGAATTCATCTGCCTGAGCATCAATTTCAGCAGCGTGAACTGCTCCCGAACGCTGATGCTTCGGAGCTGATTTAGCTCTTTTTGAACTTTTCCTGGCAGCAGGCTTTTCAACCTTCTCTGCAGGTGCGGCTTCTGCCACTACCGGTTCAGCAACCTCTTCTGCAACAGGTTCTGATTTCATTTCAACCACTTCAGAAACAGGCTCCTCTGTTAGTTTAGCCTCTGCTTCTGCAGGATTCTCATTCAAAGATGCATTAACAACCTCGTTTTCAATCTTCTCGTCGTGGTTCAGATTTTCTTGTTTTTCAGTCATGATTAATAAAAAATACTAATTACTAATAAGTTAGACATTATGTTGTGTAAAAATTGTTCGCAAAGATACTTAATTTTTCGATTTACAAGCAATATCAGGCAGACTTTCATCACGTTAAGGAGAGCCCGTCACTGTTCGTTTGCCTCTCTTTCTTAAATCGTGAGGTTGTATTATATTTGCATATCTATCCACTAAATTAAACTCCCTGTATGAAAATAACTGTTATTGGCACTGGCTACGTTGGACTGGTAACCGGCACCTGTTTCTCTGAAACAGGCGTAGATGTCACATGCATCGACACCGATGCAAACAAAATCGAGCTTCTTTCAAGGGGTGTAGTGCCTATTTATGAGCCTGGCCTGGAAGACATGGTCGACAGGAATGTTCTTAAGGGAAGATTAAGTTTTGCAACCTCTCTTCGTGAGCCACTGAATGGCTGTGAAGTGGTATTCATAGGTGTGGGAACACCTCCCGGAGAAGATGGCAGTGCCGATCTGAAACATGTCCTTAAAGCTGCTGCTGAGATAGGCGAGTATATGAACGACTACCTTGTTGTTGTCACCAAAAGCACGGTCCCTGTCGGAACAGCAGAAAGGGTAAGGGAGGTCATAAAGGAGAAGCTCTTTCTTAGAGGTAAAAAAATTGAGTTCGACATGGCTTCCAATCCGGAATTTCTTAAGGAGGGGAGCGCTATAAACGATTTTCTGAGGCCCGAACGTATTGTTATAGGTATTGATTCGGAAAGAGCCGAAGGAATTATGAAGAAGCTCTACAAGCCATTCCTGCTCAATAACCATCCTATTTTGTTTATGGATATACCCTCGGCTGAACTCACGAAGTATGCAGCCAACTCCATGCTTGCATCAAGGATCAGTTTCATCAATGAGATAGCCAACCTGTGCGATCTTCTCGGTGCCGACATCAATCAGGTAAGAAGAGGGATAGGAAGCGACTCCAGAATAGGCAGTAAGTTCTTATACGCCGGTGTAGGCTATGGCGGCTCCTGCTTTCCGAAAGATGTAAAGGCACTAATCAAAACAGCCGAAGAGAGGGGAATGAAAATGGAGATTCTCACTGCTGTTGAAAAAGTGAACAACAAACAGAAAAGTGTACTCTTCAATAAGATATACAACCACTTCAATGGCGACCTCGAAGGTAAAACTTTTCGCCGTATGGGGACTGGCCTTCAAGCCACAAACCGATGATATGAGGGAAGCTCCCTCACTGGAAATAATATCCCGCCTCCTCGAATCGGGAGCCAGGGTAACGGCATACGACCCGGCAGCGATGGATGAGGCAAAAAAGGTATTGGGCGAAACGATAGAATTTGCCGGCGACATCTATGATGCCGCCAAAGGAGCCGACGCCCTGGTGGTAGTAACAGAATGGCCCGAATTCAGGATCCCTGATTTCGACATGTTGTCGGCAACCTTAAAACAAAAAGTTATCTTCGATGGAAGAAATATATACGACCCTGCAGAGATCAGATCATTGGGATTTGATTATCATGCTATTGGCCGTAAATTTTAATTTGTAAGAAGAGGAATGAAAAGAGTTCTGGTTACCGGCGGTGCAGGCTTTATCGGATCGCACCTTTGCGAGCGGCTGCTTGCTCAGGGCAATGAAGTTATCTGCCTCGATAACTTCTTCACCGGATCCAGGGATAATATCGTCCACCTCATAGACCATCCATATTTTGATCTTGTAAGACATGATGTTACCATGCCTTACTTTGCCGAGGTGGATCAGATTTATAACCTGGCATGTCCCGCTTCACCGGAGGATTATAAGTACAACGCCATTAAAACCGTAAAGACATCGGTGCTCGGAGCTATTAATATGCTCGGACTGGCAAAAAGGACAAGGGCCCGTATCCTGCAGGCCTCTACAAGCGAGGTATACGGAGACCCCACGGTTCATCCGCAACCGGAAACATATTTCGGGAATGTCAATCCCATCGGACCGCGGTCGTGCTACGACGAAGGCAAACGATGTGCAGAGACACTTTTTGTAAACTATCACCTTCAAAATAAGGTCGATATACGTATCGCCAGGATATTTAATACCTACGGACCAAGAATGCAGCCCGATGATGGCAGGGTGGTCTCCAACTTTATCGTTCAGGCCCTCACAAAAAAAGATATCACCATCTACGGCGACGGAAAGCAGACAAGATCATTCCAGTATGTCGACGACCTTATTGACGGACTAATTGCACTCATGGAGTCGGGACCGGCACTCACCAGACCGGTTAATATAGGAAACCCTGTGGAATACTCAATTAATGAGCTGGCCCAAAAGATCGTCGAAAAAACCGGAACAGACTCCGCCATACTCTACCTTGAGAAGCAGGAGGATGACCCGATGCAGAGGAAGCCGGACATCTCTTTGGCGATCAGAGAATTAGGATGGAAGCCCACCACATTGCTTGACGAGGGGTTACAAAAGACAATTGATTACTTTAAACAAATAATAAAGGTATGAAAGGCATAATACTCGCCGGAGGCGCAGGAACCAGACTTCATCCAATGACTCTTTCACTTTCAAAGCAACTGCTGCCGGTTTACGACAAGCCAATGATATACTACCCCTTGAGCGTTCTTATGCTGGCAGGTATCAGGGATATTCTTATTATATCAACGCCCCAGGACCTGCCCCATTTCAGAACTCTTCTGGGCGACGGAAGCAGGCTGGGTATAAAGTTTACTTACCTCGAACAACCGTCACCCGATGGTCTGGCACAGGCATTTATCATTGGAGAAGAATTTATAGGCAACGATACCGTCTGTATGATCCTCGGAGATAATATCTTCTACGGGCAGGGATTTGGAGACACTCTGTTAAATACAGCAAAACTTAAATCAGGTGCCACCGTATTTGGATACTATGTCAATGACCCTCAAAGATATGGAGTTGTTGAATTCGATAAGAATGGCAAGGCATTAAGCCTGGAGGAAAAGCCCCACTCACCTAAATCCAATTTCGCGGTAACAGGACTCTACTTCTACGACAACACCGTGGCAAAGAGGGCGAAGAGCCTTAAGCCATCACCAAGGGGAGAGCTGGAGATAACAGACCTCAATAAGCTATACCTCAATGACGGTTCCCTGGAGGTAAAGATCCTGGGCAGGGGAATGGCATGGCTCGATACAGGAACACCAGACAGTCTGCTTGAAGCAGCTAATTTCATTGCAACGCTCGAACACAGACAGGGAATGAAAGCCAGCTGCATAGAAGAGATAGCTTTCAAGAGGGGGTTCATTAACCGTGATCAGTTACTGGATCTGGCTAAACCGATGAAGAATAATTCTTATGGTACTTATCTGACACGACTCGCCTCGGGCGATTTTAATATTCCGGGAAAATCATGAAAACAAGTGAAACAGGATTTCAGGGATTGCTGGTAATAGAACCACAGGTATGGCCCGACCCAAGAGGTTACTTCTTCGAGTCGTTCAACAGAAAAAAGTTTCTGGAGGCAGGGTTGAACTTCCTGCCGGTGCAGGACAATGAATCATCATCGGTCAGGGGTGTGATAAGAGGACTTCACTATCAGATAAACCCCGATGCTCAGTCAAAACTGATAAGGGTAGTATTGGGTGAAATATATGATGTGGCCCTTGATCTGAGGTCAGGTTCCCCTACTTTCGGGAAATGGTTTGGGATCAAACTTTCAGCCGAATCCAGAAAGATGCTCTTTATCCCAAAAGGATTCGCACACGGCTTCTCAGTACTGAGCGAAAGAACGATAATCCAGTATAAATGCGATAACCTGTACAATCCTGCATCTGAAAGGGGTATCAGGTTTGATGATCAGACACTATCAATCGACTGGCTTATTGAAAAGGATGAATACATTGTAAGTCAAAAAGATATGGGACACCCCTCATTTGAAGAGGCTGATCATAACTTTCTATTTGAGAAAAAAGTATGATAACCATTGCTGTAACAGGTGCCGACGGACAGTTGGGCAGTGAGATCAGGCAGATGTCTGGCTTCTACCCAGGATACAGATTCAGCTATACCGACCGTAATGACCTTGACATTACAGACAGATCAGCGGTAAAAAGATATATAGACAGCGTCAAGCCCAACTGGGTTATCAACTGTGCTGCCTATACGGCTGTAGATGATGCCGAGAAGAACCGGGACCTGGCAATGAATATCAATGCAAAGGGAGTAGGCAATATTGTGTCGGCGATCTCTGGCCGTGACACCGGATTGATACAGATCTCAACCGACTATGTTTTCGACGGAAAAAGTGACAGGCCATACAGGGAGGACGATCTTCCCGCCCCTGTTTCAGTATATGGCGAGAGCAAACTCGAAGGTGAGAATGAAGCTCTTGAATCAGACAGAGCAATAGTAATAAGAACAAGCTGGCTCTATTCTCAATTTGGCAAGAACTTCCCCCTTACTATGATCCGCCTGGCAAAAGAGAAGCCGGAATTAAGGGTTGTATGCGACCAGACCGGCTCTCCTACATATTCTGAGGATTTGGTAAAGGCTCTGCTCACAATGGTAAAGATCCGATCTGAAGAAGAAAAACCGGAAAATCCTGAAATTTACCATCTTTCAGGCGGAGGCTACTGCTCGTGGTATCAATTTGCCGCTGAGATAATTAGTCCGACAAAAACAGGTACACGGGTAACTCCTGTTACCACCGAAGAGTTTCCTCTGCCGGCGAAACGTCCCATGTACAGCGTGCTTGACAATTCAAAAATTTTAAATGACCTGGGATTGCAACTTCCCGAGTGGAGAACCAGTTTGAAGAGGTTTCTCAGTCTGGTCGAGGCAAATAAATAGAAGAATCGTAAATTACCTTTTAAAATAGTTTACCATGAGTAATATCTCTGTAGAAAGTATCAGGAAAAAGGCGAAGCAATGGCTTGGCGAAGAATATGATGAGGCAACCCGCAAAGAGGTTAAGAACCTGCTCGACAACGACGAAAAGGGTCTTGTGGAAGCTTTCCACAAGGAGCTTGAGTTCGGCACGGGAGGATTAAGAGGCATCATGGGTGCAGGGACCAACCGAATGAATGTCTATACCGTTGGAATGACATCACAGGGCCTTGCAAACTATATCCTGAAGCAGGATTGGAAGGGGAAAAGACCAAGTGTTGCCATCGCCCATGACTGTCGTAACAATAGCAGGCTATTTGCCGAACATGCTGCAGATATATTCTCTGCCAATGGTCTTGTAGTCTATCTTTTTGACAGCCTCAGACCTACACCCGAACTCTCATTTGCAGTCAGGCATTATGAGTGCAGTGCAGGGATAGTACTTACCGCTTCCCACAATCCGCCGGAATATAACGGTTATAAGGTTTACTGGAGCGATGGCGGACAAATTGTCGATCCTCACGATGACGCGATAATTGGCGAGGTAAATGCCATATCCTCAGTAAAGGAGGTAAAGAACAGGCCTGACAGTGAGCTAATAAGGATAATCGGCGATGAGATAGATGAGCTTTATCTGGAACAGGTACTCACTGTAAGACAGGCACCTGAAATTATAAGGAGTAACAGTAATATAGGAATAGTATATACACCAATTCACGGTACCGGTTACCTGCTGGTTCCCGAATCATTAAGGAGGTTTGGTTTTACAAATATCTTCAATGTGCCTGAGCAGAACAGTCCAGATGGTAATTTCCCAACTGTTAAATCACCAAACCCTGAGGAGCCGGATGCTCTCTCGATGGCTGTGGCCAAAGCCAAAAAGGTGAATGCCCTGATGGTGATGGCTTCTGATCCCGATGCCGACAGGCTGGGAGTGGCAGTTAGGAACAAAGAGGGAGAGTTCACCCTCCTTAATGGCAATCAGACATGTGTGCTTCTTACATGGTACACAATGCATATGCTTAAGGAGAAGAATGAACTTAAAGGTAACGAGTATACTATTAAAACCATTGTCACCACAGATCTTCTCGATACCATCGCTTCGGCCTACGGCATAAAGTGCTATAATGTACTCACCGGGTTTAAGCATTTTGCCAGTCTTATCAATACTCTTGGCTCCGGGTCCAGATTTATTGGTGGCGGTGAGGAGAGTTTTGGATACCTGCCGGGCGATTACGTGAGAGACAAGGATGCAGTAGGATCATGCTCACTTATGGCAGAGATAGCAGCATATGCCAACAGCCGAGGTCAGAACCTTCTCGACCTTCTTGAGGCAATTTATATTGAACATGGCGTTTATGTCGAGCGACTGGTAAATGTTGTAAGAAAAGGTATTGAGGGAGCTTCGGAAATAAAAGCTCTTATGGAGAAATACAGAAATAATCCTCCTGCGGCAATAAACGGATCAAAGGTTATAAATGTGATCGACTATCTTCACCTTACAAACATGAATATTAAGAGTGGAAAGACCACCGGCATCGACTTTAAGAAATCGGATGTTCTGCAGTTTTTGCTTGAGGATGGGTCGAAGATCTCCGTCAGACCATCGGGTACTGAACCGAAAATCAAGTACTACTTCAGCGTCAACAGCAAGAGCGACAAGCCCGGTTATAAAAAGACGGTCGCAATGCTTGAAAAGCGAATTGACGGTATTATAAGCGACATGGGATTGAAATAGTAATCTAAATTCAGCATATGAGATCATTCAGGAAGGAACTATGGTTTGAGACCAGTTCCAGGAGAGAGTTGATCATAGATTAGTAGGGGATTACATATTTTATCAAAATTTCAAGCGATAATATTTTGATTTTCAAGCCACGAATGTGGCTTAATATGAATAACCCCCAGCGCCAGGAGGGCGTTATTCCTTTTTGGCTCTTTCAGAGCAATTTGTCATAATGAAAGGAGTGCAAAAAATGGTCAGGCATTCTACATGCATGCATTTTATGCCACTGGTTTAGCACCACTCCTGTAACATACCTTTCCAATTCATCCTTCCGATCAAATTAGTCCATCTCATTACAGAACTATTCCCCTATGATCTTAACCAGGACTCGTTTTCGTCTCTTACCGTCAAACTCGCCATAGAATATCTGTTCCCATGGACCTAAGTCAAGTTTACCAGCTGTGATGGCTACGACCACCTCTCGACCCATAATAGTACGCTTGAGGTGGGCGTCAGCATTATCCTCAAAACCATTATGCTTGTATTGTGAGTAAGGTTTCTCGGGAGCGAGCTTCTCTAACCACACTTCGAAATCATGATGTAGTCCGGACTCATCATCATTGATAAACACACTTGCCGTGATGTGCATTGCGTTCACGAGTATAAGGCCTTCCTTAACAGCACTATCAATAATACATTGTTCAACCTGACGTGTGATGTTCTGATATGACCTGCGGGTGGATGACTCGAACCAAAGTTCTTTTCTGTATGACTTCATGCCCTTAAGTATTTTTGTATAATTCAAAAATACTTAAGAAATTTACTAATGGCAGCATTTTCTATCCATTTTCAGACAATTAGTGCAAAACGCAGGGAGACAGAAGAAGGGTATGCTGCTTTTTTTAGTGTCCAATAATACTCAAGCGTTAATCCTCTTCAGGAAACCATCGCTTGCCGAAATTCACAAGATAAAGTCGGGTAGTAGCTCTTGTAATAGCTGTATAGAGCCATCTCAGGTTTTCAATTGACAGCTGTTCCCTGCCCAGTATACCCTGTTCAACGAAGACCCTCTCCCACTGACCGCCCTGTGCCTTATGGCATGTAACGGCATATGCGAACTTTATCTGCAATGCATTGAAAAAAGGATCTGACTTTACAGCCTCCTGCTGTTTCCTCTTCGACCTCAGATCGGGATAATCCTCCAGTACCTTGAAATAGAGCTCTTTATTACTTTCCGAGCTCATTGACGGGGTATCCGAATCGAGGGTATCCAGGATAACCTTAACCTCGCGCTCTATGTCATAGTCGGGAAAATAGAGTGTCATATCAGCAAAACGGAAACCATAACGTTCCTCATTGTTCCTTATCCTTTTCACCTCTGCGGTATCGCCGTTTGCTATAAAACCATTACCCTCCTCTTCGCTGAGCCAGAAGTAGTTATTCTTCACTACCATCACCAGGTCACCTGCACTTATCTCTTCCTCTCTGAAAAAGATCCTTGCCCTTAAGCCTTTATTATAGCTGTTTGCCCTGGCATTGGAACTGGTTATGATTATTGTTCCTTCTGTTCCGGCTGACGAGTAGGCATCATTAAGCTCCTCAAGCAGCTCTTCACCGTTCAGGCGGATAATATCCTTAAATCCTGTCAGATTGAAAACAGGTACTTCCGTTTTACCATCTTCAATGGCCCTTCTCACCATTGTTGCATTCACCAGTATACCCGAAGATTCGCTTTGCCTTACCACATCGCGCAGTGATGCGGTCCTCAGGCCGAAACCATAAGAGCCCAGCGTTCCTGAGTCGAGTGCAGGGCTTACAGCCAGGCCAACAGGCGGCAGCTGGGCATTATCACCTACAATTATAAGCTTGCAGTCAATACCTGAATAGACATACTCGATCAAATCATCCAGGAGATGTCCGCTCCCGAAAATAGAGGAATCGCCCTGATTGTCCGAGATCATTGAGGCCTCATCAACAATAAAAAATGTGTCGCGCGACAGGTTTCGGTCCAGTACAAACCTCCCTATACCGTCCTTAGCTGACTTCTGCCTGTATATCTTTTTATGAACTGTAAAAGATTGCTTACCAGTGTAGGAAGCGAGTACCTTGGCAGCCCTTCCTGTGGGTGCCATGAGCACCGATTTTATCCTCAGCAGACCCAGTGTAGTGGTCAGCGCATTAATAAGGCTGGTCTTTCCGGTACCGGCATATCCGGTGACCATAAATATGACATCATTGCTGTCCAGGGTAATATATTCAGCAAGTTCTTTCATAGCCGCCGACTGGTCATCTGTTGGAATGTGCCCAAGGTTCTCAGTTAAAAGCTTGTAGATATTCTCGCTCCGCATCAGGAAAATGATTTATCGTGGCTTGGTACTTGGATTTTTTTTATATTTTTGCATGCAAACTTAAGTAAACTCTCTAACTATAAAAAAAATGAAGACAGTAATCAACGTCCTTCTTGTGCTGGTAATTGTTGTTCTTGGTTACCTTTTGATCGACAGCATCATGAATCCCATCCGTTTCAATGAAGAAAGAGACCTAAGAGAAGCTAAGGTTAAAGACAGACTTATAAACATAAGAACCTCTCAGGTTGCATTCAAATCGAAGTACGGAAGATACACAGGAAGTTTTGATACCCTTATAACATTTGTAAAATATGACTCATTCCCGCTAATTTATAAGAAGGGAAGTATTACTGACGAAATGATTGAGAAGGGCATTACTACTGAAAAAGAAGCTCTTAAGAGAGGACTTATTGTTAGGGACACCAGCTGGACACCGGTTTATGATTCACTCTTTAAGGGTATGGTTAACGTAGACTCACTTCGCTATGTACCGGGTGCCGACACTGTTCAATTCAATCTTCAGGCAAGATCCATTGTTACAGGTTCAAGGGTTACAGTGCAGGTTTTTGAAGCATCTGTTCTCAATAATGTTTTCCTGAAAGGTCTTGACAGACAACTTATTATCAACTACAACTCCCTCAGAACAAAAATAACAGGGTTCCCTGGTATGAGAGTTGGTAACATACGCGAACCAAACAACAACGCAGGTAACTGGGAAAATTAATCTGGGTTATAATGCCTGACATTGAACTGTTCGACGAAACGCTTGATATAAATACGACTGAAAATTACGAGATATCCATCCAGGTCGGCCTGGATGGATTTTCTTTTGCCTTGCTCGATACAATAAGGAATAAATTTGTCCTGCTCAGAGGCTATGAACCCGATGATACCAAAGGATTCAACAACAAGCAGCTCAAAGAGATTATTGCCGGCGACGACTTTCTGCAACAGAAGTACAGGAGGAGTTTGATAATTCACCCGGCCAGAAAGAGTACAATTGTCCCTTCTGCTCTCTTTGACCCTGCCAAAAAGGAGTCGTTTTTCTATTTCAATCACCTCAGGGATGACGACGAGGAGATATTGATAAACAGACTGAAATATCCGGAATCGTTTCTGCTCTATTCAGTACCGGGATCAATGTCGGAGTTGCTGAGTGATCTTTTTCCGCAGGGAGAAAGGATCTCTCATCTGAAGAGTCTTCTCCATTACTCAACAGTAACAGGAAGGAAAGTTGCCGATAACCATATTAATCTTCATATAGAAAGAGGATTCTTTAATATTATTGCATCAGCGGGCAGTAAAGTAACCTTTTGCAATACCTATTCCTTCAGGAATGTATCTGACATCATGTATTACCTCTTCTATATTTATGAGTTAATGGGTATTGATCAGGCTACTCCGCTTATTATCAGTGGCAGGACCGATATATATGGTGATCTGTATGATAATATTAAAGAGTACAGCACAGGCGTGAGATATGCACATGCCCCGGCAGGCTCTTTCTTCAGTTATGCCATCGAAGAGATACCAGTTCACCGCTACCTCAATCTTTTCAATTCACTGCTTTGCGTATAGTCTCCGGACGATATAAGGGCAGGATGTTTACCCCTCCCAAGTCATTCCGGGCCAGGCCAACAACCGATTATGCCCGTGAAAGTCTTTTCAATATACTGGTCACGAGGTATGACTTCACTGATCTGAAGGTACTCGACCTGTTTGCAGGCACGGGTGCCGTAAGCCTGGAGTTTGCATCCAGGGAGGCAGATAAAGTAGTAGCGGTAGAGAGGGACTATCACCATTTTAACTTCATAAATAAACTGGTTGCAGAGTGGCATGTTGACAATATGACTGTCATTAAAGGAGATGTGAGGGATTTCCTGAGGAACAGCACGCTCAGGTTCGACCTTGTTTTTGCCGATCCTCCCTATGAATTAAAGTGGCTGACTGAAATCCCCGACATTGTCCTATCCTCAGGTATTATGAACAACGATGCTCTCTTTATACTTGAGCATCCCGATGGTTTAAGCTTTGATGATCATCCCGCATTTTCTGAGCACAGATATTACGGAAATGTCAATTTCAGTTTTTTCCGACCATTGCCCAACGGAGGCAAATGAGGCCATATATTTTTTCACATTTTGTTTTGGATAACCAAAATTTGCGTTATTTTTGCATCGCTTTAAATCTGAACGGGGCATCATTCTCAGTTCTTCATTTAAAGCAGGGATGGAAATCCCAAAAAATGTTCTGGTGCGGTAGTTCAGTTGGTTAGAATAACGGCCTGTCACGCCGTGGGTCGCGGGTTCGAGTCCCGTCCGCACCGCAAGAGCTTAAAAAGCCTGATGAGAAATCATCAGGCTTTTTGTTTAAGTGATTACGCGTCGAAAGCTTGCTTTCGTACGGGAAGAACTTAAACAAAAACAGAAGCTGCGACAGCAGCTTCATGGTTTTTAAGCTCTTGCAGGGTTACCTCAGGATGAAAGGGTCCGCTGAGCGCAGCTCAGCAATCCCGTGCCATTTAGAGTGGCGGATGAACCGAGCGCAGCGCAGCAATCCCGTGCCATTTAGAGTGGCGGATGAACCGAGCGAAGCTCAGCAATCCCGTGCCATTCAGAGTGGCGGATGAACTGAGCGAAGCTCAGCAATCCCGTGCCATTTAGAGTGGCGGATGAACTGAGCGCAGTCTTCAAGCTCTCGTGCCAGGGTTACCTCAGGATGAAAGGTCCGCTAGCGCAGCTCAGCAATCCCGTGCCATTTAGAGTGGCGGATGAACCGAGCGAAGCTCAGCAATCCCGTGCCATTTAGAGTGGCGGATGAACCGAGCGAAGCTCAGCAATCCCGTGCCATTTAGAGTGTCGGATGAACTGAGCGCAGCTCAGCAATCCCGTGCCATTTAGAGTGGCGGATGAACTGAGCGCAGCTCAGCAATCCCGACGCTATGTGAGGATTGTCCGATCAACCGAAGGGAGATCATTCCCGGCCTTATGCCCGATAGATTGAGATTGCATGCCGGCCGGTAGGCGGGCCGCGTCGTTTTGCTCCTCGCCATGACGAGCCGGATTACCTCCATACTCCTTCCTCCCTGCCAGGGGAACTCTCGACACCGTTCTCATGGAGTGAGGTGAGATAGTAAAAGTATAATTTCCCTTTCTGTGCTGTGACATCAGTATAATTCACGGTGCCCCGTAAAATTGTCTTGATTATCGCCGGCGATTTGCCACGCTCATACCTGTAAAGCCTGTAAGACTCTATTCCTTCCTGATCAGGCTCCTCCCATTCAATCATTACACCATCTTCCTGTACAAAGAGTTTCATGGCAGACGGCGCTACCGGCCTGGTCTTATGAATAGTGATGCCTCCAACAGGTCCTGTTGCACTCTCCTCCCCCCTGATATCAACACTCCGCACCTGATATTGATAAGTGTTGCCTTCAGTAATATCTGTGTCAGTGAAATAGTTAACTCCCGGTTGCAGAGAGCTGTTGTATATCAGCTTAAAAGGATTCTTCTTGGCTAGGGCATTTCCCTCTGTTCTCCTGTAAACCCTGTAACCAACTATCTCGGGATGGATGGCGAAGAGATCATCCCAAACCAGATTAATTACATTGCCTTCTGATGTGACCCTCAGATTATCCGAAGAAACAGGGCCATCCTTCGGGAGAGGATACACTGACACGGTATCGGAGAAGGGACTCAGGGCATAACTGGTATTTTCAGTCATAGCTGTGTACCTTAACATAGTATAGCCGGTAAAATAGCTACTGGTATCGGTATAGAAAACTGATTCACCCTGCACCACCGGGATAACCGCCACGGGGGAGAAATCAGAACGACCTTGGATACTCCTGTAGAGTCTTACTGACCTAATATCGGGATTAAAGAATTTCACTTCCAGTTTTGCACCGGCCTTAAGGGCTTCAGCACCTGCAATCAGTGGTCTCTGTGGTGGAAGCCTGTTCTCAGCAATACCATAAACCCGAACCCCTGGTGAGGAGAGTTCACCAAAGAAACCCTCCATAACAAAATAATAGAAGTATTTGCGCATTGGCTCAACAGCCATATCAGTAAAGAGAGTATCCGAAGGAGCTATCTTCTGAAGCAGGACGTACCCGGTATCATAATCCATGCTCCGGTATATGTTTAAACTCCTGATATCAGCAGGGTTATCAAATCTCCACATTATGCGTATGCCTCCAACAGGCAGGATGGCTTCCGTGGTGATATGACTTGGCGCCCTGATACTGCTGAAACTGTAGATGCCAGTGCGAACTATATCAGATGGAACAGATTCCCTACCATAATAATCTGTAGGAACAATATAATAGTCATAAATTTTACCTCGCTCAACCTCAGAGTCTCTGATGGTTACGAACGAAGTATCGTTTTTGATAAACCTCACGGTTGCAGGAGTAATATGATAGAATGACTTTTCTCCTTCCTTTTTACGGTATACCCTGTAGAATGCAGGCCTTAATCCGGGATCAAGACCACAGGTGATTATAACCTCGTCAGATGACACAAACTTATTAACAACAGCAATCCTTCCGAGGAAAGTTCTTTGCTCCAGACGTGACGGCGCAGTGACAAACAATAATCTCTCAGGTTCCGTTAATGATCTCTTCGTTACACGGTACTGGTATCTCAGTGTATCATTGATAGTTGAATCGAGATAAATAGTCCCGGCTGCAAGTCGTACAGGAAGTAGCTGGCCATATAATTTCAAAGAGTCAGTCGTTCTTGTCCTTTCCAGGGCAGAATAAATTCTTTCGACAGGAATCGCTTTATAATTTGCCCATTCCGGAAATCTATCACACCAGTACTTGAGTCTGTCCTCAAAATCTTTCATCTTTGCAGGGGCTGTGACCAGTGCAACCTTTTCCCATTCATCATCTTTTATTCCACGTCTTTCAATCTGATAGCCTGATGTTTTATCTGATGCTTTATCAGGCATAATAACATGCGATCCGTTAATTACAAAGATTCCGAAAGGGCTTCCCTGTGCAGCATTTACTGCTGTCTGTGCCGACACAATAGAAGAGGAAAGAAGCAGATATGTCAAAATTGCTGCCATAAAGCCATTTCCTGATATATAGTTTTTACCTGTCATCGTTATAAATATTAAGTACTTCCTGAAAAAGAGGCTCCCAAACGCTATTATTTAAATCCGAATTCAAAACTTGTTCCGGCACTTGATATACTGAACTTGCCGAAGAGTGATTTTCCGGCTGCCGCCGAATCTACAAAGCAAGGCCCCACACCAAATATACCTTCGCAGGACGAAGTACAAGTCCCTACGCCCAGCTCGGTGGTACCTGATATACCAAACTCAGTGTACCCTATTGCTGACCAGGAGCCGTCTGATGAGTAGACACCATCGGCGCTGATAAGGCCTTTACCTGTCACCGTTGAGGATGCACAAACAACGCCCATAGATGTCCCGACACCTGCTGTAATGCGTCCGTAAATGCTTACACCCATATGGTAAGTATTAGCTTCTGTGAAGTTCATACTCATCCGTATATCGCCACCTATCTCATGGGTGAGCTGTGCACTGATCAGTCCAAGGTCAAATTCAAACTGCGGGATTATTGGTATAGGCAGGTGTACGCCTCCCTCAATATAGAAGCCACTGAACTTTTGATTCAGCGCCGGGAAGTTAGCAGGTGGCACTCCAAATATCTGGTATACCCTTGAGTTGGGGACAAATTTGTCAATTATGTATTGGTTGACACTGTAGTCCCCGATGAATACAGATGCATCACCTCCCATGTTGGGTGAAGGCACAGAAATTGCCCCCAGCCCCAGAAAATACCATCCAGATGGGTCAAAGAGCACTTCTGCCGATGCGTTGAAATATGCCCCACCATTAAGTGTCCTGCTGAAATCGATGATGCCCGTAAAACGTTTATTGGCAAAGTCATAGGTAAAGTTACTGATGCCGGAGAATGGACCGGGTATATTGTCAACTTGTATTTCCTGTTTATCAGCAACAAGGTCGCCGTGCACTGTGAAGCTCAGAGCGCCGGAAGCTCCTTTGGCATTACGCAAATCGCCTCCAAACGAAAGCGGCATCCATCCGGCACCACTGACTATCGTCCGCCCCCAAACATTCTCCAGTCTGGGCGATACAGTACTGCTGCCCGAGAACCTGAACATCTGGTTGGTAGTGCGATCAACAATAAGCGAGGTAGAGTCGGTAGTCCTGTAAAGCCATGCGTCAAACTCGAAGAGCTTCTCAGAGCCTATCTTTTCATACACCTTACCCCTGGCATGAAAGCCCTTCTCATCAAGTGTCTGGCTGCCTGCAATCTGGAAAAACTCCATTGTCACAGGACCGGGAGGTGTGATAAGAAAAGCAGCAACCTCATTGCGGAAGCCTATTGAGTTATCCGGGTTCCTGAAGTAGAATATCTTGTAGTCAATTTTATTACCATTGTTCATGTAAGGAATCTTGTAATCTATCATCCCTGCAATTGCAATGTCATCATTGATCACAGTTATCAGCCCCGGTGTAAACAACCCAACCTTATGAAGTGTCAGTGGCTTGCTGGTCTGGCTTATATTGAACACGGGATTACCATTGCTTACAAAGAAGAAATTTTCTATTTCCACCTTGTCTCCCAGAGCCATTCCCGGGAGCCCTCCGAACCATGCGCATGGCTGGCCTGGAAGGCCGCTGACAGATAGTTTCCAGGCCTTTTTGCCAATATCATATCCAAACTGTTTCTGGCCTGTAATATTCAGGGTCACCAGATTTGCCAGTGACAGCTGGTCAAGCTTGTAATCCCCTCCTTTCAGCATAGTAGAGTCCTGTGCCTGTTCAACATAGATATTAGAGAAGGGTATTGTAACAATCCCAGTGTTCACAAAACCATTAATAAACTGGAGGCCACTGTCCTTGCTAAGAGCCCAGTTGCTGACATTCAGACTCCATGGAATAGAGCTTTGCGAGAGTGGAATAATAAGGTCTTTGCCGTAAATGGTACTAAAGGTTACAAGTTGTGCCGCCTTCTTGATAAAGACCATATTACCCAGTGGAAGCTTTGCATCAGGCTGCGGAATATTCTTAAAGTTGGTATGCAGCATAGCATTAAGTCGAAGAGTATCACCATTGATAACCGATCCGGCACGGTTGGCCTCAAGTGTCAGGTTGTCGAAGGTGAAAGAAAGAGGCCCTCCTGTTTCATCAGAAATATAGAGGCCATTCGGGTAGTTAACGTAACCTGGCTCAGTAGAGAAGGCAGGAAGCTTTGTTGTTCCCGTGGTCCCTGACGAGAGCCATACAGTCTCTTTAAATGAAACCAGCGACGTGGGGAACGATGCCAGATCAAACTTCACTCTTGCTGCAATAGCGCCGGTCCCCTTGCTTATGTCAACAACCTCCAGCCCAAGCAGCTGATCACCAATAAGATCAGCCTTAAAGCTATTATACAGGCTTACTGACAGTTTGTTCTTATTAGTGGTGACTTTATTATCTTTTGGCTGAGAGAGAGGCACCCCGTTTTCGTTCTGCTGGTAAGGACTCGGGATAATAGATACATTATTGAACCTCATCACCGCCTCAGATGCAGGCAGGCTGAAACACTCATTTGATGGTATATTGGTGAAATTGCCGGAGATGAATACTTCTTTGCCTCCCGATCCACCGATGGTGAGACGGGTCACCTCTATTGGGAAGCCAAGGAGTTTTGAAATATCCATATCATTGAACACCTGCAGGTGGAAGTTGATCCCCTCCAATATCCCGTTTTCAGATGACTTTGTCTTCGTAATTCGTACCTGAAGAGAGTCGCCGACAAAATTTGAGGCTGACTTCACGGCCCTTAGTTTGATCTTCGTATTGAGCGGGACGTTACGGAGTTCATAATTCCCCTTGGCATCGCTCAGTGCTTCTATATTAATCTCTCCCGGAATATCTGCATAGACACGAGCTGAGGCTACCGAGGAAGAGTCAGTGGTGCCTGCATAAACAACACCTCTTATCCTGCCTCCAGGCCTGAGGAGAACAGTTATAACTTTATACTCCTTTGACTCGTCAGCATATGCCGTCTTAAGGGTAGGTACATAGTCAGCCTGTGGCGGTCCTTCTACGTACAACCTGACAGTATCGCTGGCAGAGATATATTCAAAAGTTGCCTCTCCAAGGTTATTGGTGGTCTTTGTCTCATAATTTTCAACTGTGACCTTTGCATTAGCAACAGGGGGGGCGAGACCCGGAGTGCCGGAATAGCTGAGTTCTTTCACCCGGACTAGAATACGATGCTTCCTGGTACTAAGAGTTATAGTTGGATGGGTATTATCTCCCTTGTCTATATTTACCTTAACAGTGTCTGGTAAATATTGCGGATCGACAGGGTTTATGATAATCGTATGGTCGCCGGAAGTCGAATATAGAGTAAACCGTGTCGGGTCAGTACACGTCGGAGTTTCTACCATATTGCCGACAACGCCAATTTTTATTTCTGTATTTAATGATACACTGCCGGAATTGTAAACCGTACCGGGTGTTATGTTTTTAGCAGCGCTACCCATAATCACCGAAGATCCGGTATTATGTACGGTTTGTACACCACCGGGAATTGATGACGGTGTGTTAAATGAAGAGCCTGACGCACCCTGATTTAATAGAATATCCTGACAGATAGGTTGAAACTCCCTGTATGCGCCATCATCTATACGCATATGAACCCGGACGCCCTCACCCTTTTCATTAATAACAGTGCCGGTGATTGTTGACTCCGGCTCAAGGAGGATATCCTCCCTGACATATTTTTTTCCGAGGATAAGTGAGTAAGGTACCACCACATAACTATACTTAAAACCCTTACAAGTAGTAAGGAGAGCCCATTCGTCACCCTCTTTTGAGCCAGGGAGTTCAAAACTGAACCTGCCATCAGTACCGGTAGTTACTGAATTTACAACATAACTCATATTAAAGAGTTGTACATGAGCTCCCTCTACGGGCTGCATCTGGTTATCATACCTGTATACAGAACCTCTGATTGCCGGGGGGAGAGGCCTGGCGACCAACTCCTTCAAAGGTGTCGGCTCAGGAGGTGCATACTCATTGGCGAATAGTGCACCATCACCAGGATAATTATAACCGTACAACACAGCAGCGTCCATTGTATAGTTTATATCAGAACTCTCAAGAGCAGTAGCATAAAGAAAATATCTGTCATTGGGGTCTGCATAGTTGTTCTTAACAAGGTTGCGCAGGGTAGCTATACCGTTATTCCCGGTTATATCCTTTGCAATCACCTGCATATTGAATAGCTTCTCTCCAGTCTCCACCGGCTGTGATCCTTTTCCCTCTTTTATTGGCACTCCACCCGGCTTATATCCTCTCAAAAGATATACAACCATACTTTCGACATTGTCCGCCTTGTACTGGTTCTGGTAATTCTTATCCGCCTTTACATTGACTTTCAGATCATATGACCTGACCTTAGTGGTGATAACTCCCAGATCGGCGTGGTCACCTTTTGGAGTAACTACTTCTTTTACCGGACTTGTGTAATAAGGGTTGTCAACAATGATATTTGCATACATGTACAAATCGCCCGTGGTAATTTCAATAGTTTCTTTTGGCATATATATCACCTCGCCATTCTTGACGCCGCCTGGCTCAAACCCTATCAGTATGCGTTGTGCATTAACATTTTCAGCAACAAGTCCTAATCCGGGATTATTGAACATAAAGGTGAATTCACCATCATTACTGGTAGTACAGAATGCCAGGTTACTCAATATTTCAGGTAGTGTGTCTGTCTTCAGGATACTTTGAAATGCGAATGTTTTACCATGCACCTCTGCATATTCAGTCATTTCAATCCGATAATCCGATATACTGTTCGCGAGGTATGTTTTCTGATTGTTGACAGATACTATGTAGTACCCCACCCTGAGCTTCAGGGGGATATTATTCATAAACCCCCTTGTACCCTGATCCTGAGGAAAGATATACTGCATTGTTCCGTTAACGAAGGTGTTTGGCATGGTCCATGTGCTTGCCGCCTCCTTCGGTTTCACCAACACAGGTCCTGCCATCTCTGCCAGTTCCGGGAAGGCGAGGATATTGTCTGACTCCTTTCCAAAAAGGAATGAAGATACCTCACTGCGTCCGAAGTTCTCGAACCTGCTTTTGCTCTCCGTTTCAGATGCTATCACCTGGAATGCATATCTCTTCCCGGGATCAAGCAGTGGCTGTGCCGGACCGTAGAGGAAAGAGGTGCCATTCACCTCCTCCTCGAAAAAGGCAGGTGTGGTAGCTGACAACATCGCTTCATTCGGATCTCTGGCAGGATCAGATATCTCCACAATCTTCAGAATGTATGATGTCCATACAGGAGCTCCGGGCGAAGGGGTCCATGAGAATATTATTTGCTGTGTAAGAGTGTTTTCAATTTCGCTCTTGTCAGCAGGGGATATTAGCATTGGCGGTTGCAGGTAGTTAACTCTGAAAAAGTTACCGCAGCCAACAGGAAAATCTTCCGACAGAGGCATGCCACCACTGTATACCCTGGCACATATCCGATAATTCCCCGGGGGCAGCCCCTGACTCTCAAGCTCTGCAGGGTCAATGCCGGACACTATCAGATGGTTCAGGTCAAAATACTCCGACAGATCCGGACCGGAAAGGATAACCGGTATAGCATCCTGAAGGGTGAACGTCTGAAACATATAGTCGTACAAAGAGACAAGTTCTATCCCATTATCGCCTTTAATAGTAAGGCGTAGGGAACATTCAATATTTCCAAAGTCAAATGCTAAAACAGTTATCCGGGTATTGTCTGCATATTGCTCAATATCCGGACTGTATGGAGGTAGAACAGCAACATTTACTGTAATCTGAGCTATTGTTCCTGATATTGATACTGACAGGAGCAAGAATAGAAGAGCTATCCGGAGAATGGGGAGCCTGCTATTTTTAGTATTTTCAGAATATAAATCCATAACCGAATTCACCTTTAGTTTCCGTATAAGAAGAGGTACCAGTACTTTGGTTCAAATAATACCTTGCCTTAACAAGGTGCTTATTCGATATCTTGTAACTCGCTGAAAGTGATGATGATGTGATACGACCATAAAGGCTGTTATCGACAAAATTCAGAAAATGCGCACCGGTCATAGCCATACTGAGTCTGCTCTTGAGCATGGATGCAGACAATGAAGCTGCCGGGCCATGGATCAGGTTTTCTGTTGTGGGCATATCAAACGATGAGTAACTGTATGTGAGAGAGAAATTCATCTTAAGGGGCATATAACCGAGGACATAAGAACCCATGGCTACAAAGGTCTTGAAAGAGTTACCGGTATTGTTTACATGATCCTTCATAACCTGGTCATTTACCGTAACCATGAGATTCTGCACAATGGTTTTACCAACCAGGGAGAAATTCTGCATCAGGCTGATGCTGCTTGTTGTTTGCGATATGCGATTAAGGGTGCTTAACGGATCAAGAGGATTTATTCCGGATGACTGGTCAATATCATAATTGGAGTAAATAAGGTTGGCCCGGTACCATTTAAACGGATTTGCTGACACCCTAACCGAACCTATTGTGCGGTTAGTCTGGTGAGCAAGGGTTTCTTTAAGATTGTCACGCTGGAAGCCCAAACTGCCTGAAATCACATATTTGTCCTTTGACAGATTTATTGAAGGCTCTATTGTAATATTCCTGAAATTATTTTGCATATAATATGTGCCCATCGACCTGAATCCCGGCTCAATCTGTCGGAACCTAATCTTCAGATCGAAAGGTTTGGAGTCATAACCGAACGAAGCATCAATAGCGTTACTGCTGGTTGTACTTATATTGTTTACAATAAGTTCGCTGACAAGAGGTATAGGTGTTATTCCCGGATCACCTGAGAGGCGATTGTCTTCTGTATAAACGCTATTGGCAACCTCAAGATCAAATACAAAGTTTTCCAAAAGTTTCTGGTGAGTAATGAGAGAAAGAACTGTATTTGATCCCGGAAGGAGAAGAAGGCTTGTGTCTGCAATTGACTCTGCAACATCATTCCCCCGAAAGAGTACCATGTCAACGCTATTGTTTTCGGTTCCGTAGCCTAACCTTACTGCCAGTCCATTACGTTTGTATGCCGGCAATTTGTCCGTCAGGGGGAATGGCATTACTGCACTGAATTGAACTGGTTTAAGCAACTGACCATACATCACACCTATACGGAATTTACCAGGGGTGAACTCTCCTCCTGCACCAAGCATGGTATGGCCTCCCAATGTGTATTTTGAGAAAGAGACATTCCGATAACCCAGATGAAGCTTTGCCCACTTATATGAAGGACTGACTCCAAACCTGTTGAATGGCTGCTGGAAGCTTCGCTCCTGTTCACTTACCGTAAAAGAGAATGGCATTGTTATACCATAAACGGTTATAACAGGATTTCCTACCAGCATCCATGAGAAAGAGGGCCGGTTGGCTTCACGGCCTTCTATATTGTAGAAAACCATGGAAGCTCCCAATCGGCCATTGATACTGAATTTATCTTCTTTTTTGATTGATCCCAGTTCCTGTGCCTGAGAAACAGTGGTGATGAGGAGTAATGAAAGCAGCAATATCAACCGTCGAATCTTCATAACTTTAGATTATGAGAAACAAAGTATTTTATAATATTAATAATTAAAAGCCTGACATGAAAGAAGATGGGTGTTTTTTTTAATAAAAACCCCATATGATTGGCACTGTCACCAACTATACCATACTACTTAAGCTTATCCAGCTCCTCCTTGCAACCATGGCAGAATCTCCTCTCCTTTTGGTCGATATTCTCTACATAAGTACTCGAGCGCATCACGCAACCAGGCACAAAACAGTGCTTTAGTCCGTAACTATGACCCAACTCGTGGATGATCACCTTGATGAAACGTTCCATCATCAGCTTGTCATTCCTCTCCAGACCATATAGCTCATTCTGGAGTCTGTATGATGACGCTATGCCGGTTTGACCTTTAAAATTGGCCTGACCGAAAATGAAGGTGAGAATTGGGATAAAAATGTCCACGTCGAAAAGAGCTATGACGCGGGCTCTCGATCCGGTGGTATACTTTACAACCTCGCTAAGGATCTTATTGCCATCGTATTGCCTGCGTAATTCATCGTAGAAATTGGTGATATCAAACTGGGATTTTATCACTTTTGCCGGCACCTCAAGCTCACGCTCAACTACAGCCCTTATCTCTTCCAGCATTTCATCTGAAAAATCACTATATGATATAAGCCTAATTTCCAGCATAAATTTTCGGGCGGTCAGGATTAGAATCTTTAATATCGATCACACTCTTCGGCATCAGATCAATCAACTCTGTACCGGGGGTTTAAGCCCGTACTTCTTAATCTTGTTATACAGGGTTACCCTGTCGATATTAAGCACCTTGGCCGACTTGGAGATATTCCATTTGAACTTATTGAGGATATTTTGTATATGCTTCTTCTCATTCTCGTCCAGGCTCTCCACGGGAGTATGTGTAACATCACCCGCCATTGGCAGATCCTTAAGCCTTATCTCCTTACCATTACCCACAACGATGGCCCGTTCGATCATGTTTTCAAGTTCCCTGACATTTCCCGGGAAGTCGAACTCTTCCATCCTTTTGAGGGCAGCCTGATCGATAGTTATCAGATTTCTGCTCATGGAGCCACAATACTTCTTAATAAAATGTTCGACAAGAATAGGTATATCATCGACTCTGTCGCGCAGGGGCGGGACAATAATATTTACCACATTAAGTCTGTAGAAAAGGTCTTCACGGAATGTTCCGTTCTCAACCATCTTCTTAAGGTCGCGGTTGGTGGCACAAATAACCCTGAAATCAGATTTTATCTCCTTGTTACCTCCTACCCTCATGAAACTCTTTGATTCAAGCACCCGGAGCAGTTCAATCTGCATCTTCATCGATATGGTACCTATCTCATCCAGGAAAATAGTCCCTCCGTCCGCCATCTCAAACCGGCCTTTACGATTGTACATAGCACCCGTGAAGGCCCCCTTTTCGTGACCAAAAAGTTCACTCTCCAGCAGGCTCTCTGTCAGAGCTCCGCAATGAACACTGATAAGAGGGAAGAACTTACGAGTTGAATTGGAATGTATTGCCCTGGCTATCAGTTCTTTTCCTGTTCCGCTCTCTCCGGTGATTATCACCGAGGAATCCGACTGTGCAACGGCTTCTACCTGTTTGAGTACCTTTTGGATAGCCTTACTGGCACCAATTATATCGTCGATATTCTCCAGTGAAACGACCCTCTCCTTAAGAGCCTCATTCTCGCTCTTTAACCTTATCTGTTTAAGTGCATTCCTAATGAGATGGGAAAGGTCGTCGGGATCGAAAGGCTTGGTTACATAATCGTAGGCACCGTCCTTGAGTGCCTGTACCGCAGTGTCGACCGAAGCAAAGGCTGTCATCATTATTACTATTGAGTCCTTGTTGATAGCCTTTATTCTTCTGTGTAACTCAAGGCCATCCATGCCAGGCATCTTAATGTCGGCCAGAATAATATCGAACTCCTTTGATTCCAGCTTTACGAGTGCCTCTTTGGCATTTTCGGAACACTCTACCAGAAAACCGTCTTCGATAAACCAATTATAGAGAGAATCGCGGACCGACTCCTCATCATCGACAATCAGTATAGAAACATTTTCAGCCATCACTTATCATTTGATTCATTATATAGCGGGAACATTACAGATACAATAGTTTTTTCACCCTGAACCGATTTAACCTCCACCTTGCCATTATGGCTCTGAACAATGCCATGAACAATAGCCAGCCCCAGCCCCACCCCACTCGCTTTGTTCTTGGCTGAGAAGAAGGGTTCAAAAATATGAGGCAGATCATCAGGAGAGATGCCACTGCCGTTATCGGTGACCTCAACAAGTATCGAATCTTTGTCGGGATTAGAGGTGACTATCGTCACTTCACCATTCTCGTTAACAGCCTCAGAAGCATTTTGAAGGATCGCTACAAAAGCCTGCTTAATCTGATTGGGACTGCAGAATATCCTGTCGCTAAGAGCACCGCATACATTACTGAACTTAATATTTGATATCTTCATTGGATGCGACATGAGTTCATAGGTCTCATTTATTATCCTGTGCAGATTCCTGACTTCATAATTCTGCTGATCCTTCTTTGAAAAGTCCAGCAATCCTTTTACAATATCGCCGCATCTTTTTGTTTCCGTCTCAATTACCTTCAGGTGTCTGAGAGCGGCCAGCCTGCGTGAGTCCTCAAGATTGGGATCACTAAGCTGTTTCTGTATCAGCTTGGTATAGGTTAGTATCCCGGAAAGGGGATTGTTTATTTCATGGGCAACAGAGGATGCCAGCTTACCGAGTGAAGCGATACGCTCAACATGTATAAGCTCATCGTACACCTTTTGCAGTTCATCCGTTTTCTTTCCTACCTTATATTCAAGCTGCAGCGACCAGTTCTGCAATTCAAGATTTGCCGAGTTAACGCTTTCTATCATCCTGTTAAATGCAGTAGAGACAAGCCTGATATCTTCAAGCTCATTATCCCTTAGCTCAAGGCGGGCAGTCATATCACCGGCAGCGACCGATTCGCTTACATCCCTTATAGCCTTTAGTGGTACCTTTATCTCCCTGCCTGTAATGAGGACAAGGGTGAATAGCAGTAACCCTGTCATAATCGCTGCCAATAGAAAATAATCACCCGTCGACTCCTCAAGAGCAGCATCCAGTCCCTCCAATGGTATCTTTATGATCAGTGAGCCAAGGACTACATCGGATTCACTGTGGGCGTGGCATTCATTTGTGTAACAGGCAGCCTGATTAAGTATCGGTGATTTAATGAAGAGATGCCTGTGGGTGTTTTCTCCCATATTCATCTCACAGTTACTGTCGGTATTTATTATCCTGTTCGAGTTCTCCGTTGCAAGGAACATCTCCGCAAAATCAGCATGACACGCTTTGCAATCGGACCGGTGAGGTTTTATTGAGTCGTAGGTGGAAAATTCGGTTGAAGGAGCATATACCAGATTGTTATCAGTGTCATACAGATTAACATCTGAAATACCCGGAAGAACATTCATTATTTCAAGGGTCGACTGAATGCTCTCTTTATCGTTCTCAAGCATGGCATGATATATCGATCCCTCCACCAGATAAGCAATATTGTTACCCGACTGTTGTATCACATTTTTAATGTACTTCTCATTAACTCCCCTGAATATCACACCGAATGTAAGGAAGAGTAGAATAGAGGTAAGACTGATAACAAAAATCACTCTTCCATAGAGGGAGGAGCGAAATTTGAAATAACCTGAAAGGACCTTTTTAATCATGAGCTGGTTACTTTATTAAAAGAATGAACCACCCTGAAAGTTACAAATTTTTAAGAAACGAAACACATATAAATATCTGTTTTACAATCGTTTCACTGACCCGTTGAAATGTAACCTACTGAGCGGCTCATTCTCTGTTAATAATTTAACAGTCAGAATATTAGCATTATTCCTCCAGGAATTGTTTCTGAAAATCGTTCCAGGTATTGCTGCTCATATTCCTTAGTACTCCCTCCGAAGGGTACCCACCATCCTGTAAAACCAGCGATGATTCACCTCCCATCTGATCAGCAAGGGAAGATGAGAGAAAGTCCCTTACTCTCGACATCTCTCCACCGATCCACTCATCTGTCTCCTTAGAAAGGTAATAACTGCTGGTATCCTCTTTCCAGTTTTCAGGGGTGATCCCATAAAACCAACCGTCGGCATATGGATCCATCTCTGATGTTCCGGGGAGCTCACTCAGCTCATCATTAACCTTTTTTATTGTTCCTGTAACGGGCGAATAGATCGTGATCTTACGTTCGCCGGTATCAAGAATTGCCATCTCTTCACCCTTGGTAATATGGTCTCCGTCACCCTTAAGATGGATAACCTTAACCTCACCGGTAAGGTGTTGAACAAAATCATCAATACCAACCATGGCTGTACCTTTTTTAGTAAGGTGTGTCCAGGTGTGGTTCTTGCTGAAATAGATGCCACCGGGAAGCTTCATCCCTCCCGCGATCAGAAGTTCACCGATCCGCCTCTTCTCAATCTGGTTCTTTCTCCATTTTAAGAAAAACCAGAAGGGAATCAGAAGTGAAAAGAAACCAATTGTAATAAGGTACTCCACCCCTTTTGAAGCGAAAATGTTGTAATAACTAAACTCGTTCATTTTTACTTTTTTTTAGTGATTATCTTTTACCCACGATGGAGGGGAGCCTAATACAGGCATCCGCAATACGATCCATCTGAAAACCCATATCTCAATGAAAATAATTGTCAGGGTAACAATAAATTCCTGCCATGAGGGAACATATCTTACCGGCATATCCCATTTAAATGCTATTATTGAGACATTCATACGGTTAAGGACAACTCCCAGTACAGCTATTATTGCGGAGATCTTAATAAGAGATACACTCTTTTTAAAGTAGCTGTATGAGAATAGTATAAGTGGCAGAATAACAAAGCCTACTATCTCCAGCAGGTACCAGTTACCCATCCCTGTGCCCAAATAGAGCCAATTCTTATCATGAAAGAAGATTATTACAGTCATAAAGAGATAAACAAACATTCCCATGGCACAAATTCCCGACAAACCGTGAAGGATATCGTTATGTGACTTATGACCATTTTCACTTACCCTGTAGGAAAAGACCCTGTGGCTAAGAGAACCCTCAAGTATTACCACGGCAATACCGCCGTAAACACTTGCTATGACAAACATAATGGGCAGATATTGATTATACCACAACGGGTGGATCTTCCCCTTTGCCATCAGATAAAGGGCACCGATACCCGATTGGTGCAATACCGAAAGAGTTATCCCGAATATTACTGCACCCAGCGTAAGTCCTGAAAGTATTTTCCTCAGTTTTTTTGCATTAAGCCACTCGGCAATAGCCGGAGAGAACTCAAGAAAAAGAGCCAGCATATAAAGGAGGAAATGCCATCCTACGAGGAAAAGTACTGAGCTGACACCATAGTCATTACCAATTACAACATTGATAACATTCAGTGGTCGCCCCAGATCGAGAAGAAGGGCGCAGGAATAAAAGAAATAAGAGAGAAACCCTGTAAGTACCGTTGCCCTTACAATAGGCCTGTATTTCTCCATCCCAAGTATGTTGACGATAAAGACAAGTACATAGGCACCGCCGGCAAAGGCAACACCGGTAACAACATCAAAGCCAATCCATAATCCCCAGGGGACATCCTGATTAAGATTGGTAACCGACCCTATGCCTTTGGCAAACCGGATATAGATTATTACCAATCCAACAAGCATTATGGGAAGGCTGATGATATTAAAAGGTGTGAATATTTTACCCTTCGGCTTGAACTCACTAAATATGAACCGGATAGTATCTTTAAAACTTACCTGTTCCTGAGGGGTTGTTATTGCCTTCTTCATAATTCTTCCTGTTTAGGTTTATTTCTTCCTTTAACTGCTTCGTTTATCCCAAGCAAAACTGCCGGCAATACGATGTCGACCGGAGCGATTGCTGATATGAATCCTTTTGTAAGGGATGGGAATGACTCCTTCTGAATTCTGGTGTCAAAACCAAGATATTCAAATGGAACGGAAGAAAGGTACAGAACGCCTGTTCCGCCAGCTTCATGTTCACCGTAGATATGATCATGGTATTGTCCGGGGTTCTCTACTATCCTCTTGCGTGCTTCGGTAATCAGATCGCGTCTTTTACCAAATGTAAGAGCTTCAGCAGGACAATCGGTCACGCATGCAGGAAGTTCGCCCACTGTTATTCTGTCGTAACACATATCGCACTTCACGATCCGTGGATTGGTACTCTGATATTCGAACTTAGGAATATCGAATGGGCACGATATCATACAATAACGGCAACCCATACACTTATCACCACGCCAGATTACAGGTCCCTCCTCGGTCTTATGCATTGCCCTTGTAAGGCAGGCTGCATCGCAGGCAGGCTGGTTACATTGCATACACTGTTTCTTTACGAAAACAGTACCATTAGGAGAGTCGTAGTAGTTGACTACGGTTCTTTGAAACTCATTGGTTTTTCTTACCACTCCAACTTCCGGAGAATCTTCCGGAGCAGGAAGGTCATGTGCTGCCGCACATGCAAATTCGCATCCCTGGCAACCGGCGCATCTTGTTGAATCATACAGTATTCCGTAAAATTCAACGTCGGTTGGCTCAATGGGCGAAGCATGAGATTGTCGCCCAAGAGCCAAAACTCCCCCGGTAAGGCCCAGAAACTTCAGGAACGATCGTCTGTCTATAGCCATAACAATATTATTAGGATTAATTACTGAGTTAATTATGTAGTTAATTATGTAGATAACTATGTAGTTATACCGTGACAGATCTACCTGGGGGTATTGAGGAATCTGATCTGAAACTCCTCCCATACATGAGGCCCGTAACCTTCAAGAAGTCCTGCACTGATCTCCCCTCCATCCTGCATAACAGGATAGAGACGTGCTTCCAAAGGATTTGCACTGATTACGGACATCATAAAATCCTTAAACCTGGTGATCTCTTCAGATAACCACTTCCTGTAGTTGGCAGATAATTGCATCGACTGAATCTCTTTCATCCAGTTTGAAGGGGTAACGGTACAAAGCCAGCCATTATCATAAGGTGACTTAGCTATCATCGCCGGATCGCGGTGCAGGGCCTCATTATTCAGCAGCACCTTACCGGAAACAGGTGAATAAAGATGTATCTGTTTACCGTTTTGTATGAGAGTAACGATTTTATCGCCACGCTTAATATTGCTTCCTGATTCGATTATTTCCACACGGGTAATAGTACCCGTGAATTTCTGGATCATATCGTCGAGCCCTATCTTCACATCTCCATTCTTCTCCATAAAAGCCCAGGTATGGTACTTGTCAAAGAAGATTCCGGCAGGTGCTTCAATGGATTCAGGATTAATAACTGCTCCTGCAATATTTCCGGCATATTTCAGAACTGTCTTTCTTCTTCTGAGAGGACGGAGAAATAGCTCGGTGCCAATAGCCAGCATTATCACAACAAAGCCCCAAAGAAAGAACTTTGAAATTCTTAGTGATCCACTTTTGCCTCCAGCCATAGGAGCCGGGACGGGAGCCAGCTTACTCATAGAGGTAACTCTTTCAGCTTGTATCAGCCCGGAATGACCGCCTGAAGACAGTAAGTTCTGACCATCGGCAAGCATCCAGACCAGCATTTTGCCGGCAGGTTTTGCAGCAGGGTTACCATTGGTAAGAAAGTAAATATTGGAGTAGAGTTCCCTTGGATATTTACCTATCCAGACTCCTCTTTCAAAAGATTCAATGTTAGTATAAATATTCTCCATCGGGCTAAGAATACCATCACCATTCCGGTCGAGGGGTAAAATCCCTATTCCGTCAGGCAGGATTCCATTATTCAGTGAAAGCAGATCAGTAAGCCGACAGAATCCAAGGCTTCCTTTTTCGGCCATAACAGCAGATAATACCTCACCGCTCTTTAAAAGCGCTCCCTGTGATAATACTTCAGGTGCCAGACCAAGGTATCCTGCTACCCTCTCCTGCACAAAAATATCGGATGGGAAATAGAACCTGACAGCTCCCTGATCAGCTCCCTGAACAAGATCGGCCCAATTTCCTGACCCGTCTGAGACCAGTTTTGAAAGGGAAGCAGGGTTGATCCCTTTTTCAGAAATTAACTTTCCTGCCTTATTTGAATGGTTATAGATCGGAACTATTATATCCCTGCCCACAACTGTCACCCAAACCTTTTCCTTAGCCAGGTTAAGCTCGTTTTCCCTGGATATTACAGCAAAATCCTCGTCACCCGATAACATTTTGTCGAGCAGACTCTGTGTTGCTAGTGAAATACGGATTTCACTGTTTACTGCTGACTTTCCGTATTCATCTACAAGTTTACCGGTTAGTTTCTCCAGTCCGGGAGAATTTAATACCAGTAGTGTGTCTTTCTGCCCGGATCCAGCTACTGAACCCCTGGCAATGCCGCCTGCAATTATTATCGCGACCAGCGTGCAGGCAAACAGTTTGTTTTTTGTTTTCATGATTGCAAGTATTTGATCATTTGGTTTTGCTATTTTCTTTACAGTTTTATCTATGCGCACCATTTCAAACAGGCCATTCCAACAATGGTGCCAATCTAAAAATCGCTCTGTATAACCTTGATATTATGATACTTACAATTGCCAACGCTCAAATATACCATTAAGTCGTATGTATATATATTCAACACACACCTTTATATTCCACTTTAACATTCTAATTGTCATTGCGTTATAACAGGTGTTGAAATATTAAACGGGTGTTGAGTAAATCAACACCCGTCGGGGAAATAGCTGGATTATGCCCTGATTCAGGGCGAAATTTGTGTTAAAAAGTTACTTCTGTACTCTTTTTACCTGCTTTAAGTGATTCCTGTTCAAATTTGATCCCAACGAATTCCGGCACATCCGGCTGGTGACTAATACCACTTATAGATCTTTAGGCCGGCGATGAAACAGATAACACCAAAAAGTGTCAGTACAAAGATACCATCGGCCACATCAAGGAGCCCGGCGCCTTCATTGATGATAGCCCTTGCCTCATCGGTGAATTTTGTTAACGGCAGCACTTTAATAAATTTTATCGCCCAGTCGGGAAAACCTGAATAGCTGAAAAATATTCCTGAAAGGATCATCATTGGTGTGGTGACGAACGATATTATCCCATTGCCTACCTGCATATTGGATGTACGTGAGGAGAGAAGTATTGAGAGGCCGAAGAAGGCAACATTTCCTGAGAGAAGCAATAATATAAGTGCAATCAGGCTTCCCTGTATGATAATATCAAAGAAAAAGTATGCAAACAGAAGCAGGACGATCGAGTCGAAGAGAGTGAGCACCAATCTCGATGACCAGTATGCCATCAGAAAATGAGTTTTGCGCATTGGGGTGGCTACCATCCTCCGGAGCAGTTTCTTAGCCCTCTTTTCCATCAGAGAATAGCTTACGCCCCACATCAGCGACATCATTATTCCCAGTGTAAGGAGTCCTGGTATAAAAAAATCGATGTATCTCATCCCTTTTGTGGTAAGAGGACGTATCGAACCAGGGTCCTGCGATATCTCCCCGGTTTTAAAGAACCCTGACAGCTGTATCTGGACAAGCTCTGCCTCCGGATTAAGAGGATCGTAATTGAATACAGGCCCCCCTTCCTCAAAAGTGATAATTGAGTTGATCTCTCCTCTTTTCATCAAAAGAGAGGCATCATCCCATCCAGTGTAGTGAAAAATGTACTTCACACCACCTCCCGGAGTTTCGAAATGAATTGAAATGACTGTATCCCTTCCTTCATAGAAAAATGGAAGTCTTGATGCTGCTGTGGCAGAGTCGCCTGCAGGCATGTGTATTGCAGCAACTCCATGCACCATCTCCTTCTTCCCTCCAAAGGCCATCCCCAGGCCGACGGCCATTAGTATAGGGAATCCGAAGGACCAGAAAACGGCTCCGGGTTCGCGAAAGAACTCCTTAAGATGTGAAATCGTGAGTTGTATGAAGGGGTGGTTTTTCATTTGTCAGAAAGATGTCTTCCGGTCATTGAAACAAAAAGGTCGTCAAGCGTGGATTTACGGCACTCAAGACTGCCTACAGGAATATTCATGCTCTTAAAATAATCGAGCAGCAGGGGTAATGTAACGGTTATATCATCAACTTCAAGTCGTACTGAAGAACCGTCCCTGCTCTCTTTATGACTCCTTACACCATCAATTGAGAGGACCTTGTCCATACTCTTTAAAGGTGCCGAAAACTCTATGATCTCACGGGCGTCGCATCTTTCGAGCAGGTCAGACAGGGTGCCTTTCGCCAGGATGCGTCCGTTGTCGATTATAATAATACGGTCGCACAGAAACTGCGCCTCCTCCATATAATGGGTTGTAAGGATCAGGGATGTCTCCTTCTCAGCCTTGAGCTTTTCCAAAATCTGCCATATCTCCCTTCTTGCATTTGGATCAAGACCGGTTGTTGGCTCGTCTAGTAATAATATCTCCGGAGAGTTCAGGAGTGCAATACCCAGAGCTAGTCTTTGTCTCTGTCCCCCTGAAAGGTTTTTGGTGTATGCTTTTCGCTTGTCGCCAAGATCAACCATCTCCATTATCTCTTCGGCCCGATCCCGCCCCAAGCCATAGAAGGAGGAGAACATACGAAGGGTTTCAAAAAGCGTCAGTTTCTCAATGAACCACGTTTCCTGAAGTGAAATGCCCAGGTAACGGTTCAGCTTGTTTGAATTATTCTTCCATGGCAGTCCCTTAATAAGAATTGACCCCTTATCAGGCTTCTGTATACCCTCGATCATCTCAACAAGGGTTGTCTTGCCCGCTCCGTTGGGTCCCAGCAAAGCCACAAACTCACCTTTGCCTATCTCAACCGATACATCCTTTACAGCATGTACCTCCTTAAAGGATTTGCTTACATTTTTAACACTTATTACAGAATCGGACATGGGAATGAATATGAGAACCAAAATTAGTAATAATAGTAACAACCTTTCCTGGATTTGGTTCTAAAAAAAAGGCCCTGTCGTAATCAGGGCCCTTATTTTAAAAACTTTTCAGATCATGCCTGCTCCTCTTTTGATTCAAATCTAACCTTAAGGGAAGCATACATTATTGCAAGAAGCGAGATAAATAATCCGATATTCCCTGCCAGGAATGCATAATCTGTAAGGTTGAGGAGTATATATATAAAGGTATATAGCAAAACCAGCAATAATATGAAGATTGCAGTGTGCCTGAAACTCTTCAGAAGGTTTGCCGTGAAGAACGCCAGCAATCCAGTAATAGCCGCGGCCGAGATAAGGTAGGCCGGCCCAAAACCTATATGTTCGCTTGCTGAGGTAAGTATCGAGAAGAAGAGAACAAGTCCGAGAGCAACCAGAAGATAGTGAAAAAGATGAATATTGGCACCTGTCATTAGTTCAATAAACAGCAGTGCAAGGAATGTAAGAAGTATGAACAGAACACCATACCTGACGCTCCTGTGAGACTTGAGATAATGATCGACAGGAAGGATCATCTCTACTCCAAAGGCCTCGTTTTCTATATTTTGCGAATTGCCTGTCCAGAACTGCGGAAAGTTGCGGTTCAGATCAGTAACAGTCCAGGTGGCGCTAAACCCATCTTCATTAATCTCTCTGTTCCCGGGAAGAAAATTCCCTTTGAATCCGGGGGAGTTCCAATCCGACTCAATATCTACATTGGTCTCCTTACCTGTTGGAGTAAAATAGAGTCCTCCAGAACCATTTATCTTAAATTTTAAGGCGAAAGTATTCAATCCTGAGAAATCGATATCTCCCGCCATAAATGTCACCCCACTTGTTGAAATATCCTTGTCCTTTGTTCCTGGTATCGGGGTCAGCGATTTGTCGTTTACCGAAAACTCCACTGCTCCGTTAAGTCCTCTGTTATCGGTAATTCCCACTGTTACATAAGCCTCTTTATACAGTGGTTCAAAACCATCCGGAATAATCATGAGATCGGGACGGAAAGTCCCGTTTGAATTCAGATCGGCAGTATAAATTACAGTTTCATAAATACCATAGCTCCTTTTTTGACTCTTTATATTCCCGGCTGAAGAATTCAATTCAGGCATAAGGTGCATAACGGTATAGTAGACCGTCTCACCATCTTTTGTCCGCTTTACTTCACGCAGCGGTATATTGAGTACCGGACCGGTAATTACCTGGGTCCCTCCCCACTGAGAGGATATCTCCTCAGTAACAGCTTCAGAATTTGCCTGTCGCTCAAGAACCACACTCTTTATCATCTCAAGAGGTATAAGCAGCACCAAAGCCATGAAGGCAAGAATGATAAGTTTTACTGTAAAGCTCCAGTTGAGTTTTCCGTTACCTGAAATTTCAATTTTCATCTCTTAATTATTTATTGGACATTTATTCTTTAATTCTTTTAACCACCTTGCCGATGGTGTTACCATCCTTCGTCACGACTCACGTGACTTCGGAACGTCACTGCAGGCTCTCCCAGGATGGGATCAATATGCTTCAATCTTCACTTCATGCCAAGTCCCTGATTAAGAATACTCTCAAGGGCCTTTAGGTGCTCATGAAACAGCTGTCGTCCCATGTCGGTTATTGAGTATGAGGTTTTTGGTTTTTTTCCTACGAACTCTTTCGTTACTGTCAGTGTGCCACTTTCCTCCAATGTCTTAAGGTGGCTCGCAATATTACCATCGGTAACCTGTAAAAGGTCACGCAGAGTAATAAAATCGACTGATTCATTTACAACCAATGCCGACATTATCCCAAGCCTGATGCGGTGATCAAAAAGTTTATTCAGATTACCTATAGGATTTTTCATCACCTGTACCTTAGATGCATTATAACACCATAAACTATATGCAGTACACCAAATCCAAAGGTCCAGAACCAGAGTCCATATCCCGGGAACAGACATGCAATAAGTCCGGTTACAACTTCGGAAAGGCCAAGAAGGTTAATTTCGCTGAATGTATATTTCCCGGCACTTACCAGTGCCAGTCCGTAAAATATAAGCATAACAGGCGGGATCAGCCATACTATACCATTATATATAAGGATCATCGAGAAAAGCCCTCCGGCTGCGAGCGGAACGGAGAGATGGACCAGCATCATAGTTGTTACAGGGGTCCAGAAAGGGGTGGCAAGTTTTTTGGATTTCCGGAACGAAAAGAAGAAAGCAACAGATACCGCAGAGACCAGAATAATCAGTGCAAGGGCCGCCAGTATAACCGTAAACCCAGTGTATCCACTCTGTTCCATTCCATCCGATACAAAGAGATAACCATTAAGGATCAACCAGGCAGCACCGGCACCAAGCAGTGCTATCACGCCGGCTCCTACTCCGGACAATCCGCTCAGTGAGATAAACCGGGACGATTTCTCCATTATCTCCCTTATTATTCTTATGTCATCACTATTTTTCATATTGCTCTATTTACTATAGTACTTTGTTTTTCAAAGTTAAATAATATTTTTATATAGCAAGCAGGAGTCTGAAAAAAAGTTATGATTTTCTACTGACAGGCATTGTCATGCATCGCGCTCCACCTCCACCCCTGGCAAGTTCCGATCCCTCGATGGTGACAACGCACTTTTTGTAATTATCGGGATGTACCTCACCTGATACTACGGCTTCGGCAGTAATTATTTCGTAGCCCGACCTGGCAAGCTCCTCAATAGTATATACATTTCTCCCATATCCAATAACCTTGCCGGGTGCAAAGGCGAAGAAATTTGTACCGCTGTGCCACTGTTCTCTCTCCTGTATCCATGGATCGGTGGTACCTCCGCAATAAACTGGTTTCATATCCATTCCTTCAGACTTCAAAGCACCGAGAAGTCCGTTTTCCTCAGATATTGAGACTTTTCCGTTATCGATGGTTATCTTAATTGTGCGGTATCTGTTATTATCCAGAATTACCGGGGGGTAGATCATACACTCCTCTTTGCTTAGGAATGTGAAGACCATGTCGAGATGGATAAAAGACTCTCCTGCCTCAGGCAGCTCCTGAACGAGAATATTGTATCTGCCTGTCCTGTGGCGGAACATCTCTATCAGGAAGTCTATCCCTCTGCTATTGGTTCTGGAGCCTAAGCCTACTATAACTGTATTTTCTGAAGCGACAATAATATCACCACCTTCGAAGGTACTCCTTGCTCCTTCTGTTCCATTAAGTTTAATTACTGACCTTTTCATTACGGGATGCCAGGTGAAGATGGCCTCCATAATGCGTGCTTCTCTTTCTCTTACCCTGCTGGCCATAGCCGAAATAAGAACAGAATCGTGAAGTGAGACAGATGAGTCGCGTGTGAAAAAGAAATTATGCAGCGGCGGGATCGAAAATCTCTTGTTGCTAAGGAACCGGGTGAGATTATCGCGGCTTATAGGTACACCTTCTATCATCTGCGCTACAAGTGATTCAACCGGAAGGTCATTCATATAACGGCAAATACCCTGATCCATGAAGGGTGTACATGCATCTGTAATAAGTTTGGTCCTAACGCTTTCTATCTTAAGAATATCGGTAAGAAGATCCTTTACCTCGTACACCTTACATACTTTGCGGAGTACCCCGCTAAACTGATTGTACTCTTCAAGTGCCACCTGAAGATTAAGGATATCGCTATAAAGGGCTCTCTCAGCATTCTCAGGAGTCATGTTCTCAACCTCCCTGCCGGGAGTATGTAGTATCACTGATTCCAGAACATCTGTTTCTGAAAATATTCCATTATTGATAATTGCACCCATTTATCTTAACATTAGAATTGAGGGCACAAAGATACTCAATGCTATTGAATCATGACAACCATGGTCTTGAAATCGCCGCAACAGAAAATATTTGATTAACGCTTTCTGTACCAGGTAAGGCCATAACCGAAGGTTACAAAAAATGGTTTATCTCCTAATGGGGGTAACATGAAGAATGAAAATTTCGACTGTGCCTTTGGGGCCAGTTTTGCGGCATTTGAGGAAAAAGAGTTGAAATTTATGTCGAGTCCGAGGCCAAGAGGGTTGAATGAAAAATTTCCGTCTCCTTCCGAATAATTCAGTCCGATGGAAGGCCTGTACGTAAAATCAAATGCCACACCCTTCCATTTATTTTCAGTCTTGAACTTACCTATCCCATAAGTGTAACCCGTGTTTATCGATAACAGCATACTCATCGACATCGTTTCAAAAGTCATAGGTTCCAGCGGTGGCATTTCGACAGTAGTATTATTTGCATAAATGGCAGCGCTATATGCGTATCCATAAATAAAACTGTTCCACTTTTGACGGCCCGGTTCCTGCTTGGGAACGTTAAAATTCAGATAGGTCACTGAATAATTCTCCGAGAAACCGCCACCTTTCATACTAATCCCATCGGCCTTATAGCTGGTAAGAGATACGGCGAGTCCGACAGAGCGGCTCAGTATCTTACCACCCTTTTCGATCCAGGCCTTTCGTATTGTATCGGATTCAAGTGTTGTGACGGCAGTATATGAAATGGACCCATCTTTCTTACCCAGTTTGGCACCGGAATAGCCGCTCTTACCCTCTGCAATCGAGACACCCGATTTCATATTTAAAAAAATTCCGGCACCTGCCAGTCCTGTCTCCAGGAAACACTCATTTTCAAGGATCTTAACGGTCATCTCCCTTCTGTTTATGCCACTTACAACTTTAATCAAAAGAAGTGAATCAGCAGGCCATTCAGTTTCCCATGTCAGGCTTCCACCGTTTTTTAATTTCCCAATCTCTTCTCCGTCGACGGAAACCACAATATTGGCAATTGCACCGATTATCTTTTCACTCCTTTCAATATTGATCTTAACATTGGTTTGTGAAAACAACAGACCTGCATATAGCAGGAGAGCTGCTGTAAGGCACTTTCTTTTCATACAAATGAGAATTTAAATGATTAGTTAGGGTTTCTCCCACCTGCTCGTCTCACAGGTCACCCCGGTGGAATTGAATTAAAATTAATCAATAATCCATTCCATCTCTCCCGTTTCAAATATATTTTTTTATGTTTAAGAGAATCTTTGCTGACAGCAGAAAAAAGGGCGGCCCCGCATAATTGCGAGGCCGCTTAACTGGAGGATATTACACATTTCCTATCCTACCCACTGGCAATTCCCCCATTCCCCAAGATGTTAAAAATCGAACCGAACACCTGCAAAGAATCTTCGACCCGGCGAAAGTGAATTAAAGTATGTCGGATCGGTAAAATCAAGAACATTATCTATACCCAGAGTGATTGTGAACATATTGTTTATACGATGCAGGGTTGTAAGCTTAAGATTAAAATAATCTGTAAGATCAACCTCGCTGTCCTGCCCTGACAACTCATCGGTCCAGGTAATAGTGTTGCTTCCGTAATATTTGGTCTGCAATGAAATAACCGGACGGTACTTTCCAGTAATTCTCGAATACTCAATATTAAAGACTGCTGAATGCTTTCTGGCATCAACCCTGTTTTGCGATGCTTCGCTGGCTGAGTCGGCAGGCAGTGTAAGTGTATAACCCCCTGAAACCAGTAGCTGCGGTATTATCCGGTAGTTAATCAGAAGGTCGGTATTAAGGATTTTTACACCTTCTACATTCTGATACTGGTATATCATCGGGAATCCACCCATAAATAGTTCTGTGATAGTGCTCTCCAGCTCATTGTACTGTACAAGTACGGAACTGTTGAACTTTGAATTGGTATACTCAACCGAAGCACTGTAGTACGTTGATTTTTCAGGTTCAAGATCAGGATTTCCAATTATTCTTATTGGAGCTCCGGGAATTTTGAAATTCATATAAAGCTCTTTAAGAGTTGGAGCCCTGAAACCTGTCCCATAAGAGGTCCTGATGCTGAAGTTACCCGGACGGTAGTTAAGGGCGGCCTGATATGTTGTATTCATTCCGTACTCACTGTGTGAGGTGACCCTGCCACCGGCTACGAATGTCAGATTTGGAAGTATATCCCATACATCCTGAACAAAACCTATAACAGCACTTGCACTTTTTGCAGTATCGAGGGTATTGGCTGAGAATAATTCCTCTCCATTATATTCGACACCTGCTACCAGATTATTGGCATCCCACAACCTAACATTCCCCTGAAGACGAAGACTGTTAAAGGTCTTGTCATAATGGTTTAGCTGCTCCCTTGTTGTCTCTTCGATCCGGTACGACCGATACCTGTCGGAATTCCAGGCCAGCGACAGCCTGCTTTTAGTTCCTAACCTGTAGTCGGCTCCCAGCTTCCATGTAAAATCATCGTACTTACGATCGAGCGATCCGGGGATCTCAGTATCATCCTCCCTGTTGAAAATGGAAAGATCACCGGAAATATTTAAATTTTCTGAGGCACTGTACCTCAGTTTCTGATTGAAGTTAAAGCTTTTTGTCGGCTCAATCGTCAGTCCGGCCACATCCGGCTGGAGGTCGTAACCGCCCATTGAATTATAGATAAAAGATGACCTTGAACTGACTTTTCCAAAGTTCAGTCCCAGATCTCCTGACATTCGTGTCTCCTGATAATCAGAAGATCTTATCCCGAATGATCCTTCCGCATCCTCTACTGAGGTTTTTGTAATAATGTTAATAACACCACCAATAGCATCGGTTCCGTATAAAGAACTGGCTGCACCTCTTACTATCTCAACCCTCTCGATATTCTCCGTGTTGATCCTGTTAAAGTCGACCGACTCCTTTACATCACCGGAGCTCAGTCTTTCACCATCAACAAGTATTAGAATATACTTTGCTGACAGTCCGTTCATAACTATCTGTGGGCCGCCTGCATACGACATTCCATTTTTGAAGTCAATACCGGGAAAATAGTTTGTCAGAACGTCGGCCAACGATTTGGAATCTGTTTTACGCAGCTCCTCTCCAAAAACTACCTGAGTATGAATGGGTACTTTTCGGAGTGGTACTCCGGAACGGGTAGCTGTAACAACCACCTGGTTTATATCTATTACCGAAGGGGTTATCTGAAAATCAAGGTCATTGTCTCCTTCGGCTATTGTTATCTTATCTGTAAAGGAACCAAATCCGGTAAAACTTACAATTACCTCATAAGTTCCTGCTTTAAGTTTATTAACGGAAAAATATCCTGATGCGTCGGTGGCGGCACCTGTTGAACCATTGAGTATCACACTGGCACCAGGGACAGGGTTACTGTTATTGTCACGTACATAACCCGAAAGAGATGATTGTTGTGCAGCGACAGAAAAAATGAAACTAAATATTAAGATTATGGTAGAGATAATACTTTTCATCTGTTGTTTAAATTAGAATACCGTAATAACCGGAATTCAATGAAATAAATAGTTGATTTTAAGACCCTCAGGGCCTTACATGACTAAACAACAAATGACGGAGGAGCCCGCAGACTGGTCCCCGATCCAATATAGGATCCCTTTAAATGGTAGGCTCTTTCAGGAAGTTTTACTGAGTTCTGGATATTGAACCTTCCCAGGCCGGTCGTCACAGTAATGCAGTTCACCCGGCATACGAACTCGATAAGCATAACGAGAAACATCACCAGAAAGAATGCAAGTATATAAACCGATATGGACGACATGAAAAACATAGGGCAAAAGTATACACAAATATAACAAAAACACAATATGTGATATATATCACGCTTGATTATCAGTGAGATACAATTATTTGATTTCTGTTATTTAATTAACAGCTAATGAAGCGATTACACATTTTTCCAATACCCTTCCGGTGAAATATGACAATGATTTATTATTGCGATATTAATATGTTACCTTTATATATTACCAAATTTTAGTTTATGAAGATCACATTTATTGGTGCAGCCAGAGAGGTAACAGGAAGCAAAACCCTGATCGAAACGGATAAGGGAAAGAGGATTTTACTTGATTGCGGTGTATTTCAGGGAAAGGGACTGGAAACAGAGGCAATGAACAGGGATCTGCCCTTCCATCCGGCATCGATCGATCATATTATTCTAACCCATGCTCATATAGATCATTCCGGACTTATTCCATATATGTACAAGAATGGATTTAACGGTTCTGTGGTCTGCTCCAATGCCACAAGGGACCTCTGTGCCATAATGCTTGCCGACTCCGGGTTTATACAGGAGCACGATACAAAGAACTTCAACAAAAGACGGGTCAAAAAGGGCCTGCCGCCTGTAGATCCACTGTATACAAAGGAAGACGCCGTGGCATGCATGGAGCTGTTCATAGGAGTACCTTCAGGCAGAAAGTTCAGGATCGATGATGAGACAACAGTCAGGTTCACTCATACCGGACATATGCTTGGCAGCGGTGTGGCAAACATCGAAACGGGAGTGGGTGAAAGAAAGAAAAGAATAGCCTACACCGGCGACATAGGACGGCCGGTTGATAAGATACTGGTGCCACCAGCACCTTTTCCGCAGGCTGATATACTTATTACAGAATCAACCTATGGCGACAGGCTCCACACCACCAGAAAGGACGCTGATGAAATTCTGCTTAGGATTGTTAAAGAAACCTGCGTAATTAAGAAAGGTAAACTGATAATTCCTGCATTCAGTGTGGGGAGAACACAGGAGATCGTATATTCATTGAACAACCTCTATAATGAAGGCAGGCTGCCACGCATCAATATTTTTGTAGACAGTCCGCTGGCATTGAATGCGACAAACATATTCAGGCTCCATCCGGAGTGTTTCAACAAGGAGATACTTGAGGTAATGGAAACAGACCCCGATCCTTTCGGCTTCAATACTTTAAGGTATGTCAGATCGGCTGAAGAGTCAAAGAGCCTGAACGAAATGAAGGAGCCAGCAATTATTATCAGCGCTTCAGGTATGATGGAGGCAGGACGGGTAAAACATCACCTTGCCAACAATATCTCTAAATCATCCACTACCATACTAGGTGTTGGTTATTGTGCTCCTTCGACTCTGGGAGCAAGAATTCTGAGGGGAGATGACAAGGTCTCTATTCACGGTGTTATATATAATGTAGAGGCAGATGTCGAGAAGATAGATTCCTTTTCCGGTCATGGTGACTATAACGAGATGACAAGCTTCATCTCATGTCAGGATAAATCAAAATTGCAAAATGTGTTTCTTGTCCATGGCGAACTGCCGGTTCAGGAGAAATACAGAGAGCATTTGAAAGGTGAAGGATTCAAGAATATAGAGATACCCTACTCAGGTGAGAGTTTTACCTTCTGATGGCTTCTGATCTTCAGAATTAAAATTTATATGAGAGAGCTACCGTGGCAGTTTTCATTGTCAGGACCCTCTCGCCCCCAACATGCATTATCCTGAATGCAGGATGGATACCTATCCCCTTATAGAAGTAATATCCTCCCAGACTCATTGTGGTTCCGACACCCGAAAGGTCGTGAGCAAAAAACTCCACATCACTTACGCCAAGCATTGTCACTGTCCATGATAACATCATCCGATAATCGAAATTGTAGTATCCCGCGGCAACCGATGTCTCCAATCCTGCCTTGTCCCATCCCAGTCGGCCCATAATACCTGCATAGGCACCGCCTCCTTCCAGGGTAATAAGATTATAGGATGTGTAGATGTCATCAGTGTATGCGTCATCTTCTTTTGCATAGTGGTAAAATGCACCCGCTATAAAAAAGAGATTATCAAATTTTGACGGCACCTCAATTTCAGTTCCGAAACCATACTCCTGATCGGTGTAGAAAGTAAAATCGTTATTAATTAGAAAATCACCCTGTTCATCGGTGAATACACCAAATGGAACAACAGCCTGACTAAAAGAAGCCTTGATGCGGACCTTCTCCTGACCGCTTAATGCAGATGTCGACACTACCATTAACAGGGCAATAACTGCCAAAACTACAAATGCTTTCCCTTTCATTTCAATTGTTTAGAATATAATTTTTCTATCAGGATCAACAGAATCCACGCTGTAAGGCAATGATATCCAGAACGTACTGCCCTCTCCCACTTTTGATTCAAATCCAACATCGCCCCTCATTAGCTCTACAAGACCTTTAACGATTGATAATCCCAGTCCGGCACCATCCCTGCTCCTTTTGAGTCCCGGTTCCAGCTGATTAAATCTTGTAAATACCTTTTCTTTTTCACCTTCGGCTATTCCGATACCTGTATCCCTGACAAATATTCTGCAATTTTCCGGTGTAATATCGAATCCGACTGATACCTCACCTTTGTCGGTAAATTTCATGGCATTACCGACAAGATTGTTCAATATCTGCTGAAGCCTCATCCTGTCGGTATTCAGCTTAATAGATCCTGCTCTTGACGGTAGTTCCGTTTTAATGTCAAGTTCATGTTCAGCTGCTACCACCTTGTTTTGTGCCACTACCTCCTTTATCAGAGGAGCGAGATGAAATTCAGACACTTCAAGTTCAACATTGTCGGTCTCTATTTTAGAAATATCAAGAACATCATTGATAAGGTTCAGAAGCTGTCTGGAGCATGAAGATATGATGGTTTTGTATTCCTCTATACTTTCTGACGTCGCCGAAGGCTCGCATAATAGTTCAGTGAAACCAAGGATGCCATTCAGGGGAGTACGGATCTCATGTGACATATTTGCAAGGAAAGCACTCTTTAGACGGTCGTTATCCTCGGCCTTCTCTTTTGCCAGCTTCAGTTCTGAGTGAAGCATGTATTTCTCAGTTACATCGATCGAGGATAAAATATGGCAATGCTCACCATTTACAAGCATCTTACGGGCCGATATAATAAGGTTAAGCTGTGTCCCGTCAGTGTGATGCAGAACGAGCTCCTTATTTATCATCTCACCCTTCTCCATAAGTTCCCTGAAGAAGGATTCCCTCTCTTCAACATTATCCCATATCCCCAGCTCAAAGGTGGTCTTTCCCTCAACCGTTTCTCTTGTTAGTCTGCCGATCCTTGCAAAGGTATCGTTGCATTTTATTACCAAACCATCCCTGCTCCTTATAAGAGCCATGCCATTAGGACTTAGAAAGAAGCTGTTCGTGAACATCTCCTCATTGATACTGGCCATCTCCTTCGCCTGCTCTTCAACAGTAACGTCACGGACATACCCTTCAACCTTAATCAGGTTTCCCTCATCATCATAAAGACCATGTCCCTCCTCCCTAACGATTGCTATAGTTCCGCCAGCTTTGTTAATCCTGTACCTCAGCTCAAACGGATATCTCTTTTCAAGTGCCTCATGCATTTCACGCCTTACGTGATCCTGGTCCTGAGGCAAAATAATATCACTGTAGACAACTTCCTTATTAATAAATGTATCCGGAGTATAACCGGTAACATTGATCGAGCCATAGCTCACAAATTCAGGTGACCACTCCTTATCGTTCCGCGCCAGATAAACCATTCCCGGAAGATGGTCCATTACACTTTGAAGCATCCGTCTGCTCTCCTTTACCTCCCTTGCGGATACCTTCTTATCTGTTATATCCCTTCCGCTGGCAACAACTGATGCTACACTGCCTTTCTCGTCCAATATTGCACCTACATTCCATCCTAACCATTTAAGACCTTCAGATGTTTCCATCTGATGCTCATAATATGATCTGTAAGGAGGATTCTTAACCTCTTCAAAAGCTTTTATAGCTTTCTGGAAGTCTTCATTAGGAAGTGCCGAATCTATTCCGGTACCAAGTACCTCCTCTTCTTTCCGGTTGAAATAGATTACAGTAAGAAGGGCTTACAAACAAATACCTCCCCTCCGGATCCAGTTTTATGATTAAATCGGAATGGGTACTTATTAAAAGTTTATAATTCTTCTCGCTTTCGGTAAGACGCTTTACTTCACTTTCAAGTTCCGCAATTCTTTTATTAAGCGATTCAGGATTATTCATCATTTGGTCTATCCCTCCCAATAATAATATGAATGGCTCAAAAATATAAATTAATTCGGATAAGAGTGATTACTTTGAAAGTTACTTCGTTAAAGAACTAATTTTATGAAAACTCCTTTACGATGAAGAGAAGAGAATTACTTTCCATCATTCTGGCTCTTATACTTCTTATAACAGGTTGCCGGAACAGTAAGATGAATGAAAATTACCCTTCCAACAGGGCACCCCTAAACACGAATGGTTTTGTTAAGCTACCGCTGGGTACCGTTATGCCATACGGGTGGATAAAGGATCAAATGCAGCTACAAGCCGATGGCCTTACGGGACATCTAGACGAATTCTGGCCCGACCTGATTAATTCGGCCTGGAAGGGCGGTGACGGTGAGTCGTGGGAGAGAACACCCTATTATCTTGACGGGCTTGTTCCTCTGGCCTTTCTTCTGGAAGATCCGGTCTTGATCGAGAAGACTGAACAATGGGTAAGTGCCATCCTTTCCAGTGCCCGCGATACAGGTTGGTTTGGTCCGGAAAAGAATACCGACAGGTGGCCTCTGGCTGTCGCATCCAAGGTACTTATAAGCTTTAGCGAGGCCACGGGCGACACAGCAGCAATTGATCTGCTGAGCAACTACTTCAGGTATATAGCCAATAGCAATCCCGACTGGCCGGATGACACATGGAGGGGTGTAAGGGCGATGGAACTTGCAGTGACCGGATACAGGCTTTACCGAATAACAGGTCAGCAACATATTCTCGACGCAATAAAGTCAATACAGGAGAATTCATTCGACTGGCTTACTTACTACCAGACATTCCCGTGGGATTCTGCGGCTGTGGCTGAAAAGAGAGTCCCTCTTAACTGGAAAGCCGACGGACTTACAGCTCATGTCGTAAACAATGCAATGGGCATCAAATATCCGGGATTATGGTATCAGCAATCAGGTGACGAGCAATACAAAGAGGCTGTCTATAAAGGTATCAGCGATTATGACCATCATCATGGACAAGCGGGAGGAAGGTTCTCAGGCGATGAGCATCTGAATGGAAAAGATCCTGTTCAGGGGACCGAACTTTGCTCGGTGGTCGAATATATGTTCTCTCTTGAAACACTGACAGAGATAATGGGCGATCCGGCACTGGCAGAGCGTTTTGAAATGCTTGCCTACAATGCACTGCCGGCAACACTGTCTGCCGACTTCTGGTCACATCAGTACGACCAGCAGGCCAACCAGGTATTGGTTTCTGATGCAGCAAGGAACTGGTCAACCAACCGTAACCAATCAAACATATACGGACTTATGCCTAACTACCCCTGCTGTCTTGCCAATATGCACCAGGGATGGCCAAGGTTTGTTGAGAATATGTGGATGGCAACCAATGATAACGGACTGGCGGCAGTAGCCCTTGGCCCATCTGTTGTTAAGGCTAAGACAGGGAAAGGTCAGGAGGTAACCATCACCGAAACAACCGACTATCCTTTCAATGGCATTTTCAGGTTTGAGTTTTCAATGGAAAAGAGCTCCCGCTTTCCGTTTATGCTAAGAATACCATCGTGGGCAAAGGGTGCCGACATAAAAGTAAACGGCAGATCAGAAGGAGCTGTACCGGGAACATTCCACCGGATAAACAGGAAATGGGCGGACGGAGATATTGTAGAGATGACCATTCCTATGGGCATCAGATTTGAGAAGAGATATCAGAACTCTCTTTCCCTGTTAAGAGGTCCACTATATTATTCCCTCAGGATAGCCAAGGAGTACAAGGAAGTTAAACTGAACTATGACAACTTTGGTTATATGGGCAGTACCGACTGGGAGATCTCACCCCTGGCCGACTGGAACTATGCTCTGGTTATAGACCCTACTGATATGGAGAGGGGCATGGAGATCATTACCAAAAAGCCGGGCACGCATCCTTTCGGTGACAGGGATGATATGGTATATAGCAAGGAGACAATGGATTATGCAGCTCTTGGTGATGATCCCCCTGTTATTATAAAGGCACGGGGAATGCGAATACCCTCCTGGCAGATTACAGATAACTCAGCCGGCCCGCTCCCTGCCAGTCCGGTGAGGAGAGATGGTGCCGTTCAGATAATAGAACTTGTACCTTATGGAAGTACCCGCCTTAGGATCACTGAGTTCCCCTGGGTTGACTCGCGGGGATTGACAGAGACCATAGGTCCCTCAAAATAGCAGGTCTCCTCATTGTGGTGGTGCGGTATCGAAATCCGGCATCGACAACCTGCCGGGCAGGTTGATGCCCATATATATCTGCCCCATCTCCACACCTTCGTAGTCTGCCACCATAGGCAGATAGGCCCATTTCTCAAATCCAAGCTTCTGCAAAAGATTGACGCTTGCAACATTCCGTTCCATAATAATGGCTATCACGTTTCTGATCCCTCTGTCGGGACAGAGTGTAAGGGCGTGTTCGGCAAGAGCCAGGCCTATGCCGTGACGGTGATATCGCCGGTCGACGAAATAACTTATCAGTGCTGTTTTGTTAAGGGCTCTCCTCCCCTTTCTATAGGGGTCTATCGATCCATAGCCTACTACTTTTGAATTTTTGACCGCAACAAAAAGCGGATAGTTCGCTTCCGAATGGTCGTAGAACCAGCTTTCTCTTTCAGCCCTTGAATAATAATCCATGTGAGCCGTAGATATTCTGGAGTCAATTGCCTGATTGTAGATCTCATCAATGGCGCCCAGATCATCAATTTGAGCAAATCTGATATAGAGGTCTTTCTCCATAATGGTTGGATCGGTTTAAATAAGAAGGGCTGCAAAACAGCCCTTCTTCAATTAATTAATATTAATCCCTTCTTCGGAATTCACGTCTTTCAGGTCGTGGAGCAGACTCCTTGACCACAATAGTACTGCCATCAAATTCTGAATCATTCAACTTAGTAATGGCCTCCATACCTGCCTCGGTGTCTGGCATCTCGACAAATCCATATCGCTTCGAAAAGCCGGTATCCCTGTCGACAATGACCTTTGCAGATGTCACCTCTCCAAACTGGCTGAAAAGGGCCTCCAGGTCTTCAGATTTTGTCCTGGAGCTGAGTTTTGCAACAAAAATGTTCATGAATGTGAAATTTAATTAAAAATGTTGGCCGGGTCCATAAAAGTGAACCATCCTTCACTCTCAAAGGCTCAGTTTATCCAAAAATACAATTTTTTTCTTTAATCAGAAATTATCAACTGCTTAAGTATGGGCAAGATAGTGACTTTTACACCCCTGCCACACCAGGCTATTAATGGACCTCCAACTCCAGCCACTCAGAGAGTTTATCCATCACCACCTTGCGATCGGCAGCATCCAGGTTTCTTATTCTTGTCCTGTGATCACCACCTTTTTTCACTATCATAACTGAATTTGTCCTGCCTGAGAGTGAGACCGCAGCGGCCGACCATGTATCCTGCTCGCCATATATAAAGATGAAATTATCGGCTTTACTCTCTATATAATCCTTTACCTTGAGATTAAGTTCCTTGTCGAATGGAGGCAGTGCAACACGGGGAGCGGCAAAAGCAAACTCCGGGCTGCCATTATCCTTAGCATAAAGGAGCATATCCTTAAAATTGTCGAACCGATAACCGTAGTATCCGAGTTCTGTCATTGCCTGGTAAAAGAATGGTTCCATACCGGGTAACCCCTGATCGGAAAAATAGCTGAAATCACCAATTCTTGAAAAATGTCTGAATACCTCCTCATCCGTGCCATTAAGAGGTATCTCATCACAAGGAGTGTTACCCCACTGCCAGTATGCAAAGTCATATTCAAGAGCCGACATCTCATAAGCTACCTCAGGTCCGCCTACCCTTTCAAAAGTCCACCCCTGCTTTGCTGCAAGCTCCATCATCATTGGGAAATAGACATCCCTCTTAATGAGCACCATCTCCTGGAATTTTCTCACTTGCTCCCTGCACTCCGGAGTACCCACATTGTCAAGAAAACTGTATATTCTTTCATCCTCTGTATCGAAGGCCAACGGTCCAACATAAGGTACTCTTACATCCACATCATTCGGATAATAATAGCTGTGATACATCACCGTTTGTCCCCCTTTGCTTATTCCAGTTGTGATCCACTTACCGTGAAAGACAGGTTTAAACAACTCAATTATAGCATGCTGATCAGTTGCTGCCTGCCAGCTGGTGAGATACTGCCAATCAATTGAATCAGGTCTCGAGTCATCAAAATACCGGTGCTCAATAATTATCTGGTTGCATTGCAGAAGATCGGCCAGCTCACTCTTGTAGTTACGTCCTCCATATCCTTCGGTAATAACAACAACGGGTTTGTCAGGACCTACGTATGAGAGGAATACCTGCTGAGAGAATGATGGCCCGTCAGGATTTTTGTGATCTACCGGTTGTATGATCATTAATTCATATATCTCACTGAATAGTGAATCACCGGAAACAGATTCGATCTTTGATGCGGGGAGAGTCTGTAATCGCTCCGCGAGAGTCATCTTTCGCTCAATGCAGGAGGTTAAAACTGCAATTATCAAAATTGGATATATAAAAATTCTTTTCATCTTTAAGTTTGTCAATTAACTGTTAGTTACCAAGTCGAAAGATATAAACAAAAATAATAAATTGGAGTTGTTTTATCTGTACGGCAGAAGCGGAAGGTCGGGAAGTGAAGCTTTTTTGAACTTTCTGTACAGGCTATGTGTTTCACTAAGGGAACTATAGAGCTAAATGATAGTTTTAATAACCTAAGCAGGGAAAAATGAGTTTATACAAGACGGGACGCAGGATACATCATATTTTGAGAATTTTACCGGTTGCTATACTGCTATTAGCAACTCCTTATAGTGGGCTATACTCTAATACTATAAGCATTGAAGATGATCTGAACACTCCTGGGATAAATCTCCTTACCCCGGCAAACGATACCCTCCATAAAGCAGTAATCCTTGGTGATATTGATCTGGTAAAAACTCTGCTTGAACAGGGAGCAGATCCAAATCAGAAGGATAATATTGGCTGGACACCCCTTGATTATGCAAAAAAGAGAAACAAGCCCGCGATAGGAAAAGTGTTGACAGAGAACGGGGCCGTTACTTTTCACAAGGTGTTGCCCGATATGACGGAGGGACCTCATATAAGAATTTATAACGCCGACACTATTGAGGTTATATCCCTGAAAAATGAGATGGCGACCAACCGATCAACACTTAGTTCAGAGCTGGTCGCAGTGAGTGATCTGCCCGATACATTCGACGGGGTGGTAATTGATCCTAATGATATAGATTTTAACACTCAGATTGCTCCTGTCTCCAGAACATATTCAGGGGTCAGGAAGATCTTTGTCGTTGGTGATGTCCACGGTCAATACGACAGAGTATACTCTTTGCTGAGAGCCAATGAAATAATTGATGCCAATGGCAACTGGTCATGGGGTAAAGGACATCTGGTCTTCGTTGGTGATATTTTTGACAGAGGGTCAGGGGTAACCGAAGCCCTATGGATGATATTTTCTCTGGAAAAACAGGCAGAACTTGCCGGCGGCAAGGTGCATATGGTTCTGGGAAACCACGAATTAATGATCTTCAATGAAGACCTCAGGTATATCACGAACGACTATTATGCCCTGTCCGACAATCTGGGCCTTAGTTACTCAGAGCTGTTCAACAGAAACACTCTGCTGGGCCAATGGCTAAGACAGAAGCCGCTTATGATCAAGATCAATGGATATCTCTTTGTTCACGCCGGTATCTCTCCTGAAATGTATGAGAAACAGATTGGAATGGACCAGATGAACAGTGTGGCCTGGCAATACCTTAACGGTATGGAAGATACTACTAATACAGAACTGCGGAAGTATCTGTTTGGCGGTTCGGGACCACAATGGTACAGAGGATATGTAAACGAAGGCAGGCGGGGAGATTTTATAGATGCTGTTACTCTGGGCAGAATACTCGATTTTTATGGTGCCGACAAATTCATCATTGGTCATACAGAGGTTGATAATGTAACCTCCTTTTACAGCAGGAAGGTTATCGATGTTAATATTCCAAAGGCCAACGACCAGATTATTGAGCAGGGACTGCTGATAAAAGGAAGAAAATTCCTGATCCTCGACAACAATGGGACTAAAAAGAGACTCTGGGACTAGCTACAAAGGAGCCGTTTTATTCTCAAGGAATATGCATTCCTCCTTTGTAAGGAATGGCGACAGCAATCTGTAAACAATTCCATGATAATCATTTAGCCATCTCTTCTCCTTTTCATCCAACAACGAAAAGTCGATAAGGGAAGTGTCGATATAGCAAAGAGTTACTGTGTCGAACTTAAGGAAGGTTCCATAATCTGATTCTGAATCTTTTGCACAAAAGACAAGATTCTCTGTCCGGAAACCATACTTACCGTCTCTGTAAACAGCAGGCTCTACCGACATCAGCATCCCCGGCTCAAGAAATACCTTTGGATCGCCAGTGGCAGCTGAGCCAATTGTCTGTGGTCCTTCGTGAACATTTAGGCAGAAGCCAACGCCATGACCTGTACCATGTCCGTAGTTCAATCCTGCTTCCCACAGATGCATTCTTGCAAGTACCTCAACCTGATATCCTTTGGTTCCAAGCGGAAACTTTACCATACTTAGTCCGATCATACCCTTCAGGGCACGTGTAAAATCATGCTTCTGCATTTTTGTCGGCTCCGAAAGAGCGATGGTCCGCGTAATATCGGTAGTACCATCCAGATACTGGCCACCCGAATCAAGCAGATATATCCCCTCTTCAAGTTCCACATCGGTTTGAGGAGAAGGTGTATAGTGCGGAAGAGCAGCATGGGCATTTACCGCTGATATGGTACCAAAGCTCGGGGAGAGAAATCCCTCCTGTTCACTCCTGAACTCCTCCAGTTTGTCAGAGGCAGATATCTCCGTAACGGTACCACCTTTATAAGTTTTTTCCAGCCACATAAAGAATCGGGTAAGGGCAACACCATCTTTTATCATGGCACTCTTTACACAACCGATCTCAGTGCTGTTCTTCACCGACTTGATCCTCGTAGGAAGGGATATATCTTCAACCAGAGTAATCTCTTTCCCAAAAGATTTAAATAATTGAACCGATGTTGTCAGCGGATTAAACAGAAGAGTCCCCCTCCTATCAGTTGCTTTCAGTATCTCTGTAATATGGTCATAAGGGAATAACCTTACACCTGCCCTTTCCATATCCTGCCTCAGATTGTCTGGCACCTTTTTCTTGTCGGCGAAAAGCATGACCTCTTCAACTGATATCAGCGCATAACATTGAAGCAGTGGCGAATAAGCAACATCTCCTCCCCTGATATTCAATAACCACATTATATCCTCCGGGGAGGTAAGCAGATGAAGGTCGGTGTTTATCTCTTTCATCTTCTTTCTAACGAGAGCTATTTTCTCCTCTCTGCTTATGCCGGCATATTTTATATCATGATCAAAAGCTTTTTTATCGGGCAGAGGTGGTCTGTCATGCCACAGCCTGACAACAAAATCAGAAGTATGATCAAAAGTTGGATTGATACTCTTCAGGTCAGCTCTCATCCTTCTGAAAAGATAGGTTGAGATAAGTCGCCCGTCAAATCCTATGCGCGCACCTGAGGGAAGGTTGCTTCCCATCCAGCTTATAAATTCAGGTGTATGGGCGATCTTCAGCTTAACAAGGGTAAATCCTGATCCCTTAAGTTGCTCTTCTCCCTGGATGAAATATCTTGAATCGGTCCACAAACCGGCAAAATCGGGTGTAATTACCACAGTAGCAGCCGATCCGGTGAATCCGGTAAGCCATTCAATTATCCTCCAGTGTTCCGGTACATACTCGCCCATATGGGGGTCGTTAACCGGTATCACAAGGGCGTCGAGCCCTTCCTGATCCATCAAAAGACGTATTTCAGAGAGTTTTTTGTTAGTCATCATCCAATGGTTAAAATATTATAATGATCATATTGTAGCAATCCTGACCGCTACGGGACTTACCAAAAGGTGAATCGGGTACCAGGAACTCTTTACATATCCTTCACTTTTGCAACGAGCTTCTGCAGAGAGTCCTTGGCATCGCCAAAGAGCATCCTTGTCTTAGGGTCGAAGAACAGGGGGTTTTCAATTGCTGCATATCCCTTGCCCATACCTCTTTTAAGTACGATAATATTTTTGGCTTCCCTTGCCTTAATAATTGGCATTCCATAAATAGGACTTGCCGGATCATCCTCAGCGCTGGGGTTAACCACATCATTGGCACCAATTACCACCAAAACATCGACGTTGGATATTGAACTGTTGATCTCATCGCCCTCTACCAGTTTTTCATAAGGAACATCGGCCTCAGCAAGAAGAACATTCATATGTCCTGGCATCCTTCCTGCCACAGGGTGAATTGCATACCTGACCTCAACACCTCGCGCCTCAAGCTGCTTATCAAGCTCATGACATATATGCTGTGCCTGTGCTACTGCCAGCCCATAGCCCGGTACAATGACCACCTGACGGGAGTAGTTTAAAAGGATAGCTGCACCGGCAACAGAGATCTCAGTAACAGGACCGTACTCTGACTTAATGCCGTCGGCACCGCCACTCTCACCACCGAAGGCACCAACAATAACATTTAGCAGCGATCTGTTCATGGCCTTGCACATCAATATTGTAAGAATGGTACCTGCTGATCCTACCAGGATACCGCCTGTAAGCATGACCTGATTACCGTAGAGGAATCCGCCTATTGCCGCCGCGATACCTGTAAACGAGTTCAGCAGTGATATTACCACCGGCATATCAGCTCCTCCAATGGGAAGGACAAACATAATTCCATAAAAGAGCGATAGCCCTGCAAGCAGATACAGAACCGGCATTAACGCGGCCGGATCGGTTGATCCGCTTGACATAATAAATACGATAACAGCTACAGCTACAGCCAGGATGAAAAGGTTAATGAACTTAAGTGCTTTCCAGCGAAGGTCACCTATCCATCCGTCTAGTTTACCAAAAGCGATAATACTGCCTGAGAATGATACCGACCCTATTAGAAGGCCGGTTAGTATTGCAAGGGTATAGCCATTGAAAAAACCTGATGATGCAATTAATTCCTTATGTATATGAGGGAACTCCATTATTGAGATAAGAGCTGCAGCAGCTCCCCCCATTCCGTTAAAGAATGAGACAAGTTGAGGCATGGCTGTCATCTTAACTCTTCTGGCTATTATCCACCCAATTATTGTTCCGAGAGCTATGGCAGCCATAATATACTCGATATTACCTATCGGCTTACCATCTCTGCGGTGAAAGATTATCGTCGCAGCAATTGCCAGTCCCATACCCCATGCAGCAAGAAAATTACCTCTCCTTGCTGAATCAGGATGGCTGAGCATCCTCAATCCAAAAATAAAAAAGACCGACGAGAGCAGGTAGATCATTTCCAGAATAGAGTCACCTCTGGTAAAAAAGAGCTTCCCTGTAAATTCAAATATTTCGTTCATCATCTAATTTCTTAAAAACCTATTTCTTTTTTTTAAACATCTCCAGCATCCTGTCGGTCACAACAAAGCCACCGACAACGTTCAACGTTCCCAGCAATACTGCAATAAATCCAAGGATCAGTGAGGTATTGGTCTGCGAATGGCCCATTACAATTATAGCACCGATAATAACAACACCGTGGATGGCATTCGCTCCCGACATAAGAGGGGTATGAAGAATAGCCGGAACATGATGAATAAGTTCAAGTCCCAGAAAGATTGAAAGAAGGACAATAAATATGGCCTCTCTGTTCAGATAGAAAAATTCGAACATAAGTAGATCTGTTATTATATGTTATACATTTTTTTTAGTCTCTCGCTGATGAACAAGCCATCGTGAATTACACAGGCAGCCTTGATTATCTCATCGTCCATATCCAGATTGAAATGGCCCTCCTCGCTGATATAGCTCTTCAGGAGGTTGTAGAAATTATTACCGAACATCTTCGAAGCATCAACAGGCATATTGGCAGCGTAGTAAGAACGAGCCGCAATGGTTACCCCATTGAGCAGAAGTTCACCTGTTTCAGGTGTCAATTCGCAGTTACCACCGCTCGAAGCTGCCAGATCGATAATTACCGATCCGGGCTTCATTGCTTCAACTGTTCTTTTGGTTATCAGTATTGGTGCCTTTTTACCGGGTATCTGAGCCGTAGTGATTATTATATCAGAGCCGGATGCTCTTTCATGAATCAGCTCTCGCTGACGCGCCTTGAACTCTTCCGATTGCTCCACAGCATAACCGCCTGCTCCCTTGTCCTCCTTAAATCCCTCAACCTCAACAAAGCGACCACCCAGGCTCATTACCTCCTCTTTTACAGAAGAGCGGACATCAAAGACCTCAACAACAGCTCCCAGCTTTCTTACCATTGCCACTACCTGCAAACCGGCAACACCGGCTCCAAGGACAAGTACCTTTGCCGGTCTTATCGTTCCCGCTGCCGACATGAACATAGGCATAAACCTGGGCAACAGAAGTGCTGCCTCAAGTGCTGCCCTGTATCCGGCAACAGTAGCCATGGATGAAAGCACATCCATTGCCTGTGCACGGGTGACACGTGGCAGCAGGTCGAGAGCAATAACAGTCAGCCCTTGCTCCTTTGCTTTTTCTATCCAATCACGGTTTTCGACAGGGTTGACCAGTGAGATCAGAATTTGTCCCTTCCTGAAAGAATCAGCCGGAATACCGGAGGGTAAATTAACAGTCGCAATAATGTCGGCCTTTTCAAGTACATCCTGACCGGAAATAACGGTGGCTCCTGATTCAAGATACTCCTCGTCGGGAGAGTAGGCCCCCTCACCGGCTCCTTTTTCAATAACTATTTCAACACCCAGCGACACCAGTCTCTTTACTGCCGGAGGCAGAAAGGCTACTCTTTTGTCTGATTGCGGTTCTTTAAGAATTCCAATTATCATCAATAAATATATTATTCCTCTTGTTTGTTTTAAAGGTAATAAACAAAGCAGACAAGGATAATGTTTGACAGAAAAATAAAACTGCCGGCCAAAATAATCAGCCGGCAGCCTAATCCCCTATATTTCACTTAATACCGTTAACCTTTATTTCAAGTATTACTGGCTCACCCGGGGAGATGACCAGCCTCTTCTGGCCTGCAATCTCCCTGGAATAGTAACTACCCTGTCCATAGGCAAGGTCAGAGGGTATAACGACCAGCTTTGTCTCACCGGCCTTCATGCCTGTCAATGCCTCCTCAAGGCCTTTTATGATACCCTTATCTCCTAAGACGATGAGTGTATTCAGAAGGCTTTTTCCCAAATGAGGGTTTACCTCCTTCAGAGCCGCTGACAAACTGTGTGCCGTTGGTCAGAAAACCTTTATAGCTGAAGGTAACCTGAGAGCCTGTGGCTGCCTCTGCTCCTTTTCCTTGCTTTAGGATTGTGTATCTTAATCCCGAAGGCAGAGCAGTAAGTGCAGGCCAGTTTGCGGAAATATACTTTTCATCAGCTTCGGTTTTGGCCTTCTCTTTTGCACGAACTATTTTCCATTGATTATCAACCAGTTGCTTAAATGTATCATCATTAACAACGAATTTCCCGGCTTCGGCACCTGCTCTGACAATAGAGATATCCCTTATCGTATCGCCCTGCTCAATATTGTTTACAATATCCATCCCGTCGACTACCCAGCCGAATAATGTATAATTTCCATCGAGATATGACCTGTTGGCGAGGGTAATATAGAATTGACTGGTATTAGTATGAGGACCTGCATTGGCCATTCCTACCATCCCTGCCTTATCATGACTGAGGCCGTTTATCTCATTGGGGAAAGTATACCCAGTAGCAGGCTTGTCATCAGGATCTTCCGGATTTTTAAGCGGAGCACCACCCTGGATCACATGTCCCTTTACAACACGATGCCATGGTGATCCTTTGTAGAAAGGCACCCCTTTATCGTATGTAGCGTTGGTTATTGTTCCCTCTGCCAGTCCGATAAAATTGGCCACAGTCATTGGTGCATTCTTATAATCGAGCATCAATGATATCCTTCCCTTGTTTGTAGTAATATCGGCATAGATCCCCTCATCCATAAAGAAACCATCCCTCGAAAGTTTATGATCGAGGTTGGCGATTCCATAGACTATTATTGCAGTAACCATGGTTGAGTACTCCTGATATTCAGGTATCAGCTGATCGTAGGTATCAAGCTCAGTATGCCATGTAGTAAAATACTTCTGCTCCCCTTTTGTGGCAAATCCGAAGGCAGGTACATCCTCCTGGAGGAAAGGCCATGTATCGGTACCACCCCTGCCACCTTTTCTTATTGGTCTGGTGCGCTCGGTAAGTTCAAATGGATACTTCGGGTGAAGATTCATTATTGGTTTGGTAACGACTTTAAAATCTTCCATCATTGCCTTGGGAACAGCCAGTCCTGAAATGCAATTGGTACCGCCATCGCGGTTAAAGAGTGCACTTATACCTGCCAGTTTTTCAGGGTTATTCTTAACCCAGCTTTTAGAGCCAAGCAGACCAAACTCCTCGGCAGCATATAGATGAACCATGACTGTACGTCTGGGCTTTCCACCTGCCGCCATAATAAGACGTGCGGCCTCCATTGCCGGTGTTGCCCCGGAAGCATTGTCCACTGCTCCGGTGCCTCCGGAGAGGCCATCGAGATGCCCCGACATTACAACATACTCATTGGAGAGATCAGTACCTGGTATCCAGCCAATTACATTGTGATACTTTACCGGTCCAGGTCTGAAATAGTTTCTAATATCGATCTCAAGCTCAACCTTTCCATCCTCTTTAACAATTTTTTCGATCTCCTTGTACTGCTCACTGCTTAGCTTTATATCGGGAAGATTAGGGAGCTCTTCCCACGACCCAACTCTTGCGTACAGCACCCTGATAGGAAGCTGCGACTCCTGTATTGTCCCCAGGGCACCGGCACCGGTTATTAACTCTGTAAGTTTGCTTACTCCTCCGCGGTCACGTGGCCACCCGTCATTAATACCAGGAATAAGAACCCAGGAGTTCTTAAAACTCTCTTTTCTTGAATTGAAGTCTTCTTCTGAGACAGGGGCAATAGTAACATGTCCCTTTTGCTTACCTTTTGTTCCGGATGTATAAGCCGGGGTTGAAAAATGAAGAGCCATCGTTCTGGGATATACCATCTCGCCGCTAAAAGGACCCCTGTTAAAACCAACAGGCAGCTCTCCTGCCTCCTCAAGTTCGGCCTTCATTCCCCACGAACGCATTTCATTCAGCGCCCACATGGAGGCATTGTAATAACCGTCGGAGCCAGTTACTCTGTCACCAAACCTGTTGGTGAGAACATCGGCAAGCTCCATAACCCTGTTATCCGTTGCCGATAACTCCTTGATCTTTTCAATTACGGGATCTGTCTGGCCTGCAGCGATCCCCGATACCAGCAGTAATAATACCGGCAGAAACCTGAATACTCTTTTCATATTTTAATTATCAGTTATTTACCAAAAAAGACTCTTAGCCAGAACTTATTCGATTCATTTGTTGAGTGGACCCTTTTAGCTCCTCCCCAGCCATGACGTCCATTTGGATAAAGCATGAACTCGAATGATTTACCTGCATCCTGTAATTTGGAGATCAGCTGAATGCTGTTCTGCATATGAACATTGTCATCCATGTCGCCATGGTAAAACCGCAGTTCACCCTTAAGATCAGATGCAAATGAAAGCACTGAACCGGCTTTGTAACCATCAGGATTATCAGCAGGTGTATCCATGAATCTCTCGGTGTAAACATTATCGTACAGTTTCCAGTCTGTAACACTTGATCCGGCATTACCGTGTGTCCAGTATTCAGCTCCCTTGGTAAGAGCCAGACATGTCATATATCCTCCATAAGAACTTCCGGTGATACCCATCCTGGAACCATCGACCCAACTCTTCTCCCTTAACCATTTTACGGCATCGGCATAGTCAAGAATTTCCCAGACCCCCAGGTTCCTGTGCATGAAATCGAGTCCCTTTTTACCAAAATGACCGGACGCACGATGGTCCACTGCTATTGTTACAATGTTATTCTGGGCATACCATGAAGGTGAGGAACCGCCCCATCTGTTTCTGACTGTCCCTGCATCGGGACCTCCGTAAATAGTGAAGACAACAGGATATTTTGTTGCAGGGTTGAAGTTCAGAGGGTAGGTAATAACCGCAGGCATCATAAACTGACCGTCCGATGTGGCAATTCTGACCAATTCGCTTTTCGAATGTTTAGCAGGGTCATACTCCGGCATATTCTCCCTGAATATCTCCTTCATCATTTTACCACCTGCTGCAGAGAGTTCAATAGCTGCAGGGACAGAAATACTTGACCATGAATCTATAACATAGGCACCTGTTGGTGACAATGAAACATTGTGTGTTCCCGGCGCAGAGGTAAGCTGAGTTATTTTTTTGCCATCGAGTGTAGCGCTGAAGTATTGGTTATCCGTTGATTCGGGTCCTGTTCCGTAAAAATAGACAATACCTTTCTTCTCGTCAACGCGATCAATAGATGTCACCCTCCATCCAACATTGGTTATCTGGCTTTTAAGATTGCCATCCCAACCCTGATAATAGAGGTTGTCCCAGTCGTTCCTGTAGCTTCTTATTATAAATCCTGAGCCGTCATTGAGTACATAGATATCCTCGAAGAAATCCACCCATGTAGGCCTGGATTCACGATATATCTCCCTGAAATCACCGGTAGCGATATCGGCCAGAATAAATCTCATGTCGTTCTGATCCCTGTTCAGCACCTGTATCATCAGGTTTTTACTGTCGGGAGTCCATGATGGCCATGCCAGGTACTGATCAACACTAACATCGGTTTTAACCCATACTGTACTTGCTGTGGTAACATCGGCTATACCCATTCTTACAAGAGGATTCTTATCTCCCGGCTTAGGATAGGGCGTTACTTCGGTTGTTCCGTTGACTCCATCTTCCTCGTCGAGACGAACAAGAGTAAAATCAGGCACCGGTGTATCATCAAATCTAAGCCATGCGATCTTTTTGCTGTCGGGCGACCACCAGAATGCAGAATACCTGCTGGCCCTGCCCAGTATCTCTTCAAAATATACCCATGAAGCCCATCCATTGTACACCTTACCTGATGCATCGGATGTTATCCTGGTCTCTTTACCTGTTGCCAGCTCAATGATATATAAGTCGCGGTTACGGGTAAAGGCAATTTTCCCTCCATCGGGTGAGTACCTTACATTAACCTCTTCATCTTTAGGCGAATCGGTTATCTTCTTCATAGCCTTATCGGACATATTGAAGTACCACAGGTCATTCTCCTTGGAGAATATTACAGAATTGGCTGATGGACTTACAACATCCGACATACCTACTCCATAACCTCGCGGCAGCATGGAATTAAGTATTTCACGCTCAGACTTGTAATCTTTCAGGTCAACGGACTTGCCGTTTTTCGCATTTATTTTGCTTACTACCCAATCACCCGCTTCTGTCTTGTGTCTTAGAAGGTAATTGTTATCATCGGCCCAGCCTATAACCGTAGGCTGATTATTACTGCGCATCATCATCTGTCCATGCAAATAACCGTTTGCAGGCAGAAGGAGAAACAGCATTAATAATCCGGTAATTCTAAAAATTCGGCTTTTCATTATAGTTATATTTTAAGTAACAGGAATAATTAAGTGCATATTAACAAAAATAGTTGTTTTGACACTATTATTTTATATTGTTGTCGCATAACACAACCATCCATTCTCATTTAGTTTCTTAATTTTACAAAAGAATAACGATTGATGCACTCACTGGGGAAAGACTACTGGTTAAGACTCGATAATGCGGCAAAGATTTATCCTCCTGTAATGAACAGTGAGCAGACTACCGTATTCAGGTTGACAGCCATCCTTGCCGAAAAGGTTAATGCAGACAGACTGATGGCAGCGGTGGATGCTGCCTCAAAACGCTTTCCCTATTTTGGACTTTCGCTTACCAGAGGTTTTTTCTGGTATTTCCTGGAGTATACCGGATGTAAGCCAAGGATCCACCCCGACATTGGTCCCATTTGTTCACCTTTTGCTGCCAGGAAAAAGGGAGAACCCCTTTTCAGGTTAATGGTAAGGGAAAACAGGATCTCAGTAGAGTTTATGCATATCCTTACCGACGGCGGAGGTGGCTTCGAATACCTTAAATTTATTCTGGCCCGATATTATGGCGATCCGCCTGAAGAGTTTCCACCTCTGGATCTTGAAGCAGAGACAGAAGATTCCTATAATGTTAACTTCAGACCGGATATACCACCATCACCTATAATCTCCACTGCCTGGCATATGCCATATGACCTCAATCCGAAACCCAGATTAAGGACCACAACAGCTGAATTCCCGACTACCGATTTTTACAACCTTGCCAAATCCAAGGGTGTCTCAATAACAGAATATCTTGCATCGCTGTATCTCTTTACGCTCCAGGAGATCTTCCATGAAGAGAAAAGCAGAGGGATAAACAAGAGCAGAAAAATAATCAGGGTGCAGGTGCCAATGAACCTAAGAGGAAGATACAACAGCAGGACAATGAGGAATTTCTCCCTCTTTGTCACCCCTGAAATAGATACTCGTCTGGGAATTTACACCTTTGATGAGGTTCTGGCCAATGTACATCAGTACATGAAAACCCACCTTCAGAATAAATACATCAACCGTATCATAAACAGGAATGTAAGGTCGGAAAAGATGACCATAATAAAGGTCATGCCACTGTTCCTTAAATATATTGCCCTTAAGATCGCATATGCACGGCATGGAGCAAGGAAATACAGCGGAGTGATGACAAATATGGGGAACATTGACCTTACCGGCAAGTCGGGCGACAATGTTAAAGGGTTTGTAGTATACCCTCCTCCACCTTCAAAACTAATAAAAGTGTCATGTGGTGTGGTAGGGTTTAACGATAAGCTGAGGATGACTTTTTCCAGCATGACTTCCTCCAGGAGATTGGAGAAGGGTATGATTGGTCATCTTATAGCAAACGGAATTAGTGTTAAATTAATCTGAGAATTAAGTACCATGAGTGTTTGCAAATTATGCGGTGTGGAGTACAGTGATAAATACAAATCATGCCCTCTTTGTGAAAAAGGAGAAGAGGCAACCGCGCACCATTTCATAACCTATTCGAATTTACCATCGGAGGTCCTCAACAGCCACAGGAGCGAGCTAAGGAATCAGATGTGGGAGATGACTGCCATTGTAGCCTTCCTTATGATACTTTTCTCTCTCGCCATTGATCTCGCAGGCGATGGAAAGATAAGCTGGTCGCTTTACCCCGTTGCCGCCATTTCCACAGGCTGGCTACTGGTAACCTCACTGCTCAAATTGCAATCCCACCCTGCCCTTATGATAATGATGATCTGCCTTACCATTCTGGGACTAACGGCAGTCATCGATTATATCACCGGTAACCTTAGCTGGTTCTTGCCTCTTGCCGTTCCAATCGTTCTCTCCGCAACATTGCTCTCAATAGCTATCCTCATTCTTATTAAAAGCAGCAGAGACCGGGGGTTTAACATAATAGGCTCTCTGTTTTCAGCCATAAGCATTCAATGCGTTGTTATTGAAGTGTTTACAAAGCTGGCTCTGGGGCAACACGTTTCTGTCAGATGGTCCCTTATAGTGGCTGCTGCACTAATTCCTGTTGCAGGGGTGCTCTTCTACATGCATTACCGGATGAAGAGAGGCCGCAAACTGGGATCGTTCTTCCATATTTAGGCTCTTGTTCGACTATTGCTGTTTCAATAACATATCTAAACCAATTAAGTGATCTGACAATCTGATTAAATTTGCCATTACCAATTCTATAATTATGAAAAAAAGCACTCTCTTTCTACTTCTAATTGCTCTTACAACAATTAGTTTTTCACAAGAGTTAAAAACCCCTGAACAGTTTCTGGGTTATAAACAAGGAACCAGGTTTACCTACCTCGACAGGGCAATGGATTACTGCAGATATGTAGCAGAGGTTTCACCCAATGTCACCTTTGAGACGTATGGCACAACCTACGAGGGAAGAATTTTGGGCGTTTGCCTGATCTCCTCCCCGGAAAACCTCAAGAAAGTAAAAGAGATAAGGGATGCCAACCTGATCAAGACCGGTCTCAAATCAGGCAAGCCCGAGGCTGAGCAGATCCCCATCATATGGTTGTCATTCAATGTACATGGCAATGAATCGGTAGGACTCGAAGCATCACTGAAAACATTATATACACTTGCCACCGGTACCTATACGGGCACTGAGGAATGGCTTGAATCGTCACTCATCGTTCTGGACCCATGTCTCAATCCTGATGGAAGGGAGCGGTTCACCCAGTATTATAACATGACAAGGAACTTGCTACCCATTGCAAATCCTGACTCCCGGGAACATAATCAACCATGGCCCGGAGCGAGATCTAACCACTATCTATTCGACCTTAACCGCGACTGGACCTGGCAAACACAGGCAGAAACAAAACAGAGGATTGCTTTCTATAATAAATTCATGCCACACGTACATGCCGATTTTCATGAGATGGGAGCTGATTCTCCATTCTTTTTCCCTCCGGGAGCAGAGCCTTTGCACGATGTTATATCACCCTGGCAGAGAGAATTCTCTAAATTGACCGGAGAGGAGAATGCCCGTCTCTTTGATGCAAAATACAGGCTTTATTTTTCGAAGGAGACCTTCGACCTTCTTTGCCCCAGCTATGGTGACACATGGCCTACCTTTCAACGGAGCAATAGGTTTTACCTACGAACAGGGTGGCGGTGGATTATGCCGGTATAGAGGTGGAACTGGAGACAGGCGACACCCTTACCCTTGCTCACCGCATTGATGGACATTTCATGGGTGCCATGGCCACCGTCAATACAGCAATAAAGAATAAGAGTCGCCTTCTTTCAGAGTTCAACAAGTACTTTGAAAAAGCATCAAAAGAACCATCATTCGAATATCGGTCGGTAATAGTTAAAGGGACAAACCGCAAATCAGATCTCGATGCCTTTAAAAATATCCTGGAGCTTAACCAGATAAAATGGACAACTCCCGCGATCACAGGCAAGAAAACAGAGGGTTTCGACTTTCTGGCCGACAAAAAGGGGGAATTTACCGTCGAGAAGGGAGATATACTTATATCCGCTGCGCAGCCACAGGGTAACCTGGTGAGGGTACTCTTTGAACCTGAAACAGCAGCATCCGACTCGTTGAGCTATGATCTTACAGCCTGGGCACTACCCTATGTGTACAACCTTAAGTCATACGCTACAAAAGAGGAGATCAAGGCCGGCATAATGAACAATACCGATCCATTTAAAGTGAATGAAGCCGGAACAGTAAAACCATATGCTTATCTGGCAAATTTTACCGGCTTTGATGAACTGAAGCTCCTTGCGGCACTCTATGATAAAAAAGTTAATGTGCGTTATGCACTTAAACCTTTTGCCTTTGGCGACAAGAAGTACGAAAGAGGTACTCTAATAATTGCAAGAGGAGATAACGCACGTATGGGAGAGAAATTTGATGCTGCTGTTATCGAAGCTGCCAACAACTGTATGGTAACTCTTGATAAAACAAATACAGGACTTGTTTCAGATGGGAAAGACCTTGGATCGAACTATTCTCCACTCAACCACCCCCCTGTAGTTGCCATTGTAGGCGGAGAAGGTGTATCGTCGGGATCTTTTGGTGAGATGTGGTATTTTTTCGAGCAGGAACTTAAATACCCGGTTACAACTCTTGGAACAGACTATATAAGCGAAGTCGATCTCTCCAAATATGATGTTATCATCCTGCCTTCAGGAAACTACTCAAAGCTCAAGGATACCCTTATGACCTACGTTAAAGAGGGTGGCCGGTTAATTGCACTTGAGAGTTCAGTCGGGATATTTGCCTCGGAAAAAAGCACCTCATTGGGTAAGGCTGTGGAACTAAAGAAGGGAGAAGAGAAGAGCGAAGAGAAAAAGGTGAAATCAGACGACCCTGCACTTCTGAAGGTATACGAGAATCAGAGGAGATACTCTATCACAGAACGTTCTGCCAACAGCATTTACAGGGTCAAACTGGATGAGACACATCCATATGCATTCGGACTGGGAAAGGAGTTCTTTATTATGAAAAGGAGTTCCGGTTACCCGTACCTTGCATCGGGCAATAATATTGGTTATATTACAGAAAATGATCCTGTTGCAGGGTTCGCAGGTTTTAAATTCAGGGAAAAAATAAAGAATTCCCTGGTAATAGGCAGTGAAAGGATAGGCAAAGGAGAGGTTGTTTACCTTACTGACAACCCATACTTCAGAGGCTACTGGGCCAGCGGACGCACACTGCTTGGTAATGTTGTTTTACGTTAACAATAAGAAGACATCCTGTTGGAATATAAAGGTAAATATGGCGATGTAGTAGATCGGTTCCTTAGATATGTGAGGTTCGATACTCAAAGTAATGAGGAGTCGAATACCACACCATCAACGAAGGGACAGACAGAATTCGCAAGGTATCTGGAGAGAGAACTGTCTGATGCGGGCTTTTCTGAAATAGAAATGTCATCAAAAGGTTATCTCATGGCTACCATACCTTCAAATACCGATAAGGATGTACCGGTTATAGGATTTATTGCTCACCTCGACACCAGTCCCGACCTCAGCGGACGTGATGTCACACCGCGTATCGTCGATAATTATGACGGCACGGCCATCAAACTGAACGACTCACCCGGACACATCCTCTCTCCTGAAGATTTCCCCCATCTCCTTAAATATAAGGGTGATGCTATAATCGTAACCGATGGCCACACACTTCTTGGGGCTGATAATAAGGCGGGTGTTGCCGAGATCGTAGCAGCCATGAAAATAATCATCGGTGATGATACCATAAAACATGGAACGATACGTATTTGCTTTACACCCGATGAGGAGATAGGAAGAGGGCCCGACCACTTTGATGTTGGACTCTTTGGTGCCGCTTTTGCTTACACAATAGACGGAGGTCCGGTTGGTGAGCTGGAATTTGAGAATTTCAATGCCGCCGGGGCCACAGTAACAATCCATGGTCGGAATGTTCACCCCGGCACCGCCAAAGGGTTGATGATAAACTCTATGCATCTGGCAACAGAATATCTGGCACTGATCCCCTCCGACGAAAGGCCTGAGAATACAGAAGGTTACGAAGGTTTCTTTCATCTTACCGGAATAACAGGGGATGTGGAAGAGACAAGGATGACATTTATTATCCGTGACCATTCCGCTGAAAAATTTGAAGAGAGGAAAAGATTGTTGTTAAGAACAGCTGATACTTTGAATAAAAGGTATGGCTCACCCCTGTTTAATGTTGAGATAAAGGAGCAATATCAAAATATGAAGGAGGTTATCGAAAAGCACTATTATACAATTGAACTGGCAGCTGAGGCTATGCGAAATTGTGGTGTGACCCCTGAAATAAAACCAATAAGAGGAGGCACTGATGGTGCCCGGTTGTCATTTATGGGACTTCCATGCCCCAATATCTTTACCGGTGGTCATAATTTCCATGGCCGCTACGAATTTATACCTGTTTCATCAATGCATAAAGCTGTAGAGGTTATAATTGAGATCTGCAGACTAATGCCAAAAAAATAGAACTTATGTACCTGACCAGACTCGCCGCCGCCATTACCGTAATAGTAATGCTTGTTTCATGTAATAACGACAGAAAATTAATTAGTGAAGCTTCAGGCACAATTACGGCGGCAGAGCTGATGGAATATACCGGCATCCTTGGATCCGATCAGTTCATGGGAAGAGCTCCTTTTACTAAAGGCGAGACTATAAGTATCAACTACCTTTCTGAGGCTTTGGATAAGATCGGGTTCGAGCCGTTGTTTGGTGACTCATGGTTTCAGCAGGTACCATTGATGCAAATAGTATCGGAAGTGGTTGGATCTCCTTCATTTAATACACCTGCCGGGATAATTCCGGTTTCGGCACCCGACGAGATTGCTATTACCAGTCCCGGAACAAATGAATTGACAACGATCGAAGCTTCCGAGCTTGTATTTGCCGGATTCGGGATAGTCGCACCTGACTATGGCTGGAATGATTATGAAGGGCTCGATGTGAAGGGCAAAACAGTGGTTGTCTTCATCAACGATCCCGGACTTTACACAGGAGACAAGAACAACTTCAAAGGCAGGGAGATGACACTCTTTGGCAGGTGGACATACAAATTTGAAGAGGCGGCAAGACAAGGTGCAGCAGGGATACTGATCGTTCACGATAAAGAGGGAGCAGGATATACATATGATATACCCAGAAAGAGCAGCATTACGCCCAGGTTCTTTTTGCAGACCGAAGATAATAACGCCTCTCTTTGCCGCTTTACAGGCTGGATCACCGGAGAAACAGCCTCGAAACTTTTTTCCTCATGCCGGCTTGATATTGATTCTCTAAGGAGATTAGCAATCGCAGGACCCGTAAAGGGGTTCCCTATGAATGCGACCATAGACCTGTCTATTAAGAACAGGGTAGAGTTCAACAACTCAACTAATGTAGGTGGTATACTGAGAGGCAATGAACGACCTGACGAATGTATTATCTACACCGCCCACTGGGACCACTTTGGTATTGGAGAAGCAGAAGCAGGTGACTCTATATACAACGGAGCCATTGATAACGGAACAAGTATGGCATGGGCGCTTGAGATAGGAGAAGCATTCTCGGCCATAAGAGACAGGATCCCGATCTCTGTCGTTATACTGTTCCCTACTGCTGAAGAGCAGGGCCTTCTGGGATCAAAATATTATGTCAGTCACCCTCCCATTCCACCATCGGCAACAGCTGCCGCTTTCAACAACGACATGATGCTTCCAATAGGCAGGATGAAAGATCTTATGATAACAGGCTACGGGCAGAGCGATCTCGACGATCTGGCTCAAATAGCGGCCAAAAGACAAGACCGGTATATCATGCCCGATCCCAACGCCCATACAGGAATGTATTTCCGCTCCGACCATTTCCCGTTTGCTGCTGCCGGAGTACCGGCAATGTTTGCCCGGGGTAACTGCGACAGCCGTATGAATGGTAAGGAATGGGCACAGGAAAAGGAAGAATCCTATCTCACTAACCATTATCATCGCCCCGGCGACAACTTCTACCCTGCCTCCTGGGATATGTCAGGTATCGTCGAGGATGCAGTGCTGGCTTTTGAGGTAGGATACGAAGTGATGATATCCGATAAATGGCCAAAATGGAAAGATGGGTCAGAGTTCAAATATGTTCGGGAAAAAGACCCTCCTAAAAGGTAATATTATTGCTGTTTGATGCCATAATAATACGGAATTTGAACCCTCTGTTCTATCCTTTTTAAAACAGAAAAACAGACAGTTTACACTCTCTCTTACAGTGCCTTCCCTATTTTATTTAGAACTAAAATAAATTATTGTTATTTAATTAACATTGTTAATAATATAACAGTTATTTATTAATTTTGCCGTGTCAAATATTCTTAAGAAGATTGACTAAAAATATCAAATAGTTATAATTCAATATATTATGAATCAGATTAAATCTCTGGATGACCTTCGAAAGCTCAGGGATGAGCTTCAGAAAATTGTAAAACTCAGGGAGCATGGCGAGAATTCAGAGGGGATAGTTCAGGTAAAGGTAGGGATGGCGACAAGCGGGATAGCCTCCGGAGCCAGGGAGATAATGCATTTTCTCGTGGAAGAGCTGGAAAAGAGAAACATCAATGCCATTGTCACTCAAACCGGTGACATGGGTTACTGTTTTGCTGAACCTACAATAGAGGTAAAGCTGCCCGGCCAGGAACCTGTTGTTTACGGGTATGTTGATATACAGAGGGCTGATGAGATAATCGAGAAGTATATTAAGAACGGAGAACTCGTTGAGGGAATAATTCCTGAGAACTATCAAACAATTGATTAAGAAGTACCATGACTAGATACAAATCGCATATCCTCGTTTGTGCCGGAACCGGATGCAAGGCCAGTGCCAGCGAGACTCTTTCCGAGAATCTGATGCTTGAGTTAAGTGCCAATGCACTTGAAAATGAGGTACAGGTTGTCAGAACCGGTTGTTTTGGCTTCTGTGAAAAGGGACCGGTAGTAAAGGTGATGCCCGACAACACATTCTACACCAATGTAACTCCAAAGGATGCAAAAGAGATAGTAGAGGAGCATATAATAAAAGGACGACCCGTTAACAGGCTCCTTTTTAAAGATGCCGAATCGGGTGAACCACTAACCGATACAAAGAAAACAAGCACCTACAAGAAACAACTTAGAATAGCCCTCAGGAACTGTGGATTTATCGATCCTGAGAATATTGAAGAGGCTATTGCCCGCGATGCATATCAGGCCCTGGGCAAGGCTCTTTCGGAGATGACTCCCGAAGATGCCATTAAGCTTCTTATGGATAGTGGTCTCAGAGGTCGTGGTGGTGGCGGCTTCCCCACTGGTCTTAAGTGGAGCCTGGCAAGAAAAAATCAATCTGACGAAAAATACGTTGTCTGCAACGCCGACGAGGGTGACCCCGGAGCATTTATGGACAGATCGATCCTGGAAGGCGACCCCCACTCTATCCTCGAATCAATGGCTATTTGCGGCTACTGTATCGGAGCTGAAACCGGTCTTGTATATATCAGGGCTGAATATCCTCTGGCAATTAAAAGATTAAAGGTGGCCATCGGACAGGCCAGGGAATATGGGCTGCTGGGTAAGAATATCCTGGGAACAGATTTCTCATTTGACATAGAGCTAAGGTATGGTGCCGGTGCTTTTGTCTGCGGGGAGGAGACCGCACTCATTCATTCAATGGAAGGCCTTCGTGGTGAACCAACGGTAAAACCACCATTCCCGGCTGAATCAGGGTTCAGGGGAAAACCTACCAACGTTAATAATGTGGAGACTTTTGCCTGCATCCCTCCCATTTTTCTCAAAGGAGCTGAATGGTTCAGCAGCATAGGTACCAAAACCTCGAAAGGAACCAAGGTATTCGCTCTTGCAGGTAAGATCAACAACGTTGGACTGGTAGAGGTCCCAATGGGAACAACCCTGAGAGAGGTGATATTTGAGATAGGCGGAGGCATTAAGGATGGTAAGAAATTCAAATCTGTTCAGACAGGAGGACCATCGGGTGGATGCCTGACAGAGAAACACCTCGACACCCCCATCGATTTCGACAATCTTCTTGCTGCAGGATCGATGATGGGATCGGGTGGAATGATCGTTATGGATGAAGACGACTGCATGGTAAGTGTTGCAAAATATTACCTGGAGTTCACTGTCGAAGAGTCGTGCGGAAAATGTTCACCATGCCGTATCGGAAATAAACGCCTGCATGAACTTCTGGAGCATATCTGCAAGGGTCATGGAACAATCGACGACCTTGAAAGGCTCAGGAATATGAGCTATGTTATCAAGGATACTTCCCTGTGCGGTCTTGGTCAGACATCTCCGAACCCTGTACTCTCTACTATGGATAACTTCTGGGATGAATATATTGCTCATGTCGAGTCAAAGAGCTGTCCTGCCGGTCAGTGCCGCGACCTGATGAAGTATCTCATAATTCCTGATAACTGTGTTGGCTGTACCGCCTGTGCACGGGTATGCCCGGTCAATGCGATCGCGGGAGAGAGGAAAGAGGCTCACCTTATTGATCAATCGATATGTATCAAGTGTGGTGCCTGCATGGAGAAGTGTAAATTCGACGCTATCATAATCCAGTAACAGACTAAGAAAAAGATGGAAAGCGTAACAATTAATATCGACAATAAAAGTCTTAAGGTTCCCAGGGGGACAACAATATACAAAGCGGCCAAGGAACTGGGTGTTGAAATACCTGCCCTCTGCTACATGGATCTTCATGGTCTGAACATTGAAAACAAGCCTGCAGGCTGCAGAATATGTGTAGTGGAGGTGGAAGGAAGACGCAATCTGGCCCCCTCATGTGCCACCAAATGCGAAGAGGGAATGGTAATCAGGACACACTCAACCCGTGTTCTTAATGCCAGACGAACAGTAATGGAGTTTATACTCTCCGATCATCCCAAAGATTGCCTTATATGTCCCAAATCGGGTACCTGCGACCTCCAGAATATGGCTACAAAACTGGGTATCAGAGAAATTCCCGGGGCTGAGATAGCTGAAATGTCGACCTACCGGCTCGACACCTCCCCTTCTATCATTCGCGATCTGGACAAATGTATAATGTGCCGCCGGTGCGAAATGATGTGTAATGATGTTCAGACCGTGGGAGCATTGTCAGCGGTTAACAGGGGATTCCTGGCTGTTGTGGCGCCGGCTTTTGAGATGAATCTGGAGCACTCTACCTGTACCTATTGCGGTCAGTGTGTCGCCGTTTGTCCTACTGGTGCTCTAACTGAAAAGAACCACACCCCGGATGTCCTGAGGGCTCTGGCCGACCCTTCCAAAACAGTTGTCGTACAAACAGCTCCTGCCGTTAGGGCAGCATTGGGGGAAGAGTTCGGACTAAAGCCGGGTACTTCGGTTACGGGTAAGATGGTCGCTGCTCTCAGGGAGCTGGGATTCGATTATGTCTTCGACACCGATTTTGCTGCTGACCTCACCATTATGGAGGAGGGAACCGAACTGCTCGACAGGATATCAAGGCACCTGAAAGGCGACAAATCGGCCCGCCTGCCAATACTTACATCGTGCTGCCCGGGATGGGTCAATTTCTTTGAAGTCTACTTCCCCGATCTGAAGGATGTACCGTCAACAGCCAAATCACCTCAGCAGATGTTCGGAGCAATTGCAAAAACCTACTTTGCAGAAAAGATCAGGGTGAAAAGGGAGGATATGGTAGTGGTATCGGTTATGCCTTGTCTTGCTAAAAAATATGAATGCCAGAGAGAAGAGTTTTCTACCAATGGCAATCCTGATGTTGATTTCTCAATATCAACCCGCGAGCTTGCATCCTTTATCAAACAGGCAAACATCGATCTGAAGAACCTTGAGGATCAGGATTTCGACAACCCCTTGGGTGAATCAACCGGTGCATCGGTGATCTTCGGAGCAACAGGAGGAGTTATTGAGGCAGCTTGCAGAACAGCATATGAACTCTATACAGGAAAAAAACTACAGAAGGTTGATTTCGCTGAACTAAGGGGAATGGAAGGTGTGAGAGAGGCCACTATTGATTTTGACGGACTGAAGTTAAATATTGGAATAGCTCATGGTCTGGGAAATGCCAGGAAGCTGCTTAATGATGTAAGGGATGGCAAATCCAGGTACCATGCTATTGAGATAATGGCCTGTCCGGGAGGATGTATCGGTGGCGGTGGACAGCCACTGCACCATGGCGATGCCGAGATACTAAAGGCAAGAGCAACGGCAATTTATGCTGAGGATGCAGGAAAGCCTATACGAAAGTCGCATGAAAACCCGTTCATCAAGGAGTTATACAGTGAATTCCTTGGTAACACCCAACAGTGAAAAGGCTCATGAGCTGCTTCATACCCACTACTTCGATAAGAAGAAGAAGATTTATGTGAAGCCGTAATTGATCAATAATATTAAACAATAAAGCGATGTCGAGCATTAAAATCGAACTCCGCAAGGAAGATATAGAAAAGATAATGGAGATCTGTGAATCGTTCAAACGCGATCCACAGGAACTTATTAATGTGCTTCACGCCTGCCAGGAGCACTTTGGCTACCTGCCTGCAGAAGTTCAGGAGGTTGTATCCGACGGACTGAATGTACCGGTGGCCAAGGTATATGGTGTTGTTACATTCTACTCCTTCTTCACCATGACTCCCAAAGGTAAGCACCCGGTAAGTATATGTATGGGAACAGCCTGCTACGTACGTGGTGCTGAGAAGGTACTGGAAGAGTTCAAAAAAGAGCTTAAACTTCAGGTGGGACAAACAACTGCTGATGGTAAATTTTCGCTCTCCAGTCTCAGATGTGTAGGAGCATGCGGTCTTGCTCCTGTTGTCCTTGTCGGCGATAAAACCTACGGGAGGGTCGCTCCTGATGACGTGAAAAATATTTTAAAGGAATATGAGAGCTAAGATCTCTCTGAAAATCTGGTTTTTAGGTTATGTTGAAAAGGGCGTTCCGGTAAGGGCGCCTTTTTCTGTCGAATAATATGCTACCGACGCTTCTTGTCACTCCCTCCGGATAAGCGGGATGCCAGTTCTTTCTTCCCTATCCTGTTAAGCCTCATTGCCAGCTCCTTAATCATTCCCGGCTTATACCAGAAGAAATAGTCTTTTTGTCTTCTTTTCTCGTCAACAGATCTGGCTGTGAAGACCTTTTTCCCATTGTAGGGGTTAAACCCGCAATAGTATATGGTAGTTGAGAGTGTCATTGGTGTTGGCGTGAAATCCTGCACCTGTTCAACCCTGATATTCATATCCTTAAGATCCACAGCCAGTTGTCCCATCTCTGCTTCTGAGCATCCCGGATGTGATGATATAAGGTAGGGTACTATCTCATATTTCAGCTTTTTCCTGGTAGTTATCTCACTGAATTCCTTTACAAGCTTCCTGTAGAGACCGAACCCGGGCTTTCTCATGAGAGCCAGGACGTCAGGAGAACTGTGCTCAGGGGCTACTTTAAGTCTTCCGGAGACATGCCTTGTAATAAGGTTCTCGAGATATCTCTTCTCTTCAAGTCCTGCCGATTTATTATGATCCTTCAGAAGAAGGTCATACCTAACACCGCTGCCAATGAATACTCTTTTTACTCCCTCCTTGTCAGAAACCTTTTTATAGATCCTGTTCATCGGACCATGATCAGTTGTAATATTCTTACAGACAGAAGGGTAGATACACGAAGGTCTGATACATGCCTCACAGATCTTCGTATCAACCGGCTCCATCTTATACATATTAGCCGACGGGCCTCCAAGATCGGTTATGACACCATTGAACCCCGGCAGGGAAGTTAGCTTTTCAACCTCTTTAATGACACTCTCCTCGGAGCGGCTTATGATCCTTTTCCCCTGATGTGCAGCAATGGCACAAAAGCTGCAGCCCCCGAAGCATCCCCGATGGATGTTTACAGAGTTCTTTATCATCTCATAGGCCGGGATTGCACCCTTTCCATTATATCGTGGATGAGGCAGATAGGTATATGGAAGGTCATATGTATAGTCGGGATCGATATGTGAAGGATCAATGGCGGGGTTAACCACTACAAAGAGTGAGCCCACAGGTTCAATAAGTCGCGACTGCACCGCTTTGTTGGACTCCTTTTCGAAGGTTATAAAATTATCGCCGAACTTCTTTTTATCTGCTACAACCTCCTCAAAGGAGTTGAGAAGTACGTTTCGCACACCTGAGGTTACCGGTATATCCGATTCAGATGACACCGTGACCGATGTTTGTGGCAGGTTACGCAGGGAATAGAAAGGTACTCCCTTGCTTACCAGCCGAAGCAGCTCCTTCACTGGCTCCTCTGCCATTCCATAAACAAGCAAATCGGCCCCTGAGGTTATGAGAAGAGAAGGTTCTACCTTGTCGCTCCAGTAATCGTAATGTGCAAGTCGTCGCATTGATGCTTCCATCCCTCCCAGAACGACCGGTACATCAGGCCATATCTCCTTTAATATTCTTGTATATACTACAGTAGGGTAATCGGGTCGGAAACCAGCCTTTCCTCCGGCGGTATATGCATCATCCGATCGCAATCGCCTGGCAGCGGTATAATGGTTAACCATCGAATCCATATTGCCTGCCGTGACCGCAAAGAAGAGATTTGGTCTCCCAAGTTTTTTAAAATCCCTCAGATCATCCTTCCAGTTAGGCTGAGGCACTACTGCCACACTATATCCCTCTTTCTCAATAAGACGGGCAATGACAGCTGCACCAAATGACGGATGGTCAATGAAGGCATCGCCGGTAAAGAGTATAACGTCGACGCTCTCCAGTCCCAGACTCCTCATCTCCTTCAAACTGGTTGGGATCAGAGTACTTTTATCCTTGGAATATAACGGCTGCTTCATTGGCAGCAAAGTTGCCATAAAATTTGCATTCTGCAAACCTGGTTCTCAATTGTATATATGACAAATTGTAGTGCGGCTCGATTATTGCTTCCTTAATTGATGTTAAAAGTTTAAGGATTTAAAGAATCATGATCGAGATTTCAAAAATAATGCTTCAGCATAAAAGGATTTGTAAGCTTGTCTCCGGCAGGAGGATAAGGCAAAGCCTCTCCATACTTTACGAACTGGTTGGGCACTCAGGCAGTGCGGGCTTCAGGGACGAGCTCCATGATCTTTCCGCAACATACAGAAGCATGCTGAAATATACCATCGAGGGAGTTGATGATCCTGAGAAGCATAAGGTTTATACCAAAATGCAGCAGTCAATACTAAAACTGGCCGACAGGGTAAAACAGGACATATTGTCATATAATTCAGGATGGAATACCTATTCACTTCGTGCCGACATAAACAGGGAGCAGAGACTTACAGGCAGGACAATTGTAGAATCGGTCGATGATCTTATGTTCAAAACGGAACTGGACGAATGGCTGCAGCTTTCCGGTGAGATCACTCCCAACCCCGACAGCAAACTGGCGCGGGAACACAAAAAACTCCTGAACAACATATTCAATCATTTGTGGCTTACCGACTATTACGGCGAGGCGGAGATAAGCCTTACCAGTATAATCAGAAAATCGGGCAAGTTCAGCTGGTATGAGAAATCACTCTTTGTCAGTGCCTTAACGTTGAGTACACTCAGGGTTTGGGACCAGAAGAAGCTGCAGATACTTGCCAGCATCTATCTTGAGGGAGAGGAACAGGTAATGGAGAGAGCCCTGGCAGGGTTTGTTCTTGTCCTGCATCAGTTCGACGACAGGCTGCCACTATATCCTGATATCCGTAAGATAGTTGATGAAATGGCCGAGAACCCTCAGTTCAGGGAACATTGCCGACTGATTGTACTGCAGATCATACGATCGCGGGAGACTGAAAGGCTGGGCAAAAAGCTGCAGGATGAAATACTGCCACAGGTAGCAAAGCTAAAACCCAGAATAGAGGAGAAACTGGATCTTGATAATATTGTCTCGTCCGATAATATGGAGGGTAAGAATCCCGACTGGAGAGAGATGTTTGAAGAATCGGAAGAGGTTTTCAAGACGATGGAGGAGCTTACCAATCTTCAGATGGAAGGTGCCGATATATATATGTCGGCTTTCACCCACCTGAAACATTTCGAATTTTTCAAGTCTATTCCAAACTGGTTTATGCCTTTCTATCCCGATCACGAAGTGGTAGATGTGATCTTCCGGGATGAGATCCTTAGCGATGGAACCAACGATCTGGCAGAAGCCCTGCACAAGACACCATTCATTTGCAATTCCGATAAATATTCTCTGCTTCTCAATCTGACACAACTGCCTGCTTCACAGAAAAGCATGATGCTGAATGTATTCAAGATGGAATTAGAGGGACTTGAGCAGATGAAATATGACGAAAGGGTAAGTGATCCAATGTCGGTATTCAGAACCAATATGACCATGTACCTTCAGGATCTTTACCGCTTTTACAAGCTATCACCCCACAAGCAGGAGTTTGATGACCTTTTTGCCGGCAAGCTGGATCTCTACAACTCTGAATTCTTCAGAATAGCCTGCGGCCCCGAGGAGGCGGAGGCAGGGCTGGCAGACTATTTCTTCTCCAAGGACTACTATGACGAGGCGCTGGAGTTGTTTCTCAAACATGCTTTGCTGAGACCCGACGATGGCGAATTGTGCGAAAAGATAGGATATTGTTACCAGGGACTAAAAAAATATGACGAGGCCCTCTCCTATTACAAAAGAGCTGAACTTATCTCAAGAAAAGAGTGGACTCTTAAGAAGATAGCCTATTGTCTCAGAAAGAGCGGAAAACAGGCCGAGGCACTCGATTATCTGATAATCGCCGGCGATATGGCTCCTGACAACATGCACACCGCACTTGTTACAGGCCATTGCTACCTTGATCTTGGTGATTACGAGAAGGCCCTGAAACACTATTTCCGTGTGGCTTACAATGATCCTGAGAATGTTAAGGTGCTACGTCCCATAGCCTGGTGTTATTTTGCCACCGGCAAGCTTGCTGAATCGCAGGAGTATTACGACAGGATATCATCGACACCTCTCTCAGCGCACGACATGATAAATATGGGTCATCTGGCCCTGGTATCAGATCAGAGAAAAAAGGCTGTAGGGTATTATATGCAAAGTATGGCTTCCGGTGAGATAACACAGGAATCTTTTACTGCCATCTTCTACCACGACAGTGACCTGCTGGTAAAAAACGGTATTCACCGTGATGATATACCAATTCTACTTGATTATCTGCTATTTGAAGCGGACAACCCTTTGTGAGTAGTCGCCACCGCCGCTTCTGCCTTGTCTGCCCGGACCATGTGGTTTTCCCATGATTGTATCCATTCGCATCGGACGGTCAGATCTTCTGAACATATCCTTCATTTCAGATTCCCTGTCACGTAGGTTCTTCAGTTGTTCCTCTGTAAGCAGCGGTTCTATTTCCATCTTCATTGAGTCCATCATAACCTCCATCTCTTTCCTGAAATTTACAACCAGGAGCCTGTTTTCGGCAGCATATTTATTCAATATTGCGTCGATGCTAACCTTCTGGGAATCTGTAGGATTTATGCTGCTGTAGAACCCTTCCCTGAAGCGTTGCTCAGAACTGTAAACCCTGAGTGATTTCATCCTATGATGCCTTATGGTAGCCGATGTGAGCATACCAAGGAAAAACCCTATGACGAGGGTTAGTAAAACGAGTATTATGGCTTTAGTTTTCATAGTTCACATTTAAAATCCTGCGAGGAGGGTTAAGACAGTTTCATCAACGTTATTGCCTAGTCCTAACAGTGACTGAAATGAAACAGGTTCACCGCTAAGGAAGATCGAAAATATAAGTAGAAGAATAGCAGCAACACCTGAAATGGCTACCCTAAGGAAGACAGTGTTGATACTCTTAAAAAGATCTCTCTCCTTCATAACTCCATATTTCAGTTGAGAAATACGTTCAAGAACCCTTTTCTCAAAACCATCCTCAAAATTGAAGTCTACTCCTGCCGCATTGAGCAGTAGCTTGCTCTCCTCAGGGGATCGCTCTCCCAGGAAATTCATAAGTAATTCTTTCTTATTCTCCATAGCTTTCATAACCTTATAGCTTGGTTTTTATTATCTCTTCCATCTTGGCCTGTGCCCTTGACAACCTGCTTAGAACAGTGCCTACCGGCAACTTAAGTGCTTCTGCAGTCTCTTTGGTATCATATCCCTGTATCGTACGCATAACCAGTACTATTCTGAATTTGGGCTCAAGCATTGCCAGAGCTTTTTCAACCACCTCAACATTGTCTCTTTCACTTTCCATGTCATCATCCGGAATAGTAACCTGCCGTTCTTCTCCGTTCGAGTCCAGGTCAAAATGACGTACAAATCTTTTTTTCTTCTTTATCTCATTCAACGTCTGGTTGATCGCAATTCTCTGGATATATGTCGACAACTTCGCCTCCCCCCTGAAACTACCTAACGACTGGTACAATCTGATGAATGTATCCTGACCTATGTCATCAGCTTCCGGGCATGATCCCAGCATCCCTTTAATTGTTCTGGCTACTGTCGATTTATAGCGTCGCACAATTTCACCAAAGGCGCTATGGTCACCATCAAGGGTAGCCTTTACAAGAGCATCATCCGCGAAGGTGGATAACAGACCTTTGTTCATAATCTATAGACAATCAGCATAGGTAAATTATTCCCGTGATAAGGGAAAAGTATTGTAAAGCTTATTTAGAAAGTGGCTCAGCACCAAATCCCTTGTATCTGCGAGGGATGAACGGGGTTATTGAATAGTCCTTATTATACTGAATAAGGTAGAGGTAGGTATTCTCATAACCGTCATTTTCACTTGCTCTGGTAAACTTATAGTTCGACTGGAGCAGAACGGGATTATGCTCGCCCACACTGCGTGCAAACCGTCTTCCATTCATGGCAATCCCTGAAATGAAGTAATAGGAGATATCATAACCCTGAAAGGCGTAACTACGTTCATCTGTTGGTTCTGTGCCAAAGGTCTTACGGTAATCCTCAATAAAGAACTTCACATCGTCCCTCCTGTAATCCAGCCAGTTGGGTGTACCTACTATCGCCTCCAGATCGTAGTAATATTTTGGCTCCAGATTGTCAAGCCACCTAAGGGCAGGCATACCTATAACTTCTATCTGGTAGTTTCGTGTCAAAGTGTGTGTACGTGCCATTACCGAGCTCATCACGGGCGGGTCTTCTGTCCCGATAACCACAAGGTTCTTTCTTCCGGGTATCAGAGCCTGCTCAATTCTCTTTATTGAGTCAGTTGAATAGGCATTGGTACTCTGATAAGCAACCTCTTTGATATTAATATCCTCGAATACATTATTATAGCTGAACTCATTAATGATTCCTCTTTTCAAGGGTTCAGAGAGTGGCCTGCCAGCTGCAAGATCTGAATATATCAGTACCAGGTTATTATCCGGGAATGAACCGGAGGCCTCAGCAATAGATTTCACAGTAGCCTCTACTGACGGTTGTATTCTGAATACATATGGATTATTAACCAGATAAGGAGCTGTTCTGGTAGGGAATGGTATAACCATGGGGATCTCCCTTTGGCTTGCCCAGGGAGCCATCAACTCAATGCTCTGGGAGAAGACAGGACCAATTATCAGATCCATCCTGTCGAGCTCTCCCTGGTTCATTAATTTCAGGATGGTCTCCTGGTCGGCTCCTGTATCATAAACAAAAAGGTTGATATTAAGCCCTTTCCTGTTAAGCTCTTTTACTGCAAGCAACATCCCCTGATAGAATTCAAGAAATACCAGTCCCTGCTCATATACCCAAGTTTCGGGCCTGTTAACAGTTTTCATTATCTTCTTCCCTCTGGCGTCAACACCGGAGGAGTCGATATAGCTTCTGATACTGTTTTCTTTGGTGAAGAAAGGCAAAAGAAGAGCCACATCGATGGTCCCCTTTAGCCGGCCAACTTCAGTCACTTCCGCTTCCGGCTTCTCCTCAACAACTTCAGGTACAATAATCTCAACCACAGGTGCTGCCGTGTCTCTGGCGATCAGTATCTCTTGTTTTATTTTACTCTTATCGATCGGCACCCTGACTACATCATCTACCCGTGGGAATAGCAGCAACCTGTTTGCATTTTTCATATCCCTCAGCGACACACCATAAAGCCTGGATATTGACGACAGTGTCTCTCCCTTCTTTACTTTGTGATAGATATAGCTGTCATCCTGCTGGCTAAATGTCTCCTGCTCAGCCCGGAACTGGATCTTTGGGATCGCAATTACACTGTTTATCGGAAGATCAAAGATATCCACCGTAGGGTTCGCCCTCACTATCGCTGTCTGATCGACTCCATATTTTCTGGAAAGAGAATATATAGTCTCACCTTTCTGCATTTTGTGATACAGAAACTGAGAATCATCCCTTATAGCTTCAGGTGTTTCGCTAACTTCAACTATCGGAATCTTAAGGACCTGCCCTTCCTTTAACCCTGTTACCACATCCGGGTTATCGGCAGTAAGACCCTCAACCCTAACGTTATAAGCCTTAGATATCGAATAAAGTGTCTCTCCCTTTTTAACAGTATGAATATAATACTGCCTGCCGGCAATGATAACCTTATCGGTTGACTTGACCACAACCACCGGGATCTGGGCATTCATCCCTGCATAGAGGGCCAGTAAAAATAATATGAGTAATGATCTGGTTTTTCCGATTGTCATTTTGTGGCCATTTTCGGTGCAAATTTAAACATTTTCACCATCACCCCGGACTTGTACCATCAAAAAGAGTTCCAGAAAAATTCCTCAAATCTGTTCTTAAGGGCATCTGCTCCACTTTCAAAGCGGGAATTGTCGCCTCCGGCCTTGTGATGAGCTATCATTAACTTTGCTTTTTCCCGTGGAGTAAAGAAGCTGTGTGCCTCAGAAAGTATCTCATCGGGGTCACTTATACCATTCATCCCGTAGGCATGTAAAAGGTCGCTAAGCTGAACCAGTGAATTCTTCTCCAGTGGTCCTTTCACCTCTTTCTTAAATCCCTGCAGGAATTTCTGGGTATTGGTGAAGCTGCCACCCGTTTCAAAGGCAAAAGAGGCAGGCAGAATAATATTTGCCAGCTTGGCTGTTTCTGTCATGAAGTAATCCATAACGACAACAAACCCGCTCTTTTCAATTGCAGCTTTCCATTTTGACGCATCACCATTTGATGTTCCAACAGGATCCTCACCAAAAATAAAGAGGTTCCTTGCCTCCCCTTTCAGGAGTATCTGAGCTATATTATTCACCTCAACCGGCAATGTTCCTCCATTCCATAATCCCAGTGCCTTTATCTTTTCGCTGCCTTCCGAAAGTGATGTACCACCGACAAATGACGATGAGACCATTCCCATATCAATGAGACCCTGACTGTTGTTATTGGATCTCAGGCATATAATACCTGAGCCGGTCTTGCCCATACGTCCGGTAATTATAACCAGATTCCGAAGTTCGCCGGCTGTGGCACAGGAGACATTGGCTTCATTATAAATAAGTGCCGGTGAGATCTCCTTTACATAATCTTTCGACCATGTTGAAACAAAATCTTCAGTAACCCCTGCGCTCTTGCATAACTTCGACATGGAATATGCTTCCAACTCCCTCTTGTAATCTTCAAAGCCTTCACAATGATCGGTAATAAACATCTGATTATACATCTTGTTGTCTATTATATACTTGTTAACTGCAAGTATAAAGCTGAGATCATCATTTATTAAAGTGTGTATATCACTCTTCCTTTTCATCGAATCTGAAGCGACTGAAGTTACAGCGTTAACCTTTGCTCCTTTCATCCTCATCTCATGAACGAGGAAACCTACATACTGGTTCTCTTTTCTCAGATCACTGTTTACCAGGAATATAGCTGTGCTTTTATCCAGGTCAGAGAACAGAAGATTGGTATCTGTAGCTTCTGCCGACTCAACTACTCTGTTCATGAAGTGAAAGGAACCAACATTATTAGTCTTGACAGCTCCTCTTGCTAATTTCTGGATAAGGTATATCTCTTCATTTGTCAGTCGGGCGCCCGCGAAGAAAAGATTATTATCAGGATCTACAGACCTTAGATTTTTTATGATCAGATCATAAGCTTCTTCAAATGAAACGGGGACCATTTTACCACCCTTTTTCATCATGGGCGTAGTGATCCTGTCTTCCATGTTAAGCATGTTGTAACCGAATTTAGCATGCCTGCCAATGTTACCGTCGGTATTTACCAGGCCTTCGGTTCCATCTGCTCTCAGGAAGAAGCCATCTCTTTGCGACAGTTCCAGTGAGCAACCTTCGGAATTCAGAAAGTCGATAGTGGTAAACCTGGTTGCTTCCACCGGTCCGGGCTTGAACCTAACGTTCTCCGTAAGTGCACCCGTAGGGCATGTAGAGAGGCAAAGTCCGCAATGCTCGCAGTCGGTCTCTGTTAAAGACTTGCCCATACTTGGAGCGACATAGGTAATAAAACCTCTGTTAACAAGGCCAAGTGCGCTTGCTCCTGCCACCTCGCTGCATATCCTCACACAACGACCGCATAGGATACACTTGTTCCTGTCGAGTTCAATGAAAGGGTGTGAGAAGTCAACATTGAATTCAGCAAATTCCCCCTTGTACTTCTCCTGAACAGCGCCATACTCAGATGCATATTTCTGCAGATCGCAATCGAAGAAGGCAACGCAACCGCACTCAAGACACCTGTCGGCTTCCTGCCTGGCAACCTTTTCGTCGGTATAACCCAATTCCACCTCTTCGAAGTTAAATCGTTTCTTGGGATCCAGGACAGGCATCTCCTGACGTTTCTGGGATGCATATCTGCTTACATACTCCTCATCGGACTGAGGCCTGAAGTTGTCTTTTCTGCTAATGAATATTTTTTGAGCAGGCTCTATCTTTTCACCTGTAAGATACTGGTGGCAGCTTCTTGCTGCTATCTTGGCCTGAGCAATAGCTTCAATAATCGTAGCAGGTCCGCTTACACCATCACCTGCCGCAAAAATATTTACCACACCAGTCTGGAGTGTTTCGCGGTTAACATCAATGTCTCCCCACTTATTTGGTTTCAGCTCGCCCAGTTTGGTTACGCTGTTGACCGAATCGAGGAAGTTCAGCTCTGTCTTCTGACCAATGGCAGCAAGTATTACATCGCAATTGAGGTCAAATTCTGATCCTGGCACCTCCACCGGTCGCCTTCTGCCTGAAGCATCGGGTTCGCCCAGCTCCATCTTTATCAGATTAAGACCGACTGCATTACCGTTTTTGTCGTGATTAACTTTTGTCGGATTGGTAAGAAACAGGTACTCTACCCCTTCAAGTTTAGACTCATGTATCTCAATTGGGTTTGCCGGCATCTCCTTTTCGGTTCTGCGATAGACAACATATACTTTTTCAGCACCGCATCTTATACTTGTACGGCAGCAGTCCATTGCAGTATTTCCACCACCTACAACAACCACTGTTTTCCCTCTGAAGTCGGCTCTCTTACCCGAGAGCTCCATCTGTTTCAGGAAGTCGATACCCGGGAAAACATTAGGCGCTTCATCACCAGGACATCCCAGTCTTGTTCCCTTTTGTGATCCCGGCGCCAGGATAAAGGCGTCATACTTACTGTTTAAGTCGGCAAACTTGATATTTCCGCCAAGCATACTATTGGTGAATATCCTTACTCCCAGACTTGTAATACCTTCAACCTCCTTGTCGAGGATAGCATTCGGCAGTCTGTATTCAGGGATCCCGTACCTAAGCCATCCTCCCGGTTTTGGGGCGGCCTCATAGATATCACACTGATGGCCATTCTCCTGCAACCAGTAAGCAGCTGAAAGCCCTCCCGGTCCGGCACCTATAACGGCTACATTTTTCCCTGTCTTTCTTTTGAGGATAGGGGTAAATCTGTTGGGATCGAACATATCCCTGTCGGCAGCAAATCTCTTCATATAATCAACACCGACACCTGTCCCCTCATTCAGGAGATTACGACGGCATGCTACCTCACATGGTCTTACGCATACACGTCCGCATATTGCGGGCAGAGGATTAGAATCCTTTATAAGAGATACAGCCTCGCGGTATAAACCTTTTTCGATAAGTGAAACATAACCCTGCACATCTACACCTGCAGGGCATGTCTGCTTACAAGGACCTATACAATCGGCATAGTGGTTACTTAATAACAAGTCGAGAGCTGTCTTCCTGGCATCCCTTATCTTCTTGCTTTCGGTTACCACGGTCATACCATTGGACACGGGTGTGGAGCATGACGGCTGCAGCCCTCTCATTCCCTCTACCTCTACCACGCACACGAAGCACGATGAGTAAGGTTCCAGACGGGGATCGTGACACATTGTGGGGATCGAAATATTATTTCTTTTTGCCACGGAGAGTATTGTTTCTCCCTTTCCGGCTTCTACCTCTTTTCCGTTGAGAATTATCTTAAGATCATTCATTTTCGTCTCTTTTAGCATTAATTTCCCTGTCAGACCCTTGCAATGGCTTCAAAATTACATTTGTTGAAACACTCTCCGCACTTGATGCAGAGTTCCTGATCAATATGATGGATCTGTTTCCGCTCTCCCGATATTGCATTTGTCGGGCAATTCTTGGCACAAACGGTGCAGCCGGTGCATGTCTCAGGTATAACCTTATAAGTCAATAGTTTGGTACACACTCCGGCAGGACATTTCTTGTCGTGAATATGAGCCTCATACTCATGTCTGAAGTATTTAAGTGTTGTAAGAACCGGATTTGGAGCCGTTTGTCCCAGTCCGCACAGGGAACTGTCTTTGATCTGATAGGCCAGCTCTTCAAGAATAGAGATATCTTCCGGCACACCCTCACCGTCGCAAATGCGCTCCAGTGTTTCCAGCATTCTCTTGGTACCAACCCTGCAGAATGTACACTTGCCGCACGACTCCTTATATGTGAAATCGAGAAAGAATTTGGCAACATTCACCATACATGTTGTCTCGTCCATAACCACCATACCACCCGATCCCATTATGGCACCGGTTGATGTTACGGAATCGTAATCAATTACTGTATCAATAAGACTGGCCGGTATACAGCCACCCGATGGGCCTCCCATCTGCACAGCCTTAAACTTCTTATTATCAGGTATCCCGCCTCCCAGGTCGTAGATGATCTCCTTAAGATGTATACCCATGGGTACTTCAACCAGTCCGCCACGATTGATCTTGCCGGTAAGGGCAAAAACCTTCGTGCCCTTGCTTTTTTCTGTGCCGTAGGCTGCATACTTATCAGCACCTTTGAGTATTATCCAGGGTATGTTAGCCCATGTTTCAACATTATTGATATTGGTAGGCTTTTTCCACAATCCCGACTCGGAGGGGAATGGAGGTTTTTTATAGGGCATACCTCTTTTACCCTCCACGGATGCCATCAATGCTGTCTCCTCACCACATACAAAAGCACCTGCACCCTCTTTTACGTAAAGGTCAAAACTAAAGCCTTTTATACCTGCTATATTGTCACCAAGCAGACCCTTTTCCCGGGCCTGTTCGATTGCGATATTCAATCGTTTAATAGCCAGCGGATATTCGGCTCTGCAATAGATAACACCATGATTGGCTCCTACCGCCAGAGCTCCTATTATCATTCCTTCCAGTACAGAGTGAGGATCTCCCTCAAGCAGTGACCGGTCCATAAAGGCTCCCGGGTCACCCTCATCGGCGTTACAGATTATATACTTATCGTCCGATTTGCTGTTATAGCTCAGCTTCCACTTTAATCCTGTAGGAAAGCCGCCGCCACCCCTGCCCCTGAGGCCTGAGTCCAGTACCGACTTAATAATATCTTCCGACGACATCTTCTCATCGGCTATTTTCCTGAGCGCAGCATACCCCTCATGAGAGATATAATCGTCTATATTCTCCGGATCGATATAACCGCAATTCCTCAGAGCTATCTTGACCTGTCCCTTAAAAAAAGAGTCGTCCCTCGTCTCATGCTTTTCAGATTTTACAAGCCACTCAGAAATAATCTCCTTATTGTTAACATGCCTTTTAACCAGTTCTTCAGCCCTGGCAGAGTCAATCTCTCCATAAAGGTATGTTCCTGTCTCATCACTTACTTCCACCAGTGGTTCTCTGAAACACATTCCAATACAGCTGGTCCTGCCAAGGGTGAACTTCTGTTTACCATCTGCTGTAATATTCATGAATGTTTCATAAACCTTACTGGCTCCTGCTGCGATCCCGCAGCTGCCTAATCCAACTATTATCTTTGTCATTGCCATTGGTTTATGATTCAATTCTTTTCTGATAATTTAATATCCCTTATGATCTTGACCGAGCTCTTGCCATTCAGCTTACTGAATGTCTCATCGCCTACTGCCATTACCGGTGCAAGTGAGCAGCAACCAAGGCATGCGACCGACTCAAGAGTAAAGATTTTGTCAGGTGTTGTTTCGCCGTCCTTGATCTTGAGATATTCCCTTATTGCGATACTTATTGAGTCGGCATCCTGAACATGGCAAGCGGTACCATGACACACCTTAATTATGTGCTTACCCACCGGATTAAGTCTGAACTGAGCATAAAAAGTTGCTACACCGTACATATCACTTAGCTTAAGTCCGGTTTCGGAAGCCAGTTTTTCAAACACCTCTTTGGGTATGTAACCATAAATAGCCTGTGCTCCCTGAAGCAGTGGTATCATATTGCCTTTCACACCTTTGTATTTCTTAATCAGGGGATCGAGCATCGAAAGATCGGCAGCATCGGATGGCTGGCCAGCTCCTTCTTTGGTTATTCGCTTTACTCTCATAGATGGGTATATTTTTGGTCTTTAAAAAGAGTACCAATTATGCAAAAATTTTGAGGTAAACAATGACTCTCTCCCTCAAATCGCGATTTTTTTAAAACATGCTCCTTATTTATAACCATTAAAGAATATTTCCCTATTTTCACCGATTAGTCAGGAGATAAAAAAGGAGAGTAACCCAATGCCACTCTCCTTTTTTTTTATTGCTTTTTCATGTTAACCCAGCCAGTTTAAAACATTCCTTCTTATCCTGTCGGGGATATCTGCGATATCGGCTCTTACAAATGACTCTCCTGTTATTCGCTCATAGAGTTCAATGTATCTCTCGGAGATGCTTTCAACCAGTTCATCGCTCATAGGAGGCACTGTCTGACCTTCCTTACCCTGGAAGCCGTTTTCCATGAGCCACTCCCTTACAAATTCTTTTGAGAGCTGTTTCTGGGCCTCTCCCTTTGCAAAGCGCTCCTCATAACCTTCAAGATAAAAATAGCGTGAGGAGTCGGGTGTATGTATCTCATCGATGAGATAGATCTTCCCGTCCTTTTTGCCGAACTCATATTTTGTGTCAACGAGTATCAGACCATTTTTTGCAGCTATCTCTGTACCCCTCTTAAACAGCTCCATGGAGTATTTCTCCAGCATCCTGTACTCCTCTTCTGAAACCAGTCCGCTCCTAATGATCTCTTCAGCTGAAATATCTTCATCGTGCAATCCCTGGTCAGCCTTTGTAGTCGGGGTAATGATAGGTTCCGGGAACCTCTGATGTTCCTTCATCCCTTCAGGTACAGGCACACCACAAATTGCTCTCTCACCACTCTTATATGTTCGCCATGAACTGCCTGTAAGGTACCCTCTTACTATCATCTCTACAGGATAAGGCTCACACATATGTCCCACTGTAACGTTTGGATCGGGAGTAGCAATTTTCCAGTTAGGCACTATATCGCTTGTAAGATCCAGGAATCTAGAGGCTATCTGATTCAGTACCTGACCCTTATAGGGGATACCCCGGGGCAGGACCACATCGAATGCTGAAATCCTGTCACTGACAACCATAAGTAGCTGGTTATCTCCAACATAGTATACATCTCTCACCTTTCCTCTGTAGACCTTTTTTTGTCCGGGGAAATTAAAATCGCTTGTCACAATTGCTTTTTCCATATTCGCTATTCACTTATTTTACTTTCGTCTGCTGATATCCCGTTACCATTACCATTATCGCCATTTTCGTAGGCTTTAACTATCCTCTTAACAAGCTTATGCCTTACTATGTCTCTATCGTCGAAGCTGACAATGGATATACCTTCTATCCCTCCCAGCAATTTAATTGCCTGATACAATCCCGAATCTCCCCTTTTAGGCAGGTCTATCTGTGTAGTATCGCCGGTGACGATGAATTTTGAGTTATTACCCATTCTTGTGAGGAACATTTTTAGCTGATTTATCGTCGCATTCTGGGCCTCATCGAGAATAACCATGGCGTTTTCAAGTGTTCTTCCGCGCATAAATGCAAGGGGTACGATCTGTATTGTTCCGTCTTCAAACCATGATTCAAGTTTACGCGAAGGCACCATATCGTTAAGGGCATCATATAAGGGCTGTAGGTACGGATCAAGTTTTTCCCTCAGGTCACCGGGCAGGAATCCAAGTCTCTCACCTGCTTCCACAGCCGGTCGCGACAAGATTATCCTTCGCACCTCCTTGTTTTTCAGTGCCCGCACCGCCAGTGCTATGGCTGTGTATGTTTTACCCGTACCCGCAGGGCCCTCAGCAATGAGAAGGTCGTTGAGGGAATATTCCTTTACCAGTTTAAGCTGATTGACTGTTCGCGCCTTGATCCCTTTTCCGCTTGTCCCAAAAACAAGTATTCCGTCATAATCACCGCTAACTGAGTTTACCCTATGCTCAGGATCAAGAAGTATGCTCTCTGTGTCCTCCTCAGTAAGCTTGTTATACTTTATGGCAAAGTTTATCAGATCGCCCATCTTCTCTACAAATTGGGTCACCTCTTCTTCCTCCCCCATACATTTTATCAGATTTCCCCTGGATATGATCTTTAATTTTGGAAAAAGGCTCTGTATTTTGTCGATTTGTGAATTGTTGACTCCAACAACTACAACGGGTTCAATTCCCTCAATTTCTATTACCCTCTCTATCATTCAGATATACTGCCTGTTAAAAATAAGAAAAGTTTATTTTGAAAAAAAACACTCCCTTCTCTGCAAAATAAGTCTAATTTTCTGTAGAAGCTTATCTTTGTGTTATGTTTTTTTAGCGCATGTCTCTAATTACTTTAACCACAGAATGGAACGCTTCCGATTATTACCAGGGTAAGCTTAAAGGGCTTATTTCCACACTATGCCCTGAAGTAAGAATAATCGACAATGCACATTCCCTTACGCCATTCAACCTTCAGCATGCAGCCTTTGTTGTGAGAAACACTTTCTCATCGTACCCTCCGGGAACCATCCACATCATATGCGTACATACCGATCCCGGAAAGGAGAGTTCTATTATAATTGCAAAAGCCAGAGACCACTTCTTTATAGGATCAGACAACGGTTTGTTCAGCCTTATCCTCAATGCCCCTCCCGAAAAGATGGCATTTGTCAAAGTTGAAGAGGGAACAGATGAGATATCGAAATACGCAGAGATAGCCTCGCAACTGGCGAATGGCAAGGAGATAGATGAAATAGGAGAAATTACTGACAAATACGTGGAGAAGATGCCTTTAAGGGCAACAATAGACAGTAGCGTAATTTCGGGAAGTGTTATCTTCATCGATTCCTATGGCAATGCAATAACAAATATTACAAGGGATATTTTCCACAGGGTTTTTGGTGATAAAAAATTTCAGATCCTTGTACAGTACAACAAGCACAGGATCGATCGAATAAGTCCCAGTTACTCCTCTGAACCAGTAGGAGACCTGATAGCACATTTCAACTCTCTGGATCTGCTGGAGATAGCTATCAATGGAGGTAATATTGCACAACTCTTTGACCTGAGTGCAGGATCATCGATCAGAATAGAAGGAGTTAAGCAGACCAACTCCAAAGACAAACTTTTTTAAAATCAGCTTAGCAGAATTATGGAAGACAGGAGATTGAGTGAATTTTCAAGATTACTCGATATAATGGATACTTTAAGGGAAAAGTGCCCGTGGGATATGAGCCAGACCAACGAAACCCTCAGGAAGCTGACCATAGAAGAGACTTATGAGCTTGCCGATGCTATTCTCAATAACGATGACGATGAGATAAAAGGTGAACTTGGTGACCTTATGCTTCACCTTGTCTTCTATGCCAAAATAGGTAATGAAAAGGGCAAATTCGACATAGCTGATGTTCTGGCAGGAATAAATGAAAAGCTTATCTACAGGCACCCCCATGTTTTTGGAGACGTGGAACTCAATTCAGCCAGAGAGGTGGCCGATAACTGGGAAAAACTTAAGATCACTGAAAACAATGGTTTCAAACCTGTACTATCGGGAGTCCCTGGCTCTCTGCCTGCCCTTGTAAAAGCAAACAGGATACAGGAGAAGGTGCGCGGAGTAGGATTCGACTGGGACAAGAAGGAGCAAATATGGGACAAGGTAACAGAAGAGCTGGACGAAGTAAAAAAAGAGGTTGCCGAGGGTAATACAAAAGAGTTGGAATCGGAGATCGGTGATCTCATCTTCTCAATTATCAACGCAGCCAGACTTTACAATATCGATCCGGAAGCAGCACTTGAGAAGACTAACCGCAAGTTTGTCAAGAGATTCAACTATCTGGAAGAGAAAACTCTCAGGCAAGGTTTATCGCTTCATGACATGAATCTTGAGCAGATGAATATAATATGGGAAGAAGCAAAGAAGGAGGACAACCCTCTTTAAAGAAATTTATAAGTAAGCAGCTTATAGAGAAGCTTCGCCGCCATAAAATCAGGTGCTTTATTTGAATCGTCAGGTAAGAGTTCAACTATATCAAATCCAACTATTTCGCGGGTTGAAGCTACCAGTCTCAAAAAATCAATAACCTCATACCAGAGCAGTCCCCCTGGTTCCGGTGTACCTGTTGATGGCATAATTGAGGGATCAAAAGCATCCAGATCTATTGTAATATAGACCCTGGGCCTAAGTATTGATGCTGCTTCTTTGTACAATTCAGGGTGGTAGTAGAGATCCTGAGCCGGAAAGATATTACCCGCCATGGTATTCTCAAGCTCTTCTGCAGCTACGCTCCTTATTCCTACCTGCACTGTATGGGCTACCTCCCGGGCACGGGCCATTGCTGAGGCGTGATTGAAAGGCGATCCGAGATAAGATTCTCTCATATCTGCATGGGCATCAAGCTGCAGCACAGATATTTCACCATAGAATTGTGCAGCCGCCTTAATTGCCCCGATGGATACGGAGTGGTTCCCTCCTATTGTAACCGGAAACTTGCCTGCATTTAAAAGGTCAAGCACATTAGTCTTAACCATTTCAACCATTAGCGCTGGATCATCACTTAGCACCAGTGGCGGAAGAGTATGTATCCCCCGGAGCTGAACTTCGGTATCTGTTTCCAGGTCATACCATTCAAGGTTAACCGATGCCTCCAATAAAGCATGAGGACCCTTTTGGGATCCTCTTTGCCATGAACTTGTTGCATCGTAAGGTACGGGAAGAATGACGATCTCAGACTCGTCGAACCCATACACAACTTCTTCTCCTCCGAAGTTCATCGGGTATATATCAAATTGTTCCTAATATCGGATAAAAGTAATTTGTAAAGCAGAGGGCCACGAGGGCAGTACCATACGTCTTTCTGGGCACAAATGACTGTTTTATCATCCTAATGTCTTCCAGACGGAATCTCTCTTCAAAACCGTTCTGGTAAAGCTCGTTTATACTGGCCTTAAGAAGATTCTCAAGCTCTTCTTCCGGGTAGTTACCGTTATGTTCACATACCAGTCCCCCATAACGCTTATCGCTCTCTCTGTCGACAAGCCATCCAAAAGTAATCCCGGCTGACACCCTTTCTCCCCTGTTACCATTGGCAACGGCCATAATAGATTCCATAACTTCACCATGTGTGAGGTTAGCTGGTTTCTGAATTTCTCTGGCAATACCTGGAAGAATTGAAGAATAGGTCATAATGTTTCCCATCTCTATACCTGCGTCTTTCAATGCGAGATGGTATGAACCTGCGTGCACTGTGATGTCACTTTCACCGATTCCTGTAGTAATAAAATAGTCTTTGGGAACACGGTTACCGACTATGAATCCTTTTTGGGACAAATTTAAACCCTCGATCCCTGTACCGGGGTGTAAGTCGCTCAAAACAAATTCCTTCATCTATGTCATAAAGTCATTGTGGGTTAATACTAATTTTAATTGGGATGCAAATATAGTTCAATATATAGACTTTTTTTAATCAACAGGCAGAATATTTACTACTTTTTTAGAATATCTTCCACAACTGCCTCATATTGTGATACCTGAGCCAGCAATTCCTCATATCTCTTCACTGTTTCCTTGCCTGTCTTCTGCTCACTGGAGAGGGCCATGGAGTAGAGGTATGATACCTGATCCGATAACATAGGCTGAGTGTAGGGACCATCTTCTGTAACAATCAACTTACTGACAGTCTGTAGCTTATCCATAACTTTCTTCTCCGAGGCTTTCAGTTTTTGTCCTCCTTCTGCCTTGGCCCGGAGCTCCGACAGGTTTTGTTCAACAACCTGCTCAAGATCTCTTACTCTGGTTACCAGATCACCGACCATATTAGCGATCCTGAACTGCTCTTCCATATCGGTTATCGAAACCCCATCATCCATAATTGCAGGGTCCGGGACTATATCCAGCATTACGGTCAACTCGCTCTTGCCATCGTTTAGTCTGACAAAATATTTACCCGGAGGGACAACAGGTCCTGATGATCTCCTCGATGATACAGGCCCTTCTGCTCTCAAATCCCATTCAAACCTGTTAATTCCCATATCGAGTGTCAGCTGGCTCTGTACCTGACTTCTTCCTCTGAATGATGCTCCCTCTTGTGCAGGAGTGGCCGCTGATTTTAACGATGATCCCTTAAATGACTTCACAATGTTATTATGGGAATCGAGGATAGTGAGGGTCAGACTTTCGGGCTGATATGGCAGAAAATAATCGATCTCTGCCTTGTAATTATTACGTAGCCGCACAGTAACCTCCGGGTTAAAAAGTGTCATTGACTGAGGAACTTTCTCCGGATCGAACTCTCTGAGCGAAGCCATGTTATCCATTATCCAGAAGGAGCGTCCCATAGTTGAGAGAACAAGGTCGTTTCTTACTATTTTTATATCGGTAACTGGTACCACCGGAAGATTCTGACTGAATCTGAACCATTTTGTACCATCATTGAAACTTACATAAACACCTTTTTCAGTACCGGCAAAAAGCAAGCCTTCCCTGGTATCATCCTCCCTTATAACCCTTACTGGTTCATCTGCGGGAATTCCGTTCGTTCCGTCTGTCAATAGCTTCCATGTTTTACCATAGTCGCTGGTCATGTAAACATATGGTTTCCAATCATCAAGGAGGTACCTGTAAGCCGCAAAATAGGCTTTTGCGGGATTATGGGCAGAAGGCTCTACTGTTTGTACTCTTCCTCCTGCCGGCATTTGTTTTGGGGTCACATTTGTCCATTCTTTTCCTCCGTCGGTTGTGACAAATACGGGGCCATCATTCGAACCTGTCCAGATAAGACCCTCTTTGATCTCAGATTCGGCAACAGCATAGATGGTACTGTAGAACTCTTCGCCTGTGATATCACGGGTGATGGGACTGCCAGAGGCTACCTGTGTCTCAGGTGTAAAAGCTGTAAGATCGGGGGAGATAGTTTCCCATGTAACCCCCTCATCCATTGTTTTATGCAGATACTGAGAAGCATGATAAACAACACCCGGATTATGTGTTGAAACAATTATGGGTGATACTCTTTGGAACCTGTATTTCAGATCAATGGGATTATGTCCGTACATATTTGCAGCACCCACACTATATTGCCACTCCTGACCTGTCAGCTTATTGTAACGTCCGAACCGGCCCTTGCAATTGGAATAAACTATATTGTGGTTACCTGGCTTGGGCACCGCCGGTCCTGTTTCACATCCTCCTATCTCTATCCAGTATGCAGTTGGTCCTCCGGGCATGCTGTAAGTAATCTGTGAAGGCACAGCAATGGTTGAGTTATCCTGCTGTCCGGCGTAGAGCCAGTATGGGAACTGATCATCAACATCCACCTGGTATAATTCGGCTGTAGGCTGATTATCCTGTGTTGACCATGTCTGGCCTCCGTCGGTCGACACATTGGCGCCGCCGTCATTTGACTGGATCATGATTGCAGGGTTGTCGGGATTGAACCATATATCATGGTTATCACCATGAGGAGTTGATTGCCTTCTCCATGTTTTACCTCTGTCGGTTGATTTAAAAGCGCCTGTACAATTAACCCATATTACATCCGGGTTTGTCGGATCCACATCAATGTTGGTATAGTAGAATGGTCTTTCAATTAGTGATGGATTTGATCCGGTGAATGAAAATGATTTTCCGAAATCGGATGAGACATAAAGTCCGGCCTTGTCGCCGGGAGCTTCAATAAGCACATATATCATTCCGGGTTTGGCTGGTGTCACGGCCAGATCACTCTTGCCAACCAGTCCCTCCGGCAATCCGCCAGAGAGTTTCTTCCAGGTTTTTCCTCCATCCTCTGATTTGAATATCCCGTCCTTCTCCGATCCTGAAATTATTGTCCATGGCTTACGTAACACACTCCATGCAGAGGCATATACAATATCGGGGTTACCAGGGTCTATTTCTAAATCGCAAACTCCTGTTGCAGGTCCTATATACAGAACTTTTTCCCAGCTTTTACCACCGTTAACAGTCTTGAACAGACCACGTTCCACTCCTTCACCAAAGGGGTTTCCAATAGCTGCCACCCAGACTATATCAGGGTTATCAGGATGAATCACTACCGCCCCTATCTGACCTGCATCTTTCAGGCCGATAAAATTCCAGCTTTTACCGGCATCATCAGACCGATATATACCTTTCCCGATAATTACATTGCTTCTTATACCGTCGGATCCTGTTCCTGCGTATACTATCTCGGGGTTTTTCTGAAAGACAGCTATCGAACCAATCGATCCTGTCTCAAAAAAACCATCAGAAACATTATACCAGCTTTTTCCGTAGTCGGTAGTTTTCCATACTCCGCCACCGGTAGCACCCATATAGAAATGCGAGGGGTATTTTCTCACTCCGGTAACAGTTGTTACACGGCCTCCCCTGGAAGGGCCTGCATTCCGATATTTGAATTTTGATGACCAATCGGTATCGTTAACTGTCTTCTGTCCCAATAGCTGGAAAGAAGTTAATAATAGGGCAACAATAATATATCTCATTTTAGTCTGTTTTGGACAGACTTAAATTAAGAAATGTTACGATACCAAAAAACTATTATAAAACAACCTATTTACCCTGAGTTCTGGTTTTGGGTTTTGGCTTCAGATTAGGGGTTACACCCGGCTTTGCAGGCGATTTAAGCTTAGCTTTGGGCTTGGGTTGTGGCTTGGATTCGATCTCTCCTTCGAGGGCCTCTTCCGCCTTTTTTTCTTCCGGTTCACCCGGAACAAGAAGATCGAGTCTTTGCAGGAGGTTATACCAGGACAGTATCTTTTTCATGTCGGAGACATAAACTCTCTCCCTGTCATATTCGGGCAGTATCTCCTCAAAATAAGCTTTAAGGGCCTTGTTGTCGGAGAGTTTTACCGGACAAGCTTCCCCTTTATGCTTTTCGTGGATTGCATCAAACAGTACCGATAACTGTCTGTCTCCTTCCGCCGTGAAGACGGAAATATCCTCCAGGGCGCTTACCTTGGCTGACGCGAAAGCACTGGAACGCTTTCCTGTTTCGAGGTGTTCAACAATAACTGAGTTCTTGCCCTGCGCAACAAACCTGAACAAACCACCTTCTCCTGAAATTGACAGGATATCTTTTAATACCATCTCTTAATTATATTTTATTTAGCAAAAATAATCTTTTCAGGAGAAATTCTTCTCTTTTTTCAAAGCCTCATATGCTTCATTAACTTTCTTGAACTTTTCTTCCGCGTTTTTCTGGTACTCTTCTCCCAGATGAGATACCTTATCGGGGTGGTACTTAACAGCCATTTTGCGATAGGCTTTCTTTATCTCATCAATTCCTGCAAAACTCTCTATCTCAAGCACTTTATAGGCCCAGTCGGTAGAGGGAAGGAACATATTTTTTATTGAGAGAAAGTCGGCACTCCTTATCCTCAGATATCCGGATATGGTTTCAACAAGGGCTATCTCTGATGCCTGTATCTTTTTATCAGATGCTGATACATTAAATAGAATATGGAGCAATTGTAATCTTGATGCATAGTCCATATTGGTTGCTATCTGCTGACATACATCTCTTACAGGAATATCTTTCTTTAGCAGGTCGCGCAGCATAACCAGTGCCTCTTTAGCAGACTCCTCTCCAAACTGACTAACAAAGAAACGTTTCACATAGTCCAGTTCATCCTTTACAACCTTGCCATCGGCCTTCATAACTGCAGCTATCAGAACAACAAGACTAACACCGAAAGCTCCCGGTGTAGTAGGATTCGGGGCACCCGGTGATCCTACAATCACAGTAGCATTATCAATTACTGAACCCAGTACAAATCCGAGCAACCCTCCAATTGGTCCGCCAACCACGAATCCCAGCCCGCCTCCTATCCATTTTGAAAATTTTGCCATAAATCTATTTTATGCTTTCAAGAATTTCCCTGTGAATTTTAAGCACTTCAGGAATAACCATATCGGAATCGCTATTCATCAGCACTTTTCCCGATACCTTTATCCTTTCGTCATCATTCATCTGGTTTCTTATCCTTTGTTCAACTTCCTGCCGTGTTATGTTACTTCTTCCCATCACTCGTGCGATCCGCTCTTCCACAGGAGCGATAACGGTAATTATCAGATCCATATGACTGGCGGCACCGCTCTCGAGCAAGATCGCAGCCTCCATAATAACATAGGGGTAATTCTGTTCTCCGGCCCAGTCCTGAAAACGCTGAAAAACAACCGGATGCACCAGAGAATTGACAGCGGCCAGTTTCTCCTTATTGTTAAAAATCAGTCTGGCCAGAAGCGGTCTGTTAAGTACTCCATCGGTATAGACCTCCTGACCGGCAATAGTGTTAATACCACTTATCACATCGGCATGATGTTCCATTATGAGAGAGGCTTCCTGATCGGCATAAAAGACAGGTGCGCCCAGAACCTGAAAAAGTTTACAGACAGTTGTTTTACCACTTCCTATCCCCCCTGTAATACCGACTTTATAGATCATCTCTCTTCTCAATAATAAAGTCAATATTTTCCGGACCGAATTTCAGGGAGGTTATATATGGTGGTACAGGGCCAATCTTTACATTTAACTTACTACTCTGTCTGAGATCAACACCTGAAATGTCCACAAAAGCTTCAAGATTCAATTCGTCAAGACGCTTGTAGTCGCTCTTCGAGACAAGACATTTAACGGTTATCCTATCCGGGAAAAGTACCAGGTTTACAGAATCGGGCACATTTATTGTCTTTACTTTCACCTCGAATGTAGCTTCAGTAAATTGCTCTATTGGTATTTCAATCTGTACTCGCCGGCTCTCAACCACGTAACCCTTTCCCAGGTCCAAAAGAATGCTCCTCCTGGTTGTCTGAGTAAGATTGTTGTACCTCTGTTTTTTTGTTTTGACAAACTCGATAGTGTCTATCACAGGCCTGGGGCCCGAGATATCTATACTATCGGGTATGATCCTTATGGAGCCATATACCATGTACTGTCTGGCGGGAGTAACCTCAATATCGGCCACCACAGGCACCTTGCGTGTCACTATCCTGTCGAATGTAAAGAAGATAGTATCGGGTTCAATTGAAGTAACCTTGAATTCTGTTCTGAGCTGCTTCTCCACCAGAGCGGAAAGGTTATCGGAGAGGATATAGTTTCTCAATCTGGTGCCCGTTCCCAACCGCTTGTAACCTATCTTCGACAGATCGACAACAACAGGAGCTCTGCTACCCGACAACTTAACCTTCAAAATGGCATAACCCGGACCAGAAACATTCAACACCAATCTCTCAGGAGGTGCCTCCACAAGCATTCTGTCGGCGGGCAGGTTAATATATCGTACCGGGTATCTTATAGATGTATCTACCTCCTTGCTCAGGCTGTTAAGATACCAGAACACAAAAGCCAGAAGGACAAAAAAGGCAAAGACAAAAATCTCCCTGTCGGGGAAGGACTTCAGTCCCGCCCTCATTTTACCGGAATATTCCTGAAATGTCTTTTTCATCCCCTGATATGCGTTCTACTTTTGTTCCAAACCGGAAGAGTCTTTGAGGATAGCGCTTTTATCAACTTTAAGTTTAATATCGCCACCTACATCGATAACTACAACGTTATCTTTTACTTCGACAACCTTTCCGTATACACCTCCTGTAGTAATTATCTTATCTCCTTTATTAAGAGTATTTCTGTATGTGGAAAGTTCCTTTTGCTTTTTAACCTGAGGTCTGATCATGAAGAAGTAGAAAACCACGAATACCAGGATAAGTGGTAAGAAACTCATCAAAGGATTCTGTCCCTCTGGTGCCGGACCCATTAAAAACATGTAGAGAAATGTGTTCATTTTTAGTTATTTATGTGATTATTTAAGAATTAATTGCTCACTTCAGCGGTTAGTTTAAGGACAATTACCGGCACTGAGGCATTTGACATAACGGTAATGGTTTTAGTCTGAAAACCCTCTCTTCCCGAGCTATCGAAGATCACCTCCAGGCTACCGGAATCACCCGGCTCAAGTGGTTTCTTATCGTAGCGTGGTACAGTGCACCCGCAGGATGTTGCTGCAGCTGTAATTACGAGAGGCCCGGTTCCTGTATTGGTATATTTGAAAAAACAACCTGCTTTCTCTCCTGCCTTTAAGACACCAAGATGATGCTCAAGGTTTTCAAATGTTAATACAGCCTCGCCCGATACTATCCCTTCCTCCTGTTTTGGGGTTGATGAACCGCATCCCTGGAAGAGAGAAAGTATTACAATCAGAATAATACCGCTCTTTACTTTCATTTTTTAACCTTCTTTGCATTTTCAGCAGATTGCGATATACTTTCATCTATCAGCCCTCTGCCGACTTTTTTCATTAATGATTCCTCGGAAAGGACTTTCACCACCTTGTCGAGAATTCCATTTACAAATGTATTGCTTTTTGAAGTACAGTAATACTTCGAAATATCTATGTATTCATTCAGTGATACTTTTACAGGTATCTCCTCAAAAGCCATTATCTCACTTATTGCCAGCTGCATAACCAGCCTGTCCATAAGAGCTATTCTCTCAATCTCCCAGTTAGTGGTATTCTTATCGACCAGTTCAGCCGTAGTATCAAAGTTTATTATTGCCTTTCTTATAAGATCTTTAACAAAGGTTTCATCTTCCTTGTTGGAAAAGAGTGGCATAAGCGGTTGATCAGGACCCGAAGCGGGACTGATCTTTTTAATGGTCTTTTCGATCATTGCACCTACAAAAGAGAGGTCATCGTTCCAATAGATACTCTGTTCTTCCAGATTGGATGCAAGATCTTCGTTTACCATGAAAAGGTTTCTAACCATTGCGATCACAAAACTCCTGTCGCTGTTAAAGCCCTTATCCTCCCCGTTAATGTAAGCCTCATATTCCGGCATGGTTAACATATTGCTATAAAGAGAACGGGGGATATCCTTATAATTCGACCATGTTATCTTACTCTCATCAAGGTACTTCCTGAGTTGTTTATTCTCACGGAGTTTCTCAATAACGACATTGTCAATAAATCTTTTTCGGGGATTCAGATCCTCAAATGAGGGCATCTTTTTCTGAAGAGCGAACTCAATCTTCTCATGTGCGATATCCGATATCTCGAGTATCAGCAACAACAAATAGTGATAAAGATCGTAAGTTTTGCCTATGCTGAACAATAACTCCTTCTCTGCTTTAACTATATCGCCGTCACCTCTTCTGTTATACGCATATAATGCTAAAAGTGCTTTGATACGTAGTATTCTCCTGCTTACCATTCTAAAGAACCTGAAAAATTTCATGCAAAAATACTCATTTTGAACATCAATCAAAACTCAACCGGCAAAAAACCCAATTATCAGTCAATGAACCGGTTTAAGTTTTGAAATGAAAAAATAATTTCTACATTTGGATAACCAACACAACCTAACACAACATACTAATGGTGATTGATGAAGCAGGAAGGCCTGAGGATATGGCCGGGAACGATGACAGAATGTCCAAAGAGGAGATTTTTACCAAAATCGTCAGAGCCGGGAAAAGAACCTATTTTTTCGATGTAAAGGCCACAAGGAAGGAGGATTACTACCTAACAATTACTGAAAGCAAAAAGAGAGTCGGTAAGGAGGGAAAATTCTTCTATGAGAAGCACAAGATCTTCCTCTACAAGGAAGATTTCGAGAAGTTTGCGGAGGGACTGAGGGAAGCTATAGACTATATAGCTGCCGGGCAGGAATCGGGGGAACTTAAGGCATTTCCCGACAGTGCCGACATTAATCCGGAACCGGAACTGGTGAAAGAGGAATTCACCAATGTTGATTTTGAAGATCTTGGTTGATTAATAACTGATGGTTGCTGATATTTTACTTCTTACCGGAGGGATACTTCTAATTCTTCTGGGTATTATTGGTTGTTTCCTGCCCGTTCTGCCGGGACCACCTCTTAGCTTTGGAGGACTGCTACTGCTCCACTTTTCCAAATATGCCGATTACACACCCAACACACTTATTATTCTGGGCACCATAGCTATTGTGGCAACCGTTCTGGACTATATTGTTCCGGTATGGGGAACCAAAAAGTTCGGGGGCAGCAAATACGGTACCCGTGGAGCAATGATCGGTCTTATTATAGGATTGTTTTTTGGTCCTCCCGGAATAATTATCGGTCCCTTTGCAGGAGCCTTTATCGGCGAGATGATCTATGGTAATGATGTTAACTATGCCATGAAGGCCGGAATAGGGAGCTTGCTGGGCTTCCTTACAGGGGTAGGATTGAAACTGGCTGCCTCATTCGTAATAACGTGGGCATTCGTGAAGCAGCTAATCACTTAAAAAAATGGTCCTGTATCTTCTTCAGATCACCCGTTCGGAGCTCCTCCGGAGGCTCTGCCTGAAAAGTGAAGTGTGTGAAAAAGCTCGAAAAGGCTGGAGCCTGTGATCATAGTCCGACTCAGGCTGGAGCCTGAGCCGAACAAAACAAAACATAAATTTGTCTACGAAATATCTAACATCTACAGCAATGACGTGTGAGATAACATCTGAGACACCCACATCATTATATTTAAACGACCAATATCAGCTTCCCAGAGTAGCAACCATTACAGCTTTGATGGTATGCATCCTGTTTTCAGCTTCATCGAAGACAATTGAACGTTCCGACTCGAATACATCGTCAGTAACCTCCATACCGTTGAGTCCGTATTTATTAAATATCTGTTCTCCTATCTTAGTCTCCCTGTTATGGAAGGCCGGGAGGCAGTGCAGGAATTTCACTTTGGGGTTACCTGTCTTTTCAACCAGTTCCTTATTTACCTGGTATGGTTTAAGAAGCTTTATCCTCTCTTCCCAGACACTCTCCGGCTCACCCATCGACACCCAAACATCGGTATAAAGGAAGTCTACACCCTTAACGGCTTCAGCTGCATCGTCGGTGATGGTTATCCTTGCTCCTGTTTCCTTAGCGATCTCACGGCACTGGTCAACCAGCTCCTTTGAAGGCTGCACCTCTTTTGGTGCTGCTGCTCTGAAATCCATACCAAGTTTTGCGGCTCCTACAAGAAGGGAGTTACCCATGTTGTTGCGTGCATCCCCCAGATAGCAGAATGATATCTGATTCAATGGCTTATCGCAATGTTCCATCATCGTCATAACATCGGCCAGAATCTGTGTCGGGTGAAATTCATTGGTCAAACCATTCCACACCGGCACACCTGCATATTTTGCCAGCTCTTCCACTATTGCCTGACCATATCCTCTGTATTCGATACCGTCATACATACGACCCAGTACGCGCGCTGTATCCTTCATCGATTCTTTGTTACCGATCTGTGAACCGCTGGGTCCAAGGTATGTAACATGAGCACCCTGATCGAATGCTGCCACCTCGAAGGCGCATCTTGTACGTGTTGAGTCTTTTTCAAAAATAAGTGCTATATTCTTGCCTCTGAGCATCTGTTGCTCTGTGCCTGAATATTTTGCCTTCTTAAGGTTTATTGCCAGATCGAGAAGGAATCTGATCTCCTGAGGCTCAAAATCAAGAAGTTTTAAAAAACTTCTGTTTCTCAAATTGTATCCCATTGCTGTAATATTTATTTATTTTCGTATTCCATTGTTATCCGCGTTCCGTACCTTCTGTCTTCCAGCTTAAAAGCCTCAGTAATAACGCTTTTCTTTCCTCCATTCTTTATGAACTTCAAGCAGGCATCAACCTTGGGAGCCATACTCCCTTTGCTGAATTGCCCCTCTTCCATATAGCGAACAGTGTCGGCATAGTTAAGGAATTCCATTGCCTTCTGGTCGGGCTTTTTATAGTTGATATAGACAAAGGGCACATCTGTAAGAATATAAAACTCATCTGCTCCGATAAGTGTTCCCAGAAGGGAAGAGGCAAGATCCTTATCAATTACCGCTTCAGAGGGACGAACGTTATTGTTTTCATCAAAATATACAGGCACCCCGCCACCGCCACAGGCAATAACAATGTTACCGGCGCGTGCCAGATCGCGTATTATTACTTCATTCATCACACCTATTGGTTTAGGCGACGGAACAACACGTCTGAACCCTCCCTCAGTTTTAACTTCCTCCTTAAAGATCCAGCCCTTCGATTCTGTAAGCTTTTTAGCCTCTTCAGCATTATAAACCTTACCTACTCTCTTCTGCGGGTCTGTAAAAGCAGGATCGTCCTTATCAACAACTACCTGAGTTACAAGGCCTATCACATTCTTCTTTATGCCATGCTTTGTTAAAACATTCCTGAGCATTCTCTCTATCATGTAACCTATTCCACCCTGAGAATCGGCGACACAGATATCAAGTGGCATCTGAGCTATATTATAGAGCTGCTCGCCGGCATCATTCCTCATAAGGATGTTGCCAACCTGAGGACCATTGCCATGCGAGATGACAATATCATATCCCTCCCTTATAAGATAGACAAGATTTTCGAGGGTCTGGGTGGTGTTCTCTTCCTGCTCCTCAATTGTACCTATCTGGTCACCACGCAACAATGCATTTCCACCAAGGGCTACGACGGCTAGTTTATTCATACTACTATATTTATAACTTGTTTTTACTGTTTTACAGGAATGGCAAAGCTAAAAAAAACCCCGATACAAAAACCGGAATTTTCTCATATAATTTGAATCGGAATACAGGTTGTCACAAAAATAACCTCATATTTGGGAGCATATAGAAATAGGTGGAAAATATTTTATATTTTTACGTAATTCAATAAATGGGAGAAGAGGTGAGTAGCATTAAATATCTTGCCATCATTTCTGTACTGGTATTTGTATTGAGCAGTTGCAGAAATGAAAACGTCAAGAACATTACTCAGGGGGAAATCCACTATTCTATAGATTACGAAGGTACTACAGGATCGATTCCAAAGGATCTTATGCCCCGTACTCTGGTAGTTCTTTTTCGTGATAACAAGATTGCATTTGAAATCAGTGCTCCAATAGGCAATACAGGTTTCTCAACCGTTTCCAATCCCGCCAATGAGGTTTATGATGCCTACGTTACAATATTCGGTGCAAAGTATTTCTACGCAGGGACACCCGGAGAATCATTTCCCGGTTTCTCTCTTATGGACAGTCTGGTGATCATCCATACCGACAAAACAAGGGAGATATCGGGTTACAACTGCAAGAATGCATCCGTTACCATCAATGGCATTAAGGATAAGAGATATGAGATCTGGTATACCGATGAGATAAAAATTGACCAGCCTAACCTCCTGAACCCATTCAATGAGATCGGAGGCGTGCTGATGAGCTTCTTCTATGTCATTGGAGATACAGAAATGCAATTTCAGATTGAAGGTGTTTATGAAAAGGAAATTCCTTTGTCCACCTTCGAAAGGAAGGATAAATACAAGCGTATCTCCAAGGATGATATGGACAAAATTATTACCAGTCTTATCAGACTATAGTTTCAACTCCTGTTGCTGCTCAATCCTGCTAAAATTACTACCTTTGATTCTTATTTCACCAATAATTAATGTAATGCAGCCAGGCTGCCCCTACTTTTTATAAAACACCTTCCTCCCTCCTATGAAAAAGGAAAAAGCAAATATTCCCGGTAAGGGTCCGGCAAAACCGAAAGGTCCTGATTCAGGAAATGATGAAAGGGTTAAATTCGTTATAGGACTACTTCTCACCGGATTCGCACTATATCTTCTTGTTGCCATTATTGCCTACCTTATCTGGTGGAAGTCAGATCAGAGCCTTGATCCCGGTCAGGTAGTTTCAGGATCGGATGTGACAGTTAAGAACTGGTCCGGCAAAAGCGGTGCATGGCTGGCCTATATACTGGTAAACAAAGGTTTCGGACTTGCCTCATTGATGATACCGGCCATGGTAGGGGCTTTGGGACTATACCTTCTCAACCTGAGAAAGATCAGATTACTGTCACTCACTGCCAAACTGGCCATGGGTGTTATACTCCTTTCCATCCTGCTGGGATATATCTTCAGCGATGCCAATGGTTATCTGGGAGCAGGACCGGGAGGTACTCACGGATACTTTGTCTCGCGATGGCTCAACGCCTTTCTTGGCAAGGCAGGCAACGGGATACTGCTCTTTATAGTGACTGTGGCATATATGATCTTTGCTCTCCGGTTCACTCCTTCATTTTTTAAACTCCCCTCCTTTGGTAAAGGAGAGGATAAAGGGAGTGAAGCTTTCGCTGCAGAAACAGCAGATAGATGATGATCAGGTCGACGAAAAAGCTGACGATGTGTAAGCCCGATTTCCCGATCATTAATCCTATGGAGGAAGACAAGGATTTTGATTTTGAATCAGAGACAATCAAAACGGTTACCGGAGGCTCGATAATAAAGGACCTCTCCCATCCGCAACACGAAGTTCCTGTTGAAGATGACGACATACCAATGGACGTTGTAAAGGCAGATGGCGGCGAAATACTAAGCGACAGTGAACTGGAGAGCCTCAGGGTCAATTATGATCCTAAACTTGATCTCCCCAGATACAAGATCCCTCCTATCTCAATCCTTAAGGACTATAAGTCGGCCGGATCGCTGGATACCTCTGAGGTAATGGCTAATAAGGAGAATATTATAAAGACACTCGGTGACCATAAAATTGCCATCAGACATATCTCTGCCACGGTAGGTCCTACCGTTACACTTTATGAGGTTGTTCCCGAAAGAGGTGTAAGTCTTGCCAGGATCAAATCGCTGGAGAACGATATAGCACTGAACCTGTCAGCCCTTGGGATCAGGATAATTGCACCAATACCAGGAAGAGGAACAGTAGGTATTGAGGTTCCTAACAAGAAACCTGAGATAGTCTCAATGAGGTCGCTCATTGCCTCGAAAGCCTTTCAGGAGAGTAAATACGATATTCCCCTTGCACTTGGAAGTACAATCACCAATGAACCATTTATTGTTGACCTTACAAGAATGCCTCACCTACTGGTGGCCGGAGCCACCGGACAGGGTAAATCGGTGGGTCTTAATGCAATTATTACATCGATACTTTATAAGAAACACCCTTCTGAGCTTAAGTTTGTGCTTATCGACCCGAAAAGAGTTGAGTTACCACTCTACACCAAAATAGAACGTCATTTCCTGGCCAAACTACCGGGAGATGAAGATGCTATAATTACTGATACACAGAAGGTAATCAAAACCCTCAACTCCCTTACGGTGGAGATGGACAATCGTCTTGAACTGCTTAAGAACGCTCAGGCGAGGGCTATTAAAGAGTACAATGAGAAATTCATGGCCCGCAAACTCAATCCGAATAAAGGACACAGATATATGCCATATATCGTACTTATAATAGATGAGTTTGCCGATCTGATCATGACCGCCGGACGTGAGATCGAGGGTCCGATAGGACGTCTGGCACAGCTGGCCAGGGCCATTGGTATTCACCTTATAATATCCACCCAACGTCCTTCTGCAAATATTATCACCGGATTTATTAAAGCCAACTTCCCCACACGTATAGCCTTCAGGGTATTCTCCTCTGTCGATTCAAGGACTATTCTGGACTCTCAGGGAGCCGACAAACTGGTCGGGCGTGGCGATATGCTTGTGAGCAGCGGCAGTGAGCCAACAAGGGTGCAATGCGCCTTTATTGACACACCCGAGATAGAAGAACTTACCGACTATATCGGGGGTCAGCAAGGCTATCCATCGGCGATGTCATTGCCTGAAGTAGCAGACGATAGCAGCACCGGTACAGCGGAAATAGATCTGAAGAAAAGAGATGAGATGTTCGACGAGGCCGCCAGGCTTGTCGTTCAGCATCAACAAGGCTCAACCTCACTTATTCAAAGGAAACTGTCAATAGGATATAACCGGGCAGGAAGAATAATTGATCAGCTGGAAGCAGCCGGCATAGTAGGACCCTTTGAAGGAAGCAAAGCAAGAGATGTTATGATTATGGATATGACAAGTTTGGAACAGATTTTGAGCAGACTGGATTAGTATGATTAAAAAGACTCTTATATTATTGGCTCTTGCGGCATCCATGGTTCCCGTAAACGGACAGAATGATGCTGCAGCAATGACCCTGCTTGACAAAGTATCAGCCGCTGCTCAGAGTGCACCGTCGGTATCGATGGATCTGATGGTGGTGAACATCGACAAGGCTTCAGCCTCAACCGACACCATTGAAGGTACACTTGTGGTTAAAGGCGACTCTTATCTCCTTAAAATACCTGGTAATGAGGTGTGGTGCAACGGGAAGGTGGTATGGAGCTATGTTCCCGATTTTAATGAGGTCACAATTACCGACCCTGTAAATGATCCGTCATCGATGCTCTCCTCTCCTTCTGCCATCTATACAATGTACAAAGAAGGTTACAAGGTGAGATTACTGAATGAGAGCAGCTCCAGGGCAACAATTGACCTTTACCCTACCGACCTTAAAAGTGAGGTTATCAGGATAAGAATAGAGATATTAAAGACGGGGAATAAGATCCAGAAGCTTGAGTATGCTACCCGGTCGGGCATGACCATTGAGATAAATATTAAGAAGTATGTGCTCGATTTCAAGCCCACGGACACTTACTTCACATTCGATCCGGTCAAATACAAGGGTATTGAGATAATTGATATGCGCTGATCAATCCATCTTCTCGCGCTTGGGATATGATATCCTGGCGTGGTAAATTGTTAGCAGCCTCTTCACGAACACCTCCTTTATATTCTTAATATCCCTGAAGGAAATGGGAGCATCAACAAACTGCCCGTCTTCTATCTGTGTGTCTATTATAGTCTCTACCATCTCCCGTATCACCGGTTCAGAATAGTCCTTGAGGCTTCGCGATGTTGCCTCCACCGCGTCGGCCATCATCAATACTGCAGTCTCTTTCGTTCCGGGCCTTGGTCCGGGATATGAAAAACGGGCCGCATCAACCTCTTCCCCGGGGTGGGTATCTTTATATTTTCTGTAGAAGTAGTACGTCCTGGCATCACCCTGATGGGTAATAATAAATTCTATTATCTGCTGTGGTAGTTTATGCTTCTTAGCCAGCTCCACACCGTGGGTAATATGAGCAATAATAAGCTTGGCACTGTCTTCGGGCTTCAGGTTCTCATGAGGATTAAACTCAGGCGACTGATTCTCAGTAAAATACTCCGAATGCTTAAGCTTGCCAATATCGTGATAGAGTGCTCCGGTTCTTACCAAAAGAGAGTTTGCTCCAATGGCCCTTGCTCCTTCCTCCGCAAGGTTGGAAACCTGCAGGGAGTGCTGGAATGTTCCGGGAGCCTCACCAGCCAGCCTCCTGAGCAAAGGATGGTTGGTATCAGATAACTCAAAGAGAGTGGCATCGCTAAGGAACCCGAATGTCTTTTCAAAAAGGAAGATCAACGGATAGGTAATAAGAAGCAATACACCGTTTCCTCCAAACCAACCATAATAATAGAGGTCGGCGCCGGTCAGTGCTCCCTCTTTAAGTATGGTTATCCCACTGTAAACGAGGGAATAACTGAGTATAACCATTATAGAGGAAAAGAGCAGTTTCCCCCGTCTGTAATCATTGGTAAGGGAGAATATGGCAATAACCCCTGCAATAAAGCTCATGAAGACAAATTCGAATGAATTTGGTGCCATGAAACCACAGATCATAATAGTAACCAGGTGAATGAAGAGGGCAAGCCTGGCATCATAAAAGGTCCTTACTATGATCGGGATTATGGCAAACGGTATAATATAGATACTTACCCTGGGTGCATAGAGCACAAGCCGCATCATGACCACAAAGATCAGGATAAGGATAAGGATAAATACTGTCTTATGGAAGGTCTCCAGCACTTCCCTTCTGAAATGATAAAGGAAGAGAAAGAGTATAAGGTAACATGCTGAGACTGTAATGATCCTGCCAATTAAAATGTACCAGCCCCTACTCTGACCCAGCTTTTTTTCATATTCGGTTTTAAGGGATTCCAGCACCTGGTTCTGTCCGGCGCTCACTATCTCTCCCCGTGTAATTATCAGCTCTCCCTCCTGCACCAATCCCTTCGACAGACTAATTCCGCTTAGTAGCTGATCCATGGCAGATATCGATTTCTCCTCGTTATAGAACAGATTGGGACTGATAAAATCATAAAGGGAAATGGACTCAAGGAACTCTGCCAGATCGGGATTTCCGGCTGCCTTTAATCGCATTGCAATACTATTTTTCCCTGCCGTAGCAGTTCTGTAAGCTTCCTTATTGGAATAGACATTATCAAGCTCTGTCTTAACACTAACATTTCCCTTAAGGATGCTTATCTCGTGATAATCGCGTAAAACCGACTCAGTGATCTCGCTTACCTCCATTATACCGTTGGAGTAGATCCCGTCGATAACATCATGAAGCTGATTTTTCACATTCCTGAACGGGGCATTGAATATTGTTCCTCCCGAATAATCTTTGTACTGCTCGTCAATATATTTAACGAATGCATTTAGTTCAAAGGCAGCAAGGTTGGTATCGATATCGAAATATGGAGTGAAGGTTGACAGCAAACTGTCTCTCTCACGCGAGAGAGTGGTTCCGCTTTTTCTTATTGCAAAATCCCATGGTGCGAAGAGCGATTCCTCCATCCACGGCTTTCCTTTTTGGAAATCATACCTGAATATTCCCTCTCTTGGGAAAATGAATACCACGAATGCCATGCTAAGGAGAAAAAGCATCAGATGGCCAAGAAAGCCCCTGGTCGAACTCATCCTGTTATCTTTGTCAGACATGAAGGTTAATTTAGTTTAAAATGAACTTATGCACAAATTTATATCTATTTTCCGGGTAAAATAGAGTTTTTATTCATCTCATCCGACCATAAGAAGAAACATTTCCTAATTTTGAGCAAATAACATATCTCAATGTTTACACTGGAAACCCTGTATGTGCCTCTCCGATCGGCACCCTCACATAAGTCAGAGATGTTAAGCCAGCTACTGTTTGGCGAAAGGTTCACTATAAAGGCCAGGTCATGTAACTGGATGAAGGTTTTGACAGAGTACGACAACTATGAGGGATGGGTCGACGGAGATCAACTCACACCCACTGAACTTAAAAACCCCGGAAAAGGATCTGTCCTTACAAGAAACCTGCTGTGTTACAAGCCAGACGGGACCAAAATGGTCCTGGAACCTGGTTGCGAAGTATACCAACCTGACTTCACTAACAAGTCATTTAATGTAGGAGAAAACAGATATAAGACTCAAACTGAGTTTTCAGAATCATTCTTAAGATTTTCAGGATCGATGCCCGATACGGCGGTAAGGTTTTTAAACTCCCCCTATATATGGGGAGGAAGGATCCCCTCAGGGATCGATTGCTCAGGGTTGACCCAGCTGGTTTTCAAAATGCACGGAAGGAAATTATCGAGGGATAGCTGGCGTCAGGCAGAGGAGGGGTCAACAATAAACTTCATTGACGAAGCGATCCCCGGCGATCTGGTATTCTTTGACAACGAGGCCGGGCGGGTTACGCATGTAGGGATGATATATTCAAGAGGACTGGTAATTCATGCTTCCGGAAGAGTAAGGATCGATCCTGTCGACCAGACAGGGATATTCAAACGCGAGATCAACAACTACTCTCATAAACTCAGAACAATTAAGAGACATGAGTGAACTGATCAGCCAGTTTCTGCCAATACTAATAGTAATAGCTATTCTGGCAATTGCCTATTTTGTACTAAGGATAATATCCAGGAAAAGAAGTCTGAAGAAAAAGGGAAGATTCTTCAGGCGACATTAGTCTGGTAATTAGCTTTCTGTCATCTTTGCCTATTGTAGAGCAGGAATTTTCCCGGAAAGAAATTATTCAAATAGGCTATCTTTACATTAATTTAAAACTTACTTTCTCCAACAGCATGAACATATCCAAAATCCTGTGTGTTTTTCTATTTCTCTTCTTGATCCATCCCGCAGTAGTTTTCCCGGCATTAACTGAAGATGACAATAGATTCCATATCCCGGATTACAAGGAGAATACACAGGATACAACTTTGCTTAATCAGGTTCTTTACAACGGTAGAACATGGATCGGTTTGTACTACAATGTTCAAGGAACTGAATTCATCTTCACAAAAGACTGGCTCGAGGGAAGCGTGACAATAAACGGCCTGACATTCAGCAATTTAAGCCTAAAGTATGATATTTACAACGATTGTCTGCTCGCCAACTACAGAGACAAGAGTGTTGTTATTTTAAATAGTGAGTCAGTGGACAATTTTAATCTCAAATTCAACAACAGGTATTATAACTTTATTAAACTCAGCGACAATAATAACCTCAGTGGGTATGTTGAGGTTTACTACGACGGTAACATAAAACTTTATAAAAAGTGGAGAAAGAAACGGGCTCAGTTCGCTATAGAAGCCAAATATGATGAGTTCCAGCCAGATGACGCTCTTTTTTATTGAAGCCAACGGAAACACTACCAGAATCTCAAATAAAAGGTCCTTTCTAAAGGTTCTCGATGGCAAGGATAATACTGTAAAGGAATTTATCAGAAGGGAGCGGATCCGAATTGATATATCCGATCCTGAAACACTTATTCCGGTTATGGAATTTTATGACTCATTAACTGCAAGATGAGGGAATTATGAAAACAAAACATTTAATCATACTCATCTTGCTCCTCCGCACTATTTCTCTTTTCTCTCAGCAAGAGGAGATAAAGCTTACGGGGGAATTCAGAAATATATCATTTGAGCAGTTCCGCTCAGCTATTGAATCTGAATATGGTGTTATTTTTTATTATAACAGGGAATGGACCGACAGTTTATTAATAGATTATGTGTGCGATAACAGGAGCCTGGAATTGGTGCTTACAGATATTCTGGGTGAGAAGGACATAAATTTCATATTGAGTAATCCCAAAACTGTTATTCTTACCGGCAACACCAAAGTGCTTACCAGAATGACCCAGGTTGTTCCCGACAATAAGGATAAATATTCATCAAATAATGAATCTGTTCCAGTCAAGGCCAAAGGCCAGTATGAACTAATAGAAATAGGAACACCCGGCGGTAATATGAAAGGTAATGTGAACCTTTCAGGTTATGTCAGAAACACAGAGAACGGAGAGCCTGTAATTGGTGCGGTTTTTAAAATAGAGGAGTTAAAGATAGGAACCATGACAAATCAGTATGGTTTCTACTCTCTTGCTATACCAAAGGGAAGATATAAAGCAGAATTCAGTTGTCTTGGGATGAAAAGTCTTATCCAGAATATCGGAATATATTCAGACGGGACACTTAATGTTGAGATGAAAGAGAACCTCATACCATTGGGCAGCGTAATAATCACGGCAGAGAGAGGTTCTGCACTTTTCCGTACTGAAGCCGGACTGGATAAAATTGATGTAAAGACAATAAGACTTATCCCGACCAGTATGGGTGAACCGGATCTTATAAAAACCACGCTGTTCTTGCCAGGTGTTCAAACTATAGGTGAAGGTTCATCAGGGTTCCACGTAAGAGGAGGTGCGTCAGACCAGAACCTCGTTCTTCTTTATGATGTCCCTTTATTCAATACATCGCATTTCTTTGGATTCTTCTCAGCAGTAAACTCTAATGTAATTGGCGATATTTCGCTTTTCAAGGGAGGAATACCCGCCAGGTATGGTGGTAAGGTATCTTCGGTACTTCATATAATACCCAAAGATGGCAACAAAAAGGAGTTGTCAGGGAATGGAGGTATTAGCCCGGTTACTTCACATCTCCTTATTGAAGGACCAATAATAAAAGATAAGACCTCATTTCTTGTTGCAGGTCGTACAACATATTCGAACTGGGTGCTCAAGCTGTTGGATGATCCTCAGTTAAGGAATAGTAGTGCCTCTTTTTATGATGTAAATGTTAGACTGGTGCACGAAGCCGACAAGAATAATAACCTGGAAATATCGTCCTACCTTAGTCATGATGCATTCAAGTTTAATACAGATACACTCTATTCCTACAACAACAATCTTTTTTCTATTAAGTGGAGGCATATCTTCAGTAATAAACTGTTTGGAGTCATTGCTGTAAACAACAGCAACTACAATTACAGCATTACCAGCAATAAAGATATTTTCACAGCATTTGATCTCAGACACAGGGTAAATTATTCTGAGATTAAATCTCAATTCACCTATTACCCGAATAACAATCACCAGATTGAGGCAGGTCTGGATATTGCAAAATATATGGTTACGCCCGGCGAACTTTTACCTCAGGGTGATTCTTCACTTATTGTGGTTGATATTGTTAATAAACAACGCGCTGTTTCACCGTCTCTATATATTAGTGATGAGGTAAGGGTTCTTGAAAACCTCACTCTTTATGCTGGACTGAGGTTATCCGCTTTCGTGGCTACAGGACCTGCCACAGTATTCAGGTACCACCCCGATTATACACGCAGTCTATCCTCGATTACGGATACTGTAAATTATGGAAAAGGTAAAATTGTAAAAACCTATTTCAGTCCCGAATTAAGGCTGGCTCTAAATTACCGAATCGGACAAAACAACTCAGTAAAAGTCAATTACAATAATACAACCCAGTATATTCACCAGATTTCCAACAGCACTGCCATTTCACCAACAGACATATGGGTTCTTAGTGACAGTTATCTAAAACCGGTGAAGGGGAATCAGGTTGCCATCGGATTTTTTACATCGCTTCTCCAACGTAAACTTGAGATTACTCTGGAAGCTTATTACAAGGAGATCAACAATATGATTGATTTCAAGGGCGGGTCCCGGTTATTGTTAAACCATAATCTTGAAAAGGATATTGTCAATGTATTTGGTATTGCCAAAGGCATAGAGTTCATGGCAAAAAAGACCAACGGAAGATTAAACGGGTGGGTCAGTTATTCTTACTCCAGAATTAATATCAGAAGCATTGCGAATTTCCCAGAGGAGGAGATTAATGATGGGGAGTTCTTCCCTGCTACATTCGATAAGCCACACGACGTTTCTGTGGTTTTCAACTATGCCTTCTCCAGACGACTGAGCATCTCCTCAACATATACATACAGTACGGGAAGACCAATCACATATCCGGTTGCTGCATATACATTCGGTGGGAGTAATATTTTACATTACTCGGAAAGAAATCAATACCGCATTCCTGATTATTCGAGACTTGATTTCTCTGCAACCATCGATGGCAACCTTAAATCTAAAAAACTGGCCCATTCCACTTTTACCTTTTCCGTTTTCAACCTGCTTGGAAGGGACAATGTTTACTCCATCTATTTCAAGACCAAACACAATTTGGTCAATGGTTACAAGCTTTCTATTTTTGCCAGACCAATTCCATCAATATCTTACAACTTCAAGTTCTGAACATGATGAATAAAATTATAATCATAATAACTTTCATTTTGTCAACATCATCCTGTATCACTCAGTTTATTCCTGAGACCGATGAATACAGAAATATCATCGTTATTGAAGGATTGCTGACAAACGAAGAGAGAAGTAATACGATAAAAATATCAAGAACCAGACCAATAGATGTATCGGGGGTCTCTTCACCTTTAATAAATGCTTTCGTAGATATAATTGACGACGATGGCAATCACTATATAGTCCCCGAGAAGCGGCCAGGTATTTACTCTACCGATTCCCTGGTTTTCAGAGGAGTCACAGGGCGTAAATACAAACTCAGAGTTCAAACAGAAGATCAGATTTTTGAATCGGATTTAATGTTAATGGGAGAAGTTCCTCCCATTGATTCCATCTATGCGAAATTTAATTTCTATGATGATGGTTATGAATATCCACCGCTTTACGCTTACGATGTTTTCTTTGATTCAGAAGATCCTCAGAACACAAACCGGTATTACAGGTGGACTTATGAGGAAGTATGGGAATATCATCTGCCATGGCACTACCCACCCCCCTCGAAGAGTATATGCTGGGTAACGGAACATTCAAATGATATTATTATAAAGAATACATCGGCCATGGAGTCGGGACGGATAAAAGAGTATCCCCTGGTTTACCTGGATAACAGGTCTTCGGAAAAGCTTAGTCATAAGTATAGTATTCTCCTTAAGCAATATTCCATTTCGGAACAGGAATATCTGTATTGGGAAAACATGAAAAAGATCAGGGACGACATCGGAGGCCTTTATGATCCAATACCAATGTCGATTAAGGGCAATGTACATTCAGTCAACGACCCGAAAACAAATGTGTTAGGTTTCTTTAGTGTATCATCTGTGGCTGCAAAAAGGCTATTCATTAAGAACGACACTATTAAGATGAGAATTCCGGGAGCATATTGTGTGACTGATACTTTAGAAACGCTGGTAAACGTTTCAGGATTAGGTAAATATATATTTGTTCTCGAAGAGTTAGATGGTTTTGGTTTTCTTGTAAGTACCTTCCCTGAATGTGCCGACTGCACGCTAAAAGGTTCAAATATTAAGCCTCTCTTCTGGAACGATGATCAACTTTTTGATAATGAAAATTAGGATGACCTTAGTTAGCAGGTATATACTATTTATTATTCTTACTCTGGCACCTCTTTATATTTCAGGATCAGAGCCAGAGGGGCACACATCTGTTAACACAAAACCAGATACCATATGGCTTGAGAATGTAAGGGTTCACACAGACAGGGACTATTATATTGCGGGGGAAGAGATAGCATTTGCACTCTACCTGATACACGGGAGCTACAAAATGCCTGTAAATGGCAGCAAGGTGGCATATCTTGAACTCATAAACAGTTCAGGAGTACCTGTTGCACAGATGCGATCAGGGATATCAAACAGCTCAGCATCAAGCCTGTTGATCATTCCAGATACTGTCTCATCCGGCGATCTCATATTACGTGCCTATACCCAGCAAATGGGACTTAACGATGTGCCATTCTTCACGAAAAAGATCACAGTCTTTAATCCTGTGGAGAGCTGGAAATATTGAAATTTCCGATTCACTTTTTTCTTCATTCTCCGGGACTGAAATAACGGAACTAACTCCGGAGACCCACAGGGAGGAGGTCGGTTCCATTTTTGTAAATGACAATGCTGGCACCAGAGAAGAAGTTACAATTGGGATATCTCTGCCCAGCGACTCCTTTAAGGACGGTTCTAAGACTTTAATGAGTGTCTCAGTGTCACTGACCTCCCCTAATTATTCACCCCTTTCGGGATTAAACGCAGTGACTTCCGGTATTCCAGAAAAATATCGCACAATAGACACAAACTCTAATTTAACTTATAATGGTGAAGAATTCGGCCCGGTGTTAACCGGTCTTGTGCTTCGCGATGGATCCCTCCCACCGGGAAGACCCGTATTACTTTACCTGACACTACCAGGCAAGATCCCTGTTTTTCAATATACATATTCAGATGAGACCGGCAAATTCAGGTTTCTCCTGCCAATGAACAGGGGTTTACAGGAACTTATCATTTATCCTTCTGACAAGACAGAGAACTGGCTTATAAAGGCAGGCTCCCCATTCTCGGAAAGGAGATCCGATCTGGCTGACCTTGCCAGCAGTTGGACTGCTGATTACCTGCATTTCCTTGAGAAAGCAGCAATAAATTTTCAGCTTAACAAGATTTACAATCAATTCAAGCCTTACAATGAAGAGGCCATTGTTGCCCGGGTAAAACCAAAAAGGTTTTATGGCAAACCGGATATTGAATTATCGCTTGAAGACTACGTATCCCTTCCAACTATGGAAGAAGTTTTTGCTGAACTAATACCAGGGGTAGAATTAAAACAGCAGAAGGACAGTACCAGAATTGGTATTACTCATCTGGTTACTTCAGAGAAGTTGTCCCATCCTGGACTGGTTATTCTTGACGGCATTATCATTCGTGATTTCAAAATAATAACTTCCTTAGATCCTGATCTTATTGAGAAGGTTGAAGTGATTAAGGGTGACTACCAGATAGGGAATCTGGTTTTCAGAGGAATAGTGAGCATCATTTCAAAGGAAGGAGACGGGTGTGGAGCCGATTCTCCTGAAACATCCTTCAGGTCAAATTATAAGATTCTTGACATTCCAATTTTGAAAGAGAATCTAAGCTACGCTGACACCATGAATCGAATTAGAACGAATTCCTGATTTCCGAAACACTTTATACTGGCATCCTGCAGTGGAACCGGCAAGTGACGGAAGAACAGATTTATCGTTTTTCACTTCTGACATGGATGGAGTGTACGAGGTAAGAGTTGAAGGAATAACAGACCTTGGGAAACAATTCTCATTCAGTAAGATCATAAATGTGAGTAAAAGATAGTCCTTTTTTGAATGTAAGCTAATTTCAGGTAAATTTACTGGTCGCATAACCTTTGAAGCTATTATTTATCTGTTTAATTGTTTTAGCCCATGAATAAACTAATCCTCACATTAAATACAAAGAAGACAGATCTAAGCTCTATTTTATCCTGTTTGCTTGTTCTCCTACTTTTTTTATCGTCTACTGATCTGAAATCTCAGACATCATATATAAGTAGTTTCTTTCCGGAAATAAAAATTCTGGAGTCCAATGATCCGGCTCCCGGAAATTTCTTTATTGCAGCCAAGGGTGTATCTGCTCCCGGGGCCAAACTTTATATTGCCATAGTTGACAATTATGGTACCCCAGTTTTCTCAGATTAATGCCCAAGGCCTCTGTCTCGATGAGATTACTTAATGACGGTACTATAGGATATGCTCACGGGGTACCCAGAAGGCTCTATCTACTGGATGAGATGCTAAATGTGACCCATACTCTAAATACCAGCGGTTATGAAATGGATCCTCACGACTGGGCCATTGAGGATGACAAAACTACACCGAATACTCTCGCACAATACACCAGAGTGGTTGATATGAGCCTGCTTATTGCCGGAGGTGATCCGGCGGCCGTCATAGATGAATCCATTGTTCAGGAATTTGACAAAGATATGAATCTGCTGAACTCCTGGCGAACAGAGGATAATTTTAATATTCTTGACGGCAACGAGGAGTCTCCATTTGTCGACTTTCTTTCAGACGGCATCGACTATGCACATCTTAACAGCGTTGCAATCTACTCCGACACGTCCATTGTTATCTCCAGCAGACATATGGATGAAATCACCTGCATCGACAGGAGAAATGGCGACATAATATGGCGACTGGGAGGAAAAAACAACATGTTACCTTTACTAACGACACCGTCGGATTTACCCACCAGCATTGTCCAAGGAGACTGAAAAACGGTAACCTTCTTCTTTTTGACAACGGCAACCTTCACATTCCTCAACGGTCAAGTGCCGTGGAATACAACACTCGATGAAGTAAACATGACGGCAACACTGGTTAAAAGATATTACAGGACCCCGATGCTTCGCCCCCCGCGATGGTGCAACGCAACGTCTTGACAACGGCAATACTATCATTACATGGGGTCCTGCATGGCCATCGATGACTGAGTTTCACCCTGACGGGTCGACAGCAGTTGAATTTGATTTTACCGAGCATAGCCTAAGCCCAAGGATAGAAAAATATGTCTGGAAAACCAAACTGTTCTGAGACTTCTGTTGATACAATAGATTTCGGAATGTATACAGGACCCGACCCTGTCCGAAGGACAATTACAATACATAATAATGCCGACACTGTAATGCACATAACAGGGTTCTCCTGTCGCACTGCCTTCTTTAGTGTTGCAACAACTCTTCCGCTTGCATTAACTCCTGGATCCGACACCGATATCGAAATAGAGTTTGATCCCTCTGCTTCAACGACCGGATATTTTAACGATGTAATCACCCTTGCCTCTGATAATCTAACCCAGAGGATTGCAAGACAGGTAACCCTTCTGGGAAAGAAGAAAGACATGATTTTGCCAGCAGTAACGATAATGCCCGACTCGGCTAATGTGCCCGTAAATGCAGTGATTACACTGTCATTCAGTGAGGCAGTCAGAAATACGGATGATTCAGAATTCCTTTATAATACCATCGATAATGTAATGATTATCCGGAAAACTGATATTAATGGCCCTGTTGTCTCATTTGATGCTACTATAACATCCGATAAAAGGAAGGTGACAATAAAACCGACTGTCCTGCTGGATAGTGGCACTGTTTATTATGTCTCTTTCCTTCCAGAGATTGAGGATTATTCCGGAAATGCATTACCTGTTACCTCAGTTAACTTTAAGACAATAGGCGTTGCAACCTCCTTACCGGAGATTACGGAGATGCCCCATGTAAACATTTTCCCTAACCCTGGAACAGGATTGTTTACCATTAAAACAGGCTATAGCGGAATTATAGAGGCAGAGGTTTATTCTGTGGCGGGCCGAAAGGTTTTTGCAGGTAAGAATCTGAATGGCCCGGAGTTTTATCTTGATCTGAGAGGTAATGGAACAGGGGTATATTTTCTCATTCTCAAGCCTAATGGAAAACAGATACCCGGTAGCCGGAAACTGATTATTAACTAATAACTCTGCCCGGCCTGGCACAAGCAGGCTCTTCACTCCTTATCTATCTAACCCAGGTTGTAAATTGGGAGTAGAACTCTGTCCCATCCTTAATTCCTTCGAAAACCACCAATTCCGATTTTTCCAGTCTTTTAATGAAATAGGTTACAGATAGCCCTGTCTCATCGGTCAAGACCAGTTCCGAATGGTAATTAAGTACCCATATACCATTTTCATCGGGTTTAGGATCAGCCCAGTTAAGGCTATAAGATCCGTCTTCCCTCAATATCATTCTGCCTCCCTCTCTTAATACTTCCTCATTTTCAACAATATGTATCAGGGCAGGGTCCGAAGAGTCAGTAACAAGCTTTTCAAATTTCCAGACACCATCGGTCAGAATCTCAGTTTCCTCTTTTTCGCATGAGATGAATGCACATAATATCAAAAATGAAGCAACTATTGTAACAATATTCTTTTCAAATCTCTTCATAAATTCTTCCTTTCAATACTTGTTTATGCCTTACCTAAAGGTAAATATTCTAATTTAGATGTTAATGATTCGTATTAAAAAAAAGGCTGCCTGGTAAAAGGCAGCCTTTTTATATAATTAACAAAGTTTATTAGTTCTTTGTCAGAGTCACCGTATTCTTCCTGTTTGAAGAAGGTGTTGCGGGATTACCATTATAGTCGAGATTGATGTCGAAGGTCAATGTGGGTTTTGCGCCACAATTTGACCACAAGCCACTACCCCAGTACCAATAATCATATGGTCCAGGAAGCGTCTGTCCCCAGTAAGTCCATGGAATCGACACACTACCGTTGGCATTAACCTTGAGGGTTATGTTACCAGCAGGTGCAATACTTGCCTGGAATTCTTCACCCCATCCGGTGAATACGCCACCCAAGAATGCAGGAATACCAGCTGTAGCAAGAACTTTAATCTCATCGGCTGCAGTACCTGCTACAAAAGTAACAGTAATAGCACCTGGTGCAGAACCAGCTTCGGTTCCGGTCCATGTTCCAAGGAATCCATCACGGGTTAGCGGACAGAAAGGTGCAACAGTGATATCCTTACTAAAAGGATCAGAGGTAATACCTCCGAGGGTTGTTTCTGTAACCGTAAGAGTTACAGTTCCTGCGGTGGTATACTGTACGGTTACACCCCTTGTATCAGGAGTTGTAGCAGTGATTGTACCTCCAACAACACTCCAGTTCCAGGTTGAACCTCCCCTGAAGTAGTTTACAGAATAGTTCCCGGTAAAAGTCTGTGTACCGTTTGCTGAGCCTGTTATGCCCTGTACAACCGGAACTATCTTACCGAAATCGTACTCATCATTGGCTTTTTGAATATCGGTCTTTTCGCAGCTTACAGCTATAACCATAAGGGCGGCGAAGAAAGCGATATATCTGAATATTCTTTTTTTCATATTTCTATTTTTTAAAATTTACAGATTAACCATTTAATCTTACTTCGCATCCCATCCGGTCCAATTACCTGCAGATCCATCTACACCATCAGCAACTGCATTAATTGTATAATGCGGCAGATTGGATATCTCCAGCTCGGTAGCAGGAACAGGGAAATGTAGAAGTGTCTGCTGGCTGAAGCCTGTCTGTTCTTCTCATGTCATAAAAAGGAACACCTGCGCCGGTAAGATGACACTCGATATCCTTCTCGTCAAGAATATAACGTAAAATGACTGCGTTATCTGTAGAAGTTACATCCGGGCAACCCCCACGAACCTTACGAGGTCCGGTAGCACTATTAAGGATAGCTTTTGCACCCGTAGGATTACCAGTGCGAAGCAATGCTTCGGCTTTAAGAAGCTGCACTTCCCATGCAAGGAAACTTGGCTTTGGAGCGTTACCATACCAAACAGTTGCTGCAATAGCATCATATCTCTTGAAACGGTAGTGACTGAAGTGATAGTAACCACGGTCCGGAGGAAAGGTGTTTGTTGGCAGATATTCAAAGTCGGTGGTTAACCTGGCATCATTTGCCGGACTTGCTGGCCCAGGATCAGTACCGGATGGTGTGTTCCAGGAAATGTTATCGACTGGCCATCTTGAAGGGTAACTATGGTCCATAGCGTTAACAACACGCATATCGGTTCTACCCCATCCACCGTATCTGGCATATATCCAGTACATATCATACCAGTCATAGGCGTCACCCAGTTCTGGTGCGAAATCAGTTGTAATACCTTTGTTTGCATAAGCAAGAACCTTCGTCCAGTCAATTCCATCATTATGAGCTTTTGTCCTTGAACTGTATGCAAGTATTCTTGCAGCATAGCTGTTTGCAAGTTTAGAGAGATCAGCATTGGTGAATGTCTGACCACCCATCCATGAAGCAGGTAATGTAAAAGTATTAGCATCTGCTATTGCAATTGCCTGATCGAGTAAGGCCAGAGAAGCAGTTACTACTTCTCCCCATGGCTTCAACTCCAGTGTAGTTACATCAACATCGTAAGGGATAACATTTGCCTTATCAAATACAAGGCCGAGATATCCATGAGATACTCCAGATGTAAAAAGACAAAAAGCTTCAACCATAGCATTGTCGGCACCATCAACACCAAATTCCATACCATTATTCAAACGTTGCAACACCAGATTCACAGCTGAAATAGCGCCATAAGACTCCTGCCATTGCGACCTTACTATACCAAAATATGAGTATGTAAGGCTGTTATTAAATGAATTTATGCGAGGTTCCCATGAGAGGTCTCTCATCGACTGGTTACCCCATGAGCATGTCATGTGGTCGGACATTACACCCATTGCGAGAGCAACACCATCGTATTCCTGGACAATATTGTGCCAGGTACGGAATCCCCCCCCTGCGAGTGACATCACATCTGAAGGATTCGCAAGAGCCCTTTCAGCATCAGGAGCGTTCTCATTTATGACTTCAAGGTCAGCACAACTGTATGTTGCCAGACTCAAAGTAATTATCAGAACGGTTATTCTTAATAATAATTTTTTCATATCTGTAAAATTTATCAATTAAAACTTAATCTCGATAGATCCTGAAAAGGTCTTGTAGTTAGGGTAGTTAAACTCATCCCAGGCCTGTATTGTGCTATCACCGTTTCCTTCAGATGATCCAACTTCAGGATCAAATCCGGAATATCTGGTCAGAGTATACAGGTTCCTTCCGGAAATACCTAGCCTAATATCTTTTACAAATCCGTTAAGGACGCCAGCGAGGAACTTCTTATCCACTGTATAATAGAAAGCCAGTTCACGCAATTTCAGATAAGAACCATCTTCTACAAAGTGATTATTATAAGTATTCACGTTATATAGGGTTTTGTAATAGTCGATGGTCTTCTTTTCGTTCTCAGGCTTGCCGAACTGGTCCATATCATACGACCTGTTGTCGCGATACATCCAGGAGTTGGTCATATTATAAATATCACCACCCTGTTTCCAGTCGAGAAGGGCATAAAGTGTGAAGCCTTTGTAACTGATGGTATTTGCAAGAGCAAGGTTGAAGTCAGGATTGGCATCACCAATGTCCTTTGTTAAAGGAGCTCCGTTTGCACCGTACTCCTTAATAGGTTTCTCATTGAGAGTACCCTCAGTACCTTTTACAATTATATAACCATCGCTGTTACGGGTATAATCACTAATAGACTTACCTTCATATCTCTGTCCCGGACCACTTAAAAGTGCAATCTGAGCAGCCATCTCATCCATTGATCTCAGGAAATATTCGCCTGAGAATACACCGAATACAGCTCCTTCAGTAATAAAGAAAGAACCCGGGTCACCTGCATTACCTCTGGCACCTGTTGTAAACGGAGCAACATTAAGTTTTGTTATCTCCTGACGGGTGCGGTCGAATGTCATGTGTGCATTCCAGCTGAAGCTACCTTTTTCTAAAGTTCTAGCAGCCAGAGTTGCCTCAAATGAATTCGATGAGAGAGTACCCATATTCATCCACTGAGTTTTGAAACCAGCTGATGCAGCAAGAGGAACTTGCCAGTGCTGATCTTCGGCGTCAGTTTGAGCATAGATAAACTCGAAAGAAAATCTCTTAAGGAAATCGATATTAAATGCAAGTTCTAATTCCTTAATAGTTGTTGGCTTAAGGTATGCGTTACCGAAGTTATTCATAACCGGAACACCTCCAACAATATTAAATGTCTCATACTGAGCATTCCATGGAGGACGATGACCAGCAGTACCATAAGCAGCCCTGATCTTGAGTTCGTCTATCCCATTGATCGGGAAATCTTCGGAAATACGATAAGCTCCTGATACCCTGTAATAAGGATTATATCTCTCCTCGGAACCAAACTGGCTTGCACCATCAATTCTGTAAAGGAAAGATCCAATATATTTTGATTTATAATCAACATCAAGAATACCGAAAATGTTTTCAGCTTTGATCTGACCATTGCCTGAACCATTGTAAGCCTGCGACTGGTCTGTGTTACCAAACTGAGGAACACCTGATACTCCGAAATCACGACCTCCAGTGCTAAAGTTTTTCCATGCATTATCTTCATACAGATAGCTCAATTTACCTTTTGCGGTTATATCGCCAAACTGCTTATTGAAGTTTGCAGTAAGCTGGAAAACCTGTGAAAGCTGCTGTGAGTTGGACTTAAATAGTTCCCCGTCAGTAGCAGTTACAACACCGGTAAGAACCAGATAACCCTTCTCCCTGAAATAATCGTTGTAGTTATCCTGCTTCTCAAAACTGTAATGACCAGTAAAGCTTAACCAGTTTGTTGGTATATAGTTAAACTTGTAGCTGCTCATGATCCTGTTACGTGTGTCAAGGTTCTGAGTATTAGCCATATCATACAGAGGGTTTGTTGTTGTACCAAACTGGTCAACATTCAGTCTGTAATTCGAACCATCTAATGGGGTTCTTGCCAACAGGTTCATATCGGGCTGCAGCTGCAGCAGAGAGAAGAAGTCCATGGATCCCTGATCTGATTCCGACTTGATAACAAGTGTACTTGTTTCAAATGTGAACTTGTCTGAGAATCTATGATCAACGTTAACACGGAAGTTTTGACGCTCGTATCCCTGCGATGAGAAAACAACACCAGATTGTTTTGATCTCTCAAAAGATACCATGAAGTTGGTTCCTCCGGTATTTGTTGCAACTGAAGCATAGTTGGTTGAGTAGTTACCAGGCTGGTAGAAGAGATCAAGCTGATCCTGAACAAGACCATAAGGATTATCCATATAGTGGTCACCGACAGTACCAGACCGGTACCTCCAATTACATAACCAATACTATCCTGGTTTGTATGAGTTGCCAGGTCACCATAAGTTGACAACATCAAATACTTGGTGTATCTGCTCTCTGTTGCCCAGTCAGCTCCCAAATCTTCACATGGTGAGTAGAGACCTTCATCTGATTGGCAAGTTGCGACTGACCCCACTCATTTCTGAGTGTTACAGTTGTTTTACCTATTGCCAGATTGCTACCTCTTTTTGTTGCGATTGAAATTACACCGTTACCGGCACGCGAACCATAAAGAGCAGATGCAGCAGCACCCTTCACAACCTCAAAAGATTCGATGTCATCAACGTTTATATCGGCCAGTGTACCTTCGATCATAACGCCGTCAACTATAATAAGTGGTGACTGTGATCCACCAATAGTAGTTGCACCTCTAAGGCGTATTGAGGCTGCGCTACCTGGACGCCCGTTAGCCTGAACAATTTTCAAGCCGGATACTTTACCAACAAGCGCACCTGCTGCTGAAGAAGCAGGGACTTCCTTAAGAGCCTCTTCTCCAACACGGTCGACTGTGATGGATAGTTTCTTTCTTGGCGTATTGGAAGCAACACCAGTTACGATAACTTCATCAAGACCGAATACATCGGATTCCATTACCGCATCGATAACAGTTCTTCCATCTACATTTAGGTCAAGAGGTTTCATACCGATAAATGTAAAGGTAAGCACCTTTGTACTCGATGGTACAACAATAGTATACTTACCATTAACATCTGTTGAAACCCCGACAAAGGTACCCTTTGCAATTACAGATACACCGGGGATAGGAAGATTATCCTGTCCACTGGTTACTGTACCAGTAATCTGCACTGTTTGTCCAAACAGGGCCGGAACCCACACAAACAAACTAAATGCAAATAATAGAGTTAGTTTCTTCATAGAATCAAGTTTTAGGTTTAAAAAAGGTTTACGGCGTTAAATTAGTTAATATTTCTATTATCTCATCAACATGATTAAAATCATTTGTTACGCATATTACCATAAAACCTGACAGTAAGTGTATATAGGGCCCTGTTTAAAACACGAAAATCAATATAACTTAACATACTAATTATCTGATAGATATAAGTTTTGTCTTTTCCGGGACCGGAATCAAAGCTCTGGGACTTCAAGTGTTAATTTTTGTTAACAATTCGCTATTTAATTTATAATGATTATAAATAAAGAGCTTTAAATGAAAAACCCGGTTCATACCGGGTCCTTTAAAAACGATTTCAAATACCCTATAGTTCTGACAATCGTTCAGAAGCAAGTTTCAGGATATCTTCTTCAATCTGTGCCGACTCCTTATCGAGGGCTGCACACTTCCTGAGAATATTCTCAGTATAGCCTTTATCATTAAGCGATCTGGAATTGACCATTACATTAAGATATGCACCTCTTATGCAGGCTCTTATTGCCAATGCACCCACTGCACCATCAGTAACTGAGTTGGGATTGCCTGAGCTGACCATAGCCTGAACCACTTCAAATCCCTTAAAGGCGGTCTCCATCGTATTATAAGGTACTTCTATAGCGTAACGGGTTGCCTCCTCTATAGCCTCTTTTCTGGCTTGCTTTTCTTCCTCGCTTTTCTTTGGCAGACTGAAATGCATCCATTATAAGATTGAATGCTCTTGTATCTTCATCAACAAGGAACAACAGTCGCTCCTGGATCTCTTTACCCTTCTCGGCCCATTCAGAGAACTCCTGCCATCTGTCGTCCCATCCTCTTTTATGCGATGAGAGATTCGCGACCATGGTACCAAGGGCCACGCCCAGTGAACCCATCAGTGCAGATACAGATCCGCCTCCCGGTGCAGGTGAATCGGAAGCGGTGAGATTCATGAAGTCCGATACTTTCAAGTGAGGCCAGCTGCTTTTTACTTTTTCTCCATAACATACTCAATTATCTTTTCCGCAGGATCGAACGGACTTATCTCATCAAGTCCCATGCTCCTTATTGCGATCTTTATCAGTTCGCTGTCCGAAATACCTGACGACCTCTGTTGCTTTTTAAGGAAGTACCTCCCGGCATCAAGCATCGCCTTCAGTGGTATTAGTCCTACCAGCTCCGATCCCGTAACCCGTATACCTCTTGCATCGGCTTTTCTGCAAACCTCATCGAATGCAATATGCACCGGCGTTACCGAAATATTTGTCAGGTTCATTGATATCTGAGCCACGCCATACTCCTCAATAAACCATCCTATAGCCTTCACTGACTTAAGTGATCCTGGGACCATTACCGGATCACCTGGCGTCATCCTTAACGATCTTCCCTGTAAGGGATTACCTTCACGAAGTGGTCTTCCCTTTTCCCTTACATCGTAAGCTATTGCATTTGCTCTTCTTGTTGATGTGGTATTAAGGTTAACGTTAAAAGCAACAAGGAAATCACGTGCTCCTACTGCTGTAGCTCCTGCGTTGGCATTGAACTGATCAGGACCAAAATCGGGCTTCCAGTCGGGATCCTTAAGCTTCTTTTTCAGACCTTCATATTCACCCGACCGGCAATTGGCAAGATTCTTTCTCTCACTCTTAAATGCTGCCTCTTCATAACAATAAACTGAAATACCCAGCTCATTTCCGATCCTCTCAGCAAGTTTCCTTGCATAAACAACAGTCTCCTCCATCGTAATACCGGAAATCGGGACCAGCGGACAAACATCGGTTGCTCCCATCCGGGGATGTTCACCTGTATGCTTTGACATATCGATCAGCTCCGATGCTCTCTTCACAGCACTGAAGGCTGCTTCTATTACCGAATCAGGATCACCCACAAATGTAACTACCGTCCGGTTCGTATCCTTCCCCGGATCAACATCAAGAAGCTTCACCCCTTCCGACTTTTCAATTGCGGTGGTTATCTCTTTTATTACTTCCATGTTCCTTCCTTCGCTGAAGTTCGGGACACATTCTATAATAGCATTCTTCATATCAAGGAAACGTTATGGTGTTATGGTGTTATGGTGTTATGGCGTTATGGCGTTATGGTGTTATGGGGTTATCAGGTTATCAGCGTTATTAAGCTATTCTGGTCATTACTGTTCACTGGCGTTATAGACCCTCCCCATAGCGCCCTCGCGTTATGGGTTATGGTGTTATGGTCGTTATGACGTTATGGCGTCATGACGTTATCACGTTATGGTGTCATTGCTCATTACTGGCGTTATAGTGCTATGGCGTTATGCGTTATGGTGATTCTATTGCGTTACTCATTACTCATCACTCATCACTCATCACTCATTTTCATCATCGTTAAAAACCCTCCAAGCCTATTATGGGCTTTTCTCACTATTATCATTACTCATCATCATTACTCATTACTCATCACTCATCACTCATTACTCATCACTCATTCAACTCATTCAACTCATCACTCATCACTCATCACTCTTACTCATCACTCATCACTCATTAAAAACCCTCCCCTTAGCTCCTCCATTGGAGGGGATTCTTTATTTTTAATCAGAGCCTGACATCAGTCAGTGCTCTCCTCGTTACTTGTCAGTCTCTAACGATACGCCCACCAATAATCACCTTATCTATAATATCAGTCGTATAGGCATAGGGTATATATTCGAGTGAAGGTATCTCTTTTGTGATTATAATACTTGCGTCCTTACCCACAGTAATTGAGCCATGGCTTTCAGCAAGGTCCATGGCATAAGCTGAGTTGACTGTAACAGCATTAATGGCTTCCTGAGGCAGCATCCTGTGTTTAATGCACCCCAGTGAGATAATGAATTTCATATTTCCCGACGGTGATGATCCGGGATTGAAGTCTGAAGCCATGGCAACAGGCAATCCGGCATCTATCATCTTTCTTACCGGTGGGTCGACCAGATTCAGAAAGAACGCGGCACCTGGCAGAATGGTAGGCATAGTCTCTGTTCCGAGCAAGGCCTCGATCTCCTCATCTCCGGTGAATTCAAGATGATCCACCGACAGGGCGTTATACTTCACTCCTACCTGTATCCCACCCGAATAATCAAGCTCGTTGGCATGCAGTTTAGCCACCATTCCATGCTTCATACCTGCCATCACAATTCGTTCAGTATCTTCCGGGGTAAAAAAGCCCTTATCGCAAAAAACGTCTATATAATCTGCCAGTCCTTCTGCAGCAACAGCCGGTATCATCTCACTTATGACAAGATCAACATACCCGGCCCTGTTATTCCTGTACTCTTCAGGAAGAGCATGAGCACCCAGAAAGGTAGCTTTTACTGTCAAGTGGTGCTGATTCCTTTATCCTTGCAATAACCCTGAGCATCTTAAGCTCATCCTGAAGGTTCAAGTCCATATCCGCTTTTTATCTCAACGGCACCTGTTCCGGCACTGATTATTTCATTAATACGTATCATTGACTGCTCAAACAGCTCCTCTTCCGATGTATCATGAAGGAGCCTTGAGGAGTTAAGTATACCTCCTCCTCTTTGAGCTATCTCTTCATAGCTTAGTCCTCTTATTTTGTCGGAATACTCGATCTCTCTGCTGCCGGCATAAACAATATGAGTATGGGAATCGCAAAATGTTGGCATGACCATTTTGCCTGAAGCATCAATAACTCTGTCCGGGGTTAATTACAGAGGAGATCGATTCCATCTTCCCAAACGCTTCTATTTTACCCTCCTTCAGATAAATAAAAGCATTCTCAATGGCAGGGACATCAACCATATTCCTGCCTGCTATCCACTTTATACCTGCTTCCCTTATCTGCACCAGGCTCTTAATATTTTTGACAAGAATACTCATCTCTGCATTATTTGAGTAAATAAGCGCTAAAGTAATAAATTTAAGGGTAATAAGCGTTATAACTCTTTTTCTTATATATTAGCATTTCTAACCAAATGAAAATCTATGAAGAAACTTCTATTAACCATGCTTATTGTAGCTGCTGCTACATTTGCCTCGGCTCAGGATGAAGATGCTAAGACAGGCTGGAATGTCGGTCCTCTTCCTACAATTACGTTTGATACAGACCTTGGATTCCAGTATGGTGCACTGGTTAACCTCTTCAATTACGGGGACGGAAAGATATATCCCAACTACTACCAGATGCTTTATTTTGAAGTGTCCAGATTTACAAAGGGTAGCGGTATATATCGTTTTATGTTCGACTCAGAATACCTTATTCCGGGAATCCAGTTAACCACCGACCTTAGCTACCTTACTGATGATGCCTATGAGTTCTATGGTTTCAACGGGTACGATGCCGTAATGAATTCCGATTGGTTCGATTCAGAATCGACGGACTATGTTACAAGAATGTTCTACCGCCATAAGAGGGGCCTCTTCAGAATAAAAAATGATATACAGGGTAAGCTATATGGTAATAAACTGAAATGGAATGTTGGTCTGACCATGTTAAAGTTCAACCTTGAATCAGTTGACATTGATAAGCTTAACAAGGGGAAAGATCGTAGCAGACCAGCTACCCGATGTTGACGGTTTGTATGAGAAGTATCAGCAGTGGGGATTGATCTCACCGGATGATGCTGACGGCGGATTTGTTAACAGCGTTAAGCTGGGTATCACTTATGACACACGTGATAACAAGCCTAACCCAATGAAAGGGATCTGGACTGAGGCCGGTATTGAGGTTGCTCCTTCCTTCCTTGGAACTGAATCGAGTTTCAGTAAATTCTATGCTGTACACAGGCAGTACTTCACCATTGTTGAAAAAGATCTTGGCTTTGCCTACAGACTAGGTTATCAGACAACTGTTAGTGGTGATGTTCCCTTCTATTATCAGAGCCAGTTGATAACCTCCATTCTGAGAGGAGCATCATCCGAAGGTTTGGGTGGCGGAAAATCGCTGAGGGGTATTAAAAGGAACAGGGTAATCGGAGATGGACTTTTCTACGGTAACGCCGAACTAAGATGGAAAGCTGTCCGTTTTGATTTCATAAACCAGAAGTTCTACATTGGTATAAATGCCTTCTCCGATTTCGGAATGGTTACAGACAAGATAGCATTCACTGTTCCGTCGCAGGCAACAATGGGCAGCGACATGCAGGCCGACTTCTTTGCTTCTGATGCTGAGAAGATGCATTACAGTGCCGGTATGGGACTGAGGATAGTGATGAATCAGAACTTTATTATTGCTGCCGATCTTGGGAAAGCATTTAACGAGCAGGATGGCGGAATGGGATTCTATATGGGTCTTAACTACCTGTTTTAGACAGCGATATTGTTAAAAAAAGGCGCCTCGAGGGCGCCTTTTTTTGTCGTCATTGCGAGCGCAGCGAAGCAATCTCATGGATATCTTGAGATTGCTTCGTCGTTTTACTCCTCGCAATGACGCATAATTTTACATTCCCTTCAGGAACATTGCCAGTGCTACACCCATATAGTTACCTATCACCCAGCCGATAATACCTGTTGCCAGACCAGTAATGATAACATCCTTATTTTTAAGTGCAGCTGCTACCATTGGAACAAAAGGCGGTGAATAGACCAATCCGGTTGTAGTGATCAGGTAATCATCGGCATTCACTCTGAAGAGCCACGACAGGAAGAGATGGAGAACTAATGATCCGAAATAGGCGTAAGAGACATATAGAACAAGGCTCAGATATTTTGCCTGGAATATGACGCTAAGATCGCATCGTGAGGCAATTACAAGTGAGAATGCAATTATCAGGTACATCCCGAGCTGAAAAGTCTTTTTTATATTTCTTACCCGTGGAAAGAATGAGAGGGCTACCCCCAAAGTAGTAATAGTGAGAATAACAGATACCATCTGAGGTACCTTTAGGCAAAAGGAGGCTTACGATGAATCCTGCAGCGAATACGAAAACCGCCAGACCAAGAGATCCAAGGAGAGGCAGAAATGTTCCTTTTCTGAACATTCCGGAGAAGTCATCAAAATCTTCAGACATCTGCTTTTCTAGCATCAGCAAACTCAATGTTGGCTGTCCACTTCTTCGCCAGGCTTTCTTAAAGGGAGGAAGAAACCACCTGAAGAATCTGGGGCCCAGAGTGATAAAGAACAATATAGTTAATGCCCCGACGATCATATCATAGGTATTAGTCATCACGAAAGCGTTGGGTTCAACCTTCAGGGCCACAGCAAGTGAGGCCATATTAACTGTTCCTCCTGTATAACATCCGATCAGCATACCGGCAACTTTATCTGCCTCAGGAATCTTGTCGCCAAAAATGAAGAATCCGGAAGCTACAATTACAACCACAGACACAAGCGCCAGCAGCAACGACAGAAAGCCTTTTCCCGCAAACCTGAACCATCTTCTTATGCTTAACGAGAAAAGTATAAGAGGAAGTGCCAGAGGTACGATTGCAGTCTGTACCCAATCCTGAATAGAAGCCACATTATTGGCTTTTGTATCACTCTGCACAAGTATCCCGGCTTCAATAAGCTCATTCAGCTCTTTTTCAGGCAGGAAGGAGACATTTTTTGTCATTGTCGCATCTCTGAAGGCATCGCTTCCTTTGGGGAGTATACCTACATTGGCAATAATTATTCCCAGTCCGTAAGCCAATACGATAGCTCCTATCTTTTTAAAGAAGGGATACTTCATTGTAAGCCAGATAAGGAAGAGAGGGAATGTGACGTAGAAGAGTATTAATACAATCAGGTTAAGCATGGGATTCATTTTTGGTTATCCCAAATTTAGAAAAAGCGCCCTGACTGAAAGCCAGGGCGCTTAAAAAGGGGTATTTATACCCATATTCTTAACACTCTTCGAAGCTCTTGTTATACTGTTCTATCGCTCTCTGGCTCATACCCATGCTTGAGAAGCCACCATCGTGGAACAGGTTCTGCATTGTAATTTTCTTTGTAAGATCGGAGAAGAGGGAAACGCAGTAATCGGCACACTCTTCTGCTGTGGCGTTGCCAAGTGGCGACATTCTTTCCGAGAAATCGACAAGAGAATCGAATCCCGATATCCCTGCACCGGCGGTTGTTGCCGTTGGCGACTGAGAGATAGTATTCACTCTTACCTTTCTGTCGCGGCCATAGATATATCCGAAGCTTCTGGCAATAGATTCCAGCAGGGCTTTTGCGTCGCCCATATCGTTATAACCGGCCAGTGTCCTCTGGGCAGCGACATATGAGAGAGCCACCACTGATCCCCATTCATTTATTTCGTCTCTTTTATAAGCTACCTGCAGGACCCTGTGAAAACTTAAGGCAGAAATATCAAAGGTCTTCAACATATTTTCATAGCTTGTTTCAGCATAGGGTATCCCTTTTCTTACGTTTGGAGACATTCCTATTGAATGAAGGACGAAATCAATTTTACCTCCGAAGTATTTCCGGGAATGGTCGAAAAGATGTTCCAGATCTTCCATTTTTGTTGCATCGGCGGCAACCACCTCGCTGCCGATCATTTCGGCCAGTTCATTGATAGTTCCCATTCTAACCGAAACAGGGGCATTTGTAAGGAGAATTTTTGCACCCTCTTCATGAGCCCGCAGTGCAACCTGCCATGCAATTGATTTGTCGTTCAGGGCGCCGAAGATGATACCTTTTTTTCCTTCAAGTAGTCCTTTTTTCATTTTTTAATAATTAGTTTCTAATTTGATCTAAGAAGAGAGCTCTCCGCCATTAACCATCAGATCGCGGGCATTGCTCATTGCGGCCTCAGTTATTCTGCTGCCGCTAAGCAGTCGGGCTATCTCCTCAACTCGTTCATCGTTACTTAACAACTTAACCCTGGTAATTGTTGAGTCACCAGTTTCATCTTTATAAACAAAAAAGTGTCTGTCGCCTGCTGCTGCTACCTGCGGAAGGTGAGTAATATTAACAACCTGCATACCTTTACCCATTGACAGAAGGATAGATCCAACCTTTTCGGCGACCTCCCCTGATACACCTGAGTCTATCTCATCAAATATTATTGTTGGCAATCCGCTGCTGGCAGAGAGAAGTGACTTAAGACTCAGCATTACCCTTGACAGTTCACCTCCCGAAGCGATCTTAGCCAGGTTTTCAGGCTGAACCTGCTTGTTGGCTGAAAAGAGGAACTCAGCGTTGTCAATTCCAAAAGATCCTGGTTCTTCCTTTTCTGTCAGATCAATTCTGAAACGGCCATTAGGCATTCCCAGAGAGACTAAGCATATCTGATATCCTTTTCTCAATGGCCGCGACAGACTTTGCTCTGGTTTCAGAAAGGGCTGCCGCTTCAGTCGATATATAATTCTTCTCTTTCTCAAGTTCTTTTCCAAGGTCATCCAGTCGCGAGTCGGATACCTCAATCTGCTCTATCCTCTCCCTTATCTCCTTAGCCTTTCCCAGCAGCTCACCAAGGTTATTGGTACGGTGCTTCTGAAGCAGAGAGTACAATAGATCGAGCCTTTCTGTTACCATCAGCATACGCCCGGGATCGGCTTCAGTAATCCCTTCCAGTCGGGACACTTCCTCAGCCAGGTCTGACATTTCAATGTAAACTGAATCAGCTCTTTCCGCGAGCTCCTTTACCGGCTGCAGGTATACTCCGGCCTTATTGAGACGTGTCCTGAGTTCCTTTAGCTGAACTATCAATCCTGCCAGTTCGTCGTAAAGTATTGATACTGAACCGACCAGTGATTCCTTGATCTCTTCAGCATGTTCCAGCATCTCTCTTTCCTTCTCCAGTTCTTCCTGCTCCCCATCAATGAACTTCGACTCTTCGATCTGGTTTAACTGATGAGAATAGTATTCGAGATCGGCTCTGTTCTTCTCCACCGAGCCCAGCAGAGAAGCATATTCCTGACCAAGCTTCCTGTATGAATCAAATCGTTTACGGTATTGAATGACTCTTGCTGTTTGCCCGGCAAAGGAGTCAATAACACCTAGCTGGAAGCTGCCAGAATTAAGGAGCAGGTTCTGATGCTGGGAGTGGATATCTATGAGTCTGTCACCTATCTCCTTGAGCGCCGGGAGATTGACAGGAGTATCGTTAATAAAGGCTCTGGATTTCCCCGCTGTATTTATTTCGCGCCTGATAATTGTTGTGTTGCTATAGTCGAGTTCATTATCGTCGAAGAATGCCTCGATACCGTATCCTTCAATATTAAATGTACCCTCAACAATACATTTCTCCTCTTTATTAAGCAAAGCAGCAGAATCGGCTCTTGATCCAAGGATAAGTGACAGCGCGCCCAGAAGAATTGATTTTCCGGCACCTGTTTCACCTGTAATAATAGTAAGTCCCTTACCAAATTCGATATCCAGTTCCCGGATCAGGGCATAGTTCTGTACTGAAAGTTTAAGGAGCATTTTATTTTGTTGCAGGTTGCAGGTTACAGGTTACAGGTTACAGGTTATCAGGTTATCAGGTTATCAGGTTATCAGGTTTGTGAATCAATTCCCCTCCCTGGAGAGCCTGTCCCGCCATAGGCGAGAGGTTAGGGGTGGGTTGTTCATAGCTACCTGGGAAAGTCCTGAAGTCATACTCACTATTCTTTTCGTTTCACTATTCACTAATTACCCCCGCTTTGTATCTTCTCGTACTTTGATTTATTGGCAGGGTCGATCTCGATCAATATCTGCACCACCCTACCCTTCTCTTCGGGGAAGGCTTCGGAGAATACGTTTACGAGCTCCTCCGATTTAGCTTCGATTACCAGTTGCAGAAAGTACATGAAGGGGTCGGGTCGTCTTCTGGCAACATTCTGAAGTAATTTCAGACTCTCCACCATCTCTGCCCTGGCCTCTGTAACACTTGATTCAAGCTTATCAAGTCCTCTGATATGGTAAGAATAGACGAATTGCCTTACTCCTTCATACTCCCTGTCGAGGATATTCTTAATAAGCCAGTATCTGTTTCTGTTTCTTGATCCGTCGTAAGGTTTCCATCCCGGTTCCGGTGTATTTTGGGCATTATTGACAATTTTTTCGGCTATCTGAAAGAATTCCGTTCCCCCGTTGGGTGAAAAAGAGTCGTAGTCGACGCCTATAATTAGGTATGCATAATAGGCCAGTACTGAAACGAGGTTTGACCTGTGGGTATTGGGATCAAATTCAAATGGTTGAAACTCTACATACCTGAACTGGAAATTATTATCAACAAAGTTAAGTACGTTCGAGTTGTAGGTAGTGTTATAAACCGGTCTCCTCAACTGCACCTGTATTGTTCCCCTGAATTCGTCGGCCGACAGCTGTTCATTAAGGTTGATCAGTATGTTGCAGTCGATACGTTCAGAGAAAGAGAATTGATGGTTTGTCCAGACCATGCTGTTCATGAACTCATAAATATCACGCTGCATATTCTGGAAGATCTGTCTGTTCGACCCCTGTAGCTGCTGTGCTGTAACCTGCACAATACAATTCAGCTCCTGTGCTTTTGCAGCGGGGCTGGCTATGGCGCCAATCAACAGAAACATCAATACTATTTTTCTCATTAATCAGACAATAATCAATTTTCCTATTTTAGCCGAGGATATCCCTGGCTACTTCATCCTTGGGTTTCAACTCAAATTTATCAATTATATTGTATTTGTCAATAATGGTGATCCTGTTGGTATCGTACCCAAAACCTGTCCCTTCGTCGGATGGAGAATTTAAAACAATGATATCCAGGTTTTTTCTTTTCAGCTTCCCCATTGCATTTTCAACGACGTTACTTGTCTCCAGAGCGAATCCTGCAATTAACTGATCCTCCTTCTTGACAGAGCCGAGTGCGGCAGCTATATCCATGGTAGGCTTAAGCTTAAGTATCAGAGATTCCTTTCCACGCTTTAGCTTATCGGACAATGGATCGGCCGGTGTAAAATCGGCCACTGCAGCCGACAATATCGCAATATCGAACCAATCTGCAAGTCGCATACAGGCATCGTACATATCGGCAGCGGATGTTACCCTTGTTGTAGTACATCCCGGGAGGTCAGAAATTGATACCGGTCCTAATACAAGGTGTACATCAGCCCCTGCCTCCATTGCAGCTTTAGCGATGGCAATCCCCATCCTGCCTGAGGAGTAGTTACCGATATATCTTACCGGGTCGATTTTTTCATGTGTTGGGCCGGCATTGATCAGTACCTTTTTGCCCCTGAGATCAGTCACTTTGTTTTTTTTGAAAAGAACTCCCTGATCGTCGCTGCGATCTTCTCCGGTTCAGCCATTCTTCCTTTTCCGGTGAGGCCACTGGCCAGTTCACCTGTTTCCGGCTCTATAATATGGTTCCCGTAAGTTACGAGTTTTGCGATATTGGCAGTTGTGGCAGGATGCTGTAACATATCGAGATCCATTGCCGGAGCAACAAATACAGGACATCTTGCAGAAAGATATGAAGTAAGCAGAAGGTTATCGGCTATGCCACCGGCCATCCTGGCTATTGTATTGGCTGTTGCCGGGGCAATAAGGTATGCATCGGCCCACATTCCAAGATCGACATGACTGTTCCAGCTTCCGTTTTCGGGATCGAAGAAGTCAACCAGTATCGGGTTCTTTGACAGTGTAGCGAGGGTAAGTGGTGTAATGAACTCCTTAGCCAGGGGAGTCATGATCACCTTCACTTCGGCACCATCCTTAACAAGCAACCGGATGATCGTTGCTGCCTTGTAGGCTGCAATTCCTCCGGTTACACCAAGCAATATGTGCTTGCCCTTCAGCATAAGATTATTAATTATAACTTCTTCGCAGGCTGCTTGTCGGGATTCCTGTGATAGACCTTGTCTTCAGTGAATTCCTGCAGTGCGATCAGTGTAGGTTTTGGCAGACGCTCGTAGAACTTGGATATCTCTATCTGTTCCCTGTTCTCAAAAACCTCTTCAAGATTATCGGTATAAGAAGCAAACTCTTCAAGCTTCTTGTTCAGTTCCTGCTTCAACTCAACAGATATCTGGTTAGCTCTTTTTGAGATAACCATTACAGACTCATAAATATTACCGGTTTCCTGATCGTAATCTTTGCAATCACGTGTAATAGTTGAGCCCGGTGCGTTTGTCTTCCTGTAGTCCATATTATGTTTAGTTTCTTTCTGTTTTATCAATACCTAAAAAAGTGCTTATAAAGTCATAAAGTTTTTCTGCTTCTTTCTTGAACTGTCCTGACGGGAACTCCTCAACGTATGAGTAGTAGTCATCGAGTGCTGCCTGGTATCTCTCCTTCTGCTTGTCGCTGACACTGTTCTCAGCATAGAGATATAAAGAAGATAGCCTCAGGTACATAAGTTCCTCCCTGAACTTGGTCTGCGGAAAATCCTTCAGACTGTTATTAAGAGCAACGCTTGCAGACTTATATTGTTTCAGGTCGTAATACATTTTAGCATTGATATACGACTTTTCCACAAGCTTCTCATTCAGGGTACTGATGTACTGATTGGCCTCTGCCACCCTTGCAGAAGCAGGGAATGATTGTACGAAAAAGGTAAATTGCTCTATAGCCTGTCTTGTATATGTCTGGTCAAGCTGAGCACGGGGTGATAGCTGATATGAACATAACCCTATCATAAAGGTTGCCTCTTCGGCATGTTCACTGAAGGGGAACAGTTCGCTGTAACTTGAGAACAATTCTCCAGCCACCATATAATCGCGCAATGCATAAAATGCTTTGGCGTTTATCCAGTTAAGAGATTCTGCTTCACCGGTAGCACGGTAACGAGGCAGTATCTGTGAAAGCAATTCTGTTGCCTTTACATACTGGCCATTATCATAGTACTCAATTGCTTTTGCTTTCTTAAGATCGAAATCAGTGCTCTTAAGCAGTTTTTCATACTCACCGCATGAGGTGAAAAAAAGCGTTGTCAGTACCAGAAAAATAATTGCAGTTCTCCTCATATCAAAATAGTTGCGCAAAATTACTTATATTTTTTTAATTATCTCATATAACGCAATAAAAGTGCCATTATTTTAAAGTATCTGAAAGAGCAGCCGATTGGGTATAAATAGGTATAATTTTATACCCGTAAATAACTACATTTGAGCCAAAATTCATAAAAGTTACAATCGTGGATATATTTGAAAAAATTAAGAACAACAGAGGTGCATTGGGTCAGTATCAGGAGCAAGCCCACGGTTACTTCTCTTTTCCGAAACTGGAAGGACCGATAGCACCAAGAATGATGTTCCGTGGTAAAGAAGTTTTAACCTGGAGTCTTAACAACTATCTGGGTCTTGCCGCTCACCCCGAGGTGATGAAGGTCGACTCTGATTCCGTTAAGGAGTACGGGCTGGCATATCCAATGGGTGCTCGTGCGATGTCGGGACAGACCAGCATGCATGAGAAATTCGAGAGGATGGCAGCCGAATTTGTTGGCAAGGAAGATGCATACCTCCTTAATTTTGGATACCAGGGGATGGTCTCCATCATCGACGCTCTGGTTGACAGACACGATGTAATCGTATATGACTCTGAATCCCATGCCTGTATTATGGATGGTCTTCGTCTTCATATGGGCAAGCGATTTGTTTTCCCACACAACGATATAGTAAATTGCGAGAAGCAGCTACAAAGAGCAACCAAACTGGTAGGCGAGACAGGTGGCGGCATTCTGGTTATTACTGAAGGTGTATTCGGAATGCAGGGTGACCTGGGTAAACTGGATGAAATTGCCAAGCTGAAGAAGAAGTACAATTTCAGATTGCTTGTTGATGACGCTCATGGTTTCGGTACTATGGGTAAAACAGGTGCCGGCGTGGGTGAACATTTCGGATGCCAGGATGAAATTGATGTTTACTTTGCAACATTTGCAAAATCGATGGCAGGCATCGGCGGCTTTGTCGCTTCAACACGCAACGTGGTTAACTACCTCCGGTATAACCTCAGATCACAGATCTTTGCCAAATCACTTCCTATGGCGATGACATTGGGAGCTATCAAGAGACTGGAATTGCTTAAAAGCAGACCCGAGATCAAGGAGAAACTCTGGACCGTGGTAAATGCCCTTCAGAAAGGACTGCGTGATGCAGGATTCGACCTTGGGGTAACCGAGTCACCTGTTACACCGGTATTCCTTAAGGGTGGCGTTCCACAGGCTACCCAGATAACATACGACCTGCGAGAGAACTACGGCGTATTTTGTTCTATTGTTGTTTATCCTGTTATTCCAAAGGGTGTGATCCTTCTTCGATTGATCCCAACGGCCATGCATACTCTTGAGGATGTTGCTTATACTGTTAAGGCCTTTACTGACGTTAAATATAAGCTTGAAAACAATATCTACCCTGACGAGATAGCCGACTTCAAACAATAACCCTAATAACCAAACCGATGAAGGGTGCCTTCCGGAAACGGAGGGCATTCTTTTTTCTGCCTCTTTATTAAGAGCAATTAAAAACCAGGTACCGGGTACTGGGTACCGGTACTGGGACCGATTACTGATCACCGATTACTGATCACTGATTACTGATTACTGATTACTGGTTACAGCTATCACCTTTTTTACTAACTTGCGTATAAATACATTAAACTCATCCCACTATGAAATCTAAAAAATTATATGCCGCCGGGTTAATAGGATTGTTAACCTTAATGTTTACACTGTCATCCTGCGAGAAGGATAATATCACTCTCCTTACAGACGGTACCTGGAAGTTCAGTAATATGACAACCAACAGTACCGATCCCAGTATTAAGAGTATAGTAGCATTTGCCAAAGCTTTGATGACAGATGCAACAATCAGGTTTTATGAGGACGGCAATTATGAACTCCGCACTCCACTGTCGACAGATGCCGTAACCGGAACATGGGAATTGATCGGAAGTACTCAACTGATAATGACACCAACAGGAGAGGTCGGTTCAACCTCATCAATCGACAAACTAACCAAATCGGAATTCGACATGATTGAGACATGGCTTGATCAAGGCGGAGCAACCTACTCAACCACAACATCCTGGAAGAGATAGGATTAGATTGTAAGATTTGTCAGATTATCAGATTATCAGATTGAATACATAAATCCCCTCTTGGGAGAGCCTGTCCCGCCATCGGCGGGAGGTGAGGGGTGGGTAGAATGAATGTAAGCTACTCTCCCATGACATTATAGATTATCAGATTGTCATTATGATGGAAGTGAGATAAAAGGATATTCCCAAGGATTGTAATTATATACTTGAACACATTTGGCGCAGTTAAATTACTGCGCCTTTTTTTTCGTTATTATCCCGCATTTCATTAAGGTGTTATATGGCATTTCCTCCGCAATTATTCTATTCCTATATTTGCTTGAAATAAGAGGCCATTTTGAAGAAGGAAAATAAAAAAACGGTAAGATCGATAAACCGGCGCAGCTTTATACGCTGGACCGGTGCAGGGACCATTTCCGCCCTTGCCCTGCCGTCTCTTATTTCCTGCAACCCGTCAGGTAAGTCAGAAATCGACAGCGAACCTGAGACCAGGATCGTTAGAACAGGATGTCCCAGTCACAACTGCGGGGGGAAATGTCTGTTGAAGGTTCATGTACGCGATGGCGTAATAGTAAGGATAGAATCAGATGATCGTCCGGGTGACACAGTATCTGACCCGCAATTGAGAGCATGTTTCAGAGGACGTTCCTACCGGGAGCGGCAATACCACCCCGACAGGTTGAGATACCCCATGAAAAGGATAGGGAAACGCGGAGAGGGTAAATTTGAAAGAATAAGCTGGGATGAGGCATTCACTATCATGCATGAAAATATTTCGCGTATAATAAAGGAGTATGGTAATTCCGCACTCTACTCTCCCTACGGTACAGGCTCATATACAAATACCAACGGACGCTGGCCTGCTGCCAGGCTTCTCAATATGATCGGCGGAGCCCTGGGTTTCTACAACAGCTACTCATGGGCATGCATCAATACGGCTACCCCATATGTTTATGGCACACTTAGCACAGGCAACCAGCGACAGGACTGGCTAAACTCCAGATATATTCTGATGTGGGGATGGAATCCGGCAGAGATGATCGACGGCACCAACAGCTCCTTCTTCCTGAAAAAGGCAAGAGAAAAGGGTGCGAAAATAGTATGCATTGATCCGCGTCTGTCGATGAGCGCAACGGCCCTGGCCGATGAATGGATCCCAATAAGGCCGGGGACCGACGTCGCAATGATGAGTGCCATGGCCTGGGTGATGATCACCGAAAATCTCACCGACAGCAAATTTATTGAGAGATGTGTCTCCGGCTTTGACAAGGAGACAATGCCGGAGGGCTACAGGGATAAAGAATCGTATACCGATTACATACTGGGTACCTATGATAATATCCCGAAAACACCGGAATGGGCCTCTACAATAACCAGAGTACCGGCAGAGACAATAAGAAGAATAGCAATAGAATATGCTACCATTAAACCCGGTGTACTGTATCAGGGTTATGGTATGCAGAGGCGGGCATTCGGCGAGCAGGTGGTAATTGCCGGGGCCGCACTGGCTGCCATTACAGGTAATATAGGTATCCCCGGAGGCTGGGCAAGTGGTCTTGCCAATCAACCGGGAGACGGACCATTCTGGACAGTCTTTCCAATGGGAAGTAATCCTGTAAAGGCCAGAATACCGGTTTTCCTGTGGACAGAAGCAATAATACGAGGCAAGGAGATGGGCCCTGATGATGGAGTAAAAGGAGTAGATAAACTTGATAATAATATCAAACTTATCTGGGCCGTTGCATCCAATGCACTTATCAATCAGCACGGGAATATAAACCGGACAGCCGAGATCTTATCGGATGAGTCCAAAGTTGAATTCATAGCAGTACAGGATAATTTCCTTACATCTACTGCGAAATTTGCCGACCTTATCCTTCCGGCATGTACCCAGTTCGAAACATGGGGTGTGGAAGATGGCTGGAAGTATGGTGAAGAAGTATTCCTGACACCAAAAATTGTTGAACCTCCGTTTGAAACGAAAAGCGACTACGCAATCTGTGCCGGCCTGGCTGAGAGGTTCGGTGTGTACGACGAATTCACTGATGGTGGAAAGGATGAGAAAGAGTGGTGCCAGTGGATGATCGATGAGGTTTACAGAAAAACAAGGTTCCCTGATATGCCCGTATTCAGGAAACTTGAAGCGTCAAACAGCGGGGTTTATGTTAAACCTGTTGAGCAGCCCGCGATAGCATTCTCCGATTTCAGGAAGGATCCTGTAAGGTATCCCCTGTCAACACCTTCAGGCAGGATAGAGATATTCTCTCCGAGATTATTTGAGATGAACAATTCGAAGGAGATACCTCCGGTCCCGAAATATATAACAGAATGGGAAAGCCCTTTTGGAGAGGAATCGAAAATATTCCCGCTTCAGGCTATCGGACATCATTACATGGCCAGAGTGCACTCCACCCATGGCAACAATCCGCTGACCATAGAGGCCTTTCCACAGGAGCTGCAGATCAATCCTGCCGATGCAGCCTCAAGAGGTATAAAGGATGGAGATAAGGTTCTGGTCGTTAATGAGAGAGGCCGGGTTGCAATCAGATGCCGGGTGACCAACAGGATAATGCCGGGGGTTGTTGACCTGCCACAGGGAGCGTGGTGGGAAAGCGATAAGGATGGAGTGGACCATGGTGGATCGGTTAACGTTCTTACATCTGAAAAGTGGACGCCCTTAGCCAAAGGCAACGCCCAGCACACAATTATGGTTGAAGTCAAGAAATTGAAAGGGTCAGGATCCTTTAGAATATGAACCGATATTACTTCCATATAGAATCCAATGCCTGCTCGGGTTGCAAGACATGTGTTGCTGCCTGCAAGGATCTCCATGATCTGCCTGTGGGAGTCAACTTCAGACACATTATCATGGCCGAGACCGGGGAATGGAAGAATGCCGACGGAATAATTACCGGAGTTCCCGGAGCCTACAACCTCTCTGTATCATGCAACCACTGTGCTGATCCCCATTGTGTTACGGGATGCCCTACGGGCGCCATGCAGATAAACGGCAAAGGAGTTGTTATTGTTGATGAAACACTTTGTATGGGCTGTGGATACTGCACCTGGAATTGCCCGTACGAAGCGCCTGTTATAAATCCCAATACGGGTAAGGCCGGGAAGTGCGATATGTGTATCGACAGGCTGGACAAAGGAGTTGATCCCGTTTGTGTTGAGGCCTGTCCTCTACGGTCAATACATATCACGACAGAACAAGACAACGGCTTTAACCCCGAAGAGGCAGCAGTCTATCCCCTCCCCGATCCTGCAATTACAAAACCTTCGCTTCTTATTACCAGACACAGATCGGCTGTGACGGGCAATTATAAAAAGACTCACAAAAAGAGCAAAAATGGATGATCATTTTATTCCACTGGTAATATTCACTTTGCTGGTACAGGCATCTGCAGGTATCTTCCTTTCTACTGTGCCTCACTCCTGGATCTCTAAGCCCAAGTCCGACAAAGGAATGCCTGACAAACGGCTCATCCTTACTTCATTTATACTACTGATTATTGCACTCTTCGTCTCTTTTCTTCACCTGGGGACGCCACTGAATGCAGTCAATTCCCTTCGCGGAAGTCAGACCAGCTGGCTTAGCAAGGAGATACTTGCTGTGATACTAACAACAGGCACTTTGGGCCTGAATACCATACTGATATGGTCGGGATCAAAAAGAGAATTCACATCCCGGCTCGATCTTCTTTCAGCCATTTTCTTTATCGCCTTGCTCTTCAGCATGTCAAAGGTCTATATGCTGCCTTCCGTCCCGGGATGGAATAGCTGGACCACTCCCGGCGGATTCACCGTTACAGTATTACTGTGCGCTCTTCTTATTATTGCCGGACCCGGACTGAGGGAGAAAACCGCTCTGCCACTATATGTTGCCGCGGCTCTCTCCGTACTTATTTCACTTTCAATATTCATAGGTTTTAGCGGGGTGAAAGGATATACCGATCGGTCTTACACTATACCAATAATACGCCTTATACTGGCGCTAATTTCAATAACCTCCCTTTTTATCTCTACAATTTCCACCATTGGCCAAAACAAAAGAGCCCTTCTGTTTGTTGTAATATGCGTTGCAGTAGCCGTTTCAGAAGCAGCAGCAAGAGTTCAGTTTTTTATTTTATACGATTACCCCGGTCAATGACGACAAAATCAACCGACGATAACCACAATTTACTTAGTGCATACAGTATGCTCCTGATTTTCGCCGGGAGCATGATCAAATCGGAACCACCCGAAGAGTGTATTATAGGTCTTGCAGAATCCGGTATGCTCAAGCAGTTACCGGTAAAAAGCAATAATCCCGACTTTCTGAAGGCAGCGGGCATTTTAAGGGTCTCGTGCGACGACAGGATGACCTGCTATGAGAGACTCCGCAGTGATTTCAACCAGCTGTTTACGTTACCTCACTCATCCCTTAGTCAGCCATATGAATCGCTATACCGTGACGGAGAGGGGTTGCTTTTTGGAAAGTCAACCCTTGCAGTCAGGGAGATTTATCATCGCAATGGCTGGCGCTCTACGGAAGAGGGGAAGATCCCCGATGATCATTTATCCACACAGATACAATTCATCAGCCTGCTGATTGAAAAATATATGGCAGCTGAAGGCCGGGACAGGGAGCAACTAAGGCTTGAAATCGTCTCTTTCATCAAGAACCATCCCTTGACCTGGATAGAGAGCTGGATAGCGAGGATCGACGAAGTTGCCACGACAGATTTCTACAAAGGCACGTCGTTACTCATCAAGGCCTGCCTGGTCGATCTGGTTGAGACTTTAAATTCAGGAAGAAACTGAACTCAGAAATTTGGATTAAAGAGAGCTTCGATAGAAGCAAAGATATGATCCTTCCAGCCCTCAGAGATATTCTCAAAGTCATCATCAGGAATGTTGATGTGATGCACCTTAACTTTGGAGGAGCTTCCCGCCGGTGATATTTCAACAGTAACGAGGGAGTCTTTTCCGGAATCGTCAAAATACCACTGTTGAACTATCTTACGGTAGGGGACAAGTTCTATTATCTTACCTGTTATGTCTCCTTCATAGAGTGAGAATTCTTCACCCTCCTTCTCTCCCATCACAGCCGGGTATCCCGACCACAGTTCAATGGTCATAGCATTGGTAAAGGCAGACCATACATCCTCCTGTTCTGCATTGATAGTTACTGAGGCCTTGAATTCTTTCATATAATTAATCCTCTCTTTCAGCCAGATACCGTTCAGCATCAATGGCAGCCATGCAACCCGATCCGGCAGCTGTTACAGCCTGTCTGTAGACATGGTCCTGCACGTCTCCTGCCGCGAATACACCCGGTATATTTGTCCGTGTGGACCCGGGAACGGTTTTGATGTAACCTGTCTCGTTGGTATCAATAAAATCTTTAAATACCTCTGAATTGGGAGTATGACCGATTGCGAGGAAGAATCCATCGACATTTATCCTTACCTCCTTCTCCTCCTTGGTGCCTTTCTTGTGGAGCAGAACAACGCCTTCCACGCCGTTATCCCCAAAAAGGTCAATGGCCTGATGTTCCCAGAGAACCTCAATATTTTTTGTCCTTACAACCCTCTCCTGCATAACTTTTGATGCCCTCAGCTCATCCCTGCGTACAATAAGGTACACCTTTCGGCAAAGTCCGGCCAGATAAGTTGCTTCTTCTGCTGCGGTATCACCACCGCCAACTACGGCTACATCCTTACCCTTGTAGAAGAAGCCATCGCATGTAGCACAGGCAGAAACACCCTGACCCGCATACTTTGTCTCAGCTTTCAGTCCAAGATATTTTGCAGTTGCTCCGGTTGATATAATTACTGTATCGGCCTCGATGGTCTTGTTATTATCGATAACCACCTTATGAACCGGTCCCTTGAAGTCAACCGATGATGCTACACCGAAACGTACCTGTGTACCAAATCTTTCTGCCTGCTTTTTCAGGTCTTCCATCATCTCCGGACCGGTAACACCATCGGGGTAGCCAGGAAAATTATCAACCTCTGTTGTTGTTGTCAGCTGACCGCCCATCTGCATACCTGTATACATTACAGGGTAAAGGTTTGCCCTGGCAGCATAAATAGCTGCGGTATAACCTGCAGGTCCTGAGCCAATAATGAGGCATTTTACCTTTTCTGTTTCCGATGAGCCTTTTACTGTTGAAGAGGCGTCTGTTTCTATCTTCTTAAAATCCATTATTTTTCTCTTTTAGCTGCAAAAATAGAACCTAACGATGGTTCTGTCTGTGACAAAAATTACCGATAACAAATATACTTAAAATAGCTGTTTAAATAATAGCATCCTCCAACCGACTGGTTACAATATTGTATCAAATTCATTGGATAAAATTAGTATTCAGACAATTGAGATATCAGCATTACTACTTCAATAACAAAAAAGCAACCTCATTTACTAATGAGATTGCTTCACTTCGGCCGGAATGTCCATTTAAAAATGGTTTATCAACCTTTGTCGGGGTGATCACGCCTGAGGCGTGACGACCATCACGCCACGGCGTGATACGTTAGCCAGCGGTATTTAAGTCTTCCAGAAATCTGGCTGCGCCACGTTTTTTGATTTTATTTTCGAGTCTTACAGCCTCCGCTCTGGTTTTAAAAGTTTCATAATACTCGATACACCATGGGATGCCTGTCTTCATAAACTTAGTCTTACCTCTGTTATGCTCCTCCAACCTTTTATTAATGTCGATGGTTTGACCGACATAATACTTAATAATTGATTTGCTAAAGAGGACATAGGTATAATACATAGCAAAAAAGGGAGCTATGCTCCCCTTTATATTGTTTTGTCGGGGTGATCCGACTCGAACGGACGACCACTTGCACCCCATGCAAGTTACGCTAGCCAACTGCAGCCACACCCCGATAAAAATTTGTTGGCTCAAAACTTTCGAGGAGAACGACCATCACGCCTTGCGTGATACGCTAGCCAACTGCGCCACACCCCGATAAAAATTTGTTGGCTCAAAACTTTCGAGGAGAACGACCATCACGCCTTGCGTGATACGCTAGCCAACTGCGCCACACCCCGATAAAAATTTGTTGGCTCAAAACTTTCGAGGAGAACGACCATCACGCCTTGCGTGATACGCTAGCCAACTGCGCCACACCCCGATTAACGAGTGCAAAATTAACCATTTTTTTGATTTGCCAAACTTTATAGAAGATGAGAAATTATTTGCACTTGCCAATCCCGGATTTATTAAACAGAAATAGCAACCAATCTGATAAGAGTATCTCAAAAAACAATATTTTATTTCTTCATTGCTGCAGACATTAGATATTTCGCAGACAAATTTATGTTTTGTTTTGTTCGGCTCAGGCTCCGGCCTGAGTCGGACTATGATCACAGGCTCTAGCCTGTGCGAGCTTTTTCACACACTTCACTTTTCAGGCAGAGCCTGAACGGATATTCCGACGGAGGCAGAGCCTCCGCCGAACGGATTTATGGATTCCAAAATGTCCTCTAATTACTTAACATCTTCAGTAATGAAGATAATGATAACTTATTGTCCACCTTGTCATTTTATTGCTCTCTTTACCACCAGATCCTGTTCCGTTATCTCTCTGTCAACTTCAAGGAGAAGCTTATAGTTTCCCGGAGTAATGTACCTGTAATAGTTAAAGAAGTATGGCAGTGGGCTTTCTGTCTGTCCCAGAACAAGATCCCATCTGTACTGGTTTATTCCGGCATGTGCTGCAATCCTCTTCTCCCAGATAACTTTCTTCTCTTTATCGGTAATTTTAAGGATAACCTCTCCACTCTTTTTCAGGACAAATGAGAAAGGTGCTTTTTCAACTGACCTGTAATCAGGATCGCGGTGAGTATCATTGATCCAGGGCTGTGTGACTACCGGGGGAGGCAGGAGAAAATTATTGGATCTTATCTTTCCCCGGCTTACTGATTCATGCAGTGGCTTTAGGTTCATCTTATAAATACCCCTTCCGTAGGTAGCGATCACAATATCCATGGCATCTTTCTGTATCTCAATATCTGAAACCGGCACCGAGGGGAGGCCCGCACCGAGCAGTGACCATTTCTCTCCCCTGTCGAGTGAGACATAAACTCCTCTTATTGTACCCAGGTACAATATGTTTTCATTGACAGGGTCTTCAGCGATGACATTGGCTATCTCATTGGGAAGATTGGCATTCAACGGCTTCCATGATGCTCCATAGTTTTCTGAAACATAGACATACAGATTGAGGTCGTCGTAGTTGATCCCTGTAAGGGTAACATAAACTCTTGACAGGCTGTACTTTGACGGACATATACTTCTGATGTAGTTATTTGGAAGACCGGCCGAATACTCTTTCCAAGAGGCACCATCGTCCAGGGAGGTCCAGAAAGCACCCCTGTCGGTGCCTGCATAGATAACCCCTGCTTTAATTGGTGACTCAGCAATAGCTCCCGTTGCCACCGATCTTTTTTCGGGTACAGCGGAGACTGAAAGATCTCCACTTATCACCTTCCAGTTATCACCACGATTGGTACTCCTGAACACGTAGTTGCCTCCGTGATACAGGGTCAGTCTGTTATGAGGGGAGATGAAATAAGGAGCGATGAAATTGAAATTAAGCTCGCCTGCTGCCTTTTCAGGTAATGAAGGCCTTATTCCGACCGATCTGCCTGTGAGCATATCCTTTCGTCTGACACCCCCATTCTGAGAACTGAAGTAAACAATATTTGTCTCTATGGGATCAACCTGGGAGACGCATCCATCGCCTCCTCCCCATGCATCGAGCCACACATATTTCCAATTATCGGGGAATCGGGGATCCCACTCATCGGCAGGGCCATAGACCGTTGCATCATCCTGTGCTCCGCCATATACCAGATAATCAGTTCCCGGCCCTGTGGTGATATCATAGAATTCACCTGCAGGGATATTATTATAATGCATCCATGTTGCCCCTCTGTCATAGCTCACAAAGAAGCCTCCGTCATTGCCGGCCGCCAGATGGTTTGGGTTTGCCGGATCGATCCATAATTCTGTAAAGTCGAGGTGAAAGAAGTCGGCTGTACTTGGGAAGATATGGTAAATATCCCCTCCAACCAGGTCGAATGACTCTCCGCCGTTTGAGCTGTGAGCAATTCTCACACCCATTGCATAGATCTCATCATCATCGCGGGGGTTGACATAAATATCTGTAAAGTACCATCCTATCCCGGGGAATATCATCAACTCCTCCTTGTGGGTCCGGGTCCATGACTTCCCTCCGTCAATTGTAAGGTAGACCTCAGCGGCAAGATTCTTATCTTTATTAAGATTGTCTGCAAGAACGTAGGCTTTGTCGGGGTTTGAAAATGACACTGCCACTCCCATTCGTCCGTTTTTCGGGCCATCGGGCAGTCCCCCTCCCAGTTTGTTCCATGTTTTCCCTCCATCTGTACTTTTGTGTACCGAGCTTCCGGGGCCGCTGATATCGGGATACATCTCCCACATCGTTGCGTAAATAATGTTCGGATCGGACTCAGAGATAACAATGTCGTTCCCGCCCGTCTTCTCATCGATAAAGAGCACATGCTCCCAGGTCTCACCTCCGTTAATGGAACGGAATATGCCCCGGGTTTTATTGGTCGACCACAGGTGGCCGAGGGCAGCAACAAATACTATATCCGGATTTGTTGGGTGGATCTTAATCTCACCGATCGTCCACGAATCGTTCAGGCCAAGATACTTCCATGACTCTCCTCCGTCATCCGACCTGTAAATACCATCGCCGGGAATTGTAAAGTTCCTTGGTTTCTTAAGGTTATCACCTGTTCCAAGATAAATAACATTTGGATTTGACTTTGATACAGCAAAATCACCGATGCCGTTTGTTGCCTTATTCTCAAATACAGGTTTCCAGGAGAGACCGTTGTTGATACTCTTCCACAAACTGCCGGAGCTGAAAGCCACATACATCGTAGACGGATCGGAAGGATCAATCTGAATAGCATCCACCCGCGCTGAGTTGACTACCGGTCCCAATCCTATCCATTCAAGATTGAACATTGTTTCCTCCTTGTGCTTAAGATAATCGGGATACGAAGCTGTCAATGGGGAAACAGGAGTCTGCGCCTCAGCTATTAATAATAAGCAAAAGAACAGTGCCGGAAGGATCAGATATTTCTTCATAAGAGCAACAATTTGATAGCAAAATATGAGTAACCCTCCCCAACGGGAAGGTGTGAGAATGCCTCAACCAAATATCAGCATTTGATCGCAATTTTCAATTATTCCGGATGCAAAATTGGCATACATTCCTGTGACAACAGCCAGGATCCATTTTGGCATTGTCCCTGACAGTCAGTGAGGCTGGCATCAGATTGACCTGAACAGCGACTTCCCTTGTGCCTTTTTCAAGGAAAAATTGACTACCTTTGCACCCCCGTTGTCCAGATAGCTGGCTTCAGATATAAATCATATTTTTTTTAAATGATAACAGTTTCAAATTTAAGCATACAGTACGGTAAACGCATTCTGTTTCAGGATGTCAATCTGGTATTCACTCCGGGAAACTGTTACGGAATAATTGGAGCCAATGGTGCCGGTAAATCAACCTTTCTGAAGATGCTTCACGGTGAAGCTGAAGCACGCACGGGATCAGTATCATTTGGTCCCGGCGAGAGATTGTCAGTACTGAAGCAGAGTCACACCGAATTCGACAAGTGCTCGGTCCTCGACACCGTAATGATGGGACACACTGACCTATGGAGTATCAGGAGGGAGAAAGAGTCACTCTACGCCAAAACCGATTTTACCGAGAAAGACGGATTAAGGGCTTCCGTGCTTGAGGAGAAGTTTGCAGAGATGGACGGCTGGAACGCCGAGAGTAATGCAGCAATTTTGCTTGGCGGACTGGGAATAAAGGAAGATCTTCACCTCAAACTCCTTGAAGAGCTTACTGCCAAGGATAAGGTAAAGGTTCTGCTTGCCCAGGCCCTGTTCGGCAAACCCGACAATCTTTTGCTGGATGAGCCTACAAACGACCTCGACCTTGAGACCGTCACCTGGCTGGAGAACTACCTGGCAGAATTTGAAAATACAGTACTGGTTGTATCACACGACCGTCACTTCCTTGACTCAATATGCACCCAGATCATTGACATTGATTTTGGGAAGATCCAGCAATTTTCCGGTAACTATACCTTCTGGTATGAGTCCAGTCAGCTGGCATTAAGACAGATGCAATCACAGAACAAGAAAGCCGAAGAGAAGAAGAAGGAGCTACAGGACTTTATTGCCCGTTTCAGTGCCAACGCATCCAAATCGAAGCAGACAACGAGCAGGAAGAAGATGATTGAGAAGCTAAATATTGAAGAGATCAGGCCCTCAACCCGAAAGTACCCGGGGATCATTTTTACTCCGGGACGCGAGCCGGGAAACAACATTCTTTCAGTAAACGGGCTAAGTAAATCAATTGACGGTACTTTTCTCTTCAGGGACCTGACCTTTACCGTCAATAAGAACGATAAGATAGTCTTTCTATCACGCGATCACAGGGCCATGACCAACCTCTTCGGTATACTGAAGGGGCATATCAGGAGCGATAGCGGGTCATTTGTATGGGGACAGACAATTGTAAAATCCTATCTTCCGCTTGATTATGACGAGCTGTTTAATAAAGATGTCACTCTCATCGACTGGCTTGCACAGTATTCGGAAGATACGAGTGAACTCTATCTTCGTGGTTATCTGGGCAAGATGCTTTTCTCGGGTGAGGATGTCTACAAGAAGGTCAATGTCCTTTCCGGAGGAGAGAGAGTACGCTGTATGATCTCCCGAATGATGATCAGGAATGCCAATGTGATGATGCTTGATACCCCCACGAACCACCTTGACCTTGAATCGATACAGGCATTCAACAACACCCTCGTTAAGTTCAAGGGAAATATACTTATGGCATCACATGACCATGAGTTCATACAGACTGTCTGCAACAGGGTGATAGAGATAGGTCCTAAAGGGATGGTTGACAAGAGCATGGCTTACGACGATTACATCTCCGATGAGACTCTTTTAGCCAGGCGTAACTCAATCTATTAATCATATGCGGATGATGGTCCATTGCATTCCGGACCTGATCCACATATAAGGTCAAGAGACCAGATAAGATTTTACTCAGTCTTTTGGCGTGCCATATGTTCCAGGACGGCAATTTCATCACGCAGCCTGGCTGCTTCCACGAAGTCCAGCTCACGCGCTGCCTTTTCCATTGCCTTCCTGCTTTTTTCCACAGCCTTGAGCAGTCCTTCCTTGCTCATATACTTGATTACCGGGTCAGCAGCAATATCAGGTTTATCAGGTTCCACATAGCTCTTAACAGAGACACCCTTCTTACCCATACTCCTAAGAATAGTACTGCTTTTTTTCACTATCTGAGCAGGCGTTATCCCCATCTCATCGTTATACTTAAGCTGCTTTTCTCTTCTTCTGTTTGTCTCATCAATGGTCTGCTGCATACTTCTGGTGATCTTATCGGCATACATTATAACCTTACCGTTGAGATTCCTTGCTGCCCTTCCTGCTGTCTGTGTAAGTGATCTCGATGAACGCAGGAATCCCTCCTTGTCGGCATCGAGGATGACCACCAGTGACACTTCCGGCAGATCGAGTCCTTCGCGAAGAAGGTTTACGCCCACCAGAACATCAAACTCACCCTCTCGTAGTCCTTCCATAATATCTATCCTGTCCAGTGTATCGATATCGGAATGTATATAGCGGCATTTGACATTGAATTTTGCCAGATACGCCGAGAGCTCTTCGGCCATTCTTTTAGTGAGTGTTGTAACCAGAGTCCTCTCATTGAGAGCGGTACGATCGTTGATCTCCTTCATGAGATCATCTATCTGGTTAAGGCTGGGTCGCACCTCTACCGGAGGATCCAGCAGTCCTGTTGGTCTTATGACCTGATCAACAAACACCCCTTCGCTCCTCTCCAGTTCATAATCGGTGGGTGTGGCACTCACATATATTACTTGTCCTGTCAGTGACTCAAACTCTTCTATGCGCAGCGGTCTGTTATCAAGGGCCGAGGGAAGCCTGAAGCCGAAATCGACCAGTGTCTGCTTCCTTGAATGGTCACCGCCATGCATTGCTCTTACCTGTGGAAGGGTTACATGACTCTCATCAATCACAGTAATAAAATCACTTTGAAAGTAATCGAGCAGACAGAATGGTCTGGTACCGGCAACCCTGCCATCGAAATACCTTGAGTAGTTTTCGATACCACTGCAGTAACCAAGTTCCTTGATCATCTCAAGGTCAAATACAACTCTTTGCTCAAGCCTTTTCGCCTCTTCCCTCTTGCCTGTTTCACGAAAGAACTGAACCTGCTTCATCATATCATCCTGTATCTGCGCCATAGCCATATTGATTCGGTCACGAGTGGTGACGAATATGTTGGCAGGGTAGATGATATACTCTGGCATTGTGCCGATCTTTCCACCCGACAGCGGGTCAAACGAAGATATCTCCTCTATCTCCTCTCCGAAGAAGATGATCCTTATGCCGATATCGGCATATGCGGGGAAGAGGTCTACCGTATCGCCCCTTACCCTGAAGGTACCCCTCTTGAATTCGTTCTCATTCCTGCTGTAGAGAGCTTCCACCAGTTTCCTCAGAAGACCATTCCTCCCCACTTTACCACCCTGCTTGATGTGTATGGTATTGGAGTGAAAATCTTCGGGGTTGCCGATTCCATAGAGGCATGATACTGAGGAGACTACGATAACGTCCCTTCTTCCTGACAGAAGTGAGGATGTAGCGCTCAATCTCAGTTTTTCGATCTCCTCATTTATCGAGAGATCCTTTTCAATATATGTATCTGATACCGGAAGATATGCTTCAGGCTGATAGTAGTCGTAGTAAGAGACAAAATATTCAACGGCATTTTCGGGAAAGAACTGTTTGAATTCACCGTACAGCTGTGCTGCCAGCGTTTTATTATGACTTAGGACCAGTACAGGTCTGTTAAGGCTGGCAATTACATTGGCAATAGTGAATGTCTTACCCGAACCTGTTACACCCAGCAGTGTCTGGAACGGGACATCATTCTTAAGTGCATCAGTTAGTTGTCTTATAGCCTCCGGCTGATCACCGGTAGGCACATAATCGGAGACAAGCCGAAAGTCCATTATTTCCCTTCTTCTTTGATCAAAATAACAAAAACAGGCAGGTGATCGCTTACTCCCCCAAGCCAGTTGTTTCCTCCGTATGTTCTGAAAGGGGAAGAAATACCTGTAACATCATCGGTTATCAGGTTAAGTTTACTTTTCAGGATCCTGCCACCGGAGAGGTCTGTTGTGTAACCTGCCGATCCGGTGAGAGCCCTTGTGACCATTATCTGGTCGAACATCTGCCACTGCTCCTTATATGTAATAGTACCTTCGTTACCTGTATTATGGGCATCGTACATAAGGTTGAAGAGGTCGCGGTTAGAAACATTTTTCCTTTTATTCACTGCTCCCAGTATCTGTATCACACTCCTGTTGGTAGGCTCATCGTTAAAGTCACCCATCACGATTATTTTCGCTTCGGGCTCGAAATTGAGAATGTGATCAATCTCCTTTCTTACCTCAACGGCAGCTGTTATCCTTTTCATCTCCGACATTATTGCCTCACCTGAACGCGATGGCCAGTGATTAACAAATATGTGTATCAGCTCACCATTATCGAGTTTACCCTTAACATAAAGAATATCGCGTGTCCTGTCGAGGGTATCAAAGCTGAATTTTACCTTAAGGTACTTTTCGGCCACGGGAGTGAACTCTTCCGGCCGGTAGAGCAATGCAACATCGATGCCTCGTTCATCATCACTGTCGGTGTGAATTATCTTATAATCACCTTTCCTGAGTGGTTGAGTATTGATAAGATCATTAAGCACTTTTTTGTTTTCAACCTCTGCCAGTCCGACAATACCGGGCAACTCCCGCTTGTTGGCTGACGCTATTACCTCGGCCAGACCCTTAAGCTTCTTCTGATATCTTTCAATGCTCCAGTTCTTAAGGCTTTCCGGAGTAAACTCCTCATCGCCAGGCGCTTCGTCGTCAACTGTATCAAACAGGTTTTCTACATTATAGAACAAAACGACAGTACTTGTTTTCGGATCAACAGATTCCTGAGCTGACAGGGAAATGAAGAGAAGAATGGTAAAAGCAGCAGCTATATATCTTTTCATATAATTAATGGTATTGATACACAAACCTAATTAAAAGATTCTTCAGAATCATAAGATTTCTCAGATTAAAGACTCTAATATGGGTAGTGATGCCTTTCCAGGTCAGATAATTACGTAGTTAATTATATAGTTAAATACTGAGTTAACTATATAGTTACTGAATCTGGAGAACAGATGACTGCAAAGCAGACTGAGCTCACGAGAAACGAAGTTTCGAGAAATCTGACGATCTGATAAATCTTTACTTCCAAGAGAGAGTAACTTGCAATTATTTTACCCACCCCTACCTCCCGCCCATGGCGGGACAGGCTCTCCCAAGAGGGGATTTAAATATTCAATCTGGCAAATCTGATAAATCTAGCCCAGATATCCTTTCAGAAGTTTACTGCGTGATGTATGGCGAAGGCGTCTGATGGCTTTCTCCTTGATCTGGCGTACTCTTTCTCTTGTTAGTCCGAATTTCTCGCCTATCTCTTCGAGGGTCATCTCCTGGCATCCTATTCCGAAAAAGAATCTGATTATATCTCTTTCCCTCTCGGTAAGAGTGGCCAGTGCCCTGTCGACCTCTTTTGCAAGAGACTCATCGATAAGAAGTTTATCGGCAACGGGGGAGTCATTATTTGGAAGCACATCCAGCAGGCTGTTATCCTCACCCTCAATGAAGGGGGCATCAACAGATACATGACGACCTGAAACCTTAAGTGTATCAGTGACCTTTTCCTTTGGTATATCGAGTACTTCGGCAAGCTCATCCGGTGAAGGGATACGCTCATTCTCCTGTTCGAACTTGGAAAAAGCTTTGTTTATTTTGTTCAATGACCCAACCTGGTTCAGTGGCAGGCGAACAATACGTGACTGTTCAGCAAGAGCCTGAAGAATAGACTGACGGATCCACCAAACAGCATATGAGATGAATTTAAAACCACGGGTTTCATCAAATTTCTCGGCAGCCTTGATAAGTCCAAGATTGCCTTCATTAATAAGGTCGGGAAGACTTAAACCCTGGTTCTGGTACTGCTTAGCCACAGAAACAACGAACCTGAGATTTGCCCTGGTCAGTTTTTCCAGTGCCGCACGGTCACCCTTTTTGATCTTCTGGGCGAGTTCTACTTCCTCTTCAACAGATATCAACTCCTCCTTACCAATCTCCTGCAGATACTTGTCTAATGATGCACTTTCTCTGTTGGTGATTGATTTAGTAATCTTTAGTTGTCTCATTTAGCTATGGAAAAATTTCCGCAAAGATAATCCTTTGCATGTTAATTAACAAATAAATATATAAAGGGTTCATTTGTCACCATGAACCCTGAATTAGCTGTACTTCAGTTATTTCCTCTTTTCCTATCTGAACTGGTAGCTGAAATATGTTCCATTGGTCTGTACGCCTTCTATAGAGGTAAAGTTTGTCTCATTGTTTGTAGCCTCCCTGACGTCAGTAACTGAGTTCACGAAGGAGCCATTTACCGAGACAATAACAAAACCCTTCTTAATTCCCAGATCCAGAAAGCGTCCGTTCTCAACCGAAGTAACCTTTACACCATTTTCAGTTTTAAACTTCCTTTTATCGTCAGAAGTGAGAGGTTCAACTGTTGCTCCGAAAACCTTACCACTTGGTTCAGGGGCCTTAACAACCTGCGTATTGCCGGAGATATTTCTCAGAGTCACCGAAAATTCTTTTTCCTTACCGTCTCTCATTACCAGGATATTTACTTTATCCCCGGGGCGGTATTTACCAACCTGCTCCTGCAGTTCGGCGGTAGTTCCGACATTTACATCGTTGAAACGAATAACCACATCTTTTTCCTTAAGGCCGGCAGCTTCTGCTGATCCTCCCGGAGTTATGGCGGTAAGAACGATACCTTTAACCTCTTTCAGTTTAAGATCCTTGGCTGTTTCGCTGGTCACATCGGCAATATTAACTCCTATTATAGCTCTCTGCACTGTACCAAATTCGCGCAGGTCCTCAACAACTTTTTTCACAATATTTACCGGTACGGCGAATGAGTTACCGGCATAAGCACCGCTGGGTGAAAGAATAGCTGATGTTATACCAACAAGTTCAGCACTGGTATTAACCAGGGCACCACCGCTGTTACCCTGATTAAGGGCTGCATCTGTCTGGATGAATGACTCTATCCTGTATCTGTTATTAAGCAGTCCCAGGGAGCGGCCTTTGGCACTTACAATACCGGCAGTAACTGTTGAGGTAAGATTAAACGGATTGCCCACGGCCATAACCCACTCTCCAAGTTTTAGTGCATCTGAATCGCCATATCTCAGGTATTGCAGCTTTTCAGCCTTTATCTTCAGGAGGGCAATGTCTGTTGTCGGGTCGGCACCAACGATCTCAGCAGTAAATGTCCGGTTATCGTTAAGAGTAACATCAACAGCACTGGCTCCGTCTATAACGTGGTTATTGGTGATTATATAACCATCGGCCGATACGATAACTCCCGATCCGTATCCTTTCACCTCGCGAGGCTGACGGGAATCCTCTCCATAGAAAAACTCATAAACAGGATTCCTGGAACTTGATTCCATTGTCGATTTAGTTTTAACATGGACTACGGCATGGACTGCTATTTCAGCCGCTGTAGTAAAATCGACCATCTGTCCCTGTTGTGGCAGAGAGGTAAAAAGGGCACCGGTGTCTGCCTTACGCTCCTCAAGTTCACCAATTATCTTATTTTTTTCAGGCTCGATGACACGCGTATAGACGAGCAGTGCGGTCAGGGCCGACAGTATTGCTATCAATGTAGTGGTTGCTACAACTTTTGCTTTCATATACTAACTTTTAAAATTACTTTTTATCTGTGACACTTTTGCAAATAATGTGCCTTCATAAAACATTCTTATATTTACCTCAAATAACGTTCTTCGTAAGATAAAGTTGTCATAAATCCTGCCAAACAAAGCTGTCTGAATGTCATTTAACAACAATTTAACACAATGAAAATCTTTTTTAACAAATATGAGGGCACCGGTAACGATTTCATAATAATAGACAACCGGAAAGCACCTTTTGTTTCATTAAATAAAGATAATATTAATTTTCTGTGCGACAGACGATTTGGTATTGGCGCCGATGGCCTTATTCTGATCAAGAACCATGCTGAATTTGATTTTGAGATGGAGTATTATAACTCCGACGGAGCTATTGCCACAATGTGCGGAAACGGTGGCAGGTCGGTAACAGCGTGGGCTCTCGCCAACGGCTTCAGTCCCACAAATATCAAATTCAAGGCTGTTGACGGACTACATACTGCCTCTGAAAAGGGTGGGATTATTTCCCTTACCATGAATAATGTAAGAGGGATCAGGAAGGTACTTAAGGGCTGGTCTCTTAACACCGGTTCTCCCCATTATGTCGAATTTGTTAAGGAGACAGAAGGCATAGACATCATAAAAAAAGGGAGAGAGATACGTTATAACCCTCTATTCGGAGATGAAGGCACCAATGTGAACTTCGTATCCTTAGGGGGAGAAACAATCACGGTCAGGACCTACGAAAGAGGAGTTGAGGATGAAACTCTTTCATGCGGGACAGGAGTTACTGCATCAGCTATTGCGTCAGTTTTTTCCCGCCAAATTGACACATCGCCTGTCAAGGTAATCACCAGGGGGGGCAACCTGTCAGTAAGCTTCACCGTAAATAATGATGTTATAGAAAACATTGTACTCTCAGGACCGGCAAAATTTGTATTTTCAGGTCATATAATCATATGACAACTCTCTTAATCATCTGTTAATCTTTAATATAAGAAATATGAAATCTTTATCAGGTTCTATTTTATCTCTGGTGGCTGCTCTTCTGCTATTTCCGGCAGCTCTGATGTCCCAGCCGGGGAATACCGAATTAATGGAAGCCATCAAAAAAGTCGACAGGAACTTTGAATCGCTGGATCATCGACTGGATGTCCTTGAAAAAATGGTTGACGACATCTACTGGTACAACAAGGTTGGTGACGTTGCCTTTATCGACAAGGTTTATATGACAGGACCTCCTGTATGGAATGAGAAGAACCCAACAGGTCAGGGAGCAGGCAATCCGGTCAAGTTCTGGTCGTATGTATTCTTCCCAAGGAATCTGGACGCTACAAAGAAATATCCGCTCCTTGTTTTCCCTCACGGGGGTGTTCACTCAAATTTCGGTACTTACTATACCCATATTATCAGGGAGATGGTCTCGCAGGGGTATGTTGTTGTTGCTGCTGAATATCGGGGATCGACAGGTTACGGTGGCGGTATGTACCGGATGATCGACTACGGTGGACTGGAGGTAGAGGATGTTGATGCCAGCCGTCAGTTCATGATCGACAACTACTCATTCATCGATAAGGACAGGGTGGGAATTCTTGGGTGGAGCCACGGTGGTATGATCACCCTTCTGAATATTTTCGAGCACCCTTCAAGCTATAAGGTAGCCTTTGCAGGTGTTCCGGTAAGTGATGTGATAGCACGCATGGGATACAAAGATCAGTCATATCGCGACCTTTATTCTGCGCCATATCACATCGGACAATCTGCCGATGAGAATGTTGCCGAGTACCGTCGTCGTTCTCCGGCATGGCAGACAGCCAAATATACCGGCACTCCCCTCCTCATCCATACCAATACCAATGATGAAGATGTCAATGTCCTTGAAGTGGAACACCTTATAAAATCACTCAAAGCCGACGGCAAAAAGGGATTTGAATATGAGATCTTCCAGGACATGCCCGGCGGTCACTCCTTCGACAGGATGGACTATCTGAAGGCCAAGGAGATAAGACTAAGGATATATAATCATCTCAATAAGTACCTCAATCCTTCCAATCCTTTCAAATCGCTAAAGGATCTGCAGAAGGCAGGGTATGGGTTTTAGGCAGGTACCAGGTACTTGGTACTGGGTGTTGGGTGCCGGGTGAATTAATAAATATGCCAGACTGAGAGTTTCCCCGCCTTGGAAAGGAGGGGTGCCACTGCGATAGCGGTGGCGGGGTGGTTTGATTGTATTCTAACCAACCACCTCCTTTATGCTATTTCAGGAAAAGGGTAACCGCAGAGAACGCAAAGTTCCTCGCAGAGTGCGCTGAGAAATACAATTTAACCACAAAGTAAACTAAGGGCTTCACGAAGTTCACAAAGTGATGTGCTCATTTCCCCTTCTTGCGAAGGAGGAGAAATTCTCAAATTATTGATGATCTTGCAATCTGATTAATCTTACAATCTGATTAATCTGATAATATTACTGCTATTTTTGCAGGATGAAAGAGGCACTTTTTGGTAAGACGTTAACAGAGATTGACCATATTACAGCAGAGCTCGGCATGCCACGCTATGCTTCAAGACAGATAACATCATGGCTCTATAAAAAGAATGTATCTTCCATAGAGGAGATGACCGATCTCTCCAGAAAATCGCGTGCTGATCTGGCTGAGAAATATGAGGTGGGAGTGAAATTGCCGGAGTCGGAGGTCATAAGTACCGACGGCACGGCCAAGTATCTCTTTTCAGTCTCTGAAACAAGATTCGTCGAGACCGCCTATATACCTGAGACTGACAGGGCCACTGTCTGTGTCTCGTCACAGTCGGGATGCAGATACGGATGTCTCTTTTGCATGACAGGCAAGCAGGGCTTTCAGGGAAACCTGAGTGCCGGTGAGATAATCAACCAGTTCAGAAGTATCCCCGGTCATACCAACCTTACAAACATAGTCTATATGGGAATGGGGGAACCGCTGGATAATCTGGACAATGTCCTGAAATCACTCTCCATAATGACATCTGACTGGGGTTACGCCTGGAGTCCACGACGTATCACAGTCAGCACGGTAGGTGTTATGGCAGGCATGAGCAGATTGCTGGAAGAGACCGAGGCGCACATCGCAGTAAGTCTCCACACTCCTTTCGAGAAAGAGCGAGCCGATCTTATGCCTGTTCAGAAAGCAAACCCTGTGAAGGAGATAATTAAACTTCTTAAATCCTACGATCTGTCGGGACAACGCCGTGTCTCCTTTGAGTACATAGTATTTAAGGGACGTAATGATTCGCCAAGTCACATCAGTGAACTTGCAAGGATACTTAACGGACTAAGATGCCGTATCAACCTTATCAGATATCACCGTATACCGGGTACGGATCTTGAAAGTCCTCCATATGAAGAGGTTGCCAGATTCCGTGATGCACTTACGGCCAAAGGAATCATAACAACCATCAGGGCAAGCCGGGGTGAAGATATAATGGCGGCCTGCGGATTACTGTCAACCAAAGAACAAAATCTCAAGGGATGAGGATCTGCTTTTTTCTTGCATTAATCATAACGACGACATTGCAATCCGTGGCCCAGAGGGTACCGGATATGGAATCACTTACCGGCAAGCATGATCTGGGCAATGCTGCGATCTCAATTATGGTAGCCGATACTGAAAACGACAGTCTGCTGTTCGGTTACAATGCCAGGATGTCGCTTACACCGGCTTCGGTACAGAAATTATTAACTACCGCAGCAGCCCTCAAGATCCTTGGTCCCGACGGTCATTTCAAAACTAGCGTAGGCTACAGTGGAAAAATAAGTCCGGGAGGAACCCTCAGGGGAGATATTATAATATCCGGTGGCGGCGACCCTGCTCTTGGCTCACCTCATTTTAGTGAACACTATGGTGACTTTATCGGTGACTGGGCAAAGGCAATCAGTGGTTCAGGAATAAAAAAGATTATTGGGAATATTATTGCTGTTGATACCTGTTTCACCGATCCTCCTGTTAACAGACGCTGGTTCTGGGAAGATATTGGCAACTACTGGGGTGCAGGCTCATGGGGACTATCGCTCTTTGAGAACAGTTATACGATCCTGTTACGTACGGGAAAGGAAGGATCGGTTCCTGAGATAACAGGCATGACTCCTGCAATACCCGGACTGATCCTTGAGAACAGATTAGCAGCATCTGGACAGACCGATAATGGTTATGTTTTTCTTGCTCCAGGTTCACTCAATGGCCGGATAGAAGGAACCATACCAGTGGAGAGGGACACTTTCCGTCTGCGGGCATCCATTCCCGATCCGCCCCTGATTGCAGCTTCAATGCTCAGGGAGAGGCTTATAGCCAATGGAGTTAAGATCAAAGGAGAAGCTTTATCCGACAAGAGAAGTCAGGTATACCATTCCATTGATTTCATTCAGGTTACGGAGACCGTCTCCCCCGCTTACGGAGATATTATTACTATTACCAACAGGGAGAGTAAGAATCTTTTTGCCGACAATCTTCTCAGGCAAACCGGCAGGATGATCAGTGGCTCTTCCGGATTTAAGGAGTCAACAGAAGCAATAGTAACCCTATTAAATAACGAGGGCATAGGCTCGGGCGATATATTCATGGAGGACGGAAGCGGACTATCGCAGCTAAACAGCGTCTCTTCGATGGCAGTGACCAGGCTTCTGCTCAACATGTCGCATTCTGATCACTCAGCTCTTTTTCTTGAGTCGCTGCCTGTTGGAGGAGTATCTGGCACACTAAAGAACAGGTTTACCGATCCGCTATTTTCCGGACGGGTCTTTGCCAAAACAGGCAGCAGCACCCGTGTCCGCAGTCTGGCTGGTTACCTCATCACAGACAGTGGCCACAAGCTGGCATTTTCAATTATAGTCAACAACTACAGTACAACAACTTCATCGGTTCACATTTTTATGGAAGAGTTCGTGAAGGAGATAATTACAAATTACTGATGATGAATAAGATCGTTGGCGCCAGAAGGTGCGGAGGTTACGAACTTGAAGAGGTTTACCGGCTTGTTGAGGAGTTATGGCTGGTATGTAAGGCACCCGACCCAAAGGGACTCAGGATACTTGTCAAACCGAACATACTGTCAGACGAGGATCCTGTCAAAGCTATCACCACCCATCCGGTTGTAGCAGAGGCCGTTGTAAGGATGCTGCAAAAAAAAGGAGCTACAGTAATAATCGGTGATTCACCCGCACTGCACGGCCCCCGGTTCAGGGGTAAAAAAGCAGGTATATGGGAGGTTAGTGAGCGTACTGGTGCTATGTGGGCTGACTTCACTGATGGGTCAACGGAGGTTTCTGTTGGGAGCAGGAGCCTCAAAATTACCCGACATGCATTTGAGGTTGATATGATCGTCTCCCTGCCCAAGATGAAAACCCATGAACTGATGTATTTTACCGGGGCGATCAAGAACACACTGGGACTGGTACCCAACCTGCACAAGGCCAAGATGCATGCTATATTCCAGAGCAGGAACAAGTTCGGCAACTTTCTGGTCGATCTCAATGAGGTTGTTCTTCCGACCTTTTTTATTATGGATGCCATAATAGCGATGGAGGGCCCCGGTCCGGCGAACGGATCGCCTGTTAACGCAGGCCTCTTGCTTGCTTCATCAAATCCTCTTGCACTCGATATTGTTGCCTCATCGGTAGCAGGGTACGATCCCATGCAGGTACCAACCAATGCCAATGCCATGCAGAGGGGTGTATGGTTAAAAGATATCCATGATTACTCTATCGACGGTCCTTCCCTTGATTCAATGGTCGTTGAGGGATACAGAAAGCTTCCTGTGACCTCCATGGGTGATCTGGCACTGCAGTTTATCGTAAGAAGGGTCAGACCCCTGAGGAGGCTTGAGAAGAGGCCTCTATTCATTCATGACAAATGCATAGGATGCAGAAAATGTATTGAGATATGTCCGGTTACAACACTCCGGATGGATGACCACGACAACAGGAGAGTTCTCATCAATGACAGCAAGTGCATCAGGTGCTACTGCTGCCATGAGGTTTGCCCCGAAAAGGCAATAGAGATAAGAAGGAAATTATTTTAGTGTACTGCGAGCACCAATCACCTCCAGCTTAAATTAAGTTTCCCCTCCTTTCAAATGAGCCTGCCTGCCGGCAGGCAGGGGTGGCCACGCTGCAGCGTGGACGGGGTGGTTTGATGTTAAAAATTACCAACCACCAATCAACTAATCAACGATTTTTACCCTCCCCTGGCCTCCCGCCGATGGCGGGACAGGCTCTCCCAAGAGGGGATTTTAATACACAACTCCCAGATAACATGTAACTTGCAACCCTGACGCTTCGGTCAGGATCTTCGACTTGCGACTTGCAACATTTAATACCCACCCCTACCCCTCCCAAGAGGGGATTAATACAGGCTCCACTTCGATGATATTTCAGATTTTATACGTCTATCCTCGCGTATTTGGCGTGTGTTTCGATAAATTCCCGGCGTGGCGGAACCTCATCGCCCATAAGCATTGAGAAGATATGATCGGCTTCCGCAGCGTTCTCTATGGTAACCTGACGCAGTGTTCTTCTGGCAGGGTCCATGGTTGTCTCCCACAACTGCTCCGCGTTCATTTCACCAAGACCCTTGTATCGCTGTATGGAGACACCTGAATCTTTTCCCTGTCCGAGTTCAGCAACAGCTCTCTCCCTGTCCTCTTCGGTCCAGCAATAAACCTCATTTTTTCCTCGTCTCACGAGGTAGAGCGGCGGCGTTGCGATATAGAGGTAACCGTCTTTGATAAGCTCCTGCATATATCTGAAGAAGAAGGTCATTATAAGTGTAGTGATGTGAGATCCGTCAACGTCGGCGTCGGTCATAATTATCACCTTTCCATATCTTATTTTCGAGAGGTTAAGTGCTTTACTGTCCTCTTCCGTGCCGATCGTGACACCCAGAGCCACGAAGATATTTTTGATCTCTTCATTCTCAAAGATCTTATGCACCATAGCCTTTTCTACGTTGAGGATCTTTCCTCTGAGCGGCATAATGGCCTGAAATTGTCTGTCGCGGCCTTGTTTTGCCGTTCCTCCCGCTGAGTCACCCTCAACCAGATATATCTCTGTACCTACCGAATCCTTTGAGGCGCAGTCGGCCAGCTTACCCGGCAGTCCTGATCCGGAAAGAACATTCTTACGTTGTACCAGCTCCCTTGCCTTTCTGGCGGCATGGCGGGCTGTTGCTGCAAGGATAACTTTCTGAACGATTATCCTTGCATCTTTTGGGTTCTCCTCCAGGTAGTTGGATAGCATCATGCTCACTGCCTGATCGACAGCACCTATTACCTCTGAGTTACCCAGTTTAGTCTTGGTCTGTCCTTCGAACTGCGGCTCCTGCACCTTCACAGAAAGCACAGCTGTCAGTCCTTCCCTGAAGTCATCACCATTTATGTCGAACTTGAGTTTGCTTGTTGCACCTGAATCTTCGGCATATTTCTTCAGGGTACGCGTCAGTCCCCTTCTGAATCCTGCCAGGTGAGTACCACCCTCAATGGTATTTATATTGTTTACATAGGAATGGACGTTCTCTGAAAAAGAGCTGTTGTACTGGAGTGCTATCTCTACCGGCACTTCATTCTTGTCGGTGCTGATACAGATCACCTTTTCGATGAGTCGTTCCCTGTTAGCATCGAGATATTCGACAAATTCTGCCAGTCCCTCTTCCGAATGAAACTCTTCATACCGTGGTTTGCCACCGTTTCCATTCTCCTCCATCTCCCGCATATCAGTTATGGTAAGCTTGATTCCCTTATTAAGGAATGCGAGCTCACGCAGACGTGCTGAGAGTATCTCAAACTTGAAATCTGTTGTCTGGAATATCTGTGAGTCGGGCATAAAATTGATGGTAGTACCTCTCTTATCGGTAACACCAATTTCCTTCACCTCTGTTACAGGCTTTCCTCTTTCATATTTCTGGCTGTATATTTTACCATCGCGGTGAACCACTGCCTCCAGGGCGACGGAGAGAGCGTTAACACAGGATACACCTACCCCGTGAAGACCACCCGACACCTTATATGAATCCTTATCGAACTTACCACCTGCGTGAAGGACGGTCATAACCACCTCCAGTGCCGATTTCTTCTCCTTCTCATGAAGGTCTACCGGTATACCTCTACCGTTATCAACCACCGATATTGAACCGTCGAGATTGATCAGCAATTCTATCTTGTCGCAATGTCCTGCAAGTGCCTCATCGATAGAGTTGTCAATCACCTCATATACAAGATGATGCAGACCCTTTACGCCAATATCACCGATATACATCGCCGGTCTCTTTCTCACTGCTTCCAGTCCTTCAAGGACCTGGATGCTCTCCGCTGAGTATTTTGCTGAGCCGTCGCTCTTTCTTAATTCTTCGTCCATAATAATCTCTTTGTTAAAATACCAACCACAATTCCGTTTTCAGAACTACAAAAAATCAGTTCAGATGCTTGTTTTTGAATACCCCGGATCAGACCTGGTTCTTCTCCCCTATTACACCCCTTCTGACCTGTCTGAAAAACATGAATGGATCAGTTTTATAAATTGTTATAATTAACTGAATATTTGTTAATTAAATAATAATGCAAAGATAACAAAAAGGAATGAAAATACCTTCTTTTTTAATGTAAAACAGTGGGTTAAAAAGAGGGATTTTATTAACAATTTACCATGAAATAGATTTAACCGCAAAGGACGCAAAGGACATCTCGAAGAACGCAAAGAACATCCCCCTAATCCCCCTTGAAAGGGGGACTTACACCTGCCTCAATTCCCATGCCCCATGCCCCATGCTCAATACCCCGTCGCCTATAAGCTATAGGTAAATCCGGCCAGGAACAGGAATCTGCGTGAGGGATAGAAAGGGTATTCGGTATAGCTGTTGAATCCCACATTGGTGAACTTCGTCCAGAAAGAGAGGATCTTGGTATACCTGTATTCTGCACCAAGGCTCATGTTAATATGTGCAGGCATATCGATCTCCCTTTCGACACCCGGATTAAGGTCGCGGATGGTCGTGAAGAAACCTGTACGCGCCGATATGGCATTGAAGCCTATATTAGCAATTATCTTATTGCGCAGATTATAGTCCAGTCGAAGTGATGCGGTCCAGTCGGGCATATTCCAGGCTGTCTCGAATTCAGAAAGTGAATAGCTGAAGTAGTTAGCTTCCCCGGTAAGGGAGATCTGGTCGGTAACTTCGGCTGTCAGCTCACCTGTGACCTTCAATATTTCGCCACTATCGTAAAGGGGATCAAAATAGTTACCCATCTGCCACCATGACGAGGATAATGTGTTATATCTCACCGTAGAGGTGAACATGACCATATTTTCAACGAAGGTATATGATGTGCCGAGCCTGTACTCCAGCTTTTCTGTCACCGAACCGTTGACGCCTACCGAGGCTCTCATCTTGTTAATTGTGTGATTGATCCTGAATAACGATCCGTCGTTCATGATCCATGGATTGACCGATGCTGCCCATTTTGCGTCATTTTTTTCAACCTCTCCGTCAAGTAAAATATGGAAATTCAGGATTTTGGGCACAATATCGAATCCGAACATCACATCCGGGAAGAGGTGAACAGTTGTCTTTGTTTCATCAGGTATTGCCGACTCATGGTCGGTACCGGAAGTAATATCGGCTGTGACTCCCAGTTTAAATATCCATTCTGCACCCTGTTTTGATATCGATGGGTTAAAGCTGAAGAAGTGAAGAGGGTTTGGGTCGGCCAGATCGTTCATCAGATAAAGGTCATAATCTATTGCTGCTTCCGTATAGAATCCGAAAGCCTCTGTTCCTCCTTTTCCTCTGAATGAGATATTGTTGTACCACAGATCAGGAGTGCTTCTGAAGTGGTCGAAGCCAAGTCCGAAGTCATATGAGAAGTCGGAACTGTCGGTGCCATGTGAATAGTATCCTATTTCACCACCGGCCGACAGATAATTGAGTTTCACATCATCTTTTGCAAGATCGACCGCAGGTACCGAATCGGTATAATAACCATAAGCATACCTTGTATCGAATGAAAATGAAGCACTTGCCTCGAACACCGATCTCCTGAGAAATTTCTTACCGTAGAGGAGGGCATCATTATCCATAAATCCGCCAGGCACTTTGGCATCATTATCGAGGCTCATTTTGCCATGACTTGAGAAGTGTTTTGCATAAAATCCGAAAGCTCCCTTCTTTGATCTCTCGTTGGTGATGCTTATCTCGGCCAGGGGAGTTACATAGTTACCGAATCCTGCTCTTACAAATCCTTTATAGAGTTTAGGCAGAGGATCTGGATCGATGGTAGCAGCCTTGATCTCAGAAACTTTATATCGGGGAGCGAAGGTGCCCGGTGTTATGCTGTAGTCCACCTCTTTCCTTTGCCCAACGGAGTCCAGCATCTGAGGGAAGAACAACCGTTTATTGACATCCTGAAGGGTAGGTTTAAAAGGGTTATAGAGCTTTATCTCCCTGTTAATTGTCTCCTGCCCTCTTGTCTGTCCATAGCCTGGTTGTGATACAAGCAGGTTGATCAGGATCAGTGTAATTGCGATCTTTATAATTTTCATCTCTTTCTTTTCCAATAGTATTTAACAGACTGATTACCGGCCTTCAAGCAGCCTGAGCTTTTTGTTTACCTCATCAATTATTCCGTCGGAGCGGTTATCATAGAAATCATATAAACTCTGGAGGGTAGCCTTGGCCTGCAGCATATCTCCCTTCTTCACACTTATATCGGAAAGAAGGATAAATCCTTTGGCCATCCAGTACTGGTGTGGAGTATTCATCTCAATGAACTCATTTATGGTAGCTTCCGACTCTCGTATCATGTCTCTCTTCAGTTGTATCTCAGCCACCATATATTTTGATTCGGCACCTGCGGCAACGGTAGGATCTGAAGCAACCCTGCGGAAGTATTCAAATGCCTTGTCCATATTATTCTGACTGTAATAGGCTTTTGCTGCGTTGAAGAGCGACTCCCTCATCAGGTCGGGAGCTATCTCGGGCAGGGCAAGTATTTTTTCAGCTGCGGCTATCGTGCCCAGCGGATCGCCCAGTTCAATAGAAGCATTTAGCTGACCGCGATAAGCTGTTATCATTTGGTTTCTGTTGCCACCGGCCTTCTCCGATTCGGCGTAGTAGTTACGGGCCTGTTCAAATTCCTCAGCATCCATCAGGAGATCGGCAAGTGTTGCAAGCGCTGCCTGCCTGAAGGGGTTGTTGGGAATGGCCACCACCTCGAGGTAGTTCTTTCTGGCCTCCAGCTTGTCGCCGGATCTATACTGACATTCAGCCAGATAGAACCGTGCATTGACGGCGAACATCCCTCTCTGGAATTCTTCCAGGTAGCTTGCAAAGAGGGGCATTGCCCTGCCACAGTTTCCTGCTGCATATAGCTTTTCGGCCGACACATAGAGCAATGAATCTCTCTCTGAAGTATTAACATCGCCCATTCCCTGCTGCGACCGCAGGAATGTAAAATAGGAGTCAACATCGTTCATGTCAACATATGCGTTCTTCAGTCCTGTAAGAGCATTCCTTGCCTCTGCTGTCTGACCGTACTCGGTTATTACCCTCTTGAAGTATGATATTGATGCTGGGTTATCACCCTGGTTATAGTACAACAGGCCGAGCTGTACCAGTGCCGAGGGGACGAACTGGCTGGAGGAGTAGTTCTTGATAACAGTGTTAAAATCGGTTTCACCTGCCGGGAAGTTACTAAGGGCCACATGGGCTCTTCCTCTCTCATAGTAGGCACTTGATATATAGCCTGAGTTAGGGAACCTGGTAATAAGATTTGACAGAGCATCCACTTTGCCGCTTTGATTATTGGCAAGTCCAAGTGCGAATCCTTTCTGGAATGTTGCATAGTCGGCATCGGCCCTGGCATAATCGATCACCTTGTTGTAATACTCTACTGCCTCGGGGTATCTTGTGGCCGTGTAGTAGCAATCTGCTATCCTGTTACGTGCATCGGTCATAATATCCGGGGCTGCTCTGAAACTCCCTTTTTCGAAGGCCAGAAAATATTTGAGTGCCGATTCATAGTTCTTCTGCTGGAAATATGTATAGCCGATATTGTAATTTATCAACTGATTTTCATCGAGACGCTGTGACACAGGTAAGCTCAGGAATATCTCATAATCATCCATCGCCTGCGAATAGTTTTCAAGCCTGTAGAGTGCCTCTCCTCTCCAGTAATGCGATTTAGCCTTTATCTCCATACTGTAAGCGCCGTATTTCAATGATTTGGAGAGCATATCGGCACTTAGCTCATACTCCTGGTCCCTGAAGAGTTCCAGTCCTCTGTAGAAGGCAACTCTCTGATAAGCCTCTTCCAGACGCTGATCCTTTTTGGATATCTTATCAAGCGATGCCAGGGCTGCCTTATAATTTCTTATGAGCATATAGGTAGAGACCAGATAATCGTAAGCCTCTTCGAGCCGTGCTGACCCGGGGTACCGGGTGATATACTGGTTAAATATATCGATCACCTCACCAAAAGGAGAGGCTGATGTCTCGTAAGATATTTTGGCATAGTTAAAGAGAGCATCCTCTGCTATAGCCTTGTCGAACTCCATCCTTGATGCCAGAGAGAAGGCGTAACGGGCATTCTTCTTGTCGCCTGCACGGAGGAAACAATCGCCCAGCAGGTACCATGAGTTCTGGCCAATTATATCATTGAGTGAACCCAGCTCCCTGAAGAGAACTGCTGCTTTCTCATAATTACCGGTTACGTAGTACGAATATGCCAGCTGGTAACGGTCTTCCGATCCGCTTGCCCTGGCTTTGGCGGCGTATTTCTCGAGATACTCGATGGCATTGGGGTAATCTTTCTTATTGAAATAAGCATCACCGATAAATCTGTAGAGTTCGATCTCCCTGTCGGGGCCTGCGGACCCAAGCAGTTCTGGTGCCATCTTCAGGATACCGTCGTAATCCTTTCTCATATAAAGGATCTGAGTGATATAAAAGGGCACAACACCACCAAACGACTCGTCATCGGTAAGTTTCAGGAATTCTTCATATGCTGTCTCATACATCTCCTTTTCATAGGCAATATGAGCGAAGTAGTATGTTGCCGGAGAGGTGTAATAGGTATCAATGTCCTTGATCTCGGCAAACATCATCAGTGCTCTGTCCTTATCGCCCCTCTGAAGGTGTGAATATCCGGTCCTGAAGAAATAAGCAGCCAGGTCGTCGGGGGTAAGCTGGAAGCGGTTGAGCGCCTCGTAGTACTCAATGGCCTTCCTGTAGTTCTTAGCCTGGTAGAAATAGTTTCCCAGTTCGAACATGGCACTGTTGGCCTTTTGATTCTCTTTGTTATTGTGAAGAAAATCGAGCATTCTTGACTCAGCATCGGGATGGAAGAGCTTCATAGCGCTGATGGCTCCGTAATAACGTGCTTCAGAACACTTTATACTCTCCTCGCCCTCATTCTCTTTCAGGAAATTATCAAACTGCTTCTGTGCTGAAACGTACTTCTCCTTGTTAAAAAGATCCATGCCTCTTTCGAACGAACCGGACTCCCTCTTTTCCACAAAAGAAAACTGTCCTGAGAGGGCCAGTGGCATCAATAATACAAGAAACAGTATCAATGAATGTTTATTTCTTCTCATGTTTACATTAATAAATTATATGCCACAGAACTTACCCAGGAGTTAAATTCCTCGTAATAAGCCTATTGGCATCCATTTAAATCATTACGCTTCTTCCCGTAATTATTGGTAAAATTACTATAATAAACGCCTTTCATCTTCCTTTATTATCGATTTTATCAACATATAAATGTTAATTTTCCAATCTTTCTTTACTTTGCAGTCAAAACTTACTCATGGAGGAAATCACAACGGGGGAACCGATCATAGAATTCAGGGAATGTAATATCTTCCAGCAGGACCACCTTGTTCTCTCAAACTTCAACCTGACGGTTAACAGAGGGGAATTTTTATATCTGGTAGGGAAGGTAGGAAGCGGCAAGACAAGCATTGTAAGGACCATCAATGCTCAGATACCTCTGGTGGAAGGGGAAGGTTATGTTGCCGGTTTTGATCTGAAGAAACTGAAGAGGCGCGATATTCCGAAGCTGAGGAGGAAGCTGGGGATCGTTTTTCAGGATTTTCAACTGCTGACTGACAGGTCGGTATGGGAGAACCTGGAGTTTGTTCTCCGGTCGACAGGATGGAACAACAAGAGCGAGATAACAGATAAGATAACCCAGGTACTCGACAAGGTAGGACTGGGACTAAAGGGATATAAGATGCCTCATCAGCTTTCCGGCGGTGAGCAGCAGAGGGTTGTAATAGCGAGGGCCATGCTCAACGATCCTGAAATAATTCTTGCCGATGAGCCTACGGGCAATCTCGATCCTGAAACATCTGAAGATATAATTAAGTTGCTTGCAGAGATCTCATTTGCCGGGAAAGCGGTTATCGTTGCCACCCACAACCACACACTCATCAAGAAGTTTCCTTCGCGGACGATCAAATGCGACGACGGTAAGCTGATCGAGGTTGACAAGGATGAATCCTTCGAATTTATCGACTGATCACATTTTCTTAAACCACTTTACAGGCCAGGGCAACCTGTTACGGTAGATCCGGTAGTAAGGCACCACCGTTGAACCGAACGACTCCATAAAGCTGGCAATAGAGGGTATGGATGATCCTGCAAAATCAAGTGATCCTTTTTTGACCGGCATATTTTTCTATGAGGAAATCAGTGACTGAGTAGCCTGTTCTTCTCTCACGGCTCTCATGGGAGGTACTTGTAAAATGAAGTGTAACATAACTTCCGAAGGTTATAACAAAAATGCCGTAGATCCACTCGTTATGCCGGTTTCTTACGCCCCATATCTCTCCCAGCTTATTCTTGATGCAATATTCCATCAACTCATGCAACCGCTCATAATCCTTTTCCCTTATCCGCTTTATCTTACTGCCTACACCTCCGCGGAAGTGATCTATGAGCTCCTTAGGGGTCATACTGCTTTCTATAAGCGGTTTATTTTTTCCCCCTTTTGCTATATTCCTTTTGCAGTCGGATGAATAGTTATCCGCGATAACAGAGTATGGTCTTTCCAGGTCAAGTTCAAAATTATTTCTTGGAGTAACTGTGTAGTTTTTATCGACAATATACTGGGCTATACAAAGGTCCATAAAGCGATAGAATTCAGGCATATAGTCGAATATCTCCTGCACCTTTTTTCTTGTATTGTTATCGGGCGAGAAGAGTCCCAGCTGCTGAAGGAAGGGAGGTGTTGCTATATAGCTTATACCATACTTACGGAAGACAGGAACAGGGAACACTGAATCATATTCATCGTCCATCAGAGCCTCCCATCCGGGTGACATAATATCGAGGTACCATGATAGTCCGTAAGGTTTGGGATGTGGTGATGCCTGGATGCAGGTATCCCACTTTTCCCTGTCGATCTCGTGGTGCTGAAGGTATTCAATCATCTCTGTTCTGTTCTTTAAGGGTGTATTCAAAAAGTTCTTTCCATCCTTTCCAGGGACCTCTTTCTATAAGTGATGTGTTGTGCCACACCGAGACAAAATAACCACCCACCTTACGGGTGGCGTCGATCAGTTTTCCTATCTCCTCTCTGGCCTTCTCCACATCGTAGAATTTTTGTATGTTGAGTGTACCGTCCATTATCTGGAAAGGTACAACAGTTAGTTCAGTAGGTGTGTCGGCTTCCAGATCGAACCATGGAAAGGGTCTGGCGATGCCGGCCCTGAATCCGTTCTCGCTCACGAAGCCCATTGAGTAATCGGTTGTTATTCCGTTATTTATGAGCACCCTGTAGGTGTCGGGGAATTTCATTCTTATATAATGCTGACGCGATGCTACCACCTGACGCTTAAGTATTCCTTCGAGCACCCTCTTCTCACCGCCTATCAGATCGGCGGAGGCAAATGATGCATAAGAGGGATGTATTCCAACGTTATGATGACATATCCTTTTCCTTATAAGCTTACGATAATACCTGTTGTTTGGAGAAGGGTTCTTATCAAACTCGCCTCTTCTGCCGACAGGGAAGAAAAAGTAGTTCTTCACCTTGTTGGCAGAAAACTGTTCTTCAATATACGAGAAGGTGTCGTATGGGTCGGCCTTCCTGCCCATAAGGCATTCAATCTTCTCCTTTTTCGACGACTCGAGTCCGGGGTGGTCTTTGAGAAAGATAGTAAGCGATCCGGCCATGCTTCTCCCTCTGAAGGCAAATGCCTGATCGACATCAATGGTCATCAGGGCCGAATATTTGTTCCTTCTTACCGTTATCCTGGGAAATCTCTTTACCAGCGCGGTAGCAAAGGCACGTGCCCACAAATCAATAACAGGCATCTGAAGGAAATTGTTGCGCCAGGCAATGCTTAGTTCCGCAAAATATCGGCCGTGCATATCGGGGGCAAAGGAAAGGTATTCCTCATATCTGGTGATAAGGTAGAATGAGGAGGCAAAGATATCCATGGGAAAATCCGACTCCGGAGATGAGGGAAAGAGGACGGGCATATCATTCCACCAGCCTACCCATATCTCCTGTTCGCGAATATCGTTCTCAAAAAGAAGCTGATGCGGGGAAATATTAAAGGCTCCGGGTATGTTCTCACGTGAGTAGTTAACTACCGGACTCTTTCCGAGCTTACGTTTGTCGGTTATCAACTCATATTCAATTCCCAGAATAGTATCGAATATTATCCTGAGAGCATAGGCGAGCCGCGCAGTCTCCTGCGTGGCATAAATCCTTACCACCTCTTGCTGCATGGTAACAAATTTAGCAAAAGGTAGCTATATGGGCTCAATAGTGTGAAGAAAAATAAGGAACTGCAAAACTGAAATACATTTAACCGCAAAGAACGCAAAGGCAACTCAAAGGTCGCAAAGGAATACAAATACTTCGTTCGGAGGAGGTGTTAGAGGGAAATTAATTTGGATTTATTCAACCCTCAACTTGCCTGCAGGTTTAAGTTCCGTAAGTTACGCTGGCAGGCTCCTTGCAAAGGAGGAGAAACGATAAGCTTGCTAATAATCTGATAATCTTATATCTTCAATCCATATATCTGTATCACCGATGCTTCGCCGTTATGTTTGCCGCCTTCCCTTACCAGGCGTACAATTTTATGAGCGATCTTAAGGTCGAGACGACCGGCGAAATCGTCGTGGAGCTCCTCCAGAGAATAGAGCATTTCAGCTACCGGTGGTCCTCCGGTACCATATTGCAGTTGCTCTTTGGAGTAGCCCTCCATCACAAAAAAACCTCCCTTCCTGAGGCCTTTCACAGCGCTTTCGATTACTGTTTTTCTTACCGATGGCGGGAAATGGCCAAATACCATAGCAACACCATCCCATGAATCCTCTTTTATGTTATAGGTTGCAAGATCGGCATGGACAGTAGTTACATTAACGCCCCTGGTGCCAGCCAGCTTTTCGCATTTCGCCAATCCTGCTGCCGATGAGTCGAAGGCTGTAACATCATAACCGAGTGAGGCCAGGTATACGGCATTCCTCCCCTCTCCTTCCGCCAGACAGGCTACTTTTCCGCTACTCTTTTCCTTGATCGTTTCCCTGATGAAGTCATTTGGCTCAGTACCGTAAACATACTCTTCCTGACCAAATACTTCATCCCACATTGTTTTTTGCATATTCATTGCTATAAAAAGTAGCTCTGGCTACAGTTAGATTAATTAACCATAAAAATCGCAGAATGTTTTTCCAAATGCCGCAAACCTACCAAATGCGGAGTTAGAACCTGTAATATTCTTACCCACCCCAGGCCTCCCGCCGATGGCGGGACAGGCTCTCCCAAGAGGGGATTTTCGCCCTGTAATCTGACAAATCTTAAATCTTAAATTTAAGATATTCAATTCTCTTATAGGCTTCGCAGTCCGGGGAGTGGGCTCCGGGGAGATAGCCGGTGCTCATCAGGAACTCATTAACAATTTCCGGTCCCATAAAGAAAAATGTTTTTTTGAACAGTCTGGTCCATGTGGCAAGATCGTTATGAGTTTTTGCGTTTTTGTCAAGCCACTTCCTGAAGGAGCCATGCTCCTCAACTAATTTAATTACTCGTTTAGCATTCTCGATGGCTGCCTTTATTTTCATCCGGTTACGGATAATACCTTCGTCACTGAGAAGGCGCTGAATATCTTCTTCACCGTATGATGCGACTCTTTTAAGGTCGTAACCATCGAATGCCCTGTGGAAATCCTTTGATTTTTTAAGGATCAAGTATCCAGCTCAGTCCGGCCTGATTTATCTCAAGCATTAGTCGCTCAAAGAGAAGATTATCATCGTCCAGTGGAAAGCCATAGTGGTTATCGTGATACTCCTTATGCAGAGCAAGTTGCTCACCGTCAATTGTTTTTATGTATTCGCAGTAGGTCATGATAAAAGGTTACAGGTTACAGGTTACAGGTTACAGGTTACAGGTTACAGGTTATCAGGTTATCAGGTTATCAGGTTATCAGGTTATCAGGTTACAGGTTATCAGGTTATCAGGTTACAGGTTACAGGTTACAGGTTATCAGGTTATCAGGTTACAGGTTATCAGGTTATCAGGTTATCAGGTTATCAGGTTATCAGGTTATCAGGTTATCAGGTTAAGGTTACAGGTTATAGTTACAGGTTACAGGTTACAGGTTATCAGGTTACAGTTACAGGTTACAGGTTATCAGGTTATCAGGTTATCAGGTTAAAATCCCCTCCTGTGGAGGGGTTAGGGGAGGGTTATTCATTCGGTTGCCGGTCGCCTGTTCGTCTGCCTATGTCACCTCTCCTTCTGCTTCGGCGGAGTAGTTCTTATATACTTTATTTTTTACTATTCTTTCTATTTCGTTTATCACCAGCCACATCTCCGTAAAAGTGTTATAGAGAGGGTGCCAGACCGAGGCGTATATTATCGGGTTCCCTGAAGTCGGGTATAATTGTGTAGTCGCCGCATGACGGGTCAGTGAGGGCTTTGCATATGCGGAATGCTTCAGGGTGTCGTATTGAAATGTGAGAGCCTCTCATCTTTTCGTTCAGGGGATAACCTCTGGTAAATCCGAGGGGGAACAGTTTTTCCTCCACCAGTGAGATCATGTAGTTGCTCATCTTAAGACTTTTCTCACGAAGTCGGTCCATCCCTGCCTCGAGGATTATGTCGAGTGAAGGGTCGAGGGTCGACATTGAAATGATGGGTGGTGATCCTGCCAGATGACGTTTTATGCCTTCGCCGGGACGATAATCGAGGGTAAAATCAAAAGGTTTCTTCTCTCCCCACCATCCCCAGATACCGGGGATAAGCTTATCCTGTAGTTCTCTCTTAACATAGAGGAAAGCAGGACAACCGGGTCCGCCGTTGAGGTACTTGTAGGTACATCCTACGGCCATATCGGCTCCGCTGCCGTTCAGATCGATGGGTACAGCACCAACAGCATGGCACAGATCCCACATTACCAGGGCTCCCTCTTCGTGGATCAGTTTTGTTGTTGCCTCCATGTCGTACATAAAAGCACTTCTGAACGATACATGAGAAATCGAGACCAGTGCTGTATTGCTGTCGACAACCCTTTTGATCTCAGTATCAGGTATGGTGATCATCTGATCACTCTTCATCAGTTCAACATGATGACCTTTTGCAAGCAGGTCGGCTGCACCCTGCAGTATATAGATATCGGATGGGAAGTTCATCTCATCGCTAACGATCTTTTTTCTTCCTTCCATTAACCTCAGAGCGCCAATAGCAAGTTTGAACATATTCACTGAGGTGGTATCGCACACAATTATCTCATCTTCATGCGCACCTACAAGGGCAGCTATTCTACGTCCGACCCGTGAGGGCATATCCCACCATTTATCGTTGTAACTCCTTATCAGTCTGTCGCCCCACTCTGTTTTTACGGTATTGCCAATAGCAGCTATCGTTGCAACCGGCAGTGCACCCAGTGAGTTTCCGTCGAAGTAGATAAGGCCGGGGTCTGTAAGGTTGAATTTTCCCCTGAATTCTGACAGAGGATCGGCGGCGTCCAGATGGACGTAAGAAGAGGTTAATGTCATAGTATTAACTATAGGTTATAAAAGAGTATAAATAAAACTAATTATTTTTTATAATTTTAGAGGTTCTAAACCGAGTTTACTCATTTCAAACATAATATTATGGGAAAAGGAGACAAAAAATCAAGGAGAGGAAAACTTTTTGCAGGCACTTATGGCAAGCGTCGCAGGAAAAACAAGAAGTCGGTTGCCCCGGCCCCTGCTGTTGCTGAACCAAAAAAGAAAGCGGTTGCTCCAAAGACACCTAAGCCTGAGCCAGTAGAAGTAAAAGCCGTTGAAACAGCTGTAAAGGAGGAAAAGATGGAGGTTAAAGCTACACCTGTTGAGAAGCCTGAAAAGAAAGAGGTAAAAGCGGCCCCTGCTGAGAAGCCTGAGAAAAAGGCAAGCTCAAGGCCTGCTGTAAAAAAAGAGGTGAAGAAGGAAGTTAAGAAAGAGGTGAAGAAGGAGCCTAAGAAGGAGGTAAAAAAGAAAGATACCACGAAGAAGAAGTAGACGGTTCTGCCTGTTTTCATAAAGGATTAGTATGCCGGGGATTCGAGAAAAGGATCCCCGGCTTTATTTGTTTTTGGCAGGTAGTATCTCTGACTACTACAAGTGTCAGGAGATGAATAATTATTAATTTTATCCTTTACAACTCAGAGATATGATTTTAAAAGGTAAAAATATCATCCTTCGCCCCTACCGGATGGATGATGCAGGTGATCTTGCGGTAATTGCCAACAACTTTACCATAGCATCGAATCTGCGTGACGGGTTCCCCCATCCTTATACCATTGATGACGCCCGTAAATGGATAGGTATGGTACTGGCCGACGGTTTCCGGGACATGGTATTTGCCATTGAGTATAAGGGGGATCTGGCGGGAAGTATAAGTCTGACCTTCAAGGATGACATCTACAGACTTAACGGAGAGATAGGATATTTCATAGGTGAAAAATACTGGGGCAACGGTATTGCCACTGAGGCCATTCCTCTTATAACGAAGCTCGGCTTTGAGTCTTTTGATCTGGAAAGAATATATGCTGAACCTTTTGCTGCCAACGGAGCATCAAGGAGAGTGCTTGAGAAATCGGGTTACCGTCTGGAGGCAAACCTCCGCAACTATGTTATCAAGAACGATACTATCGGTGACAGTTGCATCTACGCCATGTTACGATCAGAATATCTCACTGCCTTGAAATAACGGAGTGATATTGCTCCGGATCGATTGTGATATTAACGATCACGGGTCCTTCGCTTTCCAGCGCTCTTTTCACAGCTTTTCTTAATTCCTTTTCCGTTTCGGCCTTAAAGAGAGGTATTCCAAGGAAGGTATCGGCACCAAAGAAATCACCTTCGCAGAGGCTGGTCGCCTTCGATTTGCTACCCTGCCATCCCTGTTTCACCCTAATAAGGTTCAGCTCATTGTCGTTAAGAATGAAATAGACCACATTAAGGTTATACCGGCGGGCTGTCATCACCTCCCCTGCCCTCATCAGGAAACATCCGTCGCCAAGTATTGCCACCGCTCTTCCACCCTCGTCGTTCAGGGCAATGGCATTGGCAGCAGGTATGGCGAAGCCCATCGACGACCAGCCATTGGTCATAACCATCTTTTCTATTCCGGGTGTCTTCCAGAATCGTCCGGCAACATGCAGGTGAGAGCCTACGTCGAATGCAACGGGCATATCTTCAGGAATAAGTTCCCTGAGTGTCAGCAGTGCATCAACCGCGGGTATACCTGTTACAGCCACTGCATCGGAATCGCCGGTGCCACGGACCACATTATCAATAACTATGTTATTAACTATATAGTTAACTATGTTATTAATTACTGAGATATTTTCCTCTTTGGGCTTCATCTTTTTTTCAATGAAAGAGAACCACTCAGACGGATGTGAGACGAACTGAAGTGACTCTGTACTCAGGCGGCAGATCGGTTAGTACAGTATTAAACTGGATGATCTGTTTCCCCGGGCACCACGATTCGTAATTATACTCCACCTGGTCGTAGCCCAGTGCTATTACCAGGTCGCACTGTTCAACGAGAGGTTTTATGTTATGGCTCAAAGCATGAAACAGCACACCTGCGAAATTAGGATGATCCTCATCGATAATACCTTTTGCCATAGGTGTGATCACCACCGGCAGATTGTATTTCGTGGCTATCTCCGGACCTCACTTTTCAGATCATACCGGGCCGAAGTAAGTCCCACCGCCAGGATAGGTCTTTTGGAGGATGCCAGCGCTTTGGCTATCTCCTTCACAGGGTTTGAAACTTTTATCCTTTCAAACTCCTTCTCTTCTTTTTCAAATTTCTGTCAGTTCCAGCCCTCCCAAGTCAGAAGGCAGTCCAAGGTGCACCGGTCCGGGGTATTCATCGTTAGCGATGGAAAATGCATTTTTCAGCAAGCCGGTGATATTCTTCTGATTAAGTCTGAAGGTAGCTTTGGTAACGGGGGTAAATAGTTTCTGATGATCGATATTCATCTGGGCGGTACGCTTCAGATAGTAATCGGATATCTCCGTAGTTATTGCAATCAATGGATTTCTGTCGAGCAGGGCCGTACCCACTCCTGTAGCGAGGTTAGTTGCTCCGGGTCCGAATGTAGAGTGGCAGACGCCCGGTATGCCGGTCAATCTTCCGGTTACTGCGGCCATCACCCCTGCCGATGACTCGTCGGAGGTAAGGATAAACCTTACTCCCTCTTTTTCAAGGTCATCAATAAGTCTTATCGAAGGACCTCCCGGGATGCCATAGACGTGTTTTACACCGTTCTCAGCGAGGAATTGAGCAATATATTCGGTAATGGTCATAAAAAAAGGATTTAAGCCTAAATTACTTATTTAGGCTTAAAATCCATATCCCACCATGAAAATGATTGTTGATCCTTATTATACTTTTCAGTATTCCCACGTCAGGGAGGCACGAGAGTGCCGGATCATACGAACATAAAACAAGAAACATTTCTTTTTGTTCGGTTCAATTGAAAAAAAAATATCAATACTTAAGATAATCGCGGTATTCGATGAAGAAATCTTCCAGTCGTCTCATGTTATCGTACATGAACTGAGCCACATCGCCCCAGCAGTCGCGGTCAAAAATATTGACATTATCCAGCCGGCAATAAACACGGCTTAGTTTTTTGCCGGTTTCTGTCTCATAGTCAAGTTCCCATATCATTGGGTGACCCATAGCTTTTTCGAGCAGAGTTTTAAGTTTCTCAAGCTTATCGAACAGATCAACCCGTTTGTCCATATTGGCAGTGTCGACATCGATCCCTACGAGGGCATGGGTCTCATCGAAGTGAAACTTCAGCTTAACCTGCTTTATACCTGTATGTTCAAGCATCCACTTTGCTTTCCTGCGCGAACGCAGTCTTCTTTTACCCGTCAGGAGGTTGAACTTATCCCAGTATTCAACCCTCATCTCCTTTTTTTCCTCTTTGCTGAACATAGTTATTGATCTTTCATCTCAATTAATGGGGCTTCTCCTCCTGCATCAAAAATAGGAATGTTTTAATAAGCATCGGAAGTAAGAGCCCGATAAAGATGTAAGGAGATGATTTTAAACATATAAAAAAAGAGGCGGACAGTAACATTAAGCTCTAATTTTACTGATATTTGCGAATTCCTGTTAGAACTTGAAAAGAGAAAACAATACAGTATTACTGGCGGTCATTGCATGTCTGCTGTGGGCAACAGCCTATCCTTTCATTAAGATAGGCCTTTTATATGCTCCACCGTTGCATTTTGCAGGGGTAAGATTCTTTATTTCAGGACTATTGATTCTTCCAATAGCGCTAAGGTCGGGTGGCTATATGAAAATGGTGAAGGAGAATAAAAAGCTTGTTCTCTACGTCACCCTTCTTCAGACCTTCTTCAACTATATATTCTTCTATTATGGCATGGATATGGTCCCTGGCGCCATCGGTGCAATAATAGTCGGAGCCCAGCCCCTTGTTGTTGCTATTGTTGCGGCGATAATGATGAAGGAGGACAAGTTGTCGGCGATGAAGATAACGACCATAGTCCTGGGAATTGTTGGTGTTGTGCTTGTAAGCGCGGGCCGGCAGACCTTTGGTTTTGGCAGTCACAGGGAGATAATTGGTGTCGTTCTGATTTTCAGTGCCAACATAGTAACCGGCATCTCCAATGTTATTGTTTCAAAGAAGGGTAAGAACATCAATCCTCATGTTTTAAGTTCCTCTACCCTGCTTATGGGCGGGTTAATGCTTTTTATCTTTTCCATCCCATTCGGAGGATGGCCCGAAGGGGCTCTCCCGTTAAGGTACTGGCTTGTTTTATCATGGCTGGCCTTCCTGAGCGCAGTCTCCTTCTCAATATGGTATGTTCTTCTTAAGAGGCCGGGAGTAAAAGTTTCGGACCTCAATTTCTGGAAGTTCCTTATACCTGTTTTCGGCGCTATTTTGAGTTGGTTGATGATCCCCGGTGAGAATCCTGAGTGGGTATCAGTAACGGGTATGATCATTATTACATTCTCCATCATACTGTTTTACCGCTGCACCTCCCGCAACGGGGAAGGATGTTAGTGGCGGACAGGGCGACGGCGAAGGCAGAACGGCGACGGCAACGGCAGAGCGGAAGAGCCTCCAGTGTAAGGGCCTGGCAGGGTTAAGAATGAGTAGTCAGAGTAATGGATGACAAGTAACAGTAATCAGGAGCCTTAACCGGACAAATGAGTGAAGACCAACACGATCCAATTAAGCTATTAAACCTACTTCAACCCTCAACCGCAGACCCGAACTAATCTCAATTTATTATATTTACTGCCTGACAACTCAATTAATTAATTCATGAAGAGATCAATCCTTTTTATTCTGATATCAATTATCACAGGTACCGCCGGGTATGGTCAGAACTACCCTGCGATAATGTCGCTGAAGAAGCAGACGGAGGAGTACAATAAGAATCTTGCGTGGAAGATCGACAGTGTTTTGCCCGGGATAATGCGTCGTGAAGGACTGGATATGTGGGTGATCATAAATTTTGAGAACAGTGAGGATCCGGTATACCGCACGCTTAACGCATGGCCGGGCGATGGTGCCAGGCGACTGTCGATAGTGATCTTTCATGACAGCAAAGACGGTTTTAGGAAACTCTCTGCCACATGGCACGGACCTTATGCTTCCGGCCCGATGTATGAGGGTATATTCACCGATCGAGCCAGTGGAGCCGATGCACAGTTTAAGGCTGTTGCTGACTATATCAATAAAGCCGATCCTAAGAGAATAGGGATCAACTACGACAACTCCGTTCTCGACGACTTTTCCCATGCCAATGGCTTATCGCATCTCCATTATGAGAAGCTCTATAATGCCCTGGACAAAAAGTATCGTGACAGGCTGGTATCGGCTAAAAAGGTAGTAATGGGTTGGTACGAGACACGCACTCCATATGAGATCAGTCTGCTTAAAACTATGGCTACTGCAGCCCATGAACTGATAAAAGAATTCTACTCACTGAGCGTAATTATTCCTGATGTCACTACCTCTGCCGAGGTCAGATGGTGGATCGTTGAGAAGATCAAGTCGCTGGGATATGATTACTGGTTCTTCCCTTCGATAGATATTATACGTTCACCTGCCGGCAAGGCTCTTTTTGGCAATGATGACATCATTCGCAGGGGCGATCTTCTTCACTGTGATGTTGGCATCAGCTATATGGGTCTCACCACGGACATGCAGCATCTGGCGTATATATGCAAAATCGGAGAGGATGAAGCACCGGCAGGATTAACAGCGGTATACAATCAGGGTATCCGTTTTCAGCAGATCTCACTGGAGGAGATGGTTGAGGGAAGATCGGGCAATGAGATACTTGCCAAAACCCTTGAAAGAGGTAATGCTGAGAATCTGAACCCGGTAATGTACAGTCATCCCATCAACTATTTCGGACATGGTTCCGGCATGACCATTGGGAGGACAGAGCAGCAGAAATTCCTTCCTGGTTCAGGGGAGCATCCACTTCACAACAATACCAGTTATGCCCTCGAGTTCAGCGTATCGGGAGAGGTACCTGAATGGGATAATGTCAGGGTTAGCATGGGCTTTGAAGATGACATGGTCTTCTCCAATGGCAGGGCCTTTCTTATCGACGGATATCCCGGGAAGTTGTATCTGATAAAGTGAGGTGTCCGGTGACCCGCCTTCGTCACGCAATGGCGTGACTACAGCAGGGTGGACCTGACGGCTGGCAAATATCTTCCAGCAAAGCCATTTAATTCTCAATATATATGTCATTACATCTGATGGTTAGATGGGAAAAAATAGCACATACCTATAGCTTAAATCCAAAAAATGTTTTAATTTTATTAAGCAATACTTTTTATGCGCGGGATTCCGCTTACTGTCATTACATATGAGTTTCAGAGGAATGTGAGGTTAGGGAGAGATGTGATTGGCGTTACGCGAGTATTAGCTAAAGTTAAGTTTTCCTGTAAACCCGCAAGGAGAGCAGATTGATCGTTTTTACATATTTAATCGCTGTAAGTATGATAACGATAAAAGCTGAAAGAGTTATACATGACGGAGAGAAGCGCATTGCTTTAAGGTTTCCGTATGACAAGCGAATAATAAGTTTGACAAAGGAACTTAGGGGTTCAAGGTGGAGTTCAAGGATGCAATGCTGGCACATTGAGGATGGCCCGGATATAAGGCAGGTTTTGTCTGAGAAGTTCAGTGGTGAGGCTAATCTATATTTCCCTGTTCACAGTACTGAACCACCGCCATCAAAGAGGGCTGTTGTCGGCAGTCAGGACATAAAACCCCCGAAAGTAAGGACAGCCAATAAGGATGATGAATTTCCGGATTTAAGTAAACAAGGGGTTAAGGACATTCACAATTACCGGGAGTGGATGGAAGGTCAGCGATATCCCAGGACGACTGTACAGACGTATTGTTCAATGATGGAAAAGTTCCTCAGGTTTGTACATCCGAAGGAAGCTGTTGATTGTGATCCTGATGATTTAAGGAGGTATATCAACGAGCACATTTTACCCAGGGGTTTAAGTTTCTCTTTTCAGAATCAGATGATTAGTTCAGTTAAGAAGTATTATTCCCATTTCTTGAACTCTGATATGAATCCGGGTGAGATAGAGAGGCCTCGAGGCTGGAGGAGGCTTCCGAATGTATTAAGCAAAGAAGAGATTAGGAAGATACTAGAGGAGACGCCAAATGAGAAGCACAGGGTAATGTTGAGTTTGGTATATGCATGTGGATTACGGCGCAGTGAATTATTAAATTTGAGGATCTCGGACATAGATAAGAGAAGGGGTGTTGTACGGATTATTCAAGCGAAGGGCTACAAGGACCGGATTGTACCTATTTCGCGGAGGACCATTGACATGATAGATGGTTATCTTCTGCGGTACAAGCCGTTAAATTTTCTTTTTGAGGGACAAAAGCGTGGGTCGCAATACAGTGCCAGCAGTATAGTTAAGGTGCTTAAGAGAGCTTGTTCATCGGCCGGATTAAGAAGTGAGATAAGTTTACACTGGCTGAGACATAGTTATGCCACTCATCTTTTAGAGTCTGGAACAGATCTGCGCTACATTCAGGAGTTATTGGGTCATAGCAGCAGCCGAACCACAGAGATCTACACCCATGTTACCGACAAGAGTTTACAAAATATCAGGAGTCCCTTTGATGACCTATAAATCAACCCCACATAAAAAGCACCCAAAATCCACAATAACTACATTTTTATGTAACTTATGCACACCTTTTATCCACATATAAACTAGTTAGCAACAAGGCTCAACAAACAACCATATAATGACATACGATTTTTTTGCAGACGAAAATGATAAAATTGACATTCTTGATTTCATTTTCAAGAATACAGATCTACGGATATTTGATCATTATTCACCTTATGGGAAAGAAATCAATGAATACAAGAACACTAACGAGATAAGTTCAAAATTCGACCTTAGAAAAGGAGGACAATTTGCATTAACCTTCCAATTGTGGTCACCAAGATTCAAAGGGGAAATAATTTATAACAGAATAGAATTGGACCCAGAAAAATGTAATGGTTATAACTTTCGCTATTCAGTGGAGGGATGGGGATTAATCCAATTGTACTTTGGTGGTATTCAAAATAATATACTCCACCTTTCACATATAGGTCATTTTAGCGAAAAAGGAGCCTTAAAATGGGAGTCTAGCAACAAAATAAATGGAAAATTAAGTAAATGGGACTGGAAAGAAATTGAAAAAACATCTAGACAGATTAAATACCATATTCAACAAAACTTAAGCGTTCGAAAAATTGGCAGCTATACAGTACTAAGTGCCGCAGCCAGCCTAGAAAATCAAGGTGTAGAAATAAGATAAATAAGCCCAGTTGCTAACAGGTCGGTATAGGTCATTGCCTTCCGCGGCGCGACAATAATGTAACTAAAAAGGAATAATTTGTGGCCGGCGCCGCGGGCCGCCCCGGCACCGCCGGGGGACTCCCTCCTGGTGTCACGGTTTTTGCCAACGCGAGAATAAACTACTAACCATCATAACCCTGCACCGCACCACGAGTGCAAAAACACGCGCCACCGCGACACAAGCGCCAACAGACCACATACCGCCGACCGTTATGTGCCATAATACCTAACAACTTGATGACCATGAAAACACTAGCACTAACATCCGTATTTATTGCTTGCGTATTTTTTCCAACCCATGGACAACTTATCTATAATCCTGGGTTTGAGCTTTTAAATAAGGAATCTACAACTTATGCTGATCAATGGGAAGCTACCTCCAATAAAGCAAATATCTCAATCGATTCCATTGAAGTATACTCAGGAAAATATTCATTAAGAATTCAATCCAAGGAACAGATAACCTCCAGTTTTAAACAAACGATAACTCACTCTACAGAAAAATTTCAAAAATGCAGATTATCAGCATGGGTAAAACTGGAATCAGTTGAACTTGGGTATGGCAGTATATGGGTTAGAATAACTGATGAAAAAAACAACCGGAATTACCTGGATAATGGATCACTTAGATTAGAGGGAACTTCCAACTGGCAATTCTATTCAATTGACTTTTATATGGATGAATCAATAAAAGAGATAAACCTGGGTGGAAAAATAACAGGAATAGGGAACATATGGTTTGACAATCTGAAGATTGAAGTTGTAGCTGACACCTCAGCATATTCTCAAATTGCATTCAATTATATGCAAGAAGTTTTTCCAATCATAGACGAATATTCTATTTGGAAAGACTCTATAGATTTTCAAAAGCTAAAACTTCTTTGTATTAAGAATTTAAATGGAGCTAAAACTATTGAGGATTGTTATCCTATGGTGAGATATGTTATCGGTAAACTTGAGGACAATCATAGTACTTTTATGTCACCAATTGAGAGTAGGAACTATAGCCAAAACAATGACTTAATTCAATCTAAGGGTAAGCTATTGCAGAATAAATTTGCCTACATTATCTTACCCGGAGTTCAGTCAACCGACTCTCGTGCTATAGTCGGTTTTGCCACTACACTTCAAAAAATAATTAAGAATTTAGATAATTCATCACCACTTGGCTGGATTGTTGATCTAAGGGGAAACCGTGGTGGAAATTGTTTTCCAATGCTGGCTGGAATAGGTCCACTAATGGGGGACGATGTTTGTTGTTATATGATAAGTGCAAGTGATCCTCCTGATGTTATTTCATATAAGCAAGGAACTGTATTTTATAATGATACTATTCCAGTAATTTCTACATCAAAAAAACCATACACATTAAAGAAAGAAGTTCCAATTGCTGTATTAATTGGTCCAAATACTGCCAGTTCAGGTGAAGTAGTAGCAATTTCATTTATTGGCAAACCAAATTGCAAACTATTTGGCGAACCTTCTTATGGAGTTACAACAGGGAATAGCCTTTTCCCATTAAGCGATGGATCAACAATTGTTCTAACATCAGCAGTGGATGCAGATAGAAATCTTAAACGATATGGTGGTAAGATTCAACCCGATTTTCTGATAAACTTTTCTGACAAATCATATGACGAAAATAATGATCCAGTTATTGAAGCTGCAATTAAATGGATACAGGAAATCGACAAATAAATTTACGGCACATAACAAGCGGTATAGTTAATTGGTTTGTCACACCTTTTGCAAAGTATTCTAGAAAACAAAAATATAAACTGAAAACAACTGCACCCAAGTCGGAGGGCAAAAGGTGCGCCATGGCGCTACCCGCGCCAACGCCAACTAACCATACCGCCAACCGTTAACGCCAATGAAAACCAACCACACCAATATGAAAAGCCTACTTATAATATCTTGTTTCATTCTATCTACATCAGTGTTTTCACAGAATCTTTCAGGTCTTGAGTATCATCTCTTCCCTGAGAAGCAATCAGAGTGTGAAGTTATGGGAATGGCATTTGAGAATTCTCGCCTGACAATTGAATACACCTCGATAAATGATCTATTCAATGACTTATTCAGTGACGTGCCGAAAGATTATCTTCAAGAGTTGAATGGCGAAATCATGATCCAAGTATTAATTGATGAATCTTTTAAACCATGTTGCATAAGTTTTTCTAACGAATCAGGTGTGTCATCAGAGAAGCTGGAATTAGTTAAGCATATTAATAAAACTAACAAATGGAAATTTGTAGATTGGAAGTTGTCGCCAAGGAAGACTTGTATAATACTTAAAATCATTTTTGGTGCAGACACTGTGAAAATAGAAAGGTTAGGCATAGACCGAGACAGTGAATTTTCAGTTATTATATCCGAAACAATTAAACGATAAGAAATTCACTGGCGTTAACACGCGGTCATATTTAATGCCGCTTGCACTGTATTTAAGAGAATTACGATTTGAAAATAAAGACCAAATAACCTAATCAAATACCGGGAAAGCGGCACTAAACATACCGCCAGCCGTTGGCGGTAATTAAAACAGGACTCACACAATGAACAAAAAAATCGCAATCTTAAGAGGAATAAATGTCGGAGGAAAACGGAAAATCCTAATGGCAGACCTAAAATCAATGTGCGAAAAATTGGGACTGGAAAATGTAACAACATACATTCAAAGTGGGAATTTGATTTTTAAGTCCAATAAACCAAATTCCGGATTGGAAAACGACCTTGAAAGAGCGATTTCCGAAAAATATGGATTTGATGTTCCTGTAATTGTGAGAACGGAAAAAGAACTTGAAAATTCAATAAACAACAACCCTTTCTTCAACAAGGATGCTGATATTAAGCAACTGCACTTGACCTTTTTGAAAGAAAAACCGAAGAAAGAAAATATTGAAAAAACACTAAATTTTAACTACGAACCTGACAAATTTAAGATTGACGATAAAGACTCATTTATATTTTGTGCAGGAAAATATCACGAATCAAAATTGACCAATAACTTTTTCGAAAAACAACTGAAAGTTGGTGCGACAACAAGAAATTGGAAAACTGTATTAAAATTATCGGAACTAAGTAAAAATTAAAATAATGGACAAAAACCTTATCGCTTCAAGCAATATCCACATTCAATCGACACCCGAAAAAGTTTGGGATGTTCTCACAAATCCTGAAAAAATAAAGGAGTACTTGTTCGGAACGGAAGTGCTAACCGATTGGAGCATAGGAAGCCCGATTGTTTTTCAAGGAGAGTATAACGGACAACAATACAAAGACAAGGGAAAGGTAATCGAGAATGTGAAAAATGAGTTGCTTAAATACGATTATTGGAGTGGCTTTTCGGGATTGGAGGACAAGCCAGAAAACTATTCTTTGGTAACCTACAAAATTGAAAGTTTGGATGATAACTCTTTGATTTTCAATTGGCACCAACAAGGATTTTCAAGTGAAGAAGGGAAGTGTCATACTGAACAGGGATTACAGTCAATGCTCGAAAAAATAAAAGAACTTGCTGAAAAACAATAACTACCGCCAACAAGGTGTATAGTGCATAGCACCCTTCGGGATGCTACGACACCATACACAGACCGTTAGCGCCAAGCATTGAACCAACCCATGAAAATGATTGACTTCCAAAAGATTGTAACCATTTCCCTTATCACGCTCAACATTTCGTTTGGTTCGTGTAAAAAGGAAAGATTTGAAGATTGCGCGTTCATTCAATCAGTACAAGAGTATCAAGATTCGGTTAAAATAGTCTCTGAATCTGGATTTGACTATATAGATTCAGCCACATTTAGCATAGATGAATACTACATGAAGTTTAGTCAACTAAATAGGAATGACAGCCTTTATTATGGATATCATTTTGTTGACTACGAACTTTATGGAGAGCCATTTCTTTATGTTCTAAAGAAGGGTTTCACCCTAAAAGACTATCTTAACATCAAGAAATCCAACAAAATTTTCGACAGTCAAATAGATGCTGATAATTTCTACTTCAAAACAATTAAAGAATTCATTAGCGAACCTTCAAATCTTGCGAAAAACCAGATAATACCTTCACCAACAAGTGAGGGATATATTCAATTTCTATTCTTTCATGAGTTAGGAGATCAATTTGCTTTGAAATGGCACTCTAGCTATAAAAGTCGAGAAGTAATCTGTTCGAAAGAGAATCTAGAGAGCGCAATTAGGAAGTTGCAAAAGGATAGTTTCTCAGAGATTATTTATAAAAACCGTAATCAACTTTTAGCAATAGATCCTACCCCTATTGTAAAACTTAGAAATAGAAATTGCCGCATTACATGGTATGAGTTTGAGTATTGGTCCGGAATATATAAAAGAACCTACAGGATCAATCTAACCCCACCACATAATATTAACTTGATTTCTGTAACCAAGGTGGCGGGGATTCAAAAAGATATTATTTTATAAAAATGCCAGGCGCTAACAAGCGGTATAGTTAATGCCGCTAATACTGCACACATGATAGAAACCTACTCGAAGAGAATAAAACTGCATGAAACATAAATACCCGGACGGCGGCACTACCCATACCGCCGACCGTTAGCTGGTATACCAAAAAACCAACATAATTTTGGTTAATTTACAAATAGTATATACCTTTGTAATATACTTTTATCATACGCCATGAAAACACTATCTCTCAAATTAGACGATAATATCTTTAACGAGACCGAAATGGTTTTGTCAGAGGTTAAAAAATCGAGAAATCGCTACATAAACGAAGCTATTGAATCCTATAACCGAATTAATAAGAGGAATCTTATTGCTCGTAAACTATCTAAAGAGTCTAAATTGGTAAGAGAGGAGTCCCTTTTAGTACTATCTGAATTCGAAAACCTTCAGGATGAGAATTAAGCAGTTTGAAATCTGGATTGCGGATCTGGAACCTCAAAGAGGAACGGAAACTGGCAAAGTTAGACCTGTTTTGGTTGTCCAAACCAACTTATTGAATTCAGAGCACCCCTCCACTATTGTATGCCCAATTACCACGAACGTCGTGAAAAGCAGTGACATATTACGAGTTCATCTTAGGAAAGGCATAGCAAATGTCAAAGTTGAATCCGATATTATGATCGACCAGATTCGTGCAATAGATAACCGGAGGTTGTTAAACAAAGTGGGTGATCTGACGAAAGAGCTTCAAAGTAAAGTCAGGGAAAACCTTAAGATACTTCTTGATATAGAATAAAAGGTACACCAGCTAACAAGCGGTATAGGTAATTGGACTTGTCACACTTTTTGCTTGGTTTCTAGAAAGCAAAACATAAAACTGATAAACACAATACGCATGGCGGCGGGCAAAAAGTGTGCCATGGCGCTACCCACGCCAACGCCAACTACCCATACCGCCGACCGTTAGGGCCAATTGAAATTCTGAATTGATTATGAGGCTATTACTATCTACATTATTTTTAACTATTGCTGCAAATTCCTATGGATACACGAGGTTGATAAACATTGAAAAGGAACTGGCAGCTGCTAAATTCATTGGCGAAGTAGTTTTTCTGGGTTACGATTCTGCATTGAACAAAAATTCAATCGAAGTCAATTATTGGAGTGCTGAGAAGAACAACATTTTAAGGTTCGATGTACGAAACTACTCACCATGGTTAAGATACATTCCAAGACCCTCTCTGTTACCAGGAGCAAATACCATCTCACGGTTTTTGGCTCTAAGTAGGTGATACTTGTCTAGTAGTTCTTGTATTCAGCTTCTCAAGTATCTCTATTCGCTCTCAAGGACGAAGGATACATACATATTCTGGGACCCATATCCTAACTCCAGCTCAAACTCGACATTCATTTTCAACAGTCCCTTTAAGCCTTTCCCTAATGATAGAACAGAGGAGGAGGTTGATCAATCCTTCCTTCAATATATTAAAGAAACAAGCAAATCGCGTTTCATACTCAGAATACCATTGTCAGGTTCTAATAACTGACTTTTGGGAATTAGTAAAGACAACTGGCCCTAACAAGCGGTATAGGTAATTGGTATTGTCACGCTTTTTGCATGCTTTCTACCATATTTCAGTAAGAAAATGAAAATTAACCATACGCTAGACGGCGGGCAAAAAGCGCGCCATGGCGCTACCCGCGCCAACGCCAACTACCCATACCGCCGACCGTTATGCGTCATGCTCTGAGAGATAAATTATACATTTAAACAATCGTTAAAAAAGATAGCTTTTGGAAAAATATTTTGAGAAACAATTTGAGCTAAGATATTTCGAAATGAATAATTTCGGAGAGGCTGCGTCTACTACCATTTTAACTTTACTTGAAGAAACCGCTGCAGAGCATTGCTATTCAATAAATCATAGTTTATATGACCTGGAGAAGCAAAATATTGGATGGGTATTGGTTTCTGGAATTATGACAATGAATCGCTATCCAATTTATAAGGAGAAAATCATCATTAGAACATGGCTGTCTAGTTATTCGATGATTAAAGGAATTAGGGAAAACATAATTTATGATGAAAAACGGAATATTATAGGAAAAGCTAAAGGTCTTTGGGTTTTCTTCGATATTATGAGGAGAAGACCAATTCAAATTTTTGATTCTATAAAAGAAAGATGGTCGTTCTATAATGATGAAAGTATAAACCATGACATTACTAAAAAGATTAACCCAATTAACTCTGAAAAACATATTAAGGAGTTTAAAATCAATAGGTTTGATGTTGACACCAACGAGCATGTAAACAATATTAGATATTTGCAATGGTTAATAGAGTCAATTCCAGAATATATTATTGATAATTATTATTTACATTCTATTGATGGACGGTTTATTTCGGAGGCCCAATATGGTGACACAATTCTGTCTTTTACTGAAAGGGATATTATTGAAGATTCTTATAATCATACAATAAAGACTCAAAAGAACAATAAAGTATGCGCCACTGCAAAAACATTATGGAAGAAAAGAATTTAATAGCACGATCGCACAACAAGCGGTATAGGTAATTGGTTTGTCACACTTTTTGCAGGGAGCCTTTACAAGGCGACCTTCAAAAAGCCTAAAGTGGTTTAAGGGGATCAAAAAATCGTAAAAAGATAATGCAAAAAGCGCGCCAGCCCCCGGCGATACACAGGCCCCACCGCAGGGCACATACACTACCCATACCGCTGACCGTTATAGCCCATGCAGAAATTCTATTTCAAATTTGCAAATAGGTAAATTATTATTTACCTTTATACTAGGAAATACACAATATGAAATGTTCTGAATTACTGAGAATCCTACGTAAAGATGGATGGTATCCTATCTCGCAAAGTGGATCTCATGTAAAACTAAAACATGATACAAAGTCTGGAATAATAATATTCCCGAATCATGGATCACAAGAGATTGGAAAAGGACTTGAGATCAAGATTAAGAAAGATGCGGGTATTAAATAAGGAGGGGGTTATGAAAACAATGAGAAAAAGAATTACTTACATACTTGAAAAAACTGATACCGGGTTTTCAGCCTATGCATCAGATTATCCGATTTTTACCACAGGAAAAACTATTGCTGAACTATTGGATAATGCATATGAGGCCGCGAATTTATATTTCGAAGAAGAAGATTTCAAAGTAACTCATGATAATATCAATTTCGAGATTGATTTTGAGCAATTCTTCAAGTATTACAGGGTGCTCAACTCCAAGTTTCTGGCAGAAAGAATAGGGATGAATCCAACACTACTATCACAATACGTCCAAGGGCGTAAAAAACCATCAGATAACCAACGTGATAAGATTCTTTATGGTATACACCAAATCGGACAAGAACTTTCTGAAATCAATCTGATTCAAAGATAATATGCACGGGCTATAACAAGCGGTATAGGTAATGTATTTGTCACGCTTTTTGCGTGATTTCTACCAACAAAACTATAAACCGACAATAACTGGTAGCCCGAGCACTGGCAAAAAGCGCGCCAGCCCCCGGCGATACACAGGCCCCACCGCTGGGCACTTACACTACCCATACCGCCGACCGTTAGCTGCCATTAGAATTGCCACTACTAAAATTAAATGTAAACATTTGGATTTTTGTAAGAAATGTAATAACTTTGTAATTACATACTCAATATTATGGACTTATCGGTAGTAAAAATAGGGAATTCGAAGGGGATTAGGTTGAGCAAAACCATACTTGAAAAGTATGAAATCGAAGATACCGTTGAGATCACCCTTGAAAAAGATCACATTGTATTAAAGTCTAAACCTGCTCCTAGGAAAGGATGGGACAAACAATTTAAGAGAATGAAAAGTACTGGTGATGATAAACTTCTCATGCCAGATGTATTTAATGACGAAACCTTTGATGAATGGATCTAGTTCAGTACAAAATCATTCTTGTTAATCTTGACCCAACAATCGGCAGCGAGATTAAAAAGACCCGACCATGTGTTATAATTTCTCCCGACGAGATGAATCGTAATCTTAGGACTTTGGTTATTGCACCAATGACAAGTCAATCGAAGAATTACCCTACAAGGCTAAAAGTTAAACACAACAACAAAGATGGATGGGTAGTTGTAGATCAAATCCGTACGATTGACAAACTGAGGGTGGTGAAAGTCCTCGATGAGCTTTCAAAAAAAGAGATTGAAAAACTGAAACTGATTATCAAAGAAACCTTCATTGACTAAACTAACGGCAGCTAACAAGCGGTATAGGTAATTGGTTTGTCACGCTTTTTGCAAAGTTTCTATCATAAGTCAGTAAGAAAACAAAACTAACAATACCTAAGTCGACGGGCAAAAAGCGCGCCATGGCGCTACCCGCGCCAACGCCAACTAACCATACCGCCGACCGTTAGGCTTAATGCCAAGAAACGCAAGAAAATACCCAAAACATTTTGCAAATGTTACCTAATTAGCTAACTTTGCATTTTAGTTATTATGATGATCAGGAAGATCTTCTATTACGGCAATTACTATTTAGACTTTTTTAAGACCCTTGATAATACGGTTAAATTAAAGTTCAACTGGACATTAAAACTGATTTCGTCTGTAGAAAGGATTCCTGCTAAGTATTTTAAGCATATTGAAAACTCTTCAGGACTTTATGAAGTCCGAGTTGAGAGTGGAGGGAATATCTACAGAGTATTCTGTTTTTTCGACAAAGAAAAACTTGTAATCCTGATTAACGGATTCCAAAAGAAGACACAGAAAACACCGACAAGAGAGATCGAGAAAGCGGAGAAACTTAAAAAACAGTACTACGATGAAAAAGAATAAGACAACCAAGATGATGTCGTTCGAGGAACATCTCGAAAAACAATATGGCAAGCTCGGTACTCCAGAGAGAGAAAAATTCGAGGAGGGTTTCGAGTCTTTCAAACTTGGAGCCATGATCCACGATCTACGAAAGGAGAATGGACTTACCCAGGAGCAATTAGCTGAAAGATGCGGCACTACAAAAACATATATTTCAAGGATTGAAAACGATGCTTCCGATATTCGGCTTTCTACACTAATGAGAATTATCAGAGAAGGTTTCGGAGGACATCTTCGCTTAAGTGTTGAATTATAAGGCACTAAGCCTAACAAGCGGTATAGGTAATGTATTTGTCACGCTTTTTGCGTGATTTCTAACAAACAAATTATAAACTAATAATAACAGGTCGCCCGAGGACTGGCAAAAAGCCTGCCTGCCGGCAGGCAGGCGCGCCAGCCCTCCTGTCCCACCGGCCAGCCCACAGGGCACACACACTAACCATTGCTCACTTCGTATCGCGAGCTCAACTGACTCCGCCAGTTTTCGGTTCCGCCGACCGTTAGGCGTTATAGCTCGTGGTACCCAGACAGACTCTCACTTAGAGAATCCAAAGTCGAAATTGAATATTCTGTTTTCTTATTAATCCATGACCCTGCATTTTATTAAAACTATTGTGACACTTAAATTTCGTCCACTCATCATGACTTTAAAATGCTACAACACCTAACTTCTTTTGAATATTTATTTCTGGACGAATAGCTTCAGTTTCTTCTATGTTTACCGGATAGATACTTTAAAATGCGAATTGGATAAACAGAAATTACATTATGCTTCAGAGCTGTTTAATACATATGTGTGAATTATGTAAATTATTTCCCTTTTTATGTAATAACGCCGGGGAAGAGAGACATACTTTTGTTAATGAGTAATTTACTCGGAAACTTAAAACTAATAATATTGAAAAAGTATTTTCTAATAATTGCGACAATTATCTTCATGGCTAACATTATAAGTGCTCAGAATAACAGTTCTGATTTACGTAATAGTCTTCAGTTTGGCCTAAAAGCAGGTGCAAATTTCTCAAATGTTTTTGACTCAAAAGATCAGGAATTTAATGCTGATTTTAAAGTTGGTTTTGCTGCAGGTGCTTTTTTAGCGATCCCAATTGGGAAATATTTGGGTTTTCAGCCTGAAATATTATTTTCTCAAAAAGGATACAAGGCATCAGGCACATTCCTTACTATCCCTTACGAATTTACCCATACCACAAATTATATAGATATTCCCCTGCTATTTGCACTTAAACCAAACGCACTTATAACCCTTCTGGCAGGACCTGATTATTCTTTCCTTATGAAACAAAAAGATGTATTTACAGGTGGAGGTTTTACAAGCGCCCAGGAGAAGGAGTTTGAAAATGATAAAAGTGTATTGTGTTTTGTGGCTGGGATTGATATAACCATGGAACAATTTGTACTTGGTGCAAGAGCCGGATGGGACCTTCAAAATAATAATGGTGATGGAACATCCACAGATCCCCGTTACAAAAATGTCTGGTACCAAGCCACTTTAGGATTCAGGTTTTAAAAAAATGCTACAAACACCAAACACGGATGGTATAGTTAATTGCCTTCTGCAGCCCTGAAAGTTTCCTAATGCATGAGAAAGTCTATAGGATCAATTTTAAGCCACTTAGTTAACTTTGTGCACCTTGACTCATCCTGCTACCGAGACAAAGTCAATAGGGCTGCAGGCCGACGCTCAGTTGGCAGCGTTTTTTGCTCTCCGCTAAGAAAATGCACCGTGACCAGTAAACTCCGTTTTCATTACCGGGACTAATACGTAATCGGCTTTTACCGTGACGGGACAACTTGCGTCCGTTTACCGAGACTGGCAAAAAATGCACCAGCCCTCCTGTCCCACCGGCCAGCCCACAGGGCGCACACACTAACCATTGCTCACTGCCCTCCTACGCACATTAGCTTCGGAGGGCGAAGCGTATCGCGAGCTCAACTGGCTCCGCCAGTTTTCGGTTCCGCTGACCGTTAGCCTTAATGCTTGAAAGAACCTGCACAATTAAATAGATCCTGGTATTTTAGTATCTTTGTAATATAGATCCAAAGTATATGTTGACAAAAGATAAAGTAAGAAAAACAATTGACAGACTTCCTGAAAGTTTCACTGTTGACCAGATAGTTGAAGAATTGGTTATTCTCAATAAGATTGAGGAAGGGCTCAATGATATAGGTGAAGGAAAAGTCTTTACCACAAACCAGGTTAAGCAAGAACTCAAGACATGGTTAAAATAGTCTGGACTCAAAGATCACTAACAGATTTAAAATCAATTGCCGAGTATATATCCCAAGACTCAATTAAATATGCTTCACTTACTTTAGAACGAATTATTGATGTCACCAAACATCTTGAAAATAATCCAAGAATCGGAAGAATGGTTCCAGAAGTAGGAAGAAAGGACAAAATACGGGAGATTATCCTTGGGAATTATCGCATTATCTACAATATTACAAGCCCGCAATCAATTCATATTCTTACTGTTCACCACAGTTCCAAAAGACTTCGTCAAACTTCTTTAACGAGGAAAAAATAAGCACTAAGGCTAACAAGCTGTATAGTTAATTGGTTTGTCACACTTTTTGCAGTAGCCCCAAGGGTCGACCGCAAAAAAAATACAGTTGTTTAAGGGGTTGGGAAAGGTGTATAAGGCCCAAAAGGCAAAAAGTCCGCCAGCCCTCCTATACCACTGGCCCAAACCCAGGGCATTCACACTTTTTGCGAAATTTCTAACAAACAATTTATAAGCTGAAAATAACCGGTCGCCCGAGCACTGGCAAAAAGCGCGCCAGCCCCCGGCGATACACCGGCCCGCCCGCAGGGCACACACACTAACCATTACTCCCTTCGGTCGTGAGCTCACCCGGTTTCACCGGGATTCGGTTCCGCTGACCGTTAGCTACAAGCGGTTAAGATACCTGCGAATTTCAATTATACGTATAAATATTCTCGATATATTACGTGTTTTTCAATTTTATTACGTATATTTGCTATAATTAACACACGTAATCATGGATTCTAAATTAACATTGAGCGTTGATAAGGATCTGGCTAGAAGAGCAAAAACATATGCCAGAAGTCGCGGGAGAAGCCTTTCTGACCTCGTAGAGAGTTATTTTAAGATACTTACAAGCAAGTCAGATGATACTGAATTTGACCTCACAACTAAAGTTAAATCGTTATTAGGCTCGATTAAGGTTCCCGAGGACTTTGATTACAAATCAGATCTATCAGATCAATTATCAAAAAAGTACTTGAATGACTGACCTTTTCGTTGACACCGACGTAATAATTGATTTTATAATTGATCGGCAACCATTTTCAATAGATGCTGCCAAAGTATTCACCCTTATCGAACAGAAAAAAATTAAGGGATACACTTCAGCCTTGTGCTACAGTAATCTCTATTACGTACTCTCCAAATATGCACCTCATAAGAAAGTAATCACAATGCTAAACGAGCTTTCTGAATTGGTGGGTATACTTAAAGTAGATGACAATATCATAAAGGCTTCACTCGCTTCTGACTTCAAGGATTTTGAGGACGCCATACAGTATTATACTGCTCAGGAATATAAGAGAATAGATGTCATAATAACCAGGAATATTAAAGACTATAAAAAGTCTTCCCTTCCGGTAATGACGCCTGAAACCTTTTTGAAGACATTTGAACAAACCGCCAGTAGCTAACAAGCGGTATAGTTAATTGGACTTGTCACACTTTTTGCATGGTTCCTATAAAACATACTACAAAACTGATAATCACAACTCGCAAGTCGGCGGGCAAAAAGTGCGCCATGGCGCAACCCGCGCCAACACCAACTAACCAAACCGCCGAGCCGTTAGGCATAATTTTCACATTAGAAACTACCAACTATGAAAACACTACTTCTAATAGGTCTATTTTTGGTGACCCATAGTACTTTTTATGGGCAGGATCAGTCAAGGCAGGGGGTATTAAATGCAGGATTGAATGGATCCTTTTTTGGATCTGGAGATGTGATTGGATTAAGCCTTTGTACGAACTACGATTTCAACGTCAATAAGTTCATCGCAATTTCTCCAAGAATTACTCTTGGAGCTACTAGCAGTGCGGATGAATTCAATTATGATAATTCTTCGTCCTTTACCTTAAGCACAGGCCTTCTATTTACTCCATTGCCTAATAGATTTAGCAATCTTAAATTTGAAGTTGGCGGTCTTTATCATAAGTTTTCGAAAGCATATGGAAGGATTGAAGCAGCCACCTCATACGGAACTTATACTTCAATTAGCTCTGAATTCTATATTGAAAACCTTTGGGGTCTGATAGGTTCTATAAGGGTAAATATTGCTGATAATGAAAACTTTATAGCTGGGCTTAGAGGAGATATGCTTACAAGCTTTACTGAAGGATACTACAATTGTGATTCGATTCAATTTGGATTCTTTTTCGGTTTAAAATTGTAAAAACTATGCCTAACAAGCGGTATAGGTAATGTATTTGTCACGCTTTTTGCGTGATTTCTAACAACAAAACTATAAACTGAAAATAACCGGTCGCCCGAGCACTGGCAAAAAGCCTGCCTGCCGGCAGGCAGGCGCGCCAGCCCCCGGCGATCCACAGGCCCCACCGCAGGGCACATACACTAACCATTGCTCACTTCCCTCCTACGCATATTAGCTTCGGGAGCGAAGCGTATCGCGAGCTCAACTGGCTCCGCCAGTTTTCGGTTCCACCGACCGTTACCACACATTTTAGATAATTGCACACAAGAAATTGATAAATTGATTATTTGTACATATATTTGTACTATTATATGTACATAACACTATTAAATCATGTTGACAACAACCATTTCAGACTTTAGAAAAGATATCAAAAGGTACCTTGATAGAGTAACCGAGAACTTCGATACGCTGATAATCAATCGGGGAAAGGATAGTGGCGTGGTGATAATGTCACTGGATGAATACAATTCTCTGAGTGCAACACATCATGAACTATCATCAAAGCTGAATGAAACGAGATTAGACAGCGCCATAGAAAAGTTGAGAAAGGGTAAATCAAACCAAAAAGATTTGATTGAACCATGAAATACATGTTTGTAGATGAATCCTGGGAAGATTATTTATACTGGCAAAAGACTGACAAAAAGATGGCCACCAAGATAAACTCCCTTCTAAAAGATATTTCACGGACACCTTTTACAGGTATTGGCAAACCAGAACCGTTGAAATTCAAGTATAAGGGCTTTTGGTCAAGAAGGATTGATGGCGAGCACAGACTAATCTATCAAGTGAAGGATGATGAGATCCTGATTGCAAAATGCCGATTCCACTATGATTAAAACGTGTGCTAACAAGCAGTATAGTTAATGTGTACAGCCTTCGCTTCCTCCTTCGATAAATCTACGGAGGACAAAGAAAGCTACGGCTGACGCAGTTGTCACACTTTTGCGAAATTTCTTTCAAGCAAATTATAAGGGGATAATAACCGGTCGCCCAAGGACTGGCAAAAAGCCTGCCTGCCGGCAGGCAGGCGCGCCAGCCCTCCTGTCCCACCGGCCCGACCGCATGGCACACACACTAACCATTGCTCACTTCCCTCCTACACATATTAGCTTCGGAGGCGAAGCGTATCGCGAGCTCAACTGGCTCCGCCAGTTTTCGGTTCCGCCGACCGTTAGGTACAATTGCAATACAAACCCTGACAGATGATTATCTAAGGATTATTTGTACTTTTGAGAATAATGACAACTAAAAGCCAGATATTATCATTTCTCACAAATAACAAAAAGTACCTAAAGGATAACTTTCACGTTATTAAAATTGGCCTCTTTGGTTCCTTCGCTCGTGGGGATCAGGAGATTGGCAGTGATATTGATTTTGTTGTTGAATTTGAAAACAATACTGAAAATCTGTTCGAGATAAAACAAAGTCTTAGAGAATATCTTAGATCTGAGTTCAAAACAGATGTGGATATCTGCCGTGAGAAATACATAAAACCCAAACTTCGCAAAAGTATCCTCAAAGAGACAATCTATGCCTAACAAGGACCTCCATAGACTTGAAATGATACTGGATTCAATAGAAAAGATCCTGAATTATACTCAGAAATTTGAGGATCCTGATAGTTTCAATGAAGACATTAAAACCTTTGATGCCACAATGATGAATTTTGTTATCATTGGAGAGATGGTCATGAAACTTTCTGAAGAATTAAAGAACCAAGCAGCCACAATCGATTGGATCAAAATTTAAGCATTTCGAAATATTGTCGCTCATGACTACTTTGGAATTGACGCAGAGGAAGTTTGGCAAATAATCCAAAATGACCTTCCAACTCTTAAGGCAAAGATTCAGAAGGTCCTTAAACCCGACTAAGGCAACTGTACCTAACAAGCGGTATAGTTAATTAGCCCCTCCTCCGCCACACAAGGAGGCTATGGCGGGCACACACACTAGCCATACCGCCGACCGTTAGCGGCAATTTGTCTTTAAAGAGAACATAATGAAATAGATAAAATATAATATTGAAACTATGAAACGTCTTTTATTTTTATTATTGGTAGTTTTTGTGATTGGTTGTCAAAATCAGAACAAAAAAAGTGTCGAAGAAAAAATATTCGTTGAACTAGGTGGTGAAAAGCAATATGTAGAGATGACAGGTAGTTCAGACCAATTGCCAGTTTTGCTCTTTTTACATGGCGGACCGGGATGGCCGCAAAACCCTCAATTGAGATATTTCAATTCTGATTTGACAAAAGAGGTGATACTTGTCTCATGGGATCAGGCAGGCTGTGGAAGATCATTTATGAAAAATCCTAACCCCAAAAATCTTAGTCCTGAAAGTTTGGTAAATGATGCCCATGAATTGACTCAATGGCTCCAAAATAAATTCAATAAAAGAAAAATATTCCTTGTAGGTTTTTCGTATGGTAGCGTGATTGGTTTAAAATTGGCCGAAAAATACCCTGAAGACTATCATGCATACATAGGTGTAGACCAAATTACTGACATGCAAAAGAGTTGGGATGTTTCAATGCAATGGTTAACGGAACAAGCGCAAATAAAAAAGGATTCAGCTACTTTGAGCCAATTGCAATTAATTAATAATAAAGATACCAGTGTTTGTGGAACTGTCCTGGACTGTTTTATGAGTAAATACCAGTTACTGCTTAAATATGAGGGAGTAGTTTATGATTCGGAGATCTCAAAAGAAATAGAAAAGGCTGAAACCATGTCTGATGATTATAAGGGTTATAACTGGTTTGATGCGTTTAACTATACGGCTGCCCGAATGAAAGGAGAACCATTCATAACAGACATTTCACATATAAAAGATCTGGAAATTCCTGTTTACTTCATGGCAGGACGTCACGATTGGAATTTGCCAGGCATAGTAGCTGAAAATCATTTAAGCAAAATGAACGCTCCTAAAAAGAAATTCATATGGTTCGAGAAATCTGGTCATGAGATACCTGCAGAAGAATCTGAGATGTTTAATCAAACCATAATAAATATTGTTAAAGAAAAAAGCCGCTAACATGCGGTATTATCAATACTCTGTGACACAATTTTTGCAGTGCCCTCGCTGAGAACAACTTTGCTAAACGAGACAGTGGTTTATCAGCCCGAAGGCCAATACACTATAACGGAGAAAAACTATATTTATATAGTGAAACGACCATCTGTATGATAGGAATGCAAAACCCCGTGCCATAACGGTTTGAGAACCGTTACCCAGCACTGAATCATACCGCCTACCGTTGGGCATAATTTAAGGCAATATAAATAAACAGAAATGAATAAAAATATAACGATTGACAACTATTTGGACAGCCATTACATCCATCGGAGCAATTGGCTGAGAGCTGCAGTTTTAGGAGCAAATGATGGAATTATTTCAATTTCAAGTCTTGCAATCGGTGTTGCGGCTGCGAGTTCAACAAGTGAACCCGTTATTTTATCAACGGTAGCTGGACTCGTGGCAGGTGCATTATCCATGGCAGCAGGAGAATATGTGTCTGTAAGCTCACAAACTGACACTGAAAAAGCAGACATCGAAAGAGAGAAAAAAGAACTTGCAGAAATGCCAGAAGAAGAGCTAAATATATTAGCTCAAATATATGAAAAGAGGGGACTTAAAAGTGAAACAGCAATGCAGGTTGCAAAAGAACTAACCGAAGCAGATGCCATAGGAACACACATAAGAGATGAATTGGGAATCAATGAAATAAGTAAGGCTAATCCAATTCAAGCAGCATTAGCGTCAGGTGCTGCATTTACAGTAGGAGGTATTTTACCTCTTTTAGTGGTTCTTTTTGTCTCAATAAAAGGAATGGAATATTGGCTATATGGATTTACTACTTTTTTCTTAGTCATTTTAGGAGCAATGGCTGCAAAAACTGGTGGTTCAAATATATTGAAAGGAATAGTCAGAATTACAGTTTGGGGTACAATCGCTATGGTACTTTCCGCGTTCGTGGGTTATCTGTTTGGAGTAAATGTTTAATTTCTAAAATACAATAAAATGAACGGAGCACATTGGCATTTAGTGGTAAATCATTTACCAATCATTTTTCCCGTTGTGGGTGTAATAGTTATGATTACAGGACTAATTTCAAAATCAGAAGCAGTAAAGAGAACGGCTTATATGATTTTCACAATTGGGGCATTGTCGGCAATTGCAGCTATGACTACTGGCGAAGGTGCAGAAGAAGTAGTAGAAAAGATAAGTGGCGTAACTGAAAATTATATTGAAAGCCACAAAGAAACGGCTGAAACATTCGCTATTCTATCTTATATTTTAGGAGGACTGTCGCTACTAGGACTTTGGGCAAGTTTCAAGCAAAAAACCTACTCTAATATCGTTTCAATTGGTACAATGGTATTCGCTTTGGTTGTTTTATTCTTCGGGAAAGAGACTGGAACAAAAGGTGGTGAAATTCGTCACACAGAAATAAGAAGTGGGAATATTATACCAGCTAACGAAAACGGCAACGGGGAACATGAAGATGACGATTAATAAACTACGCCCAACAATATGTATAAGCAATAGCGGATTCATTGCTATATTGAAACGTAAAATTATAAATCAAAAGTCGGTGCTATGTGATAGTATAGCGGGCTAATATCCGCTACTGCTCATACGAGATACCGTTGCACGTAAGTAAATAAATATGGAAACAGTTAATATTAAAATCATAGAGTCTGTAATTGTTATAATAGCTTATATTTTGTTGAGAATAATAATGAGCAAACTAATTGACAGAACTATCATAAACAAAACAGTTCAAAAACAGAGAGGGAAGATTATAAAAAAAGCTACAAATCTCATTTTTTTCTCAACTTGTACTATTTTTCTTTTATTAATCTGGGGAGTTGACCAATCGGAATTAGCTGTATTTATAAGCACTGTGCTAACAGTAATCGGAATTGCATTGTTCGCTCAGTGGTCAATTCTATCTAATATTACCTCGAGTATCATTATTTTCTTTAATCACACTGTTAAACTAGAAGATACAATTACCATAATTGACAAGGATTATGAAATTGAAGGAAGAGTTAGTGATATAGGTCTCTTTTTTGTTATACTTAAAACAAAAGAAGCAGAGGAAATATCCATCCCAAACAATGTATTTACTCAAAAAATGATAAAAAAGAAAATCAATGTATAGAAAAATTGGAATTGAGATATAGAATAACCTACGTACAACAATGAATATAAAAAATAGTCTAAATAGTTTCAGATTCGAGGCTTTTGACTCATATCAAACTTCTTGCTTAACCGAAAATTTCGTGCATCGGAATCGCCTACTTTTCATATACTAACCGTTGCGCTGCATGCACAGAAACAATTATGCAAAAAATTAAACCGCAGAAAGAGATAAACATCATGATAGACACTAAATTTCAGGAAATAAGGAACTTTTGTAAAACTAATTCCGACCCGGAGATAATAAAGAAATATCAGAAATATTTCAAGGAAGGGTATGATGGTTATGGAATAGATGATAAGTTGTTTAAAGGCCAAGTTGAAAAATGGATAGAGCAATGGAAGGAAGAAATGACCATTCAAAGATACCTGGATTTAGGCGATGAGTTAATGAAAAATGGAAGATTTGAAGAAAAGCACGTTGCTATAAGTTTTTTAAACTCTAGCAGAAAAGATTTTTCAAAAGATACATTTAATAGGGTTGGTAATTGGTTTGATTTTGGAATTAAAGACTGGGCAACTACCGATGTTCTATGCATGTTTGTTTTGTCCAGTTTACTACTTGATAAAGTCATCAGTTTTAATGATTTAAACACATGGGTTGGTTCTGAGTCAGAATGGAAACGCAGAGCAGTACCTGTTGCGCTCGTTGAACTTGATAAATTAACGAAGGATTTAAATCCCATTGAAGCAATAGAATCAGTTGAACCACTAATGCTTGATGATTCTGAATATGTTCAAAAAGGCATAGGTACCTTATTACGTGGTTTGTGGAAAAAATATCCTTCACAGATTGAAGATTTTTTAATGAAATGGAAAGACAAGTGTGGTAGATTGATTATCCAGTATTCAACGGAGAAGATGGATAAAGAATATAGGAAGAAATTTAGAAAAAGTGTTTAAGGCCCAAAAGGCAAAAAGTTTGCCTGCCGGTTGGCAGGTGCGCCAGCCCTCCTGTCCCACCGGCCCGACCACAGGGCACGCACACTACCCATTGCTCGCTTCCCTCCTACGCATATTAGCTTCGGAGGGCGAAGCGTATCGCGAGCTCAACTGGCTCCGCCAGTTTTCGGTTCCGCCGACCGTTAGGCACAATTTGAAAAGTGCGCCACATTAAAATAGAATGACATTATGAAAATGCACCAGATAAAACGAATACTAAGAATCGTATTTATTGTTGCCAGCATAAGCTCCTTATATTTTGTACCATGGATTTTGGTGAGAGCATGGATAATGCCACTGCCTGATACGGTTCAAGAACAACTCAACCAAGGAATTAATTATGGATTTGACGGCATGATTGTATATGTGGACGAAGCAGGAAAACCACCGGAGTTTTATGCCGCAGGCTGGCATGACCGAAAAGAGAAAATACCTGCCTACCCACAAGCCTTATTTAAAATTGCGAGTATTACAAAGTTATATATCGCTGTAGCTACTGCAAAATTAGTTAAAGAAGGGCGTTTGTCTTTGGATAAAACACTTACTGAATACTTTCCGGAACTTGCGGGAAGAATTGAATATTCAGACAAGATAACTTTGAGAATGATGGTGCAGCATCGGAGTGGCATTCCAAATTTTGTTGACCATCCTGATTATTGGAAAAAACCTCCAAAAAACAGACAAGAAACACTTGAATACGCCTTGGATCTGCCAGCCGACTTTGAACCAGGTGAAGATTATGGTTATTCAAATACCAATTATATGTTGATTGAGGACCTCATCGATAAAACTTTGGGCTATCCACACCAACAATATATCAAGGAGAAAATATTAATTCCACTCGGGCTTAAACACACTTTCGGTTCGCTTGGTGAAGTGAATATTGATGAAGTAATGAGCGGCTATTATGTTGGCGTTGATACCGATTTCAAGCATGAAAATACTGGCTTAATGCTGGCTACAGCAGAAGACGTGGGCATATTCCTGCGGGCATTAAACGATGGTTCTGTGTTTAATGAAGGGGAACAGGAAATCTATTCTTCAATTTACGTTTACGAACATACAGGGCTACTTCCCGGCTACCAGAGCATTGCAAAATACCACAAAGACATGGACATGGTTGTTATTCAATTCAACAATACAACTAATTTTGATGGATATGACTGGAATTTAGCAGAAATAATTTATAGCCGAATTGTCAAAATATTAAAGAAAAAAGAAACCGTTTAACAAGCGGTATATAATATTATCGTTTAAGTGGTTATGCCGAAAGCATATTGTTAAGCTCCTTTAATCAACCAAGTAAAATGAAAACAAACATTTACCTCTTGCTGGCAATTTTTTGTATCCCTGCAATTCTCAGTGCCCAGGAAACGAATAGGATTACCGTTAAGAAAATAATAAATGAAAATCTTAATGCTGAGGAAAATGATAATATCTACAGGGCAATCAAAATCGGTGAGCAAACATGGACAATGAATACAATAAAGGACAAACGGTATTCAGACGGCGAAAGCATTCCTTTGATCGCTGATTCCAGATTATGGGACTCTGTTTCAAGTGATGCATATCGTGTTGAGAAATCAACTGAAACGAAAATCCCTGTTTATAAATACAATGGTTATGCGATAGAAACCGGGAAGTTATGCCCAGCTGGCTGGAGAGCTGCGACAACAGATGATTATAGAAAACTTGCCTTATTCCTGAAGAAAGATTCCGCTTCATTTTCGAAGTATTCTCACATGGTAGATACTACCGACTATAGCCAAAACGCTGGCAGGCCAGTCCGGTGCATTAAAAAGTAGATCAGATCAGGTTGAAGTCACGATGGCTGCGACCACATAACAAGTAGTATAAGTCATGGCAGATAATCGCACTACACTCCTGGCCCACCAATCTGTCAGACTGATTTCAATAAGGAAATCGCCATGATCATATACTGCCGATCATTAGCGGCAAGTTTATTTCAATCCTGATTGAACCATTATTTAAAATAACATATGAAAACGACTACTTTTTTACTCGCCCTTTTGATTTCATCAACATCTTTGCTTGCTCAGAAAAATCACCAGAAGTATGATGTTATTATCAGAAAAGCAGACTCCCTTTATCAGGTAAAGGACTATGCGAACTCCGCACTTGCGTTTTCTGCTGCCTTCGCTGCCCCGGATGCTAAAATAACAATGAACCATCGTTATAATGCCGCATGTTCTTATTCTTTAGCAAACAATGCAGATAGCGCATTCTTTTACTTAAATTACCTTGCAACATTAATGGATTACACCAATTACGGGCATATAAAGTCTGACCCGGATTTAAAAGCGTTGTACAAGGATAGAAGGTGGGAACCCCTTATTGAATTAGTTAAGGCAAACAAGGACAAGGCTTTTGCCAACATAGACTTTATGACTATAAATGGATACAAGGTTGAAGTTTATACAACTGGTTTGAATAATAACCAAATAAATAAACCGGTAATTGTATTCGAAAATGGAATGGCCGACACCTATGACAGGTGGAAAACCATAATTGATGAAGTTTCAAAGACAAATGCTGTTTTTGCCTATAACCGACCAAGGATTGGAGAGTCCGAAGACGACAACCTGCCTCCTACAACTGAGCATATTGTTAATAATTTGAGAAAGATGCTGTTGGGGAAAGGGCTAGAGCCACCTTATCTGTTGGTATCGCATTCTTTTGGCGGAGCCTATATCAGAAGTTTTGCCTCTTACTATCCCAATGAAATAGCAGGTCTTATTTTTATTGATCCCATTGATTTCACAAAAAAGGGTGATATGGGCGACCAGCCTTATCTGGAAATCGGGCTAACCCAGTATCAGATTGATTCTATATTTGGGCAACCGTATGAGAATTTTATTGAAAAACTCTATACAGAAATGCCGAGGTATTATGTAGAAGAAGTAAAAATCTCAAGGCAACTGACCCAGACAGAATTTGAAGAGTGTGACCGGAACCCTTTGCCAGACGTACCAGTTCATTTTATTAAGGCCGGTGGTTTTACTGACTCTGAACCACCGACAATTTTCGACAGGGAAAAGATGTGGAGAATTAACAGTAACATCCAAATGAAACGGTGGTTAGAACTTTTATATCCTCTGAAATATGGAAAGCTATATTATTGTTCCAACTCAAGCCATTTTGTTCAAGCCGACGAACCCGATCTGGTTATTTCAAGCATAAAATTGGCTTTAATCGATTATGATAAGATCCAAAAAACAACCAAAACCAGCCACTAACACAAAGTATAGCGCATGCGGGTTTGCATTTGCGATCTCCCTTCGGTTAGTTCAGAGGTTTGCAAAGATTTATGGCTCGTAATGTCTTACTAAGCAATACCATCAACAGCTATGCCGCATTCAAAAATAAAAACAGATGCATGATCCTGACTTCAAAATATGTATAACTTAGATTCTTAGTTGTTATAAAATTTAACCTGATAAAATGAAAAAAAGAAATGGGATTGTCGCTGTGTTACTGCCACTAGTAATAACCCTGTCTGTGTTTACTCTCTTCTATTCCAAAATGAATGCAAACCAAGTAATGCAGGATTCTGGTTTATTTTTGCACTGGGCGCATCAGTAGGTGCAGCGATAGCCAGATTAGCTCAAAGGTCAGTCACGAAAAAAAATGAGAATCAATAATCAGTAATATCAGAAATAATGCACGAAGGCATAACAACCGTTAGCTATAATTGGAACCACAAACTAAAAAGAGAAACCATGAATGAGTATTTATTAATAATTCTATTTGTTGTATTAATAATCGTACCGAGATTTTTTGTATCCAAATTCACCCAAAGGACACAGTCGATTATTAAAGCAGTATCTGGTGCTATTTTACTTGCCCTTGTTTGGAATTTTGGATTAAAGGGAGGGATTAATATCTACCTTCTGATTGGTATAACACTGATATTCATTTTCAGTTTGGGTCGGGAAATCTTAAAAAACTCGAAACCAAAAGAGGTAAAGAGTCATTCCAAATGGACACATGAAGAATAAATGTAATTATAGAGCCCAAAGTTTCAACTGAAAACCACTGCATCCTAGCCGGCGGGCAAAAGGTAAGCCCCCCTCCTCACTTCTGACTCCCTGGGCACGAACACTTTCCACACCGCTTACCGTTAAGCCCGTTTAAAAGACCAAGAACAAAATGAAAATCAATTAATGGAATTTATAGACTATTACAAAATACTAGGCGTTTCGAAAACCGCAACTGAAAAGGAAATTAAAGCTGCCTATCGAAAACTCGCCCGGAAGTTTCATCCTGACCTAAATCCTGACAGCAAAGAAGCTGAAATAAAATTCAAAGAAATAAATGAAGCAAACGAAGTATTAAGCAACCCTGAAAATCGTAAGAAATACGACAAGTATGGCAAGGATTGGAAACACGGAGAGGAATATGAAAATGCCCAACGACAACAAAAGGCACAGTATCAATCAGGTCAGCAAGGGTTTTCAGAACGGGAATATTCGGATTTTTTCGAATCAATGTTTGGGGAAAGGAGGAGATCTTCCAGGCAAGGCCATTTTCCAATTTTTAAAGGCCAGGATTATCATTCCGAGTTGCATTTGGATTTAAAAGACGTCTACACAACTCATAAACAGTTGTTGACTGTCAATAACAACAATATACGACTTACCATACCCGCAGGAGTGGAGAATGGTCAGGTGATCAAAATAAAAGGAAAAGGAGGAGAAGGATTGAATGGCGGACCAAATGGAGATCTCTACATTAAATTTGTCATCGACAACCGTACAAAATTTAAACGGGATGGTAATAATTTATATTCAGATGTTGATCTGAATCTATACACTTCGCTTTTAGGCGGGGAGGTCATGATAGACACTTTTAGTGGCAAAGTCAAATTAAAAATAGCTCCGGAAACGCAAAACGGATCTAAAGTAAAATTAAAAGGGAAGGGCTTTCCAATATATAAACAAGAAGGAGAATTTGGCGATCTAATAATCACTTACCACATTACTATTCCTAAGCACCTGAGCGAAAAAGAAAAGGAGTTATTCAAAGAATTACAAAAAATAGGATAACATGGAAAAGAACTTAATTGCAATAACAACTCTTTGTTCATCCTACGAGATTGAATTTTCGTTTATTAATGCTTTACATAAAACTGGACTTATTCAAATTGTAATTATTGAACAAGATCAATTCATCCATCAAGATCAAATAGGTGACCTTGAAAAGATGATCCGACTACATCACGAGTTAAATGTTAACATAGAAGGAATAGATGTAGTATTTAATCTTTTAGAGAAGGAGAAAAAGTTAAGAGAAGAATTAAACGCTCTGAAAAACAGATTAAGACTTTATGAAAATGACAATACTTAATTCTTGCCATCGGATAATCTTAAACTCCTGTCAATGTAGTTAATGGCAGTAAGAAAAATCAGAATATATGTTTACGTTAAAAGTGTTTACTAGTGAATCTCACTAATTCAAAAATAGAATTGAGAATAAATACCTGAAAAGAGAACAACCAGGATTTATCCAAATACATGGAAAGTCCGCCTCCGCTGAGAGCTATGTACAGGCAGGGCGGCACCAAGCATACCGCAGGCCATTGGGAGTATTTAAAACCCCAAAATGAAGATAATCCTAAGGGAAGATGCGGAAGGTGTTATATCGAAGGTAAAATGCGCAATCCTTCAGCGAGATAATCCATATATTCCAAGAATTTCAGGTACTTGTAATGACATGACAAATAGAAACCCACTGGTGCTAACAAACGCTATTTCAATTGTGGGCTTGCGAGTTCGTCGAAAAATTTGAAATCTTCATATACATTAGTACTTGCAGACAGTTGAGAAACAATTTATTCCCGAATTTGCCATAATGTTGGCCATTACAACCAATTGAAAAAATATGAAATATCTAATTATTATTCTCCTTATTTTACTGCAACACATTGGAAACGCTCAGGAAATTGAATTTATCTCCAATTCCAGATTGGTATTAGGTGGTTCAAAAGATAAATCTGCTTCAATAAGTGCCGGAGATATAGACAATGATGGAGACATTGATGTAGTAGTTGCAAATGGAAGACATTGGCCACAACCTAATATGGTATTCTTTAATAATGGATCTGGAATTTTCACAGTTTCCAAATTGCTTGATAATATAAGTGAGACTAGTTATGCCACTGAATTAGCTGATTTTGACGGAGACGGAGATTTGGATGTGGCTGTTGGCAATGATATGGCTCCCAATGTGATTTACCTGAATAATGGCAAAGGCGATTTTTTGAGATCCGGCACATTTGGCGAAGCATATTCTCCGACTCGAAACTTAAAAACAGTTGATATTGACAATGATGGAGATATAGACATTCTCATTACTAACCGACTTAAAGAGAATGAAATATGCTTAAATAACGGGAAGGGGGAATTTAGCGAAACAGTAAAATTCGGCTCAAAAGATGACTCAACAATTGATATTGATGTCTGCGATATCAATAACGATGGGTATTTGGATTTAATCTTAGCTAATAGAGACGGACAGCAAAATTACATTTATTTGAATGATGGCGAATTAAACTTTACAAATAAAATCCCATTTGGTAGTGGAACAGATGAAACAAGATCTGTAGGTGTAATTGATATCGATAATGATGGTTTTCCGGACATTATAACTGCAAACATCGAAGAACCAAATGTCATTTACTTCGGAAGTAACGAAATGAATTATAACAGGAAAGTAGTTTTTGATAGTACTTCAAATAATTCGTATTCTTTAGATTTTGGAGATTTAGATGGTAACCGGAGTGTTGACATTGTTATAGCGAATGCAGGACAACCAAATGAAGTCTTTCTGAATTTTGAAAATGGAGGGAGGTGGAAAAAAATGACCTTAAATGACGAAAAGCTAGAAACATATGATATCATTCTGGTAGACTTAAATAACGATAATAGATTAGATATTATAGAAAGCAACTCAGATGATATTAATTACTACTACCGAAATGTATTGAAAATCAAGAAGGATTAAAACTGGAAGTAACAACGGGTATAATCAATGGATACAGATGGATTAGTGAAAGACTTTCATAAAGTTCTCTTTGATAAAGCATTGCAGATAATGAATCTCATTCTTTTAGGCACCTGATCATACAAAAAACGTTAACTTTAATGTCTAAACCAACGACACATCTGTCAATGAAAAAGGCATTCTTACTTCTAATTATTGCATGGTACGTTCCTGTAAATGCACAAACTCTTGATTATTCTGTGAGCATTGGGACAGGCAAAACTTACATTGTAGAAGATTGGTATAATAGTGTTAATGTAAACTATGGCCTACCCTTATCATTAGTGAGCGAGATTATTTACTCACCTGTTGATTCAAAATGGCGGTGCAAACTAAGACTTCATAGTCTTGAATCAGGCTGTACAGGAGTAAACTGGGTTGATGGTAATCAACTTGATGGTTATATTAATTCCCTGACATCTTCATTTCTATTGGAAAAAGCAACTATTAAAGGCTCATACTCACATGGATTAAGTTTCGGTTTAGGGTGGACCAGAGAGACAATACAACCACTTCAAACAATGCCCAGTGAGAAAGATATCTCAAGATTTCCAAGCATAATTATTGGAGAGCACTTTACCTGGAAACTGAGTGATAGTTTCGATTTTCAATTACTGCCAACAATTCTCTGGCAAGATCCGTTTAAGTCTATTGGATATTTGACTAGTAGAAGGAGTGCAAATTTTGCTGGCGAAGACTTAAGTTTCACTATGAACGTCGGGATTAAATATCATATTATAAAGTAAAACAGAGTAGCTAACAATCGGTATAGTTAATTAGCTCTTCCTTAGTTCTTTAATTCGTTATATTCTCGGAGGACAAAGTCGGTTCCGCGGGTGATTATAAATCATTTCAAATTATCCATATCATGAAAAATAAAATGATCCTAACTATCTCGATTATTACTCTTCTTACAGTTTTTGCCAAAGCACAAGAAGCAAGTGTTGAAAGATCGATATATGGGGCCCAGGCTGGACTATTGGGGATTTGGGTTCAAAATGAAACCCGATTGTCAAAAGAAGTTGCGTTAAGAAGTGAAATAGGATTTAACAGCGGCTTATTTGGGGGCACTTCTTATGAAAAAACAGGGTTTATAATGACTCCGGTGATAACTATAGAGCCTCGATGGTACTACAATTTAGAAAAGAGATTATCTAAGTCCAGAAACACCAATAGTAACAGTGGCAATTTCCTTGGGATAAAAACGAGTTACCATCCTGATTTGTTTGTATTCTCAAATTATGATAATTTAAGTGTCCTTAATCAAGTATCACTTATTCCAAAATGGGGCATTAGAAGGGTTATGGGAACGCATTTAAGCTTTGAAACGGGATTCGGAATTGGCTATATGTATATTTTTGCCAAAAGTGCCGGATACCTTGAGAATGAAGATGGGTTAGCTGTTGATTTGCACTTAAGGATTGGTTATAATTTTTAATACGTTGTATAACTACTATTATGTCCAATTAAAAAAAAACAGGGTCAACTAACAAAATCGATAATAATGAAAACCAAATTCCTTTTTTTAATAACCCTTTCAGCTGGATTCCTTTTTGCCTGCAATTCTAATAAAAATCAAAATAATCAGACAATTAGAGAGCCTGAGAATACCCTTATTGGTAAATGGGTTAGGATTGGACAAACTGGTCCAATAGGTTTTGAATTTAAAGAGAATGGACTGGTAGAAGGCGATTTTGGCAATGACCAAACTGTTGATGCTATTGCGCAATATGAATTATCAGGTGATACAATCACATTTATCGATGAAGAAGGCCAAATGTGTGAAGGGCAAGGGCAGTACAAGGTTTATCAAACAGATTACTATGTATCATTTGACTTGATCGATGACAATTGTAGCGGAAGGATAAAAAGTACAATGGGGTTTTGGACAAGACCTGAATTCAATGATTTTTTAAAGACTCTTGAGGATGAAATATCAAAATCGTCCAAACCTGAATTATATTTAACCAGAGCAAGGATTTATCTGGCAACAGGCATGACAAAACTGGCGAAGGATGATTTTGACAATTACTTATTGACAGACACATTAGACGCAAGAGTTTATGTAAACAGGGCTGGAACGAGATTTCCAAATGACCCGAAAGGAGTGGTACTCGATTGTAATAAGGCAATAATGTTAGACCCTGAGAATAAGAATGCATACTTCCTTCGTGGAATGGCGCGCTACGAATTAGGCGAGAAAGAACAAGGATGTGAAGACTTTAGTAAAGCTATTGCTCTGGGTTTTTCAGTTTTGAGAATTGCCGAACAAGAAAAGTGTATTGATTTCTGGGATCAAAAATAATTGGAATCAAAAACTGGTTTTAAGTTGCGGTATAGATAAAGCCTCTATCACTTCATGTAGTACAGGAACATTTCAAAAATGACTAACATGAGAAAGACAATTATTGGAATAATTACTGGAGTTATAGCAGGAGTAATAGATGTTATTCCTATGATGATTATGAAGTTGACCTGGGATGCCAACCTCTCTGCCTTTTTAATGTGGATAGTTATTGGCTTTATCACATCCAGAATTGAACTAAAGATTAATCATATGCTAAAAGGGATTCTTATCTCTTACCTTGTGCTACTGCCTTCTGCAATATTAATAGGATGGAATGATCCAAAATCTCTCATTCCTATTTTCGTAATGACAACAATCCTTGGAGGGTTGGTCGGATTTTCGATTAATAAATTAGTCCCCAAGAAATAAGTCACTACCACGTGGCATACACACTAACCATTTCTCACTTCGCTTGGAGAACCCACTGGCTCCAACAGATTCACCCTTCGCTAAAGCTTCGGCAGCACGAAGTCGTTCTACGAAGACAGTTGAGGAAGACGGTTCCCCCCATCCGCAAAAACGATTATACAGAATCGTAAAAACCCAGAATATATTTCATACTTTAAAGAAGAATTTCAAACTAAAATATTGGAAAAACAATCCTTCTTTGTTTTGAAAGTAACTAGGAAAAATGTTTAAGTTTTTAAGAAATATTGATAAAAAAGGATATAAACCGAGATATGGCGGCTTAGATATTTTTAAGTTCATTGGTCCCGGGCTTTTGGTAACTGTTGGGTTTATTGATCCTGGAAACTGGGCGTCGAATTTGTCAGCAGGAGCTGATTATGGATATGCACTTCTTTGGATGGTGACACTTTCAACAATAATGCTAATTTTTCTGCAACACAATGTAGCTCATTTAGGAATTGCTACAGGTCTTTGTCTTTCTGAGGCGGCAACTATATATATCAAACCCCGTTACTCAAATTTAATTCTCTCGTCAGCCATGCTGGCATCTATTTCGACATCATTAGCTGAAATTCTAGGAGGAGCAATTGCACTGAATATGCTATTCGAAATCCCTATTAGAGCAGGTGCAATCATTGTAACCGCCTTCGTTATGATTATGCTTTATACTAACTCCTATAGAATGATGGAGAAGTGGATTATCGCATTTGTTTCGGTAATTGGATTATCATTCCTGTATGAACTTTCGCTGGTAAATATCGATTGGAATTCCGCGATTAATGGTTGGGTTACGCCCTCATTTCCAAAAGGCTCAATGGTGGTTATTATGAGTGTTTTAGGTGCTGTTGTGATGCCTCACAACCTGTTTCTGCATTCTGAAATTATTCAAAGCCGGCAATGGAATTTGAAAGATGATAAGATTATAAAGAAACAATTGAAATACGAATTCCTGGACACCCTTATTTCAATGCTTATTGGTTGGGCTATTAACAGTGCTATGATACTTCTGGCAGCTGCAACTTTCTTTGCAGCAAGAAAGCAGGTGACAGAACTTCAACAGGCAAAGCAATTGCTGGACCCTTTATTGGGAAGCCATGCAGCAATTGTATTTGCGATAGCTCTTTTGTTTGCAGGAATTGCATCTACTATTACATCAGGAATGGCAGCCGGTTCGATTTTTGCAGGAATTTTTAAAGAGCCATATGATATTAAAGATAATCATTCACGATTAGGGGTTGCAATTTCATTGCTGGTTGGGCTTGGCATCATCTTTTTCGTTTCAAATCCTTTCAACGGACTTATTATCTCACAAATGTGCCTGAGTATCCAGCTTCCATTTACAATCTTCTTACAGGTCTACCTTACCTCTTCAGGGAAAGTGATGGGGAAATATAAAAACTCAAATTTTTCTAAAGCACTTCTTTACTTAATTGGTGGAATAGTCACACTTTTAAATATTGCGCTATTCGCAAGTATGTTCAATTAAATAATAAAAAATTCTACCAATAAAATGCTTGTAAATAAATAGGCACAACACGCGGTATAGTTAATTGGCTCAGCCTTCGCTTACTCCAGGAAAGACAGATCATATACAAAACTCACTCTCCTATTTGTAGTATTGGTGTTAAACTTTAAATCCCGGATAATCCGGGATTTAACATTTATTTATGATGCTTTCAGTAAATATTATCTGCTTTACGCTACATATTTATTGTTTTTCAATAATTTATTCTATTTTTGTGACATAATTTTAACTCATTTAGATATGACAAAAAGAAACAACTTAGTATTTATAGGCCTGCAAATAGTTAGTTGGGTCATATTTGTTGGCTTGTGCATTGAAGCCGGAGCCATGATAGTCAATTTTGTTTTCAGTCTTATCAAGCCTGAATTTGTCCAGAACCTTTATCAAAAGCTGGATCTAAGTCAAATGTATAATACAAGCAGATTGGTTTATTTCGGCATGTACGGTTTTATCCTGACAATCTCGATTTTAAAGGCATATCTGTTCTATGTTCTTGTCATGCTTCTACACAAAATTGATATGTTAAAACCATTCAGCAGCTACGTAGCCGACAAGATTAAAAAAATCAGTTACATCACTCTGGAAATAGGGATCTTAAGTTTAATAGCCCGTGAAACATCACAAAGAATGGATCATTACGGATTAGAAATCAACAAGTTGAATCAATTCTGGGAAGACGGCAGTGCATTTTTATTAATGGCGGCTGTCATTTATGTTATAGCTACCATTTTTTCGAGAGGCGTTGAACTCCAGAATGAAAACGATTTAACTGTATAAGCCATGCCAATCATTGTAAACTTAGATGTAATGATGGCAAAGCGAAAGATGTCGCTTAATGAGCTATCGGAAAAAGTAGGACTAACCCTTTCGAACCTTTCAATTTTAAAAACAGGAAAAGCGAAAGCGATCAGGTTCAGCACCCTTGAATCCATTTGTCAGACCTTGGAATGCCAGCCAGGTGATATTTTAGAATATGCCAGTGAAGAACAAAAATCAATGTCCCGCTAACATTTCATAATCTTGATTCGGTGGGAAGTGGTAAATTTGACCAATTGGATATTCATAAACATATCGCCAAACTGAAAGTGAATAGTTTTTTACTTTGCTACTTTTCATATACACATCCGACAAAGGGCTCACTGCTCCGACGTATTCCTCTTTCGGGACAACTACTGTGGGCAAAGTCTGTTCCTCTGGCTGTTGCTCATCCTGCCGGGAGACCACAAATATCGACCTGTTCTAATAATGATTATCGAAAAGAAAACATTTGACAGAATCAAAGAATATCGGAAAGAATATTTGAACTCATTACCTGAATTTCAGCAATTACTCATAACTATAATGAAAAGGTATCTAATACTCATTATGATTTTACCAGGTTTAAGCAGCAGGGCTCAAGACCTGCCAGAAACAGCCTGTGGCAGTATTGAACGAATTGAAAACTTCAATACAACATTAGTTGAACCTCGAAATGTTGATATCTGGCTACCCGAGAATTTCGATATAACAAAGAAATATTCGGTTGTTTATATGCACGATGGACAAATGCTTTTTGATTCTTCAAAAACCTGGAATAAAACTGCCTGGGATGCTGATGATACTTTTGGACAATTAATGGAAGAGGGAAAAATCAGAGATTGCATAATAGTTGGAATCTGGAATGTTCCTGAAAAGCGTTTTGCAGATTACTTTCCCCAAAAAATTATAGATAGTATTCCTGAACCAACTAAAACTGCCATTTTGAAACATCAAATAAAGGGAGAGCCCTCTGCGGATAATTACCTTAAATTTATCGTAAACGAATTGAAACCTTATATAGATAAGAATTACCCCACGAAACCGGAAGCTGATAACACATTTATGATTGGAAGTAGTATGGGCGGGTTAATTTCAATATATGCACTTTGTGAATACCCAAATACTTTTGGCGGCGTGGCATGCCTTTCCATCCATTCACCCTTATCCAGTTTCGAGCTAATCAACGAGAATACCGACCATGAAGTTTCCGGTAAATTCCGGGACTATTTAGAAAAAAGCCTGCCGGAAGCAAATACCAAAAAGATTTATTTCGATTATGGCAATTTAACGGGAGATTCATTTTATGAACCATATCAGTCAAAAATTGACAAAATCATGTTTAGTAAAGGTTATAGCAGCGGTTTCTGGCAAACTCTTTTCTTTGAAGGTGAAAGTCATACTGAAACTTCCTGGGCCAAAAGATTAAGTATTCCGGTCTTATTCCTTCTTAAAATTGAATAATTTATAGTGCACCAAACGTTTGGGATTAGCAAAGGCAAGGAAAGAACAAAAGATAGAGGATTGCAGCCTTCTCAGGCAAAATGGCAGCCTGGCACGGCACTACAATCTATTCTGTCTCTTTTTATACATCTTCCCGCTACGGAGCAATATTGAATCCCGGGCAACAATTTGAAATAAGAGATAATCCTTATATTGCAATTTTTTGTAAAGACAATGTTACTCCTGTTCACATACTTATTTATTGCCCTGTTTGTTTCCTTTATTTGTTCAATTATGGAAGCTGTGTTGCTTTCTACATCACAGTCTTTCCTAATAGTGAAACTTGAGCTTGGTAAATCGTGGGCCAAACATTTCATCTCCTTAAAAAGCAATATTGACAAACCACTTTCGGCTATCCTTTCTCTTAACACGGTAGCACATACTGTCGGAGCAGCAGGAGTTGGCGCTCAGGCTGTAAAGGTATTCGGTGAAACTTCATTTGGTATAGTATCCGCAGTTCTTACCCTGCTGATCCTTGTCTTTACCGAAATTATTCCAAAAACAATCGGAGCACGTTATTGGAGAGGATTATCCGCGATCTCAGCATATACGATTAGAGGTATGATAATAATTACTTACCCTTTAGTAATAATGTCTGCCGTTATAACACGAGTTTTTACAAAAAGAGGATCAAAACATGCTGCCAGCAGAGAAGAAGTTTCAGCATTGGCAGGCATAGGGTTAGATGAAGGAATATTCCATGAAAAGGAATATAAAATAATCCACAATCTGGTCCATCTTAAAAATGTCCGGGTATCAGAAATAATGACGCCAAGGGTTGTAATTACCGCGGCAGATGAGGATATCCCGATAAAGGATTTCCTTCAGGACATCAAATACCTTAAATTTTCACGTATTCCTGTATTTTCAGGTGAATTTGAAAATATCACAGGATACGTATTCAGACACACAGTATTTGAAAAACTTGCTCAGGATCAATTCCATCTAAGATTAAGCGATCTGAAAAGGGAGATTGTGATTGTACCTGATTCACAAGTATTGTTCGATGTCTGGGAGAAATTACTGGAAAAAAGAGAACATATTGCGCTGGTCGTCGATGAATACGGGGGTATAGACGGAATTGTAACAATGGAGGACATCATTGAAACATTGCTTGGTCTGGAAATCATCGACGAAAAGGACACAATTGTAGATATGCAAAAATATGCCCGTGAAAGATGGCTTAACAGGCAAGTAAAATATAATCTGCTGGACCAATTAAATAAAGAAAATGATAAAACTCCCTGATGCTGGCAATTTGGTTAAGTTTTCCAGCCAATGCGAAGGGTTATTCAGTCACAGCTGTGAAAATCATTGCTACATCACTGACAAACAATTTATTACCTGAAGCTTGGTCTCTGTGGCACAGTCAAAATGCCTGTCTGATTTGAGTGGAGGAAGGTTTCATCGATGCAAAGTCAATTTTATAGCCTTCGTCCCTTTTAAACGTCAAATTCGATCATTACTTTTATCTGCAGAAAACAAGGAATATGAGCAAAATTGTACTGAAGATATCTGTCATTACTTTATGTATTCTTCACCTTTTCCTTGGTGTCAACGGGTTAGTCGGAGGAACGCTGATGGTTATAAAAACTGACGGTTCTCTGCTTGGAATGGAACCTGTCTGGCTAAATAATTCTCCCTTCGCTTCTTATTTGATCCCAGGACTATTGCTGGCCTCCTTTCTCGGGGTATTGCCATTACTTACATTTATGGGCATTATATCAAAAAGAGTCTGGAGAGTAGCCAATGCACTTAACATTTACAGGGAAAAACATTGGTCATGGTCCTTCTCAATTTATACCGGCATTATAGCAATCTCATGGATAACTATTCAACTTGTATTGACACAATACTTCTGGATTCAACCGGTAATAATATTTACGGGTCTGTTTATCATTATCATAAGTTTGCTGCCGGCTGTAATGAAACACTTTGAGCTGACCAGATTAAACTGACAGGTAATCGCCTCGAAATAATGTATTGCAATATTCCACCAAAAGTAAGGTGCCATAATCAGTCCGGCAACAGACACTCTGCGAGAGATCCCCTGGTCTTAGCAGTTATTTAAAAACAGTGTGTATGGTTAGAAAGATATTGAACAACAAATGCAATAAATACCTGTTGCTTATTTTTATCATTGTACTACCTGTTTTTAGCTGCTCTACAGTCCCGCAAAAACAGCCTGGAATGACGACTTATGTTTTCAAAACCACTGGTCATAATAAGCTAAAACTCTATCTGTTTCAACCAACCCGACAAGAAGATATGGCAAGCGTTCCGGCAATAGTCTTCTTCCACGGAGGAGGCTTCTCAGGAGGTAAAGTTTCTCAATTTGAGAGTCAGTGTAAGTATCTGGCCTCTCGTGGCATGGTAACAGTTCTTGCTGAGTATCGCCTCACAAACCGGCACAGTATCACTCCCTTTGAATCAGTTGAGGATGCAAAGTCAGCCATTCGCTGGGTCAGAGCCCATGCAAAAGAATTAGGTGTTAATGAAAACCGCATAGTTGCAGGAGGGGGCAGTGCAGGTGGCGATCTTGCAGCATGTACTGCTCTGATTAATGGATATGATGATGATAATGAAGATAAAACAGTTAGTTCTGTTCCCAATGCATTGGTCCTGTTTAACCCGGTTCTTAATTTCCCTGAAAGTTTTATGAAAACTGCACAAAAATATCATGGTGAATGGCTTAACAGGGCTACGGAGATTTCTCCAATTCATAATGTACACAAAGGTGCACCACCTACCATTATTTTTCATGGAACGGCGGATGAAAGCGTACCGATTAGTGATGCTATAGAGTTTTGTGAAGAGATGAAAAAGTATGGCAATAATTGCATCGTTGTACCCTTTGAAGGACGTAAACATGGATTCTTCAATTATCACATCAGCGTAATGGATTACCGGGCAACCATGGACAAGACTGTTGACTTCTTATCTTCTATTGGATACCTGAAAGAGAATCCAATTATTAAAGAGTAGGGGGCATAATGTTACTACTAACTGCCGGATGTAAAACCCGGATCAATTCAGACGTGTAGTACAGCCCATCATTATAACAATAAGCCATTAAAACTAAAAACCCCTGCAACAGATGACTGCAAACATATTGAGCGAAACTAAAAAAAGAAGGTCAGAATGAAGATCAGAACAATTGAAACCGAAAAAGGACAAATTGAATATTCAATAGAAGGTGAGGGTAAACCCGTCTTGTTTCTGCATGGAGGGCACTCAAATTGCCGTGAAACACTGTTTCGCAAAGGGTTTGATATAAGTAAATACCAGCTCATTACACCATCACGTCCTGGATACGGGAATACACCCCTTGGAGAAAATATCACTCCTGAGAAAACAGCAAATTTAATAGTTGAACTTTTGAATTATCTGGGAATTGACCAGGTAGTTATATATGCAATTTCGGCAGGAGGATTGGCAGCGATTGAAATTGCGGGAAAGCATCCTGAAAGAGTGGAGAAACTAATATTAGCCTCGGCTGTAACTAAGCGATGGTTGGATAGAGATGGAGAGGTTTACAAAACAGCAAAAAAACTATTTAATCCGAAGACAGAAAGAATTGTATGGGCCTTAATAAGATTCTTTTCCGGAATATTTCCAAAAATGATCGCCAGTAATTTTTACCCTCAGTTTTCAAAAAACGAACCCCACAGACTGGAAGAAAAGGATATAAAAGAATTGTTGTCGACCTTTAAAAACTTTAATTCAAAAACCGGATTTATGAGTGATATTGAGCATGATATTGAGACTGGCTTGATATCCGACATTAAGTGTCCGACTTTGATAATCCATAGTAAAAATGACAACAGCGTTCCCTTTGAGCATGCTGAACATGCCAAACGTATGATCAAAAATTCAACTCTTTCAGGATTAGACAATGAATGGGGGCATCTGTTTTGGATCGGTAACGACTCAGATGCACCGATAAGAAAAACAATAGAATTTATTGAAAAGTAGAATTCCAACAGTCATCTCTTGGTTTATAACATGCGGACTGCAGTTGTTTCACAAACCTTCTGCCTCCTGTCAATTTGGCTTTAACAACAGGGAATAGCAGTCTGCGATCTGACAGTTTATACTGCAGACCGTTAGCAATTTAAATCTTACAGTACCTGAAGGCATGAGAAAAATGGAACAAATACAGCTGTCATGATATCAATTGATTTCTTTGACTCAGGCAGTGGCATTGCAGGTGAAATTCTGCAAAAGTTCTCTAACTATAATGTTCAACTGTAAGAACTCACATTTGGATTTTAAATCAAAATGACCAAACTTACAGTCAGAAGAATTAATTCACCAATCCAATAAAAGAATATGTTCAGCACTGAAACTTATATTAACAGACAAAGAGAACTATTAGAGAAGGTCAGCTCCGGTATAATATTGCTTCCCGGTAACGAAGAGAGTCCGATGAACTATACTGATAATCCGTATCGCTTCAGGCAGGACAGTACCTTCCTATACTTTTTTGGGATCAACAGGCCCGGTTTGATCTCATTGTTAGATACAGCAAATGGGGAAGTAACTGTTTATGGTGACGATTTTACGGTAGAAGATTTTGTCTGGAGGGGGAGACAACCTGAAATAAAGGAGCTGGCATCGATGTGTGGTGTTAAAAAAACGGGAACCCTTAGGGAACTATATCATCGTGTTAAACGCGCCAGGGATAACAGAGAACCCATAATGTTTTTACCACAATACAGGCACCAAAACATATTAACACTTATGGAACTTACCGGGCTTAATGCTGATGGCATTGCCAAAGGAGCCTCCCCGGAACTAATTAAGGCTGTAGTCTCGCTGCGAAATTACAAAACGGCAGAAGAGATCGTTGAGATAGAAAAAGGCGTTGATACTACTGTTGATATGCATACCACGGCTATGAACATTCTCAGGCCCGGGATGAGCGAACTGGATATTGTTGTTGAGGTTGAAAAAATTGCAAGGGCCACAGGAGGCGACATTTCGTTCCCGACCATTGCAACCATTAACGGTCAGACTCTGCATAATCACAATCACAGCAACATTGTCAGGGAAGGGCAGTTGTTTCTGCTCGACTGCGGTGCCGAAACACCTTCAGGATATGCCGGCGACCTCTCAAGTACCTTTCCCGTTAGCAAAACATTCAGCAATATTCAAAAAGACATTTATTCCCTTGTTCTTGACTCACACAATGCCTCTGTTGGCATGCTGAAACCGGGTGTGGCTTTTAAAGATGTTCACCGTGCTGCCTGTCTTACTATCGCAAAAGGTCTAAAAAGCATGGGTCTGATGAAAGGAGACACGGAAAGAGCTGTTGAAGAAGGTGCCCATGCCTTGTTTTTCCCATGCGGAACAGGTCACATGATGGGTCTGGACATTCACGACATGGAAAATCTGGGAGAAGAATATGTGGGCTACGACGGTGAATCAAAGAGTACCCAATTTGGTATTAAATCGTTACGACTTGCGAGGAAATTGGAGCCGGGCTTTGTTCTTACCATTGAACCTGGTATATATTTTATCCCCGAACTGACGGACCAGTGGAGAGCTCAGAAAAAATTCACTGAGTTTCTTAATTATAATGAAATTGACAAGTTCAGAAACTTCGGCGGCATCAGGAACGAGGAGAATTACCTGATAACGGCACAGGGGAAAAGACTTCTCGGAAGCAGGAGAAAACCTATGCTTATTGATGAGATCGAAGCATTAAGGAGATGAGAAGAGAGATTCAGAAATATTTTAATCAACCGCAAACCTTTAAAATACAGCATAAATGTTAAAAGCAGTCAAAAAAATGGGGTTAAAACAACTGCCCATCATAACAGTTCTTGTTTTGACAACCTTAACCGGTCATGGTCAGAATGGCAGGCTGACTCTGGAAGATATATATATGAACCAGACCTATTCGGCAGCGAGATTCGGGCCCGTTAAATGGTATAAAAACGGTGCAGGCTACACGTCTGTTGAACCGGCGGCAAAAAGTCCCGGAGAAGACATTGTGCTATATGAAACAAAATCCGGGGAGAGGACTATCCTTGTTGCGGCTTCGCAACTGGTTCCCAAAGGCAAAGAGAGTCCCCTCCGGATAAGCAATTATCAGTTCTCCGCAGACGGCAACTACATGATGGTTTTTACCAATACCAGGAAAGTATGGAGAAATAATACCAGGGGCGACTACTGGCTTTTAGATATCCGGTCGTCGAAGATGAAACAACTGGGAGGTGACCTCCCCTCTTCATCTCTCATGTTTGCCAAATTCTCTCCCGACAGCAAGAAGATCGCATATGTCTCAGAAAAAAACATCTATGTTGAGGATATTGCAGCAGGAGATATTGTACAACTGACCTTTGACGGTAAGGGGAACATTATTAACGGTACAACTGACTGGGCCTACGAAGAGGAGTTTGGTCTGAGTGATGCCTTCCGGTGGAGCCCCGACAGTAAAAAAATTGCATTCTGGCAGATCAACACTGAGGGAGTAGGTATTTTCACCATGATAAACAATCTGGATTCCAATTATCCGGAGACCATCCCTTTTGCCTATCCCAAGGTTGGCACCACCAATCCGGAAGCTAAAACAGGAGTAATAAACCTGTCAGACAGGCAGATTATCTGGATTAAAACTGAAGGTGACTCAAGGGATAACTACCTGCCTCGCATGGAGTGGCGACCGGCATCAGACGAGCTTGTAATTCAGCAGATTAACCGGAACCAGAATATCAACCGGGTAATCCTTGCCAATGCGGAAACCGGTTCAACAAGGGTGGTCTTCAAAGAAGAGACTGCTTCCTGGACAGAGGCAATCGATGACTTAACATGGGTTAATGAAGGAAATCAATTTACATGGAAAAGCGACATGAGCGGGTGGCTTCATCTTTATCTGGTTTCTTCTGACGGAAAGAAGATGCAGCAGATAACCGATGGGAATTTTGAAGTTATTCAATCGATGGGGATTGATGAAAAAACCGGGTATGCCTATTTTATGGCCTCACCCGATAAACCCACGCAAAGATATCTTTACAGGAGCAAAACAGACGGCAAAGGTCTTCCCGAGAAACTTTCCCCTGAAAATCAGTCAGGGCATCACTATTATGACTTCTCACCCGACAAGCAGTATGCTATTCATACTTTCTCCAATCACAATACACCTCCGGTGATTGAAATTGTCAGGCTTAAAGATCATAAACTGATAAGGACTCTCGAGGACAACCAGGTTCTGAAGGAGAAATTCGCCAACCTTAATATACGACTTAAAGAGTTCTTCAGAGTACCGGCTGAAGATGGCCTGATGCTTGATGCTTACATAGTTAAGCCTCCGGACTTTGATCCGGAAAAGAAATATCCCGTTATTTTTTATGTTTATGGTGAGCCGGCAGGTACAACAGTACAGGACCGGTGGTCGGGAAGCGACTTGTGGGACTATTTCCTGTCGCAGCAGGGATATGTTGTGATAAGTGTTGACAACCGGGGCACAAATGTTCCCAGAGGCAGGGAGTGGAAAGAGAGCATATACAGGAAGATTGGTATCGTTGCACCATTTGATCAGGCAGCAGCAGCGAGATATATCATGCAGAAATGGTCTTTTATCGACCAGGATAGGATAGGTATATGGGGCTGGAGCGGCGGAGGCTCAATGACCCTGAACTGTATGTTCCGATTTCCAGAAATTTATAAAACAGGGGTAGCTATAGCATTTGTAAGTGACCAGAAACTATATGATTCATTCTATCAGGAACGATATATGGGACAGTTAAAGGATAATGAATCAGGATACAGGGATGGCAGCCCCATAACTCATTCTGGTGGATTAGAGGGCAACCTTCTGCTGATCTACGGGTCGGGAGATGATAACTGCCACTATCAGAATCTTGAGATTTTAGCTGACAAACTAATCAAAGAGAACAAATACTTTACAATGATAGAGTACCCCATGCGCACCCATGCCATTGCTGAGAGAGAGGGGTCAACCATTCATCTGAGAACTTCTGTTTACAGGTATTTCCTCCAAAACCTGCCTCCCGGAGCAAAATAGCAGTTATAGCATTAAAAAAAAGGTAACAAAGTAAGTATACAAGATTACAAATGAGCACCAGTATCTTTCAGGATATCAAGTTATTCTCCTCATCTGATATAGCGGGTATTGTTAGCATGGGAGATGCCATAAATGCCATGGAGCAGGCTTTCTCCAGTTTCTCGGCAGGTACAAGCCATGTTCCTCAGCGCTCCATCGTGTCAATGAATAACATGGATCTGTTCCTTAAACCTGCATACAATGAAGATCTTGGCAAGATAGCAGTTAAAATAATTACTCAAAAGAAGGATAGAAACATTCAGGGGATACCTGCAATTCTCGGTGTTGTTCTATTAGTGGATATTAAAACAGGTGCTATTGTGGCCATGATGGACGGCGCTTATATAACAGCACTTCGCACCGGTGCGGCAGCAGGGGTGGCAACAAAACTGGCCGCACCAGAGAATGCCGAAACTGTTGCCCTGTTTGGTTGCGGCGCACAGGGAAGGAGAATACTTGAAGCCGTTTGCAATGTAAGGAAGATAAAAAGAGCTTTCCTGTTCGATCTGAGCAATGATAAAACCCATCAGTTTCGTGATGAGATGGAAAACAGACTGGGTATTACTCTTATTGCTGACATGAAACATAAAAACCTTAAGGATGCAGACATAATATGTACCGCAACCAGTTCTGAAAGACCTTTATTCACCATTTCAGATATCCCGGAAGGAGTACACATAAACGCCATAGGATCTTACCGTCCTGAAATGCAGGAGCTGGACCCATCGGTAATATTAAAAGGCAAACTGTTTGTCGATTCAAGGCAGTCTGTTCTGAAGGAATCAGGTGATCTGATAAAACCCATCGCTGAAAATATTTTCAACGAATCCGTTATTGAAGCCGAAATCGGGGATCTGATCAACAGAAAGTCCTTGATACGAAGTGATGATAATGAAATTACGATATTTAAAAGTGTGGGACTGGGTGTTCAGGATCTTTTTATGGCAAATATGATATTTGAAAAGTATTTGAATGGATAGTTATTTGATCTGAAAGATGAAATCAGCACATATACCAGGCATTTTCAATGACGTAATAGGACCGGTAATGAGGGGCCCGTCCAGTTCGCACACTGCTGCGGCACACCGTATCGGGAGCATAATAAGACAGGCCGGCAGCCTCAATTCGGCAAAAGTTACCGTGAAATTTGACAAAACAAGTTCACTAGCCACTACATATAAAGGCCAGGGCTCTTCCTTGGGACTAACCGGCGGACTTCTGGGCATCGAAATGACAGACCCCGAAATTATTGACTATGAGAAGCATCTGGGAAACTCTACCCTCACAATAGAATACATAATAACTGAGATAGAAAATAAACACCCGAATGCGTATCAGATAAATGTAAAATATCCTGACGGGGAAGAACTCGGGATATTAGCCATTTCTACCGGCGGTGGCATGATAGAAATAGTGGAATGGGACAGGTTCAAAATTTCTGTTAAAGGCGACTTTTTTGAAAGCCTTCTCATTTTAAGAGATATTGACAAACAATCTATCTCTGATATTACCAGGAGCCTGGATGAGAATCGGGCAGATCTTAAATATTGCATTTCATATGATCCGGATAACGAACTGCTGATAAATATTAAATCAGGTAAAAAGATCGGTAAAGAATCAGAAGCCCTCCCCTTTCCGGAAGGAAGCATCAAGAAGAGATATGATCTGGTGCCTGTTATGCCAGTACCTTCTCTTACAGAAACAGATCTGCCCTTCAGCACCGTGGATGAAATGCTTGAATTGGCTTCTGATAAGAACCTTTCATTATCAGACCTTGCATTGCTCTATGAGAGCGCCCGAACCGGTCTTAGTCATGAATCCATAATGAATAAGATGGAAGAGATTGTAACTATAATCAATAATTCCATTGATGAAGGATTAAAGGGGACTCACTACGAAGACCGGATACTGGGGACTCAGTCGAAATTGATTGCAGTTGCGGAAGAAGCAGGCATAATTAAGAAAACCATTAACAGCACCATAATAGCTTACACAAGCGCCATCATGGAAGTAAAAAGTTCTATGGGCGTTATAGTTGCCGCCCCGACCACCGGCAGCTGCGGAGTTCTTGGAGGAGCGCTTTTCGGGTCGCTGGAGGAACGGGAATTTAATTCAGGCAAGATGACCAGAGCCTTCCTGGCAGCAGGAATAACAGGTGTCTTTATTGCTAAGGAATATACATTCTCTGCAGAGGAAGGAGGCTGTCAGGTAGAGACAGGTTCGGCTTCAGCAATGGCTGCTGCAGGACTTGTTGAAATGAATGGAGGTAATGCAAAACAGGCTGTTGATGCGGCATCGATGGCTTTGCAAAATTCACTGGGACTGATATGTGATCCCGTTGCTGTGCGTGTCGAAGTGCCTTGTCTGGGTAAAAACATAATGGCTGCGACCAATGCTTTGAATTCCTGCATCATGGCTCTGGCAGGATATGACAAGGTGATACCTTACAACGAAGCTATCGATTCAATGAAATCTGTTGGGGAGTCACTGCCATCGTCATTATGCTGTACAGGGCTGGGTGGACTGGCACAAACACCAACAGGTAAGTGCTTATATAAGAAGTATAATAAACAATGAATCAGTATTTCTAACTTTAAATAAGGCTAGAAACCTGCAGGGTGAGAATAATATGTGAGGTATCAAATATGCCTGGATCATTACAAATTCACAGTATAATAATAAACACCTCACATATTACCATCAGAAAAATCTACCCTAATAAACTTCGAAGGAATACTATCTGTTAATACCCGTCAGAGTATAACTTATCGTGACCAGATTCATGCTCACCAGATTAACGGAAAAGACACAAGCTATTGCAAGGATGGTTTCCGGGATAATTATGTTGGCAATTGTATAGATTACAGGACTCCGGCAATCTTTAAATTTTCTCATACTGGTTGCTCTGACCACTGTTCTCCTTTCAGCTTGTTCAGGGATATCAGTAAAAACATCATAAAAACGGAGAAGAGCAAAAATTATATTAATAACAGCATCGATATTATTGCTTATCCCATTCATCGCAATGCAATTTACAAACGAAGTAAACTGGGAACTTACCGACTTTGCCATTGCCGGATTAATGCTCTTTGGTACAGGATTATTATTGGAACTCACTTTACGGAAAGCAAAGAATCGCAATTTTAGAACCGTGGTCATAATTGCTATTATAAGAGTATATCTTCTTATTTGGGCGTAACTGGAGGGTGACCCGTCTTAGTATTTCATAATTAAACTAAAATCAGGTCTGCCTACGGCTACTTTTTTATCCATCCCTTATTTGCGATATGTTAACTTTAAGTTCTGGTGTGAGCCATTGCATTCTTGAAATTATACGGAAAAGCCAACTTAAAAATAATTGGCAGATCATTAAACTTTCTGAAAGATTTGACGTCTAACTATATTAACAGACATACTTAGCTATGAAATATCCTATTTTACTACTAACCGTATTTCTTTCACTTTCCGGATGCAGCAAGGATGAAGAACCTCAAACCGGATTGTATTTCCCTCCAAACAGTGGTACGGCCTGGGAAACAGTGTCGCCTTCAAGTCTGGGATGGAATCAGGAAGCGATACAATCGCTTAAGGATTTTCTTATTGAGAAGAACACAAAGTCGTTTATGATACTTGTGGATGGTCGTATTGCGATGGAAGAGTATTTCAATGGTCATACTCAAAGCACCTCATGGCAATGGAACAGCGCAGGTAAAACGCTGGTATCAGTAACAACCGGCATAGCTCAGCAGGAAGGGCTTCTCAATATCAATAGCAGAGTATCACAATACTTAGGACCAGGATGGACCGTAGAACCTATTGAAAAGGAGAATCTTATAACGCCGAGACATTTGCTGACAATGACTTCCGGGATAAGCGACACAAATGAACTGGTAATAAAACTTAACTTGAAATATCTTGCTGATGCCGGCACAAGGTGGTCCTATCATAATGTCTTTCAAAGATTAATGGACATTGTAGCCGCAGCAAGCGGACAGGAGTTTGAATCATACTTCAATGCTAAAATCAAGAACAAAATAGGGATGGATGGTTATTGGAATTACGGCCTCATCTTTAAGATATATTACAGTAACACCAGAAGTATGGCCAGATTTGGTCTGCTGGCACTAAATAAGGGCAAATGGAAGAGCGAACAGATCATTAATGGCAGCTATTTAAGGGAGAGCATTAGTTCCTCACAAAATATAAATCCATCATACGGATATCTGTGGTGGTTAAATGGAAGAACGACTTTTATGATCCCAGGGGGTCAGACCGTTTACTCCGGGCCTCTGATCCCTAATGCCCCTTCAGACATGTATGCGGCAATGGGAGCTGAAGATCAACGGATTTATGTAATACCGGGCAAAAACATGGTTGTAATAAGAATGGGTGATGCTTCAGATCCGGCAAACCCTAGCTTTGCGCTTTCCGGATTTGACGATGACCTATGGCAAAAAATAAATGCAGTAATTAATTAAAATGAAAAGAGTATCGTAAATAGCCTGTACCGGATGAGTCTGTCTTATTCATCTGTGTCGGTTGTTTCTCTTCCCTTCCATTTTTATTATAGCTTTGCTTTGTGCTTTATAGAATCAGTATGAAAGGTCGCTATAGGTTTCTTCTTTATTCTTTCCTTATCTTAGTAATAGCCAATGGCTGTGTCAAAGATCCTGATCCCTCCAAATTACCGGATCGGCCTACCCAGATAGAAAAGAGTCCAAAGCGAGGTCTTGCTTACAACTTAACAGAACCTGCTGATCTTAATGCTTTAAAGAGCGGTGTCTCCTGGTGGTATAACTGGTACTATAAAACCAACGCCCTGGCAGGATATTATGCCAATTATCAAATGGAATTTATTCCAATGCTGTGGGGCTGGAACAGTGCCGACGATATCACTCAGGTAAAGAATTTTATCCTTGGTCATCCGGAAATAAAGTACCTGCTTGTATTGAATGAGCCCAATCTGACGGATCAGGCTAATCAAACACCTGCTCAGGCAGCTGTTGAATGGGTAAAATACGAACAGGTTATCAGCGATCTGGCGGCTCAGCAAAGAGTTGTCAAATTAGTGGGCCCGGCAATGAACTGGGGGACAATGACTAGTTATTCCGATCCGGTGGAATGGCTTGACGATTTTTATGCAACATACAAGTCAGCCAACGGAGGAAGAGACCCCAGGATTGACTATTTAGCGTTCCACTGGTACGACTATGGCCTTGAGGCGCAACTCGACCGCCTTAAAAAGTATGGCAAGAAGATCTGGATAACGGAGATGGCAAACTGGAACCCACAGATCAACTCCTACGAGAAACAGTCGGATCAGATGCGCCAGATGGTTTCTATCTGTGAGGCGAGGGATGATGTTTTCAGGTATGCCTGGTTCATTGGGCGGGGAAGCTACCCCGATTCGAGATATACTTATCTGTTTAATCTCACCCCCGGCCAGTTGAATGCTTTGGGAAATCTATACATCAGTTTACCTTATTCGAAATAGGTCAGAATTTTATCAACCGATCAATATGAAAAACAAAAAAGAGTTATCACATGACGACCGAGTTCTATTATTAAGAACATTGATGGTTCGTTTTGAGAAAAACATGGCGCGGCATAAAGGCCTTGAATGGGAAAATATTAATGCTAATCTGAATGCATACCCGGAAAAGCTTTGGTCGCTTTATGAAATGGAGATGAGTGGTGGAGAACCTGATGTAATAGGTTTTGAGTCAAAAACAGGTGAATTCATTTTCTGCGATTGCTCAGAGGAAAGTCCAAAGGGCAGAAGAAGTATTTGTTACGACCATGAAGCTCTGGAGTCACGAAAGGAGTATAAACCCGGAAACAGTGCAGTTAATATGGCTGCCTCCATGGGGATAGAACTTTTAGATGAAAAGCAATACAGAGAATTGCAATTACTTGGCAATTTCGATACGAAAACATCCAGCTGGGTGCAAACACCTGCTGAGATCAGGGAACTTGGCGGGGCATTATTTTGCGACAGGCGCTATGAGCATGTTTTTGTGTATCACAACGGCGCTGAATCATACTACGCTGCAAGGGGTTTCCGTGGGACGATACGGATTTGACCAAAAACATCTATAACCGGTGTTGGAGGAAGCTATCCTGCGAACCCGCTGGTTATTTAAATAAGCCTTAATTGCTTAAATTCGGGAAGTAACACTTACGACTGATAATCTTTTAGTTCAATTGAGTTAAGATCATGAAAATACAAATAGTTATTATCCTGTTAATTAGTGCATTGGCTACATCATGCACCCATAGAGGAAGTGAATTTGCCTATGTTAACGGAAAAGACATTTACTCACCCCAGGGAGAGCTGTTGCATCTAAAAGGAGTCAATCTGGGGCACTGGCTTCTACCGGAAGGTTATATGTTTAAGCTGAAAGATTGCAATTCACCCAGGAAAATAAATCAGGCAATTGTAGAATTGATCGGCAACAGTGCTACTACTGCCTTCTGGGATTCATTTCTCGATAACTATATCACTGAGGCCGATATTAAGTGGTTGTCTGAGTCCGGTGCAAACATTATCAGGTTACCATTCGATTATCGCTTACTTAGCCATGATGATTTTCTTGGCAGGGATATCCATGGATATAAGTATATAGACAATGTTATTGAATGGTGTGAGAAATACAACATTTATGTAATGCTCGACATGCATGCAGCACCGGGCGGGCAGACCGGGGATAACATTGATGACAGCGACGGATATCCATGGCTGATGGTAGACGAAGGCATGAAACAGATGGTATGCGAGATATGGCAGGGAATTGCAGAAAGGTATGCGAAAAACAGCACCGTAATAGGTTATAACCTGTTGAATGAACCGATACCCCACTATTTTGAAAAGGATAGTCTTAAGCCTAATCTTGAGCCCCTTTATAAAAGAATAACAAGCGCAATCAGGGAGGTGGATAGGGATCATATCATCTTTCTGGGCGGAGCAGTATGGGAGACCGATTTTTCAGTTTTCTCAGAACCTTTTGATCCTGAACTGGCATATACCTTCCATAAATACTGGATGCCTCCTGAGCAAAAGGAGATACAGGAGTATGTCGACTTCAGGGAAAAATACAATGTCCCTTTGCTTATGGGAGAGAGTGGTGAAAATGATGATGAATGGGTCAGAAAGTTCAGAGAGCTTCTGGATGAGAATCAAATTCACTGGACCTTCTGGCCATATAAGAAGATGGATAATACCAGAGGCCCAATGAACTTTGAGAAACCTGATGGATGGGATAATTTCGTACTATACGCCGAGAGTGACAGAAGTTCATTCAGTAATATTAGGGCGCTTAAAGACAGCCTCGACGGGATCACCCCGGAAGAGATTACAGCTATTCTAACCCGGTATGTCGAAAACAGCAAGTTTGAAAACTGTTTCCCAAACAAGGGGTATTGTGAGGCATTGGGGTTCAAATGAATAATTAAGACCGGGATCACATCAATTAAACATCGCACTAACATTCAATACAGAAAATAATGAAAACATTGAAATCAAAATTACCCTTAATTCTGACTGTTCTTATTTGCTTCTCTATTGCAGATTCCACATTTTCCCAGTCATCCCTCTTCAGTGTTGAGAAATATACCAATTCCCGGGGTGAATCCTTAAATTACAGGCAACTGGTACCCGACTATAACAAGGTAAGTAAATACCCGCTTGTAATTTTCTTACATGGCTCAGGGGAAAGAGGTGATGATAACGAAGGTCAACTAAAATGGGGTGTTATGAACTTTGCGACTGACCATAATATGAAAATGCATCCTGCAATAGTCATTGCACCTCAATGTCCGAAGAATATGAGCTGGAGTAACTTTTCTAATAAAGATATGCAGATCCAGCCTTCACCTACTCTGCCGATGAAATTGCTGATGGAACTGATTGAGCAGGCCATCCTGACGTTACCGGTTGATACTACCCGCATATATATAACCGGGCTATCCATGGGCGGGTTTGGCACCTTCGATGCCATCACGAGAAACCCCGGCCTCTTTGCTGCCGCCGTGCCGGTATGTGGTGGTGGTGATGTGTCAAAGGCAAAATCGATCTCACACATTCCGCTCTGGATATTCCATGGGGCACTCGATGATGTGGTTGATCCCGCTCTCTCCGGAGATATGGCAGAGGCACTTGCAAAAGCCGGAGCTCATCCGGGATTCACACTATACCCTGAAGTAGGTCATTTCTCATGGATAGCAGCCTACAGTGACCCTATGATGATGGAATGGCTCTTCAGACAACGTAAAAAAAAGTAACGAACCTTTATTAGCACTACATAGAATGCATTTTGATGAAAAAGCTTCCGAATGGGACAATGATCCGGAGAAAGTAGAAAGAGCCACCGTTTTTGCAAAAGAGATTGATTCCTGTGTTCAATCAAAAGGGGAATTACATGCCCTGGAATTTGGCAGTGGCACAGGCTTGCTAAGCTTCCGGTTAAAGGATGCCTTTAAAACCATCACACTGATAGATACTTCGGAAGGGATGATGGAAGTTTTGAGGGAGAAAATTAAAAAAGAGAAAATCAACAACTTCATCCCGCTTATGGTCGATCTGTTCGACTCCGGTGGGAAAATAGCGAAAACGGATGTGATATATACCCTCATGACCCTTCACCACATGCCTGATATTGACAGAACGTTAGGAGAATTCAATTCAATATTAAACCCTGATGGGTATTTGTGCATCGGCGATCTGGTTCAGGAAGACGGATCATTTCATTCCCACCACACTGGCTTTGACGGACACAATGGATTCGCCAGGGAGGATCTTTCCAATTTGCTCATAAAGAATGGCTTCCGGGTTGTGTTATACAAAGAGTTCTTTGAAATTGAGAAAAAGAACGGTGAGAAAATCGTCAAATACCCTCTGTTTCTGATAATCTGCAGAAAAATAAAAGATACCCGCGGCCATGGTGCTGCCTGATTATTAACATTAATGTCTAACACAGTATATATAGCAACCAGTCTTGACGGATATATTGCCAGGAGCGATGGAAGTATCGACTGGCTGATGGAAATACCGAATCCGGGGAACAGCGATTATGGTTTTAGTGCTTTCATCGACAGTATTGACGGAATATTAATGGGAAGAAACACCTTTGAAACAGTTGTAAGCTTCAATGAGTGGCCATATATAAAACCCGTATTTGTCCTGAGTAATACTATGAAAGTACTGCCTGAGGCTTATCGGGAATTGGCCACAATCGTCAACGGTGAGATCACTGACATCGTCAAAACCCTAAACAAAGACGGAATTAGAAATATTTATATTGATGGTGGCAAAACGATTCAAAGTTTTCTGAAAAGGGACCTTATTGATGAATTGATCATTACCCGAATTCCCGTAATTCTGGGCTCAGGCATACCTCTATTTACCACGACAGACATGGAGTTGAAGTTCAAACTTATTGAAACAGAGATTCTTAATGACGATCTTGTGAAAAGCACCTATATAAGGGTCAGAGAGTAAGTTTGATTATACCTCTTAACAACTCGCAATCTGTTTTCAGAATAATATCTGTGGTTTATATTAGAATTTTAACCCCCGGGTCCGTAATTGTTTACCACAGGTCGGTAAAAATTAACTATTTTAGTTATGTCAATCGCAATTAATGAGGTGAGGTATTTTATAATACCTATCATTTAAAGACAAATTTAAATCAATTCAAAAATGGTAAACAGAAAAGGTTTATTGATCAAATCCATGTTTGCAATTGGATTAATCGTTTCTTGCTATCTTGCATTTTCTAATATAGAAGACTGGCCTTCTACCTACCCCTTGCTGGTCGGAGGACTTGTGGCTACCTTAGTTTTTATGGGTCTAGCAATATCAGAGGTAACTACATCGGACCGAATAGAAAAGAGTGAAAAGATCCTATGGATCGTTCTATTGATATTTCTCAATAATCTTGCCGGAATCCTTTATATTTTCTGGCGGAGGAAACATATTATACCGTCAAGTGATTAGATAATTTAACCATGCAACTCTTTCCCGTTTGAAGGAATCTTACGCAAATAGATCATTACTTGTGATTATTAAAATTTAATTCCTTTTCGCCCGCACTGAAGGTAGCATGTCAGAATTTGAAAATCGGTCCGGGACCTGAGAAATATAAGGGAAGGGAAAGCATGAAGGAAGTCAGAAGGAGACTGGAAATCTTCTTAATATGAATCTCATTATTGCCAATAATATATATTGAAAAAAATATCATGATAGAAATTAAAGGAAGAAATGCCCTGATAACAGGATCGAGTCGTGGGATCGGTCAGCAGATAGCACTCGGATTGGCAGGGATTGGCTGTAACATTGTCGTTCACGGACGCACCAAGGAAAGTTGCGAAACGACACTTGGTCTGCTAAAGAGATCAGGAGTCAGAACATATTGTGTTTATGGTGAGCTATCTGACGAAGAAAGCGTAAGAGACATCATCAGGCAGGTTGAATCGCTTCATATCAGAATCGACATTCTTTACAATAATGCCGCAATTATGATACCATATCATACTAACTACTGGAGTCATAGCTGGGAAGAATGGACCAATACTTTCAAGGTAAATGTTATAGCCATGTACAGCCTGTGCAGTGCATTTATGCCCAAAATGATTGAGAACGGATTTGGCCGCGTTATAAACCTTAGTTCGGGCATTACCGACAAACCTGAACTTGCTCCTTATGGTGCTTCAAAGTGGGCTGTAAATAAGCTTACCCAGGATTTAGCTGTTAAGTTAAATGGAACAGGGGTAAGGATAAATGCCCTTGATCCGGGATGGCTCAGAACGGATCTGGGTGGCGAAAATGCAGAACACCCTGTTGAAGCTGTCTTGCCAGGAGCACTGGAACCTGCCCTTATTGATGATGACGGACCAAACGGAGAACTTTACAGTGCTATCGGAAGCGATCTGGACCTGACGATATATAACTGACCGGCAGGTATCTGATCAAATACGTCACTCTCCTAAAACCATTTTGCAGAAAATTGCTACTTTTATCAAGGACCATATCAAATCAACTATTATGAGAATTTTGATCATCATCTCTGTTGTTTCGTTACTACTGAATGGCTGCAGCCAAAACAACAGTACAACAGACAAAAAAGATAAACATATGACCAGAGAGGAAAACTCTTTTACGATTGAGGGCAAACGGGTGTCTCTTATAACTACAGCCAGCAATACAGATCTGAGGCTGACAAAAACGGGTAATCCTGAATTTTCTGATGCGGGTCAGCCGCTGGAAACGGAAATATCTGTTTTCGTTAATCCAGACAGAACCTTCCAGACATTTCTTGGTATAGGAGGGGCTATTACCGACGCTTCTGCTGAGGTGTTTGCAAAATTACCACAAGATAAACAGGAGAGTTTTCTCAAGGCATACTTTGATAAAGAATCAGGTATCGGTTACTCGCTCCTCAGGACAAACATACACAGCTGCGACTTCAGCAGCGGAAGCTATACATATGTAAGCGATAACGATAAGGAGTTGAAGACTTTTAGTATAGAGCACGATTTAGCCTATCGTATTCCTATGATAAAGAAGGCTATTGAGTCAGCAGGCGGCAAATTGCTCTTTTATGCAAGCCCATGGAGCCCCCCTGCTTTTATGAAGGATAATGACAATATGCTTAAGGGAGGTAAACTGAAGCCCGAATATTACGAATCGTGGGCCCTCTACTTTGCTAAATTCATTAATGCTTATGAAAATGAGGGTATACCTGTCTGGGGTGTTACAGTGCAGAATGAACCTATGGCAACTCAACGTTGGGAATCATGCATCTATTCAGCGGAAGAGGAGCGGGATTTTCTTAAGAACCATCTCGGTCCAACCTTAGAGCGAGAGGGACTGGGTGATAAAAAAATTGTCGTATGGGATCATAACCGCGACCTCATAAACCACAGGGCCAATACCATTTTTGATGACCCTGATGCCTCTAAATATGCCTGGGGTATCGGCTTCCACTGGTATGAAACATGGACAGGTGGTGAACCGATGTTTGATAATCTTGGTATGGTAAGGGAGTCTTATCCGGATAAGCAGCTCCTTTTTACAGAGGGATGTGTTGAAAGTTTTAACGCTGAGAAATATCAATACTGGCCTAATGCCGAGAGATACGGGCGCTCAATGATCAATGATTTCAACGAAGGTACTGTAGGATGGACCGACTGGAATATCCTGCTGGATCAAACTGGCGGACCTAACCATGTTGGCAATTTCTGTTTTGCTCCGGTTCATGCTGATGTAAACCTCGGAGAGCTGATATATACCCCCACTTACTTCTACATTGGTCATTTTTCGAAATTTATAAGACCAGGCGCCAGGCGGGTAAGTACTGCAAGCAGCAGAAGCACACTGTTGGCAACATCCTTCATTAACGAGGATGGTTCCCTTGCAACAGTTGTTATGAATCAGACCGACACGGAGATAGCATATAAGTTATATATAGGAGCGAAAGCGGCAACGATATTGATCCAGCCTCACTCCATGCAAACGATCTTCATACACCAGTAAAATGGCATCCAATAAAGAATTTGTAGATTACGTTACCGACCAGATATACAATGCAGGGGTAATTACCAGCCGTATGATGTTTGGAGAATATGCTCTCTATTCAGGTGGCAAAATATTCGCTCTTATTTGTGACAATAAGCTTTTCATAAAACCTACCGAAGGTGGCAGGATTTTTATTGATGAAGTGGTTGAAGCCCCACCCTATCCCGGCGCTAAGCTAAGTTTCCTTATTGAAGAGAAACTGGATGACCGGGAATGGCTTAGCGAGCTTGTCAGGATCACGGTAAGAGAACTGCCTGAGCCTAAACCAAAGAAGAAAAAGAAGAAGAAATAGGTCAGTTCCTCTCTCCTCTTGATGATCAGAAATGGTAATTACAATTATAAAGACTAAGTAATGCAAGAATACAGATCTCCTAAAACAGGTGCATTACTTATTATCCTCCTTTTTCATTTTATTATTGCTTCATCCCAGAGGCATGAGGATAGATTCAATGCCATCGATGTACTCAACTATAAATTCACTGTCTCTCTCTCTGACACAACAGATGAGATCGAGGCGTCAGCAGAGATACTGATAAAATTCAAAAAGTCAGTTTCAGATTTCAGCCTTGACTTTATAAAAAGGAGGGCCGATGACAAAGGAATGACGGTTATAGATGCGACAGAAAATGATGTTCCTCTACCTGTATTACAGTCTGACACACAATTACTGTTCAGTATCCCCTTAACCAGGCCGGAAGAGGTCAGGAATTATAAAATAAAATATAAAGGAACACCGGCAGACGGATTGATAATATCCAAAAACCGATATAATGATCGTACATTTTTCGCCGATAACTGGCCTGACCGGGGGAAGAACTGGCTGCCACTGGTGGATCATCCCTCCGACAAAGCTACTGTTGAATGGGTGGTTATAGCACCTTCACATTATCAGACCGTTGCGAATGGTACTTTAAAAGAGATATCGAAGGTCTCAGAAGGCTATACATTGACCAGATGGCAGATGAAGGAACCAATTCCTACCAAAGTCATGGTATTTGGTACTGCAAGGTTTGCTCACCAGGACCTTGAACCTGTTATGGGGGTTCCCATTTCAACGTGGGTTTATCCACAGGACAGTGTGAATGGGCTTCCGTGACTTTAAAATGGCTCAACCTGTAATGGATTATTATATCAGAAAGATAGGTCCCTATCCGTTTGATAAATTAGCTAATGTTCAGTCCAAAACCCTTTTTGGGGGAATGGAAAATGCCGGCGCCATATTTTATGCTGAACGTTCGGTAACAGGAACGGGAAGCAATGAGTCATTGATAGCGCATGAAATTGCCCATCAATGGTTCGGAGACGGCGTAACAGAACTTAACTGGCATCATGTCTGGCTAAGTGAGGGATTTGCAACCTACTTTACGAACCTATGGTTTGAGGAGATGCATGGAGCGGCTTCCTTTGTTCAAAGATTAACCTCAGAGCGCAAAAGATGCCTTGATTATGAGAGAAGGAGCCTCACACCTGTTATTGACACAACTGTAATTGACTATTTGAAGCTTCTCAACACAAACTCCTACCAGAAAGGGAGCTGGGTACTCCACATGCTCAGGCGTCAGGTGGGCGATGAACTTTTCTTTAAGGGTATCCGTAGATTCTACGAGGAGTATAAATATGGTAATGCCCTCACCGAGGACTTTCAAAAGGTTATGGATGAGGTATCAGGGCAGGACCTGGGACTGTTTTTCAGGCAATGGCTCTATAGTGCAGGACACCCTAAACTTGATATCAAATGGAAAAACAGCAAAGGCTATGTTGAGCTTGAAACAACACAGGTTCAGTCGGGGACTACATTTGTATTCCCCCTTGATATAAGAATAAAATATGAGGACGGATCGGACTCGGTTGAAACATTTATGATAGAAGACAGATCAACAACAAAAAGTATAAAGAGCGCGAAAAAAGCGATATCAATAGAGCCTGATCCTTATACCTGGCTACTTTTTGAGATCAACTCAATTGTTATGAATTAACTTATAATATTTATGTATGAGCGATCAAAGCATATTTATGGAAAAAGGTATCGTTCCCACAGATAATGACCTCATTGAAAATCTGGGGAGTTCCTTCCAACTCTGGAAAGATATAGAATCTGTTGTTCTTGGATTATACCCTGAAGGTAAGGGAGAATGGAACTTCCCCGGGAAGAATTATGGATGGAGTTACAGGATAAAAGACAAAAAAAGGGCTCTGATCTACCTCTTGCCAAGATCAGGCTTCTTCAGGGTGGCTTTCGTCTCTGGACAAAAAGCATATGACATTATAATGAAAGAAAATATCTCAGCCTCAATTAAGGATGATTTGTCAAAAGCAAAGAAATTCGCAGAGGGACGGGGAGTGAGAATAACTGTTGAAGATAAAAAGATACTTCCCGATATCACAAAACTGATCCGGATCAAAATCGGCAATTAACTGGTAAAAAGGTAGTTTTTAACAGAGATAGCTTCATTCCAATCCTAAAACAGAATAAATATGAGACCAATTCTTCCTTTTTTTCTTTCCGTGAGAATAACAGTTTCCGTTTTGCTCATTCTGCTTCTCACCGGTTGTAATAACAACAAGATCAATCCAGCTTTTGCTGAGGAGGAAATTAACTCCATGCTTGACTCATTCAACATTGCTGCGGCTGAAGCCGACTTTGCAAAATACTTCAGCTATTACGCAGAAGATGGTGTCTTCATTGGAACCGATGCAACAGAGTACTGGGACAAGGAGAGTTTTATGGTCTGGGCAAAACCAATATTCGACAGAGGAAGAGCATGGAACTTCACCTCTATCGATCGAAATATCTATCTTGACTCATCGGGTGAGTTTGCATGGTTCGACGAACTACTCTCCACACAGATGAAGATATGCCGGGGATCAGGTGTTTTAATAAGGGAGGGCAACGACTGGAAGGTTAAGCAATATGTGTTGTCTATGACCATCCCTAACGATCTTGTTGACACTATTGTGGAACTAAAAGCCCCGGAAGAGGATGAGATAATTAAAGCAATTACTGACAAGTAGAAAAATAAATGATGCGATTGCAAAATTGGCATCTTATATACTGATTGAGCAGAAACTTATAATCAGTGAAATGGACCAACTTCTAATTGCCCCATGTGGTATGAATTGCGGGCTTTGCCTGGCATTCCTTCGTCAAAAGAACAGATGTTCAGGTTGCAGGGTAACTGATGGTGATAAACCAAAATCATGTCAGGCTTGTATAATCTTCAATTGTGCCCTTCTCAAACCTGACGGATTCGGGCTTCTGCTACGATTGTGAAAAATTTCCGTGCAGGCGATTGAAACAATTAGACAAAAGATACCGGACAAAATACAATATGAGCATGCTCGATAACCTGGCAAACATTAAAACTAACGGATTATTAAGATTTACTAAGGAGCAGGAACTAAAATGGAAGTGCCCTGATTGTGGCGGTACTGTTTGTGTACACAGGGGTTTTTGCCTGCAATGCAATTAATATCATTCCGTGAAACCGGGAAAAGGCCGTGATCAACTGTAAGAACCTTAAATGATCAGAATAATTATGAAAGAATTAATAATCAAAGATATTAATGGCCTCCTAATCGGGTATGTAGTCTCAGAAACAGTTATTATCAGGGAGTTGCAGGACGCTGTTGATATAATGGCAGAAGGGAACTATCAGGGTGCAGCAGGTATCATAATGAATGAAAAGAACTTTTCGAATGAGTTCTTTGACTTATCTACAGGAGTTGCAGGAGAAATATTGCAGAAATTCTCTACGTACAGGATGAAGCTTTCGATTGTAGGGGATTTTTCGAAATTTAAAAGGAAGAGTCTCTCCAGCTTTATATCTGAAAGCAACAGATATGGTCATACCACCTTTGTTTCATCTCTTGAAGAGGCAGAGTCGATATTGACCAAAAAGGCTAATAACATATGAAGAAAAAGAGCTATTCAGACATTGATGAATATATTTCTGATTTTCCGGATAGTGTAGCATCACGACTGCAGAGGATCAGAGAGATTGGACATGAGGTTGCCCCTGATGCAACCGAAGGTATATCGTACAATATGCCAGTATTTAAACTCGGGAAGGTTTTATTTTACTTTGCCGCTTATGAGAAACATATTGGATTGTACGCCCTTCCTTCAGGAAACATAGCGTTCAGGAAGGAATTAGCAAGATATAAAACGGGCAAGGGTTCCATCCAGTTACCATTGAAAGAGGAATTACCGGTTGATCTGATAAGAAGTATCATCCTCTTCCGGCTGGGAGAATTGACAAAGAAAGGGTAGCTCCGGATTGTTAATAGGTATCAGGTAAACATTTATCAGGTAATTTAAGTTTAATGTTAAATTTGGACCGGCAAATGGTTAACGGCAACCTTAAAAACTATAAATTATAATTTTTGGAATTATGAAGTTAGAATCGCTTCTTGAATATGATCCGATATTGTTGGCATTAGGGGCTACTATGTTTACTTGGTTTGTCACCGCTCTTGGGTCATCCATGGTATTCTTTTTTAAGTCCATCAACAAAAGGGTTCTCAATTCAATGCTCGGTTTTGCTGCCGGCGTAATGATTGCCGCCAGTTTCTGGTCCCTGCTTAAACCAGCAATTGAAATGGCAGAAGAAAGTGGCGTAATTCCATGGTTACCAGCGGTAACAGGATTTTTAGCCGGTGGCTTATTCCTTCTTATCATTGACAACATTTTACCCCACCTCCATCAAAGTTTATCAACCGACAAGGCAGAAGGGATAAAAACCACATGGCAAAGAAGCGTCCTCCTGGTAATGGCTATAACCTTACATAACATACCTGAGGGACTGGCTGTTGGGGTAGCTTTTGGTGCACTTGCCAATAATCCTGACATAGGAATGTTAACAGGTGCGATAGCTCTGGCACTGGGTATCGGGCTCCAGAATTTCCCGGAGGGTGCTGCAGTATCCATTCCACTGAGAAGGGAAGGATTCTCAAGACTCAAAGCTTTTCATTATGGTCAGTTATCGGGAATTGTTGAGCCAATTGCGGGGGTTCTGGGGGCTTACCTCGTATTAACCGTCACACCAATCCTCCCCTATGCGTTATCCTTCGCAGCCGGTGCAATGATTTTTGTGGTGGTTGAGGAACTAATACCGGAATCACAAACAGGTCATGAAACCGATTATTCGACAATTGGTGCCATGCTGGGGTTTGCGACAATGATGTTCCTTGATGTCTCACTCGGGTAGATCCGATTGCTCATTAACATATCAGCAAAAAATATGAAGATCCTCTTTATTCAAACAGGTGGAACCATCGACAAAGATTATCCCAGAATAACAAAAGGATATGCTTTTGAAATCACAACCCCTGCTGTAACAAGGATACTCGAAAATTGTAATCCGGGATTTGACTACGAGATCGAACCTCTGTTACAGAAAGACAGTCTGGATATAACCGATACAGACCGCAGAAAAATAAGAGAGTGTTGTGAAAACAGTGACAGTAAAAAGATCCTGATAACCCATGGTACTGACACGATGATCGAGACAGCCCTCTATCTGAATGGCATCGATAACAAGGTGATAATCCTTACAGGGGCAATGAGGCCGGAAAGGTTCGCAAACAGTGACGCTGCCTTTAACATAGGAGTGGCACTGGGTGCTATCAGGAACTTATCTCCAGGGGTGTATGTTGCCATGAATGGAGTGGTTTTCCCCTCTAAAAAGGTAAAAAGAGATAATGCTACGGGGCAATTTGTTGAAATATAAACAGAGATCCATCATCAAAGGGAAGGTAATGGTACGGGCCATAAACTAAGTTGAAAATGACAGATGCAGACCATATTTTGATGTCCATCAGGGAGGAGCTCATTAACATCTCAGACCCGCTGCTGACTGAAAAAATCAAAAGATTCTTTAAAGAGGAGATCAGGACTTACGGAGTAAAGAATCCAGCAGTAAGGGAGATCAGCAAAAAGTATTTGCCATTACTCAGGAAGGAGACAAAAGAGTTCGTTTTTGAACTATGTGATAAGTTATGGGAATCCGGATATATCGAGGAATCTTTAGTCGCTTGTGATTATTCATATTCCTTACGAAAAAAATATACCAGAGCTGATTTTGAGATATTTGAGCGATGGGTAAAAAATAATATTACTAACTGGGCTTCCTGCGATACCTTCTGCAACCATACCGTTGGTGACTTTGTTATGATGTATCCTGAATTTCTTGTCAGATTATCGGACTGGACAAAATCCAGGAACCGATGGGTAAGAAGAGCATCAGCAGTTTCACTGATAATCCCTGCCAGAAAAGGAATTTTTCATGATCACATATTCGAAACAGCAGATAAACTGCTTAACGATGAGGACGATATGGTAAGGAAAGGATACGGATGGATGCTCAAAGAGGCTAGCAAGGCCGACATGGACAGAGTATTCCGTTTTGTCATGGAGAGAAAGAATACCATGCCCAGAACTTCTTTGAGATATGCTATTGAGAAGTTGCCGTCCGGGTTGAAAGCTGAAGCAATGAAAAAGTGAATTCCCTTCCGATATCTCAAGAATTAAGTTTGTCGTCGAACAGGAATAATTAATAAATCAGTAATAATGAAGACACTATGGAAGTAAGAGCAATAGAACCTCAAGATGTTTACACGACCAGACTGGTAAAAAGTGAGGATCTCAACCATCACGGAACATTATTCGCAGGGCGTACAGCCGAATGGTTCGTAGAGTCCGGTTTTATTGCCGCCGCCAATCTCGTTGATCCCAGGCATATCGTCTGTTTGAAGATCCATGGAATGCATTTTACCAGTCCGGTAAAACCAGGACAGATACTTAAGTTCGTTTCAAGTATTGTTTATGCCGGTCGGTCAAGCATGGTCGCATATATTGAAGTTGAACCTTCAGGAATGGGCAAACCATTTGTTAGTGGTTTTATTACATTTATTTATGTAGACAAGGATACCCATCCCACACCACACGGTATTCAAATTACCCCTTTACAGGAAAGGGATAGAATGCTTTACGAATCGGCCAGGAACCTGCATAAAAATCAGTAAATGATCAGCTTTCCTTTAAAATCTATTAGTAAATTATATCATATGAAAACAATTAAGTCCCCAACTGTTATTGATGCTCCCGGTATTCCCAGAAAGATAATTGAAGAATTCGTAGGGCAGGTGAACACAAACGACAAAAACATAAGCATAGCCAGAATGAAAAGTCCAAAAGGGTGGAGTGAACCGGGACAAACACCTGAATTTGACGAGTATACCTTCGTCATTAACGGAGAGGTTGTTGTGGAGTCACGCGATGGCAAGACCATTGTTAAGAAAGATCAGTTAATTGTCACCCATAAAGGTGAATGGGTAAGATACAGTACGCCTGATTCAGACGCCGAATATATTGCTGTTTGCATTCCTGCCTTCTCTCCTGCCCTCGTCCATCGTGATGAACAATTGTAGTAATCATATTTGAAAGGAAAGGAAACTGGTTAACCTGTAAGACATATATTTGTGTAACCCACTTAATCCACAATATGAAGCTGCGAACCAGAATCCCTTATATTTTACTTTTCCTTGCGCTCTTCATTCAACCCGCAGTGTCGCAGAATTATCTGAAGACAAACGGTAAAGCGATTGTTAACGAAGCGGGAGATACTATAATATTAAGGGCAATGGGTTTGGGTGGCTGGATGCTCCAGGAAGGATATATGCTGCAGACCGCCGGCTTCGCCAGTGCTCAATACCAGATCAAAGCGAAGATAGAGGCACTTATAGGCAAGACCGATGCCGACATTTTTTACGATGCGTGGCTCTCAAATCATGTAAGGAAAACAGATATCGACTCATTAAAAGCGTGGGGATTCAACGCCGTCAGGCTCCCAATGCATTACAACCTTTATACGCTTCCTATTGAAAGCGAACCGGTATATGGTGCAAATACCTGGCTTGAAAAGGGATTTGCTCTAACTGACAGTCTTGTAAAGTGGTGCACAGCGAATCAGATGTATGTAATCCTTGATCTTCATGCTGCCCCGGGAGGACAGGGTTATGATCAGGGCATTTCTGACTATAACCCGGCGAAACCATCACTGTGGGAAAGCACTCTGAATAAAAACAAGACAATCGCCCTCTGGAAAAAGCTGGCTGAAAGATATGCCGGGGAGCAATGGGTCGGAGGTTATGATCTGATAAATGAGACCAACTGGAATATGACCGGCAATGCAGAACTGAAATCTCTTTACTCCGCCATTGCAGACGCTATTCGGATGGTCGACACCAAACATATTCTTTTCATCGAAGGCAACTGGTTTGCAAATGACTTTACAGGCCTGGTTCCTCCCTTTAAGACAAATATAGTATACAGTCCGCACAAGTACTGGAGCTTCAACGACCAGGCTTCAATACAGTGGGTCCTGGATATAAGAGATACACACAATGTGCCTATATGGTTCGGCGAGGCAGGTGAGAACTCAAACACATGGTTCCGCGATGCGATACGCTTATTTGAGGACAATGGTATAGGCTGGGCATGGTGGCCAATGAAGAAGGTGGAATCTATTTCCGGTCCTCTCTCAGTTATTAAAACAGCAGATTACCAAACCCTCCTCAATTACTGGAACGGAACAGGCCCTGCTCCCACTCCGGCCTTTGCAAAGGCAGCGCTAATGGATCTTGCAGATAAGTTTAAAATTGAGAATTGTCTCTTCCAGAAGGATGTCATAGATGCCATGTTCAGGCAGGTCTATTCAAAAGAGACCCTACCCTTCGCAGTCAACAATATTCCCGGGATAATATATGCCTCTGACTTTGACATGGGTATTGCAGGTGAAGCGTATCACGACGCCGACATAGCAAACTACAATGTTTCAACTGGCAACTATACAGCCTGGAATAAAGGCTGGATGTACAGGAACGATGGTGTCGACATTGAAACGACAACAGACGCAGTCAATTCAAATGGTTATCAACGTGGGCTGGATAGAAACAGGTGAATGGATGGAGTATACAGTAAATGTTGCTTCAGCTGCAATCTATGATATTGTTGTCAGAGTAGCCAGTGCTGAGTCGAATGGGAAATTCCATCTTGAATCAGGAGGCGCACCTATAACCAGCATCAATAATATACCCAATACCGGAGGATGGAAGACCTGGCAGTCGATTCTGATCCCAAATATCGTTTTTACCACGGAGGTTAAGAAGATAAGGTTTTATGTAGATTCCGGTGTTTTCAACCTTATTTCCCTCCAGTTTATCCAGAAAGGGCCAACAACGACAACTCCTGCAAGTCTGATCTCTGCTATATACCATTGATGATAAAACAATTAAACTCTCTTTTAACAAACCCCTTGCTGCTCCCCTTCCGGCGGCACCCGCATCATTCTCTGTAACCATTAATGGCATACAGACAGTAATATCATCCGTTGTTCCTGATCCCGATAACAACCGCGTTGTTATTTTGAAAATTGAGGGGACTATGAAGGCAAAAGAGATTGTAAAAGTATCATATAGCGGAACTCAGATCTTAGCCCAGGACGGAACATCGATGGCCGTCTTTACCCTCCGTGATGTAATTAATAAAATAATATTTTATCACCCTGTTCCGGGACGAATACAAGCCGAAGATTATCACAGTCAGGTTGGTGTTCAGCTGGAAACCACCACTGATATTGGAGGAGGACAGAATATAAGCTATCTCGACGTCGGTGACTATCTTGATTATTATATTAATATCCCGAACAGCGGAACCTTTAACGTAAACTACAGAACCGCCTCTGAAAGTGCAGGTGGCGGGCTGCAGATGGAACTGATTGACACTCTTGGTAAAGCCACGACGATCCATTCTGCAACATTCCCGGCAACGGGTGGATGGCAGACCTGGACAAATACAAGCCGGGCTGCATATATTAAGTCCGGACTACAGCATATCCGGTTAAAGATCACCAAGTCACAGTTTAATGTCAACTGGTTTGAGTTCAGTATTCTGACCTCCATTGATGACGAACGTATTGACAACAATGTAATCCTTTATCCTAACCCTGGGGAAGGGTTATATTACCTGAAAACAGATGCAACCTTGTCAGGCATCTCCAGCATCTATGTGTTTAACAGTCAGGGACAAACAATCATTGTAAAGTCTTCCGATATTGCCGATAACTATGAAGAGACGATTGATCTTTCCACATTTGATTCCGGTATTTATTTTGTAAAAATAAAGTTAGTAGACGGTAGAAGCACAGTAAAAAGGATTGTTCAAATAAGTAAATAGTTAGTAGATTTACTCATCGTTGAATCTGCCGACTAGTGGTATGGAAAGATTTGTTGATTTACCGTAACTCCTGTTTTATGAGAATTATCAATCCGGAAAAATGGGTCCGAAAAGAGCACTTTAATTTCTTCTCAAAGTTTGACGAACCTTTTTTTGGGGTAGTATCCGAAATAGACTGTACATCAGCATACAATAACACCAAAAGAAACGGAATCTCATTTTTTGCCTGGTACCTCCACTGCTCACTAAAGGCTGTAAACAGGACAGAAGAGTTCATGACGCGCATAGATGGCAGTAATGTGGTTATTTATGATGTTATCCATGGTTCTGCAACAATAGGGAGAGAAGACGGTACATTCGGATTCTCCTTCCTTCCTTTTAGTGATGATTTCTTCAAGTTCAATGAGGCTCTAAAGGAGGAGATCAAACAGGTAAGATCTACTCCGGGCCTCAGACTTACAGTTGAAGCTGGCCGACAGGATCTGATACATTTATCCTCCCTGCCGTGGTATAAGGTAACAGGCGTTTCGCATCCGCGGAATTTCGATAACAGTGACAGCGTGCCTAAAATAACTTTCGGCAAGTTTTATGAATCTGGCGATAAGAAAGTTATGAATATTTCAGTCTGCATGCATCATGGTCTGGCCGACGGCAGACATGTCGCTGATTTTCTTGAACTCTTTCAGGAATCGCTGAATCGCGACATATAAAATTCTTCCATCTGGAATGACAGGGGTGATTCTCTGGCGGGGTGCTTTACAATGGAAAGCCCTGCAACGCTGGGTATAGACCAAATTATATCATTACTTTTTCCCCTCTTTGCGAAGTAGAGAGGGGATGTCAGGGCTCTGGTCCTGACAGGGGTGAGTTCATGATCAGAGAATTACCACGCCTGTGGCGTGGTGATTCTCTGGCGGGGTGCTTTACAATGGAAAGCCCTGCAACGCTGGGTATAGACCAAATTTTATCATTACTTTCTCCCCTCTTTGCGTAGCAGAGAGGGGATGTCAGGGCTCTGGTCCTGACAGGGGTGAGTTCATGATCAGAGAATTACCACGCCAGTGGCGTGGTGATTCTCTGGCGGGGTGCTTTACAATGGAAAGCCCTGCAACGCTGGGTATAGACCAAATTATATTATTACTTTTTCCCCTCTTTGCGAAGTAGAGAGGGGATGTCAGGGCTCTGGTCCTGACAGGGGTGAGTTCATGATCAGAGAATTACCACGCCTGTGGCGTGGTGATTCTCTGGCGGGGTGCTTTACAATGGAAAGCCCTGCAACGCTGGGTATAGACCAAATTATATTATTACTTTTTCCCCTCTTTGCGAAGTAGAGAGGGGATGTCAGGGCTCTGGTCCTGACAGGGGTGAGTTCATGATCAGAGAATTACCACGCCTGTGGCGTGGTGATTCTCTGGCGGGGTGCTTTACAATGGAAAGCCCTGCAACGCTGGGTATAGACCAAATTATATTATTACTTTTTCCCCTCTTTGCGAAGTAGAGAGGGGATGTCAGGGCTCTGGTCCTGACAGGGGTGAGTTCATGATCAGAGAATTACCACGCCTGTGGCGTGGTGATTCTCTGGCGGGGTGCTTTACAATGGAAAGCCCTGCAACGCTGGGTATAGACCAAATTATATTATTACTTTTTCCCCTCTTTGCGAAGTAGAGAGGGATGTCAGGGCTCTGGTCCTGACAGGGGTGAGTTCATGATCAGAGAATTACCACGCCTGTGGCGTGGTGATTCTCTGGCGGGGTGCTTTACAATGGAAAGCCCTGCAACGCTGGGTATAGACCAAATTATATTATTACTTTTTCCCCTCTTTGCGAAGTAGAGAGGGGATGTCAGGGCTCTGGTCCTGACAGGGGTGAGTTCATGATCAGAGAATTACCACGCCTGTGGCGTGGTGATTCTCTGGCGGGGTGCTTTACAATGGAAAGCCCTGCAACGCTGAAGCGTTGCCCAGGGCATTTTTGCCTTGAGTCCTTCCGGGCAAGCCCGGGGTCTCAAAACAAAAAAGCCCTTGACACTTTGTGTCAGGGCTTTCCTTGTAGCGAGAGGGAGAATTGAACTCCCGACCTCATGATTATGAATCATGCGCTCTAACCATCTGAGCTACCTCGCCATTTTTTCAAATTCCCTCTTTCAAAACAGATGTTATTGTCCTCAGGAATTCTCAATGAGGGTGCAAATATAATTACTTCCTTTAATAATATCAATATAGGCGTTTCGTTTGGCATTTTTTTTTATATTGCAATTGTGACAGAATTAACACGAAAGTCGATGAAGCTGAAATATGATCTGGAATATAATCTGAACTGTTCTGTCAAAGTTCTGTTCTCAAGGCTTAGTACCCCTGAAGGTCTAAGTGAATGGTTTGCCGACAATGTGAATGTTGATGGAGATATTTATACCTTCTTCTGGGCCCGGTCGCAGGCCAGAGCAAAACTCTCCTCTGTGAAGGAGAATAAATATGTCAGATACTCATGGCTGAATGATAAGAACCTGGAAACCTCATTCTTCGAATTCAAACTTAATGTCCAGGACCTCACAGGCGATGTGGCCCTTATTATTACCGATTTTGCTGAAGAAGATGAAAAGGACGATGCTATTGACCTGTGGAACTCCCAAATATCAGAATTGAAACATGCTTTGGGAATCTGACCCCTGCTGATGGCATATCATTATCCTGTTCTCTGCTCTATGATGTTTCATGAAAATCAAGTAGGTTTGTCATTCAATTATAATACAGGGTGAAGAGACTCGACAGATTTGTATTGAAGTCATTTATTGGTCCGCTTGTTCTGACTTTCACTATAGTGTTGTTTATTCAGATCCTGCAGTTCCTTTTCCTTTATATCGATGAGCTTGCTGGAAAAGGTCTCGAACTTAAAACGCTTGGAGAACTGCTTTTTCAGTTTAGCCTTACTTTCGTCCCCCTGGCGCTGCCCCTTGCAATTCTATTGGCAGCCTTAATGACTTTCGGAAATCTTGGTGAAAATTTTGAGCTGGCAGCGTTAAAAGCATCAGGAATATCTCTTCAGCGGATCATGAGGCCTCTCATATTCCTGATCATACTGCTTAGTATGGCATCGTTCTTCTTCTCAAATAATGTTCTGCCCTATTCAAATCGAAAAGCCAGAACCCTACTTTATGATATCCGAAGAAAACGACCTGAATTGAATATCCCATCAGGATCATTCTATAACGGAATTGACGGCTTCAGTATCAAGATCAGCAGTAAGGATCCTGAGACCAATATGCTCGAGAAAGTATTCATATACGACCACCGGAATAACCAGGGCAATACTTCGGTAATATATGCTGATTCGGGTTACATGAAGATAACTCCCGATGAAACAGGTCTCATTTTGAATCTCTTTAATGGCTACTCTTACCTCGATATGGACGAACGTGACCTGCCTGTCGAACAGAGAAAATTCCCATTCCGCAGAGACCGGTTCAAGGAGCAGACCATCGTAATAAAACTAAGCGGATTTGATCTCGACAGATCGGGTATGGACCTCTTCAAGACAAATTCCAGCATGCTTAATATCTCAGAATTATCGTATTATATTGATTCGCTCGATATAAAATACTCCGACAAGCAGAAAGGATTGGCCGAAGAGTATGTTAGCTCAAGAGTTTATGGTCAATCTATAATTTTTGATGATTTCAACGAAGGGGCTGCAGTTGATTCGACCTCAGCAGATTCTCTCACAGTCGCAACTTCAATTCCCGATATCTGGACCATTATCGACACGGTCCCTCTTAATATCTCCAAGCGAATATTGACGAAGGCTGTCGAAAGCATAAAAACCAGCGGTCAGTATGTTGATCTGAAACAGGAATCACTATATCTGGAGATGAAATCATTGCGTCGCTATCAGGTCGACTGGCATAAGAAATTCACCCTGTCATTTGCCTGCCTGGTCTTCTTCTTTATCGGGGCACCCCTGGGAGCCATAATAAGGAAGGGTGGACTTGGCACGCCGGCAGTAATCTCTATTCTCTTTTTTGTGGTCTATTATGTTCTTTCCCTCACAGGAGAAAAGTTTGCCAAGGAAAGCATATTAAGTCCTTTTACAGGTATGTGGATAGCCTCATTCATTCTTCTCCCCATAGGAATCTTCCTTACCTATAAAGCGACCACCGATTCTGCCTTAATGAACACAGAATCGTATACCGAAGCATATAACAAGTTCATCAAAAAAATCCTGAAGGTGGTTATGAATGAAAAGAATGAGGAAGGCCAGCCTAAGGAATAATCATTATTCCTCTTTTCTCATTTTATACTACGTTTAAAATTTATACTTTTGCCCGCAACCCCGACATTAGAACAGAATAAGTGCCGGAAGACCTTTGATAAAACTCAAAAGCAGAGAATAGTTGTTCCATTCCCATTTGAGTTTTAGATCATAAACAGAGGGTTATCGAGAGTTAAAAAAGGACAAAGGTAATGGGAGAGTTCAAATTAAACACAATAGAAGAAGCCATTGAAGACATCAGGCAGGGTAAACTGCTAATTGTTGTAGATGACGAAGACAGGGAGAACGAAGGAGATTTTATCTGTTCAGCAGAACTTATAACACCTGAGATCGTAAACTTTATGGCTACACACGGCAGAGGACTGATATGTGTGGCTTTGCCGGAAGAGAGGTGCAATATACTGGAGCTTGAACCAATGGTTGGCAAAAACACCTCCCTCCATGAAACACAATTCACCGTTTCCGTTGACCTGATGAGCGATAAAACTACAACCGGTATTTCCGCCTCAGACAGAGCATATACTATTAAAGCACTGGTAGACAAAAAAACCAAACCTTCCGATCTGGGACGACCAGGTCATATTTTCCCTCTCAGATCAAAGTCAAGAGGTGTTTTGAGAAGAGCCGGACATACGGAAGCTGTTGTTGATCTGACAAGAATGGCAGGCCTGACACCGGGTGGAGCTCTGGTTGAAATAATGAATGAAGATGGTTCAATGGCACGCCTCTCCGATCTAATGCTTATTGGGGAAAAATTCGGGATCAAGATCGTTACAATAAAAGACCTCATCACATATAAGCTTGAAAGTGAGTCAATTATTGATAAAGGGGAAAAAGTCGTTCTGCCAACTGAGTTCGGAGAGTTTGAGTTTATCCCGTTTGTACAAAAAAGCAACGGCCTGGAGCACGCAGCTCTTATTAAGGGTACCTGGTCCAAAGACGAGGCAGTTATGGTCAGACTGCACTCTTCATGCTTCACAGGCGATATATTCGGATCACTTAGATGCGATTGCGGCCCGCAACTGCAAAAAGCCATGAAGATGGTTGAGAAGGAGGGTAAAGGAGTTGTTATATACCTGTCACAGGAAGGCAGAGGAATTGGTCTTATCAATAAGATAAAAACCTATAAGCTTCAGGAACAGGGGTACGACACAGTTGAAGCAAACCTGGAACTAGGTTTTGCTGAAGATGAACGCGACTATGGAATAGGTGCAAATATAATGAGAGAGCTGGGCCTGGGTAAAGTGAGGCTTATATCCAACAATCCGGTGAAGAGAGCCGGTCTCGAGGGCTATGGCATTAAAATAGTCGAAACATTGCCTCTGGAGATAACCCCCAACAAGCATAACGACCATTATCTTAAAACCAAGGTCGTAAAGATGGGACATGATATCTCATGCTATAAGCAACAGACCAAAGATTAAAACCCACCCTCCGGATCAGAGAATGCCTGAATAAAAAAATAGTCTATTTTTGTGTAAGGCATTTATCATAATTCTATCATGACAGCGTCAACGACCAAGCCATCGGTAATATTCATGGGGACACCTGAGTTTGCTGTTGCATCACTTGGTGCCCTGATCATGAATGGCTATGATATACTGAGTGTGGTTACAGCACCTGACAAACCTTCCGGAAGAGGAAGAAAGTTAGGTATTTCGGCAGTCAAAGAGTTCGCTCTTCATTATGAAATACCTGTACTACAACCTGTTAATCTAAAGGACCAGGCATTTATTGATGAACTTATTTCTCTAAATGCCGATATATTCGTGGTGGTTGCATTCCGAATGCTGCCAGAGCAGGTCTGGAAGATACCCAGACTGGGAACAATAAACCTTCATGCCTCCCTCCTTCCACAGTACAGAGGTGCAGCTCCCATAAACCATGCTCTTATTAATGGTGAAAAAATTACTGGTGTAACCACTTTCCTTATCGACAATAAAATTGATACAGGAGGAATCCTTCTGAAAGAGGAGCTTCCTGTCGGTCATCTCGAAAACTTTGGTGAGCTGCACGACAGACTGATGAAGCAGGGTGCCTCACTGGTAATAATGACCATTCAAGGCCTGACAAAGGGTACTTTGAAGCCTTTGCCACAGGACACTCTTCCTGCCTCTGAGGGCGAATTAAAGAGAGCCGGGAAGATATACCCATCGATATGCATAATCGACTGGGAGAAGAGCGCTAATGAGGTGCATAATCTGATAAGGGGATTATCACCATACCCCGGAGCCAGGACAACATTCAGGTCGGGAGAAAGAGAATATAATGTTAAGATCCTTGAGGCTCAGCCGGCAGAGAGAGAACTGAACATGCCAGCCGGAACCATTCTAATGGAAAAAGATTCTTTTCTGATATTTTGCAGGGACGAAGCTCTGAAAATTCTTAAGCTTCAGGCCGAAAGTAAGAAGGCTATGTCTTCAGGACAGTTTCTGAGAGGTAACGATCTCACAGGATTTGTGGCCGCTAAAGATCAGGTCTGACATACCGTAACCAAAGCCTCTCACCTATTGTCAGGGGTGCCGAACCATCAATACCATTATATTTCTTAAGCCTGTCCAGCTTAATTGCATAAAGTTGAGATATATAATGAAGTGATTCTCCCTCCTTTACAATATGGGTATCAAAACCTACCTCAGCTTTCTTTCTCTTCGGCTGAAGATAGATTATCTCTCCTGCCACAATCTGATGATCAGGCTCAAATTCGTTGTACTTCTCTATCTCCCAGCCTAACATGGCAAATTCCCTGGCCAGCGACTGAAAGGTTTCGCCGCTTTTAGCTAAGATATACTGAACACGGTTCTTCTCCATTATCCTCGGATTCACTGTCGGAATGAATGAATCATTAGTTCTGGAATCTGCCCTTACATTGTCTCCTCTCCTGCTACCGGTGGAACTGTTTGCCTGATTTCCACTACCTATTCTCACACTGGAATTGCCCGAGTCGAACAGATAAAGCTTATTCTCTTCGATCTTATTTATCAGAAGGTTGGCATAGTGAGGATTGGTGGCATAGCCGGCCTTCTTAAGTCCGTGTGCCCAGCCCTTATAATCATCAGGTCGCAGCGTAAACAGAGAATTATACCTCTGGGTAAAACGCAGAAAGTCAGAATGGTCGCGGAATGAATCCTCGGCTCTGGAGTACTTCCTGAAACACTCCCCTTTTGCGTCATCATCATGATAAACCTTGGGTCCATTCCAGTTTGAATGGCACTTTATCCCAAAATGATTATTAGCCACAACAGCAAGTCGGCTCCTGCCATAATCAGACTCGAGCATGCCCTGGGCAAGTTTGATACTTGCCGGGACCCCTGTTCGCTTCATTTCAGAAACAGCAATATCTTTATACTTTGTGATATAATCTGCGGCAAAGCTGTTCTCAGGTGTAATACCGGAACCTGAGGGTCCCCTCTTTGATACTGAACATGACACCAAAAGCTGAACAAATATTAACAACAACAAAGAATATTTCTTATCCACTTGATCGGTTTTGGGCAAAAATAGAAAAAGATTGAACCAAATAGGAGACAATGACCTGTTTCACAACAAATAATAATTGATTAACTTTGGCATCCCCATAAAATTCTTAAAAGAATGAATGAAATAAGGGTAATCACAACTGCATCAGGGTATGAATCGATCGATGAACTTACCCCCGCTGACAGATCACTTGTTCTGAAAGCCAGGGATGCAGCTCTTACAGCTTATGCTCCTTACTCAAAGTTCAGGGTTGGAGCAGCTATCTTAATGGCTAACGGAGCGGTAGTAGCTTCTGCCAACCTCGAGAATGCTGCTTTCCCCTCCGGCATCTGTGCTGAAAGGTCAGCCATCTCAGCCGCTTCTTCACAATTTCCGGGTGTTAAACCTTTGGCTATTGCTATTGCTGCAATGACGACCGAAGGTATTACAGTCGATCCGGTTCCGCCATGCGGGAATTGCAGACAGATGATCGTGGAGGAAGAACAAAGACATGATATCAGCCTGAGAGTTATAATAACCGGCAAGAACAGGTTTATTGTGCTTGAAAAAGGAAGCGACCTCCTCCCCTTTCATTTCAACAGGAGCAATCTGGGCTAACTTTCCAGGAGCACAAGCTGGAAGCCAGATCCATGTATATTCTTAATTATCAAGGCCTCATCACCTGCAAGGAACCGTCTGAGTTTGGTAATATAGACATCCATACTCCTGGCTGTAAAGTAATCATCATTCCCCCATATCTTTTTTAAAGCCATCTCTCTGGTGACCAGATTATTTGCATTTAAAATAAGCAATTCAAGTAACTGAGCCTCTTTGGGTGATAGTTTAACATCCTTATTACCCCTTTTCAGAATCCGTAGCTTAGGGTCGAATGTATATGAGCCTATCTCATACAGGTCCTTGGTCATGGTTCCGTGCTCCCTGGCCTTTATTACAGCCCTTACCTTGGCCAGCAGAATTTCAGTATCAAAAGGCTTTGTAATATAATCATCAGCGCCAAGTCCATAGCCCTTAAGAATATCATCCTTTAATTTCTTCGCAGTAAGAAAAACTATAGGAATATGGGGAGATATCTTCTTTATGCCGTCGGCAATCGTAAAACCATCAACATTGGGAAGCATAACATCGAGAATACATATGTCAAATTCTCCTTTGCGAAAATGGTCAACTGCATACTTTCCATCGTCAACCCACTGAACTTTGAAATCGTTAAGCTCCAGATAGGACTTAAGAACCGAACCAAAACTAAGGTCATCCTCAACCAGAAATACTTTGTGATATTTTATCATACTCATGCCTTTTCGAGATTATGCGGAATAAAAATGGTAAAGAGGGTTCCTTTACCTGGTTCGCTCTCAACCTTTATTGTTCCATGATGCGTATCTACTATCGCCCTTACGTAGTTCAAACCAAGCCCGAATCCCTTTACATTGTGGATATTACCTGTTGACTCCCTGTAGAACCTTTCAAATATGCGTGCCTGAACGCTCTTTGACATGCCAATGCCCCGGTCACTTACTGTTATGATCACACCACCCTGTGCACTGTTGGTGACAATGGTTATTTCAGGGGGACCGGAAGAGTATTTATTTGCATTGTCGAGAAGATTATGGGCCAGATTTGTGAGGTGTTCAAAATCGCCTGTAACAATATCCTCTACAGCATTGAATTCAGTATTGATCCAACCACCTTTCTGTTCTACCTGGATAGATACTGTCTCAATAGCTCTCATAAGCACAGAATGGACAGAGATCTTCTCAAAATTGAATTCCATCTCCTTCTTCTCAAGAGTAGCGATCTGAAGGATGGTTTCAACCTGCTTATTCATCCTAAGATTCTCCTTTTTAATCATCTCAACAAAGTGCTTTACCCTTGATTCATCGGCAATCACCTTTGGATTGACTATTGTATCGGCCGCAAGTGAAATTGTTGCCAGCGGAGTCTTGAACTCATGAGTCATATTATTTATAAAATCAGATTTCATTTCTGAAATCCTCTTTTGCCTGAGTATAAAATATATGCTAAGTATAAAGGTTAAGAAGATTATGGTTGAGAATAATATAGATCCTCCAATAATTGTTGCCATTGATCCCATAATATACTTTTTCTCCCCGGGAAAGACAACCGAAAGAAGCATATCGCTCCTTACTATTCTATCGGCGAACAGAGGAGATTTAAAGCGACTCCTTTCAAGTTCCTTCTTTTCTGTCTGGTTGTAACTCCCGTTTCGCAATTTTCCGTTTTCAAAAACGCCTGCTTTGAAAGGAGCAAATATTCCATTCTGCCTTAACTCGTTGGAAAGAATGTTGTTTATCTCTTCATCGGTCAATGAGATCGACTCCTCCCAGTTATATATTTCATTGATCATCTGGTTTCTCAGTCTTAAAAACTCATCAGATCTCCTTTCAACCCAGTTGATGTATTCTTGTGAATGTATATTTACATTATTATTATCGCCCTGATTACTTATTGAGATCTCGAACTGACCATTTGTTGAATTATCACCAATTCTTGTTAATGCAGAAATACCTCCCTCCAGGATGGAATCATTTAACATCACCCGCGGCTCATTATTACCATCCTGATATATTCTTATGGAATAACTTCCGCTTTCTGCACCGGGTGAAATATTTTGGTTTACAGTATGCGATCTGTAAGATTTACTAAGAGTATCGTTTCCCATATAGTTATTAAAGAAGCGGAAACGGTTATTCATTTCTATTCTGCCTGCCGCCTGTCCAAGGCTCCGTTGCACCGCATTTTCAAATAAGAACCTACGGGTTTCAAATGCGTTTTTCACCCACACTGTCTGGACCCATATTATTCCTAAAAGTGAGATAGCCATTAATACAGCCAATCCGCCTATCTTCTTCTTATGCATGGAGCAAATTTATAACTATTAAGATATCTAACCCTCTTTTTAACATATCCTTAACTACTTTTAACCGGCCATTAACTCCGGTTGAACAGGAATGGCCTACTTTTGAAATAAATCATAATGAATTAAAAATGAGAACAAAAACTACCCTGCTTATTTGCGCACTAATAATTGGCGGTTTCAGCCAGTCACAAGCGCAGGAGGTTAAAAAAGAGAAAAAGATCAGGATCGAGACCATTGATGAGAAAGGGAATAAGACAGTTATTGATACTACCTTGACTGACGATGGTAATATCAACGTAATGCGGATGGATAATGGCAAAGTTATAATCCATAAGAATGGAGATAATAAGGAATATAGAGCAAATTATGATCAAATCCGATGAAAAGGGTCAACGGGTCATACATGTGGATGGCGACCATAATTTGCTTATCGAAGAGAATGTAAAGATCATTGACGGAGATACAGTCGTATGGACTTCAAAGTCTCCTGAAATGAGGAAGATGATATTTATCTCAGAAGATGGAGAGACAGCCCATCCTGATCATGCAACCTGGTCAATGAATAATTCAGAAGGTAATGTGATCATAATGAAAACTCCTGACGGCAAGGGGAAAGAACAAAAAATAGAAGTGATCGTTAATACCGATGGTGAGAAAATGTCTGAGAAGGAGCTATTTTACCACAAGGAAGGTTTTGGTGAAGGAAAAGAGAGCATGAATCAAAGCAAGTATGTATTTGTTAAGGACGGAATAACGATATCGGTAGCGGGCAGCGACGAAGCAAAAGTAAAAGAGGTGGTTGAGAAGATCAAAAAATCGGTTGATGCAGACAAGGCACCTAAGGCTCCTGAAAAGACTGCTCCTGAAAAAGGCAAAAAGAAATAGACAGCTATTATATGCGTGACTTTCATGTCAATTTCCACATAAGGCACCCTCGGAGGTGCCTTTTGTTTCTTACAATATTCCGGAATATCAGATAAACTCTATTTGATTAGCTCCTTAAAATTCCCCCATATATCACCTTTTGGAAGGGGTGCCTTAATAACTATCTTTTCACCCGAAACAGGATGTATGAAGCTCACTTTATAAGAATGTAAACTAATACCACCCTCAGGATTTGATCTGCTGAAACCATATTTCAGATCCCCTTTGATAGGACATCCTATCGCTGCCAGCTGGCTTCTTATCTGATGATGCCTTCCTGAATGAAGATCTATTTCAAACAGGTAGTACTTCTCAGATCTTCCAAGCATCGGTATACGAGAGTTGTGCTGCTTTTGAACCTTTAACCTCCTGATCGTAAGCATATGACTTATTCTGCTTCTCATTCTTCTTCAGAAAATGGTTAATAGTTCCACTTTCCATTGGAGGTTTTTCTTTTGTTATAACCAGATATTTTTTCTCTATCTCCCTCTCCCGCAGCATCTTGTTAAGACGTTCCAGTGCTTTTGATGTCCTTGCAAAAATAACAGCACCGGTTACCGGTCTGTCGAGTCGATGGACCACACCAAGAAAAACAGCGCCTGGCTTTTCATATTTTTCCGCTATATATGCCTTTACTTCGTCATCGAGAGTACTGTCTCCGGTCTTATCACCCTGAACAAGGTCGCCACGTCTTTTATTAACTACTATAATATGATTGTCCTCGTACAGAACTTCGAGTGAGTTGGTTTTCATTAATATTGCTCTTTGTCATTAGGAAATTCGCGTGATCTGACGTCACTTATATAATTCTGTACTGCACCTTTGATCTCTGAATGAAGATTATGGTACCGCCTGAGAAACCTTGGACTGAATTCCTGTGTTATGCCCAGCATGTCGTGAAGTACAAGCACCTGTCCGTCAACCTGTCCCCCGGCGCCAATTCCTATGACAGGTATTTTGAGGCTTTCTGTCACCTCTCCTGCCAGTGTAGCAGGGATCTTTTCAAGTACAAGGGCAAAAATCCCCTTATCCTCGAGCTTAAGAGCATCCTCCTTTAACCTTTTTGCCTCCTCCTCTTCCCTGGCCCTGACAACATAGGTTCCGAATTTATGTATTGCCTGAGGTGTAAGTCCCAGATGGCCCATAACAGGAATTCCTGCTGAAAGAATTCTTTCCACCGATTCCAGAATTTCCCGTCCACCCTCCAGCTTTACAGCATGTGCACCTGTCTCCTTCATTATCCTTATGGAAGATAGTAATGCCTCCTTCGAATTACCCTGATATGTTCCAAAAGGAAGATCAACAACCACCAGCGACCTCTTTACAGCCCTCACAACAGATGCAGCGTGGTAGATCATATTGTCAAGGGTGATTGGCAAAGTTGTCTCGAATCCTGCCATTACATTGGATGCAGAATCACCAACAAGAATAACATCAATACCCGACTCATCAATGATCTTGGCAATGGAGTAGTCGTAAGCGGTCAACATTGCTATCTTCTCCTTTTTAAGTTTCATTTCAAAAAGGACATGGGTGGTTACCCGCTTAACTGATTTATGCACTGACATACACAAGCTATTTAGTTGATCACAAAGGTAAGAATATGTAAATACTACGGCAATATATAGAATTATATGTTCTGTCTGCTTCTGTCTTTTTGTCACAAATGCGTCATAAAGATAGAATCCCATAGTGTCAATTGTGCCATATTAACACTTTCATACTTGAAATCATGGTTGGCACAATCATTGAATAATGAGTATCACACAATAGAAAACTTTAAAAATCAAAATAAGAAAATGGGAAAAATTATTGGCATAGACCTGGGAACAACTAACTCATGTGTCTCTGTAATGGAAGGAAATGAACCGGTTGTAATCCCTAACAGCGAAGGAAAAAGAACGACACCCTCAATTGTTGCTTTTATTGAGAACGGAGAGAGGAAAGTTGGAGATCCGGCAAAACGCCAGGCAATTACAAACCCCACAAAGACCGTTTCTTCGATAAAACGATTTATGGGTGAAACATTCGATAAAGTAACCAAGGAGATCGCAAGAGTACCTTATAAGGTAGTCAAAGGTGAGAACAACACTCCCAGGGTAAAGATCGACGATCGTATGTACAGTCCGCAGGAGATATCGGCTATGGTTCTTCAGAAGATGAAGAAGACTGCTGAAGATTATCTCGGACAGGAAGTTACAGAAGCTGTAATTACGGTTCCTGCATATTTCAGCGACTCACAAAGGCAGGCCACGAAAGAGGCCGGAGAGATTGCAGGCCTGACTGTAAAGAGAATTATTAATGAACCTACAGCCGCTTCACTTGCTTACGGACTCGACAAGAAGTCACAGGATCTTAAAATTGCAGTGTTTGACCTTGGAGGTGGAACATTTGATATTTCGATCCTTGAACTAGGCGATGGCGTATTCGAGGTAAAATCGACTAATGGTGACACACACCTTGGTGGTGATGATTTCGACCAGGTAATTATCGACTGGCTTGCTGATGACTTTAAAAAAGATGAAGGTATTGATCTTAGGAAGGATCCAATGGCTCTGCAGCGTCTGAAAGAGGCTGCTGAAAAAGCCAAGATTGAACTATCAAGTTCCACTTCAACGGAGATCAACCTGCCTTATATTATGCCAGTTGACGGAATTCCGAAACACCTTGTTAAAGACATTGTCAAGAAGCCAGTTTGAAAAACTTGCTGATACATTAATTCAGTCTGTGATTGAGCCATGTCGCAAGGCACTAAAAGATGCAGGTCTCAAGGCAAATGAGATCGACGAAGTACTGCTGGTAGGTGGCTCAACAAGGATGCCTGCTATTCAGCAAATAGTTGAGAAATTCTTTGGCAAGGTACCTTCCAAAGGGGTTAACCCTGATGAGGTTGTTGCCGTTGGTGCAGCTATCCAGGGTGGTGTTCTTACAGGTGAAGTTAAAGATGTACTCCTGCTCGATGTTACTCCCCTATCCCTTGGTATTGAAACCATGGGTGGTGTTATGACACGTCTTATTGAATCGAATACCACGATTCCAACGAGGAAGACTGAAACATTTACTACCGCTTCCGACAGTCAGCCGTCAGTTGAGATCCATGTCCTGCAGGGTGAACGTCCTATGGCACAGGGAAACAAAACGATCGGAAGGTTCCATCTCGATGGTATTCCACCTGCTCCAAGAGGTATCCCCCAGGTTGAAGTTACATTCGACATTGATGCCAATGGTATACTCAATGTCTCTGCAAAGGATAAGGGTACAGGTAAAGAGCAGAAGATAAGAATAGAAGCTTCCTCCGGACTGAGTGACGACGAGATCAGAAAGATGCGGGAAGAAGCCAAAGCTAATGAGGACTCTGACAAGAAAGCAAGAGAGTTTGCCGACAAGATAAATGCAGCAGACAGTCTCATATTTACTACTGAGAAGCAGATAAAGGAATTTGGTGACAAATTGCCGGCCGATAAGAAAGCACCGATTGAAAAGTCACTGGAAAACCTTAAGGAAGCTCAGAAGTCAAAGGATATAGATGCAATAGACAAGGCTATGGCCGAACTCAATACTGCATGGCAAGCTGCCTCTGAGGAGTTATACAAATCGGCTCAGGCCGAAGGAGCTGCTCAACCGGGACAAGGTCCTGAGCAACCCAATGACGGCAAGGCGGGTGGCGACGAGGTTACTGATGTCGACTTTGAAGAGGTTAAATAATCATGTTGATCCTGATAAAGGCTGTCCGTTAAGGGCAGCCTTTTTTTATTTTGTCACTGACCAATATCTGCTAAAGAGTTGTAATTTTGGTCTTACTCTGACGTTATAGCTATATTGCTCTTAATTTGAACATATGAAGGTTAAATCATCCATAGTACTGTTGCTGTTGCTTATCCCAATGATAATTACAGCTCAGGAAAAAAACCAAACTGATCCGGCGGGAAGGAAACAGGGCATTTGGATCAAGAACTGGCCAAATGGAAATGTCCAGTATGAGGGACAATTTCGGGACGATCAGCCTGCGGGAACCTTTAAAAGGTACTATGAAAACGGGAAACTGCAGTCAGTTATGCAATTCTCCAATAACGGTATTGAAGCATATACCGAGCTTTTCCACATAAACGGGAATCTGGGAGCTGTGGGCAAGTACAGGTATCAGAAAAAAGAGGGACTGTGGAAGTTCTATTCAGGCAAAACAGCCGGATACCTTGTGGTGGAAGAATACTATGCAAATAACCTAAACGATGGCAAGTCGGTGAAATATTACCCTGACTCAACAATAGCCGAGATCAAAACCTGGAAAAACGGATTGCTGAACGGTGAATGGAAGCAATTCCATCAGAATGGGAAGATAGCACTCTCAGGAACTTATCTCGATAATAATCTGGAAGGTAAATTTGAAACCTTTTCTCCGGAGGGGAATCCTGAATATTCCGGTTTCTACAAAAACGATACACGAGATGGTTTATGGAGTTTCTACGATGCTGACGGTAAACTCAAGTCATCGATCGAATACTCCCTTGGAGTCGTTACAGACCCTGCTTATTATTTAAAAGAAGCAGAGTATTTTGATCTGCTGGATAAAAACAAAGGTCGTATCGCTGACCCGGCAGAAACTGGCGAGTTGATATGGAAATAATTAGGACCGCAGATGAAGAATATTTTTCTCTTAATACTTCTTGCACTGCCAATCTCCCTGACCGGACTCATTGCCCAACAGCCTTGTGACTACTTTGTAAGAATATCATTCACCGATAAAGGGGGCATTTCAGAAAATGAATTTGAACTAACCGACCTGTTTTCTGTCAGGGCTGTCGAAAGAAGGGGGAAAAGCGGTTCAGATGTCGTCGATTTTTTCGACCTCCCGCTGTTCAAACCTTATATTGATCAGATAATAGACTCAGGTCTTATATATCATTCTTCATCACGATGGATGAACTCAGCGCTATTCTGTACCTCGATACCAAATGATACCATAAGAATCTCACCGCTTGGATTTATTAAGGAGATACGCATTGTAAAAGAACCACCTCTTAAGAAAAAGAATAATAAACTGGCTTTGAACGAGTCTTACGGTATTTTCCCAAATAGCTGGCCTCTGGATCAGCTGAACGGAATTCCTTTTCACGATGAAGGATACACAGGAAAGGGAATTCTCATTGCAGTTCTTGATGCCGGATTTGAAAACACCCCTACCGTATCCTCACTGCAGCACCTCTTCGACCGCAACGCTATTAAATATACCCTGAATATCCTCGATGGATCCCCAAATGTTTATGCCTTTCATCAACATGGTACAGCAGTACTTACTTCATTGGCTGGTGATATTCCGGGGCAACTGAGAGGAACTGGTCCGGGAGCCGACTTCCTGCTTTTCAGGTCCGAGGACGGTGCAAGTGAATACCCCGTTGAAGAAGATTATTGGGTCGTTGCGGCCGAAAAGGCCGACAGTATTGGTGCAGATATTATCTCCTCATCACTTGGATATACTCAGTTCGACAACCCTGCAATGGACTACTCCTATTCCGACCTTGACGGAAATACAGCATACATAACCAAAGCAGCAAATATTGCCCACTCCAGAAATATTCTAGTTGTCAACAGCGCAGGTAATTCAAGGAATGAAAGCTGGAAGTATCTGATTACCCCTTCAGATGGTACCGGGGTACTTGCGATAGGTGCAATCGATGAGAGCGGAACTATTTCAACCTTCTCTTCCGCAGGACCTGCATATGACAAAAGAGTCAAACCCGATGTGGTTGCCGCGGGTGTGGGAGTACCGGCACAAACGTCAATAGCTATAAGATATCTCAACGGGACCTCCTTTTCTTGTCCTGTGATAAGCGGCATGGCTGCATGCCTAATGCAGGCAAGCCCGAATTCAACAGCTGAAGATATTATGATCGCGATAAGAAAAAGCGCGGATAGATTTAATACGCCTGATACACTTTATGGATTTGGCCTCCCCGATTTTACAAGAACATTCCTGCTCCTGTCCGATTCATTCAATAGTGAAGATCAAAATATAATTGCACTGCCAAATCCCGCTTCAGATCATCTTTACCTCAATTTTAGAACAATACCGGGAACATTGGATATTAATGTCTATACATCCTCCGGCATGAAGGTATATACCACAAAGATCAATAACCATACTTCAAATTATCTCGAACTGGAGCAATTCCACAGGTTTCCTGATGGACTACTGCTTATTGAAATTATCACGCCCGGGGAGCGTAAAACCCTTAAGGTCATAAAATACTCCTTATGACCGGTAAAGAACATATATCCCTTTCAGAGCTGCAGGCTGTTATCCGCGACTCCATATTCATTGCTCATCCCTCAAGTTATTGGGTAAGTGCAGAAATTTCAGAATATAAAGTCAATCAAACCGGGCATGCCTATCTGGAACTTATTGATAAGTCAGAAAAAGATGACTCGGTCAAGGCCCGGATAAAGGCAATAATATGGTCGGGGAAGCACAGGATACTCAAACCCTTCTTTGAAAATACAACTGGCCAACATCTCACAACCGGCATCAGGGTTTTAGTAAAGTGCACAATAGAATATCATGAACTTTACGGACTAAGTCTTCTTATTACTGATATTGATCCTGCTTTTACCATTGGCGAGGCAGCAATGAGAAGAAGGGAGATCATATTGCAGCTAAGGGAAGACGGGGTATTTGATATGAACAGGGAGCATCAGTTTCCTTTCCACGCCCGCAGAATTGCCGTTATCTCATCAAAAAATGCAGCCGGATACAGAGATTTTGTGGATCAGCTTATCAACAATAACTATGGTTTTCACTACGAGGTAACCCTTTTCGATTCGCCCATGCAGGGTACTGAAACAGAGTCAGGAATAATCAGAGCCCTTAATTCTGTTGCTAATAATATTGATATGTACGACATAGTTGCTATTGTCAGAGGAGGTGGTTCGACAACAGACCTGGCATGGTTCGACAACTATAATATTGCGTTTCATGTGACACAATTTCCAATACCCGTAATAACGGGGATTGGCCATGATATTGATATAAGCGTGACCGACATGGTAGCATGGACCAACTTAAAAACACCAACAGCCGTTGCCGAATATATTCTGTCAAAAACAAACGAAACCTACTCATATGTGGAAAGCCTGACAGAGAGGCTCGCTGACAACGGTAATGAAATGATCGGTGGCTTGAAACTTGTATTGGAGAATTCCGGCAGGAGATTAAAGGTTGCCACCGATCGCGCTAATGTTTTGTTTAAACTGAAACTTACAAAACTGAATAACCTGCTTTCTATCAACTCACACTCATCCCTGAAGAATATTCGAAGGAGGACAGACCATTTGCTTTCTGTCCTGCCATCGAAGGTGGATAAAAACCTCCAAAGAAAGATTAACATTATCTCTTTAAAAGAGAATAAATTGAGTGTGACAACCAGGGACATTCTTAAATATCACCGCCACAGGATAGAGCTTATGAATAATACTTTAACAGTTACCGATCCTGTGTCGGTATTGAAAAGGGGATACTCCATAACAACATTATATGGTAAAACAATCAATGATCTGACTAAAATTAAGGTTGGTGATAATATTGAAACTATCCTTGAAAAAGGGAAAATAAAGAGTACAGTAACCGAAAAGCTAAAATAGATGGCAAAAAAGTCAATTACCTTTAATGAGGCAGTTACAGAGATCGAAGAGATACTCAAAAAACTGGAGGAGGGTGAAGTTGATCCTGATACTTTATCAATACATGTTAAAAGAGCCTCCGATCTTCTCAAACTATGCAATGGCAAATTGAAAAACACTCAGGAAGAGATTGATTCAATACTCAAAGACCTTGAGTAATCAACACGAAATTGGTACGCCTCTGATTGTGGCCTGGCCTGATCTAATTGAAAAAAGAAATCAGGACCGCGTGCCCTGATTTCTTTTTAACCCTAAACCTAAATCCCAGAAAACTAACTTAAAAATCACCTTCTGTATATTTAAACGTAAAGGATCACAATTTGTTACAAAAAGATTAAACTATTTTTCTAATTGCTCTTCTCGACACCAAGAACATCCTTGAACGCTTTAATGAAGGTATCCTTAGGAAGTGCACCCATGGCCATCTGAGGCTGACCATCCTTTGGGACGAACAGAAGAGAAGGAATACTTCTTATACCAAATACCGAAGCCAGCTCCTGCTCTGCTTCTGTATCAACTTTGTATACATCCACGAGGCCATCATACTCTGCGGACAGCTCTTCCAGTATTGGGGCAACCATTTTACACGGGCCACACCAGTCGGCATAAAAATCAATTATACAAGGACGTGTACCTTCAAACTTCCAATCCTTACTCTGCTCATAATTAAACACTTTCGACTGAAAGGTCTCTTTTGTTAAAAACTCAACCATAACTATTTAATTTATTAATACTCAAACTTTAATATTCGATAAACAACAATTACTATACCATTGTTCTATTACTGAATACGTAATCAATATTTATGTGCAAAGTTGTAACTTTGTCATGATAAAACAACAAATCGTCATATCTATATATGAACATATGTCTAAATGACACATTTTTCGAACTTATTGAGCAGGTTGCTTTTGAAGAAAATGTGGAGGCTTTTGTAATCGGAGGCTTTGTCAGGGATAGATTACTTAAGAGGGAATCATCTAAGAAAGATATTGATATTGTCGTTACAGGCAGTGGTATTGACTTTGCCAGGAAGGTAGCGAAATCCCTCCCTGGGAAGCCAAAAGTAACGGTTTTTAAAACCTATGGCACCGCCATGTTTAACAATGGAGAGACTGAAATTGAGTTTGTTGGAGCAAGAAAGGAGTCATATAGTGCCGATTCAAGAAATCCATCAGTAACTCCCGGGACCATAGAAGATGATCAGTTAAGAAGAGACTTTACTATCAATGCTCTCGCAATTAGTCTGAACAAGGGTTCATATGGAGATCTGATCGACCCCTTTAACGGATTGGGTGATCTTAAAGATAAAATTATAAGGACACCACTGGAGCCGGAAAAGACTTTCTCAGACGACCCTCTACGAATGCTAAGGGCTATCAGGTTTGCCACCCAGCTCAATTTTGATATCGAAGAGAATACTTTCAATGCCTTGTCTGATTGTGCCTCCAGGCTCGAGATAATTACGGGCGAAAGAATATCATCCGAATTAAATAAAATAATCTCTTCCGATACACCAGGCAGAGGTATACTTCTCCTTGAAAGTAGCGGACTCCTTAAAATGATCCTGCCCGAAATGATTTTACTTAAAGGTGTGGAAGAGATAGAGGGCAAGGGTCATAAGGACATTTTTCTTCATACGCTGGAAGTTCTAGACAACCTTGCAGTTGTTTCAGATGATCTGTGGCTTAGATGGTCTGCTCTGCTTCACGACATAGGGAAACCCGGCACAAAGAAATATGATCCGAAAATTGGATGGACCTTTCACGGCCACGATCACCTTGGGAAGAAAATAGTCCCGGTTATATTTAAGAGATTAAAACTTCCGCTTAATGACAGGATGAAATTCGTCCAGAAGATGGTTGCTCTTCACCTCAGGCCTATAGTGATATCGATGGAAGAAGTTACAGATTCGGCAGTTCGAAGACTCCTTTATGATGCCGGCAACGATATTGATGAACTAATGATGTTATGTGAGGCTGATATTACCTCCAAAAACCAGAATCGTCGTAAGAAGCATCTCCAAAACTTCAAGATAGTCCGCAAAAAGCTCAAAGAGATCGAGGAGAAAGACGCAACACGCATTTTTCAACCCCCCATTGATGGCTCGGAGATAATGAAAACATTTGATCTTGCGCCTTCTGCCGAAGTAGGAATAATTAAAAATGCTATCAAAGAGGCAATTCTTGATGGATCGATACCCAATGAATACAATGCGGCACGTCGGTTTATGATTGATAAGGGAATAGAGATCGGATTGACTCCGGTAATCAGCGAGTAATTGAAAAGTCTGCCACTACCGGAAGATGATCACTATAACCACCGTAATAACGGTATCCTCTGAAAGTCGAAAATGGTCGGACGCCCGGGTAATCCGGGTCTTTCTCCAAGAGAAAATCATCAAATATTATACGAAAGGAACCGGGGTTATATGATATACCTTTACCAGACAGGAGTGATCTGCTGATAATAATATTGTCATAATTGTACCATATCCCCTGAAACTTATAGGTTCCCGGAATATTCTTATCTATTACCTTACAATCAAGCACTTCGAGCTTAGAACTTTCAGAACCATCTGCTTCAAGACCCTTAACAATCTCCGTATCGGGGTATTCGCAATTGAGATCACCCACAAGAATAACACGGGCTGCAGGACCTTCATTAAAAAAAATAGAATCCACAACCATCCTGACCTGATCGGCTACTCTCAACCTAAGTTCAGATGATCCGGCTACTCCTCCTCTGTTTGATGGCCAATGATTAACCAGAATATGCAATCCCTCGCCCTGACATGATAATTTAACATGAAGTATTTCTCTTGTACGCAAAGAATCTTCAAGGGCAGGTCCGGGATCAATGAACCCGGCATTTACAATATCAAGGAGATCCTTATTGTAGATGAGTGCAACATCAATACCCCTCCTGTCCGGTGAGTCCTTATGAACAATGCCATAATTGAATTTACTGAGGTTCGTCCCTTTCAGTAAGTAATTAAGAACATCCCGGTTTTCAATCTCACATAATGATATTACATCAGGCGGGGACCATTCACCTGATGCCGCAATGACCTTGAAAACTGAATTGATCTTCCTCCTGTATTTATACCATGTCCAGCCTCTTGGCCCGGCTGGAGTAAACTCATCATCGTCAGTATTGGGATCATTTATTGTGTCAAAGAGGTTTTCACAATTATAAAAAAAGACTCTAAGGGTATCTGCCCTGTTATTTGGCGAGGACCCTGGACTGTGCCACAGAATAGTAGCAATAAACAGTATGGCTACAATAAAAAAGCGAAACATATTATCTCCACTGGAAATGTAAGTTATGAATTTTGCGGGAGATAATTAATATAATCCGGCTCTGACCCTATCGGTTTCTAACCGATCTCATAGAAAAAGGAGCACCAAATCATTGATGCTCCTTCTTTATCTGTTAGCTGTTTAGTATCTGTTTATCCAGCGGTATCTACGTGCACTCTCTCCAAACTTTACGGCCATCGATAACTCATGAGAGCCAAAACTTTGTGTCCTGATATCTGTCAGAGTAAAGTCAAACGCGTAGGCAAAGTAAAACCTGTCGTATTTCATCCCTGTCATGATTATTATGGCATCATTAGTCCTCCATGACATACCACCCCAGAAATCCTCTTTGTAATAAAGCCTCGTGGTAAGGTCCATTTGAGCCGCTTTAAAGAACATATCGGACGACTTAAGCAGCACAGAAGGTTCAAGTACAAAATCCCTGTTAGGCATTGTAAACTTATAACCGCCGGTTAAAAAATAATGGCCAAGCTCTGCTCTGTTATTATCACCTGTATTGCCCAGCATTAGAGTACCTCTGGTGAGACTGCTCATTGCAAAAGCTACATAATAGTCGTAGGTCGTGAAACTTACTCCAAAATTAAAGTCAGGGATAAACACCACCCTGTCATAGCTATTAAGATACTGATCGTCAATATCTCTGAGTAGTACTCCGTCAAGATCAACAGCATATTGATATGCAGTACCTGCTAATCCAAACGAAAGCTGGTTCTGTCCCATCGGTATATGATAAGCATATGCCAGTTGAGCCCCTGTCCTTTTAATAATACCATTCTGGTCATTAAAAATATAGCCACCCAATCCTACACGGCCACCTTTAGTAGGTCTTACCATCTTCCGCCTTACAGAGGTTGACTTGGATATATAACTGGTTTTAAGCAGACGGGTCTGAAAACTTGCCGCATAAGTGCTGGGTGCGCCGTATAATCCAACCCACTGCTCCCTGGCAGTAATATTGACAGTTGTATAGCCGTCGTTACCTGCAAAAGAAGGATTTATAAGGAACCCGTTCATTATGTACTGACTGTACATTGGAACCTGCTGGGCGCTTATTATACCTCCTGCTATAAGCAACAGGAAACTTGCAAAAATAGATTTTAAGATCTTCATTCTTCTATTCTTATAATATTACTACCTGATAATAGTTATTACTCCGCTCAATGGTTCAGAACCATCATTCAGATGTAAAATGTAATGATACGAATCGGTTGGTAACAGCCTTCCGTTGAAAGTACCATCCCATGGGTCTGACAATATGTTTCTGCTAATATAAACCAGCTTACCCCATCTTGTGTAAACCTGTACTTCTGCATCAGGATACAGATCAATATTACCAATGATCCAAACATCATTCTTTCCATCATTATTCGGTGTAATGACCTCTGGTATGACAAGACAATTGAGTCCTGTTAAACCAACTATCACATCGAGTGATGATGCACAACTGTTGATGTCAGTTACAATAACCGGGTAAGTACCTGCCATAACCAACGGTCTGTTTGTTCCGGTAAATCCATCCGCCCAAAGCGTTGTATAAGGAGATGTTCCCCCCGAAATCGACAGAACTATATTTCCATTTGCTACACCCGGGCATGTTGCATCGGTTACAGATGCACTTATACTCAGAGCTGCAGGCTGATCGATGGTTACTGATCTTGTTGATGAACACCCCAAAGCATCTGTGACAGTAACAATATATGTTCCTGCGGCTAAGCCTGTAGCAGTTGGTGTCGTCTGAACCGGAGAAGTATTCCATGAGAATGTATAAGGTCCGGTTCCGCCTGAAGCAGTAGCTGTAGCAGATCCTGTGGTATTACCATTACATAATACGTCAACCTTTGTTGTCGTAATAGTTGGCGGCACCGGTGCAGCATTAACTGTAAGCGAAGCTCCGGGTGCAGATATACAGGTTGGAGAAGCAACCAAACGAGTTCTCAGAGTATAAATTCCCGGAACAAGTCCTGCAAACGTTACTCCGGTCTGATAAGCACCTCCGTTAATACTGTACTCATATGCTGCACCAAGAGGAGCAGTAACCACTACCGTACCAGTAGGTACTGAACAGGAAGGCTGAGTAGTTACACTTGCAGTTGGAGAAGCAGGTGCTACTGGCACAGCATTAACCGTTAGAACTGCAGATGCCGGTGATACACAAGCAGGAGAAGCTATCAGCCTTGCCGTAAGTGTATGCGGTCCGGGCAGAAGTCCCACAAATGTAACTCCCGACTGATATGAGCCACCATCGATATTATATTCGTATTGGGCACCTACCGGAGCGGTTACGACAATTGTTCCTGTCGGAACTGAACAAGTTGGTTGAATAGTTACACTTGCTGTTGGCGCTGCTGGTGAAGATGGCACCGGATCAATGGTTACCGTTGCTGCAGCTGGTGTTATACAGGTATTGTCAGCTATACTTCTGACGGTTAAGGTGTAGACACCCGGTATCAGACCCGCAAAGGTCTCGCTTACCTGGTATCCTGCTCCTACACTATACTCTACTCCGGCCTGTGTTGTGAACACTATTGTTCCTGTCGGTGTGCCACAAGTAGGTTGAGTTACACCTGAAACAGTTGGTATTGCCGGTGCCGCAGGCACTGCATTAATTGTAACAGTGGCTGCCGCCGGTGTAATACAGCTATTATCAGCTATACTTCTGACACTTAAGGTATAGACTCCCGGTGTCAGACCTGCAAAGGTCTCACTTACCTGATATCCTGCTCCTACACTGTACTCTACTCCGGCCTGTGTTGTGAACACTATCGTTCCCGTTGGTGTACCACAAGTAGGCTGTAAAGTACTGGCTACTGTTGGCACCGCTGGTGCCACAGCTGCTGTAAGAGTTACTGTCGAGGCAGCTGGAGTTATACAGGTATTGTCAGCAATACTTCTGACAGTTAAGGTATATACACCCGGTATCAGGCCTGTAAAGGTTTCACTTGCCTGATAACCCGCTCCTACACTGTACTCGACTCCCGCCTGGGTAGTGAATACTATTGTTCCCGTAGGTATGCCACAAGTAGGTTGAGTTACTCCTGCCACTGTCGGTATTGCCGGTGCAGCCAGCACTGGATCAACAGTTAACGGAGCAGTAGCCGCCGATATACATGTCGGTGAGGCTGCAAGACGTGCTGTTACAGTATGTGATCCCGGTGCGAGACCTGCAAATGTTACTCCTGCCTGGTAAGCGCCGCCGTCAACACTGTATTCGTAGATAGCTCCAAGTGGTGCTGTTACTACTATCGTTCCTGTCGGTACTGCACAGGTCGGCTGTATCGTTACACTGGCTGTTGGTATGGCTGGTACTGCTGGTACCGGATCAATAGTCACAGTAGCTGCTGCCGGTGTAATACAGGTATTGTCAGCTGTACTCCTGACAGTTAAAGTATAGACACCCGGTGTCAGACCTGCAAAGGTCTCACTTGCCTGGTAACCTGCTCCTACACTGTATTCAACTCCCGCCTGTGTATGTAAACACTATTGTTCCTGTTGGTGTACCACATGTTGGTTGGGTTATCACCTGAAACAGTTGGTATCGCCGGTGCAACGGCAGCTATCAATGTAACAGTCGATGCTGCAGGTGTAATACAACTATTATCAGCGGTACTTCTAACAGTTAAGGTATAGACACCCGGTATCAGGCCTGTAAAGGTTTCACTTGCCTGATAACCCGCTCCTACACTGTACTCAACTCCTGCCTGGGTAGTGAATACTATTGTTCCTGTAGGTATGCCGCAAGTAGGCTGAGTTACTCCTGCCACTGTCGGTACTGCCGGTGCGGCCAAGCACTGGATCAACAGTTAACGGAGCAGTAGCTGCCGATATACATGTCGGTGAGGCTGCAAGACGGGCTGTAACTGTATGTGGTCCCGGTGCGAGACCTGCAAATGTTACTCCTGCCTGATATGCGCCGCCGTCAACACTGTATTCGTAGATAGCTCCAAGTGGTGCTGTTACTACTATCGTTCCTGTCGGTACTGCACAGGTCGGCTGTATCGTTACACTGGCTGTTGGTACGGCCGGTGCTGTCGGTACTGCATTGACTGTAAGTGCAGCTGTCGGTGCTGAGATACATGTCGGTGAGGCTGCAAGACGGGCTGTAACTGTATGTGGTCCCGGTGCGAGACCTGCAAACGTTACTCCTGCCTGATATGCGCCGCCGTCAACACTGTATTCGTAGATAGCTCCAAGTGGTGCTGTTACTACTATAGTTCCTGTCGGTACTGCACAGGTCGGCTGTATCGTTACACTGGCTGTTGGTACGGCCGGTGCTGTCGGTACTGCATTGACTGTAAGTGCAGCTGTCGGTGCTGAGATACATGTTGGTGAGGCCACAAGACGTGCTGTGACAGTATGTGGTCCCGGTGCGAGACCTGCAAACGTTACTCCTGCCTGATATGCGCCGCCGTCAACACTGTATTCGTAGATAGCTCCAAGTGGTGCTGTTACTACTATCGTTCCTGTCGGTACTGCACAGGTCGGCTGTATCGTTACACTGGCTGTTGGTACGGCCGGTGCTGTCGGTACTGCATTGACTGTAAGTGCAGCTGTCGGTGCTGAGATACATGTTGGTGAGGCCACAAGACGTGCTGTAACTGTATGTGGTCCCGGTGCGAGACCTGCAAACGTTACTCCTGCCTGATATGCGCCGCCGTCAACACTGTATTCGTAGATAGCTCCAAGTGGTGCTGTTACTACTATCGTTCCTGTCGGTGCTGCACAGGTCGGCTGTATCGTTACACTGGCTGTTGGTACGGCCGGTGCTGTCGGTACTGCATTGACTGTAAGTGCAGCTGTCGGTGCTGAGATACATGTCGGTGAGGCTGCAAGACGGGCTGTAACTGTATGTGGTCCCGGTGCGAGACCTGCAAACGTTACTCCTGCCTGATATGCGCCGCCGTCAACACTGTATTCGTAGATAGCTCCAAGTGGTGCTGTTACTACTATCGTTCCTGTCGGTACTGCACAGGTCGGCTGTATCGTTACACTGGCTGTTGGTACGGCCGGTGCTGTCGGTACTGCATTGACTGTAAGTGCAGCTGTCGGTGCTGAGATACATGTTGGTGAGGCTGCAAGACGGGCTGTAACTGTATGTGGTCCCGGTGCGAGACCTGCAAAAGTTACTCCTGCCTGATATGCGCCGCCGTCAACACTGTATTCGTAGATAGCTCCAAGTGGTGCTGTTACTACTATCGTTCCTGTCGGTAATGCACAGGTTGGCTGTATCGTTACACTGGCTGTTGGTACGGCCGGTGCTGTCGGTACTGCATTGACTGTAAGTGCAGCTGTCGGTGCTGAGATACATGTCGGTGAGGCTGCAAGACGGGCTGTAACTGTATGTGGTCCCGGTGCGAGACCTGCAAACGTTACTCCTGCCTGATATGCGCCGCCGTCAACACTGTATTCGTAGATAGCTCCAAGTGGTGCTGTTACTACTATAGTTCCTGTCGGTACTGCACAGGTCGGCTGTATCGTTACACTGGCTGTTGGTACGGCCGGTGCTGTCGGTACTGCATTGACTGTAAGTGCAGCTGTCGGTGCTGAGATACATGTCGGTGAGGCTGCAAGACGGGCTGTAACTGTATGTGGTCCCGGTGCGAGACCTGCAAACGTTACTCCTGCCTGATATGCGCCGCCGTCAACACTGTATTCGTAGATAGCTCCAAGTGGTGCTGTTACTACTATCGTTCCTGTCGGTACTGCACAGGTCGGCTGTATCGTTACACTGGCTGTTGGTACGGCCGGTGCTACGGTACTGCATTGACTGTAAGTGCAGCTGTCGGTGCTGAGATACATGTTGGTGAGGCCACAAGACGGGCTGTAACTGTATGTGGTCCCGGTGCGAGACCTGCAAACGTTACTCCTGCCTGATATGCGCCGCCGTCAACACTGTATTCGTAGATAGGTCCAAGTGGTGCTGTTACTACTATCGTTCCTGTCGGTACTGCACAGGTCGGCTGTATCGTTACACTGGCTGTTGGTACGGCAGGTGCTGTCGGTACTGCATTGACTGTAAGTGCAGCTGTCGGTGCTGAGATACATGTCGGTGAGGCTGCAAGACGGGCTGTAACTGTATGTGGTCCCGGTGCGAGACCTGCAAACGTTACTCCTGCCTGATATGCGCCGCCGTCAACACTGTATTCGTAGATAGCTCCAAGTGGTGCTGTTACTACTATCGTTCCTGTCGGTACTGCACAGGTCGGCTGTATCGTTACACTGGCTGTTGGTACGGCCGGTGCTGTCGGTACTGCATTAACTGTAAGTGCAGCTGTCGGTGCTGATATACATGTTGGTGAGGCTGCAAGACGGGCTGTAACTGTATGTGGTCCCGGTGCGAGACCTGCAAACGTTACTCCTGCCTGATATGCGCCGCCGTCAACACTGTATTCGTAGATAGCTCCAAGTGGTGCTGTTACTACTATCGTTCCTGTCGGTACTGCACAGGTCGGCTGTATCGTTACACTGGCTGTTGGTACGGCCGGTGCTATTGGTACTGCATTTACTGTAAGTGCAGCTGTTGGTGCTGATATACATGTTGGTGAGGCTGCAAGACGGGCGGTAACTGTATGTGGTCCCGGTGCGAGACCTGCAAACGTTACTCCTGCCTGATATGCGCCGCCGTCAACACTGTATTCGTAGATAGCTCCAAGTGGTGCTGTTACTACTATCGTTCCTGTCGGTACTGCACAGGTCGGCTGTATCGTTACACTGGCTGTTGGTACGGCCGGTGCTGTCGGTACTGCATTTACTGTAAGTGCAGCTGTCGGTGCTGATATACATGTCGGTGAGGCTGCAAGACGGGCTGTAACTGTATGTGGTCCCGGTGCGAGACCTGCAAATGTTACTCCTGCCTGGTAAGCGCCGCCGTCAACACTGTATTCGTAGATAGCTCCAAGTGGTGCTGTTACTACTATCGTTCCTGTCGGTACTGCACAGGTCGGCTGTATCGTTACACTGGCTGTTGGTACGGCCGGTGCTGTCGGTACTGCATTAACTGTAAGTGCAGCTGTCGGTGCTGAGATACATGTCGGTGAGGCTGCAAGACGGGCTGTAACTGTATGTGGTCCCGGTGCGAGACCTGCAAACGTTACTCCTGCCTGATATGCGCCGCCGTCAACACTGTATTCGTAGATAGCTCCAAGTGGTGCTGTTACTACTATCGTTCCTGTCGGTACTGCACAGGTCGGCTGTATCGTTACACTGGCTGTTGGTACAGGTACTGCAGGAGGTTCATTCACCGTCACATTTGCACTGTTTATACAACCATTAAAATCAGTAACTGTAACAGTATAGTTGCCTGCAATTAAACCTGTTGCAGTTATCCCTGTTTGAACAGGAACAGTATTCCAGGAATAGGTATATGGTCCTGTACCACCAGCCGGAATGGCTGTGGCTGACCCATTGGATCCTCCATTACAAATGACATCCACTTTGCTGGTTGTTACTGTCAGAGGAGCTAAAGGCTCACTAATTGTGACATTACCGGTTGTTACAAAACTATTAAAGTCAGTAACTGTAACAGTATAAGGTCCAGCTGTTAAACCTGTAGCCGTGGCTCCTGTTTGTACGGGGACAGTGTTCCATGAATATGAATATGGTGGTGTCCCTCCTGCTCCGGTAGCCGTTGCTGTTCCTGTTGCTCCACCAAAGCACAATACATCTGTTTTGGTTATTGTTACTGAGAAACCATCATCATTCTGTATTGTATAAGTATTGGTATTTGTTGCTCCAATGGTAATTCCTCCAGGATTTACAAGACTTAAGAATAGTGTCTCATCAGGCTCAATTATAGCGTCTCCGTTGATCTGCAATGCAGCCAATGGTATTGGAATATTTATACCTGCTACGTAATTACCTGCCGGGATTGTGATCGTTGCATTGGTTTGAGTGTAGTCTGCAGCCTGAGCTGTGCCAAGTGCTACTGAAAGATCAACTGTAACAGAAGATGCAATGATTCCCCCAATCACTCTAAGCTGTGGATCCAGAACAGGTCTTGCAACATTACCCTCTGCTTCACCTGAATTTGAAGATGTAAATTGAACACTAAGCAGGTCATCATTAAGGATAATGTATGAGGATGAAGAAATACCTCCTACCAGAACTCCAGTCGGACCGGCAATTGAAAGTGTTACAGTTTCATCAGGTTCGACAAGCAAGTCCCCAACAACTGTGAATGTTGCTGCAGGGATTGCAATATCTAATGGGGTTACTGAATAATCTCCTGCCGGAATATTAACAATACTAACTGTTTGTGTATAGTCCAATCCAGGCGTTGCTGTTCCTGGTATCAGATTAATAACTATAGATCCCGGAACACATAAGACTCCTCCACTAACTCTTAATTGAGGAGCAGTTGCCGGATGATTAGCATTACCCTCAGCTTCTGAGACTAAACCAGATGTAAACTGCACAGTTGCCAATTGAGTTACAGTGATAGTACCAGTAGCATTGACTGTGCCGCAGCCACCCGTCAGAGGTATAGTATAGTTAAATGTACCGCTGGCTGTTGGTGTGCCGCTGATAGTTATTGTGTTACCGGCCCACAGTGCTGTAACGCCTGCAGGTAGTCCTGCTGCTGCTCCTATGCCTGTCGCTCCCGTGGTAGTGTGAGTGATAGGTGTAAGAAGGGTGCTGATACAGAGTGTTGGTGTGGCACTCGCTGCTGTAACGGTGTTGTTTGGTGTTACAGTGATAGTACCCGTAGCATTGACCGTGCCGCAGCCTCCTGTCAGAGGTATGGTATAGTTAAATGTACCGCTGGCTGTTGGGGTGCCGCTGATAGTGATCGTATTACCGGCCCACAGTGCTGTAACGCCTGCAGGTAGTCCTGCTGCTGCTCCTATGCCTGTCGCTCCCGTTGTGGTGTGAGTGATAGGTGTAAGAAGGGTGCTGATACAGAGTGTTGGTGTGGCACTCGCTGCTGTAACGGTGTTGTTTGGTGTTACAGTGATAGTACCCGTAGCATTGACTGTGCCGCAACCGCCCGTCAGAGGTATGGTATAGTTAAATGTACCGCTGGCTGTTGGTGTGCCGCTGATAGTTATTGTGTTACCGGCCCACAGTGCTGTAACGCCTGCAGGTAGTCCTGCTGCTGCTCCTATGCCTGTCGCTCCCGTTGTGGTGTGAGTGATAGGTGTAAGAAGGGTGCTGATACAGAGTGTTGGTGTGGCACTCGCTGCTGTAACGGTGTTGTTTGGTGTTACAGTGATAGTACCCGTAGCATTGACTGTGCCGCAACCACCTGTCAGAGGTATGGTATAGTTAAATGTACCGCTGGCTGTTGGGGTGCCGCTGATAGTTATTGTATTACCGGCCCACAGTGCTGTAACGCCTGCAGGTAGTCCTGCTGCTGCTCCTATGCCTGTCGCTCCCGTTGTGGTGTGAGTGATAGGTGTAAGAAGGGTGCTGATACAGAGTGTTGGTGTGGCACTCGCTGCTGTAACGGTGTTGTTTGGTGTTACAGTGATAGTACCCGTAGCATTGACTGTGCCGCAACCACCCGTCAGAGGTATGGTATAGTTAAATGTACCGCTGGCTGTTGGTGTGCCGCTGATAGTTATTGTGTTACCGGCCCACAGTGCTGTAACGCCTGCAGGTAGTCCTGCTGCTGCTCCTATGCCTGTCGCTCCCGTGGTGGTGTGAGTGATAGGTGTAAGAAGGGTGCTGATACAGAGTGTTGGTGTGGCACTCGCTGCTGTAACGGTGTTGTTTGGTGTTACAGTGATAGTACCCGTAGCATTGACTGTGCCGCAACCGCCCGTCAGAGGTATAGTATAGTTAAATGTACCGCTGGCTGTTGGTGTGCCGCTGATAGTTATTGTGTTACCGGCCCACAGTGCTGTAACGCCTGCAGGTAGTCCTGCTGCTGCTCCTATGCCTGTCGCTCCCGTGGTGGTGTGAGTGATAGGTGTAAGAAGGGTGCTGATACAGAGTGTTGGTGTGGCACTCGCTGCTGTAACGGTGTTGTTTGGTGTTACAGTGATAGTACCCGTAGCATTGACTGTGCCGCAACCACCCGTCAGAGGTATGGTATAGTTAAATGTACCGCTGGCTGTTGGTGTGCCGCTGATAGTAATTGTGTTACCGGCCCACAGTGCTGTAACGCCTGCAGGTAGTCCTGCTGCTGCTCCTATGCCTGTCGCTCCCGTGGTGGTGTGAGTGATAGGTGTAAGAAGGGTGCTGATACAGAGTGTTGGTGTGGCACTCGCTGCTGTAACGGTGTTGTTTGGTGTTACAGTGATAGTACCCGTAGCATTGACTGTGCCGCAACCTCCCGTCAGAGGTATGGTATAGTTAAATGTACCGCTGGCTGTTGGTGTGCCGCTGATAGTTATTGTGTTACCGGCCCACAGTGCTGTAACGCCTGCAGGTAGTCCTGCTGCTGCTCCTATGCCTGTCGCTCCCGTGGTGGTGTGAGTGATAGGTGTAAGAAGGGTGCTGATACAGAGTGTTGGTGTGGCACTCGCTGCTGTAACGGTGTTGTTTGGTGTTACAGTGATAGTACCCGTAGCATTGACTGTGCCGCAACCTCCCGTCAGAGGTATGGTATAGTTAAATGTACCGCTGGCTGTTGGTGTGCCGCTGATAGTTATTGTGTTACCGGCCCACAGTGCTGTAACGCCTGCAGGTAGTCCTGCTGCTGCTCCTATGCCTGTCGCTCCCGTGGTGGTGTGAGTGATAGGTGTAAGAAGGGTGCTGATACAGAGTGTTGGTGTGGCACTCGCTGCTGTAACGGTGTTGTTTGGTGTTACAGTGATAGTACCCGTAGCATTGACTGTGCCGCAACCACCCGTCAGAGGTATGGTATAGTTAAATGTACCGCTGGCTGTTGGTGTGCCGCTGATAGTAATTGTGTTACCGGCCCACAGTGCTGTAACGCCTGCAGGTAGTCCTGCTGCTGCTCCTATGCCTGTCGCTCCCGTGGTGGTGTGAGTGATAGGTGTAAGAAGGGTGCTGATACAGAGTGTTGGTGTGGCACTCGCTGCTGTAACGGTGTTGTTTGGTGTTACAGTGATAGTACCCGTAGCATTGACTGTGCCGCAACCACCCGTCAGAGGTATAGTATAGTTAAATGTACCGCTGGCTGTTGGTGTGCCGCTGATAGTTATTGTGTTACCGGCCCACAGTGCTGTAACGCCTGCAGGTAGTCCTGCTGCTGCTCCTATGCCTGTCGCTCCCGTTGTGGTGTGAGTGATAGGTGTAAGAAGGGTGCTGATACAGAGTGTTGGTGTGGCACTCGCTGCTGTAACGGTGTTGTTTGGTGTTACAGTGATAGTACCCGTAGCATTGACTGTGCCGCAACCACCCGTCAGAGGTATAGTATAGTTAAATGTACCGCTGGCTGTTGGTGTGCCGCTGATAGTTATTGTGTTACCGGCCCACAGTGCTGTAACGCCTGCAGGTAGTCCTGCTGCTGCTCCTATGCCTGTCGCTCCCGTGGTGGTGTGAGTGATAGGTGTAAGAAGGGTGCTGATACAGAGTGTTGGTGTGGCACTCGCTGCTGTAACGGTGTTGTTTGGTGTTACAGTGATAGTACCCGTAGCATTGACTGTGCCGCAACCACCCGTCAGAGGTATAGTATAGTTAAATGTACCGCTGGCTGTTGGTGTGCCGCTGATAGTAATTGTGTTACCGGCCCACAGTGCTGTAACGCCTGCAGGTAGTCCTGCTGCTGCTCCTATGCCTGTCGCTCCCGTGGTGGTGTGAGTGATAGGTGTAAGAAGGGTGCTGATACAGAGTGTTGGTGTGGCACTCGCTGCTGTAACGGTGTTGTTCGGTGTTACAGTGATAGTACCCGTAGCATTGACTGTGCCGCAACCACCCGTCAGAGGTATGGTATAGTTAAATGTACCGCTGGCTGTTGGTGTGCCGCTGATAGTAATTGTGTTACCGGCCCACAGTGCTGTAACGCCTGCCGGCAGTCCTGCTGCTGCTCCTATGCCTGTCGCTCCCGTGGTGGTGTGAGTGATAGGTGTAAGAAGGGTGCTGATACAGAGTGTTGGTGTGGCACTCGCTGCTGTAACGGTGTTGTTTGGTGTTACAGTGATAGTACCCGTAGCATTGACTGTGCCGCAGCCTCCTGTCAGAGGTATAGTATAGTTAAATGTACCGCTGGCTGTTGGTGTGCCGCTGATAGTAATTGTGTTACCGGCCCACAGTGCTGTAACGCCTGCCGGTAGTCCTGCTGCTGCTCCTATGCCTGTCGCTCCCGTGGTGGTGTGAGTGATAGGTGTAAGAAGGGTGCTGATACAGAGTGTTGGTGTGGCACTCGCTGCTGTAACGGTGTTGTTTGGTGTTACAGTGATAGTACCCGTAGCATTGACTGTGCCGCAACCACCCGTCAGAGGTATAGTATAGTTAAATGTACCGCTGGCTGTTGGTGTGCCGCTGATAGTAATTGTGTTACCGGCCCACAGTGCTGTAACGCCTGCAGGTAGTCCTGCTGCTGCTCCTATGCCTGTCGCTCCCGTGGTGGTGTGAGTGATAGGTGTAAGAAGGGTGCTGATACAGAGTGTTGGTGTGGCACTCGCTGCTGTAACGGTGTTGTTTGGTGTTACAGTGATAGTACCCGTAGCATTGACTGTGCCGCAACCGCCTGTCAGAGGTATAGTATAGTTGAATGTACCGCTGGCTGTTGGTGTGCCGCTGATAGTAATTGTATTACCGGCCCACAGTGCTGTAACGCCTGCAGGTAGTCCTGCTGCTGCTCCTATGCCTGTCGCTCCCGTGGTGGTGTGAGTGATAGGTGTAAGAAGGGTGCTGATACAGAGTGTTGGTGTGGCACTCGCTGCTGTAACGGTGTTGTTTGGTGTTACAGTGATAGTACCCGTAGCATTGACTGTGCCGCAACCTCCCGTCAGAGGTATGGTATAGTTAAATGTACCGCTGGCTGTTGGTGTGCCGCTGATAGTTATTGTGTTACCGGCCCACAGTGCTGTAACGCCTGCAGGTAGTCCTGCTGCTGCTCCTATGCCTGTCGCTCCCGTTGTGGTGTGAGTGATAGGTGTAAGAAGGGTGCTGATACAGAGTGTTGGTGTGGCACTCGCTGCTGTAACGGTGTTGTTTGGTGTTACAGTGATAGTACCCGTAGCATTGACTGTGCCGCAGCCTCCTGTCAGAGGTATAGTATAGTTGAATGTACCGCTGGCTGTTGGTGTGCCGCTGATAGTAATTGTGTTACCGGCCCACAGTGCTGTAACGCCTGCAGGTAGTCCTGCTGCTGCTCCTATGCCTGTCGCTCCCGTTGTGGTGTGAGTGATAGGTGTAAGAAGGGTGCTGATACAGAGTGTTGGTGTGGCACTCGCTGCTGTAACGGTGTTGTTTGGTGTTACAGTGATAGTACCCGTAGCATTGACTGTTCCGCAACCTCCCGTCAGAGGTATGGTATAGTTAAATGTACCGCTGGCTGTTGGTGTGCCGCTGATAGTAATTGTGTTACCGGCCCACAGTGCTGTAACGCCTGCCGGCAGTCCTGCTGCTGCTCCTATGCCTGTCGCTCCCGTTGTAGTGTGAGTGATAGGTGTAAGAAGGGTGCTGATACAGAGTGTTGGTGTGGCACTCGCTGCTGTAACGGTGTTGTTTGGTGTTACAGTGATAGTACCCGTAGCATTGACTGTTCCGCAGCCTCCCGTCAGAGGTATGGTATAGTTAAATGTACCGCTGGCTGTTGGTGTGCCGCTGATAGTTATTGTGTTACCGGCCCACAGTGCTGTAACGCCTGCAGGTAGTCCTGCTGCTGCTCCTATGCCTGTCGCTCCCGTGGTGGTGTGAGTGATAGGTGTAAGAAGGGTGCTGATACAGAGTGTTGGTGTGGCACTCGCTGCTGTAACGGTGTTGTTTGGTGTTACAGTGATAGTACCCGTAGCATTGACTGTGCCGCAACCTCCTGTCAGAGGTATGGTATAGTTAAATGTACCGCTGGCTGTTGGTGTGCCGCTGATAGTAATTGTGTTACCGGCCCACAGTGCTGTAACGCCTGCCGGCAGTCCTGCTGCTGCTCCTATGCCTGTCGCTCCCGTTGTGGTGTGAGTGATAGGTGTAAGAAGGGTGCTGATACAGAGTGTTGGTGTGGCACTCGCTGCTGTAACGGTGTTGTTTGGTGTTACAGTGATAGTACCCGTAGCATTGACTGTTCCGCAACCACCTGTCAGAGGTATAGTATAGTTAAATGTACCGCTGGCTGTTGGTGTGCCGCTGATAGTAATTGTATTACCGGCCCACAGTGCTGTAACGCCTGCAGGCAGTCCTGCTGCTGCTCCTATGCCTGTCGCTCCCGTGGTGGTGTGAGTGATAGGTGTAAGAAGGGTGCTGATACAGAGTGTTGGTGTGGCACTCGCTGCTGTAACGGTGTTGTTTGGTGTTACAGTGATCGTACCCGTAGCATTGACTGTGCCGCAACCACCCGTCAGAGGTATGGTATAGTTAAATGTACCGCTGGCTGTTGGTGTGCCGCTGATAGTTATTGTGTTACCGGCCCACAGTGCTGTAACGCCTGCAGGTAGTCCTGCTGCTGCTCCTATGCCTGTCGCTCCCGTGGTGGTGTGAGTGATAGGTGTAAGAAGGGTGCTGATACAGAGTGTTGGTGTGGCACTCGCTGCTGTAACAGTGTTGTTTGGTGTTACAGTGATAGTACCCGTAGCATTGACTGTGCCGCAACCTCCTGTCAGAGGTATAGTATAGTTAAATGTACCGCTGGCGGTTGGTGTGCCGCTGATAGTAATTGTATTACCGGCCCACAGTGCTGTAACGCCTGCCGGCAGTCCTGCTGCTGCTCCTATGCCTGTCGCTCCCGTGGTGGTGTGAGTGATAGGTGTAAGAAGGGTGCTGATACAGAGTGTTGGTGTGGCACTGGCTGCTGTAACGGTGTTGTTCGGTGTTACAGTGATAGTACCCGTAGCATTGACTGTACCGCAACCACCCGTCAGAGGTATAGTATAGTTAAATGTACCGCTGGCGGTT